>NZ_CP169216.1:4325000-4382508 GCF_041897515.1 Stenotrophomonas sp. P2112 | reverse complement strand
TAATCGTCCGGTGGCCGGGGCATGGACGCGACAAGGCGCCCAAACACAGGCCGGAAAGGGGGGAAATGGATGGCTCAGACTACCACCGAGCGCCCGCCTTCGGAATGCTTGTCCCCTACTTATTCACAAAAACATCCACAGCTATTGCACAGCCCGGTGAATTCGCGTAGTCCCCAGGGGTTGACGTGAGGGGGGAGACCTCTCTAGAATTTCCGGTTCTTTCCGTCCCATTCATACGAGAGGCCCCCAATGGCCACGAAGCGCACCTACCAGCCCAGCAACCTCAAGCGTAAGCGCGACCACGGCTTCCGTGCCCGTATGAAGACCGCTGACGGCCGCAAGATCCTGTCGCGTCGCCGCGCCAAGGGCCGCAAAGTCCTGAGCGCCTGATTGCCATGCCGCACCCTGCGGCAGACGCAATCCCTTCGACAGTGAATACTGCAGACCCGCGCAAGCGATTCCCTCGCTCTGCGCGGGTTCGCACGCGTGCCGAATACTCAACGGTCTTCAACGGCGCCCGCCGTGTGTCCGATCCGCTGATGACCCTGCACTGGCTGCCGGCTGACCGGCCGGCCAGGCTGGGTCTGGCGGTTTCCCGCAAGGTCGATCCGAACGCCGTTGGGCGTAACCGGATCAAGCGCGTCCTGCGCGACATCCTGCGTCAGACACGTACCGATATCCAGCCAGGCGACTTCGTCGTCGTGGCCCGTAGTGCTGCGCGTTCCGCCAGCAACGACGAGATCCGCCAGGCCTTCCTGCGCCTGCTGCGTCGCCTGCGTGCATTGCCCGCGCCGGGCGTGGACGGCACAATGCCGCCGCCTGATGGCATCGCAACTCCTTCTTTGACCGAGCCGGCATCGCGTCCCGGCCCCGCCGAGCCTGTCCGCTGATGAACCAGACCCGCGTATTCCTCATTTTTGCCTGGCTGATGGTGGCCGTGCTGCTGTGGATGGAGTGGAGCCGTGAAAAGGCTGCTCCGACCCCGCCACCGACGACCACGTCGGCCCCGGCTGCCGTACAGAGTGTTCCGGGCGCTGCCTCGGGCAGCATTCCCAGTGCACAGGTCCCGGGCGCCCCGGGCCAGGCCGCTGTGCAGGCGCAGGCCAGTGCCACCCCGGCCAGCCAGCGCGTGACCGTCACCACGGACGTGCTGCGCCTGGTGCTTGATGGTGGCCGCGTGCTCGACGCCGAGCTGCTGCAGTTCCCGCAGACCAAGGACGAAGGCAGCCCGCCGGTTCGCCTGCTGACCGAAGACCCCGCGCATCCGTACAGCGCGATCAGTGGCTGGGCCAGCGAAGACAAGAACACCCCGGTTCCCGGCGCCGACGGCTTCAAGCTGGTCGGTGACACCAAGGACTTCGTGCTGGCCAAGGGCCAGAACGAGCTGCAGATCCCGTTCGTGTGGACTGCCGACAACGGCGTGACCATCAAGCGCACCCTGACTGTCTCGCGCAACGAGTACGCCGTGCGCTTCAAGGACGAAGTCAGCAATGCCGGCGCCGCGCCGTGGAACGGCTACGTCTACCGCACCCTGGACCGCACCCCGACCATCCTGTCGCGGAGCATGACCAACCCGGACTCCTTCAGCTTCAACGGTGCCACCTGGTACGACAACGACAAGAAGTACCAGCGTCGTGCGTTCAAGGACTACCTGGAAGACGGCACGCTCAACCAGAACATCACCGGCGGCTGGCTGGCGATGCTGCAGCACCACTTCTTCACCGCCTGGATCCCGCAGAAGGACCAGACCGCACACTACGTACTGTCGCAGGTGGCCGGTCGTGACCTGATCGAAGCGCGTGGCCCGGCCTTCACCGTGGCCCCGGGCCAGTCCACCAGCACCGAAGCCCGCCTGTGGGTCGGCCCGAAGCTGGTCAACCTGATTGCCAAGGAAGACGTGCCGGGCCTGGACCGCGTGGTCGACTACAGCCGCTTCTCGATGATGGCGGTGATCGGCCAGGGCCTGTTCTGGGTGCTGAACCAGGTGCACAAGCTGGTCGGCAACTGGGGCTGGGCGATCGTCGGCCTGGTGGTGCTGCTGAAGCTGGTGCTGTACCCGCTGTCGGCGACCCAGTACAAGAGCGGTGCCAAGATGCGTCGCTTCCAGCCGCGCATCGCGCAGCTGAAGGAGCGCTATGGCGATGACCGCCAGAAGTTCCAGACCGCGATGATGGAGCTGTACAAGAAGGAAAAGATCAATCCGATGGGCGGCTGCCTGCCGATCCTCATCCAGATGCCGATCTTCTTCGCCCTGTACTGGGTGCTGGTGGAATCGGTCGAACTGCGCCAGGCGCCCTGGTTCGGCTGGATCCAGGACCTCACTGCACGCGACCCGTACTTCATCCTGCCGGTGATCAACGTGGCGGTGATGTGGTTCACCCAGAAGCTGACCCCGGCACCGGGCATGGACCCGATGCAGCAGAAGATGATGCAGTTCATGCCGCTGGTGTTCGGCGTCATGATGGCCTTCATGCCGTCCGGCCTGGTCCTGTACTGGGTGGTCAACGGCGGCCTGGGCCTGCTGCAGCAGTGGTGGATGACCAAGCGCCATGGCGGCGAGCCGGTCCCGGCCACCACCACTCCGGCCCCGGTCAAAAAGAAGTAATCGGTAGAGCCGGCCGCTGGCCGGCTGACCCCAGCAGAAGCCCGCCGCAAGGCGGGCTTTTCGCATGCGGCGGTAGAATCGCCGGCACACCGTTCCTCCCACCTTCGAGTCCGCCATGCCGCGTGCGTCGTCGTTCCGCCTGTTCCTGCCCTCGCTGTTGTTGACCCTGGTTGTTGCCGGCTGCGGCGACAAGGACGCGAAGGCGCCGGCGACCACCGTCACCCAGGCGAGCGCGCAGGCTGCGGCCGCCGCCGATCCTGCCGCTTCGCCGTTGCTGGCGGCGCTGCAGAAGCAGCTCGATGGCTACCGCCGGATCATCGTGCTGCTGGCCGACGAGGAGCAGCAGTCGACCGCCGACCGCGGCACCTCCACGCGTGTGGGACAGCAGCTGTTCCACGATGGCCTGGAACAGCGAACGACCATCGCCGCGCAGTTCGACACCCTGCTGCGCGGTTCCAGCCCGCAGCGCTTTGCCACTCTCGGCACGGTGCTGGACTACATCGAGTCTGCGCCGGAACTGTTCGACGCCGATCGCCTGGCCTTCCGTGAAGTGCTGCGTGACCTGCATGAGCGGGTCGGCACCGATTCCTCGCTGCCGGCGGTGAAGCTGCACCAGCGCATCGGTGAGGATCTGGAAGCGCTCGATGAGATCGAGCGCAACTACAACCAGGAACTGACCCGCATCTTCAGCCGCTTCGAGCGCACCCGCGCCATCGAACTGAAGCGCGAGAAGTGGGACGACTACATCGCCCACCTGCACAAGGACTACAGCCGTGAAGCGATCCTGCGCGACTACGGGGTGATCGAGCCGTATCCGATGTCGATGAAGGACAGTGACCGCGAGATCTTCGGCCGAGACCTGCCGGCCAAGACCGTGGTGCTGACCTTCGACGACGGTCCGCACAAGGCCTACACCGATGAAGTGGTGGCCATCCTCAAGCGTTACGACGTGCCGGGCGTGTTCTTCGAAGTGGGCCGCAACCTGGGCAAGGTCGAGGCCGATGGCAAGGTCAGCCTCGGCCCGATGGCGAAGATCAGCCGCAACCTGATGGAACAGGGCTATGCGGTCGGCAACCACAGCCTGACCCACGCCCAGCTGTCGCGCACCACCGGCGACGCCCTGCGCCAGCAGGTGCTGGACACCGACACGCTGCTGAAGGATGTCGACAGCAAGCGCGCGCCGCTGTTCCGCTTCCCGTACGGCGCGCGCAATGCCGAAGGCCTGCAGCTGCTCAACGAAGCCGGGCTGAAGTCGATCATGTGGAACATCGACTCGATGGACTGGGCTGACCCGGTGCCGGAATCGATCGTGCAGCGCGTACTCGACCAGGTGAACAAGGAGCAGCGCGGCATCATCCTGTTCCATGACATCCACGATCGCGCAGTGAAGGCGCTGCCGCAGATCCTCGACCGGCTGATCGCCGAGGGTTACCAGTTTGCCGGCTGGAACGGCCGCGACTTCACCGTGGCCCGTGCGCGCAAGGGTGATGCCGCTGCCGCCACCGTCACCACCGGCTACGAGAAGTCGTGGGCGATCGTGGTCGGCATCGACAACTACGCCAAGTGGCCGAAGCTGGAATACGCCAGCCATGATGCGCAGGCGGTGGCCGATACCCTGACCGGGCAGTTCCGCTTCCCGTCCTCGCAGGTGATCGTGCTGAAGAACGAGCAGGCCACGCGCAACAACATCCTCGCGGCCTTCCACGACCGCCTGGCTGACGATCGCACCGGGAAGAACGACCGCGTGTTCGTATTCTTCGCTGGCCACGGCGCGACCCGCCAGCTCGCCTCCGGGCGCGACCTCGGCTACATCATCCCGGTCGATTCTGATCCGAAGGAATTCGCCACCGACGCGATTGCGATGACCGACATCCAGAACATCGCCGAAAGCATGCAGGCCAAGCATGTGTTGTTCGTGATGGATGCCTGCTACAGCGGCCTGGGCCTGACCCGTGGCGGCCCGTCGTCGTCGTCGTTCCTGCGCGAGAACGCACGTCGCAGCGCGCGGCAGATGCTGACCGCCGGCGGCGCCGACCAGCAGGTGGCCGATGCCGGCCCCAACGGCCACTCGGTGTTCACCTGGGTGCTGCTGCAGGCGCTGGCTGGCAAGGGTGACCTCAACGGCGACGGCCTGATCACCGGTACCGAGCTGGCCGCCTACGTGGCGCCGGCCGTATCGGCGGTCTCGCACCAGACCCCGGCCTTCGGCAGCCTGCCCGGTTCGCAAGGCGGCGAGTTCGTGTTCCAGGTGCCGGACAGCCAGGAATTCCTCAATGCCGATACGCGCCAGCTGACCGCCGATGCGATCGCGCTGAACAACAAGGTGGAGGCCGCCAGCGAGGCCAAGGGCAGCCAGGCACCGGTGACGGTGGCTGACCTGCAGGGCGGCAAGGCCAAGCTGGTAGTGCCCTCCGCCGGACCGGCGTCCGACCGCCAGCGCGCGCAGCAGGCCAACGACCGTGGCCTGCAGCTGTACCGCGAGAAGCAGTACGACGAGGCAGCCGCGCAGTTCACCGAAGCGCTGAAGCTGCGTCCGGACTTCGCCCAGGCCGCCAACAACCTCGGCTTCGTCTACTACCGCCAGCAGCGCTACGTCGAAGCGGCGCGCTGGCTGGAGAACACGCTCAAGATCGATCCGTCGCGTGCGGTGGCCTATCTCAACCTGGGCGATGCCTACTTCAACGCCGGCGACAAGGCCAAGGCGAAGCGGGCCTACACGACCTACCTGGCGCTGCAGCCGCAGGGCAGTGGTGCCGCGCAGGCACGCGCGCAGCTGGAGAAACTCTGAGCCATGAATGATGCAATCCGCACCGATACCATCGTGGCCATCGCCAGTGCCCCCGGCGCGGGCGGTGTCGGCCTGCTGCGCCTGTCCGGTCCGCGCGCAGCGGCCATCGCCAACGCGTTGGGTGCGCCTGCATTGCGCCCCCGCCATGCGCACTACGCACGCCTGCGCGACGCTGATGGCGAGGTCATCGACGATGGCATCGTGCTGTGGTTCCCGGCGCCGAACAGCTTCACAGGCGAAGAGGTGGTGGAACTGCAGGGGCACGGCAGCCCGGTCCTGCTGCAGCAACTGGTCGCGCGCTGCATTGCGCTCGGTGCGCGCCAGGCGCGGCCGGGTGAGTTCAGCGAACGCGCGTTCCTCAACGGCAAGCTCGACCTGGCCCAGGCCGAGGCCATCGCCGACCTGATCGCGGCCGGCGACAACCGCGCCGCACGCGCCGCGCGACGTTCGCTGGATGGTGTGTTCTCGCGGCGCATCGACGCCGTGGTCGAGCAGTTGGTGCTGCTGCGCATCCACGTGGAAGCAGCCATCGACTTCGCCGACGAACCGCTGGATACCCTCGGTGGCGCGCAGGTGCGGCGTGGCCTGGAACAGGCGCGCAGTGATCTCGCCCTGCTGCGCGGCGACGCCGAACGTGGCCGCCGCCTGCGCGATGGCCTGCATGCCGTGCTGATCGGTCCGCCGAATGCCGGCAAGAGCTCACTGCTGAACGCGCTGGCCGGCAGCGAACGCGCCATCGTTACCGACATCGCCGGCACCACCCGCGACACGTTGCGCGAGACCATCCGCCTGGATGGCCTGGAGCTGACCCTGGTCGACACCGCCGGCCTGCGCGACGGCGGCGATGCCATCGAACGCGAAGGCATGCGCCGCGCGCACGTGGAAATCGAGCGCACCGACCTGGCGCTGATCGTGCTGGATGCGCGCGATCCGGCGGCCGGGCAGGCGGCGTTGGGTGACGCCGTGGCAGCAGTGCCGCACAAGATCTACATCCACAACAAATCGGACCTGCTCGGTGTGCTGCCGGCGCTGGACGACCCGGACCGCGTGTTCGTTTCGGCCGCCACCGGCGCCGGGCTGGACGACCTGCATGCGCGCCTGCGTTCGATTGCCTCGGCCGGGGCAGGGGAGCAGGTGGATGGCGAGTTCTCCGCGCGCACGCGCCATGTGCATGCCATCGAGCGAGCGCAGGAACACGCGCAGCGCGCCGATGGCGAGCTGGCGCACGAGCACCTGGAGCTGGCCGCCGAGGAATTGCGGCTGGCGCATGATGCGCTGGGTGAGATCACCGGGCAGATGAGTGCCGATGATCTGCTGGGAAGGATCTTCTCCAGTTTCTGCATCGGCAAGTAACACGGGGTCACATCCCCGAAGACGCTCTGATCGTCTAGCTTACCCATGACTGGCGGCAATGGGTTTCAAACCTGTGCGCGACACCTCCTTGATATCATCCCGCCATGAACCCGATTACCGACAGTGACGTGCGATCAGCTCTGCTGGGCAAGGTCATTGCTGAGCATGTCGCAAATCCAAACACGCTTGTGGTGGAGGAAATGGGGCTTGCGCGCGGCGCCTGCCGTGTCGATGTATGTGTCATCAATGGCCACCTGCACGGCTACGAGATCAAGAGTGATGTCGACACGCTGCGGAGACTCCCGTTGCAGCAGCAGTTCTACTCCGATGTCCTCGACAAGGCGACGATCGTGGTGGGTCAGCGCCACCTGGACCATGCATTGGAGACGTTGCCTGCTTGGTGGGGGGTCAGGCTGGCATCACGTGGAGCGCGCAACGCAGTGAGGCTAGAACTAGTGCGGCCTGCAAAACTCAATCCATCAGTGAGCGCGACGGCCGTCGCAGCACTCCTATGGCGCGATGAACTTTCTGCTCTGATCGGTGGGCGGACGCCGGAAAGATCAGCGCTGCGCGGCAACCGCGCAACGCTATGCGAACGACTGTCGGAGCTCTACAGTCTTGCGGAAATCCGTGCGCTGGTCAGGGAACAGTTGAAGCGCCGGTCAGACTGGCGAGGTCGCGAACAACCTTAGTCATATGGTGGTTGGTCGCCACCGTTGGCCAGGTCGAGCTTCCCCCGGTACTGGTGACACTGTTTGCGCAGTCTTCGATGTACGCATCGCCCCAGCTGTAGCCGCGCCCCATGAAGACCACCGGCAGATCGGAGACCAGGTGCCTGCACAGATCACGGTACTGGTCGCGGCCATTGCGCTTGATCTGGGTACCCACAACAATCCGCCACTGATCATCGATCGTGTACTTGATCTTGGCGTTGGGGTCGAACAGGCGCGGATCCATCAGTTCCGTCTGCGGGGAAGCGCAGCCATAGTCACCAAACCACGGCATCCGTCCAGAATGCATGCCGGCTAGCCGCGTGTACGCGCGCCATTCCCGGCGATTCACATCGCCATGTGGGCGATAGCTCGAAGAGGGGCTCAGACTGGCAGGAAAACTGCCTCCTACGATGGTGATTGATCTCCAGTCGGCCAGATCCGGAACCGCCGCAATCCATGCCTGCCAAGTCGATGCCTGCAGCGTGGGTGAGTCGGCGACGTCGGCCGAGCTATCGAGGATCAGATCCACCTGACCAGATACCACTCCCAACAGTCTCAGCAGCCCGGAGATCCGAGCAAGGCGTCCTCCTTCAAGATCATCCGGTACGAGCCGCAATCCGCAGCCACGATCATCGCGTGCGACAATGCGTGCCACCGCCTGTTGGTAGTCGACGTGCCGGTCAATGCCGGTAACGGGAATGGCCTCGCATCCCGCGGTGCGAATGAGGTCGAAGATCCGCTCCAGATGATGCTGGCCGTCCGCCATGGTGTCGTCCCCAGCAAGATAGGGCGAATCAAACAGGCAGCGGCGCGACTTCCAGTTACTGCTCAGACGTCTGCCCACATTCTTCAGGTGGTCATCGAGTGACTTGGCCGGCGCATCGTTCTCGAAGTCCCACTGCTCGATAGGGATCTCGAACAGAGGATAGATCCCATCCTTGATTCCTTCGTTGGTACGACCCACCGCGAGATACTCACCCTGTCGCCATTTGAGGATCGGCATGTACATCGGTTGTTCCATGATCTGCCCCTGACAACCCGCTTTTGGTCATTCGAGGCTAGTCGCGGGCCATATAGCGCTTCAATCAGAATTGTTTGAAGAGTGGCGGCGGTCAGATCGGAGCCCCTGCCGGCATCCGCTCCCCCCCTTCCCCCACCTGTCATATTGCCGCCGCATACTGACAGCCATCACATACCGCTTGGGGAAGTCGCAGTGAAGTCGTGGGGTTGTGCGTTGCTGTTGTCGCTGGCCGTGGCACCATCGGTGGCCATGAGTGCTGAATCCTCCACCCCGGCCGCACCCAAGGTGTCGGTCTATGGTCATCGCGGCGCAAGCGCACTGCTGCCCGAGCACACCCTGGCGTCGTACGCGCAGGCGATCGCCGATGGCGCCGACTACATCGAACCGGACCTGGTGATGACCAGGGACGGGGTGATGGTGGCCCGCCACGAGAACGAGATCGGCGGCACCACCGACGTCGCCTCGCATCCGGAGTTCGCCAGCCGCCGCACGAGCAAGGTGATCGACGGTCAGAAGGTCGACGGCTGGTTCACCGAAGACTTCACCCTGGCCGAGCTGAAGACCCTGTACGCGCGTGAGCGCCTGCCGGAGCTGCGCAGTACTGCCTACGACGGCCAGTTCCGCATCGCCAGCCTGGACGAGATCCTGGCCTTCCTGGTGCAGCAGGCCGGGCGTGCCAACCGCGGCATCGGCCTGGTGCCGGAGATCAAGCACCCGACCTACTTCCAGTCCATCGGCCTGCCGATGGAAGACAAGCTGCTGGCCGCACTGCGTGGCAACGCGTACACCAATGTCGGGCCGGTCACCATCCAGTCATTCGAGACCGCCAACCTGCGCTACCTGCGCGGGAGGATCGGCCGGGGCAGCAACATCCGGCTGCTGCAGCTGCTGTGGAAGGGCGATACCCAGCCGGCCGACATCGTCAAGGCCGGCGGCGCGCTGACCTATGCGCAGATGATGACCCCGGCCGGCCTGAAGGACATTGCCGGCTACGCCGATGGTATCGGCCCCGAGCTGCGTTCGATCATTCCACTGGATGCCAAGGGCGCGCTGGGCACGCCGACCTCGCTGGTACGTGACGCGCATGCCGCTGGCCTGATGGTGATTCCGTACACCTTCCGCCCGGAAAACCACTTCCAGCCCAGCAACCTGCGCCAGGGTGCCGACAGCGCGCGCAATGCCGAGGGATCGATCGCCGAGATGCGGGCTTACCTGGCGACGGGCATCGATGCCTTCTTCACCGACGACCCGGCACTGGGCAGGCAGGCGGTGGATGGGATGGGCGCGGCGGGGAACTGATTCTCCTGGTAGTGCCGGCCGCTGGCCGGCAACGCAAGGATTGCCAACGAAGGTTCATGAGGTTGCCGGCCAGCGGCCGGTACCACCCTCACCTCAACCGCGCGGTTCGTCCGGGCGGCGGAACGGGATCACCACGTAGTCCTGGCCCTCGCGCGGCTGCCACAGTACCGGCACGCGCTGCGGTGACGGCGGCTCCAGCTCGTCGTCGGACAGCGGCTCGGCCTCGTCTTCTTCGTCTTCCCAGCTGTAGCGCTGGCGCGGTGGCAGTGGGTCGGCGTTGCGGAACAGCAGCGCGGCGATGATGCCGGCGAAGGCGCCGCCCATGTGCGACTGCCAGGACACACCATCGGCGTGCGGCAGGATGGTCATCAGCATGCCGCCGTAGAACAGCATGCCGATCAGACCGGTGGCGATCGCCGCACGGTCGCGGCGCAGCAGGCCGAGGCTGGCCAGCAGGAACATCAGGCCGTGGGTCACGCCACTGGCGCCCAGGTGCACGCTGCCCGGATTGCCCAGCATCCACGCGCCGAGGCCCGAACCCAGCCACAGCAGGGGCAGCGCGCGTACGGTGGCCTTCGGATACACGCTGCCGGCGAGCGTGCCGAGGATCAGGATGGCGATGCTGTTGGCGGCGATATGCTCGACCGAGGCATGCAGCATCGGGCCGCCGATCAGGCCGAGCAGGCCCTTGGCTTCCAGCGGTGCGACCGCCCAGGGTCGCCAGTCGAACGTGCCCTGCAGGGCGAACACGGCCACCAGCACCAGCACGGCGGCCAGGCTGACATTGAACGCCCGCAGGATGCGCGAGCGATCATTGCGGGGGGCCGGCACGTCGTCGGCGGGCAGGGGCGCGTTGTTGTCCATACCTCAGCAATGGCGGTGACTGGCGCGAAACCAAGGCCACCGTAACGGGAGAGTGGAGGCGGCCGGCGGGACAATCCCACCGGCCGCACCGTTCAACGGGTCAGGCTCAGGCCTGGCCTTCGCCTTCCTTCGGCGGGTACTTCAGGCTCAGCACCACGGTGGCGGCGATGATCACCGCGACCACGCCCAGCGAGACCGGGGTCGGGATCTTGAACAGGTCGATGATCATCATCTTGATGCCGATGAAGCCCAGTACCAGCGCCAGGCCGTACGGCAGCAGGTGGAAGCGGTCGGCCATGCCGGCCAGCAGGAAGAACATCGCGCGCAGGCCCAGCACCGCGAACACGTTGGAGGTGAGCACGATGAACGGGTCGGTGGTGATCGCGAAGATTGCCGGGATGCTGTCCACGGCGAAGATCACGTCGGTGACCGCGATCAGGATCAGCACCGCGAACAGCGGGGTGAACCAGCGCACGCCATCACGCTTCACGCTCAGCGCGTTGCCGGCGTAGTCCGGCAGCAGGCGCAGGTGCTTGCGCATCCAGCGCAGGGCCGGATTGGTCTCCAGGTCCGGCTCCTGGCCGGCGGCGAACCACATCTTCCAGCCGGTGAACAGCAGGAAGGCACCGAACACGTAGAGCAGCCAATGGAACTGGCTGATCAGCACGCTACCGGCGAAGATCATGATCGTACGTAGCACGATCGCACCCAGGATGCCGATGATCAGCACCTTCTGGCGCTGCTCTTCCGGCACCGCGAAGTAGCTCATGATCATCAGGAAGACAAAGATGTTGTCGACCGCCAGCGCCTTCTCGACCAGGTAGCCGGTCAGGAACTCGAGGCCGACCTTGTTGGCCACGACCTGGCCGGCGGTCTCATTCAGGTAGTACCAGAGGCCGGCGTTGAACAGCAGGGCCAGCGCGACCCAGCCGATGGACCACCACAGGGCCTCCTTGAAGGTGACCTTGTGCGGTCCACCATGGCGCATCAACACGAGGTCGACCAGCAGGGCGATGACCACCACCGCTGCGAAGCCGCCCCACAACCACACGTTACCGATCGTCTGCATTGGGAATGTCCGTTGGAAAGATGAATGCCAGGCCGGACGGCGAGGATCTGCAACGGAGGATCGGGAGGGGATCCAGGGACAGAGCTTCGCCAGTACGGCGAAGGTCTCGCTCGCAGTTCCAGTCGGCTGGAACTGCCGTTGCACCGGAGCCTGCGGGCTCGAAATGACGGCGACAACGTCTGGGAGCTACTCCCCTTCTGGGGCCGATTCTGCCGTCTGGCCCCGCCGCCGTCAAATGGGGAGGCCAGGGGTCGGATCCCCAAAGGGGCTCCGACCTCATCGTCGCCACACTGGGGTCAGAGCCCCTGCGGGGATCCGACCCCGGCGCCCGGTTTACAATGGGTGGATGAATACCCCCCTTCCGATTGTCCGCCTCAAGAATGCGTGGCGCTCCAGCCACCCGTGGATCTTCCAGAAACTGGTCGAGAAGCCGACCGTCCGGCCCAAGCCCGGTTCCATCGTCGACGTGGTCGGCATCGATGGCGAGTTCATTGGCCGCGGGTTCTACAACGGGCACTCGCGCATTGCCGTGCGCATCCTTGAAACCGACCAGAACGTACCGGTGGATGCCGGCTGGTTCTCGCGCAAGATCGCCCAGGCAGTGTCGCTGCGCCGTGAGGTACTCAAGCTCGATGCGGTGTCCGATGCCTGGCGCGTCGTGCACAGTGAAGGCGACGGCCTGTCCGGCCTGGTGGTGGACCGCTACGGCGACCTGGTGGTGGTCGAGTTCTTCGCCGCCGGCATGTTCCGCCACCGCGAATGGATCTACGATGCGCTGCGCGAGCAGTTCCCCGGCTGCCGCTTCCACAGCTTCGCCGACGAGCACGTGCAGAAGCAGGAAAGCTTCGACTTCCACGGCAACACCACCACCGAAGCGTCGGTGATCACCGAGTACGGCATCAAGTTCCGCGCCGACCCGGCCGGTGCGCACAAGACCGGTTTCTTCGCCGACCAGCGCGAGAACCGTGAGTGGCTGAGCCAGCAGGTGGAAGGCAAGAGCGTGCTCGACCTGTGCTGCAACACCGGCGGTTTTGCCGTGTACGCGGCGGCGCGTGGTGCTTCGGAAGTGATCGGCATCGACATCGACGAGGACGTGATCCAGATCGCCAAGGGCAATTCGCGCCTGAACAACGTGCGTCCGAAGTTCATCCAGTCCGATATCTTCCCGTGGCTGCGCGACGCCGCCAACCGCGGTGAGCAGTACGACGTGGTGATCCTGGACCCGGCGAAGATGACCCGCGACCGCGACCAGGTCATCACCGCACTGAAGAAGTACCTGGACATGAACAAGCTGGCGCTGGGCGTGGTCAAGCCGGGCGGCCTGTTCGCCACCTTCTCCTGCACCGGCCTGGTGGCCGAGGACCAGTTCCTCGACATGCTGCGCCGCGCGGCCTATTTCTCCGGCCGCACGATCCAGATCCTGAAGGTGGCCGGCGCCGGTCCGGACCATCCGTTCATGGCCCACGTGCAGGAATCGCGTTATCTCAAGGCCGTGTTCTGCCGCGTAGTGGATTGACCGCAGGACGCTGTAGAGCCGAGCCCATGCTCGGCTGATCTGCCTGACAGCCTCAAGATCCGCCGGGCGTGGCCCGGCGCTACCCAATGCGCGGCCACGGCGCTATGGTCGGGCTCTTCCCCATGCCGGTGAGAGCCCATGCCATCGTTGCGCCACCTGTCCGTCGTGCTCGCCCTGGCGCTGTGCGCGCCGCTGTCCGTCCACGCCATCGAGTTCAGCGCGCAGGAGCTGGCCCGCGCCAAATCCCTGCAGCAACGCCTGGTCACGCTCGACAGCCACCTGGATACGCCGGCCAACTTTGGTCGCAGCGGTTTCGACATCGAGCAACGCCACGACCGCAACGCCCTTTCGCAGGTCGACTACCCGCGCATGGTCGAAGGCGCGCTGGACGGCGGTTTCTGGGCGATCTACACCGACCAGGGCGACCGCACCGCTACCGCCCATCTGGCCGAGCGTGACCACGGCCTGCAGCGACTGATGGAAATCCGCGAGATGCTGGCGGCCAATCCCGAGCGCTTCGCGCTGGCACTGACCGCCGATGACGCAGCGCGGATCAAGGCTGCCGGCAAGCGCGTGGTCTACATCAGCATGGAAAATGCCAGCCCGCTGGTGGCTGACCCCAGCCTGCTGTCGTTCTATCACCGCGCCGGCCTGCGCCTGCTCAGCACCGTGCACTTCGCCAACAACGAGTTCGCCGATTCGGCCACCGATCCCAAGGGCGCGGAATGGAAAGGACTTAGCCCGGCCGGCAAGGAGCTGGTGCGGGAGGCGGTGAAGCTGGGCATCGTGATCGACCAGTCGCACGCCTCGGACGCGGTGTTCGACGACCTGCTGGCAATGATGCCGGTGCCGTTCGTGCTGTCGCACAGCTCGGCCAAGGCGGTCTATGACCATCCGCGCAATCTCGACGATGCGCGCCTGCGCAAACTGGCCAAGGCCGGCGGCGTGATCCAGGTGAACGCCTATGGCGGCTACCTGATCGACACCGCAAAGACGCCCGAGCGCAAGCAGGCCGAGGAAGCGCTGAGCAAGCAGCTGGGCGGCTGGGAAGGCATGGGCATCGAACAGGGCGTTGCGCTGCTGAAGGCCGAGCAGGCGCTGGACCACGAGCACCCGGTGCGCCACGCCAGCCTGGACGACTTCTTCGCCCACTTCGAGCACATCCTCACGGTGGTCGGCCCGGAACATGTGGGCATCGGCCTGGACTGGGATGGTGGTGGCGGACTGAGTGACCTGCCCGATGTCAGCCAGCTGCCGAAGATCACCGCGTGGCTGCTGCGCAAGGGCTATACCGAGAAGCAGATTGCCGGCATCTGGGGCGGCAACCTGCTGCGGGTGATGCGCCAGGCGCAGGATTACGCTGCAAAGCAGGGCGGTTGAAGCGCCCTGCGGTAGTGCCGGCCGCTGGCCGGCATTGCTCGTATCAACAGGATGCGAGGTGCCGGCCAGCGGCCGGCACTACCGGCGAGCCGGTTACTTCGCGATCAGTGCGTGGCGGCGGCTGTACAGGAAGTACAACACCAGGCCGACCACGTTCCACAGCAGGAAGTACAGCTGAGTGGTGTGCGGCAGGCTGATGAACAGGTAGATGCAGCCCAGTGCGGCCAGCGGGCCGACCACGAAAGCCACCGGCGTGCGGAAGGTGCGCTCGCGGTTCGGCTCGCGCAGGCGCAGCACCACCAGACAGATGCCCACCGCAGTGAACGCGGCCAGGGTACCGGCATTGGCCAGCGCCGCGATCTCGTCCAGGCGCGCCACACCAGCCAGCGCCGACACCACCACCGCAGTGAACAGTGTGGTCGCCACCGGCGTGCCGGTGCGTGCGTTGACCTTGGACAGGCCACGCGGCAGCAGGCCATCGCGGCTCATCACAAAGAAGATGCGGCTCTGGCCGTACAGGAAGGCCAGCAGCACCGTCGGCAGGGCGATGATCGCGATCACGCCGATCACCATTGCCGCGGTCGGATGGCCCAGCTGGCGCATGATCAGCGCCAGCGGCTCGGCGCTGTGGCCGAACACCGCGTAGCTCATCGCACCGACGGCCGCCAGCGCCACCAGCACGTAGACGATGGTGCAGCCGATCATCGAACCGATGATGCCGATCGACAGGTCGCGGCCCGGGTTCTTGGTCTCCTCGGCGGCGGTGGAGATCGCATCGAAGCCGTAGAAGGCGAAGAAGATGATGGCTGCCGCCGCCATCACGCCGTGCTCGACGCCGTCGGGGCCCATCGATTTGGCAAAGCCGTACGGCATGAACGGCTGCAGGTTGGCGCTGTCGAAGGCGGGCAGGGCCACGGCGACGAAGATGGCCAGCGCGATCAGCTTGAACACCACCAGGATGGCGTTGAGCGTGGCGCTTTCCTTGGTGCCGGCCATCAGCATGCCGGCCACCAGCCAGGTGATGATGATCGCCGGCAGGTTGATCATGCCGCCTTCCACGTGCGGGCCGGCGGCCAGCCAGGCCGGCAGGTGCACATTCCAGCCGAACTGGGTATGGACCCATTCGAGGAAGCCGACGAAGTAGCCTGACCAGCCCACCGCCACCGTACTCACCACCAGCGAGTACTCCAGGATCAGGCTCCAGCCCACAACCCAGGCGAATACCTCGCCCAGCGCGCTGTAGCTGTAGGTGTAGGCACTGCCGGCGGCCGGCATCATCGTCGACAGTTCGGCGTAGGACAGTGCCGCGCAGGCGCAGACCGCACCGGCAATCGCGAAGGAGATCAGCACGGCCGGGCCGGCCAGGTTGGCACCCACGCCGATCAGCGTATAGATGCCGGTACCGACGATGGCGCCGATGCCCAGCGCGATCAGGTGCGGCCAGCTGAGCGTCGGGATCAGGCGCCTGCCGGCTTCGTGGACGGTGACGGAATCTAGGGACTTGCGCCGGAACAGGGACATGCAGGCCTCGGAAGGGGTGACTAAGAACGACAAGTTCCCGAGTGTGACCGAACGCAGCGCAGCATTACCACTGACGCGGGTCATACCCGACGCGCCGCGCGCTGCACCGCGATCAGGCTGCCGGAATCGGCATAAAGCAGGCCGGACCCCCGCGCCGGGCGACGTCAGGGCATGGCGGGCCAGTGGCAGCCGTCTTCCTGCCAGGCCTCGACGTCGTCGTGAAAAGAGCTCCTGCGCCCGTCACGGGCACGCTCATAGCGCAGGTCCAGCACCAGCGCGCCCTGGGTACTCAACAGGTAGCGGCCGTTGAGGCGGCCATCGATGCGCTCTTCCCAGACGCTGTCGAACTGGTACGGGCGATCTTCGGCCAGCACCGTGCTTTGCATCGAGATCCGGCGCAGGGGCAGGCGCTTGCGCTGGCCGGCGTAGCGCACGTCGGACTGTCCGTCCTCCAGCCAGCGCCATTCCAGGTGGATGCTGCCGTTGCGACCGCCGGTCAGGCAACGATGGTCCTGTACGGTGGCGCCAGAGGCGGTGCCGGCGAACAGCAGGGCCAGGCCGAGCAGCGGCAGCCGCCCGTTCATCCGTTCAGCCCCAACCGGATGCCGAACCCCACCAGGAACAGGCCGGCCACGCGGCGCAGCGCGTCGCTGATCCGCGGGTGCTGGATCAGCCGGCGACGGGCCAGGTTGCCCACGCCGATCAGCATCGAACAGTAGGCGATGCTGACCACCAGGATGATGCCGGCCAGCGCCGCGAAGGTGGCGATGCCCTGGTGTGCCTTGGGATCGATGAACAACGGCAGGAAGGCCATGTAGAACAGGATCGCCTTCGGGTTGAGCAGGCTGACCAGGATCGCCTGCTGGAAGTAGCGGCCCGGTTGCATGCGGATCGGGCCGGCATCACCGCCCTCGTGCTTCGGTGTGCGCAGCAGGCCGATGCCGACCCACACCAGGTAGGCCGCACCCAGGTACTGCACGGCGTGGAACACCAGCGGGTTGGCCTTGAGCAACGCGGCCACGCCGGCCAGCGCCAGCCACATCAGGATCTGGTCGCCGACCAGCAGGCCGGCCAGTGCGGTGTAGCCGCCGCGCACGCCACCACGGCCGGTGGCGGTCAGCAGGGTGAAGGTACCGGGGCCGGGCAGGGCGAGAAACACCAGCACGGCGACCAGAAACGTCCACAGGTCCTGGATGCCCATCCACGGCATGGCGGCGTTCTCTCTTACGGGGGGCCGCCATTGTCGGCCAGCGCCGGGACCGGCGACAGGGGGCCGGCAGGACCCTCGGGCATGCCAGACAGCAGAGGTTGCAGGTGCTGGCGCAGCTGCGCGTGCAGCTGCCGCACCGCCGGCGAGAACTGCTTGCGGTGCGGGCAGACCAGCTGCAACGGTATGTGGCTGCCGATGCCGTCGAGCAGCAGCTGCAGGCGCCCTGCGAGCACATCCTCGCGCAGGTCCAGCCAGGATTTGTAGGTGATGCCTTCGCCGGCCACCGCCCAGCGCCGCACCACATCGGCGTCATCGCAGACCAGCGGGCCGCGCACCGGAATCACGCTACGGCGCCCGTCGACCTCGAACGACCAGCGATCATAGGCGCGGCCACTGAGCTGGTAGACCAGGCAATGATGCTCGCGCAGATCGTCCAGGCGCGTGGGCGTGCCGCGCCGCTGCAGATAGTCGGGCGACGCCGCGAGTACGCGCCGATTGCCTTCCAGCAGGGGCAGGGCGACGTAGTTGGCGTCGTCGAAGTGGCCGATGCGGATGGCCACGTCGACCGGGTCGCGGAACACGTCGGCCACTTCGTCGGACAGGCGCAGGTGCAGGCGCAGCCGGGGGTGCGCGGCGCGAAAGGCGCTCAGCCAGGGCAGCAGCAGATTTCGACCGAAGTCCGACGGCGCCGACAGCTGCAGGGTGCCGTGCAGTTCGGCGTCTTCGCCCTGAACGCGCGCCTGGCCCTCGCGGAGGGTGGCCAGCACCTCCTGCGCATACGGCAGGTACAGCGCCCCCTCGCCGGTCAGGCGCAGGCTGCGCGTGGTGCGCACGAACAGGCGCAGGTCCAGCTCGCGTTCCAGCCGCGCCACCGCCGCAGCAACCTGCCCCGGCAGCAGGTCGGCTTCGCGGGCCGCCTGCGAGAAGCTGCCCAGTGCGGCAGTACGGACGAACAGCTGCAGATCGTCGAAGCGGATCATCTTCATCGCCAGAGTGAAAGTGCTGCCCGATTCTGCGCCTTTCCGAGGGACCGCGCGCGGCGCAACCTGTCGCCTCCTTCCCCACTGGACCGCTGCCATGCGCGCCATTGCCTACACCCAAGCCGGCCTGCCGATCGATGATGCCCAGGCCCTGATCGACATTGAACTGGAACTGCCGCAGCCCGGCCCGCGTGACCTGCGCGTGGCGGTACGCGCGGTGGCGGTGAACCCGGTCGACACCAAGGTCCGCCGCGGCGTGGCCACCGATGGCCCGCGCGTGCTGGGCTGGGATGCGGTCGGCATTGTTGATGCGGTGGGCAGCGAGGTGACCCTGTTCCAGCCCGGCGACGCGGTCTACTACGCCGGCGTCATCGACCGCCCGGGCAGCAATGCGCAGTACCAGCTGGTGGATGAGCGCAGCGTCGGGCGCAAGCCGGCCAGTCTCGACGATGCCGCCGCCGCAGCGTTGCCACTGACTGCAATCACCGCCTGGGAGCTGCTGTTCGACCGCCTGCGCATCCCGGAGGGTGGTGGCGAAGGCCAGACCCTGCTGGTGATCGGTGCTGCCGGTGGTGTCGGTTCGATCCTGGTGCAGCTGGCACGGAAGCTGACCAGGCTGACCGTGATCGGCACCGCCTCGCGCCCGGATACCCAGGACTGGACGTACGCAATGGGGGCACACCACGTGATCGACCACAGCCTGCCGCTGGCCGAGGGACTGGCGCGGCTCGGCATCAGCGAGGTGCAGCATGTCGCCAGCCTGACCCACTCCGACCAGTACTACGCGCAGATCGTGGAACTGCTGGCACCGCAGGGCCAACTGGGGCTGATCGATGACCCGGGCCAGGTGGACGTGATGGCGCTCAAGCGCAAGGCACTGTCACTGCACTGGGAGTCGATGTTCACGCGGCCGCTGTACCGCACCGCCGACATGCAGCGCCAGCACGACCTGTTGAACCGTGTGGCCGAGCTGATCGATACGGGCGTGCTGCAGACCACCCTGGGCGAGCACTTCGGGCGCATCGACGCGGCCAACCTGCGGCGCGCCCACGCGCTGCTGGAAAGCCAGCGCGCCAAGGGCAAGATCGTGCTGGAAGGCTGGTAACACCGGCGGTTCCCGCGCCCCCTTGGGGTCAGATCCCTTTCCCCCCAGGGAAAGGGATCTGACCCCTGCCTCAGGCCACGCCGTTGTCGACGTGGGTGGTGAAACCGGGCTGCTCGCGCAGCCGTTCGAACCACGCCGAGAGGTGTGGCAGCACGGGCTTGTTGCCGGGCGTGCTGCGCCAGCGCTGGGCCGATAGCCCGAGCACGATGTCGGCCAGGGTGAAGGCGTTGCCCGTCACGTGGCAGTGGCCACCGGCCAATTGTGTGTCGAGTACGCCCATCAAGTGGTTCCACTGCGCCAGGCTGGCCTCGGCGCGGGCATCGTCCGGGTAGTCTGGGTGCCGCCGCACGCGCGCCATGAACACGTGCCGCCAGGCGCTGTTGAGGTCGCTGGCCTGCCAGTCCATCCACTGCTCGACCCGGGCGCGGCCCTGCGCCGTACCGGGCAGCAGGTCATCACGGCCAGCACGTGCGGCCAGGTAGCGGCAGATGCTGTTCGATTCCCACAGCACGAAGCCGCCATCGCGCAGGACCGGCACCTGCCGGTTCGGATTCAACGTGGCCAGCAGGTCCGCCGGTGGTTCTGGCTCGTGTTGGAGTGGCAGGTCGAGGCCGGCGCACAGCCACAGCACCTTGCGCACGTTGATGGAGGTGGGCTTTCCGTACAGAGCGAGCATGGTCCTGACGCAGCAGCTGAGACTCGGCCAGCCTACACTTGCCCCATGCAAACCGAATACCTGCTCATTGCCGGCCTTCTATTGGCCGTGCTCATCCTGCAGCTGGTCGCCCTGCTGCGCCGCCCGCCGCATGAACGCTTGGAACAGGCCGTGCGCGAGGAGGCGCGCGCCGGGCGCAGCGAACTGCGCGAACAGCTCGATGGCTTCGCCCGCGCGCTGACCGATCTGTCCACCCGCACCGATCAGCGCCTGGACCTGCTGCGCGAAGCGCTGGGCGAAGATGCCCGCAAAGCGCGCGCTGAAGTGGCCGACAGCCAGCAGCGCGGCGCAGCATTGATGGGGCAGCGGCTGCAGGAACTGCGCGGCCAGCTGGAGACCTTCGGCCAGCAGCAGGAGGCACGCATCCATGCGTTTGGCCAGCAGCTGCAGGAGCTCACTGCGCGCACCGATACCCAGCTCGGGGCGCTGCGCCAGACCCTGGTGGACGATGCACGCAAGGGCCGCGAGGAGGGCGCGCTGTCGCAGCAGCGCCTGACCGACAGTCTGGGCCTGCGCCTGCAGGAACTGACACAGCGCAACGAGCAGCGCATCGCCGAGATGCGTGCCACGCTGGAGGAACAGCTGCGCGCGCTGCAGAACGACAACGCGCAGAAGCTGGAGCAGATGCGCCACACCGTGGACGAGAAGCTGCAGTCGACGCTGGAAACGCGACTGGGCAATTCCTTCAAGCTCGTCTCCGAGCGCTTGGAACAGGTGCAGCGTGGCCTCGGCGAGATGCAGCAGCTGGCCACCGGCGTGGGCGACCTCAAGCGCGTGCTGACCAACGTCAAGAACCGCGGCAGCTGGGGCGAAGTGCAGCTGGAGAATATCCTCGAGCAGACACTCACCCAGGAGCAGTACGCGCGTGCGGTGAGGGTGCGCCCGGATAGTGGCGAGATGGTCGATATCGCCGTGCGCCTGCCGGGCCGCAGCAGCGACGACACGCCGGTGTGGCTGCCGATCGACTCCAAGTTCCCGCGCGAGGACTACGAGCGCCTGCTGGACGCACAGGAACAGGGCGATGCCGAAGGCGTGCGCCTGCAGGGCATCCAGCTGGAGCGCGCGGTGCGCGTGCAGGCCAAGTCGATCTGCGACAAGTACATCGCACCCCCGCATACCACCGATTTCGCAGTGATGTTCCTGCCCACCGAGGGGCTGTACGCCGAAGTGATCCGCCGCCCGGGACTGGTCGATCTGCTGCAGCGCGAGCACCGCGTGGTCGTGGCCGGGCCGACCACGGTCACCGCGCTGCTCAACAGCCTGCAGATGGGGTTCCGCACGCTGGCCATCGAGCAGCGCTCCAGCGAGGTATGGAGCCTGCTGGGCGCAGTGAAAAGCGAGTTCGGCAAGTTCGCCGGCATCCTGGAGAAGGCCGAGAAGCAGATCACCACCGTCGGGCGCAGCATCGGCGAGGCCAGCCGCAAGACGCGCACCATCGAACGGCGCCTGCGGGGTGTCGAGTCGCTGGCTGCCGAGCAGGCCCAGTCGCTGCTCGGCGACCTGGCCGAGGGAGATGCCACGGCCGAGGAAGAGGCGAGCGACGGCGAGGAGGCCTGACCGGGAGGCCTGACCGGCGCCGACACGCCGCCTGCATCGCCGGTGCGTATGCTGGCGGCCTGCCCGCCCGATCCGGTACCACGATGCCGCCGGTGGCACCCTGCAGCGGCTCGGCCGGCTGCAGCGCGAGCAATGCGTGATTCCCTATGCCGACGCCGGCAAGGGCTGCAGCCGCAAAAGCGACTGCACGGGCCAGTGCCTGGCCGCAGGCGAGGCAATGGCCGGTGATGTGGCGTCCGGTACCTGCCAGCGTGATGCCAGCCAGAACTTCGGTTGCCGCCAGCGTATCGATGACGGCAAGGCGCAGGGCACGATCTGCGTGGATTGAGGATGCCTGTAGAGCCGAGCCCATGCTCGGCTGCCATGGCATCAGCCGAGCATGGGCTCGGCTCTACAACAGCGCGCGCGGCGCTATGCTGGTGGGCCATTCCCGCCGTAGCCGGAGCCCCGCGTGAGCACCCCGATCCAGGACATTCCCCTCACCACCATCGACGGCCAGCCGTCCTCGCTTGCCGACTACCAGGGCAAGGTGCTGCTGCTGGTCAACGTCGCCTCCAAGTGCGGCCTGACCCCGCAGTACGAAGGCCTGCAGGCGCTGTATGCGGAAAAGCACGCGCAGGGCCTGGAAGTGCTGGGCTTCCCCGCCAACAACTTCCTCGGCCAGGAGCCGGGCAGCGAGGCCGAGATCCAGCAGTTCTGCCAGCTTACCTACGACGTCAGTTTCCCGATGTTCTCCAAGATCAGCGTGGCTGGCGAGGACACCCACCCGCTGTACCAGCGGCTGACCGCCGCCCAGCCGCAGTCGATCGGCGAAGGCCCGCTGCGTGAGCGCCTGGCGAGCAAGGAGATTCCGATCCACGCAGCACCGGCGGTGCTGTGGAACTTCGAGAAGTTCCTGGTCGGCCGTGATGGCAAGGTGGTTGCACGCTTTGCCCCGGACGTGGCGGCCGATGACGTGCGCCTGCGTGACGCCATCGAGGCCGCGCTGGCGGCCTGAGCAAAGCGTGCCAACCCAGGTTGGCACCTGCCGGAAAAGAAACTCGCTGGAAAAGAAAAACCCCGCCGAGGCGGGGTTTTCTCATGCATCGCAGAGCGATCTCAGTGGGTCCATTGCGGCATCGGCATCGCATCCACGGGGATCGGCGAATTGGCATCATCATGGCCGCGGTCGCGCTTGCTGCGCAGGTCGTTCTCGATCTGGTAGTTGCGGCGCTGCATCCACGCATCGCGCACCAGCGAGTACTCGTCCACGGCGGTGTCGCGCAGATCGTCGATCGCCAGCAGCTGTGCGCGGGTGTCGACCAGCTGCAGGCCCTGCAGGCCAATGCGGACCTTGTCTTCCTCGATGCGGCGGATCGGCGACAACGGGATGTCACCGGCCAGGCCGAACACGTCGCGCACGGTACGCGGGCCGAAGAACGGCAGTTCCACGTAGCGCGAACGACGCCAGCCCCAGGCTCCCAGGGTCTGGCCGAAATCTTCATTGCGACGCGGCACCATCGCCTTGCTGGCCGGATCGAACAGGCCACCGATGCCCAGCGTGCTGTTCATCAGGAAGCGGCCGAGGCTGTCCCACGCATCGGCACCGCGGCCCTGCAGCAGCTGGTTGGTGATGGTCACCGGCGCACGCAGGTTGCTGAAGAAGTTGCTGACGCCGGTACGCGCGAAACGCGGCACCACGTGGGTATAGGCGGTGGCCAGCGGGCGGGCCACACCGCGGTCGACCGCATTGTTGAACTTGTGGACCTTGCGGTTGAACGGTTCCCACGGATCGTAGGCCGCGGCACTGCCGGTGTTGCCGGTGCCACCATACAGGGCGTCGAAATCATCGTCGCTGGCGGCGGTGGATGCTGCGGTCTTCGGTGGGCTGGCCTCTGCGCCCTGCGGCGCAGTTGTCGGCACCGCAGCGGCAGGCGTTGCCGGGTTGGCCACGGGAGCGACCGGAGCAGTACCGACCACCCCGGTATCGGCCGTTGCGGCCGTCGCCTCGGCAGCAGGGCCGGGCGCGACCACGGTGCTGGCGACCGGTGCGTCGCTGCGCGCGGGCTTGCCGGCACAGGCGGTCAGGGCGGTGGCCAGGAGGATCAGGGGGAAAGTGCGTACGACGTTCATGTCAGCTCGCAGCAGAAGTAGCGTTGAAGTCCAGGTCGGGCGACAGCCGGTAGGCTGCGCTCAGCTCGTTGAAGCCGACCGGCGCGCCGGAAATGGCCAGCGCATGGCCCGCCTTGCGTGCCCGGGCGGCCAGTTCGGCCAGCAGGGCCAGGCCGGCGCTGTCCACGCGCTCGACCTCGCCCAGCTCCAGCCGCGCCAGCTGGGCTGGCAGGGCCTGCAGTTGCGGCCACAGTGCAATCACCGCGGCACGGTCGAGCACCCCGCGCAGGCGCAGGGTGTCGCCTTCCAGCAGCGCCAGTGCGTTACTTGCCATTGCCCGCCGGCCCGGCCTGCAGGCTGCCGCTGTGCAGCTCGCTGGCCACCTGCTTGATGCCCTTCTGGCGCAAGGGCGTATCGAACTGGTTGCGGAAGGTCTGCACGTAGGAAATGCCTTCGATGTTGACGTCGAAGATCTTCCACTGGCCGTTCACGTTGCGCATCCAGTACTCGACCGGGGTCGGTTCGTTGCCGGCGCGCACCAGTTCGGTGCTGACGCGCACGCCACGGTTGCCCGGCAGCGGGCTTTCACCCTTCAGGCGGAAGCTCGGCTTGCCCTGGATGTTGAGCAGGGTCGAACCGTAGCGCTGCATCAGGCTGTCGGCCATCGCATCGGCGAACAGCTTGATGTCGCCGTCGGAGGCGCCGCGGGCGTGCGGGCCCAGCACCAGGCGTGCCGCATAGTCGCGGTCAAAGGTGCGGTTCAGTTCGCTGTCGATGTAGCTGCGCAGGCTGGCCGGGTTGCTGCTGAACTCGCTGCGGCGCTGCTGCAGCGTGGTGAGAATGCGCGTGCTGGCATCGATCACCACCTTGCCGGCCTGGCCCTGCGCTGCGGCAGCGGCGGGGGCGGCCGCCTGGGCCTGGGCAAGGAACGGGGTGGCCATCAGCAGCGCCGAGGCGAGCAGGGCGGGAATCAGTTTCATTTTCATGGTTGCGGTTCCGTTGCAGGCGCCTGCGCGCCATCGTTGGGCTTCTGGGCAGGGCCACCACCGGCGCCGCCACTGAACATGTACTTGCCGACCAGCTGGATCAGGTCCACCGCCGGTTGGGTGAAGACGATCTCGTCACCGGCCTTCAGCACGTCCGGGTCACCGCCCGGCTGCAGACCGATATAGCTCTCGCCGAGCAAACCACTGGTGAAGATGCCCGCCGAGGTGTCCGCCGGCAGGTCCTTGACCTTGCTGTCCATGCGCAGGGTCACGATGGATTCGAACTTCACCGGATCCAGGTCGATGGAGGCGACCTGGCCGACGGTGACGCCGCCGATCTTCACCGGCGCCTGCTTGCGCAGCTGGCCGACCTGGGAGAAGCGCGCCTTCAGCTCGTAGCCCTGGCTGCCCCAGCTCCAGCGCTGGTTGGTCGAGGCCACGGCCAGCACCATCAGCGAGGCCAGGGCCAGCAGCAGGAATGCGCCGACAGAGAATTCGAGTCTGGGACCGCGGATGGCCATGTGGATTACCTGATCGAGTCGTGGTGGCCGCGCGCGCATGCGCACCGCCGGTGGAGGGGTTAGGTGAACAACATTGCCGACAGCACGAAGTTGAACATCAGCACCAGCAGCGAGGCATTGACCACCGCACGGGTGGTCGCCACCGAGGTGCCCTCGATGGTCGGCTCGGCGTGGAAACCAACATAGGCGGCGACCAGCGCTGCGGTGCCGCCGAAGATCGCCGACTTCAGCATCGCCACGCCGAAGTCGTCCCAGAAATCGACGCTGTTGCGCAGTGCCGACCAGAACACGCCATTGTCCAGGCCCAGCACATGCACCGCTTCGAAGTAGCTGGCGCTGATCGCCAGCGAGCAGAAGATGCCGGTCAGCAGCGGCACGGTCAGCACCGCCGCCCAGAAGCGCGGCGCGACGGCCTTGGCCACCGGGTCGATCGCCATCAGCTCCAGTGCCTTGATCTGGTCGGTGGCGCGCATCAGGCCCAGTTCGGCGGCGATCGAGCTGCCGGCGCGGCCGATGAACAACAGCGCGGTCAGCACCGGCGCCAGTTCCCGGTACAGCGACAGGCCGAGCAGGGTCGACAGCGCGTCGGCCGCACCGAAGGTGGTCAGCGTGCGGTAGCCCTGCAGGGTCAGCACCAGGCCGACGAAGGCACCACCGACGGCGATGATCGGCAGCGAGCGTGCGCCGATCTTGTAGATCTCGCGGGTCAGCTCGGCCAGGAAATCACGGGTCGGCAGCGAACCACGCAGCACAGTCAGCGAGAACAGGCCGGCGCGACCCAGCGAGCGGGTGGCTTGGACGAACGGCATCAGGCGACCCTCGCGCGCGGCGCGGCATCGAACGGAATGGGGCCATCGGGCTGGCCGTGCAGGAACTGCCGAAGCAGCGGGTCCTGACTGGACTGCAGCGCCTCGGGCGTGCCCTGGAACACGATGCCGCCATTGGCGATGGCGATCACCTGGTCGCAGATCGGCAGGGTCTCGTGCACGTGGTGGCTGACAATGATGCTGGTCAGGCCCAGGCTGTGGTTGAGGCGCTGGATCAGGCTCATGATCACGCCGGAGGCGATCGGGTCCAACCCGGTCAGCGGCTCGTCGTAGATCATCAGTGGCGGATCCAGTGCCAGCGCGCGGGCCAGCGCGACGCGGCGCGCCATGCCGCCGGACAGTTCGCGCGGCCAGGCATCGGCAGCGGCCAGCAGGCCCACGGCATGCAGCTTCATTTCCACCAGGCGGCGCAGCACGGCGGTCGGCAGGCGGGTATGCGTGCGCAGTGGCAGCGCGACGTTTTCGGCGACGGTCAGATCGGTCAGCAGGCCGTTGCCCTGCAGCAGCACACCCACGCTCTTGCGCATCTCCAGCAGCGCGCCGCTGTCATGCGGAACCGGCCTGCCGAACAGGGTGACCTCGCCGGCGACCGGACGCAGTTCGCCGGTCAGTGCCGCCAGCAGGGTCGACTTGCCACTGCCCGACGGGCCCAGCACGGCCGTGATGCTGCCCTTGGGCACCTGCAGCGACACGTCACGCAGGATCGTGCGCCCGCTCCGGTCGATGCGGACGTTGGATAACTGCACCAGACTGGAGGCGGAAGCCGACATGGGCACCATTAACGTTTTTTAGACATCGAAGGATCGGGCCCATCGGCTGAACATAAGCAGACTGGACGGTCCAGTATTGTGGCACGGCATGACCCTTGCCAGGCCGGGACAATCGGCCGGCAGCGCGGAACAATCCGTACCGGCGATGGGCTGGCCATTGAATACTGCCTGCCGTGCTGCACACTGTGCATGATGAGTGACCCGGGCAGCGATTTCCGCCTCTACCATTCCAACTCCCTGGACGTGCTGGCTGCGCTGCTGGCACGCAACGTGCGTGTGCCGGTTCCGGGCCAGCCGTTGCTCGCGCCGGAGGTGGTGCTGATCCCGCAGGTGGCGATGCGGCGTTGGCTGCAAGCGACACTCGCTGCCGAGTATGGCGTGGCCGCCAACCTCGAGTTCCTGACCCCGGGCGAGTTCGTTGCCCGTGCACTCAATGCCAATGTGCCGGGCGAACGCGACGACCTGGACGCGGCGGGCCTGCACTGGAAGCTGTACCAGGCACTGCGCGACCCGGCGCTGCTGGCGCAGCCACCGATGCGCGCGCTGCAGTCCTATCTTGCCGGCGGCGACGCCCTGAAGCCGTGGGCACTGGCCGGTGAACTGGCGTCGGTGTTCGAGAAGTACCAGGCCTGGCGCCGCGACTGGTTGCTGCGCTGGGAGGCCGGCGCCGACCCGGCCGACCCGCAGGCGATCCTCTGGCGCACCATCGCCCATGGCCGCGACTACCGCGCGCGCCGCATCCAGGCGTACCTGGATCGCTTCGAGGGTGCCGGCCAGCCGCTGCCGCAGGGCCTGCCACCGCGGATGTCCGCGTTCGCGACGCTCAACATCTCGCCCGACGTGCTGCGGGTGATGGCCACCCAGGCGCGGGTGGGCGAGCTGCACTTCTATATGCCCACTCCGGTGCAGTCGTACTGGGGTGACCTGCAGACGCTGGCCGAGCGCCTGCGCAGCGGCGCGCCCGATCCCTTCGGTGAAGCGGCCGGTGAGAACCGCCTGCTGGAGGCCTGGGGTGCGGCCGGCCGCGACTTCATGGCGGTGCTGGGCAGCTACGAGGTGGTGCACCCGGCCGGCGAGATTGCCGCGTATTCGGATCCGGAAGAAGACACCCGGCCGACCCTTGACGAAGGCGGCCTGTCCGACAGCCTGCTGCATCGCCTGCAGCGCGATCTTTTCCATCGCCGCGCGTTGCCCTCGGGCGAGCTGCGCGATGGGCTGCGCAGCGACGACCCCAGCCTGCAGGTGCATGCCTGCCACACCCGGCTGCGCGAGCTTCAGGTGCTGCACGACCAGCTGCGCAGCCTGCTGCAGGACCCTCGCTTCGACCCGCCGCTGCAGGCGCGCGAGATCGCGGTGCTGGCGCCGGACATCGATCCCTATGTGCCGTACCTGGAGGCAGTGTTCGGCGGCCGCGGCGGCGAGGAGGAGCACATTCCCTACGCGCTGGCCGACAGCAGCCCACTGGCAGGAGAGCCGCTGGCCGATGTGTTCGTGCACCTGCTGGGCCTGCCGGTCTCGCGTTTCGGCCTGAACGAAGTGCTGGACCTGCTGGCCAGCGCGCCGCTGGCCGAAGCGGCCGGACTGGAGGCGGTGGACTTCGATCGCCTGCACGGCTGGCTGCAGCAGGCCGGCGCACGCTGGGGCCTGGATGCGAAGCACCGCAACCAGCACCAGGCGCCGGCCGACGACGCCTACACCTGGCAGTTCGCACTGGACCGCCTGGTGCTCGGTCACGCCACCGGCAGCGAGGCGGACCTGGCCGGCGTGGCGCCGTGGATCGAACTGGAAGGCGGCGCGCTGGAAGCACTGGACCGGCTGCTGCGGCTGCTGCGCGTGCTGGCGGTCTACCAGCGTCGCCTCGGCGAGCTGCTGACCCCGGCGCAGTGGCGGCAACGGCTGCTGTCGCTGCTGGACGCGCTGCTGCCGACCGCGCCCAGCTCGCCCAACAGCCAGCGTGCCCTCGAGCGCCTGCGCAAGCTGCTGAATCAGTTCGCCGACGATGCCGCCAAGGCCGGTTTCGAAGATGGCGTGCCGCCTGAGGTGGTGCGTTCGCACTTCGCCGGCGTACTGGGCGAGGCCGATACGCGCGCGCCGCTGCTGACCGGTGGCATCAGTTTCGGCCGCATGGTGCCGATGCGCCTGCTGCCGTTCCGGGTGATCTGCGTGCTCGGTCTCAATGACGGCGATTTCCCGCGCCGTGACCCGGCCGCGGGCCTCAACCAGCTCACCGCCGAGCTGGACACGCCACGCCGCCGCCCGGGCGATCGCTCCACCCGCGAAGACGACCGCTTCCTGTTCCTGCAGCTGTTCGCCGCCGCGCAGGAGGTGTTCTACCTCAGCTACCTCGGCGCCGATCCACGCGATGGCAGCGTGCGTGAGCCGTCGGTGCTGGTCAGTGAACTGATCGATGCCGCCGCCGCGTATCACCTCGATCCGCCTGCGGCGGTCCGCGACTTTACCGTGCGCCATGCACTGCAGCCGTTCTCACCGGCGGCGTTCGGAGAGGGTGATCCACGCCGCTTCAGCTATCGGCGGCAATGGCATCCCGCTGCCGGCCGCCTCACCGGCCAGCGTGGTGGCCTGCAGCCGTGGTTCGATGCCCCGCTGCCGCCGCCGCCCGACGATGCCGTGGAAGACGAGCTCGCGCTCGACACCCTGCGCCGCTTCCTGTGCGACCCGGCCGGGCAGTTCCTCGCACAGTCGCTGGGTCTGCGCCTGGCCGACGATGCCGGGGAAGTTGATGACCTGGAACCGCTGGTGCTGTCATCGCGCGGCCCGGAAAAGCGCAGCGTGCAGGCGGCGGTGGTGCGCGCCACGCTCAGCGGTGATACCGAGCCGTTGTACCCGCGGCTGCGCGCGCGTGGCCTGTTGCCGTCCGGTCCATTGGGCCAGCGCCAGTTCGAGGTGGAGCAGCTGAAGACGCGTCCGTATGCCAGTGCGCTGCTGGGCTGGATGCAGGGCGAGCCATTGGAAAGCCGTCGCTACGAAGTGGACATCGATGGCGTGCGCCTGCACGGCCGCGTGGCCGATCGGCATCCCGAAGGCCTGGTGCGGCTGCGCGCCGGCACGCTCAATGGCAATGCAGTGATCCGCCAGGGCCTGGACTGGCTGCTGGCCAACGCCGCCGGCGACGCACTGCCCCTTGTGCAGTTCCACGATGGCGGCGACGCCGGTCCTGGCCCGCATGTACTGCCGGCACTGAGCGCGCCTGCTGCACGCGCGGCGCTGCGCGCGCTGCTGCAGTTGCGCCAGCGCGGCCTGCGTGAGCCGCTGCGCTTTGCCCCGTATACGGGCTGGGCGCTGTACAACGCGCCGGCAGAGAAACAGCGCAGCGAGGGCTGGAAGCAGTGGCACGGCAGCGACCGCAGCTGGGGTGAATCCAGCAGCGACGCCTGGCAGCTGCTGCTGCGGGGGGCCGACCCGTTCGCCTCCGATGCCAGTTATGCCGACCTGCTGCGCAACAGCCAGGTGGTCTTCAGCGCGGTGCGCGAAGGCCGCACCCTCGGCGCCGAAACGCGCCAGGAGGGCAGCGCATGAGCCCCGCCTTCATCGATGAGCGAGCCCAGTGCATGGCGGTCGATCCCTATCTGGCCCTGCCGCTGGATGGCATCCGCCTGATCGAAGCCAGCGCCGGTACCGGCAAGACCTTCACCCTGGCCACGCTGTTTACCCGCCTGGTGGTAGAGCAGGGCCTGCGCATCGGCCAGATCCTGGCGGTGACCTTCACCGATGCGGCTACCCAGGAACTGCGCAAGCGCATCCGCGAGCGCCTGGCGCTGGCGGCGCGACTGGTCGATCTGGAACCGGTCGAAGGCGAAGCACCGGACGTGCGGCTGACCCGCGAGGTGCTGCAGCGCCATCTGCAGGGAGGTACCGAGCGCGCCACCGCACTGAAGCGCCGCCTGCAGGTCGCCGCCGATGAGATCGACCTTGCGTCCATCCTCACCATCCATGGCTTCTGCACCCGCGTGCTGCGCGAGCATGCGCTGGAGAGCGGCCACACCTTTGATCCGCCGGAGCTGCTGGCCAGCGACCGTGAGTTGCTGGAAGCGCTCGCGGCCGACCTGTGGCGGGTATATGCCAATGACCCGGCCACGCTGGAACCGCTGACCTGGCTGTGGTCCACCCCGGACGCACTGGCCGCCGATCTGCGCGCGCTGCTGGCCGCGCCGCCGCTGCACCCGTTGCCACAGGCGGTGGCGCTGCCCGATCCGCAGGCCGCCCTGCAGAGTGTTGCCGAAGAGCTGTCCGCAAGCGTGCGCGAGCATGGCGAGCAGTTCTTCATCGACCTCTGCGATGCGGTCGACAACAAATGGATCAACGGCGTGTCGTACAAGCTGGGCTGGCTGCACCCGCTGGGCCGGCAACTGCTGGGCTGGGCCGAACGCGCCGACCCGCGCGAGCTGCTGACCAGCGAGCGCCTGCCGGCACTGCTGCCGGAGGCGCTGGCAGCCAAGACCAACAAGAAATTCGCCGAGCGCACGCCATCGTCGCCATTGCAGGCGCCGTTGGCCCGCTATGTCGCGCTTCTGGCCGAACGCGATGCCTGGCTCCGTGCCACCGCGTTGAACTTCCTGCACGTGCTTCGCGACGAAGCCAGACAGCGCCTTCAGGCGCTCAAGCGCACCCGCCGGGTGCAGACCTACGACGATCTGATCGATGGCGTCGCACTGGCCCTGGAAGGCCCGCAGCGCCTGGCATTGGTCAAGCAGCTGCGCGCGCAGTACCGCATCGCGCTGGTCGATGAGTTCCAGGATACCGACGACCGTCAGTGGGGCATTTTCCACACCGTGTTCGGCGATTCACCGGAAGTGCGCGAGCTCGGCCTGGCACCGGCGCTGTTCCTGATCGGCGATCCCAAGCAGGCGATCTACGGTTTCCGCGGCGGTGATATCCACACTTACCTGAAGGCCAAGCGGGTAGCGCAACAGGCGCCGGTGCTTGACCAGAACTTCCGCTCGCGACCGGCCGTGCTGCGCGCGCTGCAGGCGCTGTACGACAACGGTGGCGAAGACGCCTTCCTCGAGCGTGGCATCCAGTTCGAGCCGGTGCGGCCCGGTGGCGTGCGCAGCGATGCGGACTACCAGCGCGACGGCCATGCTGCCCCGGCACTCACTCTGCGCGTGCTGCGCAGTGGCGGTGACAAGGCGATGAGTGCCGATGCCTCGCGCGAAGCAGCCGCCCAGGCCTGTGTGGCGGCGATCCACCAGATCCTGGTCGAGGCGCGCGCCGGCAATGCGGTGCTGCGTGGGCGCCCGGTACAGCCGGGTGACATCGCGGTGCTGGTGCGTTCGCATCGCGAGGCCACGCTGGTGCAGCGCGCGCTGGCCGCGGTCGGCATTCCTGCCGTGGCAGCGGGCAAGCAGAGCCTGTTCGCCACCAGCGAAGCGCGTGATCTGCGTGCACTGCTGCTGGCGCTGCTGCAGCCGGCTGACGAAGGTCGCCTGCGCGCAGCGCTGGCCACAGTGCTGCTCGGCCAGCGCGCCAGTGCGATCGCGGCGATGGAGCACGAGGGCGACCTGCAACGCGGGTTCCAGGCGCAGCTGCTGCATTGGCGCGAGCGCTGGCAGCGCGGCGGCCCGTTCGCGGTGATCGCCGACGTCTGCGCCGCGCAGGGCGAGCGCCTGCTGGCGCTGATCGATGGCGAGCGCCGCCTGACCAACTACCTGCAGCTGGGCGAACTGCTGCAGGAAGCCTCGGCGCAGGCGCTGGGCATGCACGGCCTGCTGGACTGGCTGCAGGGCCAGATGGCCAGCGCCGACCAGGATGACGAGCAGCAGCTGCTGCGCCTGGAATCGGATGCGCGCCGCGTGCAGATCATCACCCTGCACAAGAGCAAGGGCCTGGAGTACCCGCTGGTGTTCCTGCCCTTCGTGGGCATCGACGGCGGTGCGCCCAACACCGCCTCGCACTGCACGGTGCATGTGGGCGGCCAGCGCCAGCTGCACTGGAAGCTGGGCAAGGACGAGGCCTGGGAAGCGGCCACTGCGCAGCGCGAGCGCGAGCAGCGTGCCGAGGATGCCCGCCTGCTGTATGTCGGCCTGACCCGCGCCGAGCACGCGCTGTGGATCGCCGTGGGTGATCTGGCCGGGCTCGGCAGGACGCGGCTGGCACCGCTGCTGGGTGACCTGCAGGCGCTGCGCGCGCATGCCGATGTGCGCATCGATGACAGTGAGGTACCGGCTGCGCTGCCGCAGCTGGCGGCCGAAGTGGAAGGGGATCTTCCGGCGGTGCGTGCACTGACCCGGCGCGTTCCGCACGACTGGTGGGTGTACAGCTTCACCCAGCTGGCCCACGCCGATGCCGGCGCGGGCAGTGACATCGAAGCCGCTGCCACCGCGCTGCCGGCGCCGGCAGCCGACGAACCCACCGGCCCGGAGCTGCCGCTGGAACCGGCACTGCCGGAAGCCGCCGCGGAGGCCGAGGACAGCGCGCCGCTCGACCCGCGTTTCATGGGCAGCCGCTTCGGCAACGTGCTGCACGAGGCAATGGAAAACGTCGACTTCGCCGCATGGGCTGACTGGCAACCAGGCCGGGAAGCTCCCGAGGGCCAGGCCGAGGTGCTGCGCAAGGCGCTGCACGATGAGGGCTATGCCGACGTCGATCTGGACGATGGCGTGGCGGTGCTGGTGCCGCTGGTGGGCCACACGCTGACCGTACCGCTGCCCGAAGGCGGTGCGCTGCACAGCCTCGGTGAAGGCGAGCGCCGCGCCGAAATCGACTTCCATTTCGCCATCGAGGCGACCACCGTGCCGGCGCTGCTGCAGGTGCTGCATGCGCATGGTGTTTCCAGTGGCCGCCGCGGCTTCGGCCAGCGCCGCCGCCTGGAGGGGCTGATGACCGGCATGATCGACCTGACCTACGTGCGTGATGGCCGGTGGTACGTGCTCGACTACAAGTCCAACCGCCTGCCCGGCTACAGCCCGGACCTGCTGGCCATTGCCATGCGCCACAGCGAATACGATCTGCAGGCGCTGATCTACACCGTGGCCCTGCATCGCTGGCTGCGCTTCCGCTTGGGCGCCGCCTACGACTACGAGCGCGACATGGGCGGCATCCGTTACCTGTTCTGCCGCGGCCTGGATGGCACGGGCAACGGCGTGCACGTGGATCGTTTCCCGTTCGCGCTGGTGGATGCACTCGACGCGCTGTTCGCCGGCGGCGAGCAGGCCCAGGCCCAGCTCGCCGCGCGTGCCCGAGGAGCCAGCGCATGAGCCTGCTGAAGGAACTGCACCAGAAGGGCCTGCTGCGCACCCTCGACCACGCATTGGCGACCAGCCTGCAGCGGTTGCGCGACGACACGCCCGACAATGTGGCACTGGCGGCGGCGCTGGCTTCGCTGGCGGTGTCGCAGGGCCACGCCGCGTTCGATCCGGCTCAACCGCAGCGGTTGCTGGAAGGCGTGCCCGAGTGGCCCGCCGCGCAGGCCTGGCTGGCGCAGCTGCGCGCATCGCCATGGGTGGCCACACCGGAGCAGGCTGACGCCATCGCCGGGGATGCCCCCTTGGTGCTGGAGAACGGGCTGCTGTACCTGCGCCGCTACCGCGAGTACGAGCGCCAGTTGGCCACCGGTCTGCAGCGCATCGGCCGGCATCCGCTGCCGGCGCCGGACATGGCAGCGTTGGCGCCATTGTTCGCGCAGCTGTTCCCGCACGCATCGCACGGCGAAGATCACCAGGCACGCGCAGCCGGCGTGACGCTGCGCCATCCGCTGGCGCTGGTCACCGGCGGCCCCGGCACAGGCAAGACCACCACCATCGCACGCCTCTTGCTGCTGCTGGCCGCGCAGGCCCGGCACGCCGGCCAGCCGCTGCCCGAGGTGGCGCTGGCCGCGCCCACCGGTCGCGCCGCCGAGCGGATGGCCGAGAGCCTGCGCATGGCCGTGCAACGCCTGCAGGAACAGGGACTGGATCCGACGCTGTGCGCGGCACTGCCCAGCAGCGGCACCACCCTGCATCGACTGCTCGGCGTGATTCCCGACTCACCACGCTTCCGCCACCACACCGACAATCCGCTGGCGGTGGACGTGGTGGTGGTCGACGAAGCGTCGATGATCGATCTGCCGATGATGGCCAAGCTGGTCGATGCAGTTGCCAGCGGCACCCGCCTGATCCTGCTCGGCGACCCCGATCAGTTGCCGTCGGTCGAAGCCGGTGATGTGCTCAGCGCGATCCTGCGCGCCAGCGGCGATGGCATCGGCACCCGCGCCGACGATGCGCTGGCGCTGCATGGCCTGCTGGCACCGGCCACCTTGCAGCCGCAGGCCGCACCACGCGCCTTCGCCGGCCGTCGCGTGCAGCTGCAACGCGGCTACCGGCAGAGTGATGCGCTGGACCTGGCACCGCTGGCGCATGCCGTGCGTGAAGGTGACAGCCGCACTGCATTGCAGCTGCTGCGCGGTGGTGGATTGGCTGGCGTGCACTTCCACGAAGGTGAGGCGGACCCGCTGCGTGGCCAGCGTGAGCACCTGCTGGGCCACTGGCGTGCACTGGCCGAGGCCGCGGATCCGGTACGTGCCCTGCAGCAGGCCGGTCGCCTGCGCGTGCTGACCGCGCTGCGCGAAGGCCCGCAAGGTGCGCGCGGGCTGAACAGCCGTATCGAGCAGCTGCTGGCCGGCAATACCCCGGGCTACTTCCAGGGCCGCCTTCTGCTGGTCACCGAGAACAGCTACCGGCACCGCCTGTTCAACGGCGACATCGGTATCTGCCTGCGCGACGACAGCGGCGCGATGGTGGCCTGGTTCCCCGGCGACAGCGTCGACCAGCCGCGCGCCTTCCACCCCGCAGCACTGCCCGCGCACGAAAGCGCCTTTGCGATGACCGTGCACAAGGCACAGGGCTCGGAGTTCGATGAAGTGTGGCTGCAGCTGCCACGCCAGGACAGCCGCGTGCTGTCACGCGAGCTGGTCTACACCGGCCTGACCCGCGCCCGCCAGGTACTGCATGTGGCCGGCAGCGCCGACGTGCTGCAGGCCGCACTGAAGCGGCACGCCAGCCGCTTGGGCGGCCTGGCCTGGCGGTTGGGTGCCGAAGATGTGGCCGAACAACCGGCGCCCATCGAACAGCCCACGGTGCAGGGCACGTTGTTCTGACGCGGGCGTGATGCGCTGCCTGTAGAGCCGGGCCATGCTCGGCTGATGGGCCACGAAGCCGAGCGTGGCTCGACTCTACAAAAGCGCGCTTCGATCGTCCTGGTGGTCATCCACGCATGGCGTGGATCTACGCGATCAGCACCAACCCATCCGGAAACACGATCGCCGCTTCATCCGCACTCACGTCGAAGAAGCCCACGCCGTGCTTCTCGGCCAGATCCTGCACCCGCCCGTGCGCGCGCGCGGCCACCGAGTAGGCGAACGCGCCGTAGATCACCTGCCGGCCGATGCTGTACTCGGTCACCTCGGCGCGGTCGTCATCGTCGTTGCTCAGTGGTCCGTTCAACGGCGGGAATTCCTGCGCCATCTCCGTAAACCACGCCTGCAGCGCCGGGCTGCTGACTGCCGGGTCGTCGTACTCGTGGCGCTCGTTCCACTGCGTCTGCTTTTCGAACCAGGCGATGAAAGCCGCCGCCTCGCGTGGCGCGGCGCTGGCCTCGAACACCATCATGTCGTAACTCATTGGAGCTTCCTGTGCAGAGCAGGGGTCAGAGCCTTCGCCCGCGGCGAAGGATCCGACCCCGGCAACGGGGTCTGTGGACGCACAGGGTAGCGCGCTACGGCTGCGTCGCCGTGTCCATGGCCAGGCCCGGCGCCAACGCCTTGGCCTCCGGGAACAGCGCGAAGCGCAGGCCGACCAGGCCCATCAGCGCCTCGTCGCGGGCCTTGCACGCCGCCACGCTGCCAACCCGGCCCAGCGAGGTATCCAGCCGCTCGCGCAGCGCCTGGTCTGCAGCAATCGGCTTGCGCGCCGCGATCTGCCGCCGGTAGTGCCCAGCGATCTCTTCCAGGATGTGCTCGACGGCTTCGCGGCTGCGCTCGGGCAGTTCCAGCCGTGCACGACGCAGCTGCAGGATGTTCAGGCCGATGCGCGCCTCGTTGAGCATGTCCACCGAGGCAATGTCGCTGCCCTCCGGCGTCGCTGCCAGGCGCGGTGCGAGCAGGCCCAGCAGGTCGAGCATGCGTGCGGCGAAGCGCTGCCGATCCTGCTGGCCACGTCCTTCGGCGGCTTCGGCCAGCGTGGTCCAGCCCTGCCGCACCAGCCGGCGCGCGGTCCACTCGGCACCTACCGAACGGAACAGGCGGGTCATCACCACTGCAAAGCCAATGCCGATGAACATCGCGATCGACGAATTGAGGAAGGTCTGGATGTTGGCGCTGTAGGTGTTCTGCAGGCTCAGCAACGCAGCCAGATTGACTGTCAGCGGCAGCGCGAACAGCGCACTCTTGGGATGATGAAGCAGCAGTCCCAGCGGCAGGAAGGCCACCGCCAGCACAAGCGCCAGCAGGCCGAAGTCGTGCACGGCTGGGAACACGCCGAACAGGTACACGCCCGCCACCACCGAGGCGACCATCGCCCACACCAGGAACTGCACCATGCTGGGGGCCGGATCGTCCTGTGCGGCGAAAAATGCGGCCGTCACCGCCGCCATCATCGCGCCGTTGCCGCCGCCTTCCCAGCCCAGCGCGATCCACAGCACGCAGTAGCTCATCAGCGCTACGCCGGCACTGAGCGCGGAGAACAGCGCCATGCCGTAGTCGACGTGCTTGTCGGCGGCCACGCGTTCGGTGCGGATGCGGTAGTGCGCGCGATCCAACGGCGCCGTGCCCTGGTCGATCGCGTGCTGCAGGGTGCGGCAGTCCTGCCACAGGTCCACCAGTTCTTCCAGGCGCAGCAGCAGGCTGGCCAGCTGCAGGTGCTGCAGGTCGCGGTCCACCTGCGGCTTCAGCGCGCTGATGCGCGCGCGCAGCCGCGCGTACTCGCTGGCGTTGGTCGGGCCATCCAGCCACTCGCGGATGTCGTCGACCAGCGCCGGCAGCCCATCCGGCAGGGCCTGCCCATCGCTGCGCAGCGCGCTCAGGCGATCGGCGATCGACGACAACACCGGCAACAGCAACAGCATGCGCTCGCGCAGCCGCTCCATCGACACCGCAGACCCGGCATGGCGTGGATCGTCGCGGCGCAGGAACTCGATCAGTGCCTCGAACTGCACCAGGTCGGCAGCCAGCCGGTTGCGCGGCGCATGCGCGCGGCCACGCTCAAGGATCTGCCGGCACCACTGCGCAGCGTCCTCCATCCAGTTGCCGATCCGGGCGCGCAGCATCGGCCGCACCGAGGCCGGGAACAACAGCGAGGCGAACAGCACGGCCACCACCGTGCCGAGGATGATCTCCTCGCTGCGCGCCACCACGGTGTCGAAGATGGTCTCCGGCGAAGTTACCGCCGGGAAGCCGATGAAGGCGGTGGTGTAGCCGGCCAGCAGGAACGCGTAGCCGCGAGGGCCGCGATTGAGCAGGGCCATGAACAGGCAACCGGCCAGCCAGATCGACATCGCCGCACTCAGCACCAGCGGGGTTTCCACCAGCGCCGGCAGTACCAGCAGCGTGGCCAGCCCGGCCACCAGGGTGCCGACAATGCGGTACACGCCCTTGGCGCGGGTCGGGCCCAGCAGCGGCTGGCTGACGATGTACACCGTGCCCATCGCCCAGTATGGGCGCGACAGGTTGCCGGCCATGGCGATGTACAGCGCGGCCACCGCGGCCAGGTAGGTCTTGATCGAGAACAGCCAGGCCTGGCGATCGGTCAGCGCGTTCATGGCTTACTTCGCCGTGGCCTGTGCGGTGGACGGTGCAGCCGGGGCAACCGATGCCTGCCAGCCGCCACCCAGCACCAGGAACAGGTGGATCTGGTCGCGCGAGACCTGCGCTTCGGCGGCGGCCAGGGTGGCGTCGCTGCTGGCCAGGCTGCGGTCGGCATCCAGGCTGGACAGGTAGGGTGTGCGGCCGCCCTGGTAAAGCCGGCGGTTCTGGTCGGCGGCCAGCGCGGCCTGCTCCTGCGCCACGCGCAGCGATTGCAGCCGGCGCAGGTCCTGCGCATAGCGGTCCAGCGCGGTCTGGGTCTCGCGCAGTGCCTGCAGCACGGTGTGGTCGAACTCGGCCAGGGCCGCGTCGGCACCGGCTTCGGCGGCGTGGATGCGGGCATGCGTGCCCGAAGAGGGCAGTGTCCACGAGATCAGCGGGCCGATCGACCACTGCTGGGTCATCGGCGTGCCGAAGTCTTCCAGCAGGCCGGCGGCGCCCACTGAGGCACCCAGACGGATGTCCGGATACAGCTCGGCGGTGGCCACGCCAATCCGCGCCGTGGCCGAGGCCAGCTTGCGTTCGGCCTGGCGCACGTCCGGGCGGCGCTGCAGCAGCGCACGGCCATCACCGACCGGCAGCGGCTGCGCCAGGCCGGGCGCGTGCGCGCAGTCGATCACCCCGGCCGGCAGCTGGCCCGGGGTCTGGCCCAGCAGTGCGGCCAGCGAATAGGCCGCGGCCGAACGCTGCGCGCGCAGCGGCGGCAGTGCCGCCTCCAGCAGCGCCACCTGCGCATTGGCCCGGGCCAGTTCCGGCGGTGTGCCGCGGCCGGCGGCGATCAGGCGCTCGGTAACGGTGCGGCTGCGCTGCTGCAGCTGCAGCGAATGCTCGGCCACGTGCAGCTCGTGGTTGGCGTGGCAGATCTTCAGGTAGCTGTCGGCCACCTGCGCGACCACGCTGACCTGGGCCAGGTCACGTGCTGCGGCAACCGACTGTTCGTCGGCTCGCGCCGCTTCGGCGCCGCGCTTGAGCTTGCCGAACAGGTCGAACTGGTAGCTGACCGCGAACTTGCCATCGGCCAGGTTGATCACCGGCAGCTCGTGCTCCTGCAGGAACGATTCGGCCGACAACTGCGCGCGGCTGACGCCGGCCTCGGCCTCGTACTCGAAGCCGCCCGCGTCCAGCGCCTGTTCGTACACGGCGGCAGCGCGGCGCAGGTGCGCATCGGCGGCCTTCAGTTCCACGTTGTCACGCAGTGCCTGGGTGATCAGCCCGTCCAGCACCGGGTCGTTGTACAGCGACCACCAGCGGTCGGGCAGCGCCTGGTTGGCGGCAATCTGCGGGTTCTGCGTATCGATGAAGGCCGCATTGGCCTCCGGGCGCTTGAACGCCGAACCTTCCGGCAGTGCATAGTCCGGGCCGACGGTTTTGCACGCGGCCAGGCTGGCCAGTGCGACGATCAGGCCGAGACGGGGCAGGGCGGCGTTCACAGGCCCGCCTGTGTCGGCGAAGTGCCGGCCTTGCCGTTGTGCGGATGGCGGCCGGTGTCCACGGTCACCGTGGCGGTACGGCCGGCAATCAACTCAACGCCCTTGGGCACTTCGTCGATGGCGATGCGCACCGGGATGCGCTGCGCCAGCCGCACCCAGTCGAAGGCCGGGGTCACGTTCGGCAGCAGGGTGCTGCCGTTGCTGCGGTAGCGGTCCTCGATACCGGCGGCAATGCTCTCGACATGGCCGTGCAGCGGTGCCGATTCGCCCATCAGGCGGATGTCCACGCGCTGCCCCGGCGCCACGCCGCGCAGTCGGGTTTCCTCGAAATAGCCATCAATGCGGAACGAGCCGGTATCCAGCAACGCCAGCACCGGCTTGCCGGCCACCACGTAGTCGCCCACGCGCATCGTGCGGTCGTTGACGCGGCCATCGGCCGGCGCGCGCACCTCGGTGCGGCCCAGGTTGAGCTCGGCCAGGTCGACCGCGGCCTGTGCGGTGGCCAGCGCCGCCTGTGCAGCCTGCAGCTTGGCGCGGCGCACTTCGGCATCCTCGGCGGCGACCAGGTCCTGCAGGCTGCGGTCGCGGCCGATCTCGCGGCGCAGCTGTGCCACCGAGGCCTGGCGCTCGGCCAGGCTGGCCTTGGCCTGCTCCAGCGCGATGCGGTAGCGGGCGCGATCGACGACGAACAGCAGGTCGCCCTTCTTCACCGCCTGGTTGTCGGCCACGTTCACCGTTTCCACCAGCCCGGACACGTCCGGCGCCACCTGCACCACGTCGGCGCCGACGTGGGCGTCGCGGGTCCAGGGTTCATCCATGTAGTAGACCCACAGCTGGCGCAGCACCAGCAGGGCGACGATCACGGCTGCGCTGGTGAGCAGCACCGGCAGGGTCTTCTTCACGATCTTGTTCACGATTGCATCCAACGCAGGAGGTGGAACAGCAGGCCAAGCACGATCCCGTACAGCGCTAGGTTGAACAGCGCCGGGTGCCATACATGGCGGTAGGCGCCGGCACGCTGCAGCAGCGCGTGCAGGCCGCTGTTGACCAGATAGGCCAACACCATCAACCCAAGCAGGGTCGGGACGAACACTCCGTGGAGACTGAATTCACCGGGCATCGGTAGGGGGCGGGGACGAGGTGGGGGAGGGGAGGGACAACGAAACAACAGCAACGGGCAAAAGCCGCTGGCGTGTGCACGGCAGCGGCGGTGTTCGGGGGCAGCGCTCTTACGTGATGCGGTCGGCGGCCTCGGCCAGCAGGCGCCATGCCTTCAGCACGGCGTGCAGTTCATCCATGGAAAGCTCGCCGAACACGTCCTGGCGCAGGCCGATCAACTGATCTTCCAGTTCGCTGACCAGCGCATGGCCCTCGTCGGTCAGCCACAACAGATTGGCGCGGCGGTCGCTGGCGTCGCTCTCGCGGCGGACCAGGCCACTGGCACACAGCTTGTCCAGCAGGCGTACCAGCGAAGGCCCTTCCATGCCCAGCTGCTGGGCCAGCGCCACCTGGCGGATGCCACCGCCGGAGCGGCCGATCATCAGCAACGGCATGGTGCAGGCGGTGGAGATGCCGTAGCTGCCGAGCCGGCTGTCGGCCAGGCGCTGCCACTGCCGCCCTGCATAAAGCAGGCCGGAGCTGAGCTGCATCTGCAGCACGGTGCGCTCGTCGAGGGGTCGGTCCATAAGAGATAGATAGGATACTACTAATTTCATTCCTATCAATAGGTTTTTCTGAATGGGTGGGGTGTTAGGAAAGCGTTGCGCCTGCCTGGTGTCGGGTGGGGCAGCGGGCGCCGGACGGTGCAGGACACGCCGTGAACCCCCCTCCAGGGTCCGGCCCAGCCGCTGGCGGCTGTGCGTTCGGGCGCTTGCGAGGCATGCCTCGCAAGCAAAGCGCCCTCACCCTTGGGGGGCTCGGCCGCGGCATCCATGCCGCGGACGGTCCTGCCCCGCCCGGCCCCCGCTTCCCTCCCATCAGCCCGCGGGTGCGGTGGGTTGGCTCTTTGGAGGCAGGAGCAGCAGCCAAAGCTGTGCGGACCAACGGTCCGCACCTACCACAGCAGTCGCGCAGTCGCGCGGCGCTTCCGAAGCCATGAACCCAAGCTTTTGACCCCGCTTTCGGGCGGTTCGGCCGCGCCCGCAGGAAACCGTCAAGGAGGGGGGAGAGGGGGCTGCGCAGGACCGTTGGCGCCATGGATGGCGCCATCGAGCCCCCATGGACGGGTTTACGGCGTGTCCCGCGCAGCCCCCTCTCCCCCTCCAAACCGATAGCAACGAGGCGCCGCAAGAACCCCCCGATGAACCGTCCCAACAGGACGACCCACCCCCCGGTCGGGTACGATGCTCGCCCCCCGTTCGGGACGCTGTACGCAATGAGCAAGAACAACGAAAAGGCCGCCCAGCAGGGCGACGTGACCCAGGACCAGGCCGAGGATGCCGTGCGCACCCTGCTGCGCTGGGCCGGTGAGGACCCGTCCCGCGAAGGCCTGCTGGATACCCCCCGCCGTGTCGCCGAAGCCTATGGCGACTGGTTCAGCGGTTACCGCGATGACCCGCGCGCCTACATGGAGCGCACCTTCGAGGAAGTGGCAGGCTATGACGAACTCATTGTCCTGCGCGACATCGAGTACGAAAGCCACTGCGAACACCACATGGCGCCGATCATCGGCCGCGTGCATGTCGGCTACCTGCCGGCCGGCAAGGTGGTGGGCATCAGCAAGCTGGCCCGCGTCGTCGAAGCCTACGCCCGCCGTTTCCAGGTGCAGGAGAAGATGACCGCGCAGATCGCCCAGTGCATCCAGGATGTGCTGCAACCGATCGGTGTCGGCGTGGTGGTCGAAGGCGCCCACGAATGCATGACCACCCGTGGCATCCACAAGCGCGGCGTCAGCATGGTCACCTCCAAGATGCTGGGCAGCTTCCGCGACGACGCGCGTACCCGCGCCGAGTTCCTGCGCTTCATCGAAGTGGGCGGCAAGCGCTGAGCCGCCTGCCCGCACCCCGCCGGCCCCTGCGGGCCGGCATGTCCACGGATGCCGGCGCGGCCGCCGTGCGTGGCTGCCCCTCCCCGCCAGCCCTCATGACTCCTTTCGCTGCATGAAGCATCGCGAACGCATCTCCCGTTACCGCCATCTGCGCGAACAGCCCCAGTGGAAGCTGCTCGCCGCCGACCACGCTCCGGAAATCATCGGCCTGCTGCAGGGGCTGTTGATGGACGGCGAGCGCACCCTGCCTTCGTCGGTGCTCAACGAGCGCCTGCAGCGTGCGCTGGATCAGCTCAATAGCGACGAACTGTCGCGCGAGCTGCCGCGTACCGCGCAGGCCTACATCGCGCACTGGCTGGCCCAGGGCTGGCTGGAACGCCGCCTGCCCGAGGGCGCCGACCAGGAGCAGTACGAGCTTTCGACCGCGGCGCTTCAGGCGATCCGCTTTGCCGACGGCCTCGAGCAGGCCCGTGTGGCCGCCACCGAGAGCCGGCTGGCGCTGGTCATCGAACAGCTCTCGCAGCTGGCCGCGCAGACCGAATCCGATCCGGACGCCCGCCTGTCGGCGCTGCGCGACGAGCGCGACCGGATCGACGCCGAGATCGCCCGTGTCGGCGCCGGCCGTGTGATCGCGCTGGACGGCAAGCGCGCGCTGGAACGTGCGCGCCAGATCATCGGCCTGGCCGACGAGCTGACCGAGGACTTCCGCCGCGTGCGCGACGACTTCGAGCAGCTCAACCGCGAGTTCCGCGAACGCATCATCGACGACGAGGGCGAGCGCGGCGATGTGCTGTCGCAGCTGTTCGAAGGCGTGGACGTGATTGGCGAAAGTGATGCCGGGCGTAGCTTCCAGGCCTTCTGGCGCCTGCTCAACGACGCCGAGCAGAGCGCCCAGCTCGATGCCGCGCTGGAAGCGGTGCTGGCGCGTGGCTTCGCCCGCCGCCTGGACCGCAACGAACGCAACTTCCTGCGCGGCTTCACCAGCACCATGCTCGAGCGCGGTGGCCAGGTGCACGATGTGCTGCAGAACTTCGCGCGCAGCCTGCGCGGCTTCGTGCAGAGCCGTGGCTATCTGGAACAGCGTCGCCTCAACCAGCTGCTCAAGCAGGCGCAGTCCGAAGCGCTCGCTCTGCGCGACGAGTTCCCCGCACAACGCGGCATCGGCCGCGACCTGCAGCTGACCACCAGCCGCCTGCGCTCGTGGTCGCAATGGAAACTGCACGATCCGCGCAGCGCCCAGGTCGATGGCAACGTCGAATACAACGACGCAGCCGCGATCAGCCTGGAAAGCGTTGGCGATCTGGTCGCTTCGTCCGAAATCGACTTCCGTACCCTGCGCCGCGACCTGCACGACCTGCTCGATGCACAGCCGCGGCTCAGCATCGCCCAGGCCCTTTCGCAGCGCGAAGCGCCGCAGGGTCTTGGCAGCGTCATCGGCTACCTGTCGCTGGGCACGCGCTTCGGCAACGTGATCGCCGGCGAGCAGGAGCTTGCGCAATGGCGTGGTGGCGACGGCCAGATCCGTCGCGCCCGCATCCCGCTGGTTTGGTTCACCCAGGAGAGACGCCATGAGCTGGCATGAAGATCCCATCGACGCACCGCAGGCCGACGTGGCGGAAGACGCCTACGAGGCCGAGCCGGTGGCGGCCGTGGCGCAGCCCCGCCGTGGCAACGACGTGTACTACCTCGGCGATACCGGGCGCCTGCCGCTGGATGCGCGCCGTGCGCTGTGCCAACTGCTGATCGGCCCCAGCATCGACCAGCTGCGCCACGCCAAGCTGTGGCCGGCGCTGATCCGCAGCGAGGCGGCCATCCGCTCGTCGCTGGCCGACCTGTTCCTGGAACTGGTGCTCGACCGCGACAGTGGCGTGGCGTTCACCCGCCAGGCCGATACCGAAGACGTCGATGCGCCGGTGCTGCTGCGCACCTCGCCGCTGACCTTCATCGACTCGGTGCTGCTGCTGTACCTGCGCCAGCAGCTGGCCGAGGCCGATGCGCGCGGCAACCGCGCGGTGGTCGCCGACGCCGAGATGGCCGAAGCGCTGGCCATCTACGAAAAGAACCTGTCCACCGACCGCGCCGGCTTCAACCGTCGCGTCGCATCGGCGGTGCAGAAGATGAAGGACAACCACATCCTGACCCGCCTCAGCGGCCAGGAAGACCGCCACGAAGTCTCGCCGGCGCTGAAGCTGCTGTTCTCCGCCGAAGACGTGTCCCAGCTTTCGGCGGTCTACCGCCAGCTGCGTGAAACCCCGGCCGCCGAGGCCTGAGAGACCCGACCATCGCATGGCTATCTCCAAGCACACTCCCGCCCTGTTCAACGAAGGCCTGCCGGACCCGCGCCTGCAGCAGTTCCGCATGCGCCGCCTGCAGGTGCACAACTGGGGCACCTTCAACGGCCTGACCGAAGTACCGATCGCCGAGCGCGGCTTCCTGTTCGTCGGCCGCTCCGGCTCGGGCAAGTCGACCCTGCTCGATGCCATGTCCGCGCTGCTGACGCCACCGGCCATCGTCGACTTCAACGCCGCTGCACGTGAAGCCGAGCGCAGTGGCCGCGACCGCAACCTGGTGTCCTACGTGCGCGGCGCGTGGGCCGACCAGCAGGACAGCGGCACCGGCGAAATCGCCACCCAGTACCTGCGCAAGGGCGCGACCTGGACCGCGCTGGTGCTGGAATACCGCGCCGGCGATGGCCGCGTGGTCAGCCTGGTGCGCCTGCTTTGGATCTCCGGCAACGGCACCTCGGCCGGCGATGTGCGCAAGCATTACATGATCGCCGAGCGCCCGTTCGACATCGCCAAGGACCTCGGCGGCTTCGACCTGGACCTGCGCAAGCTGAAGCAGAAGCTGCCCGACCTGCACCACTTCGACACGTTCTCCGGCTACGCCGAGCGTTTCCGCGACCTGCTCGGCATCGACAACGAGATGGCGCTGCGACTGCTGCACAAGACGCAGTCGGCGAAGAACCTGGGCGACCTCAACGTCTTCCTGCGCGACTTCATGCTCGACACGCCGAAGACCTTCGACGCCGCCGAGCGCCTGGTCAGCGACTTCGCCGAGCTTGATGGCGCGCACCAAGCGGTGGTCACTGCCCGCCGTCAGGTGGAAACCCTGTTGCCGGCGCGCGCCTACTACAACGATCTGAAGGAAATGCACCGCCGTCGTGGCGACGACGAAGCGCTGAAGCTCGGTGTTGACAGCTTCCGCGAAAGCCGGCGCCAAGCGCTGATCGAGGCGCGCCTGCGCGAGATGGACGTGCGTGACCGCGGCCTGCTTGGCGAAGAAGCCCAGCGCCGTGCCGCACTGGACAATCACACCGAGCGCCTGGCCGAACTGGAGCTGCAGCGCCGCCAGCAGGGCGGTGAGCGCATCGAGGAACTGGAACGCGAGCAGGGTCGTGCCGAAGCTGAGCGCGACCGCCGTCAGGCCAAGCGCGAGCAGGCACGCCAGGCGGCGCAGCAGCTGGGGGCCGAACTGCCGGACGACGCCCATGGCTTCGCCGAACTGGTCGAGCGCGCACAGAACGAGCTGCAGGACCGCCAGCGTGCCTCCTCGGCACTGGACGACGCGATCAGTGACCGCCTGGGCGGCAAGCGCGATGACGAGCGCCGCTTCGGCGAGGTCCGTGCCGAACTTGAAGCGATGCAGCGCACGCCCTCCAACATCCCGGCGCCGATGCAGAAGCTGCGCGCACGCCTGGCCGAGGAAACCGGCATCGCCGAGGCGGCACTGCCCTTCGTCGGCGAACTGATCCAGGTCCGCTCGGAAGAGCAGGGCTGGCAGGGTGCCATCGAGCGCGTGCTGGGTGGCTTCGCGCTGTCGCTGCTGGTCGACGACAAGCATTACAACGACGTCGCCGAATGGGTGAACCGTACCCACCTTGGCATGCGCTTCACCTACTACCGCGTGCGCCGCAACGATGATGCATTCGCCCGTGAGCCGTCGGCGAAGTCGCTGCTGCACAAGCTTGAACTGCGCGAGCATGTATTCGAAAGCTGGCTGCGCCGCGAGCTGGGCAAGCGCTTCGACTACGAATGCGTGGATGCCAGGCAGCTGCGCAACGTCGACCGCGGCATCACCCGCGAAGGCCAGGTCAAGCATCCCGGCGACCGTTTCGAGAAGGACGACCGCAGTGCGGTGGGCGACCGCCGTCGCTGGATCCTCGGCTTCAACAACCACGACAAGGTGGGCGCCTTCGAGCGCGAAGCACAGGAACTGGCCAAGCGCATCGCCAGCTGCGAGACCGACATCGCGCGCCTGCGCGGGCAGCGTGATCGCGACAACGAACGCCGCCTGGCATGCCACGAGCTGGTCAGCATCAGCTGGAACGAGATCGACATCGCCGCTCCGCAGCAGCGCCTGAGCGATATCGAAGCCACCCTGCGCGACCTGCGTGAAGGCAACGCCGATCTCGCCAAGCTGGCCAAGCAGATCGACGCCGTGCGCGCCGACATCGAGCAGTCCCGCCGCACCTATGAAGACGTCCGCGTCGAGCGCGGCCAGCTGGTCAAGGAACGTGATCGCCTTGACCGCGCACGCCAGCAGAGCCGCGCACTGGTGCTGCCGAGCCTGGCCCAGGAGCAGGAAGCCGGCCTCGCCGAGCGCCTGCAGGAACAGGGGCCGCTCAGCCTGGAAACGCTCGAAGCGCACATGCGCCAGATCAGCAACGCGCTGAACGAGCAGTTGTCGTCCTCGCAGCAGGACCTCAACCGCATCGAGAACCAGCTGATCGGCTGCTTCCGTCGCTTCATCCAGCAGTGGCCGGAGGAGTCGGGCGACTTCACCGTGTCGGTGGCCTCGGCCGAGGACTTCCTCGCACGCCTCGAACGGCTGGAACGCGACGGCCTGCCACAGCACGAAGAGCGCTTCTTCGACCTGCTGCAGAACCAGAGCAAGAACAACCTGCTGGCCCTGCAGCGCCACAGCGCAGAGGCCCGCAAGTCGATCGGCCAGCGCCTGGACGAGGTGAACGCCAGCCTGGAGCAGGTGCCGTTCAACCGTGGCACGCTGCTGACCATCGAACTGAGCGACCGCCGCCTGCCGGAGGTCGCTGAGTTCCACCTGCAGCTGCGCGAGGTGCTGTCGCAGCAGCAGACCGAGCAGCGCGAGCTGGCCGAGTCGCAGTTCACCGTGCTGCGCCAGCTGGTCAACCGCCTCGGCTCGCAGGAAGGCGAGGACAAGCGCTGGCGCGAGCTGGTGCTGGACGTGCGCATGCACGTGGAGTTCATCGGCGTCGAGCTGGATGCGGAAACGCGCCAGCAGGTCGAGATCTACCGCAGCGGCGCCGGCAAGTCCGGTGGCCAGCGCCAGAAGCTGGCCACTACCTGCCTGGCGGCTGCGCTGCGCTACCAGCTCGGCGGCGCCGACAGCCAGCTGCCCAGCTACGCCGCGGTCGTGCTCGACGAGGCCTTCGACAAGGCCGACAACGAGTTCACCGCACTGGCAATGAACATCTTCGACAACTTCGGCTTCCAGATGGTGGTTGCCACCCCGCTGAAGTCGGTGATGACGCTGGAACCGTTCATCGGCGGCGCCTGCTTCGTCGAAATCAGCGGCCGTCACGACTCCGGCGTGCTGCTGATCGAGTACGACGAAGAGGGCAAGCGCCTGAAGCTGCCCGAGCGCAGCCGCCAGCAGGCCAACGAACCGGAAGAAGCTGAGGCCTGACCCGGCCGATTGAAGGGGAATGCCGGCCAGCGGCCGGCACTACCCATGGGCGGGGTTCGGTAGTGCCGGCCGCTGGCCGGCAACCGCATTCACGAACCGCGGAACGTATCCCACGCCATCCGCGCGATCAGCACCACCACCAGCCCCACGAACAGCTTGCGGATGAACGGCGTGCCGCCCTTCAGCGCCAGGCGCGTGCCCACCACCGAGCCGATGATGTTGGCTGTGGCCATCGGCAGCGCAAACAACCACAGGATGTTGCCGGTCGGCACGAAGAACGAGATCGCCGCCACGTTGGTCGCCAGGTTCACCACCTTCGACGCCGCCGAGGCGCGCAGGAAATCCAGGCCGAAGAAGCGCACGAACAGGAAGATCAGGAAGCTGCCGGTGCCCGGCCCGAAGAAGCCGTCGTAGAAGCCGATCGCCGCACCGATCGCCAGCGCGATCACCAGTTCACGGCGGCCGATCTCCTGGGGCCGGTGCAACGCGCCGAAGTCCTTCTTCCACAGCGTGTAGGCCAGCATCGCGATCAGCAGCACCAGCACCAGTGGGCGCACCGCGTCCTTGGGCAGCAGGCTTACCGCAGTGGCCCCGGCGAAGGAGAAGATGAAGGCCGTGCCGGCCGCGAACAGTACCGGTTTCCACGGGAAGCGCACATTGCGCGCATAGCGCCACGCAGCCGCACCGGTACCGAACATCGAACTGAACTTGTTGGTACCAAACAGCATCGCCGGCGTCTGCTGCGGCAGCACCGTGAACAGGCCGGGCAGCTGCACCAGGCCACCGCCACCCACGGCGGCATCCACAAGACCGGCGATGAAGGCGATCACCACCAGCCACCACAACTCAGGGGGAACCAGATCCAGCACGGCGATCAATCAAGGTGGGGGCGCGACAGCATACGCCTGTCCTGCTCCAGGTGACTCCCGCCGCGCGTGCATCAATCCCTGCAACCCGGCGACAATGCCGGCATGAGCCGAAAATCCGCCGATCCCTGCCCCTGTGGCCTTCCCGCCGACTATGCCGCCTGCTGTGGTCGTTTTCATGCCGGTGAAGCCGCGCCCGATGCCGAGCACCTGATGCGTTCGCGCTACAGCGCGTATGTGCGGGGCCTGGCCGACTACCTGCGCCACACCTGGCATCCGGATACGCGTCCGGCCGAGTTGTCGCTGGGCGATGCGCCAGGCCAGCGCACCCATTGGCTGGGCCTGACCGTGCACGACCACGCGGTCACCGGCGCAGACAGTGCTGAAGTGCGCTTCACCGCGCGCTACCGCATCGGCGGCGGCAGCGCGGTGAGAATGACCGAGCACAGCCGATTCCGGCGCATCGACGGCCGCTGGTATTACCTCGACGCGGTCTGAGCCCTACGCACTGGATGCAGCCAGCAGGCGCTGGCCGCCGTGCGCGCGGACCTGGTTGCGACCTCCGTCCTTGGCCATGTACAGCGCCTGGTCGGCGGCCTTGAGCACTGCCGTCGGTCGCGGATCCACGCGGCTGTCGGCCAGCCCGATACTGACCGTCACCTGCACCACCTGGCCGGTGCCGCCGCGTCCGCGCTGCTGACGGCCAGCTTCGTCGTCACGGCTGCGGGTGCTGCGGTCGCGCAGTTGCATGCGGGTGTCCTCGATGCTCTGCCGCAGTGCTTCGACGGCCTCGATGCAGGCCGCCGCTGGGCGGTCCAGGAACACCACCGCGAATTCCTCGCCGCCATAGCGGAACGCTCGGCCACCGTCGCCGACACGCGCCAGCCGCGACCCCACCAGGCGCAGCACGTCGTCGCCGGTATCGTGGCCGTGGGTGTCGTTGAACGACTTGAAGTGGTCCACGTCCACCATCGCGATGCTGTAGGTGCCGCGCGCCCGCTGCAGGGTCTCGTTGAACGCCCTTCGCCCGGGCAGGCCGGTCAGCTCATCGCGAAAGGCCATGTGGAAGGATTCCTGCAGCATCGCGCCCAGCATCAGCAGCAGGGCGGCGCTGCTCAGCGCCGGCAGCAGTACCGGCTGCAGGAAGATCCGCGGCAACATCCACCACAGGCACAGCAGGGCCAGCAGCATCGCCGTGTGCAGTGGCCGCGGATGCCGCCACGCCTGCCAGCCCAGCGCTGCGCTCGCCAGCAGGAACAGCAGCGCCGGCAGCTGCGCCAGCGCATTCCAGTCGGCGGGAATCCAGGCCCAGTGACGGCTCGACAGCAGATCGTGCATGCCCTGCGGCTGTTGTGCCGCAAGCAGCAGGAAGATCACCAGGGCCGCGCCGCAGACCACGCTGCGCAGCAGCAGGTCCTGGCGTCGGCGTCCGCGTTCCGGCCACACTGCCAGCCCGGCAAACAGCAGCGGCACCCAGGCCGAGATTGCGTGGAAGCGCAACGGAGTCAAGGCGTCGACATGGCCGCTGCGCAGGTAGCCCCCGACGTCCCGGTGCAGCAGGGCGAACACCACCGCCACGACCAGCAGCAGGCACAACGTGCGTATCTGGTGGTAGAGCAGGGCCAGGCCCGCGCCGAGGCAGGCCAGCAGCCAGGGCAGGATGCGTTGGGCGGGGCTGGCCACATCCTCGGTGCCCAGTGCCATCCACAGCACCAGGACGACCAGCACGGCGGGCAGCACGAACAGGTAATGCGCAGGCTGGCGGAGTGGATGCAGGGGCACGCAGGAAGTCCAGTGCGGTGACGATGCGGCCGCAACACTGCCGTTAGCGGCGTCCTCACCCGCTTCTTGAACACGCGCTTCTTGAAAAGGTACGCCCGCAACCATGTGAATGGGGCAGTGTGCCGCCATGACGTCGCACTCACTGCACTGCGCCGATGCTGTAGGCATGGACAGCGTACCCACCGCCGTCGCTGCCCCGCAGCACGACCTCGCCCACCACTTCGCACGTGTTCGTGCCCGCAGCCTGCAGTTGGCCGCACCGCTCAGTGCAGAGGACGCCATGCTGCAGAGCATGGCCGACGCCAGTCCCAGCAAGTGGCACCTGGCCCACACCACCTGGTTCTTCGAACGCTTCGTGCTGGCAGGATTCGCCAGTGCGCCGGCGCGTGATCCAGCCTGGGACTATCTTTTCAACAGCTACTACAAAAGCATCGGTCCGGCGCACGCGCGGCCGCAACGCGGTCTGTTGTCGCGGCCCTCGCTGCAGCAGGTGCGCGACTACCGCCAGCAGGTCGATGCACAGGTGCAATCGCGACTGGCGGCAGGCGACCTTGATGAGCAGGCGCTGCAGCACCTGCAGTTGGGCCTGCAGCACGAACAGCAGCACCAGGAACTGCTGTTGACCGACATCAAGCATGCGTTCTGGTGCAATCCGTTGCAGCCAGCCTACCGTGATGACCTGCAGCCTGCCACCAGCGCTGCCAGTGCGCAGGGCTGGATCGAATCACCCGAACGCATCATTACCATTGGCGCCGCAGCCTGGCCGCAGCACACCGCCTTCGCCTACGACAACGAATCGCCGCCGCACCGCGTGCTGCTGGCTGCACACGCACTGGCAGAGCGTCCCGTCAGCAATGGCGAGTACCTCGTCTTCATCGAGGCTGGCGGCTACCGCGAGCCGCGCTGGTGGCTGAGCGAAGGCTGGGCGTTGCGCGAAGCCGAGGGCTGGCAGCACCCGCTGTACTGGGACGATGCCCTGCAGCGCGAGTACACCCTCGGCGGTTGGCGAGAACTGGACCCGCATGCGCCGGTCTGCCATCTCAGCTATTACGAGGCCGATGCCTGCGCCCGCTGGGCTGGTGCGCGCCTGCCCAGCGAGTTCGAGTGGGAAGCCGCCGCTGCGTCGCAGCCCCTGCGTGGCCATTTTGCCGACGACGATCAGCTGCACCCTCGGGCGGGGCAGGGCAGTGGGCTGCGGCAGCTGTTCGGCGATGTATGGGAATGGACCCACAGCGCGTATGGCGCCTATCCGGGCTTTCGCCCTTTTGCCGGCAACCTCGGTGAATACAACGGCAAGTTCATGTGCGGGCAATGGGTGCTGCGCGGTGGCAGCTGCGCCACGCCGCGTGGCCACGTGCGTGCCAGCTACCGCAACTTCTTCATGCCCCCGGCGCGTTGGCAGTTCTCCGGGCTGCGCCTAGCCAGGGATCTCGCATGAGTACGGTGCAGGACGCGCTGCAGGCGCTGACCGATCTCACTCCCGGCCGCCAGCAGATCCTTGCCGACGTGGTGGCCGGGCTGTTGCGCACGCCCCGCCAGCTGCCGTCCAAGTACTTCTACGATGCACGCGGCTCGCGCCTGTTCGAGCAGATCACGCATACTCCCGAGTACTACCCCACGTGTACCGAGCTGGCCCTGCTTTCACGGGTACTGCCGGACATCGCCCGAAGCGTCGGGCCGCACCTGCACGTGGTGGAGCTGGGCAGCGGCAGTGGCCGCAAGACCGCGTTGCTGCTGGCCGCCCTGCACGACCCGGTGGCCTACACGCCGATTGAAATCTCGCGTGCCGCGCTGCTGTCCAGCATCGACCATCTGGCCCCGGCGCTGCCCGAGGTGGAGATGCTGCCGGTCTGTGCCGACTTTACCCGTCCCGTCGCCGTACCCATGCCCGAACGCGAACCCGCGCGACGGCTGCTGTTCTTCCCGGGTTCCACGCTGGGCAACTTTGAAGGCGAGGACGCGGTCGCGCTGCTGCGCGCGATGCGCCAGACCATGGGGCGTGATGGCCTGGCCCTGGTCGGCATCGACCTGCACAAGGACCCGGCGTTGATCGAGGCGGCCTACAACGATGCGCAGGGCGTCACCGCCGCATTCACCCTCAACCTGCTGGCCCGCCTGAACCGCGAAATCGGCAGCGACTTCGATCTCGATGGCTTCCGTCATCGTGCACGCTACAGCTCTGCGCGGTTGCGCATCGAGACCGATCTGGTCAGCCAGCGGGCACAGGACGTCCACCTGGATGGCCGCATTTTCCACTTCGCCGCCGGTGAACCCATCCGCGTCGAGTACAGCCACAAGTACACCGATGACAGCTTCGACGCGCTGTTGCGGCAGGCGGGCCTGCAGGTGGCGCAGCGATGGGATGCCGAAAGCCCCGCCTATGGCCTGCGCTTGCTGCGGCGCGCCTGAGGTGGTGGCCAGCCGGTGCCCCTTCAGGTTCGGCGGCATCGCTACCCCTAAGATGGCCGTGCAACGGCAACACGGAGGACGCCATGCCTGTTCTGACCACGCTCGGCCTGGCGGCCGCCCTTGCGTCGAACCCGACGCTGCCTGCGGCTTCGGCCGCCAGCACCGATCCGGCGTTCAGCCGCTGCTTGGCGGGCCTGCAGGCCACCGCCGCGACCCAGGGCATCGGCGCCGACCGCTTCAACGAGATCACCGCCGGGCTCACCCCGGACCCCAGCGTGCTCGGCCTGCTCGATGCACAGCCCGAATTCACCACGCCGATCTGGGACTATCTGGCCGCGCTGGTTGATCGCCAACGCGTCGCTGATGGTCGCGCCCTGCTGCAGCAGCACCGCGACCTGCTCGATCGCGTGTCGGCCCAGTATGGCGTCGATCCGGCCACCATCGTCGCGGTCTGGGGCGTGGAGAGCGACTACGGCCGCGTGTTCGGCAAGCGCCCGCTGCTGCAGTCATTGGCCACGCTGTCGTGCGCCGGCCGCCGCCAACCTTTCTTCCGCGGTGAGCTGCTGGCGCTGCTCACGCTGATCGACCGCGGCGACCTGCAGGCACAGGGGCTCACCGGTTCCTGGGCCGGTGCCTTCGGGCACACCCAGTTCATGCCCAGCACCTATGCACGCATCGCCGTGGATGGTGATGGCGATGGCCGCCGCGATCTGGTCGGCAGCATTCCCGATGCACTGGCCTCCACCGCCAACTATCTCAAGCGTGCCGGTTGGCGCAGTGGCGAACCATGGGGCATGGAGGTGCGTGTGCCCGCCGGCTTCAACGCCAGCCAGGCCGGCCGCACCCAGCGTCGCGCCCTGGCCGACTGGCGCGCGCAGGGCGTGACCGCGCTGCATGGCAGCGCGTTGGCTCCGGCCAACCTGCCGGCGGATGCGCGCGCCGCCCTGCTGCTGCCGGCCGGCAACAACGGCCCGGCGCTGCTGGTGTTCCGCAACTACGACGCGATCTACAGCTACAACGCTGCCGAAAGCTATGCGCTGGCGATCGCGACGCTTGCTGACCAGCTGCGTGGCGGCACCGGGTTGGCTACCGCCTGGCCGACCGACGATCCAGGCCTGGGCCGCGATGAGCGCCGCCAGCTGCAGACCCTGCTGCTGGCCCGCGGCCACGACATCGGTGCCGCCGACGGCATGATCGGTACCGCCACGCGTCGCGCGATCCAGGCCGAGCAGCAGCGCCTGGGCTGGAGCGAGGTGGACGGCCGCGCAGGCCAGCGCATCCTGCGCACGCTGCAGGAAGAGGCGGCCGCCATCGCACCCGCTGGGCAGAATGCCTTGCCGGCGGCACGTTGACCGCGACATCATCGCCGCGGTCTTCAAGGAGCGTCATCGCATGCAGTCGAATCCGGACATCAGCACCGGCCTGTATCACGGCCTGGAGGCCTGGCAGGTGCGAACCGCCAATGCCACAGCGGTCGTGAGTGTGTTTGGTGGCCAGCTGCTGTCGTTCATTCCCGATGGGCAGCCCGATCTGCTGTGGCTTTCGCCCACGCGCGCCGAGCTGCCCACGCCTATCCGCGGTGGCGTTCCGGTGTGCTGGCCGTGGTTCGGCCGCCAGGGCAAGAGCGCCGATGCACCGGCGCATGGCCTGGTACGTACCGCACGCTGGGAGCTTCTGCAGGCCACCCGGAGCGATGACGGCGAGGTAGAGCTGCAGTTGGCACCTGCGCCCTGCGCCGATCCCGGCCTGCGCCTGCAGATGCAGCTGCGCGTCGGCCGCCAGCTGCGCCAGCAGCTCGCCACCGAAAACACCGGAACCTCGCCGGTGACCTTCACCCAGGCCCTGCACAGCTACTTCCGGGTCGGCGATGCCACTCGTGTCGAGGTCGATGGCCTCGACGGCCTGCACTACCTGGACAAGTACGAGGACGGCGCGCAGCTGCGCCAGCAGCAGGGGCCCTGGTCGCTGCGTGATCCGCGCGATCCGGGGCGCAGCGACCGCATCTATACCGGTGTCGGCGGCCACTACGTGCTGCGCGATCCCGTCCTGCAGCGGCGGATCGAGATCCGCAGCGAAGGCAGCCAGACCCTGGTGGCCTGGAACCCGGGCATGGAGGCAGCGGCGAAGATGGCCGATGTCGGCGACGGTTGGCACGATTACGTGTGCCTGGAAGTGGCCAACGCCGGGCCAGAGCAGATTACCCTTGCACCCGGCGCGCGCCACCAGCTTGTGCAGGTGCTGGCCAGTGAACCGCTGCAGGCCGTGGCGGGAGTTTCAGAGTAGCGATGGGATCGACAGGAATGGATGGCATGCAGGAAGCACAGTGGTGGTACGCCAACAGCAAGCAGAGCGAAGGGCCGGTGGACCTGGCCGGGTTGCGCCGGTTGCAGCAGGACGGCACCGTAACCGCACGCACGCTGCTGTGGCGCGTAGGGATGGCATCGTGGCGGCCACTGGCCGAACTGGATCCTTCGCTGGCGCAGATGGCTCCGAACCCCTCGCCGGTTGAACCGGTGCCGGCGGTCACCGTCAGCGATACCCGGACCGCTGATCCGTCCGACCCCTACCGTGCACCCGCCGCTTCGCCCGTGGCCGCGACCGTACCGGAGCTGGAAGGCGACATCGCCTTGTACGCCGCCGTGGTCGGCGGCAACTTCCCGATCTATCGACAACGCTGGCGGCTGGACCAGGGCATCGCCGAGGGCAACGGCACCTGGCACTGGCCGGCCTTCCTGGTCGGCGTGATCTGGATGGTGTACCGGCGGATGTACCGGCTGGCGGCGATCTGGGCTGGCATGCTGGTGTTCTTCAGTATCGCCGAGGCGTTGCTGGGCGTACCGGAAGGCGTGTCGATGGTCATCACCCTTGCGATCAACGTCACCGCTGCGGTGTATGCCAATCGCTGGTACCTGGCGCATTGCCAGCGTGAGATCGCCCGCGCGCGCGCCTTGGCGGGCGATGACGAGGCACGCCTGCGCAGCGAGCTGTCCAAGCGGGGTGATACCAATGCAGCGGCCGCAGCCATGGTTGCCATCATTCTCGTTGCGGCGATGTTCGTCGGCCAGGCAATGGCAGGCTGAGACCGGAGCAGCTTCAGATTCACCGATGCCTGCCGCTACTGCGGGTTCATCCCGGGCATGGAATCGCCGACATGAATCATCTGGATACCCCGCCGGTTTCTCCGACGGATGACAATCCCTATCTCGCGCCTGTTGCAGAGGTGGACGGTGCGACCGCTCCATCCGACGCGGACGATCTGAACCTCCTCGTGGGGCCCAACGCAGCGCTCTACCGCCAGCGCTGGCACCTGGACAGCCCAGTGCCGAAGCCGCCGCGGCCGTGGCACTGGCCCGCCTTCCTGGTGCCGACCTACTGGCTGCTGCACCGGAAAATGTACCTGGCGGCCATCCTCTTCGAGCTGGTCCTGTTCGGCATCGCGCTGCTGGCGGCCCGTGCCAATCCGTTGCTCATGGTGGTGTTGCTGGCGGTGCCACGGTTTGCCATCGCGATGACCGCCAATGCCCTGTACCTGCGCTATTGCACGCGGCTGCTGGGCAAAGTGAAGGCTGCTCACGCCGGGCAGCACCACCGCATCCGTACCGAACTGCAGCGTCGTGGCGGGACCAGCGTCTGGGCGGTGGTGATCGGCATGGCGGCTGTCGGGGTGATCAACACCGTCGCCCGCA
>NZ_CP169216.1:4317500-4320000 GCF_041897515.1 Stenotrophomonas sp. P2112 | reverse complement strand
AACGGGGCTAAGCACAGAACCGAAGCTTGGGGTGCATAACTTTGTTATGCGCGGTAGAGGAGCGTTCCGTAAGCCGTTGAAGGTGGATTGAGAAGTCTGCTGGAGGTATCGGAAGTGCGAATGCTGACATGAGTAACGATAATGCGGGTGAAAAACCCGCACGCCGAAAGCCCAAGGTTTCCTTGCGCAACGTTAATCGGCGCAGGGTGAGTCGGCCCCTAAGGCGAGGACGAAAGTCGTAGTCGATGGGAAGCAGGTTAATATTCCTGCACCTCGCGTAAGTGCGATGGAGGGACGGAGAAGGTTAGGTGTACCAGGCGTTGGTTGTCCTGGGGAAAGGCGGTAGGTTTGGATCTTTGGCAAATCCGGGATCCTCTAAGACCGAGCACCGAGACGAGCCTTTATGGCAAAGTCACTGATACCACGCTTCCAGGAAAAGCTCCTAAGCTTCAGCTTACGCAGACCGTACCGTAAACCGACACAGGTGGGTAGGATGAGAATTCTCAGGCGCTTGAGAGAACTCGGGTGAAGGAACTAGGCAACATGGCACCGTAACTTCGGGAGAAGGTGCACCCTTTTTGGTGGCTCATGCGAGCTATAGCTGAAGAGGGTCGCAGTAACCAGGCCGCTGCGACTGTTTATCAAAAACACAGCACTCTGCAAACACGAAAGTGGACGTATAGGGTGTGACGCCTGCCCGGTGCTGGAAGGTTAATTGATGGGGTCAGCCGCAAGGCGAAGCTCTTGATCGAAGCCCCAGTAAACGGCGGCCGTAACTATAACGGTCCTAAGGTAGCGAAATTCCTTGTCGGGTAAGTTCCGACCTGCACGAATGGCGTAACGACAGCGGCGCTGTCTCCACCCGAGACTCAGTGAAATTGAAATCGCTGTGAAGATGCAGCGTTCCCGTGGCAAGACGGAAAGACCCCGTGAACCTTTACTATAGCTTTACACTGAACGTTGAGTTCGTCTGTGTAGGATAGGTGGGAGGCTATGAAACCATGGCGCTAGCTGTGGTGGAGCCATCCTTGAAATACCACCCTGTCGTGCTTGACGTTCTAACCTGGGCCCATTATCTGGGTCGGGGACCGTGTATGGTGGGTAGTTTGACTGGGGCGGTCTCCTCCTAAAGAGTAACGGAGGAGCTCGAAGGTACGCTCAGCGCGGTCGGACATCGCGCACTGTGTGCAAAGGCATAAGCGTGCTTGACTGCAAGATCGACGGATCAAGCAGGTAGGAAACTAGGACTTAGTGATCCGGTGGTTCTGTATGGAAGGGCCATCGCTCAACGGATAAAAGGTACTCCGGGGATAACAGGCTGATACCGCCCAAGAGTTCATATCGACGGCGGTGTTTGGCACCTCGATGTCGGCTCATCACATCCTGGGGCTGTAGTCGGTCCCAAGGGTATGGCTGTTCGCCATTTAAAGTGGTACGCGAGCTGGGTTCAGAACGTCGTGAGACAGTTCGGTCCCTATCTGCCATGGGCGTTGGAGATTTGAGAGGGGCTGCTCCTAGTACGAGAGGACCGGAGTGGACGAACCTCTGGTGTTCCGGTTGTCACGCCAGTGGCATTGCCGGGTAGCTATGTTCGGAAGCGATAACCGCTGAAAGCATCTAAGCGGGAAGCGCGCCTCAAGATGAGATCTCCCGGGGCACAAGCCCCCTGAAGGAACCATGTAGACTACGTGGTTGATAGGTCAGGTGTGTAAGTACAGCAATGTATTGAGCTAACTGATACTAATGATCCGTGCGGCTTGACCATATAACCTCAAGTTGCCTTGGCTTTACGACAGCGTCGTAAGAGCATCCAAGTGCACGCTACGTCACAAGAACTATGCGAGGCTGGCGCCTTGTCCCCCAGGGACGAGTGCGACTCTCCAAAAGCCTCCCTGGTGAAATTAGCGCTGTGGAACCACCCGATCCCATCCCGAACTCGGAAGTGAAACGCAGCTGCGCCGATGGTAGTGTGGCTCAAGCCATGCGAGAGTAGGTCATCGCCAGGGTTTATACCCAAAACCCCGCTGCTGACGCAGCGGGGTTTTCCTTTTTTTGCAGGCACCTGGTTTCAACCTGGACTTGCAACAACAACTTCACGAAGAGCTTCAAGTTCCTCCAACAAGTTGTTGACAAAGCTAAAAGGCCTGCCATAATAGGCGGCTCGCAACGACGAAAGGCCCTCAGGCCCAACGACGAAGCAGCATCGGCAACAACGTCCACTCCGGTGAGGCGGCCTTGAAAAAAGGTGTTGACGAAGCAGAAAAGCCGGCTATAATGGGCGGCTCGCTGCGAAGGAAACTTCGCAGCACACGGGAACGGCGCTGAGGCCACTTCCCCGGATCTTTGAAAGTATGCGCAGGTATCTTGTGAAGGCGCCTGCAGGAAGGATGATTGTCCATCTTGCAGACGTTTGATCAAGCAACTATTAATTGTTTTAAAGCAAGCGATACGTTGCCAGAATCACTCATCTGCAGCTTTAAATTTTGATCTTCGGATCATG
>NZ_CP169216.1:365000-4315000 GCF_041897515.1 Stenotrophomonas sp. P2112 | reverse complement strand
GGGAAAGGCGAAAAGAACCCCGGAGAGGGGAGTGAAATAGAACCTGAAACCGTGTGCGTACAAGCAGTAGGAGCTCCGCAAGGAGTGACTGCGTACCTTTTGTATAATGGGTCAGCGACTTACTGTTCGTGGCAAGCTTAACCGTATAGGGGAGGCGAAGGGAAACCGAGTCTGATAAGGGCGCATAGTCGCGGGCAGTAGACCCGAAACCGGGTGATCTAGTCATGCCCAGGGTGAAGGTGCGGTAACACGCACTGGAGGCCCGAACCCACTCCCGTTGCAAAGGTAGGGGATGAGGTGTGATTAGGAGTGAAAAGCTAATCGAACCCGGAGATAGCTGGTTCTCCTCGAAAGCTATTTAGGTAGCGCCTCATATGTATCCTCTCGGGGGTAGAGCACTGTTATGGCTAGGGGGTCATCGCGACTTACCAAACCATTGCAAACTCCGAATACCGAGACGGACTGTATGGGAGACACACGGCGGGTGCTAACGTCCGTCGTGAAAAGGGAAACAACCCAGACCCACAGCTAAGGTCCCAAATTTTGTGCTAAGTGGAAAACCATGTGGAAAGGCACAGACAGCCAGGAGGTTGGCTTAGAAGCAGCCACCCTTTAAAGAAAGCGTAATAGCTCACTGGTCGAGTCGGTCTGCGGGGAAGATTTAACGGGGCTAAGCACAGAACCGAAGCTTGGGGTGCATAACTTTGTTATGCGCGGTAGAGGAGCGTTCCGTAAGCCGTTGAAGGTGGATTGAGAAGTCTGCTGGAGGTATCGGAAGTGCGAATGCTGACATGAGTAACGATAATGCGGGTGAAAAACCCGCACGCCGAAAGCCCAAGGTTTCCTTGCGCAACGTTAATCGGCGCAGGGTGAGTCGGCCCCTAAGGCGAGGACGAAAGTCGTAGTCGATGGGAAGCAGGTTAATATTCCTGCACCTCGCGTAAGTGCGATGGAGGGACGGAGAAGGTTAGGTGTACCAGGCGTTGGTTGTCCTGGGGAAAGGCGGTAGGTTTGGATCTTTGGCAAATCCGGGATCCTTTAAGACCGAGCACCGAGACGAGCCTTTATGGCAAAGTCACTGATACCACGCTTCCAGGAAAAGCTCCTAAGCTTCAGCTTACGCAGACCGTACCGTAAACCGACACAGGTGGGTAGGATGAGAATTCTCAGGCGCTTGAGAGAACTCGGGTGAAGGAACTAGGCAACATGGCACCGTAACTTCGGGAGAAGGTGCACCCTTTTTGGTGGCTCGTGCGAGCTATAGCTGAAGAGGGTCGCAGTAACCAGGCCGCTGCGACTGTTTATCAAAAACACAGCACTCTGCAAACACGAAAGTGGACGTATAGGGTGTGACGCCTGCCCGGTGCTGGAAGGTTAATTGATGGGGTCAGCCGCAAGGCGAAGCTCTTGATCGAAGCCCCAGTAAACGGCGGCCGTAACTATAACGGTCCTAAGGTAGCGAAATTCCTTGTCGGGTAAGTTCCGACCTGCACGAATGGCGTAACGACAGCGGCGCTGTCTCCACCCGAGACTCAGTGAAATTGAAATCGCTGTGAAGATGCAGCGTTCCCGTGGCAAGACGGAAAGACCCCGTGAACCTTTACTATAGCTTTACACTGAACGTTGAGTTCGTCTGTGTAGGATAGGTGGGAGGCTATGAAACCATGGCGCTAGCTGTGGTGGAGCCATCCTTGAAATACCACCCTGTCGTGCTTGACGTTCTAACCTGGGCCCATTATCTGGGTCGGGGACCGTGTATGGTGGGTAGTTTGACTGGGGCGGTCTCCTCCTAAAGAGTAACGGAGGAGCTCGAAGGTACGCTCAGCGCGGTCGGACATCGCGCACTGTGTGCAAAGGCATAAGCGTGCTTGACTGCAAGATCGACGGATCAAGCAGGTAGGAAACTAGGACTTAGTGATCCGGTGGTTCTGTATGGAAGGGCCATCGCTCAACGGATAAAAGGTACTCCGGGGATAACAGGCTGATACCGCCCAAGAGTTCATATCGACGGCGGTGTTTGGCACCTCGATGTCGGCTCATCACATCCTGGGGCTGTAGTCGGTCCCAAGGGTATGGCTGTTCGCCATTTAAAGTGGTACGCGAGCTGGGTTCAGAACGTCGTGAGACAGTTCGGTCCCTATCTGCCATGGGCGTTGGAGATTTGAGAGGGGCTGCTCCTAGTACGAGAGGACCGGAGTGGACGAACCTCTGGTGTTCCGGTTGTCACGCCAGTGGCATTGCCGGGTAGCTATGTTCGGAAGCGATAACCGCTGAAAGCATCTAAGCGGGAAGCGCGCCTCAAGATGAGATCTCCCGGGGCACAAGCCCCCTGAAGGAACCATGTAGACTACGTGGTTGATAGGTCAGGTGTGTAAGTACAGCAATGTATTGAGCTAACTGATACTAATGATCCGTGCGGCTTGACCATATAACCTCAAGTTGCCTTGGCTTTACGACAGCGTCGTAAGAGCATCCAAGTGCACGCTACGTCACAAGAACTATGCGAGGCTGGCGCCTTGTCCCCAGGGACGAGTGCGACACTCCAAAAGCCTCCCTGGTGAAATTAGCGCTGTGGAACCACCCGATCCCATCCCGAACTCGGAAGTGAAACGCAGCTGCGCCGATGGTAGTGTGGCTCAAGCCATGCGAGAGTAGGTCATCGCCAGGGTTTATACCCAAAACCCCGCTGCTGACGCAGCGGGGTTTTTCTTTGTGCGCAGGAAATGCGGGTGGTGCCGGCCGCTGGCCGGCACCGCCATGGCTGCACACCGGCCGGTAGATCCACGCGATGCGTGGATATTCTCTGCGGGCAGCCACAGCGCCAGCCAAGGTTGGCCGCTACCGGCGGGAGGTCAGACAGTGGGCGAGGCCGTAATTGCCAGCCAGCGGCCGGCACTACCGGTAGATCCACGCCGTGTGTGGATGCGGCGCCAAACAGGGTTGGCCGCTCCTCACGGCAGGTCCGGAAGCGGACTTTTCCTGACCCATCACGCAAAAGCAGGCAAAAAAACGGCGCCCTGCGGGCGCCGTCTTGATCAGGATCGCATTGCAGGCCCGGATCAGGCGGCCCGCGGGACCTCGTGCGGTTCCTGCTGGCGGAACACCGATACTGCCTCGGTAAGCGTCCCCGCCTGCGTCTGCAGCTCGCGTGCGGCCGCGGTGGCTTCTTCCACCAGCGCCGCGTTCTGCTGCGTGGCCTGATCCATCTGCACCACGGTCTGGTTGATCTGCTCGATGCCGATCGACTGCTCCTGCGAGGCCGCCGAGATCTCACGCATCAGATGGCTGACATTCTCCACGCCGCCGACAATGCCCTGCATCCGCTGGCCGGCGTCGGCCACCAGCTGGGCACCTTCACCCACCTGTCGGCCTGCCTCATCGATCAGCTTTTTGATTTCCTGTGCGGCGGCGGCGGAGCGCTGCGCCAACACGCGCACCTCGCTGGCCACCACGGCGAAGCCACGGCCCTGCTCACCGGCACGTGCGGCTTCCACCGCCGCATTGAGCGCGAGGATATTGGTCTGGAAGGCGATGCCATCGATCACGCCGGTGATGTCGCCGATCCGCTTTGAGGCGCCTTCAATCGCCTGCATGGTGTCGACAACCCGCTGCATCGCGGTGTTGCCATCACTGGCGGCGTTCTGCGTGGACGCAGCCAGCTCACTGGCCTCGCGCGCATGCGCAGCGTTCTGGCGCACGGTGGCGGTCAGCTCCTCCATCGAGGCTGCGGTTTCCTGCAGGTGCGCCGCCTGGCGCTCGCTGCGCTCGGACAGCGCACCATTGCCTGCAGCGATCTCGCTGGCGGCGGTACTGATCGAGGCCGCGCACTGCTGGATGCGGCCCACCATGCGCGCCAGCTGGCCGGCGGTGGCGTTGGCATCACGCTGGATCGCGGCGAAGGCACCGTGGTACTCACCGTGCATGCGCCGATCGAGATCGCCGTTGGCCAGCGCCGAAAGCATCTGCCGCACGTCGTTGACGGTGCTGCCCAGCGTATCGAGCAGCTGGTTGATGCCACCGGTCAGGCCATCGAGGAAGCTGGCGCCTTCGGTTGCCTGCAGGCGCTGGCCGAGATCGCCGGCAGCGGCAGCAGCGACGATGCCGGCCACGGCGTTCTCCAGCGCCAGCTCCTGGGTACGGTCATGCCATTCCACGGCGAAACCGAGGCGCATGCCCTGTGCATCGAACACCGGGGTGACCACCTGGGCGAAGTGCACCGGGCCGATCTGTACCTTGCCGTTGTGGCTGGCCTGCAGGCCATTGAGGATGGCGCGGATGCGGTCCGGGTTGGCATGGAAGCGATGGATGCTGCTGCCGACCAGGCGTTCGGCATCGAAGTCAGGGAAGGCCTGGCGCAGTGTCGCCTGCTGGTTGCGCAGCAGAGCCACCACCGAGCGGTTCACATAGCGGATCACGTGATCATTGTCGGCGATCATCATCGCGGTGCGCGAGGCATCCAGCGCCTGACGGATCTGCGCATTCTCGGCATGCGCCTCAGCCTCACGCCCACGTTGGGCCTGGACGTGGCGCGCGGTATCGGCCAGCGCATGGGCCAACGAGCCGGGTGCATAGGATGCGGTGTCGGCATGTGCGCCCAGGTCGGTGCCCGTGGCGATGTCGCGGGCCAGCGCAGCCAGCCGGCGCGGGCCGTGGCCAAGCGCCTCGGTCTGCTGGCGCAGGCGCAGCGCGACCTGGCCGAGGAATGCCGTCAGCCCGGCGAACAGGCCCGCCTGCAGCAAGGTAGGTCCCACTGCTGCTCCCTGCAGCAGCGGCGCCAACAGCGCGAGCGTGCCGATGCCACCGGCCAGCCATACCGGCAGGCGATCACGATGGCTCAACAGCACGCCCAGCAGCAGTGCAATCGGCAACGCCGGTGACAAGCCCGCGATCGCGCACAGCCATGCCAGCTGCAGCGACAACAACAGCGCCAGGCCATTGCGGGTGACGCTATGGCCCGCTTTGGGACCGGCCAGCCAGATGGCAGGCAGCACAGCGGCCGCGACCAGCGAGGCGGTCAGGACATGAGGCCCGCGCAGGGCCAGCACCAGGCCGGCCACCGCCAGTGCCGCACTGCCGATCAGCAATCGGCGGTCAGCGCGGTGGGCGAGCCGCTGCAGATGCGGCAGGCGGGCGGTATCGGGGGGGCGAGTGGATGCAGCGGACATCGGCGACTCCTGGATCAGCAGACGACAACGGCCACACGGTGACGCACGCACGAGTGCGTGGCCAGGGCATGGACCGGGAATTCGGGGAATGCGACGCAATCAACGTCGCGCAGACGGGGCGCCGTGACCACATCCTGTGGGTGACGGAGCAATGGAGCGGGCATGCGGACTTCCTTGCAGGACCAGACACACGCCGCAGGCCCGACCGGGCCCACGTGCTGCGGACGCAGTGGCCCGCAACTGATGTATCGGCCGGAAGTGCGCAGAATGAAGTGCAGCGGACGCTGCGACTCAGCCGGCGTTGTCGTTGCCGAGGAAGCGCAGGATCACCTCGGCGATGCGTGCCGGGTCTTCCATATGCAGGTGGTGGTTGCCGGGAAACACGGCCAGCCGTCCATCACGCAGGTGCTGCAGGCGATCACTGCGCATCGGCTCGGGATAGTAGGACTGCGCCGGCGTGGCATAGATCACCTGCGTCGGGCAGGTGATGGCCTGCAGCAGGTTGTCGATCTGGCCTTCGCTGAGGCGGATCGCAGTGGGCAGCATCAGGCGCGGGTCGCTGCACCAGCGGTAGCCACCTTCGACCGGTTCCACGCCGCGCTCGACCAGCAGCCGTGCGCAGGGTTCGCTGAGCTGGTTGGTCATCATCCGCGCGCGGATCGGCGCTGCCAGATCGGGGAACACGCGCAGCTGCTTGCGTGCCAACGCGCGCGTGGCGTTCACATGCTCGCGCAGGCGATGCGCCGTTTCTTCCTCGGGACCGCGCAGGCCGCCGAGTGCTTCGATCGCCACCAGCCGATCAACACGGTCGCTGACCGAGGCGGTAAGGCTGGCGATGCCGGCACCCATCGAATGGCCGAGCAGGCTGAATCGGTCCCAGCCCAGTGCGTCGGCGACATCGAGTACGTGGCAGATCGCGGCGGCCGTGGTGTAGCTGGCACCCATCGGCAGGTGCGCGCTGTGACCGTGGCCGGGCAGATCGATGGCAACCAGCTGCAACGCCGACAGGTGCGGCGCCAGCGGCACGAAGCTGGCGGCGTTGTCGAGCCAGCCATGCAGGGCCAGCACGCGTGGGCCGCCGCCGTGGTTGCGCAGGCCGGCGACGCGTGCGCCCCCGACCTGGAGTTCAAACGGTTGCAGGCTCATGCCAGCGAGGACACGGCCAGCCGTGCCAGGGCGCGTGCATGCTCCGGCTCGGCGTTGAGGCAGGGGATGTAGCGCATCGTCGCACCGCGCTCGGCCAGTGTTTCGGTGAAGCCCAGCGCAACCTCTTCCAGCGTCTCCAGGCAGTCGGTGGCGAATCCGGGGCAGACCACGTCGATCTGCTTCACGCCGGACTCGGCCAGCGCCCACAGGCTGGGCTCGGCATACGGCTGCAACCAGCGCTCGCGGCCGAAGCGCGACTGGTAACCCATCTGCCAGTCGTCCTTGACCAGGCCCAGTGCATTGGCGATGGCCTGCGCACTGGCCTCGCAGCGCTGCGGATACGGGTCGCCCGCGTCGGCCAGGCGCTGCGGGATACCATGGAAGGAGAACATCAGTTTCTGACCGCGACCGTGCTGTTCCCAGTAGCGGCGGATCGATCCGGCTATGGCCTCGACCCAGCCGGGATCGACCGAGTAATCCCGCACCAGGCTCACGGTCACGCCCGGGTTGCGGCGCTGCCACGCATCGACCCGGTCTTCGACCGAGGCGGTGGTGGTGGTGGAGTACTGCGGGTACAGCGGCAACACCACGATCCGGCGCGCGCCGTCGGCGGCAAGACGGTCGAGCTCGCCGGCCAGCGCCGGTTCGCCGTAACGCATCGCATGGCGTACCGTCAGGGTCGGCAGCAGGGCCTGCATGGCCTGCGCCAGCTGGCGCGTATATACCATCAGCGGTGAGCCGTCGGGCAGCCAGACCTGGGCGTACTTGGCCGCCGACCGGCCGCTTCGCAGCGGCAGGATCAGCCCGCGCAGCAGCGGCTGCCAGAGCAGTGCCGGAATCGCGACCACGCGCGGGTCGGACAGGAATTCGGCCAGGTAACGGCGTACGGCGGGGGCCGTCGGCGTCTCGGGCGTGCCTAGGTTGACCGCCAGCACGGCGGTATCGGGTGCGTCGAGCATGGGCGGTATTGTCGCCTATCCGGCGCCGCACCGGGATGCAGGGTTCGGATTGCAGGCATAGCGCGCATCAATGCGGGCAGGGAACGCTCATTGGGGATTCATGACAACACCACTAATTTCAGTCACTTGCTATATCTTCCTATGGACTGACTTCTGGAGCCTGCCATGCGTCGCCCGATCCAAGCCCTGCTGATCGCCGCCAGCCTGCTGTCCAGCCAGGCCATGGCCGGACCGCAGGAAGACCAGCGCGCCCGCAACGCCGTGCGCGTGCTGGCCGAAATCCAGGAAATTCCTGAACAGGGCATTCCGGATAAATTGCTCGACGAAGGCCGCGCGGTCATCGTCATTCCCGACACGATCAAGGCCGGTCTTGTCATTGGCGGTCGTCGTGGCCACGGCCTGATGTCGGTGCGCATGCCCAATGGCGCATGGTCCAACCCGGTGTTCGTGAAGCTCACCGGTGGCAGCATCGGCTTCCAGGCCGGCGTGCAATCTTCGGATGTGGTGCTGGTGTTCCGCAACGACCGCAGCCTGGACAACCTGGTCAACGGCAAGTTCACGCTCGGCGCCGATGCCGGCGTTGCCGCCGGTCCGGTCGGCCGCAATGCCGCCGCCGCCACCGACGGCCAGCTGAAGGCCGAGATCTGGTCCTGGTCGCGTGCCCGTGGGCTGTTCGCGGGCGTCGCGCTGGATGGTGCGGTGCTGCAGATCGACGATGCCGCCAACCTTGACGCCTACGGCAGCAACACCACGCCGCGCATGATCTTCGAAGGTCGCGCCGCCGGTTCGCCGTCGATGGACGTGGTCGCCTTCCGTGATCGTCTGGAAGAGGCCACCTACGCCGCCCGCAACAATCGCAACGGCAACGGTGGCAGTGCACCGCGTCCGGCGGCGACCCCGGCGGTTGCGCCGGCGCCTGTTCAGGCAGCGCCGGCCGCCCCAACCGAAGCCACCACCGCGCCGTTGCAGAACGTGCCGCAGAACCCGCCGCCGCAGCAGCAGGGTTTCCAGCCGGTCAACGACGGCGAAATCCGCACGGAAACGCTGGGCGGGAACTGACTTTCGTCACGCGCGCCGGCTGACAGCCGGTGCGCTATGCTCGACAGCCTGATCACTAACGTAACGAGCGTCTTTATGGGCAGTTTCAGCATCTGGCATTGGTTGGTCGTGCTGGCCATCGTCCTGCTGGTGTTCGGCACCAAGCGCCTGACCAGTGGCGCCAAGGACCTCGGCTCGGCGGTCAAGGAATTCAAGAAGGGCATGCGCGACGAAGACAAGCCGAGCGCGCAGCTGGGCGATGAGTCGCGCAGCCAGGACGCCTCGCGCACCGCGCAGGACGAGCACGACCGTAACGCTCGCTGATCCGGAGCGGTTGCGGTGTTCGATATCGGCTTCAGCGAACTGCTGGTGATCGCGGTGGTCGCCCTGGTGGTGCTCGGTCCCGAGCGCCTGCCCAAGGCGGCCCGCTTCGCCGGCCTGTGGGTGCGCCGTGCCCGCAATCAGTGGGATTCGGTGAAACAGGAACTGGAACGCGAACTGCAGGCCGAGGACATCAAGCGGCAAATGCAGGAGGTGCGCCAGGGCATGCAGGACACCGAGAACCAGCTGCGCGCCAGCGGCGAGGCGATCCGTCGCGAAGCGCAGCAGGCGCAGCAGCAGGGCGATGCGCTGGCGCAGGAAGTACGCGCGCCGGCGCCTGCGGATCCGCCGCCGCATATGGGCGGCCTGCCGCCTGCCGATGCACCGGTACAGGAGGGCATTGCGCCAGAGCCGATGCCGGCGACACCCCCTGAAGCCGGTGCTCCGACGCCGCAGCGCACGGAGCGCCAGCCATGAGTGAACAGGATTTCGGCGAAAGCTCGCTGGTCGAACATCTGGTGGAACTGCGCGGCCGCCTGGTGCGCGCATTGCTGGGCCTGGGCGTGGTGCTGCTGGCGCTGCTGCCGTTTACCCAGAAGCTGTACAACGCGCTGGCCGAACCGCTGGTCTCGCAGCTGCCCAACGGGCAGACGATGATCGCGACCAATCCGGCCGGCGCCTTCTTCGCGCCATTGAAGCTGACCTTCTTCGTTGCCCTGTTCGTGGCGGTGCCGTGGCTGCTGTACCAGCTGTGGGCCTTCGTCGCCCCGGGGCTTTACGCGCGTGAGAAGCGCCTGGCGGTGCCGCTGCTGGTGTCTTCGGTACTGCTGTTCTACACCGGCTGTGCCTTCGCCTACTTCCTGGTGCTGCCGGCGGTGTTCCATTTCCTGACCACCTTCAGCCCGGACGTGATCGCGATCACCCCGGATGCGAATGCCTACCTGGATTTCGTGCTGGCGATCTTCTTCGCCTTCGGTGGCAGCTTCGAACTGCCGGTGGCGATGGTGATCCTGGTGCTGCTGGGCTGGGTGACGCCGCAGCAGTTCAAGGAAGGCCGTGGCTACGCGATCGTCGGCATCTTCGTGCTGGCGGCGGTGCTGACCCCGCCGGACGTGGTCTCGCAGCTGATGCTGGCGATCCCGATGTGCCTGCTCTACGAGCTGGGCATCCACGCCGCACGCTGGCTGGTGCCGTCGTCGGCCGTGAAGAAACCCGCCGCCTGAAAAAAACAAAAGGGGACGGAGGGGATTAAGTCGCTATCGGCACAGTGGCACAAACGACTTAATCCCCTCCGTCCCCTTTTTCGTCAGGCGTGGAAGATGTCGCTTGAGGTCGGGGTGGTCGGGACCGGCGGTGCGGCGCGACTGCCACGGTGCACGAACATCTGCTTCCACGCGGCATAGACCGCGCCGACATACAGCGGCATCAGCACCGTGGTCAGCACCAGCTGGGCGATGAAGGCGGCGGCCAGCGGGCCACCGATCAGCATCGCGATCTGGATCACGATCACGAACAGGATGTAGATGCAGAACGCGGCGATCAGGCCGAGCACGGCGAACACGATCATCGCGCCGATGTTCTCGATGCAGCCCTGCAGGCTCAGGCGCAGCGCGTGCATGCCGCTCTGCTTGTCGAACACCACCAGCGCCGGCTGGGTGAACATTGCCAGCGACAGTGCGACCGCGCTCAGGAACACCAGCAGCATCCACAGCGCGATGCGCTTGGCCGGCAGGTTGGCCACCAGCGCCGCGGCATCGTCCGGCTTGATCTGCTGGCCACTGCGGCTGATCTCTTCCATCTTGGTCATGACCTCGCTGAAGGCGGTGAAGCCTTCGCGGCCGATCATCATGAACAGCAACGCGCCCAGCAGCAGCACCGCCAGCACCTGGATCGCCAGCGGCACCAGCAGGTGGCTGACGCGGTGGTCGCGGATCGGCTGCAGCAGGTGCGAGGACAGGCCCGGGCGGCCTTCGTCGATCTCACCCACGGCGTAGAGCATGCCGCCGAACATGATCGGCGAGATGGCCAGGGTCATCAGCTGCACGGCCATGCCGGCGGCGCCGGGAATCAGCGTCGACAACAGGGTGACCACCCAGCTCACCAGCAGCCAGGCCAGGCCGATCCGGGCCAGCTGCAGCGGCGCACGCCGATACAGCGAGAACGTATCCAGCAACCACTGGGCGCCCGCCGAGGCCGGCAGCTTGCGAATCTCTTTCATGGACATCCGGGAAGGACAGGAGGGGACGGGCGGTTGCCCGTGCCGCTGATTATCGCTGTTTTGCCGCCGGCTGGGCTGAAGACAGCCGCGCCTGTCGGACGAAGCGGCGCAGCAGCTGGCGGGCCAGCGGTGCGGCGCTGACTGCGCGCTCGATGCTGCGCGCACAGCCGCCGTGGCGGCCGATGCAGTCGGCGCGGGCGCGCACGTAGCCGCGCATGTGGTGGGTGGCAAATTCGGGGTGGAACTGCACGCCCCAGGCCTGGCGCCCCCAGCGGAACGCGTGGCAGCCATCCAGCGGCGAGCGTGCCAGCACCTCGGCACCGTCGGGCGCGCGCAGCACGGTCTGCAGGTGGGTGGCGTGGGCGGCAAAGTGCTGCGGCAGGCCCTGGAACAGCGGATCCTGTGCCGCCTGTGGCTGCAGCTCCAGTTCGATCGTGCCGGACTCGCGCCCGGCCGGGTTGTAGGCCACCTCACCGCCCAGCGCATGCGCCAGCAGCTGGTGGCCGTAGCAGATGCCGAACACTGGCAGGTCAGCGTGGGCGGTCTGGCGCAGCCACGCCGCGCTGCGCTCGCTCCAGTCGGCGTGGTCAGTAACGAAGGCGGCCGAACCGGTCACCAGTACCCCGGCAAAACCGTGCGGATCGGGCAGGGCGCCACCGTGTTCGACATCGACCACCACCGTCTCATGTTCCTCCAGCCCGGCGGCGACGCGGATCCAGTGCGGAAAGCGCCCGTAGCGGCGCAGCGACGGTACCGGGCGGCCGGTTTCAAGGATCAGGAAGGGGGCTGGGTTCATCCGGGGGCGGCAGCACTGACAGGACTTCCTCGATTGTAGTCAGCCCCTGCGCCACCTTTTCAAGCCCGGCCTGGCGCAGGGTTCGCAGCCCTTCAGCGCGCGCGGCACGGGTGAAACCGGCCAGATCCATGTCGGCGCGGATCTGCCCGCGCAGCCGCGAGCCCAATGGCAGCAACTCATACAGGCCGATGCGGCCGAGGAATCCGGTGCGCCGGCACTCCAGGCAACCGACCGGACGACAGGGCGTGGCGGCATCTGGATATGCAGCCTGGCTATCAGCGAGCACCGCCCAGTCGGCAGCACCAAGGGTGTGCGGCTGCTTGCAGTGCGGGCACAGGGTACGCACCAGGCGCTGGGCGAGGATGCCGTTGAGGGTGCTGGCCAGCAGGTAGTGCGGCACGCCCAGGTCGAGCAGGCGGGTGACCGCCGACGGTGCATCGTTGGTGTGCAGGGTGGACAGCACCAGATGGCCGGTCAGCGAGGCCTGCACCGCCATCTGCGCGGTTTCCAGATCGCGGATCTCGCCGATCATGATGATGTCCGGATCCTGCCGCAGCAGGGTGCGCACGCCGCTGGCGAAGTCCAGGTCGATGTTGGCCTGCACCTGCATCTGGTTGAACTCGGGCGCAATCATCTCGATCGGGTCCTCCACCGTGCACACGTTCACGTCCGGCGTGGCCAGCCGCTTCAGCGTGGAATACAGGGTGGTGGTCTTGCCCGAGCCGGTCGGGCCGGTGACCAGCACGATGCCGTGCGGGCGCTCGACCAGTGCATTCCAGCCAGCGGCCTCCTGCGGGCTGAAGCCGAGCTGGTCGATGCTTTTGAAGGCGGCATCGGGGTCGAAGATGCGCATCACGCACTTCTCACCGAAGGCGGTGGGCATGGTAGACAGGCGCATCTCGACCTCGCGGCCACCCGGCGAGCGGGTCTTGATGCGGCCGTCCTGCGGGCGCCTGCGCTCGGCCAGGTCCATGCGGCCGAGTACCTTGATGCGGCTGACCACCGCGGTCATCACTGCCGGCGGCACCTCGAACACCTTGTGCAGCACACCATCGATGCGGAAGCGCATGCGTCCCATCTCGCGGCGCGGTTCCAGGTGGATGTCCGAGGCGCGCTGCTCATAGGCGTACTGCAGCAGCCAGTCGACGATGTGCACGATGTGCTGGTCGTCGGCATTGACGTCGCCGGTGCGGCCCAGCTCGACCAGCTGCTCGAAGCTGGGCAGGGTGGTGTTGGCCTCGCCGCGGACGTCGCCGCGCGCGCCACGCACCGAACGGGTCACCCCGTAGAACTCCATGGTGTAGCGGTGCAGGTCGAGCGGATTGACCACCGCCAGCTCGATGCGGCGGCGTGTCAGGTGCTGCAGGTCGCGGCGCCATTCCTGCACCAGCGGCTCGCTGGTGGCCACCAGCACCCGTTCGGCATCCACTGCCAGCGGCAGGAAGCGGTGGCGACGGGCATAGGCGTGGGAGACCAGCGCGGTGACCGCAGCGACGTCGACCCGGGTCGGATCGATGCGCAGGTAGCGGGTGCCGGTGCGTTGGGCCAGCCATTCGGTCAGGCGTTCCAGGGTCAGTTCGCCGCCGTCGCGGGTGGCCAGCTTGAGGTTGGACAGCAGCACCAGCGGGTGCACTTCACTGGCATTGCGCGCGCCCTGTGCGGAAAACCGCATGCGCTCGCCCTCGTGCTCGGCGACCAGGCCGTCGGCCAGCAGCGCCGCACCCACCTGCTCGAAATGCAGGCGGCCCCACGGCAGCGGGACGCCGCCTGGCTCGCCGGGCGTGCCCACCGGCAGCCGATGTTCCATCTGCCTGCTCCTCCCGGGTACGGAATGCCCCGCAGGTCGGCCGTTATACTAGCGCACCCCCTTGCCGGCCAAGACTCGTACGCATGTCCGCGACCCCGACCGTTCCGATCACCTTCCAGGGCCTGATCCAGACCCTGAACCAGTTCTGGGCCCAGCAGGGCTGCGTGCTCATCCAGCCGCTCGACCTGGAGGTGGGCGCCGGTACCTTCCACCCGGCCACCTTCCTGCGGGCGATCGGGCCGGAAAGCTGGAACGCGGCCTACGTGCAGCCGTCGCGCCGCCCGACCGACGGCCGCTACGGCGAGAACCCGAACCGCCTGCAGCGCTACTACCAGTACCAGGTGGCGATGAAGCCGGCGCCGGACAACATCCAGCAGCTGTACCTGGATTCGCTGAAGGCACTGGGCATTGATCCGCTGGTGCACGACCTGCGCTTCGTCGAGGACAACTGGGAATCGCCGACGCTGGGCGCGTGGGGCCTGGGCTGGGAAGTCTGGCTCAACGGCATGGAAGTGACCCAGTTCACCTACTTCCAGCAGGCCGGTGGCCTGGAGTGCCGCCCGGTGCTGGGCGAGATCACCTACGGTCTCGAGCGCCTGTGCATGTACCTGCAGAACTGCGACAACGTCTATGACCTGGTCTGGACCTACGGCCCGGACGGCCAGCCGGTGACCTACGGCGACGTCTACCACCAGAACGAGGTGGAGCAGAGCACCTACAACTTCGAATACGCCGACGTGGACGAAATGTTCCACCGCTTCGATGCCTGCGAGCGTGAAGCGCAGAAGCTGGTGGAAGTGGGCCTGCCGCTGCCGGCCTACGAGCAGGTGATGAAGGCCAGCCACACCTTCAACCTGCTCGATGCGCGCCGCGCGATCAGCGTGACCGAGCGCCAGCGCTACATCCTGCGCGTGCGCGCGCTGGCCCAGGCGGTGGCCAAGGCGTATTACGAGCAGCGCGAGAAGCTGGGCTTCCCGGGTGCGAAGAAGGCCTGACCGCCTTCCTGCACCGTCCCGCTTTTCATCAACTACCCGGGGCGCCGGACGCGTTGCGCGCTGCGCCCCCACCACAGGATCGAACCGATGAGCCAACTGTCCCCCCTGCTGATCGAACTGGGCACCGAGGAGCTGCCGGTCAAGGCGCTGCCGGGCCTGGCCCAGGCGTTCTTCGACGGTGTTGTCGAAGGCCTGCGCAAGCGTGGCGTCGCGCTGGAGCTGGGCGATGCCCGCCCGCTGTCGACCCCGCGCCGGCTGGCCGTGCTGCTGCCGGGCGTCGGCCTGGAACAGCCGGAACAGCACAGCGAAGTGCTGGGCCCGTATCTGAACATCGCGCTGGACGCCGAAGGCCAGCCGACCAAGGCCCTGCAGGGCTTCGCCGCCAAGGCCGGGATCGACTGGACCGCGCTGGAGAAGACCACCGACAACAAGGGCGAGCGCTTCGTGCACCGCGCGGTGACCCCGGGCGCGAGCACCGCCAGCCTGTTGCCGGAAATCCTGCGCGAGGCGATCGCGGCGATGCCGATTCCCAAGCCGATGCGCTGGGGCGATCACGCCTGGGGCTTCGCCCGCCCGGCGCACTGGCTGGTGCTGCTGCACGGCGCCAACGTGGTCGAGGCCGAACTGTTCGGCCTGCAGGCCGGCCGTGCCAGCCGTGGCCATCGCTTCCACCACGACCAGGCCGTGTCGCTGGCGCAGCCGCAGGATTACGTTGAAGCGCTGCGCGCCGCGTTCGTGCTGGTCGACCCGAGCGAGCGACGTGCGCGCATCGTCGCCGAGGTCGAGGCCGCTGCAGCCGGGGCCGGTGGCAGCGCCCGCATCACCGACGACAACCTGGAGCAGGTGGTGAACCTGGTCGAATGGCCGTCGGCGGTGCTGTGCAGCTTCGAACGCGCCTTCCTGGCAGTGCCGCAGGAAGCACTGATCGAAACGATGGAGATCAACCAGAAGTTCTTCCCGGTGCTGGATGCCGCCGGCACGCTGACCGAGAAGTTCATCGGCATCGCCAACATCGAATCGAAGGACGTGGCCGAAGTGGCCAAGGGCTACGAGCGGGTGATCCGCCCGCGCTTTGCCGATGCCAAGTTCTTCTTCGACGAGGACCTGAAGCAGGGCCTGATGTCGATGGGCGACGGCCTGAAGACGGTGACCTACCAGGCCAAGCTGGGCAGCGTGGCCGACAAGGTGGCGCGCGTGGCCGCACTGGCCGAAGTGATCGCAGCCCAGGTCGGTGCCGATCCGGCGCAGGCCAAGCGGGCTGCCGAGCTGGCCAAGAACGACCTGCAGTCGCGCATGGTCAACGAATTCCCGGAACTGCAGGGCATCGCCGGCCGCCACTACGCCGTGGCCGGTGGTGAATCGGCCGACGTGGCGCTGGCCATCGACGAGGCCTACCAGCCACGCTTCGGTGGTGACGACATCGCGCTGTCGCCGCTGGGCAAGGTGCTGGCCATAGCCGAACGCGTGGATACGCTGGCCGGTGGTTTCGCTGCAGGCCTGAAGCCGACCGGCAACAAGGACCCGTTCGCGCTGCGCCGCAATGCGCTGGGCCTGGCCCGCACGATCATCGAAAGCGGCTTCGAACTGGACCTGCGCGCGCTGATGGCCAGCGCCAATGCCGGCCTGGCCGCGCGCAACGTGCAGGCCGATGTCGGCGAGCTGTACGACTTCATCCTCGACCGCCTGAAGGGCTACTACGGCGACAAGGGCGTGCCGGCCACGCACTTCAACGCGGTGGCCGAGTTGAAGCCGGCCTCGCTGTACGACTTCGATCGCCGCCTGGATGCGATCGGCACCTTCGCCGCGCTGCCGGAGGCAGAGGCGCTGGCTGCGGCCAACAAGCGCATCCGCAACATCCTGCGCAAGGCCGAGGGCGAGATTCCGGCGCAGATCGACGCGGCACTGCTGCAGGAAGATGCCGAGCGCGCGCTGGCCGAAGCGGTCACCGCCGCCATCGATGACACCGGCGCCAGCCTGCACCAGAAGGACTATGTGGCGGTGCTGGCACGCCTGGCGCGCCTGCGTCCGCAGGTCGACGCGTTCTTCGATGGCGTGATGGTCAACGCGGAAGATCCGGCACTGCGTGGCAACCGCCTGGCGCTGCTGACGATGCTGGGCGAGCGCCTGGGCAAGGTGGCGGCGATCGAGCATCTGTCGAGCTGACGCCCGTATCGGTAGTGCCGGCCGCTGGCCGGCATTGCCCCCGATCTGTGGGGTGCCGGCCAGCGGCCGGCACTACCGGAACATCGCCGGCGTTGTCTATCGGGGTCATTGCCGACATCGTGGACGATGCCGGCATCCTGATTGGTCGGTTGCGACAATCGACACTTTGCGGTGTATTTTGACCGCCACTTAACAACCGATCCGCAATGACGTGATGCATTTCGCATCGTCACCTCCGGTCGGTATGCTGTGCCGCATGCAGCCAAAGAAATACGCCCTGCCGCTGATGGTCCTGTCGCTGGCCGCCACTTCCGTGGTCCATGCGCGCGGCACCATCGACAAGGTGGACATCAAGGGATTGGACAAGGGCGACGACGCCGCAATCATCGAGAACATCCAGGAATCGCTGTCGCTGTACGACACGATCGGCAAGGAGCAGGGCGAATCGCGCCTGGAGTACCTGCTGTCGCAGGCCGAGCGGCAGACCCGCCAGGCGCTGGAGCCGTTCGGTTACTACAACCCGGTGATCAAGGTCGAGGCGCCGCGTGAGGACGAGCACGTGCGCGTGCTGATCCATGTCGACAAGGGCGCCCCGGTGACCGTGCGCCGCGAGCACATCGACATCACCGGCCCGGCGATGTACGACCAGTACCTGCAGGACGACCTGGCCGCCTTCAAGCCCCGCAAGGGCCAGCGCTTCGAGCACACCCAGTACGAAGCCAGCAAGATCACCATCACCCGGCGCCTGGCCGAGCGCGGCTACTTCGATGCCGACTACACCCAGCGCCAGGTGCAGATCACCCGCGCCGACAACGCCGCCGACATCGACCTGACCTGGGACAGCGGCCGCCGCTACAACATGGGCCCGGTGCGCTTCGAGCAGGATTACTTCGTCGACAAGCTGTTCGATCCACTGGTGTACTGGGACCAGGGCAGCTACTACCACGAGGGCAAGCTGGACCGGCTGCGCGAGTCGCTGACGAAGCTGGACTACTTCAGCGTGATCGACATCCAGCCGCGCCCGGACCAGGCCGACGAGAACGGCGAAGTGCCGGTGGACGTGAAGCTGACCCGGGCCAAGCGCACCATCTACACCGCAGGCCTGAGCTACGGCAGCGAGAGCGGCCCGGGTGTGCGCGGTGGCATCGAGCGGCGGTTCCTGAACAACCGCGGCCACAAGATGAACACGCAGCTGGACTATGCGCAGAAGCGCAAGAGCCTGGTTACCAGTTACCGCATTCCGGCCTTCAACTGGCTTGATGGCTGGTACACCTTCGCTGCCAGCGCGTATGACGAGCAGACCGACTACATCGACCTGCGCAACTTCAAGCTGATCGCCAGCCGCAGCGGCGAGATCAACGAACACTGGACCGCGATCGCCTCGATCAACGCGCTGCGCGAGCGCTGGCGCTATGCCTCCGGCACCGAATTCACCGACGCCGTCTACAACACCTCGACGCTGGTGTACCCGCAGATGGTTGCCGACTACGTCAACGTCGACGACGAGATGTTCCCGCGCAAGGGCATCAGCGGCGCTGCGACGGTGCGTGCCGGCGTGGAAGGCGCCGGCTCGGATACCAGCTTCGTGCAGGCCAACGCCGTGTTGCGCTGGTACATCCCGGTGGGTGAAAGCAATCGCCTGATCCTGCGCGGCGAGGGCGGCACCACCTGGACCAGCGATCTGGTGGCGATGCCGCCGAGCCTGCGCTACTTCGCCGGTGGTGACCGCAGCATCCGCGGCTACGCCTACCGTGAGGTCGGCCCGCGTACGCCGAAGCCGGACAAGTACGCGCTGGGTGCCAAGAACCTGGTGATCGGCTCGGCCGAGTACGAGCACTACTTCAACGGTGGCCCCTGGGGTGCGGCGGTGTTCGTCGATACCGGCAGTGCCTTCGACAACACCATCGACCTGCATACCGGCGTCGGCTTCGGCGTACGCTGGAAATCGCCGGTGGGCCCGGTGCGCATCGACGTGGCGCACGGCCTGAACAACCCGGATTCGCAGTTCCAGCTGTACCTGAACATCGGAGCGGACCTGTGAGCACGCCCGCACCGACCCCGAACACCCCGCCGCCACGCGTGCGTTTCTATCGCCGTCGCCGCTTCTGGGCATGGTCCGGCGCCGGCGTGATCGGCCTGGTGCTGCTGGCCCTGCTGGCGGTGTACTGGCTGCTGCAGACCGTGGCCGGCCGTGACGTACTGCTGGCCCAGGTGGTGGCGCGGCTGCCGGTGGGCGCCAGCTTCACCTGGGACAAGGTGGACGGCCCGGTGGCCGGACCGCTGACCCTGTACAACGTCGACTTCCGCTATGACGACATCCATTTCCACGCCGAGCGTGCGCACCTGGAGCCGGACCTGCGCCCGCTGCTGGGCCGCAAGCTGCTGCTGGACAAGCTGGAGCTGACCAACGCGACGTTGAACCTGGCCAAGAGCGATGAGCCGTTCAAGCTGCCGTCGTGGCCCGATTCGCTACCGCAGATCGAGATGCCGCTGGCGATCCAGGCCGATGCCATCGCCATCGATGGCTTCCGCATCAGCCAAGCCAACGAACCGGTGATCGACATCAGCCGCGTGCGCGGCGGCATCGAGATCGCCAACGGCGAGTTCCAGGCGCACAAGCTGGTGGTGGACAGTGACATGGGCAACTTCACTGCCCAGGGCCGTTACATCCCGGCCAAGGACTACGACACCGACGTGACGGTGACGGCGGTGTTGCCGGCACCGCGTGGGCGCACAGCCGCTACCGTCGGCCTGGTCGCCCGCGGTGACCTGTCGCACATGGAAGTGGCGGTGGCCGGGCGTGCACCGAAGCCGCTGCACGCGATGCTGGTGTTCAATGGCCGCACCGACCCGACGTGGAACGCCAGCGTGCGCAGCGACGAGCTGGATCTGGCGTTGCTGTCGCCGGCCTTGGCGAGCTCGGCGATCACGCCGTTGTCGCTGGATTTCACCGCTGCTGGCAAGGGCGGCAATGCCAACCTGCGTGGCAGGGTGAAGCAGGGCGAGCAGGAACTGGAACTGGCACCGTCCATGGTGTCATTGCAGGACCAGGTACTGAAGGTCTCGCCGCTGCTGCTGAAGGGCCTCGGTGGCGAAGCCCGCCTGGAGGGCACCGCCGATTTCAGCCAGGAAAACCAGCAGAAGCTCAACTTCTCGGTGGTCGCGCGTGACCTGACCTATGTACCGGCGCCCGATCCGAACACCGCCGGCAGCGCACCGGTGCCGGTCACTCTGAAGGAAGCACGCTTCGGCCTGGCCGGTACCCTGAAGGCCTGGGCGGCGATCGGCCGCGCCGAGGTCGAACGCGAAAAGCAGAAGGCGCAGCTGCACTTCGATGTGCGTGGCAACGACCAGGCCGCGTCGATCCACCAGCTGCAGGCGCAGACGCCCGGTGGCCAGCTGCAGGTGGAAGGCCAGGTGGCGTGGGCGCCGCAGCTGGACTGGGACGCCAAGGCCACGCTGAAGGACTTCGACCCCGGATATTTCGTGCCGGGCTGGAACGGCCGCCTGTCCGGCAACCTGGCCTCCAAGGGCCGCCAGCTGCCGCCGCCGGCCAATGCCGCACCGGGCACCTCGGGTACGCTGGAAGCCACGGTGGACCTGCCCTCGCTGAAGGGCATCCTGCGCCAGCGCAATCTCGACGCACAGGGCAAGTTCGCACTGCAGGGCGCGCAGGGCCAGGGTGACCTGAAGCTGTCGCTGGGCAGCAGCCGGGTGACCGTGTCGGGCAAGGTCGGCGACCGCCTCGACATCGATGCGCGTTTCGAGCCGCTGCAGTTGAGCGACCTGCTGCCGGCCGCCGACGGTGGCCTGCGTGGCCAGGTACAGGTGAAGGGCCCGCGCGATGCGCCGGACATCACCGCTGACCTGGTCGGCAACAACCTCAACTGGGATGGCTACGGTACCGAGAGCGTGAGCATCAAGGGCCGCCTGCCGTGGCGCGGCGACAGCGGCACGCTGGCCGTGCAGGGCCAGCAGGTCAACGCGGGCATGCTGCTGGAGCGGCTGAACATCGACGCACAGGGCAGTGTGTCCAACCTGCGCCTGGCCGCGCAGACCCGCAACGAGATGGGTGCGGTCGAGCTGCAGGGCAGCGTGCGCCAGCAGGGCACGCAGTGGCGTGGCGAACTGGCGTCGCTGCGCATCGCACCGGTGAAGGGCGATGCCTGGGCGCTGCGTGCACCGGCGGCGTTCGCGATCAACGGCAGCACCTACACCCTGTCCGAAGCCTGCCTGGCCGCCGCGAGCAGCGGCGCGCTGTGCGCACAGGCCAACTGGCCGCGCGAAGGCCTGGTGGTGCGCAGCGACGCGCTGCCGCTGGCGCTGGTGCAGCCGTGGTTGCCGCCGCAGTCCGGGCGCCGCATCTACCTTCGCGGCGATGTCAGCCTGGACGCGCACATCCGCCCGCGCGGCAACGCCTGGGAAGGCCATGTGGAGGTGCGCTCGAAGGAAGGCGGCGTGCGCCTGGGCGAGAACCGCAACACCGTGGGCGATACCACCCGCGGCGAGCTGGTGCGCTATGACCAGTTCTCGCTGAAGCTCGACATGACCCCGGCCAGCATCAAGGGCTACCTGGGCATGGGCTTCCAGGGCAATGGCTTCGTCGACGCCAAGATGCAGACCGGCTGGGAAGCCAGTGCGCCGCTTAATGGTGAGCTCTACCTCAACATGTCGCGGCTGTACTGGCTGGAGCTGTTCTCGCCGGACATCGTGCGACCGACCGGCCTGATCGAAGGCCACGTCAGCCTGCGCGGGACGCGAGGCCAGCCGTCGCTGGGCGGTGACGCACAGCTGAGCAACTTCAAGGGCGAATTCCCCGCGCTGGGCCTGACCTTCGACCAGGGCAAGGGCAGCTTCGTGGCCCAGCCCGATGGTTCGGCCAAGATCACCGCGCAGGCCAACTCGGGCCAGGGCACGCTGTACGTGGACGGTGGCCTGTCGTGGTTCGGCGATGCGCAGCCGCTGCAGCTGAAGATCCATGGCGAGAACGTGCTGCTGTCCAACACCAGCGAACTGCGCATCGTCGCCAACCCCAACCTCGACTTCACCCTGGCCAAGGCGGCGATGGAGCTGCGCGGCACCGTGCACGTGCCCGAGGCCGACATCGATCTGGAACGCTTGGACCGCGGCACCTCGGTGTCCGAAGACGTGGTGGTGCTCGACCCGGCCGATCCGGAAGAGTCGCGCACCTCGCCGCTGGACATGGACCTGACGGTCAGCCTGGGCGACAAGGTGAAGATGACCGGGTTCGGCCTGAAGGGCGCGCTGACCGGCAAGATGCAGGTCTGGGCCAAGCCCGGCCGCGAAATGACCGCCAATGGCGGCCTGGAAGTGAGCGGCCGCTACAAGGCGTATGGGCAGGACCTGACCATCACCCGTGGCAACCTCAACTGGAACTACAACGCGGTGTCCGACCCGCGCATCAACATCCGCGCCGAGCGCCGCATCGGTGATGTCACCGCCGGCATCGACGTGACCGGGCGTGCCCAGCAACCGCGTGCCGACGTGTGGTCCGATCCGGCGATGTCGCAGTCCGAGGCACTGGCCTATCTGGTGCTGGGACGCAGCCTGACCGGCGCCAGCAGCGACCAGGCGCAGCAGGTCAACGCGGCCTCGGCGGCGCTCTCGGCTGGCAGTGGCCTGCTCGCCTCGCAGCTGGGTGCCAAGCTGGGCCTGGATGATGCAGGCGTGAGCCAGTCGCGCGCGCTGGGTGGTTCGGTGATCGGCGTCGGCAAGTACATCTCGCCCAAGCTTTACGTGGGTTACGGCGTGTCGCTGGTGGGCGCCGGTTCGGTGATCACGCTGAAGTACCTGCTGCGCCGCGGGTTTGATGTGGAAGTGGAATCGAGCACGGTGGAAAACCGTGGTTCGATCAACTGGCGGCGGGAGAAATGACCGGGTCGGGGGCGGCGCCCTTTCGTTGAAAGGGTCCGACCCCCGGCTTCTTCAGCTGCGGCGCAGCCGCTGGCGGTGCCCGGACAGGTCCATGCTCCACAGCAGCAGCGCACCCAGCAGCGCCGGCAGCACGCTGAGCACGGACAGCATCATCAGGAATGACACTGGCAATTCCATGCGGACGGGCTTGCCCCGGCGCAGCTGGTAGCGGATCCATGCCGTGGCCAGCACGGTCCAGGCCAGCAGCCAGCACAGCGGTGCCAACCACAGCGAAGGCGAGGGCACCCACAGGTAGACGGCGGTACCGACCACTGCGATGGCTGCGCAGGCGACCGGCAGGGCCAGCCAACGCAGCCGGGAAGGCGGCACGGACGGGTCTTCAGGGGCGCTCTGCCAGACGAACAGATGACGCAGGCCAATGGCCAGCAGCGTGCCGAGCAGTGGCGCCAGCGCTGCCGTGCCCAGCACGATCGCCCTGCGCTGCTCTTCCGACTGGTAGGGCAGCAGCGTGTTGGCGATCTGGGTGGTGGCCAACGCGATGAAGGCCATCAACGTCAGCGCCACGCTTGCCAGCAGTGCACGCAGCAATGACAACTGTGCTGCGGTGAGGCGGGTGACATCGCTGGCGCCGGCCCAGAAGCGGGCTTGGCCCGCATCGATGCCGGGCGGCAGAGGACGGTCCTCCTGGCAGCCCAGTACGTCCATCAACGCTGCGGCCTGGCGCGGCACGCGCAGCGGCAGCGCGGACATCAGGTTGCGCAGGTGCGAACGCGGTTCGCGCAGCTGCTGAAGGCGGCTGGCAGCGTCATCGTGGCTGGTCCAGCGTCCGCCACGCGCCTCCATCTGCTGGGCCAGCAGATCGGTCTGCGCGGGCAGTTGCAGCCAGTCCTGCCAGGCGTGTTCGGCCAGCTCGCGCAGTTCGCCTGGTGCCAGGCCGCAGCCCGCGTCGTCCCAGCCGAAGGCCTGGTAAAGCGCCGCGGCTTCGGACAGGTTCATGGGCGCCTGCCGCGCGCGCAGCGCCTGCAGCACCCTAGCACTGGCTTCAGCGCGCTCGTCCAGGGACCACTGGCTGCGCAGACCCTGCAGGTACACCGCGAAAGGTTGCGGGTCGGTGGATTTGGCGCGCTCCAGCAGGTCCATCCAGTTGCTCATGGGTTTGCCTCGTGTGGGGGCTGCAGGCTTGAACGATCACTGTCTGCATTGCCGGGGGAGCTGGAAAATGCCCCGCGGAGGATTGCGATGGCGGCCAGCAGGGCGCACGTCAGAAGCAGTGCCAAAGCGACCGTTCGCCGCGTGAAGCGTCTGCGTGACGGCACGGAATGGTGCAGGGCGTCGCATGCGGCCGCCCAGAACATGACCTGCCTGCGCTGCAACGGCGGTGGGAGCGCCACGTGCGCCATCACAGGCACGCCGACAAGGTAATGCAGCGTTTCACGCATTTCGTGCCGCGTGCCCGCGGACAGCGCCTGGATGCGCGCGCGCAGTGGGTGCCAGGGGCCACTGAGCCGGGCGACACGGGTGCGGGCCTGCACCACCGAAACCGGCGCATTCTCAAGATGCATGTAACGGGCGAGCGCGGTCTCGTTGCCTGGCACCAGCAACCAGCACAGGTGCATGCTGTGGCCGAGGGCGGCCATGTCGTAGCACTCGCGGATACTGTCCCGGTCATACCACTGGAAGCGGTCGGCCAGCTGCTCGAAGTTCGCTTGCGGGAACGGCGTAGTGCCCTTCATCAGCCGTTGCCAGGTTGCCAGGTTCACCGCGCCAGCATCCGCAGGGGGCTGCGGTTCCGGGGACTGCTGCAGCCAGGCTGCGAAGTCTGCCGGATCGCGTTGCTGACCGTTGCGGACGATGCGGTCGGCAAGCGCCTCGGCGGCAGATGGCCCTGTCGAATGCGTGGTGCCCAGATCGATTCCTGCGATCATCGGTCCTTCCCTAGTATCCGTGCCTGATTCTAGCCAGCATCGGTGCCCCCAACCATCAGCCGTTGCCCCATGCGGCCCCAGCGGCTATGGTCCCGGGCTGTTCTGTCGTACCGGATTGCCTCATGTCACCACGCAAAGCCCTTCCCACCGCCCTGGCCCTGGGCCTGACTCTCGCCGCCGGTGCCCACGCCGATGAAGGCATGTGGATGCCGACCCAGCTGCCGGACCTGGCCAAGCCGCTGCAGGCCGCTGGCTTCAAGGGCAATCCGGCCGACCTGGCCAATGTCACCGCGCCGCCGCTGAGCGCGGTGGTGCGCGCGGGCGGCGGCACCGGCTCGTTCGTGTCCAGCGACGGCCTGCTGCTGACCAATCACCACGTGGCGATGGGCGTGATCCAGTACAACAGCTCCCCAGAGCACGACCTGATCAACGGTGGCTTCATCGCCAGGGACCGTGCCGATGAGCGCCCGGCCAACCCGGACTTCCGCGTGCTGGTCACCGTCGGCTTCGACAAGGTGACCGACCAGGTGCTGGCGCAGGCCCGCGGCAAGACCGGCCGTGCCTACTTCGATGCCGTCGATGCGGCCAGCAAGCAGATCGTGGCCGAATGCGAGAAGGATGGCAGCGTGCGCTGCTCGGTGGCCAACATGTACTACGGCACCGACTTCTACCGCATCGCCCAGCTGGAACTCAGCGACGTGCGCCTGGTGTACGCGCCGCCGCGTGCGATCGGCAACTATGGCGATGAGATCGATAATTTCATGTGGCCGCGCCACACCGGCGACTTCACCCTGCTGCGCGCCTATGTGGGCAAGGACGGCAAGCCGGCCGCCTACAGCAAGGACAACGTGCCCTACCAGGCGCCGGCACACCTGCAGATGTCGGTGGAGGGCCCGAAGGAGGGCGACTACGCGATGCTGGCCGGTTATCCGGGCATCACCTACCGCCACCGTACCGCGGCAGAATTCGCCGGCCAGATCGACACCGTGCTGCCGCGCCGCGTTTCGGTGTTCCAGCAGATGATCGACACCATCGAGGCGGCAACTGCCAAGGACGCGCAGGCACGTACCCGTTACGCTTCGCAGCTGCAGTCGCTGAAGAACAACCGCAAGCGCGCCGCCGGTGAGCTGGAAGGTCTGCTGCGCAGCGACGCCAAGGCCCAGCGTGCCGCCGACGAGACCGCGATGCTGGCCGCCACCGACCGCAGGTACCAGAGCGACATCAAGGCGCTGCTGGCCAACCTGTCACAGGGCGCGGCGGTGGGCGAGCGTGACCTGCTGCTGGACCAGATGGCCGCACAGAGCCAGTTGCTGCGCTCGGCGCTGCTGCTGGAGCGCCTGCGCATCGAATCGGCCAAACCGGACGCGCAGCGCGAGAGCGGTTACCAGCAGCGCGACCAGGCGATGATCGAAGGCGTGCTCAAGCAGGTCCAGCGCCGCTACGCACCGGAGGTCGAGAAGGCCCTGCTGACCACCCTGCTGACCCGTTACCAGCAGCTGCCGGACGCGCAGCGCGTGGCCGAGTTCGACGCCGCCTTCGGCCGTACCCCGCAGCAGCTGGCCAAGGCACTGGATACCCTGTACGCCGGCACCCAGCTGGGTGACGAGGCGCAGCGCCTGTCGCGCTTCGCGGCTGCGCGCGAAGGCAAGGCCCTGGCCGCCGATCCGCTGATCGCCGTGGCCGGCCCGCTGGTGGCCGCGCAGCTGCGCATCGAGAACGAAAGCAAGACCCGCGAGGGCGAGCAGCTGCGCCTGCGCCCGGCCTACATGCAGGCGCTGTTCGCCTGGCGTGCCAAGCAGGGCCGCGCCGTGTACCCGGATGCCAACCGCACCCTGCGCATCAGCTACGGCAAGGTCGAGGCACTGCACCCGCGCGATGGCGTGACCTACTCGCCGGTGACCACCGTGGCCGGCATCGTCGAGAAGAACACCAACGCCTATCCGTTCGACGCACCCAAGCCGCTGCTGGCCGCGATCGCCAAGGGTGACTTCGGCAGCACCGCCGATCCGGCACTGAAGACCCAGACGGTCAACTTCCTGACCAACCTGGACACCACCGGCGGCAACTCCGGCTCGCCGGTGCTCAATGCCAAGGGCGAACTGATCGGCCTGAACTTTGACAGCAACTGGGAGTCGGTCAGCGCCAGCTGGTGGTTCGACCCGCGCTACAAGCGTGCCGTGCACGTGGACATGCGCTACCTGCGCTGGCTGCTGGCCAAGGTCTACCCGGCGCCGGAACTGCTGAAGGAAATGGGCGTGCCGGCCCAGTAAGAAGCCGGCCACGACCCACGGTCGTGGCCCGCACCGCGTAAGCCCCTACACTGGTGGGGGCGGTTGCCCCCAACGAGCCCGTACACCCGGCCGCGCCTGGCCTACACTGCGGGTTCCTCCGACGGAAACACACGCGTGGTCTCCAGTTGGGTCCTGCTGCTGGTCTCGGTTGCCTATGCCGCGCTGCTGTTCGGCGTGGCGTGGTGGGGCGACCGTCGGCCGATGTACCCCGACCGGCCGTGGCTGCGGCCGGTCGTCTACAGCCTGGCGCTGGCGGTGTACTGCTCGTCGTGGACCTTCTACGGCGCGGTCGGCACTGCCGTGCGCAATGGCGTGGGCTACCTGCCGATCTACATCGGCCCGCTGCTGCTGCTGTTGTTCGGCTGGCGCATCATCGAGCGCCTGGCGCTGATCGCACGCAGCCAGAACGTGGTCTCCATCGCCGATTTCATCTCCTCGCGCTTCGGTCGCTCGCGGCGGCTGGCGGCGCTGGTGGCGATCATCGCGCTGATCGGCATCATTCCGTACCTGGCGTTGCAGTACAAAGCGGTGGCGATGAGCCTGCAGGTGCTGACCGGCAACACCGGCCCGACCGGGTTCTTCACCGACCCGGCGCTATACGTGGCATTGCTGATGGCGCTGTTCGCCACCCTGTTCGGTACCCGCCAGGTCGATGCCACCGAGCACCACCACGGCATGATGCTGGCGATTGCCTTTGAATCGGTGATCAAGCTGCTGGCGATGCTGGCGGTGGGCGTGTTCGCCTACCTGTGGCTGAGCAACCGCACCGACGCGGTGGTCGAGTCGGTGCATACGCTGTTCACCGGCCTGCCGCCGGTCGGCTTCATCTCGCAGACCCTGCTCAGTTTCCTCGCCATCATCTGCCTGCCGCGCCAGTTCCACGTGGCCGTGGTCGAGTGCGGTGACGTGCGCGACGTGCGCCGCGCGCGCTGGATGTTCGGCGGTTACCTGGTGCTGATCTCGGGCATGGTGCTGCCGATCGCCACCGCCGGCGTGACCCTGTTCGGCACCGGCGGCGGCGTCGCCGACGACTCGATGGTGCTGGCGCTGCCGTTGGCCGAAGGCCGCAATGCGCTGGCGCTGATCGCCTACGTGGGCGGCTTCTCGGCGGCCACCGGCATGGTCATCGTCTCGTCCATCGCGCTGGCGACCATGGTCAGCAATGATCTGGTGATGCCGGTACTGCTGCGTCGGAGCGGTGACCACCAGGAAGCCGCTGACGTCGCCTCGCGCGTGTTGTGGATCCGCCGCCTGGCGATCCTGCTGCTGGCGCTGATGGCCTACAGCTACTACCGCACCAGCAGCAACGACAGCACGCTGGCCTCGTACGGCCTGATGGCGTTCGCAGCGGTGGCGCAATTCGCGCCCGGCCTGATCGGCGGCCTGTACTGGCGCGGTGCCAGCCGGCGCGGCGTCGAAGTGGGCATGCTGCTGGGCTTTGCCACCTGGCTGTACACCCTGCTGCTGCCGGCGATGACCATGGCCGGCTGGGTCGACGCCGCCTGGGTACAGCACGGCCCGTTCGGCATCGAGTGGCTGCGTCCGCAGCAGCTGTTCGGCATGTCCGGCTGGGACCCGCTGACCCACGGCACGTTCTGGTCGCTGCTGGTCAATGCGGCCACGATGATGCTGGTGTCCGCACGCTGGCGGCCCGGCGTCGACGAGCGCCTGCGTGCGGCACCGTTCCTCGACCCGTATGCCGAGCGCCCGTCGGTGGCCGGCGGCTGGCCCGGGCATGTGCATGTGGGCGACCTGCTGGCGCTGGCTTCGCGCGTGGTCGGCGAACGCCATGCACGGCGTTCGTTCTTCGAGCAGGCGCAGTCGCTGGGCCGTGAGCTGCAATCCTCGGCACCGGCTGACCGGCCGTGGGTGCAGTTCACCGAGCGCCTGCTGGCCGCCTCGATCGGTGCGGCATCGGCGCGCCTGCTGCTGACCAGCCTGCTGCGTGGCTCGGGCATGGACCTGGGGGAAGTGGTGGCGGTGCTGGACGAAGCCGGGCAGGAACTGCGCTTCAACCGCGAGATCCTGTCGACCACGCTGGAGAACATCAGCGCCGGGGTCAGCGTGGTCGATCCGGACATGCGCCTGACCGCGTGGAACCGCCGCTACCAGGACATGTTCGGTTACCCCGACGGCATGCTCTACGTGGGCCGCCCGGTGGCCGACCTGATCCGCTACAACGCCGAGCGCGGCGAGCTGGGCGAGGGCGATATCGAAGTGCAGATCAACCGCCGCATCGGTTACATGCGCGCCGGCTCGCCGCACGTGTTCGAGCGCACCCGCAGCGACGGCAAGGTGATCGAGATGCGTGGCCAGGCGCTGCCCGGCGGCGGTTACGTGACCAGCTACAACGACATCACCGACTACAAGCACGCTGAAAGGGCGCTGCTTGAAGCCAACGAGACGCTGGAACAGCGCGTGGCCGAACGCTCGCATGAGGCCGAGGTCGCGCAGCAGTCGAAGACCCGTTTCCTGGCGGCGATCAGCCATGACGTGCTGCAGCCGTTGAATGCGGCGCGCCTGTTTGCGTCCGCGCTGCGCGACAGCGATCACGTGAGCGACGAACAGAAGCATCTGGCCGAACGCGTGGACGCGTCGCTGCGCGCTGCCGAAGAACTGCTTGATGGCCTGCTGGACGTGTCGCGGCTGGATGCCGGTGGCCTGCACCCGGTGATCGGCGAATTCGATGTGAGTGCGTTGATGCGCGAGCTGGCCGCGCAGTACACGCCGGTCGCCGCAGGCCGTGGCCTGCGCCTGGACCTGTTCGCGCGCACGGCCTGGGTACGCAGCGATCGCCGCCTGCTGCGCCGCGTACTGCAGAACTTCCTGGCCAATGCGCTGCGCTACACACGCCAGGGGCGCATCGTGCTGGCCGTGCGCCAGCGCGGCGACGAGGTGGAACTGCAGGTGTGGGATACCGGCCCTGGCATTCCCGAACACCACATGCGGCAGATCTTCGACGAGTTCCACCGCTACCAGCAGCCGTTCGACTGGGGCGAGCAGGGGTTGGGCCTGGGCCTGTCGATCTGCCAGCGCATCTCGCGCCTGCTCGACCATCGCCTCAATGCACGCAGCCGCGTTGGCAGTGGCTCGATGTTCTCGATCATCCTGCCGCGGGTTGCGCCCTTGCCCGGCTACACCGAGCCTGCCAAGGCGACCCAGGCCGTGGCCACACCGGTGCGCAGCGATTCGCTGGCGGGCCTGCGGGTGCTGTGCGTGGACAACGACGAGGAAATCCTCGACGGCATGCGCGCACTGCTCGGCCGCTGGCAGGTGCAGGTGATCACCGCCGCCACCGTCGACCAGGCACTGGAGAAGATCGCCGAGCGACCGCAGGTGATGCTGGTGGACTACCACCTGCACGATCGCATGGATGGCCTGGATGCGCTGGTGGCGCTGCGCGAGGCGGCCGGCTACCCGCTGCCGGGTGCGCTGCTGACCGCCGACGGACGTGACGAGCTGAAGCGGATGGCACGCGAGCGTGGCTACCGCGTGCTGACCAAGCCGATCAAGCCGGCCTCGCTGCGCGCCTTCCTGGGCGCGCTGCGGGATGCGCAATAGATCCACGCCATGCGTGGATGCGACGCCAGGTAGTGCCGGCCGCTGGCCGGCAACCACGCAATCGCTCGCTTCCGATGCGTTACCCCACGCCGTGCAGGTGTTCGTACAGGATGGTCGCGCCGATGATCACCAGGATCACGCCACCGATGATCTCCGCACGCTTGCCGACCATGCTGCCCAGCACGCGGCCGAGCATGATGCCGGCGGTCACCATGGTCAGTGTGCACAGGCCGATGACCGCGGCCATCACGCCGATATGCACGTCCATGAAGGCCAGGCCGATACCCACCGCCATCGCGTCGATGCTGGTGGCGAAGCCGGTCAGCGCCAGCTTCCAGAAGCCGTGGTGCTGCGAGGGATCCTCGTCATCCTCGGCGCTGTCCGGGCGCAGGCCGTTGTAGATCATGTGGATGCCCAGCGCACCGAGCAGGCCGAACGCGATCCAGTGGTCGAAGGCTTCGACGTACTGCAGCGCGGCGCGGCCGAGCAGCCAGCCGATGATCGGCGTGATCGCCTCGATGACGCCGAAGATGATGCCGGCACGCAGTGCATCGCGGAACACCGGCTTGCGCATGGCCGCACCCTTGCCGATTGCGGCGGCAAAGGCATCGGTGGACATGGCAAAGCCGATCAGGAGGATCGAAATGGGGGACATGGACAGCGGCTGAGGTCGGGCAAGGACGGACGCACGGCTCGCGCTCGCGCCCAACCTGACGTTGCGCGCGCGGGCCGCTGGTCTCGCCAACCATCATGGTTGTCCACGCCACGGCGCACTGGCCGAGTATGTTGACGTGGACGATTCCTGCGAAGGAATCCGGCTACTCCCCAAGGGGACGCGAAGCTTAGCATCGCGATCCGCGCGTGGCGCATTTACAGACAAACGCGCAGGCAGGGCTGGTTTGTATAGCGATGGCTATAACACGGGCCAAGCAAAGGCGTGCCAAGCAAGCTTGCCACCTACCAGGGCGGTTTCAGACGTTCCAGGCGAATGCCGGCCAGCGGCCGGCACTATCGTCAGTCTTCTTCCGGCGGCAGCACGATGGCGTCGTCGTCGATGGCCAGCTTGCCGGCCATCAGCACGGCCTGGGTGCGGTTGGTCACGCCGAGCTTGCGCAGGATGGCGGTGACGTGGGCCTTGATCGTCGCTTCGGAGACGTTGAGGTCGTAGGCGATCTGCTTGTTCAAGCGGCCAGCGCCGAGCATCTGCAGGACACGGAACTGCTGCGGGGTCAGCTCGCGCAGGCGCTGGCCGACTTCGCGTTCTTCGCTGCCGGTGGGCGGCACGTTGTGCGCTTCCGGCGGTGCCCAGGTCTCGCCATCGAGGATGGTGCCCAGCGCATGGCCGATGGTGTCCGAATCCGCAGACTTCGGGATGAAGCCCAGCGCACCGTGGTCGAGCGCGCGGCGCATCACCGTGGCTTCTTCGCGCGCGGACACCACCACCACTGGCAGCTGGGGGTGCAGTGAGCGCATGTGCACCAGTGCGTTGAAGCCCTGCGCACCGGGCATGTTGAGATCCATCAGGACCAGGTCGGCGTCGTTGTGCTGGTCGGCCAACGCGTACAGCGCTTCCACGCTGTCGGCCTCGAACAGCTGCACGCCGGGGATGACCCGCTGCACGGCTCCACGCAGGGCTTCGCGGAACAGCGGGTGGTCATCGGCAATCAGGAGGGTGGTCATGGTCGGGGGGAACCGTGGGGGAAACCAGATGGGGTCAGAGCCCTTTCCTGGTGGAAAGGGATCCGACCCCGGGTTCTGCATCAGCGCACCTTGCGCTCGTCCACCAGCGACGCCACCACCGACGGATCGGCCAGGGTCGAGGTGTCGCCGAGCTGGTCCGGCGCGTTTTCGGCAATCTTGCGCAGGATGCGGCGCATGATCTTGCCCGAGCGGGTCTTCGGCAGGCCCGGTGCCCACTGCAGGTGGTCCGGTGTGGCGATCGGCCCGATCTCCTTGCGCACCCAGGCGATCAGCTCCTTGTGCAGTTCATCGCTCGGGGCCTCTTCGGCCACCAGGGTGACGTAGGCGTAGATGCCTTGGCCCTTGACGTCGTGCGGGAAGCCCACGACCGCCGCTTCGGCCACCTTCGGATGCGAGACCAGCGCGCTTTCCACTTCGGCGGTGCCGATGCGATGGCCGGACACATTGATCACGTCGTCGACGCGGCCGGTGATCCAGTAATAGCCGTCTTCGTCGCGGCGGCAACCGTCACCGGTGAAGTAGCTGCCCGGGTAGGTGCGGAAGTAGGTATCGATGAAGCGCTGGTGGTCGCCGTACACCGTGCGCATCTGGCCCGGCCAGGAGTCACGGATGATCAGGTTGCCCTCGGTCGGGCCGTCCTGGATCTCGCCATCGGCATTGACCAGCGCCGGCTGCACGCCGAAGAAGGGCAGGGTGGCCGACCCCGGCTTGAGGTCCATCGCGCCGGCCAGCGGCGAGATCAGGATGCCGCCGGTTTCGGTCTGCCACCAGGTATCGACGATCGGGCAGCGGCTGTCGCCGACCACTTCGTAGTACCAGCGCCAGGCTTCCGGATTGATCGGCTCGCCGACGCTGCCGAGCAGGCGCAGCGACGCGCGCGAGGTCTTCTTCACCGGCTCCTCGCCTTCGCGCATCAGCGCACGGATGGCGGTCGGGGCGGTGTAGAAGATGCTCACCTTGTGCTTGTCGATGACGTTCCAGAAGCGCGAGGTGTCCGGATAGTTCGGCACGCCTTCGAACATCAGCGAGGTCGCACCGTTGGCCAGTGGCCCGTACACGATGTAGCTGTGGCCGGTGACCCAGCCGACGTCGGCGGTGCACCAGTAGATGTCGTCCTCGCGCAGGTCGAACACCGCTTCATGGGTGTAGGCCGCGTACAGCAGATAGCCGCCGGTGGTGTGCAGCACGCCCTTCGGCTTGCCGGTGGAGCCGGAGGTGTAGAGGATGAACAGCGGGTCTTCCGCGTTCATGCGTTCCGGTTCGCAGGTGGACGGCTGGCTGTCCACCACATCGTGGAACCAGCGGTCGCGCGGGGCCTGCATGTCCACCGCGCCGCCGGTGTGGCGCACCACCAGCACGGTTTCAACCGTGTTCGTGCCCGGCAGCTTCAGCGCGGCATCGACGTTGGCCTTCAGCGGAATCCTGCGGCCACCGCGCAAGCCTTCGTCGGCGGTGATGATCAGCTTGCTCTGGCAGTCGCTGACGCGGTCGGCGATCGAGTTCGGCGCGAAGCCACCGAACACCACCGAGTGGATTGCACCGATGCGCGCGCAGGCCAGCATGGCTACTGCGGCGTCGACGATCATCGGCAGGTAGATGGTGACGCGGTCGCCTTTCTTGACCCCAAGGTTGCGCAGCGCATTGCCGAGGCGGCAGGTGCGCTCATACAGTTCGCGATAGGTCACGTGCTGGGCCGGTGCATCCGGGCCGTCCGGCTCGAACAGCAGGGCGGTCTTGTCGCCGCGCGTCTCGAGCTGGCGATCCAGGCAGTTCACGCTGGCATTGAGCTCACCATCCTCGAACCACTTGATGTGGAAGTCGGACAGGTCGTAGCTGACGTTCTTGATCTTCGTCGGCTTGCGCATCCATTGCAGGCGCTCGGCGGCCTTGCCCCAGAATCCATCCGGGTCGGTCACCGACGCCTGGTACTGCTGTTCATAGGTCTTCTTGTCGATGCGTGCCTTGGCGGCGAACTGCGGATCGACGGGGTAGATATCAGCCATGGCACCCTCACTTGCACGTTGACTTTGTATGTGCGGTCGCAGCATCGCAACGACCGATCCCCCTCAGTTTGCCCCATCCACCCCCGGCCGCGTCACCACCCTGGTTAGACCATGGTCGAAAGTGAGCGCCCTGCAGGGCCGGGTTCGACCAATGGCGAATAGCCGCTATACATAATCGCCCCGCAGTCTCGGCTCGACCGTGCCCCACGCGCGGCATCACCTTGCCACTTGGGAGAGAGGGCAACATGAGCCACCGTACGTTGAAAGCCGTGCGCACACCTTTGGCGGCCTGCCTGCTGGTCGCCCTGGTCGCACCGGGCATGGCGTTCGCAGAGACCGCCAAAGAGAAGGCACTGGAAGCACGCGTTGCCGAACTGGAACGCCAGGTCCAGCTGCTGCTGTCTTCGCAGCAACAACAACAGACCCAGATCAGCCAGAACCAGCAGGCGGTAACCGAAGTGCGCACGGTGCAGGCCGAGCAGAAGCCGGTTGCACAGGTGCCGGCCGGCAAGCAGCCGATCCAGGTCACCACCATCACCCCGGGCGCGGCACCGGGCACCACGGTCAAGATCGGCGGCTTCATCAAGGCCGACTTCCTGGCCACCCAGACCAGCGATGGCCAGCTGGCCGACGACGCCACCGGCCGTTCGCTGTACCTCCCGGGCCAGACCCCGGTGGAAGGCGCCGGCGGCACCGGCAAGCGCTCGGGCACCGATTTCAACGCCCATGCCAAGTTCTCGCGCTTCAACCTGGGCATCGACAACGTCAGCGAATCGGGCAACAAGGCCGGTGCGTTCTTCGAGATGGACTTCTTCGGCAACTCGCTGGGCAACCAGACTGCCACCAATACCTACGGCGTGACCCTGCGCCACGCCTACATGTACTGGAACAACTGGCTGGCCGGCCAGACCTGGTCCAACTTCATGGACGCGGCCGCACTGCCGGAAGCGGTCGACTTCGTCGGCCCCACCGACGGCGTGATCTTCGTGCGCCAGGCCCAGGTGCGCTACACCCAGGGCGGCTTCAGCGTCGCGCTGGAAAACCCGGAAACCACCACCCTCACCGGCACCCGCAACCCGGTCACCGGCGCCTGGACCAACGCCAGCGCCAACTCCGACCGTGGCAGCCTGCCCGACCTGACCCTGCGCTATGGCTGGAAGGGCGACTGGGGCACCTTCGGTGTCGGCGGCATCGTCCGCCAGTTGAAGGTCGACAACCAGGCGACCGGCGCGAAGGCCGACAAGGTGGCCGGCGGCCTGACCCTGGGCGGCAAGTGGGTGATGGGTGACAGCGATTCGCTGCATTACCAGCTGACCGGTGGCGAAGGCATCGCCCGCTACATCGGCCTGGGCATCACTGCCGACAGTGCCTATGACGTGGCCCGCGACGAACTCAACCCGACCGGCGTGCTGGCCGGCTATGTCGGCTGGCGGCATGCGTTCTCGCCGAAGCTGCGCACCAACCTGATCTACGCGCGTAGCGACTACGACAACGACAGCATCCTCGGCCCGCTGGTGACCAAGAGCGTGCAGAGCATCCGCGGCAACATCTTCTATTCGCCGCTGCCCAAGGTCGATATCGGCGCCGAGCTGATGTATGGCCGTCGCGAAGTGGAGAACGGCAACAAGGGTGACATCACCCGGTTGCAGTTCACTACGAAGTACAGCTTCTAAGAGCGTGCCGGCCAGCGGCCGGCACCTACCGAGATGGGGTGCCGGCCAAGGTCGGCATCTACCGAATTGAGTGCCGACCAACGGTCGGCACCCACCAACAACGATTGCTTCGGAGGGGAAGCGTCCCATGTCCAGTACACCCAGCACCGCACATAAAGCGGGCACCCTGACCAAGGGCCACAAGAAGGTCATCTTCGCCTCGAGCCTCGGCACGGTCTTCGAGTGGTATGACTTCTTCCTGTACGGCTCGCTCGCGGCCATCATCGCCAAGCAGTTCTTCAGTGGCGTCAATGAAACCACGGGCATGATCTTCGCCCTGCTGGCGTTCGCCGCCGGCTTCTTCGTACGCCCGTTCGGCGCGGCCTTCTTCGGCAGCCTCGGCGACCGCATCGGCCGCAAGTACACCTTCCTGGTCACCATCCTGATCATGGGCATTTCGACCTTCCTGGTCGGCGTGCTGCCCAACTACGCTTCGATCGGTTTCGCCGCTCCGGTGATCCTGATCATCCTGCGCCTGGCCCAGGGCCTGGCGATGGGCGGCGAGTACGGCGGTGCCGCCACCTACGTGGCCGAGCACGCGCCGGACGACAAGCGTGGCCTGTACACCAGCTTCATCCAGTGCACCGCCACGCTCGGCCTTTTCCTGTCGCTGCTGATCATCCTGGCCTGCCGCATGACGCTGGGCAACGAGGCCTTCGAAGCCTGGGGCTGGCGCATTCCGTTCCTGGTGTCGATCCTGCTGCTGGGCATTTCGGTATGGATCCGCCTGCAGCTGAGCGAATCGCCGCTGTTCCAGCAGATGAAGGCTGAAGGCAAGGGCTCCAAGACCCCGTTCCGCGACAGCCTGAAGGGCGGCAACCTGAAGCTGATGTTGCTGGTCCTGCTCGGTGCAGCGGCTGGCCAGGCCGTGGTCTGGTACGGCGGACAGTTCTACGCGCTGTTCTTCCTCAGCAGCATGCTGAAGGTCGATGCCACCACCTCCTACCTGCTGATCGCCGCAGCGCTGGCACTGGGCACGCCGTTCTTCATCTTCTTCGGCTGGCTGTCCGACCGCATCGGCCGCAAGAAGATCATCCTGGCCGGCTGCCTGCTGGCGGCCATCACCTACATCCCGATCTTCAAGGGCCTGACCCACTTCGCCAACCCGGCCATCGAAGAAGCGCGCAGCAGCTCCCCGGCACTGGTCGTCGCCGACCCGGCCACCTGCTCGTTCCAGTTCGATCCGGTGGGCCTGCGCAAGTTCACCAGCTCCTGCGACGTGGCGACCGCCGCGTTGACCAAGGCCGGTGTGCCGTACGACGTGCAGCCCGCCGCCGCCGGTTCGCTGGCGATGGTGAACGTGGGCAGTGCCAGCGTCACCTCGTATGAGGCCGCCGGCCTGACCAAGGAAGAAGGCAAGGCCAAGGCCGATGCGTTCGGCGCGGAACTGAAGACCGCCCTGACCTCTGCCGGCTACCCGGCCAAGGCCGATGGTGCGCGCATCAACATCGCCGGCACCATCTTCATGCTGTGGCTGCTGGTGCTGTACGTGACCATGGTCTACGGCCCGATCGCCGCCTACCTGGTGGAACTGTTCCCGACCCGCATCCGCTACACCTCGATGTCGCTGCCGTACCACATCGGCAACGGCTGGTTCGGTGGCTTCCTGCCGGCGATCTCGTTCGCGCTGGTGGCCGGTACCGGCAACCTGTACTACGGCCTGTGGTACCCGATTGCGATCGCACTGATGTCGGTGGTGATCGGCGGCCTGTTCCTGCGCGAAACCAAGAACGTGGATATCACCAAGTAACCGGCGTGCCGACCAACGGTCGGCACCCACCGGGTTTCAGGGGCCGCGGTGCAGACCGCGGCCTTTCTGTTTGTCGACCGTGTCCACTGGGTTCGCATTCCGGTAGTGCCGGCCGCTGGCCGGCAAACCCATGAATCTCCGAAGACATGAACCCATTGCCGGCCAGCGGCCGGCACTACCATGGCGTTGCGCAGCACCCCGTATAGTCGGCCCATGACGACCACCGCCCCAGCCGACCTTCCCGCCCTCCTGCACACCCTGCGCAGTACCTGGCAGGCCCAGCGCCCTTCGCTGGACCAGCGTGAAGCCGACCTGCGCCGCCTCCGCGAAGCGCTGAAGCCACGCCTGGACGAAATGGCCACGGCCATCGCCGAGGACTTCGGCCACCGCGCCCACACCGAATCGAAGCTGGCCGATGGCATGAGCGTGCTGTCGGCCATCGACCACCTGCGCCGCCACCTGCGGCGCTGGTCGAAGCCGCAGCGCGTACGGGCCGGCTGGAAGCTGTGGCCGGCGCGCGCGCAGCTGCGGCCGACGCCACTGGGTGTGGTCGGGGTGATCTCACCGTGGAACTACCCGGTCACGCTGGCGCTGGTGCCGCTGGCCACCGCCATCGCTGCCGGCAACCACGTACTGCTGAAGCCTTCGGAACACACGCCGCGCACCAGTGCGTTCCTGGCCGATCTGCTGGCCAGCGTGTTCCCGCCCGATCGGGTGGCAGTGGTGCAGGGTGGGGCAGACGTGGCGGCGGCAGTGTCGTCGTTGCCGCTGGACCATCTGCTGTTCACCGGCTCGACGGCCGTCGGCCGCAAGGTGATGGCCGCCGCCGCTGAGCATCTGGTGCCGGTCACGCTGGAGCTGGGCGGCAAGTCGCCGGCCATCGTCTGCCGCGATTTTCTGCTGGACAAAGCCGCCGCGCGGCTGGCCACCGGCAAGTGGTTCAACGCGGGCCAGACCTGCATCGCGCCGGATTATGTGCTGATCGATACGGTCCGCCAGCGCGAGTTCGTACAGGCGCTGCAGCAGCAGGTGCGCGAACGCTATGGCGACTTCAGCAATGCCGACGACTACACGCGCATCATCAACGAGGGCCAGTACCAGCGCCTGCAGGGCTATCTGGTACAGGCGCGGCAACGCGGCGTGCCGGTGATTCCGCTGGCGCAGGTCGACGAGGCGCGCGCCGACCGCGAGCGCCTGCTGGTGCCGACCGTGGTGCTGGACCCGCCGGACGACCTGGACCTGATGCGCGAGGAGATCTTCGGCCCGATCCTGCCGGTGCGGGCCTACCCGGATCTGGAGGCGGCGCTGGCCGACGTGCTGTCCCGTGACCGGCCGCTGGCGCTGTATCCATTCAGCCACGATACGGCGACGGTGGAGCGCATCCTCGGCCAGGTGGTGGCCGGTGGGGTGACAGTGAATGACACGCTGCTGCATTTCGCCGCCGATGGCTTGCCATTTGGTGGGGTGGGGGCCAGCGGCATGGGCGCGTACCACGGGCGGGCCGGGTTCGATGCGATGAGCAAGCGGCTGCCGGTGCTGTGGCAGTCGCGCTGGGCCGCCAGTGACCGGCTGCGGCCGCCGTATTCGAAGATTGCGGGGTTGTTGAAGCTGCTGCTTCGGTAGTGCCGGCCGCTGGCCGGCAACTGCGGGGTCCTGCCGACGGTTCATGGGGTTGCCGGCCAGCGGCCGGCACTACCGGTGGGTGCAAACCTTGGTTGGCACGGGGGCGGCCATGCGCCAACCCAGGTTGGCGTCTACCAAAGCCCACCCGGGTAGAATGCCCGCATGAAAATCGCCTCGTGGAACGTCAATTCGCTCAATGTCCGCCTGCCGCACCTGGAGCAGTGGCTCAAGGCGTTCGGCCCGGACATCGTCGGTATCCAGGAAACCAAGCTGGAGGACCACAAGTTCCCCGACTCTGCGCTGATCGCCGCCGGCTACCGCAGCGTGTTCGCCGGCCAGAAGACCTACAACGGCGTGGCGCTGCTGTCGCGTGAGCCTGCACAGGACGTGCAGATCGGCATTCCCGGCTTCGAGGACGAACAGAAGCGTGTCATCGCCGGTACCTTCGGCGACCTGCGGGTGATCAACCTGTACGTGGTCAACGGCCAGGACATCGGTACCGACAAGTACGAGTACAAGCTGCGCTGGCTGGACGCGGTGCATGCCTGGATCGCCGAAGAACTGCAGCGCCACCCGAAGCTGATCGTGATGGGGGACTTCAACATTGCCCCGGACGCACGCGACGTGCACGACCCGGAGGTGTGGAACGACAACCACATCCTCACTTCCACCGCCGAGCGCGGCGCGCTCAACAAGCTGCTGCAGCTGGGCCTGCACGATGGCTTCCGCCTGCACAACGACGAGGCGGGCACCTTCAGCTGGTGGGATTACCGCGCCGCCGGCTTCCGTCGCAACCTGGGCCTGCGCATCGACCTGACCCTGGTCTCCGATGCGCTGAAGAGCGGTGCGGTGGCTTCGGGCATCGACCGCGAGCCGCGCACCTGGGAACGTCCGAGCGACCATGCGCCGGCGTGGGTACAGATCGGTTGAACGAACGGGGCCCGGCATCGCCGGGCCCGTTCTGAAAGGCCCGCCGGCCAGCGGCCGGCGCTACCGCCGTGTCAGCGTATGCTCTTGCGGGTGAACAGATTGACGATCGCCAGCAGGATCACTGCACCGATCAGCGAGAACAGGAAGGTTCGAATGGTGATCGCTTCGTTGATGCCGCCGCCGAACAGCCAGCCGGAAATCAGCGCGCCGACGATGCCGACCACGATGTTGAGGATGATGCCCTGCTGGGCATCGCGCTTCATGATGATGCTGGCCAGCCAGCCTACGATGCCGCCGACGATCAGCCAGATGATGATGCCCATGATCGAACCTCCGGTGGGGAACGGTGACCAGTTGACGCGCACGGCCGTGAACCCGTCGTGCAATCGTGTGACGGGCGCGTGCGCATGAGCCTGCCAGCCACCCTCGACGGCCCGTGGCGCTTTGGTCCGGTGACGGTCTGGCGGCGCCCGCACGTGCCCGGCCAGCGCGGCGAACCGCAGGCACGGCAGGTGCTGGCGCAGGCCCTCGGGGCCGATCCGGAGACGCTGCCGCTGGTCCGCGATGACAAGGGCCGGCCGGAGCTGAGCGGCGCATTGGCCCACTACGGCACCGGCTGGAGCCACAGCGGCGAGGTGCTGCTGGTGGCGCTGGGCGAAGGCGTGCGGCTGGGCGTGGACCTGGAACTGCTGCGGCCGCGCGCCCGCCTGCTGGAGATCGTGCAGCGCTTCTTCCACCCGGAGGAGGTGGCGTGGCTGGAAAGCCTGGACCAGGCCGACCGCGAACACTGGTTCTTCCGCGTGTGGTGCGCCAAGGAATCGATGCTGAAGGCGCACGGCCAGGGTATCTCGTTCGGCCTGCACCGCCTGCAGCTGGCGCCGGGGGCCGATGGCGCCCTGCACCTGCGCTGGTGCGACCCGGAACTGGGCGAGGCCGCGCGCTGGCACCTGCACGAATGGCAGGCCACCGGTCAGTTCCGGGCGGCGTTGGCCTGGTATCCGCACTGAGGCGGGGAATCAGCGCGCAAAACCGGCGATAATGCCGGCATGAGCGAACACCCACTTCCCGCCAGCGTAGCTGCCACGCTGGAACAGGGCCTGGCCAGCATGGGCCTGGATGCCGCGCTGGCGCCGCCGCTGCTGCGCTACCTGGCCCTGCTGCACCGCTGGAACGGCACCTACAACCTCACCGCCATCCGCGACCCGCAGGAGATGGTCACCCGCCACCTGCTCGACTCGCTGGCGATGCAGCCGTTCGTGGCCGATGGCAGCCTGGCCGACCTCGGCACCGGCCCCGGGCTGCCGGGCATCCCGCTGGCCATCGCCTGCCCGGGCCTGCAGGTGACCCTGGTCGAGAGCAATGGCAAGAAGGCGCGCTTCATGCGCGAGGCCGTGCGCCAACTCGGCCTGGGCAATGCCCGCGTGGCCGAATCGCGCGCCGAGGCGCTGGACGAGGCCGGTCGTTACGACCAGTTGACCGCCCGTGCCATGGATACCCTGGCCGGCATCGTCCGCGTCGGTGGCCACCTGCTGCGGCCGGGGGGCGTGCTGCTGGCCATGAAGGGCGTCTACCCGCATGAGGAGATCGCGGACCTGCCGGCTGGCTGGCAGGTGCGCGAGGTGACCCCGCTGAGCGTGCCCGGCCTGGCCGGCGAACGCCACCTGGTTACTGTTACAGGCCCTTGATTCCCGCCGCCAGCCCCTTGTGCAACAACGGGTTGGCGATCCACGATTTCCGCAAGGGGCCGGTTGTACGCATAATGACCGGTCCCAGCACACGTCGACGAGGCACACCCGCATGGCCCGCATCATCGCCATCGCCAACCAGAAGGGTGGCGTCGGCAAGACCACGACCGCCGTCAACCTGGCCGCTTCCCTGGCCAACGCACCCAAGCGCGTGCTGCTGGTCGACCTCGATTCGCAGGGCAACGCGACCATGGGCAGTGGCGTGGACAAGCGTGAGCTGGCCGCCTCCACCTACGATCTGCTGCTGGGCGAGTCCAGCGCCGCCGATGTACGCGTGCAGACCGCCGAAGGCTACGACCTGCTTCCCGGCAACATCGACCTGACCGCCGCCGAGATCCAGCTGATGGCGCAGAGCGAGCGCGAGCAGCGGCTGAAGCGCGCGCTGGCACCGATCCGCGACGAGTACGACTACATCCTGATCGACTGCCCGCCGGCGCTGTCGCTGCTGACGCTCAATGCGCTGGCCGCTGCCGATTCGGTGATCGTGCCGATGCAGTGCGAGTACTACGCCCTGGAAGGCCTGAGCGCGCTGGTGGAAACCATCGAAGCGCTGCGTGCCAACCTCAATCCGGCGCTGGAGATCGAAGGCGTGCTGCGCACCATGTTCGACGTGCGCAACAACCTGGCCAACGCGGTCTCGGCCGAGCTCACCGAGCACTTCGGCGATCGCGTGTTCCGCACCATCGTGCCGCGCAACGTTCGCCTGGCCGAGGCACCCAGCCATGGCCAGAGCATCGTCGGCTACGACCGCGCCTCGCGCGGTGGCGTGGCCTACCTGGGCCTGGCTGGCGAGATCATCCGCCGCAACAACGAACGCAACAAGGCCACCAAGGCCGTGGAGACCGTCTGATGACCAGCAGCAAGCCGGCAGCCAAGAAGCGAGGCCTCGGCCGTGGCCTGGACGCGCTGCTGGGCCCGAAGGGCGCGGTCAGCCAGGTGCAGGCCACCACGGCGGTGATCGAGCCGCTGCCGGGGGAAGTGCTGCGCAAGTTGCCGGTCGGCCAGCTGCAGCCGGGCAAGTACCAGCCGCGCCGCGAGATGGACGAGGGCAAGCTGTCCGAGCTGGCCGACTCGATCAAGTCGCAGGGCGTGATCCAGCCGATCCTGGTGCGCCAGCTGCCGGCGGGCAACTACGAAATCGTCGCCGGTGAACGCCGCTGGCGCGCATCGCAGCTGGCCGGGCTGGACGAAGTGCCGGTGGTGGTGCGCGAGCTGGAAGACCGCACCGTCATCGCGATGGCGCTGATCGAGAACATCCAGCGTGAAGACCTCAACCCGCTGGAGGAAGCCGAAGCGCTGCAGCGCCTGATCAGCGAGTTCACCCTCACCCATGCCGAGGCCGCCGAGGCCGTCGGCCGCTCGCGCGCGGCGGTGTCCAACCTGCTGCGCCTGCTGGAACTACCAGTGGCGATCCGCCTGCTGCTGGAAACCCGCCGCCTGGAAATGGGGCATGCCCGTGCGCTGCTGACCCTGGCCCCCGAACTGGCCGGCAAGCTGGCCCAGGAAGCGGCCGACGAAGGCTGGTCGGTGCGCGAGGTCGAGCGGCGCGCGCAGGCTTTCGCCGCCGGCAAGGTGCCGAGCAGCCGTCCGGTGGCCACGCCGAAGGTGCAGCAGGCCGACATCGCCTCGCTGGAAACCGAGCTGTCCGAAGCGCTCGGCGCCAAGGTGGCGATCAGCCACGGCCGTGGCGGCAAGGGCAAGCTGATCATCCACTACACCGACCTGGACACCCTGGACGGCGTGCTGGAAAAACTGCGCGCGCGCCAGGGCTGAGCCCGGCGCCGCGTCGGGGAGGCGGCCTGTTCCTGCCGCGCCCGGCGAATGACAGGGAACGCACTGCCACGCGCACCGCGGAATGCACTGTCTTCCGGCCCGTGGCCTCATCCAGGGAGCAGGACATGAGCAACGACTACGAAGACGTCAGCCCGGACGGCACCCAGATACTGGTACATCGCCGTGAGAAGGACTTTGTGCTCGCCATCGGCGAAGAACGGCACATCGAGGCGATCAGTGCTCACATCGAACACCACCTGGGACCGGTGTCCGGTGTCTTCCATGAAATCATCTCCGACCTGGTGCACATCGACGTGCACGTGGTGCCGGCCAATGACCACTGCCCGTACCTGCGCCTGGTCACCTCCGGCATGAGCGACCTGCCGATGACCGTGCCCGCCGAGGTGGATGCGGACGTGCCGCGCTACATGGAACTGATGGTGACCCTGCCGGCCGACTGGCCGATCACGCAGGACGCCTTCGAGGATGAGCGCAACTACTGGCCAGTGCGCCTGCTGAAGGGCATGGCGCGGTTGCCGCACGAGTACGACACGTGGCTGGGCTTCGGCCACACCATTCCCAACGGCCATCCCAGCGAGCCCTATGCGCCGGGCGTGGGTTTCGACGGTGCCATCGTGCTGCCGCCGGTGACCGCCCCGGAGGACTTCGCCACGCTGGAGCTGGAGGATGGCAATACCATCAGCTTCATGAGCCTGGTTCCGCTGTACCCCGAAGAGATGGACCTGAAGCTGAAGAAGGGCGCCGACGCCCTGCTCGACCGCTTCGATGCGAAACAGATCAACGATGTGATCGAGCCCGGCCGCACCAACGTGGCGAAGAAGCGTTTCGGTTTGTTCTGAGACCGGTAACATCAGGGGCCTGAACTTCGTTCCCAGGCCCCTGCCATGACCATCCTGCTCACCGGCGCTGCCGGCTTCATCGGTGCCTACACCGCCCGCGCGCTGCTGGAGGCCGGCCAGGCCGTGGTCGGCCTGGACAACTTCAACGATTACTACGACCCGCAGATCAAGCGTGACCGCGTGGCCGCGCTGTGTCCGGCGCTGGACCTGCGCACCCTGGACCTGACCGACCAGCAGGGCCTGGCCGCACTGTTCGACGAGGTGCGGCCGACCGCGGTGATCCACCTGGCCGCGCAGGCCGGCGTGCGCTATTCGCTGGAAAACCCGCATGCCTACGTCGACAGCAACCTGGTCGGCTTCGTCAACATGCTCGAGTTGTGCCGCCACCGTGGCGTGCAGCACCTGGTGTATGCCTCCAGCAGTTCGGTCTACGGCGATTCGGCCACGCCGCCGTTCTCCGAAGACCAGCGCGTGGACCAGCCACGCTCGCTGTACGCGGCGACCAAGGCGGCCAACGAGCTGATGGCCTACACCTACGCGCAGCTGTACGGCCTGCATGCCACCGGGCTGCGATTCTTCACCGTGTATGGCCCGTGGGGCCGGCCGGACATGGCACCGCTGCTGTTCTCGCGCGCGGTGCTGGCCGGTCGGCCGATCGACGTGTTCAACGAAGGCCGCATGCAGCGCGATTTCACACATGTCTCCGACATCGTATCCGGTATCCTCGGCGCCCTCGCGCATCCGGCCGACGGTCCGGTGCCGCACCGGGTGTTCAACCTCGGCAACCATACACCGGTCGAGCTGGAGCGCTTCATCAGCGTGATCGAGCAGGCCGCCGGCCGCCCTGCGCAGAAGGTCTACAAGCCCATGCAGCCCGGCGACATGGTGCGCACGATGGCCGATACCCGGCGCGCACATGACGCTTTCGGCTTCGATGCGGTGACCCCGATCGAACAAGGCCTGCCGCCTGTGGTGCAGTGGTGCCGCGAGTATTTTGGCGATCGCGCCTGAGGACGGATCCTCACGCCGCCGGGTTCATCTTCGGATAACCTCGGTTTCGGAGAATGCGCGGTCTTTGTCCCCCCTTTGGCCGAGTGCCTTATGAGCCAACCCGAGCTTTCCGTTGTCGTCCCGGTGTTCAACGAGCGCGACAATGTTGCCCCGCTGGTCGCCGAAATCACCGCTGCGCTGCGTGGCCGGCTGCCGTTCGAGATCGTCTACATCGACGACCACTCGCGTGATGACACCCTGGCGGTGCTGCAGGGATTGAAGGCAACCACCCCGGAACTGCGCGTGCTGCACCATGTGAACCAGAGCGGGCAGAGCACGGCGGTGCGCACCGGCGTCAAGCACGCGCGCGCGCCGTGGATCGCCACCCTGGATGGCGATGGCCAGAACGATCCGGCCGATATTCCCAAGCTGCTTGCCGCACGCGACGCCGCCGAGGCGCAGGTGAAGCTGTTCGCCGGCTGGCGCGTCAACCGCCAGGACAGCGGCAGCAAGCGCTGGGCCAGCAAATGGGCCAACGCCATCCGTGCGCGCATGCTGCGCGACGACACGCCCGACACCGGTTGCGGCATCAAGCTGTTCGAACGCAGCGCGTTCCTCGACCTGCCGTACTTCGACCACATGCACCGTTACCTGCCAGCGCTGATGCAGCGTGCCGGCTGGAAGACCACCAGCGTGCCGGTCAACCACCGCCACCGTACCGCCGGCGTGTCCAAGTACAACAACCTCGGCCGCGCGCTGGTCGGCATCCGCGACCTGCGTGGCGTGGCCTGGCTGATCACCCGAAGCAAGCGCACCGCGGTGGAGGAGCGCTGATGGATCTGGAGCTGCACTGGCTGGATCAGCCCCTCACCTGGCTGTACTGGACCGGCCTGCATGTGACCGGCTGGAAGCTGATCGGCTACACCGGCGCACTGATGTTCGGCGGCCGCTGGCTGGTCCAGTTCATCGCCTCCAAGCGCGCCGGCAAACCCGTCATCCCGCGCCTGTTCTGGTACATGAGCGTGCTCGGCAGCCTGATGACCCTGAGCTACTTCCTGTTCTCGGCCAAGCAGGACTCGGTGGGTGTACTGCAGAACCTGTTCCCGGCGTTCACCGCGCTGTACAGCCTGCACCTGGACATCAAGCACCGCGGCTGGAAGCGCGACAGGGCCAGCCACTGAGGCTGCGGGGTCGGATCCCTTTCCACTGGAAAGGGCTCTGACCCCTGTCAGGATCCCGGCGCATCCTCGCATGGCGTGGATCTACTGCATGTTCAGCGGCGGTGCCCTGGTAGATGCCGACCTTGGTCGGCGCTGGGTTTCCCCGTGTGCCAACCAAGGTTGGCATCTACCAGAGCGGCCGGTTCCCGGTCCTGCCTGCGCTGCAGGCAGGACCTTCGTCCCATGCCATGGGCCGTGGGCGGTGCCATGATCGGGGTCTGCCTTCCCGGGAACCTGTGCTCGTGAAAACCCGTCTTGCCGTTGCCCTGTTGATCGCCCTGTCCGCCCCCACCGTGGCCCTGGCCGCTGCGCCCGCCGCCGCCGCCGCCGCCGCGCCCGCCAGCGTGGCCACCGAATCGCCCGCGGATGCCGCCTTCCGCGCGCTGTACGAGAAGGAATGGAAGTGGCGCCAGCAGGGAGGTGGTGAAGCCAGCGAGGACGAAGACGCCCCGGCCAACGCCACCCGCATGCCTGACGTCGGCCCGGCCGCGCAGCAGGCGCGTCTGAAGGTGTGGGACGATACCCTGGCCGCACTGAAGAAGATCGACCCGAAGACCCTGTCGCCGGACAACCAGGTCAACTACGCGATCTATCGCGACCAGGTGTTCAACCTGGCCGAAGAGACGCGCCTGCGCGGCTACGAAATGCCGTTCAACGCCGATTCCTCGTTCTGGTCCAACCTGTCCTTCATGGCCCGGCGCGAGATGAAGACCGTGCAGGACTACCAGAACTACATCGCACGGCTGAACGATGTGCCGCGTTACTTCGGCCAGCAGACCGAGAACATGCGCGCCGGCCTGAAGCGCGGCTTCAGCGTGCCGCGCGCGGTGCTGGATGGCCGCGAAGTGTCCATCGCCACCGTTGCCGAGCTGAAGGACCCGACCGAATCGCCGCTGTACGCGCCGTTCAAGAAGCTGCCCAACAGCATCCCGGCCGCCGAACAGGCCAGGCTGCAGGCGCAGGCGCGTGAAGCGATCAGCGGCAAGGTGGTGCCGGCGTTCCAGCAGCTGCGCACCTTCTTCGTCAACGAGTACGTGCCGCAGGCGCGCACCACCCTGGCCGCCGAAGCGATGCCCGATGGCAAGGCCTACTACAGGCAGCAGATCCACGAGTACACCACGCTGGACCTGTCGCCGGACGAGATCCACCGCATCGGCCTGGAGGAAGTCGCACGCATCCAGGGCGAGATGAACGACATCATCAAGCAGGTGAAGTTCAAGGGCAGCTTCGCCGAGTTCCTGACCTTCCTGCGTACCGATCCGCAGTTCTATGCGAAGACGCCGGAAGAGCTGCTTTCGCGCGCCGCGTGGATTTCCAAGCGGGCGGACGGCCAGCTCGGCAAGTACATGACGTTGCCGCGCGCGCGCTTCACCATCGTGCCGGTGCCACCGGACATTGCACCGTTCTGGACGGCCGGCCGCGGTGGCATGGGTACCTACTGGCTCAACACCTACAACCTGCCCTCGCGCCCGCTGTACAACCTGCCGGCACTGACCCTGCATGAATCCGATCCGGGCCATTCGCTGCAGGGCGCGATCGCCGCCGAGCAGAAGAACCTGCCCGAGTTCCGCCGCAACGCCTACATCTCCGCCTATGGCGAAGGCTGGGCGCTGTACTGCGAGAAGCTGGGCGTGGAGATGGGCATCTACGAAACCCCGTACGAGGATTTCGGCCGCCTGACCTACGAGATGTGGCGCGCCGCGCGCCTGGTGATCGACACCGGTGTGCACAGCAAGGGCTGGACCCGCGAGCAGGCGTTGGCCTACCTGCGTGACCACACCGCGCTGAGCGAGCATGAAGTGACCACTGAAGTGGACCGCTACATTTCCTGGCCGGGCCAGGCGCTGAGCTACAAGCTGGGCGAGATCGCCATCGTGCGCCTGCGTGCGCAGGCCGAGAAGGAGCTGGGCGACAAGTTCGACATCAAGGGCTTCCACGACACCCTTCTCAAGCAGGGCTCGGTGCCGCTGCCGGTGCTGGAACAGCAGATCCAGGCCTACATCGCCGAGCGCAAGAAGGCCTGACCGGTACCGGGTAGTGCCGGCCGCTGGCCGGCAATCCGACCCGGTCACGGGGTCGGATCCCTTTCCCGTGGAAAGGGCTCCGACCCCCTCTCACCTCACCCCACCGCCCGCGGCTTGGCCACGCGTGCCGCAAACGTCGGCAGCACCAGCAGGGTCAGCACGGTGGCGGTGATCAGGCCACCGATCACCACCGTCGCCAGCGGTTTCTGCACTTCTGCGCCGGAACCGCTGGCGATCGCCATCGGAATGAAGCCGACGATCGCCACAAGCGCCGTGGTCAGCACTGCTCGGATGCGGCTGGAGGCACCGTTGATCGCCGCCTGCAGCGGCAGGTCGCCGGCATCCAGGCGTTCGCGGATCGCCTGCATCAGCACCAGGCCATTCAAGGTCGCCACGCCGGACACGGCGATGAAGCCGACCGCTGCCGATACCGAGAACGGCATGCCCCGCAGCAGCAGCGCGAGGATGCCGCCGACCAACGCCAACGGCACGCAGCTGAACACCAGAATGGCTTCCTTGCCGCTGCGCAGGGCCATGAACAGCAGGCTGCCGATCAGCAGGAACACTACCGGTACCACCGTCGCCAGCCGCTTTTCCGCGCGCTGCAGGTTCTCGAACTGGCCACCCCAGGTCAGGTAGGCACCCGGCGGCAGTGCTACGTCGGCTACCGCGGCCTGCGCTTCGCCGACGAAGCCGCCCAGGTCGCGGCCACGCACGTTGGCCTGCACCACCACGCGGCGGCTGCCGTTGTTGCGGCTGATCTGGTTCGGCCCTTCGCTGACCGTGATGCGCGCAACCGACGACAGCGGAATCACCAACCCCGACGGCGTGGCGATCGGCAGCGAGGCCAGCTGGTCCGGATCGTTGCGCGCGGCATCGTCCAGGCGCACCACCACGTTGAAGCGGCGGTCGCCTTCGAAGATCTTGCCCGCCGCAGTACCGCCGATGCCGGTGGACAGTGCATCACTCACATCCGCCGCAGTCAGCCCATACTGCGCCGCCGCCACATGATCGATCGCCACGTTCAGCGTGGGCAGGCCGGAGATCTGTTCCACCCGCACGTCGGCCGCGCCATCCACCGCACGCAGCTTCAGCGCCACCTGGTCGGCCACCTTCTGCAGCTGGCCGAAGTCATCGCCAAAGATCATTACGGCCAGGTCGGTACGCACGCCGGAAATCAGCTCGTTGAAGCGCAGCTCGATCGGCTGGCTGAACTCGAAACTGTTGCCCAGCTGCTGCCCGGCCAGCTTTTCGAAACGGGCCACCAGCGCGTCCTTGGCCAACTTCGGATCGGGCCAGTCCTTGCGTGGCTTCAGCACGATCACGCTGTCGGAGATGTTGGTCGGCATCGGATCGATCGCCGCCTCGGCGGTACCGGTACGCGAGAACACGGTCTCCACTTCCGGCTGCTTGGCAATCACCTTTTCCAACGCCAGTTGCATGGCCAGTGACTGCTCCAGCGACGTCGACGGCACGCGCAACGCCTGCATCGCCACGTTGCCTTCGTCCAGCGTCGGCATGAACTCGCGGCCCAGCATCGAGAACGAGCCGATGCCCACCACCACCATCATCACCGCACTGGCCACTACCGTGCGCGGATGCGCCACGGCCTTGCGGATCACCGGCTCGATGCGCGCGCGCAGCACGCGTATCAGCCTGGTCTCGTGCTCGCCGTCGTCCGCATGTGCATCTGCGTCCTTCGGCTTCGGCTCGCGCACCAGCAGCGCCGTCATCGCCGGCACGAAGGTGAAGGAGAACAGGAAGGCACCGACCAGGGCCAGCATGAAGGTCGCCGCCATCGGGTGGAACGTCTTGCCCTCCACACCTTCCAGGGTGAGGATCGGCGCGAACACCAGCAGGATGATCAGCTGGCCGAACGCCGCCGGGCGCGCCATCTTCAGCGCGGAATCGGCGGCCACGCGCAGCCGTTCCATCGCGGTCAGCGCCCGGCCCAGTTCGGCGCGGCGCTGGCCCAGCATCAGCAGCGTCGACTCGACCACGATCACCGCACCGTCCACCAGGATGCCGAAGTCCAGTGCACCCAGGCTCATCAGGTTGCCGCTGATGCCGAAGCGGTTCATGCCGATCACCGCGAACAGGAACGACAGCGGAATCACCAGCGCGGTGATGGTGGCCGCGCGCAGGTTGCCCAGCAGCAGGAACAGCACCACCACCACCAGCAGCGCGCCCTCGGTGAGGTTCCGGGCCACGGTCTTGATGGTGGAATTGACCAGCACACTGCGGTCCAGCACCGGTGCGGCCACGATGTCGGCCGGCAGCGACGTGTTCACCTGTTCCAGACGTGCGGCTGCGGCCTGCGCCACGGTGCGGCTGTTGCCACCGGCAATCATCAGCGCGGTGCCCAGCACGGCCTCGTGGCCGTTGCGGCTGGCTGCACCCAGGCGCGGCGCGCGGCTCAGTTCCACGGTGGCTACATCGGCCACGCGCACCACCACGCCATTGCGGGTGGCCACCGGCGCCTGTGCAAGATCCTCGGTGGTCAGCGCCAGGCCATCGGCACGCACCACCAGGCCTTCGCCGGCCCGCTGCACGAAGCCGGCGCCGGCCTGCACGTTGGAGCGCTGCAGCGCGGTAACCAGGTCGGCCAGGCCGAGGCCATGCGCGGCCAGTTTGGCGCTGTCCGGATGCACGCCGTATTCCTTGACGTAGCCGCCGACCGTATCGACACCGGCCAGCCCCGGGCTGGAGCGCATCTGCGGCGCGATGATCCAGTCCTGCACGGTGCGCAGGTAGGTCGCGCGCTCTTCCGGCGTGCGCAGCAGGTTGCCTTCCGGCGTGCGGTAGACCTCGCCGGCCTGCCAGCCGGCTTCACCGGGCTTGGCCAGCCTGGTCGGATCGAACGCGGTGAAGTCCACCGTCCACATCAGCACCTCGCCGAGGCCGGTGGTGACCGGCGACAGCATCGGCGACGCACCATCGGGCAGGTCTTCCGATGCCTCGCGCATGCGTTCGGCCACCTGTTGGCGGGCGAAGTAGATGTCGGTGGCATCGGTGAAGATCGCGGTGACCTGCGAGAAGCCATTGCGCGACAGCGAACGCGTGGTGGTCAGGCCGGGAATGCCGGCCAGCGCGGTTTCCAGCGGATAGGTCACCTGCCGTTCGATCTGCTCCGGGGTCAGCGCCGGGGCCACCGTGTTGATCTGCACCTGGCGGTTGGTGATGTCCGGCACGGCGTCGATCGGCAGCTTGCCCAGCTGGAACAGGCCCACGGCGGCGATCAGCGCCGCCATGAACACCACCAGCCAGCGGTGGCGCACCGCTGTTTCAATGATCAGCTTGAACATGATCGCCTCCTCAGTGGCCGTGCTCGGCTTCGCCCTTGGCCAGCTCGGCCTTGAGCAGGAAGGCGTTGGCACCGACGATGCGCTCGTTGCCACTCAGGCCACCGAGGATCTCGATGCGGTCACCGGCACGGCGCCCGGCCAGCACTGGCTGCGCCTTGAAGCCACCTTCGACGGCGACGAACACCGCGCTGCTTCCATCGACGTTCTGCACCGCATCGGCGGGCACGCTGAGCGAGCCGTCCTGGCCTTCGGTGACCACCACGGCCGATACCGGCGAACCGGCCGGCGGCAGCGATGCATCCACCGGCGTGGCGCGGATCACTGCGACGCCGCCCTGCTGCCGTACATCGGCGGCCGAACCGGTGACGGTAGCGGTGAAGCTGCCACCCGGCACGCTCACTTCCAGCTTCATGCCGGGCATGACCTGTGCAGCCAGCGCTGGCGGTGCGGTGAACACCAGCTCGTTCATCGACGGGTCGGCGACGTCGGCCACCGCACTGCCGGCGGCAACCACACCGCCCGGCGTGACCTGCACGTTGCCGACGATGCCGGCCACCGGGCTGGTGATGCGCACGCGTCCACTGGCATCGGGCGCACCGTTGGCGGCGGCCTGTGCCTGTGCGGCAGCGGCCTGGGCCTGTGCCGCCAGCGAACGCGCACGCGAGGCTTCCAGCTCCTGGCGGGCGACCACGCCCTGGTCGACCAGGGCCTTGTCGCGGCCATAGGCCAGGCGTGCGGCCTCGGCTTCGGCGGATGCGGCCAGCGCATTGGCGCGGAACACCGCTGCCTCGCCACTGACCACGATGGCCAGCGCCTGGTTCTGTTTCACCGCCGTGCCCGGCGCGACCAGTACGCGCTCGACGCGGCCGGTCACGGTCGAGGCCACCGAGGCACGGGCACCGACCGAGGGTTCCACCCGACCGGCGAGGCGGGTGGAACCGCCACCGCCGTGACCGACGGCAACCACTTCGATACCGGACGCCTTGATCTGCTCAGGGGTCAGCGGTACCACGCCTTCATCGGTGTCTGCCGGCGTCTTCGCGGATTCGGCCTTGGCTTCCTTGCTGCCGGGCGCGTGGCCATGGCTGTCGTCGGTGCCGGCCTTGGTCGCAGCGGGGTCTTCATTGGCAGGTGTCTGCGCGTTGCCAGCGCAGCCGGCCAGCAGCACAGTCAGCAGCATGCCGCCGATCAGCGGAAAAGTACGGGAGAGAGTCATGGGGCCTCCACAAAGGGTGCGCGCCCTTCAAGGCGGGCAAGATCGATTTCCGCGCCGACGCGCGACAGGCGCGCATCCACGGCGGCGGCACGGGCGGCGATAAGAGCGCTGCGCGTGCTGCGCAGTTCCAGCTGCGAGATGCGTCCGGCGTCGAAGCCGATGCGGGCCAGGCGATACGCCTCTTCGGCGGCGACCACGCTTTCATCGGCGGCGCGGGTTCGGCTGCCGGCGGCCTTCAAACCGGCCACGGCGGAGAGGCGTGCCGCCTCGCTGTCGCGGCGCTGCTGGTCCAGGCGCGCTTCGGCCGCGCGCTGGTCGGCATTGGCGGCGCGGATGCCACCGCGGTTGCGGTCAAACAGCGGGATGCTGAGGCTGAGCCCGAGGTTGTAGGCACGCTCGCCGCCCTCGCGGAAGCGGGTCTGCGCGGCGGTGACGCTGAGGTCGGGCAGGGCGCGCTTGCGCTCCACCTCGGCCAGTTTGCCCGCCGCATCGGCTTCGGCTTCAGCGATGCGCACTGCCAGTGCGGTATCGGTGGCACCGCGTGGCAGCGGCGGCGCACGGTCGAGCAGGCTGTCGCCGATCGACTGCACCGGCGCATCCAGCAGTGCAGCACCGGCCAGGCGGGCCAGCGCGGCATCGCGGAAGGCCTGCGCTTCATCCAGCGCGGCGTTGGCGTTGGCCACTTCGCTCTGCGCCTGCACCGCGCGCAGTTGCGGTTCGCGGCCCTGCTTGACCATCGCGTTGACGGCGTTGGCGTCATCGCGGGTGAGGCTCAGTGCCTCTTCGGCCAGGGTGTAGCGGCGCAGTGCACTTTCCGCCTGTGCGTAGACCACCGCCAGCTGGCTGGCCACATCGCTGCGGCTCTGCGTGCCACGCAGGTTGGCCGCCTGTGCCTCGGCGCGGGCCGCACGGACGCGCGCGCCGCGCTGGCCCCAGACCTCCAATGGCTGGGACAGGGTAAGCACGCTGTCGGCCTTGCCCATGCCGCCATAGGAACCGGTGCCCCAGGCGTTCTCGGCCGACCAGGACAGGGAAGGGTTGGGCAGTGCGCGGGCCTGGTCGGCGCGCGCGTCGGCGGCCTCGGCCAGCGCCGCACCGACGCGGGTACCGGGCAGCTGGTCCAGGCGTTCAAGCAGGGTGTCGTAGGAAGGGGCGGCTTGCGCCATCACCGATGCCGCCGGGGCCAGGCCCAGCAACACGGCGACGACCCGCCCGGCCGCACGCAGCGACCGAGGTGTCAGGATCGACATAGGGGGATTCCGGTTGTGAGTGAAACGGGAGCCCGCAATCGCGGGACGCGCTCAACTCACGCCCGGGGGGGACGCGTCAATTCATCCTGGGCGACCGCATAGGTCGCCGCGTCGCCGGCATTCATCCAGCGCGCCGGCAGCGGCGCACCGAAGGCGGCGAGGGTGCTGGCCGGCAGGCTCAGGTTGGAGTGGTGGCAGTGGTTGTGGCTGCAGGCACCGGCGTGCTTGCTGTCACTGTCACCCTCGGCATCGTTGGCGTTGCTTTCCACGTGCACCGCAGTGGTGTCGTGCGGTTCGACCGCGCAGGCCAGCACGTCGGCCACCGGCACGACCACGAACGCCGCCATCAGCAGCATCATCAGGTACGTACGCAGTTGGCGGGTGATCCGGCGCATGGAAGGGAGGCTAGCAAGCGATTTTCGCCGGATACAATATCAATGGCCGCCTCGGGAATTCGTCGGAATCTCCCGTTCAGGTGGAGGGCCTGGGGGCATCCTGCCCTGGTGGGTGCGGACCTCCTGCCTTGGTGGGTGTCGACCTTGGTCGACACGCCTTTCGACCCCACCGCGTTGCCGGCCAGCGGCCGGCACTACCCGTATCACGGCAGCTTCGCGATCACCTTGATCTCGAACTGGAACCCATACAGCCAGGTCACACCGATACCGGTCAGGGTCGGGTGCGGCGCCTCGCCCCAGTACTCGGGCACGATCGCCCAGGCCTTTTCGAAGTTCTTCTCCGGGTCGACCAGGAACACGGTCACGTCGATCACGTCATCGAACGTGCAGCCTGCGGCAGCCAACACCGCATTGAGATTCTCGAAGGCGCGGCGCACCTGCGCCTCGAAATCCGGCTCGGGCGAGCCGTCTTCGCGGCTGCCGACCTGGCCGGAGACGAACAGGAAGCCATTGGATCGGATCGCCGGCGAGTAGCGGTTGCGCTCGTACAGGGCCTGGCGGCCGGTGGGGAAAACGACATCACGCTGTGACATGGGAAGGAATCCGTGGGAGAGAACGCCATCCTCCGCGCCAGTGCTGTCTGGATAAACCGCGATGATCAGCCTAGATTGATTGCCAATCCCAAACAATCATGGCCCGCCATGGACCGTTTCGAGGCGATGCGGGCCTTTGCCCGGGTTGTGGAAACCGGCAGCTTCACCCGCGCCGCGCAGACCCTGCAGATCAGCCGCACCACGGTCACCCAGCTGGTGCAGCAGCTGGAGGCACACCTGCGGCTGCGCCTGCTCAACCGCACCACGCGCCGGGTCAGCGTCACCGCCGACGGTGCGGCCTACTACCCGCGCATCGCCCGCCTGCTGGCCGAGCTGGAAGAGGTGGAGGGCGGGCTGGGTGACGCAGCCAGCCAGCCGCGCGGCCGCCTGCGGGTGGATGTGCCCGGACCCTACGCGCGGTTGCGGCTGGTGCCGGCACTGCCGGATTTCCAGGCGCGCTACCCGGAGATCCAGCTGGACATCGGCGTCAGCGACCGCGAGGTTGACGTCATCGCCGACAACGTCGACTGCGTGATCCGCGGCGGCACCCCGGCCGACCCGGCGCTGGTGGCGCGGCCGCTGGCGGCGCTGCCGATCGGTTTCCACGCCAGCCCCGGCTATGTGCAGCGTTTCGGCTTGCCGACCGATCCGCGCGCGCTGGAAGGGCCGGACCACCACACGGTCGGCTTCCTCAGCCCGCGCAGTGGCCGGGCGAGAGTATTCAGCGCACAGCGCGGCGATGAGCGCGTAGAAGTGCAGGGCCGCTACACGGTCGGTTTCGACGACGGCAACGCCTATCTGGCGGCGGCGCTGGCGGGGCTGGGCGTGGTCGCGCTGCCCAGCTACATGGCCGCGCCGCACGTGGCGCGCGGCGAATTGCTGCCGCTGCTGCAGGACTGGCGGCTTCCACCCATGCCGATGCATGTGATGTTCCCGCCGAACCGGCACATGAGCCAGCGGCTGCGGGTGTTCATCGATTGGGTGGTGGAAGCGTTGGGGTGATGCACACGCACCTGTAGAGCCGAGCCCACGCTCGGCTGCTTCTGGCATCACCAAGCCCGCGCTACGCGCGCCAGCCGAGCGTGGGCCCGGCTCTACCGGCATGCGAAAATCACCACAGCACGTAACAGGAAACATCGCCACGCATGAGTCGCATCGTCGCACTGGATACCGAAACCACCGGCATCTCCCACCGCCTGGGGCACCGGGTGATCGAAATCGGTGCCGTCGAACTGATCGACGGCCAGCTCAGCGGCCGCCAGTTCCACACCTACCTGCAGCCGCAGCGCAAGGTGGACTGGGGCGCACAGCGCGTGCATGGCATCAGCGATGCGATGCTGGTGGGCAAGCCGCTGTTCTCCAGCAAGGCCGCCGAACTGCTGGACTTCCTGCGCGGCAGCGAGATGGTCGCGCACAACGCCACCTTCGACGTGGGTTTCCTGGACAACGAGCTGCGCCTGGCCGGCATTCCCGGCACGCTGGCCCAGCACTGCCGCATCACCTGCAGCCTGAAGCTGGCGCGCGGGCGCTGGCCCGGCCAGGGCAACAAGTTGGACGATGTGCTGCAGCGCCTGCGCATCCCCGGCAACCGGGGCCTGCACGGTGCGCTCAAGGATGCCCATCTGCTGGCCCAGGTGATTCCGCACCTGCGCTGAGGCTTGCCCGCTGTTACATCGGACGTAACCAGCGCTCGATCATCGCCACGCCACAGGCCACCCCGTCTTCATCGCTCATCGCCACGCCCAGGGCCGCCGCGCGCGCGCGTACTGCGTCGGCTTCTGCGAAGGTGATGGCTGCTGCCAGCGTTGCTGCATCCAGTCGCTTCGGTGACAACGGTGCCGGTGCCACGCCCAACCGACACAGGCGATCGGCCCAGAAGAACTGATCCGCAGCGAACGGCATCACCAGCGAGGGAATGCCGGCCCGGCAGGCCGAATGCGTGGTGCCGCTGCCACCGTGGTGGATGGCGAGTGCGCAACGCGGGAACAGCGCTTCGTGTGGGGTCGGCCCCAGTACGAAGACCGAATCGGGCAAGCGCATCGCAGGCAGTCCCACCCAGCCAGGAAACAGCAGTACCCGGCGTGGCGCCAGCGCCTGCAGCAAGGCCGGCAGCACGCGTTCGCGATCAAAGCCGGTCATGCTGCCGAAGCCAAGGTAGACCGGCGGCGGGCCGGCATCAAGGAAGGCCCGCAGATCGGCCGGGGGCGCCCAGGGCGCATCAGGAAGCCGCCATTGGCCACAGACGATGTGGTCGGCCGGCCAGTCCGCCGGTGGCGGCAGCAGCTGCGGTGAGATGCCATAGAGCATCGGCAGGCCGGACCACAGCGCGCGGCGCGGCGATTGCCCCAACTGCTGGCGTGCCGCGTTGATCGGCCGGCGGAACTGGCGCCAGATCAGGCCGTTGACCCACCCGTAGCTGGCCCGGTTCAACCAGCCCGGCGAGCGTCCGGGCGGCAGGAACGGGGAGCGGAAGGCGCGCGTCGGGGTCAGCGGAATCATGCCGCTGCCGATGACGGGAATCCTGCGGCGTTCGCCCACGCTCATGCCGACGAAGGCCGCCAGGCCACCGGTCAGAATCGCATCGCAGCCTTCGGCGGCGGCATCGGCCTGGCGCATCCAGCCGCTGACATGCTGCAGCGCCATCCGTGCCAGGCCGGTACTGGCGGCGGCAACGCCGTTGCCACGCGAGACCAGTGCGACCACGTCGTCATGGATGTCACCTTCAAGGGCCGCGTGGGGCACATCCAGTGCCTGCGCGCTGCCCAAGGTGCCGCCATCGGCCAGTAGCGTCACCTCGTGGCCCGCGCCGATCAGCCCATGGCAGAGCATGGCCAGGGGACGTGTGTCGCCTTCGGTTCCGTAGGTCAGGGCCAGCAGCCGCATGGGAAGCTCCGCAGTGGTCCGGGCCAGTATGGCGGCTGGCGCAGGGTCCGGCCTGCCGTGTTCAGTCCCCGGCCTGTGGGTAACTTGCGCAAGTGCTTGAACCGGTGCATAATGCGCGGCTCGCTGTGTCCGGTTTTCTACCGGGCGGCGCCCCTGGGAGCACGTCCCCGGCCGCCCAACGCCAGCGTAACCCTTTGATTCTCTTGACGTGTGGTGGGCAACCATCGAGGCCGCCGTCTCCCGGGCTACGGGCTGACAACTACTATTATCGAGGTGCGCAATGTCCCGCGTATGCCAGGTTTCCGGCAAGCGAGTGCAGACGGGTAACAACGTCTCGCACGCCAACAACAAGACCCGTCGTCGTTTCCTGCCGAATCTGCACGAGCGCCGTTTCTGGGTGGCCAGCGAGAACCGCTGGGTCAAGCTTCGTGTTTCCGCGCATGCACTGCGCACCATCGACAAGAACGGCATCGATTCCGTTCTGGCTGAGCTGCGTGCGCGCGGCGAAAAGGTCTGAGGAGTAAAGCATCATGGCAGGCAAGCGCGATAAGGTCCGTATGATTTCCTCGGCCGGTACCGGCCACTTCTACACCACGGACAAGAACAAGAAGAACACCCCGGGGAAGATGGAATTCCTGAAGTACGATCCGGTCGTGCGCAAGCACGTCCTGTACAAGGAAGGCAAGATCAAGTAATCCGCACGGATTGCTGATCCCCGCGAAGAAACCCGCCCTTGTGGCGGGTTTTTTCATGTCTGGCACTTCCCCCTGGTGGGTGCCGACCCTGGTCGGCACTGCCGCACTCCCTGCGCACGCTGTCGCCAATGACGCCCTGCGCGGAATGATGGGCCGAATGCGATAAGTGATTGTGTCTACCGGTTCCGGCTCTTCGCGCGCTCCAAATCAATTGGAACGACGGGCCCTGCCGTGCCCATGATGGCAAGCCGCTGCGGTTGCAGTGGCCGGGCTTGCAATCCCGTGAAGTCAATCAATCAGTAGACTCGCCAGCCGTCGCCGGAGATCCCTCCGGCGACGGTTGGTGACCTATCCGCCTCTATGGCGGACGGTGCGAGGGGGCCTTGCGCCCGCCGGTTCGTTTGCTGATTGATTGCTTCCCGGTATTGCAACCACGCATCGTCCGCCACCTTCACGGTGGCCAGATCCGTTGAAGGAGGTTGCATGAACACCCCGTCACACCGGCAGGACCTGGAACTGGGCTGGCTGCGCCTGCAGCGCATGCTGCAAGGCATCGAGGGCATGGCGCTGCTGCTGTGCGACCACCATCTGGCACTGGCCAACGGTGCGCCGTCGCCGCTGCCGGAGGCGCAGCTGGAGCGGGCCGCACAGGCCATTGCCTGCATGGCGCTCAACGGCCGCCGCCATGCCGATTCGGTACGCCAGCTGTGCGAGGTGCCGGTGCGGCACTGAGCCATTCTGTAGAGCCGAGCCCACGCTCGGCTGCTCTGCGGTCGGAACGAAAGGCAGTCGAGCATGGCTCGACTCTACAAATCCCGCTGGGCAGAATGGCCCATCACCTCCCGACGGGCGACACGATGCTGTTCGAGTGGTTGCTGGGTTCGTACCTGCTGCTGATCGACTGGCTGATCCGGCTGGTCGCGCTGTGCTGGATTCCCACCCGCACCACGCCGGGGGCGGCGCGCAGCTGGCTGCTGCTGGTCGGCTTCGTGCCCCTGCTGGGGCTGCCGTTGTACCTGCTGTTCGGCCACCCGTGGCTGTCGCGCGAGCGCATCCGCCGCCAGGCCGAGGCCTCGCAGGTCATCCGTGAGGAACAGGCGCTGCAGCATCGCCTGCGCTGGACACCGCAGCCGGACACCGCCAGCGCCGAAATCGTGCCGCTGGTGCAGCGCCAGGGCGATTTCATGCCGGTGCACGGCAACGCCGTCGACCTGCTGACCGACTACGACGAATCGCTGCACACGCTGATTGCCGACATCGACCAGGCCGAAGACCGCGTGCACCTGCTGTACTACCTGATGTTCGATGACGCGGTCGGCGAGGCCATTGTCGAGGCCCTGCAGCGAGCGGCTGCACGCGGCGTGCAGTGCCGCGTGCTGCTCGACGCGGTGGGCGCCAAGCGCGGCCTGCGCGCCTATCGCAAGCGCCTGCAGGCGCGCGACATCGAGGTACGCGCGATGCTGCCCGGTGGCCTGCGCTGGCGCCGCAGCGGGCGCATGGACCTGCGCAACCATCGCAAGATCGCGGTGATCGACAACGAAGTGGCCTATGTCGGTTCGCAGAACCTGGCCGGCCCGCAGTTCGTGCCCGGCCACCCGAACCGCGAGCTGGTGGCGCGCGTGCGTGGCCCGGCAGTGGCGCACCTGGAAGCGGTGTTCGCCAGCGACTGGTACATGGAAACCGGCCAGCGCCTGGACGTGATCGCCGATGTGCCCGAGTGCAGCGACGACATCGCCACCCAGCTGCTGCCAAGCGGCCCGGCCTATCCGTACAGCAATGCGCGCGATGCGGTGGCGGCGCTGATCCACCTGGCACGGCGACGGCTGGTGATGGTCACGCCGTATTTCGTGCCTGACGAAGCTACGCTCAGCGCGTTGCGCATTGCGGCCTTGTCCGGTGTGCAGGTGCAGCTGATCCTCTCGGCCAGCAACAACCAGCGGCTGACCTCGTGGGCGCAGGAGGCGTACTACGACGAGCTGCTGCGCTGTGGCGTGCGCATCGCGCTGTACGAGCCGCAGTTCCTGCACGCCAAGCACATGAGCGTGGACGAGGACATCGCCGTGCTCGGCTCGATCAACATGGACATCCGCTCATTCGCGCTGAATGCCGAGATCGGCCTGGTCTGCTACGACCGCGCGCTGGTGCAGCAGCTGTGTGCGATCGAGGATGGCTACCTGCGCGAGTCGCGGCAGCTGGACCTGCAGCAGTGGCGCAGCCGCCCCACGTGGCGGCGCAGCCGCGAAGGCATCGCACGGCTGGCCGATGCGTTGATGTGAGGCGGCGGCAATCGCCCGCTTCGGCAACCCGGCCCGTCATCGCCGATGGCCTACAATCGGCGCATGACTGATTCACCGCGTAATGGCGAACTGGACCTGGCAATCATCGGTGGTGGTGCGGCCGGGGTGCTGGTGGCGATCCAGGTACTGCGCCAAGCCAAGGCGCCACTGGCGTTGGCCATTCTCGAACCGGCTTCGCAGCTGGCCCAGGGCATCGCCTATGCGACGCCGTGGCCGGAGCATCTGCTGAACGTGCCGGCGGCGAAGATGAGTGCGTTTGCCGACCAGCCCGGCGATTTCCTCGACTACCTGATGGCCGCCAACGCCTACCCGGGCGAGGCGCGCGAGGTGCTGGGCGAGCGTTACGTATGCCGCCACTACTTTGCGGCCTACCTGCAGCAGCGCCTGCAGGAGGCCGCTGCGGCCAGCCCGGCGCAGCTGCAGGTGATCGCGCAGCCGGTGCTGGGCCTGCAGCCGGATGACCATGGCTACCGGCTGACACTTGGCGATGCCCAGACGCTGCACGCCGTGCAGGCGGTGCTCGCCACCGGCAACAGCATGCGGCCGCTGCCGGTGGCCGGTGCCGAGGCACTGCCCGCCGATGATGTGATCGAGGCCTGGGACTACGACGGCGTGCGTACCCTGGCCGGTGAGCAGGCCGTGGCTATCGTCGGCTCCGGCCTGAGCATGGCCGACACCGTGCTGGCGCTGGTCGCCGCCGGCCACACCGGCCCGCTGCACGTGATCTCGCGCCATGGCCTGCTGCCGCTACCGCATGCGCATGGCGGCCTGCCCACGTTCGACCCGGCCACGCTGCTGCCGATGCGCCTGCGCCAGCGCCTGCGCGCATTGCGCGGGTTCGCTCGCCAGGCGCAGGCCGACGGGCTGCCGTGGCAGGGCGTGATGGACCGCATCCGTCCGCATGGACAGGCGCTGTGGTGCAGCCTCGACGCGGCCGACCAGCGCCGCTTCCTGCGCCATGTGGTGCGCTACTGGGACGTGCATCGCCACCGCATCGCCGAAGAGGTCGACGCACAGCTGCAGGCGCTGATCGAAAGCGGCCAACTGCGCATTCACCGGTCCCGCCTGCAACGCGTCGGCCGCGAAGGCGATGCCTTGCGGCTGTCGGGTCGCGATGCCAACGGCAATGAACAGCACTGGACGATCGGCGGCGTTGTCAACGCCACCGGCGTGGAAACCCGCGCCAATGCGCTGCGCAATCCGTTGCTGCAGCAGCTGCAGGCCGAGGGCCTGGCCCGCCCCGGCCCGCATGGGCTGGGCCTGGACAGCACGGTGCCGGGCGACCGCCTGCGTGCTGCCGGTGGCCAGCCGCAGGCACGGCTGGGCGTGCTCGGCAGCCTGCGCATCGGCAGCCTGTGGGAAAGCCTGGCGGTGCCTGAACTGCGTCAGCAGGCGCAGGCGCTGGCCAGCCAGGTGGTCGCAGGAGCCGCGACGGCGATGCCGTAAAATGGAGGCATGGATGTCTCCCACCTGCTTGATGGCCTGAACCCGGCCCAGCGCGAAGCCGTCTCCGCTCCCCCCGGCCACCACCTGGTGCTGGCCGGTGCCGGTTCCGGCAAGACCCGCGTACTCACCCACCGCATCGCCTGGCTGCATGAAGTCGATGGCGTGCCGACCCACGGCATTTTCGCGGTGACCTTCACCAACAAGGCGGCCGGCGAAATGCGCCACCGCATCGATGCACAGTTGCCCCATGGCAGCCGTGGCATGTGGATCGGTACCTTCCACGGCCTGGCCAACCGCCTGCTGCGCCTGCACTGGCAGGACGCGAAGCTGCCCGAAGGCTTCCAGGTGATGGATTCGGACGACCAGCTGCGGCTGGTCAAGCGCGTGGTGCAGGCGCTGGAGCTGGACGACGGCAAGTACCCGCCCAAGCAGATCGCGTGGTGGATCAACGCGCAGAAGGACGAGGGCCGCCGCCCGCAGCACATCCAGCCCGAACCGCACGACGCGTGGCTGGAAACCATGCGCCAGGCCTACATCGAGTATCAGGCGCGCTGCGACCGCGCCGGCCTGGTCGACTTCGCCGAGCTGCTGCTGCGCGCGCATGAACTGCTGCGCGACAACCCGGCGCTGCTGTCGCACTACCGCGCCCGCTTCCGCGAGATCCTGGTGGACGAGTTCCAGGACACCAACGCCATCCAGTACGCCTTCGTGCGCGTGCTGGCCGGTGATTCCGGCCACGTGTTCGTGGTCGGCGACGATGACCAGGCCATCTACGGCTGGCGCGGCGCCAAGGTCGAGAACGTGCAGGGCTTCCTGCGCGATTTCCCGGGCGCGCAGACCATCCGCCTGGAGCAGAACTACCGCTCCACCGCCAACATCCTCGGCGCCGCCAACGCGGTGATCGCGCACAACCCGGACCGCATCGGCAAGCAGCTGTGGACCGACAGCGGCGACGGTGAACCGATCGACCTGTACGCGGCGTACAACGAGATGGACGAGGCGCGCTACATCGTCGAGCGTGCCCGCCAGTGGGTGCGCGACGGTGGCAGCTACACCGAAGTGGCCGTGCTCTACCGCAGCAACGCACAGTCGCGCGCGCTTGAAGAGGCGCTGCTGAGCGAACAGGTGCCCTATCGCGTGTACGGCGGCATGCGCTTCTTCGAGCGTGCCGAAATCAAGGACGCGCTGGCCTACCTGCGCCTGCTGTCCAACCGCAATGATGACGCCGCTTTCGAGCGCGCGGTCAACACGCCCACCCGGGGCATCGGCGACCGCACGCTGGACGAAGTGCGCCGCGAGGCGCGCGCCCAGGGCATTTCGTTGTGGGAAGCGACGATGCTGGTCACCCAGGGCAGCGCGCTGGCCGCACGTGCGCGCAATGCACTGGCCGGCTTCCTGGGGCTGGTCAACGAGCTGCAGGCCCAGACCGTGCACATGACCCTGGCCGAGCGCGTGGACCACGTGCTGGCCCGCTCGCAGCTGCGCGAGCACTGGAGCAAGGAAAGCCGCAATTCGCTGGATTCGGAATCGCGCACCGACAACCTCGACGAACTGGTCTCGGTCGCTTCGCGCTTCGTGCGCCGCGCCGACGACATCGAGGAAGTGGGCGAGGACATGGACGAGCTGGTCGCGTTCCTGGCCTACGCCGCGCTGGAGGCCGGTGAAGGCCAGGCGCAGGCGGGCGAGGACGGCGTGCAGCTGATGACCCTGCACTCGGCCAAGGGCCTGGAATTCCCGCTGGTGTTCCTGGCAGGCATGGAAGACGGCCTGTTCCCGAGTGCACGTTCGCTGGAAGAAAGCGGGCGGCTGGAGGAAGAGCGTCGCCTGGCCTACGTCGGCATCACCCGCGCGCGCCAGAAGCTGGTGCTGAGCTACGCCGAATCGCGCCGCATCCACGGCCAGGACAACTACAGCCTGCCGTCGCGCTTCCTGCGCGAGATTCCGCGCGAGCTGCTGCACGAAGTGCGCCCGAAGGTGCAGGTCTCGCGGCCGGCATCGATGGGCGCCAGCCGGGTGATGGGCCACGCCTCGATCGAGGCACCGCCGGTCAAGCTCGGCGCGCTGGTTACCCATCCCAAGTTTGGCGAAGGCATGGTGACCGACTACGAAGGCAGCGGCGCACACGCCCGCGTGCAGGTCGAGTTTGCCGACGCGGGGAGCAAGTGGCTGGTGATGGCCTACGCCAACCTGACGGTGATCTGATCACCGTCGGGGGGCGGATCCCTCCCGCAGGGAGGGCGCTGACCCCAACGCGGTACACGTATGGGGTCGGATCCCTTTCCGTTGGAAAAGGGATCCGACCCCGATTAGGCTGCGCTCATGACCCGCAACGTGCTCTTCCTCTGCAGTCAGAACCGCCTGCGCAGCCCGACGGCCGAGCAGGTATTCGCCGATTGGCCGGGTATCGAGACCGCCTCGGCCGGGTTGCTGGCCGATGCCGAGGAAGTGCTCAGCCCCGAGCTGCTGCAGTGGGCCGACCTGGTGTTCGTGATGGAGCGCGCCCACCGCAACCGGCTGTCCAGCCGCTACAAGGCGTGGTTGAACGGCAAGCGAGTGATCTGCCTGGATATTCCGGACGACTACGAGTACATGGACCCGGTGCTGATCGAGCTGCTCAAGCACAAGGTGACGCCGTTCCTGCGTTGACGGGTTGTTGTAGAGCCGAGCCCGTGCTCGGCTGCTTCTGGCGGGAAAAGCAGCCGAGCTTGGGCTATGCCGGTCGTCCTGACCGGCACCCTTCGGGCCGTCGCAAGCGACGTTGGCAGCGGCTCCTGCCGCTACCTTCGGCTCTACAATAGGCGGCACTTCTTCCAGGAACGCCCCCATGACCGAACCCGCGCTGCACGTCACCGTGACCTTGAATGCCCGGCTGCAGCCGGAGCATCGCCACGAGCTGTTCGAAGACCCGCTCGATGCGCTGCTGCAGGCGGCCAATGTCGGCGAGATCACCGGTGGCGGCACCGCGATGTCCGACGACGGCGAGGTCGAATACGGCGATATCGAAGTGGCACTGGTCGACGTGGCCGGGGTGCCCAAGCTGATCGACCTGCTGGAGCAGCTGGGTGCGCCGAAGGGGTCGAAGATCCAGGGGGCAGGCGAAGCTGATCGCAGCTTCGGTGTGACCGAGGGCCTGGGCATCTACCTGGATGGCCTGAACCTGCCGGACGAGGTCTACGAACAGTGCGATTCCAACCACGTATTCGAGCAGCTGTCCGGGAACATCGATGGCCTGGGCGAGATCTGCAGTTGGTGGCAGGGCCCGACCGAAACCGCACTGTACATGTACGGCGAATCGTTCGAGGCGATGCGTGATGCGATTGCCGAATTCGTGTCCAGTTATCCGCTGTGCCAGAACGCACGCGTGGTGCAGATCGCCTGAGCGACATTGTTGTGGAGCCGAGCATGGGCTCGGCTCTACAGAAGGGGGCCGGCCGAGCGCGTCCCTCGGACCACGCGACGGTGCGCACGGGCCCCTGCACAGCGCCGGATTGATCCTGCTCAAGGCGCCGCCTCCACATCCGGTGTGCAATGGTGGCGTTCCCATCTGGCAGACCGCCACGGAGCCCCACCATGTACAAGCGCATCCTGATTGCCACCGACGGGTCCGAGCTGGCCGACAAGGGCCTGGCCAAGGGCCTGGAGCTGGCCAAGGACCTCAACGCCGAGGTCGATATCGTGACTGTCTCCGAGCCGTGGGCCGTCGGCATGTACGACGCCATGGGCTGGAGCGTGGGCTACATGAACAGCCCGGAATACAAGGCTGACCGCGAGGAAGGCGCGCAGAAGGTGCTGCAGCCGGCGCTGGCCAAGGCCGCCGAGCAGGGCATCACCGCCAACCCGGTGCACGTGCTGGACCGCTACGCGGCCGACGGCATCATCGAGACGGCGGCCGAGCGCAACAGCGACCTGATCGTGATGACCTCGCACGGCCGCCGTGGCGTGACCCGCGTGCTGCTGGGCAGCCAGACTGCCGAGGTGCTGGCACGCAGCACGCTGCCGGTACTGGTCATCCGCTGATCCATACCCGCAGATTCAAGCGTTCCCGGGGAGGGACCCGACGCCGGTGCGCAGGATGCGTGCCGGCGTTGTTTTTTTGTGGGGGGATCGGCGGCCGTGCCGATGGCTTCGAGGGGGTCAGAGCCCTTTCCTGTGGAAAGGGATCCGACCCCGGTCACAACCCCGGTCACCTCACCAGCTGTACAGCTTCCAGTAGACCGGCGAGACACCGTCCTTGTCGTTGTCCATGCGGCCGTCGCCGTTCTTGTCGTACATGTAGAACGGAGCACCGCGCGACGGCGTCACCTTGACCATGCGCAGCTGGCCGGACACACGGTATTCCTCGATGACATCGCCGTTGTCCATGGTGCGCCTGGACACATCCGCGCCCTTGACGTCCACCGGGGGAGCACCTGCGCCACCCATGCTGGCGCAGCCAGCGAGCAGGAGCAGGGAAGCCAGCATCAGGGTCTTCATCGGCGGGGGCCTTTGCCTGGAAAGAGCCCTGATTATGCCCCATCGCGGTGTGCGCGCCGTGTCGCCGCGGTGCAGGCACGGGCGCGTAGAATCGGCGCATGAGCAGATTAGTCCTGATCGACGGGTCCAGTTACCTGTACCGCGCGTTCCACGCGCTGCCGCCCCTGTCCAATGCACAGGGTGAACCCACCGGCGCGCTGTTCGGCGTGGTCAACATGCTGCGTTCGACGCTGAAGGAGCGCCCGGCCTACGTCGCGTTCGTGGTCGATGCGCCCGGCAAGACCTTCCGTGATGACCTGTACGACCAGTACAAGGCCAACCGCCCGCCGATGCCCGATGAGCTGCGCAGCCAGGTCGAGCCGATGTGCCGCATCGTCGAGGCGCTGGGCATCAGCATCCTGCGCGTCCCCGGCGTGGAAGCCGACGATGTGATCGGCACGCTGGCCCTCCAGGGCCTGGCGCAGGACCTGAAGGTGACCATTTCCACCGGCGACAAGGACTTCGCCCAGCTGGTGCGCCCGGGCATCGAGCTGGTCAACACCATGACCGGCAGCCGCATGGATTCGGATGCGGCGGTGATGGAGAAATTCGGCGTGCGCGCCGACCAGATCATCGACCTGCTGGCGCTGATGGGCGACGCGGTCGACAACGTGCCGGGCGTGGAGAAGTGCGGGCCGAAGACCGCTGCCAAGTGGCTGGCCGAGTACCAGCACCTGGATGGGGTGATGGCGGCCGCGCCGACCATGAAGGGCAAGATCGGCGAAAACCTGCGCGCGGCGCTGGAACGCCTGCCGCTGAACCGCGAGCTGGTGACCATCCGTACCGACGTGCAGCTGGACGCCAGCCCGACCACGCTGGCCCTGCGCGAGCAGGACGTGCCGGAGCTGACCGAGCTGTATGCGCGCTACGGCTTCACCCAGGCACTGAAGGAACTGGGCGCGCCGGTGCCAGCACCGGTGGCCGCCAGCGAGGCGACCCCGAGCCTGCGCGGCACTGCGGCCGGCTTCGCGCGTGGCAGCGTCGAGGCGCCCGCCGCTGGCACGCTGGATCCGGCACTGTCCGCGCCGGGTGAATACGAGACCGTGCTGACCGCCGAGCAGCTGCAGGCCTGGGTCGAACGCCTGCAGCAGGCCGACCTGATCAGCTTCGATACCGAAACCGATGCGCTGGACGCGATGCGCGCGCGCCTGGTCGGCGTCAGCCTGGCTGTCGAGCCGGGCAGGGCGGCCTACATTCCGGTCGGCCACGATTACCCGGGTGCGCCGGCCCAGCTGCCGATGCAGCAGGTGCTGGATGCGCTGCGGCCGGTGCTGCAGGACCCGGCGAAGAAGAAGCTGGGCCAGCACGGCAAGTACGACCTGCATGTGCTGCGCCGCCACGGCGTGGAGGTGCAGGGCTACCACGACGACACCATGCTCGAGAGCTTCGTGCTCAACTCCACCGCCACCCGCCACGACATGGATTCGCTGGCCCTGCGTTACCTGGGCTACACCACCCTCAAGTTCGAGGACGTGGCCGGCAAGGGCGCCAAGCAGATTCCGTTCTCGCAGGTGGGCATCGACGAAGCCAGCCGCTATGCGGCCGAGGACGCCGACATTACCCTGCGCCTCCATCGCGCGCTGCAGCCGCAGCTGCTGGCCGAGCCGGCGCTGGACAGCGTGTACCGCGACATCGAGATGCCGCTGGTGCCGGTGCTGACCAGCATTGAAGCCAACGGCGTGCGGATCGACACCGACGAACTGCGCCGGCAGAGCCAGGACCTGTCCTCGCGCATGCTGGCCGCGCAGCAGAAGGCCACCGAGCTGGCCGGCCGCAGCTTCAACCTGGATTCGCCCAAGCAGCTGCAGGCGGTGCTGTTCGACGAGCTGAAGCTGCCGGCGGTGGTGAAGACCCCGAAGGGCCAGCCCAGCACCAATGAAGAGGCACTGGAGGCAATCGCCGACCAGCACGAGCTGCCACGGGTGATCCTCGACTACCGCGGGTTGGCCAAGCTGCGCAGCACCTATACCGACAAGCTGCCGGAGATGGTCAACCCGGACACCGGCCGGGTGCATACCAGTTACCACCAGTCTGGTGCCGCCACCGGCCGCCTGTCCTCATCGGACCCGAACCTGCAGAACATCCCGATCCGCACCGAGGACGGCCGCCGCATCCGCCGCGCGTTCGTGGCGCCGGAGGGCTTCCAGCTGCTGGCGGCCGACTATTCGCAGATCGAGCTGCGGATCATGGCCCACCTGTCCGAGGATCCGGGCTTGGTGCGCGCCTTCGAGCAGGGCGCCGACGTGCACCGCGCCACCGCCGCCGAGGTGTTCGGGCGCACGCTGGAGGAAGTGACCTCGAACGAGCGCCGCGCCGCCAAGGCGATCAACTTCGGCCTGATGTACGGCATGAGCGCCTTCGGCCTGGCCCGCAATCTGGGCATCGACCGTGGCCAGGCACAGGACTACGTGGCGCTGTACTTCAGCCGCTATCCGGGCGTGCGTGACTTCATGGAGCGGATGCGCCAGCAGGCCCGTGACCAGGGCTACGTGGAAACCCTGTTCGGCCGCCGCCTGTACCTGAACGACATCCACGCCCGCAACCAGGGCCTGCGCGCCGGTGCCGAGCGCGCCGCGATCAACGCGCCGATGCAGGGCACCGCCGCCGACATCATCAAGCGCGCGATGGTGGATGTGGACCAGTGGCTGCGCGACAGCGGGGCACCAGCGCGGATGATCCTGCAGGTACACGATGAACTGGTCTTCGAAACCGAAAGCAGTTTCGTTGAAGACCTGCGTTTGCAGGTGGTGGAGCGCATGTCGCAAGCGGCCAAACTGCGAGTGCCGCTGGTGGTCGATACCGGCGTCGGCAGCAACTGGGATGAGGCGCACTGACGGAATTCAGGCCGAAAACGACGTGAATGTGTTCATGAGTCGGGGGTTTCTGACTCGACCATGAATGTTGCCCCGATTGAAATTCATTAAATGGGGCCCCTTCACGAACCGTTAGTGTTCGGAGTGCTTCTATAACTCCCGACAGGCGCAATGCCTGTTGTGGATCTCTCCCATCCCCTGGAGCAGATCTCGGAACGGGGACTCCTCCCCAAGTGCCCGTTCCCCGGCCCCGTTGACCTCCCCCTGGTCAGCGGGGCTTTTTATTTGCGCCAACGGAACCTCGGATGGGGTCAGATCCCTTTGCCCGTCGGGCAAAGGGATCTGACCCCAGGTGCTAGGCTGGGCCACCGTTCCGCAGGGGAAGACCATGCCCGACCTGTTCGCCCTGGCCATGCCGTGGTGGGAATTCATCCTGCGCGCGGTGGTGGTGTATGTCGTGGTGCTGGGCATGGTCCGGCTGGGCGGCAAGCGGGCCCTGGGGCAGATCACGCCCTTCGACGTGCTGCTGATCGTGCTGCTGGGCAACGCGGTGCAGAACGCGCTGCTGGGCGCTGACACCTCGCTGGGCGGCGGCCTGCTGCTGGCGGCGACCCTGATCCTGCTGAACTACGGGGTGGGCTGGCTGACCACCCGGAACCGGCGGATGGAGCGGTTGATCGAAGGAGAACCCACCGTAATCGCGCGCGATGGTCGCCTGTTCGAGGCGGTACTTCGCCGCGAGCTGATCAGCCGCGCCGACTTCGATGCCGCGCTGCGCCAGCAGGGCGGGCTGCAGATTGAAGACGTGCAGATTGCCCTGCTGGAGACCACCGGGCACATCACCATCATCGCGCGGAAGGGCAGCTGACCAGCGCCGAGCCCACGCCCCGCGCGACGGCACCCCTCAGAGCCAGTCGCGCGGCACCAGATAGTCTGCCAGGCGCGATTCGGGGCTGCCCGGTTCGGGCGAGAAGCCGTATTCCCAGCGCACCCGCGGTGGCAGGCTCATCAGGATGCTTTCGCTGCGGCCACCGCTCTGCAGCCCGAACAGGGTACCGCGGTCGTAGACCAGGTTGAATTCCACGTAGCGGCCGCGGCGGTACAGCTGGAACTCGCGTTCGCGCTCGCCGTAAAGGGCGTCCTTGCGCTGCTGCACGATCGGCAGGTACGCATCGAGGAAGCCATCGCCGACCGCACGCAGATAAGCGAAATCGCGCTCGAAGTCGCCGTGCAGGTCATCGAAGAACAGGCCGCCGACGCCGCGCGTTTCATTGCGGTGGCGCAGGAAGAAGTATTCGTCGCACCAGCGCTTGTGCGCGGCATAGCGTTCTTCGCCGAACGGCGTGCACAGGTCGCGTGCGACCCGGTGCCAATGCTGCACGTCCTCGTCGAACGGGTAGAACGGGGTCAGGTCGAAGCCGCCGCCGAACCAGCTGGCCACCACTTCGCCGTCGCGCTGCGCCTGGAAGAAGCGCACGTTGGCATGGGTGGTCGGCACGTACGGGTTGAGCGGGTGGAACACCAGCGACACGCCGGTGGCGCGCCAGGAGGCGCCCGCCAGTTCCGGGCGGTTGGCCGAGGCTGACGGTGGCAGGCGGCTGCCAGCCACGTCGGAGAAGCCGATGCCGGCCTGCTCGAACACCGCACCGTCGCGCAGCACGCGGGTACGCCCGCCACCGCCCTCGGCACGCTGCCACAGGTCTTCCTGGAAGCGGGCCCGGCCATCGACGGCCTCGATCGCCGCACAGATGCGGTCCTGCAGCTCGGTGAGGTAGGCGCGAACGCGCTCGAATTCGTTCATGGCGCGTACTTTACCGCAGGGCCCGGCCAACGCCGCGGACAGGCCCTGGCAGGCTCAGCGCTTGCGGTTGGTAGTGCGCGGCGCCGGAGCGTCGTCCAGGGCCGCTTCATCAACCGCCTTCTGCAGGGCACCGCCCAGCGTGATCAGCTCCCAGTTCTGGGTTCCGAGCACATCGCAGGCCACATGCAGGCCGCTGCGGTCGGCCTCGCACAGTTGCCCCAGGATGGCGCGTGCATCCACGTCCGCCCCATTGCCCTGCGCGGTGACCAGGTTCTCGCACCCTTCGCGGACGCCGGCGCGGCAGACCGTGGTGTAGTGCTCTGCGGCCTGCAGCCAGTGCCCGGACAGCGCCAGCCGGTTGCCGAGTATGTTGCAGCCCTGCAGCTTGCCCTGCGCACAGCAGGCGTCGGCGCCGTCCTCGTTGGCCAGCGCCAGTGGGCAGTCCTGCGGCAGCGGCAGCACCGTGTAGTGTTTCGGCGGGCTGCAGGTGCTCGCGCCCTCGCCGGTCGGCACGAACACCTGGAAGCGTGTCCACGTGTCCAGGCCCAGCAGCTGGCCCCCGGGCAACGGCCGCAGCACGAAGTCGCCGCCCTTGTCGTGGCGGATGCGGATGTCGCCCTCTTCGACACGGGCACGCAGCTGGCTGTCCCAGCCGATGCCGACCCGTCCCGCATCGCCGAAGTCCAGCGTATCCATCAGGCCACCTGCGGCGCGGAAGGTACCGCAGGGCAGCGCCGTAGCCGGCTGCGGCCGCAACGAGGCGCCCAGCGCCCGCAACGCAGGCAGGCGCTCACAGGCGGCGCTGTCCTTGCCGGGCGCGCACGCTGTGGCCAGTGCCTGCACCGCCTGCAAGGGGTCGCCGGATTCCCACGAGAGCTCGGCCACGCGGCTGCAGAAGCCGCCATGGCCGACCTGCTGGCACAACTGCAACAGCTGCTGGCGCTGCGCGGCCGGCACCACCACCGGCGTGGAGGGTGACAGCACGGAGCTCACCGCTTCAACCATCGCCGCACCCATCGCGGCCTTGACGATCTGCTCCTGCAGCGCCGGATCCGCTTCCAGCGCCGCTGCACAGGCCGGTGTCTCGTTGCTGAAGCCGCCATTCCGGCACGGCACAGGCAGTTCGATGCCGGCCAGTGCGGTATCGAGGATGGCCTGTTGCTGCGCCTCATCCGGCGTGGCCGGCGCCCTGGCCTCGTCATGCCAGCGATCGGCCAACTGCAGGCACATGCCGGGCACGCCCTCCCGGCAAGCCGCTGCCAGCACGGTCGGGGTCGCTTCGCGACGGGTGTCCAGGCACGCCGCCGCATCGGCCAGGCAGCTGCCTTCAGCCGGGGTGGCGGCTGCGGCGCATTGTGCGGGGGCCTGCAGGGTGTAGACCGTGCCATCCACCTCGACCGTGCGGCCCCGATCGCGCACTTGCAGCACGCTGGGCAGGCCGTACTCCAGGTTCACCAGCTGCAGCTTTCCGTCGATCTGCTGGAACGCGACCGGCGTCGGTGCGCTGCCGAAGTGCTTCTGCTCGCCGCGGTTGGATGAGCTGACACGCAGCGTGCTGCTGCCTTCGTCGGCCTCGAACAGGCCGCATTGCGGTGACTGTGCCGCGGCCACCGGCGTGGCCAGCAGCAACGCCCAGGCCAGCCAGTGGCGGTACGGTGCGCGTGAGAGCATGTCGTCTCCTTGACGATCAAAGGCAAACGCCGGGTGCTGCCGGAGGCCCTGGCCCACGCCCGGCAGAACTCAGTGGAAGCGCGCGCGCACGTCGGGGCGCAGCAGTCGCCAGGCCAGCCAGCCCTGCAGGCCGAGAAGCACGAACGACATGCCGACCACGGTCAGCGTGATCAGCCAGCGTTTCAGCTGCAGCTCCTGCAGCAGGGCCGGGTCATCGGCCAGCAGCGGAATGAAGTCGCCCATGAACAGGTCCAGCCACCAGGCGGCTGCGAAGTTGGTCAGGGCACTCAGCAGCAGCAGTACCACGAAGCTCCACAGGCCCCAGCGACGTTCACGCAGCAGGCCCCAGCTGGACACGGTCGAGGCCAGGCACAACAGCGCGACGACCATTGACGCGGCCACCGGGTGCGCCAGCAGCCAGACCAGGCTGTGCAGCTGCTGTTGCTGCACTTCGCTTTCCACCAGGCGCCACAGCCTGAGGTTCTGCAGCGGCCACAGCACCAGTCCCTGCAGCACGAAGTAGATCGTCAGCAGCAGTGACAGCCAGAACGAAGCCTGTGCGACCGGGCGCACCCAGGCGTGATAGGCCGGGGAAAGCGGCGAGGGGATCGACGGGATCGACATTGACATCCGATGTCCTTGCAGTCGGCGCCCGCCTGCTCAGCGGGCCGTCGCCCGGGTGGCGACGGCCGGCAGGATATGGTGTTCGCTCAAGGGTGCCAAGGGTAGGCCATGCGGCGGTTGCAGCGGCACCCAGGCCAGTTCGGCAATTTCGGCGCGCGCCTGCGGCGCACCGTCCACCTGCACCCACCACGCCTGTGCCTGCACGCGGTGGCCGGGCTCGTTCACAGCCCAGTCCTCGAACGTGCCCAGCGCGATGGCGGCATCGGCGCGCAGCTGCACGCCCAGTTCCTCGTCCAGCTCGCGGGCCAGCGCCTGCAGGGGCGCCTCGCCGGGTTCGGGCTTGCCACCGGGCTGGATGAAGCGGCGCGCACCCTGCTTGCGCACCACCAGCGCCCGGCCGCGGTCATCCAGGATGACCGCAGCCACGATCCGGATCGTGGCTGCGGCATTGCTCACTTCAGGTTCTGCTCGAACAGCTTGAGGATGCGCTTGTACTGGTCCAGCCAGGAATCGGCACGCACATAGCCGTGGCGTTCCAGCGGGTAGGGGGCGATCGACCAGTTGTCCTTGTGCAGTTCGATCAGGCGCTGGGTGAGGTTCACCGAGTCCTGGAAGAACACGTTGTCATCCATCATGCCGTGGGCGATCAGCAGGTTGTCCTGCAGGTTCTGTGCGTACTCGATCGGCGAGGACACGCGGTACGCCTCCGGGTCGATGTCCGGGGTGTTGAGGATGTTGCTGGTGTAGCCGTGGTTGTAGTTGTGCCAGTCCACCACCGGGCGCAGCGCGGCGCCGGCCTTGAAGGTGCCCGGCGCACGGAACAGCGCCATGAAGGTCATGAAGCCGCCATAGGAACCGCCGTAGATGCCGGCGTGGTCGCGGTCACCCTGCTGGGTGTCGACCAGCCAGTCCAGGCCGTCCTTGTAGTCTTCCAGTTCCGGGTGGCCCATGTTGCGGTAGATCGCCGTGCGCCAGTCGCGGCCGTAGCCCTCGCTGCCGCGGTAGTCCATGTCCAGCACGATGTAGCCCTTCTGCACCAGCAGGTTGTGGAACATCTGCTCGCGAAAATAGGCCGGGTAGCGCTGGTGCACGTTCTGCAGGTAGCCGGCGCCGTGCACGAACATCACGATCGGGTACTTGCGGCCCGGTTCCTTGTTCTCCGGTTCGTAGTACTTGGCCCAGACCACGCCGGCACCATGCTTGGACGGCACTGCCACCAGCTTCGGCTGGATCCACTGGCGTGCCTTGTAGTCGGCGGTGCGGGTGTCGGTCAGCACGCGCGCCTGGCCACCGGCACTGGGCAGCACCGCCAACTGCGGCGGCAGGTAGGCGCCGGAGTAGCGCACCAGCAGCTGCTGGCCGTCCGGCGACAGCGAGAAGTCTTCCACGCCGTTGAGGCTGGTCAGCTCGCGCACCTGGCGGTTGCCGGTGTCGACCGCGCAGACTTCGTAATCATGCGGCGCCTGCTGGTTGCACAGGAAGTAGAAGCCCTTGCCATCGGCCGACGGCACCGGTGCCGAGGTTTCCCACTTGCCGCTGGTCAGCGCCTGCGGCTTGGCGGTGCCGGCCTGGGTGTACAGGTGCGAGAAGCCCGATTCCTCGGACAACAGCCACAGCGTGCGGCCATCGGCCATCCAGCCGAAATCGTTGAAGCCCCAGTTGATCCAGGCGTTGTCGGTCAGGCGGTGGCGGTTCTGGACGCGGCCGTCGGCGGCGTTGACGCTGATGATCCAGCGGTCCTTGTTGTCGTTGGCACGCAGCATCACCGCGGCCTGCTGGCCGTCGGCGCTCCAGCGGATGCCGCCGCCCATGAAGTCGCTCATCACCTGCACGCTGCGCTCGCCCTTCAGCGCATCCTTGCCGGCCTTGCGGCGCAGTTCGGCCAGCGGGTCGGTGCTGATGCCCGGCAGGCCGGACAGCGAGACTTTCTCGGCCTTGCCGGTGCGCACGTCCACGTACCACAGGGTGTGTGGCTCGAAGCCGTTGCGGCCGACGCGGGTGCGGGTGTCCTCGGTTTCCTCGTAGCCCGACTCGGTCACGTACAGCGGCATCTTGCTGGTGCGGCCGTCGTCGAAGTCCTTCGGCTTGGTCACCACGATCAGGTGGGTCAGGTCCGGCGACAGCACGCTGTCACCGATCTCGACGTCGGCGCCCAGGTAGACCGGGCCCGGTGCGCGGGTCGGATCCGCCTGGCGCCAGCGCTGGTCCTGGTCCTTCAATGCCTCGCGCTGCTCGCGGTCGCGGCGCAGGGTTTCCAGCGTGCGCAGCTGCTGGTCGCGGAGCACGTCGGCCTTCGGCGGCGTGCGCGGGTCCTTCTCGGCCTTCAGGCTGGCCACCTGCTGCACGCCGCTGGCGGCGGTCCAATGGAACCAGTTCTGGCCGACGCGCCAGATCACGCCGTTGTCGGCCGCGAAGTTCACATTGCCCGCGCGCTCGTTGCTGCGGGTCAGCTGGGTCAGCGCGCCACTGCGCAGGTCGCGCACGAACACATCGCCATTGCGCACGAAGGCGCTGCGGCTGCGGCTGCGGTCGTAGACCGGATCGGCGACGTCCAGGGTACCGCGCTGGTCATCGGCCACCTGCGCGGCCACGCCGCCGGCCACCGGCTGGCGGAAGGTGTCGCGCACCGGGCTGCCGTTGCGCTTGAGCTGGTATTCCACCTGCTGGCTGTTCCACGACCACCAGGCCTTCTCGACCGGCGGACCGATCCAGTCCGGGTCGGCCATGGCCTGTTCGATGGTGATCGGCGTCGGCGCGGCATGCGCGGCCGGTGCGGCCAGCACGGCCGACAGCAGGAGGGACAGGGGCAGCACTCGGGACATGGGCGGACGGCACCAGAAGAGGAAACCGGGCAAGGGTAGCAGCCGTCCGGGCCGGGGGCAGGGGCCACAGGTCATGGCAGCGGAATCGGCAAAAAGGCACCGCCCGGGTCGCTGCGACGGCGTGTGCGGCATGATGGTCATTCCGTTCGGATGGAACCGATATGTACTGCTACGACTACAGGATCTCTCTGGGCGTGCAGCACCCGACAGAGGCCGGCGCCGGAATTGCCGCCCGGCTGGATCTGGAACCGGCGTTTTCCCGTGATGTCGGGACCGGATATCGGGATCGCGACGGTACCTTGATCCGGGTTCATGCGGCGACCCGCGTGGTGTTCGTACTGCAGAGGGGAAAGGACGGTTGGCTGATGGATGCCTGGCCGGCGTTGATCGATCTCCTGCGGGCACGCGCCGACGTGATCAGGGAACTGCTGCAGGAGGGGGCCGGGATCGGCCTGCGTGTTGGCATCTTTGGAAAGACGGCATGGGCGGGTTTCGAGCTGGATCCGCAGTTGCTGCGGCTGATGACGGACCTGCAGCTGGATTTTCAGGTGGAGACCTATTTCCCCGACCCGGCGGACACGACCGGCGCCAGCGAAACGTCGGCGGACAGCTAGTGCAACCGGTTGCCGTGGTCGCGCATCCATTCTCCTGAACCCGCATCATCCATCGAACAGGAGCTCGACCATGCAGGAACTGATCCCGATCACCCTATTCATCTGCATCGCCTACGCGATCCATGCCATTGCCGATGCGCGCGCGCGCAGCAAGCTGGTGGCCCCGCACGTACCGGAGGAAGTGATCCGCTCGCTGGCCGTGCTGGAAGAAGAGCGCCGCCGCCAGGGTGCGTTGCGCTGGGGCATCAGCCTGGTCTGCCTGGCCCTGGCCATGGCCCTGCTGGAAGCCATCGGGGCCCGCGACCTGACCTTTGGTGCCGCTGCCGCGCTGGTCGGCAGTGCCGGCCTCGGCCAGCTGCTGGCCTGGCACTTCACCCGGCCTGCCGCGCGCAAGGGCTGAGGCAGGCATGCCACGGGCACAGGGGGCGCCCCGCGCATGAGCCTGCTGGGCGGAGCATTGGCTGCATGGCGGGGACGCCGCCGCGATGTCCGCGTTGAGCCCTCGCTGGACGCGGGCGACGACCGCGCCCTGGTCATCGCCATAATCGACGGCTCGCAACCGGCGTTCGCGCAGCTGGTGCAGGCCCATCAACGTACCTGCGCGCATCTGATCGGGCGGATGGTCGGCGACCGCGACCAGGTGGCCGACCTGCTGCAGGAAACCTTCCTGGCGGTATTCCGCCAGCTGCACCGGTTCCGCTTTGAATCCTCGCTGCGCACCTGGGTCTCAAGGGTGGCCTACACCACGGCGTTGCAGCACCTGCGCCGGCGGCGACTGGAGGCGCAGTGGATGGTGGCGGTGGAGGCGCCGGAGGAACTGGGCATCGGCGATGAAGGCCCCGGGCCCGCCGAGTTGAGCGAGGCGCTACAGGCCGGGCGCCAGCTCAGCGCGGCACTGGAACGGCTGAGTCCGCCGCAGCGCCTGATCGTCGGCCTGCATTACCTGGAGGATTTCGATCTGGCCGAGATCGAACAGGTGACCGGGCTGGCGCGCGGTACCATCAAGAGCCACCTGCACCGCGCGCGCCAGATCCTGAAGCAGGAACTGACGCGGCATGCCACCGCCGGAGAGCTGCTGTGAACCCACCGACCGACCCTCGCGATGCGGAAGCGCGCGCGCTGGCACAGGCGTTGCGTGAGCAGGCGCAGCAGGAAGACACGCCGGATGTGAGCGAGGCGCTGCAGAAGCGCATTGCCGCTGAGTCGCGCGACGATGGCGTGGGTTATGTGGTGGTGCAGGTGCTGTTGTTTGGCGCCCTGCTGGCTGCGGCGGCCTGGTATTTCTGGCACTGAGGCACCCGCCAAGGGGCCGCTCCAATCGCGGTGGGTAGAGGCCGACCTGGGTCGGCGTTTGGGCGTGTGTGCCAACCAAGGTTGGCAGCTACCAGAACGGTTGACCCCTGCGACAAAGTGAAGCAGCGCGTCACCCGGTCGCATCCCGTCTTAACGAAATCCTCCTAAAGTGGTCCGGTATCCCACCGGTCGCAGGCAGGAGGCGTCCCTTGGACGCGTTGTTGTTGTCCCGGATCCAGTTCGGATTCGTCATCAGTTTCCACGTGCTGTTCCCCGCCTTCACCATCGGTACGGCCAGCTGGCTGGCCTTTATCGTGTGGCGCTGGCTGCGCACGAGGCTGCCCGTGTGGCGCGAGCTGTACTTCTTCTGGCAGAAGATCTTCGCGGTGTCGTTCGGCATGGGCGTGGTCAGCGGCATCGTCATGGCCTTCCAGTTCGGTACCAACTGGCCGCGGCTGAGCGAGGTGGCCGGCACGGTCATCGGCCCGCTGCTGACCTACGAGGTGCTGACCGCGTTCTTCCTGGAAGCCAGCTTCCTCGGCGTGATGATGTTCGGCTGGGGCCGGGTCTCGCCGCGCCTGCATTTCCTGTCCACCTGCATGGTTGCGCTGGGCACGCTGTTCTCCACGTTCTGGATCCTGTCGTCCAACAGCTGGCTGCACACGCCGGCCGGCTACGAGATGGTCAACGGCATCGTGCATCCGGTGGACTGGTGGCAGGTGGTGTTCAATCCCTCGTTCCCCTACCGCCTCGCGCACATGGCGCTGGGCTCGTTCATCACCACCTGTTTCGTGATTGGTGGCGTGGGTGCGTGGTACCTGCGCAGGGGCACGCACGTGGAAGCGGGCCGGCGCATGCTGATCGCCGCTGTGGCATTCGCCGCGCTGACCGTGCCGGTGCAGATCTTCGTCGGCGACATGCATGGCCTGAACACGCTCAAGCACCAGCCGATGAAGATCGCGGCGGTGGAAGCGCATTGGCATGAGACCCGGGAAGGCGAGGGTGTACCGCTGGTGGTGTTCGCGCTGCCCAACGAGAAGGAGGAGCGCAACGATTTCGAAGTGGCCATCCCGAAGCTGGGCAGCGTGATCCTGACCCACAGCCTGGACGGCACCTTCGACCCGCTGACCGCGGTACCGGCCAGCGAGCGGCCGCCGGTGACGCCGGTGTTCTTTGCCTTCCGCATCATGGTCGGGCTGGGCACGCTGATGCTGCTGCTGGCCTGGGTGTCGGCCTTCCAGCTGTGGCGCAACAAGCTGCTCGATTCGCCATGGCTGTTGCGCGGCTGGAACTGGATGCTGCCCAGCGGCTTCATCGCGCTGCTGTCGGGGTGGTTCGTCACCGAGATGGGGCGCCAGCCATGGGTGGTGTATGGCCTGCTGCGCACCGCCGATGCGGTCGGCCCGCAGAGCGCGTGGATGACCGCGCTGTCGCTGGGTGTCTACGTGGTTGGCTATGCCTTCGTGTTCGGCTGGGGCATCTGGTACCTGGTGAAGATCCTGCGCCACGGACCGCAGCCCTACGCCGAAGGGCCGTCGCTGGACCACGGCAGCCACACCCCGGCGCGCCCGCTGTCGGCAGCCGACGAACCGCTGGAGGAGCGCTGACATGGACCTGATGACCTGGCTGCCGGTGGCGTGGTTCGCGGTGATCGGCTTCGGCGTGCTGATGTACGTGGTGCTGGACGGCTTCGTGCTTGGCATCGGCATCCTCGCCCCCTTCGCCGAGGACGAGGAGCAGCTGGACCTGATGATGAACACCGCCGCGCCGATCTGGGACGGCAACGAGACCTGGCTGGTGCTGGGTGGTGCCGGCCTGCTGGCGGCCTTCCCCAGGGCCTATGCGGTGCTGTTGTCGGCGCTGTACCTGCCGGTGCTGGTGCTGGTGGTGGCGCTGGTGTTCCGTGGCGTGGCCTTTGAATTCCGCTTCAAGGCACATCGGTCACGCCGGCTGTGGAGCGTGGCCTTCGGCCTCGGTTCGCTGCTGGCGACGTTCGCCCAGGGCGTGATCCTGGGCACCCTGGTGCAGGGCATCCCGCTGGTGGACGGTGTCTATCAGGGCGGGCCGTTCGCCTGGTTCAGCCCGTTCGCGATGCTGACCGGTGCCGCGCTGGTGGCCGGCTATGCGCTGCTGGGCAGCACCTGGCTGATCCTGAAGACCGAAGGGCGCGTGCAGGCGCTGGCGCGGCAGATGACCCGGCCGCTGGTGGTGGCGGTGATCGCGGCGATGGGCCTGGTCAGCAGCTGGCTGCCGTTCCTCGATTCGCGGTTGATGGCGCGCTGGTTCAGCGACGGCAACTTCTGGTGGCTGTCGCCGGTGCCGCTGCTGACCCTGGCGGTAGCCGCTGCGCTGTGGCGCAGTGCCACCCACCCGCGCCGTGACCTGCCGCCGTTCCTGCTCAGCCTGGCCCTGTTCGTACTTGGCTTCCTCGGCCTGGTGCTGGGGATGTGGCCCTACCTGCTGCCACCGTCGATGACCCTGTGGCAGGCCGCCGCGCCGGCCTCCTCGCTGGGCTTCACCCTGGTCGGGCTGGTCATTCTGCTGCCGGTCATCCTCGGCTACACGGCGTGGTCGTACCGGGTGTTCCGCGGCAAGGTGCACGCCGATACCGGTTACCACTGATCGATTGAAGCGGGGGCCGCCGGTGCCGGCTCCCGTGTTGGGGAATGTGAAACCTGCACACCCCGTGCAGGACGTGCTAGCGTGCGCTCCTTTCCGGCAGCCAGGGGGGCAGCCGGCGACGTCCTGGACGGACGCACGGCTGCAGGACTGGGGGGCCGCCGCGCGTCGCCGTAATGGCTCGTGCCTATCGTTCTCCCGTTGAAGCACCTTCGCTAAATGATCGAATTCTCCATCGTCGACTGGGCTGCCTGGGCGCCCGGCCTGAGCGAGCGTAGCCAGTGGCTGGGCTGGGCCGATGCGCCGTATCCGCCGGTTGGCGAAGACACGCCGGCGCTGGCCGAGATCCCGGCAATGCAGCGCCGCCGCATCGAGCGGCTGGGCCGGATGGCGATCCAGGCTGCCTGCTGGTGCGAGGATGGGCAGGGGGCGGACAACCAGGTCCCGCTGGTGTTCGCCAGCCGCCACGGCGACGTGGCCCGTTCGATGGAGCTGCTGGGGGCGCTGGCCAGTGATCAGCCCTTGTCACCGACGGGGTTCGGCCTGTCGGTGCACAACGCGATCGCGGCGTTGTACTCGATCGCGCGCGGCCACCGTGGCAACTACCTGGCGCTGGCTTCCGGCCAGGCCACGGTCGAAACCGCCTGCCTGGAAGCGGCCGGTCTGCTCGCCGATGGCGCCCGCGAAGTTCGGGTCGTGGTGTATGAGTCGCGCCTTCCCGAGATTTACGCGACGTTCGCCGACGAACCCGACCCGTTCTTTGCCTGGTGTTGGCGTTTGACGGCGCCGATGCCGGGCCAGCCGACCCTCTCCCTGCAGTGGGAGGCGGCGCCGGAGGCCCCTGCCACCGCCCCGGGCGCGCTGCCGCACGCGCTGGACCTGCACCGGTTCCTGTTGTCCGGCGCGCCGGCACTGGAACACGTGGCCCACGGCCAGCGCTGGCACTGGGCGCGCCGTGGCTGAGGCGCTGCGCCGCCTCGATCATGCCTGGCGGGTGCTCGGCACCGGCCTGAGCTTTGCCGCATTCGGCATGGGTGGCCTGCTGCTGGGCGTGCTGGTGATGCCGGTGCTGCTGCTGATGCGCGACCCGGTGGTCCGTCGCCGCCGGGCGCGCCGGGTGGTTCAGGTTGCCTTTGCCAGCCATCTGCGCCTGATGCGCGCGCTGGGGGTGATGACCTACCAGATCGAGGGCGGTGAACGCCTGCAGCGCGACGGTTTGCTGGTGCTGGCCAATCACCCGACCCTGATCGACGTGGTCTGCCTGATCTCGCTGCTGCCCAACGCCGATTGCGTGGTGAAACGGGCCGTGGCCTGCAACCCGTTCATGCGCGGTCCGGTGCGGGCGGCCGGCTACATCTCCAATGACGATGGCGCTGGCCTGGTCGATGACTGCGTGGCGGCGGTGCACGCCGGCGGCACCCTGGTGATCTTCCCCGAAGGCACCCGCAGCGTGCCGGGCCAGCCGCCGCGGCTGCAGCGCGGGGCCGCCAACATCGCCGTCCGTGGCCGGCTGGACATCACCCCGGTGCGGATCACCTGCACCCCGCCCACGTTGACCAAGGGACAGAAGTGGTATCGTGTCCCCTCACGTCGCTTTCACGTTCGGCTGCAGATCGGCGAAGATATCCCGATCGCGCCCTTCCTGGCCGATGACGACTCGCCAAGGGGGGATGCCTTGGCAGCCCGCCGCGTCACCGAGCACCTTTCTCGTTATTTCGACCTGTCTGGAGATCCGCCCCGTGCAAGCACTTGAGCACGAGATCAAGGAATTGATCATTTCCTCCCTTTCGCTGGAGGACATCACGCCGGAGGACATCGATCCGACCGCGCCGCTGTTCGTCGAGGGCCTCGGCCTGGATTCGATCGACGCGCTGGAGCTGGGCCTGGCGCTGCAGAAGAAGTACGGTGTCAGCCTCTCGGCCGATTCGGAAGAAACCCGTCGCCATTTCTCCAGCGTGCGCGCGCTCGGCGAGTTCGTCGCCGCCCGCCAGTCGTAACGGCGCCAGGAATAGCCATGACCAAGAATGAACTGTTCGAACGCATCGTCAGCATCCTGACCGACAGCTTCGAGATTGAAACCGCCCGGATCACCCCCGAGGCCCGGCTCTACGACGACCTGGACATCGACAGCATCGATGCGGTCGACCTGATCGTGCAGCTCAAGCCACTGCTCGGCCGCAACCTGCAGCCGGAAGCGTTCAAGGCCGTGCGCACCGTGCAGGACATCGTTGATGTCGTGTATGGACTGCTGCCGGACCAGGCAGCCGCCTGACCGCAGCGCCGGCGGCTTCGCCATGGCTCGCGCACGTACCGTCGTGGTGGCAGCGATTTCGCTTGCCTACCCGCTGCTGGTGTACCTGGCGATGGGCCGCTTCGAGCCGCGCTGGCTGTCGCTGCTGCTGTTCACCCTGGCCCTGCTGCGTGCGCTGAGCACGCGCCAGCCGTTGTGGTGGGCCGCCGCCGCCGGCACCGGCCTGCTGGCGGTGCTGGCCACCGTGCTCAACCAGGCCCTGCCGCTGAAGCTGTACCCGGCGCTGGTCAATGCGGTGATGCTGGCGGTGTTCGGCACCAGCCTGCGCTTCGGGCCGCCGTTGGTGGAGCGCCTGGCACGGCTGCAGGAACCGGACCTGCCCCCGTTCGCGGTGGCCTATACCCGCCGCGTCACCCAGGTGTGGTGTGGCTTCTTCGTTCTCAACGGCAGCCTGGCCCTGCTGACCGCGCTGTACGCGTCGGACCGGGTCTGGATGCTCTACAACGGATTGTTGGCGTACGTGATGATGGGCGTGTTGTTCGCAGGTGAGTGGCTGGTGCGGCGGCGGGTGAAGGCGGCGCACGCGCATGGCTGAGTGGATTGCCCTGGACCGGCTGCTGCTGGAGGCGCGGCCGCAGCGCAGCGTCGGCCTGTGCGACGGAGACATGGTTGACCACGCCTGCTTCCGCCAGCGCGTACGGGGCTGGCGCGCCGCCTTTGCGGCGGCTGAAGGCCGCGACTGGGCCCTGTATTTCGATGACGCCGTGGCCTTCGCTGCGGCGCTGTTCGGCGCCTGGCATGCCGGCAAGCGGGTGTTCCTGGCCGCTGACAACCTGCCGGCCACGCTGCAGGCGCTGCAGCCGCAGGTGAGCGGTTTCGCGGGCGACGTACCGGCCGACTACCGCCCGCTGGCGGCGCTGGACGCCACACTGGACGACGAACTGCAGGCGCTGGACGAGCGCGCCTGCGAGCTGTGCGTGTTCACCTCCGGCAGCACCGGCCAGCCCAGTGCGATCGGCAAGCGCCTGGACCAGCTGGCGCGCGAGGTGGAAGCGCTGCAGGCCGCGTTCGGTGCGCAGCTGGATGGCGCGGAGGTGCACGGCACGGTGTCCCACCAGCACATCTACGGGCTGCTGTTCCGCGTGCTGTGGCCGCTGGCCGCCGGCCGCCTGATCCATCCGCGTCGGTTCTTCCACGAAGACCTGGTGGGTGCGCTGGCCGGTACCGACACGGTGCTGGTGGCGACGCCGGCCCATCTCAAGCGCCTGCCCGAGCAGCTCGACTGGGCCAGCCTGCATGGCCGCCTGCGCGCGGTGTTCTCCTCCGGTGGCCCGCTGCCGGAGGACGCGGCGCGACACGTGCGGCAGTGGTTGGGCGTGGCCCCGACCGAGGTCTATGGCAGCAGCGAGACCGGCGGTATCGCCTGGCGCCGCTGGGACACCGACCTGCCGCCGTGGCAGCCGCTGCCGGGTGTGCAGTGGCGGATCGACGACGGCTGCCTGGCGGTGGCCTCGGCGCATCTGGAAACCCCCGGCTGGTGGCGCACCCAGGACCGCGTGGAAGCCCTGGCCGATGGCCGTTTCCGGCTGCTGGGCCGCGCCGACCGCATCGTCAAGATCGAAGAGCGCCGCGTCTCGCTGGATGCGCTGGAACGCGCGCTGCGCGAAGACGCCGAAGTGGATGACGTGCGCGTGCTGGTGCTGCCCGGGCAGCGCGAGCAGCTGGCCGCCGTGGTGGTTCCGGCCGATCCGGCGCTGCTGGAGGGCGGCGACGCTGCGCGCCGTGCGCTGGGCCAACGCCTGGGCGCGCGTCTGGCGCATGCGCATGACGCGGTGACCCGGCCGCGCCGTTGGCGCCTGGTGCAGGCGTTGCCGATCAACGCGCAGGGCAAGGTGACCCAGGCGGCATTGGCGGCGCTGTTCCAGCCACTGATGCCGGTGCCGGTCTGGGACCGCCGCGACGCCGCCAGCGCCACGCTGCGCATGACCCTCGACCCGGCGCTGCGGCCGTTCCAGGGCCACTTCCCGCAGGCGGCGATCCTGCCCGGTGTTGCGCAGTTGGACTGGGCGATGCGTTTCGGCCGCCAGGCATTTGCGATGCCGCGCGCGTTCCTGCGCATGGACGCGGTGAAGTTCCAGCACGTGGCCCGCCCCGGCGATGAGTTGACCCTGCAGCTGGACTGGGATGCCGCACGCAACGTGTTGGCCTTCCGCTATACCTCCAGCCACGGTGTGCATGCCAGCGGCAAGGTGGTCTTCGCCGATGCGGACTGACCCGGCCGTTGCCGGTGCCGCGTTCGCGCCACTGGTGGTGATTCCCGTCTACGACCACGAGCACGCCATCGTGGCGGTGGTCGACGGTGTGCAGGCCGCTGGCCTGCCTTGCCTGTTGGTCGACGATGGTTCGCATGAGGCGTGCGCGGCGGTGCTGCGCACGCTGGCACAGCGCCAGGGCGTTGACCTGCTGCGCCTGGACGCCAACCAGGGCAAGGGTGGGGCGATGCTGGCCGGTTTTGCTGAAGCCGGCGCGCGTGGCTACAGCCACGTGCTGCAGATCGACGCAGACGGCCAGCACGATACCGCTGACCTGCCACGCTTCATCGAGGCCGCGCGTGTGCATCCCGACGCGGTGATCTGCGGCATTCCGGCCTACGACGCCAGTGTTCCCAAGGCACGCCTGTATGGCCGCTACGCCACCCACGTCTGGGTCTGGATCAACACGCTGTCGCTGCACCTGCGCGACACCATGTGCGGCTTCCGGGTGTATCCACTGCCACCGGTGCTGCGCCTGATCGGTGAAGAGACCATCGGCCGGCGCATGGATTTCGATACTGAAGTGATGGTGCGCCTGTACTGGCGCCAGCTGCCGGTCGAGCACCTGGCCACGCGCGTGACCTATCCCGCCGATGGCGTGTCGCACTTCGATGTGTGGCGCGACAACGTGCGCATCAGCCGCATGCACACCCGCCTGTTCTTCGGCATGCTCTGGCGCGCACCGCGGCTGCTGTGGCGCCGCCTGCAGGGGCAGCGCTGAGATGGCGACCGCGCAGGATGCCCCGCACTGGGCCGATATCGGCGAATCGACGTCGGTGGCCGGCGTGCTGTTCCTGTGCTGGGTGCACCGCTGGTTCGGGCGCTGGCCATTCCGCCTGTGCGCGTGGCCGGTGGTGGCCTGCCATTGGCTGGGCAACCGTGTGGGGCGACAGGCCTCGATGCAGTACCTGCAGCGGCTGCAGGCATACAGCGGTGTGCTCGGCCGCGCGCCGACCCGGCGCGACAGCCTGTGCCACTTCTTCGCCTTCGCCGACACGATGCTGGACAAGATCCTCGGCCTGGGCGGGCGCTACCCGGCCAACCGTATTCACCTGCACCGCGACCTGGTGCTGCAGAAGATCGCGCGCCGCGAAGGCGGTCTGATCCTCACCGCGCACATCGGCTGCCTGGAACTGTGCCAGGTGCTGGCCGAACAGGTGCCGGGGTTCCGCATCACCGTGCTGGTGCATACGGCGCATGCGCAGCGCTTCAATCGCCTGCTGCAGCGGCTGGACCCGCTGGCGGCGGTGGAGCTGGTGCAGGTGACCGAAATGGGGCCGGCCACCGCGGTGATGCTGGCCGAGCGCGTGGCGGCCGGTGGCTTCGTCGCCATCGTCGGCGACCGCACGCCGGTGCAGGGCGGCCGCAGCGTCACCGCCGATTTCCTCGGCCATCGCGCGCCATTCCCGATCGGCGCCTATGTGCTGGCCGCGGCGCTGAGCTGCCCGGTCTACACCATGGCCTGCCTGCACCAGGGCGAGGGCTATCGCGTGGCATTTGAACAATTCGCCGAACGCATCGTGCTGCCGCGCGGCTCGCGCGACGCGGCACTTGCCGAACAGGCACAGCGCTTCGCGCGCTGGCTGGAACTCCAGGTCATCCAGTCCCCGTTGGACTGGTTCAATTTCTTCCCCTTCTGGGATCAGGCTCCGCATGACGACTGACGCCGTACCCGTGTGCCGCTTTGGCGATGCACCGTTGACCATCGAAGACGTGGTTGCCCTGGCCCAGCGCCAGTGCGAGGGCGCACTGAGCGACGCGCCGGCGTTCCGCGCACACATCCAGCGCGGTGCCGACTTCCTTGACCGCCTGCTGCGCGAGGATGGCGTGATCTACGGTGTGACCACCGGCTATGGCGATTCGTGCACGGTGAACATCCCGCCGGCACTGGTGGCTGAACTGCCGCACCACCTGTACACCTACCATGGCTGCGGCCTGGGCCGCTACCTGGACCCGGTCGAGACCCGTGCGGTGCTGGCCGCGCGCCTGGCATCGCTGGTGCGCGGCATGTCCGGTGTCAGCGTGCCGCTGCTGGAAGGCCTGGCCACGCTGCTGCAGCACGATGTGCTGCCGATGATCCCGGCCGAAGGCTCGGTCGGTGCCAGCGGCGACCTGACCCCGCTGTCGTACGTGGCTGCGGTGCTGTGTGGCGAGCGCGAGGTGCTGCACGATGGCCGCGTGCAGCCGGCGGCCGAGGTGCTGGCGAAGATCGGCATGACCCCGCTGAAGCTGCGGCCGAAGGAAGGCCTGGCGATCATGAACGGCACAGCGGTGATGACCGGCCTGGCCTGCCTGGCCTGGCAGCGCGCCGACTACCTGGCGCGCATGGCCACGCGCCTGACCGCGTTCAACGTGCTGGCCAGCGACGGCAACGCGCACCACTTCGACGAAACCCTGTTCGCGGCCAAGCCGCATCCGGGCCAGGGCCGCATCGCCGCGCGTCTGCGCAGCGACCTGCACAGCGAGCGTCCGCCGCGCAATGAACAGCGCCTGCAGGACCGCTACTCGCTGCGCTGCGCGCCGCACGTGATCGGCGTGCTGGAGGACAGCCTGCCGTTCCTGCGCCAGCTGATCGAAACCGAACTGAACAGCGCCAACGACAATCCGCTGATCGATGCCGATGGCGAGCGCATCCTGCATGGCGGCCACTTCTACGGCGGCCACATCGCGCTGGCGATGGACACCCTGAAGAACACCGTAGCCAACGTGGCCGATCTGCTCGACCGCCAGTTGGCGCTGGTGGTCGATGCCCGCTACAACCATGGCCTGCCGGCCAACCTGTCGGCGGCCACGGGCCCGCGCGCGGCCATCAACCACGGCCTGAAGGCGCTGCAGATCAGCGTGTCGGCCTGGACGGCCGAAGCGCTGAAGCAGACCCTGCCGGCCAGCGTGTTTTCGCGCTCCACCGAGTGCCACAACCAGGACAAGGTCAGCATGGGCACCATCGCCGCGCGCGACTGCCTGCGCGTGATCGAGCTGACCGAGCAAGTGGTGGCCGCGATGCTGATCGCCGCCCGCCAGGGCCTGGCGCTGCGCGAACGGGTTGGCCTGAACGCGCAGCTGCATGGCAGTCTGGCCGACATGTACGCCGACCTGGGGCAGCGCATCGCCCTGGTTGAAGAAGACCGCGCGCTGGATCGCGAACTGCGGGAACTGCTGGTGGAGATCCGCGCGCAACGTTGGGAGCTGTATGCCGGTGAATGAGGCCATCGAACGGGTCGGCGAGGTTGCGCTGACCCCCGCCTTCCATGACTGCGATCCGATGAACGTGGTCTGGCATGGCAACTACTTCAAGTACTTCGAGATCGCGCGCTGCGCGCTGCTCGGGCGCTATGACTACGACTACCCGCAGATGCTCGAATCGGGCTACCTGTGGCCGGTGGTCGATGCCCGGGTGAAGTACGTGCGCCCGCTGCTGTTCAACCAGGCGCTGCGCGTGGTTGCGCGCATCGTGGAATGGGAGAACCGGCTGAAGATCGAGTACGAGATCCTTGATGCGGAAAGCGGCCAGGTGCTGACCCGCGCGATGACCATCCAGGTCGCGGTGGACGCGGCCAGCAAGGAAATGCTGTACCAGTGCCCGCCGGTACTGTGGGAACGCCTGGGAGTGCCTGCGCCGTGAACATGCTTGCCCGTCTTTCCAGCGTGCTGCTGTGCGCGCTGATGTTCATTGCCGCACCGCAGGTGCAGGCCGCCGACCCCGCCATCGATGCGATCACCCAGGCGGTGGCGCGGCCGGACGTGCTGCGTGGCCAGTTCAGCCAGGAAAAGCAGGTCAGCGGCTTCAAGAACCCGCTGCGCTCGCAGGGCCAGTTCGTGGTCGCGCGCCAGCATGGCGTGATCTGGACCACGCTCAAGCCGTTCCCCTCCGAAGTGGTGGTCACCGCCGACCGCATCCTCAGCCGCCAGCGCGATGGCAGCACCCGTGTCGAGCTCGATGCGCGGCAGCAGCCGGCGATGCGTTCGGTGAACGCGATCATGTTCGCGCTGATGAGTGGCGACGTGCAGGCGCTGTCCGGCCAGTTCAACGTGGCGGCCAGCCGTGAAGGGCAGGGCTGGCGGCTGCGACTGACGCCGAAGTCGGCGATGCTGGCCAAGGCGTTCCAGTCGCTGACCCTGCAAGGTGACCGCTACGTGCGCCAGGTCGAGATCGTCGAGGCCAACAAGGACCGCACGCAGATCCAGTTCAGTGCACTGAGCGAAGCGCCGGCCACGCTCACCGCCGACGAGGCACGCCGCTTTGAGTGAGGGGGCAGCATCGAACGGGCCGGACCGGTTGCGGCGCTGGTGGCACTGGCTGGGCATCGCCTGGCTGGTGCTCCTGCTGGTGTTGGGTGCGCAGCAATGGCGCCTGTGGAGCCAGCAGTCGCGGATCGACACCGACATCCTCGCCCTGCTGCCGCAGGACGCGCATGACCGCCTGTTGAGTGACGTCACCCGGCGCATCGCCGACGGCAGCTCGCGCCAGGTGGTGGTGCTGCTGGGCAGCAAGGATGGCGCCGCCGCCAAGCGCGCACAGGCGGCGTTCGCTGCGGCGATGGCGGCGGATGCCGACAGCGCGTTGCTGGTGCCCAGTGGTTCGATCGAAGGCTGGTTCGACGAGGCGCGCGCGTTCTACGCGCCGTACCGCGACCGCCTGCTGACCCCGGCCCAGCGCGAGCAGCTGCAGGGCAGCGAGCCGGGCGCGTTGGCCGAGCAGGCGTTGGCTGCGCTGTACGGTCCGATGGGCGCACCGCGCCTGACCGATTGGCGGCAAGACCCGCTCTCGCTGTGGCCGCAATGGTGGCAGCAGCAGGCGCAGGGGTCGGGGTTGCGGCTGGGCGATGATGGCCTGCTCGAAGCCGAGGGCAGGCATTGGGCCGTACTGCAGTTCGATACGCCGGGGTCGGCGTTCCAGCTTGACGGCGAGCGCCATCTCGACGGCCTGCTGGAACGTGCCGGGCTGGCCGCCAGGGCGGCGGCGCCCGAGCTGGAAATCCTGCATGCGGGTGTGCCGCTGCACGCCGAAGCGGCGGCGGTGCAGGCCAACCAGGAGATCAACACGATCGGCTGGGGCTCGCTGGCCGCAGTGCTGCTGCTGGTGTGGCTGGCGTTCCGTTCGCTGCGGCCGATCCTGCTGGTCGCCGCGTCGTTGCTGATCGGCTGCGGCGTGGCGCTGGCGGTGACCGTACTGGTGTTCGGCAAGGTGCACGTGCTCACCCTGGTGTTCGGCGCGTCGCTGGTGGGCGTGGCCGAGGACTACGGCATCCATTGGTTCGCTTCGCGCCAGGCCGAACCGGCTGATCGTCGCTGGAAACTGCTGCGGCACCTGTTGCCCGGCCTGTGGCTGGCCCTGCTGACCAGCGCGCTGGCCTACCTGGCACTGGGCCTGGCCCCGTTCCCGGGCCTGCGCCAGATGGCATTGTTCTCGGTGGTCGGCCTGGCCGCCGCCTTCCTTACGGTGATTTTCTGGTTCCCGTGGCTGGATGGCGGTGAGATCCGCCAGACCCGTTTCTCGCAGTGGCTGGGCAACACGCTGGAGCGCTTCCCGCGGTTGCATGGCCGCCGGCCGGTGACGGTGTTCGTGGTGATCACGCTGGCGCTGTCTGCCATCGGCATTGCCCGCCTGAACAGCAACGACGACCTGCGCAGCCTGCAGTCCTCGCCGCCGGCGTTGATGGCCCAGCAGATCCGCCTGAGCCAGCTGCTGGGCATGCCCAGCCCGGCGCAGTTCTACCTGGTGCAGGGCAGTGACGCCGCACAGCTGCTGCAGCGCGAAGAAGCGCTGACCGAACGCCTGCGTGTACTGGCCAACGACAAGCGCATTGGTGGCTACCGTGCGATCAGCGACTGGCTGCCGTCGCCAGCGCGCCAGCAGGCCGATGCCGCGCTGACCGCCAAGGTGGAACCGGGCGTGCTGGACGCGGTGTCCGAGGCGGTCGGCGAACCGCTGCCGCGCCCGGATTTCGCCGCTACGCCGCTGACCGCGGAGGCGTTCCTGGCCTCGCCGGCCTCGCAGCCGTTCCGCCACCTGTGGGTGGGCGAGGTCGGCGGGCAGATGATCAGCGTGGTGATGGTCGATGACCTGTCGCGCGCCGATGCGCTGGCCACCCTGCGCGGGGCGGCCGAAGGCCTGCCGGGTGTGCGCTGGGTGGACCGCACCGCCGACTTCTCGCAGCTGCTGGGCCACTACCGCAAGCTGATGGGCGGGCTGCTGCTGGTCGGCATCGTGCTGGTGTTCGGCGCGCTGTGGCTGCGCTATCGCCGCCAGGCCTGGCGCGTGTTCGCGCCGACCCTGATTGCCGGTGCGCTGACCCTGGGCCTGCTGGGCCTGTTCGGCCAGCCACTGCAGCTGTTCAACGTGCTGGCACTGATGCTGTTGCTGGGCATGGGCATCGACTACGGCATTTTCCTGATCGAGCACCGCGGCGACGCCAGTGCATGGCTGGCCGTGTGCGTGGGCGCGGCCAGCACCTGGCTGTCGTTCGGCCTGCTGGGCCTGTCGCAGACCCCAGCGTTGCGCGCGTTCGGCCTGACCCTGCTGTTCGGCATCGGCCTGGTCTGGCTGATCTCGCCGCTATTCCGTCCGCCGCCGCACGATCTGCCGCCGGCCTGAACCTGTTTCCGACTTCCTTCTTTCCACTTGATCGACAAGGACGCACCGATGAACACTGCTGTGGATGCTGTCGAACGTACTGAAATCCTGATCATCGGCGCGGGCCCGGCCGGTTCGGTGGCTGCGGCGATGCTGCGCCAGCAGGGCCGCCAGGTGCTGATGCTGGAGCGCCAGCAGTTCCCGCGCTTCTCCATCGGCGAAAGCCTGCTGCCGCAGAGCATGGAGTACATCGAAGCAGCCGGGCTGCTGCAGGATGTGGTCGAGGCCGGCTTCCAGTACAAGAACGGCGCGGCCTTCGTGCACGGTGAAGCGCGTACTGCCTTCGACTTCCGGAAGAAGTTCTCGCCGGGCTGGGGTACCACCTACCAGGTGCAGCGCGCCGACTTCGACAACGTGCTGGCACGCGGTGCCGAGCGCATGGGCACCACGCTGCGCTTCGGCGACGAAGTGCTTGCGGTCGAGCCGGGCGAGCAACCGGCGGTGACGGTACGTCGCCCGGACGGCAGCGAGTACCGCATCGAGGCCGATTTCATCCTCGACGCCTCAGGCTTCGCGCGCCTGCTGCCGCGCCTGCTGCAGCTGGAGTCGCCGTCCAACTTCCCGGTGCGCGGCGCGATCTTCTGCCACGTGCGCGACAACATTCCGGCCGAAGCGGACTTCGACCGCAACAAGATCCTGATCACCACCCACCCCGGGCACATCGACGTCTGGTACTGGACGATCCCGTTCTCCAATGGCTGCTGTTCGCTGGGCGTGGTCGCCGAGCCGTCGTTCTTCGAGCGCTACGAGGGTGACGACCTGCAGAAGCTGCAGGCCATCGTTGGCGAGGACCCCAACCTGACCCGCCTGCTGGCCAACGCCGAATGGGCGGTGCTGCCGGTGCGCCGGATCACCGGCTATTCGGCCAACGTCAGTTCGCTGTGGGGGCCCGGCTACGCGTTGCTGGGCAACGCCGGCGAGTTCCTCGATCCGGTGTTCTCCTCCGGCGTGACCATTGCCTTCAAGTCCGCGCAGCTCGCCAGTGAATGCCTCAAGCGCCGCTATGCCGGCCAGGCCGTGGACTGGGAGGCCGAGTTCTCGATCCCGCTGCGCGCGGGCGTGAAGACCTTCCGCCGCTTCGTCGAAAGCTGGTACCAGGGCGGCTTCCAGAAGATCATCTACCACCCGCAGCAGCAGCCCGAAGTGCGCGACATGATCAGCTCCATCCTGGCCGGTTACGCCTGGGACACCAAGAATCCGTATGTGGCCGATGAAAGTGGTCGCCGCATGCGCGTGCTGGAGGAATTGTGCAGCGCCTGATCTTCCGTACTGCAGCCCTGCTGCTGTGCCTGCTGCTGGCCGCCTGTGCCGGCCGCATGCCGAAACCGCAGGTGGAACTGCCGCCGCTGCGCCTGGCGCCAGCCAGCCTGCCGGCGCCGCTGGCGCTGCAGCAGCAGCTGCATTTCCGCTTCGGCACGCATGAGCGCGTTCTCGACGCGCTGCTGGAAGCCGACGCCCAGCAGGTGCAGCTGGCCGTGCAGGCGATGGGCCAGACCGGCGTGCGCCTGCAATGGGACGGCCAGCAGCTGACCCAGCAGCGCGCGCCATGGCTGCCACCGCAGGTGCGCGCCGAGCGCGTGCTGGATGACCTGCAGTTCGCGCTGTGGCCGACCGCGGCCATTGCCGCCGTGCTGCCGGCGGGCTGGCAGGTCAGTGATGATGGCCATCAGCGCAGCCTGTCGCGTGAGGGCACCGTGTGGCTGCACCTGCAGCGGCTGGACGATGGCAGCGTGCAGCTGGACAACCGCGCCGAAGGCTATGCGCTGCGCATCGAATCGATCGACATGGCCGGGCCGGACCGATGAGCGCACCGATCTACCTGAACGACCTGGGTGTGGTCTGTGCACTCGGCGCTGGCCGCGCCGCCGTGACGTCGGCACTGTTCGCCGACGCGCCGGGCGGGCTCAGCGACAACGAGAGCCTGTTGCCGGGGCGCACCCTGGCGCTGGGGGAAGTACGCACGCCGCTGCCGGCGCTGGATGACCTGCCGGTGGCGCTGCGCGGGCGCAACAATGCCCTGCTGGACGTGGCATTGGCTCAGATCGCGCCGGCAGTGGCTGCGGCGATCGCCCGCCATGGCGCCGAGCGCGTAGCGGTGGTGCTGGGCACCAGCACCTCGGGCATTGGTGAATCCGAGCAGGCATTGCGCAGCCATGCCGAACAGGGCCAGTGGCCGCAGGGCTTTGATTACGCCCAGCAGGAAATGGGCACCGCCGCGCAGTTCGTGCGCCAGCGCAGTGGCGCACAGGGGCCGGCATGGACCCTGTCCACTGCCTGCTCGTCCAGTGCCAAGGCGCTGATGTCGGCCGCACGCATGCTGCGCGCCGGCATCGTCGATGCGGTGATCGCCGGTGGCGCCGATTCGCTGTGCCGCTTCACCGTAGCCGGCTTCAGCGCGCTGGAATCGGTCTCGGCCCAACGTTGCAATCCGTTCTCGCAGCATCGTACTGGTATCAACATCGGCGAAGGCGCCGCGCTGTTCCTGCTCACCCGCGAACCCGGCCCGGTATGCCTGGCGGGGTGGGGCGAGTCGGCCGACGCCCACCACATGTCCGCCCCGGACCCGCAGGGCCTGGGCGCCATCGACGCCCTGCAGCAGGCGCTGCAGCGTGCTGGCTGGGCCGCCGGCGAAGTGGACTATGTGAACCTGCATGGGACCGCGACCGGCCACAACGATGCGATGGAAAGCCTGGCCGTGTCGCAGGTGCTCGGCAGCCACGTGCCGGCCAGTTCGACCAAGCCGTTGACCGGCCATACGCTGGGTGCCTCGGGTGCCATCGAGGCGGCGCTGTGCTGGATCGTGCTGGCCGAGAACCCGCAGCAGCTGCTGCCGCCGCACTGGTGGGACGGCGTGGCCGACCCGGCACTGCCGGTGCTGCCGCTGGTCGCACCGGGCACGCGCCTTGCGCAGCCGCCACGGCGGGTGCTGAGCAATTCGTTCGCCTTCGGCGGCAGCAATGCCGTGCTGGCACTGGAGCGTCGATGAACACGCTGTACGCGATCGAAGACGTGGTGCCGCACCGCCAGGACATGTGCCTGCTGGAGCGCATCACGCAGTGGGACCAGGACGCCATCGAGGCCGAACTGGTGGTGCCCGAGGCCGGCCTGTTCGTCGAGGATGACCAAGTGCCGGCATGGGTCGGCATCGAGTACATGGCGCAGGCCATCGCGGCCTGGGCCGGTTGCCGAGCGCGTGCGGCCGGCAGGCCACCGCAGCTGGGCTTCCTGCTCGGCAGCCGCCGCTACAGCAGCGCGCGCAGCAGCTTCCCCAGCGGTTCGCGGCTGCGCGTACAGGCGCGCTGCGAGCTGTTGGGTGACAATGGATTGGGGATGTTCGCCTGCCGCATCCTGGCAGGCGAGGAAGAATGGGCGACAGCCAACGTGTCGGTGTTCGAACCGGCCGACGCGATGGCCTATCTGGAGAGTGGACAGGCATGACAGGGAATCGAAGCGTGCTGGTGACCGGCGCCAGCCGGGGCATCGGCCGGGCCATCGCGCTGCGCATCGCGCGCGATGGCTTCGACGTGGTGGTGCATTGCCGCAGCCGCGTGGATGAAGCACAGGCGGTGGTCGCCGAGATCCAGGCACTGGGCCAGCAGGCCCGCGTGCTGGTGTTCGACGTGGCCGACCGCGCGTCTGCGCGGGCCGCTCTGGAGGCCGATGTCGAAGCGCACGGCGCTTACTACGGCGTGGTCTGCAATGCCGGCATCGCCCGCGATGGCGCCTTCCCGGCGCTGTCAGCGGACGATTGGGACCAGGTCATCCACACCAACCTGGATGGCTTCTACAACGTGCTGCATCCGCTGATCATGCCGATGGTGCGGCGGCGCAAGCCGGGCCGCATCGTCACCCTGTCGTCGGTCTCCGGACTGGCCGGCAACCGCGGGCAGGTCAACTACAGTGCCGCCAAGGCCGGCATCATCGGCGCCACCAAGGCCCTGGCGCTGGAACTGGCCAGCCGCCAGATCACCGTCAACTGCGTGGCCCCGGGCCTGATCGAGACCGAAATGCTCAACGACGAAGTGGTTGAACACGCGCTCAAGCTGATTCCCGCCGGCCGCGTTGGCCGCCCGGACGAAGTGGCGGCTACCGTGGCGTTCCTGCTGTCCGAACCGGCCGGCTACATCACCCGCCAGGTGATCTCGGTGAACGGAGGCATGCTCTGATGGCCGCCGATCGTCGCGTGGTGGTTACCGGCGCCGCTGCCATCAGTCCACTCGGCCACGACTGGCCGACCATCGAAGCGCACCTGCGCAGCTGCCGCAACGCGGTGCGTGCGATGCCCGAGTGGGATGTCTATGCCGGGCTGAACACCAAGCTGGCCGCGCCGGCGCAGGACTTCGAGCTGCCGCCGAACTACAACCGCAAGACCACCCGCTCGATGGGCAAGGTCGCGATCATGTCGGTGCGCGCCACCGAGGTGGCGCTGCGCGAGGCCGGCCTGAATGAGCATCCGGTGCTGCGCAGTGGCCGTACCGGCGTGGCCTATGGCTCCTCGTCCGGCAGCCACGAGGCCACCGGCGAATTCGGGCGCATGCTCAACGAATTCACCACCGATGGCATCAGCGCCACGACCTATCTGAAGATGATGAGCCACACCGCGCCGGTCAACATCGGCGTGTTCTTCGGCCTGTCCGGGCGCGTGTACACCACCTCCAGCGCCTGCACGTCAGGCAGCCAGGGTGTGGGCGCGGCCTATGAAGCCATCCGCAGCGGCAAGCAGACGGTGATGGTGGCCGGCGGTGCCGAGCAGCTCGATGCCACCGCTGCAGCGGTGTTCGACACGCTGTTCGCCACCAGCGTGCGCAACGACGCGCCGCAGACCACGCCTCGCCCGTTCGATGCCGGCCGCGATGGCCTGGTGCTGGGCGAGGGCGCCTGCACGCTGATCCTGGAAGACCTGGAACACGCGCGGGCGCGCGGCGCCACCATCCTTGCCGAGGTGGTCGGCTATGGCACCAACAGCGATGGCCAGCACGTCACCCAGCCCAGCGCCGACACCATGGCCCAGGCCATGCGCCTGGCATTGGAGGACGCCGGCCTGGACGCGGCGCAGATCGACTACGTCAACGCCCATGGCACCGCCACCGACCACGGCGACATCGCCGAGACCCAGGCCACCGCACAGGTGTTCGGCAGCCGCGTGCCGATCAGCTCGCTGAAGAGCTACGTCGGCCACATGCTGGGTGCCTGTGGCGCGTTCGAGGCCTGGGTGAGCATCCAGATGATGCGTGCCGGCTGGTTCGCGCCCACCCTGAACCTGGCCGCGGTCGACCCGCGCTGTGGCCAGCTCGACTTCATCACCGGGCAGGGCCGCGAACTGCAGGCCGAGTACGTGATGAGCAACAACTTCGCCTTCGGTGGCATCAACACCTCGCTGGTGTTCCGCCGCTGGAGCGAGTGATCCACTGCGCCAACACACCGTTCCCGTTACCCCCGCACCCTCGACAAGGAGATGTTCCGATGCGCCGCACTCTCATGATCGCCACGGCTACCGCGCTGCTGGCCCTGACTTTCACCGCTTCCGCCCGCGACACGCGTGTCGAACAGTCCCTGCAGGAACTGGTCAATTCGCAGGCCGCCAAGGACGCCGGCATCGACGGCAGCGTGCGTTTCTATCTGGCCGGCCAGCCGGTCAGCGTGCAGCAGCGCCTGGGCGAAGACGTGACCAACAAGAAGACCAACGCCGCCAACAAGAGCGATGCCGAGGCCTGCCGCTGGGTTGCGCTGTCGGCACTGCGCGCGCTGCAGGACGGTGCCAAGTCGCGCGGCGCCAACGCCGTGGTCGACATCGTCAGCTATTACAAGAAGAACGAGTTCAAGAGCAGCACCAACTACGAGTGCTACGCCGGTGCCATCCTCGCGGGTGTCGCGCTGAAGGGCACTTACGCCAAGGTCAAGTAAGCGCCCGTGTGGCGGCGGCGCAGCCTGAACGTCGCCGCCACATTGCTGAACCCCGCAGGCGAAACACCGCCGATCGCGCCGCCATCGTCGGCTGACGGCTTTCCCCGGTGTCGGCTTTCCGACACAATCATGGCTCTTCCCGGGTTATCGTCCCGCGGACATGTACGCCTACGTCTATAAAAGCCAACTCAAGCCGGACACCTACGTCTACGTTCCCCGACGCGATGATTTCAGCGCGCTGCCCGCGCCGCTGCTCACCTCGCTGGGGACGCTCGCCTTCGTGCTGGAGGTGGTCCTGGATGCCCAGCGCCGCCTGGCGCAGGCTGACCCGGAAAAGGTCCGCAGCGAAATGAGCGAGCGCGGGTTCTACCTGCAGGTGCCGCCGTCGGTGGCCAGCCTGATGCCGCGCCACTATGACTGACGCCTCCCGTCCGCGCATTCTGTCAATTGCCCTCGCCGCGGGCGCGGTGCTGGCGCTGGGCGCCGCCGTGGGCGGCGTTCCGGGTGCGGTCCTTGCCGCACTGGCGCAGCCCGCGTTCGCGTTGGCGATATCGTGGTGGCGCCGCAGCCGCGCGCTGCTGCCGCTGAAGGTGGTCGCACGCCAGGACCTGCCGGCGCTGCTGGCATTGTGGGCAGCCGCCCCGCTGTTGCTGGCGCTGCTGCTGGCCTGGCCGCTCGCAGCGCTGCGTGACAGCGGCAGCCTGGCGGCAGTGCTTGGCCTGAGCGTACTGGTCAGTGCCGGCCTGCTGGCGGCCTGGCGCACCTGGCCATTGTGGAACGATGTTGAACGCCTGGATGGCAGCCTGGCCCAGCACTGGCAGGCGCTGGCGGGGCGCGACCTGACTGCTTGGCGTGGCCTCGGCGTGGCCGCGCTGGTCATTGCGCTGGCCGCGCTGGTGGTGCTGCCGGCCTGGCCGGGCCTGTTGCCGGAAAGCGCGCGCTGGCCCGCCGCGCTGGCGGTCGTACTGCTGTCGCCGATGCTGCACCTGCTGCTGCAGCGTGTCGCGCCTGCGCCGCTGGTGTCGTTGCGCTCCAGCCCGTTGGTGGCGTCCAGCGCTGAACCCGAACCGATGTTCGCAGCGGCGGCCGACGCCCTGCCGCTGGAGGCGATGGCGCCGCAGGAACTGACACCGGCGCTGTATGAAGCCGCCCGCCAGGGCCGCATCGACCGGGGCCTGCAGCTGCTGCAGGCCGGTGCCGATCCGTATGCGCTGCCGGACCCGAACTGGCGTGACCAGCGCAGCCTGGCGGTGCTGGCCGCGGTGCTGCCGGACCTGCGCCTGCTGCGCGAACTGATTGCCCGCGGCGTCGATGTGAATGCGCCGCACCGGGGCATGACCCCGCTGCTGGCGGCGACCCGCGACAGCTGGCATGGCCGCCCCGAAGCGGTGATGACCCTGCTCGCCAACGGCGCCGACTCGCGTGCCACCGACAGTGATGGCAACACCCCGTTGCACCATGCCGCACGCAGTTCCGACCCGGGGGTGGCCGCGCTGCTGCGCGATGCCGCTGCCGAAGTCGATGCGCTGAACCGTGATGGCTGGTCGCCGCTGGCGGTGGCCTGCCAGGTGGGCAACTGGCGTCTGGCCCGCTTCCTGCTCGAACGCGGTGCACGCTGCGAACCGGCCGATGGCACCCCGGTGCTGCTGGCCGCCGCCGCCACCGAGGATGACGATCCGGCGGGCGTGCAGCTGCTGCTCAAGCACAAGGCACGGGCCGACGCCCGCGATCGCCAGCGCCGCAGTGCGTTGCATGAGGCGGCCCTGGCCGGCCATGTCGAGATCATCGGCGTGCTGCTCGGCGCGGGCGCCAATCTGGAGGCGCGCGATGCACTGGGGCGTACACCGTGGCTGGAAGCGGCCCGTGCCGGTCGCGCCGCCGTGATCGAGCACCTGCTGCCGCACAAGCCGGACCTGGTCGCGGTGGACGGCGAAGGCCGCAATGCGGTGCAGCTGGCGGCGATGGCCGAGGATGTCTCGCCGCTGCTGATCAAGCGCCTGGTCGAACTGGGCATCGCGGCCGATGCCACCGATCCGGTCGGCCGCCGTGCGGTGGACTACGCCGCCGAGGCCGGCCGCTGGGCGATCGTAGCCCTGCTGGACCCGTCCTATCCGTTGCCGGCCGCGGTCAGTGATGGCCTGGCCGATCGTGGCGAAGCAGCCAGTGCCAGCGGCCTGCTGCCGGACCGTCCGCCGCTGACCCTGCTGCGCGAGGCTCTGGGCTTCGGCAACACCGACGGCATGGCGGCGCTGGCCAGGCTGTGCCAGCCGGAGGAACTGGGCGGGCTGCTGCTCGATCCGGAGTTGGCGCTGGAACCGCGTGCGGTGGACTGGCTGCTGGGCCACGGCGCCGATCCCTATGTGCGTGATGCCTGCTCCGACACGCCGATGTTCGCGCTGTTGTCGCGCGGCATCGATGCGGTGCCGGCGTTGCAGGTGATGCTGCAGCGTGGCCTGTCGCCGGCCGGCCGCGGTGGCCTGGCGCGCTTCCTTGCTGCCTGCGCACAGCACGACCAGGCCGCGCGTGGCCTGGAACAGCTGGCACTGGAACTGCTTGAGCGTGGCGCCGATCCGTTCGCCGCCTCGCCGGCGGGCGATCCGCCGCTGTCGCTGGCGGTGCGCCTGGGGTGGCTGCGGCTGCAGCAGGCCCTGCTCAAGGCCGGCGTTGATCGCGAAGCACGCGACAGCCACGGCATGACCGCACTGCACCTGGCCACCGCATTGGCCCGCGAAGGCGCGCTTAAGCTGCTGGTGCAGCATGGTGCCTCGCCGGAAGCACGTGCCGCCGACGGCCAGACACCGCTGGGCGTGGCGCTGTCGATCGGTCGCCGCGATCTGGCCGACTGGCTCGATTGGCGGGTGTGGCCGTTGCCGCGCCGCACCCTGCGCGAGGCCGATCTGCCGGCCGCCGCAATGGCCGGTGACGTCGATGCAGTGCGCCGCCTGATCGATCTGGGCTTCGCCGTCGACGCCGTCGACGCACAGGGCTGCACCGCGCTGCTGCGTGCTGCCGGTGGCGGCCACCTGGCGGTAACCGACCTGCTGCTGGCGCGCGGCGCCGATCCGCAGCACGCGGCGGCCAGTGGCGCGACGCCGCTGTCGGCGGCGGTCAGCATGCGCCAGGTGGACATCGTTTCGGCCCTGCTCGACGCTGGCGCCAAGCTGGAACACCGCCTGCCGGGTGGCGTGACGGTGCTGATGCTGGCCTCCGCGCTGGGCCTTCCGGACATCGTCGCGCGCCTGCTCACGGCGGGTGCCGACGTGCATGCCGGTGACGCGCAGCAGCTGGGTCCGCTGCACTGTGCCGCGCTGTACGGTTTCAGTGCCCGCGACCGCTCGCGCCTGCTGGCGCTGCTCGACACCCTGCTGCTGGCCGGTGCCGAACCGGACCAGGCCGCCGCTGGTTCTGTCACGCCGCTGCTGCTGCTGCTGGGCGCGCGCGCCGAGCCGGGTACCGCCTGCGACGAGCAGGTGGTGATGGCCGCAGTGGAGCGCCTGCTGGACGAGGACGTAAGCCTGGATGTACGCGACCCGCGTGGCTTCGGCCCGCTGCATCTGGCCGCGCTGCATGGCCTGCCGCTGCTGGTGCAGCGCCTGCTGCGCGCCGGCGCCGATCCTGAAGCGCGCGACAGCCTCAACCGCAGCCCGCGCGAGATCGCGGTGATGCGTGGCTTCATCGACGTGGCCGGCGAGTTCGAGCCGCGCGTGCCGGGCGTTTCCTCGATGGCGCGGTTCCTGCGCGACAACGGCTGAAAGGCCGGGGTCGGATCCCTTTCCAACGGAAAGGGCTCTGACCCTGCCCCCGCCGGAGCCACTGTGTCGACCAAGGTCGCCAGGATGCTTTCAGTAGATCCACGTCATGCGTGGATGATCATGCCCGGAAGCCAAAGCATCCACGCATGGCGTGGATCTACTTTTCGTCCCTTTCCGCGTCGGCTTCGAACAGGTGCATCAGGTCGTTGCGCGCATCACGCGAGGTCTGGATCACCGCGGCCTCGTCGTCGTACACCAGGTACTGGTCACGCAGCAGCTGCTCATCATGCTCACGGAAGCGCTGCACATGGCGTTCGGCCACGTCTGGTGCCACGCCCAGCGCCGTCAGCACGCGCCCGCTCATCTCCAGGCTGGTGCCGAACACTTCGCGGAACGGCTCGGCCGACATGTCCATCAGGCGCCACGCATGCTGGCGGTTGCGCGCTCGCGCCAGCACCTTCGCGTCCGGGTACAGCCGGCGCACCATGCGCACCGCGCGCAGGTTGGTCTCCGGGTCGTCCACGGTGATGACGAACACATCGATGTGCTCGCCACCCGCTGCACGCAGCATCTCCGGGCGGGTCGGGTCGCCGTAGTACAGCTGGTTGCCGAAGCGGCGCAGGTCGGCCACCGTGTCCGGGTTCGCCTCCAGCGCCACGAACGGCACCTTCTGTGCGGTCAGCAGGCGTGCGATCACCTGGCCGAAGCGGCCCATGCCGGCGATCAGCACCTTGGGCCGGTTGTCCGGTGCCACCTTGTCGGCCTCGGCGGTCCCGCGCGGTGGAGCCTTCTCCTGGCCGAGCAGCTTGAGCAGCGCGATCATCAGCAGTGGCGTGATCGCCATCGACAGGCCGACGATCGCCACCAGCCGATCGTGATTGGCGTTGCCCAGCAGGTGCGCGCGCTGCGCTTCGTTGAACACCACGAAGGCGAACTCGCCCCCCAGCCACAGCACGCTGCCCAGCAGCAGCGACTGCCGCGGACTGAGCTTTGCAATACGGCCAATCACATACAGCAGGCTGAACTTGACCACCAGCAGGATCGCCACGCCGGCTGCGATCAGCCACGGCTCTGCGGCGATGCGGTCGAGATCGATGCCCATGCCCACCGCGATGAAGAACAGCCCCAGCAGCAGGCCCTTGAACGGCTCGATCTGCGCTTCCAGTTCGTGCCGGAACTCCGAATCGGACAGCAGCACCCCGGCCAGGAACGCGCCCAGGCTGGGGCTGAGGCCCGCTTCCTGCATGAACCAGGCAGTGCCCAGCACCACCAGCAGGGCGGTGGCGGTGAACACTTCCGGGCTGCGGGTGCGCGCGATGATGCTGAACACCTTGCGCAGCACCGGTCGCCCGCACAGGATCACCACGGCCAGCGCGCCGAGGGCCACGGCGGCGTCTTCCCAGCGCAGGGTCTCGTTCTTCGCCCCGCCCAGCAGCGGGATGGCCGCCAGCAGCGGGATCGCGATCAGGTCCTGGAACAGCAGGATGGCAAAACCCAGCCGGCCATGGTCGCTGTTGATCGCCTTGTGCTCGGACAGCAGCTGCAGGCCTACCGCGGTGGATGACAGCGCCAGCGCAACACCGACCACCAGCGCGCTCTTCCACTGGAAGTGGTCGAGCAGCAGCAGGCCGCCCAGCACCAGCCCGGACATTGCCACCTGCGCCGCGCCCGCGCCGAACACCGAGCGCCGCATCACCTTCAGGCGTGCCGGCGACAGCTCCAGGCCGATCACGAACAGCAGCATCACCACGCCGATCTCGGCCGCGCCGAGGATGCGGTCGGCGTCCTGCACGAAGCCCAGCCCGTCCGGGCCCAGCACCACGCCGGCCGCCAGGTAGCCCAGCACCGCGCCGAAGCCGAACTTCTTGAACACCGGCACGGCAATGACCGCCGCCAGCAGCAGCACCAGGGCCAGTTCCAGACCGCCGCTATGCATGGGAATACCTGGTCATCGGGGAAGCCCGCAGTGCGTCCGTTCGGGTGGGGAAAGCGTGGCGAGCGCCACCCGGCCATTATGCGCGCCGGGTGGTGTATGCACGAGAACAACCGGCCGGCAGGCGCCCGGGCGCAGGGATGCCGGGTTGACCTGCATGGCCCGCGGGTCCAGACTGCCCGCCGCTGGCGGCGCACCGCCGGCACGCGCATTCCGGAGTCCCCAACCCATGTCCAGCGACAGTAGAAGTCGACCTCGTTCGACGCCAGCGATGGCCACCGCCTGACATCGGGACGGTTTGCCTGCGTTGGCGTTGCGCGAGGTCGCACCCCCACAAGGCAAAACCGATGAACCAGAAGCAATTGCTGCGCCCGGTGGCCGATGCCGCCGCATTGGCCGCACCGCTGGCGAACTACAACACCGCCGATGCGGTGGAATTCCTCAACACATTGGAACTGGCCCGCGCGGCGGAAACGCTGGCCGCGCTGCCGTTGCCGCGTGCAGTGAAGATGCTGGAAGCGCCGGAGCTGCACCGCAGCGGTGAGCTGGTGGCCGCGCTGCCGCCGGCACGCGCCGCTGCCCTGCTCGGGCTGATGGCTGACGACCGCGCCACCGACATCGTCCACGAGCTGGATGAGGAAGAACGCGCGCGGCTGATCCCGCTGCTGGGCACCGACGCCCGCCAGGTCATCCAGAAGCTGCTGAGCTACCCGCCGAACACCGCCGGCGCGCTGATGACCACCGAATACGTGGCGGTGCCCGCCAGCTGGACCGTGGCGCAGACCCTGCAGCACATCCGCCAGGTCGAGCGCACGCGTGAAACGGTGTACGCGATCTACGTGCTGGACCCGGCCAGCCAGCAGCTGCAGCAGGTGGTGACCATGCGCCGGCTGATCACCGGCCTGCCCGAGGAATCGATCCTGGACGTGGCCCAGGTCAATCCGCCGGTGACGGTGGACGCGCTGATGGACCAGGAAGAAGTGGCGCGGCTGATCCGCCGCCACGACCTGCTGGCGATCCCGGTGGTCGACGCGCAGCAGCAGATGCTCGGCATCGTCACCGTGGACGACGTGCTCGATGCGCTGATCGAGGAATCGACCGAGGACGCGCACAAGTTCGGCGGCATGGAAGCGCTGGACAAGCCGTATATGCAGATCGGCTTCTTCGAGATGCTGCGCAAGCGTGCCGGCTGGCTGAGCGTGCTGTTCCTGGGCGAGATGCTGACGGCCAGTGCGATGCAGCACTACGAGGACGAACTGGCGCGCGCAGTGGTGCTGACCCTGTTCATCCCGTTGATCATGAGTTCGGGCGGAAATTCCGGCTCGCAGGCCACCTCGCTGCTGATCCGCAGCCTGGCGCTGCGCGAACTGCGCCTGCGCGACTGGTGGAAGGTGGCCATCCGCGAGATCCCGACCGGCATGGTGCTGGGTGCCATCCTCGGCTGCCTGGCGATCGTGCGCATCGTGATCTGGCAGCTGGGTGGCCTGCATGACTACGGCGAGCACTGGATCCTGCTGGCGATCACCATCGGCGCCGCGCTGGTCGGCATCGTCACCTTTGGTTCGCTGTCCGGCTCGATGCTGCCCTTCGTCCTGAAGCGGCTCGGCTTCGACCCGGCCAGCGCCTCGGCCCCGTTCGTGGCCACCCTGGTGGATGTGACCGGCCTGGTGATCTATTTCAGCATCGCCGCGCTGATCCTGCACGGCACGCTGCTGTAACAAAACGTGCACGCCGGGGTCGGATCCCTTCGCGCAGCGAAGGGCTCTGACCCCGGATATCCGCAGCAGGGGTCGGAGCCCTTTCCTGCGAAAAGGGATCCGACCCTTCCTCCGACCCCATCGCCACGGAATTTGGGTACCGTAGGCGCATGAGTACCTACCACCTGCAGTCCGTATTCCGTCCGCAGTCGGTCGCGGTGATCGGCGGCAGCCCGCGTGAGCGTTCGGCCGGCCGCGCAGTGATGCGCAACCTGCGCGGCACCGGCTTCCCCGGCAAGGTGGCGTGGATCAACCCGCGGCACGCCGAGATCGATGGCATCCGCACGGTCAAGCGCTTGAAGGACCTGGACTGGGTGCCTGACCTGGTGGTGATCACCGCGCCGGCGGCGATCGTGCCGCAAGTGGTGCGTACAGCTGCAGAGCGTGGCGTGCAGGCGGCGATCATCCTCACCGCGCACCTGGGCGAAGGCCCGGGTTCGTTGTCCGCACAGGTAGAGGCGGTGGCGCGCAAGCATGGCCTGCGCATCCTCGGGCCGCATTGCCTGGGCGTCATCGCGCCGCACGCGCGACTCAATGCCAGCATCGCCGCGCACTTCCCGCAGGCCGGCGACCTCGCGCTGATCTCCGAATCCTCGGCCATTGCCGCCGCGCTGGTGGAGTGGGGCGTGGCGCGCTCGGTGGGCTTCTCCGCCGTGGTTTCGCTGGGCGACACGATGGACGTCGACTTCGGCGACCTGCTCGACTACTTCGCCACGGACTACCGCACCCGCGCCATCCTGCTGTATGTCGAGCAGATCAAGGACGCGCGCAAGTTCATGTCGGCCGCGCGTGCCGCCGCCCGCGCCAAGCCGGTGGTGGTGGTGAAGTCCGGTCGCGCCGAGCGCGTGCAGCCGGGCAGCCGCGATACCCATGTGCAGGCCCTGGCGCGTGCCGATGATGTGTATGGTGCGGCCTTCAATCGTGCCGGCCTGCTGCGCGTGGGTGCGCTGGACGAACTGTTCACTGCTGCCGAATCGCTGGGGCGGCTGGGAACCTTTCCCGGTCGCCGCCTGGCCATTCTCAGCAATGGCGGCGGTGTCGGCCGCCTGGCCGTGGACCAACTGATCGCGCTGCGTGGCACGCTGGCGACCCTTTCCGACAGCACGGTGGAGAAGCTCGATGCGGTGCTGCCGCAGGGCTGGTCGCGCAGCAATCCGGTGGACATCGTGGTCGACGCCGATGGTGACCGCTATGCGTCGGCCATCGAAGCACTGCTGGCCGACAACGAGAACGATGCGGTGATGGTGGTCAACGTGCCAACCGCGTTTACCTCGTCCGCCGACGCGGCGCAGGCCCTCACCCGCACGCTCGGCCTGCGCCCGCGCCATCATCGCGACAAGCCGGTGTTCGCGGTGTGGCTGGGCAACGACGACCAGGCCACCGCCACGCTCAACGCAGCACGAGTGCCGACCTATCCGACCGAGGCCGAAGCAGTACGGGGCTTCCAGCACCTGGTACGCTACCGCGAGGCACAGAACGCGTTGATGGAAACGCCGCCCAGCCTGCCGCAGGACTTCAGCGTCGACACGGCCACCGCGCGCGCACTGGTCGATGCCGCGCTGGCCAACGGCCAGCAGTGGCTGGACCCGCTGGCCACGCACGAGCTGCTCAAGGCCTACGGCATCCCGTCGGCGCCGGTGATGCATGCGCGCGATGCGCATGAGGCGATGGACCTGGCGCAGCCACTGCTGGAACGCGGTGCGTCCGTAGCGCTGAAGATCCTGTCGCCGGACATTCCGCACAAGTCCGAAGTGGACGGCGTGCGCCTGAATCTGTCCACGCTGCCGGCGGTGCAGAGCGCGGCCAACGCGATCCTGTCGCGTGCGCGCCAGCTGCGGCCGGATGCGCGCATCGATGGCCTGCTGGTACAGCCGACCATCGTCCGCCCGAAGGCGCGCGAACTGATTGTCGGCATCGCCGATGACGCGACGTTCGGCCCGGTGATCGTGGTCGGACGCGGCGGAACCGCCGTCGAAGTGATCAACGACAAGGCGCTGGCCCTGCCGCCGCTGGACCTGCGCCTGGCCCACGAGCTGATCGGCCAGACCCGCGCTTCGCGCATCCTCAAGGCCTACGGCGATGTGCCCGCCGCCGACGAGCGCGCACTGGCGCTGGCACTGGTCAAGCTGGCACAGCTGGCCGCCGACATTCCCGAAGTGCGTACGCTGGACATCAACCCGCTGCTGGTCGACGGCAAGGGCATCCTCGCCCTCGACGCGCGCGTGGCAGTGGCACCGTCGCGCATCCTGCACAAGGGCCGCGGGCATCCGCGCTTCTCGGTGTTCCCGTACCCGAAGGAGTGGGAGCGCACCATCGAACTGTCCGATGGCGGCCGCGCGTTCGTCCGCCCGGTGCGGCCGGAAGACGATGCGCTGTTCCGCGCGTTCTTCGCCCGCGTCAGCGACGAAGACCTGCGCCTGCGCTTCTTCCAGTCGGTGAAGCACTTCAGCCACGAATTCATCGCGCGCCTGACCCAGCTCGACTACGCGCGCTCGATCGCGCTGGTAGCGATCGAACCGCGCAGCGGCGAGATGCTGGGCGCAGTGCGCCTGCACGCCGATGCCGATTACCACCGTGGCGAGTACGGCATCCTGATCCGCTCGGACCTGAAGGGCCACGGCATCGGCTGGCGGCTGATGGCGATCATGATCGAGTACGCGAAGTGGCTGGGCCTGGACGTGGTCGAAGGCCAGGTGCTGCGCGAAAACAGCACCATGCTGGCGATGTGCCAGAGCCTGGGATTCAAGACCAGGCTGGACCCGGACGACCCGACGGTGATGATGGTGACCTTGCCGGTGCAGCAGGTCGAGGTGCCCGACGTGCCGCCGGTGGCGTAATTCCTGTAGAGCCGAGCCTACGCTCGGCTGCTTTTGCGTACGCTTGGCGGCTGCATCACCGCACCGGCTCTACCACCACCGCCGTGCCATAGCACAGCACTTCGGTCAGCCCGGTCATCACATCAGTGGCGTCGTAGCGCATGCCGATGATCGCGTTGGCACCCAGCTGCCGCGCGTGCTTGACCATGTCGCGGTAGGTTTCCTCGCGAGCCTGTTCGCACAGCTCGGTGTAGATGGTGATGTTGCCACCGAAGAGCGTCTGGATACCGCCCAGGAAGTTGCCGACGATCGAACGCGAGCGCACGGTGATACCGCGCACCACGCCGAGGTTGCGCACGACGCGATGGCCGGGCAGCTCGAAGGCGGTGGTGACCAGCGCATCGTCGAAGCGCAGTGCCGGCGGGGAAGGGGTGCCGCTGTTGTAGGGGTCTGCCATGGTCGCGTCCGTGTCGCTGCCTTCTGTAGAGTCGAGCCATGCTCGACGGGCTGTGCTGCAGTCGAGCATGGCGCGACTCTACAACGCAATCGCCCGTTGCGGCATGGTTCCGTCACCGTGCTGGCGCGACAATATCCCCATGACCGACCGTATCCCCCTGTTGCTGCTGCCCGGCCTGCTCAACGATGCCGAGCTGTGGCGCGCGCAGCTGGCCGACCTGGCCGATATCGCCGACTGCACCGTGGGCGACCAGACCCGTGGCGAGACCCTGCAGGCGGTGGCCGAAGACGTGCTGGCGCAGGCACCGGAGCGCTTTGCGCTGGCCGGGTTCTCGCTGGGCGGCTTCGTGGCCCAGCAGATCCTGCGCATCGCGCCGGAGCGGGTCCTGCAGCTGGCGCTGATTGATACCTCCATCCACGCCGACTCACCCGAGCGGGCCGAGCAGCGCCGCAGCCAACGTGCCAGCGTGCGCCTACCCGGCAAGTTCCATGGTTTCGGTGATGTGCTGATGCGCAGCTACATCGATGCCTCGCGGCTGGATGATTACGTGCTGGTGCAACGTGTGCGTGACATGACCGCCCGCCTGGGCGCGGAAGTGTTCCTGCGCCAGAGCGCACTGGAACGCCGCGATGGCCATGATGTGCTGGCCGGTTACCGTGATCCGCTGTTGATCGTGTGTGGCGCCAATGACCGCATTACGCCACTCGCGGTGAGCGAGGAAATGCGCGCGATGGTGCCGCACTCGCAGCTGGTGGTGGTGCCCGATTGCGGGCACCTGGCGCCGATGGAGAAACCGGACGAGGTCAGTGCGGCAATGCGTGGGTGGTTGTTGCAGGGCAGGGGATGATCCCCGCGTTCTGGTAGGTGCCGACCTTGGTCGGCACGGTGTTTCATCGATCGGTCAGACGTCTGCGCCGACCAGGGTCGGCGTCTACCAGAGCAGTTGCGCGCCGTCGTTGGAATCAATCCCAGGCTGGGGCGATGCCTTCCGGGTTGGCAAGGCGATGGCCGCGGTCGAGCTTGGCGATCTGTGCCATGTCTTCGTCGGTCAGGCGGATCGCTGCTGCCTCCAGGTTGCTGGCCAGGTTCTCGCGCTTGGTCGAGGACGGAATGACCGAGAAGCCCTGCTGCAGCGCCCAGGCCAGCGCGACCTGCGCCGGCGTGGCCTGGTGGCGGCCGGCGATGGCCTGGATCACCGGGTCCTTGATTACCTCACCATAGGCCAGGCTCATGTAGGCGGTGATGTGGACGCCGTTGTCCTGCAGGAATTTCACCAGCAGGCGGTTCTGCAGGTACGGGTGGATCTCGATCTGGTTGGTGGCGATGGCGCCGGCACCCAGGATGCCGATCGCCTTGCGGGTCTGCGCGATGGTGAAGTTGGAGATGCCGATCTCCTTCGTCAGGCCCTGTGCCTTGGCCTCGGCCAGTGCGGTCAGGTACTCCTCCATCGGCACGTCGACCTTGCCGTTCGGCGACGGCCAGTGGATCAGCGTCAGGTCCACATGATCGGTACGCAGCTTTTCCAGACTGGTACGCAGGCTGGCCAGCAGCGCTTCGCGCTTGAACGCGGTGATCCAGACCTTGGTGGTCAGGTAGATCTCATCGCGCGGCACGCCGGAATCGGCGATGGCCTGGCCGACTTCGGCTTCGTTGCCGTAGATCTGCGCGGTGTCGATGGCGCGGTAGCCGACCTCCAGCGCGTTGCGCACGGAATCGATCACGGTCTGGTCTTTGAGGCGGAAAGTGCCGAGACCGAAGGCGGGGACTGTCATGAGGGGCTCCAGCAGTGGGGGAGGGAGACGGGACTATCCACGAAAGGGTAGGTCAGCGGCCGTGTGCATGCCGGCAACGGTGCATTGCACTGCCGTGTACGACCACAGGCCGTAATGAGTGCGGAACGTTGGTCCGCACTGTTCATGCCGCCACCCATGTAGCGTTGGACGCTGCCGGCCAGCGGCCGGCACTACCCCCGTCCGCGCTCCACGGTGGTGCCGGCCGCTGGCCGGCAACCGGATCACTCAGGCTGCGCGCGCCAACGCGTCCTTCGCTGTCGCCGTGGCCGACAGGTCGAACACATCCACCGCATCGATCAACCGGTTCGCCTGCTGTTCCAGGCTGCGCGCCGCGGCGCTGGCTTCTTCCACCAGCGCGGCGTTCTGCTGGGTGGTGCCGTCCATCTGGATCACCGTCTGGCTGACCTGTTCGATGCCTGCGCTCTGCTCCTGCGACGCCGCGGAGATCTCGGCCATGATGTCGGTCACGCGCTGCACCGAGGCGACGATCTCGGCCATGGTGTCACCGGCCTCGCGCACGCGCTGCGCACCCTCACCGACCTGTTCCACCGACGCCTCGATCAGCGATTTGATCTCCTTTGCCGCCGCCGCAGAGCGCTGCGCCAGGGTGCGCACTTCGCTGGCGACAACCGCGAATCCGCGGCCCTGCTCACCGGCGCGTGCCGCTTCCACCGCAGCGTTCAGCGCCAGGATGTTGGTCTGGAACGCGATGCCATCGATCACGCTGATGATCTCGGCGATCTGCCGCGACGACGTTTCGATCGCACCCATGGTCGCCACCACCTGCCCGACCACGCTGCCACCGTGTGAGGCGACACTCTGTGCACCGATCGCCAGTTGGTTGGCCTGGCGCGCGTGCTCGGCATTCTGGCGCACGGTGGAGGTCAGCTCTTCCATGGATGCCGCGGTCTCTTCCAGATTGGCGGCCTGCTGCTCGGTACGGCGCGACAGGTCATTGTTGCCGGCGGCGATCTCCGCGGCGGCGGTGTGGATGTTGCCGGAGGCGTGCTTGATGTCGGTGACGATGGTCGCCAGCTGCGTGGCGGTGGTATTGGCATCGCCGGCGATACGCGCGAACACACCCTGGAAATCACCGTGCATGCGTGCACCGAGGCGGCCATCGGCGATCGCGCGCAGCATCGTCGAGACTTCGCCGAGGTTCAGTTCTGTGGTCTGCATCAGGCGGTTCAGGCCATCGACCATCGCGCGGAAGTCATGCTCGAAGCGCGCGCTGTCGCCGCGCTGGCTGAAGTCACCGGCGGCCGCCGCTTCGGCCAGGCGGCGGATCTCGCCGTTGATCGCCCCGAGGTTGTGCTTGACCGCATCCAGCGCTTCGGTGATCACTGCCTTCTCGCCGGGCAGGCGTTCCATGTCCTGGCTGAGGTCGCCGACGGCGTAGCGGCCCATGATCGAGATCGCGCGCATCTTCACCCGGATGTGCGCGTCGACCAGCGTGTTGCAGTCGGCCACCATGGTGCCGAACGCGCCGGGGAAGGCAGCGGCGTCCATGCGATGGCTGATGGTGCCGGCCTCGTGCGCCTGGGCCATCGCGGCCTGCGCATCCAGCACGCCGCGCAGCGTGGACTGCAACGCCTGCATCGCTTGGGCGAGGCGTCCGATCTCGTCGCGGCTGCGCACCTGCACCACGTGCTGCAGATCGCCGGCAGCCACTGCGCGTGCAGCGGCTTCCACCGCCAGTACCGGCTGCACGACGGCGCGCCGCAGCCACCAGGCCAGGCCGATCAGCAACAGCACCGCGGCCAGCACCGTCAATGACGCGCACAGCAGCAGGGTCTGCCGCGCCTGCTGCGAACGTGCCGCCAGCGCCGCTTCGGCCACCTGCGTGGCATGCGTACTCAATGCATCCAGTGCGGTCGCCACCGCGCGATCCTTGCCGCGCACGAGGGTGTCGCCGGCGGCGGGATCGTAGCCGGCCGCGGCAAATGCCTGCAGCGCCGCGTGATAGTCCTGCTGCAGCTGCGCGTGCAGGCCGATGAACGCCTGCGCCAGTTCACGCGTGCGCGCGTCCGGGCTGGTCACCAGGCCCTTGGCCAGCTGTTCGACCAGCTGGCCTTCGTTGTCGAAGGCGTCCAGGTGGCGCTGACGCAACGCGTCGTCGTGGCCGCGGAGCAGCACGTTCTTCCATTCCTGCACCTGGCCGCGGAACTCACGCTGCAGGCGTTCGGCGTCGCGGCTGTGCGTGACTTCGGGCGGAACCTCGGTGGACAACTTGAACCAGGCGGAGGCCAGGCCAGCCAGCGCGCACAGCAGGACCACGGCCAAGCCAACAGACACCGCGCCGAGCAGCTTGGACTGCAGGCGCGGAGCACGGACAGACGCATTCATGGGGAAGCACTCTCGGGAAGGGGCATTGCGGTATCGACCCGCCAAGCTCCCGCTGAAGTGCGACGGAAATCACATTGGCGTTTCGTTTAGTGATGTGAAGGAACTGTTTCATAGGACAAATGTGTCCGTATGGAACGAATGTGGACCCTGGACAGGGGATATAAATGTAACTATCGTAGTTACATGAAGACCGCGAACCCGCTCTCCGACGCCCTGCACGTGATGGCGCATCTGGTCGGCCAGGACGGCCCGCGCACCTCCGAGCAGCTGGCGTCCTGCCTGCCGACCCATCCGGTGGTGATCCGCCGTCTGCTGGCGCAGCTGCACAGGGCGGGCCTGGTTCGCAGCGCCCGTGGCCATGGCGGTGGCAGCCACCTGGCCCGTGATGCTGCAACGATCACCCTGCATGACATCTATCTGGCTGTGGGCGCACCACCGCTGGTGCAGGTCGGCGCCCGCGATTCCGGCGGCGGCTGCCCGATCCAGCAGCTGGTCAACAGCGCTTTGCTGGAGGGTGCACGCGAAGCACAGCGCCTGCTCGAACAGCGCCTGCGGGCGACCACACTGGACAAGCTCGGCGCCGACTTCGCCCGCCACCTCGCCCATCACCGCTCCCTGGAAGGTCACCATGAATCCTGATGTGCTCATCGTCGGCGGCAGTTATGCCGGCATTGCTGCGGGCCTGATCCTGGCCCGTGCCCGCCGCCCGGTCACCGTCATCGACGCCGGTTTGCCGCGCAATCGTTTCGCCAGCCATTCGCACGGGGTGCTGGGGCTGGATGGCATCAGCGGTGCCGAGCTGCTGAAGGCCGCGCGCCAGCAGCTGCTGGACTACCCCAGCGTGCGCTGGGTGCATGCCGAGGCAGTGCAGGCCACCGCCGGCGCAGAGGGTGTGGAAGTGCGAACCGCCGATGGGCAGGTGCTCGCCGCGCGCAAGCTGCTGCTGGCAAGCGGTATCGCCGACCAGCTGCCGGAGCTGCCCGGGCTGGCCGAGCGCTGGGGCAGCACCGTGCTCCACTGCCCCTATTGCCACGGTTACGAAGTGGGCGGTGGCGCCATCGGGCTGCTTGGTGGGCATCCGATGTCCGCCAGCAAGGCGCCGCTCTTTGCCGACTGGGGCAATGTCACCTTCTTCAGCCAGGGCATGCCGATCACCGATGAGGAACGGGCTGCCATGCAGCAGCGTGGCGTGCGGATCGAGACGTCGCCGGTGCTGGGCGTGCAGGGCGACCAGCCGACCTGGCTGGAAGTGGAGCTGGCCGATGGCCGCCGCATCGCCCAGCGTGCGCTGTTCGTGCCGGCCACCCAGGCGATGGCCACGCCGCTGGTGCAGCAGCTCGGCTGCGTGCTGGCCGAGAGCCCGTTGGGCGTGCTGATCGAGGTCGATGCGATGAAGCAGACCTCGGTGCCGAACGTGTATGCCGCAGGCGATGCGACCACGGTCGGCAACATCACGTTGGCCGCTGCCGAGGGCGTGCGGGCAGGTATCGGCGTGCACCACGCGCTGGTGGCCGAGGACAGCATGCCGCGCTGAAAGCGCGTGTTCCGGTAGATGCCGACCTTGGTCGGCGCCGTTCCATCCACGCATGGCGTGGCTCGACTGCAGCGCGGTCGAGCATGATTGATGCGCGGTGGGTGCCGGCCTTGGCCGGCACCGCTCCATTACCCCTTCACGCACAACACCTGGCGCAGCGTGTGCACCACGTCGACCAGGTCCAACTGCGCGGCCATCACATCGTCGATCGACTTGTACGCGGCCGGTGACTCGTCCAGCACGCCGCTGTCCTTGCGGCATTCCACATGCGCGGTGGCCTCGCGATGCTGGGCCAGCGTGATCTGCTGGCGCGCGGCGCCACGGCTCATCACCCGGCCGGCACCGTGGCTGCAGCTGTTGAAGCTGTCCGCGTTGCCCTTGCCACGCACGATGTAACTGCGCGTGCCCATGCTGCCGGGAATGATGCCCAGCTCACCCTCGCGGGCACTGACGGCCCCCTTGCGCGTCACCAGCAGCTCCTGTCCGTGGTGCGTTTCCTTCTGCACGTAGTTGTGGTGGCAGTTCACTGCCATCGCCGCCAGCTGGAACTTCGGCAGCCGGTGGCGCATCTCGGCCAGCACGCGCGACATCATCGCCTCGCGGTTCTGCCGGGCGTAGTCCTGTGCCCACGACACGGCTTCGACGTAGTCATCGAACAGCGGCTCGCCTTCCATGAAGAACGCCAGGTCCTTGTCCGGCAGGTGGAAGCCCAGCACGCGCCGGGCCAGTTCCTCGCGCGCCTTCTCGATGAAGTAGGTACCGATCAGGTTGCCGGTACCGCGCGACCCGCTGTGCAGCATCACCCACACCGTATCCGTCTCGTCCAGGCACAGTTCGATGAAGTGGTTGCCGCCACCCAGCGTACCGAGCTGGCGGTCGAGCTTGTCGGTGCGGATCCTGCGGTGCCTGTCCTTGATCTTCTCCAGGCCGACGGCCAGCCCGGACTGCACCAGCCGGGTGTGGATGCTGTCGGGCATGCGCTGATGCTCGCCGCCGCGCCCGTTGCCGACCGGGATGCTGCGCTCGATGCTGTTGCGCAGCTGCCGCAGGTCATCGGGCAGGTCGTTGGCGCGCAGCGTGGTGCGCACGGCCGCCATGCCGCAGCCGATGTCGACGCCGACCGCCGCCGGGATGATTGCACCGCGGGTCGGGATCACCGAGCCGACGGTCGCGCCCTTGCCCAGGTGCACGTCCGGCATCACCGCCACCCACGGCCCGACGAACGGGATCGCGGCGATGTTGCGCAGCTGCTCATGCGCCTGCGCCTCCAGTGGCACGCCGTTGACCCAGCCTTTGATCGGCGTGCTGCCCTCGGCATGCAGCCATTGATAATTGTATTGAGTGTCCATGTCTTCGTGTATGTCCTTGATGGGCCGGCGGCGCGTCCCTGCGCCACCGCGAGCCCCTACCTGATCGTCACCAGCTGCTTCAGCACGCCGTCCAGGCCGCCGAACACGGTGAGCTTGTCGATCTTCTCGGTGACCTTCTCCAGCGCCTCCAGCTCCTTCAGGCGCATCAACACCGGGTTGTCCTCGATCAGCTTTGCGGTGTTGAGCTGCGAACGGGTGGCATTGGCCTCCTCGCGGCGGCGGATCACGCTGGCCTGGGCCTGCTTCTCGGCCAGCACCACGCCGTTGAGAATCTCCTTCATCTCGCCCGGCAGGATCACGTCCTTGATGCCCACGCCAAGCAGACGTACACCGTGGCCCTCGATCGCGGCCTGCACATGGGCGGCGATCTCACCGTCCAGTGCCGCCTTGTCACCCAGCAGCTCGTCCAGGCTGCGCGCGGCAATCGCCTGGCGCAGGCCGAACTGCAGCTGACGATAGATGAACTCATCAGCATTGCTGAGCGAGCGGTGTGCGCGCACCGGGTCGACCACCTGCACGGTCGCGGCCAGGTTCACCCGCAGGGTCACCTTGTCGCGGCTGAGCAGCTCCTGGCCGGACACGTCCAGCGACCGCGCACGCAGCTCCACACGCTCCACCGACACGTTGCCGTTGAAGTTCCAGAACGCGTGCAGGCCGGCGTCCAGCGTCTGCCGCAGCGTGCCATCGATGAACAGCAGGCCCACCGACTCGCTCGGCACGGTGCTGATCACCGCCACACGCGGCAGCACGCCCAGCTGGCCCAGCCGCTGCTGCACGTCCGCCGGGACGCGCGGCTCGTCACCCAGTGCCATCACGCGCACCTGGGTGTCGACAGAACCGCGCCAGTACAGGCGGCGGCTGCCCGGCGGAAGCACTTCATCGATGCGGCCATTGCGCAGCAACAGGCCAACTTCGCTGGCGCCGACGTTGGCCAGCACGAAGTGCGTGTCCAACCGCGCGCCCAGTGCCTCGATCAGGCTGTCCTGGTCGCTGCCGGTGTAGGCCGCGCCCTTCGATGCGGTGTGGATGTCCACCTGCGGGCGGCCGCCGAACGGCGACAGGCGGTGCACGCCCGGCAGCAGGATCTGCTGGAAACGACGGTTGCGATACACCAGGCCGCGCTCGCCGTCGCCGATCACGACCTTGATGGTCCAGAACATGGGAGTCTCTCCTTGTATGGCTCTGGTGGTTCGACCCGTTGCGGATGAATCGCCATGACCCGGGTCGATCGGGTCGTGGCGGGGCCGCCTGCACACCACGTGCAGGCAGCGGAAGAGGGCGGCCATCGGCGGACGGTCCGCGCGCGGAGCCTTCGGTGCACCGGCAGTGCTGCCATAGTCGTTCCCGGCAGGCAGCACCGGGGCGGAACGTGGCTGGCAGTGACAGCGGGCCGAGGCCCGGCGTGCGGTCCGTTGCCTTCCACGCCCCCGCCCGAAGGCAGTGACCGTGGACGGCGACGATGGCCGCTGGGGCTTGCGCCCCAGGTGTTGCTTCAAGTCATGACGTGACAGGTCATGTGGTTGGAGTGGGAGTCGAACCCACGACAGACGGAATCAGGATCCGTTGCTCTACCCGACTGAGCTATCCAGTGGTGAACCGCGCGGAATCGAACCGCGTACCGGCGAACCGGCGCCTGCCTCCAGCAGGCGATCCAGGCGATGGCATGTCCGCGACCTCCGGCATACGCCACGGCAACGCCGCGCGCACCAGCCCGTGATTGAAACGGGACCGTTGGTAGTCGAGGGTGCAGGCCACCGACATTATCGGCGAGCGATAATGTTTGGGTGCGATGCAGATAATGTCCAGGCGTTGCCGTGCACGCGGAGAAAATCCTCCGGCGCGGCAGAAAAACCTGGATCAGTGAGCGGCGGGTCGCCGCGCGGGGTGCAGTTCTGGCATCGCGGGTCCTTGTGCCGACGCAAACGAAAACGCCCCCGGGACTTGCGTTCCGAGGGCGTCGTCAGGCCTCGGAGATCGGGGTGGCCGATCTCCGCAGGGCGGGCATCAGGCCGTTGTCAGCTGGTCTTCCTTGCCGAACGCGCGCGCCGGCCGGTCCATGCGCAGGCATGGCAGCAGTTTGGCGATGGCGACGGAATGCGCGTTCAAGGGAAGTTTCCAGTGGGTGTTGAAACGAGGTGCGCACGATAAACCACGATTTAGTCGCGCGCAACCATTTTGTTGAATTATTTCCTTCTTTACCGCGCGATGCCGGCCAGCGACCGGCACTACCTGACTGTGTCATGCCGGCCAGCGGCCGGCACTACCGGGTCTCATGATTCGGCGCTGGCGGCATCCAGCTGCGCGACATCCTGCACGCTCAGCGATACGTTCGCTGCGGCCAGCAGGTCGTGCAGCTGTTCGACGCTGGTGGCGCTGACGATCGGCGCGGTGATCGACGGCCGCGCGATCTGCCAGGCCAGTGCGATCTGCGCAGCGCTGGCGCTGTGCTTGCTGGCTACGTCATCCAGCGCCTGCAGGATGCGCAGGCCGCGCGGGTTCAGATAGCGCTTCACCACCGTCTCGCCACGCGCCGGGCTCTTGGCCGCATCGGCCGGCGTGCGGTACTTGCCGCTGAGGAAGCCACTGGCCAGCGCGTAGTAGCCGATCACACCGATCTGCTCGCGCTGCACCAGCGGTTCCAGTTCCTTTTCGTAGCCGGCGCGGTCATACAGGTTGTACTCCGGTTGCAGGGTTTCGTAACGCGGCAACTTGTAATCGGTGGACACCTTCAGCGCATCGGCCAGGCGCGTGGCGCTGTAGTTGGAAGCACCGATCGCACGCACCTTGCCGGCCTCGATCAGGCGGCCGAATGCGGCCAGCGTGGCTTCCAGCGGCGTCGACTCGTCATCCTCGTGGGCCTGGTACAGATCGATCACGTCGGTCTGCAGCCGGCGCAGCGAATCCTCGACCGCCGCATTGATGTTGTCCGGGGTCAGGCCGGGGCGTTCGACCCACTTGGCCACCTTGGTTGCCAGCACCACCTTGTCGCGCTTGCCGCTGCGGGCAAACCACTTGCCGATCAGCGTCTCCGATTCGCCGCCGACATTGCCCGGCACCCAGGCCGAGTAAACGTCGGCGGTGTCGACCAGGTTGAAGCCGGCATCGACGAAGGCATCGAGCAGGGCGAAGCTGGCCTTCTCATCGGCGCTCCAGCCGAACACGTTGCCACCGAAGGCGAGCGGACGTACATGCAGGCCGGAACGGCCCAGTTCGCGGGTTGCCGTCATGGGCACGGACTCCTTGGGGGAAGTGTTCCAGAATAGAACGCGATGTGTGACCGTGCTGCGGCGACGACCACAAAACAGTGTTCCGCGACGCGCTCGCCGCTAACGTTTTGTGAACACCTGGGACGCTGCGACTGCTAGTCTCGCCGCATCTTCCGCTGGAGTCGTCCCGATGATGCCTGCTTCGTCCCTGCGTGGTTGCCGCCTGCTGCTTGCTTCGGCCCTGCTTGCCGCTGTTCCCGCGTTCGCTGCACCGGCCACGGTGGTACCGGCGAAGATCGAGGTCTTGCCGGCCATCGACGCGGCGGTAAAGGCGCCCACCCGCGATGCCAACAACGTCAAGCGCGATGGCTTCCGCCATCCGGCGCAGACGCTGTCGTTCTTCAAGGTGGCACCGGGAAAGACCGTCATCGAGATCACCCCCGGCAACGGCTGGTACTCGGAGATCCTGGCGCCGCTGCTGCATGACAAGGGCCACTATGTGGCTGCCGTGGTCGATCCGATGGCGGTGCCCGAGGGTCGCGGCCGCGACTACCAGCAGCGCAGCCGCGACAGCCTGGAAAAGAAGTACGCCGGTGCACCCGCGCAGTTCGGCAGGACCGCCGTCGTCGCCTACGATCCGGCCAAGCCGGTGTTCGGCCCGGCCAATTCAGCCGACGTGGTGCTGACCTTCCGCAACGTGCACAACTGGCGCAAGGCCGGCCAGGCGCAGGGCATGTTCCAGGGCTTCTTCAACGTGCTCAAGCCGGGTGGCGTGCTGGGTGTGGTCGAGCATCGCGCCAAGGCCGACGTGGCCGACGACGATGACACCGGCTATGTCGGCCAGCAGCAGGTGATCGCAATGGCCGAGGCCGCCGGCTTCAGGCTGGACGCGCGCAGCGAGGTCAACGCCAACCCGCGCGACACCAAGGACCACCCCAATGGCGTGTGGACGCTGCCGCCGACCAACCAGCACGACAAGGCCGATGATGCGAAGTACCAGGCGATCGGTGAAAGCGACCGCATGACCCTGCGCTTCATCAAGCCGTAAGCCGGCACGCCGTATTGCCAGCGCGGATTGCCCTGTAGAGCCGAGCCGATGCTCGGCTCATCGCGCGCAGCGCGACGGAGCACAACAGCAGCCGAGCGTGGGCAATGCCGGCCGTCCTGACCGGCACCCTTCGGATCGTCGCATGCGACGTTGGCAGCGGCTCCTGCCGCTGCCTCCGGTTCTACAGTCGCCTGGCGCGAGGCGTGGGACAATGCCTTACCCGCCGCCCGCCGTGCCTGCAATGCTGATCGCCTTCAACAAGCCCTTCAACGTGCTCTGCCAGTTCACCGACCGCAGCGTGCCGCCGCGGCCGACCCTGGCCGGGTTCGGCCTGCCGCCGCGCGTGTATGCCGCCGGCCGCCTGGACCATGACAGCGAGGGCCTGCTGCTGCTGACCGACAACGGCACGCTGGCGCACAAGCTCACCGACCCCAGGCACAAGGCCGACAAGACCTACTGGGTGCAGGTGGAAGGCACGCCCGGTGACGAGCAGCTGCAACAGCTGCGCGATGGCGTTGTGCTCAACGATGGACCGACCCTGCCGGCGAAGATCGAGCGCCTCGACCCGGCGCCGACGCTGTGGACGCGCGATCCGCCGGTACGTTTCCGCAAGACCGTGCCGGACAGCTGGCTGGCGATCACGGTCCGCGAGGGCCGCAACCGCCAGGTGCGGCGGATGACTGCAGCGGTGAACCTGCCGACGTTGCGACTGGTGCGGGTGTCGATGGGACCGTACCGGCTGGAGGACCTGCAGCCCGGGCAGTGGCGGCAGATTGGTTGACACAGAAAGGGCCGGAGGCCTTGCGGCGTCCGGCCCTCATGCAGTGCCTTGCGGTCAGAGCCCTTCCCGCGGAAGGGGTCCGACCCTGGCAAATTCACGCGTCGCTGCCGATATCGCTGTGCTCGTCCACGACGGTGTCGTTGCGGCGGTCACGCGCGCTGATGCGCTGCGCCTGCCCATTCACCACGTGGCCATTGGCGGCCTTCTTCTTCTGCTGCTTGCGGTACAGCGCATAGCCGAGCAGGCCAACACCCACCGCAGCAGCGGCCACGGCCACAGCCGGATTGCGGCGCACGAACTTGGTCGCGGCCTTGCCGCCGGTCTTCACTGCGCCGATGGCGGCGCCGGTCTTGATCCAGTCCGCATTGCGCAGGCTGCCACCGGCGCTCTTCAGGCCATCGCCGGCGGTGTGGGCCAGCTCCAGGGCGCGCTCCAGGGCGCGGTCGGTGATTACGGTCAGCTTGCTCATGCGGGGGTCCTTTGCCTCGGGTCGAAGTCCAGTGTCGCGCGTTGCCCGTAAACGGTATGTCAGCCGGTGACGCACGTGGTGTGACTCTACCGCAGCCATTCAGGATCAGGCAGGGTGGGGCGGATCCCTTTCTTTTGGGAAAGGGCTCTGACCCCGGCGCGGTGTATGGGGTCAGAGCCCATTGCGATGCAATGGATCCGACCCCGCCCTCAGGTTCCGCGCGGCTTTGCCCGGTGCGTGGCCGTGGCTGTCCACGGATCATCCGGCCATGGATGGCGCGGGTAACGGCCCTTCATTTCCTTTTTCACTTCGGCGTAGGTGTTTTCCCAGAAGTTGCGCAGGTCCTGGGTGACCTGAAGCGGGCGGCCGCCGGGGGAGAGCAGGTGCAGGGTCAGCGGCACGCGGCCATCGGCGATGCGCGGCGTGTCGGCCAGGCCGAACAGTTCCTGCAGTTTCACCGCCAGCACCGGCGGCAGCGGATCACCACTCTCGCTGTCCAACGCGTAGGTGATCGGCCGCTCCAGCCCGGACGGCACGGTGATGCGGGTCGGCGCATTACGCTCGACCAGCTGCCGTTGTGACCATTCCAGCGGCGACTTCAGTGCCTCGCCGAAACTGGCCTCATCCAGCGCGTCCAGGCGGCTCTTGCCGGCGAACGCGGGTTGCAGCCACTGCGTGAGGTTGGCCAGCAGGGCCGCGTCGCTGCAGTCGGGCAGGTCCAGCTCCGGCATCCAGCGCCGCAGTGACTCGACGCGCGCCTGCCACTGGCGCAGGCCCTCGGTCCACGGCAGCGCCTGCAGACCGAGTTCGGCTACCGCGCCGGTCAGTGCCTGCGCGGCGTGCTGCGGATCGACTCGGCCGGCCGAGCGGCTGTCCAGCACGATGCGGTCGAAACGCGTCTCGCGCAGTGCCACCAGGGCGCGTCGCTCGCTGTCCCAGCGCACTACGTCTTCGGTGACGAAGCGATCCGGCCACGCCTTGCGCAGCCGATCCTCGTCCACCGGTGCGGCACGCAGCAGCAGTGCATCGCGCGCCTCGAAGCGCAGTTCGCTGGCCACCAGCCACGGCTCACCGCGCAGGTCGCTCAGCTCGTGCAGGCGCGCGCTGCGGCCATTGGCCAGCAGGTAGCGCAGAGGATCGCTGGGATGCTGGAAGCCAATTCGATCGGGAAAGGCATGAGCGAGCAGGTCGCCCAGCTCATGGGCCTCGATGCTGGCCGGCGGCGTGGCTTCGCAGCGCAGGCGGCGACGCCACTGCTTGGCGGCGGCATCGATCGCGGCCAGCCCGCTGCGGTTGGCATCGCCCGGTGTGCGGCCATTGCGGAACGCGGCCAGTGCGCGCCAGCGGGCCGCCAGCGCGTCGCCGCCCTGGCGCAACGGGTCGCGCGCCTCCAGCAGCGCGGCCAGGTCGGCAGCCAGCGCCTGGGCGCGGGCATCGGGCGCTGCCAGCAGCATCGCCGCCATCCGTGGATGCGTGCCCAGCGCCAGCACACGCCGGCCCAGTTCGGTGATCGCGCCACTGCTGGACAGGGCGCCGAGCCGCTGCAGCAGTTCGCGCGCCGCGCCCATCGGACCCGCCGGGGGCGGATCGAGGAAGCGCAGATCGCTGCTGCCCCAGGCCGCCAGTTCCAGTGCCAGTCCGGCCAGTTCCACCTGGTCGATCTCGGCGCGGCGCTGCGGTTCCAGCCGCTGCGACTGTGGCCACAGCCGCCAGGCCACGCCTTCGGCGACGCGCCCGGCACGGCCCGCGCGCTGGTCGGCCGATGCCTGCGCGATGGCCACCACGTCCAGCCGGGTGAAGCCACTGTTGGGGTCGTAGCGCGGTTCGCGTGCCTGGCCGCTGTCGATCACCACGCGCACGCCGGGCAACGTCACCGACGACTCGGCGACGTTGGTCGCCAGCACCACGCGCCGGCGGCCATCGCTGGCCACCTGAAGTACGCGCGCCTGTTGTTCCACGGGCAGTTCACCGTGCAGCGCCAGGACCTCGACATCGCCATTGAGCGATTCCTGCAGGCCCGCCTGCACCCGCGCGATCTCGCGCTGGCCGGGCAGGAACACCAGCAGGTCACCGGGGTGCTCGGCCAGGGCCTGCTGCACCGCGCGGCGCACCTGCAGTTCCAGCGCCTCATCGCGGCGCGCCGGGAAATGGCTGATCGCCACCGGGTAGCTGCGGCCCTCGCTGCTCAGCCGCGGCGCATCGAGAAAACCCGCCAGCCGCTCGCCGTCCAGCGTGGCCGACATCACCACCAGGCGCAGGTCATCGCGCAGCTGCGCCTGCACATCCAGCGCCAGCGCCAGGCCGAGGTCGCCGCTGAGATGGCGCTCGTGGAATTCGTCGAACAGGATCGCACCGACCTCTTCCAGCATCGGGTCGTCCTGCAGCATGCGGGTCAGGATGCCTTCGGTGACGACCTCGATGCGCGTGCGCGCCGAAACCTTGTTTTCGAAGCGGATGCGGTAGCCGACCGAGCCACCGACCTCCTCGCCCAGCTGCCGCGCCATGAACAGCGCGGCGCTGCGGGCGGCGACCCGCCGTGGTTCCAGCAGGATGATCTTGCGGCCCTGCAGCCACGGTGCGTCGAGCAGTGCCAGTGGCACCTGGGTGGTCTTGCCGGCACCGGGCGGGGCCTCCAGCACCAGTCGCTGCTGCGCGGCCAGGTGTTGCTGGATCTGCGGCAGCAGCGGGGAAATCGGGAAGAGCGGGGCGGTCATGTGCAAAGGATAAGGGGGCACGGCGGGCGCAGGTACAATGCGCGGGCACTTTTCCCCCGCGATGACCATGCACCTGATCGATATCGGCGCCAACCTGACCCACGACTCCTTCGACCGCGACCGCGATGCCGTGCTGGACCGCGCGCGCCAGGCCGGCGTGGTGCAGATGGTCATCACCGGTGCCAGCCGCGAGCACTCGCCACTGGCCCTGCAGTTGGCCCAGCAGCACCCCGGCTTCCTGTACGCCACCGCCGGCGTGCACCCGCACCACGCGGTGGAATACACCGAGGAATGCGATGCCGAGATGCGCGCGCTGCACGCGCATCCGGAAGTGGTGGCGGTGGGGGAGTGCGGGCTGGACTACTTCCGTGACTTCTCGCCGCGCCCGGCGCAGCACCGTGCGTTCGAGCGCCAGCTGCAGCTGGCCGCGGACAACGGCAAGCCGCTGTTCCTGCACCAGCGCGACGCGCACGCCGATTTCATGGCACAGATGAAGAACTTCGAAGGCCGCATCGGCCCGGCGGTGGTGCATTGCTTCACCGGCGAACGCGATGAGCTGTTCGATTACCTGGACCAGGACTGGTACATCGGCATCACCGGTTGGCTGTGCGACGAACGCCGTGGCGCGCACCTGCGCGAACTGGTGAAGAACATCCCGGCCAACCGCCTGATGATCGAGACCGACGCGCCGTACCTGCTGCCGCGCACGCTGAAGCCGATGCCGAAGGACCGGCGCAACGAGCCGATGTTCCTGTCGCACATCGTGGAAGAGCTGGCACGTGACCGTGGCGAGGACGTTGCGGTGACCGCGGCCAATGCCACGGCCGCCGCCCGCGCGTTCTTCCGCCTGCCCGACGCGGGTTGATGGTAGTGCCGGCCGCTGGCCGGCAGCACATCTTGATTGCCGGCCGGCGGCCGGCACTACCGGAGCAGGTCGCGCAGGCCCTCACGGTAGCTGGGGAACCTCGGCTCCCAGCCCAATGCTTCACGCGTGCCCCGGCTGTCGATGCGCTTGTTGCTTTCGTAGAAGCGCCGCAGCGTCGGGCTCAGTGCCGGGTCATCCCAGGCCACGGCGGGCGGCAGCGCAAACCCGCCCAGCTTCGCGGCGAAGGCCAGCACATCCTGCGGCGGTGCAGGCTCGTCGTCGCTGGGCAGGTAGAGACCCTGCCGGGCCGGTCGCCGCATTGCGGCGATGATGACGGTTGCCAGGTCATCCACGTGCAGTCGGTTGAACACCTGGCCCGGGCGAACCACGTGGCGCGCACGCCCCTGCGCCAACTGCACCAGCGCATTGCGACCCGGCCCGTACAGGCCGGGCAGGCGGAACACCGCCGAGGCGATGCTGCGTTGTCCGGCCAGTGCACGCCACTGTGCTTCCGCGAGCAGGCGCTGCACACCAGCCGCTTCAGTGGCGTCGGCCGCGCTGCGCTCGTCGATCCAACCGCCGGCGCGGTCGGCATACACCGAGGTCGACGACAGATAGCCGACCCAGCGCAATGCCGGGCTGGCCTGCAGCGCGGGCAGCAGCAGGCGCAGTGCCGGGTCGCCCTCCGCGTCGGGCGGCACGCTGCACAGCACGGCATCGGCCTGCGCGATCTCTTCGAGCAGGGCAGGTGACGGTGCGGTGTCAGCTCGAAGCGGGTGTCGCAGCAGGCCATCGTGCGGTGCCGCAGACGGGTCGCGCACCGTGCCGGCCACGCCTACGCCGTGCGCCTGCAGCTGCGCGGCCAGCACGCGTCCGCTCCAGCCCAGCCCGAGAATCAGTACCCGCGCGGGCAATGGGCTGGCCTGCAAGGCGGGACTCACGCGACCCGCAGTGCCTGGTAGGCCTGCAGGCTGCTGTAGGCAACCTGCAGCAGCAGGGCTTCCTGATCAGCCCTGCGCGCACGCACCAGCATGTCGCCAACAATCTGTTCGGCCTCCACCTGCTGGCCGGCCTCCAGATCACGCAGCATCGAGGCCTTCAACGCCGAGCCGGCCTGGGTCAGCGTGCCGCGCGCAGTGTCCTTCGCTGCCTCCGGAACCGGTTCACCGGCGGCTTCGGCGACGGCCAGGCACTCGTCGTAAAGGCCACGTACGATCGCCTCGCCATCATCGGTGGCGACGATGGTGCCGATATCCGCACGCAGCAGGCAGGTGGCTGCGGCCAGCGCGGTCAGGAAGGTGTACTTGATCCACTGTTCCTGGCCGATGCGCTCGCTGGCCAGGTGATCAAGGTTGGCCTTCGCGCAGACCGTAGCGAAGGCGCGCACGCGCGCGGAGATCGCGCCGCCGTCGCGCTCGCCGAAGGTGAGCTTGGCCGGCTTGCCCAGATGCAGCACCGCGCCATCGGGCGCCTTGGTGGCGCTGATGAAGCACAGGCCGCCGAGCACCGCGTCGCGGCCAAAGCGCAGGTCCAGTGCGTTGTAGTGGTGCAGGCCGTTGAGGATCGGCAGCACGGTGGTGTTCGCGCCGACTGCCGGGGCGATGGCATCGATCGAACTGTCCAGGTCGTAGGCCTTGCAGCTGAGGATGACCAGGTCGAAGGGCTTCTGCGCGGCCAGTGCGGGCAGTGCATCAGCCGTGACGTGCTGAACCGGGAAACGCGCATCACCCAGTGGGCTGCGGATGACCAGGCCATCATGGTCCAGCTGCGCGGCGCGCGCGGGGCGCACGAGGAAGGTCACGTCCACGCCGGCCTGGGCCAGGCGGCCACCGAAGTAACCGCCGGTACCGCCGGCGCCGAGGATCAGGATGCGCATTGCACGTTCACCGTTTTCTGGGGGGAATCAGAACTGCGATTGTGCCGGAGATTGCAGGCAAAAAAGAGCCGAGCATAGGCTCGGCTCTACAGACTGCTGCATCCACGCATGGCGTGGATCTGGTGTTGCCGGCCAGCGGCCGGCACTACCACGCAGGTCTCAGCTGCGCATACCCACGCCACGGCGCAGCAGCCACAGGGCCAGCGCCGTCAGCACCACCACGAAACCGATCATCAGGCCGTAGGCCACCGGCAGCGGCACATCGCTGCTGCCCAGCAGGCCATAGCGGAACGCGTTGACCATGTAGAAGATCGGGTTCGCGTGCGTGGCCGCTTCGGCCCAGCCCGGCAGCAGCTTCACCGAATAGAACACGCCACCCAGGTAGGTCAGCGGGGTCAGGATGAAGGTCGGCACGATCGCCACGTCATCGAACTTCTTCGCATACACCGCATTGATGAATCCGGCCAGCGAGAAGATCGTCGCGCCGAGGATCACCGTAGTCAGCATCACGATCGGATGCGGGATTCGCACCGGGGTGAAGAACATCGCGATGATCAGCACGATCACGCCGACCATCAGGCCGCGCAGCACGGCACCGGCCACGTAGCCCCACAGGATCACCCAGTTCGGCATCGGGCTGACCAGCAGTTCTTCGACGTGGCGGCCGAACTTGGCACCGAAGAACGAGGAACTGATGTTGCCGTAGCTGTTCTGGATCACGCTCATCATCACCAGGCCCGGCACGATGAACTGCATGTAGGTGTAGCCGCCCATGTCACCCACGCGCGACCCGATCAGGTTGCCGAAGATGAGGAAGTACAGGGTCATGGTGATCGCCGGCGGCACCAGGGTCTGGCCCCAGATGCGCATGATGCGGGCGACTTCGCGGCGCACGATGGTCATCAGCGCGATGCGGTTGCGCTGGCCGTCGGTCAGCTCGGTGGTGCTCATGCAGGCTTCTCCATGTTGCCGGTGAGGCGCACGAACAGCTCCTCCAGGCGGTTGCTCTTGGTACGCATCGAACGCACGCGGATGCCGGACTCGTTCAGCGTAGCGAACACGCGGTTGAGGTCCATCGCGCGTGGCATGTCGATGTCCAGCGTGTGCGGGTCCGGCGCGGTCAGCGTCGCGCCCTCGATCACCGGCAGCTGCGCCGGCAGGTCACCGTCGATGTCCAGCAGGAAGCCTTCCACGTCCAGCTTGGCCAGCAGGGTGCGCATCGGCCCCTGCTCGACGATCTGGCCATGGTTGATGATCGCCAGGTGGCGGCACAGGTACTCGGCTTCTTCCAGGTAGTGCGTGGTGAGGATGATCGTGGTGCCGGCAGCGTTGATCTCCTTCAGCACGCGCCACATGTCGCGGCGGATCTCGATGTCCACGCCGGCGGTCGGCTCATCCAGGATCAGCAGGCGCGGGCGGGTCATCATCGCGCGGGCGATCATCAGCCGGCGCTTCATGCCGCCGGACAGCGTGCGGCTCATCACCTGGGCCTTTTCCCACAGGTGCGCGCGCTTCAGCTCTTCCTCGGCGCGCTGCTCGGCTTCCTCGCGCGGCACGCCGTAGAATCCGGCGTAGTTCACCAGGATGTCGAAGGGCTTTTCGAACAGGTTGAAATTGATCTCCTGCGGCACCAGCCCGATCAGGCGCATGGTGGCGCTGCGGTTGCGCACCAGGTCGCTGCCGAACACCTCCACCTGGCCCTCGCTGAGGTTGACCAGGGAGCTGATGATGCCGATCAGGGTCGACTTGCCCGCCCCGTTGGGGCCGAGCAGGGCGAAGAAGTCGCCCGGGGCCACTTCCAGGGAAACGCCCTTCAGGGCCTGGGTGCCGTTGTCATAAGTCTTGCGCAGGTCGCGCACGCGCAGGGCGGGCGCCGTATCGTTCTGGGATGCCAAGCTCGAAGCCTTCGCGCCCATGGGCTGGCGCTGGAGAGGGGCGGGGAGGGGCTATTATAGAAGACCCCGAGGGCTTGCCCCGGCTACACACTGTCCCGAAAAGTCGTGCCTGTTCAATTCCCCCTCAAGCTGGTCGGCTGCCGCATGCTGGCCCCGACCGTCGGCCACTACCAGTTCGTGCGTGACGATGGGCAGCCGCTGGATTTCCAGCCCGGCCAGTTCATCCAGGTCCATTTCAGCTACGCCGACGGCACCGAAACCAAGCGCAGCTACTCGCTGGCGACCATCCACGACCATGCGCTGGGCCCGGGCGAGGCGGTGGACATCGCGGTCAGTTTCGTGCCCGGTGGCGCCGCCACGGCCCTGTTCGAGGCGCTGGAGCAGGGCAGCCAGATCAGTGCGTCCGGCCCCTATGGCCGGTTCTGCCTGAATCCCGGTGACCACAACGCCCGTTACCTGCTGATCGCCACCGGTACCGGCGTTACCCCCTACCGCTCGATGCTGCCGCTGCTGGAGAAGGCCATAGCCGAACGCGGCGTGCAGATCGTGCTGCTGCAGGGCGCGCGCAGTCCGGGCGAGCTGCTGTACAGCGAAGATTTCTACAGCTTCGCCGAAAAGCACGCGAACTTCCGCTATGTTCCGTGCCTGTCGCGCGAACTGCCGGCCGAACCGCACCCGGATGTACAGCACGGCTACGTGCAGCAGGCGCTGGCCGGTTTCACGCCGGACCCGGCCACCGACATCGCCTACCTGTGCGGCAACCCGGACATGGTCGATGCCTGCGCCGAGCTGCTGAAGGCGGCCGGCCTGGGCAACCCGCAGATCCGCCGCGAGAAGTACGTCAGCAGCAAGTAGGCCCGGGTGGTGCCGGCCGTTGGCCGGCAACCCCATGAACCCCGGTAGTGCCGGCCGCTGGCCGGCACCCCCCCGCAAACCGGAGGCGGCACCACGCCGCCCCCGGTGCCCGGCCTCAGTACGCGATCCAGGCATCACGCCAGGCAAAGCCGGTGCCCGGGCGATAGGCATCGGCGTTGATGTTGCACCACGCACCTTCCGGGAACGGACGGCAGGCGTACAGCTTGCCGTCGGTGCCCTTCACCACGGTCTCGCCAGGCTTGTAGCTGCCGAGGCCGGCCGGATACACGAAGTCGAAATCGCCACCCGGCGGATCGACCGGATCAACCGGGCCCGGAATCTGGGTTTCCAGTTCAAAGCGGTTGCCTGGCTTCAGGTAGACGCGGTTCTCGGTGGCGGACGCCACCGGCGTGATCACGCCGTTCTTCATCACGCCGACGCGGGCGTGCTGGGCACTGCCGTTGACCTTGCGGGCCAGCGCCATCGGCCACTGTGCCGGAGCGGTCTGGCCAGCAGCCAGGGTGATTTCCGGGCGCTCCAGATCGTTGCCGTTGGCATTGAACACGCGCAGGGTCAGCGTGGTGCCTGCCTCCAGCGCACCGCGGGCGGTGACCGGGCCGGCATCCTGCCACTGCGGCGGCGGAATCACGCCATTGCCGCCTTCGAATCGCACGTCCATGCAGGTGTAGAACGCTTCACCCGAATCCGAACGCTGCCAGGTGTTGTAGATGATGTGCTGGCCACTGCGCTTGGGCAGCGGGCAATCCAGCTTGTAGGTCTTGCCATCCACCGGCACGTTGCCCAGGGTGCAGAACTCCTGCAGGTCGGCCCAGCGCAGCGGGCTGCCCGGCTGCCAGCCCTCACGGGTGACATAGAACTTCCACTCGCGGGTGGCATGCGGGGCCGGGGCATAGAATTCGAAGGTGTAGCGGCCACGCGCGTCGGCGCGGATCGGCGTGGTCGGCCAGTCCGTGCGGTTCAGGTCGAGCCCGCGGTACTTGGGAATGCTGGCACTGCACAGCTCGCCGTCGCGCACCAGTTCACGATGGTTGCCATTGGCATTGCCGTGCGCAATCGCGCTCCAGTCGTAGAACGGCTGCGCGCCGCCAATGGCCTTGGCGGCGGCGCAGGCCGGGTTGGTCGGGTTTTCCGGATTGCCCTCGTGGCACTGCTTCACGCGGCTGAGCGGCTTGGTCATGGTGCCGTGGGCGAAGGCGCTGCCGGACAGGGCGAGGCCGGCAACGACGGACAGTGCGAGGACTGCCCGGTGGGACAGGTGCATGCAGAGACTCCTTTGCGAGGTGTGGGAAACCTCATGGAGTCTTCACATGCAGACGCGCCGTCAACATCGGACAAGTTTGAATTTGATGGCTGTCGTGCCTGATCTGCAGCGCCCTGCTCAAAACACTGCGGCCCAGGCAGAAGGCGGCGCGATGCGCACCGCCTTCTACAACGGGTCAGTAGGGCACCCAAGCATCGCGCCATGCACTGCCCACACCGGGGCGATATGCCTCGGCATTGACGTTGCACCACGCCCCTTCCGGGAACGGGCGGCAGGCGTACAGCTTGCCGTCGGTGCCCTTTACCACGGTCTGGCCGGGGACGTAACTGCCAATGCCTGCGGGGTACACGTGGTCGAAATCACCGCCCGGCGACGGCGTGCCCGCGTCGGGCACCCGGGTGTCGAGCTGGAAGCGGTTGCCGTCCTTCAGGTACACACGGTTGTCGGTGGCCGAGGCCGCCGGCGTGATCACGCCGTTGCTGAGCACGCCCACGCGTGCGTGCTGCGCACTGGCATTGACCGTGCGTGCCAGCACCAGCGGCCACTGTGCGGCGGCAGTCTGGCCGCTGGCCAGCGTGGCTTCCACGCGTTCGACATCATTGCCGTTGGCATTGAACACGCGCAGCGCCAACGTGGTGCCGACCGGCAGCTCGCCGCGCGCGGTGACCGGGCCGGCATCCTGCCACTGCGTTGCCGGTGCCGTTCCGCCGCCGCCCTGGAAACGCACATCCATGCAGGTATAGAACGCCTCGGTCGAATCCGAGCGCTGCCAGGTGTTGTAGATCACATGCTGGCCGGTGCGCTGCGGCAACGTGCATTGCAGCTTGTAGGTGCCATCGGCCGACAGCGGTGTATTGCCCAGGGTGCAGAACTCCTGCAGGTCGGCCCAGCGCAGCGGGCTGCCCGGCTGCCAGCCTTCGCGGGTGACGAAGAAGCGCCAGTCACGGGTGGCGTGCGGCGCGGTCGCCTTGAACACGAAGGTGAACCTGCCATTGGCATCGGGCTGGATCGGCGTGGTCTGCCAGTCACTGCGGTTCACGTCCAGGCCGCGGAAGGTCGGGTTGTTGCCGCTGCACAGCTTGCCGTCGGGCACCACGGCCTGGTGGTTGCCGTTGGCATTGGCCTGGTTGATGCCGTTCCAGTCGTAGAACGCCTGCGAACCGCCGATGGCCTTGGCGGCGGCACAGGCCGGGTTGGTCGGGTTCTCGGGGTTGCCCTGGAAACAGGCGTAGACGCGGCTGACCGGCGTGGTCATGGTGCCGTGGGCGAACGCGTTGCCGGCCAGGGACAGGCCCGCAGCCACGAACGAGGTAGCCAGCAGCAGCGGTGTGGATCGGAATGACATGGCGCATCCTTGTGGTCGTCGAAAGGGAACGGTGACCGCAGGCGCTGCGCTGCGCAGTGGACTTCCGGCGGCACCACGGCGAGTATCGAGTCGCGATGCAGGCGACGGAACCATCGCAGTGTCGATCCGTGACTGCGCATGTGAAGCCCTTCCCGCAGGCTTCACGCAGGGCTGAACGGATGCGCTGGACGTCACGTGACCGGCGTGGCATCGATCACGTCATGGGGATCACGCTACGCAGTCACGGTACCCACCCGATCTGCCTGGCACGAGAAACAGCCATGCGCCGCGTTGTGCAGCTGGACGAACGCCACCGACGGGTCGGCAAACAGTGCATCCAGGTGGTCGGCCACCTCGGTGCCCGCACAGACCTGGGCACCGCACATCAGCGCGGCGTGGTCATAGGCACGCATCGATATCATCCGGCGCTGCACATACGGGGGCACCTCGCCTGGCGGCAGGACGCAACGGGTCACGCCGCGCTGCACGAAGATCGGGCCGGCGGCGCGATACGGTGAATGCAGCGGCAGGTGGACGTGGGACAGCAGGAGCAGCTCGCTGCCAGGCGCGGGATCGCTCAGGCTGATCCGGCAGGGATGGCCGCCGTTGGCGCCGGCCCAGCGACGCTGGATGCCGAGCGCGGCGAGCGCGCTGTCACTCATCTCGAACAGGTGCAGGAAGGGGCGATGGTCGATGCCACCGAGGTACCACGTGTGCATGAGCGTCTCCTGGGTCTGCGGCGGATTCTGCGCGTGCGCCGGCGGCCGTGCTCGCCGTTTTCAGACCCCGCATCGCCGCCGGGCCGGTGCACTGGCCCACGGGGCGCTGCGGGCCGCCGCCGATGCCGCCCTGTGCCGGCCAAGGCCGAGAGGCGGGACCGCCTGGTCTGCGCGCCGTTGGCTGCGGATTCGTCATTGCCCATCGCCGTCGGCGCGCTGCCCGTGTAAGTTGGGTCACATCTTCCGCGGCAGCCCGTCGTGGTCGACAGGAACGTCCTCCAGGGGAAACGAGCACGATGCAAAGACACCACCTCGCGCTGGCCGGGATGCTGGCCAGCCTGATGCTTGCCGGGTGCAGCCAGCCGCCGCCGGCCGACGCCGGAAGCGCCAGCGATGCACCCAGCCGCCGCTTCGGCACGATCGACTTCCAGCCCTGCACACTGTCCACCGAAGGTGCCAGCGCCAACGTGGAGGCGCAGTGCGCCACCCTGCAGGTGCCGGAGGACCGGGCCCAGCCTGACGGTCGCTGGATCGGCCTGCGTGTCGCCTGGCTGGAATCGGGCAGCAGCGGCGCCAGCCAGCCCGACCCGGTGTTCTTCCTGGCCGGCGGCCCTGGCCAAGCGGCCAGCGAGGTGGCGGTCATCGTCGATACTGCACTGCGCCAGGTGCGCAAGCAGCGCGACGTGTTCCTGATCGACCAGCGCGGCACCGGCGGCTCCAACCCGCTCAGCTGCCTGGGCGCGGACGGCAAGCCGCTGCAGGTGGACGAGGATGCCGCGCCTTCCGAGGCATCGCTGCGCGATTACGCCCAGCGCTGCGCCGCATCGCTGCAGGGGCGTGCCGATGCGCGCTTCTACACCACCACCGAGGCGATCGCCGATCTGGATGCGGTGCGTGCGGCGCTCGGTGTGGACCAGCTCAACCTGGTTGGCGGCTCCTACGGGACCCGCGTGGCCCAGCGCTATGCCGGGGCCTACCCGCAGCACACCCGCAGCATCGTCATCGATGGCGTGGTACCGAACGAGCTGGTGGTCGGTGGCGACTTCGCAACCACCTTCGAGGATGCGATCGCCCTGCAGTCGGCGCAGTGCCGCAAGGATGCCGCGTGCAGCAAGCGTTTCCCGACCGATACCCGCGCGCAGCTGCGCAGCGTGGTCGACACCCTGCGCCGTGCACCGGTCTCGGTCGAGTATCGCGACCCGGGTACCAACGCACCCCGGCAGGATGTCCTGACCCCGGACAGCGTGGTCGGCCTTGCCTTCGCCTTCTCCTACGTGCCGCAGTATTCCTCGCTGCTGCCACTGGTGCTGGATGAAGCCGCACACGGGCGCTATGCCCCGTTGGCATCGCTGGCGCGCGGCGCGAACCGCAGCATGGATTTCCAGATCAACCGCGGCATGCAGTGGTCGGTGATCTGCAGCGAGGATGCGCCGCGCTACCACGCGCCGGCCGAGGATCCCGAGCGGCTGTTCGGCAACGAAGTGGCCAGTGCGTTCTTCGCGGCCTGCCCGGTGTGGCCGCACCGTCCGGCGCCGGCAACCGATGCCGTGCCGCTGCGCAGCGACGTGCCGGCACTGCTGCTGTCTGGTGAGCTGGACCCGGTGACGCCGCCGCGCTACGCCGCACAGGTGCTCAAGGGCCTGCCCAACGGCCGTGCGCTGGTCGCCCGTGGCCAGGGCCATGGCACGTTGACCGCCGGCTGCATGCCGCGGCTGCTCGGCCAGTTCATCGACAAGACCGATGCCAAGGCGCTGGATGCCGGCTGCCTGGACACGCTGAGCTACGTGCCGGCGTTCACCTCGTTCAACGGATGGGAACCATGATCGTCGCCGACAACCTGCACAAGGCCTTCGATACCCGCACGGGCCGCATCCAGGCGGTCGCCAACGTCGGCTTCCGCGCCGGGGATGGGCAGATCACCGGCCTGCTCGGCCCCAACGGTGCCGGCAAGACCACCACCATGCGCATGCTGTACACACTGATGACGCCCGACCAGGGCAGCATCACTGTCGATGGCATCGATGCGGCGCGCAATCCGGTGGAGGTACGTCGCCACCTCGGCGTGCTGCCCGATGCGCGTGGCGTCTACAAGCGCCTGACCGCGCGCGAGAACATCGCCTACTTCGGCGAACTGCATGGCCTGTCGGCCGAGCGCATCCGCGAACGCATCGAGGTGCTGTCGCACGCGCTGGACATGGGGGACATCCTCGACCGGCAGACCGATGGTTTCTCGCAGGGCCAGCGCACCAAGACCGCGATTGCCCGCGCGCTGGTGCACGACCCGCGCAACGTCATCCTCGACGAACCGACCAACGGCCTGGATGTGATGACCACGCGCGCGCTGCGCCGCTTCCTGCTGGGCCTGCGCGAAGAGGGGCGCTGCGTGATCCTGTCCAGCCACATCATGCAGGAGGTGGGCGCGTTGTGTGACCACATCGTGATCATCGCCAAGGGCACGGTGATGGCTGCCGGCAGCGCCGACGAGCTGCGTGCGCAGGCCGGCGAAGCCAATCTTGAGGACGCGTTCGTGAAACTGATCGGCAGCGAAGAGGGCCTGCACGCATGAGCATGATGTCGACCCTGATGACGGTGATGCGCAAGGAACTGCGCGACCTGTCGCGTGACCGCCGCACGCTGCTGCTGACCCTGCTGTTCGGGCCGCTGCTGTACCCGGTGCTGCTGCTGGGCATGGGCAAGCTGGCCGAGAGCCGGGTACGCACCCAGATCGAAGAGCCGTTGCAGATCCCGACCATCGGCGCCGAAAACGCGCCGAACCTGGTGCGCTTCCTCGCCGCACAGGGCCTTAATGCCGCACCGGCACCGAAGGACCTGGCCGAGGCCATCCGCACCCAGGACATCGATGTGGCGCTGCGCATCAGCGATGATTTCGGCAAGGACTGGGCCGAGGGCAAGCCGGCGCTGGTGGAGGTGATCAAGGACAGCACGCGTCGCGCGGCTGAAGTACCCAGTGCGCGCCTGGAGGCGGCGCTGGCCACCTACAACGGCCAGGTCGGTGCACTGCGCCTGATGGCGCGTGGCATCGACGCACAGGTGGCACGCCCGCTGGACGTGGCGCGCCAGGACCTGGCCAGTGCCGAGGCCAAGCGCGGCATGATCCTGTCGATGCTGCTGCCGGTATTGCTGACGCTGACCTCGTTCATCGGTGGTGCCTACCTGGTGATGGACGCCACCGCCGGCGAGCGCGAGCGGCAGTCGCTGGAACCCCTGCTGGCCACGCCGGGCTCGCGCAGCGCGATCGTCAGTGGCAAGATCGCCGCCGCCTGCGTGGTCGGTTTCGTGTCGCTGCTGCTGACCCTGGTCGCGTTCAAGGTGAGCGCGCAGATCGCACCCGGCAACATTGGCCGCCAGTTCAACATGAACGTCGGCTCGATGCTGCAGATGCTGCTGGTGATGTTGCCGATGCTGCTGATCGGCACCTCGCTGCTGACCTTCCTGTCGGCCGCAGCCAAGAGCATGAAGGAAGCGCAAAGCCACATGACCTGGCTGATGCTGCTGCCGATGCTGCCTGGCTATGCACTGGTAGCCTATCCGCTGAAGAGCGAGCTGTGGCAGTACGCCGTGCCGTTCCTGTCGCAGAACCAGATGCTGCTGAAGGTGATCCGCCACGAGATCATCACCCCGGCGGTCTGGGCGATCTACCTCGGCGCCAGCCTCGGCCTCGCCGCCGTGCTGTGGTTCGCCGCCGTGCGCCGCTACCACAACGAGCGCCTGGCGATCTCTGGCTGACCAAAAAGGGGACGGAGGGGATTAGGTCGTTTCTGCCTCTCCCGTCCCCTCCTAGCGCGGACGTCCTCGTCCGCGCATCTCCACCGGGCGCCCCAGCGTCTGCTCCACCATCCGCAGGAACGCATCGTTCCCCATCGGGCGTTGTCTGGCGCTGTGGTTGCGGATCGCGGGTACGTCGGCGGACGCATTCACATCGCGCAGGAATTCGGCATACAACGTCGCCCTTCCCAGAGCGGTCGCTGCCAGCGCCTCGAACGCGGGATGTTGCGTCAACATCGGATCATCGCGTCGTTGAAGGTTGCCATGCACGCTGGACCACGGGTGATCTTCAGCACTGACAGCAATTCCTGCACGAACGGGATTGCGTTCGATATAGCGGTATACGCTGAGAAGATACGCATCGCTGTCGATCATTGAGGAATGGAAGCGGCCCTGCCACAGAGGTCCACTGCGCCCGTGCCGCTGGTTGAAGGCCTGTCCGTAGTTGTTGCCCTGCATGCGCATTGCACCAGCCAGACCCGGCTGTGTGGAGGGCGTGGCCAACAGGTGAACGTGGTTTCCCATCAGGACATAGGCATGCAGTGCGACGTGGTGCTTGAGGAATGCGCTGTGCAACAGATGCAGGACCAGTTGGCGGTCGATGTCGTCGACGAAGATCGCGCCCTTGTTCACACCGCGCTGGATCACGTGATAGGCCTGGCCTGCCAGCATCAGGCGCGCTTGTCGGGGCATCGGATCTGGAGACTGGACGGGGTTTCAGCCTGTCATTGCGGCCGCGAAGCCGGACATCAGGCAACGCCGCGATGCCGTGTCGGAAGAGTCAAAAGCGACTTAATTCCCTCCGTCCCCTTTTGCGTACTGCGCAGGCGTCACCCCCATCTCGCGCTTGAACACGGTGATGAACGCGCTTGGGGTGTCGTATCCCATCGACAGCGCAACGCTGATCACCGGCTCGCCCGCCAGCAGGCGTGGCAGCGACAGCAGCACGCGCAGGCGCTGCCGCCACTGGCCCAGGGTCATGCCTGTTTCGGCCTGCCAATGGCGGGCGAGGCTGCGGCTGGACAGTCCGCTGGTGGCTGCCCACGCTTCGACGCTGCGAAGGTCGTCCGGCGACCGTGCCAGCGCCGCCGCGATCCGCCGCAACCGTCGATCCTGCGGTTGTGGCAGGGCAAGTGGCAAGGGAGTGCTGGCACGGATCTCATCGGCGATGACGCCGGCCAAGCGTGCCTGCGCAGCGTCCAGTGCCTGATGCGGCCAGCGCAGTGCCCGCGTCACCGCCGCCTGCAACAGCACATCGGGTTGGAAAATGCGGGGCAGCGGCGGCAGATCCAGGCCGGCATCGGCGCGGACGTACAGGCTCCAGCCATCGAATGCGTCTGCCCCTACCAGGGCGTGGGGCAGCAAGGGCGGTATCCAGGCAACATGCCCCGCCGGCAGCAGCCAGTGCAGGTCGCCGGCCTCGATCCGCAGCAGGCCGTGGTGGGCACCCAGCAACTGGCCGCGCACGTGCTGGTGGCGCGCGGTGCGCCGCCTTCCGGGCACGCGCAGCTGGCCGGCCAGCACGATGGGGCCGTCGTCGGCGTCCGCCAATGCCGGATCAATCAAGCCGGTCGGTGTCTGATCTGCCATATCCATTGGCAGTTATACGGCAGAAGTGCCAATGGCTGGGTGGCACACTGGGCTCCCGATCCCACAGGAGCATCACCCATGCAGCCGCAGGACATCCTTCCCGACCATCAGAACGAGGTGCAGGTGAACGGCCTCACCGTGCGCAAGGGCAGCGTCGGCGCCTTCCTCGCCAGCGTCCGTGACTGGCAGGACTCCGCCGGCGATGACGCCACCCGCGCCACCGCCGAAGCCGACCTGCGTGCGCTGCTGCCGGGCCTGCATGCGCTGGGCCTGTTCCAGGTGCTGGACGCGCGCGATCCGGCACTGCAGCGCCTGATCGACAGCCTCGCCTGAAACGAACACGGCCCGGACATGCCGGGCCGTGTGGTCATTGCGGGTCGGAAACGACTTAATCCCCTCCGTCCCCTTTTCGTGGTCAGCTGCCGCCCGGGGCGAACACCAGGGTGCGGCGGGTGGTGACCGGTGCGCTGACCGGCTCGAAGCGCCAACGCTTGACCGCGTTCATGGCCTCGCGATCGAAGACGCGCGATGGCGTTGCGCGCAGCACACGGGCGTTGGTCACCGAACCGTCGGTGCCGACGGTGATTTCCACCAGCACTTCGCCGGAGGTGCCTGCGCGCAGCGCCTCGGACGGATAGCGCGGCGCCGGGGTGCTGACCGGGCGCAGGTTCGGCGCCGCAGCGGCCGCCGGAGCTGCAGCCTGGCGTGCGGCGCTGGCCTGCTGGGCGGCAGCCTGCTGCTGCTTCTGCTCGGCTTCGCGGCGGGCCGCAGCCTGGCGCTCGGCTTCCTGGCGCTCATTGTCGCGGCGGGCGGCGTCCTGCTGGGCAGCGATCTGCTTGGCCGCGTCGGCTTCCCTGGCACGCTGCTCGGCCAGGCGCTGCTGTTCGGTCTGCTGCTTGCTGCGGTCCTCGGCGTCCTTCTTCGCCTTCTCGGCTTCGGCCTCGGTGCGCTTGGCCGCGTTCTGCACGCCCTTGGCCAGGCCGTCCTTCAGGCGTGGCAGGGCCGGCGCGGACGCATCCACCTTCTCGATCAGCGCCACCAGGCGCTGCGCTTCGGTGTAGTCCTCGCGGCCCAGGTGCTGTTCGGCGGCGATCAGGGTGTAGGGCAGAAGGTCGGTCAGCGCGCTCTTCACCGAGGCGTCGTCCGGCGTCTTGTCGCGCAGGGCGAGGTAGTACTCGATGGCGTTGTCGCCGGCCGGCGCGTACATGCGGTTCTCGCGCAGGGCCTGGCTGGCCGACTCACGCAGCTGCTCGGTGCCCATCGACTGCACCTTGGCGGCGACCACCGGTGCGGCCGGTGCAGCGGCGGTGGGTGCGGCGGCCGGGGCCGGTGCGGCGGTTTCCTCCTTGCCCGAGCAGGCAGCCAGTGCCAGTGCCAGGGCAACCGGCAGCCACCGGCGCGCGGCGGTGATCGTTGAGACGTGCGACATCCTGCTCCCCTCTAGAAGACGACGTGACGTAAATCATTGATATGCATGGCCGGGACCTGCGGTCCGGGCGCGGCAGGGTGACGTTTCCCGACGCCACCGCCGGCAACGGCGAGGGTGCAATCTAGCATCCCGGCCGCCGCCGCGTACAAGAGCAGTGGCCGGGATGGGCAACGGCGGCCGTGCCGTTGCCGGCGCCGACCTCAGTGGTCGTGCGCCTTGTCGTGCGACTTGCTGTGGCCGTTGGACATCAGCTTGTCGGTCCAGGCGATGCCGATCGCCGACAGGATGAACACGCAGTGGATGATGGTCTGCCACAGCACGCCTTCCTGAGTCAGCATCGAGCAGCGGGCGACACCGATGTTGGCGGCGGCCACGCTCATCTGCTCCGGCGTGCACAGCGGGATGCCATTCAGTGCGCCACTGGCGATGAAGGTCTTCAGCAGGTGGATCGAGGAGATGCCGATGATCGCCATCGCCAGCTTCACCTTCAGCACGCTGGCATTGACGTGGCTCAGCCATTCCGGCTGGTCCGGGTGGCCTTCCAGGCGCAGGCGCGAGACGAAGGTCTCATAGCCGCCGACGATCACCATCACCAGCAGGTTGGAGATCATGACCACGTCGATCAGGCCCAGCACGATCAGCATGATCTGCTGCTCGCCCATCGACACCGAATGCGAGATCAGGTGCCACAGTTCCTTGCCGAACAGGAACACGTAGACGCACTGCGCCACGATCAGGCCCAGGTACAGCGGCAGCTGCAGCCAGCGCGAGGCGAAGATCAGCGTGGACAACGGGGAGAGCGGCGGGCGGTTTGCACTCATGCGGGGGATGCTGCGTTTCGGGGGAGAGGCGAGGTTACCGGCCCGCCATGACGGTGCCAACCCAACTCACGCACTAGACTTCAGGTTCCTTTCCGCACCCCGAGCCGACGCCATGATCGACCTGTATTACTGGCCCACCCCGAACGGCCATAAAGTGACCCTGCTGCTGGAGGAAGCCGGCCTGGAGTACCGCATCCACCCGGTCAACATCGGCTCGGGTGACCAGTTCAAGCCAGAGTTCCTGGCCATTTCGCCCAACAACAAGATGCCGGCCATCGTCGACCACGCCCCGGTCGATGGCGGCGCCCCGCAGAGCGTGTTCGAGTCCGGCGCGATCCTGCTGTACCTGGCCGAGAAGACCGGCCGCTTCCTGCCCAGCGACCCGCGCGGCCGCATCACCACCCTGGAGTGGCTGTTCTGGCAGATGGCGGGCCTGGGTCCGATGAGTGGCCAGATGGGGCATTTCAATGTGTATGCCCCGGAAAAGATCCCGTATGCGATCGAGCGCTATGACAACGAGGTGCGCCGCCTGCACGGGGTGATGGACAAGCGCCTGGCCCAGCACGCCTTCCTGGCCGGCGACGCGTACACCATCGCCGACATGGCCAGCTACCCGTGGATCGGCGCCTACGACAAGCTGCCGGTGGACTTCGCCGCGTTCCCGAACCTCAAGCGCTGGCACGAGACCATCGCCGCGCGCCCGGCCACCCAGCGCGCCTATGCGCTGCGCCAGCAGGTGAACCCGAACGCCGGCAAGCCGCTCAGCGACGAAGAGCGCAAGCATCTGTTCGGCCAGCGCTGACCCCGGCATCTGAAGGTGGGTGCCGACCGTTGGTCGGCACTCGTCCGCACTGCTTATGGGCAGAAGGTCATGCTGCCTTCCCGCACGGGCTTGGTTAGGATGGGGGCACGACCGTCCCGCGCCCCGCGTGGAGGCGGACCTGCCGTTTGCCGGGATCCTCCATGCGCCACCTGTTCGCTTCGCTTGCCCTCATGCTCGCCACCAGTACCGCCGCCCACGCCGAAAAGCTGACCCTGGAAGCCATCACCGGCCCCCTGCCGTTGTCCGGCCCGACCCTGATGAAGCCCAAGGTGGCGCCGGACGGTTCGCAGGTCAGCTTCCTGCGCGGCAAGGACAGCGACCGCAACCAGCTGGACCTGTGGACCTACGACATCGGCAGCGGCCAGACCCGCCTGCTGGTTGATTCCAAGGTCGTGCTGCCCGGCACCGAGACCCTCAGCGATGAGGAAAAGGCCCGACGCGAGCGCCAGCGCATCGCCGCGATGACCGGCATCGTCGATTACCAGTGGTCGCCGGACGCGCAGCGCCTGCTGTTCCCGTTGGGCGGCGAACTCTACCTGTACGACCTCAAGCAGCATGGCCAGGCGGCCGTGCGCCAGCTGACCCACGGTGAAGGCTTCGCCACCGACGCCAAGCTGTCGCCCCAGGGCGGCTTCGTCAGCTTCATCCGCGGCCGCAACCTGTGGGTGATCGACCTGGCCAGTGGCAAGCAGCTGCAGCTGACCCGCGACGGCAGCACCACCATCGGCAACGGCGTGGCCGAGTTCGTCGCCGATGAGGAAATGGATCGCCACACCGGTTACTGGTGGGCGCCGGATGATTCGGCCATCGCCTTCGCCCGCATCGACGAGGCGCCGGTGCCGGTGCAGAAGCGCTATGAGGTCTATGCCGACCGCACCGACGTGATCGAACAGCGTTACCCGGCCGCCGGCGACGCCAACGTGCGCGTGCAGCTGGGCGTGATCGCACCGGCCGCCGATGCGCAGCCACGCTGGATCGACCTGGGCAAGGAACAGGACATCTACCTGGCCCGCGTCGATTGGCGCGATGCGCAGCACCTGAGTTTCCAGCGCCAGTCGCGTGACCAGAAGCAGCTGGACCTGGTCGAAGTGGCGCTCGACTCCAACCGCCAGCGCGTGCTCGCCCACGAGACCAGCCCGACCTGGGTGCCGCTGCACAACAGCCTGCGCTTCCTTGAAGATGGCAGCGTGCTGTGGTCGTCCGAGCGCACCGGCTTCCAGCACCTGTACCGCATCGATGGCAAGGGCAAGGCCACTGCGCTGACCCATGGCAACTGGCCGGTGGACGAACTGCTGGCGGTCGATGAGAAGGCCGGCAAGGCCTACTTCCGTGCTGGCATCGAGACCTCGCGCGAAAGCCAGATCTACGCGGTGTCGCTGCAGGGCGGTGAGCCGCAGCGCCTGTCGAAGGCGCCGGGCATGCACAGCGCCAGCTTCGCCCGCAATGCCAGCGTCTACGTGGACAGCTGGTCCAACAGCACCACGCCGCCGCAGATCGAACTGTTCCGCGCCAACGGCGAGAAGATCGCCACGCTGGTCGAGAACGACCTGACCGATCCCAAGCACCCGTATGCGCGCTACCGCGATGCGCAGCGCCCGGTCGAGTTCGGCACGTTGATGGCTGCCGACGGCAAGACCCCGTTGAACTACAGCCTGATCAAGCCGGCCGGCTTCGATCCGTCCAAGCGCTACCCGGTGGCGGTGTACGTCTACGGCGGCCCGGCCAGCCAGACCGTCACCGACAGCTGGCCCGGCCGCGGCGACCATCTGTTCAACCAGTACCTGGCCCAACAGGGCTACGTGGTGTTCTCGCTGGACAACCGCGGTACTCCGCGCCGTGGCCGCGACTTCGGTGGTGCGCTGTACGGGAAGCAGGGCACGGTGGAAGTGACCGACCAGCTGCGCGGCGTGGCCTGGCTGAAGCAGCAGCCGTGGGTGGACCCGGCGCGCATCGGCGTGCAGGGCTGGTCCAACGGCGGTTACATGACTCTGATGCTGCTGGCCAAGGCATCGAACCAGTACGCCTGTGGCGTGGCCGGCGCACCGGTCACCGATTGGGGCCTGTATGACAGCCACTACACCGAACGCTACATGGACCTGCCGGCGCGCAACGAAGCGGGGTACCGCGAAGCGCGCGTGCTGACCCATATCGAAGGCCTGCGTTCGCCGTTGCTGCTGATCCACGGCATGGCCGATGACAACGTGCTGTTCACCAACTCGACCAGCCTGATGAGCGCGCTGCAGAAGCGCGGCCAGCCGTTCGAGCTGATGACCTATCCGGGTGCCAAGCATGGCCTGTCCGGCGCCGATGCCCTGCATCGCTACCGTGTGGCCGAAGCCTTCCTGGGACGCTGCCTGAAGCCCTGATGCACAAACGGGAAGGAGCCCGCCGATGACACTGCCGCCGCCGATTCCCACCCATGGCCCGAAGCCTGCCGGCTGGTGGTCCCGTCACTGGCGCTGGGCGATGCCGCTGGCCGTGCTGCTGGTGTTGGCCGGTGCCGGTGGCGTGGTGGCCTGGAGCGTGCTGCGCTGGAGCGAGGCCGCACGCGAGAGCCCGCCGATGCGCGAGGCGATGCGCCGCGCCGGATGCAGCATCGAACTGGTGGAAGCCTTCGGCGAGCCGCTGCGTGCCGAATCGATGCCGCTGGGCAGCATGCAGACCGCGATCAATGGCCAGCGCGACGTCGGCCTGACCGTGGCCCTGGAAGGCCCGCGCGCGCACGGCCGGCTGTTCGTGAAGGGCACCCGCAGCGACGACGTCTGGGACTATCCGGTGATGTATGTGCTGGGCGAGAACAAGCAGACGTTCGACCTGACCGCGCTGGATGATGACGAGGCCGCGCAGGAATGCGAGCTGCAGGCCTGCCGCGAACGCGGCGAATGCCCGCTGGCCGCGGCGTTGTGACCTCCGGCCGATTGTCGCCACAGCGCTGAGCGCGTAGGGTGCGGGCAACCCTGTCCTGGAGTGCACCATGAAGCCGATCGCGTTGGCCGTTGCCCTGGCCCTGACTGCCGCCCCGCTGATGTCCGCACCGCCGGCGCTGGCGGCACCCGCCGCCAAGGCCGCTACTCCGGCCAGCCCGGCCTGGGTGGCCCGCAGCAACGCACTGGCGCAGATCCTGCTTGATGCGCAGGGCCCGTTCCAGCCGGAAGAAACCGGCTTCTTCGGCGTGCCCGGCTATGACGACAAGGTGGCCGACCTCGGTGCGGACAATGGCAAGCGCTACCGCGCCGCGATGGCCAAGGCCCGCGATGAACTGAAAGCCAAGCTGGCCACCGAGCAGGATCCCAACGTCCGCCAGGACCTGGAGATCATGATCCACGCCGCCAACCAGAACATCGAAGGCAGCGAGCTCAACGAGAAGTACCTGCTGCCATGGAGTGACGCGCCGCAGACCATCTTCAGCGGCCTCAACCTGCTGCTGTCCGACCAGGTGCCGGCCGAGCGCCGGGCCAAGGCGATCGACCGCCTCAAGGCCTACGCCGGGCTGCAGCCGGGTGGCACCGCGTTTACCACGCTGGCCCGCCAGCGTTACGAAGAGCGCTTGAAGGACGGCAGCCTGCTGCAGCCGACGAAGATCGAAGTGCAGCAATCGCTGGACAATGTCGAGACGTACATCACCGGCATCGAGTCGCTGCTGAAGAAGTACCAGATCGCCGGCGCCGATGAGGCGATGAAGGCCCTGGCCGGGCAGATGAAGGACTACGCCGCCTGGACCCGCAAGGACGTGCTGCCGAAGGCACGCACCGACGCGCGCCTGCCGGCGCCGCTGTACGCCTACCAGCTCAAGCAGGTCGGCATCGATATCGACCCGAAGCTGCTGATGCAGCGCGCGCAGCTGGAGTTCATGGAAACCCGCTCGGCGATGCAGCAGCTGGCGCCGCTGGTGGTGAAGGACAAGGGCCTGAAGGTGGCCGACCCGAGCGACCCGGTGGCGGTGATCCGCGCGCTGAAAGCCGACAAGATCGCCGACGACCAGCTGGAAGGCCACTACCGCAAGGTGATCGATGCGATCGATCCGCTGATCCGCGAGCATGCCATCGTCGACGTGCCCAAGCGCGCCATGCAGATGCGCCTGGGTTCGGCCGCCGAGAGCGCGGCCAGCCCGGCCCCGCATTTCCTGCCGGCGCCGCTGGTCAACAACACCGGGCAGCAGGGCACCTTCGTGCTGCCGCTGGGCAACCCGGCGGCGGGCCCGGGCGCACAATACGACGATTTCAACTTCGGTGCGGCGGCATGGACGCTGAGCGCGCATGAAGGCCGCCCCGGCCACGAGCTGCAGTTCACCGCGATGGTCGAGCGTGGTGTCTCGCTGGCACGCACCATGTTCGCGTTCAATTCGGTGAATGTTGAAGGCTGGGCGCTGTATGCCGAGGCCGAGATGGTGCCGTACGAGCCGCTGGACGGGCAGATGATCGCCCTGCAGTTCCGCCTGCTGCGGGCCGCACGCGCAATGCTTGACCCGATGCTCAATCTCGGCCTGACCGACCGCGCCAACGGCGAGCGCGTGCTGATGGAGCAGGTCGGCCTGTCCAAGGCGATGGCCACCCAGGAACTGGACCGTTACATGGTGCGCATGCCGGGCCAGGCGGGCAGCTACTTCTATGGGTACACCCGCATCCTCGAACTGCGCATGCAGACCGAGCTGGCACTGGGCGCGAAGTTCGACCGCCTGGCGTTCAACAACTTCCTGCTCGACCAGGGCCTGCTGCCGCCGGACCAGCTGGCCGACGCGGTGAACAAAGTGTTCGTGCCGAAGTACAAGTGATGCCCGCGCCGGGGTCGGATCCCTTTCCGCAGGAAAGGGCTCTGACCCCGTGCGTCAACGTCCATCCACGCATGGCGTGGATCTACTGCGTCACCGCTGCGGTTGCGGCGTGATCACCTGGGTCGGCAACCGTGCCGGCGGTTCCGGATTGGGTACCCAGATCGCCACGCCGGCGGCGCGCTTCTGCGTGGTCGGAATACCGATGCCGACACCACCCCCCACATGCGAGCCGAAGGTGCCGGCGCCCACCGACATGCCCACCGGTGAGCCGCTGCTGCCCACGCCCATCAGCACCACGCCATTGGCGCCCAGTGCCGCCGCTTCACGCTTCAGGCGTGCCACCGCGGCATCGGTCTGGCCCTGCGTGCCGAAGCCCACGGCAGATGCCGATTCCAGCTGCGCGATTTCCTGCGAGCCGGCCGGTGGCGTGGAATAGATCTGCACCAGTGCCGGATCGATCGGCGCGCGGGCGCGCCCCAGCATGACCTTGGAGGTGCTGGCACAACCGGCGGCGACCAGCAGGATGGCCGCCAGCGCGGCCCAACGGATGTTCATGGCACGACCCCTGTAGGACTGGTTGCGATCTTGGGTGGGCCACTCTGAATCGGCGCCAACACCCGGGCCCGGGCACCCACGGCAGCACGCTAGCACGCGTCGGGTGACAGCCCCGCCAACGGCAGTAGGCGGCGACCGCGTGAACGACTATGGTGGACAGACAGGAACCAACTGCGGGAGAGCGGAATGGGCGTGATCAGTCTGTTGTGGGGCGTACTGGCGCTGTTGTGGATGATCCTGGCGCTGATTCCGCTGCTTGGCTGGGGCAACTGGTTCCTGATCCCGTTCGCCGCCGTCGGCGCGGTGATCGCCGCGCTGGGCATCCTGTTTACCCACCCGACCAAGCGCGGTCGGGCCTGGGCCGGGCTGGTGCTGAACGGCATCGTGGTGGTGGTCGGCATCCTGCGCCTGGGCCTGGGCGGCGGCGTGATCTGAATCCCGGCACCCGGTGCGACCGGGCGTCGCAGGTACACGGCTGCTGGCCGGGCAGGGGCGTACAATGAGCGGCTGCGCGAGCCCCCCGCGTGCCTGTGATTCCGCGCCTGGCGCGGCTGCCCGATGATCATCCGACCCCGTCCCCACGGCTGGCAACTGCTGTACATCCTGCGCGGCTCGATCGTCAAAGCGATCGCGCCGAAGGTGCTGGCCATCCTGATCCTGTCCATTGCCGTGGCGGCCGTGGTGGAACTGGCCCCGCCGACCGGCATCGAACGCGTGTCGGTCACGCCGTTCACCCTGCTCGGCCTGGTCCTGTCGATCTTCCTCAGCTTCCGCAACAGCGCCTGCTATGACCGCTGGTGGGAAGGCCGCAAGCTGTGGGGCCAGCTGGTCTACGAATCACGTTCGCTGGCCCGCCAGGTGCACCTGCTGCTGGCCGATGACAGCGGCCGCCGTCGCCGCATCGCGTACCTCACCACCGCGTTCGCCCATGCGCTGGCCGCGCGCCTGCGTGGACGCATCGTGGCCCTGGCCGCCTTGCCATGGCTGGACAAGCCGCAACGCGAGCAGCTGGGCCAGCGCGAGAACGTGCCGGATGCATTGCTGTCGATGATCGCTGCCGAGCTGGCCCAGGCGCTGCGCGCCGGCGAGCTCGATCCGATTCTCTACACCCAGCTGGAGGAGCGCCTGCACGCGATGTCGTCGATCCAGGCCGGCTGCGAGCGCATCCTCACCACGCCGCTGCCGTTCGCCTACACCCTGCTGCTGCATCGCTGCGCATGGATGTTCTGCGTGCTGCTGCCGTTCGGCCTGGCCAGTTCGCTGGGCTGGGGCACGCCGGTGCTGTCGGCGGTGCTGGCCTATGCCTTCTTCGGCCTGGACCAGCTGGGCGAAGAAATGGAAGACCCGTTCGGCCTGGAGCCGAACGACCTGCCGCTGGACGCGCTGGTGCGCACGATCGAGATCGACCAGCTCGACGCGCTCGGCGAACGCCCCTTGCCCGAACCCCTGCTGCCGCAGGGTTACCTGTTGCAATAGCCACTCCTCGGAGCCTGCCATGTCCCATCCGCTTTACCGCCCGCGCCGCATGCGCCGCGACGAGTTCTCGCGCCGCCTGATGCGCGAGCACACGCTGACCACCGACGACCTGATCTACCCGGTGTTCGTGCACGAACTGGCGGGCCGCACCGCAGTGCCGTCGATGCCGGGCGTGGAGCGGCTGTCGATCGAAGAGCTGCTGAAGGTGGCCGAAGAAGCGCTGGAACTGGGCATTCCGGTGATCGACCTGTTCCCGGTGATCGACCCGTCGCTGAAGTCGCTGGACGCGTCGGCGGCGTGGGCCGAGGACGGCCTGGCGCAGCGTGCGATCCGCGCGCTGAAGTCGCGCTTCCCGGAACTGGGCGTGATGACCGACGTGGCGCTGGACCCGTACACCACCCACGGCCAGGACGGCATCATCGACGACAAGGGCTATGTGCTGAACGACATCACGGTCGAAGCGCTGGTCAAGCAGTCGGTGTCGCACGCCGAGGCCGGTGTGGACATCGTCTCGCCGTCGGACATGATGGACGGCCGCATTGGCGCGATCCGCCGTGCGCTGGATGCCGACAACCACATCAACGTGCGCATCATGGCCTACTCGGCCAAGTACGCTTCGGCGTTCTACGGCCCGTTCCGTGATGCGGTGGGCAGCGCGTCCAGCCTCGGCAAGGCCGACAAGAAGACCTACCAGATGGACCCGGCCAACGGCGACGAGGCTCTGCGCGAGATCGCGCTGGACCTGGAAGAGGGCGCCGACATGGTGATGGTCAAGCCGGGCATGCCGTACCTGGACCTGGTGCGCCGGGTGAAGGAGACGTTCGGCGTGCCGACCTTCGCCTACCAGGTCAGTGGCGAGTACGCGATGATGAAGGCCGCCTTCGCCAACGGCTGGCTGGACGAGCGTGCCTGCGTGCTGGAGTCGCTGCTGGGCTTCAAGCGGGCCGGTGCCGATGGCGTGCTGACCTATTTCGCGCCGCAGGTGGCGCGATGGCTGCGCGAGCGCTGACAATAGCGCCACGATAGACGGAGGACTGCGCGATGGGACCCGAACTGGGATGGATGCAATGGCTGATCTGGGGCATCGGTACGCTGGTGTTCGGCGCCATCATCGTCGCTGTCTTCATCGCCGCATGGCGCGCGGGCAAGCGCCCACCGGAGCAGCTCTCCGCCGCCCGCCACGTGGCCCGTGAGCAGGCCCTGCCGGACAGCGTGCAGGCCGAGCTGGCCGCGTTGAACCAGCGCAAGGACAACGGCCAGCTGAGCGAGATGGAGTACGAGCAGTTGCGCGCCAAGGTGCTGTCGCGCTGACGGGCGATCCCCGGGGTCGGATCCCTTTCCGCAGGAAAGGGCTCTGACCCCTTCGCGGGCGCCATCCACGCATGGCGTGGATCTACCGCACGCACCCGGCCACCGCCGTCACCCTCGGCACCGCCAACCGGTACACGTCCACGCCACCGGCGCGCGGCGCCTTTGCCGCGCTGCTGGCCACCATCATCTCGCCGGGCTTGGCGTTGTCGATCACCGGCGCGCCGGTCCAGCCGCCGGCCTGGTTGAACGACAGCCCCAGCGGCTGCAGCGCCACACCGCTCCACGCACAGCCGCTGCTCCACACCTGCGCGGTACTGCCGTGGCCGCGGCTGAACACCACGGCGCCGTCATGGCCCAGCCAGTCGCCGTCGGTCTCGTCGTCGGCGCTGTTCAACGCGCTCAGTGCGGTGGCCGGGCCACGCAGGCCCTGCGCATCCAGCGTCGCTACGAACAGATCCCAGCCGGCGCCATGGCCCTGCTGGCGGGCAAACAACAGCTGCTTTCCATCCGCGCTCAGGGCCGGTCCGCGCTCTTCCCGGCGCCCGCCGTCACCGGCCAGCGGCTGCGCCGGGCCCAGCCGGCCATCGGTGGCCAGCGCAGCGCGGTACAGCGCCAGCGCGCCCTCGCGACCGGCCGCGAACAGCAGCCAGCGGCCGTCACGGCTGAAGTAGGGATCGCGGGCTTGACCGGCCACGCCGACCGGCAGTTCCTGTGCCTGCTGCCAGCGACCGTCGACCACGCGCGCCTGCCACAGGCCCCAGCCGGCCTCGCCGCGGCGGGCGAAGACGATGCGCTGGCCATCGGCGCTGATCGTGGCGCGGCCTTCGTCGGCGCGGGTCGAGACCACGCCCATGCCTTCGATGCCGTACTCGTTCAACGCCATCGCCACGGGGGCAGAGAGTAGACTGGCGGCGAGCACCAGCAGGGGCGGGGTGATGCGCATCATCCGGTTCCGTGCACGAAAGAGCATCAGTCTAGCCAGCTTGAGGATTCCATGACCGACCGTTACGCCGTCTTCGGACACCCCGTTGCCCACTCGAAGTCGCCGCAGATCCATGCGTCGTTCGGTCGCCAGGAAGGCATCGCCATCGACTATCGCGCGATCGACCTGGCCCCGGAGGCGTTCCTGGCCGGCCTGGAGGCCTTCGCTGCCGAGGGCGGTGTCGGTGCGAACGTCACCCTGCCGCACAAGGAAACCGCGTTCTCGGTGTGCACCACGCTGACCGCAAGGGCGCGCCGCGCCGGATCGGTCAACACGCTGCTGCGCAAGGGCGACCGTTGGCACGGCGACACCACCGATGGCATCGGCCTGGTGCGCGACCTGACCGACCGCCACGGCCTGGACCTGCGCGGCCGTCGCGTGCTGATGATCGGTGCCGGTGGCTCGGCGCGCAGCGTCGCCCCGGCGCTGCTCGATGCCGGCATCACCGAACTGGTGGTGGTCAACCGCACGCCGGAACGTGCCGACGAGCTGATCGATGCCATGGGCGAACCGGGCCGCGCGATCAGCCGCTACTGGGAGGACCTGCGCGACCTGGGCGACTTTGAACTGATCGTCAACGCCACCTCGGCGGGCCGCGACCGCGATGTCGAGTTCAAGCTGCCGCTGTCGCTGGTCAACTCGATGACCACCGCCGTCGACCTGAACTACGGCGAGGCGGCGATCGCCTTCCTGGCATGGGCACGCGCGGCGAACTGCCGCAACACCGTGGATGGCCTGGGCATGCTGGTCGAACAGGCCGCCGAGAGCTTCCTGCAGTGGCACGGCGTACGCCCGCAGACCGACGAGGTCTACCAGGCGCTGCGCCAGGGCCCGGCTGTGTTGGCCGGCGAGGACTGATCGATGGACGGCACGACCTTGATGGTGACCGTGCTGAGCATGGTCGGTGTGCGCCTGCCGGTGCTGATCGCGCTGTGCGTCGGCCTGGTCTGGGTGGTCGGTGCGCCGCGCGATGCGACCCGCACCGGCGCCCTGGTCGGCCTGCTGCTGTTGCTGTTGACCAGCCTCGGTGGGATGGCGGCGGGCATCCTGCCGATGTGGATGGTCCGCAGTGGTGATTTCAGTGCCGTGTCGAGCCTGAGCGCCATCCTCGGCGTGCTGCATTTCGCGCTGGCAATGGTCGAGGCCATCGGCGTGGTGCTGCTGGTGTGGGCGCTGGTGCGCCTGCTGCGGCTGCGCGGCAACGCGGTGCAGTGACACCGCGGTGACGGCCCAGGGCCGTCGCCAGCAGCGTCCGGCGTGTTCATCCAGCCGCCGGGCGTCGCCGCTGCCCCGTTCAGGCAGCCAGCGGCGGCGGACATGGCCGGCCATGCGACAATGACCGGCCCGATCCAGCCACGGTAATTCCCGGCGTGACCGAAACCGTCGCCGCTCCGCGCACGCTCGATGACCCCTTGAAGGACGCGATCCGCAAGGCGTACACGACGCTGCAGGCCAATACTCCCGGCTTCTCCACCCGCCGCTCGCAGAGCCAGATGATCGGCGTGGTGTCACGCGCGCTGTCGAAGAGCGGCGGCGTTGGCGTGGTCGAGGCGCCGACCGGCGTCGGCAAGAGCCTGGGTTACCTCACTGCGGGCGTACCGATTGCGCTGGCCAGCAAGAAGAAGCTGGTGATCAGCACCGGCACCGTGGCGCTGCAGTCGCAGCTGGTCGAGCGCGATATCCCGAATTTCCTCAAGGCCACCGGCCTGGAAGCAACCGTGGCGCTGGCCAAGGGCCGTACCCGCTACCTGTGCACGCGTAACGCCGCCGAAGCACAGGGCGAGGGCTCGCAGGGCGGCATGTTCGAGGATGATGCACCACTGTTCGACCGGCCGCTGGCGCCGATCGAGATGGACATCGCCAAGCGCCTGACCGATGCCTTCACCGGCGGCAGCTGGGACGGCGATATCGACAATGCGCCGGAGACCATCAGTCCCGGCCTGCGCAGCCGCATCACCACGCCGGCCTCGGGCTGCGCCGGGCGCCGTTGTGCGTATTCGGCGCAGTGCGCGGTGCTGCGTTCACGCAACACCGTGCGCGATGCGCAGATCGTGGTCACCAACCACGCGCTGCTGCTGTCGGCGCTGTCGATCGGCGACAGCGACAACGGCCAGCCGTTGATCGCGCCGCCGTCGGACATGCTGCTGGTGCTGGACGAAGGCCATCACATCGGCAACGTGGCGATCGACCAGGGCGCGGCCAGCCTGGCGCTGGATGAAATGGCCAAGCGCACCGGGCGCCTGCAGATCCTGATTGCCGGTGCCTACCGCGCGGTTGACAAGGACCGCCTCGGCAACCTGCTGCCGAACGAAGCGATCGAGGTCGCCAGCAACGTCGCCAAGCAGCTGCGCGCGTTCCGCGATCACATCGAGCGGGTGTGGATGCCGGCGCCAGCGGATGAGGAGCCGATGTGGCGCGCGGCCAACGGCCGTTTGCCGGAGGCCTGGCGCGAGCCGATCGAGGCACTGGCCGACGAGACCCGCAGCCTCTACAACTGGGCGCATGCCGCTACCGCGCAGGTGGCCAAGGGCAAGCCGGACGACGCCGCGCGCGAGCGCCTGCAGCGCAACCTGGGCATGGCGCTGGAAATGATCGAGCAACAGTACAACCTGTGGCAGGCCTGGCGCCGCGAGGACAAGGACGGCGCGCCGCCGATGGCGCGCTGGGTCACCGCCACCCGCGACGGCGACCTGGTGCTGCACGGCTCGCCGGTATCGGCCGCGCACGTGCTGCGCAAGCTGCTGTGGGATGAGGTGGACTCGGTGGTGATGACCTCGGCGACGCTGACCGGCGGTGGCGATTTCCAGTCGCTGGCGATCGACAACGGCATTCCGGAAGAGGCCGAGATGGTCTCGCTGTCGTCGCCGTTCGACCTGCCCAACCAGGCCGAGCTGATCGTGCCCAGGTTCCCGGTCACCCCCGACGACCGCGAAGGCCATCCCCGCGAAGTGGCGCGCTACCTCGACACCGAGTTGGATTGGGCCAAGGGCTCGATGGTGCTGTTCACCTCGCGCTGGAAGATGGAAAAGGTGGCCGGGCTGATGCCGGCCGCGCGGCGCAAGCAGGTGCTGGTACAGGGCGAGATGTCCAAGACCCGGCTGATCGAAGAGCACCTGCGCCGCGTCGCTGCCGGCGAAGGCTCGGTACTGTTCGGCCTGAACTCGTTCGGCGAAGGCCTCGACCTGCCCGGCGAAGCCTGCACCACGGTGGTGATCACCCAGGTACCGTTCGCGGTGCCGACCGATCCGCAGACCGCCACCCTCAGCGAATGGTTCGAAGGCCGCGGGCTCAATGCGTTCAACCTGATCGCCATTCCGCACGCGCTGCGCACGTTGACCCAGTTCGCCGGCCGCCTGATCCGCACCTCCACCGACACCGGCCGCGTGATCATCCTCGATTCGCGGCTGCTGACCCGCCGCTACGGCAAGCGCATCATCGACGCGCTGCCGCCGTTCAAGCGCGTGATCGGCTGAGACGGGGTCGGATCCCTTCCGAAGGAAGGGCTCTGACCCGACCACGCCCTCTGTCGCTCAATCGCCCTCCGGATTCCGGCAGGCCTGGTTGCCCATCGCATTGTGGTAATCGCGATCAAAGCAGCGCAGGAAGCCATCGAGCACGTCCAGGTTGGGCGGCCACGGCACATCCACCTTCTGCCCGCCGGCGGTCGTGAAATGATAACGCCCATCCTTCAGCGCCTTGGCAATCTGCTCCGGCGCAGGAATCGCAATCAACCTTGCTCGCGCTTTCTCCAGCGCCGCACGATCACGCTGCAGGAAGGCGATCGTGCCGTCCACGTAGGCGTTCCAGTAACCGGGGTCGGTGGCGGTGGGCTTGTAGGTGCGCTGCATCAGCGCCACCGCCTCCGGGTACTGGCCCGCCTCCGCACGCATCTGGCTTTCATGCCACAGAATCATGGTGTTGCCCGCAGCCTTGGGCAGCACAGCATAGGCGGCGAGCAGATCAGCGGCTTCACGGTGGCAGCCACGGTCGGCCAGCGTGCGCCAGCCACCTTCCAGGTCCTGATCGAACGCATCCGGTTCCATCGCCAGCATCGCTGCACGGTCGTAGCTGCAGTCGGGTGCTTTGGGTGGTTCTGCTGACGTGCCCATGGCAGCGGCCAGTGCAAAGAAAAGCAACATCCTCTCAACCTCCGTGTTGATGACCTCCTGGCCACCATAACGGATCACGACGGGTAGTGCCGGCCGCTGGCCGGCAACCTCAATGATGTGGGACGCGGCGTGCAGATGCCGGCCAGCGGCCGGCACTACCGCGCAGGGATCAATCGCCGAGCAGGGCGGTGTTGCGTACGGCGCCCTTGTCGGCGCTGGTGGCGAGCAGAGCGTAGGCCTTCAACGCGCTGGTGACCTTGCGCGGGCGCGGCGCACGCGGTTTCCAGCCGCGTGCATCGGCCTCGCTGCGGCGCTGGACCAGCGTGGCCTCATCCAGCAACAGGTCGATGCGGCGGGCCGGGATGTCGATGCGGATGCGGTCACCGTCTTCCACAAGCCCGATCGCGCCGCCACTGGCCGCTTCCGGCGAAACGTGGCCGATCGACAACCCCGAGGTGCCACCGGAGAAGCGGCCATCGGTGAGCAGCGCGCACTGCTTGCCCAGTCCCTTCGACTTCAGGTAGCTGGTCGGGTACAGCATCTCCTGCATGCCCGGGCCGCCCTTCGGCCCTTCGTAGCGGATCACCACCACCTCGCCCGGCTGCACCTCGTCGGCGAGGATGCCGGCGACGGCGGCGTCCTGGCTTTCGTAGACGCGTGCGGGGCCTTCGAACACATGGATCGATTCGTCCACGCCGGCGGTTTTCACCACGCAGCCATCGACGGCCAGATTGCCGCGCAGCACAGCCAGGCCACCTTCCAGCGAATACGCATGCTGCAGCGAGCGGATGCAGCCCTCGGCGCGGTCCAGGTCCAGCGCGGGCCAGCGCGTGGCCTGGCTGAAGGCCTCCTGGGTGGGGATGCCGGCCGGGCCGGCCTTGAAGAAGGTATGCAGGGTGTCGTTGTCGCTGCGCGCCACGTCCCAGCGTTCCAGCGCTTCGGCCAGGCTGGCGCTGTGCACGGTCGGCACTGTGGTATCGAGCAGGCCGGCGCGATCCAGTTCACCGAGGATGCCGAACACGCCGCCGGCGCGGTGCACGTCCTCGATGTGGTACTTCGGTGTGTTCGGCGCCACCTTGCACAGCTGCGGGACGCGTCGCGACAGCGCGTCGATGTGGGTCAGGTCGAAGTCGACCTCCGCTTCCTGCGCTGCGGCCAGCAGATGCAGGATGGTGTTGGTGGAGCCGCCCATGGCGATGTCCAGGGTCATCGCGTTGGCGAACGCGGCCTGGGTGGCGATCCCGCGCGGCAGCGCGCTCGGGTCTTCGCCGCCGTACCAGCGATGGCAGAGCTCGACGATCAGGCGGCCGGCGCGGCGGAACAGCGCCTCGCGGTCGGCATGGGTGGCCAGCGTAGTGCCGTTGCCGGGCAGCGACAGGCCCAGCGCTTCGGTCAGGCAGTTCATCGAGTTGGCGGTGAACATGCCCGAGCAGGAGCCGCAGGTGGGGCAGGCGCTGCGTTCAAAGGCCGCGACCTTCTCGTCGGAGGCGCTGTCATCGGCGGCCACCACCATCGCGTCGACCAGGTCCAGCTTGTGCTCGGACAGCTTTGTCTTCCCCGCTTCCATCGGCCCGCCGGAGACGAACACCACCGGGATGTCCAGGCGCAGCGCAGCCATCAGCATGCCGGGGGTGATCTTGTCGCAGTTGCTGATGCACACCAGCGCGTCGGCGCAGTGCGCGTTGACCATGTACTCCACGGCGTCGGCGATGATCTCGCGGCTGGGCAGCGAATACAGCATCCCGTCGTGGCCCATCGCGATGCCGTCGTCCACGGCGATGGTGTTGAATTCCTTGGCGACGCCACCGACCTGTTCAATTTCGCGCGCGACCAGCTGGCCGAGGTCCTTCAGGTGCACGTGGCCGGGCACGAACTGGGTGAAGGAGTTGGCGATGGCAATGATCGGCTTGTGGAAGTCGCCGTCCTTCATGCCGGTGGCACGCCACAGGGCGCGGGCGCCGGCCATGTTGCGGCCGGCGGTGGAGGTGCGGGAACGGTATTCGGGCATGGCTGGCGGAACGGGCGGGCCGTACGACGTGGGGGTCAGCCGATCATGGCCAATTTTTTCGGTTGCTGCTGCAACCACCTTCACCGCTTGCAGCGGCTTGGTGGTCCGCGCATTTCCCCTTATCCCCGCGCCTGCGGCGCGCCCCCTTGAACAACAAGGGGGCTTCTCGCCGGAGACTTGGCTGCGCGCGCCGGGCATAGCGCGGCGCCGCGGGGCGTGTGCCAACCAAGGTTGGCACCTACCAGTGCGGTGTGCCGCCCGGGGTCGGATCCCATCGCAGCGCGATGGGCTCTGACCCCAATGCCGACGAAAATGAAAGGCCGTTCATCTTTCCCGCTTTGCCGATTCCGGTTGTTGGTGAGGATTTGGCATCATTGGGCATTGATCCGTATACAGGGCATGAGGCCATGAAACGTTCCCGCACCACCGCGCTGCTGCTGATGAGCGCTGCGCCGCTGCTGTTCACCGCCTGCCAGAAGGAGCCGGAGGTGAAGGTGCAGGAAGGCCTGTACACCTCGGTCGAGGCCTGCACCGAGGCCACCGGTGATCCGTCGTCGTGCCGCAATGCCTTTGCCGAAGCGCAGAAGCAGGCCGCCGATGCGGCGCCGAAGTACGCCAGCAAGGAAGCCTGCGAGAAGGATTACAAGCCGGAGCAGTGCGTGCAGCAGCACACCTCGGCCGGCACCTCGTTCATCGGCCCGATGATGATGGGCTTCTTCATGTCGCAGATGCTGAGCAACCGCGGCGGCCTCGCCCCGCAGGCGCCGGCGTCGGCACCGGCATACCAGGACAAGAACGCTGGCTGGGCGCGCCCGGCACCGGGCGGCACCGGTGGCCTGAACACCGCCAGCGGCATCGGCGCCGGCAAGGCCGGTCTGGCACCGGTCACCAGCGAACCGAACCGTGCGGTCACTGCCAGCCGTGGTGGCTTCGGCAACACCAGCGCACGCCGCAGCACCAGCGGCAGCTACGGCGGCTGATCGACCCATGCAGCGCATCCGGATTGCCGAGCGTGCCCAGTGGCGGGCACGCGCGGAGGAAGCGGGTTTCCGTTTCCATACCATCGATGGCCAGCCCTACTGGGATGAAAGCGCGTACTACGCGTTCACCCTGCGCCAGATCGAACAGGACATCGAAGACCCCAGTGCCGAGCTGCACCAGATGGCGCTGGACCTGGTCGGTGATGTCATCGGCAGCGAGCGGTTGATGGACCAGCTGGCGATTCCGTCGCATTACCGCGACTGGATCGCCGACAGCTGGCGCCAGCGCCAGCCGCACCTTTACGGCCGCCTGGACCTGGCCTACGACGGCACCGGCCCGGCCAAGCTGTACGAGCTGAACTACGACACGCCGACCTCGCTGTTCGAGGCCAGCTTCTTCCAGTGGCAGTGGCTGGAAGACCAGCGCAACGCCGGCCGCCTGCCGCAGCATGCCGACCAGTTCAATGCGATCCATGAGGCGCTGGTCGAGCGCTTCGGCGAACTGGCCACGCAGCTGCCGCCGCCGTTGTACTTCAGCGCGGTGGGAAGCTCGGAAGAAGACCGTGGCACTGTCGATTACCTGCGCGACTGCGCGTCGCAGGCCGGCCTGCATGGCCAGGCCATCGCGATCGAGGACATCGGCCTGTCCGAGGACGGCCGCTTCACCGCGCTGGATGATTCGGTGATCGGCACGCTGTTCAAGCTGTACCCGCTGGAAGACCTGATGGCCGAAGAGTTCGGCCGCGCGCTGCCCGGTTCGGGCGTGCAGTTGCTGGAACCGGCGTGGAAGGCAGTGCTGAGCAACAAGGGCATCCTGCCGTTGCTGTGGCAGCGCAACGTAGGCCATCCGAACCTGCTGGAGGCGCACTTCGATGACGGCAGCACGCTGGCCCCGGGCTGGGTGCGCAAGCCGCTGTTCTCGCGCGAAGGTGCCAACATCGAGATGCACCTGGCCGACGGCAGCACCCAGCGCAGCGACGGTCCCTATGACGGCCCGGCGATCATCCAGCGCGCCCATCCGCTGACCCGCTTCGAAGGTGGCTACCCGCTGATCGGCAGCTGGGTGGTGGGTGACCACGCCTGCGGCATCGGCATCCGCGAGGACGACAGCGCGATCACCCGCGACAGTGCGCGGTTCGTGCCGCACGCGATCGTCGACGAGGCGCCGACGCGGATCTACGTCTGATGACGGTGCGGCGTTGGCCTGGCCGGCATGGGCGTGCCACGCCCGCGCCGGGCCGGCATTTCGATGACGGGCGCAGCCTGCAGGCCTTCGCGGACCGCGTCGCGGTGCGTTGCCACCGCTGCGATGCCCCCGGTTGGGTGATCGCCCGCTGGGAACCCTATCGATGGACCGCGCGTTTCCGCTGCACCGCTTGCAGCGCTGCATTGGACAGCGGCGACTGGGTGGGTGCGGTCCGCATTCTGGGCCGCCAGCCCTGTGGATTCTGCGGGCATCAGTGGCTGCATGTGTGTCGGCCGATTCCCGCCGGCATCCCCGCGCCTGCATCCTTCCCCGCCCGATGCGCACAGTGCGGTCGCAGCACCGAGGTCACGGTGTTGACGCGTCCCCTGCGTGACGCCGAGCCTGCCGATCCGCATTTCGGTCTGCCGCTGCGCCTGGTCGAATCGACCCGCGCGGGCCTGCTGTGGGCCTACAACGCCGAACATCTGCAGGCACTGCACGAATACGCGGGCGCGACGCTGCGCGAGGGCCGCGGCCATCATCGATCCATGTTCTCGCGCCTGCCGCAGTGGATGAAGCTGGCCCGCAACCGGGCGCTGCTGCAGCGTGCGGTGGAGCGGTTGCAGCGTCGCTTGCTGCAAGGGTAGTGCCGGCCGCTGGCCGACAGCCGAGCATGGGCTCGGCGCTACAGGAATCAGGCCGTCTGTAGAGCCGAGCCCATGCTCGGCGCCGGTCAATCGCAGGGCTACAGCAACCCTTCGCGCTTCACCGCCAGGTAGCGCTCCACCAGCGCGCCCGGCAGGGCGTCGGCGGTGACGTCCAGCACCATCACCTTCTCGCTGCGCAGCGCTTCGTGCGCCTTCGCGCGCTGCTGCAGGTACAGCGCCGCGGCACCGGCCTGGGTGGCGTCCTCCAGCGTCTGCACGTCCCCCTCCAGTACGCCGTCCAGCTCGCGCTCGCGCAGGCTGGCCACGCACACCAGGTGGCGCCGTTGCAGCAGGCGCACCGCCGCCAGCAGGTCTTCGATGTCTTCATCGCGCACGTTGCTGACCAGCATCACCAGTGCTCGCCGGCGCTGGCGCAGCGACACCTCGGTGGCAGCGGCCAGGTAATCGGTGGCCACCGCGCGTGGCTGCAGGTCGTAGCTGGCGCGCAGCAGGTGCTCGACCGTGCCCATGCCGCGCTGCGGCGCGACCCAGCGGCGTTCGCCACCGGCAGCGAACAGGCCGGCGGCATCGCCCTGGCGCAGCGCCAGGTAGGCCACCACCAGCGAGGCATTCAAGGCATGGTCGAAGTGCGAGAGACCGCCTTCGCTGGCCAGCATGCGCCGGCCACTGTCGAGCATCAGCAGCAACTGCTGGTTCTTCTCGTCCTGGTACTCGCGCGAGATCAGCTTGCGCGCACGCGCGGTGGCCTTCCAGTCCAGCTGGCGCAGGCTGTCGCCGACGCGGTACTCGCGCATCTGGTGGAAGTCGGTGCCTTCACCACGACGGCGCTTCACGTGTGCACCGACCAGCCGCGAGGCCTGGTCGGCACTGAACAACGCAAAGCGCGTGAGCGGCACGAAATTCGGATAGACCCGCACGTCCAGTGCGGGCGGCAGCGTGCGTTGCTGCCACCACAGGCGCCAAGGCGAGCGCATGCGCAGGTGCACGCCTTCGAAGCGGAAGTGCCCACGCTGCAGCGGCTGCAGGTGGTAGTGCAGCGTGGAGGCGCTACTGGCCCGCAGGCGCACGCGCTGTGGCAGCGATTCCAGTGGCCAGCCGCCGGGGACCAGGTCGAACACCTGCACCGTCATCGATTGCTCGGCCTGCAGCCGCAGCGCCGCCTCGCGGCGCACGCCCAGCGCCAGCGCTTCGGGCAGTTCGCGCTGTACCTGCGGCGACGGGCGCTGCGACTGGCGCCACAGGTCGAACAGCGCAGGCAGCGCGATGGCCACGGCGGCCAGCGTCCAGCTCCAGCGCGGCAGCAACCCGCCCAGCACCAGGCCGCCCAGGGCGGCCCAGGCCAGCAGCAGCGCCAGCAGCAGCGGGGCAGGCCTCATCGGCGCGGTGCTTCCACCTTGGCCAGCAGTGCGCCCAGCACGTCGTCGGCGTCCTGGCCTTCGATCTGCAGCTCCGGGGCCAGTGCAATGCGGTGGCGCAGTGCCGGGCGAGCAATGTCGCGCACGTCGTCCGGCGTGACGAAGTCGCGGCCGGCCAGCACCGCCTGCGCACGCGAGGCACGCACCAGCGCGATGCTGCCGCGTGGGCCGGCGCCGACCGCGATGCCTGGCCACTGCCTCGTGGCCGCCACAATCCGCACCGCGTAGTCGATCACTTCGTCATCGACGGTGATCGCCGCGGTCGCACGCTGCAGTTCCAGCAGTTCGCCGGCACCGAGTACGCGTGGCACCTGGCTCAGGTCGAAATCGCTGGCGGCGCGGCCACTGGTGATCGCGGTCACCATGCGCTTCTCGTCCTCCAGCTGCGGGTAGTCGATCAGCACCTTCAGCAGGAAGCGGTCCAGCTGTGCCTCCGGCAGCGGGTAGGTGCCTTCCTGCTCCAGCGGGTTCTGCGTGGCCAGCGCCATGAACGGCGGCGCCAGGGTGAACGCCTTGCCTTCGATGGTCACCTGGCCTTCCTGCATCACTTCCAGCAGTGCCGACTGGGTCTTGGCCGGCGCACGGTTGATCTCGTCGGCCAACAGCAGGTTGGTGAACACCGGGCCACGGCGGATCTTGAAGCTCTCGCTCTTCGGGTCGTACACCGCATGGCCACTGACGTCGCTGGGCATCAGGTCGGGGGTGAACTGCACGCGGCCGTAATCCAGTTCCAGGGCCTGTGCCAGTGCGCGCACCAGCAGGGTCTTGCCCAGCCCGGGCACGCCCTCGATCAGCACGTGGCCACCGGCCAGCAGCGCCACCAGGATCTGGTCCAGTACATCGGCCTGGCCAATGAAGGCGTGGCCGACGGCATCGCGGATGGCATCGACGCGTTCGATCAGGCGGGCGTTGGCGGCCGCCGGCAGCTCGGGTACTTCGGTCATAGCAGGGATCTCATCTGGAGCAGCAAGCGGATGCGCTCGCGCAGGGCGGAGGAATCGTGCGGCGGAGGGGGCGTGAGCGCGCTGGCAACGCGGCCTTGCGGCCAGGACAGCAGTTCGGCGATGGCCTGTTCGCGCGGCGCGCCGTCCAGTGCGGCGGCCACCGGTGCGCGCAGGCGCAGGCGATGCAGGAACAGGGCGAGCACGGCGTCATACAGGCGCGCGCCTTGGCCGAAGCGCAGCAGCAGCTCGCCGCTGGCACGCACGTGTTCCAGCAGCGAGCGGCGTTCCAGCACCGGCGACGGCAGGCGGCTGCCGAAGCGTTGCGAACGGCCCCACAGCCAGCCCAGCAGGGCCAGCAGCAGCGGCGCCCACACCGGCCAGCCCTGGTAGAACAGGCGCGCCCACAGCGATGGCGGGCGGCTGGCGTAGACCAGCCAGAAAGTGCCCTTGCCGTAGTTCGGATCGAGCAGATAGCGGGTCAGGTCGCGGTGCGAGAGATCGTGCAGGCCGTCGCTGGCCTTGCCCGCAGCCGACGCCAGGCGTGCTGCCGGCGAATCCACCTCGCCGCGCATGAACGCCATGTCGGCCAGCACGCTCACCTTGCCCTGCCCGTGGCGCAGTCGCGCGAACACCAGGTTGCGCTCGTTGCCCCAACGCCGTTCGGCGCGTGTACGGGCGGCAAAGCCCAGCGTGAAGCGACGACCACCGCAGAACTCCACATGGCTGGGATCGTCGATGACGTGGAACGGCTGGCAGTCGCTCTGCTGGTACAGGCTGTCCACGCCCAGCTGGTCCAGCAGCGGTCCCTGCGTACTGCTGGCGTCGTCCTCTGCGGGTGGCGGCGTGCGCACCAGCAGATGGCCACCACCATCGACCCAGGCCAGCAGGGCCCTGGCCGCCGGTGCCGGCAGTTCGCTGCTGTCCTGCAGCAGCACCACCGTGTCGCGCGGACCCAGCGCCATCTGCTGCAGGTCCAGCCGCGGCCGCGAGTGCACGTCGATGCCATCGGCACGCAGGGCCTGTCCAAGCACGTACAGCGGGTTGTAGCCAGCTTCGCCCTGCGGCGGCAGCTGCACGGTCTCGGTCACCCGCTCATGCGTGCGCAGGTAGAGGATCGTCAGCGGTACGCCGAGCAGCACCAGCCCGCCCAGCAACAGCGACCAGAACAGGCGCGGGCTCATGCCAGCCACCGGTACTGCTGGCGCAGAGTGTCGGCCAGTGCATCGAAATCGGCGCGGCTGGGCAGGCGGCCACCGTAGGCGGCGTACTGCCACATGCGCACGATGCGCGCGAACAGGTCACGGTCGGTGGCATCGGGCATGCGCCGCGAGGCGCGAAGGCATTGCGCTTCGGTGGCACCGGGCGGAAGCGCGATGCCGCTGCGCTCGCCCACCGTGCGCACGCTGGCGCGGTACAGCAGGGCCAGCGCCTGACGCGGCCGGCCCTGGTCCCACAGCAGGCCGGCCTGGGTGGCCACGTCCGGCGGCAGCACGACCGGCAGCTCCACCTGTTCCTCCACCACCTGCGGTACAGCGTCGGCCTTGCGCCGGCCACTGCCGCGCAGCCACGGCAGCCACAGCCGTGCGGTCAGCAGCAGCACCAGCAGCAGGACGCCCAGCAGGGCCCACAGGCCCCACTCGGCCAGGCGCGCCAGCCAGGCAATGCCGGCCTTGCGGTTGCTGCGCTCGCCCTTGCTGCTGCCGTCGCTCTGCAGCGCCTTGTCTTCCTTCTTTTTTTCCTCGGCCTGTTCGATCGGCTTCCAGCGCGTGACCTGGCGGGTCGGGCGCTGCAGCGGATCTTCATAGGCGCGGTTCACCGCCTGGCGGAAACCGGCGGTGTCCACCGGCGCCGCACCGAAGATCATCGCCGGCGTATTGGCCGGGTCGTTGGCCGCAGTGGCGGGTTCTTCCGCGCTGTCCTCGTCCCCTTCGGCATCGCCGGCCTGCCCAGCGACCGTCTGCGCGTCCTGCGCATGCACTGGCGCGAAGGCCAGCGGCAGGGCAAGGCACAGCAGCAGCGCCAGCGTCGATGCTGCCGGCAGCAGCCGCTCGCGCAGGCGGCGCAGCGCGATCTCCACGTCCCACGCTTCCATCTGCGTACGCCGGTTCAAGTACAGGCCGAAGCCGGCGCCGACATAGAACGGTCCGATCAGCACCGATGCCAGCCAGCACGCCAGGTTGAAGCCCAGTTGCGCCCAGGCAGGCGTGTCCTGGCCGATCATGTCCCATGCGGCACGCCATGATTCGGACATCAGCTCCAGTGGCATGAACATGAACACCGCGCCGATCGCACCGGACACCAGCACCCCTTCAAAGGCCATGCAGGCCACGGTCAGCACGACGGCGGCGCCCGCAGCACCGGCCGCCACGGCGCGGCGGCGTGCACCGCGCTGGGCCGGCGCGTTGCCTTCCAGCAGGTTCACCGGCAGGCACAGGCTGCGCAGCACGCTGAAGCGGCGCCAGCCCAGGTAGCCCCAGAAGCCTGCATTGCCCCAGCTGCGCTGCGCGCGCAGCGCTGCCAGCGCGCCCACCGGCTCACCGAAGATGCCGCGCGACAGCACGTACAGCGGCGCTCGCTCGAACAGTGGCTTGCACCACCACATCGCCAGCCAGGCCCAGCCGAACGCATCCAGCCACCAGCCCAGCGCGTTGAAGATCACGAACAGCGGTGCACTGGCCAGCAGCCAGCTGCCCCATACCGCACGCGCGTGGCGGCGCGACAGGGCGCTGCCCAGCTCCATTGCTTCCCAGCCACTGCGCGCGCGCAGCGCCACGTCCAGGCGGTCAATGCGCATTGCCGCCTCCGCGCCCGCCGCGCCACAGCCACAGCAGCACGCCGGCCCACAGCACGCCGGCCACGCTGAACTTGCCCCACGCCGGCACTTCGGCAATCGACGACCAGAACGCTTCGATGAACGCGGCCACCAGCAGCATGAACGCCACGCCCAGGCACAGCCGGGCCCCGATGCGGCCGCCTTCGACCAAGGCATCCAGGCGGCTGCGCCGGCCGGGGGCCAGCAGTTTCATGCCCAGCTGCAGGCCGGCACCGCCGGCGATCACTATCGCGGTCAGCTCGAACGCACCATGGCCCGCGACGAAGCGCCAGAACGGATCGCCATGGCCGATGTGCTGCAGGTGGCCGGCCACCGAACCGATGATCACGCCGTTGAACAGCAGCACCAGCAGCGTGCCCAGGCCGGCCAGCAGGCCACTGGCGAAGGTACGCAGGGCGATGCTGATGTTGTTCAGGATGTAGTGGCCGAACATCATCCAGTCCGTGCCGCTGTCACGCCCGAGGCGCTCGGCCGCTGGATCGTACATGCGCTCCATCTCGGCGATCTGGCGGTTGTCCATCACCATGTGGATCAGGTCCGGGTAGAGCTGCGCCAGCACGAAGCAGGCCACCGCCGGCAGCGCGAACATCGCCAGTGCCACCCACATGCTGCGCGCCTGGCTGCGCACCAGCAGCGGGAAGTCGGCCACCAGGAATTCAAGTGCACCGCGCCAGCGCGTCGGCGGCGTGCGGTACAGCACGCTGTGGCCCTGCTGCATCAACTGCTGCAGGCGCTGCACCAGCTGCGGGCTGTAGCCGCGCTCGCGGGCCAGTGCCAGCTGCTGGCACAGGCGCCGGTAGCGCTGCGGGAAGGCGGCGTCGTCCACTGCCAGCGCGCTGGCCTTGCGCCGCGTGCGGCGCGCAGCACCAGCACGCAGCAGCAGCCAGTGTTCCAGGTCCTGCCATTCCTGCTGGTAGCGGGCGACGAACTGCTCCTGCTTCATCGCCGCCCCAACAGCCAGTTGGCCATGGCATACAAGCGCAGTACGCCGACCTGGCCGTGGGTGCCGGTCAGCGGTTCGGCGATGCCGGCCAGTTCCTGCTGGCGGGCCGCCGACAGCCGTGGCGCGCGCTCGGCGAAGGCCATCAGCGCGGCCTGCTCTTCCGGTCGCAGCGGCTGCGGCGGGGCCAGCACGCTGTCGATGGTGGGCGGAGGCGGCAGGTACAGCACGGGCGCATGCACCACCACGGTGCCGGCCACCAGATCGCCCAGGCGACGGCCATGGGGATCGAACAGGCTGCTGATCAGGCCCAGTGCATAGCCGAACGGCAGCATGTCCACGGTGCGCAGCAGGTTGCGGGTGATGGCAGGCATCCAGCCTACCGGCGCGCCGTCGCGCGCAAGCACGCGCAGGCCCAGCGCGCGCTTGCCGAGGGTACGGCCCCACAGCGCTTCGCAGACGATCGGGTAGGCCCAGTAGACCAGGAACATCAGCACCAGGCCGAGCCCGGAGCCGAACGAATCCAGCAGTGCCAGTGGAATCGACATCACCACCAGTACCGCGATGCGCACGCCCAGATCCACCAGCCACGCCATCGCCCGTGGCACCGGGCCGGCTGCCGGCAGCTGCAGCGGCACACCCTCCGGCGTCACCACCTCGCGGTAGGTATCGAGCATCGGTGCGGCCATCAGTGCGATGGCCTTCGTTGTGGGCGCCGGAGTCCTCTCCGGCAGGCAGCCACAGGCATGGGGGTCTCGACAGGTCCTGGTCGGGCCCAGACTTTAGCAGAGCCGCATGGCGGCGTTGGCTGCTCAGCCCAGGTATTCGTCCTTCAGCCGCACGTAGTGGTCGGCCGAGTAGTGCAGCGACCCGATCTCCTTGTCGCTCAGCGTGCGCGCCGGGCGGGCCGGATTGCCCACCCACAGCTCGCCTTCGCCAACCACCTTGCCCGGGCCGACCACCGCACCGGCGCCGACGAAGCCATGACGCTCGACGCGCGCACCATCGAGAATGCAGGCGCCCATGCCGATCAGGCTGTAGTCGCCGATCGTGCAGGCATGGATGATGCAGCCGTGGCCGACGGTCACGCCTTCGCCGATCAGGGTCGGGTAGCCGGCCTTGTTGTAGGGGCTGTGGTGGCTGACGTGGATGATGGTGCCATCCTGCACGTTGGTGCGCGCGCCGATGCGCACGTAATTGACATCACCGCGGATGACCGTGCCCGGCCACACTGATACGTCCTCGGCCAGCTCCACGTCACCGATGACGGTGCAGGCCGGGTCGATGTACACGCGCTCGCCGAGGACGGGCATCTTGTCGCGGAAGGGGCGCAGCGGGTTCATCGAAGTCTCCGGAAATCAGGGCGTTCGCGACGATGATACGCGTGCGTCCGCTGGGGGAGGTACCGCCCTGGGCCGCGCGGATACACAGTAGATCCACGCCATGCGTGGATGGTGATCTCGGTGCCGACCAAGGTCGGCAGCTACCAGAAACGGGTGCAACCGCTCAGGACGGCGCGTGTTCGGCCAGCATCCGCCGGAACAGCACGTCCAGCCAGGCGCTGTCGCCCTGTCCGGCCGGCAGCTGCGGGGCCTGCGCCGCGCGAACGGCCATCGCATGGTCAATGTACTCGCTGATGAGCGCGATGCGCGGACGAGCGCTGACCTCGGCGCTGGCGCGCTTGACCACCAGCAATGCGTCGATGGCGTGGCGCACCGGGCCGTCCGGCAGCAACCGGTCCAGCAGATCCTCGAAGGCCATCGGCGGCGGCGTGGGCTCGTTCTCGATCCACTGGCAGGCAAGCAGGGCGCGCAGCACATACAGGTACTTCTTGGTGCTGATGGTGGGCTCACCCAGGTGGCGGCTGTGCGTGGTCCTGGCCATGCTCATGTAGTGCCACCAGCTGCCCAAGGGTGAGTAGAAGCGTTGGGCCGCTTCCCACAGCAGTGCCACCGCAGCGTCATCCTGCCGGTACACGATCGGCGAGCGCAGCCATTCGATCAGTGTCGGATTGGATTTTGAGACCAGCCGCAGTGCCTTGCGCAGGTCCCAGCCGCTGACGTCGAGCTCATCGTCGATCGGCAGCTCGATCACATCGCGCTGCGCTTCGCCGGGACCGGTGCTCTCGTTGACGCTGAGATACCACGGCTGGCGATGCACGTAGATGAAGCGTGCATCGTAGTCGCTGTCCGGCGAAGAGAAGCCCCAGCCACGGCTGCCGGATTCGCAGGCCAGCAGCACACGCACATTGTGGCGCTGTTCGATGTCGGCGAGGCTGGAAAGAATGGCGGCGCGCTTGTCCGGCGCGATCGGGTGGATGTCGTCCATGCAGGTGTGTTCTTAATGTCGAGCGTTCTCGACTGTAGCGCAGGTCTGCATCGCTGCGCTCGCCGGGCATGGCCCGGCGCTACCAGAGGGTGACGTTCGTCGACGAGGCGTGACGGGGTAGCGCCGGGCCAAGCCCGGCGAACGCGATCACGGCTCGTAGCTGTAGCCCATGCCATACACCGAACGGATCGGTTCGCCTTCCATGCCGGCGTCAGCCAGCTTGCGGCGCAGATTGCGCACGTGGCTGTCGACGGTGCGGTCGACCACCACGCGGTGGTCCAGATAGAGGCGGTCGAGCAGCTCGTCGCGCGCCCAGATCCGGCCCGGCGTGGCCAGCAGCGTGCGCAGCAGGCGGTATTCGACCGGGGTCAGGTCCAGGCCCTTGCCGTTCCAGGTAGCGCGGGCTGCCGGTTCGTCGATATGCAGCCCGCTGTTGGCACGCGCAGCGGGGTCCGGGCGGTAGCGGCGCAGCACCGCCATCACCCGTGCGACCACTTCGCGCGGACTGAACGGCTTGCAGATGTAGTCGTCGGCACCGATGTCCAGGCCCAGCAGGCGGTCGATCTCCTCCACCCGTGCGGTGACCATGATCACCGGTACATCGCTGCTGGCGCGCAGTTCGCGGCACAGGTCCACGCCATCGCGCTGCGGCAGCATCAGATCCAGCAGCACCAGGTCGGGCTGGTAGCGCGCGAATGCGTCGATCACCTGGCCGCCATCGTCCACCCATTCGCTGGTCATGCCGGCGGCGGCCAGGTAGTCGCGCAGCACCGAGGCCAGGCGTGGCTCATCCTCGACGATCAGGATCTTCGAGGACGCGGCGGTGGACAGGCTCATGCAGGCTCCGGCAGGGTAATGACCACGCGCAGCCCGCCCAGCGGCGATGGCTCGGCGTGGATGAGGCCGTGGTGGGCGAGGATGATGTTGTGGCTGATGGCCAGGCCCAGCCCGCTGCCGCCGCTGGCCCGGTTGCGCGAGCTCTCCACCCGGTAGAAGCGCTCGAACAGCAGCGCGCACTTGTCCGCCGGCACGCCTGGCGCGGTGTCTTCCACGATCAGCTGCACGCCGGCAGGCACGCGCGCTGCCTGCACGCGTACGCGGCCCCCGGCGTGGGTGTAGCGCAATGCGTTTTCCAGCAGATTGGCCAGCACCTGCTGCAGGCGTCGTTCGTCACCGGATACCTGCAGCGGTGTGGCGGGCAGGTTCTCCTCCAGTGCCAGCCCGGCCGTGGAGAAGCGCACGCGCATGCCATTGAGCTCGCTGCGCAGCAGCGCCACCAGGTCCAGCGGTGCGAAGCGGTAGGCCAGGCCGCCGGACTGGGTCATCGACAGGTCGTGCAGGTCGTCGATCAACTTGCCCAGTTGGCGGATCTCGCCCTGCAGGGCACCGAGGTTGGCGCGGTCCAGCGGGCGGATGCCGTCCTCGATGGCTTCCAGTTCGGCACGAACCACCGCCAGCGGCGTGCGCAGTTCGTGCGAGATATCGGCGATGAAGGCACGGCGGTTGCGCTCGGTGTCGTCCAGCGCCTGCGCCATCCGGTTGAAGTCGTTGACCAGTGCATCCAGCTCGTCGTCGCTGGTGCGCTCGATGCGGGTGGCGTAGTCGCCAGCGGCGAGCCGGTGGGTGGCCGCCGCCAGTTTGGCAAGGCGCTGGCGCAGCGCGCGCGACACCAGCCAGGCCAGCAGCACCGTCACCAGCAGCAGCGCGATGCCGATCACCCACCACGCACGCATCTGGGTGTTGTAGAAGTTCAGGTCGTTGGTGGCGATGACGGTCTGGAACGGCACCATGCCCAGCCAGCCGACCGTGTGCCCGTCCACCTGCACGGCGTGCGGCTCGTCGTCGCTGGTGGCGTCCGGGTTGCCGGCTACGAACCGATGCTGTGCATCGAACAGGCCCAGGCGGGAGGGAACGCCGGTCTGGTCGGACAGCGGTGGCACGGGCCCCTCGTGCCCATGGGCCAGATCCGGGCGCAGCAGCCGCGCCCAGCGGTCACTGTCGCCGCGCAGGTGCTCCCAGCCGCCGTGCGCACTGTACTCGCGCTGCAGGTGCGGCATCACGCGCTGCATGCGCAGGTCGCCCTGGTCATTGAGGTAGTCCAGAAAGCCGGTCTGGAACGCCACGCGGCTGGCAATACCGTTCACTGCCAGCACCAGCAGGCAGGCGGTGAAGATCGCGAGGAAGGTCTTCGCGGTCAGGCCGAATTTGAGTCGAATCTTCGCCATCGCGGGGCCATTAGCGGCGCATGCGGCGCCGAAAGCAAGCGCCCGCTGAGCCGGTCGCACAATCTCCATATTCTCTGCACAGTTCCACGGCAGCGTGCACGGGTCAACGCAAGGCCCCCACGCCCCCCATGTCACTCCTGCTCCCGCTGTCCCGCTCCCCCCGTCCGCTGTTGCTGCCCCTGCTGCTGGCCCTGGCGGCCTGCTCGGCGGGCAGGCCCGAGGCCCCGGCCACCCCTGAAGTGGGCGTCATCACTGCCAGCGTGCAGCCGCTGGCCCTGCAACAGACCCTGCCCGGTCGCGCCGTACCGTTCGAGGTGTCCGAGGTGCGCCCGCAGGTCGCTGGGCTGATCCGCCAGCGGTTGTTCACCGAAGGCCAGCAGGTCAAGGCCGGCCAGCTGCTTTACCAGATCGATCCGGCGCCGTACCAGGCCGCCTTCGATACCGCGCGTGGCCAGCTGGCGCAGGCCGAGGCCACTGTGTTGTCGGCGCAGCCGAAGGCCGAGCGCACCCGCACGCTGCTGGGCATGGATGCGGCCAGCAAGCAGGACGCCGACGATGCCACCTCGGCACTGAAGCAGGCCCAGGCCAATGTGATCGCCGCGCGCGCTGCGCTGCAGGCGGCCCGCATCAACCTCGACTACACCCGGGTTACTGCACCGATCGATGGCCGCATCGGCACGTCCAGTGTCACCGCTGGCGCGCTGGTCGCCGCCGGCCAGGACGCGGCGCTGGCAACCATCCAGCGGTTGGACCCGGTCTATCTGGATGTCACCCAGTCCAGCACGCAGATGCTGGCGCTGCGCAAGCAGCTCGATGCCGGCCTGGTGAAAGCCATCGACGGCAAGGCACAGGTGAAGGTGCTGCTGGAGGACGGCAGCACGTACGCGCATGAAGGTACCCTGGAGTTTGTCGGCAGCGCAGTCGACCCGGGCACCGGCAACGTGCTGCTGCGCGCGGTCATTCCGAACCCGGAGGGCCTGCTGCTGCCGGGCATGTACCTGAGGGCGGTGCTGCCGATGGCCACCGATGCGCGCGCCCTGCTGGTGCCGCAGAAGGCGGTGCTGCGCAATGAACGTGGCGAGCCGCTGCTGCGCCTGCTCGACGCAAAGGACCGCGTGGTCGAGCGCCGGGTCAGCACCGGCCAGGTAGTGGGCAACCAGTGGCAGATCACGCAGGGGCTGAAGGCTGGCGATCGGGTGATCGTCAGCAACGGCAGCGCGGTAGCGCTTGGCCAGCAGGTGCAGGCGGTGGCGGCCACCACCGCGCAGCTGGCCGCAATGCCGGCGATCGACCCGACCGGCAACACCGACGAAACGTCGCACTGAGGCCTGCCGCGCATGGTTCGTTTCTTCATCGACCGGCCGATCTTCGCCTGGGTGATCGCCATCGCGGTCAGCCTGCTCGGCCTGCTCGCGATCCTGATCCTGCCGGTGGACCGCTACCCGCAGATCGCCCCACCCACCATCACCATCCGCGCCACCTACACCGGCGCCTCGTCGCAGACCGTGGAAAACGCGGTCACCCAGGTCATCGAGCAGTCCCAGCAGAGCCTGGACCACCTGATGTACATGACCTCCACCAGCGCCTCCGATGGCTCGGCGCAGGTCAACCTGGTGTTTGCCACCGGCACCAATCCGGACACCGCGCAGGTGCAGGTGCAGAACCAGCTGCAGGCGGCGATGGCGACGCTGCCGCAGGCGGTGCAGCAGAACGGCCTGACCATCACCAAGTCCAGTGGTTCGATCTTCGAGGTGCTGTCGTTCACCAGCGAAGACGGCAGCATGGACAACTTCGATGTCGCCAACTTCATGGAAGCGCGCATCGACGACCAGATCAGCCGCGTCAGTGGTGTCGGCAACATCCAGCCGATCGGCCAGGAATACGCCATGCGCATCTGGCTGGACCCGGAGAAGATGCGCCAGTACGCGCTGATGCCGTCGGACATCGAGACCGCACTGCAGGCGCAGAACACCGACGTCTCGGCCGGTGAGCTGGGTGGCCAGCCGGCACTGAAGGGCCAGCAGCTGGACGCCACGGTCACCGCGCGCAGCCGCCTGCACACGCCCGAACAGTTCGCGCGGGTGGTGCTGAAGGCCGATGCCAACGGCAGCGTAGTGCACCTGGGCGACGTGGCGACGATCGGCCTGGGGCCGGAGAGCTACGACAGCATCAGCACCTTCAACGGCAAGCCGTCGGCGTCGCTGGGCATCGAGCTCAATGCCGGCGCCAATGCCATCGCCGTGTCCAAGGCCATCGAGACCCGCCTGCAGCAGTTGCAGAAGTACTGGCCGCACGGCTACACCTACCACGTGGCGTTCACCACCACGCCGTTCGTGACCATCTCGCTGAAGGAAGTGGTGATCACCCTGATCGAGGCGATCATCCTGGTGGTGCTGGTGATGTACCTGTTCCTGCAGAACTGGCGCGCCACCCTGATCCCGACCATCGCGGTGCCGGTGGTGCTGCTGGGCACCTTCGGCGTGCTGGCGGCATTTGGCTATTCGATCAATACCCTGACCATGTTCGCACTGGTGCTGGCCATCGGCCTGCTGGTGGACGATGCCATCGTGGTGGTGGAGAACGTGGAGCGGGTGATGACCTTCGAAGGGCTGGCGCCGAAGCCGGCCACGCTGAAGGCGATGGGCCAGATCACCGGCGCGCTGGTGGGCATCGTGCTGGTGCTGACCGCCGTGTTCCTGCCGATGGCGTTCTTCAGCGGTGTCACCGGCGTGATCTATCGCCAGTTCTCGGTGACGATTGCCGCTGCGATGATCCTGTCGGTGCTGGTGGCGATGACCATCACCCCGGCCCTGTGCGGCAGCATCCTGCACCAGATTCCCAAGGGCGGCCATCCGCATGGCGACCACGGCGGTGAGCCGAGCCTGCTGGGCAAGTGCTTCATCTGGTTCAACCATCGTTTCGAGCGCACCTCCAACGGCCTGCGTCGCCGGGTGGATGGCTTCCTTGGCCGGCGCACGCTGGGCGTGGTGTTCTACCTGGCGCTGAGCGTGGCCACCGGCCTGCTGCTGTGGCACCTGCCGGGCGCGTTCCTGCCCGACGAGGACCAGGGCATGCTCAACGCGCTGGTGAAGCTGCCGGCCGGTGCCACCCTGGAGCAGACCCGCGCGGTGATGGATCGCCTGAGTGCCGCCGCGGTGAAGGACGACGGCGTGCTGTCGATCCAGGCCACCGCCGGTTTCAGTGTCACCGGCAGCGGCCAGAACGTCGGCCAGGCCTTCATCCGCCTGAAGGACTGGGATGACCGCAAGGATGACGCCGACACCATTGCCGCACGGTTGACCGCGGCCATGGCCAGCGTGCCCGATTCGCAGGTGTTCATCACCTCGCCACCGGCCATCCTTGGCCTGGGCGATGCGGGCGGTTTCACCCTGGAACTGCAGGACGAAGGCGGCGCCGGCCATGCCGCCGCCGTGGCCGCGCGCAACACGCTGCTGAAGGAGGCCGCCAGGGATCCGAAGCTGGTCAACGTGCGCTACGCCAGCCTGGAAGACGCGCCGGTGTATGCGGTGAAGGTGGACGACGCCAAGGCGCAGGCCATGGGCGTGAATCCGCAGGACATCAATGACACCTTGAATGCGGCCTTGGGCGGCGACTTCGTCAACAACTTCATCTACAAGGGCCGCATCAAGAAGGTGTTCATCCAGGGCACCGCCGAAGCGCGCATGCAGCCGCAGGACATCGAGCGCTGGAGCGTGCGCAACCAGGCCGGCCAGATGGTGCCGCTGTCGTCGCTGGTCAGCGCGCACTGGACCAGCGCGCCGGCCGCGCTGCAGCGCTACAACGGCGTGTCGGCGATGGAGATCACCGGCCAGCCCGCGCCGGGCGTCAGTTCCGGCGAGGCGATGGCCGAGATCGCGCGCCTGGCCGACGCGCTGCCGGAAGGCTTCAGCCATGCCTGGTCGGACATGGCCTACCAGGAACAGCTGTCGGGCAATCAGGCGCCGATGCTGTACGCCATCTCGCTGCTGTTCGTGTTCCTGTGCCTGGCCGCGCTGTATGAAAGCTGGGCGGTGCCGTTCGCGGTGATGCTGGCGGTGCCGGTGGGCGTGTTTGGTGCGGTGCTGATGATGAACCTGCGTGGCCTCAACAACGACGTGTACTTCCAGGTCGGCCTGCTGACCACGATTGGCCTGGCGGCCAAGAACGGCATCCTGATCGTCGAGTTCGCCCGCATCCTTGAACAGCAGGGCAGGAGCACCCGCGAGGCGATCCTGCAGGCCGTCTATCTGCGCCTGCGGCCGATCGTGATGACCTCGCTGGCGTTCCTGATGGGTGTGCTGCCGCTGGTGTTCGCCACCGGCGCTGGCTCGGCCGCGCGCCGCTCGCTGGGTACCGGCGTGGCCGGCGGCACGGTCGCCTCGATGGTGCTGGGCATGTTCTTCGTGCCGCTGTTCTACCTGCTCGTGCGCCGCCTGTTCCCGGGCCGCGCGCCTGCCGAAGCCACTGCCCCGGAGGCAAGCCCATGAAGCCGATGCTGCTGCGCGCCATTGCTGCCGCAACGATGACCACCGTGCTGGGCGGCTGCGTGAGCATGGCGCCGCATTACCAGAGGCCCGAGGCGCCGGTGCCGGCACAATTCGGCAATGCCGCCACGGCCGAGGCCGAGCCAGCACTGGCGGTGCCAGCCTGGCGCGAAGTCTTCCTCGAGCCGCGCCTGCAGCAGGTGATCGCGCTGGCGCTGCAGAACAACCGCGACCTGCGCGTGGCCATGCTGCAGGTGGAGAAGGAACGCGCGCAGTACCGCATCCAGCGCGCGGCGCTGCTGCCGTCGGTGGATGCCAGCGGCAGTGTCACCCGCTCGCGGGTAAGTGATGCCAACAGCGAGACCGGTGCCACCCAGGTAACCGAATCCGATGCCGTGCAGGTGGGTATCAGCAGTTGGGAACTGGATCTGTTCGGACGCATCCGCAGCCTGAAGAACGAGGCCCTGCAGAACTGGCTGGCCAGCGCCGAGAACCAGCGCGCCGCGCGCACCAGCCTGGTGGCCGAAGTGGCCACGGCGTGGCTGGCGTTGGCAGCGGACGAGCAGTCACTGGCGTTCACCCGGCAGACCCTGGACAGCCAGCAGCAGACCCTGCAGCGCACCGAGGCCCGCCACGCCCAAGGCCTGGCCTCGGGCCTGGACCTGTCGCAGGTACAGACCAGCGTCGAAGCCGCGCGCGGTGCGCTCGCCAAGCTGCAGACGCAGCAGGCGCAGGATCGCGATGCATTGCAGTTGCTGGTGGGGGCGCCGCTGGATCCGGCCTTGCTGCCAACCGCGCAGGCGCTGGATGGCAGCGTGGCACTGGCGCCGCTGCCGGCCAACCTGCCGTCCAGCGTGCTGCTGCAGCGCCCGGACGTGTTGTCCGCCGAACACGCACTACAGGCGGCCAATGCCGATATCGGTGCCGCGCGCGCCGCATTCTTCCCGACGCTGACCTTGACCGCCAACTACGGCCACAGCTCCACCGCGTTGTCGACGCTGTTCTCGGCCGGCACCCGTGGTTGGTCGTTCGCGCCCAGCATCACCGCGCCGATCTTCCACGCCGGTGCGCTGAAGGCCTCGCTGGATGCCTCGAAGATCGGCAAGGACATCGGCATTGCGCAGTACGAGAAAGCGATCCAGCAGGCCTTCAGTGAAGTAGCCGATGCCCTGGCCACGCGCGATCACCTGACCGTGCAGATGGACGCACAGCGCGCGCGGGTGGCCGCCAGCCAGCGCAGCTACACGCTGGCCGATGCGCGTTACCGCACCGGGCTGGACGGCTATCTGCAGGCACTGGATGCGCAGCGCAGCCTGTTTGCCGCACAGCAGGACCTGATCGCGCTGCAGCAGCAGGAAGCGGGCAACCGGGTGACGTTGTTCAAGGTGCTGGGCGGCGGTGCCGACGCACGGTAGCGCGTTCGCCAAGGTGGGTGCGTGTTCCGCTCCGGTGGGTGCCGACCTTGGTCGGCACGGAGACCTTCATCCACGCATGGCGTGGATCTACCGGAGCGGGAGGCCTTGGTAGGTGCCGACCTTGGTCGGCACGGAGGCCTTCATCCACGTATGGCGTGGATCTACCGGGGTGGGAGGCCTTGGTAGGTGCCGACCTTGGTCGGCACAGATGCATGCAGCATCGCGATCGGATGATTTGTGCCGACCAAGGTCGGCACCCACCAGAGTAGAGTCCTGTGCCGACCAAGGTCGGCACCCAGCAGAAGCAGGTTCGACCGCTTACGCCACGCGGCCGCGGCGCGCGCGCTCCAGGTGCACCAGCAGCAGTGAGATCGCTGCCGGGGTCATGCCCGGAATACGCTGCGCCTGGCCGATGGTCTGCGGGCGCACCCGCTCCAGTTTCTGCAGTGCTTCGGCCGACAGCCCGCGCACGGTCGCATAGTCGAACGCCTCGGCGATCGGCGTGGCCTCATGCCGCTGCTGGCGCTCGATCTCCTCGCGCTGGCGGTCCAGGTAGCCGGCGTACTTCACGCCGATCTCCACCTGCTCGGCCACCTTGGCGTCGGCCACGGCCGGCCCCAGCGATGGCACCTGCATCAGCTGCGCGTAATCCAGCTCGGGGCGCTTGATCAGGTCCAGCACGTTGGTCTCGCGGCTGACCGCCACGCCCAGCATGTCCTGCACTTCGCGGCCCAGCGCATTGGTCGGGGTTGCCCACAGCGCACCCAGGCGCGCGCGCTCGGCAGCAACAGCGGCCTGCTTGGTCTCGAACGCACCCCAGCGACGATCATCCACCAGGCCCATTTCGCGGCCGGCCGGGGTCAGGCGCTGGTCGGCATTGTCCTCGCGCAGCTGCAGGCGGTACTCGGCGCGGCTGGTGAACATGCGGTACGGCTCGTTGGTGCCGTGGGTGATCAGGTCATCCACCAGCACGCCCAGGTACGCCTCGTCGCGGCGCGGGCACCAACCGTCCAGCCCACGCACCTGGCGTGCGGCGTTGAGGCCGGCCAGCAGGCCCTGCGCGGCGGCCTCCTCATAGCCGGTGGTGCCGTTGATCTGGCCAGCGAAGAACAGGCCGTTGACCAGCTTGGTTTCCAGCGACGCCTTCAGCCCGCGCGGATCGAAGAAGTCGTACTCGATGGCGTAGCCCGGGCGGGTGATGTGCGCGTTCTCGAAGCCACGGATGCTGCGCACCATCTCCAGCTGCACGTCGAAGGGCAGCGAGGTGGAAATGCCGTTGGGGTAGATCTCGACGATGCCCAGGCCTTCCGGTTCGACGAAGATCTGGTGGCTGGCCTTCTCGGCGAAGCGCACCACCTTGTCCTCGATGGACGGGCAGTAGCGCGGGCCGATGCCTTCGATCTGGCCGCTGTACAGCGGCGAGCGGTGCAGCGCGTCGCGGATGATCTGGTGGGTCTGCTCGGTGGTGTGGGTGATCCAGCAGCTGACCTGCTGCGGATGCTCGTCCACCGAGCCGAGGAAGGACATCACCGGCCGCGGCGAATCGCCCGGCTGCTCGTCCATCACGCTGTAGTCCAGTGAGCGGCCATCGATGCGCGGCGGCGTGCCGGTCTTCAGGCGGTCCACCTGGAAAGGACGCTCGCGCAGGCGCGCCGCCAGCGTGGTGGCCGGCGGGTCGCCCATGCGGCCGGCGGCGTACTGGGTCGGGCCGACATGGATCTTGCCGGCCAGGAAGGTACCGGCGGTCAGCACCACGGCCCCGGCGTCGAAGCGCAGGCCGGTCTGGGTCATGACCCCGCGCACGGCGTCGCCTTCAATGACCAGGTCATCGACGGCGGCCTGGAACACGGTCAGGTTGGCCTGGCCTTCGACGATGGCGCGGATCGCCATGCGATACAGGTTGCGGTCGGCCTGGCAGCGGGTCGCGCGCACGGCCGGGCCCTTGGAGGCGTTGAGCGTGCGCCACTGGATGCCGGCGCGGTCGGCGGCATGCGCCATCGCACCGCCCAGGGCGTCGATTTCCTTGACCAGATGGCCCTTGCCGATGCCGCCGATGGCCGGGTTGCAGCTCATCGCGCCCACTGTTTCGATGTTGTGGGTCAGCAGCAGGGTGCGCACGCCGGTACGGGCCGCGGCCAGCGCGGCTTCGGTGCCGGCGTGGCCACCGCCGATGACGATGACGTCGTAACGATGGAAGGACGGGTTCATGGGGCTGTTCAGCTGGGGGCGGGCGCGGCCGGGGCGGCACCGGGGTGGCGATTTTAGCGCCATTCGGGGCTGGGACGTCGGCGCCAGCCGGCTCCCGTCGAAATCAGCTCTAAAGTTGGCAGGATTTTTGCAGATAACCCAATAGCACCCACCGTGGCTGGCGCCGCAGGCGCCCGTGACCGGAATTGGAACAGGGGCCGGTACAGGCGCACGGTGGGGGAGCAGGGGGCCGGCAGTCGGGGGACTGCCCGGCCCTGTTTTTTTCTGGAGGCTATCGGGAGAGCTCCATCCACGCATGGCGTGGATCTACTGATGACGGGCCTTGGGTAGATCCACGCCATGCGTGGATGCCGTGGCGGCGGCACCAGAACAACGTGCCCCAAAACAAACGGCCCCGCACTGCGGGGCCGTCTGCTTTCAGAGGTGCCGACATCCGACAGGGCCGGAACAGGGGGGATCCAGATGTTCCTGTCGGATATCGACGTAGAGATTTTTGCGGCGGCCCGTGTCGTTTTTGTCACTTTGTGACGCGGGCCGTCACTGGCCCCGTAGAGTGCGGCTTGGACCGTGTGAAATGCAAGACGGTTCAGCGCTCAACTGTGCGCTGCGTCCCACGATCCATGTTGCGCCAGGGGGAACCGTTCATTCTTGGCGCACTCGGCGCCGGAGCCGGACGGGCCGGCGGCGGAGGCGCAGAGGGCTGGATGTTCGATTGCGGCGGCCGGCGCATCGAGTCCATGTTCCGCCACGGCGAACCGCCGTTGTACGACGGCCGCGACGGCGGTGGCGGGCGGTTCTCGCCACCGTTGCCGGGTGGGCGCGGTGGCGGGCGGTGGTTGTGCGGCGGGCGGTAGATCGGGCGCGAGTAATACGGATTGCCATAGCCGCCGTAGTAGCCGCCATAGCCGCCGTAGTACGGGTAGCCGTAGTTGTAGGGATAGCCGGCGGGGTAGCGGTACTCCACCGACGGCGCACCGTGGTAGTAGCTGCCGCTGCGGCCACCGCCGACATAGTCGTAGGTGGTGCAGCCGGCCAGGGCCAGCATCAGGCCACCGGCAAGCATCAGGCGCGTTTTCATGGTGGGTCCCCCCAGAGGACGGGTTGTACAGTGAGCTTCATGCGCAGGCGTTGAATCGGCCCTTAACTTCACTGTCCAGGATGAATGGAGGTGAAGGCTGCCATGCTGGCATGACCTGTGCCGGGGTCGCCAGCAGGGAGCCATACGTTAATCTTGCGTCATGAGCGATTCACTGTTGCCCCGTGCCGATGATGTCCTGGCTGCCGCTGCGCGGATCGCGCCGCACGCCAGCGTGACCCCGGTGCTGCGCTCGCGCACGCTGGATGCGCTGGCCGGCGCGCAGCTGGCGTTCAAGGCCGAGCATCTGCAGCGCGGTGGCGCATTCAAGTTCCGCGGCGCCTGCAATGCGGTGTGGTCGCTGGATGCCGATCGCGCCGGCGCCGGCGTGGTCACCCATTCCTCCGGCAACCACGGCGCCGCCCTGGCCCTGGCCGCGCGCACCCGTGGCATTCCCTGCCACGTGGTGGTGCCCGAAGGTGCAGTGGCGGCCAAGCTGGCCAACATCGCCCGCCATGGCGCCACGCTCTGGCGCTGCCCGCCAACCATCGCCGACCGCGAGGCCTCCTGCGCCAAAGTGCAGGCTGATACCGGCGCGACCTTGGTCCATCCCTATGCGGACCCGGCGGTGATGGCCGGGCAGGGCACCGCAGCACTGGAGCTGCTGAACAGCGACGGCCCGTTCGACGTGCTGGTGGTGCCGGTGGGCGGCGGTGGCCTGGCCAGCGGCACCGCGCGGGCCCTGCAGCTCGCCAGCCCGCAGACCCGGCTGGTGCTGGCCGAGCCGGCCGGCGCGGACGACACCGCGCGCTCGTTGGCCGCTGGCGAGCGCCAGGCGGCGTTCACCCCAGACACGATCTGCGACGGTCTGCGCACCCTGATCGGCGCGCCCAACTTCGAGCTGCTGCGTGCGGCCAACGCCGAGGTGATCGTGGTCGATGACGCGGCGACGATGGCGGCGATGCGCTTGCTGTGGGAGGTCCTCAAGCAGGTGGTCGAGCCGTCATCGGCGACCGTGCTCGCCGCGGTGCTGGCGCAGCCTCAGCGTTTTGCCGGCCTGCGCGTGGGCCTGGTGCTGTCCGGCGGCAACGTCGACCTGCCCGCACTGCGCTGGGGCGCGCCGTGAGCCGCGACCGGCACCGGCATCGCACTGGCCTGCTGGGCTGGCTGTGGCGGTTGTTTGTCCTGCTGGTGATCTGGCTGCTGGGCGTGACTGCCTGGATCGTCTGGGTCGGCGAGCGTGACCAGGCGGCCAAGGCCGACGCCATCATCGTGCTCGGTGCGGCGGCCTATGACGCCAAGCCGTCGCCGGTATTCGAAGAACGCATCCGTCACGGGCTGGATCTCTATGAGGCCCAGTTCGCGCCACTGCTGATCTTCACCGGCGGCTATGGTGGTACCGGCGCGCGCTTTTCCGAGTCACAGGTGGCGCGGCGCTATGCGCTCAAGCACGGCGTGCCGGACGATGCGATCCTGATCGAGACTGCCTCGCGCAACACCGTGCAGAACCTGGTGGAAGCCAAGCGGCTGATGGACCAGCGCAACCTGCACCGGGTGATCATCGTCAGCGATCCGCTGCACATGGCGCGCGCGCTGCGCCTGAGCAGGGCGCTGGGCATCGATGCACTTGCCTCGTCCACGCCCAGCACGCGCTTCCGCAGCTTCCACACCAGCTGGCGCTTCCTGGTGCAGGAAATCTATTTCTTCCACCGCGACCTGGTGCGGCCGCCGCTGAGTTCGCCGGCCAACACCTGAGGCGGAAACCTGATTTGGGCGGGTGCCATGCGGTAGTGCCGGCCGCTGGCCGGCAGACGCCCACCATGGAATCGTGAGGTTGCCGGCACTGTGCCGACCAAGGTCGGCACCCACCAGAGCGATTCGCGTATGGCGTCGCATTTGGTAGTGCCGGCCGCTGGCCGGCAGATGCCCACCATGGAATCGTGAGGTTGCCGGCCAGCGGCCGGCACTACCAGACGATCAGGTCTGCTTGCGCCGGATCGGAATCGCCGAAACCGGCACTGAGGCCACGTCATGCCCGCCTTCGCGGATCGGTGCGCCCGGGTCCGGTGCCCAGGCATGGGCATAGATCACTTCCCAGCTGCTGGGCAGCTTGCCGTCGGCGCGCCGCATCGGTTCATACGCCGCTGCCGCCGCAGCGAAACGGCCACGCCCGGTCAGCGTGTGGCGGCGATCCACCCGTGCATTGGTCGCGCCCATCGCGCGCAGCTCGCGCATCAACGAGGGCAGGTCGTCGTAGGTCAGGGTGAACAGATCGCGGTCCAGCACCGGGTCGCGGAAGCCGGCCATCATCAGCGCATCGCCGAACTGGGCGATCTGCGCGAAGCGGCTCACGTGCGGGCGGTCATCGGCGGCCGCGAAGGCCTCGTTGAGTTCGATCAGGGTTTCCGGGCCGAAGGTGGAACACAGCAGCAGGCCACCGGGCTTGAGCACGCGACGGAAGCCTGCGAACACCGCCGGCAGGTCGTCCACCCACTGCAGGCACAGGTTGCTGAAGATCACGTCCACGCTGTTGTCGGCCAGCGGCAGCGCGGCGGCGTCGCCGCACAGGCGCTGGAACGGCTTCCACCAGCCGGCCTGGCGCTTGGCCTGGTCCAGCATCGGCAGTGCCACATCCAGCGCGATCACCTGCGCCTTCGGCCAACGCTTCTTCATCAACGCGCTGGCGTGGCCGGTACCCGCGCCGATGTCCAGCACCACCTCGGGCTTGCGTGCCTCCAGGTAGTCCAACGATTCGATCAGCCGCGACTGCACCTCGCGCTGCAGGGCGGCGGCAGCGTCGTAACTGGTGGCGGCACGCGCGAATGCGCGGCGGACATGGCGGGCATCGAAGTGGGACGGCATTGCGAAAGTCTCTTAGAACGTACCGGGGTAGGCGCCGCCGTCGATCAGCAGGTTCTGCCCGGTGAGGTAACCGGTGTGTGCGCTGCACAGGAAGGCGCAGGCGGCGCCGAACTCGTCCGCCGTGCCGAAGCGGCCGGCGGGAATCTGCTGGCGGCGGCGTTCGGCCACTTCGCCGGCATCGCCGTCCTTGCCCGCAGTGTGGGCGAAGTTGGCGCGCAGGCGGTCGGTGTCGAACTGGCCGGGCAGCAGGTTGTTGATCGTGACGTTGTGCGCGACGGTGCGGCGCGACAGGCCGGCGACGAAACCGGTCAGGCCGCTGCGTGCACCGTTGGACAGCGCCAGGATGTCGATCGGCGCTTTCACCGCCGACGAGGTGATGTTGACGATGCGGCCGAAGCCACGCGCAATCATCGCGTCCACGGTGGCGCGGATCAGCGCGATCGGCGCCAGCATGTTGGCGTCGAGCGCGGCGATCCAGTCGTCGCGCTCGAAAGTGCGGAAGTCGCCTGGCGGCGGGCCACCGGCATTGGTGACCAGGATGTCCACCTGCGGGCACGCGGCCAGCGCCGCGGCACGACCGGCGTCGGTGGTGACGTCGGCGGCGACCGCGCGCACCTCAGCGGCACCGGGCAGTGCACGCAGCTCTTCGGCAGCGACCTGCAGTGCAGCCTCGCCACGGGCCACGATCACCACGTTGACGCCCTCGCGCACCAGCGCGCGCGCGCAGCCCAGGCCCAAGCCCTTGCTTGCGCCGCAGACCAGTGCCCAGCGGCCGTTGATACCCAGATCCATGCGTCAATCCCGTGGAATGAGGAAGGCGCTCATTGTCCGCCATCGGCCGGTGACAGGCCGGCAACGAAGTGTTGCAGGGCGCTGGCCACCTCGTCGGCATGGCCGAGGAAGGGCGCGTGGCCGCCATGGGCGATGGTCAGCGCCTGCGCACCCGGGGCCAATGCCGCAGCGGCCTGCATCGCCGCCGGAGACACCAGCCGGTCGCGCTGGCCGGCGATCCACAGGCTGGGTTTGCCCAGTGTTGGCAATGCGCCGCGCAGGTCGGTGCTTTCCAGCAGGCGCAGGCCTTCCAGCAGGGCCCGTTCGGTGGGCGCGCCGCGCTCAACCAGGCGTTGGCGCAGCGTGCGCAGCTCCTCGCGGGCGTGCGCCGAGCCCATCACATCCAGCGCCAGGAAGCGTTCCAGGGTGCCACCGAAATCGGTCGCCAGCTCGCGCCCGAACTGCTCGAAGACCGCCGGCTCCACCGCATGCGGCCAGTCGTGGCCGCGCACGAAGCGCGGCGTGGCCGCGATCATCGCCAGCCCGCGCACTTTCGGAAGCGTTGCGGCGGCGTGCAGTGCGAACAGGCCGCCCAGTGACCAGCCGCACCACACCGCCGGCGGCGTGGCCGCGGCAATGGCGTTCACCACGAACGGCAGGCGCAACGGCGTGGTGTCTTCGCGGCTGTGGCCATGGCCCGGCAGATCAACCAGATGCAGGGTGAACCGGTCGGCCAGGCGCTGCACCAAGGGTGCGAACACACCGCCCTGCAGGGCCCAGCCATGGATCAGTACCAGGTCCGGCCCCTGGCCGGTGACGTCGATATGCATGGGAAAACGACAGCAGGCTCAGGCAAAGACAGGCAATGGCGGTGGCGCGGCGTCACGCACCGCCAGATCCACGCGATCGCGCGCGCTGGCGATCGCGTCCACCAGGCCACGCACCTGTTCCGGCGTGTGCAGGGCGGACAGGGTCACACGCAGGCGCGCCTTGCCTTCGGGCACCGTGGGCGGACGGATCGCGCCGACCAGCCAACCAGCCTGCTCCAGTGCCTTGGACATCGCCACGGCGCGGTGATCGTCACCACACAGCAGCGGTTGGATCGGCGTTTCCGAAGCCATCAGGTCCAGGCCATGGCGGCGTGCCTCGCTGCGGAACAGCGCGATCAGGTCGGTCAGTTTCGAGCGGCGCCAGTTGTCACGGCGTGCCAGGCGCACCGCTTCCAGTGCAGCGGCGGCCAGCGGTGGCGGCATCGCCGTGGTGTAGATGTAGGGGCGTGCGGTTTCAGCCAGGTGCTCGACCAGATCGTCGCGGCCCAGCACCAGCGCGCCGGAACCGCCCAGTGCCTTGCCCAGCGTGACCAGCTGAAGCGGCACATCGTCCACGCCCAGCCCGGCGGCGGCCACGGCACCACGGCCGTCACCGACCACGCCTACGCCGTGCGCATCGTCCACATAGAACAGCGCCTGCTGCAGGCGTGCCACAAGCGACAATGCACGCAGCGGTGCGATGTCGCCATCCATGCTGAAGACACCATCGGTGGCCAGCATCGCCGCGCCGTCGGGCGCGTGCTTGAGCTGGCGCATCGCGCCTTCGGCATCAAGGTGCGGATAACGGCGCAGGCGCGCACCGGCCAGCCGCGTCGCATCCAAGAGGCTGGCGTGGTTGAGCTTGTCCTGCACGCAGACATCACTCTCTTCGCTCAGCAGTGCCTGCTGCACGGCCAGGTTGGCGGCGAAGCCACTACCGAACAGCAGCGCGCTCGGGTAGCCCAGCCACTCCGCCACTTCGCGCTCCAGCGCGTCATGCAGGGCGTGGTGGCCGCAGACCAGATGCGATGCACCGGCGCCGGCGCCTTCGCGTGCAGCGGCATCTTGCAGCGCGTTGACCACGCTGAACTGCTGGGCCAGGCCCAGATAATCATTGCTGCAGAAGCCGGTCAGCCACTGGCCGTCCACTTCCAGGCGGACGCCATCACGACGGTTGACCGTGCGCCGCGTGCGGCGACGGCCTTGGGCATCGCGCAGGGCGCGCTGGGCGTGGAGGCGGGCGGTCAGGTCGGGGCGGGCCATGGCGGCTGAATGCGGCGACGGGGCGGCTAGGGTAGCGCGTTGCCGCGACGCCTGCTTGTACCCCGTCTCAGGCCGCGTGAGCGCAGCCGCAGCCGGGCGCATCGGCGCTGATGTCGGCGTGCACTGTACCGCCGTGATCGTGGCCCTCGGCATCCACCTGCACCGCCATCGGTTGCAGTCCCAGCCGGGCGAACAGGGCCAGGTCGCGCTCACTCTCCGGGTTGCCGGTGGTCAGCAGCTTGTCGCCGTAGAAGATCGAATTGGCACCGGCCAGGAAGCACAGCGCCTGCAGTTCGTCACTCATGGCTTCGCGCCCGGCCGACAGCCGCACCATCGAGCGCGGCATGGCGATGCGTGCCACCGCGATCATGCGCACGAATTCGAACGGGTCCAGCTCCGCGCTGCCATGCAGCGGGGTGCCCGCCACCTGCACCAGCCTGTTGATCGGCACCGAATCGGGATGCGCCGGCAGCGTGGCCAGCGCCAGCAGCAGGCCAACGCGCTGCGCGCGCGTCTCGCCCATGCCGACAATGCCGCCGCAGCAGGTCTTCAGGCCGGCCTCGCGCACGTGCTCCAGCGTGTCCAGGCGGTCCTGGTACTGGCGCGTGTGGATGATCGAATCGTAGTAGTCCGGTGCGGTGTCGAGGTTGTGGTTGTAGTAGTCCAGGCCGGCGTCCTTCAGCGCGCGTGCCTGTTCGCCACTGAGCATGCCCAGCGTGGCGCAGGTCTCCAGGCCCAGCGCCTTCACCCCGGCGATCATCGCCGCTACCTTCGGGATGTCGCGGTCCTTCGGTGATCGCCACGCGGCACCCATGCAGAAACGCGACGCACCGGCGGCCTTGGCCTGGCGGGCCTTGGCCAGCACCGCATCGGTGTCCATCAGCTTCTGCGCGTTCACCCCGGTGCTGTAGCGCTGCGCCTGAGGGCAGTACGCGCAGTCTTCCGGGCAGCCTCCGGTCTTCACCGACAGCAGCGTGGAGACCTGCACCTGCGCCGGGTCGAAGTGCTCACGGTGGACCGCCGCGGCGCGGAACAGCAGCTCGGGCAACGGCAGGTCGAACAGGGCCTGCAGTTCGTCGTGTTGCCAGTCGTGGCGGATGGCAGCAGCCATGGCGGACCTTGGGTGCGAGTGGAGCGAGGGCGGCAGTGTGGGTGGGTTGGTGAGTGCTGTCAACCAAATTCTATATAGAAAAGTTTACATTGAGCGGCCGCCATGAATGGGCGCTACGGTGTAAGTTCATTGCTGCATAAGGACGCGCGAGTACATGCCATGAACAGCTACCAGTCCTATCCGATCCGCCGCGACGCGGTGCTGTGCAGCCTGGCCGCACTTCCTGACGGCGGCCTCCGCGTGGTGCTGGATGATCTGCGTCAGGCCGATGCGCCGGGGCAGTGGAAGAATCACACCTTCGTGACCTTCAAGGACTACGCGGCGGGGGAGCTCGATCCGGCGATGCTGCCGAAGGAGGAACTTGAAGCATTCGGTCACTATGTCTTGGTTCGCTTGTTGGCGATAAACGGTTGCCTGCGTGATACGGACGAAGGTCCTGACAGCGATGTCCCTCTCACCGACCAGTAGCGGCAAAGCACCGCCGCGCTGACCGATGGAGGCATCGCCCGGATCGATGCGCAACTGCGTTTCCACTGCGATGGACAGTTCCGAACATCGCCTGCATCGTGGGGAACGCGATGTCGCTGGACCCGCAGCGCCACCCCGGCATTGCCGATGTCTTCTACGCCCAGCGTGTGCGCGAACGGGTTGCGCGCGGTGTACTGGAAGCGCGGGGTGAAAAAGCGCCGGTGGCGGGAGCGCCTGCGCGTCCAGCGATGTACGCACGGGGCAGGCAGTCGGGACGACCCGTATCGGGGCATTTCACCGCATCCTGCAAGGCCTTCAGCCACAGTAGCCGCTGTCCGCTCGCACCCGCCGCATCCAGACTGTCCTGCATGACCGATCTCAATCGCCTCCGCGGCCGCATCACCGCGCTGGTTCTCAGTGAGGCCTGGCGCCGCCGTGCCGCGCTCTGGGGCGGTGCTGTGGCCGTAGCGCTGGTGGCCATCCTGTTTGCCAAGGCCAGCGACGCGGCCTTCCATCTGTTCCAGCGCATCACCGCGCACTCGCCGTGGTGGGCCCTGCTGCTCACGCCCGGCATCTTCGCGTTGCTGGCCTGGCTGACCGCGGGTGCGCTCAAACCCACCCGCGGCAGTGGCATTCCGCAGGTCATTGCCGCACTGGACAGGCCGGACGAGTCCTTCCGCAAGACCAACCTGTCGCCCGCGGTCTCGGCGGGCAAGCTGCTGCTGACCTCGCTGTCCCTGCTCGGTGGCGCGTCCGTTGGTCGCGAGGGCCCGACCGTGCATGTGGGCGCGAGCCTGATGTACCTGTTCGGCCGCTGGTTCGGCTTCAAGGACCCGCGCGAACTCTCGCACTTCCTGCTGGCCGGGGGCGCGGCCGGCATCGCGGCGGCGTTCAACACACCGCTGGCCGGCATCGTCTTCGCCATCGAGGAGCTCAGCGGCCGCTTCGAGCATCGCTTCTCCGGCACCCTGCTGACCGCAGTGATCGTCGGTGGCGTGGTCTCGCTGGGCCTGCTCGGCAACTACACCTACTTCGGCCATGTGAGTGCGCGCCTGCCGCTCGGCCAGGGCTGGCTGGCGATCCTGCTGTGCGGCGCAGTGGCCGGATTGCTGGGCGGATTGTTCGCGCGCGCGGTGTTGGCCAGTGCGGCGGGCCGCCCCCGTTGGCTCGGGCAACTGCGGCAGCGGCATCCCGTGTTGCTGGCCGCAGGCTGCGGGCTGGTGGTGGTGCTGCTGGCCCTGGCGTTCGGAGAAGGCGCATTCGGCACCGGCTACGAACAGGCGCGCAGCCTGGTGCAGGGGCAGGCGATGGTGGGCCACGAGTTCGGTCTGGTGAAGCTGCTGGCGAACCTGGCGTCCTACGTGGCGGGCATCCCCGGCGGCCTGTTCTCGCCGGCGCTGGCGGTCGGTGCCGGTCTTGGGCATAACCTGGCGATGTTGATGCCGGGCGTGGATCCGCGTGCGTTCGTGCTGCTGGGCATGTGTGCCTACCTGACCGGCGTCACCCAGGCCCCGCTGACCTCGGCGGTGATCTCGCTGGAGCTGACCGACAGTGGTGATCTGCTCCTGCCGATCCTGGCCACGGTGCTGATCGCGCGCGGCGTGTCCGGGCTGGTGTGCCGCGTGCCGATCTACCGTGGGTTGGCGGAGCTGTTGATGGTGCCGAAAGCAGAGCCAGCTGACAGGCCTCACTGATTGCCTTGATCAACAGGACCAATCATCTCGAATCTTCACTCCTGTAGTGAAGCTGATTCCGCGCTGCACCGTCTACCCGATGCCGCGTGCGCCGCAGAAGATGCGTCCACGCCGGGGCTGCACCCGGACCCGCATCGAGAGCAACATGATCAACTGTCGTATCCGCAGCCTGGCGGCTGCCGTCCTGGCCCTGGCCAGTTCCCCCGCGCTGGCGATGTCCGGCGCGCCCATGCTGCCCAGCGAGCGCAGCATCGGTACCCTCGAACCGGTGGCGCGTTTCGAGGGTGCCATGCCCACCAGCGTGGCGGTATCTGAAACCGGGCGCATCTTCGTCAACTTCCCGCGCTGGGGCGATGACGTGAGCTGCAGCGTGGCCGAATGGCGCGACGGCCGCGCCGTACCCTATCCGGATGCGCGCATCAACAGCGCGGACGGAGCCGACCCGGCTGCACACTTCATCAGCGTGCAGAGCGTGGTGGCCGATGGCCAGGGCCGGCTGTGGGTGTTGGACACTGCAGCGCCCGCATTCTCCGCACCGCAGGCCGGTGGCGCCAAGCTGGTGGCGATCGATCTGGCTACCAATACCGTGGCCAGGACACTGGTGTTCCCGGCCAACGTCATCGACGCGCGCACCTACGTCAACGATGTGCGCTTCGACTTCCGGGTCGGCCGCGAGGGCGTGGCCTACGTGACCGACTCGTCGCTGAGCGGTATCGGCGGCATCATCGTGATCGACCTCGCTACCGGTAGCGCCACCAAGCGCCTGATCGGGCATGTGTCCACGTCAGCCGACCCGACCTTCGTACCGATCGTGGAAGGGCAGCAGATGCGGCTGCGCAACGCGGATGGTTCGACCCAGCCGTTCACCGTGGCCGCCGATGGCATCGCCCTGTCGCCCGATGGCGCCACGCTGTTCTACACGCCCTTGTCCAGCCGTCATCTGTACAGCGTGCCGACCGCGCTGCTGCGCGATCCGAAGGTGAGTGAAGCGGAACTGGCGGCCGCAGTGGTCGACCACGACGACAAGGGCGCCTCCGATGGCATGGAGATGGACGCCGACGGGCGGTTGTATGCCAGCGACTACGAGCACAACGCGATCCATGCCCGCGACGCGCAGGGGCGATGGACGACCGTGGTTCACGACCCGCGCATCCTGTGGCCGGATACGTTGTCGATGGGGCCGGACGGCTATCTGTACTTCACCGCCAACCAGCTGCACCGCCAAGCCGGATTCAATGGCGGCGTTGATCGGCGGCAGGCGCCGTACATGGTGTACCGCACGCGGGTGGATGCCGCGCCGGCGCCCACGAGGTGAAGTGATCCGGTAGAGCGGTGAAAGTTCCTACGGCCCACTGGGAACACAGCCGATGGCATCGCGCCATCGAGGTGCTCACGCTGCAACGTATGCCTGCCTTTACCCCCGCCGCCTGGAGCCTGCAGGCCGTGCTTCGCCTGCTGCTGCCATTGCGCTGCCTGGTCTGTGACGACCCAGGCCATGATGGCCTTGACCTATGCCGCGCCTGCCTCGCCGAACTACCCTGGGCCGGCCGCGCCTGCCTGCGTTGCGCGCTGCCGCTGCCGGACGCCGCCCTGATCGTCTGCGGCAGCTGCCGCGAGGAAGCGCCACCGCAGACGGCCACCCATGCCAGCCTGTTGTACCTGCCGCCAGTGGACCAGCTGCTGCTGCGCTACAAGTTCCATCAGGACCTGGCGGCTGGCCGCCTGCTGGCGCAGTTGATGCAGCGGGCACCGCCCGCCTGGTCATGCCCACCACTGGCGCCGGTACCCCTGCACCGCCGCCGCCTGCGCCAACGCGGCTACAACCAGGCCGCCGAGCTGTGCCGGCTGCTGCCGTTGCCGGTCTGGCATGGGCTGTACCGGCGGCGGCATACCGCACCGCAGTCCGAACGAACGGCCGAGCAACGCAGGGAAAACCTGTTCGATGCGTTCGATGTACGCGGTCCGGTGCCACCCCGATTGACCGTGGTTGACGACGTGATGACCACCGGCAGTACGGTGATGGAGATTGCCGAAACGCTGCGCTGCGTGGGTGCTGAAGAGGTGCGGGTATGGGTGTGCGCGCGGGTGCCGTGATCGCTGTCTTCATCGCCGGGGGCTAGGATGTGGCCGGTTCCGGATCGAAGGAGTGGCCATGAATTCCCCCTTGTCTCCCTTGTTGTCGGCGGTGGGTCGCAGCTGGTGGATCCTGCTGCTGTATGGGCTGGTTGCGCTGGGCTTCGGCATCATCGCCATCGGCTGGCCGCTGTCCGCCGCCATGGCATTGGCGTGGACGCTGGGCGTGATGGCCATCGTTGAAGGCGTCATCAGCCTGTTCGCACTGGTCAGCGGCGGCAGCGGCGCGTCGCGTGGCTGGCTGGCACTGTATGCCATCGCCTCGCTGGGTTTCGGCATCCTGGCGGTGATCAATCCGCTGGCCACCGCCAGCGTGCTGGTGCTGTTCCTGGCGGCGTGGCTGCTGGTGGCCGGCATCTATCGCATCGTGTTCGCGATCCGCGTGCGCAAGCAGATCCAGGGCGAATGGTTGCTGATCCTCAGCGGCGTGCTGGCGGTGGTGCTGGGCCTGCTGTTTGCGGCGAATCCATATGCCGGCGTGGCGGTAACTACGCTGTGGATCGGCATCGGCAGCCTGCTGTACGGCCTGCTGCAGGTGCTGGTGGCATTCAAGCTGCGGAAGCTGAAGTGAGGGCTGCGCTTCCGCTGTTGCTGGGCGTGGCCTTGACCCTGGCCGGCTGCATGCCGGGCGCCACGCCCGGTGGCTTGGCAGGGAAGGATCACGTGCCGCGCCCTGGCGTGGATGTGCGCCTGAGCGCGGTGGACGCCTCCGGCAAAGGCAAGCCGGCGCAATGGCAAGGCGAAACCCTGGCCCTGCGCGAGCCGCCGATTGCCGGCAGCACCGACATTGCCGACGTGCGCTACGTGCTGGATGAAGCCAAGCAACCTGGCCTGCAGATCCGCTATCGACCCGAAGCGCACCAGCGCATCCACGATGGCACGGCAGCACTGGTGGGCCAGCGCGCGGCGCTCAGCGTGGACGGCCGCGTGCTGATGGTGGCGACGGTGAAAGGCCCGTTCGGTGAATCGATGATGCTGAGCGGGCTGCCGAGCATTGCCGAGGCACAGGCGTTGGCGAAGCACATCACCGGTCAGTGACGGGCGCGCCAACACCACCGCGTTACGCGCGGAGGTCGACCAAGGTCGACCGCTACCGGGCGAACCGTGCCTCGATCTCCTCCAGCGACTTGCCCTTGGTCTCCGGCAGCCAGAACGCGGCTACCAGGAAAAATACGAAGGTGCACGCCGCCCAGAACACGAACATGCTGGCGTAGCCGTAGTGGCCAACCGTGGGCAGGAAGATGGCGGCGATGGTGGTCGACACGAACTGGTTGATCAGCAGCGCGATGCTCATGCCATTGGAACGGATGCGGTTCGGCATCAGCTCCGACAGTGCCAGCCACACGCACACGCCGGGGCCGACCGCGAAGAACGCGACGAACACCAGGATGCAGGCGGCCACGGCCCAGCCGTGTGCCGGTGGCGGCACCGGGCCGATGCGGGCCTGTTCGACGCGCAGCGGCGCCTGCGCGGCACTGGCGGGGTCGGCGAACGGGTTCAGATGCAACTTGCGGAAGAATGCGCCGATCACGCTGTCCGGCTGTACGGTGCCGGTGCGGTCGATACGCAGTTCGCGATCAATCAGGTTGTCGCTGCGCACGGCGCGCACATTGGTGAAGTCGCCGTAGGCGTACGACACGGTCAGCTGCAGCGGCCGGCCCTCGCTGTCGATGCCAGCACCGAGGCGCTGCCACTGGGCTTCATCCAGCACCAGCTGCAGGCCATCGCCGTTGACCGCCGCCTGCAACTGCGGCTGCACATCAGCGCGACCGCGCTCGGCCTGGAAGAACAGCGTGGCCGCGGCCAGCAGGGCCACGCAGATACCACCGCTGCCGAGCATCAGCAGGAACTTGCGGCCCTTGCGGTCGACCAGCAGCAACGCGACCACGGTCATCACCGCATTCAGCAGCTTGATCGCCACGTCGGCGCCGTTGGCCACTGAACCGGACAGGCCGGCCTGATTGAGGATGTTCACCGCGTAGGCCAGTACCGAGTTGATGCCGGTGGCCTGGGTGCAGGCCAGCACGACGCAGGCGAGCAGGAACGGCACCACGTAGCGGCGGCTGAGCAGTGGATCGCGCTTGCTGTGGCTGCTGCTCGATTCCGGCGCCTGGATCTGCGCAAGGGTGGGCTCCACATCGGCAGCGGGCAGTACGCGCTGCAGGCTGCGGCGGGCTTCATCAATGCGGCCCCGGCGTACCAGCCAGCGTGGCGATTCGGACAGCCAGAAGATGCCCGCGCAGAACAGCAGGCCCGGCGCCAGGCAGGTCCAGAAGATGGTGCGCCAGGCGTGGTCCTTCACCGTGAACAGCTCCTGCGCCTGCTGTGCCAGCGGCAGCGAGCGCACGGTTTCGGCGGCGGCATCCACGGCGTGGGCGTGGTACAGGCCGATCAGGGCTGCCAGCACCAGGCCAACGGTCAGCAGCAGCTGGAACATCGCGGCGCCGCGCCCGCGTCGCTCGGGGCTGAGCACTTCGGCCAGGTACAGCGGAATCACTACACCGATCAAACCGCCACTGATGCCCTGCAGCAGGCGGCCCAGCAGCAGCGGCGTGTAACCGGAGGCCAGCGCCATGATCGGAATCGAGGCGGTGAACAGCAGGCCGGCCAGCAGCATCGCGCCGCGGCGGCCGATCAGGTCGGCGATCATGCCGGCGAACAGCGAGGACAGCACGCTGCCCAGCAGTACCGCGGCCACCACGAAGCCAAGCTGCTGGCTGCTGAGCTGCCAGGCGTGGCTGGCGGTGGCTTCAAGATAGGGCAGGGCGCCGGCGATGATGCCGATGTCGATGCCGTACAGCAGGCCACCGAGGCCGCCGATGAAGAGCAGGTAACGTACGGGCCAGCGCGGAGCGGTGCTTGCAGTCATCGGCAGTTCCTGTGGTAGCGCCGGGCCAGGCCAGGCGGCGGTTCGTCGCAGAGTGCATTCTGTAGAGCCGAGCCATGCTCGGCTGCTTTCCGTTCCGATATCGAGGTTCCCCATGCCGCGCTTCGTGCGGTGAGCCGAGCATGGCTCGGCTCTACAGGGAGCCCGCGCGGCATCCGGGCCGCATCGCTTGCGTCAGGTCAGATCGATCACGCGCCCACCAATGACCACCTGCTGCAGGCGCAGTTCGGCGTCCAGCACCACCAGGTCGGCACGGGCGTCGGGCGCGATGCGGCCGCGATCGCCCAGGCCCAGATAGTCGGCCGGGAAGGTGGAAACGCGCTGCGAGGCATCGGCCAGCTCCAGGCCCACGCGCACCAGGTTGCGCAGCGCCTGGTCCATGGTCAGCGCGCTGCCGGCCAGTGAACCGGTCGCCAGGCGCACGCAGCCGCCGCACTTGTGCACGCGCTGCTCGCCCAGCGCGTACTCGCCGTCGGGCATGCCGGTGGCGGCCGTCGCGTCGGTCACCGCATACAGGCGCGGGATCGCGCGCGCGGCCAGGCGGATCACGCCGGGATGGATGTGCTGCAGGTCGGGAATGATCTCGGCGTACTGTGCATGCGCCAGCGCCGCCGCGGCGATGCCGGGTCGGTAATGGTCGACACCGGTCATGCCATTGAACAGATGGGTGAAGCCGGAGGCGCCGGCCTGCAGCGCGGCTACGCCTTCCTCGTAGGTGCCGGCGCTGTGGCCGAGCTGCACGCGGATGCCCATCGCCGAAAGCGCCGGAATCAGTGCGGTGTGATCGCCGATTTCCGGTGCCAGCGTCATTACCCGGATCGGCGCCAGTGCGTGCAGTTGCTGCACCAGCGCCAGCGTCGCCTCGATCGTACGGTTGGGCTGTGCACCGAGCCGCTGCGGGCTGATGAACGGTCCTTCCAGATGCACGCCGACGATGCGGGCGGCGTCGGCATCGGGCGCCGCCATCGTCGCAGCCACGCCCTGCAGCGCGTGCTCGATCTCAACCAGGCCGGCGGTCATGGTGGTTGCCAGCAGCGTGGTGGTGCCGAAGCGCAGATGCGTGCGCGCGATGGTGCGCGCCACGTCGCCGCCCTGCATCAGATCCACCCCGGCCGCGCCGTGCACATGCAGGTCGATGAAGCCGGGCAGGATCACCGGCAGCTGCAGGTCGTCAGCACCACTGTGGTCATCCACCTGCAGCTGGCGCACGTGTGAATCGAAGTGGACCTGGCCACGCCGCCAGCCCAGCGGGGTGAGGATGCGGCCATGCAGGGAACGGATGTCGGTCATGCGGGAGGCTCGGCAATGATCACTTCGATACCCAGCCGCTGCAGCCCTTCGCGGGTTGCCTCGTCGATGCCGGCGTCGGTGATGATGGCGTGGATCTGGTCGAGGCGGGCGATGCGGTGCAGGCTGACACGGCCGAACTTGGAGGCGTCGGTCAGCACCACGATGCGGCGCGCGCGCTCGACCATGCGGTGGTTGAGGCGGGCTTCGGCCTCGTCGTGGGTGGTCAGGCCGAACTGCAGGTCCAGGCCATCCACGCCAAGGAACAGGGTGTCGAAGCTGTACGAGTTGAGGCTGGCCTCGGCCTGGCTGCCCTGCAGCGACAGCGACTGCTGGCGCAGCAGGCCACCGGTCAGCAGCACGGTGATGCCTGCGGCATTGGCCAGTTCCCAGGCGATGTTCAGGCCATTGGTCATCACCGTCACGTCGCGATGCGCGCGCAGGTGGCGAGCCAGCGTCATCGTGGTCGAGCCGGAGTCGATGATGATGTTGTCACCAGGCCGTACCAGGCGCGCGGCACACGCGCCGATCGATTCCTTTAGCGGCAGGTTCAGTGCGTCCTTTTCGTGGATGTCCTGTTCCTGCGGCGGCGTGCGCACCAGGGTGGCGCCGCCGTGGGTGCGGTTGGCCAGGCCCTGCGACTCGAAGTGGGTCAGGTCGGCACGGATGGTCACCGCCGACACGCCGAAACGCTCGACCAGATCGGCCACCTGCACCGAGCCGTGCTCGATCAGCAGCTGCAGGATCTGTTGCCGGCGGGAGCGGGTGTTGCGCATGGCCATTCTCGGTTTCGCGGGGAAAGGTAGAGATTAGCCGTTCGCAGCAACTGCGGCAGCCGAACGTGCGTTCTGCGTGCGGGTTCCGGCCTGGTTGGCGCTGCAGGCGCGCGCGTACTCGCCCAGGCACAGGCCGATGCGGTGCTGCACCAGCGCGGTGGGGGTGTTGGCCAGCGTGCCCTCACGCACGGCGCGGTACTGCTCCGGCAGGTACTGGCTGAGCAGCACCAGTGGCGGCGCGTGCTGTTCCAGGTTGGCGAACAGGGTCTGCACCGCCTGCACCAGCGCGGGCTCGCCCCAGTAGTAACGGCAGCGGTCACTGAAGGAGTAGCTGCGCAGCAGGCGCAGCGCAGTGTCATCGCCCTGGTAGTAGGACTGCCAGTACTTCGGCTGCGCCACCATCACCTCGTCCAGCACCTGCGGCAGGCGCGAGCACTGTGCCGCCGGCAGCAGTTCGGCCTCGATCGCGGCCAGCGCGAACAGCGCTTCGCGGTAGGCGAAGGTGGCCGCGGGCCCGACCTTGAGGATGGCGAAGTGGTCGCGCACCAGCGCGTGCAGGCCGCTCTCGCGCTGGTAGTCGGTGGAGTGCGCTTCGAACACGATGCGTGGCTGCTGTTCGAGGAAATCGGCCAGCGTACTGGCAGCGGCAGCGTCGTACTCGTGCACGCTGCTGTGGTCGAAGTCCACGCCCGGCTGGACCACCATCGCGATCACACGCTGCCACGCATCGCGCAGCTGCGGGGTATCGAAGGCCTGCCGGTGGATGGCCAGGGTCTGCGCGGCGGCGGCCGGCGTGGTCACCTGCAGGCCCTCGGCCAGCGAGGCTTCGCCTCCGGGAATCGGCACTTCGGTACCGATCACGTAGACCGGCGGCGGCAGGCCATGTTCGGCGGCGGTGCGTTCGGCGATTTCGGCCAGCTCGGCCGAGCGCGCAGCGACGATGGCATCGGGCAGCGGCACCGGATCATCGGCGCAGGACATGCTGCAATCCAGATGGATCTTGTGGAAACCGGCGGCGACGTAGGCTTCGATCAGCACGCGCGCGTGGGTCATCGCTTCGGCCGCCGGGCGCTTCTGCCAGGCATTCGGGCCGAGGTGGTCGCCGCCCAGGATCAGCCGCTCGCGCGGGAAGCCTTCTTCATCGGCCAGCGTGCCCACGTAGTCGCGGTATTGCGGCGGGGTCATGCCGGTGTAGCCGCCGAACTGGTCGACCTGGTTGGAGGTGGCCTCGATCAGCAGCACGGTGCCATGCGCCAGGGCGACGTGCATGGCCGCGCGCAGCACCTGCTCGTTGCTGCAGCAGACGCTGTACAGGCCGACGTTAGCGCCGGCGCGGTGGGAAGCAAGCAGGGTCTGCAACGGGGACATGGTCAGGCTCCGGAGATCGGGAAAACGAGGGTTGGCAGGCGAGCAGGGCGGCACCACGTGCGCCACCGGCATCGCCGAACCGTGGCGGCACGATCGGGGGGACCTGCACGCCATCGAACAGATGGGTGGCGATGGCGGCCGGCAGCTGCCGGTACAGCGGCGCGTACTGCGACAGGCCACCGCCGAGCACGATCACGTGCGGGTCCAGCGCCAGCACCAGCGCGGCCAGGCTGTGGCCGAGCAGATCACGATGAATGTCCAGCGCCTTGCGCGCGTGGGCATCGCCGGCTCCGGCCAGCGTGATCACCGCACTGGCATCGACGGCGCTGCCTCCGAGGTGGCGTTCGATCATGGCCAATCCGCTGCCGGACACATAGCGCTCCACGCAGCCCTGCAGGCCGCAGCCGCAGTCCACCAGCGGCAGGCCATGGCGCTGCAGCAGATGGCCGGGCACGCTCCAGTGGCCCCACTCGCCGGCCAGGCCGTTGAAGCCGGACAGCAGCCGGCCCTGCAGGCAGAAGCCACCGCCGGCACCGGTGCCGAGGATGGCGCCGAACATGCTGGGGTAGCCATCGGCGGCGCCGCCGTGCGCTTCCGACAGGGCAAAGCACTGCAGGTCATTGCCGAAATGCAGCGGGCGTTGCAGCCGCGCCTGCAGATCCTTCGCCACGCATTGGCCGGTCAGTGCGGGCACGTTCGCGCTGAGCTGGCGGCCGCTGCGGCGGTCACGCACGCCGGGCAGGGCAATGCCGATGGCCGCATCATTCCGGCCCAGCGCGGCGTCGGCCTCGGCCACCAGCGTCACCACGGCCTGCAGGAAACCATCGTAGTCGCCCTGCGGCGTGGCCACGCGGCGGCGCCAGGTGACCTGCATCGCCGCATCGCACGCCACCAGCTCGATCTTGGTGCCGCCGATGTCGATGCCATAGCAGGCGTGGGCGATCAGCTCAGCCATGGTGGATGGTGACGCCCTTGACGACGCGGTTGACGGTGCCGTCCGGGAACGGGTTGTCCGGGGTCAGTCCCAGCGCGGCCGAGCGCTGCAGCGCGAACAGCTGCGCGAAGCCCAGCCACACCGGTGCCAGCCACGGATCGTCCAGCGCCGGTACGGTGAGGGTGTAATCGTCATCGGCGCCGATGTCCGAATGTGGACCGATCGCCAGCACCTGCCCGGCCACGCCATCGCGGCGCAGTTCGTCCAGCAGGTCCTGCTCGTAGCGGCGCGCGAGCGGCTGCACGCTGCGCAGCACCACCACCAGGGTGTTGCCATCCAGCGTCGACTTGGGACCGTGACGGAAGCCCAGCGGCGTGTTGGCCAGCGCCAGAACGCGGCCAGCGGTCAGCTCCAGCACCTTCAGTGCACACTCGCGGGCCAGCGCTTCCAGCGGGCCGCTGCCAAGGTAGATCACGCGGTTGAACGGGCGCTGCGCAAGTGTTGCCACTGGTGCGTCCCACTGCGCCTGCCCTTCGCGGGCCAGCGCGGCGATCTGCTTCAGGCGCGCCACGCGCGCATCCCACGGCGAGCGATCAAACACCGTCAGTGCCGCCAGCAGCATGCAGGTCAGGCTGCTGGTCATGGCGAAGGCACGGTCGCAGCTGGCCGACGGCATCAGCAGGGTGCACGTATCGCCACGGCCGGCGCCACGGCGGGCCAGTTCGCCATCGGCGTTGCAGGTGATGTCGAGGAAGCGCGCGTCGTCCACGTCGCTGCGCACGCGATCCACCGCTGCCACGCTTTCCGGGCTGGAGCCACTGCGGCCGAACGACACCAGCAGGGTCGGGCGGTCACGCTGCAGGTACAGCGCCGGGTGGGTCAGCAGGCTGGTGGTGTGCACCACGCGCACCTCGGCCGCCCACTGTGCGTTGATCGCGTCGGCCACCATCTCGGCGATGAAGCCGGAACTGCCGGCGCCGGTGAACAGCACGCGCTGGTTGGGATCGTTGAGGCTGTCGCCGAGGAAGGCCTGCAGGCGGTCGCGGGCACGCGACAGGTCCTGTGCGAGTGCTTCCCACAGCGCAGGCTGCTGGGCGATTTCGATTGCGGTATCGGCTCCGCCAAGGCGCTGCCAGGCGGACACATCGGAAAGCAGGGTGACGTCCATTCGGAGGTTCCAGTTGGGCCAGCGCACCATCTGTGTTTTCTTTCGAAATGTCAAACATCGAAAGTAAAAAGAAAGAAAATGGCCGAGTGGCTTTCCCAGTCGCGGAATGACCATGAAAACGAAAGGACGGGTCAAATGCCGTATCGCACAATGCTTAACAGGCGACTGCAAGCGCTTACACAAAGTATTGCGACGCAACAACTTTCGTTTCAATGGAATATATCTTCCTTTTTCCTTTCAATTTGTTGACATCTTTCGAATCGCTGCCCTAGAGTCGGCCCAATCGCTTTCGAAACGCCCGGTGAACGGGTTGGGAGTCCGCGTGGAAAACTGCGTACGTCGCTCGCCGCTGATGCTGGCCCTGTTGCCGGCCTTGATGCTGGCGTCCATGACGGCCCGGGCCGAGCCGGTCGGAAACCTGCGATCGGTCAGCGCCAGCGCCAGCCGCGATGGCGTGCAGGGCTGGGACCTGCAGACCGACAAGGGCGCGCGCATCCGCATTGAACTGCCGGCGACCGACATCATCCGCGTGCAGGCCGGCCGCAACGGCACGTTGACCGGCGCCGGCGACAAGGCCGCACCGATCGTGCTGCCGCAGCCCAAGGCGAACGTGCAGGCGCAGCTGGAAGAAGACGCGCAGGAAATCCGCGTGCGTACCGACGCACTGGTCCTGCATGTGCAGCGGCAACCGCTGCGCCTGCGCCTGGAACGCCTGGACAACGGCCAGCCCACCGCGCTGTGGCAGGAACTGCAGCCGCTGGACCTGGAGGCCACGCAGAGCGTGCAGGTGCTGTCGTCGCAGGCCGATGAGGGCTACTTCGGTGGCGGCCAGCAGAACGGCCGCTATCAGTTCAAGGGCCGCGAGCTGGAGGTGTCCTATTCCGGCGGCTGGGAAGAGGGCGACCGCCCCAGCCCGGCACCCATGCTGCTGAGCAGCCGTGGCTGGGGCATGCTGCGCAATACCTGGAGCGATGGCAGCTACGACCTGCGCCAGCCCGACCAGGCCACGCTGCTGCATCGCGAAGACCGTTTCGATGCCTACTACTTCGTCGGCGCGGACCTGCCCAAGCTGATCGAGCGTTACACCCAGCTGACCGGCCGCCCGAACATGGTGGCGCGCTGGGCGCTGTCCTATGGCGATGCCGACTGCTACAACGACGGCGACAACAGCAAGAAGCCCGGCACCGTGCCCGAAGGCTGGAGCGACGGCCCGACCGGCACCACGCCGGATGTGATCGACAGCGTGGCCAAGCAGTACCGCGCCCACGACATGCCCGGTGGCTGGATCCTGCCCAATGATGGCTACGGCTGCGGCTACAAGCAGTTGCCGGAAACGGTGAAGGGGCTCGCCGGCTACGGCTTCCGCACCGGCCTGTGGACCGAGAACGGCGTCGACAAGATCGCCTGGGAAGTCGGCAAGGCCGGCAGCCGCGTGCAGAAGCTGGACGTGGCCTGGACCGGCAAGGGCTACCAGTTCGCGATGGATGCCAACCGCCAGGCGTTCAACGGCATCCTCGACAACTCCGATTCGCGCCCGTTCCTGTGGACGGTGATGGGCTGGGCCGGTATCCAGCGCTACGCCGTAGCGTGGACCGGCGACCAGAGCAGCAGCTGGGATTACATCCGCTGGCACGTGCCGACCCTGGTCGGTTCGGGCCTGTCCGGCATGGCCTACGCCAGTGGCGACGTCGATGCAATCTTCGGCGGCAGCGCCGAGACCTTCACCCGCGACCTGCAGTGGAAGGCGTTCACGCCGGTGCTGATGGGCATGAGCGGCTGGTCGTCGAACGCGCGCAAGCACCCGTGGTGGTACGACGAGCCGTACCGCAGCATCAACCGCGACTACCTGAAGTTGAAGATGCGCCTGACCCCGTACATGTACGGGCTGGTGCACGAGGCCGCGCAGACCGGCGCACCGCCGGTGCGGGGGCTGATGTGGGACTACCCGCGCGACCCGCATGCACAGGATGAGACCTACAAGTACCAGTTCCTGCTCGGCCGCGACCTGCTGGTGGCGCCGGTGTACCGCAGCCAGGCCGCCAGCCGTGGCTGGCGCCGCGACATCCACCTGCCGGCCGGCGGCTGGATCGACTACTGGGACGGCCGCCGCGTGCAGGCCGGTGCCGACGGCCGCCAGCTGGACCGCCAGGTGGACCTGGCCACGCTGCCGGTGTTCGTGCGCGCCGGTGCGATCCTGCCGATGTACCCGTCGATGCTGTTCGACGGCGAAAAGCCGCTCGATGAAGTGACCTTCGACCTGTACCCGCAGGGCGACTCGCAGTACACGTTGTACGAAGACGATGGCAACACGCGCCGCTACCAGCAGGGCGAGTCGAGCACGCAGGTAATCCGCGTGCAGGCGCCTGCACTGGGCAGTGGCCCGGTGCAGGTGCAGATCGATGCGGTGCAGGGCCAGTACAACGGCCAGCTGGCGCAGCGTCGTTATGGCCTGCGCGTGCTCAGCCGGCAGGCGCCACGTGCAGTGCAGGCCGGTGGCCGCGCGTTGCCAGCGCTGGCCGATGCGGCGGCGTTCAACGGTGCGGCTGAAGGCTGGTACTTCGATGCCAAGGAGCGCCGTGGCACGCTGCACGTGCGTACCGCTGTCCAGGACATCCGCCAGCCGCTGCAGCTGCAGCTGGACTTCGCGGCGGCCGCTGCGGCCGCCGACGATGCCTATCCGGCCGCGCCGGTACTCGGCCGCGAACTGCCCGCAGACAGCCTGCTGGTGGTCAACCGCCCGGCCGAGGAGCCCGGCCATGCGCTGGAGAACGCCTTCGATGACGATCCCAACACCTGGTTCCGCAGCGTGCGCAACCAGGCCGTGCGCACTGGCGCGCACGAGTGGGTGATCGGCTTCGGCGAGCGCAGGATGATCGATGGCATCGACATCGCGCCGCGCAACGACAAGAACTGGAAGCACGGCCAGGTGCGCGATTACGAGGTGTACCTGGGCGACAGCAATGGCGAGTGGGGCGAGCCGATCGCCCGTGGCCGCCTGCAGCTGAAGGAAGGCGTGCAACGCATCGACTTCCCGGCCCATGCCGGCCGCCTGCTGCGCTTCCGCGTACTGAGCGTGCAGAACCCCGAAGGCGACGGCGCCAGCAGCACCGACCCGATGGTGACCGCCGCCCAGGGCAGCGCCCGCGCGTTCGATGCACTGCAGCCGCGCGACGTCGGCCCGATCGCACTGTCCACCTTCCACATCCTCGAACACCAGGAACCGGAGCGACCGGCCCGGCAGCGCTATCTCTCCGAGCTGCCGGTGCCGGCCGCGCTGGCCAGCCAGCTGCGTACCGACCAGTCCTTCCGTGGCGACGCCGGCATGCGCATGAACGGCCTGCAGTTCCGCCGTGGCCTGGGAGTCGGCGCCAACAGCCGCATCGACCTGCGCCTGCAGGGCGGCTGGCACCTGCTGCGTGCCGACCTCGGCATCGACGACGCCTGCCGCAACGCCGGCGGCCTGCAGTTCCAGGTATGGGGCGACAACCGCCTGCTGTACGACAGCGGCCTGGTGAAGGCGCCCGGCGTGGTCAAGCCGGAGCTGGACATCCGTGGCCTTTCCACCCTGAGCCTGCGCACGCTGGGTGCGCAGGGCAGCCAACCCGCCCAGGTCTGTGCCAACTGGGCCAACGCCGTACTGATCGGCCAGGAGGGCGACTCCGCCAGCATCGTCGCCCCATGACCCCCACGTAACACCGCTCCTCCCCCGCCCCATCCCGACTACGGCCCTCATGGCCGTGGCCCGGGAGCGTTTTGCCCGCCGAACGCCCACGCGCTCACTCAGTTGCGCCGCACCCCTGCCAGGAGAGAACCCCGATGTTGCCCGCCCGCCACCACCGCCCCCCCTGCCGCTCGATCGCTCCGCTGACGCTGGCCATTGCCGGCGCGCTGTTCTCGCTTGCCGCTCCTGCCTTCGCCCAGGAGAGCAAGGACAACGCCACCGACCTGGCCCGCATCGAGGTCACCGGCTCCAACATCCGCCGCACCGACGTTGAAACCGCCTCGCCGGTGCAGGTGATCAGCAAGCAGGACATCCAGAACATGGGTGCGCGCACGCTGCTGCAGGTGCTCGACAACCTGCCGGCCGCACGCCCTGCGCAGCAGGATGCGCGTTCGCTGTTCACCGGTTCCGACGGTGCCTCGCAGGCCAACCTGCGTGGCTTGGGCGCGCAGGGCACGCTGGTGCTGCTGAATGGTCGCCGCCTGTCGTACTACGGTGCCCCGGCCGGCTTCCAAACCCAGTTCGTCAACATCGACGCGATCCCGGCGGCGGCCATCGAGCGCATGGAAGTACTGACCGACGGCGCGTCGGCGGTGTACGGCACCGACGCGGTGGCCGGCGTGATCAACGTGATCACCAAGCGCAACTTCCAGGGTGCCGAGATCAGCTTCACCAACGACACCTCCTCGCGCATCGATTCCTACGGTGAGCGCCAGGCCAGCATCACCGCCGGCTTCGGTGACCTGGCCGAGAACCGCTTCAACATCTACGGCGCGGTCAACATGTACCGTCGCGACGCGATTCCGCTGAGCGATTTCTACGACAAGCGTCCGGACCAGTACTACGTCAACAACCCGAACTACCTCAACAACCTGCGCCTGGGCGTGGGCAGCAGGCCGGGTGAGTTCAATCCGGGCACTTACTTCGCCTTCGATCCGGTCACCGGCCGCCGCGTGCAGGAAGCTGCGCCGGGTTGCAAGAACGTGCTGACCAGTGAAGCGGCCGGTCCGCGTTGCGTCTGGGAAACCTGGATGAACAACGAGATCGACGCCGGTGCCAAGTCCGAGCGCAACACCGCCTACCTCAACGGCACCTTCCTGGTCGGTGACAACACCGAGATATTCGCCGAGGCGACCTACACCGACATCGACCTGCGCGCCAACGGCGGCACGCCGCGCACCTACGGCACCACGACCGGCAACCCGACCAGCTGGTTCTCGCGCAACACCGGCAACACCGTCAACCAGTTCCTGTACCCGTTCCTGGGCCCGAACAACGAGTACAACCACGCCAGCCCGCAGTTGAAGGCCATGATGGGCGGCGTGGTCGGCCTGAACTACCTGCTGCAGGATGCCGGCCCGAACTATTTCGGCCAGCGCAATACCGACAAGAGCTATCGTGTGCTGGCGGGCGCACGTGGCAACGTGGGTGACTGGAACTGGGAAACCGCCTTCGCCAGCGCTGGTACCCACTCCACCACCTACCAGACGATCAACGTCAACACCAAGGGCTTCGAGAAGGCGTTCGGGCCGTACACGATCGATCCTGGTACCGGTCGGGTGATCATCTCCGACCACCCGGCGTACAAGTTCGGCGAGATCAGCGAAGCCAACGCCGCGTTGATCCGTGAAGCGTTCCCGACCTTCGACATCCAGTCGTGGACCCGCCTGCATACCCTGGACGGCAAGATCGAAGGACCGCTGTTCCAGCTGCCGGCGGGCGAGATGCGCGCCGCGTTCGGCTTCAACGCCAGCCGTGAGACCTTCTACACCCCGGGCAATGCCGATGCGGCCAATGGCCTGATCACCCAGCAGGGCGGCTCGTGGTTCGACGGCAAGCGCAACACCTACGCGCTGTTCGCCGAGACCGTGGCGCCGATCACCGACAAGCTGGAACTGGATGCGGCGGTGCGCGTGGACAAGTACCCGAACTTCAGCGCCAACATCGCGCCGAAGATCGGCTTCAAGTACCAGGCGTTCGATCAGCTGATGTTGCGCGGCACCTATTCCACCGGCTTCCGCGCACCGAGCCTGGCCGAGTCCGGCAACGGCGGCGTATTCGCACAGCTCGGTGGCTTCCGTGACGAACTGCGCTGCGGCGAGACCAACGCCATCGCCAACCTGCTGCTGAAGTCGCAGCGGCCGGGTGACGTCGATCTGGGCAAGACCCTGCTGAACGTCGATTGCAGCCGTACCGTCGCGCGCATGACCCAGCCGAACAAGGATCTGAAGCCGGAGAAGGCGAAGATCGCCACCCTCGGCTTCGTCTACGAGCCGGCGAGCTGGCTGTCGGTGTCGGCCGACTACTGGTTCATCTACCGCAACAATGAAATCGTCGCGCCGGACTATCGCCGCATGGAAGACATCATCTCGATGTCGCGCTCGCCGATCACCGACAGTGACCGCGCCAACCTGGCGCAGTTGGCGGCAATGTGCGCCGATCCGGCCAGCGGCGTGAGCTGCCCGGCCACCCTGCCGGGCTACTCCGCCGGTAACGTGGCCAGCGTGGTCGGCCAGTACAAGAACCGCGGCAAGACGCTGATCGACGGCTTCGACATCGACGCGCGCAGCCGCTTCTCGCTGGGCGACTGGGGCAACCTGAACATCGGCCTGGCCGCCACCATCGCCAACCGCAACCGCTTCTACATGGACGCCGAGAACGGCTGGTACTACGGCGACGTGGTGGGCTACTACAACAATCCGCGCCTGCGTGCCACGTTCAATGCAGACTGGACCTACAAGCAGGTGACCACCAGCATGTTCGTCAACTACGTGGGTGGCACCAAGTGGGCTACCGACCAGATCGACGAAGAGAGCAACAACAAGGAAACCTGCACCGGCGGCTACCTGGCCCTGCAGAAGAGCAAGTGCGATGGTGCTCCGTCGTGGTGGACCGCCAACATGAGCGTCACCTGGCGCCCGGATGATGCGTGGAACCTGAGCTTCACCGTCAAGAACCTGTTCAACCGCCTGCCGTTCTACGATCCGAACAGCTTCCTGGGTGACTCCAGTGACTACGCCACCATCTTCGGCCGTGGTTACAGTGTGACCATCGGCTACCGGTTCAAGTAATTCCGTTTGCGTGACCTGGCGTGCCGGCTGCGGCCGGCACGCTGCCAAGAGGAGAGATGTTTGCCATGAAGCGTAGGGAATTCATCGCGGCCAGTGCCGCTGTCGCCGCCAGCAGCCTGCTGCCGCAGACCCCGGCATGGGCACGCGGGCGCAAAGTGCGCCTGGCCATGATCGGTACCGGCATGCGTGGCCTTGTGCTGCTGAAGGAGCTGGTGCGCCGCGACGATGTCGAGGTGGTCGCGCTGTGCGACATCGAACCGATCATGCTCGGCCGTGCCATGGACATGGTGGCCAAGGCCGGCAAGCCGGCCCCGAAGACCTACGGCCAGGACCGCGATACCAACGCCTGGAAGCGCCTGCTGGAACAGAAGGGCATCGATGGCGTGATCATCGCCACGCCGTGGGAGTACCACGCACCGATGGCGATTGCCGCGATGCAGGCCGGCGTGGCCGTGGGCTGTGAAGTGGTGGCCGGCATCACGCTGCAGGACCACTGGGACGTGCTGAAGACCCAGCTGAGCACCGGCACCCCGTACATGCTGCTGGAGAACGTCTGCTATCGCCGCGACGTGATGGCGGCGTTGCAGATGGTGCGCCAGGGCCTGTTCGGCGAACTGGTGCATCTGCAGGCCGGCTACCAGCACGACCTGCGCGGCGTGAAGTTCAATTCCGGCGACCCCAACCAGCCCTACGACAGCGGCGTGGAGTTCGGTCCGAAGGGCTGGAGCGAAGCCCGCTGGCGCACCGAGCATTCGGTGGAACGCAATGGTGAGCTGTACCCCAGCCACGGCATCGGCCCCTGTGCGATGTACACCGGCATCAACCGTGGCAACCGCTTCACCCACATCAACGCCTTCGCGACCAAGGCACGCGGCCTGCACGAATACACCGTGGCCAAGAGTGGTGGCACCACCCACCCCAGCACCCAGGTGAAGTTCAAGCTCGGCGATATCGTCACCACCACGCTGGCCTGCGAGAACGGCGAGACCATCCTGCTGCAGCACGACACCTCGCTGCCGCGCCCGTATTCAATGGGCTTCCGTGTGCAGGGCACCAAGGGCCTGTGGATGGACGTGAACCATTCGATCCACATCGAAGGCCGCAGCCCGCCGCACCAGTGGGAAGAGTTCAAGAAGTACCAGGACGCGTACGAGCACCCGCTGTGGAAACAGAATGCCGACACCGCCGCCGGCGCCGGCCACGGCGGCATGGACTGGTTCGTCATCCATGCATTTGTTGAAGCGCTCAAAGCCAAGGCACCGATGCCGATCGACATCTACGACGCGGTGACCTGGAGTGCGATCACCCCGTTGAGCGAGCAGTCGATCGCCAACGGTTTCCAGACGCTGGAGTTCCCGGACTTTACTGCTGGTGCGTGGAAGACGCGCAAGCCGATCTTCGCGTTCGACGGTAAATACTGAGATTCATCCCTTCCATGCTGTGACGGAAATGCCGGGCGATGCCCGGCGTTTCTGTTTCTGGAGGCATTCGCCTTGTAGAGCCGAGCCCACGCTCGGCTGCTTGTTCGGTCGGCCGCTCGCTTTATCAGAAAACTCTGAAATCCGACCCACTCCACACTTTATGACTTGAATGTGTAAACGACATCGGAGATAACGTCCCCCATGCGGTCAGACCGCATTCCGGACCAGGGACGATCCGAAGCATGACGTGGTGAGGCAACCGCCCCACGTTCTCGTTCCCGCCGGTGCTGTGTTTGTCCAGGAAGGAGAACAGGGATGTTGAAACGACTGAAGACCATTTCGTGTGCCGCACTGGCGATGATCGCGCTGGGGAGCTTGGCTCCTTGGGCTGCGCAGGCGCAGGAGGTGCAGAAGAAGTGGGAGAGCTACCTGTCGATGGGCCAGCCGCGAGCCACCGAAGCGGCGGTGCAGAAGGACATCAAGTCGCTCTTTTCCCAGTACGAAAAGGACAAACCCTTCGATTGGCATGTCAAACGCCAACGCGTCCTTGGAAAGAAGGTCATCTACGATTACCGGGTGAGACCCGAGAAGATCGTTACTACCGACTGGGTCTACATCCACTCAGGGCAGGAGTACTCATCCGAAGATCAGATTCGTAGCGCGATCCTCGCTACCCGCGTCAGCGACCCGCAGTGCCCGGCGACTTCACTCACGGAGGATCCTTGGGTGGAGCTCCTTGGACTTGGCAGGGGCGACGACGGTAGCGTCACCAACGAGGAGAAGGATTTCCATTACACCTTGAACTTCTATCATCAGAGCACTCAAGAATGCTCGTCGATAGTGGGGTGGGAGCGTGTGCGCCGGGCCAGAACGGCGCTTTGTCCGAATCGACCGTCCCTGACGTGGAATGAGGCCCTGCAGATGTGCTCCCTGGTCCAGCAGGACGAGCCGCACATGTCGCCCATGCTCTCCTACACAAGCGGGCCGCTGCCGCCGCAGCAGTGTCCTGTTGGTAACCCGTGTGATCCGACCACTGGCGATAAATCCCAGCCTGAGCCGGATTTCAACCTTGGATGGGTGAGCTTCCAACGCCACTATCACTCCCTGACAAGCACGGCGGGCGGCGCGTTGGGTACGGGCTGGACCCATTCCCACAATCTGCGGCTTACCGCAGGCGTAGACGATTCCACCTTCCCTCCCAGCCCCGAACTGAAAGTTGGGCTGATCGGCGCCGATGGCGGGCAGACCGCATTCCAGAAAGTGGGGGCAAGCTACGAAGCCATGGACGGAAGCGGCGATCGTGCGGTCCAGCAGGGCACCAACTGGCAACTTTCACGTGCCGGAGAGCGCATTTATTTTGATGCTGATGGCTTGATGCAGCGCCGTGATCTCGAAGACGGTACTTCGCTGACCTATACACACGACAGCCGCGGCCGCCTGCTCAGCATCACCCATTCAACCGGTCGGCGCGTGGACGTCCAGTACCTCGCGCCGGGCGACGATTCACTGATCTCGGCCCTGGTGATCGCCGGCCAGCCTGTGGTGAGCTACGCCTATTCTCCGGCCGGGGAACTGATCACCGCGACCTATGCCGACGGTGCCAGCCGTACCTATCACTATGAGGACGCCCGCTTCCCGGGCTACCTGACCGGCGTGACCGCCGAAGACAACCAGCGCTACAGCTGGTACGGCTATGACACGCAAGGGCGAGTCACCTGCAGCCGCCATTCCGGCGATTGCAGCCAAGCCGACGTGGGCATTGATGGCGTGCGCCTGGAGTACACGCCGGCAGGCACCACCATCGTCACCGACGCACTGGGCAAGCAGAGCACCTACGCCTTGACCGCCAGCGGCACCAGTGGCCTTCCGCGCAAGGTCAATAGCATCACCGAAAGCAACGGCAGCATCACTCGCGCCTATCTGCCCGAGGGCACCGATTTCCGGCGTCGGCTGCAGTCGGTGACCGATCGCCGTGGTGTCGTCACCAGCTACGCCTATGCCGAGGCCAGTGATGCTGCCGCAGGCGCCGTCAGCGTGACCACCACCACCGAAGCGGCCGGTACTCCGGACCAGCGCATCAGCGAAATGCGCGTGGCCATGGACAGCAATCGGCTGGTGCAGCAGACCATCGGTAACCGTGAGATCCGCATCGCACGCAATGCGCGCCTCCAGCCAACCACCATCACCGTGCGCGACAGGGTGACCGGTGATACCCGCATCACCACGCAGACCTACTGTGAGGCCGAAGGGCCGGAGTGCCCGCTGGTGGGACTGCTGCGTAGCGTGGATGGCCCACGCAGTGATGTGGCGGATGTCTCCACCTATGCCTACTACACCGCGGACGACGCGGGATGCGCGACCAGTGGTGCCTGCAGTTATCGCAAGGGCGACCTGCGCAGCGTGACCAATGCGCTGGGCCAGACGGTCGAGACCTTGGCCTACGACGCGTTCGGGCGGCCGTTGTCGGTCAAGGATGCCAACGGCGTGGTCACCGATTACACCTACCATGCGCGCGGCTGGCCGACCTCGGTCACCGTGCGCGGTGCCACCACAGCCGAGGACCGGGTGACCCAGATCAGCTACTGGCCGACCGGCCAGGTGCAGCAGGTCACCGAGCCGGACGGCAGCAGTGTCACCTATGTCTATGACGCCGCCCAGCGCTTGACCGATATTGCGGACAACAGCGGCAACACGATCCACTACGTATTGGACAACGCCGGCAACCGCCTCAAGGAAGACACGCTGGATGCAGGCGGCACCCTGCGCCGTACCCTGGCGCGGACGTTCAACACGCTTGGCCAGCTGACCGCGCTGAAGGATGCGGGCAACCACGCCACCGGCTTTGCCTACGATGCCAACGGCAACCCACAGACGGTGACCGATGCCCTGCAGCGCGTGACCAGCCAGCAGTACGATCCGTTGAACCGCTTGGCGCAGACCCTGCAGGACGTCGGCGGCGTCGCGGCGGAGATCCGCAGCCAGTACAACGCGCTGGACCAGGTCACCCAGGTCACCGACCCGAAGGGCCTGCATACCACCTACGCCTACAACGGTTTCGGTGATCTGACCGGGCAGGTCAGCCCGGACAGTGGCGCCAGCAGCTACACCGTGGACGCGGCCGGCAATCGCAAGACGGCCACCGATGCACGCGGCGTCACCGCCACCTATCACTACGATGCACTCAACCGCCTGATCGGTATCGCCTATCCGGACCCCAATCTGGACGTGGGCTACAGCTATGACGTGGCACCGGCCGCCTGTGCCGCCGACGAGCGCTTCGCCGAGGGCCGCCTGGGGCAGGTGCTGCACGCCAATGGCAGCACCCAGTACTGCCATGACCGTTTCGGCCAGGTCACCCGCAAGGTGCAGACCGTCAATGGTGTGGCCACCACCCTGCGCTATGCCTACAGTAAGTCGGGTCGCTTGACCGCGTTGACCTACCCCGACGGCAGCGTGGCCGACTACGTGCGCGATATCCAGGGCCGCATCAGCCAGATCGGCCTGACCCGGCCCGGCCAGGCACGCCAGATCGTGGTGAACAACGTGACCTACGCGGCCTTCGGCCCGGCCACCGGCTGGACCTACGGCAACGGCCGCCAGCTGCAGCGTCCGCTGGATCTGGATTACCGCCCGCAGGCGGTACACGACCCGGCCGCAGGTGGCCTGTCACTGGGCTATGGCTATGACCCGGTTGGCTCGATCACCGAGCTGAAGAACGGCGCAGGCTCGGCGGTGCTCGCCAAGTACGCCTACGACGCGCTGGGTCGCCTGACCCAGACCCAGGACGGCGCGACCGGTACGCCGATCGAAACCTATGCCTATGACGCCACCGGCAATCGCACCGCGCTGACCACCTCGGCAGGCACCGCCAGCTACACCTATCCCGCAACCAGCCACCGGCTGACTGCCGTGGATGGCGAGGCACGCAGCCATGACGTGGCGGGCAACACCACCGGCATCGGCAGCAAGACGTTCACCTACAACGACGCCAACCGCATGAACGCGGTGAAGCAGGGCGATGCCGTGCTGGAAAGCTACGGTTACAACCATCGCGGCGAGCGCGTGCTGCGCAGCCCGTCCGGTGGAGCTGCCCAGATCACCCTGTACGACGAAGCAGGGCAATGGCTGGGCAACTACTCGGCCACGGGCCAGGCGCAGCAGCAGGCCATCTGGCTGGACAACTACCCGGTGGCGCTGATCAACGTGCCGGGCACCGGCGTGCCGGAGCTGGCCTATGTCCAGCCGGACCATCTGGGCACGCCGCGCGTGGTGATCGATCCGGTGCGGAATGTCGCGATCTGGGAGTGGAGCAACAAGAGCGAGGTGTTCGGCAACCAGATTCCGAGTGCCGATCCCGATGGCGATGGTGTGGCGTTCGAGCTGGCGTTGCGCTTCCCCGGCCAGCAGGCGACGGATTCGAGTGGGTTGTTCTACAACTACCAGCGCGAGTACGACCCGGCGGTGGGGCGGTATTCGCAGAGTGATCCGATTGGGTTGATGGGGGGAATAAGCACGTTCACCTATGCGGGCGGTGGACCGCTAATGAGCGTGGATTCGCTTGGCCTTCAGTCAAGAGATCTGGAGTACATCTACAAGTATTCCGGCGCAACGCCCCCTCCTCCGAGCGGGTACCCAACGGAGTACAGGCAGGGGGTCCAGGATTTCGTGAGAAACTACATCGACATGAGGCTGGCTAACACGAAGCTCCAGGATAAGTACTTTCATTGCAAGGCAAACTGTGAGGCTGCTCAGCGCGGACAAGGCGGCAAAGCGGCTGCTTGCAATATGAGCAATGCTCGGGAGATATTTGATCAGCGGGTGAAGGGGGATTCATCTGCAGCGTCGGCCGCAGACCAACGGGCCAATTTGTTCGGCCGAAATAACGCGGGCGAGGGGTCATGTTCTGAAGTATGTTCACCATTCAGGCCGAATGGATTGCCGGACAATTATTGAAATGAAAAAACAGTCAAAGACCGTTGTACTTCTCTGTGCAATTGTAGTGATTATTGCTCTTGCTTTTTGGTTTCGGGGGCAAATGGCTATCGATGCCTGTTTAGATGATGGAGGGAGTTGGAACTACTCGACGAGCCAATGCAGCACTGAAGAGTGACAGCTTCAAAGGCTCAGATGGATGCATCTGCAACTGCATCTTCGTTCTTCAATCGTGTGGCTGGACAGTTGGAGGATTGCTGATCTTGTGTGGCGAGAATGAAGTTGCAGAGTTGGAGAGTCTGGCGGAGCAGGCTCCTTCTCTTCGCATGCTGCTGAGCAGGAAATGGCGGAACTTCGTGTGGGAAGACGAGTACAGCATGCTACGTGCGCGAACCCCAGGGCCGCATCAGCCAGATCGGCCTGACCCAGCCCGGCCAGGCGCGCCAGATCGTGGTGAACAACGTGACCCATGCGGCCTTCAGCCCGGCGACCGGCTGGACCTATGGCAACGGCCGCCAGCTACAGCGTCCGCTGGATCTGGACTACCGCCCGCAAGTGGTGCACGACCCGGCCGCAGGTGGCCTCTCGCTGGGCTATGGCTACGACCCGGTCGGTTCGATCACCGAATTGAAGAACGGCGCAGGCTCGACGGTGCTGGCCAAGTACGCCTACGACACGCTGGGCCGCCTGACTCAGACCCAGGACGGCACGACCGGCACCCCGATCGAAACCTATGCCTATGACGCCACCGGCAATCGCACCGCGCTGACCACCTCGGCAGGCACCGCCAGCTATACGTATCCCGCAACCAGCCATCGCCTGACTGCGGTGGACGGCGAAGCGCGCAAACATGACGCAGCGGGCAACACCACCAGCATCGGCAGCAAGACGTTCACCTACAGCGATGCCAACCGCATGAGCGCGGTGAAGCAGGGTGATGCTGTACTGGAAAGCTACAGCTACAACCATCGCGGTGAACGCGTGCTGCGTACCCCGGCCAGTGGCGCGGCTCAGATCACGCTGTACGACGAGGCAGGGCGGTGGCTAGGCAACTACTCGGCCACGGGCCAGGCGCAGCAGCAGGCCATCTGGCTGGACAACTATCCGGTAGCACTGATCAATGTGCCAGGCACCGGCGTGCCGGAACTTGCCTACGTGCAGCCGGATCATCTGGGCACACCGCGCGTGGTGATCGATCCGGTGCGCGATGTGGCGATCTGGGAGTGGAACAACAAGAGCGAGGTGTTCGGCAACCAGATTCCGAGTGCTGACCCGGATGGCGATGGAGTGGCGTTCGAGCTGGCACTGCGCTTCCCGGGCCAGCAGGAGACGGATGCGAGTGGGTTGTTCTACAACTACCAACGCGAGTACGACCCGGCTGTGGGGCGGTATTCGCAGAGTGATCCGATTGGGTTGGCCGGTGGAATAAGTACCTTCAGCTACGCACTAAGTTCCCCGGGCTCACATAGTGACGCAGAGGGTCTGCAAGTCATGCGCAGCGGCGTGCACGCAGGCTCTCGCGCTATGATGAATTCGAACCAAGCTCCTACAGGAGACAATCAATCAAACTTCGCTGCGCCCGCTTCTTGGGGGGAAGTGTCTTCTGGCCTTGCCGCAACGACAAATGCGCTGAACAGCCTTAGCTTAACTCACTCAAGCAGTGTCTTAAATCCGCAAAGTCCCGCGTCAATTCTGACGCGGAACATCATATCCAAGGCGTGCGAGAAAGAAGACGACGATGACTGTAATCGTCTCATAGCAAAGATAGATTCTTTGGTGGTCGAGCTGAGAAAGCGATACTGGGATCTTAAACTGGATAGACGTGGGCTTCTGGCTACCGGTCGTATGTCAATAGATGGGCATGTGCAGCAATTTCAAAACAAGCAGGCACAGTTGAGGCGATTGCTTGCTGAATCTGCAGCAAAGCGCTGTGCAGGTTATAGCAATGAGGCTTGGCAATGGGCCACTATGGCTCAACCAATTTGAGATCTAGACAATGCTTGATAAAGAGTGCATGGAAAAAGTCGCTGAAGCATGGGTTAACTTTAATCGGCTCGCAGTCGATGCGAATGAGCGGGGTCCGCTCACAGGCGTGCTGGATGAAGTTGATGGCATCATCCAGCGAGATCCTGGCGAAGGTTGGAAATTCATTGAGGCTGTCAGGCGAATGGATGTGGATGCGCATCTACTTTCCAATCTTGCTGCCGGACCTTTGGAGGACTACTTGGTTGCCCACGGCGAGACCGAAATCGAGAGGGTTGAAAGCTTGGCAAAGCACGACCCATCTCTTCGGAATCTCCTTGCTCGGACGTGGAAGAACTCGATGTCGGATGAGGTATGGCGGCGGGTACAACTTGCTGCTGCATCAGGTTAGGCTGCCATGGGTAACGCTCGAACGCCTTATGACTACGCTTGGCAGCTTCGCTATCGGCATGTCCCGCGAGGCCGCAGGGGGAGTACAGTGCAATAAATAATAACTGCGGGACGCCGTTGCAGAATTGCATGCGGGAGATTGGCAAGGGGCTTCAGCCTGTGAACATGATTCTTCCGGAATCAATAAACCCCCTGCTTTGGTGGATGTCTGATGACTCAACCATTCAACGCGGGAAAAGGTGATGAAATTTATTCCTGGAATTTTTCTTATCTGCTCAGTCTTAACTATCACCTCTTGCGAACACAAGGGTAGAGAAGTTGTGCCGGAGGGCGTGATCGAAGTTTATGATTCGGCAGAGGGCGGGGGCGTAATTGGTACGAGTACTACTCCGATTCCGGTTGTTGGATATGTTTATCCGGATAAGACTCGTTACGTGCTGAAGGTCTGCTATCTGGGTCACATAGGGTATGTGCGGGATGGAATACGAGAGCTAAGATCAACAGTGGGCCGGAGCTCATCCTGCCCGGAAACCGCGAGAAGCGCGGACTAGAGTTAACTAAGCGAGGCGAAACTGAGATCACCAAGCTGGAGACTGTGGCGAAACAGGAGCTGCCACTGCGTGAATTACCTAGTTGGATATGGGCCAGAGCGTACCCAGCAAGGTTGGGAGGACACAGTGATGGCAGGGCACCTTGGTGCGGTGACGTCTGCTGAGGGATGCACGGGGGCTCGGCGCCCCCGCTACACCCTATCCCGCAACCAGCCATCAGCTGACTGCGGTGGATGTCGAGGCGCGCAGCCATGACGCAGCGGGCAACACCACCAGCATCGGCAGCAAGACGTTCACCTACAACGATGCCAACCGCAACTCGGTTGCCAATGGTCGACTTAATCGGGCTGCAGCGCATCCGGGGAACGCCAATCTCTTGCGGGGTGGGTCGAAGATACTTGGGCCCCTTGGAGCAATCGTGAATTACAGGTCAAACTGCAATAAATGCCAATGTCCGGCGAAGTGATTTTCATAAGGTTCATGAAGGGTGCAGCTGCGGCGGGAGCGCTGGGGATCTGTTGCGCGCTGATCGCGTCCATGTTGAGTATGCGCTGTCCAGTAGCTAGGTACTCTCCGGAAGTTATGTTTGCTCTTTCTTTCGCGTTGCTGATGTTGCTCGTATATTCCAAGTTCGAACTGGCGAGAAGGGGAATTCTGTCGATTGAGGTTGGGCAGGTGCGTTTCGCGTTCGCAATAGCGCTCCTGGCCGAGATGCTGATGATTGGGTTGCTCGTCGCCCGCAACCTCGAATGCGATAGCTTCGTTCGCGCGATTCCCATTCCTGGTGCACTACTTGTTTTCTATACAGCTGTCGCATTCTCATTTGTATTCGGTGATATCTATCTTGGTCCTGCGCGAAAAATCATCAGGCTTGGAGCTCGGCCGAGGAAATTCTTGAGGGAGGAATAGTTGGCACTGGGTGGATTGGAGTGGAGCAGATTGGGTGGCTTCGCCGCCTTTTCTCACTTGAAGATATGAGGCGAGATAAGGTCGGTGGTGGATCCCTTTCGGTCCCTCCACTGCTTGGAGCTGGGTTTGGCGTCATGTCGGGATCTGGCTACACAGTTCCTGGTCAGATAGCTGCGCCGACTGGAAAAGGATGCGGGTGTCCTTGAGATGAGAAAATACAATCGTTTTTTTTGGGGCTTACTACATCATGTTCTTCTGGGCGCTCAGGCTGGTTGCTTGCCTTGGAGTTGCCGTAAATTCAGTGCTCCTTGCCTTTGTGCTGGTTGATATTTCTGATGGTGGACGAGACTACGGATTTGCGGGTTTGGCGTTTGTCGCGCTCTCTCTTTGCACAGCGTTTGCCATGTGGAAAATCGGGTCTGTCGGCCTGCTCCGTCTTCGGCAAAGGAGGGCACCATAGATCTTTCCAGGGATGCTCTGAACAACTGCCGGGGTAGTGCCGGCCGTACGCAGGTGGCGTCCCGTTGTATTTGGTAGATCCACCTGGTCTGTGCCCGTGTGAGTGCGTCGACTACTTGGGCGTGACGTTCGGTGTGGCAGACCTCGCCTTTGGAGGCTTGGAAGCTGTGAATGGCGAAGGAGTCACCATTGCCGGTGTTTTGTCTCCGCAGCCCGAAGTTGCAATCCCCGGATTCCTGGTAATGGTGAATGGTGGAGCAACGGCGTACGATGGAGTGTCAGTGATACAAACCGCTCAGGATGCAAAGGAAAGAGAGTCCATCTATACCGAGGTGGCGGGGGGCAGTTGGCGCGAAGACGGGAGAGCTGTCGTCATTCGGCTTGACGTTCAACGGTCACCTTAAGGCCACACGGAACTGTTGCACTTCGTAGCCCCTGACAAGGATGCGCTGGATGCCATGAAGGCGGTGAAGGATGTTTCGGGTGGGTCTGGGTGCAGTTGCATATAATGGAGGTGATATGCATATGCGCAAGAAAATAATGAATTGGCTTGGTTTGTTGTTATTTGCGCTAGTTTTTTTGAGGTCCTCGTCCTATCTTGTATTGAAGGTGTATGCTATTGGTCACCTTGAGAGGGGTGATTATTTTGTAATGTTGCCTGTGGCGCTGGGGTCACTCCTGATTTGCGGCATGTTCATGGCGATTGTGATTAAAGGAATGAAATCCGATCAGTAGGCTGCGCCTGGAGCATCACGCGCGACGTATGGTTCCGACAGGTTATTGCATGGGTATCACTATTCACGATTTCCAGCTGGTTGGAATTCGTCTTGATCCGCTGTCAGGTGTGACTGTTTCTCTGTTCGATGAATCTTCGCGGGCATCCTATGATTTTGTCTTTGGCCAAGTCAGGAGAGCAAGCGTTGATGGTTTCTCTAGCCAGAATGTCGTGCTCGATCTCAAGGTCTTCAATCGAAAGGATGATTACTTTGAATTCAAGCGGTGTTGCTTCCTCCTTGGCCTAGATCCAGTGGCTGCCAGGGAAATTGTCGATGGTGACACCTTGGTCTTCATTGAGGCCTCTGTCGGCGCAGAGATTGCACTTCTAGTAGAGGGCACTTGGGATAGCCGGTTGATTCCTGTCAAGTCATGATTCCTGATCTGTCGAGCGCATCGCTCCAAGACGCACGCACCGCTTGGCTTGTAGGTCGACAGGGATCTGACGGAGAGATGGATTGTGGGACGGACCACCATCGGGCCAACGCAATGGGCTCTACCGTGCGTGCAGCCCGATGAACATCATGGATCCTGTACTCAGCGAACTGCTTTCCCGGCTCGGTGTCGGCACTGACTTCGGCGATACGGTGCTGACTTGTCCGGAGACCCAAGGGGCCTATGAGGACACGCCCCTGCATGTGGTGGCCTATTACAACGATGTGGCCCTCCTCAGCGCATTGATGCCCTTCGTGACTACCATCGATGCGCGTGGTGATCTTGATCTGACGCCGCTGGCAAGAGCTTTGATGATGTGGTGCGTATGGTCGACGCCGCAGATGGAACCTGCTGATGGAAACTTCTGAAAAGAGGTTTTACCGATGCGCCTGATGACCTTCATCTGTCCACTTTGTGGCGCTAGCGGGCAGCGCTTTCCCCTGAGATTTGCTGGGAGGCGTCAAGCAAAGATGTCCTGCCGGAGGTGTCGCGTCGAGCTTCGTTCAGACCCGCGGTTGGGCACGTACACGCTCTATCTTCTGTACACACAGGTCGTCATCCTGGTGGCGGCATTGCCGCTGATCGGGGCCAGTGTCGCGGGTGAATGGGTACGGCTGGGAACGATCTGTCTGGTAGTGCTGGTGCTGTGCTGGTTCCCGGGCGTGATCAGGCACGCACGAAGTCCGATCGTGCGCGCCTGCCGGGATGCCGATTACAATGCGCGCAGGCCAGGTGCTTCGACTGCGCACGCTGCCGCAAATCCGGAGCAGCGTAGCGACACGCCAAGTGCCAGCCCATGATAGGGAAGTCAAGAAATGACATACCATCTTGGGCGCGAGGTGCAGTCCCTGAATCGTTTTGCAGAACGGGTTGCAGATGGTAACTAACATTTGGCCGGCCCTTTCTGGGGCTCTCATGTCCATGCCGAAGGCTGGCATCTTGCGTGCAGCGGTGCTGCTCTTGCCAATGCTAGGGGGCTGCAGCATTCACCAGTTTCAACATACGGAATGGAAGTCGGACTGGGTAGATGTTTCGTCCGGTGCAATTTTCCCTGGCAATTCAACGACTCTGCCGCTTGACCGCGTTTCCATACTTGATCCTGATAGTGAAGCAGCCATTGCGAAGTGGATGTTGGAGCATTCGCTGGTCGTGGTATCGGCATCAGAGGTTGAAGGGAAGATCGGTCCAATGCCGTTGAGTGACCTGAAGCCAGCGCCCGGGGAGAGCGTCTATCTCGTCAGGGCCGCTTCGGATGAAGGTAGGGGCAAGTTCATCGGCTACGTCAACGACTAGGGACTTCTCATCATGTACGGGGTGATGGGGGGCTGCGGTGAGCAGAAGCAACGGGTGGCTGCCGTGAGTCTTCGGGAGAAGCCCGCCAACGTATTCGGCCGATGCTCGGCGGCGCTATAGTGCGCTGAAGCGTCGAGCTCCGCCTACTGCCTGGCGGATGACGCCAGTGTGCGACCAATGGCGCGCTCGGCAACCGCAAGGGAGATCGGTGCAGCGCGACCAATGCGTTCGAGCAGATTGTTCTGGGGAGCTAATGGAAAGCAGTCAAATGAAATCGGGGTTGCTCAGGAGTTCTCTCGATGCCAAAGGCTTCTTCCTACGCGCTTTGTCTTTCGCGTCCGTCTGCGTGCTCGCCCTGAGCGGATGCGAGAATGACCGGTTAGGGGAGCTGCAGCTGAAACCCATCTACGCTGAGCTGAGTAGTGCGTACTACGGTGGGATGTGCGAGGGTGCAGCCGGTCCAGATGCCAGTATCGAGAAGGTTCGTGCGGTGCGCATTGGAACAATCGCTGGTGACTGCGCAGTGCTCTATTTGGATGGAGTAGATAGGAACGGTGAGCCCGTGATCTATGGAGTGAAAACCGGGGATCGGCCTGAATGTGCTGGATTGATACGGAAGCTCGAAGTCGGACGGGCAAGTGCGGCCGTTCTCGGCAGGGCGCGGGAAATATGCAGGTGGTGATTCCCATATCTTCTCCGTATCCTTCTAGCGTGGGGGCGCAGATACCCGCTTTGGGCCGGCAGTCGCAATCTTCTTTTCAGTGCCACCCTGGCCTTATGAAATTCGAATTTGGCGTCTAGTATGAAGATGAATTTGGACACCTTGGAAAAGGTCTCATCAATATTGTTCGCCGCGCTGCGCTCCAGGGGCTTGCAAGAGATTGAAGTGGAGGACGTGTTCTACCGCGTGGTGCCATGGTCGGAACGCCACTCCATGGGCGGTGAGCGGGTGGAGCTTGAAGTTGGAAGTCTTTTCGATGACTACTCTGATATTCAAAGAGTAGCGTCGGGGCAGCAGGAGCCACTGGCCTATCATCTATCTGCTTTGGCCTGCCTCCCCTACGAGATAGGGGGGAGGATGAGTGAAGAAGTGTGATTGCAGATAGGCGTGCACGTGCCGGAGCATCCCATGCGCCGCGTGATCGCTTTGAGCTTGAAGAAGAAGCCCACCCGTGTCTTCGCAGGATGTTCTGCAGCGCGCTGACAGCTCTGTTCGTTGTCGCCGCTCCAGAGTAATCAGCGCAAAGGCTGGAATGGGGCGCGTCATTCAAATGACTTGGTTGAATGGACGGTGATTTACCATGGAGCTTGAAGCGAAAAAGGTAATTTTCTTTTCTCAACAGGATGAACGGTTCTTCTTCGAGTGGATTGGTCGAATCGGCTGCATCGGTAATGTGGTCGGCAGAGGGGATGTCATCTATCTATCCCTGGATCCAGATGCGGTTCTGGAGGAGGACGTCTGGGAACTGGCCGCATTGTTCAGGAGGTATCGGATTCCACTGGCCCAGCTGCGAACGCTGGAGGCAGGCAGGTACTCTCGAGCGCTGCGCGATGCCTTGCGCGAGTAGAGTGCCAAGCGGGAGGCAAGGTGCATGAGCTCCCGCACTCCTCCACAAAAGAACGCGATCGGGCTGCACGCCCTCGGAGAGGTACAAGATGAAAGCCAGGCAGATTCTTCGGTACGGGCTGGCCTACGCGGTGTCGTGTGGAGCACTCTGGCTGTTCCTGCACTTTGTGGGCAGGGCGCTTTACGCCTTCGACTCACATCAGGTTTTCTTCTGGCTGTATGCCGTCAGCCTTTTGTTGCTGGGAATCTGCGCACGGGTTCCCGCCGCGGGCCGCCTTACAATCAGGCGGCTTGCCAAGGGGGCTGGCTTGGGGCTGCTCGCGGGCCTTCTGGCCCAGGTCGTGGTGCTTGTACTGGAAGCCTATAGATTCAGCGGATTAAGCCCATCGCTGCTCTGGCAGGTACCGGTTTCGCTGACGGTGATGAGCGTCGTGCTGCTCACGCCGCTCTGGGGCGCAGTGCTGGTTGCCCTCACTGCCGAACACCGCCGCGACAACCACCCACGTCAGGCCTCGAAGCCATGAAGCACCTGAACGCCTTCTGCCTCGTGGTTGCACTGACATCCTGTGCAGCGCATCCGAACCGCACCACAGAGTGTCAGCCGGCCCAATTCACTTACATCGGCACCGAGAGCGTCGACGGGCTGACCTACGGGCGCTTCCAGGTCACCCACAATGCTGATCAGCCGCTTCAGCTGTGGGTGGATGAGAGACGCAGGTTGAACCCAAGGACCGCTCGCGCAGAGATGAGGCGCACAGGCGAGGATGCCTGGCGGCCTTACAACGTGATCCTTGAGGAAATCACACCGGGAGCGATCGGGCTGTCGATCGGGCAGGATGAACAGCAGACCGTTCTGTTCGATGGTGATGGCCTGTTCCTGCCCGGCGCATCCAGCGCGGGCGCGAATTACTCCATCGTGGTACAGGACGCTGCCGGTTGCGAGCATCGCTCGGCAACGTTCATTCCCTGACCTTTCTGGCGGCGCGCCGGCCAGGCAACGAAGGAAAAATGGCGCGCCCGGAGGGATTCGAACCCCCGACCAATGGCTTCGGAAGCCACTACTCTATCCGGCTGAGCTACGGGCGCGTTGTAGAACCGCCGCGCCGTCGGCCAGTGCCGGGGCGGGCATCGCAGCGCCATGAGGCGGTGCGGGACCGGCATTCTATCCAGTTTCGTCGAACAAATCTCCCCCCACCGGCAAAGCCCTGCCAGAGGGGCAGGAGTATCCTATCGCCATGGCTGATACCCCCCTCACTTCGCCGCAGTCGCCGGCGACGCCGCGTTGGCGGCATTACTGGAGTCTGATGCGCGCTGATCGCCCGATCGGCACGTTGCTGCTGCTGTGGCCCACGTGGTGGGCGTTATGGCTGGCTGCCGGCGGCCTGCCGCCGCTGTGGACGCTGTTCGTGTTCACCGCCGGCGTGTGGCTGACCCGCTCGGCCGGTTGCGTCATCAACGACTACGCTGACCGCTGGCTCGACCCGCATGTGGAGCGCACCAAGGCGCGGCCGCTGGCCACCGGCGCGATCAGCGGTCGCGCCGCGCTGGCGCTGTTCGCCGTACTGATGCTGGTGGCCTTCGGCCTGGTGCTGACCCTGAACGGGCTGACCATCGGCCTGAGCTTCATCGGCGTGTTCCTGGCCGCCAGCTATCCGTACCTGAAGCGCTACACCCATCTGCCGCAGGTCTACCTGGGCATGTCGTTCGGCTGGGGCATCCCGATGGCGTTCGCCGCCGTGCAGGGCGAGGTGCCGATGCTGGGCTGGCTGCTGTATGCCGGCAACATCCTGTGGTCGACCGCCTACGACACCTGGTATGCCATGGTCGACCGCGAGGACGACCTGAAGATGGGCTCGCACTCCACCGCGATCCTGTTCGGTGATCTCGATCTGGTCATCCAGGGCGTGCTGTACGCGCTGTTCCTGGCCACCATGGCGCTGGTTGGCGTGCGCGGCGGGCTGGGTGGCTACTACCTGGCCGGCGTGGCCGTGGCCACCGCGCTGGTGGTGTACGAATTCTGGATCTGCCGCAACCGCGAGCGCGGCCCGTGTTTCAAGGCGTTCCTGCACAACAACTGGGTCGGCGCCGCGCTGTTTGCCGGTATCGCCGTGGACCTGGCGCTGCGCTGACCCCAGGGGTTGGTAGAGCCGGCCGCTGGCCGGCTGCACCCGTGCGCGATCCCGAGTTTGCCGGCCAGCGGCCGGCACTACCGCCACCTACGACCAATAGGTGGCAGACAGCCCACACCCCACCGCCCAGAATCGGTCCATCGAACCTGGGAGGGTAGGCGATGGCCTCGACGGCAGCAGTACAGGACGGCTGGATGGCGCGCGCAGCGCTGCGCTCGGCCGCCTGGGCGGAAAAGTGGTTCCCCGATGCGTATGTGTTCGCGGTGCTGGGCGTGGTCATTGTCGCGCTGGCCGCGATGGGCTTCGGTTCGACCCCTCAGGCCACCGCCAGCGCCTTTGGTGACGGCTTCTGGAGCCTGATCCCCTTCACCATGCAGATGGCCTTTGTGGTCATCGGCGGCTACGCCGTGGCGACCGCGCCGGTGGTCGCACGCTTCATCGACTTCCTGGCCCGGGTGCCGCGCACCGGTCGCGGTGCGGTGGTGTACGTGGGCCTGGTCAGCATGCTCGCCTCGCTGCTCAGCTGGGGCTTCTCGCTGGTGTTCGGTGGCCTGCTGGTCCGCGCGCTGGCCCGTCGCACCGAACTGCGCATGGACTACCGCGCCGCCGGTGCGTCGGCCTATCTCGGCCTGGGCGCAGTGTGGGCGATGGGGCTGAGCTCGTCGGCCGCACAGTTGCAGGCCAACCCGGCCAGCATGCCGCCGGGGCTGGTGGAGATCACCGGCGTATTGCCGTTCACCGAAACCATCTTTCTGTGGCAGTCGATCGCCCTGACCGCAGTGCTGATCCTTGTCTCGCTGCTGATCGCCTGGCTGACCGCGCCTGCAGCCGGCAGTGCGCGTACCGCCGAGGAATTTCCCGGCGCTGCGCAGGCCGAGCCGGAACCGCTGCAGCGACGCACGCGCCCGGGCGAATGGCTGGAATACAGCCCGCTGCTGACCGTGCTGCTCTCGCTGCTGGCGTTCGGCTGGCTGTTCAACGAGTTCGCCAACAAGCCGGTGGTCACTGCCATCGCCAACCTCAACACCTACAACTTCCTTTTCATTTCGCTGGGCCTGCTGCTGCACTGGCGCCCGCGCAGCTTCCTCAACGCTGTGGCCAAGGCGGTGCCGAGCACCACCGGCGTGCTGATCCAGTTCCCGCTGTACGGCGGTATCGCGATGATCCTCACCCACGCCGCCGGTGGTGACGGGCAGACCCTGGCGCACCGGCTGTCGAGCCTGTTCGTGCACGTGGCCAGCACCGATAGCTTCGCGCTGGTGATGGGCATCTACTCGGCGGTGCTGGGCTTCTTCGTGCCGTCCGGTGGCGGCAAGTGGATCATCGAGGCGCCGTACGTGATGCAGGCCGCCAACGAGCTGAAGGCGCACCTGGGCTGGGCAGTGCAGGTCTACAACGCGGCCGAAGCGCTGCCGAACCTGATCAACCCGTTCTGGATGCTGCCATTGCTGGGCGTGCTGGGGCTGAAGGCACGCGACATCGTGGGCTTCACCTTCATCCAGTTGCTGGTGCACATCCCGCTGGTGCTGGGCCTGTTGTGGCTGCTGGGCATGACCCTGGCGTATGTGCCGCCGGTGATGCCGTGAGTGCAGGGCTGGCGTCCGTGCGCGAGCAGGACGCCAGCTCCGTTCAGCGCGTGTTTCCAGCAGAGCACGCCATGAATGCGCGCAGTCGCGCTGACGGCATGAGCACATGCCGAACCCATATGAATCCTTCATCGGCTTGTGCCGCAAGGGGCTTTGCCCGTTCATTCACGCGCGTACACACCAATGTAGCCGCCCACCAACGCGCGATTAACTCTTCGCTGCAGACGATGGGCCCGTCCACCGCATTCCGCGTGTGGCTTTGGAGATCGGACATGGCACAGCAGAACCAGAACCCGAACCAGAAGCAGCAGGGCCAGCAGAACCAGCAGGATCAGCAGCAGGGGCGTGGCCGCGACCAGCAGCAGCAACAGCAGCAGGAACAGCAGCAGCGCAACCAGCGCAACCAGCAACAGGGTGGGCAGGACGAGGAGGAGTGACTTCGGTAACCACTTCCTGTGATGCGCGATGCCCCGCCCCGTGCGGGGCTTCGCTTATTCCAGCACGCCAATGCGTTGCAGCACCGGCGCTGCTGACATGTCGTTCGGGTTGGTACCTGGCTGATCCTGCGGCACCTCCATGCCCATGGCGCGGTAGAGATCGACCCAGTGCTGTGCGATCTGCCCGGTCTTCGGGTTGCGGAAGTTCATCGGCTGCAGTGCGAACACATGGTGCGCACGGAACGCACGTTCGATGAAATCCGAACAGTAGTAGCTGTCCTCATTCAACACATACGACGTGTTGTAGGGCTTGCCCAGCATCATGCGTGCGGTCGCGATCGCATCCTTGATGGCAGCCTGCTGCGATGCGCGCAGCCGATAGACCACGACCTGCCGCTGCTTGCCTCGGGCGTCCTCGCGGAACTGATCCAGCGTCTGCCGGCGCGAGCCTTTCTCATCCGCATGCAGTACCTCCCAGCCGTCTGGCGCCGCAGCGACCAGGGCCACGTGATCGAAGCTGGGTGCGCCCTGCTTGCCGGTGGCATCGTCGATGGCCGCGCTCAGGCCGGCATGGCCGGCGGTGACGAACAGCAGATCGCCTTCCCGGACCTCCAGCGCGGCCGCACCACCAGGCCACAGCGTTGGCAGCAGCAGGGAGAGGGCAAGCAGGAATGCGCGCATGGGGCCAGGGTCGAAGCGTGTGCGGCGTAGTCTAACGGCTGCTGCGATGACGTTGATTTCAGAATTAGTGTGATATTAGTCACAATTCGGCATGTCGGGATATTCCTGACAGCGGATGTTGAAACTGAATTGACCGAGGCATGGCTATCCTTGCCTCCCTACCGCGCCGGAACCGCGCGCGACCGCCCGGAATCAGGAGGATCCCGTGAACCAGCTCCGCCCCGTTGCCCTGCTTGCGCTTGCCCTGGGGCTTGCGCTGTCCGGCTGCAAGCCTGCGCCCCAGGCAGCCCCCGCTGACGCCGCCGCACCGGCTCCGACCAGCACGGCCACTGCCACGACGCCGGCCACGCCGGTTGCCGCGGCCCCGGCAGAGGCTTCTGCCAGCTGCCCCCATCCGGTCTTCGACGACTTCCTCAAGCATTTCGGCAACGAGATCGCGCTGCAGGAAACGTCCACTGCCGATCCGCTGCTGGACAGCCACATCGACAGCGAAGCCGAGCCGGAGCCACGCAAGGTGGAGGAGAAGGTGCCGCTTGCCAAGGTCGAATGGCCGGTGATGCCGGACCCGGCCACGCTGCAGCGCCAGGGCCGCGAGATGCAGGTCACCCGCCTGCCCGATGGCCAGGTACAGGTGCAGATGCGCACTCCCGATACCAGTGACCAGCAGATCTACACCTTTGCCCAGAAGCCGTGCTGGCAACTGGTCAAGCGTGAGGACGAATCGATCTGACCCCTGAGCGACCGCCTGCGAGCGGTCGTGTGATTCACCCAAGGAGCCCCGCATGCGTCTGTCTCCCGTTGCCCCCGTACTGGCCCTGATGCTTGCTGCCTGCAGCGGCCCTGAGGCGGCTGCACCGGCGGCCCCTGCTTCCACTGACCCGGCAGCGACGCCGGCCGCACCTGCGGCTGCCGTTGCGGACCATTCCACCTCTCTTACGCGCGACGAGACCGGCATGCATATCGATTGCCAAGGCACCCGCCTGCACCTGGCGGCCCAGCCCACCCAAGACACGGACGCTTCCCGGCTGACCACGCTGGAAATTGAAAAGGACGGCGCACGCCAGGCCATTGCTGCGCCCAAGGAGATGGACGGCTATACCGCCGTTGGCCTGGCCTGCGTGCAGGACCGCAGCGGTACGCCGTACTTCGTCGTGCAGTACGGTGAACTGCCGTTCGGCTGCAGCTTCTGCGAGTGGTACTACCTGTACGACGCCAGTGGCCGCCAGTTGACCCACAGCACACCGCCGCTGCGCGGCGCGGAAGGCGAGGAGCAGGAGCCCAACAACGACGAGTACGAGAAGTTGATCGACTCGCTCGGCATCAAGCACCCGGAGGTGAACTACATCGAAGACTGAGCGCAGCGGCAGGACGTCGCACGCGCGCTGTGAACGCAGCACTGCAGTACCGCAGTACCAGAGGTACCAGGAGCAGTACCCCTTAAGGAAATCCCCCTTTTCATAGAATGGATAGCACACACATGGCAGACATCTACCAGGACATGGTCCAGCCCCGCGGGGCGGCCTACAGCAGTGACCGCATCAAACCGTGGAGCCACTACCGCGAGCCGATCGACCAGAGCGACGGCCGCCTGCATGGCAACTCCCGCCGGTGGGGCGATGCGACCCCGGAAGTACAGTCACGGGTGATCGACACGATCATCGAGTCGGCGCGCGAGAAGGGCCTGACCCCGCGCGAAACGGCGCACGTACTGGCCATCGCCCGCGTTGAATCGGGCTTCAACCCCGATGCCGCCGCTGGCACCACCTCGGCCTCGGGCCTGGGCCAGTTCATCGACAAGACCGGCAACCACTACCACCTCAACAACCGCAACCGCTTCGACGTCGGCGCACAGTCCGATGCACTGGTTGACCATTACATCGATAACCGCACGCTGGCGCACAAGCGCGGCCAGGGTGAGGAGTACATCTACAAATACCATCACGACGGCCCGACCCGCGATTACGGCGGCCTCACCCTGTCTGAAAAGAAGGTGATGCCGTACGTGGACAAGTACGAGCGGTTCGTGGAGCAGCGCCTGGGACTGACCCACGGCCAGTCCCAGGGCAGCCACGCGGCCCCCGCCGTAGCTGCGGCCACGCACGCGCAGGCCAAGCCGGCAGCGGCGCATGCCGAAGGCCAGACCCGCAACTTCGAGCAGACGATGCAGGTGATGCTGCCCCCGCAGAACGGGGTCAAGCCCCACATTACCGGTGAGTTCGGCGAACACCGCGCGCACAAGCCGCACGGTGGCACCGACTTCAACTATGTCGGCGGCCAGCACGGCCGTAATCTGCAGCACCCGACCGTCAACGCGCCGATCTCCGGAACGGTGACGTTCGTCGGTGGCGACTACGGTACGGTGAAGATCAGGGATGCACAGGGCAACTCGCACGAGATCCTGCACCTGCAGTCGACCCAGGTGAAGGAAGGCCAGCCGATCAAGGCGGGTGAGCCGATCGGTACCATGGGCGGGCGTGGCCCGGGCGGTGCGGGTCAGTATGCCCAGCACGTGCATTACCAGTTGAAGGATCCGCACGGCAAGCTGATCAGCCCGCAGGACTTCTGGGACCACGGCAAGCTGAAGGAAACCGGCAAGGGTGGCCATTCGCATGACGCCGACCACAACGGTGTGCTGCGCCAGGGGGCTAAGGGCGAGGAAGTGACTGCGCTGCAGAAGGAACTCAACCGCCTGGGCGTGCGCGACGGCCAAGGCAATCCGCTGAGCGAGGACGGCAAGTTCGGTGCCAATACCAGGGACGCACTGATCGCCTACCAGAAGCAGCACGGGCTCTCCGCCGACGGCGTGGCGGGTCCGGCGACGCTGGGCAAGCTGGCCGAAGGCCGCAGCCATGCCGAGGCGGCGCCGAAGGGGCCGCAGCTGGGCGACAAGGCGCATCCGGATACGCCGCTGCACAATGCGATCCGTGGCCACATGCCGGGCATGATCTCCAACGAGATGAGCGCGCATGTGACCGCCCAGGCCAAGGCCGCCGGCATCGATTCGCCGGAAAAGCTGCAGGGCGTCACCGTGCAGGATGGCAAGGCCTTCGTCGTGGGCACCGTTCCCGGCTTCCGTACTGCGGTGGACATGACCCAGGCGGCACCGAGCCTGCAGGAGACCAGCGCTGCAATGCTGGCCAAGCATGAGCCTTCGCAGCAACACGTGCAGGACGAGCAGCAGCGGGTGGCCATGGGCCGTTGACCGCTGCGTGTGAAGAAGTGTGTGGTATAGGAGGCCGGCCGGGGTAATCCGGCCGGCTTTTCCGTTCATGGGGCAAGGACATACACGGATGCCGTTTCGCATGATGCACAGCACCGCCATTGCAAGGCACGGCGTCCACATGAGCCGGGTGCTGCCGTGGCGCAACGCATGGCAGTGGGTAGGGCTGGCACTGCTGCTCTGCCTGCTGCCACTGCCAGTGCTGGCGGCGGCCCCGATTCCGGCACTGGACGACCCGGTGGTGGACACCGCCAACGCACTGTCCGCCAGCACCCGCGCCACGCTGCGCGAGCAGGCATTGCAGCTGCAGGCACGCAAAGGCGCGCAACTGCAGGTGCTGGTGGTGCCCAGTGTTGGCGATGACGGCATCGAAGCCTATGCACAGCGTGTCTTCGACCAGTGGCAGCTGGGCCGCGCCGGTGTCGATGACGGGGTGTTGCTGCTGGTGGCGGTGCAGGACAGGCGCGTACGCATCCAGACCGGCTATGGCCTGGAAGGCACCATTCCCGATGCCTATGCCGCGCGCATCATCGACAAAGCGATCGTGCCGCGCCTGCGCGAAGGAGACCTGGACCGGGGCATGCTGGACGGCAGCAAGGTGCTGGTGGCGCTGATCGATGGCGAGCCGCTGCCGCCCGAGCAGGATTCATCCGCACGCAACCTGTTGCCAGCGGATTGGCGTACAGGGGATTCGGTCGTTGCCCTGACGTTGCTGGTGGGGTTCCTGGCCGGTCTGTGGCGATCACCGCCGCGCCTGCTGGCCATCAGGACCGAGGCCGAGTCCAGCGGTAAACGCCGTGAGCGGCGGCGCAAGGCACTGGCAGCCAATGCGGCAGTGCCCAGGCCGAATTGGCCGACCTTGCCTGCCTGGGGCAGGCCGTTGCTGGTAACGGCGGTGATGGCCGCTGGGTTGGTTTCGGCGACGCTGCTGCTGCCGCGGCATGTGCTGCCTGCGCTGTTCTTCGTGCTGTTACCGGCCGTACCGGTGGCGGCGCTGCTGGGGTGGTGCTGGCGTCGCAGCCGTGGTGTGCGCATCGTGCTGTCCGGCATGTTGGCCGTCAGTATCGGTTTCTTCATGGTGATGCTGGTCCGTGGTCAGTTGCCGCCCAGCCTTGCCCTGCACACGTTGCTGAACCTGGCGGTCGCCATTGCCGCCATGCTGGTGTTCTTCCTGGTGCAGGCCGGCCGCGCGCGCTGGCGGAAGAACCGCAACAGCTTCGCCGTGCGCCTGGTGGTGCTGGTGCTGTTGACCGGCGGCTATGCGCTGGGCGCGCTGCTGGCCATCGACCGGGCCGGCGACGAGAACGCACGCGTTTTGGCGACGATCGTGTCCTGCGCAAGCACGCTGTTCCTGTACTTCATCTGGGTGTTCACCCTGCTGCCCGGCGAAAAAGCACGCAGCGGACAAAGGTCGTCCCAAGGCTACCGTTCCTCGTCCAGCACCTCGTCGTCGAGTTCGTCCTCGAGCAGTTCCGGCGGCTGGTCCGGTGGCGGTGGTCGCAGCGGCGGTGGCGGCGCTTCGGGCAGCTGGTAGCTCAGGCCGTCCACACCCGCCAGCCCAGCGTCGCATCGCGCAGCTCGCCGCTGCCGCTCACATCACCCATCTGCAGCTGCACGCCCTGCGCATTGGGCAGGTCTTTCTGCTCGGGGAACCAACGACGGTCGGCGGCGACGATGATCAGCAGGCCCTCGTCGTCGCCCACCGGTGCGAACTGCGGCGAAGGCGGGCTGATCGGCTGCAGGCCGAAGCGCTGGCTGGACTGTTCGCGCACCGCATCGACATCGTGGCTGGGCAGGCCAACCTCGCTCAGGCAGGTCAGCTCGCTGCCATGGAAAGCGCCTGCGCGCGTGCTGACTGGCAGACGGCGCCGGCCGATCAACTCGAGGATCAGGCCGTCGGGACCGGTGAAGTACACCGACTGCGACTGCCAGCTGCTCTCCAGCGCAAAGTAATCCAGGCCCTCAGGATTACGTTGCAGCGGGGTACGTTCGCGCAACCAGGCCATCGCCTCGCTGAAGCGGTTGTCCGGTACGTTGAAGGCCAGGTGCACGCCACCGATGGGGTGATCACCCGCCGCCTGCAGTTCGATCGTGCTCCAGCCGATGTGCACATGGTTGCCGACCACGCGCTGCTGCAGCACATCGTGGAAATACGCGGCGACGGTGGCGACGTCGGACACCGGCAGGGTGAGGTGAAGCAGGCGCATGACCGATTCTCCATGGACGCGCTCACTGTAACGCTGGGGCCTGCCCGGCGGCCACTAGCGCAGTGAATGGTTGAAGAATCGTATTGCTGCGTCCACTGCCTGCGCGTGGGTCTGCGCCTTCGGCACCGACGTCCTGCACAGGTCCTGCAGCCGCCGCTGTCCGGTCGGGGTGCATGCGGCGAGGAAATCGTAATGGCCGACACCGGGCAGCGCCTGCAGTGCAGCGCCCGCAATCACCGCACGCGCAGCCTCGCCATTGCTCTGCGGTGGCGCAACCGTGTCAGCCTCGCCCAGTACGATCGACACGGGCTGTTCCAGCGAGGAGAGCTGCTCGGGCGCAAAGGCCTGCACGATTGCCGGTGCCAGCAGGAACACCGCGCGCACGCCGGGAATGGCGCGCGCGTCGTTGGCGTGGGACATCCACGGCGACAGCTCGGGCGACGCCGCAGCGGCAACACGCGCCTCCATCGTGTGCGTGGCCGCTTCCTGCTGGGGCCGGCAGACGCCGTCATCCGGATGCGCCGTGCAGAAGGCCAGCAGTCGCTGCAGGTCCGGTCGCGCACCGGCCGCCACCAGTGCGGTGTAGCCGCCGGCCGAGAATCCGGCGACCCCCAGGCGCTCAGGATCGACATGCGGGCCCAGCACCGGATCGGCCTGCACAGCCGCCAGTGCGGCACGCAGGTCATCGGCGCGCAGCCAGGTCAGTACGCTGCCGGGCAGGGTCATGCTGTCAACGCCGTTGTTGCCCGGATGATCGACTGCGATCACCAGATAGCCTGCCTGCGCCAACGCGGTGCCCAGCCAGCCCATCATGCGCGCGCTGCCGCCGTTGCCATGGGAGAACAGCAAGGTCGGCAGGCGATCACCGGCGACCGGCGCATCCCTGGACGACCGGCCGACCTCGAACAGCGGCGCGTCGGGTGGACCGATGGTCAGCACGGTCTCCCGGCTGCCTGCAGGTGCCGGATACCAGACCGTGTAGCGCAAGGCGTCGCGGCGCTCTGCGTCGCGCACGGCGGCGCTGGCCAGCGTCGTTGTGCCGTGGCGCTCGCCGGACACCCCGCTTTCGCGAGCGGCGCCGGTGCTTGTGAACGCCATCAGCATCGCTCCCAGCACAGCAGCGGTCATGCGCATCTTCAACTCCTTGTCAGTGGGGACGGTCGTCGACGGGCAGCCAGATTTCCACGCCGCCCTGGCCGGTGTGCTCGTCGAACCGGGCGTCGTACCGCTCCAGATCCGGCGCATCGGCGAGGCTCAGGTTGGAAGCAGGAAGATAATGATCCAGCAACCAGAACCAGGTCGAGCGGATGGCCGAGATGTGCCCGCTGTGCCAGGCCACCAGGTAGCGGCGCGCCGGAATGTCCACGCGTCGCCAGTGCGCAGGCACGCTCGGCACCGTGCTTGCCGGTAGTGCCGCAATGTAGTCGAAGCCACCATCGTCATCACTGTTGCAGCACACGCCGAAGCTGATCGGCGCCGGCATCGGCCATTCGCGGTTGAGCTGCGCCCACTGGCCAGGAATCGCGCCACCACTGTCGCGGGTATGCCGCATGCTGATGCCGGCCACCTGGAACGCGGGCGTCTCAAGCAGGCGGGGCGCTTCAATGCAGGCGGACGGGGCCTCGTCCACGCGGATCGCCTGCACCAGCGCCAGCCCATCGGTGCCCTGTTCGCGTACGCGCTCCGGCGTCTGCCCGAACTGTTCGCTGAAGGCACGCGTGAAGGCTGCATGGGTGGTATAGCCGGCACCCAGCGCCACCTGCAGGATGTCGTTGGCGCCGTTGGCCAACTGCTGCGCGGCAGCGGTCAGGCGGCGCCCGCGCAGGTAGCGCACCACCGGGGTGCCGGTGCGGGCCTGGAACAGACGTGACAGATGAAACGGCGACAGGCCGGCCGCAGCGGCAATGTCGGCCAGCGCCAAGGGCTGGTCCGCATGGGTTTCGATGTACCACAACGCCTTGCCTGCCGCGCTCATCCTGCCGTTCCCCGGATCCAATGCCGGCACAGTAGCGGATCGGCAGGCGCGGCGTTTAGCAGTTCTTGCGCCTGTGCGGATTCAAGCTGTCGTACTGACGTCATGCCTCCTTCACACATCGCGCCGAGACTGCGCGCCTTGTCCAGGCCTGTTGTGTGCGCACAGGTGCTGGCCCTGTCGCGTCCTCCCGGAGCCCTGCCGTGCATCGTTCGAAGCTTTCGCGTTCCATCCTCCTTGCCCTTTCCATGGCCAGCGCAGGAGGCGCGATCGCAGCGGAAGCCGATGCGGTCGATGCCGCCGGCGGCAGCCGCGCCGCGCCCACCCAGCTCGACGCGATGCTGGTCACCGGTACCCGCGCGTCCAACCGCACCCAGTTCGAAACGCTGGCGCCGGTGGACGTGTTCAGCAAGGAAGACATCACGTCCGTCGAATCCACCGACCTGAAGGACGTGCTGGCCCAGCTGGTGCCGTCGTTCGTGGTGCAGCGCCTGCCGATGGCGGACGGCCAGGTGTTCGTGCGTCCGGCCACGCTGCGTGGCCTGTCGCCGGACCAGACCCTGGTGCTGGTCAACGGTCGCCGCTTCCATCGCAGCGCGCTGCTCGGCAACCGCGGTGCGCAGGCGGCTGATCTGGCACAGATTCCCACCAGCGCGATCAAGCGCATCGAGGTGCTGCGTGATGGCGCGTCGGCGCAGTACGGCTCGGATGCCATCGCCGGTGTCATCAACATCATCCTCGAAGAGGGGCCCGGCACCGAGATCACCGCCGGCTATTCGCAGTACGCGCAGGGCGACGGTGCCTCGCGCGATTTCAGTGCGCGCACCGGCTGGTCGCTGGGCGACTATGGCAGCCTGGTGCTGTTCGCCGAATCGTCCAACTCAGACGCCACCTCGCGCACGCGCCAGCGCCCGGATGCGATCGCCTTCCAGGCTGCACATCCGGAGCTGGACGTGCCCAATCCGGTGCAGCGCTGGGGCCAGCCGGAACTGGAAAGCCGCCGCGTCGGCTTCAACGTGAAGGCCCATGCCAGCGAGACGCTGGAGTTCTATGCCTTCGGCCTGTACAGCCACAGCGATGGCGTCAGTGATTTCAACTGGCGCAATCCGGACACTACCACCGGTGCGTACCGCACCACCGCCATCTTCCCGGGCTGGAACCTGCGCTCGATCTATCCGGTGGGCTTCAGCCCGCAGTACGGCAACACGCAGAACGACCTGCAGCTGGTCGGTGGCCTGCGCGGCGAGATCACGCCCAAGCTGCGCTGGGATGTCAGCGCCTCGTATGGCCGCAACGCCATCGACTACAGCTTGAAGAACTCGATCAATGCCTCGCTCGGCCCGGCCAGCCCGACCGCGTTCGATCTTGGCCGCCTGACCCAGACCGAGAAGAACGCCAACGCAGACTTCAACTACGAGTGGGACGTGGCCGCGCTGTCCCAGCCGGTCAACGTCGCCTTCGGTGGCGAGTTCCGCCAGGAGACCTATCAGGTGCGTGCCGGTGACCCCGCCTCGTACGCCGTGGGTCCTGGCGCGGCTGCAGGCCTGGAGGCAAATTCCAATGGCGCGCCCGGCTTCTCGGCCAGCCAGGCCGGGCAGTGGAGCCAGCGCAGCAGGGCCGCCTACGTGGACATGGAAGTGCCGCTGGGCGAGCGCTGGAGCATCGGTGCGGCCAGCCGCTACGAGGACTTCTCCAGCTTCGGCAGCACGCTGGACGGCAAGCTCTCGGCGCGCTTCGCGATCACCCCGGACGTGGCCCTGCGCGGCACCGTGTCCAGCGGCTTCCGTGCACCGACGCCGGCGCAGCTCAACACCACCAGCACCACCCAGGGGTTGGATACGCGCACGCTGCAGATCTTCACCAGTGGCCGCCTGTCGCCGAACGATCCGCTGGCGCAGCTGCTCGGCGCCAGGCCGCTGAAGCCGGAAGAATCGCGGACCGCGTCGCTGGGCCTGACCTGGCGCACCGACCTGGGCCTGTCCGGCTCGGTGGATGTCTACCAGATCAAGCTCAGCGACCGCTTCAGCCAGTCGGCCAGTTTCGCCATTCCGGCCGGTACGCCCAATCCGCTGGGCTATACCTCGGTGAACTATTTCACCAACGACTTCGATACCACCACCACCGGGGTGGACGTGGTCGGCAACTACCTGCGCGACCTCGGCGCCGGCCGCATGACGCTGACCCTGGCCTACAACTACAACCGCACCCGCGTGGACAATGGCAGCACCTCGGTGGCCACCAACGAGACCCAGCGCGTGCTGTTCGAGGATCGCCTGCCCGAGCACAAGGGCAGCCTGACCGGAAGCTGGGACATCGGCGCCTGGTCGCTGATGGCACGCATGCGCTACTACGGCGCCTGGACCGATTCCAGCGGCAATGCAGTGGGCGATATCTACCAGCGCTTCGGCGCGATGAGCTTCCTCGACCTGGCCGTCGGCTATCGCATCAACGAACATCACAGCCTGCGTGTGGGGGCCGACAACGTATTCGACCGCTATCCGGACGAAGCCACCTTCCAGGCCAGCCGCGGCCTGGTCTACTCGCGCAACGCGCCCTATGACACCGACGGTGCCAATCTGTACGCGCAGTACCGGCTGAGCTTCTGATGGACCCGGCCCGCCGTTCCCTGTTGCGTGCCGGCACCTTGCTGCCGGCCGCAGCCGCACTTTCTTCACTGCCGGCCATGGCTGCCACGCGTTACGCTGCGTCCATGCAGATTCCCGCAACGACCGTGGCGCCGGACGTGCTGGCCCGCGATGAAAACTACTGGGCCGCCGTGGCCAGCCACTTCGATGTCACCGACGAAGTGAACCATCTGGAGAACGGCTACTGGGGCGCGATGGGCCGCCAGACGCTGGCCAGCTACCAGCGCCACACCGCGGAAGTGAACCGAGGCAATGCCTGGTATGGCCGCCGTGAGTTCCCGGCGCAGTACATGGCGGTGCAGCGGCAGGTGGCCGAACTGCTGGGCGTGGGCGCCGACGAGATCGCACTCACCCGCGGTGCCACCGAGGCGATGCTGGCGCTGATCGGCGGCTACAACCGCCTGCAGCCTGGCGACCAGGTGCTGTACGCCGACATCGACTACGACAGCATGATCGGCGCGATGCGCTGGCTGCAGCAGCGCCGCGGCGTGCAGGTCGAGCGCATCGCGCTGCCGGCCGTGCCCGACCATGCGCAGATCCTGCAGGCCTACGAGGCCGCGTTCGCGCGGCTGCCACGCCTGAAACTGGTGCTGCTGACCCAGGTCAGCCATCGCCATGGGCTGGTGCTGCCGGTGGCCGAAATCGCTGAACGTGCGCGCGCACGCGGCATCGACGTGATCGTTGATGCAGCACACGGGTTTGGCCAGATCGACTACGCGGTGCCGCAGCTGAAGTCTGATTTCGTCGGCATCAACCTGCATAAGTGGATCGGTGCGCCGGTCGGCGTCGGCGCGATGTATGTGCGCAAGGGCCGCGTTGCGGACCTGGACCCGTACATGGGCGAGACCGACGATGGCCGCGTGGGCAGTCGTGTGCACACCGGTACGGTCAACTTCGCCGCTTACCTGGCGCTGCCGGAAGCGATCGCGCTGCACCAGCGCATCGGCGCAGCCAACAAGCAGGCGCGCCTGCGCTACCTGCGCGAGCGCTGGACCGTGCCTGCGCGGCAGATGGCGCATATCGAAGTGCTGTCGTCGCCTGATCCGGCGCTGGCCAGCGCATTGGCCAGCTTCCGCCTGCGCGGGCGCACCTCGGTAGAACAGAATCAGGCACTGCAGAAGCGCTTGCTGGATGAGCATCGGATCTTCACCACCCATCGCGATGGCCTGGAGTCGGGTGCCTGCGTGCGGGTGACACCGTCGGTGTTCACCCGACCGGCGCAGATGGATGTGCTGGTACAGGCGCTGGTGGCATTGGGGTAGTGCCGGCCGCTGGCCGGCAACCTCATGATCCGTGCACGCCGTTGCCGGCCAGCGGCCGGCACTACCAGGGCTACCGCTCGATCGCCGGCAGCGCGTCCGACAACAACAACCGGTCAATCCGCCGCAACGCGCTCTCCAGCTGCCGTCGGTCCGCCGCCAGCCCCAACGACAGCCGCACGCCGTGCTGATGCTGCACCCCGGGCGGACAGAACGCCGATGAAGGAGCGATGGCCAGCCCCTGCAGCTGCGCGGTACGCACCAGCGTGGCGTCGGTCCATGGCGCTGGTACCCTGCACCAGGCGTGCAGGCCTTCGGCGCGCAGCAGCAGCGACGGCGCCAGCAGGCAGCGGGCCATGCGCACGCGCTCGCGCGCCTCGGCACGCACCTGCGCCAGCAGCGATTGTGCCGAACCATCCAGCAACAGTTGGCTGGCCAGCGCCGACACCAATGGATGGCCCATCAGCCGCGTCGCCCGCAGCGCGGCGGTCATCGCCTCGGCATGCGCGGCACTCGGGCAGCGCACGAAGGCGGTGCGCAGGCCCGGGCTGATCACCTTCGACAGCGTCGCCACATGGAACACATGGCGCGGTGCCAGCATCGCCAGGGGTATCGGCGCCTCTTCGGCAAGGTGCCAGTACGGATCATCCTCGATCGCCAGTAGGCCTTCACTCTCCAGCACACGCGCCAGCGCTTCGCGCCGCTGCAACGGCAACGTCAGCGCGGTCGGGTTCTGGCAGGTGGGGTTGAGATAGAGCAGCCGCGCGCCACTCCCGCGTGCCTGCCGCAGCAGCGCTTCAGGGCACATGCCGTGTTCGTCGCAGTCCACCGGCAACAGCCGCCGGCCAAGCGCCGCTGCGGCCTGCAGCAGGCCCGGATAGACCAGCGCATCGCACAGGATCGCGTCGCCATCGCGGCCCTGGCTGAGCAGGATCGCGGCCAGCGCCACCTGGGCGCCTTCGGTCAGTAGCAGGCAGGCATCGTCCACCGTGCCCAGCATCGGTTGCAGCCAGCGCGCTGCCGCATGGCGGTCGGTCGGGTTACCGCCGCCCAGGTGGTAGGTCATCAGGTTCGGTGCATTGCTGCGCGCAAGCACGGCGGCGGCGCCGCGGCGCAGGGTCTCGGCCAGCGCGTCGGCATCGGGTACCGGTGGCACGTTCATGCTCAGGTCCACCACCTGGTCGAAGCCAGCCTTGGGCGGTGCGATGAAACTGCCTTGTGGCCCACGCGCTTCGATCAGGCCGCGCTTGCGCGCTTCATCGAATGCCCGCGTTACCGTGGTCAGGTCGACGCCGAGCTGCTGCGCCAACGCGCGCTGTGAGGGAAGGCGCTGCCCCGGTGCAAGACCACCGCGACGCACCGTGCGCTCCAGCGAATTGACGATGCGCAGATAGATCGGCCCGTTGTGCGCGAGCACGTCCTGCACCCATTCGCGCGCTGCGACATCCGGTCGCGGCATGTACGGAGCATGTCGGGGCGTATCGTTGCTTCCAACGGCGGGAGCCTGTCCATAACCATCGGTCGGTTCGGACAGGTGACCGCCGTTGTTGTTTGCGGCGGCCACGCCACCCAGAGCCAGTGATGTCATTGCGCGTCCTCAGCGCTTGGCCTGCCACGGGCAGTAACAGCCCACGGCAAGCAGTCCTTTCGGGCGCACGGATTCGCCGCGCACCAGTCTGTCCAGCAGCGGTTCGACGAAACTGTTGGCCGAGTTGCAGACCATGCCGATGCTGTACGGCCCGGCGTAGGCCAGATGGCCCTGCCGGTCCCAGATCGCCACGGCAGGGCTGGCCGGAATGTGCTCGATGCCATCGATGGTCGGCAGGTTGATTACCTTGTTGCGCAGCGGCTCGGGCAGTTCGCCCTGCGTGCCAGGGCGACGGATCGCGTAGAAGTCGATGCCGGCGCGGCGGTACATGCTGATCAGGTAGCTCAGGTGCGCACCAGTCTCGCGGTTGCACACGCCGCAGGCCGGGTCCCAGAAATGCACCACGCGGATGCGGCCGGTATTACCGGCCAGATCGGCCGGCAGGCGCAGCTGCGAGTCGTCGAAGACGATGGCCTGTTCGGTGAACGTGGACTGCGCGCTGTAGCCGAAGTACTGCCACAGCGCCGCCGCCACGCCGGCCATGAACAGGCAGGCGAGGGCGATCATCGTCGGCAGCAACCAGCGGCGACGCGGCGCGGCTGCGCCCATCAGGACGCGTCCCCGCCGAACTTGTGTACGTACTGCTTGCGCATCTCGCGGCAGGAATCGGCCTGCGCCCGGCGCTGGATCTCGCTACGCGACGGATCCTCGCTGCGCTGCACGCATTGCTCGATGGCGTGGCGTTCGGCGGCCTGCACATCCACGGTCTGCGGCTGCAGGCAGACCCAGGCCAGCACAGCCAGCATCAACACCACAAAGCCACCGCAGCCGGCCATCACCAGGTGGAACTTCAGTTTCTCCGCGCGCATCGAGGCACGTCCCTTCATCCATACATTGCATACAAAATATCATTTTGTATGGATGTGGGGCCATGCGTCCGGTTCAGACGATGGCGTTGTGCCGGGCCTCGGGGGCTTCAGACAGGATTTCATTCAGCTTGGCCAGCGCCCCGGCCAGCGCGCCCTGGTCGACCGCGCCGCCCAGTGACAGGCGGATCGCGTTGCCCGGAGGCGGTTCTTCCACGCTGAAGGCGTCGGAACTGGCGATGCCCAGCCCCTGTTCCTGCGCGGCCTGGATCAGCCGGTACTGGTCCAGCCGTGGCGGCAGCGGCAGCCACACATGCAGGCCGGCCGGATGGGCCTGGGCACGGGACGGCAAGTACTGCGCAGCAATCGCCTGGCGCTCGCGCAGCTCCTGCTGGAAGCGCTGCACCATGTCCTGGGCCTTGCCGCTGCGGATCCACTGCGAGGCCACCGCCACCATCGACTGGGTCGGCATCAGCGCGATCGCACGCAGGGCGTCCAGCACCGGTTCCATCGGTTCGCCGGCCGGCACCACCAGGTAGGCGGTGCGCAGGCCCGGTGCCAGGCACTTGGACAGGGTGGAGATGTAATACACCGGGCAGCCGGCGTCGCGGTGGGCGGCCAGCGGCGGTGCGGCGTCCCCGGCCAGCAACCAGTAGGGATCGTCTTCGATCACGGTCAGATCATGGCGCTTGGCGACCGCCAACAGGGCCTGCCGGCGTTGTGCCGACATCGTTGCCGTGGTCGGGTTCTGGATGGTCGGTACCAGGTACAGCAGGCGCGGGCGGCGCAGCTGGCAGGCTTCTTCCAGCGCATCGGGCAGCATGCCTTCGGCGTCCATCGCCACCGGCACCACACCCCGCTGCAGCACGCGCGCGGCGGCCAGCAGGCCCGGGTAGGTCAGCTGCTCGGCGGCAATCAGCTCGCCCGGCTGGGTGCAGGCCAGGATCAGTGCACACAGCGCGGTCTGCGCACCGGGACAGATCACCACCTGGTCGGCGCCCACCGTGCCCAGCATCGGCGCCAGCCACTGCACCGCGGCGGCGCGGTCCTCGCGGGTACCGGCGCCGACGTGGTAGCTCATCAGTTCGCCCTGGCCCAGCTGCTGCCCGACGTGCTGGAAACCGGCCTCCATGCCCTGTGCGAACGGCGCGCTGCCCAGCAGCGGCGGGATGTTCATGCTCAGGTCCACCGAGGTGCTGCGGTTTCCGGCCGACAGCGCGATGAAGGTGCCGCCGGCGCCCTGCGCGTCGAGCAGGCCGGCCTGGCGCAGCTCGGCGAACGCCCGGGTAACCGTGGTCAGGTCCACGCCCACCTGCTGGGCCAGGTCGCGCTGCGGCGGCAGGCGGTCGCCCGGGCGCAGCACGCCGTCATCCACCGCCTCGCGCACCTGCTGGGCAATCTGCAGGTAGAGCGGGCCGGCGCCCTCGCGGAAAGGGCGAACCCAGGTGCGATTGGGGTGTTTCAGGCGGCGGCCGGCGGCAGGTGGCGTCATCGGTCAGGTTTTTCCATACGTGCAGGTGCACAAGTCCATACAATGATGTATCTTGTATGGGCTTGATTGGAGTGGTTCGCCCTCTTGTAGGCGACCTCGTACCCACAGTGTAGCCGCTCCACGCCCGGGCGCTGCGCGCAGGCGAGCCGGTCAAGCGCGCTTCTTCAACAGGGTTGACCTCCAATGAATATCTGCTGGAACCGCATCCGCCTGGCGCTGGTCGCCCTGGCCTGCGTCGGCCTGTCGGGCTGTGACTGGGTGCTGCTGGATTCGAAGGGCATGGTCGGGCTCGCCCAGCGCGACCTGATCCTGATCTGCATCGGCCTGATGCTGATCGTGGTGATACCGGCCATTGTGCTGACCTTCGTATTCGCCTGGCGCTTCCGCGCCGGCAACACCCAAGCGAAATACACGCCGGACTGGTCGCACTCCACCAAGGTGGAAATCGTGGTCTGGGGCGTGCCGCTGCTGATCATTGCCGGCCTGGCAGTGATCGTGTGGAAGTCGACCCACGAGCTGGACCCGTACAAGCCGCTGGACGTGGCCGGTGAACCGCTGCACGTGGACGTGATCGCCACCGACTGGAAGTGGGTGTTCGTGTACCCGGACCTGGGCATCGCCACGGTCAACCAGCTCAACTTCCCGGCCAACCGCCCGCTGGCGTTCAACATCACCTCCAACTCGACGATGAATACCTTCTTCATCCCGCAGCTGGGCGGGCAGATCTACGCGATGGCGGGCATGCGCACGCAGCTGCACCTGATCGCCAACGAGCCTGGCCAGTTCCGTGGCATGTCCGGCAACTACAGCGGGCATGGCTTCTCGAACATGAAGTTCATTGCGACCGCCAGCAGCAACGAAGACTTCGAGCGCTGGGTGGCCGAGGTGCGCAGCGCGCCGGACGCGCTCAGCTTCGCGCAGTTCAAGGCGCTGGCCGCGCCGTCGAAGAACGCACCGGTGCAGCACTTCTCCAGTGTTGAACCGCTGCTGTTCAAGAAGGTCATCGACCAGTTCATCGGCGTCGGTGAGAACACCGCTGCGGCTACCCCGGCGGGCGCTGCCGGCGGTGCCCAGGTTTCCCAGGAGTAACGAACATGTTGGGTAAATTGACGTGGGAGGCCGTGCCGCTGCACGAGCCGATCGTCGTGGTCACATTGGTGGCCATGGTGCTGGGTGGCCTCGCGCTGCTTGGCGCGGTGACGTACTTCAAGCTGTGGGGCCCGTTGTGGCGTGACTGGTTCACCACCGTGGACCACAAGAAGATCGGCATCATGTACGTGGTGGTGGCGCTGGTCATGCTGGTGCGTGGCTTCGCCGATGCGCTGATGATGCGCGCGCAGCTGGCGGCGGCCGGGCCGGGCAGTGATGGCTTCCTGCCACCGGAGCACTACGACCAGATCTTCACCGCGCACGGCGTGATCATGATCTTCTTCGTGGCCACCCCGTTCGTGGTCGGCCTGATGAACATCATCGTGCCGCTGCAGATCGGCGCTCGCGACATGGCGTTCCCGTTCCTCAACGCCTTCAGCTTCTGGATCTTCGTGGTCGGCGCAGCGCTGATGATGATCTCGCTGGGCGTTGGCGAATTCGCCATGACCGGCTGGGTGGCTTATCCGCCGCTGTCGGGCATCGAGTTCAGTCCAGGCGTGGGCGTGGACTACTACATCTGGGCATTGCAGGCTTCGGGCATCGGCACCTTGCTGACCGGCGTCAACCTGTTCATCACCATCCTGCGCATGCGTGCGCCGGGCATGACTCTGATGAAGATGCCGGTGTTCACCTGGACCGTGCTGGTCACCAGCGTGATCATCATCGCCGCCTTCCCGATCCTGACCGTGGCGCTGGGCGCGCTCACCCTGGACCGCTACCTGGACTTCAACTTCTACACCAACACGTTGGGTGGCAACCCGATGATGTACGTGAACCTGGTGTGGGCCTGGGGCCATCCGGAGGTGTACATCCTGGTGCTGCCGGCGTTCGGCATCTTCTCTGAAGTCACCGCCACGTTCGCGCGCAAGAAGCTGTTCGGCTACAAGTCGATGGTCGGTGCAACGCTGGCGATCGGCATCCTGTCGTTCATCGTCTGGTTGCACCACTTCTTCACCATGGGTTCCGGTGCCAGCGTCAACGCCTTCTTCGGCATCATGACGATGATCATCGCCATTCCCACCGGCGTGAAGATCTTCACCTGGCTGTTCACCATGTACGGTGGCCGCGTTGAGTTCAGTGTGCCGATGCTGTGGACCATCGCCTTCCTGGTCACCTTCACCATCGGTGGCATGACCGGCGTGCTGCTGGCCATTCCGGGCGCGGACTTCCTGCTGCACAACAGCCTGTTCCTGGTCGCGCACTTCCACAACACCATCATCGGCGGTGCGCTGTTCGGCTACCTGGCCGGCTTCGCCTACTGGTTCCCGAAGGTGTTCGGCTTCACCCTCAACGAGCGCCTGGGCAAATGGTCGTTCGCCTGCTGGGTGATCGGCTTCTACCTGGCCTTCATGCCGCTGTACATGCTGGGCTTCATGGGCATGACCCGCCGCATGAACCAGTACGACAACCCGGCGTGGACGCCGTACCTGATCGCCGCCTTCATCGGCGCGCTGTTCGTGTTCGCGGGCATCATCCTGATGCTGGTGCAGATCTACGTGAGCGTGCGCGACCGCAAGCGCAACCTGGACCTGACCGGCGACCCGTGGAACGCACGCACGCTGGAATGGGCCACGCCGTCGCCGCCGCCGTTCTACAACTTCGCCGTGGTGCCCAAGGCCGACGAACTGGACGCCTTCCATGAAGCGAAGAAGCGCGGCCTGCCGCCGCCGCCGAAGAAGTACGCGCCGATCCACATGCCGAAGAACACCGGCGTGCCGCTGATCCTCAACATCTGGATCCTGGTGCTGTGCTTCGCCCTGGTCTGGCACATCTGGTGGATGGCCGCGGCCAGCTTCATCGCGATGATCGTCACCCTGATCGTGCGGTCCTACGACGAGGACGTGGACTACTACGTCAGTTCCGAAGAGGTGGCGCGCACTGAAGCGGCCAACCTTGCCAAGCTGAAGGAGGTACGCGCATGAACCTGTTGACCCGCCCCGAGCTGGCCAGCGACACGCAGGCGCACGAGGACCACCACGAACACGACCACAGCCACGAGCAGGGCGGCATGAAGGTGTTCGGCATGTGGGTCTACCTCATGTCCGACCTGGTGCTGTTCGGTTCGCTGTTCGCCTCGTATGCGGTGCTCAGCACCGCCTATGCCGGCGGCCCCACCGGCAAGGAGCTGTTCTCGTTGCCGTTCGTGATGGCCGAGACCTTCCTGCTGCTTGTGTCCAGCATCACCTACGGCCAGGCCGTGCTGGCGATGCATCGCCACGATGCGTCGGCGGTGCTGCGCTGGCTGGGCGTGACCTTCGTGCTCGGTGCCTCGTTCATCGGCATGGAAATCTACGAGTTCTCGCACCTGATCCACGAAGGCGCAGGCCCGAGCACCAGTGCCTACCTGTCGGCGTTCTTTGCGCTGGTCGCCACCCACGGCCTGCACGTCGCCAGCGGCCTGATCTGGATGGCGGTGGTCATGCACCAGGTCTACCGCCGTGGCCTGACCCCGACCAACATCACCCGCGTTTCGTGCCTGAGCCTGTTCTGGCACTTCCTGGACCTGGTGTGGATCTGCGTCTTCACCTTCGTCTACCTGATCGGAGCCTTCTGACATGGCCCACGTCGAAACCTCGCGCGCCGGCAATGCGCACGGCTCCACCAAGTCCTACCTGATCGGTTTCGTGCTGTGCGCGCTGCTGACCGTGGTGCCGTTCGCGCTGGTGATGAACCCGGTGCTGTCGCGGCCGCTCACGCTGTTCCTGCTGGTCGGCTTCGCGGTGGCACAGATCCTGGTGCAGCTGGTCTATTTCCTGCACATGGACCGCAAGTCCGAAGGCGGCTGGAACCTGGCCAGCTTCGTGTTCACCCTGGTGATCCTGTTCATCATCGTCGCGCTGTCGGTGTGGATCATCTGGAGCATGCACTACCACATGATGATCAACTGAGCCTGCGAACCGTGAAAGGCATTGCGTTCCCCCATCGTGGCCTGCGGCTGGCCGCAGGCCTGCTGCTCTGCCTGCTGGCCGGCTGCAGTGCGCAGTCGCGCATGGACTTCTATTCCAAGGACATTGCCTGCGAAGAACTTGGCCAGCAGTGGTCGATGCCCGACAGCCACGGCACCGTGCGTGGCCCGAAGGACCTGCAGGGCCAGGTGACCTATCTGTTCTTCGGCTTCACCAGCTGCCCGGACGTGTGCCCGACCACCATGGTCGAGCTGAGCCAGGTCAAGCACCTGATGGGCAGGGATGCCGACCAGCTGCAGGTGGTGTTCGTCAGCGTCGACCCGGCGCGGGATACGCCGGAGGTTGCGCGCACCTATGTGGAAGCCTTCGATCCCAAGGCAATCGCGCTGGTCGGCAACGAAGCACAGCTGGCGGCGATGGCCAGCGACTTCAAGGCGTTCTACGAAAAGGAGCCCGGCCAGGTACCGGATACCTACACCATGAGCCACATCGCCGGTGGCTACGTGTTCGACCGCCAGGGCCGCCTGCGCTTGTTCGCACCCTACGGCATGCCGGTGGACAAGCTGTTCTCGGACGTGCAGCGCCTGCTGCTGGAACCGGCCCATCCAGCGGCAGGTAACGACGCACTGGCCAGCTGCAGCCGCAAGCACAGCGACGCGTTCGCCGCCCGCTGACGCCGGCGGGTGCCGACCACTGCTCCTGGTGGGTTGGCACGTCTGGATCTGCTCTTGGTAGGTGCCAACCTTGGTTGGCACAGCTGTAGAGCCGAGCCCATGCTCGGCTCACCGCGACCCGCCCCGACTGAGTATCGGCTGACCCACAGCGTCAAGAGCCGATGTATCGATAGTGGAGACGGTCGGAGTCATCCACGAACTCGACATGAAGGATTGCTTCGTCAGGAATTCCGTCAGCGAGCAGTACGCAATCGACAATAACGGTCCCGGCGTTGGTGTAGTAAGCATCTACAAGTGGGCGTGCGTTGCCGGGAAAGGATGTCATTTTCCGCTGAGGAGTTGTGATGCTCACCTCATCGTCAAAGTAGTCGCTGATTGCTTCGAAGATCTCCTCGATGACATCTTCTTGAACAAGGAACCGTTCTGACAGCGCCTTGCGGTTTCGTGTGGATATCGCCGCAACGAATCCTTCCAGTGCACCGTACTGATGGCCAGTGATAACGGCATCCAATGTGCAGCCCTCTTCCGCGTATCCGGCTTGATTGAGAGGCATCAGGATTGGGCAGGGTGCATTTCGTGCCATGTAGCGATTGCGACATTCACTGCGGGACGCAGCCGAGCATAGGCTCGGCTCTACACGATCATCGCCCGTCCGCGGCGAGGGGCCATGCAGGTTTCGACATTGGGAGTGGTTAACGACCGTTGGTCGGCACATCTCCCACACCAATCCCCCGGCCGGCCAGGAGAGCCAACCGGCCAGGGGCACCACTCAACGCCTTACTTGGTCTCTTCCCATTGCACCACGTCCGGCTCGGTCGCGCGGATACCGGCGGTGGACAGCAGCCTGGTGGTCGCATCCAGCGCCGCGTTCACCGACGGGTACTCCACGATGGCCTGGCCTGAAGCCTTGGAGACCTTCACCACGGTACCGCCAGTGGCGGCGGCTGCGCGCTGGGCCGAGGCTGCATCGGTGAAGAACACCTTGACCCGCGACGTCGCCACCACCGGCGCGCCGTCACGGGAGACCGCCGCCGCGAACTTGCCGGCACCGGCATCAGCAGGTGCCGCCGCTGCGCCATCCAGCGAACGCTTGGTACGCGAGCTGGTGGTCGCCGCCGCCTGCGGGGTGATCGTGAACTGGCCGCCGCTGGCCTGCTTCACCGTGGCCGAGGGGGACAGCTGGAAGCGCGTCCCGCCTACATCGAACGAGCGGCCGGTAGCGGACGCCTTCAGTTCCTGCGCATCCACGGTCGACAGGGTCCTGGCCGGAGGAGTCTGCCCCGAGCTCTGTGCCCAGGCAGGGGAGATCATCGCCGCGAGGGCGAGCGTGCTCAACAGAATGGTGGTCTTCATCATCAGTGCCCCAGAACGCGGATCTTGAAGAATTCGAGGTTGCCGCGCGAAGCTGCGGTCGCGGCCTGCCCCATGTCGGTCACTTCCAGCGTCCAGGTGCCGCTGGCATTCTCATCCAGGAAGGCATTGCTGGACAGCAGGTCCCAGCTGGTGAAGTTGCTCTGCGCGCCACCCGTGCCCGAACCGATCGCGGTGAACGCCGGTTGCACCACGCTGCGGGTGCCGCTGGGCGACACCAGCACGAACTGCAGCTGGCGCGTGTTGCGGTGGTTGACCCGGAAGCCCAGCTGCACGCTTTCGATGTTGCGCGCGCCGTTGGCCAACTGGAAGGTCAGGCGTGCCGCGGCGGCCGAAGTGTTGCCGATGGCCACGGTACGCGTCGTGGTGCGCCAGCCGCTGTCGACCAGTGCACCGAGCGACTGGAAGTTCTCGGCCACCTGCACTGCACGTGCAGCGTTGACCACGCCGAAGCCATACCAGTTGCTGTAGGCACGGCCGGCGGCATTCACCGTCCAGCCCGGCACCAGCGTGCGCCCGTCGGCCAGCGTCACCGCCGGCTGGTTCGGGTGGTTGCGGGTGGCGGTGGTGGCCAGGATGTACTTCACATCGCGATAGGACAGGTTCGGATTGGCTTCCAGCACCAGTGCCGCCACGCCCGATACCATCGGCGCCGACGCCGAAGTGCCGTTCATCTTGGCGGTGTAGTTGCAGGTGCTGTCGATGGCCGACAGGTTGCTGTCCAGTGTGTTCTGGCGGTTGGTGTTCTTGTTGCTGCCCTGGGTGCATCCGGTCACGTCGGTGGTGACGATCGCCGGGTCGTACGCGCGTGCCACCAGGCCGGGCGCGTACTGCGCCTGCAGGCCGTACTCACCGCCAAAGGCCGACACCCACAGGGCCGAGCCGGTGGAGGAGTACGATGAGCGCACGCCATCGGCGCGCACCGCGCCCACGGTGATCACGTTGAACAGGTTGTTGCGCGGATCGCGGCCGGCCGGCACGCAGCCGGTGTTGCGGTTCTTGGTGTCGGTGGTGCAGACATCCTGGGTCTGGCTGATCGAGGCATTGTTGAAGTTGTTGCCGGCCGACTTCACGTAGATGCCGCCGCGGCCACCGCGCGTGCCCGACAGTGCCTGCTCGTACGAACGAATCGTGTTTTCGCTGTACGCCAGCGGCAGGTTCGGATTGCCCGGGCCGGCGCCCCAGCTGTTGTTGAACACCTGCACGTCGGCCGATTCCGCGCCGTCCCACCAGGTGTACTCGATGTTGCTCTGCTGGTTGCCCAGGGCCGAGCGCGAAATCGGGTTGAAGCCCTTCAACGTCGCCGCCGGGGCCACACCGCGCACGCCCAGGTTGTTGGCGCCCACCGCGCCGGCGATGCCACCGACCATGGTGCCGTGGTTGTCGACATCCGGGTTGGTCGGGGTGGGGTTGTTCGAGCCATTGGTGAAGTTCTTGCCGGCCACCGCGGCCACGTTGGCCGCCAGGTCCGGATGCGCGATCTGCAGGCCATCATCGACGATGGCGATGGTGACGCCCTGGCCGCGGATGCCGTTGCGGAACAGGCCATCCACGTTCAGATCGTTGCCGGCCACCGGCAGCGTGTCAGCCGGGACCGTCTGCCCGGTGTTGAGCAGGTGCCACTGTATTGCCGCCAGTGGATCGGCCTGTTGGGCCTGGGCAGTGACGGCCAGGCTGCCCAGTACCAAGGCAGTGGCGAGGGCCAGGCGCGCGGAGCGCGGTGGCGCGGTGCGTTGCGTGTGTCGCTTCATACACGAATCCTTCTGTTGTGAATCGGCATGGCAGGACGGCGGGGCGGAACTGCCCCATCGCAACGAGCCAAACGCGACACAACGAAGAACCCCCTACCTCTTCACACCCGCAATGTGCGAATGTGCCAATTGCGTCACAATCGCTTAGTACGTCAAGTTATGACAGGTCACGCGAATACCTTCACGCCATCTTCGCGCGCTTGCTTCGAGGTACGGGAAACGTGGGTAATCACATACAAGTGAAGTCACACATGAAGAACGCACGCCAGCGTGCCCGTGCGCGCGCGGACCAGACTCCGCTCTCGGTTGCCGCCATCCGCAAGGTGGTGCTGTCCGTGCATACGCGCAGCCACGACTATGGCGACGATGCCGATATTGCCGAGTTGTTGCCCGAGCTGGCAGCCTTCGGCATCACCACGGTGAAACCGCTGCGCCTGCTGATGAAGAAACACCGTCGCGCACTGCTGCAGGAGGAACGGATCGTCATGCGACGCGCAGAGACGCTGCATCTGCGCACCGAGTGGCGGCCCGGTGGCATAGACGTGCATGCCAACACCAGCCGCTACGCCATCGGCGGCCTGGTCCGCACCAGCATGGAACACGAATTCGGCTTCGAGACGATGCTGCCCTTCCACGAGGTGCGCGAGGACGAGCCCGCGTAGTGAGGTGCCTGCCCGGCCGGTGCGGCAGTCCTGCCGGGGCATCATCGCGCCCCCTCACACGCGGCTGTGCTACTACAGCCCGTGCACCCTTCCGCACGGAGCACGATGATGGTCAATCCGCTCGCCCAGGCCCATCGCGGCCTCGGCACCACACTGTTCAGCCTGTTGAACCCGATACCTTTCGGCTTCTTCGTCGGCGCACTGATCTTCGACGCGATCTATCTCAACAGCGCCGAGGTGATGTGGGGCAAGGCCGCTGCCTGGCTGATCACCTTCGGCCTGCTGATCGCCATCGTGCCGCGCCTGATCAACCTCTTCGCGGTCTGGCGCCGCAACGGTACCGCCACCCGCATCGACCGCATCGACTTCTTCCTCAACCTGGTCGCGGTGGTGCTGGCCATCTGGAACGCCTTCGTGCACAGCCGCGATGCGTACGCCGTTGCGGTGCCGGGCACGATCCTGTCGGCGTTGACCGTGGCCCTGATCGCCCTGGGCCTGATCCTGCTGTCACTGCAGCCGCCGGTGCTGCAGGGAGGTCGTCATGGCTAAGCACATCCTGCCCACCGTGGGCGCCCTGGCGCTGGCCGTGATGCTGTCGGCCTGCGCCGGCAAGGCTGAATACCATCCCGCCGACCAGTCGGGCCCGCGGCCGCCGCTGCCCAAGCCGGCCAACTTCCTGATGCCGCCGATGCAGGTGCCCAAGGGCGTCGGCTGGGCTGATGGGCAGACCCCCACGGTGGCCGAGGGCCTGAAGATCGAGCGCATCGCCGCCAACCTGCAGCATCCGCGGCGCCTGCTGACCCTGCCCAATGGCGATGTACTGGTGGTGGAAGGCAACGGCCCCGGCGAAGAACCGGTCACCACGCCCAAGCAGTGGATTGCCGGCAAGGTCAAAGCGCGCTCGGGCAAGGCCGGCAAGGGCGGGAACCGGGTCACCCTGCTGCGCCGCACGCCGGGAACGAACACGTGGACCCAGCATGTCTACATCGAGGGCCTGCATTCGCCGTTCGGCATCCAGCTGATCGGCGACACGCTGTACGTGGCCAACACCGGCAACATCATGCAGTACCACTACGTGCCCGGCGAAACCCGCATGTCGGACAAGGGCCGCGAGTTCACCGACCTGCCCAGCACCATCAACCACCACTGGACCAAGGAACTGCTGGCCAGCCGTGATGGCCGCAAGCTGTATGTGGGCGTGGGCTCCAACAGCAACATCACCGAGAACGGCCTGGCCGTCGAATACCGCCGCGCGGTGGTGCTGGAAGTGGACGTGGCCACCCGCGGCAGCCGCATCTACGCCTCGGGCATCCGCAATCCGACCGGGCTGGACTGGGAGCCGAGTACCGGGAAGCTGTGGGCGGTAGCAAACGAACGCGATGAGATCGGTGCCGACCTGGTGCCTGACTACCTCACCTCGGTGAAGGAAGATGGCTTCTACGGCTGGCCCTACAGCTACTACGGGCAGCACGTGGACGAACGCGTGCAGCCGCAGCGGCCGGACCTGGTGGCCAAGGCAATCGTGCCGGACTACGCCATCGGCTCGCACGTGGCACCGCTGGGCCTGTTGTTCTACACCGGCCAGGCACTGCCGGCGCAGTATCACGGCGGTGCCTTCATCGGCGAGCACGGCAGCTGGGACCGCTCGCCGCTGAGCGGCTACGAAGTGGTGTATGTACCGTTCAAGGACGGCAAGCCGACCGGGCGCCCGCAGACCGTGGTGAGCGGCTTCGCCTCAAAGGACGAGAAGACCCTGATGGGCGCACCGGTGGGCATGGCCATGGACGCCGAGGGCGCGCTGCTGGTGGCCGACGACGTGGGCGACGTGGTGTGGCGGGTGTCGGCCAAGTAGTTCTGTAGAGCCGAGCCATGCTCGGCCTACGCGCGCAGCGCGGGGTTTCGCGTACAGGTCGAAGAGCAGTCGAGCATGGGCTCGGCTCTACAGTTCCGCAGTACCGCTGCGGAACCCGCTGAACACCGACTCGGCAGCAAGCCCCACGCCGCCCAGCAGCACGCCGAAATACACCACTGTGGCCACCACGAAGCCATAACCGGCCGCCACCGCCGCGCCATCGCGCTGGATGAAACCGATGGCGAAGGACATCAGCGCCAGCGCCGGCAGCGTGTTGCTGAAGGGTATCGGCCCGGCCGGCGCCATCAACAGCAGGGTCGCGAACACCAGCATCAGGTTGTTCAGGCGCATCATCTTCTTCGAGCGCACCATCACCGCCAGCCGCATCGGCCGCGACAGCCGCTCCATGCGGTGCACCCATTTCAGCGCACGGCCGAGGTTGGTCTTCAGCTTGTCGGTGGCGATCTCGCGGCGGGCCAGCTTCTGTGGCACCCGTAGCGGGCGGTTGCGCACCCGGCTCAGGCCGATCAGCAGGATCGAGGCGCCAAACACCGTACTCAGCCCGGGAATCGACACCGGAATGATGAAGATGGCCGAGAGCAGGATCACCATCAGCAGCAGGCCCTCATCGCCCAGCGCGCTGAGCAGGGTGCCGACGCTCACCTGGTCGCCGGGCAGCTCGTCGATCATCTGCTCGATCTGCTGGGCCAGGGGCGCGCTGTCATTGGTTTCGGGGGCACGGTAGGTCATGCGTCGCAAGGTTCTCCAGGGAAGGGCGGTCAACGGGCCGTCCTGCGGTGGGGGACGCACAGGCTCCCGCAGTATCCCGGCCAACGTGGGCAAAGAGGTGAACCGGGCATGAGGGGTTAAACTGGCGTGCCCCGCACGAGTTGAATGCAATGGACATGGGCCGCAGGCAATCGACCATCGAACTGGTCGCCATCGACATGGATGGCACGCTGCTGGACCCGTCGCACCAGCTCACCTCCCGCGCCAGGAAGGCCATCGCGCAGGCGCGGGCGCTGGGCGTGCACATCGTGCTGACCAGTGGCCGCCCGGTTCCGGGCCTGGCGCCGTACCTGCACGAGCTGGGCATCACCGGCAACGACGACTACTGCATCGCCTGCAATGGCGGCCTGGCGCAGCGCATCGGTACGCGCGAAACCGTGGTCGAGTATCCGCTCAGCTTCGACGACTTCCTGTTCTGCGAGCACGTCGCCCGCGACCTGGGCGTGCACTTTCAGGCGCTGGACAGCCAGCGCATGTACACGCCCAACCAGGACATCAGCTACTACACCGTAGCCGACTCGCATCTTTCGCGGATGCCGCTGTCGTATCGTCGCGTGGAGGACATGGACCCATCGATGTCCTTCATCAAGCTGATGATGATCGACGCGCCGGACGTGCTGGATGCCGCCATTGCGCGCCTGCCCAGCGAGCTGACCGAGCGCTTCGCGGTACTGAAGAGTGCACCGTTCTTCCTGGAAGTGTTCGACCACCGCGCCGGCAAGGGACCGAGCCTGCAGAAGCTGGCCGAGCACCTGGGCATCGACCGCGCCAATGTGATGGCCATCGGTGACCAGGAGAACGACTTGACCATGCTGCAGTACGCTGGCACCAGCGTGGCGATGGGCAATGCCATCGACGCGGTGAAGGCGGTGGCGCGGTTTGAGACCAGCAGCAATGCTGATGACGGCGTGGCGCGCGCCATTGAGACCTACGTATTGCGTTGAGGCGCCAAGCGGCGCTCAGCGCCTCAGGCCCAGCACGCAGTGCGGAGCATCGCGCTGGCTGCGGACGATGATCTCCTGCGCTCCTACGGTGAGCGAATGGTGCTGCTCGTGGTTCCGCGCGATCAATGGCGCACCATGGCTGGGTGGATAGATGAATGGCTGCAGGGTGTAACGCATAGCCAACCGCTCCAGTGGGAAGCATGGCGTATCCACGAACGTGACGAACAGAAGGCGGATTTCATCGTCCTTGCCGCGTATAACGCGATACTCCACGTTATCGATGGCAAAGCCATCGGCGGTCAGCATCGGCTGTGACCGGTAGATGCGCGGTCCTGCATCCTTCTCAAATGAAAACGGCGCGATGATGCCCAGCTCATGCAACTGGGCCGGGCTGATCGGCGACGGCGTGGTGACGAGCGCGTCGATCAGGGCATCCAGACGCTGTGGGGAACGCACTTCAACTCTGTCGTGCGATAGCGCAGTTTCCATGCACGAAAGCAACATCATGCCAACGGTGGCTGTTACTTTCCAGGTGGTCCAGCGGATCATCAAGGCTCCTGCCAATCTGGAATCGGGTATCTGAAGATACCGGACAGGACGATACCTGCGTATAGCTGCGCTGTACCACCGTGCAATAGCGAATGCGGCAGTGCGATGCAAGAATTCCGCACGTCGAAATCACGCCATCGAATCCCACAGCAGATGATCGTCTTCGTCTGCTGACCGGCGCGCACCGCGCCGTCGCTCCCTCAACGCAATCGCATCGCCAGCCAGGGCGCCGACACCGGTGCTGCAACGTGCTGGGCGTGCGCCTGCGCCGCTCTCTCCCTGCACCCTGGATCTGCTGCTATGAACGCCCTACCCACGACGCGCCTCGCCCTGGCCATCATCGCGGCCATCACCGCACCTGCGTACGCCGCAGAAACGCACGACGCCGCGCTCGACACGCCCACCACGCTCAACGCCCTGCAGGTCATCGCCACACCGCGCGGTGCGGCCGTGGCACCGACCCAGGTGGTTGGTCCCAACCGCTACATCATCAAGGCCGAAGACCTCGACGCGATGGTCACCGGCAACAACGGCCTGGCCATGCTGAAGCAGGTACCGGGCGCCAGCTACACCGCCACCGATGGACTGGGCCTGGATATCTCGGCCACCAGCCTGTTCGTGCGCGGCTTCCGCATGAATGAAATGGGCATCACCTTCGAAGGCGTGCCGCTGAACGACAATGGCTTCCTCTCGCTTACCGGCACCAGCGTGGTGAACGTGGGCGTGCCCGATGGCATCGGTGCGATCACGGTCAGCCCCGGTGGCGCACCGGTCAGCGTGTTCTCCAGCAGCGTCAACGGCGGCAGCCTGGAGTACCGCCTGCGCGAGCTGCAGGACACGCCCAGCCTGCGCGTGAAGCAGGGCGTGGGCAGCAACAGCACGTTGGTCACCACCGTATCCGGGCAGACCGGCCAGCTCGGCGAGCACGGCCCGAAAGTGCTGGTCGACCTGCAGCGTGTATCGGCCGATAAGTATCAGGGCGAGGGCACGCAGAACTTCCTGCGCGGCGACCTGAAGCTGCAGCAGGACGTCGCCTGGGGCGATGTCACCGTGTTCCTGTCCGACAGCAAGGCCAAAGTCTGGGGCTACAACAACATCTCCTTCGACATGATCCGCAAACTGGGCTGGAAGGCCGACATCTTCTATCCCGATTATGCGTGGGCGTGGTACGTGGCCTCGCCGGAGAATGCAGACAAATCCTGCGGCGCCTACACCTGCGGCGAGCTGTCCGAACTGATTCCGTACGACACCGGCCAGATCACCCGCGACCGCGTGTCATCGATCAACCATCGCTTCCAGATCACCCCGGCACTGAGTGGCAACGTGCAGCTGTACAACGCCAACAGCCACACCCAGGCCACGCTGACCGACCCGACCGTGCCATCGCCCAACGGTGCGCCGTTCTCCGAACAGGTGCAGACGCCACGCCTCAACCGGCTGGGCGGCATGGTCAACCTGCAGTTCGAGACCGGCGCGCACACTTTCACGGCCGGCTTCTGGCAGGAGAAGAGCAAGGCCGCCGCCAAGACCGAGTGGTACCAGCAGCCACTGCTGGGCGAGGGCCCGCCGCTGAAGGCCACCGGTCCGTTCGATGTGTACGGTCCCGCGTTCAAGACCGACAACGCATCGAGCTGGGTGACCCGCTCGCGCCAGTTCTACCTGCACGACGACATCGTGTTGAACGACACGCTGAAGCTGGGCGTTGGTTTCAAGGCCGTGGACTTCCGCACCAGCGGCGGCGGCCTCGGCGATGCCAAGGACTGGCCGGTGAACGGCACGCTGCGCGCGAAGAGCAACTTCCTGCCGCATGTCTCGCTGTTCTGGAGCCCGACCGAATCCACCGATGCTTTCATCGACCTGGCCAATACCATGAACGGCTATCGCGTCGCCCAGCGCGGCAACATCGGTTACACCGCCTCGGCGTGGACCATCACCGACCAGGAAGAGTTCGACCGCGTGGCGGGTACCCTGCGTCCGGAAAAGAACTGGAACCTTACCGTGGGCGCATCGCACCGCTTCGACCGGCTGACGATCACCGGCGATGTGTTCTACAACGACATCCGCAACCGCCTGCTGTCGGCTGCCATCGGCACCCAGTTCGCACAGATCAACACCGTGCGGTTGATGCCGAAGATGCACGTGATCGGTGCCGACCTCGGCATCACCGCCGACCTGACCGACCACCTGCAGTTCTACCAGGGCGTGGCCGTGGCCCGTTCGTACTATGACAGCGATTTCGTGGTGGGTGACACGGTGTACCCGATCAAGGGCAACGCCCAGCCGGGCTACCCGCAGATCTCGCTGGTCAGCGACCTGTCCGCCCACTTCGGTGACTGGCGCTTTGGTGCCACCAGCACCTCGTACCTGCGCCAGCCCTTCACCTACGAGAACGACATCCGCGTGCCGACCTTCTGGCAGGTCAACACCTACGCCGCTTACCGCTTCGGTGCGGACAGCGCCGTGCCCGGCCTGGAGCTGCGGCTGGACGTGAGCAACCTGTTCAACCGCCACAACATCGGCACCGCCACCATCGCCGGCTCGTCGTTCTCGGGGGATTACCAGACCCTGCAGCGCAGCGCGCCACGGCAGCTGATGTTCAGTACCTCGATGGCCTTTTAAGTAGATCCACGCCATGCGTGGATGCACTTGGCGGTCCCCAGGCAGGTGCTCAGATCCGCCCAAACCCCGCCTTGCGCAAACAACAGGGGTTTTCTGGCGGCGACGCAAGGTTCCCACAATGTTGCTGGGTCATGCTGTCGGCATGGCTCAGTACAACCCGCGAACCCCGCTGTTCGGCATCCGAGGCCCAGGACGGCCCCGGCAGGCGCCGTCCGTGGCGCCTGTGATCGACCTGCAGGCCGAGTACCACTTCTGGCACGTCTACGAACGCGTGGTCCGCCCGCTACCCGGCGGTGGGCTGCCGCAGGCCTGGCTGGTGTGCCAGAAGGTATATCGCGACCGCTGGCAGCACCCGGAGGACAGCGACGCGGCGGGGCTGTCGCGGGTGCTGTTCGGCGACAACATGACGGCTGGCCGGGCGTCGGAGCTGGCGGAGCTGCACGCGCTGGTCAGCCGTCGGGTGGCGTTGCTGGCGAAGCGGGGACGGTTGCATTCGGCAGCCTGATGCCTGCCCTTGGTAGGGTCGACTGTTAGTCGACCGCTCTTCGCATCTACCTCTCAGAAGGCCGCGCTTCGCGCGAGAGTCGACCAACGGTCGACTCTCCCAAAAGCCAACCCGACCGGCATTTCTAAGGCTTTCCCCGATCCAACTGCCGATACCCGATCGCCTCAGCCAGATGCGCGGTCTGGATGTCCTCGCAACCCGCCAGATCCGCAATCGTGCGCGCCACCCGCAGAATCCGGTGCATCGCACGTGCTGAAAGCTGCAGACGCTCGATGGCCTGTTCCAGCATGTCCTGATCGGCCTCGCTCAGCTTCGTGCACGCCCGCAGCGCCGCCGGCGGCAGATGCGCATTGAGCCCTCCACGCGCCTGTTGTCGGGCATGTGCGGCTTCCACCCGTGCACGCACCGATGCACTGGGCTCACCCAGCGGCGTGCTCTCCCGCAGCTCCACCGCATCCATGCGCGTTACGCCGATATGCAGGTCGATGCGGTCCAGCAGCGGACCGGACACTCGCGCACGATAGCGGTTGATGCGCTCGTCGCTGCACTGGCAGCGGTTGCTGCGGTCACCGGCCCAGCCGCACGGGCAGGGATTCATCGCCGCCACCAGCTGGAAGCGAGCGGGATACTGCACGCTGCGCGCCGCGCGGGCGATGCGGATGTGGCCGGACTCCAGTGGCTCGCGCAGGGTTTCCAGCGCGCTGCGGTTCCACTCTGGAAGCTCGTCGAGGAAAAGGACGCCATGATGAGCCAGCGAGATTTCGCCGGGGCAGGGTGGGTTGCCGCCCCCCACCAGCGCCGCTGCACTGGCACTGTGATGCGGCGCCCGAAAGGGCCGCTGCCGCCATCGTCTTGGGTCAAGCCCTTCGCCACTCACCGACGCAATCGCGGCAAGCTGCAGCGCCTCAGTCTCTTCGGTGTCCGGCAGCAGGCTGGGCAGGCGCGAAGCCAACAGCGTCTTGCCGCAGCCAGGGCTGCCGATCAACAACAGATGGTGCCCACCAGCGGCCGCCACTTCCAACGCGCGCCGTGCATGCGCCTGCCCGCGCACGTCGGCCAGATCGGGCAGGGGCAACGGCGTCGTGTCCACGCGCTCCACGGGTGGCAGCAGGCGCGGATTGCTCAGCCCGGCACAGCACTCCAGCAACGTACGCGCTACCCGCACATCGGCATGCTCGGCCAAAGCAGCCTCAGCGGCATTCCCTGGCGGCACCACCAGGATACGCCCGGCGTCAGCTGCCGCGATCGCGGCCGGCAGTGCACCGGCCACCGGCCGCAGCTCACCGGTCAGGCCCAGCTCGCCCAGGAACTCGTACTGCAGCAGCGACTGCGGATCGACCTGGCCACTGGCCGCCAGAATGCCCAGCGCGATGGCCAGGTCGTAGCGCCCGCCTTCCTTGGGCAAGTCGGCGGGCGCGAGGTTCAAGGTGATGCGCCGCTGCGGAAAGTCGAAGCGTGCACAGAGCAGGGCGGCACGCACGCGCTCGCGCGATTCGCGCACGCTGGTCTCGGCCAGGCCGACAATCTGGGTGGCGGGCAGGCCGCCAGAGAGGTGCACTTCCACCCGCACCAGCGGGGCATCGACCCCGGCGCGGGCACGGCTGTGGACCAGCGCCAGGCTCATGTGTGGATTCCTGCAGAAAGACGCCTGATGGTGCGGCAGGTAATCTGCGTGGGACTATCGGGGTTTGCCGGCAATGCGTCTCGGGGTATTTCTGCCTGCAAAGGGTGCAGCATTCGGATCAAGGGCAGATGTTCTGTGCAGCGCGGCTCTGCGATGGCGGTTTCGGAGGCCTTGCGTCAGAAAAGGCGTACAACAGGGCAGTACAAGGAAAGGAGCGAGCTGAAATGCAGTGCATTCGAGTACTGATGGCCCTCTCGCTCGCCATGGGCCTGCCGGGGTGCCGGGATGAGGTGGAGAGTTCAACGTATCCCATCGGCCAGACGGGAGAGACGTGCACAGCCTACAAGGGCCTCGACCGCCAGCCTCCTGAAGTAGTTGTGGCCGAGCTTGCCAAGCGAGGGTTGGATAGCCGCCGATTGGTGCATAGGACAGTCTGCGGCCCGATCACAAGTTGGGACATTCTCCCCGCAGGGGCGTCGATCGATCGGATACCTCCGCCAGACGCATATGTAAGCGTCCACCTGCTGGAAGACGGCTCGGTTTCCGTCAGTACAGACCGCCCCTGACGTTGGCGCCGCCCTTGATGATCGAGCGGCGGGCGAACAGACAAAAGTACGGATGGGCTCGGGAGGCGGGGCGAGTGGCACCCAGGTGGGCTGGAAGGGTGACAACGATGCGACCCTGCGTGCTGAGAGCGGCACCAGGACAGCGGCGGAGTAGACATTGAGTTTTCCACATGTCAGGAGTACCCGGGAAATGTACAGATTCAAGGCCGAAGTCGTTTCCATAGAGGAAGATGACTACTGCATCGTAGTTGGCTTGGCCGACAGCTCGACGAATCCGTCTCGTTACGTGGTATTGCAGAACGCGAAGGCGTATGACGACCAGGACGAAGAGTTGGGCATGGCGCACGCCCATATCGAGGTCGGTGGAGGTCTTGAGCCTTGCTATGGCGGTCTGGTGCATATCTCTCTGCGGCGCATGGAGCTTGAGCTGTCTCTCTCCGAAAGTGCACAGAGGAAGCTTGGGATCACTGGCGGGATTGCAGTGACACTGAAAACGTTGGAAAACGGCAGCAAGCTGGAGGCCGCGTTGCGGAAAATCTGTGTTGCGGAGGGTACTCCGCTTGCTCTGAACTCGTCTGGACGGGATTGAGTTCATGCTGTGCCGCACTGCCTGCGAGCGCCGGGCTGAGCGGGGACAAGAGGCAGCAGGTCCGCACAGGCGAATGTGTTCTGGCTCATCTTCAACGCCGAGGGAGTGGCATGAAAGCTGACGAATTTGTATCCGCTATTCAGCGCTATGTGCTTGAGTCATCCGTGGACAGTACGATCTCGAACCTGGCGTATCCCCCAGGCCGTCGGGTGGCCCCAGACCTGTTGGCGCGGTCCGAATGGTTCAACAGCTTGTCCGCTATGGAAGTCGACATGTTGCGCGCCGTTGCCGGTGAAGCTGCCCGTTCGGCGGTCTTCGGGTTTCTGGCGGTGCTTGATGGCGCCCGTGTCATCGATTCAGAGAAAGGCACCTTCGAGCTTTACCATGTGGGTCGCGAGAAGCGCCTGGTGAGTCCGTCTGGCATCGATCTACACGACCTGCTCGAATAGGTGCGGGATGCGCGCGCAGCACTGACATGGAGCGTGGGACTGATGAAACTGAGCTTCGCGGCGGACTGCGACTGGGAGTCGCAGGTTGGCAGGATCAAAAGTCACTACGTAGAGCGCTCCGCTACATTCGAGTCCAGGAGCTACGGGAACGAAGTGGCTTGTGTGGCCTTGCTTTTCGTGTGTCGAGATCCCGAGCTGGACTTCAAGCGAAGAGTGCAGTTTCGACGAAAGAAGGCGGAATTCTATACGGATGTGATGCTTGACCTGCCAGCCATCGTTCCGCTCTCGATGAAGGGGAGGATGCGGTATGTCTCACGCGAATTGCTTGAGCAGTTGGCGGAGCAACTGGGCAGGGTGAAGTTCAAGGACTTCGACCACGCAAGGTTTCTGCTGGATCTGAAGGTGTGGCTGGAGGACATCGATAGCCGTTACGACGGCCAATCGTCGGGCGCATGGCACTATGCCTCGGGCGAGCCGTCCTAGTCGCTCCGGAAGTCACCGATGCTCACTTGCTGGTCAATTTTCTCAACGGAATGAGGGATCCATTGCAGCGCTATCTTTGTGATCTGGATGTAACAGGCAATCTTTCGGCGGGGCGCGATGTCGAGCAGCTGCTCCCCGATCGATATGAGTTGGATCAGCGTGTGATTCGCTTTGTCTCCATTGAGCAGGCCAATCTGAACGCCTGGAGGGTTCGTCTTTGCGAAGTGTTTGACAATGGAGCGCCTGGCTTCATCGATGTGTACGAGTTCGAGGCGGTGGATCCGGATCATCCCTTTGGCACCGAGTGGACGTTTGATTCGGTTGACGGCGCCTTGAGGTTCGCGCGGGACGTGTTGAGGAAGAGTCAGGGGCGCTATGTGAACCAAGGACTGATTCAAGACGAGTACAAGGACCGCTATCATCCGGAACGGTGATACGCCTCTGGAACGAGTGGGCTATCCGCACATGAGTCACGAATGCTCTGTGATCATTCCTTCAGATGGATGGACGAAGTTGTCATGAGGGCACTCAGATTCATCTTGATCGCGCTGGGCATGCTGCCTGCGGTCGCAGGCTTTCCCGCAGGGAATCCACGGGTGGACTTTGTATCGAAAGCCTTCCGCGATGGAAGTTTCATCCCGCATGTCTACAGCGAGAGGGATGTCCTGCGCCGCTATGGTGATGGCGAGATGGTCGTGGACGCGGCAGGGCTGATACGGCGTAGATACCTGGATCCCACTACCCGATTGGAGGTGCTGATGACCTCCAACCCTGACGTCGCTCCGGAGTTCCGAACCATCGATGAAATCCGCGTTTCATCGATCAGCACAGGGCAACCTGCTGCAGGCAGAACCGAGAGCTTGCGCGGCGTGAAGCTGAAAGGCGTTGCAATGGGTGACCCGGCGTCCAAGGCTGCCAGCGCAGCGGGCGGGTATGGCCAGAGGGACACAGAGCAGGCAACGCTGGGCAGCTTCAAGGTCGAGCGCACCTGTGGGTTCTCGGAAGGTGGATCGAGCATTTGCTTCTACGTTCGGGATGGGAAAGTGGTTGCGATGGCGCTGGGGTTTGGCCCCTGACCAGTTGCTGTGCCGCATGCGGTGCAGGCACAGCGCAACCGTGAGCGTCAGCCAACGAGGGCACTTCAGCGCTGAGGTAATTGGTGGGATCGGCCTGGCGGTGTGCCGGCGCCCCAAACAGACACCGCTGCTCATCAAGCACCAGCCCATTGAAGCGCCCAAACCGCGCCTCAACCCACGAAGGCCCCGCACTTTCCACCAGCAATCGCCCCTGGCTCTGGTGCAGATCCAGCCAACGCTCGAAGCTGACACGCAGCCGTTCGATATCCGGCGCCCGCCAGCGTGCATCGGCGGGCATGCGGATCAGCACGCGCGAGGGCGCATTCTCCACGTCCATCACCAGCACGCCTTTGCACCGGATCTCGAAGGACGTTGCTCTGGCATGGCGTGTATGCAGTTCAAAACCCTCGTGGGCCTTCGCGGTCACGAAGCCGAGCGCATCACTGTGCAGCAGGCGGTAATCGGCCGGCTGCAGCTTCTGGTAGGCCCACACCTGATCGCTCGCAGGCTCAGGCCACTCCACCCACATCGCGCCGATCACCGCGATGCACACCGCCGCAGCGGCAAGGCCGTGCATCTTCATTCGTCACCCCGCACACAGGCAGAAAGGTACGCGCCGTGAGCGCGCGCGCTCAGTCCTTGGGTCGCATCCGCTCGTGGATGAAGGCGGTCAGCGCCAGATCGGCCATCACCAGCCCCTCCATCACCCGGTCGCCGACGTACTGCTCCGGCTCGCCGTTCTGGCGCGTGCGCTCGGCCGCCAGCAGGATCTCCTGCACGATGCGTTGGCCGGTGAGTGCGCAGTCGGCGTCGGACAACTGCATCTGCCGGCTGCGTAGATGGTGCCGCTCGGGCCAGGGCTGTCCGTCGGCCGCAGCGCCCGCGCCGATGGCGTGCAGGATGGCGATGAGGCTGTTGGGGTCCAAGGCCGGCGCGGTCGAGGGCGCTTCCTGGATGGGGCGTGGGGGCGGGGAGTGCGGCGTGGTCATGGCGTGCTCCGTGCATGCAGGCGGAAGCCGCCACCGATAAAGGTGGCGGGCAGAGCGTGGCTCGAAAACCGGGCTATTAGGAAGAAACCGGCGGGCACAAGGCCCCCACGCCCCGCCCGCCATAGCCGGCAGACGGAATGCCAGCCGACACCACGCAAGGCGATGCCGGCTGGCAAGTGCAAACAACATCCTAATAGCTCGGGTTTTCGAGGCCCGGCCACCCGTTTTCGGTGGCGATACCAGAGTTGCCTGACGTAGTTGGGAATGCCAAGGGGTAGGGGTCAATGCCGCCAAAACCCGAGACGTTTTCGGCATTGTCGCATAGCGCGGAAAGGGGCGAGAGCCTTGGCGGGCTAGGCGTACAGGCACTTCTGGAACGGAGTCTTCAAATTCTTCCGCCAGAGACGCCAACCGCGGCAAAAGCGACAGCACTCGCCCATCGGGCATGCGTGATCGCTCATGCAACCGAATCGCTGCGACACCGGCTGGATGGTTTAAATGACTTCCTGCCTGTTGAACCTACCGAGTGCCGCGCGCAATCTGACTACCGCTGTAGTCACTCAAGACCATCCTGCCCGCAGCAGCAAGGTTCTGCAGCGTTTAAACGGATTCCCTCCACTGGCTCAGGCCAATACAAGGATCACTGCACGTGCAACGCCGCAGCCGACTGCTTCTCTGCGCGGGTCTGGTCCCGCTTCCGTGGTTCCTGTTCTGGACCAGCGTTGCCGCCGTGTTCGCGCCGGGCTACAACCCGCTAGCGCAGCACGCCAGCGAACTGCTGCAGGCGCCCACGCTTGCAAGCATCTGCGGCAGGATCGCCGCCATCGGCTCCGGTGTCGGCTTCGTGGCGTTTGCCATCGGGGTATGGCGGGAGTCCGGCCGCCGGATTGCCCTAGGCGCGATCTGCTGGTTGGTCTTTGGCATTTCCATGCTGACCAACGGGCTCTGGCCCATGGGCCATCCAATGCACGGCTTCTACACCATCGGCATCGCAAACATCATTGCACCGGCGATGTCGCACATCGAATTGAGCGCGTGGTCTGCCAACCGAAGGGCATACGCCGTGACCGCTGTGGTGAGTATCGGGGGCATCGTCTATCTCTGGTTGAACGTGGTGGGCGCGGACCCGGAGGGCTACCGAGGGCTGACCCAGCGCGTGTTTTCATCGATCAACTCGCTGTGGCCATTCCTGGTGGCGTTGTATCTGGTGCGCAGGGAGGCAAGCGCGCTGAAGGCGCAGCCTGCGCATTGATGGGGGCGCGCGACAGGAACATGGAGGACCGATCAAGGACTTCTCGATTCTCCGGCCCCAGCTCAAGGTGATCTTCTCGGGATTCATGCCAGGGTGCCCACTGTTCAAGCCATGGGCGCTCTTCAACTATCTGTTCCTTTATGCTGGCACCCCGGGTGGCAAGAGGGGAAAGGTCGTGCGTGCCTTCTGCTATAAGTAGCGCAACCGCGCCCAGAGGGCCTTTTGGAAGGTTGTGGACTCATGGAGTTGTACTGGCGCTTGTTCACCAATTGCGCATCGCAGCAGTCGGCTCTCAAGGTCGCGGCGCGGATGTTTGAGCAAGCAGGTCTTGAAGTCAGCAATCTCCACGCCGAGCCCTATCAAAAGGGCGGCTTCATGGTGAGTGCCTGCTCCCATCATGCCGCGCAATCGTGGCCTGAATTTGTGGTTCTTGCCCTGGCTTCGGCTCAGTGCACCGGCCGCGGATGGCTCTTGAGTGGCTCAATTGCAGAATTGCTGGATGCTTGGTCCAATCATTCCTTGGCTTCCGGTGTTTCGTCTATCCATATCCAGGCGGAAAGGCGGGAATGACGAATCGCTGGTGCCGATACCGAGTTCTGGCATGAAGCGGCCCCATAGCCCCAGGCTGCTAGCCGGCCATCATCTTGCAGTAGCGCGGCAAGAGTCGAGCTTGAGAAGCGCGCATCCAGCTGGCCTGACGGGGCCCATACTCTTGCGCAGGTGTTCCTCGACCTGGAACGCTCGATGTCTGCTCTTGGCCGAAAGCGGACGCAACCGGTGGCACAGAACCGTACCAACGATGCTAGCGTCCGCTCTCGACCCGAAGCGGACATTCCACTGTGCCCTCAGATGCCACAGGACACCGTTTCTGTCCCAAATTGGCGGGCCGGTTATACGCCGGCTTGCTCGCCGAAGCACAGGGCCCTAAGATCAAAATTTATTGAGGGGATAGTTCGCCACCGGTGAGCTGCGGATCATTCGCATGGTCAGTTTATGGATCTGATTTATAAGGTGGTCGTGACTATTTTATGAAAAAGTTGCCGATATCTGTTCAACATTCCATCGCTGATTTCTACCACAGGGATGCGCGAGACTTTGCATCGCGTTTTGATACCCTATGGGAAAATCAGCTTCACAAGACCGGAAGAATTAAGAGCTTCGTTGATTTGATCATGGGGTGTGAATGCGCGCTCAAGTCCCACGTCTTTCTTTCACGTTTAGACCGGGATCCGGATGATACATACAACCTAGTCCGCAAAGCAGGCCATAATTCGGAAAAGCTATCGGTGTTGGCTGCATTTCTTGAAGATAGATCGCTTTACGAGCGAGTTGGATCGAAGCTCTCACCTTTCTCGGTAATTGTGCGCTACTCGCTAGATGCTTACTCCACGTTCTTTCCCGCGCTATCTAATTGGGCGGATGCGCCAATAAATCACGCGGCGTCGGTAGGTAATAACGCTTGGGTTCTGGGCGTGCGTGCCGACCTGCAGGATTTGATAGATTCGTCCTCTGCAGAATTCACTGGTCTTGTCAGTGATGATATTGATGCCATCCTCCAAAATGAGCGGGATTTAGAGGATTTTATGCGTAGAGTCGCGCCTAGAGGTTCATTCAAATTGAGGCCGCTTCGCGGCGCGGCGTAATTGCTGAGTTGAGTGTGACGATCATGCTAAAGGACCTTCGTGAATGGATCCAACTAACGTTCGTTATTGTTGGTGGGCTAGTTGCTCTTACAGCGTTCTTTCAGAATCTTCGACAGCGCCGCGTAGAGAACGCCCTCAAGTTCATTGGCCTCTTTCGTGATGCTCTGGATGACGGCGATCTTGAATATTGGGAAGAGCTTTACCGGTCTTCCAGCGAGCTTGCTGGTGCAAGGCCCGGCTATTACCTCCACGAGTCGGAGAGATTACACCCCATCACTGATTACTTTTCCGAAGGTTCGCCCGATGGTCATGCGATCTCACGTATGGCAGTGGCGTTGGACGTAATCTGTCACCAAGTGAACTCGGGCGCAGCTGATGCCAGGACCGTCTACTACGAATTGGGGCAACTGTTGAGTAGTATTCACTTTTGGCTCGCAAGCTCAGAGGCAAGTGAGCCTTGTAAGTCCCTGCTTGAAGCTTCATATCCTAGTATCGCCAAATTCTTCAAGCGCTTCGCTCCGGAAAGATCTTTGTGGCCCTCACGCGTCTATGCCTTTATTGAATGAATTAATCAGAATTTAATGCGGCACCTTACGACCCTTTGCGGTCATACATGGACCCAAAGCGACCCAGTCACTGCGGGCAATGGATACCGCGTTTTGTAGTTTACTTATATCTGCACCAAAATCAGGCCTTGGTGCCCAGTCTGTTTATCTACTTGAATTTTCGAGAGGTTGAGTTGATCGGGATTTCCACACTGCCCAGCTTGCCAACATATTCTGTGGAATACATCACGCTGGGTATATGTAAAATATTTTAGTACTCCACAGAGATAAAATTAAATTGCCATGGCGACACAAAATATATCCGTAACTCTTATTACTCAGGGTGAGCACAAGTTTTACTCCGGCACCATGGAGATAGAGCTAATCGCCACAACGTGCTCGACAAATCCGCGCGAAGATGATCCAGTCATGGGATTCCAGCGAAGACTGGACGAGTCCCGGGCCCAATCAATTGCTGACTACATTCGCACCGGCGGTACCATACCGTCGAGCATTATTCTTTCTGCGCAACCTGAATCGGAATTGTCCTATAACTCAAAAAATAAGACTATTACGTTCAATGAATCGCAGAATTCCTTCTTGATTCTAGACGGCCAGCACCGAGTGTTCGGTTTCAGAAAGCTCCTCAACGAAGGAGTCAAATATCGTGTCCCTGTAATTATATACAACGAACTGAATCCGATGCAGGAGGCGAGGATATTCATCGATATCAATACCTTGCAGAGGCCCGTTCCTAAAGAGCTGCTTCTAGACATCAAGCGCCTCGCCGATAGAGAGTCTGACGATGAACGACTTCTTGATGATCTATTCACCTGTTTTGAAACGGAGGCGGATAGCTATCTTTTTAACAAGCTAAGCAGAATAGACAAGCAACGCGGAAAGATATCAAAGGTCACCTTCTACGACTCAATGAGGCCGATGCTCAAAGAATTTAATATTTTGAACACCGATCGGCTTTACAAAATCATCAATACGTTCCTTATCGCAGCCAACGATGTGTCGGAAGATCACCAATTTGATCTTTCTGCATCGATAACCAAAGCGACGCTATTCAAGATTCTTATGGCGCACTCTAGGGCCATCATAAGCATGATCTCCGACAGCAACAGTGAGGACTTAGACAAAATCAGCGAACATAAAAAATATCTACTTCGCTCACTTCCAGGCTCGTTCCAGGAAATCGCAAATTCCAAAGCTTACTTAAAATCAGTCGAGATGCTGGACAGAAAACTTCTTCGTAGAAATCTCACTATCTAATGGACATCAAGAGAGCCATTCGATTACTTGGCCCTCTGCTTGTTGAGGGCGCACTTGCTGCGCGCCAAAACTCAAATGAGCGTTTGGTTGAGATGCTGCATGAGTTAGAGTTTAGCACCAAAAGCATCAACAAAAATGCTGATTCTATTGAGATAGAGTTGCAAATTCTAGACGTGGACTTACTGCACAGGCTCCTCGCAGGCGAAGCAAACAGGTTTCTTCTTGCTTCCAGAGTCACTCACGATAGATCCATGCAAAATCAGCTGAATAATGCCTCTTGGCAGGCTATCGAGAGCTATTACGCCGCGTACTTTGGCGTTCATTATATACTTCGCCTTACTGGCGTAAGTATCACAAATCTTGACTCCAGGGGGGTGGCATCCATAGAGCGAAGCAATTATGGCCCCAAACCAAGCTTTACAATACCTGGTGGTTTGTATGTTATAGCTTACGATGAATCGTCAAAAATTCTTAAATTGACGAAAAACACAAAGAAGAATGGAGGATCACATCAAGATGCGTGGCAACTTTGGGAGAAATTGATTGATCGACTTCGCCTTCAAACAGACACGGATCCGGTTGAGTACGCGGCCCTTTCAATTTATTTGGCGGAACACAAGCAATTCCTAGTACGGTCTAGCTCAAAATACAACCCGCCGGAAATTCGGGGCGAGATAAATTATCAGTTTCGAGGTGGCTCTTGGGTTTTCGAGAAGGGCGCATCAAAATCAGTCGGGATTCTGCAAAGATCTTTGTCGGTACAGGGTGTGCCGGACCTGCCTGTTACAGCGGCGACACCTGCTGGATTAATTTTCACTAATAAATTTATTATTAGTCTCGCAAAAGAAATATTTCTTCATGCTTCCGAAAAATATCCAAAGGGGGTTTGTAGATCAATATCAAACAAATATAAATCTTATATGCAATAAATCCAGATTTGCGCGCAATTATCCAACTATCGGTTCGATGCGAACGCCGATATTGACCTTCGCTTCGCGATTCTGATGGCCCATGTTGGCGTCCTACATGCTCCGGCGCCAGGTTGTCCTGGGTGTTGAGCGACCGTTTCAGTGGTTGAGTAATGGCCGCTCTTGGCTGGAATCTGACATCAACGAGGCCTACGTACTGGAGTACCTTCCGAAAAGGACAACTGGATTCCCATGGCAGCATTCGATCATTCCCTGGTGACCCTCAGATTCTTCGGGGACGACCTCCTGCCCGAAGAAGTCAGTGCCTTGCTCGGGGCGACCCCGACCGCTTCGCATCACAAGGGCCAGGAACTCAGAGGCAACCCATCAGGCACCGTGCGTATCGCCAGGACTGGCAGCTGGCAACTTGATGCGGAGCGTCGTGAGCCTGAAGATCTGGAAGCGCAGATGTTCGAGATCCTCGATCAGCTCACCGGCGATCTCGCCGTATGGCAGTCATTGGCACGGTTCCGGCCTGACCTGTTCTGCGGTCTTTTCATGTGCAGCAGCAATGACGGTGTCTCGCTTTCGCCCCGCGTGCTGCTCGCTTTGGGAGAGCGTGGCATTGAGCTCGGGCTGGACATCTATGAAGCCGATGAAGAAGTGCGCAACGCCCAACGCCAGCAGGTCATCAATTGATGATCTCCCCACTCCCCGAAGCAACAAACGCCTTCAACTGCCGAACGAACTCCGCGTCGTAGAGCTCCCACTCCACAATCTCCCCCACAACCCGCAACGGCTCCGCACTCCGATACGACCGCGTCGGGTTGCCGGGAAACTTCTTGTTGGTCACATTCGGATCGTCTTCAAACGGCCCGGTCGGCTCCACCACATACACACGCGGCCGACCTTCACCCCGGGCCATCTCCGCAGCCAGCCCGGCGCCCTTGGCAATCGTGGTGAAGTAGATGTGGTTCATCACCACACTGTCGCGATAATTGGAGCGGAAGCCCGCACTCAGTAACTCGCCCACCGCCAGGTCAGCGCGGGTGCCGTGATAGAACGGCCCGGCGACCTGGTCGCAGGTGTCATGCGAAACGGGTGTCCATTCGGTGTCCTGCGCCATCGCTGCTGCCCCTGCTTGTCCTGCCGGATCGACAGGCCGGCGAGTCTAGGGCGCCCGGTGGGCCTTGCTGCAAGGCCCCATCCGGGAAATACTCTGTAGTGGGAGGCGCGGTGCGCCTCCTTTTTTCATTCTGCGGCGCCGCGCCCTTCCAGCTCGCGCACGGCGGTTTCCAGCGCGTCCAGCTTCTGGCGGGTCTTCAGCAGCACGGCGCGCTGCACTTCGAACTCCTCGCGGGTGACCAGGTCCAGCTTGGCCAGGCCGGCCTGCAGTGCGCTCTTGAAGGTGGCCTGCAGTTCCTCGCGCGATTCGCGCAGGCCCGGCGGCACCAGGTCGCTGAGGCGACGGGCGAGGTCATCGATTTGGTTCAGGTCGATCATGGGGTGCTCCGTGGGGGTGGGCCCGTGCATCCGGCGCGGGCAGGCCATTCGGGCACAAGGATACTGCTGGCACCCACTGCCCGGACAGGCCGCAGCGGCTTCGCACGGGCCACGTTCAGGCGCTATCCTCCACGCCGGAAGACAGGAGATAGACGATGAAGATGGTCATGGCGGTGATCAAGCCGTTCAAGCTCGACGACGTGCGCGAAGCGCTGGCCGAGCGTGGGGTTACCGGGATCACGGTGACGGAAGTGAAGGGCTTTGGTCGCCAGAAGGGCCATACCGAGCTGTACCGCGGCGCGGAGTATGTGGTCGATTTCCTGCCGAAGGTGAAGCTGGAAGTGGCGGTGACCGATGACCAGGTGGAGGCGGTGGTTGAGGCCATCGTGAAGGCCGCTGGCACCGGCAAGATTGGTGACGGCAAGGTGTTCGTGTACGACCTGGGCAGCGTGGTGCGTATCCGTACCGGTGAGTTGGACGCGGACGCGTTGTAACCCGTTCGGCGGGATGTCGTAGAGCCGAGCCGATGCTCGGCTGCATTTCGCGCGATGCAGGAACAGCAGCCGAGCGCGGGCTCGGCTCTACAAAGAGCGGTAACGCGGTCGAGCGAGCTCGCCCCCTACCGGCGCTTGGCCCACTTGTAGAACCGCTTCCAGCCCTGCCGCACCGCGGCCACCCAGCCCGGGTCGGCCACCAGTGCAGCCTGCGCGGCACTCGGGGCCTGGCCGGTTACGCGCTGGCGGATCTTCAGCAGGTTCTTCATGTCGCTGCGGCGCATCTGCCGGCTCAGTGGATTGCGGCGCAGCCAGCGCGGGGCGCGCCAGGCCGAGGTGAAATCCAGCAGCACCGGCACGCCGCCGCTGACCACCACGTTGGTGCCATGCAGGTCGTTGTGGGTGATGCCGGCGGCGTGCAAACGGCTGAGCGCGTGCTGCAGCTGCTCGAACACTTCATTGCCCACGGCCTGCGCGGTGCTCAGGGTCTGGCCCGGGATGAACTCCATGCCCAGTGCCAGGCCACCGAGGGTGCCGAGCAGCGCGGGGGCATGCTTCCAGCCGCCGAGGCGCTGCAGCATGCGGGCCTCGCGGCGCACCATCAGTCGCGCGATCAGCGAAACGGGAGTGCCGCGGTAGCGGGAGTAGTCCTTGATGACCGCCTCGCGCCCGTCCAGGCAGGTGCGGTAGACGTCGGGGGCCAGGAAACGTTCGCCGCGCTTGAGCAGCAGCGGGGAGGCGGCGTCATCGCCGCAGGAGGAGGGGGGCAGGGCAGGAAGATGCATGTCGGGGTCTCGGACGACCCGGTGGGTGGCGCAAAGCGTCAAGCGAACCGGTGTTACAGGGAGTTACTAAGTTTTCGTTAATTTTAGTACTCGCCAGTTCGCTATTCCACGATTTGTCGGAGAAATGTCGGGGCCGTGGCTGGAACAGTTCGTCGCGCAGAATCGGACAATTCTGTCTCACTTATTCCAGTTGGCCTTTAGTATCAACCGCTTGCGCGCTCAGCCTTGCGCCTCGTCCACAACCGGCTGAACGCGGCGCACGGGCAACTTGACCCCGGCGCACGGCCTGCCGACCATAAGCTGTTAACCCGCGACATCGGCGGCCGCCCCCCTCCGGCACGTCCCCGTCCCCTGCCGCGTTCCCCATCGGTGCTGGCCGCCTGGCCGTGCATCGCCCCGTTTCCCGTTCCGGCCGCGGCTGGAGGAAAGTGCTTTGATCATCAAAATCGTCATTGCAGCGCTGTTCGTAGCCTGCGTGCTGTACATCCACTTCCGTGGCAAGGTCCGCGCGCGCTGGTCGCGCCAGCTGCTGGACCACTCCAGTTTCATGGCCCCGATCAACGTGGTCATGTACATGTTCTCGAAGGTGCCGACCACGCCGTTCCTGGACCCGGGCAAGGAGTTCCCGCAGCTGGAGCCGCTGCGCCAGAACTGGCAGATGATCCGCGACGAGGCGCTGGCGCTGCGCGACGCGCAGAAGATCGCCGCCTCCAGCACGTTCAACGATGCCGGTTTCAATTCGTTCTTCCGTCGTGGCTGGAAGCGCTTCTACCTGAAGTGGTACGGCCCGTCGCACCCGTCGGCGAAGACGCTGTGCCCGAAGACCACGGCGCTGATCGAGTCGATCCCGGATGTGCGTGCGGCGATGTTCGCGCAGCTGCCGCCGGGCAGTGAGCTGCGCCCGCACCGCGACCCGTTCGCCGGCTCGCTGCGCCTGCACCTGGGCCTGAGCACGCCCAACGACGATGCCTGCTACATCGAAGTGGACGGCATCAAGAAGAGCTGGCGCGACGGCGAGTGGATGATGTTCGACGAGACCTACATCCACCATGCACACAACGAGACGCAGCAGGACCGCGTGATCCTGTTCTGCGACATCGCCCGCCCGCTGCGCTTCGGCTTGCCGGGGCTGTTCAACCGCGCGGTGGCGGCCACGCTGCTGGCCGGCGGCGCCTCGCCGAACCTGCCGGGTGACCCGACCGGTGGCGTCAACAAGGCATTCGGCAGCGTCTACAAGGTGCGCCTGAAGGCCAAGGCACTGCGCGAGCGCAGCGTGGTGGCCTACCAGCTGATCAAGTGGGGCCTGGTGGTGGCGGTGATTGCAGGTATCTGGGCGCTTTGATCGTTACATGAGGTTGCCGGCCAGCGGCCGGCACTACCGGAACATGAAAAAACCCGCGCTGTCGCCAGCGCGGGTTTTTCTTTCGCCTTGGTGGGTGCCGACCGTTGGTCGGCACGCCTTACTTCAGTGCAGCCTGCACGAACGGCGGGGTCACCAGCACGCCGGTGTGCAGCGCGGCGGTGTAGTACAGGGTGTTGAAGGTCTTGGCGGCCGAGTCGGCCTGGCGGAAGTCGAAGCTGCTGTCGCCCTTGCGCGCCATGGTCACGCTCCACCAGCCGGTGGGGTAGCACGGCTGCGGGAACGGCAGGGTCTTGAACGAACCGAAGCCGGCCTTGCCCATCTCGGTGCGCATTTCGTTGATCAGCTCCAGCTGCATCAGCGGCGACTCGGACTGCTGCACCAGGATGCCGTCGTCCTTCAGGGCCTTGAAGCAGCTCTCGTAGAAGGCCTTGTTGAACAGGCCTTCACCCGGGCCGACCGGGTCGGTCGAGTCCACGATCACCACGTCCACGCTGCCGGCCGGGCAGTTGGCCATGTAGGCCACGCCGTCGTCGAACAGCAGCTCGGCGCGGGCGTCGTCGTTGGAGTCGCACAGTTCCGGGAAGTGCTTGCGCGCCATCACGGTGACCTGCTCGTCGATATCGCACTGGGTCACGCTCTCAACGCTGGTGTGCTTGAGCACTTCGCGCAGGGTGCCGCAGTCGCCGCCACCGATGATCACCACGCGCTTGGGCGCGGCGTGGGTGAACAGCACCGGGTGGCTGATCATCTCGTGGTAGAAGAAGTTGTCCTTGCTGGTCAGCATGATGGCCCCGTCGATGGTCATCAGGTTGCCCCAGTCGGTGGTCTGGAAGATCTCGATCTTCTGGAACGGCGACTGCACCTCGTCCAGCTTGCCGGTGATGCGGTAGCCGATGGCCGAGCCGGTGCGCTCGAAGTGTTCGATGTACCAGTTGTTGCTGTCAGTCATTGGAAAACAGTCCTGTTCGGAGGGGTGGAGCCGGGCTGGCGGGCGGGGCCGCGTGGCACAGATGCCACATCCGGACGGATCGGCCCGTTCAGGTTGGAACCTGTCACGGGCGCGGGCGCGCATGATAACGAACCTGTGGGCACATAGGCGTTATCATGCCCCCCCTTTTATTGCCAACAAGGCCGACTGAAATGACCGATTGGTCCCTCGACCAAGCCCGCAAGACCTACTCGATCCCGCATTGGGCGGACGGTTACTTCGACGTGGATCAGGCCGGGCACATGGTGGTGAGACCGACCGGGGCGGACGGCCCGGTGGTGTCGCTGCCCAAGGTGGTCGATGCGGCGCGCGCGGCGGGCGCCAAGCTGCCGCTGCTGGTGCGCTTCCCGGACATCCTCGGCCAGCGCCTGGGCAAGCTGCAGGCGGCCTTCGCCCAGGCCCAGCAGGACTGGGAGTACAGCGGCGGCTACACCGCCGTGTACCCGATCAAGGTCAATCAGACCCGCGGCGTGGCCGGCACCCTGGCCAGCCACCACGGCGAGGGCTTCGGCCTGGAAGCGGGCAGCAAGCCCGAGCTGATGGCCGTGCTGGCGCTGTCGCGCCCGGGCGGGCTGATCGTCTGCAACGGCTACAAGGACCGCGAGTACATCCGCCTGGCCCTGATCGGCCGCAAGCTGGGCCTGCAGACCTTCATCGTCATCGAGAAGCCGTCCGAGCTGAAGCTGGTGCTGGAAGAGTCCAAGGCGCTGGACGTGAAGCCGGGCCTGGGTGTGCGCATGCGCCTGGCCTCGCTGGGCGCCGGCAAGTGGCAGAACAGCGGTGGCGACAAGGCCAAGTTCGGCCTGTCGCCGCGCCAGCTGCTGGACCTGTGGAAGTCGCTGCGTGACACCGAGTATGCCGACTGCCTGAACCTGCTGCACTTCCACATGGGCTCGCAGATCTCCAACGTGCGCGACATCGCCAACGGCATGCGCGAAGCCACCCGCTACTTCGTGGAGCTGTCGCGCCTGGGCGCGAAGATCACCCACGTCGACGTGGGCGGTGGCCTGGGCGTGGATTATGAAGGCACCCGTTCGCGCAGCTTCTGCTCGATCAACTACGGCCTGCATTCCTACGCCAGCAACATCGTGCAGCCGCTGGCCAATGCCTGCGAAGAATTCGGCCTGACCCCGCCGCGCATCGTCACCGAGTGCGGCCGCGCGATGACCGCACACCACGCGGTGCTGATCGCCAATGTGTCGGAAGTGGAAGAGGCGCAGGAAGGCCGCGTGCCGGACCAGCACGACGACGAGCCGGCGGCGATCCGCCACCTGCGCGAGATCCATGACGAGCTGGACGTGCGCCCGGCGGTGGAACTGTTCCAGGAAGCCCAGCATTTCCATGCCGAAGGCCTGGCCAGCTACGCGCTGGGCCAGATCGACCTGCCGCAGCGTGCGCGCATCGACGATCTGTTCTACGCCATCGCCCACGGCGTGCGTGCGCGCCTGAGCTATGACGAGAAGAGCCACCGCCCGGTGCTGGACGAACTGAACGAGCGCCTGGTCGACAAGTACTTCGTCAACTTCAGCGTGTTCGAATCGATCCCGGACGTGTGGGCGATCGACCAGGTGTTCCCGATCGTGCCGATCGAGCGCCTGGACGAGACCCCGGACCGCCGCGGCATCATCGCTGACATGACCTGCGACTCGGACGGCATGGTGGAAACCTATGTCGAGAACGAGAGCCTGGACAGCTCGCTGCCGCTGCACAAGATGAAGCCGGGCGAGAGCTACCGCATCGGCTTCTTCATGGTCGGCGCGTACCAGGAAATCCTGGGCGACATCCATAACCTGTTCGGCGATACCGACGCGGTGGAAGTGCTGGCCGATGCCGATGGCTATGCCATTACCCAGCAGCGCCGCGGCGACACCACCGACGTGATGCTGGATTACGTGGGTTACCGCCTGGACGAACTGCGGGCGACCTATGCGCAGCGCGTGGCTGCAGCGCAGCTGTCGCCGGAACGCGCGCAGGAACTGTCGGACGCGCTGGAAGCCGGCCTGACCGGTTATACCTACCTCTCCGACGAGCCGTTGGTCTGAGGTAAACGGGAACGCCGGGCATGGCCCGGCGCTACCGGTCACCATGAGCGCGCGCGCGATCTTCCACCTGTTCCTGCATGCCGCCGTGCCAGCGTTGCTGGCATGGTTGTTCTGGCGCAAGCGCTTCGCCTCGGCGTGGCTGCTGATGCTGCTGGGCTGGATCATCGACCTGGACCATCTGCTGGCCGACCCGATCTATGCACCGAACCGCTGCAGCATTGGTTTCCATCCGCTGCACACCGCACCGGCCATTGCGGTCTATGCCGGGCTGTGCGTGCCGAAGAAAACGCGGTTGTTCGGCATCGGTCTGATCATCCACATCGTGCTGGACGCAATTGATTGCTGGTGGATGCACCACCGTTGATGCTTGATGCACGGCGACCGGTCGGATTGGCGCTTGGTAGAGCCGGCCGCTGGCCGGCTTCCGCAGGGTGTTCCTGGTGACCACGTGGTTGCCGGCCAGCGGCCGGCACTACCCACCGTCAGGTTGGTCGCTTCACGCCACCGGCAACCACAACGTTGCGCGCAGGCCGGGCTGCGCATTTTCCAGCACCACGCGCCCGCCGTAGCTGGCGGCGATATCGCCCACGATCGCCAACCCCAATCCACTGCTGCCCACGCGCTCATCCAGCCGCACGCCACGCTGGGTGACCCGTTCCAGCGCGTCTGCAGCCAGGCCGGGGCCGTCGTCGCGGACCCCAATGCGCAACTGGCCGTCGTCGGCCTCCGCGCTGACCTGGACCTGCCGTTGTGCCCAGCGCCCGGCATTGTCCAGCAGGTTGCCCAGCATCTCCTCCAGATCCGCGCTGGCACCGGCGAACTGCAGCGTCGGGTCGATGCCCGCCGCCGTGAACGCGATGCCACGTTCGCCATGCACGCGTGCCATCAGCCGGCACATCGCCTGTGCGACGGCCGCCACGTCGGTGCGCTGGCGATGGTCGGCGGCCAGTCCTGCAGCCAGGTAACGGTCGACACTGGCCTGCATGCGCGCACTCTGCTCGCGCACGGTGGCCCGCCAGTCCGCGCCATCGCCGTCAGCTTCGGTGGCCAGCACGCTCAGCGGGGTTTTCATCGCATGCGCCAGATCCTGTGCACTGGTGCGCGCACGCGCGACCATGCGTTGCTGGTGGTCCAGCAGTGCATTGAGTTCTTCCCCCAGCGGTGCGACCTCCGCGCCCAGTTCCTGCGTGTCGATGCGCAGCACATCACCGCGGCGTACCCGTTCCAGCTGCGCACCGAGGCGATGCAGTGGGCGCAGGCCGAAGTGCACCTGGCTGGACAGCACCGCCAGCCACGCCGCAACCAGTACGCCCAGGGCGATGGCGGTGCGGTTGCGGAACGCGGCAACATCCGCATCCAGTGTGCTGCGATCGGTGGCGACCACGGCTACGAACGGTTCGCTGGCGCGTGGCAGGCGCACCTGCTGCACGCGTGCGCGCAGGGATTGCTGCAGCGGCCCGGCCAGGTTGCGGGTGGCCGGCCCGGCAACCGGCGCCGGCAGGGTTTCATCCCACAGCGAGCGCGACTGCAGCAACACGCGGCCATCGGCCCCGGCGATCTGCCAGTAGGCACCGGAGAACACGCGCTGGAAGCGTGCGTCATTGGGTTCCTGGCGCAGGCGCAGCTGTCCGTCCGCATCCACTTCGGCCTGCGCCAGCAGGGTCAGCATGTCCTGCTGCAGTTCGTGGTCGAGGCGGTCACGCGCACTGCGCTTGAACAGCTCGCCCAGCAGCGCGCTGGCCAGCAGCGAGACCAGCAGCAGGCCGACGCCGCCGGCCAGCAGCAGGCGCCGTCGCAGCGATGGTTGCCGGCTCACGGCGCGGCCAGCCGCCAGCCCTGGCCGCGCACGGTCTGGATCAGGTCGATGCCGAGCTTGCGGCGCACGCGTCCGAGCAGCACGTCCAGTGCGTTGGAGTCTGGGTCGTGGCCACCGTCGAACACCTGTTCGCCGAGGCGATCACGGCCGATCACCTGGCCGCTGTGATGGATGAAGTAGCTGAGCAGCCGGAACTCCTGCGGACTGAGCGGCAACGGCTTGCCGTCCAGCTCGAAACGACCGACGTTGACGTCCAGCTGCAGCGGGCCGCAGTGCAGGCGGGGGCTTGCGTGGCCGTGGCTGCGGCGGATCAAGGCGCGCAGCCGCAGCACCAGTTCGTCGGCCTGGAACGGTTTGGTCAGGTAGTCGTCGGCACCGGCATCGAAGCCAGCCAGCTTGTCGTGCCAGCGCCCGCGCGCGGTCAGCACCAGCACCGGAAAGCTGCGGCCATTGCCGCGCCAGCGCTCGATCACGCTCAGTCCATCCAGTCCGGGCAGGCCGAGGTCGACGATGGCGGCCTGCAGGTCCTCGATCTGGCCGATCTCCTCGGCCTGGCGACCGTCGGCGACCACCGCCACCACATAGCCGGCCTGTTCCAGCAGGGGCACCAGGCGCTGTGCCAGTGCGGCATCGTCTTCGGCCAACAGGATGCGCATCAGTCGTCGAGCTCCGTCTTCAGCAGCTTTCCGCTGCGCGCATCATAGTCCAGCTCCACCACCACGCCGTCGCCGCGCAGGATCTCCACTTCGTAGACGCCGTCGTCCAGCTCCACTTCCAGCAGTTGGCCGGGGTAGCGCTTGAGTGCATCACGCACCACGCTTTCCAATGGCACGTAGCGGCCCTGCTGCACGGCGCGGCGCGCGACCTGCTGCGCCGGGTCCTGTACGTGCGCGGCGGCGATCGGGGCGTTGGCCAGGGCCAGCAGCAGGGGCAGGGTGGCGAGCATGCGGGTGCAGAAAGAATGAGGGGTTCAGGCGCGAGTGTGCCGGGGATGACTAACAGCCGGCTAACAGCCACGGCTAAGGCGCTGTTAGCCGAGGCATGCATCGTGGCGTTGCCGGGATGGTCCGGCTACGAACACGAACAGGAGACCCCCCATGTTGAAGTCGCTCACCCTCGCCACTGTTGCCCTGCTGGCCATCGCACCGGCCGCACAGGCCGCACCGCTGGGTATGGCCCATGTCGAACAGACCCTGCGCAAGGCCGGTTATACCCAGATCCACGAAATCGAACGCGATGATGGCCTGTGGGAGGCCGACGTGAGCCGCGCCGATGGCCGCTTCAGCGAGGTCTACGTGGACCCGAAGACCGGCGAGATCTTCGACGAGCACAACGGGCGCGCGCTGTTGACCACCGAGCAGGTGCTGGCACGGGCGCAGTCGCATGGCCTGCGCGAGATCCATTCGCTGGAACGCGATGGTGCGACCTGGTCGCTGGAAGCCCGCAATGCCCGCAACCAGAAGGTGGAGGCGCGCCTGAGCGGTTACGACGGCCGTATCCTGCACAGCGAGCGCGATGGCTGGCTGGATTGACGTTGGCCCATGTAGAGCCGAGCCCATGCTCGGCTTTGCGGCCAACCGTAGCCGAGCATGGGCTCGGCTCTACAGGAGCTGGCTTACCAGCCGTACGGCGGCGGGTAGTCCCAATAGCCCGGGCCGCGGCCGTAATAGCCGCCATACGGACCGAAGAAGCCCGGTCCCTTGCCTTCGCTCACGTGGATGTTGACGTTGACCCCGTGGGTCTTGCCCTCATCGGTGGTGTAGTTCTTGCTCAGGTTCAGCGTGGCCGCGTTGTAGTGGCTGTTGCCACCGTTCTTGGAATAGCCGATGCCGGTGGTGAAGCTGCCCGACACCTTGACCTTGTCGTCGGTGACGTCGGCGATCTTCGCGTCGTCGTGCACGCGCGGGCCGCTCTTGTCACCGTAATAGGTGCCGGGCGGGTCCTGCTGCAGGGCCGGGTCGTTGAGATAGCGCATCGGCGCCTGCGGCAGCGTCAGGTCCAGGCCGGCAGCCTGCGGCGCGGTGGCGCCGGCGGCGGACTGGGCCAGCACGGTTCCCGGCAGGGCCAGGCACAGCAGCAGGGTCAGGGGGCGGATCATGACGGCGCTCCAGCGGACAGGTGGCCACGCAACACGCGGCGGTACAGGCCGACGCTAGCAGGGGTTGCTTGAATGATGCCTGTCGGCGCCCGCTTGCGGTAGAGCCAGGCCATGCCTGGCTGCACGCTACAACCGTTCGAACCCGAACAGCCCTTCCAGCGCATGCTTGCGCCGCTCGATCCGGGCGCGCAGCAGTTGGGCGCCGATCATTGAATAAGTGATGCCGTTGCCGCCGTAGGCCATGGCGAAATGGACCCGCGGCCCCCACTGCGCGTGCGGGCCGAAGAAGGGCAGGCCGTCGGCGGTTTCGGCGAAGGTGCCGGCCCAGGAAAAAGCGGGCACCGGGTCCAGCTGCGGGAACCAGTGCAGCAGCTGACCCATCAGCTTTTCGGCCTTGCGCTGCACGCGCCGGTCGCGCCGCGCCGGGATATCGATGGCGTCGTCCAGCCCACCCACCAGCAGGCGGCGGTCGCCGGTGGCGCGCAGGTACAGGTACGGGCGTGCGCTCTCCCACACCATCGTGCGCTGCAGCCGGCCCAGCGTGTCCGCATCGATCGGGTCGGTGATGAAGGCGTAGCTGCTGCGGTTGCGCGCGACCCGCTGTTCAAGCCAACGCTGGTTGGCGTAGCCCATGGCCAGGACCACGTGGCGGGCACGGACCGTGGCGCCGGCCTCGGTCATCGCGGTTACGCCCTGCGCGCCAGGCCTGAGCGTGTGCAGCACGGTGCGGTCGTGCACATGGCCGCCGCGACGGCGCACTCGTTTGAGCAGGCCGTAGGTGAGGCAGTAGGGATCGATCCGCGCCGCCTGGCGGGTCAACAGGGCGCCGCCGGCATCCACGTCGAAGCGTTCGCGCAGGGCTTCGCGGTCCAGCCAACGCGCGTCCAGTCCAATATCACGGCGTGCAGCTCCTTCGGCCATCAGGCGCGGCACGTCGCGCCGCCGGCTGGCCAGGTACAGGCTGTCCATCTGCCGGAAGTCCACCTCCTTCAGCCCGCGTGCCACTTCAGCCAGTGTCGGGATCGCGTCGGCACAGGCAAGGTAGGCCAGGGCGGCGGCATCCTTGCCATAGCGCTCGGCCAGTTCCAGCAGATGGGTATCGATCTCATACTGCAACAGCGCGGTGCTGGCCGCCGTGCTGCCCCAGCCGATGTCGCGCTGCTCGATCACCGCCACCTCATGGCCGTGGGCGGACAGTTCGTCGGCGATCAGCGCACCGGTGATGCCGCCACCGACCACCAGCACGTCGCAGCGCAGATCCTGCTCCAGCGGGGGAAAGGCCTGCAGCAGTCCGTTGCGCACTGCCCACCAGGGGTAGCCACTTTTCAGGTCCATGCGTGGTCGTGCTCAGGCGGTGGGGTGGCCGGTATGCGGGGTCTGGATCAGTTCGGACAGATCGAAGCCCTGCAGGCGGGCCGCGGCCAGATAATGGTCCTGCACGGTCGCGTCCAGGCGTGGCTCGCGCGCCAGCAGCCACAGGTACTTGCGATCCGGGCTGCCGACCAGCGAGACGCTGTAGTCCGGGGCGACCTGGATCACCCAATAGTCGCCCTTGGCGAACGGCAGCCAGCGCAGGCCCTTGGGCAGGAAACTGACTTCCAGGCGCGCGCTGTCGTTGTCGACGGCGCAGGCCTCGCCGGTGGCTTCTTCGATCTCGCCGTCCATGCGGCAGCGGTTGGTGACGCCGACATTGCCGTTGTCGAGCAGGGTGTAGTGCGCCGACACATCGGTGCAGCCTTCCGGCTCGTGGCGCATCGGTAGGCGCGCGATCTCGTACCAGGTGCCCAGGTAGCGCGGCAGCTTGAGGTCGGCGACGGTCTTCAGCGGCGGGTGCTCGGTCATCGGTCATCGTGGCAGGGGCGGGCCTCCACGATGCCGATGGGCTCGCCATGGGCGGGTGAAGCCGGGGCGATGGCCGTGTCCAGAACGATCCGTCGCCGCTGCGACGTGCCTGTTGTCACCGGCATGGCGGTATCCTGCCGCCAGCGCCGTGTTTTCCTGATCCAACCAAGGTGGAGGTGCCGATGTACCAGGTGATCCTGTTGAAGAGTGAATCCGCGTTCGCACGCGAACAGTGGCCGCAGGTCGATGATCTGGTCGACTACGAGGGCGTCAGCTACAGCCTGCGAGCCGGCCCGCGCCAGCCACTGCCGACCGACCACGAGTGGCACCCGGTGGCGGTATATGCGCCCGATGAGATCACCGAGGAAGAGTTCCAGGACTGGTACGCGCTGCAGCAGCCGACCGTGGAAGAGCTGCGCCTCAAGTACTGATACTGCTGCGCGTCCCCCATCCGTCCTTTACCGCCTCTGCCGTATAGTCGCGCCCAGGCGCGGTGGTCCGCGCGAACCGGTGTGGCTGCGTGTCTTCTTTCCTGCGATCGATCCGTGCACGAGGGCCCTGGTGGGCCCTGCTGCTGTGCACTGCCTTCCTGCTGTCCGCGCCGGTGCTGGCGCAGGAGGAGGACCCCACGCCCAAGCAACAGCTGGCGGACATCGATTCGCGGTTGAAGGATGTCGAGCGCAAGCGTGGCGATGCGGAAGCCACCGAGACGCTGGCGATGCTGTCCGAGAATGCCTCGCAGGCACGGCGTGACGCCGAGGCACTGGAAAAGGCACTGCAGCCCCAGCTGGATCGCATCAACGAGCAGCTGGCGCAGCTGGGGACGCCTGCCGAGGGCACCACGGAGCCGCCGGAGCTGGCAGCGCAGCGACGGGCCATAACCAGGCAGCGCGACGCCCTGGCCGCGTCGGTAGCGCAGGCCAAGGCCAGTGCCGTGCGTGCACAGCAGCTGGCGGCGGACATCGAGCAGCAGCGCACCGCACAACGTACGGAAGAACTGGGCCAGAAGGTCGCCTCGCCGCTGTCGCCTGCGTTGTGGAGCAAGGTGGCCGAGCGCCTGCCGATCGATATCGCGCGCGTTGCGCCGTTGGCCGAGCAGGGGCGTGACGCGCTGGTGGCCGGCATCCGCACCCATGGCTGGGGCACGCCGTTGCTGGGCCTGCTGGCCGCGCTGGTGATGATGTTCCCGCTGCGGTTGTGGCTGCGCAGGCTGGGGCGGCAGTTCGCCGCGTCCGAGCGCGCACCTGATGGACGACTGCGCCGGTCTGGCCTGGCGATGTGGCTGCTGCTGGTGGGCACGCTGCTGCCCGGTTATGCCGTGGTGGTACTGATGGCGGCGCTGGATGCGATCGATGCCATCGCGCCGCGCTTGCAGGTCGTGGCCGACGGCCTGGAGACCGCCACCTTCCGTGCGGCCTTCATTGCCGCGCTCAGCGCCTGCCTGCTGGTGCCCAAGCGCCCGTCATGGCGGCTGTTGAACCTGGACGACACCGCCGCGCTGAAGCTGCGCAAATATGCCTGGGGCGCGGCGGCGCTGGCCTGGCTGAGCACGGTGCTGGTGGCCCTCGACCAGGCTACGCGCACCAGCGACGTCACCACGGTGGCGTTGGACGGCCTGATTGCCCTGACCTACCTCGGCCTGATCATGGCCATGCTGGTGACCCTGGCGCGCCTGCATCGCCGGCAGACCGCCGAGGCCGAGGCCAAGCTGGAAGCACAGGCCGATGGCGTGGGGGCAACCACGCCCGTGCGCCGCAGCAGCTGGCTGGTACTGGCCCGGGTAGCGGGCAATATCGCGGTGGTGGCGGCCATCGTTGCCACGTTGCTGGGCTACCTGAATTTCGCCAAGTTCGTGAACCAGCAGCTGATCGGCGGCAGCATCGTCGTGCTGGCCGCAACCCTGCTGTTCAAGTTCGTCGATGACCTGAGCACCTGGATGCTCAACGCCGACAGCAAGGTCGGCCAGACCATCCTGCTCAGCACCGGCCTGAGCGTATCGCGGCTGGAACAGGCGGGCGTGCTGCTGTCGGCGGCGTTGCGCACCATCGTCGTACTGATCGCGCTGCTGGCGCTGGTGGCACCGTTCGGCAACATCGGCGCGGTGGTGGAGCGCTTCTCCTCGCTGTTCACCTCTGGATTCGACATTGGCGGAACCAAGCTGGAGCCGGTGCGCATCGTGCTGGCGGTGCTGGTGCTGCTGGCTGGCCTGGCCGTTACCCAGCTGGTACAGCGCTGGCTGACCGACACCTACCTGCCCAAGACCGAGCTGGATCTGGGCGCGCGCAATTCGGTGAGTACCGTTGCCCGCTATGTGGGCATCATCATCGCGGTGATCTGGGCGCTGTCGGCGATGGGCCTGCAGCTGAGCAAGCTGGCATTGCTGGTCAGCGCGCTGTCGGTGGGTATCGGTTTCGGCCTGCAGGTGATCACCCAGAACTTTGTTTCCGGCCTGATCCTGCTGGCCGAGCGGCCGGTGAAGATCGGCGACTGGGTGAAGCTGGGCGACCAGGAGGGCGACATCCGCCGCATCAGCCTGCGATCGACCGAGATCCAGGTGGGCGACAAGTCGACGTTGATCGTGCCCAACTCCGAGCTGGTCACCAAGACCGTGCGCAACATGACGATGGGCAACAACCAGGGCCGCATCCAGATCCAGTTCGCGGTGCCGCCCAGCACGGATGTCGGCAATCTGCGGCAGGCGCTGCTGGATGCGTACACCGCGCACACCAACGTGCTGAAACAGCCGGCACCGACGGTCTACATCGACAGCATTGCCGGTGGCCAGATCACCATCAACAGCTTCGCTTACGTGGCCAGCCCGCGGCAGGTGTACGCCACCCGCAGCGACCTGTACTTCAGCCTGTTGCAGATCCTGGCCGAGCGGAACATTCCGCTGTCGACCCCGACCGACATCCACATCATCCGCGATCCGCAGGAGTAGGGGTTTCTTTGCAGGGCTGCGCCCTGCACCCGCTACAAGCCGGAGCTACGGCAACGGCAACGACAAAAGCTGGTTTCCTGTGGGATGGCGGGGTGGGTCCGGTTGCGGGGGCCGCTGCAGGTACCCCTCCGGGGCCCGGCCCAGCCGCTGGCGGCTGCGCGTTCGGGCGGTTGCGAAGCAGTGCTTCGCAAGCGAAGCGCCCTCACCCATGTAAGCTCGGTCGCCGCATCCATGCGGCTCACGCCCCCGCAACCGGACCCACCCCGCCTTCGACAGTTTTCCGCGATCTTTTGGAATTGCTTTTGGGGTCAGATCCGTTTTCCTCCGGAAAACGGATCTGACCCCAGATTGATTTCGATATCTCACAAAAGTGTCGACCAAGGTCTGCACCTACCGACAGCCGCAGGACTCTGTCAGAGGTGGGGCGGTGTCGGAGTGCGGGGTGTCAGCCGCATGGATGCGGCTGCCAACCTCCAGGGACGGATTTACGGCGTCCCCGCACTCCGACACCGCCCCGCCCAACCACGGAATGCACGCTGTTGCTGTTGCCGTTGCTCCGGTTTGTAGCGGGTGCAGGGCGCAGCCCTGCAAATAGCCCTACCCCCGCGGTCGGCTGCGCGAGGGCACCAGTGCGAACGTATCCACCGCCAGCTTCTCGGCGTGGTTCAACCACGCGCGGATCTCCAGATCGTCCACTTCGTGATCCAACCCGAACGACACGTTGATCTTGCCGTTGGCATCGGGCTGTACCCACTGCTGGGCCAGTACCACCTTGCGCTGCGAGGACACCGCTTCGATCCAGAAACCGCGGTCCGGGCGCGTGCTCGCCACCAGTTGCAGCATGTACTGGCCGGCACGCGTACGGCGTCCCTTCTGGGTGATCATGTGTGCCTGGCGCACGCTCGGGCGCGGGCCCTGGAGCGTATCCAGCGGTGCATCCACCGCGATGCCACCGCGCAGGTCGTTGTCGCGGTACAGCTTGAAGCCGTTGTCGCGGTTGACGAGCAGGGCGCACCAGTCACCATCGGCCGAGCCGTCCTCGAACGCGGTGCAACGGTCGACGTAGGCCAGGGTGTTGTCCGGGTTGGCATCATCGAACTGGCGCGAGGTGTTTTCCAGGTACACCGACTTCAAGCCCCACTCCTTGTCGTACTCCAGCAGCACCGGCGGCTGCACGTGCTGCAGGCCAACGACCACCTGGTCATCGCCATCGATCTTCAGTTCGCGGGTCGGCTGGCCCAGCCACAGCGAACGGGCGAAGGCCAGGTACTGCGGGTAGTCGCGGCCATCATCGCGCCGCGCGGCCACGCTGGCACTGGGCGCGCGCTGCGGGTCGATCAGCGAGCGGCCAAAGCCCATCGTCTTCAGGTTCGGGTCCAGCAGGCTGAGCAGGGTCGCACCGGAATCCAGGGTGGTGCCAGCGTCGGCACTGAGCTGCTGCGGGGCAATGCCGTCGCCGAGGAACAGCAGCAGGTTCTCGCGCTTCTGCTTGGCCAGCACGTGGCTGAGGTCGTTGGGCATCGCCAGGTGGTCGGAGGCGATCACGATCAGCGTGTCCTTCCCATACGGGCTGGCCTGGATACGCTCGACCAGCTGTGAGATCAGGCGGTCGGTGCACTTGAGTGCATTGAGCAGGCCGATGTTGCCGTACCCGCTCCGGTAGCGCTCGCCCTTGCACGACACCGGCAGGTGGCCCGCCGGGTGGTGGGTGTCCATGGTCAGCGTGGTCAGCATGAACGGTGAACCGGCGCGTGAGAGCTGCTCGAAGCGCTGGTAGGCGGTGTCCAGCAGCACGTCGTCGTGCACGCCCCAGGCCGAGTAGTGGATGCGGCCGATCTTCTTCTGCTGCTTGAACCATGCCAGGTCATGCACTTCGTCAAAGCCATGGCTGGCCAGGAACTGGCCCTTGCCGGCGAACTGGCCGTTGGCGCCGCCCAGGTAATGGTTGGTGTAGCCCTGCTGCTTCAGGTAGTCGCCCAGGCACACCGCCTTGGGCAGGAAACTGCCCATGCGGTCCATGCTGTTCTCGTCGCCCTGCGAGGTGGTCAGCGGCACGCCACACATTGACGACACCAGGCCGGCGATGGTCCAACCGCTGCCTTCGGCCGAGGCCAGGCCACGTACGTCCAGCGACTCGGATGCCAGGCGGTTGAGGTTGGGCATCAGGCCGGGAAACACGGCCTCGTCCAGATAGGTGCGTTCCAGGCTCTCGCCGTAGATCCATACGATGTTGCGCGGGCGCTGCAACGGCTGCGTCGGCACTTGGTACTCGGGGGCGATGCGGGCGAAATCGACCGGGCGCAGCTGCTGGTAGAGGCGTTGGCCGTCACGGGCCAGCGGACTGATCAGGATCGTGGCCACCCACACGGTCGCGAAACCGGCGAACAGCGCACCACCGTGGCCGGGCCGGCGCCAGCGCTTCACCCGCGTGGCAAACAGCGGCAGCAGCGAGACCAGCGCCAGCACGATGAAGCCGGCGATGTAGCCCTTGAAGTCGGAGACACCAGCGCCTTCCATGTCGGCGCCGAGGTGATAAAGCGTGGCGGCGTTGAGCCCATCCCCGGACAGCTTGTCGATCAGCCACCACGCGCTGAGCATCAGCAGTAGCAGCGAGAATGCACCGGCCTTCCACCACACCCACTTGTCGGACGCGAGGAACAGCCAGCACAGCAGCAACAACGACAGCAGCAGTATCCAGAGCATAGGCAGCTTCGGCAGTGACGGGGTGGTGGTGATGGACGTCGTACCGACGCGTGTCCATCCGACCGGCGCTGCTGCAAGCACATCCACATGACAGGCCGATGACCCGATAGTGCATGCACGAACCTGACTGAAATGTTTGTTGGAATGACGCGCGCGCGATCACGCCGCGAAGGTAAAACGAGCGTGAAAGGCTTCGTTGGATTGCATTAAAAACCGCATGAATACGCGGCTTTTTCGCCAATGCATCAGCGGTGCCCGCGTTCCTCGCGTGCCCGCGCGCGGCGATCGAACAGCAATGCACTGGTGACGATGCCCAGTCCCAGCACCACGCCGATCAGCAGCAGTATCAGTGCGATCAGGGGATAGCCGAACAGGTGCCAGCCGGTGTCGATCTTCATCATCATTGCCGCAGCCATGATCAACGCGGCGCTGATGATGCCGGCCGCCACGCGGTTGGCGATCTTCTGCAGGTTCTCCATCAACCGCGATTCTTCCAGCCCGGTCACCTTCATCTGCAGGCGGTTCTCGGCCAGCAGCGCCATGATGTCCGACAGCTTGCGCGGCCCATCGCGCAGCAGCTGCTGCAGCTCCATCGCCTCGCTGGCGATGTTGGCCGCCGACAGGGATTTCTTCAGGCGCGCGCGCATCACGTGCTGCAGCTGGCGCTCGACGATGCGGCGCGTGTCCAGCTCCGGTGCCAGCAGCCGGCACACGGTTTCCAGGTTGAGCAGGGCCTTGCCCAGCAGGCTCAGTTCCGGCGGCGTGCGCAGGCCGCAGGCGGTGGCGATGCGCACCATGTCCAGCACCACGCGGCCTTCCGAGAAGCTGCCACTGGCGGCGTAGCGCGCGATCAGCTGGCCGGTCTCACGCAGGTAGCGCTCTTCGTCGAAGGCCTCCAGCCGCGTGCTGATGCTGATCAGATCGTCGGCCACCTCTTCGCCGCGGCCATCGACGGCGGCGAACAGGATCTTCAGCAGCCGCTCGCGCAGGCGCGGCGGCATGTGCGCGACCATGCCCAGGTCGAAGATCGCCAGCCGGCCATCGGGCATCACCCGCAGGTTGCCCGGGTGCGGGTCGGCATGGATCTCGCCATGCACGAAGATCTGGTCCAGATAGCCGCGGATGAGCGCCGCTGCCAGCGGATCCATGTCCTGCTCGGTGCGGCGCACGCCAGAGATCGCATCCACGCGCACGCCGGTGGCGAGCTCCATGGTCAGCACGCGCTGGCTGCTGTAGTCCCAGATCGGCTGCGGCACCCACAGGCGGCGGAAGGGCCGCAGATGCCGTCCGAAGCGGGCCAGATTCTCGGCCTCGGCGTGGTAGTCCAGCTCCTGCATCAGGGTCTTGGCGAACTCGTTGAGCCAATCGCGCAGGCGCACGCGGCGGCCCACCTGGGTCAGGTGATCGGCGGCCAGCGCAAAGCTGCGCAGCGCTTCCAGGTCCGAGCGCAGCTGCGCGGCCACCTCAGGCTTCTGCACTTTCACCGCCACGTGGCGGCCATCATGCAGCACCGCGCGATGCACCTGCGCGATCGACGCACAGCCCAACGGCTCGGGATCGAACGAGGCAAACAGCTTGCTAACCCCCACGCCCAGCTCCTGCTCGATGATGGCGTGGATGCGCTCGACCGGGATCGGCGCCACCTTTTCCTGCATGCGTTCCAGGGCGGTGGCGAACTCCACCGGTACCATGTCCGGGCGGGTGGACAGCATCTGGCCCAGCTTGACGAAGGTCGGCCCCAAGGCCTCCAGGTCACTGACGAACTGCTCCGGGTTGCCATCGGCGGGCACGTCGGCCTGGTTGCTGGCGACGTCCAGGTTCATGCCCGAGAAAACGCCCGAATGGCGGTAGCGCATCAGCAGGCGCAGGATCTGGCTGCGCCGGTTCATGCCTTTGACCAGCGGGGGATTGCCATTGGCGGTGGGCGGATTGCTCAAGCGTAACTCCCATGCGGCAAGGACGGTAGTGCCGGGCGCTGGCCGGCAATGTCCGGATTCGGCAGTGTCGCCGGGGGAAGGTGGGCATGCGGTGAACCCCGCGGCTATCGCAGAGACCGGCGGATCGGTCAGAATCGGCGCATTCCCTCTCTTGGACGCCCCATGGCCGGTGCCAGCCTGTTCGCCCTGCTCGACGATATCGCCTCCCTGCTCGACGATGTCTCGGTGCTGACCAAGGTCGCCGCGAAGAAGACCGCCGGTGTGCTGGGCGACGATCTGGCGCTGAACGCGCAGCAGGTGACCGGGGTCAACGCCAACCGCGAGCTGCCAGTGGTGTGGGCGGTGGCCAAGGGCTCGCTGGTCAACAAGGTGATCCTGGTGCCGGCGGCCCTGGCGATCAGTGCGTTGGAAGCCTGGCTGCGCAGCCGCGGCTGGAACGTGCCGCTGATCGTGCCGCTGATGATGATCGGCGGTGCCTTCCTGTGCTTCGAAGGCGTGGAGAAGCTGGCGCACCGCTTCCTGCATTCCTCCGACGACGATGCCGAACGCCAGGCCGAACGCCGCAAGGCGCTGGCTGACGCGCAGGTGGACATGGTCGCGTGGGAGAAGGACAAGGTGAAGGGCGCGATCCGCACCGACTTCATCCTTTCGGCCGAGATCATCGTGCTCACCCTGGGCGTGGTCGCCACTGCGTCGTTCACCAACCAGATCCTCACGCTGAGCGTGGTCGCACTGGCGATGACCGTGTTCGTCTACGGACTGGTGGCAGGCATCGTCAAGCTCGATGACGTTGGGCTGTACCTGTCGCGCAAGGGCGGTGCCATTGCCGCCTTCGGTCGCGGGCTGGTGGCGTCGGCGCCGTGGCTGATGAAGTTCCTGTCGGTGGCCGGCACCATCGCCATGTTCCTGGTCGGCGGCGGCATCCTGGTGCACAACGTGCCGGCCCTGCACCACGCGGTGCAGGCGCTGGGCGGCGAAGGGCAGTGGGGCTGGCTGGTGAGCGCGGTGGGCAACATGGTGGTCGGCATCATCGCCGGCGCCATCGTGCTGGCAGCGGTGACCGGGTTGCAGAAGCTGCGCGGTAAATAAGCCCGTAGACCCTCGGGGTCAGATCCCTTTTCCCGTTGGAAAAGGGATCTGACCCCATTCCACGATCACCCCGCCTGCACGCGGTTCTTGCCCTGCCGCTTGGCCGCATACAGCGCGTCATCGGCGCGCCGCAGCAGGGTCTCGGTATCGTCGCCGGGCTGCCATTGCGCCAGCCCGGCGCTGAAATGCACCGGCACGCGCTGGTCCTGCACGGTCAGCACGCGATGGGCCAGCGAGCGCTGCAGGCGCTGCACGGTGGCCATGCTGTCGGCGCCCTGGGTTTCCGGCAGCACCAGCACGAACTCGTCGCCGCCCAGCCGTGCGATGCCGTCGGTGGCGCGCAGCAGCAGCTTGCACACGGCCACCAGGTGCTGCAGCAACGCATCGCCACCGGCATGCCCATGCGCGTCGTTGGTCTGGTGGAAATCATCCAGGTCGATCACCGCTACGCCCAGCGGTGAGTTGTTGCGTGCGGCGCGGGCCAGCTCGCGCTCCAGCAGTTCGTCCAGGCCACGGCGGTTCAGCGCCTGGGTCAGTGGATCGATGCGTGCCAGGTCACCAGCGGCGCGCAGTTCCTGCTCCAGCTCGGCAATGCGCTGCTCTGCGCGCTCCACTTCCTGCCGCGCATTGGCCAGGTGATCGCGGGCCTGTGCGGCCTGCTGCTGCACTTTGCCTGTATCGCGCATCACCTCCTGCAGCAGCTGGTTGAGGTCGGCGATGCTGCGCGCCTCGCGCAGCTGCAACGCGTAGCTGCCGATGCGGTCGTGGTATTCGCCGGTGCTGGTGGCCATGCCATCCATGCGCTCGATGAACTCGCCCATCAACCCGCGCATCGCCGCCTTCGAATCGTCGATGCCCTGGCGCAGCAGCCCCTGCTTGTAGATCACTTCGCGCAGTTCGGCCCGGGTGCGCTCGACCGCTTCCGCTTCCAACGGACCGTCCAGCAACTGGCGTACCGCCGCGATCTGGCCCTGCAGCCAGCTGCGGTCATCCAGCAGTTCGCTGACGTTCTCCAGCAGCAGCGCGAACAGCTCCAGCAGCAGCGCCTGCTGCTCCTGCCAGCTTTCGGCACGCACGCCGACCTGGTGGCCAAGTTCGCGCACGCCCTGTTCGATGGGTTCCAGGGCCGTGCCCGGCTGCCATTGGCGCAGGCGCAGGGCCAGCGCCTGCGCTTGCTCGCGCAGGTCCGGGTCGTGCTGCAGCAGGGCCACCACCGCACCGCCCAGCAGCAGCCGCAGCTGCTCGGACAGGCGCAGGCTTTCCGGCTGCCCGTCCGGCGAATGCTGCTCGATGGTGCGGATGTACTTGTCGATCAGCTGCCGCATCGCGCGCCCATAGCGCGGCCAATCGGCGCTGGCCTGTGCGGACTGCAGGCGGTCGCCCATGTCGCCCAGTTCGCCGGGCAGGGTGGCCATTCCGTTGGCGAACGCCGCCAGCAGCGGTTCCGGCGCATCGGCGCCTGCGAACAGCTGCTGCAGCGCCACGCCACCGCCGCCCTGCAGCACTACGCGGTCACCCCGCCCATCGTCCACCACCGCGCGCACGCGTGCCGGCGGCCCAAGGGCGGTACCGGGGGCAGGGCGGTGGTCGGGCTGGTCCGTCATGGAGCGAATCCTGGGGCTGGCAGGGACTGGTTCCAGCATATCGGCGCGGCCGCCGAGGGCTTGAACGGCTAGGATGGGCGACAGGATGCCGCAGTGGAGGTGGTGATGCGCGTGATGTTGCTGGGGGCGACCGGCCTGGTCGGTGGGCTGACCCTGCGCAGGCTGCTGGACGACCCGCGCTGCAGCGCCGTGGTTGCCCCGACCCGCCGCCCCCTGGCGTTGACTCACGGGAAGCTGGAGAACCCGGTGCTGGCATTCGACGCGTTGCCCACTTCGCCAGAATGGGCGCGCGTTGACGCGGTCATCTGCGCGCTGGGCAGCACCATCGCCCAGGCCGGCAGCCGCGAGGCCTTCCACCGTATCGACCACGACTATCCGCTGGCGTTCGCCCGCCTGGCGCAGGCGCAGGGTGCGCAGGCCTTTGTGCTGAACTCCGCAGCCGGCGCCAATCCACAGTCGTCGATCTTCTACAGCCGGGTGAAGGGCGAGCTGGAGCGTGACCTGCGCGCGCTGGGATTCAACTCGTTGACCCTGGTCCGCCCAGGGCTGATCGGGGGCGAGCGCAACGAGGTGCGTCGCGGCGAACGCCTGGCACTGACGGTGCTGGGTGCTTTGGGACCGGTGTTGCCGCGTGCGTGGCGGATCAATCCGGCCACCGAGATTGCCAGGGCGCTGGTCGAGGCTGCGTTGGCCCCGCAGCCGGGCGAGCACGTGGTGGCGTCGAGCACGCTGGTCGGCTGATGTCGCGAGCGCTGCGCCTGACCCAGCTGCTGCAGCTGCTGCGCCGTCATCGACGGCCGGTGGCCGGGCAGGCGCTGGCCGAAGCGCTGGGCATCAGCCTGCGCACGCTGTACCGCGATATCGAGACCCTGCGCGAGCAGGGCGCCGACCTGCGTGGCGAGGCCGGCGTCGGCTACCAGCTGGCACCCAGCGATACCTTGCCTCCCATGACCCTGCCACCGGCCGAGATCGACGCGCTGGTGCTGGGCCTGCGCTGGGTCGCCGCGCGCACCGAGCCGGCGCTGGCCGAGGCCGCACGTGATGCCCTGGCGCGTATCGCCCATGTGTTGCCTGCGGCACGCCGCGAGGCATTGCGTGACAGTGGCCTGCGCGTTGGCCCTTCGCGCGCGGGGAGCAAGGTTCCCCCCGCGCGTCTGCAGGCCGTGCGCGAAGCCGTGGGATCGCAGCAGCGCCTGAAGTTCGCTTACGAGGATGCGCACGGCCAGCGCAGCGCGCGCGTCGTCTGGCCGTTCGCGCTGGGCTACTTCGATGAGGTGCCGATGCTGGCGGCGTGGTGCGAGCACCGCGAGGATTTCCGCCATTTCCGGCTGGATCGCATCCGCCAGGTGCGTGTGCTGGAGGACTGCTACCGCGTGCCGCGCGCCACCCTGCTGCGGCGCTGGCAGAAGGCCCAGGGCATTGCACCCGACTGGCTGGATCGCTCATAGCCACAGCAACAGCGGGGAGCGGGGGGAGAGTCGACTGTTAGTCGACTATCGCGCGCAGCGCGGGGTTTCAAGCAGGCTGAAGGAAGAGCAGTCGACTAACAGTCGACTCTACCGACAGACAAATCTGCTGACAGAATCTGTCAGCAGGCCCGTACCACCATGAACGCTCCCAACAACGGAGCTTCCCCATGTTCACACCCAGCACCCTGCTGCAGTACGTGCACGACGTCGCCACCAGCGCAACCTTCTACAGTGGCATCCTCGGCAAACCACCGGTTGAACAGTCGCCCGGCTTTGCGCTGTTCCTGCTCGGTGATGGTGCCGCACTCGGCCTGTGGCAGCGCGATGACGTGCAGCCTCCGGTGTCCGCGCAGGCCGGTGCCGCCGAACTGGCGATGGTGGTCGCCAACCCCGACGCCGTGCAGCAGATGCACGATGCGTGGCGCGCGTTGGGCGTGCAGATCCTGCAGGCACCAACAACGCTGGAATTCGGCCACACCTTCGTCGGCGCCGATCCGGATGGCCATCGCCTGCGTGTGTACAGCCGTGCCGAGGGTATGGTCGCGCGCGATTGATCGCAGGCGATCTGTAGCCGAGCCCATGCTCGGCTTGCTTCTTGCCTTCATCCACGCATGACGTGGATACATTGCAAGGCAGCCGAGCAGGGCTCGGCTCTACAATAGAGCGGCACAAAAAAACGCCGGGCAGTGCCCGGCGTTTCTCCAATTCATGTGCCAACTAAGGTTGGCACCCACCGATCAGCTGGATCAGCTGGCCAGCGCCAGGTCGTCCATCATCGCGCGCAGGAAGCGGGCGGCTTCACCACCCGTAGCCGCGCGGTGGTCGAAGGTGACCGACAGCGGGATTACCTTGTGCGCTTCCACGCCGCCCATCACCGGGGTCATCTGGTGGCGGGCACGGCCGGCACCGACGATGGCCACGCACGGCGGCACCACGACCGGGGTCGCGTAGCGGCCGGCGAACATGCCGAAGTTGGACAGCGAGATGGTGTAGCCGCTCAGTTCCGAGGCGGCGATCGAACGCGATTCCACCTGCTCACGCAGGCGGTTGACGCCTTCGCGGATGCCGCGTGCATCGAGCATGTCGGCATTGCGCAGGGCCGGCACGAACAGGCCGTCGTCGGTGTCCACGGCGATGCCGATGTCCACCTGGGCGTGCAGGGTGCGGGTCAGCGCTTCACCGTCGAACCAGGCGTTCATGGCCGGCACCTTCTGTGCGGCAATGACGATGGCGCGAACCAGGCGGGCGGTGACGTCGTTGCCCGGCAGCCAGGCGTGGATGTCGGCGTCGTCGTTCAGCGTGGTCGGCACGACCTTGCTGTGCGCATCGGCCATGACGCGGGCCATGTTGCGGCGCACGCCCTTCAGCGGTTCCGGCTGGCCCTTGGCGACCACGCCCGGCGGCTGGGTGCGCATCGGCTTGCCGGCCGCAGACAGCGGGGTGCGGGCTTCGCTCTGCACCGGGGCAGACACCTGCGCCGGGGTGGGCGCGGCATACGCGGCGGCAACCGGTGCCGGGGCGGCGCCGAGTTTGGCGGTGCCGTTGGCGGCGGCCTGCTTGACGTCGGCCATGGTCACCGCACCATCGGTGCCGGTAGCGGCCACGCGGCTCAGGTCCACGCCCAGCTTGCGCGCCATCGCACGCACGGCCGGCACGGCCTTGACGCCACCGACGGCCAGCGCCTGCTCGGCGTGCACGGCATTGGAGCTCTGCATCGCGCCGACCACGGTACCGGCGTCGTCACGCTCGGCCGCGGCAGGCTTGGCGTCCTCGGCGGCAACCGGAGCGGCCGCAGCCGGCAGCGGCGGCGGGGTCGGTGCGGCAGCCGGCGCCGCCGGTGCGGCGTGACCATGGCTGTGGCCGGTGTCCTGGCCATCGGCGCGCTGCGGCAGGTTCGGGTCCAGTTCGAAGCTGGCCAGCACCGAACCGGTCGGGATGATGTCGCCGGCAGCGCCGGACAGCTTCAGCACCTTGCCGGAGAACGGCGAGGGCACTTCCACCACGGCCTTGGCGGTCTCCATCGACACCAGCGGCTCGTCCAGCTTGATCACATCGCCTTCCTTGACGAACCACTCGACGATGGTCGCGTCCGGCAGGCCTTCGCCCAGGTCGGGCAGGTTGAAGTTCTTGGTCTGGCTCATTTGCAGTTCTCTTCCAGCAGTTCCAGTTCGCGGGCCGGCAGCCAACCCGTCGCGCCATTGGCGCGCTCGGACCACCACCACCCGCCGTGTTCGTGATGAAGCTTCACCATCTCGCCGCTTTCCACATCCAGCTCGCGGGCGTCGTAGTCGCACAGGGCTTCGGCGCGACCCTCGTCCAGCAGCTGCAACCAGGCGATGGGCGCCCATCCAGCGCGCCCATCGTTGGTGCGTACCCAGGCAAACGCCGGCCATTCCTCGTCACGTACACCTACTTCGACGATCTGGCCGGTGTGGAACCGGAGCGGGTTGGGATACTGGCTGCGGTAAGCCCCCAGAAGGCGGGCCCGCATGTCAGCCGGCCGCCACCGCGCGCTTGGCCGCCGCCACGATCCGCTCAACGCTCGGCAGGTACTTCATTTCCAGGCGGAACAGCGGAATGTGGGTGTCGTAGCCAGTGACGCGCTCGACCGGGGCCAGCAGGTCGTAGATCGATTCCTCGGCCAGGCGCGCGGCGATCTCGGCGCCGAAGCCCGCGGTCTTCGGGGCCTCCTGCACGATCACGCAGCGGCCGGTCTTGGCCACCGATTCGGCGATGGTGGCGAAGTCCAGCGGGCGCAGCGTGGCCACGTCGATGACTTCGGCACTGATGCCTTCCCCGGCCAGCTTGTCGGCCGCTTCCAGGGCTTCCTTCACCTGCGCGCCCCAAGTCACCAGGGTCACGTCGGTGCCGTCGCGCAGCACGAAGCAGACGTCCAGCGGCAAGGCTTCGCCGTCGTTGACGACCACTTCCTTGTACTGGCGGTAGATGCGCTTGGGCTCCATGTAGATCACCGGATCCGGCTCGCGGATCGCGGCCAGCAGCAGGCCGTAGGCACGCTGCGGCGACGACGGCAGCACCACGCGCAGGCCCGGCACGTTGGTGAAGATCGCCTCGTTGGCTTCGCTGTGGTGTTCCGGCGCGCGGATGCCACCGCCCCACGGCACGCGCAGCACCATCGGGCAGTGCAGGCGGCCACGCGTGCGGTAACGCAGGCGTGCGGCGTGGCAGACGATATGGTCGACCATCGGGTACATGAAGCCATCGAACTGGGCTTCGGCCACCGGCTTCATGCCTTGTGCGGCCAGGCCGATGGTCAGGCCGGCGATGGTGGTTTCGTCCAGCGGGGTGTCGAGGATGCGGTCCGAGCCGAAGCGCTGCTGCAGGCCGGCAGTGGCGCGGAACACGCCGCCGTTGACGCCCACGTCCTCGCCCAGCACCAGCACCGACGGATCGTGTTCCAGCTCCCAGGCCAGCGCCTGGGTGATGGCTTCGATGAGGGTGATCGGGGTGGTGGTCATGCTGTCATCTCCGCGCGCGACTGCAGCGCTGTCGGCGGCGTTGGTGTGCGCGCCGGGCGCGCCGTTCTTGATCTCATCCATGGCGCTTCTCCAGGGCGATCGCCTGGGCACGCTGGGCCAGCAGGTCCGGCGGCGGATCGGCATACAGGAAGTCGAACATCGCCTCGACCGGCTGCACCGGCGTGTTGAGGTACAGGTTCACTTCCTCGTCCACGCGCGCGCCGCACTCGGCGGTCCAGGCGGCTTCTTCTTCCTCGCTCCACACCCCGGCGTTGATCAGGTACTTGCGCAGGCGCAGCATCGGCTCGCGCTGCCAGGCATCCTTCACTTCGGCATCGTCGCGGTAGCGGCGCGCGTCATCAGCGGTGGTGTGGTCGGACAGGCGGTAGGTCATCAGTTCCAGCACGGTGCCACCGTCGCCGGCCAGCGCACGTTCGCGCGCCTGTTCCATTGCCGCCAGCACCGCGATCAGGTCGTTGCCGTCCACCTGCAGGCAGTGCAGGCCGCCCGCCAGGCCCTTCTGCGCCAGCGTTTCGGCACCGGTCTGGGCCGAACGCGGCACCGAGATGGCCCAGCCGTTGTTGACGATGCACAGGATCAGCGGCAGCTTGTAGGCGCCGGCCGAGTTCAGTGCCGCGTAGAAGTCGGTCTTGGAGCTGCCACCGTCGCCGCACACGGCCACGGCGATCTGCGGTTCCTTGTTGAGCTTGAACTTCAGCGCGGCACCTGCCGCATGCAGGCACTGGGTGGAAATCGGCACGCAGAACGGGAAGTCCCTGGCCGCGTTGCCGCCGTAATCGTTGCCGCGTTCGTCGCCGCCCCAGTACATCAGCACGTCGTGCGGGCGCACGCCACGCATGAACATCGCGCCATACTCGCGGTACGAAGGCGCGAACACGTCGTCCTTCTGCATCGCCGCGCCGATACCCACGTGCGCGGCTTCATGGCCCAGGCAGGCGGCATAGGTGCCGAGCTTGCCGGTGCGCTGCAGCGCGATGGATTTGCTGTCGAACGTGCGTACGAACAGCATCTGCTTGAACAGCGGTACCAGGACCTTGGGGTCGCGCAGCGACACGGGCAGGTCGTCACGGACGAGCGTGCCGTCCGTGTCCAGGTACTGCAGGTATTCGATCTTGAATTCAGCGGCAACCGTCATTGCGTACTGCACCTTCGACAGAGAAGTTACAAATGATATGAATCGCCATGTTAAGGAACGCGTACGGAATAGCCTTCCTGCGCCGCAACACGGAGATTCCCCGTTTTACCCCTGCCGGCGGGTGGGGGGCCAATAACAACAACGTATTCAGTCGTTGCTGCAAAGCATCAGAATACGCCTCTGGCTGACTGCCGGTACAACGGCGCGGACGGTTCCACGCGCAGGCCGGTGGTCGGCCGATGCTCCACGGCCAGCCGCACGCCCCGGTATGGACCGGGCGGCTGCCAGCGCGGCGGCAACGCGCTACCCTTGCCGCCCCCGATCTGGTCCCGCCCATGTCCGTCGACAACAACCAACGCGATCTCGAAGCCGGCATCCACACCGACCTGCAGGGACGCCTGACCTACGGCGGCTACCTGCGGCTGGACCAGCTGCTCAGCGCGCAGCAGCCGCTGTCCAGCCCGCCGCACCATGACGAGATGCTCTTCATCATCCAGCACCAGACCTCGGAGCTGTGGCTGAAGCTGCTGGGCCATGAGCTGCGTGCCGCAATCGGCTTCCTGCAGCGCGATGAAGTCTGGCAGTGCCGCAAGGTGCTGGCGCGCAGCAAGCAGGTGCTGCGCCAGCTGACCGAGCAATGGTCGGTGCTGGAAACGCTGACCCCGTCCGAGTACATGGGCTTCCGCGACGTGCTGGGCCCGTCGTCGGGCTTCCAGTCGCTGCAGTACCGCTACATCGAATTCCTGCTGGGCAACAAGAACGCGCAGATGCTGCAGGTGTTCGAGCATGACCCGGCCGGGCAGGCGCAGCTGCGCACCGTGCTGGAGGCGCCCAGCCTGTACGAGGAATTCCTGAAGTACCTGGCCCGCTTCGGCCATGCCGTGCCGGCGGTCTACGAGGCCCACGACTGGACCCAGCCACACGTGGCCGACGACGCATTGCAGCCGGTCTTCGAGCGCATCTACCAGGACACCGACCGCTACTGGCGCGAGTATGCGCTGTGCGAGGACCTGGTGGACCTGGAGACGGCTTTCCAGCTGTGGCGATTCCGACACATGCGCACCGTGATGCGGGTGATCGGCTTCAAGCGTGGCACCGGCGGTTCGTCCGGCGTGGGCTTCCTGGCCAAGGCGCTGGAACTGACCTTCTTCCCCGAGCTGTTCCAGGTGCGCACCAGCCTGCAGGCCGCGCCCCCGGCAGCGCTGGGCTGATCCCCATTCAGCTTGGTTCCCGGCCCGCGGCTGGATCGTTTCAGATGCAAGTTCAGGGAGCAGGATGCCACCTGCCTCAAACGGCGTGTATTTGACGTGAACGCCAGAAGTCGGTGATCCTCGCGCGTTGCTCCAACTGCACAGCGGACGTGCTCGTCATCCACCGAACCAGGAAATCCGCATGAGCGTAAACGCCACTGCGAACACCCCAGAGCCGGCACTGCCGGACTTCAAGACCACGCTGGGCCACCCGCGCCCGTTGTGGATGCTGTTCATGACCGAGTTCTGGGAACGCTTTGCGTTCTACGGCATCCGCTGGGCGTTGGTGCTCTACATCGTTGCCCAGTTCTACAACGGCAGCGCTGCCGGTGAAGGCGACGCCAGCCGCATCTATGGCGCCTACCTGGCCCTGGTGTACGCCGCGGCCATCTTCGGCGGCTACGTGGCCGACCGGGTACTGGGCTACCAGCGCTCGATCCTGACCGGCGCGATCATCATGGCCGCCGGCCTGTTCATGATCTCGCTTCCGCAGGAGCACATCTTCAAGCTCGGCCTGGCCACGATCATCGTCGGCAACGGTCTGTTCAAGCCCAACATCTCGACCATGGTCGGCAAGCTGTACGGCCTGAAGGACGAGCGCCGCGATTCGGGCTTCACCATCTTCTACATGGGCATCAACATCGGCGCGATGATCGCCCCGGTGCTGACCGAGTACCTGGCCCGCAAGGTGTTCGGTACCGATGCGATGCCGTCCTACAAGGTCGTGTTCATCGCCTCGGGCGTGGGCATGCTGATCTCGCTGGTGTGGTTCTACATCGGTCGTGCCGGCCTGAAGGGCATCGGCGCACCGCCGGCCGGCGCGGAAGGTTTCGGCCGCATCATCATGGTGCTGGCCGGTGCCGTGGTCGCCATCCCGGTCGCGTACTTCCTGCTGGCCACCGGCGCCACCGCGCTGGCCTGGATCCTCGGCGCGATGTTCACCGCGCTGGCCATCCTGCTGCTGGTCGAGGGCATCCGCGAAGGCAAGGTGCAGCGCGACCGCGTGATCGCCATGCTGATCATCTTCGCCTTCAACGTGATGTTCTGGATGTTCTTCGAGCAGGCCGGCAGCTCGTTCACCTTCCTGGCCGAGAACATCGTCAACCGCCAGTTCGGCAGCTGGACCTTCCCGACCGCGTGGTTCCAGTCGGTCAACTCGGTGGCGATCATCACCCTGGCCCCGGTCATCGCCTGGATCTGGGTGGCGATGGGCCGCGCCAATCCGTCCATCCCGCGCAAGTTCGGCCTGGGCCTGCTGTTCAACGGCGCCGCCTTCGCGCTGCTGATGTTCGCCCTGTCGCAGATGGTGGTGGACGGCAAGATCCCGTTCTGGACCCTGTTCATGGTCTACGTCATCCAGTCGGTGGGTGAGCTGTGCCTGTCGCCTATCGGCCTGTCGATGGTGACCAAGCTGGCCCCGGTGCGCTTGGTCGGCTTCGGCATGGGCGGCTGGTTCCTGTCCACCGGCATCGGCAACAACCTGTCGGGCATCTTCGCTGGTGTGGTCAGTGGTGAAGGCGGCATGACGGTCGAGTCGGCCCTGAAGGGGTATACCTTCGGGTTCTGGGCCCTGATCGGCTCCGGCGTGGTGCTGTTCCTGATCGCCCCGCTGATCAACAAGCTGATGCACGGCGTCAAGTAATGAAGCGAGGGTAGAAGGCATGCGCAGCAAGCTCGGTGGTGCAATGGTGGTGGTCTGTGCGGCGCTGATCGGCGCCTGTTCCCAACCGCAACCGCCTGCCACCGCCGAGCCCACGCAGCCCCTGGATACCCGGCCCACCGAGCCGCCGGTCGCTGACCCCAGCGAACCGGTGGCCTCGGGCAACACCCCGGTGGCGGCGGACATTGCCGCCATCGCCGGGCTCGGCGCGCAGTTCGACCCGGCCCGCGACCCCGCCGATGACCTGGCCACCGCCAAGGTGGAAGCCCAGCGCGGCAAGAAGCGCATCCTGCTCGAGATCGGCAACGCCGCCTGCGATCGCTGCCGGGCGCTGGACGAAATGGTCGAGGGCAACGGCGACCTGCGCCGCTTCCGCGACGCCCACTACGTGTGGGTGAAGGTCAACGCCAGCGACGAACAGCCCAACACCGCCTTCTTCGCCCAGTTCCCGGTGATGGAGCGCGACTACCCGCACCTGCTGGTACTGGACGCCGATGGCAGCCTGCTGGTCTCGCAGGCCACCGGCGAACTGCGCAGGGGCGAAGCCTTCCAGCCTGCGCGGGTGAGCGCGTTCCTCAAGCAGTGGGCACCTGATAAACCGGAGTAGGGTAGTGCCGGCCGCTGGCCGGCAGCTGTGGTGGGGGCCGACCGCTGGCCGCCTACCCCGGTGGGTGCCGACCGTTGGTCGGCACTGACGTCGGGTCGCATCCACGCATGGCGTGGCTCTACTGCGCGCGCCGTCACACTCCCTGAATCGGCATCTCAACTTCGCAACGCGCTCGCCGTTACCGGCAAGGACTTCAGTCGACGCCCCGTCGACGCAACCTACCGGAACGCCCATGCACAGCGACCACGCCGAACGATTGCCCGAACCTGCCAGCCACCTGGCCGAGGGTGGGGCAGGCGAAGGCGTGACCCTGCCGGCGCAGGAAACCCTGTTGGACGACGCCGGCACCGGCGAGGACACCGTCGAACTGGCACCACCACGCCACCGCCTGCCGCAGATCGCGCTGCCCGACAACGTGGTGCTGAAGGGCGCGGTGCAGAATCTGGTCGAGCAGAAGGCGCGGCTTGATGCGCTGGCGGCCGAGGGCCAGCTGGCCGGGCTGCTGCCGCCGGAATGGCAGGGCCATGGCGCGCGCGCGATCGAGCTGTCCACCTTCATCCAGGGCGTGCTGCCGTTCCTGCAGACCGGGGAGCGTGGCGAAACTGCGCCTGCCCGCCTGCCGGTGCGGCACGTGCTGGGGGATGACAGCCGATGGGGCCTGGAGGATGTCGCCGAGCCGAAGTCGTTGGCGTGGTACCTGGCCAGTGATGAGCGCGCCACTGCGGGCAGCAAGGACGCGGCGGAGGCGTACCTGGTGGGTGCGCTGGGCCTGGCGTGGATGCAGGAAGGGCGCAGCCGCCCGGGCTTCCTGCGTGCGATGGGCCAGGACAGTCTGGCGGCGCGGGTGACCATGCTGGGTTATCCGCCCGCCAACGAACTGGCGCTGTACAACGTCACCGCGCATGGACAGCCGCAGATCTGGTGCGTGCATGGCCGCCGCCGCATGCGCCCGCTGGTGGCGCCGTGGCTGAGCGTGCCGCTGCTGACCGCTTACGGCGTGCCGGCCCCGGTGGCGTGGCCGTCCAGCTTCCCACCGGTGGAGGCCGTGGCCGAACTGCTGGCGACCGTCCGCCCGGGGCGCGCGCTGCCGGAAGTGGATCTGGGCAAGGTAGTGGCGAAGATCGCCGAGGATGCCGCGTCCGACGCCTGGCAACCGGTCAGCCTGCTGCAGCTCAATACATGGTCACCGCGCTGGCATTTCTTCCTGGGCACCTTCGTCGGCCTGCCGTCGCTGCTGCTGGTGGCTGCGGCGCTGGCGCTGCCCGGGGCCGTCGAAGCCGCCACGGTTGCCGCCTCGCTGGGCTTCGCCGGCGGCGCCATCGCAGCACTGGCCGTGCCGTGGATCCACGCACGGCGCAAGCACCTGAGCTGAAAAAAGGGGACGGAGGGGATTAAGTCGTTTCAGGCACACCTGTGCTCGTTACGACTTAATCCCCTCCGTCCCCTTTTTCTTTCAGACCCCTTCGCCCATCCGCTCCAGGCCTTCGCCGGCCAGGCGCAGGATCAGCTTTTCCAGCACCTGCTCTTCCTCCTCGCTCAGCACCGACATCAGCTTGCGGGTGATCTCGATCACCATCGGCGCGATGGTCTCGTACACCTCGAAACCGGCGGCCGACAGCGCCAGTACCGAGCGGCGGCGGTCGTCGCCATGCGTCTCGCGCTTGATGAAGCCGCGCTCCAGCAGGCGGGCCACGGCGCGGCTGACCGCCACCTTGTCCATCGCCGTGCGGTCGGAGACCTCGCTGGCCGAGGAGCCCGGGTACAGCGCCAGGATGGTGATCACCCGCCACTCGGGGATCGCCAGACCGTAACGATCGCCGTACAGCTTGGCGATGTTGCCGCTGACCCGGTTTGACAGCACGCTCAGCCGATACGGCAGGAACTGTTCCAGGTCGAGCAGGACGTGCGAGGCACGCAGGCGGGTCGAGGCGGGATCGGGGCTCATGTTGCGGTGCACCTTGCTGGTGGTTTCAAGTGTAACTATAAGGGGTAGGTCCAGACCCTGCATTCTCGCCGGGTCCCTACCTGCCCGCACCTGGTTTGTACCGATGCGGTACCGATTCGGAGCCACGCCATGAATACCGCAGTCCCGACCGCCTCGCACCCCAACCCCGGCATGCAGGTCACCACCTTCGAGAACCCGATGGGCATCGACGGTTTCGAGTTCGTCGAATTCGCCGCCCCGGCCGGCCGCGGCCAGGAGCTGCACGAGTACTTCCGGAAGATGGGCTTCAGCGCGGTGCTCAAGCACAAGCAGCGTCCGATTACCGTCTATCGCCAGGGCGACGTCAACTTCCTGGTCAATGAAGATCCCGATTCGTTCGCTTCGGACTTCGCCGAAAAGCACGGTCCGTGCGCCTGCGGCTTCGCCATCCGCTTCAAGAAGCCGGGCCAGGAGGTCTACCAGGCCGCGCTGGGCAACGGCGCCGAAGCCATCGCCTTCAAGCCGGACAGCAAGGCGGTCAGCGCGCCGGTCATCAAGGGCATCGGCGACTGCATGCTGTACCTGGTCGACCGCTACGGCGCGGCCGGCAGCGTCTACGACGGCGACTACGAGCCGATCGCCGGTGCCGACCTGCACCCGGTGGGCTTCGGCCTGACCTTCATCGACCACCTGACCCACAACCTGTACTTCGGCAACATGCAGCAGTGGTCGGACTACTACGAGCGCCTGTTCAACTTCCGCGAGATCCGCTACTTCGACATCAAGGGCCTGAAGACCGGCCTGGTGTCCAAGGCGATGACCGCGCCGGACGGCATCGTGCGCATCCCGCTGAACGAATCGTCCGACCCGAAGAGCCAGATCAACGAGTACCTGGACGCGTACAAGGGCGAGGGCATCCAGCATATCGCCTGCTTCACCGAGAACATCTATGAGACCGTTGAAGCGATGCGCGCGCAGGGCGTGGACTTCCTCGACACGCCGGAAACCTACTTCGACGTGATCGACCAGCGCGTGCCGAACCACGGTGAAGACGTACCGCGCCTGGCCAGGAACAAGATCCTGATCGATGCCGATCCGGAAACCCACCAGCGCAAGCTGCTGCAGATCTTCACCCAGAACTGCATCGGCCCGATCTTCTTCGAGATCATCCAGCGCAAGGGCAACGAGGGCTTCGGCGAAGGCAACTTCACCGCGCTGTTCGAGAGCATCGAGCGCGACCAGATCCGCCGCGGCGTGCTGTAAGGTCTGCAGGCAATGTCGGCTTCCGGTCGACATTGCCTGTCCGAATGGTAGTGCCGGCCGCTGGCCGGCCATCTCTGGAGTTCCCATGTCCCCCGCCATCATCGCCCGCGGCTACCAGTCCGGCTTTGGCAACGAGTTCGCCACCGAGGCCGTCGCCGGCGCGCTGCCGGTCGGGCAGAACTCGCCGCAGAAGGTGGCCCACGGCCTGTACGCCGAACAGTTGACCGGCACCGCCTTCACCGCGCCGCGCGGCAGCAATCGCCGCAGCTGGCTGTACCGGATCCGTCCGGCGGTGACCCATGGCGAGTTCACCCCGTTCGCGCAGTCGCAGCTGCAATGTGATTTCGGCGCACAGCCGGCCTCGCCGAACCAGCTGCGCTGGAGTCCGCTGCCGCTGCCGGAGCTGCCGACCGACTTCGTCGAAGGCCTGTACACGATGGGGGGCAACGGTTCGCCCGATGCGCATGCTGGCGTGGGCATCCACCTCTACGCTGCCAACCGCGACATGGTCGGCCGCTACTTCTACGATGCCGACGGTGAGCTGCTGATCGTGCCGCAGCTGGGCGCGCTGCGCCTGCTGACCGAGCTGGGCGTGATCGAGATCGAGCCGCAGCAGATCGCGGTGATCCCGCGCGGCGTGCGGTTCCGCGTTGAACTGCCCGATGGCCCGAGCCGCGGCTACATCTGCGAGAACTACGGTGCGCTGCTGAAGCTGCCTGACCTTGGCCCGATCGGTTCCAACGGCCTGGCCAATCCGCGCGACTTCGAAACCCCGCACGCGGCGTTCGAGGATGTCGATGGCGATTTCGAGCTGATCGCCAAATTCGAGGGCCGCCTGTGGCGTGCGCCGATCGACCATTCGCCGCTGGACGTGGTGGCCTGGCACGGCAACTACGCGCCGTACCGCTACGACCTGCGCCGCTTCAACACCATTGGCTCGATCAGCTACGACCACCCGGATCCGTCGATCTTCCTGGTGCTGCATTCGCCCAGCGACACGCCGGGAACCAGCAACATGGATTTTGCGATCTTCCCGCCGCGCTGGCTGGTGGCGCAGAACACGTTCCGCCCGCCGTGGTTCCACCGCAACATCGCCAGCGAATTCATGGGCCTGGTGCACGGTGCCTACGATGCCAAGGCCGAAGGCTTCGTGCCGGGCGGCGCATCGCTGCACAACTGCATGAGCGGCCACGGCCCGGACGCGCCGACCTTCGACAAGGCATCCAATGCCGATCTGTCCAAGGCGGACGTGATCAAGGACACGATGGCCTTCATGTTCGAGACCCGCGCGGTGATCCGCCCGACCGCACAGGCCCTGGCCGCCGGCCACCGTCAGGGCGACTACCAGCAGTGCTGGAACGGCCTGCGCAACAACTTCCGCTGACCCGAAAAAGGGGACGGAGGGGATTAAGCCGCAATCAGCACACGTGTGCTTGAAACGACTTAATCCCCTCCGTCCCCTTTTTCTTCAGGCCACCTCGGCGAACGCGTCGCAGTGCTCCAACGGCAGCGCTTCCAGCAGGCGTTGGCGTACACGCTGGCAATAGCCTTCCGAAGTCAGCCCGGGCAGCATTCGCATCGCCGAGTGCAGCACCTGCAGTACTTCACTTTCGGCGCGTGCCTGCTGCAGGTCGCGGAACAGCGCCGCCGCCTGCGGGTGGCGCTGCATTTCCAGGATGCCCAGCACATAGATGCGCGCGGACACCAGCGAGCGGCGGCGTTCGACCGCTGTGGCAGCAGCTGCGGCAGGTGTCGCGGGCTGCGGCTCTACCGTGGCTGCCGGCGGCGGTGGCGGGGCTGCGGCACCGGTGCCGGTGCTCAGGTAGCCGGCCTGCACCAGCTGGATGACCATCGCGGGCGCATCCTGGCCGAGCAGACCGGTCAGGTCGGTGATGCTGCGTTGGCCGTCGCACAGGATCAGCAACCGGCGCTGGCGCATGTCCAGCGGCGCGCGATGGGCCTGCAGCGCGGTTCGGGCGAGTTCGGTCTTGCGCGGTTGCATGGAAGGGACAGCCAGGTCGGTGCATGCCGAGCCTGAACGAGGGCGATGAAACCGCGATGACAATGCAGCCTCTGCACGCGCGCTGCGCTAGCGTGCAGCTACCTTCGTGCCAGGGAACCGCACCGATGAAGCACCTCCCGATTGCTGGTCTGTTGCTCCTTTCGCTCGCCGCATGCAGTGGCGGCCCCGACAAGCAGGGCGCCGCCGGCAGCGGCAGCGATACCCCGGCGGAAACCGCCTCGGCGACCGGTCCGGCCCAGTCGACGGATCCTGATCTGGCGGCCCGCCCGGCGAACGACCTCCGCAAGGACAGTCCGGCCCGCCTGGACGGCTTCGCGGGTGCGAAGCTGGGCACCGGCATCGCCGAAGTCCGCAGTGGTTTTGGCACGCCACTGCAGGGGCTGGGCACCGATGCCGCCGGCAAGCCGCTGTCCGCCGACGACGGCAACGACGGCTGCTACTTCCTTCGCCCGCAGGATGCCGAGGACCCGCGGCTGATGATCGAAGGCCGCAAGCTGGTGCGCTACGACGTGCGCAGCGCCGCCATCACCGCACCGGGCGGCGGCAAGGTCGGCATGACCCTGGGCGAGCTGCAGGTGCTGTATCCCGAGCGCGCAGACGTCGGTCCCGACAAGTACGACGAGAAGGCCCAGCACCTGCGCGTGCGGCCGGCGCAGGAGGGCGGGGCAGTGATCGACTTCGCGCTCGGTGCCGATGGCCGGGTGGGGGCCTGGCGGGTCGGGCAGACCCCGCAGGTCGACTATGCGGAAGGCTGTGGCTGATCCTTGATCCATCGCCCAGCCATGCGCTCGGGCCAAGCGTAGAATCGCGCCACCACTGCTGGGGAGTGCTCGATGATCGCCATTGCCATTGCCTGGTTCCTGCTCGGCCTGCTGCTGCTGGCACTGGGCGGGGACTCCATCGTGAAGGCCGTCTCTGGCCTGGCCCAGCGCTTCGGGGCCAGCCCGTTCACTGCCGGGCTGCTGCTGCTCGGCGTGACCACCTCGTTGCCGGAACTGGCGGTCAACGCACGTGCGCTGGCGGTCGGCCAACCGGAGCTGGCACTGGGCAATGCAGTGGGCAGCAGCATCGTCAATCTGGGCTTGACCCTGGCGGTGGCCGCCGTCGCCGCCCCCCTGCTGCTGCGCGCGCGCCTGCAGGCGGTGCTGTGGTGGTCGCTGCTGGCGGCCGCCGTGCTGCTGATCCTGTTCGGCCTGGATGGTCACCTGGTGCGCTGGGAAGGCGGCGTGCTGGTGGCGGGCTTCATCGTCGTGCAGGTGCTGCTGCTGCGCCGCGGCCGCGTCGAGAGCGCCGAGGTGCAGGTAGCCATCGCCGAATCCGCGCTGAGCCGCACCAGCCTGCCGTTGAACGTGCTGCGCGTGTTGATCGCCGCACTGACCCTGTACTGGGGCGCGCGCCTGGTGGTGGGGGCTGCCGCCGACTTCGGTGCCGCACTGGGCTGGACGCCGTTGCTGGTCGGCCTGCTGCCGGTGGCGATCGGCACCGCACTGCCCGAGGCGGCCACCGCCATTGCCGCCTCGCGTCGCGGGCATGGCGACATGGTGCTCGGCCACGTGCTGGGTTCCAGCGTGGTCAACCTGCTGCTGGTGATCGGCGCGATGGCGATGTTGCAGCCGTTGGCCTTGCCGGCCTCGTTCGTGCGCCTGGAACTGCCTGCGCTGTTGGCGTTCGCGCTGGTGCTGTACCCGATGCTGCGCGGCGACCTGAAGATCAGTCGTGGCGAAGGCGGGATCCTGCTGGTCGCGTTCGTAGGCTGGTTCGTGCTGGAGCTGCTGCTGGTCGGCGCACCGGCGTTGTAGATCCACGCCATGCGTGGATGCAGTCGATTTCGTGCCGACCAACGGTCGGCACCCACGGGGCGTCACCCTGCCGGCCAGCGGCCGGCACTACCGGTTCTGCGTGGTTTCTTCTTCCCGCACCGGTTCCGGCGGCGGCAGCTGCTCCTCGGCGGCCGGCTCGTTGCCCGGCAGGCTGGGGCGGGTTTCCATCAGCAGCGACAACGCCGCCTTGGCCATCATGTGCGCGCTGATCGGTGCGGTGATGAACAGGAACACGGTGATCAGCAGCTCGCGTGGCTGCGGGTCCTGGCCGAGGAAGATGTGGTAGCACACCGAGCACACCAGCACGCAGCCCACGCCCAGCGTGCTGGCCTTGGTCGGTGCGTGCAGGCGCTTGAAGAAGGTGGACAGCTTCACCAGGCCCAGTGCGCCGACCAGGATGAAGAAGCAGCCGAACAGCAGCAGGATCGACAGGACGATCTGGATCGCGGTGATCATTCGACGATGTCCCGGCGCAGCACGAACTTGCTCAGCACCACGGTGCTGCCGAAGCCGAGCATGGCGATGATCAGCGCCGCCTCGAAGTAGATCGGCGAGTTGAGGTACATGCCGAACAGCATCAGCTCAGCGATCGCGGTCACCGACAGCGTGTCCAGCGCGAGGATGCGGTCGGGCACGGTCGGCCCGCGCAACAGCCGCCAGGTGGCCAGCAGCATCGCCAGGCCGACCACGTGCATGCACACCACCAGGGTGGTCTGGATGACTTCAAAACCGGTCATGGGAAGATCTCCATCAACGGCGCCTCGTAACGGCGCTTGATCGTATCGATCAGGTCCTGCGGGTCCTCCAGGTGCAGCACGTGCACCAGCAGGTACTTGCGGTCGTCGCTGAGCGCGGCCGAGACCGTGCCCGGGGTCAGCGTGATCATGCTGGTCAGCGCAGCGATGCCATGGATGTTGGCAATGTCCAGCGGCAGCCAGATGAAACCGGGGTGGATGTTCTTCTCCGGCCCCAGTACCTGCAGGGCGACACGGATGTTGGACATCAGGATGTCCCACAGGGTCACGCACAGCAGTTTCGGCAACGGGCGCAGGGTGCCGATGCGGGCGAACTCGCGGTCCAGGCGTGCGGCGAACAGCGGCACCACCACGCCCAGCAGCAGGCCCAGCACGATCTGGCCAAGGGTGAAGCTGTCGGACATCAGCAGCCAGAACGCCACCACCATGATGCTCAGCATCGGCGACGGAATCAGGCGACGGAACAGGGAGCGCTGGGCGGTCATGGCTGGCGGATCTCCGGTGCAGTCGCACGCAGCTGCTGCACGTACTCGCTGGGGTGCAGCAGCTGCGCGGCGGTGGCGTCGGTGTAGCGCATCAGCGGTGCTGCGGCCAGGGTCATGCCGATGCCGTAGGCCAGCAGGATGCAGGCCGCGTACAGCTCGACCCGGCGCAGCCGCGCCTTGCGCGGTACCGGCGCTTCCGGATCGACCGGTGGCACGCGCCAGAACAGGCGGATGCCCCCCCGGGTCAGGCCCATGATCACCAGCAGGCTGCTGACCAGAACGGCGGTCCAGACCGGGCCGGTGTACTGCGCCGGCATGCCGGCCAGCAGCGCAGCCTTGGCCAGGAAGCCGGACAGCGGCGGCAGGCCGGCCACCGACACCGCGCCGATCAGGAACAGCACGGCGGGCGTCTCCTTGCCTGGCATCGGCGCGACCACTTCCTTGCGGTCGCTGGCGCCACCGCGACGGCGGCGGATCAGGTCGGCAACCAGGAACAGCGCGGCAGCGACGAAGCTGCTGTGTGGCAGGTAGTACAGGCCAGCCGAGAGCACCTGTGGCGTGCCCACCGAGAAGGCGATGAACAGCGTAGCCGCCGACACGATCACCAGGTACGAGATCAGCACGCGCAGGCGGGTCGCGGCCAGCGCGCCGAGGCCGCCCAGCACCAGCGTCGCGACGCCGGCCCACAGCAACCAGTCGCGGCCGTAGCCGGCCATCGCGCCGGCATCGTCGCCGAACCACAGCATCTGGATGCGCAGCACCGAGTACAGGCCGACCTTGGTCATGATCGCGAACAGTGCGGCCACGGCGGCCGGCGCGCGCGAATAGGCTTCCGGCAGCCACAGGTACAGCGGCATCAACGCGGCCTTGGCGCAGAACACCAGCAGCAACAGGCCCATCGTCGCCTTCACCAGGGTCAGCTGTGCCGGCGGTACCTCGGCGATGCGCTGCGACAGCTCGGCCATGTTCAATGAGCCCAGCGAGGCATACAGCAGGCCCAGCGCGACCAGGAACAGGGTCGAGGCGGTGACGTTGAACACCACGTAATGCAGGCCGATGCGCATGCGGAGGCCGCGGCCACCACTGAGCAGCAGGCCGTAGGAGGCGATCAGCATCACTTCGAAGAACACGAACAGGTTGAAGATGTCGCCAGTCAGGAACGCACCGTTGAGGCCGACCAGCTGGAACTGGAACAGCGCATGGAAGTGCGGCGCGCGGCGGTCCCAGCCCGAGCAGGCGTGCAGCAGGCAGGGAATGGCCAGCAGCAGGGTGGTCAGCAGCATCCACGCCGACAGCCGGTCGGCCACCAGCGCGATGCCCAGCCGCGACGGCCAGTCGCCAAGCAGGTAGACGTTGATTTCACCACTGGCCGTGGTGGCAAACAGCAACCCGACCGCCAGTGCCAGCGCCGACTGCGCGGTCCAGGCCACCGCCCGCTGCACCCTGGGGCCATAGCGGCGGTGTTCGACGAACAGCGACAGCGCCGCACCCAGCAGCGGAATCAGGATCGGCAGGATCACCAGGTGGTTCATGCGCGGTCCTCGCCCTGGCGCGGTGGCACGCGCTCGTCCTGCAGGTCGTCATCCGGCTCGTGGGCATCCACGTGGTCGCTGTGGTTGTCGCTGCGGCTGCGCATGGCCAGCACAATGCTCACCGCGGTCATCGCAAAGGCGATCACGATCGCGGTCAGCACCAGCGCCTGTGGCAGCGGGTCGGTGTAGTTGCCCAGGTGGCTGTCCACGCCTTCCTGCAGCACCGGCGCCTTGCCCAGCACCACGCGGCCGCCGGCGAAGATCAGCAGGTTGGTGGCGTAGGACAGGAAGGTCATGCCGAGGATCACATCGAAGCTGCGCGCACGCAGCAGCAGGTAGATGCCGATGGCGGTCAGCATGCCGATCGCGGTAGCCAGGGCCAGTTCCATCAGTGCATCTCCCCGGTGCGTGCCGAGCGGCGTTGCAGGTCGATCTCACCCTTGCGGGCGGTGCGGGTTCGCGACGGCTTGATCGTGCCCATCATCGACAGCATCAGCATGGCGCCGCCGAACACCACCAGATAGACGCCGATGTCGAAGCCGATTGCGCTGGCCAGCGGTACGTCGCCGATCAGCGGCAGGTGCAGGTCGAGATGGCCGCTGGTCAGGAACGGCACGCCGAACAGCATCGAGGCGCTGCCGCTGAGCAGGGCGATCAGCAGGCCCATGCCGATGCAGCGGATGTAGTCGAAGCCGAAGCGCGACTCCACCGATGCAGTGCCCTGGATCACATACTGGATCAGCAGCGGCACTGCCAACACCAGGCCGGCGATGAAGCCGCCACCCGGTGCGTTGTGCCCGCGCAGGAACAGGAAAATCGACACGGTCAGGGTCAGCGGGAACATGATCTGGGCCAGGTCGGCCGGCACCGGCAGCTTGATCGGCGGGCCGGGCATGATCTGCTCCGGTGCCATCCGCGTACGCCGCAGCAGCGCATGCACCACCAGCGCGGCGATGCCGAACACGGTGATCTCGCCGAAGGTATCGAAGCCGCGGAAGTCGACCAGGATCACGTTGACCACGTTCTGGCCGTAGGCCTCGGGCAACGCGCGGGCGAGCAGCTCGCCGGCCATGGTGTTCGGCGGCAGGGTCATCGCCGAATAGGCCAGCGCGCCAAGCCCGGCACCGGCGATGATCGCGATCACCGCGTCGCGGCGCTTGCGCCAGCGCGGCCGCTCAGGCCCGGACTGCGCGGGCAGGTAATTCATGCCCAGCAGCATCAGCACCAGCGTCACCATCTCCACCAGCAGCTGGGTGAGGGCCAGGTCGGGTGCGGACAGGAACACGAAGGTCAGCGCCACCATCAGGCCGACGCCGCCGACCAGCAGCACCGCCAGCAGGCGCTGCTTGTAGATGCGCAGGGTGGCGACCGCGCAGGCCATCATCACCAGCCACAGGGCCCAGCCCAGCAGCGGAATCGGCTGCGGCGCGGTCCAGTTCGGCGAGGCTGGGTTGGCCACGAACGGCGCAGCGGCAACCACGATCGCCACCAGCACCAGGCCCAGCAGCATGCGCTGCAGGCTGCCATTGGCGATGCCATTGGTCAGGCGCATCGCCAGCGCGGACACGGCGTCCAGCTGGGCGTGGAACACATTGCGGCCCGTGCTGACATTGGTCACGGCATGCAGGTTGATCAGCCTGCGCAGGCCGAAGTACAGCGCCACGCCACCGACCACGCCGATCGCGCTCATCGCCAGCGGCAGGTTGAAGCCGTGCCACACCGCCAGGCTGTATTCGGGCATGGCGGTGCCGAGGATCGAGGCCGCAGCGGCGTGCAGCACCGGCGCGACGGTCAGTGCCGGTGCCACGCCCACCGCCACACAGATCACCACCAGCAGCTCCACCGGCACCTTCATCCAGCGCGGCGGCTCGTGGGGCACGCGGTCCAGGTCGTGCGGGCCAGCGCCAAAGAAGGTGTCGTGCACGAAGCGCAGGCTGTACGCCACGCCGAACACGCCTGCCAGCAACGCCGCGATCGACACCGCCGTGCGCATGATGCCCGGGCCGCCGGCCGTAATCGCTTCGGCGAACAGCATTTCCTTGGACAGGAAGCCGTTGAGCAGCGGGATCCCGGCCATCGCCAGCGACGCGATGATCGCCAGCGCGCTGGTGAACGGCATCAGCCTGCGCAGCCCCCCCAGCTTGCGCATGTCGCGGGTGCCGGTTTCGTGATCGATGATGCCGGCGGCCATGAACAGCGAGGCCTTGAAGGTGGCGTGGTTGAGGATGTGGAACACGCCGGCGACCACCGCCATCGGCGTGGACAGGCCGAACAGCAGGGTGATCAGGCCCAGGTGGGAAATGGTCGAGTACGCCAGCAGGCCTTTCAGGTCGTGCTGGAAGATCGCGTTCCAGGCACCGATCAGCAGGGTCAGCGCGCCGATGCCGCTGACCGTATAGAAGAACAGGTCGCTGCCGGCCAGCGCCGGATGCAGCCGCGCCAGCAGGAACACGCCGGCCTTCACCATGGTGGCCGAGTGCAGGTAGGCCGAGACCGGGGTCGGCGCTGCCATCGCGTGCGGCAGCCAGAAGTGGAACGGGAACTGCGCGCTCTTGGTGAAGATGCCGGCCAGCACCAGGAACAGGGCGTACGGGTACAGCGTGCTGGCGCGGATCTGCTCGCCGGCGGCCAGCACCACATCCAGGTCGAAGCTGCCGACGATGCGGCCGATCAGCAGCACGCCACCGAGCAGGGCCAGGCCGCCGCCGCCGGTGATCACCAACGCCATGCGCGCGCCTTCGCGTGCGTCCTGGCGGTGCGACCAGAAGCCGATCAGCAGGAACGAGCTGATGCTGGTCATCTCCCAGAAGATCATCAGCAACAGCAGGTTGCCCGACAGCACCATCCCCAGCATGGCGCCCATGAACAGCAGCAGGTAGCAGTAGAAGCGGTGCGCGTTGTCCTGCTGGTTCAGGTAGTAGCGCGCATACAGCACCACCAGGGCGCCGATGCCGAGCACCAGCCCGGCGAACATCCAGGCCAGCCCGTCCAGGCGCAGGGTGAAGTCCAGCCCGATCTGTGGAAGCCAGGGGACCAGGGTGCGGACCACCTGGCCATCGAGTACTGCCGGGGTCAGCCAGCCGAGGATGGCCAGCCCGCCCAACGGCGCCAGTGCCGCCAGCCAGGCAGCAGTCGAGCGCGAACTACGGGGGAAGGCCGCAACAGCCGCTGCCATCAGGAACGGCAGGGCCAGCAGCAGGGGCAGGCTGGGGAGCATGCAGGGAATCCATGATTCACGAGCAGGTCAGGGAGAATAACAGGCTGCGAAATGTCGCCGAAACCCATCGAACAGCGATCAATTGCATGTAACGTTCGCTGATTCATTTTTTCTGCGGCGCAACATCACGTTCCTGCGGTCCCTCCCGGGTTGCTCTTGGGGGACACCCTACGCCCACGCAGGGAGACCGCAGGCCCTGTCGCACAGGGGCTGCCGTCAACGGACGGGAAGCGGGGAGCGAGTCACCGGCGCAGGCTGGCAGGGCCGCCGTGGAGTGTGGGTGATGGAATTCGCCCGTTCAGGAAACGACGGCCGCTGTCGACCGCCCGCGATCAGTAGCGCCAGTCGAGCTTGCGATAGAACTTGGCCATCACCCAGGCCGGGCCGATCAGCAGGTAGGTCAGGTCGGTCAGGAAGCTGGGCTTGCGACCCTCGAACGTGTGGCCGATGAACTGCGCGATCCAGGCCGCCACGAACACGCCCACCGCCAGCCAGCGCAGCGCATGCAGGCCGATCTCGGCCTCCAGCAGGCGGCACAGGCAGCCAAATACGAAGAACTGGACGAGCATGCCGATGCCCAGGGGGCGCGACAGCTTGTTGTAGAAGCACCAGGCGCTGAACATCGCGAACGCCGACCAGATGCCGTACTGGAACCAGGTGATCAGCGGCGGCAGGCACCACAGCAGGGCCACCACCGACCACAGGATCGCCGGCACCGCCACCACGTGGATGCGCTGGTTGATCACGTTGCGGTGGTCGTCGGAGTAGCTGGCGAAATAGCGGTCGATCGGCCGCGCAAGCTCGGTGGATGTCTGCATGCGGCCAGCATACTCCCGCCGGGCCCGTCAGTAGAGCCAGGCCATGCCTGGCTGCAGGTGTTCGTCGACGTTGCCGGCCAGCGGCCGGCACTACCGAACGCGCCCCCCGCCTTTCCGGCCGGGGGCGCAGGCGGGTCAGTCGACGCTGATCCCGGCCAGGCGCTGCAGCGCCTCAGCGTACTTGGCGCGGGTGCGCTCGATGATGTCGGCCGGGATGTTCGGACCCGGGGCGGTCTTGCCCCAGTCCAGCGTCTCCAGGTAATCGCGCACGAACTGCTTGTCGTAGCTCGGCGGGCTGGTGCCCACTTCGTACTCGTCGGCCGGCCAGTAACGCGAGGAATCCGGCGTCAGCATCTCGTCCATGATGTACAGCCGGCCATCGGCGTCGGTACCGAACTCGAACTTGGTGTCGGCCAGGATGATGCCGCGCTCGCGGGCGTAATCGGCGGCGAACTTGTAGATGCGCAGGGTGGCGTCGCGCACCCGCTCGGCCAGTTCCGCACCGACCTGCTTCACCATCGCGTCGAAATCGATGTTCTCGTCATGGTCGCCGACCGCGGCCTTGGTCGAGGGCGTGAAGATCGGCTCGGGCAGCTGTTCGGCCTGGCGCAGGCCATCGGGCAGGTCGATGCCGCTGACCTTGCCGGTGCGCTGGTAATCCTTCCAGCCGCTGCCGATCAGGTAGCCGCGGGCGATCGCTTCCACCGGCACCGGCTTCAGCTTGCGGGTGACCACCGCGCGCTTGGCGTACAGGGCCGGGTCCACGCCTTCGGGCAGCACGCTGGCCACGTCGATGCCGGTCAGGTGGTTGGGCATCAGGTGCGCGGTCTTGGCGAACCAGAAGTTGGAGACCTGGCAGAGCATCTCGCCCTTGCCCGGGATCGGGTCGGGCAGGACCACGTCGAACGCCGACAGGCGATCGGTGGCCACCATCAGCAGGTAGTCGCCCGGCGGGGTTCCGGCTGGCAGCCGCTCGCGCGGGATATCGAACACATCACGCACCTTGCCGCGATGGCGCAAGGGCAGGCCGGGGAGATCGGATTGCAACAGCGTGGTTGGCACGGGCACTCCTGGGGCGTTGTCGATACGGCTGCCCAACGGACCCGGCGGGCCCGCTGACCAGCGGGCGGCCTAGTGTAAAGCCCTCCGGGCCCGCTGTGACGTAAAATGAGCGTCCATTTCGTCGGTCGACCCCGGAGCGCCATGCGCTGGTACGGAAAACTGCTCGGATTCATCGCCGGCGCCCTGCTGTTCCGGCCCAATCCGCTGTTCGGCGCGGTGGTCGGCCTGCTGATCGGCCATGCCTTTGATTCGGACTGGTTCCGCCTGAACAAGGAGAACCCGTACCGGGAGCTGGGGCTGACTTCCGAAGCCACCGATGCCGAGATCGAACGCGCCTACCGCAAGCTGATCTCGCAGTACCACCCCGACAAGCTTGGCGGCGCCGCCCCCGAGCTGCAGCAGCAGGCCGAGCAGAAGTCGCGGCGGATCAATGCCGCCTACGACCGCATCAAGTCCCTGCGCAAGCGCTGACCCACTTTCCCCTCGTTGCAAGGCCCGGCCATGTCCCACTGCCTCATCGCCCCCTCCATCCTGTCCGCCAACTTCGCCCGCCTCGGCGAGGAAGTCGACAACGTCCTCGCTGCCGGTGCGGACTGGGTCCACTTCGACGTGATGGACAACCACTACGTGCCGAACCTGACCATCGGCCCGATGGTCTGCCAGGCCCTGCGCAAGCACGGCGTCACCGCGCCGATCGACGTGCACCTGATGGTCGAGCCGGTGGACCGCATCATTCCGGACTTCGCCGAGGCCGGTGCCACCTACATCAGCTTCCACCCGGAGGCGAGCCGGCACGTGCACCGCACCATCCAGCTGATCCGCTCGCTGGGCTGCAAGCCGGGCATCGTGCTCAATCCGGCCACCCCGGTGGACATCCTCGATTGGGTGCTGGATGACCTGGACCTGGTGCTGCTGATGTCGGTCAACCCGGGCTTCGGCGGCCAGGCCTTCATCCCCTCGGCGCTGGACAAGCTGCGCGTGGTGCGCAAGATGATCGATGCCAGCGGCAAGGACATCCGCCTGGAGATCGACGGTGGCGTGAAGGCCGACAACATCGGTGAGATCGCTGCCGCCGGCGCCGATACCTTCGTCGCCGGCTCGGCCATCTTCAACGCCAGGACCAGCTACCAGGACGTGATCGCGCAGATGCGCGCGAACGTCGCTGCGGCACGGGGCTGAGCCATGAGTACGGTGGCCGTGTTGAACATTCGCCCGGCCACCGTGGCCGATGCTGGCCTGATCCTGCATTTCATCCGCGAGCTGGCCATCTACGAGAAGGCCGAGCATTCGGTGCAGACCGATGAGATCGGCATCGCCGAGAGCCTGTTCGGCGCCGACGCCACCGCCCGCGCGCTGATCTGCGAGGCCGACGGCGAGGCCATCGGCTATGCGGTGTACTTCTACAACTACTCCACCTGGCTGGGCCGCAAGGGCATCTACCTGGAAGACCTGTACGTCAGCCAGGAAAAGCGCGGTGCCGGTGCCGGCAAAGCGTTGCTGAAGTACATCGCACGCCAGGCCGTGGCCGAGGGTTGCGGTCGTTTCGAATGGTCGGTGCTGGACTGGAACACTCCGGCCATCGAGTTCTACACCGCTGCTGGCGCGAAACCGCAGGATGAGTGGACCGTGTACCGGCTGCAGGGGCAGGCGCTGCACGATTTCGCCAACGGGTGAGGCGTGTGGCGGGTGCGAACCGCAACCCGGTGGGTGCGAACCTTGGTTCGCTCCCTGGGTACCCACCCCCAAAAAAAAGCCACGCCAATCACTGGCGTGGCCTCGCTGCATGCGTGGGAGGCTGATCCTGCCTCCATCCGTCGTCCCTGCTATGGCCTTCCATTCTCCAGCAGCTGAATGACACCTGCGTGACATTCACTGCGGGCAAACAGTGCATTGCTAGCCTGTGCCGCCCTGACCTGGAAGTACCGCATGACCACCCCGCGCTGGCGCCTGATCCTCAACGGCAAATCGGCTGGCAACGATGAACTGCGCGACGCCGTGGGCCATTGGCGCGGGCAGGGCGTGCAGCTGGAGGTGCGGGTGACCTGGGAAGACGGTGACGCTGAACGCTACGTTGCCGAGGCCATCCATCATGGCGTGGACGTGATCGTGGCGGCCGGTGGCGATGGCACGCTCAGCGCGGTGGCCGAGACGCTGGCCCATCGTGAGGAACCGGCAGAAGCGCTGCCTTCGCTGGCGTTGATTCCGATGGGGACCGCCAACGACTTCGCCACGTCGGCAGGCATTCCCACCGAGCCCGGCGATGCCCTCGCGCTGATCGGCCAGGTGCCGGCACGGCCCATCGACCTGTTGCGCGTGGATGCCGATGGCACGCCCTGGTGGTGCGCCAACCTCGCCAGTGGTGGCTTCGGCACGCAGGTGACGGTGGAGACCGATGCCGGCTTGAAGAAGATGCTCGGTGGGCTGGCCTACGTGATCACCGGCATCGCCAAGCTGGGCCGCATCGAGCCGATCGCCGCGCGCCTGTCCGGCCCGGACTTCGCCTGGGAAGGTGACTTCATCGCGCTCGGCATCGGCAATGGCCGGCAGGCCGGCGGTGGCCAGCAGCTGTGCCCGCAGGCACTGATCGATGATGGACTGCTGGATGTGACCGTGCTTCCGGAACTGGAAGGGGAGGTCGCCGCCACCCTCGGCCAGATGCTGAAGTCCGGTACCCAGGCCGCACTGGAACAGCTGGCCACACGGGCGCGGCTGTCGTGGCTGCAGATCGATGCGCCCAAGGCGCTGACCCTGAATCTGGACGGCGAACCGGTGCAGGCCCGTCACTTTCGCGTCGAGTGCGTGCCGGGCAGGGTGCGGATGCATCTGCCGACCGGATGCCCGTTGCTGGAGGGGCAGGGGTAGAGTCATCAGTCCCCGTGGCCACTGCGGGCGTCCGGTGGTTCAGTTTCCCAGGGTTCCCCTGCCGCGCAAGCTGCGATACAGTCAAGGGGTGTCCAGCCAGACGACCCCGCATACTCTTTCTTCCGCACGCCGTTGGTGGCGATGGTGGCCCGTTGCCGTCGTCCGCCCCCATAACGCTGTGTCCCGGAAGGAAAGTCGTCTTGAACTCGCACGCTCAGTTTCAGCAGCAGGCCGCTGAAGGCCACACCCACATTCCCGTCGTCCGCGAAGTGCTGTCCGACCTGGACACGCCGCTCTCGGTCTATCTGAAGCTCGCCGACGGCCCCAATACCTACCTGTTTGAATCCGTCGAAGGCGGCGAGCGCTTTGGTCGTTACTCGATCATCGGCCTGCCGGCGCGCCGCGTGTATGCCTTCCACGGCCACACGCTGACCGTGCGCGAAGACGGCCAGGTGGTGGACACCCGCGAGGTAGCCGATCCCTTCGCCGAAGTCGAGGCGCTGCGCAGCGCCCACTCGGTGCCCAAGCTGGAAGGCCTGCCGGGCTTCACCGGCGGCCTGGTCGGCTGGTTTGGCTTCGAGTGCATCGGCTACATCGAGCCGCGCCTGGCCCCGCCGGCTGGCCGTGATGAGCTGGGCACGCCGGACATCCTGCTGCTGGACTCCAACGAGCTGGCGGTATTCGACAATCTCAAGGGCCGGCTGTACCTGATCGTGCACGCCGACCCGCGTGTCGACGGTGCCTTCGAACAGGCGCAGGCGCGCCTGGACGCACTGACGGCGAAGCTGCGTGCACCGGGCGCCGGCTATCCGGCACCGCTCAACAGCGACGTGCTGGACGAATCGGATTTCGTCTCCGGCTTCACCCGCGAAGGCTTCGTCGATGCGGTCCAGCGCAGCAAGGAATACATCCGCGCCGGTGACATCTTCCAGGTAGTGCTCAGCCAGCGCCTGAGCGTGCCGTTCAAGGCGCGCCCGGTGGATGTGTACCGCGCGCTGCGCGCGTTGAATCCCTCGCCGTACATGTATTTCCTCGATGTCGGCGACCTGCAGGTGGTCGGTTCCTCGCCGGAGATCCTGGTACGCCTTCAGGATGGCGAAGTCACCGTGCGCCCGATCGCCGGCACCCGCCCGCGTGGCGCCACGCCCGAGCTGGACCTGGCACTGGAAGCCGAGCTGCTGGCCGACCCCAAGGAACGCGCCGAGCACCTGATGCTGATCGACCTCGGCCGCAACGATGCCGGGCGCGTCTCCAGGGCCGGTACCGTGGAAGTGGGCGAGCAGTTCGTGATCGAACGCTACAGCCATGTCATGCACATCGTCAGCGAAGTCACCGGGCAGCTGCAGCCGGGCCTGAGCTATGCCGACGTGCTGCGCGCCACGTTCCCAGCCGGCACGGTCAGCGGCGCGCCAAAGATCCGCGCGCTGGAAGTGATCCGCGAACTGGAACCGATCAAGCGCAACGTCTACGCCGGCAGCATCGGCTACATCGGCTGGCACGGCGATGCCGATACCGCGATCGCGATCCGCACTGCGGTCATCAAGGATGGCCGCCTGTACGTGCAGGCCGGCGCCGGCATCGTCTACGACTCGGACCCGGACAAGGAATGGGACGAGACGATGAACAAGGGCCGTGCGCTGTTCCGCGCCGTCGCCCAGGCCGCCAAGGGCCTGTGACGCTCCCCGTGCCGTGGCCTGCGCCGCGGCATCTTCCGCTGTTCCCATTGAAGACAAGGAGTACCGCATGAAGCTGCTGAGCGCATTGCTGTGGTCGTCGCTGCTGGCCACGATGGCCCCGTCTGCGTGGGCGCAGGCCAATACCATTCCGTCGCAGCCGCACCTGCTGGTGAAGGGCGAGGCGCGTCGGGTGGTGATGCCGGACCGCTTCGGCCTGCAGTTGAACATCGAAGAGACCGACATGGACGCCGACGCCGCGCGCCGCCGCGTGCAGGACAACGTGGCGCGCGCGCTGGCGCTGTTCAAGCAGCACAAGGCGGTGGACGGCAGCGTGCGTGCGGACAACCTGCGGATCGGCCCGGCGACGCGCTATGAGCAGAACCGGCAGGTCTTCATCGGTACCCGCGTATCGCGCCAGCTGCGTGCGAGCTTCGCCAGCGTGAAGGCGATGCAGGATGTGCTGGGTGCGTTGAAGGCCGACGAGAACGTACAGGTGAGCAGCCTGGCGCCAACCTATTCGGGTGAAGTGGCGCTGCGCCGCGAACTCAAGGGTGAGGCGGCGGCCCGGACCCGCGAGTCCGCGCAGGGTCTGGCCAAGGCCTACGGCACCCGGCTGCGCGGCCTGTACAGCATTTCCGACGTAGCGCCGAACTTTGCTTATGGCATCCAGGCCGGCAGTTGGCCGAGCAGTGGGGATCTGGTGACGCCGCCTTCGCCGCCCGCGCCCGAGGCACCGATGAACAGCATCGAGACCACGGGCTCCCGCCTGCCCGAGTCGGTCGAAGCCGGCCCCATCACCTACACCGAAAACGTGTACGCCATTTTCCTGATAAGCGACGGAACCTGACCATGTTGTGGATGATCGACAACTACGACAGCTTCACCTACAACCTCGTGCAGTACCTGCAGACGCTGGGCGCTGAAGTGAAGGTGGTGCGCAACGATGCAATGAGCGTGGACGAGATCGCCGCGCAGAAGCCCGAGCGCATCGTCATTTCGCCCGGCCCGTGCACCCCCAACGAAGCGGGCGTGTCGCTGGAGCTGATCCAGCGGCTGGGCCCGACCACGCCGATCCTCGGCGTGTGCCTGGGCCACCAGGGCATCGGCCAGGTCTACGGCGGCATCGTGATCCGCGCCGGCAACATCATGCACGGCAAGACCTCGCCGATCCGCCACGAAGGCAAGGGCGTGTTCGCCGGCCTGCCGGACCGCTACCAGGCCACCCGCTACCACTCGCTGGTGGTGGACAAGAACAGTCTGCCGGACTGCCTGGAAGTGACCGCCTGGACCGAGAACGAGGACGGCTCGATCGAAGAGATCATGGGCCTGCGCCACCGCCAGTTCCCGGTGGAAGGCGTGCAGTTCCACCCCGAATCCATCCTCACCGAACACGGCCACGCCCTGCTGCGCAATTTCCTGCAGCGCCCGGCGGCCTGATCCAAGGAGCATTCCCATGAGCTTCTCCCCCCAGGAAGCCCTGCAACGCACCATCGAGCACCGCGAGATCTTCTTCGACGAGATGGTCGACCTGATGCGGCAGATCATGCGCGGCGACGTGTCGCCGATGATGACCGCCGCCATCCTCACCGGCCTGCGGGTGAAGAAGGAAACCATCGACGAGATCGCCGCCGCCGCCACGGTCATGCGCGAATTCGCGCTGGCGGTGCCGGTGGCCGACAGCACCCACCTGGTCGACATCGTCGGCACCGGTGGCGATGGCTCGCACACCTTCAACATCTCCACCTGCGCGATGTTCGTGGCGGCTGCGGCCGGTGCGCGCGTGGCCAAGCACGGCAACCGCAGCGTGTCGTCCAAGTCCGGCAGCGCCGATGCGGTGGAAGCACTGGGCGCGGCCATCGAGCTGCAGCCAGCGCAGGTGGCCGCTGCCATCGAGCAGACAGGCATCGGCTTCATGTTCGCGCCGATCCATCATCCGTCGATGAAGGTCGTCGCGCCGGTCCGCCGCGAGATGGGCGTGCGCACCATCTTCAACATCCTTGGTCCGCTGACCAACCCCGCCAGCGCGCCGTCGGTGCTGATGGGCGTGTTCCATCCTGATCTGGTGGGTATCCAGGCGCGCGTGCTGCGCGAGCTGGGCACCGAGCGCGCCATGGTGGTCTGGGGCCGCGACAACATGGATGAGATCTCGCTCGGCGCCGGCACCCTGGTGGGCGAGTTGCGCGACGGCAAGGTGCGCGAGTACGAGATCCACCCGGAGGACTTCGGCATCGCCATGTCGGCCAGCCGCAACCTGCGCGTGGACAGCCCGGAGCAGTCCATCCAGATGCTGCGCGCGGTGCTGGACAACGAGCCCGGCCCGGCGCTGGACATCGTCGCGCTCAATGCCGGCGCCGCGCTGTACGTGGCCGGCGTGGCCAGCGACATCGGTGATGGCCTGGCCCGCGCCCGTGCCGCCATCGCCAATGGCAGCGCCCGCCAGCGCCTGCAGCAGTATGTGGAGACCACCCGCGCGCTGGTTGCCTGAGCGCGCGGTTCAGCCTGACCCCGTCGATGGCCGATAATGGCCGTCCTCAGCGCCCCCGCACCGAATCGAAGACGATGAGCGACATCCTGCAGACGATCCTGGCCCGCAAGGCCGAAGAAGTAGCCCAGCGCCGCGCCCAGCGCCCGCTCGAGGAGCTGCAGGCCGCCGTGGCCAGCGCCCCGCCGGTACGTGGCTTCGTGCGCGCGTTGCAGGCGGCCGTGGCCAACGGCGACCCGGCGGTGATTGCCGAGGTGAAGAAGGCCAGCCCGTCCAAGGGCGTCATCCGCCCCGACTTCCGACCGGCTGACATCGCGGTCAGCTACGAGTTCGGTGGTGCCAGCTGCCTTTCGGTGCTGACCGACGTGGACTTCTTCCAGGGCGCCGATACCTACCTGCAGCAGGCCCGTGAAGCCTGCACGCTGCCGGTGCTGCGCAAGGACTTCGTGATCGACGCCTACCAGGTGTACGAGGCACGCGTGCTGGGCGCCGACTGCATCCTGCTGATCGTCGCCGCGCTGGACGACACCCAGCTGGCCACGCTGTCGGAACTGGCGCTGTCGCTGGGCATGGACGTGCTGGTGGAAGTGCACGACATCGACGAACTGGAGCGCGCACTGCAGGTGCCGGCGCCGATGATCGGCATCAACAACCGCAACCTGCGCACCTTCGAGGTGTCGCTGCAGACCACGCTGGATATGCAGCAGGCCGTGCCGCGTGACCGCCTGCTGGTCACCGAAAGCGGCATCCTCGGCCCGCAGGACGTGGCGCTGATGCGCGACGCCGGCATCCATGCCTTCCTGGTCGGCGAGGCCTTCATGCGCGTGGAAGAGCCGGGCGAGGGCCTGCGTCAGCTATTCTTCGCAACATGACAACGCACTATCCGACGCCGCGCGAGGATGCGCCGCTGGTGGTCTTCGACTTCGACCACACCCTCTACGACGGCGATTCGGGTACCCACCTGTTCGCCTCGCTGATCAAGCGCAACCCGCTGCGCATGCTGGCGGCGCTGCTGGTCACGCCGATCGCCGGGCCGATGGTGGCGATGCTGCCGACCCGTCGCGCGGGCATCTCGGTCTATGTGTGGATCGGCAGCTTCGGCCTGCACCGTGCGCGCGACTTCAACAAGGTGATCGACGCCTACGTGCTGCGCAACCAGGCGCAGATGCGCGCCAAGCTGCTGCCGCAGGCGCTGGAAGTGTTCGCCGCGCACCGCGCCAAAGGCGATCGCGTGGTGGTTGCCACCGGCGCGCCGCCGGAGCTGGCCCGCGCGATCCTGGCCTTCGTGGCCCATCAGGATGTGCCGGTGATCGGCACCGAGGTCGGCCCGCGGCTGGGCGGCGTCGGTCCCACCCGTCACTGCCACAACGAAGAGAAGATGCGCATGCTGCGCGAGCGCGGCTATGGCGACATCGATATCGCCTATTCCGACAGCACCGCCGACCTGCCGCTGCTGCTGGCGGCCAAGGCGCCGGTGGTGGTGAACCCGAAGCCGGGGCGGGTGGCGTTCTTCCGCCGCGTGCTGCCGACCGGCACCCGCATCCTCAACTGGGGATGCGTGGATCGCGGCGGCGACAAGGCGTAGCCCGGGGCCAGATCCCATGGGGGCTCTGACCCCATCGCACGATGACGGATCTGCCGGCCAGCGGCCGGCGCTACCCTTCTCCGTCGCGGTTGTGCCGACCCTTCTCCGTTCCGGTAGTGCCGGCCGCTGGCCGGCAAGCGCTCAGCGCCCCAGGTACCCGTGCACCGCATGCCCGATCTGGAACAGGCTGATGCCCAGTACCAGCACGCCCACGGCCACCAGCACCCAGCGCTCCTTCACCCGCTTGACCAGGATCGCCGCCACCGGCGCGGCCATCATGCCGCCGATCAGCAGGCCGGCAACGATCTGCAGATGCTGCACGCCCATCGACAACAGGAAGGTCGCTGACACCGTCAACGTGACCACGAACTCGGCTGCGTTGACTGTTCCGATGGTGGTGCGCGCCTGGCCGCCGCGGGCGAGCAGGGTGGACGTCGCGATCGGCCCCCAGCCACCGCCGCCGCTGGCGTCGAGCAGGCCGGCGAAGAAGCCCAGCACCGGTACCCGGCGGATCTCGCCCTGGGGCATCCAGCGCCCAGCGGCGCGGGCCAGGATGATGATCGCCAGCACCAGCAGGTACAGGTAGATCAGTGGCCGGATGATCTCGCCCGGGACCTGCGTGAGCACGTACGCGCCCAATGCACCGCCCACTGCGCCGGGCAGGGCCAAGCGCAGGAACAGGCGTTTATCGACATTTCCGGCTGCGAGGTGCGACACCCCCGAGGCGCCCGTGGTGAACACTTCAGCGGTGTGGATGCTGGCGCTGACCTGCGCCGGGGGCAGGCCCATGCTCAGCAGCACCGACGAGGACACCAGGCCGAACGCCATGCCCAATGCACCGTCCACCAGCTGTGCGCCGAGGCCGATGAGGATGAACCACCAGAATTCGCTGCTCAGCTCCATGCACCGAGCCTAGCCCAGCGGGCCGCGCAGGGGCCGTGTAGAGCTGAAGCCATGCGCGGCTGCCTTCGACGGACAGCAGCCGAGCGTCGGCTCGGCTCTACAGGATGGCTCGGCAGCCTTGGGTTGCCTTGCAATCAACGGGTGCCGTACAGCACCACGGTCTTGCCGCGGGCATGCAGCAGGCCGTCGGTCTGCAGTTTCTTCAGCACGCGGCCGGCCATTTCGCGCGAGCAGCCGACCAGTCGCGCCAGTTCCTGTCGCGATACGCGCAGCTGGCTGCCCTGCGGGTGGCTCATCGCCTCCGGTTCCTGCGCCAGGTCGTGCAGGGTGCGCACGATCCGGTCGGTCACGTCCAGGAATGCCAGGCGGCTGGCCTTGCGGCTGGTGTCGAGCAGGCGCTTGGAAATCTGCTGGCCCAGCGCGTACAGCAGGCGCGGGGCATCGGCCGACAGCGGGCCGAGGAACAGCTGATGCAGGCGCTCGTAGCTGATTTCAGCCAGCTCGCAGGCGGTACGGGTCCGCAGGATCACCTCCCGGCGGTCCGATTCGACGAACAGGCCCATCTCGCCGACGAACTCGCCGGCACCGAAGTAGCCCAGCACAAGCTCGCGATCGTCATCTTCCTCGGCCATGATCGAAACCGAGCCGCTGATGACGTAATACAGGGTTCCCGCCGGGTCTCCGGGCCGGAAGACGTCGGTACGGGTGGGATATCGCCGCCTGTGGCTGTGCGCCAGGAAACGATCGATTGTGGCGATATCCAGGGCCAGTGGACTGCTAGCTAGGCGCACGGTTGACACGATAGGAGCGCTCCCTCTGCGCATGAACGGATTCACGGGGTCGATAGCGGAGCTTAACCAGCGCAATTGTTAAGGGCAAACAGTGTGCCAGAACTCTTGCGTCTTCACGTTCCCCCCGGGGGCAGTTTGCCCCATAATTCCCCCTTTCCCTTCTTACACAGGAATCGACCGCCGTGGTCAAGCCGTTGCCTCGCCTGAGGCTGCAGGGTTTCAACAACCTCACCAAGGCGCTGAGCTTCAACATCTATGACGTGTGTTACGCGCGCACCGAAGAGGAGCGTCAGCGTTACATTGAATACATCGATGAAGAGTACAACGCCGACAGGCTGACTCAGATCTTGACCGATGTCGCCGAGATCATCGGCGCCAACATCCTGAACGTGGCCCGCCAGGACTACGATCCGCAGGGTGCCTCGGTGACCATCCTGATCTCCGAAGAACCGGTGATCGACAAGAAGCTGGCCGGCAAGGAGCTGATCTCCGACGCCGTGGTCGCGCACATGGACAAGAGCCACATCACGGTCCATACCTACCCGGAAACCCATCCGCAGGAAGGTATCGCCACGTTCCGCGCGGACATCGACGTGGCCACCTGTGGCGTCATTTCCCCGCTGAAGGCCCTGAACTACCTGATCGAGAGCCTCGAGTCGGACATCGTGATCATGGACTACCGCGTCCGTGGCTTCACCCGCGATGTGAAGGGCAAGAAGCACTTCATCGACCACAAGATCAACTCGATCCAGAACTTCCTGGCCAAGAACATCAAGTCGCGTTACGAGATGTTCGACGTCAACGTCTACCAGGAGAACATCTTCCACACGAAGATGCACCTGAAGGACTTCGACCTGGACCAGTACCTGTTCGAGGAAAAGGCCAAGAACCTGTCGTTCAAGGAACGCATGAAGATCGAAGCGCTGCTCAAGCGCGAGATCGAAGAGCTGTTCCACGGCCGGAACCTGTCCGAGTAAGCCCCATGTGCGATGCCCGCAGGCATCGCCACCCAGGCGGGACGACCCGCCCCGTGGAACCAGTGCCTCGCACGCGTTACAGTTCCACGGTGATGTACCGACCCACGGCCCGGTGTGAAAACACCGGGCCGTTTCGTTTTTCTCAAAAAAGGTAAGGAGCCCCCACCCATGCCCTGGATCTACCTGCTGCTGGCCGGCCTGTTCGAGATCGGTTTCGCCCTCGGAATGAAGTACTCCGAAGGCTTCAGCAAACCCCTGCCCACCGTTGCCACGGTGGTATCGGCCCTGATCAGCCTGTACCTGATGAGCCAGGCGATGAAGAGCATCCCGGTCGGTACGGCCTACGCGATCTGGACCGGCATCGGTGCCATGGGCGTGGCTGTGCTCGGCATCTACCTGTTCAATGACAGTGCGTCGCCGGCCCGCCTGGCCTGCGTGGGCCTGATCGTGGCCGGCGTGATCGGCCTGAAGCTGGTCTCGCCCAACTGATTGATGGCCCGACCAACGGTCGGGCCCCCACCGTCGCCCCCCGCACCTCCTGGTAGGCCCGCACCGTTGGTGCGGGCGACCCTTCAAATGCGGTAGGCGATGGTCTTCATCACCCTGGAGGCCAGCGCCATCACGCCAGGGATCGGGAACGGCAGGCGGCGTGCGCCGGCCTGCTCGGCGTGCTCCGCATGGCGGGCTTCGTCTTCCTTCATCACCTCGATGACCGCACGGCTGCGCAGGTCGCCGGCCGGCAGATCGACCAGGTGCTCGTCCAGATGGGCTTCCACCTGGCGCTCGGTTTCGACCACGAAGCCGAGGTTCCAGCCGTCGCCGCGCAGCCCGGCCAGGGTGCCGATGGTGTAGCTGCCGGCGTACCACAGCGGGTTGAACAGGCTCGGGCGGCTGTCCAGCTCGCCCAGCCGGGTGGCACACCACGCCAGGTGGTCGGTCTCCTCCTGGGCCGCTTCCAGCAGGTGTTCACGCGTGGCAGGGTCGCGGGCCACGGCGGCCTGCCCGAAATACAGGCCCTGTGCGCAGACTTCGCCGACGTGGTTGATCCGCATCAGCCCGGCCGCGTGGCGGCGTTCAGCGTTGTCCATGCCCGGCTCGCTGGTGTCCGCGGCCGGGTAGGGGCGGGCTGCCGGCGGGTTGCCGAACACCGTGTCCAAGGCGCGCTGCGCTTCGGTCAGCAGATGGTCCAGCGGTGTGGTCTGGCGGAGCACGGTCATGGCGGTACGCGGTGGGACGGAAGACCCCTCGATTCTCCCCCGGCTCCGGCCCCCTGCCAACCCGGGACATGGCCGGCTTGCACCGGGGGCTTGACCTGCGTACAATCCCGCCTCTTACGCTTCACCTTTCACAACGCGTGGCAGAGTTCCGGCGAGCCGTTCGCCGCAATGAGCCCGACCTAACATAGAGTTCTTCATGAGCACTTTCACTGCCAAGAACGAGACCGTCCAGCGCGACTGGTACCTCGTCGACGCCGAGGGCAAGACCCTGGGCCGTCTCGCCACCGAGCTGGCCCGCCGTCTGCGTGGCAAGCACAAGCCGGTCTACACCCCGCACGTTGATACCGGCGACTACCTGGTCGTCATCAATGCAGAAAAGATTGCCGTCACCGGCAAGAAGCTGCAGGACAAGATGTATCACCGTTTCACTGGTTACATCGGCAACCTGAAGACCGAGTCCCTGGCCCAGGCGCTGGAGCGCCACCCGGAGCGCGTGATCGAGATCGCCGTCAAGGGCATGCTGCCGAAGGGCCCGCTGGGTCGCCAGATGTACCGCAAGCTCAAGGTCTACGCCGGCACTGAGCATCCGCACGCCGCACAGCAGCCGCAGGTTCTGGATATCTAATCATGGCTATCACTCAAAACTACGGCACTGGCCGCCGCAAGTCCTCCACCGCTCGCGTGTTCCTGCGCAAGGGTTCGGGCAACATCACCGTCAACGGTCGTCCGCTGGACGAGTTCTTTGGTCGTGAGACCGCGCGCATGATCGTGCGCCAGCCGCTCGAGCTGACCAAGAACACCGAAAGCTTTGACATCCTGGTCACCGCCGCTGGCGGCGGCACCACCGGCCAGGCCGGTGCGATCCGTCTGGGCATCGCCCGTGCTCTGGTCGAGTACGACGAAACCCTGAAGTCCGAGCTGCGCAAGGCTGGCTTCATGACCCGTGACGCCCGTGAAGTCGAGCGTAAGAAGGTTGGTCTGCACAAGGCCCGCCGCGCCACCCAGTTCTCCAAGCGCTGATCTACCGCGCCTGGTTGGGCTCCTTCGGGAGCCCGCTGGATGGGAAAGCAAAAGCCCGGCTTCGGTCGGGCTTTTGTCGTTCTGGGGGTCATCGATGTCCTGGTTGCCGGCCAGCGGCCGGCACTACCCGGGGCGTCGCATCTCGGAAGGGGTGGGGTGGTGCCGTTTCCTGCGGAGCAGGGTCCGATCCCGCGGGTGCCTCTCTGGAGAAGAGCCCCCTTGTTGTTCAAGGGGGCGCGCCGACAGGCGCAGGGATCAGGTGGAATGCGCGACCAAATTAAAAGCAAAAGGCCAGATCTTTCGATCTGGCCTTTTGCTTTTAATTTGGCTGCCCCGGATGGATTCGAACCACCGAATGCCTGAGTCAGAGTCAGGTGCCTTACCGCTTGGCGACGGGGCAAAACGTGCAACTATTTTCTCACTTTTCACACTGAAAAACAACTTGATTTTCAGTGTGGTGGCTATGGGTGGACTCGAACCACCGACCCCAGCATTATGAGTGCTGTGCTCTAACCGGCTGAGCTACATAGCCTTGGTGAGCCCGCTATTCTGCGGATGTGTATCGGCCCTGTCAACACTTTTGTGCCGTGCTTGTGGGCCGACAGAGGGCATGGGATAGTCCCGACCAGTAGATTTTCTTAGGAGTCCGCATCGTGATCGATCCGGACGGCTATCGACCGAACGTCGGCATCGTGCTGATGCGGCAGGACGGCCAGGTGTTCTGGGCACGACGCGTGCGCCGGGACGGCTGGCAGTTCCCGCAGGGTGGCATGAACACCGACGAGACGCCTGTCGAGGCCATGTATCGTGAACTGCAGGAAGAGACCGGCCTGCTGCCTGAGCACGTGGAAGTGCTCGGGGCGACGCCCGGCTGGCTGCGCTACAAGCTGCCGGCGCGGGCCATCCGCCGCAATGAACGGCAGGTCTGCATCGGGCAGAAGCAGGTCTGGTTCCTGCTGCGCCTGACCGGCGACGAATCGCATGTGCAGCTGGACCATACCGACTCGCCCGAGTTCGACCACTGGCGGTGGGTGGACTTCTGGTACCCGGTGGAGCACGTGGTGATGTTCAAGCGTGGCGTCTATGCGCGCGCGCTGCGACACCTGGCGCCGTTGGCGCGTGGGGTGGCCGGGCAGGGCGTCAGCGCCATGCCCAAGAGTGCCGCCGAGGCCTGGATGCCGGGCCACGCGGCCGGCCATGACAGGCCCCGGAAGCGCACGCCCAAGCGCGGCGGCTACTGGCCGCGCAAGGCCAAGGGGGAGTCCGGGGCGGTTTGAATGGGAGGCCACGCAGGCTGCGGGCCGATCCGTCACAACGCGTCCCCGCCGGCTGTTTCCAGCAGGACCGGGCTGTCCGGCGGGCCGGCCAATCCGACTGTGAACGGTATCGAGAATGGTTCAGGTCTCTGATTGACAACCATTCTCGTTTCCATTGGAATAGGCAACAGGCCGCTTCTGGCCTGCCAGCCCGGTTCCCGCCTGTGTACGTCTGCATCTGCAACGGAGTCACCGACCACCAGATCCGCGAAGCCGCCCACCATGGTGTCAGCACGGTGGCCGAACTGACCATGCGTACCGGTTGCGGTGCCACCTGCGGTTCCTGCCTGGACATGGCCGGCGACCTGCTGGCCAAGGCACGCGCGACGCACGATCTGCCGCTGCCGGTATTGGGCCTGGCCCAGGTTGCCTGATCGTTTCCTCGCGGCCTGTTGACGCCGCGCTTTCGCGTCCTTCACCTGCAACCGCGCAGGCCAATGCGCACGATTCGCGTTCCTTCACCACCGCACGCAAGGCGTTACAGTGCCTGCGTTTTCAGCGTGCAGGAGCATCCCCATGAAGGGCGACACCAAGGTCATCGAATTCCTCAACAAGGTCCTCTACAACGAGCTGACCGCGATCAACCAGTACTTCCTGCACGCCAAGATGCTGAAGAACTGGGGCATCAAGGAGCTGGCCGAACACGAGTACAAGGAATCGATCGACGAGATGAAGCATGCCGACATGCTCGCCGACCGCATCCTGTTCCTCGAAGGCCTGCCGAACTTCCAGGCGCTCGGGAAGCTGCGCATCGGCGAGAACCCGACTGAAATCCTGCAGTGCGACCTGTCGCTGGAACGCGATGGCGTGGTCACCCTGCGCGAGGCGGTGGCCTATTCCGATTCGGTTGGCGACTATGTCAGCCGCCAGCTGTTCGTGAAGATCCTCGACTCGGAGGAAGAGCACATCGACTGGCTGGAAACCCAGCTCGACCTGATCGAGCGCATCGGCGAGCCGAAGTACCTGCTGAGCAAGCTGGAAGAGTGAATCAGCGGTCCTGGCCGGCGCGATGCTGTGCCAGGTAGCCCGTCAGTGCAACGCGCGCCCGGGCGAATTCCGCAACCAGCAGCGCCACCGCGACTGCGGGGCGCTGCAGGCTGCCACTACGGGCCTCGTGCTCGATCCGCTGCGCGATCGCCGACAGCGACAATGCCCCCACGTTCGCGCTTGATGATTTCAGGCTGTGCGCGACGGCCTGCATGCGCGGTTCATCGCTGTTCCGCGCGGCCAGCTGCAACTGCTGCACCATCGCCGGCGCATCTTCAAGAAATACCATGACGATCTGGGTGGCAGCATCGCCGATCACCGCGTGCAGTTCATCCAGTACATCGCGGTCGAGCACCGGTTGTGCTGCTGGCGCCACCTGCTTTTCCGGATTCGGTAGAGCCGAGCCATGCTCGGCTGATGGCGTGCGACTGCAATTGGCCGTCAGCCGAGCATCACCCGGCTCTACAGAAGGCCGTGCAGGTGCTGCGGCTTTACCGCCACCCCAGCGCTGCAGCAGCGCATGCAGCGTGGCGCGTGCGATCGGCTTGGACAGGTAATCGTCCATGCCAGCCTGCAGGCAGCGCTCGCGGTCGCCGGCCATCGCATTGGCGGTCATCGCGATGATCGGCAATCGCGCATGCCCGGTTTCCGCTTCTTCGGCGCGCCAGCGGCGCGTGGCGGCGTAGCCGTCCAGCACTGGCATCTGGCAATCCATCAGCACGATGTCCAGCCCGCCTTCGCGGAGGGCGGCCAGGGCCTGTTCGCCATCGGCGACGTTGCGCACCTCGCACTGGAACACCCGCAGCAGCTGCTCGGCCACCATCCTGTTCACCGTATTGTCCTCCACCACCAGCACGCGCAGATGCAGCGGCGGCAGCGTGGCAGCCGGTTGCTCGTGTTCCGCGCTGGCCAGCAGCGCAGCGGGGCGGGCAGAGGCGACCGGTGCTGCCAGCAGTGCATGCAGGGCGGCGTCGTCGAAGTGGGAGGGCAGCTGGCGCTGGCGGGGGCGTTGCGCAATCGCATCCTCCTGCAGCCACAGTACCTGCAGTGCATCGTCGTCGCCGCGTTCCCCCAGTGCGAGCTGCAGCGTGGCCTCGCCGTTGCGGCGTGCGCGCGCATCGACCAGCAGCCAGGCGGGTGCCGGTTTTCCGGGCCGCGCGGGAGCGCGCAGGCGCTCGACCACGCTGTCCAGTTGCGCCAGCACCTCCACCTGCAGTCCATGGTGGGCAGCGATGCGCTCGATGCGTGCCTGCAGCGTTGCATCGGCACTGAACAGCAGCAGCGGTGCCGGCGCGCGCGTCATCGCCGGCAGGTCGCCAGGAACCTTCAGCAGCGGGATCTCGAACCAGAACGTAGCACCCTGGCCGGGCGTGGACTGCACACCAATACGCCCATGCATCAGGTCGATGATGCGTTTGCAGATGGCCAGGCCCAGGCCGGTGCCGCCGTAGATGCGCGTGGTGGATGCGTCGGCCTGGCTGAAAGACTGGAACAGGCGTGCCTGCAGCGCGTCGTCGATGCCGATGCCGGTATCGATGATCTCGAAGCGCAGCTGGTGCTGCGCGGCACCTTCGCCCAGGCGCAGCACGCGCAGCTGCACCTGGCCGCGGGCGGTGAACTTGATCGCATTGGCCAGCAGGTTGCTCAGCACCTGGCGCAGGCGCACCGGGTCGCCGCGCACCGGCAGGCGCACCGATGGATCCAGCTGCAGGCCCAGTGCCAGGCCCTTGGCGTCGGCGGCGCGCTGCATCAGCTGCACCACGCCATCGAGCAGATCGCGCAGGTTGAAGCTGGTGATTTCCAGCTCCAGCGCCTGTGCTTCCAGCCGGGAGTAGTCGAGGATGTCGTCGACGATGCGCAGCAGCTGCTGCGAGCTGGCCGAGGCGGTGGCCAGCATCTGCCGCTGGTCCTCGCTCAGTGGCCCGCGTGCGATCAGCTCCAGCATCGGCAGGATGCCATTGAGCGGGGTGCGGATCTCATGGCTCATCGTGGCCAGGAACTCGCCCTTGGCCAGCACGGCCGCCTCGGCGGCCTGCTTGGCCTGCAGCAGCTGTTGTTCCAGCTGGCCCTGGCGTTCAGTGGTATGGCGTAGCTGGTCCCGTTCAGCGGCCAGCGCTCCGTGCGTGCGCTGCAGCTGCGCCAGCGCACGGTCGCGCGCGCGAAGCCGCAGGCCCAGCACCATCAGCGCGATGGTGGCCGCGGCGAGGGCAACCAGCAGCACGCCCCACAGCGGCACGTCAGAGCACCGCGTTGTGGAAGTCGAAGTTCAGGTCGCTGCCGGCCGACTGCACCATGTTGCCCTGGATGTAGTCGACGCCGCCGACCCACATCGCCGCCGCAGCCTGCGGATCCTCGATCTGCTGGCCGATGATCTGCAGCCCGGCGGCATGGGCCTGATCGATCGCCTTGCGCAGCTCCTCGCGCGTGGCCGGATTGGCATGGCTGCTGGAAAAGCGCGCAGCCATGCGCACGAACGACAGCGGCAGCTGGTTCAGCAGGGCATCGGCCTCGCCGCTGGGTTCGAACTGGCTCAGGCAGAAGCGCACCCCGGCACTGGCCATGCGCTGGCAGAACTGCTGCAGCGGCACGGTGTGGATCAGTGCGTCCGGCAGGCGCACGTCGATCACCAGTGCACTGCCCGGCAGGTCGCGCTGCTGCAGTGATTCCAGCAGCCAGTCGGCGAAGGCGTCGCGCTGCAGGGTGCGCAGCGACTGCGAGACGAACAGGTTCAGTGGCTGCGTCGCGTGGCGGTACAGGTCCAGCAGCCCCAGCGCGTGATCCATCACCTGCTGGTCGAGATCGGCAATGCGGCCTGCGGCTTCCGCTGCCGGGATCACCTGCCCGGCCGCCAGCACGGTGCCGTCGGCCTGGCGAAGGCGCAGCAGCAACTGGTACTGCGCGGTGTTGCCGCCGGCAACAGCGACGATCGGCTGATAGGCCAGTTCCAGCTGTCCTTCCAGCAGCGCCAGGTGTTCCTGTTCGGTGACTGCCTGGCGGTGCACATGGCCGGCCACCCCGGCGCTGAGCAGGCGCGCCTGCAGGGTGGTGCGCTCGACGGCTTCCAACGCACTGTTGGCATCCTCGAAGCCCGGTGACAGCGGTGCATAGCCAACTACGCCGCGCAGGTGCACGGATTCGTCGTCGCGGATCACGAAGGCACGTGCCGACAGCTGCTCGCGCAGGCTGGCAGCGATGCTTTCAAGGGCGTCCTCGTCGGCGCTGCGGGCCAGCAGCAGGAAGCTGTTGTCGTTCAGGCGTGCCAGCAGGTGCGGATGGCCGGCTTCGGCCAGGCGCTGCCCGGCCTGCACCATCAGCCGTTCAAACGCGGCATAGCCATAGCGTTCGCGCAGGCCCAGCGCGCTGGCCACTTCGATGAAGAACACGCCGCCCTGATCGCGGTGGGCGAGTGCGGTGTTGAGCTGCTGCAGCACGTGGTGGCGCGTCGGCAGGCCGGTTTCCGGATTGCTGGTGGCCGGTGCGCCGGTGGCGCCGGGCAGGGTCGCGGCCTGGGCTCGTGCGCGGCGGATGCGGTTGGCCACCGCTGCGATCAGGTGGCGGGGCCGGATCGGTTTGCTCAGGTAGTCGTCCGCGCCGCTGTCGAGGACTTCGAACTGGCGCTCCGGATCCGGATCACCGCTGAGGAACACGATCGGAAGCAGCTGCAGGCCGGGCTGCTGGCGGATCAGCGCGGTCAGGCGCATGCCGTCCAGGCCGGGCAGGTGAAGATCCATCAGGATCAGGTCGGGGCGGTGCTCCTTGATGGCCTGCAGCGCGGCATCGGCATCGTTGTGGACGATCGCCTGCATGCCGGCGCCGTGCAGCACGCTCTGCGCGAACAGGGCCTGCGCCCGATCGTCTTCAACGATCAGCACGCGGTAGGGCGAGTCCGATGGCGACGGGGCCAGATCGTTGTTGCCGGCGTCGGCCAGTGCGATCGGGCCGGGCAGCGGCGGCGGTGCGCTGTTGGCCGGCGTGGACGCATCGGCCGCGACAGGGGATGGGGTCGCCGCCATCGGTGGGTCCACGGCCGGAGGTGCCGTCTCGGGGGCCCAGCGCTGCCAATGGTCGGCCGGAGGGGTTTCAGCGCGTCCCGGGCGGGCGCCCGCGGGGGATTCGTTTGCGGCCATCGGTGCTCCTGGTGTTCGCGTCCATTATGCGACAAGCCCGGCGCTCAGCCGGTACCGGTGTGCCCTGGCGGTGCTGCCGATGCACCGCGCGCCAGCCAGCGCACGCCCTTCCACAGGGCGCGCCAGACCAGCCACACCAGCAGCGCACCGGCCAGGCTGCAGGCCAGTACCACGATCAGCGCGATCCACGGGTGTGCCAGGGCGAGGGCCAGGCCACCGATCACGACGGTGTCTTCGGCCGCAGAGGCGACCCAGTTGCTGGCCGGTTCCGGCGAGGTGTTGAGCAGGGCGCGGGTACCGGCCTTCAGGCCATGGCTGGCCAGGGCGACGCCGGCGCCGGCGGCGAGCGCACCGGTGCCCAGCTGGCCATCCGGCGACAGCGTGGCCGCCGCAAGGAATGCGCCGGCCGGTACGCGCGCGAGCGTCTGCACCAGGTCCCACACCGAATCCACGCCAGGGATCTTGTCGGCGAAGAATTCGGCCACCGCCAGCGCCGCCGAGGTGCCCAGCACCCACCAGGATTCGGTGGCCTGCAGGGCGGGGGGGAGGTCGACCCAGCCAAGCAGCCCGGCCAGGCCGACACCGAACACGGTGAGGTAGACGCGGATACCGGCCAGCCAGGCCAGCAGGATGCCGATCACGAACAGGTGGGCTTCGGTCATGGCGGTGCTCCGGCGACGGAACTGTGCAGGGGGCCACACTATCGACGATGGCGTGCCTGAACGCCACCGACCGTGGCCGGCCACTGCGCAGGAAACCCACCCGTCCTGTCATACACTAGCCCGTCGTTTGCCACAGGGGCCGTACCGGTGTCGCCCTTGCGATACCCCGGAAACCACCCATGACCAACCGTCCTCCCATGCGCGTGCAGGTCCGCCTGCCCGGCGCGCCGCAACCGCCTGCCGACCGTCGCCGCCTGCTGGTGATCGGCGGCATCTGGCTGCTCAGCCTGGTGCTGGCGGTGCTTGGCGGCTGCTGGATGGCCACCCCGCGCGATGCCCAGGGCCAGCGCCTGCAGGCCGCCGAAAAGCGTGCCGAGGCGCTGCAGGCACAGCTGACCGAGCTGCGCCAGAAGCAGGCCACGCTGGAAGCCTCTGACCGCATCAGCCGTGCCGCCAATACCGAGGTGCAGTCCTCGCTGGCAGAGCGCGATGAGGAAATCGCCGGGCTGCGCGCCGATGTTGCCTTCTATGAGCGGCTGGTCGGCTCGACCAGCCAGCGCAAGGGCCTGAACACCCATTCGATCGAGTTCAGCCCGGAAGCGGCCGGCACCTGGCAGTACACCGCCGTGCTGACCCAGAACCTCAACCGCGGGGCCATCAGCCAGGGGCAGATGCGCTTCACCGTGGAAGGCGTGAAGAACGGCAAGCTGGCCACGATCAGCTGGGATGATCTGCACCAGCGCAGCAAGGTGCCGGGACAGGACTACTCGTTCCGGTACTTCCAGCAGCTCACCGGCAGCGTGATGCTGCCGGCTGACTTCACCCCGCAACGCGTGCGGGTGACATTGGGGAGTGGTACGGGGGGTACCACCCAGGTATTCGACTGGAAACAGGCCGGTGCGCCGGCCAGCAAAGGGGAGTAGGCAGATGTTCGGAAGCAGCAAATCCAACCGTGAAGGCCAGCTGGTGGTGGATGCCCTGATCGGCAACCAGGTGGTGATCCGCGGGGATGTGGAATTCAGTGGTGGCCTGTATGTGGAAGGCCGCATCCACGGCAAGGTGATCGCCGCCGAAGGCGCCAGTGGTGCGACCCTGACGGTTGCCGAGCACGGCGTGATCGAAGGTGAGATCCGGGCCCAGGTGGTGGTCATCAGCGGCCGCCTGGACGGCGATGTACACGCCACCGAGAAGGTCGAGTTGACCCCGAGCGCACGGGTCAATGGCAACGTCCATTACCAGGTGGTGGAGATGAACGCGGGCGCGCAGCTGAACGGCCGCCTGATCCATGCCAGCGCCCCGATGGCAGCCTTGCCGGCGCCGGAAGGCGAAGACGCCCATGATGGCAAGGGCGATACCGCCGCGCGTCGCAAGCTGGCCGAGGCGATGGCTTGAAAGCCGTCGTCGGCACCCCCATGCTGGCAGCATGAGCACGCTAGTCTCCCTGCCCGGCGCCACCCCGGTTGCCGCGCCCGATTACCAATCGCTGGAGCGCCCGCTGAACTTCACCGAGTCGGCGGCCGCCAAGGTCAAATCCCTGATCCAGGAAGAGGGCAACCCCGACCTGGCCCTGCGTGTGTACATCGAGGGAGGCGGCTGTTCGGGCTTCCAGTACGGGTTCGAGTTCGACGAGAACCGTGCCGAGGATGACCTGGCGGTACAGACCAGCGGGGTGACCCTGCTGGTCGATCCGCTGAGCCTGCAGTACCTGATGGGCGCGGAGGTGGATTACACCGAGAGCCTGACCGGTGCCCAGTTCGTGATCCGCAACCCCAACGCAAAGACCACCTGCGGCTGCGGCAGCAGTTTCAGCATGTAACCAGGGCGCGGGACCTGTGTCCCGCGCGACAAGGTGTGTGGAGCAAGCTCCGGACCCACAGGCGGTTTCCGCAAAGCCTGCGGCTTGCCACCTGCATCGATTGGCGGCACGCTTGGCGGATGCCCAATACTCCTTCGCCGCTTTCCGGTTTCGCCTTCGTTGGCGAACCGTTGGAGCGCGCCGATGCCCTGCGCGAAGATGCTGATGCACTGGCGCGCCTGTGGCCGGGCGCGCGCATCCTCGTCCTCGATCACGATGGCAGCGCCTTCACCGGCGATGACGACCAGCCGCTGGCGCTGACCGGCGCCGACGTCGGCGGTGGCCCGGGCGCCGCAGTTTTCCTGGGGCTGCGCGGTGATCAGGCATGGTTCTCGGTCGAAGCCAGCAATGTCACCGTGAGCGCGCCACGCCGACTCGATCTGCGCCAGGCTGCGTTGTTGTGGCCGATGGCCGATGCCACCGCTTTCAGCTATGCCCGTGGCATGTCCTACTGGCACTCGCGCACCCGCTTCTGCGGCGTATGCGGCGGCGCGGTGGCGTTTGCCCGTGGCGGCTTCGTCGGCCGTTGTGCGCAGTGTTCCACCGAACACTATCCGCGCGTCGATCCGGCGGTGATCGTCGCCGTGGAAAACCAGGGCCGGCTGCTGCTTGGCCGGCAGTCGAACTGGGCCCCGCGCCGTTACTCGGTGCTGGCCGGCTTCGTCGAACCCGGCGAGACCTTCGAGCAGACCGTGGTGCGCGAAGTCCATGAGGAGAGCAAGGTGCGGGTGACCGCCTGCCAGTACCTCGGTTCGCAGCCGTGGCCGTTCCCCGGCGCGCTGATGGTCGGCTTCCGTGCACAGGCGCATGACGACCTGCCGACCGTGGATGGCGAGCTGGAAGACGCGCGCTGGTTCAGTGCCGACGAGGTCGGCGCCGCGTTGGCGCGCGATGTGGAGGACGACGGCCAGGGCATCCGCCTGTCGCCACCGATCTCGATTTCGCGGGGCCTGATCGAACACTGGTACCGCCAGCAGCGAGGCTGAGTCGGCGTTTCGGCCGGGCCGGTCGTGGCAGCTGTATTGCCGCCACCTGAACACGGCCCGGGTTACAGTCCGGTTCACCCGCGAGGGCACCGCTGCGACAGGTAAGGTAGCGGCGCCGAGCGTTCTGTTTCGTAGGGAGACCTGCCATGTTCACCACTCTGGCCGCCGTGCTGGTGGCGCTGGCCCTGGGCCACGTTGCCCCGGCCGCTGCCGCCTCGATGCGCCGTTTCGACGGCTTCCGGCGCTGGCTGGGCTGGCTGGACGCGCGTGGTGGCAAGGCCTGGCAGGGACCGGCTGGAGTGGCGCTGGCGCTGCTGCCGCCGTTGCTGCTGATGGGGCTGCTGGCGTGGCTGCTGCGCGGAGTGCTGTTCGGCCTGCCGTCGCTGCTGCTGGGTGTGGCCGTGCTGGCCTGGTGCTGGGGGCCGCGTGACCTGGATCGGGATATCGAAGCGATCATTGATGCGGACGACGCCGCGACGCGGCAGGCAGCCGTGCGCAACCTGCAGGCCGCCGGTGGCAGCCTGCGCGAAGACGTGCCGTCGCTGGTCGAGGCGACCGTGCTCAATGCGCTGCGTCGCTGGTTCGCGGTGCTGTTCTGGTTCCTGCTGCTGGGCCCGGCCGGTGCGCTGGGCTACCGCTTGCTGGCGTTGATGGCGGAAAGCCCGATGCGTGCACGCGTGCCGGTGGAGCCGCTGGCGCTGGCGCAGCGCCTGCTGGGCTGGATCGAGTGGCCGGTAGCGCAGCTGATGGCGTTCTCGATGGCGCTGGTCGGCAACTTCGATACGGCGTGGAAGGCCTGGCGCCAGGCCCATGGCGAACGCCTGGCCGGCTCCATCGGGTTCCTGGGCGCGGTGGCGCGGGCCAGCGTCAACGCCGAGCTGCGCGAGGACGCGCACGATTACACCGAGGCGGGGCTGTTGCCGGTGTGGCAGCGGCTGCCGGACCTGCGTGATGCGATGAGCCTGGTGTGGCGGATGCTGCTGTTGTGGCTGGCGGTGCTCGCCCTGCTGGTGATTGCAGGCTGGGTGACGTAGTTGTTTTGCAGGGCTTGCAGCCCTGCACCTGCAGAGGCAACAGCAACAGCAACAGCAATGGCTGGATTGCTGCGAATTGGCGGGGTGGGTCGGATAACGGGGGACGCCGTGAATCCGTCCATGGAGGCTTGGTCGCCGCATCCATGCGGCTCACACCCCCGCCATCCGACCCACCCCGCCTTCGACAGTTTTCCGCGCACTGACGTTCTGTAGAGCCGAGCCATGCTCGGCTCCGAGCGAGCGCAGCGAAGCGATCCGCTTCCGCTTTTGATCTTCTCTTTCTTTTCCGTGGTGGACGCACACGGAAACTGTCCGTGGCCGGGCGGGATGGGTTTGCGGGGGTGTCTGATCTGGCCCCCCGTCAGCGGACGCCAAGAAGCGATACTTTGATCGCACTTGGAGGTCCCTTATGTCCCGTATCACCCGTCGTAGCTATACCGATGAGTTCAAGCACCAAGCCGTGGAGTTGGCCGAGTCGCTCGGGCCTGCCGCAGCAGCCCGTCAGCTGGAGATGTCGGTCAAGACGCTGGCAAATTGGCTTGACGCGGTCCGTGCTGGCCGGTCTCTGACCTCTGAGGCTCGCAGGCCAACCACCGACCTGGAAAGCGAGATCAGCCGCCTTCGGGCCGAGAACGCCAATCTGAAGATGGAGCGGGAAATCCTAAAAAAAGCGGCGGCGTTCTTTGCCAGAGAGTCCAAGTGAGGTACGCCTTCGTCGCCAGTCAAAGGACTCACTACCCGACCAGGTTGTTGTGTCGGGTTCTTGGGGTTTCTGTCTCTGGATTCCATGATTACCTGCGTCGGCAATGTGCCCAAGCGTGCGATGCCGATTCGGCCCTGCGTACCGAGCTTCGGGCCATTCATGTGACCAGCAAGCGCAGTTATGGGCGACGTCGGCTGGTCAGGGCCTTACGAGCCAGGAATCATCCAGTCGGCCACAAGCGCGTGGCACGGTTAATGGCCGAGGAGCGAATCCAGGGCAAGACCAAAGGCCGATTCCGACCCAAGTCCTCCGGCGGCTCATCTCAGCTCGCCCCCAACCTGCTGGATCGGCAATTTGCCCCCGGAACCGGACCGACGGCGTGGGTCGGGGATATCACGTATGTCCCCACCCGCCAGGGATGGCTGCATCTGGCCGTGGTCATCAGCGTCCAGACCCGGCAGGTGCTGGGCTACAGCGTTTCCAAGCGTCTGACTGAAGAGCTGGTGGTGAAAGCATTTGCCAATGCCTGGGCTCTGCATCCACAACGACCCGGCCTGATCTTCCATTCAGATCGTGGTGGGCAGTACTGGGGGAACGAGTTTCGCCAGCTGCTGCAGTCCCATGACGTGGTCCAAAGCATGAGCCGGCCTGGCAATTGCTGGGACAACGCGGTGGCCGAGAGCTTCTTTGCGACGCTCAAGACAGAAGAGGCTGCCGAGCCTTACGCCAGTAGGGAACAAGCCAGCCAGTGCATCGCTGCTTACATCCACGGCTTCTACAATCCAGCCCGGCTACACTCGGCGCTGGGCTACCACTCGCCTAACAACTACGCCCGGCAGCTCCGGGCTGCCGCCTGAAACGGCTTCATGGCGTCCGTTTTCAGGGGGCCAGATCAGTCCGCGGCATGGATGCCGCGGCCAAGCCTCCACGGACGGATTCACGGCGTCCCCCGCAAACCCATCCCGCCCGGCCAACCCCAAGGCTTCTGCCTTCAAACGCCGCCCACCACGAGGGGCTGCGCCGTCGGCTGGCAACCTAGATCGGTGCCAGCGCGGTGAATGGCGCCCACGGCAGGTTGCGCAGCAGCGCATAGCCGGGAAGCACCCAGAGCCAGAACGTGGGATTGGCCAGTATCCGCATCAGCGGATCGAGCACACGTGGACGGATGCCGGCGACGTTCAGCAGCATCAGCAGCAGGAATGGCAGGCTGATGACCAGCAACGGGTTCATCCCCATCGCGCCGGGCAGGTCGAAATGGACCAGGGAGTACAGGCAGCGCGTGCTGCCGCAGCCCGGGCAGTACAGGCCGGTCAGCGCGTACAGCGGACAGCCCGGCAAGGGATTGCCGGCGGCATACGGATTGACGTTGCGCAACACCGCCGCAGCACCGGCGGCGAGGCCGGCAGAGGCCAGCAGCGGCGCCCAGCGGGCGAATCGGGAGCGGGCGGGAAGCGCGGACATGCAGCAACGGATCCGGCGCGGGCGCCGGATCCGTCCAGGGGCATCAGTAGCTGCTGCCGCCGCTCATGGCGCCCATGCCGCCCACGGCGACAATCAGGATGCCGTACAGCACGCCGACCACGACGGCCGCGATCGCCGACCAGATGGCCCACTTCTTGGCCTTCGCCGAGGATTCCTGCGCGCCGGCGATGTCGCCAGCGGCCAGCTTGCCGTTGACCTGGGCGGCGTAGACGATCGACACGATGCCGGCCGGCAGGCAGCAGAACAGGGTGCTCAGGATCGCCCAGACGAGATTGTTCGGGACCTGCGGAGTAGCGGTGTTCATGGGTTCAAGCTCCTTGATGGGTGGTAGTGGTGAATTACGTTTCGGAAAGAGCGCCCAGTACGGCCAAGCCGCCGAACAGCCCGAACCACAACAGCAACAGGACCGGGAGGGCCACGGCCGAAGCCACTGCCCACCAGCCCGCCTTGCGCGACGCGCTGTAGGCCCCCGGCAGGTCGCCCGCCGCGCGGCGGCCATCGACCTGGGAGGCATACACGATCGACACCACGCCCAGCGGCAGGCAGCAGAACAGCGTCGTCAGGATCGCCCAGACCAGATGGTTGGGGATGTAGACCGGACGGCTGAGCGGTGGTGGTTGATTCAAAGCGAGACTCCATTCCTCGGTGGCCGGCCATGGTGCATTGGCCGGACCTCCCCCCTGTGGGTGCGTAATCTACCTCAACCCGCGCTGCATGTATGCGGTTACAGTCAGATACTGGAGTGTATGGCCATTGACCGGAAGCTTTTGACGGGCCTATGTCATGAGACAGAGGCCGTCATTCCGAGGATTGGGGCTATCGCCTGGAAGCGCTACCGACGGCCGCCGGGCCGATCAGGCGTGATCGCCACGCAGGGCCCGCACCTGCGCCTCCAGCACCGGGGCGCGGGTGGCGTGGCCATCGACGGCCGGTGCCGCCACGACCTCGACGGTAGCGCGGAAACGGCGCGGCACCCGCATGCGGCCGAGGCGGCTGTCGCGGCGACTCCACATGCTCGACCACATGCCGCGCAGCGCCATCGGCACCACCGGCACCGGCCGGCGCTCGAGGATCTTCTCGACGCCGGACTTGAACGGCGCCATCTCCCCGTCGCGGGTCAGCGCACCCTCGGGGAAGATGCAGACCAGTTCGCCTTCGGCCAGCGCAGCGTCGATCTCGTCGAACGCCCGCTGCATCAGTGCCGGGTCTTCGCGCGCACCGGCGATCGGGATTGCCTTGGCGGTCCGGAAGATCCAGCGCATTACCGGGATGTTGAAGATCCTGTAGTACATGACGAAGCGCACCGGGCGCGGAATCGTCGCCGACAGGATCAGCGCGTCCATGTAGCTGACGTGGTTGCAGACCAGCAGCGCGGCGCCTTCGTCCGGCACGTTGGCCTCGATGCCGTGCGGGCGCAGCCGGTACAGGGTGCGCACCATCAGCCAGCTGAGGAAGCGCATCAGGAATTCAGGGACGATGGTGAAGATGTAGATCGCCACCAGCGCGTTGGCGATGGCCAGCGCCAGGAACTGCTGCGGAATGGTCCAGTGCAGCAGCGTGTGCGCGGCCAGCGACAGCAACGCCGCAGCGACGATGAAGCCCGAGTTCTGGATGTTCAGTGCGGCGAACACGCGCGACATCTGCGCCTTCGGCGTGCGGCTCTGGATCAGCGCGAACAGCGGCACCACGAAGATGCCGGTGAACAGGCCGATGCCGACCAGGTCGATGACGATGCGGATGCTGCCGGGCTGCTGCAGGAACGGACCAATGGTCAGCCCGTGCACGGTCGCTTCGCCGCTGCGGGCGAAGTACAGGTCGAGCAGGAAGGCGGTCATGCCGAACGCACCCAGCGGCACCAGGCCGATTTCCACCGTGCGTGCCGACAGCTTCTCGCACAGCAGCGAGCCGACGCCGGTGCCGACCGAGAACAGGGCCAGCGCAAAGATGTACAGGGTCGGCTCGCCGCCCAGGTTGGTCACCGCGTAGGCCGGTAGCTGCGAGGTCAGCACGGTGCCAACGAACCAGAACCAGGACACGCCCAGGATCGAGTTGCGCACGGCCTTCTGCTGGCGCGCCATGCGCAGTACCGCCAGCGATTCCGGCAACGGGTTCCAGTTGATCTTCAGGGTCGGGTCGCCTGCATCGACCCTGGGAATCAGGCGCGCGGCGATGTTGCCGCAGATCGCCAGGGCGATGATCGCGCACGAAGCCACCACCGTACCGTGGCTGCCGGCCACGGTGAACACCAGGCCGCCGACGATCATGCCGGAGAGGATCGACATCGAGGTCCCCATCTCGACCAGGCCGTTGCCGCCGGTCAGTTCCTCGGGCCTGAGCACCGACGGCAGCACCGAATACTTCACCGGGCCGAACAGGGTGGACTGCATGCCGGTACAGAACAGCGCGACCAGCAGCACCGGCAGGCTCTGGGTGAGGAAGCCGGTGGCCGCCAGCGACATGATCACGATCTCCATGGTGGTGGTGATCACGATCAGCCGCGATTTTTCCAGTTTGTCGGCGATCTGCCCGGCCAGCGCCGAGAACAGGAAATACGGCAGGATGAAGATGGCCGGTGCCAGGGTGGCGTACAACCCCAGTTCTTCCTCCGGCACGGCCATGAACAGCAACATGCTGATGATCGCCTGCCGGTACACGTTGTCGTTGAACGCACCGAGCGCCTGTACGACGAAGAACGGCAGGAAACGGCGCTGGCGCAGCAGGGCGAATTGGTTGTGACCGGACATGGAGCCTCCTTGACCGGCGCAGCCTAGCATTCCTGCCCATCCGCTGTGGGTGCGGACCTGTGGGTGCGGACCGCTGGTCCGCACACCTGCCAGCACCCTCAGACGATATCGTCGACCACGCCGCCGTCCACGCGCAGCGCCGCGCCGGAGGTGGCGGAAGCCTGCGGCGAGGCCAGGTACACCACCATGTTGGCCACTTCCTCGACCGTAGCGGTGCGCTGGATCACCGAAGACGGCCGGTGCGCCATCACGAACTCGCGGCCGATCTGTTCCAGCGGCTTGCCGCTGCGCTGGCGTTCATCCTCGAACATCGCGGCGAAGCCATCGGACAGGGTCGGGCCAGGCAGCACTGCGTTGACGGTGACGCCACTGCCGGCCACGCGCTTGGCCAGGCCGCGTGACAGTGACAGCTGCGCGGTCTTGCTGACCCCGTAATGGATCATGTCGGACGGAATGTTGCGCGCCGATTCGGACGAGATGAACAGCACGCGGCCCCAGCCGGCATCGACCATCGCTGGCAGCAGCGCACGCGACAGGCGTACGCCGGACATCACGTTGGTCTGCCAGTAGCGCTCCCAGGTGGCGTCATCGGTCTGGAAGAAATCCTCTGGGCCGAAGATGCCAGCGTTGTTGACCAGGATGTCGACCCTCGGCAGCCCAGCCAGCAGCGTATCGACACCGGCCGCATCGGAGAGGTCGGCGGCGACACCCAATACGTCGGCTACCGGCACGGCCGCGAGCAGGTGTCGGCGGGCGCGCTCGACGCTGTCGGTGCTGCGGCCATTGAGAACGACCCGCGCACCAGCGCTGGCCAGGCCCTGGGCGATGGCCAGGCCGATGCCGGCGGTGGAGGCGGTCACCAGCGCGGTGCGGCCGCTGAGTTCGATTTTCATGGTGATGATCCAGAGCGGGCGATTGCCCAGTATCCGCGTGGCGGCGTGATCGAACTGCATCGCCCGGTGCAACGCGCCGTTGCACGCGGCGCAGCAGATCCACGCCCTGCGTGGATGGGATGCCCGATCAGCGATGAGGGATCAGGTCAGGTTGGTCGCCGCCTCATTGGCCGCGGCACGCACCTTCGGCAGCATGCGCAGTACCAGCGCCATCTGGGTACGGATCAACTGCAGTTTCGGTGGCATCGCCTCGTCGATCTGCTCCAGCTCGGCGGCCACCGCGCGGTCGGCGTCGTTGTCATCGTCCGCGACGGGTTGCCGCGCGGTCAGCGCCGTCGCCAGCTCCTGAAGTGCCTTGCGCACGCGATCGCCCGCGGCCAGCGCCAGTGGATCGCCTGCGTAGCTGTCCACCTGGTCGCGGTGCGCACCCAGCGCCGACAGATGCCCCAGCAGCGTGTTGGACAGCGCCAAGAAGCGGAAGCCGGCATCCAGGTTGCGGCGCACGTGGCCGGGTTCGCGCAGCATGTTCGACAGTGCGGTGGACAGCGCGGCGTCGGCGTTGTGCATGTCGCGGCGGGCGATGCGGTAGGCCAGGTCGTCGCGCATGCCGCTGCGGTACTGGCCCAGCACCGAATCCAGGTAGCGAGCGGCAGTGTCCAGCACGCGTGCCAGGACGAGATGCAGCTGGCGGCCCTGCCAGTCGGGCAGGATCAGGAACGCTGCCGCCGCTGCGATCGCGCAGCCCAACAGCGTATCGACCATGCGCGGTACGATCAGCACGAAGCCATCGCCGATCAGGTTGAAGCAGGTCAGCGCCATCACGGTGATCGCGGCTGATGCCACCAGGTAGCGGTCGGTGCGGGTGAAGAAGAACAACAGTGCCGACAGCAGTGCGATCAGCAGCTGTACGTGCAGTTGCGGGAACAGCTGCAGCAGTGCCCAGGTCAGCACCAGTCCGGCGACGGTGCCGACGATGCGCTGTGCCAGGCGCTGGCGGGTGGCGCCGAAGTTGGGCCGGCACACGAACACGATGGTCAGCAGTACCCATGAACCGTTCTGCGCATTGAACAGCCGGATCGCTGCAAAGCCGGCGATCAGCGCCAGTGCCATGCGCAGGCCATGGCGGAACAGCACCGAGCCGGGCGTGAGCTGCTGGCGGATGCGCACGCCCATCTCGCGCAGGGTATGCGGGTTGCTGTCGCGCAGGCGGGTGTCGACGTTGTCCAGGCTGGCTTCGGAACGTTCGGCATCCAGCAGGCGGCGCTCGATGCTGCGCAGGTTGTGAACCAGCAGGTCCAGCGAGCCGAGCAGGCGCTGCCACTGCGGGCGCTGCTGGTCACGCAGGTAGGCGAGCGCGTCGGCCAGGTCGCGCCCGGCCTGCTGGTTGCTTTCGCCGTATACGAACGGACGACGCAGCCGGATCGCCTCGCCCAGGCGGGCACAGGCCTGGCCCTGCAGGTCGAGCAGGCGCTGGCAGCGGTAAAGCACATCGCTGTGGAAGAAGGCGTCCACCAGCGCGCCATACGGGTAGTGCGAGGAACTGGCGCGCTCGTGGAAATCCTGCGCCATGTAGTACAGGCGCAGGTACAGGCCGGAGTTCACCCCGGGCCGGCCGGAGCGGCCGAAGCGGGCCAGGATCGCGGTCTTGGCCTCGTTCAACGCACCCACCACACGGCGGTTCTGTTCGGCCAGGTCGAGCTGGCGACGTTGCAGGTCGGCTTCGCGCACCGGCTCGAACAGCGCAGCCTTCAGCTGCAGGTAGCGGCCCAGCTCAAGGTACAGCCGCGCCACGCGTTCGCGCACCGGCCGGTTGGCGAACAACGCGGCCCACAGGATCGACAACAGCCCGTACCAGACCGCACCGGCCAGCAGATGGCTGACCGCTTCCAGTGCGCTGTGCAGGTCGCTGGCACCATGTTGTTCCAGGCCGATCATCGTGTAGATCGCCAGCGTCACCGTGGCCTGGGCAATGGATGCGTAGCGCTCGCCGAGCGCGCCAAGCAGGGTCAGGCCGAAGGTGGACAGTGCCAGCGCGCCGATGAAGATCCACGGCCACGGGAACAGCCAGATCACCGAAGCCGCCGCAATGCAGAAGCACAACAGGGACAACACCACGGCCTTGGTCCGGCCCCACCAGTTGTCGTCGGTTTCTGCGATGGCGCTTGCGATGATGCCGAGGAACACGCCGGGCAGGGCGGTCAGCGCCTCGAACTGCCAGCACACGGCCACGGCCGCGGTCAGCGCGATGAACACGCGCAGGCCGTAGCTGGCCTTTTCGTGGGCCCACAGTCGGCTGAGGCGGGATTGGCGGGCGGACATGCAGGCTCGGTGGAAGGGTCTTCCACCATTATTGCGGGCTGCGCGTGAAATATGGAGTGCGGACCAACGGTCCGCACCCACGGTGCTGCCGGACCCTACATGTCGAACCGCACGCTCACAGCGAACGTACGTGGCAGGCCTGTGCCGGCGTTGGACCAGTACTTCCGGTTGGCCAGGTTCTCGACGCTGGCGCGCACGGTCAGCGGATGACCGGAGGCGAGCAGGCGGTAGCCGATGCCTGCATTGACCAGCGTGTAATCGGGCAGCTTCAGGGTGTTGTCGGCGTCGTACCAGACATCGCCGTAATAGCGCACCGCGGCGTATGTTTCCAGGCCATCCACCCGCAGCTGGTAGGTGGCGTGCACGGCCCCGCTCCAGCGCGCCGCACCGGCGGTACGGTTGCCCTCCTGTGCAGCGCTGGCCGGGGACAGCCTGTCGTAGGTCGGGTCCAGCCAGGTGACGCCTCCGCCAACCGTGAGGACATCGCTGAGGTGCAGGTCGGCACTGGCCTCGATGCCTTCGTACAGCGTGATGCCGTCCTGCACCAGGCGCTTGCCGGCCGGTGTGAGTTCATCGATGTTGGCGCCACGTTCCAGCCGGAACGCCGCCACGTTCGCGTTCCAGCGCGCGGCCTCGGCCTTCGCGCCGATCTCGTACTGCTTGCTGAGGGTCGGGTCGAGCACATCACCGGCGTTGATGTAGTTGTTGCCTACGCGGCTGCCCGCTTCCAGCGATTCGATGTAGCTGGCGTAGAGGGTGACCGCCTCGCTGGGCTTGAACATCACGGCATAGGTCGGTGTGACCGGATAGGTGTGGTAGCGGCCCTTGGTCTCGTAATCGTTGTAGCGCCAGCCCGCCAGCACCGACCAGCCGCTGCCGAGATCGACGGTATCGCTTGCGAACACGGCCTGCTGCACGGTCTCGTCGCCGCGGGTCATCACCCGTGAACCGACGGCGTCATGGCGGATGGCATGGCGCTGGTACAGGTTGGCGCGGCCGATCAGGCTCCATTCGTAGGGACGGTCCCAGCCCAGCCCGGTCTGGTGACTGATGCCTGCCACCACCTGATGCTGCAGCGGACCGGTGTGGAAGCTGCCCTGCAGCATCGCCTGCGCCAGCTTCCACTCGCTCTTGCCACCCAGTTCATAGACGTTGACGTCATAGTCGCCATTGGGCGAATCGATGTAGGCGAAGATCTTGTTGACGTCATTCCACGAGGTGGTGACGCCATAACTCAGGCTGGTTTTCCAGTCGCTGTTGATCTGCCAGTCCAAGCGGGTCGACAACAGGCTGGAACGAGTGTCGTAGTAGGTGCCGGGGACACTGTTGCCGGAATTCCCGGCGATCGGCCGTGGCAACGAGGTCAGTCCGCGGAAGTAGTACTGCGGCGATTCCTCGCGCAGGTCGCGTGACTGGAACACGCCGTCGAAGGTCCAGATCAGTGCGTCGCTCAGGCGCGCGTCCAGCGACAGTGCGCCCACCTTGCGATCGACGTGGCCACCATTGAAGGTCTCACCCTTTTCCCCGAAAGCATTGAAGCGATAACCGAACATCTGCTCGTTGCCGAAGCGGCCGCCGACGTCCATCCCGCCACTGACGATGCCCTGCTCGCGCCAGCCCAGCTGGGCGGAGAAGGTGGGCGTGTCGGTCGGCTTCTTGGTGATATAGTTGACGATGCCACCGGGGGCACCGAAACCATAAAGGAATCCACCCGGGCCTTTCAGCAGATCGACCTGTTCCATCACTTCCAGCGGCCACTCGGTACCCCACGAGGAAACCTGCAGGCCATTGACGCGATAGCTGTCGAAGTTCAGGTCGATGCCACGGTTGCGGATCGGCGAACTCCAGCCACTGGCATAGGCGCTGACCTGGGTGGTGACCGAAGGGTCGAGCAGGAACGCTTCGCCCAGCGAGACCACTTGGCGCTGCTCGATCTGCTCGCGGCCCACGGCGGTGATCGCGAACGGGGTATCACGCAGCACGCGATCACCAAGGGCGCCGGTATCGGCGTGGGTGCGTTCGGCGGTGACCTTCACCGCATCCAGATCGGTGGCACTGCGGTTCCGATGGGTGCGCTCGGGTACGGACTGGGCATGCGCGGCACAGGCCAGTGACAGGGAAACGGCAAGCAGCGCCGGGCGGCAGAGTGGGTGCAGGAGCATGGTTCAGTCATCCTCGGCGAACGGCCACGCGCCATCCGCCCGCATGGGGGGAAAGGTTGATGGCTGGGATCACGCAGGCTTGCCGGAGAGGGCAGCGGGGCGCCGCGAAGGGGCGCAGGACCATGGCTGGAGGGGAATTGTTCTCTTTTCGTTACAGCACGTCAAACCCGGAGGCGTGCGGACCAACGGTCCGCACCCACCCTCCGCGCCGGTGGTAGTGCCGGCCGCTGGCCGGCAGATTCGCAGTACCGAGAACTAGATCCACGCCATGCGTGGATGGGCTCTACTACGCCCGCTGCGCGCGCTTGAGCAGCTTCGCTTCGCGCCTGCGCGCGCGACGGGCGCGCCAGCGCTCGGCCAGGCAGGAGAAGATCACGTACAGTGCCGGCGTACTGAGCAGGGTCAGGCTCTGCGAGAACAGCAGGCCGCCGATCATCGCGATGCCCAGCGGGCGGCGCAGCTCGGACCCTTCACCCAGGCCGATCGCCAGCGGCACTGCGGCCAGGATCGCGACCATCGTGGTCATCATGATCGGGCGGAAGCGCACGATGCTGGCCTCGCGTGCGGCATCGCGCGGCGCCAGCCCATGCTCGCGCTGCGCCACCAGTGCGAAGTCGATCATCATGATCGCGTTCTTCTTGACGATGCCGATCAGCAGCACCAGCGCGATCATCGAGATCACCGACAGCTCGGTGTTGGTGCCGAACAGGGCCAGCAGCGCACCGACACCCGCCGCCGGCAGCGTGGACAGGATGGTGACCGGGTGGATCAGGCTCTCGTAGAGCATGCCCAGTACCAGGTACACGGTCAGGATTGCGGCGAACACCAGGATCAGCATGTCGCTGGGATCGGAGTTGAAGCCGAAGCCCGCATCGTCGGCCAGGCGGATGTCGCCGGGCATGCGCATGCCGGCCACGGTCGCGTCGATGATCGCCTTGGCCTCGCCCATGCTCACGTTGGGAGCCAGGTTGTAGCTGAGGTCCATCGTCGTGTACTGGTTCTCGTGGGTGATCTGCGATGGGGCCAGGCCAGGCATCTGCGTGGCCACCGCGGTGATCGGCACCATGTCGCCGTTGCGCGCACGCACGTACACCTCATCCAGCGCCGCCGGGGTGGCGGTCTGCGAGGGCAGGGCATTGACCACGACGCTGTACTGGTTGATGTCCGAATAGATGGTAGAGATCTGGCGCTGGCCGAACGCACCATACAGCGCGCCGTCGATGGCGCCCACTGTGATGCCCAGGCGCGCGGCCTTTGCGCGGTCGATCTGGATGTTCTGGCGCAGGCCGGCATTGTCCACGTCGGTGCCGACGTCGCGCAGCTTCGGGTTCTTCTTCAGTTCCGCCTGCAGCTTGGGCAGCCATTCCTGCAGTGCGGCCAGGTCGTTGCCCTGCAGCGAGATGCGGTACTGCGCGCCCTGGCTGGAACCGCCGCCATCGTTGCTGGGCAGGTCCTGGATCGCGCGCAGGCGCAGCTGCAGGTCGGGATAGCGATCGGCCTTGGCGCTGAGGCGCGCCAACGCATGCGCGGTGGTTTCGCGGCGGCCGTCGCTGCGTGATTTCAGCTCGATGTTGAACTGTGCACTGGAGCCCTGGCGGCCGCTGCCCAGGCGTACACCCACCGTCTTCACCGCCGGGTCGGCCATCAGCATGTCGGTGATGCGGCGCTGGCGCGCGACCATGTCCTCGAACGACACGGTGGCACTGGAGTTGGCGCGGCCCCAGATCAGGCCGGTGTCCTGCGGCGGGAACGCGCCCTTCTTCACCGCGCCGAACAGGAAGATGGTGACGCCGATCAGGATCAGTGGCGTCAGCGACAGCAGCAGCGCGTGGCGCAGCGAGAAATCGAGGAACACGGTGTAGATGCGCAGCATCCGCTCGTGGCCGGCATCCAGCCAGCGGCCGAAACGCGACGGCGGCGCGCTGTGGTCGTGCGCGCTGAGGAAGCGGCTGCACAGCGCCGGGGTCAACGTCAGCGAGACGATCATCGAGACCACGATGGCCGCCACCAGGGTCACGGTGAACTCGCGGAAGAACGCGCCCATCATGCCGCTGGCGAACAGCAGCGGGATGAACACCGCCACCAGCGAGGCGGTGATCGAGACGATGGTGAAGCCGATCTCGCGCGCACCGGTCAACGCCGCCTGCATGCGCGGCATGCCTTCGTCGAGGTGGCGCATGATGTTCTCGATCACCACGATCGCATCGTCGACCACGAAGCCGATCGCGATCACCAGCGCCAGCAGGCTCAGGTTGTTCAGGGTGAAGCCCATCACGTACATGACCAGCGCGGCGCCGGCCAGCGACAGCGGCACGGTCACCGCCGCGATCAGGGTGGGTGCCAGCCGGCGCAGGAACAGCGCCATGGTCAGCACCACCATTGCCAGGCTGATCAGCAGGGTGACCTGCACTTCATGCAGCGACGAACGGATGGTCGGCGTACGGTCGAAGTACGGCGTCATCGTGGTGCCCGGCTGCAGGTAGTCGCGCAGGGTCGGGATCTGCGCCTTGACCCGGTCCACGGTCTCCACGATGTTGGCGCCGGCACGGGTGAACACGTACATCACCACCGCCGGCTTGTGGTCGAACCACGCCGCCTGGTAGGCATCCTGCTGGCCGTCGTAGACGTTGGCGATGTCCTTCAGCCGGATCACCCGGCCGTCGCCCTGGGTCTTGACTACCAGGTCGGCGAAGTCGGCGGCGCGCGCCACCGAGTCGTTGGCGATGATCGCCGTGGTGGTGTTGCCATCGCTGAGGAAGCCGGTGGGCGAGGTCACGTTGGCCGCGCGCACTGCGTTGCGCAGGTCATCGGCGGTCAGGCCCAGCGCGTTCATCAGGCGCAGGTTGACGTCCACGCGCACCGCTGGCGTCGACGCGCCAGCGATGTCGACCGAGGCGACGCCGCTGATCTGGCGGATGCGCTGCGCCAGCAGCGAGTCGGCCACGTTGTAGAGCTCGTCGGCCGACTGCGTCTGCGAGGTCAGCGCGATGGCGATCACCGGGTCGTCGTTCGGGTTCGCCTTCTGGTACATCGGCGAGCCCATGCCCGAGGGCAGGTCGGCCTGAGCCGAGTTGATCGCCGTTTGTACATCCAGTGCCGCCGAATCGATGTTGTGGCCGCTCTGGAAGATCATGAACACCAGCGAGCTGCCTTCCGAGCTCGACGAGCGCATGCGATCGATGCCCGGCAGCTGGCCGAGATGGCGTTCCAGCGGCGCGGTGACCGTCGAGGCCATGGTCGCCGCGTCGGCGCCGGACTGGCTGGCATGCACGAAGATCACCGGGATCTCGATGTTCGGCAGCGCCGATACGCCCAGGCGCAGGTAGCAGATCAGGCCGACCATGAACAAGCCGATGGCCAGCAGTGCGGTGCCGATCGGGCGGCGGATGAAGGGGCCGGACAGGTTCATCGTGCGGCCCCCCACGGCAGCGGGGCGTGGATCATGCCTGCGGCTCCTGCAGCGAACCGTCGCGCAGCGCACGCTGTTCGCGGCGGCGCGCCAGCCACTCGGAGAAGCGCTCCATGTACAGGTAGATCACCGGCGTGGTGTACAGGGTCACCAACTGCGACAGCAGCAGGCCTCCAACGATGGCGATACCCAGCGGGCGGCGCAGCTCCGAACCGATGCCGGTGCCCAGCGCCAGCGGCAGCGCGCCGAGCATGGCCGCGGCGGTGGTCATCATGATCGGGCGGAAGCGCAGCAGGCAGGCGCGGCGGATCGCTTCGTGCGCGTTGGCGCCGGCGCGGCGGGCTTCGATGGCGAAGTCGACCATCATGATGCCGTTCTTCTTGACGATGCCGATCAGCAGCACGATGCCGACGATGCCATCCACCGACAGGCTCAGCCCGCACAGCATCAGCGCCAGCAGCGCGCCGACACCGGCCGGCGGCAGCGTGGAGATGATCGTGATCGGGTGGATGTAGCTCTCGTAGAGCACGCCCAGCACGATGTAGATCACCACCAGCGAGGCCAGCAGCAGCCACACCACATCGGTCTGGCTGCCGGTGAACTCGGCGGCCTTGCCGATGAACTCGGCATGCAGGTGGGTGGGCATGTCCAGGCTGTCCTTGGTCTCCTGGATCGCTCGCACCGCTTCGGACAGCGAATAGCCTGGCGCCACGTTGAACGACACGGTCACCGCCGGCAGCTGCTGCTGGTGGCTGACCACCAGCGGGGCGCTGCTGACCTTGCCTTCGGCCAGCGCCGACAGCGGGATGATGTTGCCGGCGCCGACGGTGATGCCGGTGTTCTGCGCGCCGATGCCGGTGGCGGTGGACGAGTTGGAGGAGGTGACCTGGCCGAAGCTGGTGGCATTGGTGCCGGTCAATGCGCCGGCGCCGTTGGAGGCGACGGCCAGCTGTTCCATCAGCGCAGTGCTGGTGCGGAACTCCGGTGCCACTTCCAGCACCACGCGATACTGGTTGAGCTCGGTGAAGATGGTCGAAATCTGGCGCTGGCCGAACGCATCGTAGAGCGTGTCGTCGATGGTCTGCATCGGCACGCCCAGCACGCTGGCCTTGTCGCGGTCGATGTTCAGCTCCAGGGCGCGGCCCTGGTTGGACAGGTTGTTGTCGACGTCGGCCAGTTCCGGGCGCTTGCGCAGCGCTTCGGTCAGGCGCGTGGCCTGGGTCGCCACCGTCGCCGAATCCACGTCCGACAGCGAGTACTGGTACTCGGTGGCGGCCACGCGGGTATCCAGGGTTACGTCCTGCACCGGCTTCAGGTACAGCGCCACGCCCGGAATGCCGGCCACTGCCTTCTGCAGGCGCGGCAGGATCTCGTCCAGGCCGTCGCGCTGGCTGCGCTCCTTCAGCACGATCGACAGCTGGCCCTGGTTGAGCGTGGGGTTCATGCTGCCGGCACCGATGAAGGCCGACACGCCGGTCACGTCTGGATCCTGGCGCAGCGCTTCGGCCACCTGCCTGGTGCGCTGCTCCATCTGCGGGAAGGCGATGTTCTGGTCGGCCTGCACCACGCCGGTGATCAGGCCGGTGTCCTGTTCGGGCAGCAGGCCCTTGGGAATCAGCACGTACAGCAGCACGGTCAGCACCAGCGCGCCACCGGCCACGGCCAGGGTCAGCCGCTGGTGGCCAAGCACCCAGTCCAGGCTGTGCTCGTAGAGGCCGACGGTGCGCGTCCACAGGTTCTGCTTGCCGGCCGCCGCCGCGCGCTCATGCGCGTCCTCGCCCTCGGGCAGGGCATCGGGCTTGAGCAGGTAGGCGCACATCATCGGGGTCAGCGTCAGCGAGATCAGCATCGACAGCACCACGGCGATGCTCAGCACCCACGCGAACTCGTGGAACAGGCGGCCGGTGACGCCGGGCATCAGCAGCAGCGGCAGGAACACCGCCACCAGCGAGACCGTCAGCGACAGCACGGTGAAGCCGATCTGGCGTGCGCCGATCTCGGCCGCTTCCTTGCCACTCTTGCCCTGCTCGATGTAGCGCACGATGTTCTCGATCATCACGATCGCATCGTCGACCACGAAGCCGGTGGCCACCACCAGCGCCATCAGCGAGAGGTTGTCCAGCGACATGCCGGCGAAGGCCATCACCGCGAAGGTGCCGGCCAGCGACAACGGCACCGCCACCGAGGGAATGATCGTGGCCCACAACCGGCGCAGGAACACGAAGATCACCGCCACCACCAGCCCGATGGTCAGGATCAGGGTGAACTGCACTTCATGCACCGAGGCGCGGATGGTCTCGGTGCGGTCGTTGAAGATCTCCAGGTGCACGTCGGCTGGCAGCACGCCCTGCAGCTGCGGCAGGATGGCGCGGATGCGCTCGACGGTCTGCACGATGTTGGCACCGGGCTGGCGGCGCACTTCCAGCAGTACCGCCGGCTTGCCGTCGGCCCAGGCGGCAAGCTGGTCGTTCTCCACGCCATCGATTACCTCGGCCACGTCCGACAGCCGCACCGGGCGGCCATTCTTGTAGCTGATGATGGTGTCGCGGTACTCGGCGGCGCTGGCCAGCTGGTCGTTGGTGCCGATGCTGTAGGACTGCGTCTTGCCGTTCAACGAGCCCTTGGGCGCATTGACGTTGGCCTGGGTCAGCGCGCTGCGCAGCTGCTCCAGGGTCAGGCCCATGTTCGACAGCTGCGCCGGATTGACCTGGATGCGCACGGCCGGGCGCACATTGCCGGCGATCGAGACCAGGCCCACGCCCTGCACCTGCGACAGGCGCTGGGCCAGGATGGAATCGGCGTAATTGTTGACGTCGCGCAGCGGGCGCGTGTCAGAGGTCAGTTTCAGGGTGACGATGGCCGCGTCGGCCGGGTTCACCCGGTTGTAGACCGGCTGGTAGGGCAGCGACGAGGGCAGGGTGGCCTGGCGGATCGCCGCCTGCACGTCCTGCGCGGCGATGTCGATGTCGCGGTCCATCGAGAACTGCAGGATGATCGTCGACAACCCGGCCGACGAGTCGGAGGTCATCAGCTCCAGCCCGGAAATCTGCCCGAACTGGCGCTCCAGCGGGGTGGTGACCAGCGAGGCCATGGTGGTGGCGTTCGCACCGGGGTACTGGGTGGTGACCACCAGGCTGGGCGCATCGATTTCCGGCAGCGCCGACACCGGCAGCTTGCGGTAACCGAGGATGCCCAGCAGCAACAGGCCCGCCATCAACAGCGAGGTGGCGATCGGGCGGCGGATGAAGATCGTCGAAAAGCCCACGGACTGATCCTTGCTGGCACTTCAATGTCGGCGCCGGCAGGTCCGCCGGCGCGAGGGAGATCAGTGGCCTGCGCTCAGCGCGGGCCACCACCGCGACGGCCACCGCCGCCTGCGTTCTTCTGCTCGGCTGCCTTCAGTTCGGCCTCGGTCGGTGCGGCCGGGGTCTCGCCCGGCTTCAGTGCGGTGACCTTGCTGCCCGGCTTCAGGCGGAACTGGCCTTCACTGACCACCCGCTCGCCGCCCTTCAGGCCTTCGGCGATCTGCACCTGGCTGTCGCCCACTTCCACGCCGCTGCGCACGGTCTGCATCTTTACCGTGTTGTCGCCCTGCACGATGTAGACGTACTCGCCATCCGGGCCACGCAGTACCGCCTGGGTGGGGATCACCACGCCGCCGGCAATCGTGCGCAGCTGCATGCGCACGTTGACGAACTGGCCCGGCCACAGGCCGTTGTCGGTGTTGTCGAACAGGGCGCGCGCCTTGAACGTGCCGCTGTCGGCACTGATCAGGTTGTCGACCACATCGAGCTTGCCGTCGCCGGACAGCACGTGCGAATCGGCGCGGTCCAGCGCCGCCACCGGTACCGTGCCGGCGGCCTGCGCCTGGCGCACATCGCCGAGCTGGCGCTCGGGCAGGTTGAACAGCACGTGGATCGGATGGATCTGGGTCAGCGTGACCAGCGCGGTACCGGCGCTGACCACGTTGCCGGCGTCGACCGCACGGATGCCGGCGATGCCTGAGATCGGCGCGGTGACCCGGGTGTACTGCAGCTGCACCTGCGCCGAGCGCATGCTGGCCTCGTTGGCGGCCACGGCGCTTTCGTACTGTGCCACTTGGTTTCGCTGTGTATCCAGATCGGTCTTGGCGACGTACTGGCGATACTCCGGCGCGTTCGAGCGCTGGTAGTTGGAGCGCGCGGTGGCCAGCAGGGCCTCGTTCTGGCGCTTGGCTGCAGCGGCCTGGTCGTAGCTGGCCTGGGCGGTGCGCGGGTCGATCACCGCCAGCACATCACCCTGCTTCACTTCCTGGCCTTCACGGAAATTCAGGCTCATCAGCTGACCGCCGACCTGCGGGCTGACGGTGACGGTGTTCATCGCGGTCACCGTACCCAGCGCGCTGGCATACACCGGCACGTCCTGGCGCGTGGCCTCCACCACGGTCACCGGCACTGGACCGGCATTCGGATCTTCGCCGCCCTGGCGCGCGCCCGCAGCAGGTTTTCCAGCCTTGTCCTTGCCCCCGCCAATGACGCGCAGGCCGACCACGGCCAGCACCAGGATCGCCACGACCAGCAGCACGATCTTCCAAACACGTGACATTACGAGGACTCCGAGAGGGCTGGACCGGACGGGACGCCGGGACAATGCGCAAAGCATACCTGTGCCACATCACGTTTCCTGCATGACGGATGGGACGGGCGCTAAGACCGGATGCGGCACCGGAGGTTCCCGTGGCGCCGGTGTTGCCCTACATTCAGCTGGAACCCTCTTGCTGTGGAGATTGCGATGCGCCGTTCGCTGCTGCTGTCCGCCCTGCTGCTGGCCCTGCCGGCGCTTGCCCATGCCCAGGACGGGCAACGCCCGGAAGTGACCGCCGCCGCGCAGCGGCTGCAGGCCCGGGTGGTCGAATGGCGCCGTGATTTCCACCAGCACCCGGAGCTGTCCAACCGCGAGGCGCGCACCTCGGCCGAGGTCGCCAAGCGCCTGCGTGCGATGGGCCTGAAGCCGAAGACCGGCATCGCCCACCACGGCGTGGTGGCGATCATCGAAGGCGGCAAGCAAGGCCCGAAGATCGCGTTGCGTGCAGACATGGACGCGCTGCCGGTGACCGAGCAGACCGGCCTGCCGTTCGCCTCCAAGGCCACCGACCAGTACCGCGGGCAGACCGTGGGCGTGATGCATGCCTGTGGCCACGACGCGCATACCGCCACCCTGCTCGGCGTGGCCGAAGCGCTGGTATCAATGAAGAAGGACCTGCCGGGCCAGGTGATGCTGATCTTCCAGCCGGCCGAGGAAGGCGCGCCGCCGCCGGAAGAGGGCGGTGCGGCACTGATGCTGAAGGAAGGGCTGTTTGCCGATTTCAAGCCGGAGGCCGTGTTCGGCCTGCATGTGTTCTCCAGCGTGCAGGCCGGCCAGATCGCGGTGCGCGGCGGCCCATTGATGGCCGCCTCGGATCGCTTCGGGATCAAGGTGATCGGTCGCCAGACGCATGGCTCGGCACCGTGGAACGGTGTTGACCCGATCGTCGCCACCGCCGATCTGGTCGGCACCGCGCAGACCATCGTCAGCCGCCGCGCCAACCTGTCCAAGCAACCGGCAGTGCTGACCTTCGGCGCGATCAACGGCGGCATCCGCTACAACATCATTCCCGATGAAGTGGAGATGGTCGGCACCATCCGCACCTTTGACGAAGGCATGCGCCAGCAGATCTTTGCCGACCTGCGCAACGTGGCCGAGCACACGGCCGCCGCGCACGGTGCGAAGGCGGTGACCGACATCTACGAGTCGGAGGGCAACCCGGCCACGGTGAACGACCCGGCGCTGACCGCGAAGATGCTGCCGAGCCTGCAGGCGGTGGTGGGCAAGGACAACGTGTACGAGCCGCCGCTGCAGATGGGCGCGGAGGATTTCTCGCTGTACGCGAAGGAAGTGCCGGGCATGTTCTTCTTCGTCGGCTCCACCAGCGTGGGCATCGACCCAGCGACGGCGCCGGCCAACCATTCGCCGAAGTTCCTGCTGGATGAGAAGGCACTGGATGTGGGACTGCGGGCGTTGCTGCAGGTGAGCCTGGATTACCTGCACGGTGCCGGCACCCCGGCGGGGTGAGGGTTTCCGGCAGGGCTTGCAGCCCTGGGTACGCGACATCGCATGCGCGCTGTCGCTCCCACAGTTCGCTGCGCGAACGGTGGGCCCCCCTTACCAGCTTCCAGACCCCTGCCGCTTCGCGGCCGCCCCCTGACTCAGGGGGCCTTCCTCCAGACCCGATCCCGTGGCTTGCCGGTAGATCCACGCCATGCGTGGATGGCAGACATCGAAAATGTCCGAAGGATCGGATTTTGATTTTCTGATCTTTCCCGTGGTGGATCGGCGGCAGAAATGTGTCGGGGGGCCGGGCGGGTGGGGCTGGCGGGGTATCCGCGCCATGGATGGCGCGGCTAAGCCTCCAGGGACGGATTCACGGCGTCCCCGCCAGCCCCATCCGCCCGGCCCACTCCCGGGAATCCAGGCTTTCGACGACCCAACACCCCACCACGGAGGGGCTCCGCCGTTGGCCGGCCCGGCCGAAGGCCCGCCCTCCGCGCGATACAATGACCTCCATGAACACCCCACAGGATTCCAGCCTCGGTCGCGAGGTCAGTTACCCGTCGCAGTACGATCCCGGCCTGCTGTTCCCCATCCCCCGCAGCGGCGCCCGCGCCGAGATCGGCCTCGATGAGGCCGCGCTGCCGTTCGTCGGCCACGACCGCTGGCACGCCTTCGAGCTGAGCTGGCTCGACCCGCGTGGCAAGCCGCAGGTCGCCGTCGCCACGGTGCAGGTGCCATGCACCTCGCCGCGGCTGATCGAATCGAAGTCGTTCAAGCTGTACCTCAACTCCCTCAACAGCACCCGCATCGACAGCGCCGAGGCACTGCGCGCGCGCCTGGTGGCGGATCTGTCGGCCTGCGCCGGTGTGCCGGTCCAGGTCGAGTTCGGCCTGCCAGGCCTGCGCGAGACGCCGCTCGGCGAGTCCATCGACGGGCTGGAACTGGAGATCGACTGCTACGGCCCGCCGCAGGCGGACTTCCTCGCCGCCGATGCGGGTGAGGTGGTGGAAGAGACCCTGGTCTCGTCGCTGCTGAAGTCCAACTGCCCGGTCACCGGCCAGCCGGACTGGGCCACGGTCAGCCTGCGTTACCGCGGGCCGAAGATCGATCGCGTGGGCCTGCTGCGCTACTTGGTCAGCTACCGTGAACACGCCGAGTTCCACGAGCAGTGCGTTGAGCGGATCTTCAGCGAGGTATCTGCGCGCTGCCAGCCACAATGGCTGGAAGTGGAGGCCCGCTATACCCGCCGTGGTGGCCTGGACATCAACCCCTGGCGCGCCAGCCCCGGCATCACCGCCCCGGCTGCGACCTACCGCGAACTGCGGCAGTAACCGGTAGTGCCGGTCGCTGGCCGGCAACCGCAAGGAACCCGCGTCCAGGGCAAGGGAAAGCCGGCCAGCGGCCGGCACGACCGGACACCGTCTCTCCCGATTGTTCAGCCGCCCCCGGGGGCGGCTTCACATCTGCACCATCCCCATTTAACAACCGCCATGGCACCGTGCCAATCACGTAGTCATGCAGACGGGAGTTGTGGATGAGTACCGAGAAGAAAGCCGATTTCTCCGGCGTCAGTGGCAGTGTCGACAGTACCGCCGAGCAGGTGCCGAAGGCGGACTTCTCCGGCGTCAGCGCTTCGGTGGACAGCACCGCGGACGTTGTCAGCGGCGGCACCTATACCGTGCAGAAGGGTGACTCGCTGTCGAAGATCGCCAAGCAGCATCTGGGCGACGCCAATGCCTGGAAGAAGATCTTCGAAGCCAACCGCGATGTGCTTGATGACCCGGACAAGATTTTCCCGGGCCAGACCCTGAAACTGCCGCCGAAGTAAGCCGGCCAGAACGCCGTCCGACAATCCCTGGGAGGAACCCCGAATGATCAAGACCACCCCGCTCCAGACCGCCCTGATCGCCGCCCTGCTGGGCAGCGTCGCCCTGGTCGGTTGCAAGAAGAAAGAAGAGTCGACCGACAACAATGCCGCTCCGGCAGCGACTGCTCCGGCCGAACCGGCAGCACCGGCCCCGATGACCGGCGCGCCGCCGCCGATGGCCGAAGCCGCTGCTGTCAGCGTCTCGTCGGTCACGGTCGGCAAGACCGCAGCCGCCGACAAGTCGGTTGCGACGACGGCTTTGTTCGCGCCGAAGGACGACATCATCGTCTCGGTCAAGACCGACGGTGCTGCCAACAACGTCGCCGTTGGCGCGAAGCTGACCTACCAGGACGGCCAGGTGGCCGGCGAACAGAATGCCACGCTGAACACCAGCGGTGCGGAAACCACCAACGTCACCTTCAAGAATGCAAAGGGCTGGCCGGCCGGCAAGTACCGCGCCGAAGTCACCGTCGATGGCAAGGCGGCCGGAACGCCGCAGGAGTTCGAGGTCAAGTAAGTCCAGCCGACTCTCTCCCGGCAGGGCTCACGATGGACGCAGCCGCGAGGCTGCGTCCTTTTTTGTTGGATGATGGTCGGCTTCATCCAGGCGTCGATGGATCACAGCGTTGCCGGCATGCAGTACCGCCGCGTATGGCGTGGCTTTGCCCCGCGCGACTGAAAACGCGACAATGCAGGGGTTTCCCCGCCGCGCGCCCACCCTGACGGCGACGGGGGAAAGCGTGGGGCCCCGCCTCGCGCGCGACACGGTTGCACGTGGGCCGGCGCTGGCGCCGGCCTTCCCCTGAGCATTGCTACAGAGTCCAAGTCCCCCATGTCCAAGATCCTCTACACGCTGACCGACGAAGCACCGTTCCTGGCCACCCAGTCGCTGCTGCCGATCGTTGACGCCTACACCGCCACGGCCGGCATCGTGGTGGAAACCCGTGACATCTCGCTGTCCGGCCGCATCCTGTCGCAGTTCCCGGAACTGCTGTCCGACGCGCAGAAGGTCAGCGACGACCTGGCCGAGCTGGGCCAGCTGGCGACCACCCCGGACGCCAACATCATCAAGCTGCCGAACATTTCCGCCTCGGTGCCGCAGCTGAAGGCGGCCATCAAGGAACTGCAGGACCAGGGCTACCCGCTGCCGGATTACCCGGAAACCCCGGCCGACGACCAGCAGCGCGACTACAAGGCGCGCTACGACAAGGTCAAGGGCAGCGCGGTGAACCCGGTGCTGCGCGAAGGCAACTCCGACCGCCGTGCACCGCTGTCGGTGAAGAACTACGCGCGCAAGCACCCGCACCGCATGGGCGCTTGGGCGCCGGATTCGAAGTCGCACGTCGCGCACATGGCCGCCGGCGATTTCTACGGCAGCGAAAAGTCGGCCACCCTGGCCAACGCCGGTTCGCTGAAGATCACCGTCCACGGCAACGACGGCAGCACCGCTGTGCTGAAGGAAAAGACGGCGGTCAAGGCCGGCGAGATCGTCGACGCCGCCGTGATGAGCCGCAAGGCGCTGGCCGCGTTCATCGGTGAGCAGATCGCCGATGCCAAGGCCCAGGGCGTGCTGTTCTCGCTGCACCTGAAGGCGACCATGATGAAGGTCTCCGACCCGATCATGTTCGGCGTGGCGGTCAATGAGTTCTACAAGGACGTGCTGGCCAAGCATGCCGACGTGCTCAAGCAGGCCGGTTTCGACGCCAACAACGGCATCGGTGACCTGGCTGCGCGCCTGCCGTCGCTGCCGGAAGCCACCCGTGCCGCGATCGAAGCCGACCTGGCTGCCGAGTACGCACAGCGCCCGGGCGTGGCCATGGTCAACTCGGACAAGGGCATCACCAACCTGCACGTGCCGAGCGACGTCATCGTCGACGCCTCGATGCCGGCGATGATCCGCGACTCCGGCAAGATGTGGAACGCCGAAGGCAAGCTGCAGGACACCAAGGCGGTCATTCCGGACCGCTGCTATGCCGGCGTGTACCAGGCCGTCATCGACGACTGCAAGGCGCACGGCGCCTTCGACCCGGCCACCATGGGCTCGGTGCCCAACGTCGGCCTGATGGCACAGAAGGCCGAAGAGTACGGCTCGCACGACAAGACCTTCCAGATCGCTGCCGATGGCGTGGTCAAGGTCACCGACGACGCCGGCAACCTGGTGTTCGAGCACACTGTGGAAGCCGGTGACATCTGGCGCATGTGCCAGACCAAGGACGCGCCGATCCAGGACTGGGTCAAGCTGGCCGTCGAGCGTGCCCGCCTGAGCAGCACCCCGGCCGTGTTCTGGCTGGATGCCGCCCGCGCCCACGACGCGCAGGTCATCGCCAAGGTCGAGCAGTATCTGAAGGACCACGACACCAACGGCCTGGACATCCGCATCCTGCCGCCGGTGGAAGCCACCGCGTTCTCGCTGGACCGCATCCGCAAGGGCGAGGACACCATCTCGGTGACCGGCAACGTGCTGCGCGACTACCTGACCGATCTGTTCCCGATCATGGAGCTGGGCACCAGCGCCAAGATGCTGTCGATCGTGCCGCTGATGGCCGGTGGTGGCCTGTTCGAGACCGGCGCCGGTGGTTCGGCCCCGAAGCACGTGCAGCAGTTCGTCGAAGAGGACTACCTGCGCTGGGATTCGCTGGGTGAGTTCCTGGCCCTGGCTGCGTCGCTGGAACACCTGGGCAACCGCTATGACAACGCCGCCGCCCGCGTGCTGGCCAAGGCGCTGGACGAAGCCAACGGCCAGTTCCTGGACAACGACAAGTCGCCGTCGCGCAAGCTCGGCGGCATCGACAACCGTGGCAGCCACTTCTACATCGCTCTGTACTGGGCGCAGGCCTTGGCCGCCCAGGACGAGGATGCCGCACTGAAGGCACGCTTCGCCCCGCTGGCCAAGGCGCTGACCGACAACGAGCAGAAGATCGTCGACGAGCTGATCGCAGTGCAGGGCAAGGCCGTGGACATCGGCGGCTACTACCGTCCGGACGTGGCCAAGGCCAGCAAGGCGATGCGCCCGAGCGCGACCTTCAACGCCGCGCTGGAGCTGCTGCGCGGCTGATCCGTCGCCGTTCGGCCGTGACCCCGGAACCCGCGCTTCGGCGCGGGTTTCTTTTTTGGCTCTGGGGTCAGATCCCTTTTGCCACGCAAAAGGGATCTGACCCCAGGCGATGAAACCGTGACTTCCGTCGGCTGTCGGAATGCCGTCAACGGGGCATGAAACTTGCCCGCGATAGCCGTCGCAGAACCGATCGGACACCGCCTGCAACCGCTCCCGATCTGAGCAGTCGATCACGACGGCTGCCGCTGGCGATGCCCTAGCCTTGGCGACGCGAGACCACCGGGGAGGTGGTCGCCCGGGGACACGGATGGCACGCGTGCTGGTAGTGGGAACCGACATCCAGGGCGAGAAGGCCCTGCTGCAACGGCTGCGCCTGGCGTCGGCACTGCCGGACGGCCAGGTCCGCCGCAGCCGGGACCTGGACGATTGCGACCTGCTGGTCATCCGCGATACCCCGGCACTGCGCAACGCGGCCCAGCGCATGCGCCAGCAGCGACCGCGCCTGCAATGTTGGATCGAGGACAACGGCGGCCAACTGCGCGACGGCGACGGACACCAGGATGTGCTCGACGACGGTGCCATCGGCCGCGCGCTGCGTCGCATGCAGTTGGCACCGGAGCCCCTGGCCATGCCCGCACCCGCACTGATACGTCTGGCCGATGGCGCACACGCCATCACCCGCCTGCTGCGCGAGCGGTTGCCGCTGCGCCATGGCCAGGCACTGTTGAGTGATGCGGGTGAGCCTTTGCTGCTGATGGATCTGGAGCACGACCAGGCCGTGCTGTTGCAGGAACCCGCGAGCGCGCTGGTGGAGCGCCTGGCCGATGCTTTCGAACGCCTGCAGCTGGATGCCCTGACGCCAATGCGCCTGCAGGCGCTGGCTGGTGAGCGATCACGCCAGCCGCTGCGGCCGCTGTTGTGGCAATGGGCGCAACGCAGCCGCCACTGGCAGGCACTGGACGAACGCCTGCGCGGCGCTTCGGTGAAGCTGCTGCGCTGGCCGGATTTCCGCGTACTGGGACACGACCACGATGGATTCCGCCTGTGCTCGTTGCTGCTCAAGCGCGCCTGTACGGTTGAAGAATGCGCGATGCTGCTTGAGCTGCCGGCGGCGGCCGTTCGCGATTTCATCCACGCGGCCTACCTGTGTGGCTACGCGCAGCTGCAGGCCGCCCCGGCGACGCCGATGATGGCGACCGGTGGCACCCGCACCGACAACGGACTGCTTGCCCGCCTGTGGCGGAACCTGCGCGGGAGTGAGCGCAATGCGTGAGCATAAGGTGGTGGTGCTGGGCGGCATGGGCAGCGGCAAGTCGACGCTGGTGCGCAGCATCGCGGCCGGCGCGGTAGTCGACACCGATGTGGCCAACAGTGATCGCCTCGGTGCCGACAAGGCCTCCACCACCGTCGCCCTGGACTATGCAGACATCGACCTGCCCAACGGAGAACGCCTGCGTCTGTACGGAACGCCCGGCCAGCAGCGTTTCGATTTCCTGTGGCCGATCCTGCTGCAGGGTGCACGGGGCGCGGTGCTGCTGCTGGACGCACGGCGCGCCGGCATTGCCAGCGAGCTGCAGGACTACCTGCAGGTGCTGCAGCCGTTCGCATCATCCCTGGCACTGGTCGTGGCCGTCACCCACCTGGACCAGGCACCACAGGCGGCGCTGGATGACTGGGCCACGCACGCCTGCCTCGATGACCAGCCGCTGCCGTTGCTGGCCGTCGATGCCCGTGACCGCGAACAGGGACTGCTGCTGATGGATGTACTGATGAGCGAAATGGAAGCGCACGCACTGGTGGCTGCGCATGGGTGACGGGCAGATGGCGGTACTGCCCGATGCGGGCCAGCGTGAGCGCCTGCAGCCGCTGCTGCAGGACCTGCAGCAGCGGGTGGAAGGCGTGCGCACGGTGGTGCTGGCCAGCGTCGATGGCTTTGCCCTGGTCAGCGCCGGTGCCGAAGGGCGCGGCGAACGGCTGGCGGCGATGACCAGCGCGATGCTGGCGTTGGCCGCAGCGGTGGGGCGCGAACTGGTGCTGGGCGATCTGCAGACGCTGATGCTGGAAGCGATGGGCGGGAAGGTGCTGATGCTGGCAATCCAGGCCGAAGGGCGTGCGCCGCTGCTGCTGATGGCGGCCTGCGACCAGCGCAGCGTGATCGGGCAGGTGCTGTGGCAGAGCAGGGAATGTGGCCAGGCGATCCTGGCCGAACTCGGCGGATCGTGAGCCCGGCCGCAGGGGAACGAGGGGCTCGAACCAACATCGACAAGGGGTGCGACGTGGCTGGATTGAATGAATCGTTGAACGCACTGATGGGCATCGACGGCGCGCAGGCAGTGGCGCTGGTCGACTACGAAAGCGGCATGCTGCTGGGCGAAGCCGGTGCCGGCATGGACATGGAAGTGGCCGCCGCCGGCAACACCGAAGTGATCCGGGCCAAGATGAAGACCGCTGCCTCGTTGAACCTCAATGACAGCATCGAGGATATCCTGATCTCGCTGGGCAAGGCGTACCACATCATGCGACCGGTCGCGAAGAAGAAGGGACTGTTCTTCTACATCGTGCTGGACCGGACCAAGTCCAACCTTGCACTGGCCCGACGCAAGGTGCAGGACGTAGAGGCCGAACTGGCGATCTGAGCCGGTAGTGCCGGCCGCTGGCCGGCGTCTGCATCGATCCATCGACGGTCCAGGTGCTGCCGGCCAGCGGCCGGCACTACCTTCGCACTCGACGCCATTGCACACGCCAGCGTATGGTGAAGCCGGTCCTCCCGGCTGAGTCCTGCATGTCCGAGCCTGATATCGATGCCGAGCTGGCGTCGCGCATCGCTGGTGCCATCCACGCTGGCTTCGAGCAGTACCACGCCCGCTTTGCGGCGATCACCGCCCGCGCGCGGCAGCGTTTCGAGCAGCGCGATTGGGCGGGCGCGCGCCGGGATGCAGTCGAGCGCATCGCGTTGTACGACCTGTGCATTGCCGAACAGATGGATGCACTGCGGCGCCTTGCCGGTGAAGCGATCGGGGAGCGCGCACTGTGGCTGCAGGTGCATGCACGCTACAGCGAATTGCTGCGGGGGCTGATCGACGCCGAACTGTACAAGACGTTCTACAACACCCTGTCGCGGCGCTTGTTCTCCACCCGTGGCGTGGACCCGGCGCTGGAGTTCATCGCCTTTGACGTCGAGCCGTCCGATGCGATCACCCATCCGGTCGCGCGGCATACCTACGCGGTTTCACCGACGCGGCCGGTGGAGGCCCTGCAGCGCGTGTTGGCCGATTACCGCTTCGACATTCCGTATGCGCACCAGTTGCGCTGCGCGGCGGCCATCGCCGTGCGCCTGCAGGATGATCTGGCCCACTGGGGCGATACGCCGGTGCGCAGCATCGAGCTGCTCGACACCGTCTTCTATCGCGAGCGCCGTGCCTACCTGGTGGGCCGCGTGTTCGGCGAGCACCGCTTCTCACCCTGCGTGATCGCGCTGGTCAACGACGAGCGTGGCTTGCGTGCCGACGCGGTGCTCACCCGGCGCCGCGACGTCGCCCACCTGTTCGGCGTGTCGCGCAGTTATTTCCAGGCCGACCTCGCCACGGTGGGCGATGCGGTGGTGTTCCTGCGCAGCCTGCTGCCAGGCAAGCCCATCGATGAGATCTACACCGTGCTGGGCCGTGCCAAGCAAGGCAAGACCGAGCGCTACCGGACCTTCTTCCGCCACTTCAACGAACATGCGCAGGAGCGGCTGGTGCCCGCCGAAGGCACACCTGGCATGGTCATGGCGGTGTTCACCCTGCCCAGCTATCCGCTGGTGTTCAAGCTGATCCGCGACCGCTTCGCGTGGCCCAAGGCGATGTCGCGGCAGCAGGTGGAAGAGAAGTACGCGCTGGTGTTCAACCTCGACCGCGTCGGCCGCCTGCTCGATGCGCAGCCGTATCGCCACCTGCGCTTCCCGCGCGACCGCTTCGCACCGGCCTTGCTGGAGGAGCTGCTGCAGCAATGCGCGCAGACCGTGCGGGTCGATGGCGACCATGTGGAAGTCGCACTTTGCTACGTACAGCGTCGCTTCCGTCCATTGAACCTGTACCTGCGCGAGCAGGGGGGCGAGGCGGTACGCGCAGCGGTACTCGACTACGCGCAGGCGATCACCGACATGGCGCGCAACAACATCTTCCCCGGCGACATGCTGCCGAAGAACTTCGGCGTATCGCGACATGGCCGGGCCGTGTTCTACGACTACGACGAGCTGTGCCTGGTCAGCGACTGCGTGTTCCGCGCATGGCCGCAGCCGCGCACGCCGGAGGAAGCCATGGCCGATGAACCCTGGTTCCATGTCGGTCCACGCGACGTGTTTCCCGAGCGCTTCGGCCCGTTCATGGGGCTGCCCGCCAGCGAACTGGCGGCGGTGAGGGAGCACTACCCGCACCTGTTCGATCCGGCGTGGTGGCAGGACCTGCAGGCGCGCTTCGCCGAGGGGAACTATCCGGATACGCCGCCCTACGCGGCGGCCCATCGCCTGGCCTGAACGGCGTGGCGTGAAGCGCGTGCCGGTCCGGTCTGAACTGCGGTACGCTCGGTGCTCACTTCATCACCACGGATCCGGCAATGATGCGTTCCCCCCTGTTCCTTGCCCTGGCCCTGGCGTTCTCCGCCGGTGCCCCCCTGCTGCCAGCCGAGGCCGTCGCCCAGAACGCGCGCGCCGTGCGTGCCACCGCCGAGATGAGCATGGCGCTGTCGGGCAGTATCGACGTGGCGGCCGATGGTTCGGTCAGCGCGCTGGTCCTGGACCAGCAGGCGATGCTCGCACCGGGTATCGCCTCATTCGTGGAGGGCACCATCCGTGGCTGGCAGTTCGAGCCGACGCTGCGCGATGGCAAGCCGGTGGCGGTCCACGCACCACTGCGGGTGCGCCTGCGTGGCAAGCAGCAGGAGGACGGCAGCTACCAGGTCAGCATGACCAGTGTCGACTTCAGTGAGTATGACCCGAAGGCTACCGATTCGGTGACCCGGAAGAGCATGCCGCCACCGCGCTACCCCGAGGATGTCTTCCGCAGTGGTGGGCAGGGTGATGTGCTGTTGCTGGTCAAGGTAGCCCGCGACGGGACCGTGGCCGACGTCATTGCCGAACAGGTGAACATGACCGTGGTCGCGCCGGAGCGGACTCTGGCCAAGATGCGCGACCTGCTCGCCAAGGCCAGCATCAGCGGCGCGCGCAAGTGGACCTTCGTCCCGCCCACGACCGGCGAGAACAGCACGCGCGACTTCTGGACCGTACGCGTGCCGGTGAACTTCGCCCTGAACAGCGACACCGGCAGCAACGGCAATGCCCAGCCGGAGCGCTATGGCCGCTGGCGTGCCTACATCCCCGGCCCGCGCCAGGCCGCACCGTGGCGCAAGCCGGATGCCGTCGAACAGGCGGGCAGTGATCTGCTGCCGGCCGGGGGCGTGTACATGGTCGATGGCACCCAGCGCGGCCTGCGCCTGCTGACACCGTTGGCGCAACGCTGAGCCCGGCGCGGTGAAGCGGTCGGCCAGGCCGGCCGCTTTTCAGTCCGCGTACGGGTAGACCACCACCCGGTTGCGGCCCTGTTCCTTGGCCATGTACAGGGCCTTGTCGGCCAGCCGCAGTGCCTGCTCGGCATCGACGTGGAAGCTGGGGAAGTGGGCCACGCCCAGTGACACGGTGATGGTGCCGACCGGCTCGAACGGATGATCGGCGATGTGCTGGCGCAGGCGCTCGCCGGCCTGGCGCGCAGAGTCGGTGCTGATGCCCGGCAACAGCAGCAGGAATTCCTCGCCGCCGGCACGGCAGAGGATGTCGCTGTCGCGCGAGTAGCGGCGCATCTGGTCGGCGATATGGACGATGGCCGCGTCGCCGACGTCATGGCCATGGCTGTCGTTGATCGATTTGAAGCGATCGATGTCCAGCGCCAGGATCGCGAACGGAATGCCCTGCACCTGCAATGCATCCAGCGCCTGCTGCAGGCCGCGGCGATTGAGCAGGCCGGTCAGCGGATCGGTACGGTTGGCGCGGCTGAGCGTGCCGATGCGGTCCTGCAGCGCGTTGAAGCTGTGCAGCACCGCCTGCTTGAGCTGGGCCACCTCGAAGTACCAGGCGCGGATGCCGCTGACGTGGCTGATCGCGTTGCCGGTGTCCTCGCCACCCTGCACGTTGCGCGCCAGCTGCCACAGCGGCATCGAGATGCGGCGGGCGAACCACCAGGTGACCAGCAGTGACAGCAGGCCGAGCGGGATCGCATTCCAGATCACCGCGGTCATCAACCGTGACAATGGCTGCAGCGTGGCCTCGGTCGGCCGCTGGGCGATGATGCCCCAGCCGGTGGCCGGCACCGGTGCATAGCCGGCCAGCATCGACACGCCCAGGTTGTTGCGGACCTGCTGCGCACCGCGTTCACCGCGCACGACTGCCTTCACCGCCGGGTTGCCGACCACGTAGTCGCCGACCCGCTTGCCATCGGCGTGGTACAGCAGGCGGCCATTGCGGTCCACCACGTACAGGTACGAGCCGTCGCGGTAGTAGTGCTTGCCCAGCAGCGTGTGCAGCGCACTGCGTTGGCGCAGGTACAAGGTGCCGCTGACGTAGCCGCGATAGCGGCCCTGGCGATCGAAGATCGGGTGCGACAGCGAGACCAGCAGCTTGCCGGTGGTCGACTGGTAGGGATCGCTGATCATCGGCTGGCGCGCGGCCAGTGCGGCGTTGTTGCCGGCGCTGTGCAGGATCTCGCCCTGCAGCTGCAGGGTCTGCGGCGAGGTGGCGATCACCAGGCCGTCGGCGTCGACCACCAGCGAGGAGTTGAAGCTGTTGGTCTGCAGCTGCAGCCGGCTGGCTTCATCCTGGGCCTGTGCCGGATCGAGATCATTCTGGCCGAGCCGGGTGGCGGCGTAGGCCAGCTCCTGCTGCGCGGCCAGCAGGAAATTCTGGGTGGTCTCGGCCAGCTTGGTGGCATAGACGCGGTTGGCTTCCAGGGTGTTGCCGACCAGCTGGTCGCGCTGCACGCGGTAACTGGCCAGCAGGGTATTGGCCAGGGCGATGATGGCGCTGAGCAGGGCCAGGGCGAGGATCAGCTTGCCCAGGTTGAGGCGGGGGGACAGCGTTCGCATGCGTCGACGGATCCGGCAGGAGGCTGGACCCGACCGGTTCTCCGGAAGGGGCGACAGCGGGAATCGGTGGCCACGCCCTTGGGGCCGGGCAGGGTATCGGGCGAATTATCGCCAAAAGTCAGCGGCGGCAAAGTGAAGCAGGTCGCCCTGCAGGCAAAAAAAAACCTGCCGCAGCGGGCGGCAGGTTCTTTTCAATGCAATGGCGTGGATCAGCGCTTCATCGAACCGAAGAACTCGTCGTTGGACTTGGTGTTCTTCATCTTGTCGAGCAGGAATTCCATCGCGGCCATTTCATCCATCGGATGCAGCAGCTTGCGCAGGATCCAGATCTTCTGCAGCAGTTCCGGTTCGATCAGCAGGTCTTCGCGGCGGGTACCGGAACGGTTGATGTCGATCGCCGGGAACACGCGCTTCTCAGCGATACGACGGCTCAGGTGCACTTCGCTGTTGCCGGTGCCCTTGAACTCTTCGTAGATCACCTCGTCCATCTTCGAGCCGGTGTCGACCAGCGCGGTGGCGATGATGGTCAGGCTGCCGCCTTCTTCCACGTTGCGCGCGGCACCGAAGAAGCGCTTCGGGCGGTGCAGGGCGTTGGCGTCCACACCACCGGTCAGCACCTTGCCCGAGCTCGGCACCACGTTGTTGTAGGCGCGGGCCAGGCGGGTGATCGAGTCGAGCAGGATCACCACATCCTTCTTGTGCTCGACCAGGCGCTTGGCGCGCTCGATGACCATTTCGGCCACCTGCACGTGGCGCGCGGCCGGCTCGTCGAAGGTCGAGCTGATGACCTCGCCGCGCACGGTGCGCTGCATTTCGGTCACTTCTTCCGGGCGCTCGTCGATCAGCAGCACGATCAGGTGCACGTCCGGATGGTTGGTGGTGATGGCGGTGGCGACCTGCTGCATCATCATCGTCTTGCCGGCCTTCGGCTGCGACACGATGAGCGAGCGCTGGCCCTTGCCCTGCGGCGCCATCAGATCGAGGATGCGGCCGGTGATGTCTTCCGACGAACCGTTGCCACGCTCAAGGGTGAAGCGGCGGCGCGGGAACAGTGCGGTCAGGTTCTCGAACAGCACCTTGTTCTTCGACGCTTCGATCGGCTCGCCGTTGATGGTGTCGACGATGTTCAGCGCGAAGTAGCGCTCGCCGTCCTTCGGGAAGCGGATGCGGCCGGAGATGTGGTCGCCGGTGCGCAGGTTGAAGCGGCGGATCTGGCTGGGCGAGATGTAGGTGTCGTCAGGACCGGCCAGGTAGCTGGCTTCGGCCGCGCGCAGGAAACCGAAGCCATCCGGCAGGATTTCCAGCACACCATCGGCGGCGACGCCGTCACCGTGGCGGGTCAGCACCTTCAGCAGGGCGAAGATCACGTCCTGCTTGCGGGCACGGGCCACGCCTTCGGAGATCTGCAGCTGCTCGGCGATTTCCAGCAGCTTCTGTGCCGGCATGCGCTTGAGGTCGCTCAGCGAGTACACCGGGAAGCCCTCGGGCACGTTGGCGTGCGGGCGCGGCACGAACGGCTGCTGCTCGCCGCCGTCATTGGACATGCCGTCGTCGCGGAAGCGATTGTTGCGGTCACGGTCACGGTCGCGGCGGTTGCGGAAGCGGTCGCGTCGGTTGCCCTGACCTTGCCCCTGGCCCTGCTGGCCGTTCTGGTTGTACGGGTTCTGGCCCTGGTTCTGGCCACCCCCCTGGTGATTCTGCTGCCGCGGCTGGCCGGATTCGCGGCCCTCGCCACCCTCGCCACCGCCACTGCTGGCAGGGGCCTCGGCGGCGGGCGCGCTCGGCGCAGGTGCTGCGGCCGGCGCCGGTGCTTCGGGCGCGGCGGCCAGCGGCAGGGTCGGCTGCGCCGGAGCGGCGCTGGTTTCTGCGGCTGCCGGGGCGGCGGCCTTGCTCACGCGGGGCTTGCGCACGCGCTTTTCGGCGGGCGCATCAGCGCTGCCGGTTTCGGAAGTGTTATCGGACAAGAGCGTTATTCCTCGCTTGACGGTGCGAGCGCCCGGCTGGGGCGGCGAACGTTGGGAATGGGTCTGGAAGAAACTGCGTCCAGAGGGTGCGGCACGCGAACGCGGCCGGATATGCCGACACTATCATCGGCCTGCGGCGCCATGCAAGGGTCGCCGGGAACAGCATTCATCATGGGCGTGGTGCGCCCGCCGGCAGCCGCGCTCGGCGGCTGCCGGAGACCGGCAGGATCAGGCCAGGGCCTTGTCCAGCAGGCCGGCCAGCTGGGCCTTGCCCACTGCACCGATCTGCTCGCCGACCTTCTCGCCATCCTTGAACACGACCAGGTACGGAATCGAACGCACGTGGTACTTCGCGGCCAGCGCACGGTTGTGGTCAACGTTGACCTTGGCGATCTTGGCGCGGCCCTGGTAGGCATCGGCCAGCTCGTCCAGCGCCGGGGCGATCATCTTGCAGGGGCCACACCACTCGGCCCAGAAATCGACCAGCACCGGTTCCTTGGAATTCAGTACTGCGCTATCAAAGTCGGCGTCGCCGACATGTACAACCTTGTCGCTCATCTTGGTTTCTCGTCTTGGATTGCACCCGGCCATGCCGGAGGTGGGTGAACTGGGCCTTGCCCGGTGGCGCGACCCTCGTCGTTGCCTCGCGGCGCACTGCCGCGGTGCGTTCGGCGGGATGCCTGGACGCTCACGGCCGGCAGTGTACCCCTATCGCGGGGCAGGGACAGGCGCCGTCTGGAACCCAGCGTATCGTGATCGCTTCGATGGCCGGTATGTGTCGGATTTCACTGTCTTCCTGAAGATGGGGCTGGCAGTGGGCGACACCAGCGCCTCCGTGCAAGCCGTTCAAGTCCGGTGTGGCTGGGTGAAGGTCACGTCTCTGGATGCCATGAGACGTCGCATTCCGGTTTGCCTGCCCGAGTGCGTTAAACTGGGACATTGTGCGGCGCACGGACCGAGGGGTCCCGGCCTGCCAACCCGCCGCAGGGGCCGCAGTTTGCGACGGTTCCCCTAGACGCTGAAGTGCCAGCCGCCCCAAGGGCCGGCGGCCATACCAAGACGGACTCATGAGCGACAAACCGCTGACCGATTTGACCTTTTCCTCCTTCGAGCTGCATCCGGCCCTGCAGGCCGGCCTTGAAGGAGCCGGATTCACCCGCTGCACCCCGATCCAGGCGCTGACCCTGCCGGTCGCGCTGCCCGGTGGTGATGTTGCCGGCCAGGCCCAGACCGGTACCGGCAAGACCCTGGCCTTCCTGGTCGCTGTCGTGAACCGCCTGCTGACCCATCCGGCGCTGGCCGACCGCAAGCCGGAAGACCCCCGCGCCCTGATCCTCGCCCCGACCCGTGAGCTGGCCATCCAGATCCACAAGGATGCGGTGAAGTTCGGTTCCGACCTGGGCCTGCGTTTCGCCCTGGTCTACGGTGGCGTGGATTACGACAAGCAGCGCGAGCTGCTGCAGCAGGGTGTGGACGTGATCATCGCCACCCCGGGCCGCCTGATCGACTACGTCAAGCAGCACAAGGTGGTTTCGCTGCATGCCTGCGAGATCTGCGTGCTCGACGAAGCCGACCGCATGTTCGATCTGGGCTTCATCAAGGACATCCGCTTCCTGCTGCGCCGCATGCCGGAACGCACCATCCGCCAGACCCTGCTGTTCAGCGCCACCCTCAGCCATCGCGTGCTGGAGCTGGCCTACGAGCACATGAACGAGCCGCAGAAGCTGGTGGTCGAAGCCGAGACCATCACCGCTGCCCGCGTGCGCCAGCGCATCTACTTCCCGGCCGACGACGAGAAGATCCCGCTGCTGCTGGGCCTGCTGTCGCGCAGCGAAGGCGCGCGGACCATGGTGTTCGTCAACACCAAGGTGTTCGTCGAGCGCGTCGCCCGCTCGCTGGAGAAGGCCGGCTATCGTGTCGGCGTGCTGTCCGGCGATGTGCCGCAGAAGAAGCGCGAAAGCCTGCTCAACCGCTTCCAGAAGGGCCAGCTGGAAATCCTGGTGGCCACCGACGTCGCCGCCCGTGGCCTGCACATCGATGGCATCAAGTACGTCTACAACTACGACCTGCCGTTCGATGCCGAAGACTACGTGCACCGCATCGGCCGTACCGCGCGCCTGGGTGAAGAAGGTGATGCGATCAGCTTCGCCTGCGAACGCTACGCGATGGGCCTGCCGGACATCGAGGCCTACATCGAGCAGAAGATTCCCTCCGAGCCGGTCACCAAGGAACTGCTGACGCCGCTGCCGCGCCCGGAACGCCCGGCCCCGGCTGCAGGCGAGGAAGGCGAGGACAACGAAAGCGTCGGCCAGATCTTCCGTGAAGCGCGCGAAGCCCGCGCCGCCGAGGAAGAGCGTCGGGGTGGTGGCCGCAGTGGCGGTCGTTCCGGCAGTGGTGGTGGTCGTGGTGGCCGTGACGGCGAGCGCAGCGGCGAACGCCGTTCGCGCGGCCCGCGCAAGCCGCGCGTGGAAGGCGAGCAGGGCGCTGCCGCCCCGGTCGCCGGTGCTGAAGGCGCCGCCGCCACGGCCCCGCGTCCGCCGCGCCCGCCGCGCGCCGAAGGCGCACCGGAAGGTGCCGTGGATGGTGAGCACAAGCCGCGCAAGCGCCGTCGTCGTCGCCATGGCCGTCCGGTCGAGGGTGCCGAGGGCGTGCAGGCCAACGCCGGCAACGGCGCGAGCCCGGTGACCCCGGTGCAGGTGGTGGCCAAGCCGGTGCGTACCGCCGCCGATACCGGCGATTCGTTCCTGACCCGCATCGGCCGCAAGATCCGCCGGATGCTGTCGGGCAACTGATCCTGTAGCACCCGACCGTTGGTCGGGTGGCTTCATGGGCGTGCCGGCCAGCGGCCGGCACTACCGATCCCGTGACCATCTCCACGCCGTCGCGCCGGTCCTGCATAATCGGGGCATGAGTGTCCTGCGCTTCGACAATGTCAGCAAACAGTACGCCGGTGGCCACGAGGCACTGACCGATGTCAGCTTCGAGGTCGCGCCGGGCGAGATGCTGTTCGTCACCGGCCATTCCGGTGCGGGCAAAAGTACGCTGCTCAAGTTGATCCACCTCGACGAGCGGCCCAGCCGTGGCGCGGTGGTGTTCGACGAGCGCAACCTGCTGAAGGTGCGCGGCGGCGACGTGCCGCGCCACCGACGCGCGGTGGGGGCGGTCTACCAGGACCACCGCCTGCTGATGGACCGCTCGATTGCCGAGAACGTGGCGCTGCCACTGATCCTGCGTGGTACCCGCCGTGGCGACATCAACAAGCGCGTGCGTTCAGTGCTCGAGCGCATGGGCCTGGGCCATCGTGAGAAGGCACTGCCCTCGCAGTTGTCGGCCGGCGAGCAGCAGCGCGTCGGCATCGCCCGTGCCATCGTCGGCGAGCCCAAGCTGCTGGTGGCCGATGAGCCGACCGGCAATCTCGACCCGACCCTGGCAGCGGAGATCATGGCCCTGTTCGCCGAGCTGCCCTCGCGCGGCACCAGCGTGCTGGTGGTCAGCCACGACCTGCCGCTGCTGCGCCGCATGCGCAAGCGCGTATTGATCCTCGACCACGGCCGGCTGGTGGATGACATCTCGCCGCAGGACCTGGCGGAGTAACCGATGGCGAAGAACGAAAACAGCGAAGCCGCCGCCCCGTCGCGCGTGGGCGTCTGGTTCCAGCACCACGTGCACAGCGTGGTGTTCAGCCTGGGCCGCGCCTGCCGCAAGCCGTGGGCGACCCTGCTGACCGTGATGGTCATGGCGCTGGCCCTGGCGTTGCCGCTGGGGCTGTCGATCGCGCTGGACAACCTCAAGCAGTTCGCCGGCAGCGTGCAGCAGTCGCGCGACATCAACGTGTTCCTGAAGGGCAACATCGATGGTCCCGGTGCGCTTCGCCTGGCCGGCCAGCTGCGCGACCGCGATGACGTGGCCGAAGTGAATGTGCGCACACCCGAGCAGGGCCTGCAGGAACTGCGCGATGCCGGCCTCGGTGAGGCGATCGATGCGCTCAACGACAATCCGTTGCCCTCGCTGCTGGTGATCACCCCGGGCCAGGGCAAGGACGACGCACGCCTGGCACGCGCGCTGGAAAGCCTGCCCGAGGCCGACCTGGTGCAGCACGATGCGCTGTGGCGCCAGCGCCTGGACGCCTGGCTGGCGTTCGGTGCACGGCTGGTGCAGGTGCTGTCGGTGCTGCTCGGCGTGGGCGCCGCGCTGGTGGTCGGCAACACGGTGCGCCTTGACATCCAGGCCCGTCGCGAAGAGATCGGCGTGCTGCAGCTGCTCGGCGCGAGCGATGGCTTCATCCGCCGCCCGTTCCTGTACCTGGGCGCGTGGTACGGGCTGGGCGCCGGCGCGGTAGCGCTGGCCCTGATCGGCGCCGCCGGTGCCGCCCTGCGCGTGCCGCTGGCCGAACTCTCGCGCAGCTACGGCAGCCCGTTCGTGCTGCATGGCCTGGACCTGCTGCACGGCGGCCTGGTCCTGGTCGGCACGCTGCTGCTGGGCTGGCTGGGCGCCTGGCTGGTGACCGGCCACTTCCTCCGCCAGACCCGCCCGACCGACACCTGAGACCGGCATGCAACCGCAAGCGCTGAAGCACCTTGAAGGGCCCGCGACGCGGGTGATGGTGGTCGATGGTTCGAAGCTGGTCCGCAAGCTGATCGCCGATGTCCTGCAGCGTGACCTGCCGGGCGTGGAGGTGATCGGCTGCGACAGCATCGAGGATGCGCAGCAGGCGCTGGCGCAAGGCCCGGTGGACCTGGTGACGACCTCGCTGACCCTGCGCGATGGCGACGGCCTGGCGCTGGCGCGGATGGTGCGCGAAGCCGCCGGCCAGGCCTATGTGCCGGTGATCGTTGTGTCCGGCGATGCCCAGCAGCACCTGGAGCAGCGTCGCTTCACCGAGTACGTCACCGACTATTTCGACAAGGCGCTGGGCCATGAGGCACTGGCGACCTTCATCCGTGGCTATGTGCAGCCGCAGACCATCCCCGGCGCCACCATCCTCTACATCGAGGACAGCCGCGTGGTGGCCGAGGCCACCAAGCGCATGCTTGAGCGGCAGCAGCTGAACGTACTGCACGTGGTCAGCGCCGAAGAGGCATTCACCCTGCTCACTGCCGAGTCGCTGGGCCGCAGCCGCCACCGCATCGACCTGGTGCTGACCGATGTCACCCTGAAGGGCGAACTGAGCGGGCGCGACGTGGTGCAGCGCGTGCGCGTGGACTTCGGTTACGGCAAGCGCCGCCTGCCGGTGCTGGTGATGACCGGTGACGGCAACCCGCACAACCAGACCGGGCTGCTGCAGTCCGGTGCCAATGACCTGGTGCTCAAGCCGATCGAAGAGCGGCTGCTGGTCACCAAGGTGCTGTTCCAGCTGCGCCTGGCCCGATTGAACGATGGACCCCTGATTCGATGATGGATGAAGTAGCCGACACCCCGACGATCCAGCTGGAACCGAGCTGGAAGCAGCATGTCGGCGATTACCTGCTGCAGCCGCAGATGCGCGAGCTGTCCAGCTTCCTGCGCCAGCGCAAGGCCAGTGGCGCGGCGGTGTTCCCGCCCGGCCCGCAGATCTTCGCCGCGTTCGACGCCACGCCGTTCGAGCAGGTGAAGGTGGTGATCCTCGGGCAGGACCCGTATCACGGCCGCGGCCAGGCGCATGGCCTGAGTTTCTCGGTGCCGCCGGGCGTGCCGGTGCCGCCGTCGCTGCTGAACATCTACAAGGAGATCGAGAGCGATCTCGGCATCCCGCGCCCGGACCACGGCTGCCTGATTCCGTGGGCGCAACGTGGGGTGCTGCTGCTCAATGCCGTGCTGACGGTGGAAGAGGGCAAGGCTGGTGCCCACCAGGGACGTGGCTGGGAGGGCTTCACCGATCACGTGGTGGATGTGCTCAACCGCGAACGCGAAGGCCTGGTGTTCATGCTGTGGGGCGCCTATGCGCAGCAGAAGGGCAAGGTCATCGACACCCGTCGCCATCGCGTGCTGAAGTCGCCGCACCCGTCGCCGCTGTCGGCCCATCGTGGCTTCCTCGGCTGCCGGCATTTCTCGATGGCCAACGAGTACCTGCAGCGCCGCGGCCAGGCCCCGATCGACTGGTCGCTGCCGCCGCGTTCGGCGCTCTGAGCACCGTCGGGCTGCTGGGCCTGAACACCGGGCAACGTCTCCGGGCCTGAATGGGTCTGCAGAACGGCCCGTTCAGCTCCGCTTGACTGAAATCGGCCGGTTTCTGCCAGGTAATTGCTTGAATTCCAAGGGATTGTGAATCCCGAAAAGCATGCTCGCCACTGTCATCAAATCGCGCTACGGTAGGGCTCTGTTTGGGACCAGTGTTGCATCAATAGGATGCTGGAACTTTTTCCTCCTTTAGCAGTCCAAATCCCGGACTGCTAAGATGGGTGCCTATGAGCCAGAACACCTCTACTGCCCTTGTGGCAAACAATCTCCCGATTCCCAGTGCGCTCGGTTCGCTGGACGCCTACATCGGTGCCGTGCACCAGATCCCGGTGCTGTCGGTCGATGACGAACAGGACCTGGCCCGTCGCTTCCGCGACGGCAACGATCTGGACGCCGCCCGCGAGCTGGTGCATTCGCACCTGCGCTTCGTGGTGCACGTGGCCCGCGGCTACAACGGCTACGGCCTCGCGCTGGGTGACCTGATCCAGGAAGGCAACATCGGCCTGATGAAGGCGGTCAAGCGCTTCGACCCGGACATGGGCGTGCGCCTGGTCTCCTTCGCCGTGCACTGGATCCGTGCCGAAATGCACGAGTTCATCCTGAAGAACTGGCGCATCGTGAAGGTCGCCACCACCAAGGCGCAGCGCAAGCTGTTCTTCAACCTGCGCAAGTCGAAGACGCGCCTGGGCTGGATGAACGCGGCTGAAGTCAGCGCGGTGGCCAAGGACCTGAACGTGTCCGAGCGCGAGGTCATGGAAATGGAGTCGCGCCTGTCCGGTCGCGATATCGGTTTCGATGCGCCGACCGACGAGGACAACGAGCACGCCCCGCCGTCGCCGGCTGCGTTCCTGGTTGCCGATGACGAAGACCCGTCGATGGCCTACGAGCGCGAGGACAGCGAAGACAACCAGATGCAGCTGCTGCGCGAAGGCCTGGCCGAACTGGATGCGCGTTCGCGCGACATCATCCGTCGTCGCTGGCTGGATGCCGACAGCAAGGTGACGCTGCAGGAGCTGGCCGACGAGTACGGCGTGTCCGCCGAGCGCATCCGCCAGGTCGAGGCGAACGCGCTGAAGAAGATGAAGGCGCTGTTCACCGCGTAAGGCGGGATGGCGTTGAAGCCAGGAAAAGGCCCGGCATTGCCGGGCCTTTTCTTTTCGGTGGCGTCCTCATCCACGCATGGCGTGGATCTACCCAGTGTCAGTAGAGCCACGCCATGCGTGGCTGCGGCGCGGCCTCAGCCCTCGCGTGCGATCGCGCGCCAGCCGATGTCGGTGCGGTGGAACGCGTTGGCCCAGCTCACCTTGGCCACGCCGGCATAGGCATTGGCCTGTGCGTCGCGCACGCTGTCGCCCAGTGCGGCCACGCACAGCACGCGGCCACCGGCACTGACCACCTGGCCCTGCGCATCCAATGCCGTACCGGCATGGAACACCTTGGCGCTGGCCGGCACGTCGCCGAGGCCGGAAATCACATCACCGGTGATCGGCGCTTCCGGGTAGGGCCTCGCGGCCAGCACCACGCCCAGTGACGGGCGCGCATCCCACTGCGCTTCTACCTGGTCCAGGCGGCCATCAATCGCCGCTTCCACCAGCTCGACCAGGTCCGACTGCAGGCGCAGCATCACCGGCTGGGTTTCCGGATCGCCGAAGCGCACGTTGAATTCAATTACCTTCGGCGCGCCGCTGGCATCGATCATCAGGCCGGCGTAGAGGAAACCGGTGAACGGGATGCCGTCGGCGATCATGCCCTGCACGGTTGGGTTCACCACTTCGCGCATCACGCGTGCATGCACCTCCGGCGTCACTACCGGCGCCGGCGAGTACGCGCCCATGCCACCGGTGTTGGGGCCGGTGTCGCCGTCGCCGACGCGCTTGTGGTCCTGCGAGGTGGCCATCGGCAGCGCATGCACGCCGTCCACCATCGAAATGAAGCTGGCTTCCTCGCCATCGAGGAATTCCTCGATCACCACGCGGGCGCCGGCATCGCCGAACGCGTTGCCGGAGAGCATGTCACGCACCGCGTCTTCGGCCTCGGCCAACGTCATTGCGACGATCACGCCCTTGCCGGCGGCCAGGCCATCGGCCTTGACCACGATCGGTGCACCCTTCTCGCGGATGTAGGCCAGGGCAGCGTCCACGTCGGTGTGCACGGCATAGAACGCGGTGGGGATGTTGTGGCGGGCCAGGAAGTCCTTGGCGTAGGCCTTGCTGCCTTCCAGCTGCGCGGCGGCGGCGGTCGGCCCGAAGATGCGCAGGCCGGCGGCGCGGAAGCGGTCGACCACGCCGGCCACCAGCGGTACTTCCGGGCCGACCACGGTCAACGCCACGCCTTCAGCCTGGGCCAGCGCCAGCAGGCCGTCGATATCGGTCACCTTCACCGCCACGTTGCGGCACTTGTCTTCGCTGGCGGTACCGGCGTTGCCGGGCGCCACGATCACGTCGGTGACACGGGAGGACTGGGCCAGCTTCCATGCCAGGGCGTGTTCGCGGCCGCCGGAGCCGATGACGAGGATCTTCATGGGACAGGGTTCTCGGATACGGAAAAGAAAAGCCGGGCAGGGCCCGGCTTGGTGATGCGGATCAGTGGCGGAAGTGGCGCACGCCGGTGAACACCATGGCCAGGCCATGTTCGTCGGCGGCGGCGATCACTTCGGCATCGCGCATCGAACCGCCCGGCTGGATAACCGCCTTGATGCCGGCGGCAGCGGCGGCATCGATGCCGTCGCGGAACGGGAAGAACGCATCGGAGGCCATCACCGAACCCTCGACCACCAGGTTCGCGTCGGCGGCCTTGATGCCGGCGATGCGGGCCGAGTACACGCGGCTCATCTGGCCGGCGCCGACACCGATGGTGCGGTTGTCCTTGGCATAGACGATCGCGTTGGACTTCACGAACTTGGCCACCTTCCAGGCAAACAGCAGGTCGGTGAACTGCTTGTCGGTCGGCGCCAGCTTGCTGACCACCTTCAGCTCGTCGCGGGTCATGCCGCGGTTGTCTGACGACTGCAGCAGCAGGCCCGAGCCGACGCGCTTGCTGTCGAAGTTGTTCAGGCCGTCGCCATGCGGGATGCGCAGCACGCGTACGTTGGCCTTCTTCTGCGCGTACTCCAGCGCGGCCGGTTCGTAGTCCGGGGCAATCAGCACTTCCACGAACTGGCGGTCCAGGATCACCTTGGCGGTGGCGGCGTCCAGCGGCGTGTTGAAGGCGATGATGCCGCCGAAGGCGCTGGTCGGGTCGGTGGCGTAGGCCAGCTCGTAGGCATCGCCGTTGCCGGCGCCGACGGCCACGCCGCACGGGTTGGCGTGCTTGACGATGACGCAGGCCGGCGCATCGAACTGGCGCACGCATTCCCACGCCGCATCGGCATCGGCCAGGTTGTTGTAGCTCAGCTCCTTGCCCTGCAGCTGCTGGAAGGTGGCCAGCGTGCCCGGGACCGGGTACAGGTCGCGGTAGAACGCGCCGCTCTGGTGCGGGTTCTCGCCGTAGCGCAGGTCCATCACCTTCACGAAGGTGGAGTTCATCTGCGCCGGGTATTCGGCACGGGCCGGCACGGCGGCGTCGGTGGCGGTGACCGCCGACAGGTAGTTGCTGATCGCCGCATCGTACTGGGCGACGCGGTTGAACGCGGCCACCGAGAACGCGAAGCGGGTGGCAGCCGTCAGCTGGCCGTTGTTGGCCTCCAGCGAGGCCAGCAGCTCGGGGTACTGCGACGGGTCGGTGGCCACTGCCACGCGGGCGAAGTTCTTGGCCGCCGAACGCAGCATGGCCGGGCCGCCGATGTCGATGTTCTCGACCGCGTCGGCCAGGGTGCAGTCGGCCTTGGCGGTGACCGATTCGAACGGGTACAGGTTCAGCACCAGCAGGTCGATGGCGCCGATGCCGTGCTCGGCCATCACCGCGTCATCCAGGCCGGAGCGGCCCAGCAGGCCGCCGTGCACCATCGGGTGCAGGGTCTTGACCCGGCCGTCCATCATTTCCGGGAAACCGGTGACCTCGGCCACGTCCTTCACTGCCAGGCCCGCCTCGCGGATCGCCTTGGCGGTGCCGCCGGTGGAAAGCAGCTCCACGCCGCGTGCCGCCAGCGCAGTGGCCAGCTCGACCAGACCGGTCTTGTCGGAAACGGAGAGGAGGGCCCGGCGGACGGGCAACAGATCAGCAGTCATGGGACAGAATCGGCAGCGGAGCGGGGCCGATATTGTAGGCGGTGGCGGCCGATGGCGGGCGCTGGTGGTGGCAATCAACCCGCACCGATGGCCTGTGGCCGCCTTCAGCACCGTCTGGACGGGGGCGGTCCGCAATCAATTCGATGGGGCACGCTGCCCCAATCGGGTAGGCTGTGCGGGAACTGCCAAGGATCAGCGGGTTCGGATCGTGTCGATCTATGCATTGAAAGGACGTTTTCAGGACCTCCTGCGTCCAGCCGTACGCGGCCTGTACCGCATGGGGATCACCGCCAATGCGGTGACCGTGGCCGCTGCCGTGGTCTCGCTGCTGGTGGCCGGCGCCGTCTGGTGCTGCGCGCCGGCGCAGCCATGGCTGTACCTGCTGCTGCCGCTGTGGATGCTGCTGCGCATGGCGCTCAACGCGGTGGACGGCATGCTGGCCCGCGAATTCGGCCAGCAGTCGCGGCTGGGTGCCTATCTGAACGAATTGTGCGATGTGATCGCCGATGCGGCGCTGTACCTGAGCCTGCTCAGCGTGCCGGGCGTGCGCCCGGAGGCGCTGTGGCTGCTGGCCTGGACCGCGGCGCTGAGCGAATACGCCGGCGTGCTGGGGCTGATGGTCGGCGCCAGCCGCCGCTATGACGGCCCGATGGGCAAGAGCGACCGCGCCTTCGTGATCGGTGCGCTGGGCCTGCTGCTGGCGTTTGAGTGGGTTGGCGCGATGACGGTCACGGGCGTGGCCGCGGCCATGGCGGTGCTGTGCGTGCTGACGATGATCAACCGGGTCCGTCGCGGACTGCGGGAAACCGCAGTTTCGCCAAATTAATCAAGCAGATAGAAAAAGACAATCAGGAGATTGCATGCGTCAGGCGCAGGAACGGGAATTCCACAGCTTCGACCAGGTACCGCTGTTCTACCGGTACTGGGCGGGCACCACCGCAGCGCCGGCCACCAAGGCCATCGTGCTGCTGCACCGCGGGCACGAGCACTCCGGGCGTGTTACCCATCTGGTCGATGAGCTGGACCTGCCTGACACCGCCTTCTTCGCCTGGGATGCGCGCGGCAATGGCCGTTCGCCGGGCGCGCGTGGCGATGCACCGGGCTTTCCGGCGCTGGTGCGCGACCTGGACAGCTTCATCGCCCACATCGGCGCCGAGCATGGCATCGCGGTGGAAGACATCGTGGTGATCGCGCAGAGCGTGGGTGCCGTGGTCGCCGCCACCTGGGTGCACGACTACGCGCCGCGCCTGCGCGCGCTGGTGATGGCCTCCCCGGCGTTCAAGGTGAAGCTGTACGTGCCGTTCGCACGCCCGGGCCTGGCCTTGATGCAGAAGCTGCGCGGCAACTTCTTCGTCAACAGTTACGTCAAGCCGCAATGGCTGACCCACGATCCGGCGCGGGTGGAAAGCTACCGCACCGATCCACTGATCACCCGGCCGATCTCGGTGCGCGTGTTGCTGGGCCTGTATGAGGCGGCCGATCGCATCGTCGCCGATGCGCAGGCCATCAGCGTGCCGGTGCAGTTGCTGGTGTCCGGCTCGGACTTCGTCGTGCACCGTGGCCCGCAGGACCGCTTCTACGAGCGCCTGTCCAGCCCGATCAAGGAGCGCGTGCATCTGCCGGGCTTCTTCCACGACACGCTGGGCGAGCGTGATCGGGCACCGGCACTGGCACGTATCCGCAGCTTCATCCAGGCGCGATTCGCCGAACCGTTGCGCGAGTTGTCGCGGCGCGATGCGCACCGCCATGGGCCGACATTTGAGGAGTCTGAAATCCTGGCCTGGCCGCCCGAGCGCAACAGCCTGGCCGACCTGCGCTGGCGCGTGGTGCGCGGTGGCCTGCGCTTTGGCGGCAGACTGTCCGAAGGCATTGCACTGGGCCTGCAGACCGGTTTCGATTCGGGCAGCACGCTGGACTACATCTATCGCGACGAAGCACGTGGCAAGGGCCCGTTGGGGCGCCTGGTCGACCGCAACTACCTGGATGCGATCGGCTGGCGCGGCATCCGCATTCGCGGTCGGCACCTGCAGGAACTGCTGCGCGATGCCGCCCAACGCCTGCGCGGGCAGGGCATGCCGGTGCGCGTGCTGGACGTGGCCGCTGGCCATGGCCGTTATGTACTGGAAGCGCTGGGCCAGGGCGAGCAACGCGCCGAGCGCATCGTGCTGCGCGACTTCAGCGGTCTGAACGTGACCCAGGGCCAAGCGTTGATCGAGCGCCTCGGTGCGTCCGACATCGCCCGTTTCGAACAGGGCGATGCGTTCGATCCGGTGCAGCTGGCGCAGGTCGATCCGGCGCCGACGCTGGCGGTGGTATCGGGCCTGTACGAACTGTTCCCCGACAACGACGCCGTGCTGTGCTCGCTGCAGGGCATCGCCGCAACGGTGCCGATGGGTGGCTACCTGGCCTACACCGGCCAGCCCTGGCACCCGCAGCTGGAGTTCATCGCCCGCGCGCTGACCAGTCATCGTGGTGGCGCTGCTTGGGTGATGCGCCGCCGCACCCAGCAGGAAATGGATGAACTGGTGCGCCTGGCCGGGTTCGAGAAAGTGGCGCAGCGCATCGATGACTTCGGCATCTTCACTGTGTCGCTGGCACGCCGGACCGCGTGATGGCGACGCTGGCTGCAACTCCGCTTGCCACGGCGGGGCGCCCCTGGCGGCGCGCGCTGCTGTGGCTGGCCCTGCTGGGCCCGTTCTTCTTTGCCAGCTACGGCTTCGCCAACTGGATGGCCGGCCGCCACGCCGAACTGCCGGTGATGGCGTTCGGCTGGGAAACGCAGATTCCGTTCATGCCATGGACGATCGTGCCGTACTGGTCGATCGACCTGTTCTACGCGGTCTCGTTCTTCCTGTGCCGGCAGCGCCTCGAACTGGACCGGCACGCATTGCGGCTGTTCAGTGCACAGCTGATCGCCGTGAGCTGCTTCCTGCTGTGGCCGCTGCGCTTCAGCTTCGAGCGGCCGGAGATCGGCGGCGTGTTCGGTTGGCTGTTCGATGTGCTGCTGGGTTTCGACAAGCCGTTCAACCAGGCGCCATCGCTGCACATCGTGCTGCTGATCGTGCTGTGGGTGAAGTTCGCGCAGTACCTGCACGGTGCCTGGCGCTGGGTCCTGCATGTGTGGGCGCTGCTGATCGGCGTCTCGGTGTTGACCACGTTCCAGCATCATTTCATCGACATCCCGACCGGGCTGCTGGCCGGCTGGCTGTGCGTGTGGCTGTGGCCGGAGCAGGGCACGCCACCGCTGCGGGCCTGGCGCATCGCGCGGCATGCCAAGCGGTGGCGATTGGCTGCGCTGTACCTGCTGGCGGCCGCCGTGCTGCTGGTGCCGGTGGTCCTGCTGCGGGGTACGGCGTTGTGGCTGCTGTGGCCGGTGGTGTCGCTGATGCTGGTGGCGCTGGCGTATGCCGGGCTGGGCACGGCGGTGTTCCAGAAGCGCGCCGATGGTCGCCTGAGCATGGCGGCACGCTGGCTGCTGGCACCGTACCTGGGCGCCGCCTGGGTCAACTCGCGGCTGTGGACACGGCGTGCGCCGCAGCCGGTGCCGGTGCTGGACGGCGTGTGGCTGGGCCGGATTCCCTGCACGGTATTGCCGGCACCTTTGGTGGCCGTGGTCGATGCCTGCGCCGAGCTGTCCTGCTGCGCGCCGGGTGCGGCGTATGGCAGCGTGCCGATGCTGGACCTGGTGGTGCCCACGCCGGAGCAGCTGCGCGAGGCCGCCGAGGCCATCGAGCGTCTGCGGCCGCAGGGGCCGTTACTGGTGTGCTGTGCACTGGGCTATTCGCGCAGTGCCGCCAGCGTGGCGACGTGGCTGCTGCGCACGGGCCGTGCCGCGGAAGTCGGAGCGGCGGTCGCCATCGTGCGTGCGGCACGCCCCGGCATCGTGCTGGGCCCGGAGCATCTGCAAGCCATCACCGCAGCGGCTGGAGTGCGCGCATGAGTGCCGTTCCCGATCTGGCGACCATGCAACTGCTGCTGCGCCAGGGACGCTGGCCCGCGCTGCTGTCGCTGGGGCTGCTGCTGGTGGCGCTGCTGCTGCTGGGCATCGAAGCGGGGTTGGCGATGATCGCCGCCGGGCTGTTGCTGCTCAGTGTGGGCGCTGGGCTCGTGCAGGCCTACCATGCATGGCGGGTCGGGCTGGACGCGAGCCTGCTGCAGCTGTTGCGCGATGAAGGCCTGGAAGGCGAAGCCGCTGCACGCCGTACCGACCAGTTGCTGCAGGACAGTGGCCTGCGCCGCACACCGGCCGATGCGCCGCTGCGCGGCTGGGACGTGCGTTGGGCCGGCATGCGCCGGCTGCTGCTGCGCCAGTACCTGCTGACGGCAGTGCAGGCCGCACTACTGGTACTGGCCGTAGTGTGGCCGCAGACGTGAACGGGAGGGACCGATGTTCGCCGAACTGATTGCACGCGCCTGCAGTGGCGCGATCCACGTGGTGACGGGCGCCCGTGCGCTGTGGATCGGCTGTGCGCCGTCCAGCGAGCGCCGCGTGTACTACGGCAACCACGCCAGCCATGGCGACTTCGTGCTGATCTGGTCGTCGATGCCGCCCGCGCTGCGGCGACAGGTACGCCCGGTGGCCGCCGCCGAATACTGGCAGCGCGACGGCCTGCGCCGCTACCTGATCGATGCGGTGTTCAACGGTGTACTGGTAGAGCGTGAGGCCGGGCACCGCCAGCAGGACCCGTTGCAGGTGCTGCGCGATGCGGTCGACGAAGAGTGCTCGCTGATCCTGTTCCCGGAAGGCACGCGCAATGTGGGCGATGAGCCGCTGCTGCCGTTCAAGAGCGGCATCTACCACCTGGCGCGGCAACGGCCGGAGCTGGAGTTCGTGCCGGTGTGGATCGACAACCTGAAGCGGGTGATGCCGAAGGGCCGGTTCCTGCCGCTGCCGCTGCTGTGCACGGCTACGTTCGGCACGCCGCTGCGGCTGCAGGCCGACGAGGACAAGGCTGCATTCCTGGCCCGCAGCCGGCAGGCGCTGCTGGACCTGGCGCCGAATGGAGGGCGCGCATGAGCTATCTGATGGACGTGTCCGGTGACCTGGCCGCGCGCAGCGTGGGCCAGCAGACCGGTCTGCTGTTTGCCGGCGTCGGCGTGGTGCTGGTGCTGGCCACGCTGGTGGCCGAGACCCTGCGCTGGCGGCAGCGTGGGCAGCCCAGTGCAGTGATCGCCAACCTGGTGTCGCGCATCCGCGCCTGGTGGGTGATGGCGATCGTGGTCGGGCTGGCGCTGTTCTTCGGTCGCGCCGGGGTGATCGTACTGTTTGCGATCATCTCGCTGTTCGCGCTGCGCGAGTTCATCACTCTGGCACCGACCCGCTCGGGCGACTACTACGCGCTGCTGGCCGCGTTCTACATCGTGCTGCCGTGGCAGTACTACCTGGTGTGGATCGACTGGTACGGCATGTACACGCTGCTGATTCCGGTCTACGCATTCCTGTTCCTGCCGATCCTGTCGACCATCGGTGGCGATACCACGCACTACCTGGAGCGGACGGCGAAGGTGCAGTGGGGGCTGATGATCTGCGTGTTCTGCATCTCGCATGTGCCGCTGCTGCTCAACCTGCATGTGCCCGGGCATGATCCGGCGCGCAACGTGCTGCTGTTTGCCTTCCTGGTGATCGTGGTGCAGTCCTCGGATGTGCTGCAGTACATCTGGGGCAAGCTGCTGGGCCGGCACCTGATCGCCCCGAAGCTGTCGCCGTCGAAGACGGTGGAGGGCTTCGTGGGCGGCGTGCTGAGTGCCAGTGCGCTGGGTGCGGCACTGTGGTGGATCACCCCGTTCACGCCGCTGCAGGCGTTCGGCCTGTCGCTGCTGATCAACCTGATGGGGTTCTGGGGGGGGCTGGTGATGTCGGCGATCAAGCGCGACCGTGGCATCAAGGACTGGGGCCACATGATCGAGGGCCATGGCGGCATGCTCGACCGGCTGGATTCGGTGTGCTTCGCCGCGCCGGTGTTCTTCCATGTGGTGCGGTATTACTGGAAGGCGGGCGGGGGCGGGTGATCCTACCGGGCCTTCATCCACGCATGGCGTGGATCTACTGACGGGCGGGGGCGGTTGACTTTGCCGGGCTTCCATCCACGCATGGCGTGGATCCACCGGTAGTGCCGGCCGCTGGCCGGCAACTGCAACTTCCTGCCATCGTTCATGGGGTTGCCGGCCAGCGGCCGGCACGACCCACGCGCGCTTACGCGCTGATGCCGTATTCCTTCAGCTTCTTGCGCAGGGTGGCGCGGTGGATGCCCAGCATCGCCGCGGCGCGGCTCTGGTTGCCTTCGCAGTGGTTGAGCACTTCCACGAACAGCGGGATTTCCATCTCGCGCAGCACGATCTCGTAGACATCGTCCGCGTCGCAGCCATCAAGGTCACGCAGGTAGCGGCGCACGGACTGGGCGACGTGTTCACGCAGCGGTGGCCGGGGAGCGCCACGACTGTTGTCAGGACGAGAGAGGACAGCGTTCAAGGGGGTTCCCGATTCGGTTGGCCCGTGCGCGCGGAGCGCGCGGCCGGACGAGGTGGTGGCGGCCAGTCTAGCGCGAGCGTGCCCGACCTGCCACGGCTGGTCGCCTCTATCCTGCTCAGAGGAAGTCGAAGGTGAATGCGACGGTGGATGCGGCGGGTTCCTGCACGCGGAACGCAATGCGTGCACTCTGGCCAGGTTCCAGCACGGCCGCGCCGGGGTTCTCGCCGAGGTACTGCGCCGGTGCGAACACGCCGCTGCCGATCACCCGGCCATCGGCGTCAGACAGCGACAGGCGCAGATCCGGCCAGGCCTGTGCCCAGCGCGCATCGTTGCGGATGCTGGCCTGCACCTGCAGTACGCCCGCCTGGCCCGGCACGGGGCGGATCTCGCGGCTGGTCATGGTGAACGCGGTGGGGTCATGCCAGGCCGGCAGGCTGCAGCGCAATACGCCGCACAGTGCGCCCAGCCAGGCGCGGTTGCCGGCGTCGGCGGCCAGTCGCGCACGATCGGCCAGCACGCTCTGCAGGACCAGCAGCAGTGCCAGTCCGGCGACCAGCCCCCAGTGCCAGCGTGGCGTCGGCAGTGCGCGTGGCCGCGAGGTGCCCAGGAAACTGGGTGCATCTCCGGCCACGGCCTGCGGAGCCGGAGCGGCAAGGACGGGTTCGATCACGGCCGCTTCGTCGGGGTTGACGATGTCATCGCACTGTCGCGTTTCCGCCATCGGTGGCGGCGCCGCTTCGAGGGGGGTGCGGGCTTGGGCTGGCGGGATGTCATCCATCGCCGGGTCGGGCGTGCGTGAATCGGTCGCAGGTGCAGCCTCGCCTTCCGACGCGGGGCGCAGGAAGGTGGCCAAGGGGCGGCGCGGCGGGTTCGGCTCGGACATGCTCAGGGTGCGGGCTCGGATCCAGCGGTCATTCAATCACGATCAGGCGCGGCGTACGCCGGTGATGCGCATCCAGTCGCCATCCTGGGTCGCCTGCAGGTCGTTGAACCACGCGGCGTAGCGCTGCAGCAGTTCGCCTTCCTGGCCATGCAGGATGCCGGACAGGGCGATGCGGCCGCCGGCAGCGACGCGCGCGGCCAGCAGCTCGGCCAACGCGTCCAGTGCCGAGGCAAGGATGTTGGCGACCACGATCGGGTAGGTGGCGACCGGTTCGTCCTGCGGCAGGTACACGTGCATGCGTGCCTGCTCGCCGTTGCGCTCGGCATTGTCGGCGGTGGCGACCAGCGCCTGTGGATCGTTGTCCACGCCGACCGCTTCGGCGGCACCCAGCTTCAGCGCGGCCAGGGCGAGGATGCCCGAGCCGCAGCCGAAGTCGAGCACGCGCTGGCCCTGCAACTGGCCGTCCACGGCCAGCTGGTCCAGCCAGCGCAGGCACAGGGCGGTGGTCGGGTGGGTGCCCGAGCCGAAGGCCAGGCCCGGGTCCAGCCGCACCACGGCGGCATCGGCGGCCTGCGCGGCGTCCGGCAGTTCATGGTTCCACGGCACGATCCAGGTACGGCTGCCGAAATCCATCGGCTGGAACTGGTCCAGCCAGGCGCGTTCCCAGTCTTCATCCTCGACGGCGCGGAAGCTGCCGTTGCTCCAGTCCAGTTCCGGATCGAACGATTCCAGCGCGGCCAGCAGCAAAAGTGCATTGCTGTCGGCGGGGAACAGTGCGCTCAGCACCAGGGTGTCCCACAGCGGCGTTTCACCCACGCCGGGTTCGAGGATGGCCTGTTCGTTGCTGGTGTCGGCTTCGGCATCGAGCAGGGTCACAGCCAGTGCGCCGACGTCCTCCAGCGCATTTTCATAGCGGGGCTGGGTGGCTTCGGTGCAGCGCAGGGTCAGTTCCAGGAACGGCATGGCGGTGGGGGCAATCACGGGAAAGGGGGCCATGCTAGACCATCGGAGCGTCTCCGTATCGCGTGAGATGCCACCTTGAGATGAACGGGGGCAGTTCAGACAGGCCTGCCGGGCCTTGCTAAACTCGTCACTTTCCTGTGCGCCGTGAACGCTCACCGCCGCCGATGGCCTTCGCCCCGACCCTGAAAACCTGGTTGCTCGTGCTGCCGGCGGTGGCCGTGCTGGGCGTGGCCGGGTACCGGGCCAGCGGCCATGCGGCGGGCGTGGCATCACCGTCGCCGGACCTGCCGACCGTCGTGGCCAGCCGCGACAGCGGAGCGGCGTTGCCGGTGGTGCCGGAAGCCCTGGCGCGCCGGCTGGCCACCGTCGAGCGCGGCAACACGCTGCCGTCGGGCCTGCCGCTGGACCTCCGCGCCGACATCGAAGACGCCAGCGATCTGTACGCCTACGCCCAGCGACTGCGCGTGCAGGCCGATACAGGTAACCATGAAGCGCGCTGGATGCTCAGCCGCGTGTACGACTATTGCGCGCAGTACGCACTCGATCCGGGTGGCTACCGCCTGGACAACAACGTGTTGAGCGGGTTGGGCCTGACCGCGGCGCCGGCGATGATCGAGGCCCGCGAGCGCGTGGCGCAGCGGTGTGGCGGCTTCGTTCCGGGCGACAAGCTGGGCGCTGCGCTGGTGCTGGCCGAACGCCGCAAGGCGGCCGCGCAGGGCAACCTGGCCGCAGAAGCATCGTTGTTCGCCGAGGGTGAGCCGTTGCATGACAGTGCCGAGTACCGCCGCGACCTGGTCGAGCGCGTGCGCACTTCGCGTGACCCGGAGGCCTATATGGCGATCGCGCCGGGCATGGGCGTGCGTGCCGCCGGTGACAGCGCACTCGACGGCCTGGTGGCGGGCGAACAGCTCAGTGAGCTTGCATGGCGGCTTGCGGCCTGCGAACTCGGTCTACCGTGTGGAGCGGACAGCGTGCTGGTCAACAGTTTTTGTGCGAACGGAGGGATCTGTTCGCAGGATGGAGCGCAGGATTTCCGGGATTTCGTGTATGACGCTGCGGTATCGCGGCAAGGTGCTGGGAAAATGAAGGAATGGATCAAGCGATTGATTGGAAAGAGGGACGGGCGATGAATTACCGTCGATTCCTGCATGGGGCCAAGTTCTGGTTCTGGGTGGCGCTGTTCGTGGCCTACTCTGCCGGTGCGGTCGGCCTGCTGATGATCGATACCTACGAGGATCGGTACCGGCATCTGTCGAAGGTGGAACTGACCACGGTGAAGGCGCAGGAAGACGTGCGCCGCGCCGGCGCCAGCCAGGTCGCTGCGGTCTATCGCGCGCAGACGGGCATGCCGTTCGCTTCACTGCCGGCTGGCAGCACCTTCCAGGTAGTTTGGCCGGATGGCTCGACCGAGACCATGGTGATCGTCGATCCGACCTCGCCCAATGGCGTGCGGCCGCTGGCCAATTCGCAGATTCCGGCGACCGCGGCGGACGCGCGCTGAGGCCGCATCAGTAGAGCCGAGCCATGCTCGGCTGCACTCGCCCGCAAGCCGGGAACGGCTCGGCGCTGCCGGAAGGAAAACAGGAAAGGGCGGGAATATCCCCGCCCTTTCCATGTCCAGCATCGGGTGACGATCAGGTCAGCGCGATCGGCTTGTTCTTGCGTTCGGCAAGGCGCTTTTCCAGGTAGTGGATGTTCTGTCCACCGGCCTGGAAGCCCTTGTCGCGCATGATCCGCTGCTGCAGGGCGATGTTGGTCTTGATGCCATCGACCACCATCTCGCTCAGCGCCACCCGCATGCGGGCGATGGCGGTTTCGCGGTCCGGGCCGTGCACGATCAGCTTGCCGATCATCGAGTCGTAGTTGGACGGCACGCGATAGCCACTGTAGATGTGGGTATCCACGCGCACGCCGGGGCCGCCCGGCGGATGGAAGCCGGTGATGGTGCCCGGGCTCGGCACGAAGGTCTCAGCATCTTCGGCGTTGATGCGGCACTCGATGGCATGGCCGGTCAGTACCACGTCGCTCTGCTTGATCGACAGCTTCTGGCCAGCGGCGATCTTCAGCTGCTCGGCCACCAGGTCGATGCCGGTGACCATTTCGGTGACCGGATGCTCCACCTGGATGCGGGTGTTCATTTCGATGAAGTAGAAGCGGCCGTCCTCGTACAGGAATTCGAAGGTGCCGGCGCCGCGATAACCGATGCGGATGCAGGCTTCCACGCACACCTTGCCGATCTGCTCGCGCTGTTCGGCGGTGATGCCCGGTGCCGGTGCTTCTTCCACCACCTTCTGGTGGCGGCGCTGCATCGAGCAGTCGCGTTCGCCGAGGTGGATGGCGTTGCCCTGGCCGTCGGCCAGCACCTGGATCTCCACGTGGCGCGGGTTCTCCAGGAACTTCTCCATGTAGACCTCGCCATTGCCGAACGCGGCCTTGGCCTCGCTCTTGGTGGTTTCGATCGAGGTCTTCAGCGAGGCTTCGGCGTGCACGACGCGCATGCCACGGCCACCACCGCCGCCGGCCGCCTTGATGATGACCGGATAACCGATCTCACGGGCGATCTTGGTGTTGGCGACGATGTCGTCGCCCAGCGGGCCGCCCGAGCCGGGCACGCACGGCACGCCAGCGGCCTTCATCGCGCGGATGGCTTCGACCTTGTCACCCATCATGCGGATGGTGTCAGCCTTGGGGCCGATGAAGATGAAGCCAGACTCTTCCACGCGCTCGGCGAAGTCGGCGTTCTCCGACAGGAAGCCGTAGCCCGGGTGGATGGCCTGGGCGTCGGTGACTTCAGCAGCGGCGATCAGTGCCGGGATGTTGAGGTAGCTCTGCGGCGACGGCGCCGGACCGATGCAGACCGACTCGTCGGCCATGGCCACGTGCTTGAGGTTGCGGTCGACCGTGGAGTGCACGGCCACCGTGCGGATGCCGAGGGTGTGGCACGCGCGCAGGATGCGCAGCGCGATCTCCCCTCGGTTGGCGATGACGACTTTGTCGAGCATGGCGCGCCCCTCAGCCGATCACGAACAGCGGCTGGTCGAACTCCACCGGCTGGCCGTTCTCGCCGAGGATGGCGACGATGGTGCCGGACGTGTCGGCTTCGATCGGGTTGAACATCTTCATCGCTTCGATGATGGCCAGGGTTTCGCCTTCCTTGACCTGCTGGCCCACGGTGACGAAGGCCGGCTTGTCCGGGGCGGACGAGGCATAGAAGGTGCCGACCATCGGCGAGCGCAGCACGTGGCCTTCCGGCAGCGCCGGGCCCGGCTTGGCGGTGCCGCCGGTGGACGCTTCGGTCGGCGACTGCATCGGCATGGCCTGCGCCGCCGGCGCCGCCGGGGCGGCGTACACCGGAGCAGCGACCGGTGCGGCATAACCAGCGACCGGAGCGCGCGACAGGCGCACCGACTCTTCGCCTTCCTTGATTTCGATTTCAGCCAGGTTCGACTCTTCCAGCAGGTCGATCAGCTTCTTGATTTTGCGCAGATCCATGAGGGCCTCTTTGGTTTCTATCTAGGTGAGGAGAGCGCCGTGGGCGCCCGGGTCGACAATCAGGTGGCGGATACGCGCAGCAGCGCCGCGTCCATCGCGTAGCGGTAGCTGTCGGCACCGAAGCCGCACACCACGCCCACCGCCTTGTCACTGAAGTAGCTGTGCTGGCGGAAGGGTTCGCGGGTATGCGGGTTGGACAGGTGGATCTCGATGAACGGCACCGCCACCGCTGCCAGCGCATCGCGCAGGGCCACCGAGGTGTGGGTGAAGGCGGCGGGGTTGATCAGGATGAAAGCGGTTCCGTCGTTGCGCGCAGCCTGCACGCGGTCGACCAGCACATGCTCGGCGTTGGACTGCAGGCTCTCCACGGCGTGCCCGGCAGCCGATGCCTGCGCGGCCAGGGCCTGGTCGATGTCGGCCAGCGTGGTGTGGCCGTACACCTCCGGCTCGCGGGTGCCGAGCAGGTTGAGGTTGGGGCCGTGCAGGACCAGCAGCTTCGCCATGGGATCCGGAAGACGGGAAAGGGCGGCAGTCTGGCGGAACCGGTGGATGCTGTCCAGTTCGGCGAAGTTTGCAGCGTTTCAATCGTATGTTTGAAACGTGCCGGAGGGCCTGTGGCTGTATGGCGGACGCCGGATCAAGGCGCGCTGAACGTCGTGCAGGCGGTGGATGCGAGCACATAGGCCGACGATCACGGCAGGGCCGGGCGAGGGGCGATGCCGCAACGGCCCATGATGCGGTAGATCCACGCCATGCGTGGATGAAGGAAGTGCGGCGCGCAGCAAGCTACGCAGCCACCGAGGGGGCTGCCCAAGGTGCGCTGCCCCCCCCAGCGCCCCAATCGGACATCCGCTCAGGTTTCCAGCGGCACCGTCGGCACCACGTTCGGGAATACCTCCTCCAACGGCTCCTGTTCCCCCGGTTGTGGCGCCGGCCAGTTGTAGGCGTTCACCGGCTGCGCGCGGTTCACCCACAAGGCGTAATACAGGTGATCGGCGCGACCGTCGCCGGTATTGGGGTGGATCAGGATGGTCAGCCCCAGGCTGTTGAGCTGCAGCCACGGCACCAGCACCGGCAGCAGGTCGTTGGTGAAGCCGAAGTAGAAAGAGGGCGTGAAGTGCGGGCCGCGCGGCTCCAGGTTCCAGTTGCCCAGCTCCACCGGGAAGCGCTCGGCGGCCCAGCGCCGCAGCAGGGCTGCCTTCTCGAAGCTGTCCTCATCGAAATAGATATGGGCGTGGTAGCTCTTGATGTCGGTGTAGGCGCGCGGGGCGGTGGGCAACGTGGCCTCGCCGGGGCGCACGCTGGCCGGGCGCGGGGTCGGTTCGCTGGCCGTGGCCTGGCCCCAGGGGCTGCGGCCCTTGGGCGCTGGCGGAACGATGGCGCGGAAGCCAGGTCGCCCGGGTTCGGTGGTGTTCACGGCGCTGCCGACGCGCGCGGCGGCGGTGGCGGTGGACGCGCTGGCCAGGCCGCCGGCGGCCAGGCCGGCCGACGCGATCAGGCGCCGGCGGGCGGGCGAGAGCAGGTCGGCCCAGTGGGCGTCATCGTCGCCTGCGTCGGTGAGGGGATGCGGGTCCGGGTGCATGAGGGGCTCCGTGGCGGCATTGTGGGGGCAGGCGTCCACGCTCGGGCAGGGCTGCCGGTGGCGTCCAATAAGCAGCCGGCATCACTTCATGCACGGCTGCCTTCGTCGCCTTGAGCGCGACCGAACGGCGGGCTAGGGTGCAGGTCTACTGCCCCGGAGCCCGCCATGGCCTCGCCTGATGCCGACACCCTGCGCAAGCGCGCCAGCTTCCGCCAGTTGCATGCAGCAGGATGCTTCGTGCTGCCCAATCCGTGGGACGTGGGCAGTGCGCGCTATCTGCAACGGCAGGGCTTCCAGGCCCTGGCCACGACCAGTGCCGGCTGCGCCTGGAGTGAGGGGCGGCCGGACGGCGCGGTATCGCTGCAGGCCACGCTGGAGCACCTGCGACTGATGGCGGCGGCGACCCCGTTGCCGTTGAATGCCGACTTCGGTGATGGTTTCGGCGCTACGCCACGGGCGGTGGAGGAGGCGGTAGCCGCGGCGCTCGCTACCGGCATCGCGGCGTTGTCGATCGAGGACGCCAGCGGCCTGGCCGATGCACCACTGAGGCCCATCGAGCAGGCGGTCGAGCGATTGCGCGCGGCGCGTGCGGCCATCGACCGCGCGGGCGGCGACGTGCTGCTGGTCGGGCGAGCGGAGAACTTCTTCGTGGGCGTACCGGATCTGCAGGACACCCTGCGGCGCCTGCGTGCCTACGCCGAGGCCGGTGCCGATGTGCTGTATGCACCGGGCATCAGTACGCGCGAGCAGATCAGTGCGGTGGTCGCCGCCGCGGGCTCGAAGCCGGTGAACCTGCTGGTCGCTGGACCCACAGCACTGAGCCTGCAGGACATCGCCGCACTTGGCGTTCGCCGGGTCAGCCTGGGCGGTGCGCTGGCGCGTGCCGCGTGGGCTGGACTGATGCAGGCGACCCAGCCGATCGTGCAGGACGGACGCTTCAATGGCCTGCAGCAGGCGGCGTCCGGGGCTGCCTTGAACGCGTTGTTCCAGTAGCCCCGCGCCCTGCATGACGGGAAGGGCCGGTGACTACAACGCCTCGATCTCCCGCTTGGGCAGGATCACGCCGGGTTCCAGCGCTGGCAGCAGTTGGCGAAGCAGGCGCGGATTGTCCTGCAGCCCCGTGCCGTCCAGATACGTCCACCCGGAACCGCCAATGCGGCGCACGGCCACCATGAACGTGGTGCTGCGCATCGGGGTTTCACGCACCCGTACCAGGGATTGGCGTGGCACGAAGCAGACTTCTTCCTCCCCGGCCGCATAGGTCCGGGTCGGCACACCGACGTCTTCGCTGATGACCACCACGCCGCCGCTGTGCTGCTTCTTCAACGCATCGCGGGTGATCGCCTGGAAGGCCTCATCGCCGCCGGCCAGCCGCTTGAGGCTGGGATGCGTGCGCTCGATGAGGAAGTCCGCGTCGCCGCGGGCGTAGGCAGTCATCAGGGCGCGCACATCTTCGCGCAGGGCCTTCGCGTCACTGGGACTGAGTTCACCCGCGAAGGCGGATGGCAGCAACAGCGACAGCAGCAGCGTCAGTATCGTCAGGGGCAGGCGTCGATCCATGTCCGGATGTCCCACAGGGCATCGTTGCACTATACGTTGGACGCGAAAACAGCGTCCCACCGGTGGCGCTGGTTTCCCAGGAATCGCTACTTACCATTGGTAGGTATCAATTCCTGGAGATCCCCATGCACAGCCTCATTGTCATCGCCCACCCTGAGCCCGTTTCGCTGACCCACGCGATGGCGCGTCGCATCGGTGATGCCATTGCCGCGGCCGACACCGGCAACACCGTGGCCTATGCCGACCTGATGGCCGAAGGCTTCGATCCGCGCTTCAACCCGCAGGACCAGGCGTTGTTCCGCAGCACCGGCGCGGTACCGGCCGATGTCGCTGCCGAGCACGCGCGGCTGGATGCCACCGATACGCTGGTGCTGGTGTTCCCGTTGTACTGGTGGTCGTTCCCGGCGCTGCTGAAAGGCTGGATCGACCGTGTGTTCACCAACGATTGGGCCTACGCACAGGATGCGCAGGGCAGGCTGGTGAAGAAGCTGCAGCGCCTGAATGTGCATCTGGTCGGCTTGGGCGGCGCCGACGCAGCCATGGTCGAACGTCGTGGCTACGACGCGGCAATGAGGACGCAGATCGACATGGGCATCTTCGACTATTGCGGCGCACGCGTGCTGTCGTCCCACCTGCTGCTGGACGCCGATACCGGTGCCGCTGAAGCGCATCTACAGACCGCGCTGGCGATCGGCCGTAAAATTGGTGTTCCAATGCGCTGATCGCCGTGCTCCGCCGATGCCCGCCAACGCCACCCCCACGCGCCGCCGAATGACCCGGGAGCAACGCACCCGCCAGTTGCTGGATGTGGCCTGGGCACTGGTCCGCGAAGAAGGTACCGGAGCGTTGACGCTGGGGCGGCTGGCCGAAGCGGCGGGCGTGACCAAGCCTGTGGCCTACGATCACTTCGTGACCCGCAATGGCTTGCTGGCGGCGCTCTACGATGACTATGACGGACGCCAGACCGTGGTCTTCCACGAGCGCATCGGTCGCGCCCGGGCGCAGCTGGTCGATCGGGCGGCGGCCATCGCCTCCGGCTACATCGACTGCGTCCTCAGCCAGGGCAGTGAAGTGCAAGGCATCCTCGCCGCGCTGGTGGGGGCGCCGGAACTGCATGAGGTGCGGCGGCGCTACCAGCAGGATTTCATCGACAACTGCCAGGTCTGGCTGGGCCCGTTCGCCGCCGACGGCACGGTGTCGCTGGCGGGGCGCTGGGCCATCCTCGGTGCGGCTGAAGCCCTTTCAGAGGGTGTGGCTGCCGGCGCGCTGGACAAGGCCGGTGCCGTGGCCGAGCTGCAGCGGCTGATCGTGGCGACGGTCAAGCGGCGCTGAGCCGCACAAGCGGTCAGCCGCCGGCCAGGGCGGCGAATCCCGCGGCCAGCTGGTCGCGCACCAGTGCGTCGCGCGCGTCGCGGCTTGCAGAGCCCAACACCACGGTGATCAGCCGTACCGGCTGGTCCCGCCCGGATACTGGCCGGCACGCGGTGGCGGCCAGGCAGAAGCCTGCGGCCTGGGTGTAGCCGGTCTTCAAGCCGTCCACGCCGTCTTCGCCGAGCAGGGCGTTCTGGTTGCTGCGGTTGAAGCTGCCATGGGCGAACGCGCGCTGCGCGGTGATCGCCAGGATCTGCGGATGGTCGTTCAACAGGCGGGCGGCCAGCACCGCCATGTCGCGCGCGCTGGAGACATGGTGCGGTGTGGTGATGCCGGACACGCTGGCAAACCAGGTGCTGCGCAGCCCGAGCTGGCGTGCGTGCCGGTTCATGCGTTCCAGGAATGCGGCCTGCGATCCGTCCAGGTGACGCGCGATCGCCAATGCAGCGTCATTGCCGGAAACCACCATCAACCCTTCCAGCAGGCGTGCCAGAGTGATTGTCTCGCCGGGCACCAGGCCCATGCGCGTTTCATCATCGGCCACGGCATGCACATCGTCGGCGGCGATGGTGACCGGGTCGTCCCACGAGCGTCCGTTCTCTTCGACGCACGCATAGGCGGCGTAGGCGGTCATCAGCTTGGTCAGCGATGCCGGTTGCCGCGCGGTTTCAGCGTTGTGCTGGTGGATCACCGCGGAGGTCGCCGCTTCCAGGGTGATGGACGAAATCGGTAGGGGGGCGGGCGCAGCAGACGGCATGGCGGGCGGAGATGGCAGCGACGGTCAGCAAGAATAGTTCGTGCCGGCTGCACGAAGCCGCACTGCCGGAGCGCTGCAGCGTCCACGGCAACGCCCGGTTGCGCCCGGGCTGGGGTCGAGGCAGCCTGCGCACATGCAATCGGATATCCGCATCGACGGTCGTGTCTTCACCTACGTCTTCCCGTGTGCGTGGGAGGACTACGCGAAGATCGGCTTTTCACGTGATCCGCTCGGACGCATCAGCGCATTGCATCGGCGATGGTTCGAGTTCTTCGACCTCGATGCCGGTGCGCTGGTGGAAGCGGAGGGCGAGCGCGATGCACGTGATCTGGAGCTGCAGCTGCGTTCGCCGTTCAAGGCGCACCGCGCACCGGCACCGATGACGATCCAGCACAAGGCTGGGGGTCGTACTGAATGGGTACGTGGTGCCAACCAGGCCTTGTCGCTGGCAATTGCTGCGTTGGGTGAACAAGGCTATCGCTGTTACCCGCTGAAGGCATGGCTGCAGGCGGCGCTGCGCCTGCGCATGGACCGGCTGCACGACTGGGCTGTGGTGCAGCTTCCGGAAGAAGAAGGCCTGCGGATTCCCGGTGGCCCCGGTGAGGGCGTGCTGCGTGACACGCTCGACGGTTGCCGGGCACTGGATATCGATCCAATGCCCTGGCTGCCTGAATACGTCCAACGCTGGTACACAGGTTGAGCCGCGTTCAACGGGTCCTCGGCTGCTGAACCGGCGCGGCCGGTTGCGCCGCGCACGCAGGGGAGGCGGTGGACGGGCTGGCCAGCTGGCGTGCCAGCTCGGCGTTGGCCACATGGCCGTGCAGGAACAACAGGCTGCCGAAGATGTTCATGAGCGTGCCTCCACTTGAGTGGATTGCACGATACGGGCAGCATGGAAGCGCAAAAAGAGACATTTCCGCAAGCATGCCTTGAGAGGAATTCAAGCCTGATGTCCCGTCCGCCCCTTCATGCCCTGCAGGGATTCGTGGCCGCCGCGCGGCTGGGCAACCTGTCACGGGCAGCGGCGTCGATGAATCTGACCGTCAGTGCGCTCAGCCATCAGATGCGCCAGCTGGAAGAGCGGCTCGGGCAGCCACTGCTGGTCCGCCAACCGCGTGGCGTCGCCCTCACCCTGGAGGGGCAGCGCCTGCTCGACCAGGTCGGCCCGCATCTGGATGCGATCAACGAAGCTTTCCAGCCCTATGCGGCCCGCGCCGAGCACGTGCTGACGATCAGTGCGGTGCCGTCGATGGCGTCGGCGTGGCTGGTGCCGCGCTTGGGTCACTTCGTGGCTGAGCACCCACAGATCGAGATCAACCTGCAGTCGAGTGAGCGCCTGATTGATTTCGAGCGGCAGCGCCAGTTCGACGCCGCGCTGCGGCTGGGCAGCGGGCAGTGGCCGGGCCTGGTGGTTGAGCCGCTGTTCGACGAGTGGCTGCTGCCGATGGCGAGCCCGGCGCTGATCGAACGCATGGGAGGGATCGACCGGGTGCCACTGAACCAGTGGCCACTGCTGGGGGACCCCGATGGCGCGTGGGGGGGCCTGGTTCGCGTTGAGCGGGCAGACCCCGCCGTCGCGCTTCGTAGCGGTGCTGGATGATTCGGAGGCACACCACCGTGCGGCGCTGGACGGGGTGGGCGTGGCGCTGGGGCGGGTGACGCGGGCGCGCTTGTTGCTGGATTCCGGCCAACTGGTTGCGCTGTCCAACCTGCGCCTGAAAACCGCCTGGCCGCATTGGCTGGTCTACCCGCAGCGTTCGGCCCGCCACCGCGGCTTTCTTGCCTTCCGCGACTGGCTGCACGCGCAGGCTGCCGAACACGTGCGGCACATGGCGGACGCTACACTCATCGCACCAGCGTGACCGCCTGCCCGGCGCGCGCGAATGCCTCCTCCAGCAGCGAGCCGGCCTTGATCGCCTCCACTTCCTCGAACAGCGCCTGCAGCGCGTCGGCGGGGCGCGATGCCGGCGCCGCCACCGCCTGCTGGATCGCGGTGAAACGGTCGGCCAGCACGCGGTGGCCGGGATGCGCCCGCGCCCATGCTTGCAGCGGCTGGCGCACGCCGGCGGCGGCATCCAGGCGCTGCAGATCGAACAGGGTGATCGCAGCCGCCGACGTCTCGGCCCGTTCGATCGTGGCGTGGCGCAGTTCGCGGCTGAGAAACAGATCGTAGGCTGCACCGCGGCCCACCGCGATGCGCAGCCCCTCGCGGTCGAGGTCGGTCACCTGCTGCGCGGGACTGTCCTCGCGCACCAGATAGGTGCCTTCGATCTCCACGTACGGAGCACTGAAGGCGATGCGGTCGGCACGTGCCGGATCGATGGCCAGGAAGGCCAGATCCCAGCCGTCTTCGCCTGCCGCAGCGACCACCGAGGCTGCGGCATCGTGACAGGTGAAGCGTGCCTGCACACCCAGGCGCTGCGCCAATATCGCGGCCAGCTCCACCGACGGTCCGCGCGGCGAGTGCGCATCGCCCTGCGCCAGCACCGGGTTGCCCAGGTTGATCGCCACGCGCAGGAAGCCCTGCGGTGCCAGCGCACTTTGGTGATCGGCCAGGGACATGCAGGACTCCGCGAGAAAAGGGGCACCCAGCATGCCAGCGCTGCCCTGCAAGGAGTGTCATGCTGCACGACTGCAGGATGGCCTACCTTCCGTTTGCCGACGAGGCCGCAGGTGTGGGCATGGACTTGGAGGTGAGCCTGGAGCGTGCACTGCGAGCGGGGGCTGAGCTGCGCTTCGGACCGGTCGACGCGGGCGACTGGCGCGTGGCCGAGCCCACGCTCGGCTGCTGTTGGCCCAGCCGCCCAAGCTCAGCCGAGCATGGGCTCGGCTCTACAAGGTCGCGGCGCGTGAGCGCTGCAGCCAGTCGTTGATCGCCGGATCGAGCCGCGGGTCGTCCGGCAGCTGCATGCCGAAGCCTTGCTGCAGCACGTCGCGCACGTCGGCAACATCCTGCAGCGGACGCTTGTCCGGTGCCTGGCCGGGGCGGTACTCGGTGTAGTTGCCGCTGCCGATGGTGCGTCGCCAGTCCGGCCCGGTCAGCGACGCGCGCAGCTGGCCAGGGAAGCTGGAGTCGGGATGGGTGCACACGTACCAGTTGCCCACCACGTTGTCGATCGGTGCCGGCACGTGCAGGTCAAAACGGTACATCGCCCGCCAGCCGTCAGCGGATTCGGCGGACAGCACGAAATCCCCCTCGCCGGGCAGCCGCTGCAGCAGATAGCGTTCGTGCGGAGTGGCCTGCGGCTGCGGATCATGCAGCCGCAGCGGCACGGTCGGGGTCAGGCTGCCGAAACCGGCATCCACCAGCCAGTCATCGCCGTCCACCTGCACGCGCAGCAGCAGGTGGGTCCGTGCGGTCAGTTCGCCGTCCTGGGCAGCCAGCAGCACGCGCGCGCTCAATGGCTGTGCATCGAAGCCCAGCGCCTGCAGCAGCGCCAGCAGGCCGCCGTTGAGTTCGAAGCAGTAGCCGCCACGACGGTCGTCGAGCAGCTTGCGCTGCACGCTGTCCAGGTCGATCGGTACCGCATCGCGCAGCAGGCAGCTGAGGGTCTCGAACGGCAGCACTGCGTTGTGACGCTGCTGCAGCAGGGTCAGGCCGGCCAGCGTCAGCGGTGGCGGGGCATCCAGCTGCAGGCGCTGCAGGTAGCGGGGGACATCGAGCGTCGTCATGGCGGCACCGGGCGGGAGGGGAGGTCCACTGTGCTCCCCCAACCGGGGTTGAGGTCAAGGGCGCTGGTCGTGTCACGCCAGCGTCGCCTGCACCCGGTACAAAGGCCGCGTCCGCCCGTCACCGCTGGGCCAGGACGACGAAAGTTCTAAAGTTGCCTTGAATCCGGCCGATACAGGTGCGTCCTTTTGCCTGGAGTCTGTCATGTCGGCCGTTGTCCCCCACCTCCGGTCCCTGCGCACGCGGCTTGCGGCGCTGCGCCCGGCGTCTTCCGGCCTGCTGCTGTGGCTGCAACCGCATCGGCTGAGCGTAGCCAACAAGCTCAAGGCGACCTTGTGGGTCTGTGGCCTGGGACTGGTCGCAATTGCCGCCGCCTTTGCCTGGACCGGGCATGCCAGCACGCAGGCTGCGCGCAGCCAGGCCAGCTACCAGCGCGGCAGTGATCTGGCCGCGCGCCTGGCCACGCGGGTGGCCGAAGCGCGCCGCCTGCAGATCCAGTATGCACGCAGTTTCGATGATGCCGACCGCGCGCAGCTGCTGGCCACGCAAAAGGCGCTGCAGGACGATCTGCAGGCCCTGCGCACGATGCCGATGGATGCCGGCCGGCGCAAGGCCCTGCAGGCGCTGACCGAAGCTGCAGACGCGTTCTCGCAGGGTGTTGCCGCCCTGTTCGAACGGGTCGACGAGATGGGCCGTGGTGAGGCCGGCCTCGCCGCGCAGCTGCAACTGGCTGCAGACACGCTGCAGGGGCAGGTGGATGCGCAGCAGCGGGATGCGCTGGCGTTGTCCCTGCAGAAGATGCGGCGGCAGGAGGCCCTGCTGCTGCTCGACGGTGATTCCACCCACGCCGACCGCGCCAGCGAAGAAAAGCTGCCGTTCGATCTCGCGCTGGCGGGCCTGCCCGCGGATGCGCAGGTCACCCTGCGCACCGGGATGGATGCGTATCAGGCCGCATTGCTGGGGTATACCGCGGCCCGCGTCGGCCTGGATGTGGAAGCGCAGTCGCTGCTGGATACCGCCGCGGGCGTAGCGCCTGCGCTGGCCGCATTCCAGCAGGCACAGGTGGCGGCGCTGGCCGGGGCGCAGGCACGCCAGCAGGCCGGCGCGCGCACCATGAGCGTGCTGTTCGCACTGACCCTGCTGCTGGTGGCCGGCGTGCTGATCACCAGCCTGGTCCTGGTGCTGCGTGCGGTGCGCCAGCCGATCCAGGACACCCTGCGCTTCGCCAGCGACATCGCTGAAGACCGCTTGGACACCACCCTGCGCGTCTACAACGCCAACGACGAGATCGGCCAGCTGGCGCAGCGCCTGGTCGACATGCAGCAGCGCCTGCGCGCGCGTATCGAGACCGAGCGTGCCGTGGCGCGCGGCAACACCCGGGTGCGCCAGGCATTGGACAGTGCACAGACCGGTTTGATGGTGATCGATGCGGAAGGGCAGGTCGCCTACGCCAACCCGGCATTGCTGCAGCTGCTTGACCTGCGGAACGAAGCGCTGGTGGGCAGCGACGCGGTACGCCTGCATCCGGCGTTGGCCAGCCTGGCCGGCGTGCGCCAGCGCGAAGAGCGCGAGATCGGCCATGCCGGCACGCGTTACCAGCTGATTGCCAACCCCGTCATCGATGAAGGGCAATTCCTCGGCGTAGCGGTGGAATGGCGCAGTCGTGCGCTGGAGACCCTGCTGGAAACCGAGGTCGCTGCCCTGGTCGATGCTGCAGCACACGGCGACCTGCACGGTCGCATCGCGCTGGAGGGCAAGCAGGGCTTCGTGCGCACGTTGTCGACCAGCATCAACCGCCTGCTGGCGACGTTTGAAACCAACCTCGGTGACCTGCAGGCATTGCTGGCTGCGCTGGCCCGTGGTGACCTCAGCGTGCGCATGGAGGGTGAGCTGCAGGGCGTGTTCGCGCGCATGCGCGATGATGCCAACGCGACGGTCGCGCAGCTGGGCCGCATCGTCACCCGCATCCAGCACGCCACCTCCAGTCTCGATACCGGCGTTGGCGAGATCGTTGCCGGCCATCATGATCTGTCTCAGCGCACCGAGCAGCAGGCCGCCAACCTGGAAGAGACCGCCGCTTCCATGCACGAACTGACCGATACGGTCGGTCGCAATGCTGATGCCGCAGGCCGTGCCGACGCGCTGGTCAAGGGTGCGGCTGCGGTGGCGCAGCGCGGCGGCGAGGCTGTCGGCCAGGTGGTGGCGACCATGCAGGGCATCAGCGAGGCATCGCGGCGGATCGGCGACATTACCCAGCTGATCGACGGCATTGCCTTCCAGACCAACATCCTGGCGCTGAATGCGGCGGTGGAAGCGGCGCGTGCCGGTGAGCAGGGCCGCAGTTTCGCCGTGGTAGCCGCGGAAGTGCGCCTGCTTGCACAACGCAGCGCAGAGGCGGCCAAGCAGATCAAGGGCCTGATCGAGGATTCGGTGGCGCGTGTGGGAGAGGGCAACCAGCAGGCTGAACAGGCCGGCACCACGATGGGCGAGATCGTCGGCAGCGTGCAGCAGCTGGCCGAGCTGCTGGCGGGTATCCGCAGTGCGTCGCAGGACCAGCATGCCGGCATCGCACAGGTGAACCAGACCATCGTGCAGATGGAAGCCAATACCCAACGCAACGCCAGCCTGGTGGAAGAGGCCGGTGCCTCCACGGCGCAGATGCAGGTCCAGGTGCGTGCCCTGGCCGACGCGGTGGGCGCGTTCCGGTTGCAGTCGATGCCGCAGGCGCGCGCCGCCGCGGCCTAGTCAGCCGAGCGTAGGCTCGGCGCTACATCGGCTGCAGGAACACTGTAGAGCCGAGCCCATGCTCGGCTCACACCAGCGTTCGGCGGCAGGAATCAATACACGTCGCGGCGGTAGCGCCCGTTTTCCAGCAGCATTTCCACCGCTTCATCGCCCAGCGCCGTTCGCAGCACCTGATCCACGCCTTCGGCCATGCCCTGCAACGACCCACAGACATGGATCACCGCACCGCGCCGCATCCAGTCGCGCAGCGTTCCGGTGGCCGCCTGCAGGCGATCCTGCACATAACCGCCGTCGCCATCGCGCGAGAACGCCAGGTCCACCCGCGCGAGATGGCCATCGGCCTGCCACGCTTCGATCTCGTCGGCGAACAGGAAATCGAGTGCACGCTGGCGCTCGCCGAACAACAGCCAGTGCCCGTGTTCGCCTGCACGGGCGGCTTCGCGCAACAGGCTGCGCAGGCCGGCGATGCCGGTGCCGTTGCCGATCAGCACCATCGGCGCGCCAATGACACGATGGAAACCGGGGTTGCGATGCACGCGGGCGACGATGCCGGCACCGATCGGCGCATGCAACGACAGCCAGCCCGAGCCCAGCCCGGCTCGACCGGAGGCGTCATGCACCAGCCGCACCACCAGCTCCACCACGCCATCATCCGTGCAGGAGGCGATCGAATACTCGCGGCTGGGCAGCAGCGGCAGCCCGGCCAGCCACAGGCAGGCATCCTGCACTGCCAGCGCGGCATCGGCCTCCGGCAGCTCGCGTTCGCTGGCCAGCGCCAGCAGCGTGCGCGGATGGCCATCGACCAGCAAGGGCTGCAGCGGATCCAGCCCATGCGCCTTCAACACGGCACCGGCATGCTGCGCATTGTGGCGGGGCGCGATGTGCAGGATGTCACCGGCCTGCCACTGCACGTCGGCCGGTGCGGCAAGACGGATACGCCAGATCGCTCCGCCGACGCTGCCAGGGTTGAGGCGGTCACGGCCGAGCAGGCGCCACTCATGCATCTGCGTAGCCGCAGGCAGCACGCTGTCATCGGTGACGATGCCGGTGAGCGCACCCAGCTCCTGCTGCCACCGGCGCAGCGCGGGGACCGAGGCGGCATCGACGTCGACGCGCTCGAACAGTGCACGCGCGCCGTTTCCGATCAACCAGCCATCGACCCGGCGGCCGAAGCCGCAGTAGTGCGGGTACTGGCGGTCACCCAGCGCGAGCAGGCCGAACTGCAGGCCCGAAAGGTCCAGCGCTTGTGCAAGCAACTGCCGCGCTGCGCGCCGTGCGGCGTCGGGCGGCTCGCCGTCGCCGAAGGTGCTCAGCACGAACAGCGCGCTCGATGCACGCAGCAGGAGCGCGGCATCGATGCGCGCCAGCGGCAGCACCTGCACCGCATGGCCGGCCGCCTGCAGCTGGGCCGCCGCGCGCCACGCCAGCTGTTCGCCCAGTCCGCTCTGGCTGGCATGCACCACCAGCCACGCTGCGTTGCCGGCGTCGCTGGCCGGCATCGGTAGCGCCTGGCGCAGCCCGCGCGCGGCACGCTGGCTGCGGCGGCGGTCCAGGTACAGCATCCAGCCGGTGATGAAGAACAGGCTCATGCCCAGGCTGCTGAGCATCACCACCACGCGTCCGGGTACACCGAAGTAGCTGCCCGAATGCAGCGCGAACACGCTGGTGGCCAGCTGTCCGCCCGCGCCCTGGCGTGCGTACGGGCGGGCATCGAGAACCGCACCGCTGGCCGGATCGAGCTGCAGCAGGTCATGCGCACGATCGTGGTGGCCGCCGCGCTGCGACGGATCACCGGCCATCACCCGAACATTCAGTGCCTGTCCGGGTTTCTCCGGCAGGCGCAGGTCAATGAAGCCGGCGCGCACGCCCGGCAGCGCGTACAGCGTGGCTTCAATGCGGTGCAGGTCCAGCGACGCATCGGTGGCAACCTGGTGCTTGGCCGCCGGTGGGACGCCCAGCAGCGTGCTGGCCGCACTGCGATACCCGTCGAACGACCACCACAGGCCGGTCAGCGCACTCATCAGGTAGATCAGCAGCACCCAGGTGCCGACTACCGAGTGCAGGCTCCACAGGAAGCCGCGCCCGCTGCGTTTCCACTCCACTGCCAGCCAGCTGCGCCAGTGCCACCAGCGTCGTGGCCAGCGCAGGTAGAGGCCGGACAGGGTGAAGAACAGCAGGGCGATGGCACAGCTGCCGGTGATCCACTTGCCGCGTTCGCCCGCGGCAAGGTGGCGATGCAGGTCCTCGACGAAGTCAAAGAACGCCTGGCCGCGCAGGGCGCTGAAGCGCTCACCGCTGTACGGGTCGAAGTACACCCAGTGGTCCTTGCCGCCGGCAAAGCGCGCGACCGACGGCCGCTGTCCGGTGGCATCGATACGCAGGCGTTGCAGGGGGCGTTCGCTGCCGGCCTGGAGCAGCGGCACCAGTTCACTGAGTGCAAGGGGATGCTGTCCGTCGGCATGGTGCTCGGCGATCTCGGCAAAGCCGGGATTGGCGGCGCGCAGCAGCTCGTCCTCGAAGGACAGCACGGCGCCGCTGAGGCCCATCACGGCCAGGACGGCACCGGCGGTAATGCCCAGCAGCCAATGCAGTTGGAACAGGACGTTCTTGAACATCGAAGGAGAGGGGCCCGGGAGGCTGCCGCCCGCATCCTGCGCAACAGCAAATGAGAATTAGTCGCGGAATTCTCCGTGGCGCGTTGGCTGCGGTCAAGCTGGAGGTACCGGCCGGGCGGCACCCGGCACCCGCGGTAGTGCCGGCCGCTGGCCGGCAACCTCAGAAGCAACAGCCGAAGCAACAGCGGGTTTCCTGTGAGGAGGCGGGGTGGGTCCGGTTGCGGGGGACGGCGCAAGTACGTCCCTGTAGCCTTGGTCACGGCATCCATGCCGCGGACACCCCCTCAACCGGACCCACCCCGCCTTCGACAGTTTCCTGCGATCTGTCGGAACGGCGTTCTGCTTTGGTGGGTGCCGACCGTTGGTCGGCACGGGGTCTGATTCCGTTCTGAATATCGATATCTGACAGATGTGTCGACCAAGGTCGACACCTACCAACAGCCGCGAAGATCTGTCAGAGGTGGGGCGGTGTCGGAGTGCGGGGTGTCAGCCGCATGGGCCCGAGGCATGCCTCGGGCGGGTTGGGCAGGACGCCCAACCCCGGTCTTGACGTGTGCGCAGGACAGCGCACACGAGCAAGCGGCTGCCAAGCTTACAGGGACGTACTTGCAGCGTCCCCGCACTCCGACACCGCCCCGCCAACCCACGGAATGCCCGCTTTGGCTTTGGCTGTTGCCGTTGCATTGAGCAGGGTGCAGGGCTGCAAGCCCTGCAAAAAACACCCTCACTTCACCCAGCCGTCGATCTCGCCGTGGGCGAACGGTCCCAGCTTCGCTTTTACCATTCGCCCCTGCGCATCGAACAACACGCTGTAGGGCAGCAGGCCTTGCGCGTTGCCGAGCTGCACGCTGGCATCGCGCGGGCCCGGTGTCTCGATCACGATCGGGTAGTCCACTGGCACCTGCTGCAGGAAACCGCGCACGTCGTCCGTCGTGTCCAGCGCCAGACCCAGCACCTGCACACCGTTGTCGCCCTGGGCATCGGCGAAGCGCGCCAGTTCGGGCATCTCTTTCACGCAGGGCGCACACCAGCTGGCCCAGACGTTGATCAGCAGCGGCCGGCCGGCGAAGTGATCGCGCAGGACCAATGGCTGACCCGCCAGGTCCGGCAGTGTCAGCGCGGGCAACTGATCGCCCACCTGCAGCGTGGGCTTCACGGCCGTCGCCCTGGAAGCCGTTGCTGGCGCGGCAGGTGCTGATGTGCCGGGTGACAGCCGATGCCCGGCCCACAGGCCGAGGCCGGCGGCCAGCACCGCTGTCCACAGCAGCGCTGGCCGTTGCCACTTCATCGTGCGGTGCGCAGCAGCGCTTCCTCGACCACCGCCTGGGTCAGCAGGGTCGGCAGCACGGTCGGCGGCGCGCCGGGGCCGTACACCACGTACAGCGGTACGCCAACCGCCTTGTGCTCTTCCAGGAACGTGGTGATCTGCGGGTCGACGTTGGTGTAGTCACCGCGCATGTACACCGCATTGGTGCGCTTGAGCAGTTCCTTGAACTCCGGCCGTGACAGCACCGCACGTTCGTTGGCCTTGCAGCTCACGCACCAGTCGGCGGTCATGTTGACGAACACCACGCGGTTGTCGGCGCGCAGGCGGTCCAGCAGCTGCGGCGAATACTCGACCACGTTGTCGCTGGCGGCCTGTGCTGCCCTCGCCGGCGGTGCAAGCTGGGTCACGCCCCAGGCCGGAACCAGCGCACCGATCGCCAGCAGCACACCGAGCAGGGTCACCGCACGCGAGCCGGTCCAGCGGTTGCGTTCAAACAGCCACAGGCCGAACGCGAACAGCAGCAGGCCACCCAGCACCAGCGCCATGCCGTCCACGCCGCGCTGCTTGCCCAGCACCCACAGCAGCCACAGCGCAGTGGCGTACATCGGGAAGGCCAGCACGTGCTTGAGCGTTTCCATCCACGGGCCGGGCTTGGGCAGGCGGCGTGCCAGCGCTGGCACGAAGCCGATCAGCAGGAACGGCAGCGCCAGGCCCAGGCCAAGGAACAGGAACACGGTCATCGCCTTCAGCGGTGGGGCAATGAAGGCGTAGGCGATCGCACCGCCCATGAACGGGCCGACGCAGGCACTGCCGACCACGCAGGCCAGCGCACCGGTGAAGAAGTCACCGGCCGGGCCGCTGCGGCTGGCCAGCGACTGGCCAAGATTGCCGATGCCGCCGCCGAGGGTGAATACGCCGGACAGGCTCAGGCCCACCGCGAACATGATGTAGGCCAGCGCCGCCACCACGCCCGGGTGCTGCAGCTGGAAGCCGATGCCGACGGCGTTGCCGATCGCACGCAGGCCTACCATCAGCGCGCCGATCCCCGCGAACGCGACCAGCACGCCCAACGTGTACCAGAGGGCATGGCTGCGCGCGCGCTCGGGGCTCTCGCCGCTCTGCGCCAGGCTCAGCACCTTCAGCGACAGGATCGGCAGCACGCAGGGCATCAGGTTCAGTACCAGGCCACCGGCCAGCGCCAGCAGCAGCACCCAGACGAACGATCGGTCCGGGTTCGGGGTGGTCGCCGGCGGACGCGTGCGCAGGGCGTTGCCATCGCGCGCATCGGCGGCGAACTCATTGCGCGCGCCCTCACTGCCGCTGGCGGCGGGAGCGGCGTTGCCGTCGTTGGGTACGGTCGGCAGCAGGCGCAGCGGTACGCCATTGGCGGATTCACGCGGCGCACCGGCAGCGCCCAGCGCATTGACTGCTTCCTCGCGCACTGGCGCCTGGCCGGTGCCGGCGTTGAGCTTGCCGGCCGGAATCGACAGCTTCACCCGACGGGTCATCGGCGGGTAGCAGATACCATCGGTCTGGCAGCCCTGGAAGGTCACCACCAGGGTGCTGTCGACCGCATCAGTAACGGTGCGGCGCAGCGGCAGCGGCACTTCCACCTGGTTGAAGTACACCGAGACATCGCCGAAGTGCTCGTCGCGATGCGACTGCGCGGCCGGCCAGCGCGGCTTGTCGGCGAGCACGCCGGCGCTGCCTTCCAGCTTCAGCGAAGTGCGGTCGCGGTACAGGTAGTAGCCGGGTGCCGGGCTGAAGCGCAGCAGCAGGGTGTTGCCGTCGCTGGCGATGGCATCGAAGCCGAACGCCTGTTCCGACGGCAGCGGCAGCGCCTGGCTGTTGTTGGCCGCGCCCGGCAGGCGCAGGCCACCGCTGTTGCCGGCACCGGCCAGCGGGTTGTTGAACGGACTGGCGGCACCGGTACGCGCGGCAGGCACCACGGCCGCCGCACCGGCACCCGGCAGGGTGACCTGCACCACGCGCTTCTGCGGTGGGTAGCAGACGCCGGCATCGGCGCAGCCCTGGTAGCGGACTTCCAGGCTGATGGTGCCGGCAGCGTCCGTCGGCGTGCCGGGCAGGGTGGCCTGCAGGCGCTCGCGATAGGTTTCGACCTCGCCGAAGAAATCATCGTGGTGCCTGTCACCCTTGGGCATCTGCAGCGTGCCGGCATTGAAGGCCGGATCCGCCTTGACGCTGGTGCGGTGGCGATACAGGTAGTAGCCCGGTGCGATCTTGAACTGCAGCTGCACCTGGCCCCGTTCGGGGGCAGTGGCGGTCAGCGCGAACGCCTGGTCCACCGGCAGCAGGTCCTTCTCATCCAGGGCCAAGGCGGGCAGCGAGAGCCACAACAGGGCGCACAAGGCAGCGCCACGCGCAAACAGAGTCTTCAATCAGTGTCCTCCCGGGTCTGTGCCCGGATCCAGTCCAGATATGCCGGCAGGCCGGCCCGGGTTTCGACCGCGATGCACTCCGGGAGTTCATACGGATGCAGTTCGACGATCCGGGCGATTGCGTCATCGACGCGGCTCGCGGTGGTCTTTACCAGCAGCTGCAGCTCGGCATCGGTGGTCACCTCGCCCTGCCAGCGGTAGGTGGACTGCGCGCCATCAAGGCGGGTCACGCACGCGGCCAGGCGCTCGCCGACCAGCGCGTGCGCGATGCGCTCGGCACTGGCCCGGTCCGGGCAGGTGGTCAACAGCAGCAGGACGGGATCGACGGTCGGCATGACCGTCGAGTATAGGGCCGCCGCCGGGTCTGGGCCCGGCGGCGGCAGTGGACCGCAGCGTTGCGCGGTCAGTTGGCCAGCTGGCAGGTGGCTGGCTTGGCCGAGGTGAACAGGGCCGGGGTGGCCCACTCGGGGTGATCGATGAACGGGTTGCGATTGCCCTGGAAGCTGTAGACCACGTCATTGCGGGCACGCTCGGCATCATCCGGCGGATCGGACAGGTGCCAGTCGATCAGCGTCGACAGCAGGCCCATGTAGGCCGGCGAACTGCTGGTCTTGACGATCTTGCTGCGGTCGTCGGTCAGCTCCAGGTCCGGCTCGGACTGACCGGTGGCCGCATCCTTGCCACCCTCATAGCGGATCGCCATGTACATCACCGCACGCGCCATGTCGCCCTTGCGCTTGCCCCACACCTCGAAGGTGCCGGTGTTGCCGTCCGGCGTGCGCACCCAGTTGGAATTGCCCGGGTAGCCACCGCTGCCGCCGCCCTGCCCATTGTTGGCTTCGGTGGCACGCTCGCCGCAGCTGGCATCGCACTTGGCGAACGGCTTGTTGCCACGGTCGGCGTTCCACTGCGCGTCGGTCAGGTACAGCATGTGGGTGTCGGTGTACGGCGCGTAGGGCAGGCCCTTGTCACCGGTGGTGGTGGCAAAGCCCAGCGAGTTCGGCCAGGTGTGCTCGCGGTTGTAGGTCAGGCCGCTGCCGGTGCCCGCACGATCACTGACCTTGGCGTAGCTGCGGTTGCGGTAGGCATCGAGGATGCGGTTCGGGTTGTTCGGATCCTCGTCGGCGATTTCCAGGATGGTCCAGGTGCTGGTGCCCGAGCCGCTGTACGGGTAGGCGGTGTGGCCCTTGATGGTGGCGTGCAGCGAGCAGCGCAGCTGGCTTGGGCTGCTGGTGTTGACCCTGGAGTAGTAGCCGGCCGGCACGCCCGGGTTGCCCGGGTCCGGATTGCCGCCGGTGCTGGCCACGGTGAAGGCGATGCGGCTGTCGGCGGCCGGATGCGCGCCCTGCAGGTCGGTGATGCGCGCGGCGCGGATGTCGAAGCGGCAGGCTTCACCGGCCACCAGCGCGGTATTGGTGGACAGCTTCACGCTGCGGCCGCTGGCCGGGAAGGTCAGCGGCACGCTGCCGGAGGTGCCGCAGCTCAGGGCGAAGGCGCCACTGGCCAGGTTCACCGTCTCGCTGAACACCACTTCCAGGTCGGCGGCAGCGGGGAAGGTGCTGCTGCCCTGCGCCGGGGTGGTGGTGGAGACTGACGGCGGCGTGTTGGGGCCTGGCGTGCCGCCGCCGCTGAAGGTCTGGCCGTTGTTGCAGCTGCCGAACGTCTGCCCGGCCGATTCGGCCCAGGTGAAGTGGGCGTACTGGCTGCCGCTGCCGGTCAGCTGCAGTGACGTACCCGGCGCGGTGCTGTTGCTTTCGGCCACCGGGATGTTCTGGCTGGTCATGCCCGCGGCAGGGCCGCCGGAGGCGGTGATGGCACCCTCGTAGCTGAGGAACTGGACCACCTTGCCGCTGGCATCGACCAGGGCGATGCCGTCGTTCGGACCATTCTGGAGGCCGTTGGTCGGGTAGTTGACCACGGCGATGGTGGCGCTGCCGCAGCCGGCGGCGGTGCCGGCCGGGACCGGATTGTTGGCGTAGACGGTGGCGGCCGACGGGTTGCTGCCGTTGTAGAGGTACAGGCGGTAGCCGGACAGGTCCTCACCGGCAGTGGCTACGACCTCGATCGCTTCGCCGACGTCACCGGCGGCGGTGCTGTCGTCGTAGTGCAGTTCATTGATGAAGACCTCGGCCTGGACCGGCGCAGCGGCCAGCGCCAGCAGGCAGGCGGCGGCAAGCGGGGACAGCAATCGCATCGACTACTCCTTGTGATTGGGAATGCCTGACCGAGCCTAAGGCCGATCCAGTGACACTTTGTCGTAAATGAACGTCAGATATCTGACAGTGCGACGCTTGTCACCGAAATTGATCTGGACCGACGCCCTGGCCGAGGTGCGCGGGCGAAAAAATTTTTTCCTTCCGCCCTTGAAAGGGGGCGGCGGGGCTCCATCTCTGCCCTGCTCCCGACGTTGTCGGGTTTCTTCACGTGCGGTTCTGGCACTCGCCTGGGGTGAGTGCTAACATCGCCGGACTTTTTTAGACCAATCAATCACTTAAGAGGTCTCCTATGAGCATCAAGCCGCTGCACGACCGCGTTGTGGTCAAGCCGATCGAAGCCGACGAAATCTCCGCCGGTGGCATCGTCATCCCCGACTCGGCCAAGGAAAAGTCCACCAAGGGTGAGGTCGTGGCCGTCGGCCCCGGCAAGCCGCTGGACAACGGCAACGTGCGCGCGCCGTCGCTGAAGGTCGGCGACAAGGTCATCTACGGCCAGTACGCCGGCAGCTCGTACAAGAGCGAAGGCGTCGAATACAAGGTCCTGCGCGAAGACGACGTGCTCGCCGTCATCGGCTGAGCTTCGGCGCGACCTGTTTCAACCTGATCCCAAACTCCCAGCCGCCGGGCCTCGTCCGGCGCTACCAATGAGGTAAATGCAATGGCTGCCAAGGATATTCGTTTCGGTGAAGACGCCCGTTCGCGCATGGTGCGCGGCGTCAATGTTCTCGCCAATGCCGTCAAGGCCACCCTGGGCCCGAAGGGCCGCAACGTCGTGCTGGAAAAGAGCTTCGGCGCCCCGACCATCACCAAGGACGGCGTCTCCGTCGCCAAGGAAATCGAACTGGCTGACAAGTTCGAGAACATGGGCGCGCAGATGGTGAAGGAAGTTGCGTCGCGCACCAACGACGATGCCGGCGACGGCACCACCACCGCCACCGTGCTGGCCCAGGCCCTGATCCGCGAAGGCGCCAAGGCCGTTGCCGCCGGCATGAATCCGATGGACCTCAAGCGCGGTATCGACAAGGCCGTTTCGGCTGCCGTCGCCGAGCTGAAGAACATCTCCAAGCCGACCGCCGACGACAAGGCGATTGCCCAGGTCGGTACCATCTCGGCCAACTCGGACGAGTCGATCGGCCAGATCATCGCTGACGCGATGAAGGAAGTCGGCAAGGAAGGCGTCATCACCGTTGAAGAAGGCTCGGGCCTGGACAACGAGCTGGACGTGGTCAAGGGCATGCAGTTCGACCGCGGCTACCTGTCGCCGTACTTCATCAACAACCAGCAGTCGCAGACCGCTGACCTGGATGATCCGTTCATCCTGCTGCACGACAAGAAGATCTCCAACGTCCGTGACCTGCTGCCGGTACTGGAAGGCGTCGCCAAGGCCGGCAAGCCGCTGCTGATCGTCGCTGAAGAAGTCGAAGGCGAAGCGCTGGCGACCCTGGTGGTCAACACCATCCGTGGCATCGTCAAGGTCGTGGCCGTCAAGGCCCCGGGCTTCGGCGACCGCCGCAAGGCGATGCTGGAAGACATGGCCGTGCTGACCGGCGGCACCGTGATCTCCGAAGAAGTCGGCCTGTCGCTGGAAAAGGCCACCATCAAGGACCTGGGCCGCGCCAAGAAGGTGCAGGTCTCCAAGGAGAACACCACCATCATCGACGGCGTCGGCGACAAGGCCAACGTTGATGCACGCGTGGCGCAGATCAAGACCCAGATCCAGGACACCTCCTCGGATTACGATCGCGAGAAGCTGCAGGAACGCGTGGCCAAGCTGGCCGGCGGCGTTGCGGTGATCAAGGTCGGCGCCTCGACCGAAATCGAAATGAAGGAAAAGAAGGATCGCGTCGACGACGCCCTGCACGCCACCCGTGCAGCCGTTGAAGAAGGCGTGGTCCCGGGCGGCGGCGTTGCCCTGGTCCGCGCGATCACCGCGCTGGCCGGCCTGAAGGGTGCCAACGAAGACCAGAACCACGGCATCCAGATTGCCCTGCGTGCGATGGAAGCCCCGCTGCGCGAGATCGTGGCCAACGCCGGCGACGAGCCGTCGGTCATCATCAACAAGGTCAAGGAAGGCACCGGCAGCTTCGGCTACAACGCGGCCACCGGCGAGTTCGGCGACATGCTGCAGTTCGGCATCCTGGACCCGACCAAGGTGACCCGTTCGGCCCTGCAGAACGCGGCCTCGATCGCCGGCCTGATGATCACCACCGAAGCCATGGTTGCCGAAGCTCCGAAGAAGGACGAGCCGGCCATGGGCGGCGCTGGTGGCATGGGTGGCATGGGCGGCATGGGCGGCATGGACTTCTAAGTCCACGCCTCCGGCGGTCGTTGCCGGCCTCGGTCGGCACGCCTTCCCGATGTGATGTTAAAGAAGAACCCCGCCGCAAGGCGGGGTTTTTTGTTGCCCGGTTGCCGTCGCCGCAGTGCATCGCTACGCTCGGTGACCATGCCTACCTCGTTCATCGTCGTTGACGACTTCCTTTCTCCCGCCGATGCGCAGGGGTTGCGCCAGGCGGCACTGGGCCTGGACTATCCCGTCCAGGAGGGCGCATTCCCCGGCCGCAATTCACAGCAGCGGCTGGAGCTGGATGGCCTGTCCGGCGCGGTCTCGCGACTGGTCAACGAACCGCTGCGGCCGGTCAACCCGCTGCAGTCGCACGGCAAGTTCCGCCTTACCCTTGCCGGCGACATCGGCCGCGCCAAGGTACACGCCGACCACTCGCACTGGTCGGGCATTCTCTACCTGAGTGCACCGGAGCACTGCGAGGGCGGCACCGAGTTCTTCCGCCATCGCCGTACCGGCACCGAGCGCATGGCCCTGGACGCGGCGGAGCTGGCCGCATTGGGCTACGCCAACGGCGGCGACATGCATCGCGACATCATCGAGCGCGACAGCAACGACGACAGCCAGTGGGAAATGACCATGCGCATTCCGATGCGCTTCAACCGGCTGGTGCTGCTGCGGCCCTGGTTCTGGCACACCGCCGGGCCAGCGTTCGGTGATCGACCGGAGAATGGCCGGCTGGTGTACCTGATGTTCTTCGAGCAGGCGCGCTGAGGAGTGCCATCCACGCATGGCGTGGATGCTCCCCCTGGCCGCGTTCGCCATGCAGGCGTCATCGCACCCTCATTCGACGAATACCTTCGCCGCGCCATACTCCCACTGCCACGGCACGCCGGTATCGCCCAGTACGAATGCCACCAGTGCCGGGAACGCAGCTTCCGCCCGTACATCGTTGCCCAGGATCACCACGCAGCGTCTGTACCGTTCGATGCACACCAGCGTGTTGCCGACCGCATCGTCGTGGCCACCCTTGTAGAAGCCTGCGCCCTGCGGGCCGCGGAACGTCACCACGCCCAGGCCTGAGGCCAGATCCTTGCGTTGCTGCGCCACGGGCAGCTCCGGCTGCAACGTGGGGAACTGGCTGGCGGTGGTGATCGGCAGCTGCGGCCGCACCAGTTCCCTGCGCATTGCAGGCGACAGCCCATCGCCGCGGACATAGCCGGCAGCGAAGCGCGCCATGTCGGCGATGGTGGTATCCATCGAACCGGCCGCACGCACGCGGCTGCGTTCATCGTGCGGCTCGGCCGTGCCTTCCGCCGTCCAGCCATCGGCCAGGTTGGCGGCGAAATCCTCACGCCACATCATGCTGGTGCGGACCATGCCGAAGCGGTCGAATACCTGCCGCTGCATCAATGCACCCACGTCCTGGCCAAGCCGTCCACGCTCGATCACGAACTGCAACAGGATCAGCCCTTCGCCGGAATACCCATAACGACTGCCCGGATCGAAGTGGAACTTCAGGCGGCCATCGGGTTCCAGGAACCCGAAGTTGGCAAAGCCACTGGAATGGTTGAGCAGCAGGCGCGGAGTGAGCTGGCGCCAGCGCGCATCATCGGTCAGTACGCTGTAGTCGGCGTACTTCTTCGGCTCTGGCGGGTAGTCCGGCAGCGGCTTGTCCAGCGCCGTGGCGATGCTGGCGTCCAGCTCGATCCGTGCGTCCTGGGCAAGCTGTGCGACCAGGTGGCCGAACGCCATCTTGGTCAGCGAGGCGGCGTACATCACGGTATCGGTGCGCAGCGGCTCGCCTGCGGCGTTGCGTTCGCCGTAGGCGGCCACGTGTACCACCTTGCCGCCATCGATCACCGCCAGCGCCATCCCGCGCGCATGGGCCGCCTGCATCAGCCGCTGTGCTTCGGCATCGATGCGCGCGGGCGAGGGTAGCGGCGGCGCGGCCAGCACGGCCGGCGGGAGCAGCGTCAGCAACAGCAGGACAGCACGGCGCATGCGTGGAACTCCTGGCGGGACGTGGCGCGATGCTACGCCTGCCAGCTCCCGCCGTCATGCGCCAGACGTCAGCCGGGTCGGCGCAGGCAGATCCGCGCGGCACCCGCACCGATGTCCACCTGGCCACCGCGCATCGCGTCGGCACCGAGGATCAAGGCCGGTCGCGCCTCCAGGCCGATCGCCCTGAACACCGGCAGTTCGCTGATCCGGACCTCCATCGGCGGGTGCTGCCAGTTGCCGCCGGTCATGCCGGGCAGGGTGTACAGCCAGGTTGCCTGTGCACCGCCACCCAGCCCCTCGGTGCCCTCTTCACGTGCACGCACCCGAGCATCGCTGCCGTCGGTGCGCAGGCCCAGTGCGCGGGCTGCTTCGGCGTTGAGGACGGTCTGCGCGGCACCGGTGTCGACCACGGCGATGGCGTCCACGCCGGGCGTACCCAAGGCAAGCGTGATGAAGCCGAACTGGCGCAGGCCGTCATCGCGGCCGGGCAGCGCATTGGGTTGGCAACCCGGTCCTTCCAGGTCCAAGCCGCCGGGTGTCCACAGCGCCAGTTGATTGCGGCCGAAGTCCCAACGGGTGTCCCAGCGCCCGGTCAGGTCGTTGCCGATCAAGCCGTCAATGGCCGGATCATCGCCCTTCGCCAGCGATGACAGGTCGACCTGCATGCCGCTGGCCTTCAATTGCCAGCTGCCCAGCTGCCACGCTGTGCTGCGCATGCGCTGCAACCGCGCCGCCTTCGCGCTCGCGCCCTGGGCCTGCGACACTGCCGCTTCCGCATCCTGCAAACCGTAGCGCCGCACTACGCGTGCATCGACCAGGGTTGCCCCGGCGGCACTGTCGACCACGAAGCGCAGCGGCTCTGAACGCCCGTCCAGCGAGACGGCCACTGCCGGATGACCGCCCTGCATCCACATCGGCAGGACGTGCTCGGCGGCATCGGAGGCGAGCGCCGGCAAGGGGATGGCGAACAGGGGCAGCAGGAACAGGCGCAAGGGGAGACTCCGCAGTGATCGTGGGCGACCATTGGCGCGCAGCGGCGTATCACCGCGATATCGGCGTTGATACCGTCCTGATACACAGGTGCGGGATACTGGGCGAATGAACACTCCCATCCGCGTCATCGTCGTCGATGACGATGCCAGCATTCGTGACGCCATCGCCGACCACCTGCTGCTGCACGGCTACCAGGTGCGTGTGGCGGCGGATGCAACAGCGCTGGACGTGTTGCTGCAGGTTGAACGTCCTGACCTGATCATCCTCGACTGGATGATGCCCGGTGAGGACGGCCTGTCGGTATGCCGCCGGCTGCAGGCGCGGGCGATCCCGATCCTGATGCTGTCGGCGATGGGGGCCGCGCCGGATCGCGTGATCGGCCTGGAGATGGGCGCGGACGACTACCTGGCCAAGCCGTTTGACCCGCGCGAGCTGTTGGCGCGGGTTCGCGCGCTGATGCGCAGGCAGGACAAGCTGCGCGCACAGGTGGCCAGCGAGCTGCGGTTTGATGGCTGGCGATTGCTGCCTGACCAGCGTCGCCTGTTCGCGCCGGATGGCGCCGAACTGGTGCTGAGCCGCGGTGAATTCTCCCTGCTGCTGGCACTGGCTGAACGTCCCGGGCGGGTGCTGGCGCGCGAACAGCTGCTGCAGTTGAGTCGCGGAGAAGCCAGTGACAGCGTGGACCGTGCCGTCGACCTTGCGATCAGCCGCCTGCGCCGCAAGCTCGGGCAGGCCGCGTCCGGCGCTGAAGCCCTTGTGCAGACACTGCGTGGCGAAGGGTACCGCTTCAACGCGGAGGTAGGGGTGTTGTGAGCAGCCGGTGGTCAACCACCCGCTGGATCGCGATGCTGGCCTTGGCCAGCCTGCTGCTGGCAACCCTGGTCAGCGTGGCGGTAGTGGGGTGGATGCCCCGGCCCGCGCCGCCACCGATGCGGCTGGACCATGCGATGCAGGTGCTGCGTGGGGAACAGGCGCCGGCGCCACTGGGATTGCATATGTCGACGCAGGACGCGCCACCCCGGGGCAGCGCCAGTGACTGGCTCACCCAGTTGGCGGCGCTGCAGATGGACCTGCCGGCCAGGAATGTACGCCTGGTGTGGACGGGGCAGGGCAGGGCGCCCGATGTGCAGGTCATCGAGGGTGGCGCGGTACTGGACGCCTCCGCTCGTGCTGGCGTGCTGAAATCGCAGGCCGCGTTGCTGACCGCCATGCAGTGGCCGCCGTTCGAACTGGGGATGCGGCAAGCCGATGGCCGATGGCGGGTGGTCGGCAGCGACCACAGTGAACTGGCGGCCTGGCGCCGCCAGGTGATGCTCGCCCTGCTGGGCGGTGCGATCCTGCTGGCCCCTCTGGCGGCGTGGGCGTCGATCCGGTTGGGGCGCCCGCTGCGACGCCTGGCTGAAGCCAGCGCACGGGTCGACCTGCAGGCCGAAACGCCATTGCCTGATGACGGTCCACGCGAAGTGCAGGTACTGGCCACAGCGATCAGCACCGGTCGCGAACGTCTGCGCGCCCAGGCACGGGACATGACCCATATGCTGGCGGCCGTGGCGCATGACCTGCGCACGCCCCTGACCGGCCTGCGCCTGCGCGCGGAGTTCGCTCCCGCGCCACAGGCCGCCAGGATGGTGGCAGACATCGAGCGCATGGATACGATGATCGAGCAGGTGCTCGACTACGCACGCGGTGAGCTGCAGCCGTTGCAGATGCGGATGCTGGATCTTTCAGCGCTGCTGGAGGACTGCGTGCAGGCGGCGCTGCTGCGCGGGGTCGACATTTCCCTTCAGGGCCCGGATACGTTGCCGTGGCATGGCGATGCGCTGCTGCTCCGGCGCGCGGTCGACAATCTCATCGACAACGCCGAGCGCTACGCGGGCGCCGTGGAGCTGTGGGTCGCCATGGCGGGGGATGGAGTGCAGCTGGACGTGATGGACCGCGGCCCTGGCATCGCCGAGATCGATCGCGCACGCCTGCTGCAACCGTTCCAGCGCAGCGAGGGCTCGCGTAGCCGCGCCACCGGGGGCGCCGGACTTGGACTGGCCGTGGCTGCCAACGTGGCGAAGCGCCACGCGGGCGAACTTCAGCTGTTGCACCGCGAGGGCGGGGGGCTGATCGCGCGGCTGCTGCTGGGACGCACTTCCTGAGTCAACTCCGATTTGCTTCCACTGGCCACTCCTCCATATGATTAGGTGCCTAATCATTCAGTGAGGAAAGGATGATCGAAGCCAAGCATCAGGCGTTGCTGGAGGAAGCGCAGCGGCGCGGCCACGCCAACATCGCGCAGCTGCGCCTGTGCTTCCAGCTGCTCTCGTTGTCCTCGTCGATCGATCGCGACTGCGCTGCACGGTTGGCACCGCACGGGCTCAGCGAGGGTCGCTTCATCTTGCTGTTCCTGCTGCACGGGGCCGGCGGCGCACTGGCGCCGCACGCGCTGGCCGAGCGCGCTGGCGTGACCCGGGCCACCATCAGCGGCCTGCTCGATGGCCTGCAGCGCGAAGGCCTGCTGCAGCGTCGCAGCGATGACGAGGATGGCCGTCGTCTGCAGATCGTGTTGACCGCACCGGGCAAGCGTTTGGCCGAGTCGCTGTTCGAGCGGCACACACAATGGATCAGCGGCCTGTTCAACGGCCTGGATGCTGATGAACGGCAGCAGCTGTCACAACTGCTGCACAAGGTCTGGCAGCACACGGACACCGGGCGGGAAGCCTCCGCATGAGCACGCCCATTCCCGCGGAACGGCTGCGTGCACTCAACAGCGGTGGTGCCGCTGCCACGCATCTGGCCGAATGCCTGGCAGTGGATTTCGCCGCGCTGTTGCAGGGGGTGGCACCTGTGCTCGAGCCGGAAGCGCTGCAATGTATGCGCGACGCCTCCGGCAAGGGCATCACCCAGCGCATGGCGCTGGCGGCGCGGTTGCTGCACGAATCCGGGCAGGGTGATCCCGCGCACTGGCAGGCACACGCATCAGACACCGTGCGTGGCTGGGCCTGCTACCTGATTGGCAGCGATGCCGGCGCGGCGCTGCCGGCCAAGCTGCGGGCGATGCGTCCGCTGGCTGACGACCCGCACTTCGGCGTGCGCGAATGGGCATGGCTGGCGCTGCGCAGCGACATCGTTGCCGCACCGTTGCAGGCGCTTGAGTACCTGCAGGTGTGGATGCAGGAAGCATCGCCTTACCTGCGCCGCTTCGCCTGCGAAGCGCTGCGCCCACGAGGCGTGTGGTCCACGCATATCGCGCTGTTCAAGCAGCATCCAGAACTCGCGTTGCCGATGCTGGAAGCAATGGCCAACGACCCGGAGCGCTACGTGCAGGACTCGGTCGGGAACTGGCTCAACGATGCCGGCAAGACTCGCCCGCAGTGGCTGCGTGAGCTGTGCGCACGATGGCAACAGCAGCACCCTGGCGATGCCAATGCCTACATCCGCAAACGCGCCATGCGCTCGTTGCGGTAGTGCCGGCCGCTGGCCGGCAACCTCATCAACCTCAAGGAAGGCCTTCCATGTCCTACACCCTCATCGAGCTCTACACCGCTCTGGCCACCTTGTAACAGCGCCTCCGTAGGCGCATGGCACATGCGTCTGTCACCCGGACGCGGTAAACAGGACATTGCCCATGTCCATCCGCAGGGAAGTTGATCATGCAGAGCACGCTCCAGGTAACGCTGTACGGCCCGCAGGGCGATACGCCGGCACTGCAGCTGCCGCAGATGGAAGGGCCCTCGGTGGCCATCCCGGAAGCGGTACTGCGCCGGCTGGTGTCCGATCTCTACACCACCCGTTCCCTGCTCAATCCCGAGCAGCTGGACGAGGCCCGGCAGGAGCTGGACCGCGTGCTGGAGCGCTGGGCCGACATCCACGAAGGCCTGCTGCTGGACGTGGAAGTGCATGGCAGATGAGCGACGTTGCACAGCGGCCACCACGTGCGCTGCGCAGTCAGGCGCATCACTGAACCGCGCCCCCAGTTGCGGATGAAACATTTTGCACTGCGCAAAAGCTGTGCTATCAATAGATCCCATGAACGCAGCCGCTACCCGCTTTTACTGGTATTACTTTCCGAAGCCACTGGCGGAGGAAGGACTGCGCTCACCCTGAAGAAAGCTTCAGACGCATTCCCGAAAGCCGCCAGCGAACCTGGCGGCTTTTTTCATGCCGCCACGCTGGGGACCCCCAACGTTCCGGAGATCTCCTGCAATGCCCCCGCACACCGACGACCTGCGTATCCGCACCATCGAACCGCTGACACCGCCCGCCCAGCTGCTGGCGATGCTGCCCTGTGACGATGAGGCTTCCGACACCGTCAGCGCCTCGCGCGCGGCCCTGCACCAGATCCTGCACGGCCGTGACGACCGCCTGGCGGTGGTGGTGGGCCCGTGCTCGATCCACGACCCGAAGGCCGCCATCGAGTACGCCCAGCGCCTGAAGCCGCTGCGCGACGCGCTGGCTGGCGAGCTGGAAATCGTCATGCGCGTGTACTTCGAGAAGCCGCGCACCACGGTGGGCTGGAAGGGCCTGATCAACGACCCGGACCTGGACGGCAGCTTCAGGATCGACAAGGGCCTGCGCATCGCCCGTGGCCTCCTGCGCGACATCAACAAGCTCGGCCTGCCGGCCGGTGTTGAATTCCTCGATGTGATCTCGCCGCAGTACATCGCCGATCTGGTGGCATGGGGCGCGATCGGCGCACGCACCACCGAAAGCCAGGTGCATCGCGAGCTGGCTTCGGGGCTGTCGTGCCCCGTCGGCTTCAAGAACGGCACCGATGGCAACGTGAAGATCGCCGCCGACGCGGTGGGTGCGGCATCCAACCCGCATCATTTCCTGTCGGTCACCAAGCAGGGTGGCACTGCCATCGTGTCGACCACCGGCAACCCGGATTGCCATGTGATCCTGCGCGGTGGCAAGCAACCGAACTACGACGCTGGCAGCGTGGCTGAGGCCTGCCAGGTGCTGGCCAAGGCCAAGCTGCCGGCGCGCCTGATGATCGATGCCAGCCATGCCAACAGCCTGAAGAACCCCGAGAACCAGCCGAAGGTGATCGACGACATCGCCGCTCAGATGGAAGACGGCGAACAGCGCATCGTGGGCGTGATGATCGAGAGCCATCTGGTCGGGGGCCGCCAGGAACTGGTGGAAGGCCAGCCGCTGGTCTACGGGCAGAGCATCACCGATGGCTGCATCGACTGGGACACCACCGTGACGGTGCTGGAGCGACTGGCTGCGGCCGTGCGCGCCCGTCGCGACGTGAAGGTGTCCGAAGCCGCCTGAGTGCGGCACGTGTGTGGATGGCGGCCAGCGCCTGCGGGGGTGCGGCCGCGATCAGGGCCGGCCGGAGTTGGAGACCGGCCCATCTGCACCGGCGATGCGCCTGGCGCTGCGCATGAGCGACAGCGCCAGGTACATCGCCGGGGTGGTGATGCCGATATTTGTAGCGTCGAGCCATGCTCGACGTGCGCGCGACGCGCGTTGGCGTCCTGCAAAGCGCAGTCGAGCATGGCTCGACGCTACGAAGAGGCTCAATGCACTTCGTCGTGGTACACGAACTTCGGCATTTCCCAGCGATAGTGGATCGCCAGCAGGCGCAGCGCGAAGCCGCCGCCCAGGCAGCACAGGATCGCGGTGGCGTCGGCCACGCCCCAGTGCAGCAGCAACAGATACGCCGCGCCGGTCAGCAGCGCGATGATCGCGTACAGCTCCTTCTGGAAGATCAGCGGCACCTCGTTGCAGAGGATGTCGCGCAGCACGCCGCCGAACGCGCCGGTCAGCATGCCGGCGATCAGCACGATCGGCATCGCATGGCCGGCCTCGCGCGCGATCGAGCAGCCGATCAGGGTGAAGGCGATCAGGCCCAGGCCATCGAGCACCAGGAAGGTGCGCCGGAAGTGGTGCATCCAGCGCGCCACCCAGGTGGCGATCAGCGCCGCGCACACGGTGAAACCCAGGTACTCGGGATGCTTCACCCAGCCCAGCGGATAGTGGCCGAGCAGGATGTCGCGCAGCGAGCCGCCCCCGAGGGCGGTGACGCAGGCGATCATGACCACACCGAACAGGTCCATGCGGCGGCGGCCGGCAGACAGTGCACCGGTCATGGCTTCGGCGGAAATGGCAACCAGGTAGATGATGGACAGCAGCATGGAACAGGCTCCGGGCGCGGTGGGGCCGGCCATGCGCAACTGCCACCACTGCCTGCGCAATGACGGGATGACGATGACCGGTGCCGCTCCCGCTGTCCTTTTGCCTGAGAGTTCAGCGGCGTTGGCCGCGTGCCCCTTCGGCGGATCGTCCCGGGCGTGCCCGGTGACCTCTCTCCAGCTCGGCGAGTCGAATGCATGGTTGGTGGGATTCCAGCCCACCGGCCTGAGCGATCATGGGAGCCTGCGCCTTCGGCGGGCGCCAGCGCGGCGCCACTCTCCTGCATTCGGGCGCCAGTATATCCGCTGCAGTGCAGCACGGCATAATCCGGGCATGGCCCCGTCCCTCCGCCCGTGGTTCCTGTACCTGCTCGAATGCCGCGATGGCAGCTATTACGCCGGCATCAGCACCGACGTGGATGCGCGTTTCGCCGCCCACCAGGCCGGCAAGGGCGCGCGCTACACCCGGGCCCGGCCACCGCTGCGCGTGCTGGCCGTGCGCGAATACCCGGACCGGGCCGCCGCCTCGCGGGCCGAGTGGCAACTCAAGCAGCAGCCGCGCGAACGCAAGCTGGCCTGGCTGCAGGCGCCGGTCCTGTAGATCCACGCCACGCGTGGATGGGCTACCCGGCCCATGCGATGATCGCCCCGCGCCCAGAGCTGGAGACCCGGATGTCCACGATCGCCCTGCTGTTTGCTCTTTCCGCAGCAACGAGCCCTGCCCCCGACCCGGCCACGATCGCGGCCATCGAAGCCACCTGCCATGACTACGTCGATGGCCAGCTGGAGGCGGACCCACAGCGCGTCGCCCGCTCCCTGCATCCGGACCTGGCCAAGCGCGCTGTGCTCGGCGATACACCCGACGAACGCCTGGGCCTGCGCCGGATGTCGAAGGAAGAACTGGTCTCGCTGACGAAGCAGGGCGCGTTGAAGACCCCGAAGGATCAATGGGATCGTCGCTGCACGGTGCTGGACGTGACCGGCAACGCGGCCTCGGTGCGGCTGGAGACCCCGTGGTTCGTCGATTACTTCCACATGGGGCGCTTCGACCAGCGCTGGGTCATCGTCAACGCGTTGTGGTATCCAAAGCCGAAGGCACAGTGAGCGATGCGTGCCGCCGGCAAAGCATGGATCTCCGTCGTCGTGCTGGTCGCCGGCATCGCGCTGCTGCCTGGCCTGCTGTACCTGCTCGGGCTGGCATTGGCAGGCGGTCGGCCGACGCCGGCCGACCGTGCGCCCAGTGGTGTGGCTGCGTGTAGCAGCGAGCCACGGGCGGGATACCAGCCGATGAACCCCTGGCGCTTTACCGCCCAGTTCTTCGACAAGGACGCGATGAAGAAGGTGCCTGAAGTGGAGCGGGAGGCCTTCTGGATTGCCCGGCGCTACCTGTGGCGGCAACCGCAGCGCGGCATGCTGCGCTGGCATCTCAGCAGTACCGCACTGACGATCTGGATCACCCGGCATTGGAGTGCCGCGCAGATTGCCGACACCGCGAGGAAGGAGGACTTCTGCCGGACCTGGTCGAAACGGCGGGTGCCCGGTGGCCCGATGAACCAGTAGATCCACGCCATGCGTGGAGGGTGTTGACCGGGTCAGAGCCCTTTCCTGTGGAAAGGGATCCGACCCCGTTGCGTGCAGCCCTACCGCCTCGGCCGCCGGTCATCCTGGTCATCACCGAAGATGATCCGCGCACTGCGCTGGTAGCTCCAGTACGCGACTGCCCAGTTCAGCAGCACCACGATGCGGTTGCGGAAGCCGATCAGGAAGAACACGTGCGCGGCCAGCCAGAACCACCAGGCCAGCACGCCGGAAAGCTGCAGCCGGCCCAGGTGCACGATCGCGGCCATGCGGCCGATGGTGGCCAGGTTGCCGTAGTCGGCGTACTTGAACGGGCCGGGCTCGGGCTTGCCGTGCAGGCGCGCGCGGATCACCTCGGCCACGTACTTGCCCATCTGCTTGGCGGCCGGTGCCACCCCGGGTACCGGCTTGCCGTCGGCCTGGCTCAGTGCGGCCAGGTCGCCGGCCACGAACAGCTCCGGGTGACCGGGCAGGGTCAGGTCCGGTTGCACCGGCACGCGTCCGGCGCGGTCCAGTGGCACGTCCAGCGTGCGCGCCAGCGGTGAAGCGGCCACGCCGGCGGCCCAGACCACGGTGCGCGCCGGTACGAACTGTTCGCCGAGCTTGAAGCCCTGGCTGTCGATGTCGCTCACCGGGGTACCGGTCAGCACTTCCACGCCCAGCTTTTCCAGTTGGCGGCGCGCCTTCAGCGAAAGCACATCCGGGAACGAGGACAGCACGCGGGGCCCAGCCTCGACCAGCCGCACCCTGGCGCTGGCCGGGTCGATGTGGCGGAATTCGTTGCGCAGCGTGTGGCGCGCGATCTCGGCCAGGGTGCCGGCCAGTTCGACGCCGGTGGGACCACCGCCGACGATGGCGAAACTCAGCCACGCCGCCTTCTTCGCCGGGTCCGGTTCGGCCTCGGCGCGTTCGAACGCCAGCAGCAGCTTGCGGCGCAGCGCGATGGCATCGTCCAGCGTCTTCAGGCCGGGCGCATCATCGGCCCACTGATCGTTGCCGAAGTAGGCGTGGGTGGCGCCGGTGGCCAGCAGCAGGCTGTCGTAGTCCAGCGTGCTGCCATCGGCCATGCGGATCTGCCGCGCCCGCTTGTCGATGGCCACCACTTCGCCGAGGCGGACTTCCACATTGCGCTGGTGGCCGAGGATGTGGCGCAGCGGTGCGGCGATATCCGGCGCGGACAGGCCGGCGGTGGCCACCTGGTACAGCAGCGGCTGGAACAGGTGATGGTTGCGGCGATCGACCAGGGTGATGCGTATGCGCTCGCGGGCCAGGGCACGGGTGGCCCAGAGACCGGCAAAACCGCCGCCGACAACGACCAGGTGGGGAACGCGCTCGCGACTCATCGACTCACTCCAGTGGGGGCATCGGGGGAAGCGCCTGGCATCTTCGCACGGCGGCCACCTGTCACGTCAGCGCCTGCCCGGATCGGCGATACTCGGGTTCAGGCAACGGCCCGTGAGGAGCCCATGAGCGAACCGGAAAAGCGCATCGCCCTGTTGATCGACGCCGACAATGCGCCGGCCTCGAAGATCGACGAGGTCCTGGCGGAAGTCGCCCGCTACGGCGTGGCCAACGTGCGCCGTGCCTACGGCAACTGGAAGAGCCCGCGACTGAAAGGGTGGGAAGCGGTGCTGCATGAGTATGCGATCCGACCGATCCAGCAGTTCGCCTACAGCAAGGGCAAGAACGCTTCGGACATGGCGATGGTGATCGATGCCATGGACCTGCTGTACGCGCGCAACCTTGATGGCTTCGCCATCGTCTCCAGCGATGCGGACTTCACCCCGATGGTGATGCGCCTGCTGACCGATGGCGTGAAGGTATATGGCTTCGGCGAGAAGAAGACGCCCGAGCCATTCGTCAATGCGTGCTCGAAGTTCACCTACCTGGAGGCACTGGGGCAGACCCATGCCAGCGTGCCCGATGCCGAACAGGCGTCCAGCGAGCAGGCCTCGAACGAGCCGGTGGCCAACGACGATGCGCGTCCACGCAAGAGCGGTGCGGAAATGCGCAGTGACACCCGGCTGGTGAAGATGCTGCGCCGTGCGGTGTCCGCGGCCGAGGGTGAGGATGGCTGGTCGCACCTCGGCCCGGTCGGCAGCCAGATCGGCAACCAGGCCTCGTTCGATCCGCGCAACTATGGCTACGGCAAGCTCAGCGACCTGCTGGCGGCGATCGGCCTGTTCGAGCTGAAGAAGGACGGCAAGTCGTCCTACGTGCGCGCGCTGCCAAAAAAGAACAGGTAGTGCCTGCTGCTGGCCGGCAATGCCCGGATGCCAGATCCCGCATCCGGCACGCACATCTCCACCCGATCAGGCGTATCGTTGCCGCTCGCATTGCCAGCAAGGAAAACCCGCATGTTGAAGATCTGGGGCCGCCGCAATTCCAGCAACGTCCGCAAGGTACTGTGGTGCGCCGAGGAAATCGGCCTGCCGTACGAATCCATCGAAGTCGGTGGCAGCCATGGTGGTACGCAGACCCCGGAGTACCAGGCGATGAATCCCAACGGCCTGGTGCCGGTGATCGAAGACCACGGCTTGCCGCTGTGGGAATCGAACACCATCGTGCGCTACCTGAGCGCCCGCTATGCACTGGGCACCCTGTACGCTGAGGACCCGATGGAACGCGCCCAGGCCGAGAAGTGGATGGACTGGAGCACGTCGCGGATGGCGCCGCTGTACAGCGACCTGGTCTGGGGCATCATGCGCACCGCGCCGGCCGACCGCGATGAAGCGCGGATCAATGCCGCCATCGTGCGCGCCGGTGACTACCTGGCGATGGCCGACGCTACCCTGGCCAGGCAGCCGTGGCTGTCGGGCGAGAAGTTCGCGATGGGCGACATCCCGCTGGGCTCGCTGGTCTACGCCTGGTACGAGCTGCCGATCCAGCGACCGGAGCTGCCGCATCTGGCTGACTGGTATGCGCGGCTGCGTGAGCGCCCGGCCTACCAGCGCGGCGTGATGTCGCCGCTGACGTAAGCGAAGGCGTCCGGGGTCAGAGCCCTTTTCTGCGAAAAGGGATCCGACCCCAGGGCATCGGGGTCGGATCCCACCCGACGGGTGGGCTCTGACCCCTCAATACAGGTCCGTTGGATCCACATCCAGCGACCAGCGCACCTTGCGTGCTTCCGGCAGCGCATACAGCTGCGGAACCAGCTGCGCGAGCACGCCATGCAAGGGTGGCCGCTGCGGCGCCGACAGCAGCAGCTGTGTGCGCTGGTAGCCCGCGCGCCGCGGCATCGGCGCCGGCATCGGGCCGTACGCCTCCACCACGTTCTGCTCGCCCAGCAACTGCCGCGCAGCCAGCAGGAACGCATTGGCGTGCTCGACCTGCTGCGCTTCGGCGCGCATCAGCGCCAGGTGCGCGAACGGGGGGAACCCTGCGGCTTGCCGCTGGTTCAACTCGGCCTGCGCGAACGGGTGGTAGCCACCGCTCACCAGGGTTTCCAGCAGCGGGTGACCAGGGTGATGGGTCTGCAGCCAGACCTCGCCGGGGTCACGCGCACGTCCTGCACGACCGGCCACCTGGATCAGCTGCTGCGCCAGCTTCTCGCTGGCGCGGAAGTCGGCGGAGAACAGGCCTTCGTCGATGCCGACCACCACCACCAGGGTCAGCTTCGGCAGGTCGTGGCCCTTGGCCAGGATCTGCGTGCCGACCAGGATGCCGGGCTGGTCGCCCAGTTTCGCCAGCTGCTGCTCCAGCGCATCGCGGCGTGAGGTGGTGCCACGGTCGATGCGCACCACCGGGAAATCGGCGAAGGCGGCGGTGAGGTGTTCTTCCAGGCGTTCGGTGCCGATGCCCTGCGGCTGGAGCGCCAGGCTGCCGCAGGCCGGGCATGCCAACGGCGCCGGTTGGCGCGCGCCACAGTGGTGGCATTGCAGGCGTCGGCCGCCGCCATGCACGGTCATCGGCGCATCGCAGCGCTGGCACGGCGCGGTCCACCCGCAGTCGTGGCACAGCAGCACCGGTGCGTAGCCACGGCGGTTCTTGAACACCAGCACCTGCTGGCCACGCTGCAGGTGTTCGCCGATGCCAGCCAGCACATCGGCCGAGAGGCCATCGTGCAGCGGCCGCTTGCGTACATCGAGGATGCGCACGCGCGGTGGCCGCGCATCGCCGGCGCGCTGCTTCAGGCGCAGGTGCGTGTAGCGCCCGGCGTAGGCGTTGTGCAGCGTTTCCAGTGAAGGGGTGGCGCTGCCGAGCAGCACCGGAATGCCCAGCGCCTTGGCGCGCACCAGAGCGAAATCGCGCGCGTGGTAACGGATGCCGTCCTGCTGCTTGTAGCTGCCGTCGTGTTCCTCGTCGACGATCAGCAGGCCGGCCTGCGGCAATGGCGTGAAAACCGCCGAGCGGGTGCCGACGATGACCCGCGCTTCGCCTCGGGAGGCGGCCGCCCAGACGCGCGCGCGCTCGTTGTCGTTCAACCCCGAATGCAAGGCGTGCACGGCGATGCCCAGGCGGCCGCGGAAACGTGCCAGGGTCTGCGGGGTCAGGCCGATTTCCGGTACCAGCACCAGCGCCTGCCTGCCCTGCGCCAGGCAATGGATGATCGCCTGCAGGTAGACCTCGGTCTTGCCGCTGCCGGTCACGCCGTCCAGCAGGAACGGCTGGAAGCCGTCGGCAGCGTTGATCGCAGCCACCGCCCCGGCCTGGTCCGGGTTGAGCGTGGGGCCGGGCAGCGGCTGCGCATGCTGCGGTGCCACCGTCATCGCCACGCGCTCGGCCAGCTCGCGCTTGGCCAGGCTGCGTGCAGCGGTGCGCCAGTCGGCCATGCGTTCGCCGAGCACGTCCTCATCCACGATCGCTCCTGCCAGCAGCTCGGCCAGCTGCCGCGGACGGCTTCCGGCGCGCAGCTTTTCGCGCTGGGCGTGGCCTTCGGTGGTCAGCTGCCAACCCCAGTGGTGGGTGTCGGGCAGGGCCTCGCCATGGCGCAGCGGGCCGGGCAGGGCGGTGCTCAGCACCTCGCCCAGTGGCGCATGGGTGTAGCGCGCCAGCCACTGCAGGCTCTGCCAGAGTTCGCCCTGCAGCAGCGGCTGCCGGTCGCACCAGGCCAGCGCCTGGCGCAGTCCCTGGCCGTCGTCGGTCTGGCCGTGGCCGGCCACCACGCCGACCAGCTCGCGGTTGCCGAACGGCACCTTCAGGCGGCAGCCGACCGCGGCCGTGGGGCCATCGCCCTCCGGCGACAGGTAGTCGAACAGGCGGGGCAGGGGGACGGGCAGGGCGACCTGCAGGGTCGGAATGGGTGAAAGCATCGGGCCAGTGTAACGGGCCATGCACGCGCGAATGGCAGGGGGCAGACGGGCGACGACCGTTGAATCATAAATGTCACCTAAATATCGGTGTCCATTGGAGATTCAGTCTTATCCACATGTTCTGTGGATAACGTTGTGCGTTACCGGTCGACGGGAACGCAGGAGGCCGATGGCGACGAGCTCACCCTTGGGTTGGTCAAAAAATCGCCACACTTGAAAGGCGTTCAAAATCAACAACTTGAGTGTGAAACATTGCTGAAACAGAGTGAATTCAGCGGCATGCCGCAATTTCCCGCGCGGGGAGCGTGGTGCTGTGCACAACCTGCAGCACGAAGTGCCTGTGGGCGCAAGTCCTACGGGTGCCGATGGGCTGCCGCTATCATGCCGGCAGACCTTTGGAGTGACCGATGACGGCTGTGCCCGCCCCTGTTTCCTCGACCGCGGCCGGCGCGCTGTCGGCGTTCCTGCGTGGCGTCGAACGCCGCGCCCTGGTGGTGGCTGAACTGCAGTGCGGCGATGCCGCCCGTGCCGAGCAGACCCTGGTGGCAGTGATGCGCGCGTTTGCGGCGGTCGCCAGCGACCTGCCGATGGCGCAATGGCCGACCCGCTTCTGGACCCTGCTGGGCCAGCGCCAGGCGCTGCGCGAGCCGGCGGGCGGGCAGTGGGCGCCGTCGTTGGCCGCGTTGGGCGCGATGCCGCCACTTCCACGACTGGCGCTGCTGCTGCGGGTGGGCGGCAGCCTGGACGAGGGCATCGCCATGCGCGTGCTCGACCAGGACGAGGCCGGTTACCAGCACCTGCTGGCCGATGCCTGCCCGCGTGATGCCCAGGGCCGGCCCGATGCCGTGGCCTGGCGCCAGTTGGCCGAGCAGGTACAGGCGCGTGTCCGTGACCTGCCGGCCACGCGCCTGCAGCAACTGCAGCAGCCGGCCGCACCCACCACCCACAATGAAGCACCGGCCTCCAGCTGGCGCGCACCGCAGCGGGACGAGCGTGCGGCCGCCAACGGCAAGCGCCGCCGCGCGAATGCCAGGCCGCGCTGGCGCGGTCCGCTGATCCTGCTGGTGACGGTGGCGGTACTGCTGGCCGCCGCGCTGGGGTGGCGCCACCTGCAGGGACATTCGTTCGGCAGCGATGCACCCTTGCCGGAGGGCGTGGTGGGCGAAGCCGGTCCGGTGACCGTGGAAGCCCTGCCACCGAGCAAGGTGGACGCCATACCGGACGCGGGCCAGGCGCAAGCCAATGATGACGCAGCGATGCTGGCAGATCGCGACTACCCGCTGGTCGCCGATGCCGACCTGTACGCGTGGACTGCCGCGGGCGGCCCGCTGCCGGTGGATGAATCGCAAGCCAAGCCGAGCCGGCCGGAGCCGGCCAGTGCCACGCTGGAAACGGCTGCCGCCGATGAATAAGTCCGTGCTCGCCAGCCTGCTGCTGGCCCTGCCGCTGTCGCTGTCCGCCGCACCGCAGCCGTTGAGCGTGCCGTTGCCGCCACCGGTTCCGGGCAGTTCGCCGGCCACGCCGGCGTCGGCCGCTGCAACAGCACCTGCCGAATTCGCTCAGCTGGATACGCAGCAGCAGCGACAGCGCCGTGCCGACTACGCCGCCTGGCGCGCATTGCCGGAAGCAGAGCGCGAGCGAATCCGTCAGGCGGCTGCGCGCTTCAATTCGCTGCCGGCCGATCAACAGCAGCGCATGCGGCAGCAATTCCAGGCGCAGGATCAGGCGTTCCGCGCCGGATGGCGGCTGGGCCCGCAGCTGGGCCTTGAATTCCCCAAGCTGCACGGACTGTTCGGATTCGTGCCACCGGAGCAACGCGAGACCGCGCTGGCCGTGCTGCGCCAGCTCAACCCGGCGCAGCTGGCCCAGCTGGCCCTGGTCGCGCAGCGCACGCCGCCGCAGGAACGCGACACGGTACGCAGCGCCTTCCTCGCCGTGCCCGCCGCCGAGCGCGACAGCTGGCTAAAGCGCCAGGCCGGCCAGTAGAAAAGGGGACGGAGGGGATTAAGTCGTATCAGGCCAGTCAGTGCCGAATGCGACTTAATCCCCTCCGTCCCCTTTTTGCTTGGGGCGGCTGAAACCCAGCATTCACGCCATGTCATGGGAATGCAGGCGCCGCCCGCGTAAGATGGGCGCCCGCAACCCGGTGCCTGTGCCCTTCGCGCGCAACCGCAGTTCGCGTCAAGCACCTTATGTCTACTGCAACCTCCACGCCGCGCTTCAGCAAGGAAGTCGGCGCCACCGGTCTGCTCGCCCTGCCGCTCGTGCTGGGCCATGTGTCCACCGGTCTGATCTCCTTCGTCGACAACGTGATTGCCGGCCACCACGCTACGGCGACCCTTGCCGCAGTCACCATCGGTACGGCGTTGTTGTGGCTGCCGATGCTGATTCCGATCGGCACCCTGATCTCGCTCACCGCTTCGGTGTCGCAGCTGCACGGCGCCGGCCGCGAGCGCGAGATCGGCCCGCTGTTCCGCCAGGCACTGTGGCTGGCGCTGGGGCTGGGGCTGATCATGTTCACCTTCCTCACCGTGGTGCCGCCGCTGCTGCCGGCCTTCGGCATCGCGCCGGACATCGTGCCGGGGGCGACTGCGTTCCTGCATGCGGTGCGCTGGGGTGGCCCGGCGCTGACCCTGTACTTCTGCATGCGTTATCTCAGCGAGGGCATGCACTGGACGCTGCCGACCATGCTGCTCGGCTTCGGTGGCCTGCTGGTGCTGGCGCCGATGGGCTACGTGCTGGCCAATGGCAAGCTCGGCTTCCCGGAGTTGGGGGCCGAGGGCCTGGGCATCGCTTCGGCGGTGATGATGTGGCTGCAGGCGACCGCATTCGCCCTGTATCTGTGGCGGACCAAGCGCTTTGCCCATCTGCAGCTGTTCTCCCACTTCGAGGGACCGCGCTGGAAGGCGATCTGGGAGCTGCTGCGCACCGGCCTGCCGATCGGCATCACCGTGCTGATGGAAGGCGGCCTGTTCATCGTCACCGCCTTGCTGATCGGCCGCCTGGGTGCCAATGAAGCGGCGGCACACCAGATCGCGATCAACGTCGCGCAGCTGTGCTTCATGATCCCGATGGGCGTGGCCGAGGCCACCACCGTGCGCGTCGGCCATGCGGTCGGCCGTGGTGACGGCTTCGGCGTACGGCGTGCGGCGTGGGCCGGTTACGCGATCATCATGGGCACGCAGACGTTGTCAGCGGCGGTGCTGCTGTTCGGCCACGATGCCATCGTCGGTGTGTACACCAACGACCTGGCAGTGGCCGGCCTGGCCTCGACCCTGCTGCTGTACGCGGCCACCTTCCAGTTCCCGGACGGCATCCAGGTGCTGTCGGCGGGTGCGCTACGCGGCCTCAAGGACACCCGCGTGCCGATGTTCATCGCCATGTTCGCGTACTGGGGCCTGGGCATGCCGCTCGGCGCCGGGCTTGGCCTGGGGCTGGGCATGGGCCCGCAGGGCATGTGGATCGGCCTGATCGTCGGCCTGACCGCCGCTGCCATCCTGATGGGCTGGCGCCTGCGCCGCAGCAGCCAGCGCATCGGGCAGTCCGCGCTGTCCTGATCGTCCTGCCCGCCATGCCGACCCATGGCGGGCGATCCCCTGACTTGTGTCCGATGCCGCATCACGCGGCACCGGCTATGCTGGTACCACGGCAAGAAGCCATCCGGAGCGTTCCATGAATCAACCCGTGCCCCCGCTGCCCCCGGCGCGTCGCAACCCCGTCGCCAGTTTCTTCATCGGGCTGTGGGACGTCATGAACTTCACCCGCCGGTTGATCCTCAACCTGGTGTTCTTCGGCCTGCTGTTCCTGTTGCTGGTGATGTTCGTCATCGCCGCCGGCATGGGTGCCGGTGCCAGCAAGTCGCTGCAGGACCGCACGACGCTCGTGATCGCGCCGGAAGGCCGCCTGGTCGAGCAGTTCAGTGCCGATCCGGTCAGCCGCGCACTGGCCAAGGCCGTGGGTGACAACGGTGCCGAAGAGATCCAGCTGCGCGACCTGCTGCGGGTGATCGAGTCGGCCAAGGAAGACAAGAAGATCGAGCGCGTGGTGCTGGAGCTGGACAAGCTGCAGCCGTCGGGCTTCGCCTCGCTGCGTGAAGTCGCCGCCGCGCTGCAGGACCTGCGCGCTTCCGGCAAGCAGCTGGTGGCCTACAGCGAGAGCATGGGCCAGTCGCAGTACCTGCTGGCTGCACAGGCCGACGAGGTCTACCTGGACCCGATGGGTTCGGTCGTGCTCGAAGGCCTCGGCCGCTACCGCCAGTACTTCCGCACCGGCCTGCAGGACAAGCTGGGCGTGGACGTGCACCTGTTCAAGGTGGGCGAGTACAAGTCCGCGGCCGAACCGTACGTGCTTGACGCCGCGTCGCCGGCCTCCAAGGAAGCCGACCTGTTCTGGATGAACGATGTGTGGCAGCGCTACCTGGGCGACATCGCCAAGGCGCGCCGCCTGGATCCGGCACAGCTGGCTGCCGGCATCGACACGCTGCCGGAAGGCATTGCCGCCGCCGGTGGCGACCTGGCCAAGTTCGCGCTGCAGCAGAAGCTGGTGACCGCGCTGAAGACCCGCGAGGAATTCGAGGATCTGATGATCGAGCGCGGCGTGGCCGACGAAGACGCCGACGGTGGTTTCCGCAACGTCGACTTCGGCCGTTACCTGGCCCTGCTCGACGCCCGCCGCAACCCGGTGGACTCGCGTCCGCAGGTGGCCGTGGTGGTGGCTGCCGGCGAGATCAGCGGTGGCGACCTGCCGGCCGGCCGCATCGGCGGCGAGTCGACCTCAGCGCTGTTGCGCGCCGCGCGCGACGACGACAACGTGAAGGCCGTGGTGCTGCGCGTCGATTCGCCGGGCGGTGAGGTGTTCGCCTCCGAGCAGATCCGCCGTGAAGTGGTGGCGCTGCAGGCCGCTGGCAAGCCGGTGGTGGTGTCGATGGGCGACCTGGCTGCCTCCGGTGGCTACTGGATCAGCATGAATGCCGATCGCATCTACGCCGATCCGTCGACCATCACTGGTTCGATCGGCATCTTCGGCATGGTACCGAACTTCAGCCGCGCGCTGGACAAGATCGGCGTGCACACTGACGGTGTCGGCACCACCCGTTTTGCGGGTGCATTCGATGTCACCCGCCCGATGGATCCGGCCGTGGGACAGGTCATCCAGTCGGTGATCAACAAAGGCTACGCCGACTTCACAGGTCGCGTCGCCGACGCGCGCAAGAAGCCGGTCGAGGCCGTGGACGAGGTGGCCCGCGGCCGCGTGTGGAGCGGTGCACAGGCCAAGGAACGCGGCCTGGTCGATGCCTTCGGTGGCCTGAGGGATGCGGTGGCCGATGCGGCCAGCCGCGCCAAGCTGGGCAAGTCCGATGCCTATCGCGTGCGCTACATCGAGAAGGCAGCCACGCCGTTCGCGCAGTTCGTCAGCGGTTTCGCCGGCAGTCGTGCCGGTGCCTGGATGCTGTCCGATTCGGGCATGGCGCGGATGATGCTGGCACGCACGATGCCGGAAGTGGACACGCAGCTGCGCTTCGTCGAGAACGCGGCCCGCGAAAAGGGCAACGGCGCACCGGTGAAGGCGCTGGCGTACTGCTTCTGCGGGTTCTGACCGGCAACGCTATCGAATGAAAACGCCCGGCTCAGGCCGGGCGTTTTCGTTCATGGGGGCGGATCCCTTGGCTTCGCAAAGGGCTCTGACCCCACCGGTCATTGCGCCGCGTCGGCCTCGGCCTTGCGCTCACGCGCGGCAGCCTCATCGACGGTTTTCTGCACGTCCTTGGCGCGGTCCAGCGGCTCGTTGATCGCACGCGACATCGCTCGTGGCACCGGTGGCTTCTCCGGGTTCGGCGTGGGCGGACGCTGGCAGGCCGCCAGCAGCAGGCTGGCCAGCAGCGACGTGGACAGGATCAGGATGCGCATGGCGGCTCTCCGCGGTGGGCGTATGGGCAAGTGTCGCATCCCCGGCCGAGCGCCGCCGTGAGCGCGTATCCTTGCGGCATCGAAACACAGCGGGCGCGGCCCCGGAGGACACATGACCCAGCAACGGTGGCGCCTGGACGGCCAGACTGCCCTGATTACGGGCGCCAGCGCCGGCATCGGCCTGGCCATCGCGCACGAACTGGCCGGCCTCGGTGCCGACCTGATGATCGTGGGCCGTGACATCGATATGCTGGAGACGGCGCGCGACGAACTGCTGGACGTGTATCCGCAGCACCAGGTGCACGCGCTGGCTGCCGATGTCTCCGATGACGAGGACCGCCGGCAGATCCTGGACTGGGTGGAAGACCACAGCGATGGCCTGCACATCCTGGTCAACAACGCCGGTGGCAACGTCACCAAGGCGGCCACGGAGTATTCCGAGGACGAATGGCGCAAGATCTTCGAGACCAACCTGTTCTCGGCCTTCGAGCTGTCGCGCTACGCGCATCCGCTGTTGGCGCGGCATGCGTCGTCGTCCATCGTCAACGTCGGCAGCGTGTCCGGCCTGACCCACGTGCGCAGTGGCGTGGTCTATGGCATGACCAAGGCCGCGATGCACCAGATGACGCGCAACCTGGCCGTCGAGTGGGCGGAGGATGGCATCCGGGTCAACGCGGTGGCGCCCTGGTACATCCGCACGCGGCGCACGTCCGGTCCATTGTCGGACCCGGACTACTACGAGGAAGTGGTCAACCGCACGCCGATGCGCCGCATCGGTGAACCGGAGGAAGTGGCCGCAGCCGTGGGCTTCCTGTGCCTGCCGGCGGCCAGCTATGTCACCGGCGAATGCATCGCAGTGGATGGCGGTTTCCTGCGCTACGGGTTCTGATCATGCGGTGGTAGTGCCGGCCGCTGGCCGGCAACCACGGGATCTTCAGGTGATTGCAGTTGCCGGCCGGCGGCCGGCACTACCGCATGGCAGTCACCCCGGTACCGGGCAGTTGCTGGCCTCCAGCACGCCCTGCAACCGTTCGCGTTCCCCGCGGGCCTTGTCGCGGTTCTCCGGCGAGGCGAACCGCTCGCGGCCACGTGCGTCGCGGAAGCGTTGCTGCCAGCTGCTGCAGCGCTGCGCTTCCGGCAGTTCCTCGCAGCGGTCGCGCACCACTTCGCAGCCTGCAGCATTGACCGGTGTGGCGCCGCCCAGGCCCTGCACGGTCATCAGTTCGCAGCGGCCGGGGGCAGCTTCGTATTCGTGCAGGTAGCCACCGCCCTGGCTGTCGGTGCACTGGAAGATGGGCGGCAGCGGCGGCTTCGGCGGCGCATTGCTGTCCGGCGCGGCATCAGCCTGGCGTGGCAGCGATGCACTGTCGAGTATCAGATCGCCGCCTTCGCGTTCGACCATGCCGGCTTCCATGATCGTGCGTCCTTCGCCGGGGCGGCGGGGGCTGGGCGCGGAAGCCGGCGGCATACCCGCCGCCGCCGGTTCGGGTGGCGACGGCACAGGGGTCGGCGTGGGCGACGCACTGGCAGCGGCCGGAATCCGCACCACCTGCTGCTTGCTGCCGGCAGGGCAGGGCGTACGTTGCAGGGTGGGCACATCGCTGTTGCTGGAGGTGCAGCGGTAGATCACCCCGTCGTCGGCCACTGCGTTGCCGGCGAACAGGCCCAGGGCCAGCCAGATCAGGTTCTTCATGCGCACAGCGTACATGCCACGGCAGGTGCTGCGCTCAGCGGTCGCAGTCCCGCGACAGGCGTGCGTCGATGCCACGCTGTTCGTTGCTGATGGCAGTACGCTCGCTCTGCAGCGCACTGTTGTAGCGGCGGTCCAGTTCCCAGCGGCGGTCGCGCAGGCGCGCGCAGACTTCCTGCGGCGGCAGCGCATGGCAGCTGTCGCGGACCAGCACGCTGCCGGCCGGAACCTGCACACCGACACCCACCGCGGGCGGCCGGTAGCCGGTTCCTTCACCGATGGGGGGGCCGACCGGCGTGCCGAAGGCCGGGCGTGGGCCGGGATGGACCGGGCCGTGGTGCCCGTGCGGAAGCCAGACGCTGGTCCACAACGGTACCCAGCGCGGATTGCCCTCGTTGTTGTCGCTGGTATAGCGGCGACCGTCGTCGCTCACGCATTCGTACAACGGCTGTGGCGGCTGGATGTAGACGTGGCGGACTTCGCGATCGCGCATCACCGGAACCTCGTCGGGAGGCGCGGGCGTCGCATCGCTGCGCACCACCCGTGGCGTCGGGTCGCGCGGGCGCTGCAGGTCGCGCACTTCCTGCCGGCCGCTGCTGCAGGGCCTGTCCTGCAGGGCCACGGCGCCATTGCTGGCGACGCAGCGATAGACGCGCACGTCCTCTGCGGCCGGTGCGGTCCATGGCAGCAGCAGGCACAGGCCCAAGGCGGTGCGCAGCAGGTTCATGGCGGCAGGGTGCGTGATTGTGCGTGGCAGTGCAATCGTCCGCTCAGGAGCGCAGCACGTTGCCGCTGAGCGCGTCGCGGATCGGGGTCGGTTGGGCCAGGCCACCGGTCTCGCCATCGAGCAGGCCATCGAGCAGGCGCAGCAGGCGCGGATCCAGCTCGGCGCGACTGCGTGCCGGCGGTTCACCTGCCAGGTTGGCGCTGGTGGAGACCAGCGGCCCGCCCCAGGCGCGGCACAGGGCGGCGACCAGTGGGTGGGCGCTGATGCGTACGGCGATGCCGCTGTGTTCACCGGTGACCCACGGTTGGGCGCGCGGACCGGCCGGCAGGATCCAGGTGTTGGCGCCCGGCCAGCTGGCCAGAACCGCACGCTGGCGGGCGTCGGGCAGCGCCTGCAGGCGGACCCAGCCCTCCAGCTGCGACAGTTCGGCGGCGACCAGGATCATGCCCTTCTCGATCGGGCGCTGTTTCAGCCGCAGCACCGCGTGCACCGCGGCTTCATGTGACGGATCGCAGCCCAGGCCCCAGACCGCTTCGGTCGGATAGGCGATCACGCCACCGGCGCGGAGCGTGGCGACAGCAGAGTTCAGGGTGAGTTCTTTCATGACGGCGACCGGCCCGGCGTGGGCCTCCATTATCCCCCCGCTGCGTGCAGAAGGGGTGGAACGCGCCCGCTCGGTAGTGCCGGCCGCTGGCCGGCATCCGAGGCTTCCAGGTGTTGCCGGCCAGCGACCGGCACTACCCCTCATCCGCGCATGGCGTGGATCTACTTCTTTGCAGCGGTCTTCTTGACGGCCTTCTTCGCCGGTGCCTTCTTTGCGGCAGCTTTCTTCACAGCCTTCTTGGCCGGCGCTTTCTTGGCCGCGGCCTTCTTCGGCGCTGCTTCCTTCTTCACCGCAGCCTTCTTGGCCGGTGCCTTCTTCGCAGCGGCCTTCTTGGCGCCGAAGCCCTTGCGCACCGGCTTGCCGGTTTCTTCCATCAGCTGCTGCACTTCAGCCAGGGTCAGCGATGACGGCTCGCGATCCTTGGGGATCTTGCCGTTCATCCTGCCATCGCTGATGTACGGGCCGAAGCGGCCGTTCAGCACCTGGATGTCGCTGCCCTCGAACTCCTTGATGATCCGGTTGCGCGCGATCTCTTCCTTCTCTTCGATCAGGAATACGGCGCGGGCCAGGTCGATGGTGTACGGGTCGTCTTCCTTCTTCAGTGAGGCGTAGGTGCTGCCGCGCTTGGCGAACGGGCCGAAGCGGCCGATGCCGACGCTGACCGGCTCACCATTGTCCTCGCCCAGCGCGCGCGGCATCAGGAACAGTTCCAGCGCGTCTTCCAACGAGATGGTGTGCATCGACTGGCCGGGGCGCAACGAGGCGAACTTCGGCTTTTCCTCGGCGTCCTCGGCGGTGCTGCCGATGGCGGCATACGGCCCGAAACGACCCAGCCGCACGCTGACCGGCTTGCCGGTCTTGGGGTCGGTGCCGAGCTCGCGCGCGCCACTGGCCTCGGCGCGGTCGACCGATTCCTTCTTGTCTTCGACCAGTTCCTTGAACGGCTCCCAGAAACGGGCCATCAGCGGGATCCATTCTTCCTCACCGCGCGAGACGGCATCGAGCTCGTCCTCAAGCCTGGCGGTGAAGTCGTAATCCACGTACTGGGTGAAGTGGCTGGACAGGAACTTGGACACCGCGCGGCCCACGTCGGACGGGCGGAAGCTACGGCCTTCCATTTCCACATACTTGCGGAACAGCAGGGTCTGGATGATCGAAGCGTAGGTCGAGGGACGGCCGATGCCGTACTCTTCCAGCGCCTTCACCAGCGCCGCTTCGGTGTAGCGCGGCGGTGGCTGGGTGAAATGCTGTTCGGCCAGGATGCGTTCCAGCGGGATGCGGTCGCCCGGCTTCATCGCGGGCAGCTTGCGGCCCTCATCTTCGTCCTCGGCGCTCTTGTTGTCCTTGCCTTCCTCGTACACGGCCAGGAAGCCGGGCACGACCACGGTGGTGCCGCTGGCGCGGAACACGTGTTCGCTGCCGGCCGACAGGTCGACGCTGACGGTGTTGAGCGTGGCCGGGATCATCTGGCAGGCCACCGCACGCTTCCAGATCAGCTCGTACAGGCGCCGCTCGTCGTCGGTAAGGAACCGGGCGACCTGCGACGGGGTGCGCAGGGCCGAGGTCGGGCGTACGGCTTCGTGCGCTTCCTGGGCGTTCTTCGACTTGGTCTGGTAGGTGTTGGGCTGGTCCGGCAGCGAGGCGATGCCGTAGTCGCGGGCGATCACGTCGCGGATTTCCGCCAGCGCGTCCTGCGACAGGTTCACCGAGTCCGTACGCATGTACGAAATCAGGCCGACGGTGCCTTCGTCGCCGATGGCCACGCCTTCATACAGCTTCTGCGCCACCTGCATGGTCTTGCGGGTGGTGAAGCCGAGCTTGCGCGAGGCTTCCTGCTGCAGGGTGGAGGTGGTGAACGGCGGCGCCGGGCGGCGCTTGCGCTCCTTGCTGGCCACGTCGGTGACGTGCAGCGAACCCTGCGCGGCCTGCTGGATGCGCATGCGCGCCGCTTCAGCGGTGTCGCCATCGGTGACGGTGAACTGCTCGAACTTCTGCCCGTCCAGCTTGACCAGCTTGGCATTGAAGTGCTGGGACGGGTGCGCGCACTCGGCAGCGATCGACCAGTACTCGCGGGCGATGAAGGCTTCGATCTCTTCCTCGCGCTCGACGATCATGCGCAGCGCCGGGCTCTGCACGCGGCCGGCAGACAGGCCGCGCTGCACCTTGCGCCACAGCACCGGCGACAGGTTGAAGCCGACCAGGTAGTCAAGTGCGCGGCGGGCCTGCTGGGCGTCGACGAGGTCGCTGGCGATCGCACGCGGCTGGCTGATCGCTTCCTTGATGGCGCGCGGGGTGATCTCGGTGAACACCACGCGCTGCATCGGCTTGTCCTTGACCAGCCCGCGTTCCTTCAGGATCTCGGCGATATGCCAGCTGATCGCTTCACCCTCGCGATCCGGGTCGGTTGCCAGCAGGATGTCGTCGGCGCCCTTGGCGGCCTTGGCGATCGCATCGACATGCTTTTCGTTCTTGTCGATCACGTCGTAGTGCATGGCGAACCCGTTGTCCGGGTCGACCGCGCCTTCCTTCGGAATCAGGTCACGCACATGCCCATACGAGGCCAGGACGGTGTAGTCCTTGCCGAGGTATTTGTTGATCGTCTTGGCCTTGGCCGGCGATTCGACGATGAGCAGGTGCTTGGGCATGGCAGCAGTGTCTGTGGGGCGAGCCGCAGGGAAGGGGCCGCTAGGGTGGAGCAAACGGCCGCATTAGTGAAGCGGCCACGGACAAATCAATACGCTGAACGCCCGGTAGTGTGCCGGGCGTTCAGGTTTCACCTTATTAGAGGAATCACGCCCGGCCAGCCCCTGTCAAGCAGCCAGACGTGAGGATGGCCGTTCATGAGGCCATCTTGGCGATGAAGCCGACCGCAGCCACCAGCAGCACCAGGCCCGCCACCGTCAGCAGGCCGGTCAGTACCAGGATCACGATGGTGACCGTACCCAGCTCATGGCGCTGCAGCTGCGGCTGGTCGGTGTAGGCCCAGCGGTCGACCACCAGGGTGTCGCAGATCATGTCGTGCAGGCCCTGCTTGCGCTCGGTGAAGGCGGCCATCAGGAAGCCGATCCCCAGGGTGAAGCTGCTCAGCAGCATGGCCCAGTAGCGACCGAAGGCGCGGCCACGGGTCAGGCGGTCACCATTGCTGCGCACGACCTTGATGCCGACCGCCATCTTGCCCAGCGTGGCGCCGCCCTGGGAGGAATGGAACCAGGTGTAGTAGGCCACGCCGATGACCATGTTGATCAGCGCGCTGGCCAGCTGCGCGACGATTTCGATGGAGGTCTCGCCACTGCCCACCGCGCCCATGCTGGCGCCAAGCACCACGCCGATGATGGCGCCGATGATGCCGCCCGGCACGGCCAGCACGAAGTAGTCGATCATGTAGGCCGCGACGCGCTTCCAGAAGCCGGCGTAGACCACCTCGCCGCCGATCACCGGCCGCGCGCCACCGGCAGCGGCGGCGGCCGGTGCGTTGTAGGGTGAGCTGCTGAGCGCGCCCGTGCCAGGCAGCGGCGCAGTGCCGTTGTCGATGGCGGCGTAGTCGCTGCGCAGGTCGAAGCCGCCACTGGCAGTGGCGGTGCTGGCGTCGGCCAGCGTCTGCAGGCCCAGTTCATCGACCACCTGGCGCAGTGCAGCCCACTGGGCCATGCCTTCGCGCCAGACCAGGGTGTCCAGGTTCAGTTCGCCGCGCTGGAAGCGCTGGCGGATCTCCTGGACCGACAGCGGGCCCTGGCGTTGCTGTCCTACGGCGTAGTACCACTCAGTCATTGCATGTTCCCTGTTGGATCGTCCTTGGAGGTGCTGCCGTGCGCGTGGCTCAGCCGCGGCACGACGGCGGCAGGTACTTGTCGTCGCTTTCACCGCTGCATTCCCAGCGGCCGCTGTCGCGATCATATTCCAGCCACAGCAGGTCGCCATCGAGGCTCTTGCCGGGCACGGCCAGCGTTGCTTCGATGCCACAGTGGCCGTTGTTGAAGCGGCCGATGTTCACCGCCGACAGGCCGGCCTGGCTGAAGTCCCCCGGGGCCGGGAAACCGGCATCGTTGGCGCCGGGGCAGCGGCCTTCATCGTCGGCGAAGTGCTGCACCTGCTGTTTCAGCGGCTGCAGGGCATTGACCGCGGTCGCGATCCTGGCACGCACGGTGTAGTCCTTGTATGCGGGCAGGGCGATCGCCGCGAGGATGGCCATGATCGGTACCAGTACCAGCAGCAGGCCGCCGCCGATGATCGCGGTCAGGGCGCAACCGGAGAGCTTCTTCTTCGGCGGCGGCAGGACCCCAGCCGCCGCCTGGGTGGCATAGGGCGTGGACGGCGGCAGTACAGGCGGCTGCGGCGGAGGCGGGGCCACCGGTTCCGGTTCCGGCTCGGGTTGCTGGGCCGGCGCAGCAACGTCCAGCGCCGGCACGATCAGGCCCAGCTCGTCGACAACGGTGCGCAAGGGCTGCCATTGCGGCAGGCCGTCGCGCCAGACCAGGGTGTCCAGGGAGATCTGGTTGTTTCGGAACAACTCGACCAACTGTTCCGCCGGCAGCGGGCCTTGCTGCCGGTTGCCTTCTGCATGGAACCACTCGCTCACGGGGACGCTCCTGAATGCGCTATGCCCCCAAGTGTACGGTCAGTGAAGGGGTTCTGGCTCGTCCATGAACATCTGCGTCTCCATCCAGGCATAGGCCGCTTCGGAGCCGGGCTGGTTGAACAGCACCATCAGCACGACCCATTTCAGGTCGTCCAGGTCCAGTTCGTCCTGGTCCAGGGCCATCGCCCGGTCCAGCACCAGCTCGCGCTGGTCGGCGTCGAGGATGCCGTGCTGTTCCAGGTACAGCAGGAAGCCGCGGCATTCCACATCCAGCTTGTCCAGCTCGGGACCATGGTAGATGCGCACGGGGCCATCGACCCGCGCCTGGGCCACGCTCGGCCGCTGCGCGGCCAGGGCATCGAGCCAGTCGAACGCCTTGTTGATCTCGGTGGGGCTGAAACCGGCCTGGATCAGGCCGTTCTGCAGCGAATCGCGGTCACGGATCAGGTCCGCATCTTCGCTGAAATAGTGTTCAAACAGGTACAGCAGTACATCCAGGATGCTCTCTTTCATTGCCCCTCGGCCTGCGTCGCGCGACGCTGTGGAGGTGAAGAAACTAGGGAGTTCGACAGTAGCGGCCGTGTACGCACACCACGATTCCCGCCAGTTCCATGGCCAGCAGCATGGAGGACACCTGGGGCGCCGTCAATCCACAGCGCGTGATCAGTGAATCCATACCGCTTGGGTTGTGGTCCAGGGCTCGCCACAAGCACTGGTAGTCAGGGTCGTCGGCCCAGCGCGCCGGCAGGAGGGCCGGCAGTGCCTGTTCAGTGGGGGTGGCCAGTCGCGATTGCAAGCCCGGCAGCTGCTGGCGAAGGGCGGGGGCGAGCAGTTCCAGAACCTCCTCGGGACGCTCGACCAGCGCCGCGCCCTCGCGGATCAGGCGGTGGCAGCCCGCCGCGCGCGGGTTGAGCACCGACCCGGGCAGGGCACAGACCTCGCGGCCTGCCTCGGCGGCCAGGCGCGCGGTGATCAGCGCGCCCGAACGCTGCGCGGCCTCGACCACCACGGTGGCCAGCGCCAGCCCGGCCACCAGCCGGTTGCGCGCGGGGAAGTGACCTGGGCGGGCCGCCGTACCCGGCAGGTACTCGCTGAGCACCACGCCCTCGGCGGCGATGCGCGCCTGCAGCTGGGCGTGGCTGTCCGGATAGGCGCGGTCAGGGCCCGTGCCGATCACCGCCACGGTGCAGCCACCGGCCTCGAGCGTGGCCTGGTGCGCAGCCGCATCGATGCCTGCGGCCAGGCCGCTGGTCACCGCCAGGCCCGCTTCGACGAAACAGCCGGCAAAACGCGCGGCCAGTGCGCGCCCGCCCGGGGTGGGGGAACGGCTGCCGACCAGCGCCACCGACGGGCGCCAGGCCAGGCTGGGGTCGCCGGCGACGAACAGCGCCAGCGGCGGGTTGGGCACCTCCAGCAACGAGGGTGGAAAGGCCGGATCGGTGCAGGGCAGCAGGTGATGGTTGTCCTGTTCCAGCCAGCGCAGGGCGGCTGCACGCGCCCGGGCGTCGGGACGTTCCAGCGCGGCGCATTGCTCCGGCGTGCAGCCGTGCGCGCGCCAGTTCGCCGGGCCTTGCGCGATGGCGGCTTGCGCACCGCCCGCGGCCTGCAGCAGGGCCCGTCGTGGCGCCAGTGCGCCTCCCGCCATCAACAGGCGCAGCAGCGCCTCATATGCATGCGTGGTCATCCCCCACTATCGGCCGCACACAACAAAGGCGCCCTAGGGCGCCTTCGCACGTGATCGTCAGGTTTTCCCGCAGACGCCTGCCGGGCAGCGGCCGGCACGCCCGGCAACGGTTACTTCGCGTCCGGGTGCAGCGCGTTGTAACCGACCTGCACCGGCTTCACGCCCTGCATCACCAGCGCGTAGCTGACGTTGTCGAAGGTACGGAACACCATCGCGTGTGCGGCATACTCATCCGGCAGCGAGACCCGGCCCGCGCCGGTGCTGAGCGAGTCGTCCATGCGCGAGGAGTTCGGGTACTTCATGCGGTGCGCCACATGGCGGCCCGGGCGCCACAGCGAGAACACGGTGCCGTTGTCCACGCCCTGGGCACGGCCGGCCGAGATCGCGATCACGTCGCGCGGGCCACCGGCATTGAACATGTCGGTGACGGCCAGCACGCGCACGTCCACACCCTCGACACCGGCAGCGGGTACATGAGGGATGAACTGCAGGTCGTACGGCTTGGCTTCGACCGGCACCAGGCGGTCACCGGCGCGCACTTCGCGGCCGCCGTCGTTCTTGTCCAGCACCAGCGTGGAGGCCTCGACCTTGCCGCCGGCAATCTGGGTGATGGTGCCGGTAGCGACCTGGGCCAGCTCGTAGCCGAGCACGCCACGGCGGGCGTTGGGCGCGTTGTAGGCCTTCCACAGGTTGCCGCTGCCCGGGGTCACGTCGCCATTGGCGGTCAGGTCTTCGGTCGGCTTGGGCTGGGCGTACCGTACGGTCGGGCGTACCACGGCCCAGCGCTGGCCCACCTGGGCATCGGCCAGGCGCACGTAGACGGTGTCACCGCCGGACACGCGCAGGCGGCTGTCCTCCAGGCCGACCACGTAGGGCAGCTGCTTGATGCTGTCGACAACGCTCAGCTGCTTCAGGAACGGCTCGACCTGGGCCAGCGGAATGGCGTCGATCGGGGCCTCCTGGCGCGGGCCGGCCTGGGACACGGTCACCCGGTCCAGGTAGGCAAGGCTCAGCACGTCACCTGGATAGATCAGGTGCGGGTTGGCGATCTGCGGATTGGCTTGCCAGATCTCCGGCCACAGCCAAGGCTTCTGCAGGAAACGTGCGGCGATATCCCACAACGTATCCCCTTTTCGGACCACATAGGTGTCCGGGTGCCCGCCATTCACTTCCACGGCGGTAGCATAGGCAGCCACGGTCAGCATCGCCGCGGCGACGACCGTACGAAAACGAAGCAACATAGGTGTGAAGCCCTGATTCCCCAACAGGTCCACGCACTATAGTCCAGAAACCGGGGCGCAAGGCAAGCGTTGGAGCTAGAATCTGCGACGTATGCCGGCGTGCCGGCCCCCTATCCGGAAACAGCCATGGCCCTTCTCCCCATTCTCGAGTTCCCCGATCCGCGCCTGCGTACCAAGGCTGCGTTGATCGACGCCGCCGAAGTCACCACGCCGGCCTTCCAGGAACTGATCGACAACATGTTCCAGACCATGTACGACGCCCCGGGCATCGGCCTGGCGGCCACCCAGGTGGACGTGCACAAGCGCTTCATGGTCATCGATGTCAGTGAAGAAAAGAATGAACCGCATGTGTTCATCAACCCGGAAATCGTCGCCAGGGACGGGGGCCGGGTGTACCAGGAGGGCTGCCTGTCGGTCCCGGGCATCTTCGCCGACGTCACCCGCGCCGACACCATCACCGTGAAGTACCTGGACCGCAACGGCCAGGAACAGCAGCTGGAGGCGGGTGAAGTACTGGCCACCTGCATCCAGCACGAGATGGACCACCTGGACGGCAAGCTGTTCATCGACTACCTGTCGCCGCTCAAGCGCGAGATGGTCCGCAAGAAGCTGGCCAAGCAGCGCAAGCACGTGGCGTGATCGCCCATCCGGGCCGCCCTTCGGGTGGCCCGTGCCTGCGCGACGCGCGCGGGCTGCACGGCGCCGGCCGACGGCGCCGTTTTGTTTCCTGCACGAATCCATCCTGCAAGTGGGGTAGCCATGAGGATTGTCTTTGCCGGTACGCCGGAATTCGCGGTGTCGTCGCTGCGCGCCGCGGCGCGCCACCACGAGGTCGTGGCCGTCTATACCCAGCCTGACCGGCCGGCCGGCCGTGGCCGTGGCCTGGCACCGTCGCCGGTCAAGCTCGAGGCCGTGGCCCGTGGCATTCCGGTCTACCAGCCTGAATCACTGAAGGACGAGGCTGCACAGCAGCAGCTGCGCGACCTGCAGCCGGACCTGATGGTGGTGGTGGCCTACGGCCTGATCCTGCCCAAGGCGGTACTGGCGATCCCGACCCACGGCTGCTGGAACGTGCATGCCTCGCTGCTGCCACGCTGGCGCGGGGCGGCGCCGATCCAGCGCGCGATCCAGGCCGGTGACGCAAAGACCGGTGTGTGCCTGATGCAGATGGAAGCGGGCCTGGATACCGGCCCGGTGCTGCTGCACCAGGAACTGCCGATCGCTGCCACCGATACCGGTGGCCAGCTGCATGACAAGCTGGCCGAGCTGGGTGCACAGGTCCTGTCCGACGGCCTGGGCCTGCTGCGGGCCGGCATCAAGCCGATCGCGCGGCCGCAGCCGGAGCAGGGCGTGACCTATGCGCACAAGCTGGACAAGGCCGAAGCCCGTCTGGACTGGGCGCAGGGCGCCGATGTGCTGGCGCGTACCGTGCGTGCCTTCAATCCGTGGCCGATCGCCGAAGCGACGCTGGCTGGCGAACGCGTGCGCATCCATGGCGCGGTGGCGCTGGAGGAGGCCCACGGCCAAGCGCCGGGCACGGTGCTGGCGGCCAGCCGCGATGGCATCGACATCGCCTGCGGCCAGGGCGCACTGCGCTTGCGTACGCTGCAGCGCGAAGGCGGCAAGGCGATCACCGCCGCCGACTACCTCAACGCCCGCCGTGATCTGCGCGTGGGAGCATAAGCGGTGTCGAAGCAGAACGATTTCTCCGTGGCCAAGGCGGCGCCGGGCGCGGCCACCCGCATGCTGGCCGCACGTGTGCTGGCACAGGTGTTCACCCGTGGCCGTTCATTGAAGGCCGAACTGGCCTGGGCGCTGCCGAAGCTGGCCGACAGCCGCGATCGTGCCTTGCTGGAAGCGCTGTGCTTTGCGGTGCTGCGTCGCCGCAGTACCTATGACGCTGCCTTGCAGTCGTGGATGCAGAAGCCGCTGTCGGCGCGCGACGCCGATCTGCGCACCCTGTTGATGGTGGGCTTCGCCCAGCTGGACGTTCTGGAACTGCCGGCGCATGCGGCGCTGTCGGCCACGGTCGATGCCGCGCGTGCGCTGGGCCGTGAGCGCCAGGCCGGCCTGGTCAATGCGATCCTGCGCCGCGCGCAGCGCGAAGGTTTCCCGGAGCAGCCGGCGCGCGATGCCTTCCCGGAATGGCTGGCCGATGCGGTGGAACGCGATTGGCCGGCACAGGCCGACGCGATCTTCAGCGCCAGCCTGCAACCGGCACCGTTGTGGCTGCGTGCCAACCGCCAGCACGGCGGCCGTGACAAGGCACTGGCGGCACTGGCCGAGGCGGGCATTGCCGCCGAACCCAGCGCGCTCTGCGCCGATGCACTGCGCCTGGCGGCCCCCGTTGCGGTGAACCAGCTGCCGGGTTTTGCCGACGGTGCACTGTCGGTACAGGACCTGTCGGCGCAATGCGCAGCCGACGCGCTGGCGCCCGCGACCGGCGCCCGCGTGCTGGACGCCTGTGCGGCACCCGGTGGCAAGTCGGCGCACCTGCTGGAACGTGACCCCAGTCTGCGCCTGCTGGCGCTCGATATCGATGCGCGTCGACTCGCGCGCGCCCGCGATACCTATACCCGCACCGGTGTGGGTGAGGGCGCGCAGACCCGGGTGGCCGATGCCAGCGATCCCGGGGCCTGGTGGGATGGCACGCCGTTCGACGCCATCCTGCTGGATGCCCCGTGCTCGGCCACCGGCGTGATCCGCCGCCAGCCGGACGTGATGTTCCACCGCCGCGCCGAGGACATCGATGCGCTGGTCGGCGTGCAGGCCCGCCTGCTGGAGGCCTGCTGGTCGATGCTGCGCCCGGGAGGCGTGCTGCTGTACGCCACCTGTTCGATCCTGCGCGCCGAGAACGTCGATCAGGTGCGAGCCTTCCTGAAGTGGCATCCGGACGCAGCGGCACAGCCTCTGGATGACACATTCGGCCTCGATTGCGAGGGGATTGCGCGCCAGCGCCTGCCGGGTGACAACGATGCTGACGGTTTCTTTTACGCGCGTCTGCTAAAAACAGCCTGACCCCGCTGACGTTCCGAGTCCCATGCTGAAATCCCGCGCGTCGCGCGAGACGTGGTTGTTCGTGGTGATGGCCCTGCTGGTGCTGGGGGCCGGGCTGGGCCTTCGTGATCCGTGGCCGTCGGACGAACCGCGCTTCGCGCTGGTGGCCAAGCAGATGTTCGACAGCGGGCAGTGGCTGTTCCCGCATCGCGGCACCGAGCTGTACTCGGACAAGCCGCCGATGCTGATGTGGTGGCAGGCCACGCTGTACAGCCTGGTCGGGCAGTGGCGCGTGGCCTTCCTGCTGCCGTCGCTGCTGGCGGCCCTGGGCACGCTGTGGTGCGTGGTCGACCTGGGGCGACGCCTGTGGACGCGGCGGGTAGGGCTGTACGCCGGCTGGGCGCTGCTGTTCGCGCTGCAGTTCACCTTCCAGGCGAAGAAGGCGCAGATCGACCCACTGCTGCTGCTGTTCATCACCCTGGCCAACTACGGCCTGCTGCGCCACCTTTTGCTGGGACCAAGCTGGCGCTGGTGGTGGCTGGGCTGGTTCTTTGCTGGCATCGGCGTGATCACCAAGGGCGTGGGGATGCTGGCGCTGCTGATGCTCGTGCCTGCGGCCATCGCCGCGGCGTTGCAGTGGCCACGGGTGGGACTGCATGCGCGCGACGCGCGTTTCTGGCTGGCGCCGCTGGCCTTCCTGCTGGCGGTGTCGTTGTGGCTGGCGCCGATGCTGCTGGCCGGCTTTGCCACCGGCTCGGACGAGTACCTGGCCTACATGGACGACATCCTGTTCCAGCAGACGGCGCGGCGCTACGCCCATTCCTGGGACCATCACCAGCCCGCCTGGTACTTCCTGGCGACGATGCCGCTGATGTGGATCCCGGCGTTCCTGGCCCTGCCCTGGGCGATTCCGGCGTGGCGCCGCCGGTTGCGCCGCCGCGACCCGCGCTACCTGCTGCCGCTGGCCTGGTGGCTGATGGTGGTGCTGTTCTTCTCGATTCCCGCCGGCAAGCGCGATGTGTACATCCTGCCGGCACTGCCGATGTTCTGCCTGGTGCTGGCGCCGCTGTTGCCTGGATTGCTGAGGCGGCGCGATGTGCAGGCCGTGGTGGGGGTGTTCACCGGCCTGCTGTCACTGGGCCTGGCCCTGGCCGGTGCGATGGCGGTGCTGGGCGAGCCGGCCTTCGAGCTGCGCCTGACCCACAGCCGCGGGCTGGCGCCCGGCGCCGTCGACGCACTGGCCTGGACGATCCTGGCGATGGGCGTGTGGGGCGGAGTGAGCCTGCTGGCCTGCGGCCGTCGCCGGCATCTGGCGCTGGTATCGACCCTGGCGATGGTCTGGGTGCTGTACAGCCTGGTCGGCTATCCGCTGCTGAACGATTCCAGTTCCGCCCGCGGCCTGATGCGCACGGTTGGTGACCGTCTGGGACCGGATGCCGAATTGGGGCTGGTGGCCTGGAAGGAGCAGCATCTGCTGTTGGCCGACCGCCCCGCAGCGACCTTCGGTTTCGAGACGGACTGGGACGAGCAGCTGATTGCGGCCACGCGCTGGCAGCGGCTGGCGCCCGGACGCCGCTGGTTGCTGGTGCACGAATACGCGATGCTGTCGTGCGTCGACCGCAACCGTTCTGAACTGGCCGGCGTGGCCAACCGGCGGCGCTGGTGGCTGGTGCCGGCAGCAGCGGTGAAGGTGCCCTGCGTGGTCACTGCAGAGGAGCGCGAACGTGAACGGCGTTTGCAGGAACATGACTAGCCACCACGATTCCGGCTTGTCCAGTCTGCCCAAGCGGGCCCAAAGGCAGTAAAACAGCAGGCTGGGACGGCCTCCGTTGGTCCTTCCCGTTCTTCCCGCAGATTGCAGCGATACTTCCCGACGTGCCAGCTTCACCGGACAACCTGAACCCCATGGCCGACGACCCGCTGGGCGTTCCCGCCGGTGGGCGCCATGGGGCCGCGCATGCGCTGGCCCAGCTGGGCCTGTTCTGCCTGCCGGCACTGGTGCTGACCGTGCCGATCAACCTGCTGCCGTATGGCCTGCTGCTGCTGCTCAGCACGCTGCTGGCGCCGGAGCTGCTGTGGCGCGCGCGCGGCATGGCCGGTCAGCCGGTGAAAGTGCTGGCCTGGCTGATGCTGGCGGTGCTGGCGCTCGGCGTACTGTCGGTGGTGTTGTTCGAGCAGGGCCTGCGTGACGTCGACAACCGCTCGCGATTCGTGGTGATCCCGTGGATCGCGCTCTGGGTCTGCGCGCTGCGTCCCAACCTGCGGTGGCTCTGGTACGGATCATTGACCGGCCTGCTCGCCACCTTCGCGATGTCGCTGTGGCAGGTGCTGGGTGGCGCCCCGCGCGCAGAGTTGTTCACCAACGCCATCGTGCTGGCCGACATCGTGATGGTGTTGATGGTGCTGCTGGTGTTCTGTCGCCCGTCGCGGCGCTGGTCGCTGGTGATCCTCGGCACGGCCGCCGGCTGCGGCACCATCGTGCTGACCGGCAGCCGCGGCGTGTTCGCCGCCCTGCTGGCGCTTCTGGTGGTGCTGGCACTGAGCCTGCGCTGGCGCACCGGTGCGGCGCGCCTGTCGGTGCTGGCCGGCATGCTGGCGATCGGCGCGACCCTGTTGCTGTCGGTGCCGGAGCTGCGTCACCAGGTGCGCCTGAGCGAGCTGCACAGCGACGTGCAGCGGATGGAGCAGGGCGACAGTGATTCTTCCGCCGGTGCCCGCGTGGAACGCCTGCAGGTGGCCTGGGAGACCTTCCTCGACCATCCGCTGGTGGGGGTGGGCATCGGTCATTTCGACAGCGCGATGCTGCGCGTGCCGGTCTGCCGTGAGAATCCGGAAGAGTTGCGTTGCCACCTGGGGCATGCACACAACGATGTTGCCGAATGGGCAGCGACCCAGGGCGTACCGGGCCTGCTGCTGTTGCTGGCGGTGTATGGCATCCCGCTAGGGTTGTTCGTGCGGCTTCATCGCCGCAGCGGACGGACGACCTTCCGGGGGCCGGCCGCAGCCGGCATCATGCTGGTGATCACCTATGCGCTGTGCGGCCTGACCCAGTCGATGTTCGCGCACCAGATGACGGCCAGTTTCTATGTGACCCTGGTCGGCCTGCTGACCGGCCTGTCGATCGTCGAAGGCGCGCGCCACCGGGCAGTCACCGGGGCGTGACGCATCGGTGCGCCGGGCAGGGCCCGGCGATCAGGGGTTCGGCGGGTCGGCCACGGCCTGGCCGTTGCCCAGCATCCACAGCATGATGGTCTTCTGGCGCACGTAGTTGGCGCGCACATAAGCGTAGACCAGGCCATGCCAGCCGTCGCGGAAGCCGCCACGGAACACGAAGCCGCGCCAGAACCGCCAGGCCGGTGCCAGCACCAGCTTGCCCAGCGTGGCCCGCTTGCCGCGCGCGAACTCGTGCTCGGCCATCATCCGCGCGTACTTCTCGGTCTTGGCCAGCTGCTGCTGCAAGGAGCGGTAGGGGTAGTGGACCAGGTCGCCGCGCAGGGTACCGACACTGCCATCGACGCTGGCGGCCTCGTGGATCTCGCGCTTGCCGCGCCAGCCGCCACGGCGGCGGTCGAACAGGCGCATCACCCGGTCCGGGTAGGCATTGCCATGGCGCAGGAACTTGCCGAAGTACTCCGACAGGCGTGCGAAGCGATAGCCGGCATGGCCAGCGAAGCCACCGTCGCGGGCCTGTTCGATGGCCTCACGCAGTTCCGGGCTGATCCGCTCATCGGCGTCCAGGCACAGCACCCAGTCGTGGCCGGCCTGCTCGACGCAGTACGCCTTCTGGCTGCGGAAGCCGTCGAACGGGCGCTGCAGCACGCGGGCGCCTGCGGCCTCGGCGATGGCCACGGTGGCATCGGTGGAGTAGGAGTCCACGACGACGATCTCATCGCAGAAGGCCAGCGAGGCCAGGCAGTCGCCGATGCGGCCGGCCTCGTTGAACGCGATAATGCAGGCCGAGATGCGAGGCCGTTCGATGGGAGCGGTCGTGGAGGACATGATGGCCGGGTACCTGTTGTTTGCGACGGAGCGCTATGCGCTGCCTATTCTCGCCCCGTTGGCGCAGGCCTTGCACGCCTCCGGGCAGGAGGTGGCAGCCTGGTTCGAGGGCGGCGCGGTCGGCAGCCAGCTGCCGGGAGTGCCCAACATCGGCCTCAAGCAGGCGCTGGCAATGCGGCCGCGGGCGGTGTTCAGCGCCGCCAACTGGGTGCCGACCTTCCTTTCGGGAGCCAAGGTGCAGCTGTTCCATGGCTTCAACGTGGAGAAGCGGGACAGTGCGCGCGGCCACTTCCGGGTGCGCGGCATGTTCGACCTGTACTGCACGCAGGGGCCGGCCACCACCGGGCCGTTCCGCGAGATCGCGGCCCTGCAGGGCCACTTCGCGGTGGCCGAGACCGGCTGGCCGAAGCTGGATCCGCTGTTCCGCGACGATGGTGGCGAGAGCGCCGCGCTGCGCGCCGCCGCTGGAGGACGCCCGGTGATCCTGTTCGGTTCGACCTTCACCGAACGCCTGAGCGCAGCCCCGCACCTGCATGCGCAGATTGCTGCCGACATCGCCGAGGGCAAGCGCTACTGGCTGCTGACCCTGCACCCGAAGTGCCCACCGGAATTGTTCGAACGCTACCGCGCGCTGGCCGGTGCCAATGCGCGCTTCGTCGAGCCGGAGCAGGTGATGGCTGCACAGCGCGCCGCCGATGTGCTGGTGTCCGATACGTCCTCGATCGTTTCGGAGTTCATCGTCCAGCACAAGCCGGTGGTGACCTTCCGCAACCGGGTGCCCAAGCCGCACATGATCGACTTCGACGACCCGGTGCAGCTGCCGGCGATGCTGCAGCGCGCGCTGCATCCCGACGCCGCGCTGCAGGCGGAGATCGTGCGCTACGCCGATGCCATCCATCCGTACCGCGATGGCCTGTCCAGCGAGCGCGTGATTGCGGCTACCGAGGATTTCCTGTCCGGCGAGATGGGCGTGCTGCGGCGCAAGCCGTTCGGGAGCTGGGTGCGCGACCTGCAGATCCGCAAGGACCTGGGGTATTGGGGGCCGTCGCAGCGGTAAGCCGAGCGTGGGCTCGGCTCTACAGTAGATCCACGCCATGCGTGGATGCGCGACCCCAGGCCGCGGTAGTGCCGGCCAGCGGCCGGCACTCCCTACCAGCGCAGCTTGCGCCGCGCCAGCGCGGCCGCCAGTTGATCCATCACCTGTTGCGCCTGCGCCTGCGGCAGGTAGTGCAGGATCAACGCCACATCACCATGCGCGCCGGCGGTATCCAGCTGCAGGCTGCTGGTGCCCAACAGCTTGTCCAGTGGCGAGCGCAGCAGGCGCAGGCCCTGCACCTTGTCCAGCTCGGCCCAGCGCCACCAGCGCTTCCACCAACCGCCGCGCACGGCGACGTAGTGGTCATCCAGATACCAGCCCATGCGCGCCATCTGCCGATGTGCCACCAGCAGCGCCAGCGGCAACCAGGCCAGCACGATCAGGCCCCATGATCCCCAGCGCCAGTACGCGGCTGCGGCCAGCACGGGGACCAGCAGCAGCGCACCCAGGCACAGCCGCCACCAGCCACGCTGGGGAATGGACTGCCACTGCGCCGGTGGCCACTGCAGTTGTGGCAGCAGGTGCTGCACCAACTGCTCGCAGCGCATTGCCGGGGCCAGCGGTGCCAGCTCGCGCAGGGCGCGGTCCTGGTCCCGCGAAGGGCCGCCGGCGGCGCTGTCGATGCGCAGCTGGCGCAGGCCGAACCAGCGATGCAGGGTGGTTTCGTGCAGCGTCCAGGCCTGGATGCGGCGACGCGCGACACTGCTGCGGGTTCGGCTGACCAGGCCAGCCGAGACGGTCAGCCGGCGATCCTGCTCGCTGAGAGTGAAGCCGTGATAGCGCAGCAGGGTCAGCACCACCGACAACGCCCGCAGCGCCAGCCAGCCCAGCAGCAGGGCTGCGGCCAGCAGCAGGAAGGCGCCGGCCACGCCGGGATGCAGGTGGCTTGCGTAGCCGAAGGCCTCCCTGCCACCACGCTGGATGGCCGCGTCCATCACCGGCCGCGGCACGGTCTGGAACAGCACGCCGAAGGCGGCGATCGCCAGTGCCCATCCGCGGTTGGAGAGCAGGCCCATGCGCACCACGTCCCAGCTCGACAGGCGCAGCAGCACCTGTTCGGTGTCGGTCCCGGTGATCGAGGGCGTGGCGACGACGTCGGCGGGCTGCGGTGCCTGCCCACGCTGGCGCACCAGCCGTTCCAGCGCCAGCGCCTGGTCCAGCCTCAGTACCCGCATCTCGGCTTCCGGCCGCACGCCGCCGGCTGATTCCAGGCGCAGCTCGGCCACACCGAACAGCCGGTGCAGCGGGTTCTGCCGCACTTCCACGTTGTGGATGCGGGCGAACGGGATCTCGCGCCGGTTGCGCGCCAGCAGCCCGCTGCGCACCGTGATGGCATCGCTGCCGATGCGGTAGCGGTAGCTGAGGTACTGCAGCACCGAGACCAGCACCAGTGCCGCGATCGCCGACAGTGGAATCAACTGCGCCCACATCGGGTCGCGCTCGCCACGCTGGCCGAACACCAGCAGCGCGACCAGCGGCAGGAAGTAGTGGCGCAGCTGCATCAGCAGTACGAACAGCCACGACCACGGGTGCAGGCGATGGTCCTCGCCACCGGCAGGCAGCGATGCGGGCAGGGGCGGCGGCAGGCTCACAGGGCGTCGGCGTCCTGGTCGAGCTGGTGCGAGAGGGTGTCGCGCAGGCGCTCGGCGTCGGCTTCATCCAGGCCGTTGACGGTGACCGCGCTCATGCGGGTACCGGCAGTGTGCACGATCAGCGTGGCCAGGCCGGCGCGGCGCTCCAACGGGCCCCGGCGCAGGTCCAGGTGTTGTACGCGCGATATGGGAATGCGGGTTTCCAGCTGCCACATCAGGTCGCGGCGCAGGCCCAGGCCCTGGTCATCCAGGCGCCAGCGGGTGCGGGTCAGTCGCCGGCGGCCGAGCCAGGCGCCGAAGAGGATGCCGATCAGCAGCCCCAGGGCGGCAGTCCACAGGCCGCCGGGCAGATCGAAGAACCAGGCAGCTGCGGCCAGTGGCAGACCCGGCACGAACAGTCCGCCGAAGGCGCCTTCCAGTGCGGCCAGGCGGGCGGCACGTTGCGGCAGCGACTGCCAGGCATCGGTGGGCGGGGCGATGGGGGCGACGTCGGTCACGCGGGCTCCGTCAGGTGGCAGGGCGAGCGGCGGCGGTGGCCGCACCGCGCAGACGGTAGCAGGTCGGCTGTGTTACTGGGCAGCCTGGATCAGCGCATCGACATCCAGCAGGTGGCCAGCACGATCGGCCTTGGTGCGCAGGTAGTGTTCGTTTTCGGCGGTGATCTCGCCGGTGACCGGAATGCAGTCCAGCACCTCGATGCCGGCATTGCGCAGGCGCTGTGCCTTGGTCGGGTTGTTGCTGAGCAGAGCCACGCGCGAAATGCCCAGGCCATGCAGCATCGCCACCGCACTGCCGTAGCGGCGTTCGTCGGCACCGAAGCCCAGCTGTGCATCGGCGTCGATGGTGTCCAGGCCGTCGTGCTGGTAGCCGTAGGCGCGCATCTTGGCGGCGATGCCGGTGCCGCGGCCTTCCTGGTCCAGGTACAGCAGCACGCCGCCGCCCAGTTCCTTCAGCTTGCGCAGCCCGCGCCGCAGCTGGTCGCCGCAGTCGCACTTGAGCGAGCCGAACAGGTCGCCGGTCAGGCACGAGGAGTGCACGCGTACCGGTACCACCGACGACAGGTCCGGTTCGCCGACGATGATCGCGACCTGGTCGCGCTGGGCCACGCCGCCGCGGAACACCGCGAAGGTGGTCATGCCGACGTCGCGCAGCGGTACCGGCGAACGCGCCACCAGTTCGTAGTCGTGGGCCGCATGTGCTGCGCCTTCGGCCAGGTCGCACAGGGCCACCTCGGCGGCACCGTCGAAAGTGTGGTCATCCACGTCCAGGCGCACCGCGACCATCGCCGGCAGCAGCAGGCCCAGGCGGGCCAGCTCGACCGCGCCGGCATCGAAGGCGTCGCCGGCTGCCCAGCCGTCGGGCATCGGGCCGGGCTCGCGCAGGTAACCCAGCGAGGGCAGGGTATCGAAGGCAATGCCAGCCAGCGGCAGGCGCGCGCCTTCCGGTGCTTCCACGCCGAGCACGCGGGCGCGGGTCGCGGTCAGGAACAGGTAGTGGCGCTCGCGCGCGGCACCGGCGAACGTGGCAAAGCTGCTGGCAGTGGCGCTGTCCAGTGCAATCACCGCCAGGCGCTGGCCCTGGCCATCGTGGAGCAGTACCGGGCGACCGGCACGCAGTTCGGCCACCGCGCGTTCGCAGCGGATCGCGGCGGGATCGCCGAACAGGGAAGAGGCAGCAGGCATGGCAGGACCGGGGGAGGCGGACATCGCAGTCTCTATGGGGGCGCCGGCGTCGTATTCAACGTGGTGCGGCCGCCGGTCGCAGGGGCCGGACGGGCCCGCGTGGTGCGACCGTCAGTGCGGATGCTCTTCGGTCGCGTACGGGTCTTCCTCGCCGCTGCCCGGTGGCCGCAGCGTATAGCGCTTGTAGGTCCATTGGTACTGCGTCGGGTCGCGGCGGGCGATGCGCTCGATGCCGGCGTTGAGCGCGGTGGCCGCCACCTGCGGGTCCGGGTCGGCCACGGCCGGGTCGGTCGGCTCGATGTGCAGGGCGAATTCCATGTCCGGCCCAACGCGCTCGCACCAGCCATACAGCACGGTGGCGCCGGTACGCTCGGCCAGCCGGTTGACCAGGGTCATGGTCAGTGCCTGCACGCCGAAGAACGGCACGAACACGCCGTCGCCGGCCTTGGGTTGCTGGTCGGGCAGGATGCCGGTGGCACCACCGTCCTTGAGCACCTTGAACAGCTGGCGCACGGCGGGACCCTCGGCGCGCACCTGCTGCACGTTCTGGCCGCCCCGCACCAGCTGCAGGAAGGCGTCGCTGGCCTCGTCCTCCGGTGGCTTGTAGACGATGGCGATGTGCCCGCGCGAGGCCAGCCACTGGTTCAGCAGCTCCCAGTTGCCGAAGTGGGGTGCGGCCACGATCACGCCCTTGCCGCTGGCCAGGGCCGCGTCGTACAGGGATTCGCCGTGGCGCTGCTTCAGGTGCAGGCGCAGGTTGTCGGCCGGCCTCTGGCTCCAGAGCCGCAGCGTCTCGATGGCCTGCAGGGCGGTGGAGCGCAGCAGCTCGCGGTGCAGGCGGTCGCGCGCCGGACCGTCCAGTTCCGGGTAGGCCAGTTCCAGGTTGCGCCGGGTGACGCGGCTCTCGCGAGCGTTGAGACGGACCCACGTCCACGCCAGGGCATGCGCGAACGCCCGCAACAGTGGCCAGGGCAGGCGGGCGAACAGGGTGGTGGCGCGGTAGACCAGCCGGGCTTTGCGTTGCGGATTCATCGGCGCCAGTTTAGCCAAGGGCGCTGCTATCGTGGCCGGCCCTGTTCATTGGAAGCCCACGATGCTCGTCCTGATCCAGCGCGTCAGCCAGGCCGCCGTCCATGTCGACCAGGAAGTGGTGGGGCGGATCGGCCCCGGCCTGCTGGCCCTGGTCGGCATGGAACCGGGCGATACCGAGGCCCAGCTGCGACGGATGGCCGAGCGCCTGCTGGGCTACCGGGTGTTCGCCGACGAGGCCGGGAAGATGAACCGGTCGCTGCGCGACACCGGCGGCGGCCTGCTGCTGGTCAGCCAGTTCACCCTGGCCGCCGATACCCGTTCGGGCATGCGCCCCAGTTTCACGACCGCCGCACCGCCGGACGAGGCTGAACGCGGGTTCAATCGATTTGTCGAGATCTGTCGTGAAAATCACGCGCCCGGGGTGGAAACGGGCCGATTTGGTGCCCATATGGTCGTCAGCCTGGTCAATGACGGTCCCGTGACCTTCCTTCTCAGGCCCTGAGCCTGCGGGACCACCGCCCGGCAGGCGGGGCCCCGGGCTGGTATAATGCTACGTTCCCTATTTCTCCCTAGCCGGTGGCGCGAGCACTACATGGCCAACGAACGTCCTGCCCAATCCGAAATCAAGCAACTGATCAGCAAGGGCCTGGAACAGGGCTACCTGACCTACGCCGAAGTCAATGACCATCTGCCGGACGACATGGTCGACCCGGAACAGATCGAAGACATCATCGGCATGATCAACGGCATGGGCATCGATGTCCATGAAGTTGCGCCGGATGTGGAAACCCTGCTTCTCAACGATGGCAACACCGGCAACCGCGAAGTCGATGACACCGCGGCTGAAGAAGCTGCCGCCGCGCTGAGCGCGCTCGACACCGAAGGTGGCCGTACCACCGACCCGGTGCGCATGTACATGCGCGAAATGGGCACCGTCGAGCTGCTGACCCGCGAAGGCGAAATCGCCATCGCCAAGCGCATCGAGGAAGGCCTTTCGCAGGTCCAGGCGGCCCTGGGCCAGTTCCCGGTTTCGGTCGAGTCGCTGCTGAACGACTACGAAGCCCACAAGGAAGGCAAGAAGCGCCTGGCCGAAGTGATCGTCGGCTTCAACGACCTGGTCGACGAAGAGCCGGCACCGCCGGCGGTCGTTGCCGATGACAGCGCCGATGCGGACGCCGAAGGCGACGAGGACGAGGACGACGATGTCGACGGTGGCGATGAAGAAGCCGCACCGACCGGTCCGGATCCGGAGGAAGTCGCCGCGCGCATGCAGGCACTGAGCGATGCCTTCAACGCTTTCAAGAAGGCCGCGACCAAGGGCGACAAGAAGAACCTGCCGCGCCTGCGCGAAGAGATGTCGGCGGTGTTCGTCACCCTGAAGCTGCCGCTGCCGCTGACCGACGTGCTGACCAAGCAGTTGCGCGACACCATGGCCGACATCAAGTCGCATGAGCGCCGTGTGCTGAACCTGGCCACCGTCACCGCGCGCATGCCGCGCAAGGACTTCATCCGTTCCTGGGAAGGCAACCAGACCAACCTGGAGTGGGTGGAAGACGCACTGAAGCGCAAGCAGAAGTGGTCGTCGGCCCTGCGCGAAGTGAAGGACCAGATCATCGCCGAACAGCAGGCGACGATCGACATCGAGAAGCTGACCCAGCTGGACCTGGAAGAGCTGAAGGAAATCAGCCGTGCCATGGCCTACGGTGAAGCCAAGGCGCGCAAGGCCAAGAAGGAAATGGTCGAGGCCAACCTGCGCCTGGTGATCTCGATTGCCAAGAAGTACACCAACCGTGGCCTGCAGTTCCTCGACCTGATCCAGGAAGGCAACATCGGCCTGATGAAGGCCGTGGACAAGTTCGAGTACCGCCGCGGCTACAAGTTCTCGACCTACGCCACCTGGTGGATCCGCCAGGCGATCACCCGCTCGATCGCCGACCAGGCGCGCACCATCCGTATTCCGGTGCACATGATCGAGACGATCAACAAGTTGAACCGCATTTCCCGCCAGATGCTCCAGCAGTACGGCCGCGAGGCTACGCCGGAGGAGCTGGCCAAGGAAATGGACATGCCGGAAGACAAGATCCGCAAGGTGATGAAGATCGCCAAGGAGCCGATCTCGATGGAAACCCCGATCGGCGACGACGAGGATTCCCATCTGGGCGACTTCATCGAGGACACCAACGTGGAGTCCCCGATCGAGAACACCACCAACATCAACTTGTCTGAAACCGTGCGCGACGTGCTGGCCGGCCTCACCCCGAGGGAGGCCAAGGTGCTGCGCATGCGCTTCGGCATCGACATGAATACCGACCACACGCTGGAAGAGGTCGGCAAGCAGTTCGACGTGACCCGCGAGCGCATCCGCCAGATCGAAGCGAAGGCCCTGCGCAAGCTGCGTCACCCGAGCCGTTCGGAGCAGCTGCGCAGCTTCCTGGATATCGATTGATAGCCAGCGGCTGTTGAAGCGTTGAGAGAAACCCCGCCTGGTGCGGGGTTTTTCTTTGGTCGTTCCCGGCCATGCCGGTCGGATCCTGACGATGTCGCGTCTGCCATTTGATTACTTCCTGCGGTAGCCGCACGCTGACCGTGCAGATGCTCAACACATCGCGTAGGCAGGCCGGTCTCCATCGGCGCTGATGCAAGCGCGCAGCAGGTCACGTACATCACATACGGCCCGCTGCACTGATTCGTCATGCATTTGGAGTGAGGCCATGAATGATGTGGAGCACGATCTGTTTGATTCCCGGCAGACTGATTTTCCGTCGCTGCTTGATTGGGATGAGGTGATGCAGGATGAGCGTGAAGATCGGCTGGGGTTTGCCCGCCGCACGACGTATGCGTTGCTGACGCTGTCTGGTGCGGAACTGGTCGAGGGCTTTGACGGCGGCAACCACAAGGCACTGGAAGAGGCCAGAAGGACGGTGGCGCTGTTCCAGGCACATCTGCGGCGGCAGATGTGGTTTGCGGACGTGGCGGAGAAGCGGTTGGGGCGTGTTGCTGAGGCTCTTGCTGCTGCCGGGTAGCCGATCGAGCGTGGCCTCCACTACACTGTGGCGCTGCGCAGGGCCTATAGCTCAACGGTTAGAGCAGGGGACTCATAATCCCTTGGTTCCAGGTTCGAATCCTGGTGGGCCCACCATAAAAAAAACAGGCACTTAGGCTTACGCCCGAGTGCCTTTTTTGTGCCGGTGGGAAAATTCGCGGGAAAACTCAACGCTTGCGAGGTGGTTTCACGACTGGCAAGTCGTGATCGTAGCGGCCCGTAGTGGTGGGCGATTGTGCCCGGCCGCATCCTGCTTGTCGCCACGGTTGCCCTCGGTGTTGGACGTGAGCCATGCGCGCCTGATGGGTGGCAGGCCCTGCGAGGACGCCATCTGGCGCCAGATCGTGACCGTGCTGGACGCGGCGGACCGTGGCTGTGACCTGTTCGATATCGAGGAACTGCGCCGTGACTACAGCGCCGAGGAGTTCGCCAACCTGCTGATGTGCGAGTTCGTGGACGACAGCGCCAGTGTGTTCCCGCTCACGATGCTGCAGCCCTGCCAGGTCGATTACAAGCCGTTTGCCGTCCGGCCCTACGGCGACCGCGCCGTGTGGATCGGCTACGACCCGGCTGAGACCGGCGACAGCGCGGGCATCGTGGTTGTGGCCCCGCCGCTGGTGCCTGGGGGCAAGTTCCGCGTGCTGGAACGCCACCAGTTCAAGGGCATGGAGTTCAAAGACCAGGCGGCGTTCATCGAGCAGATCACCAAGCGCTATTGGGTGACCTACATCGGCGTGGATGCGACCGGCATGGGCACCTGCGTTGCTCAGCTGGTGCGCCAGTTCTTACCCGGCGTGACTGTCTTCAACTATTCGCCCGAGGTGAAAACGCGGCTGGTGCTGAAAGCCTATGACGTAATCAATGACGAACGGCAGGAATACGACGCCGGCTGGATCGACCTCACGCAGTCACTGCTGGCGATCCAGAAAACCATCACCCCGAGCGGGCGCCAGGTGACCTACACCGCCGGGCGCTCGCGTACCACCGGCCATGCTGACTTGGCTTGGGCACTCACGCACGCGCTGCAGAGCGAGCCGCTGGAAGGCGGACGGGCTGCGCGCGGCACCATGGAGATTTTCTGATGACCGACACCGACCAGAGCGCCATCGCCGCGCCGCCGGTGAGTATCGAAGCCTTCACCTTTGGCGAGGCCAGCCCTGTGCTGGAATCACGCGGCTTCCTCGACTACCTCGAATGCTGGCGCAATGGCCGCTACTTCGAGCCACCGGTGGATCTGCAAGGGCTGTCGCGCACAACGCGCTCCAACCCGTACCTGCACAGCGGCCTGACATTCAAACGCAACATGCTGGTGCGCACGTTCCGACCGCACCGGCTGCTGAGCCGTGAGGCGTTCTCGCAGCTGGCGCTGGACTACACCACCTTCGGCATGGGGTATGTCGAGCGTCGCCGCCCCATGTCAGGAGCCGCGCACAGTCTGGCGGTGCCGCTGGCGCAGTACGTGCGCCGTGGCGTGCAGCCCGGTGAGTTCTTCCCGGTGCGTGCCGCACGGGTAGAGCATGAGTTTCCCGCCGGTGAGGTGTTCCAGCTGCGAGAGGCAGATGCTGATCAGGAGATCTACGGCCTGCCGGAGTGGATGCCAGCCGTAGAGGCCGCGCTGCTGAACGAGTCGGCCACGCTGTTCCGCCGGAAGTATTACAACAACGGTTCGCACGCCGGCTACATTCTCTACATGACCGACCCCCAACCCGAGGGCTTGGACGTGGACGCGTTGCGCGACGCGCTGCGGCAGTCGCGCGGGCCGGGCAATTTCAAGAACCTGTTCGTGCACTCGCCCAATGGGAAGAAGGACGGCTTGCAGGTGACCCCGGTCAGTGAGGTGGCGGTCCGAGATGAGTTCACCGGGATCAAGAGTGTGACCCGCGATGACATGTTGGCGGTGCTCCGGGTGCCACCGCAGCTTCTGGGTATCGTGCCGCAGAACAGTGGCGGGTTTGGGTCGATCCGCGACGCGGCGGGCGTGTGGGCGGCGATGGAACTGGCGCCGCTGCAGACGCACATGGCAGCTATTAACGAGTGGCTGGGCCAGGACGTGATCCGCTTCGAACCCTTCGAACTGGAGGCGACCGCATGATGATTCGAGAGCGCCCGAGCTGCAGCGTGGGCGCTCACTTGTGGGCCAAGGCGGTGGAATGAATGGCGCCGATAGCACAGTGACGGCTTTATCTCGAGAACGATGGCCCGTCTTGCGTATGCGCCTGCTGTGCCGGTTGTTGTTCAAGGCTCGCTGCTTGTGATTGGCTCAACGCATCAGCGCGATGGAGCGATTCCGCCTCCGGTGCGCGAAGCGCATCCATCGTACTCATATGGCCTCGACGATGGGCGGGATCGTCCATTGCTCCCTCGACTATGAAGACCCTCTCACCTCGAGCTAGGTTCTCTGTCGGATTGTTCAAGACAACATGGTCAACCCGTGAAAGGCTCTGCTCCTTCGCCAGTACCAGCAAGCTTGCAGACATGCGCTGACTCGACTCGTCCCAAGGTTTCCCATGCTCTGCGTCCAGGCGTTCCACACCTGCCCTAATCTGCATGTAGAGAGAGCGGTCAGCATCGCCGAGTTCAGGGGCTGAGGAGGATGCTCGCTGCCGTGAGGGCGAGTCGTCGCTGTCCGAACCGACTATTTCCGCAACCGCAATGCGCTCGGCGTCAAATTCTGGATCTGGCCTACGCCGCCGTTGCGTGGGTGCTATTTCCCGGTCGTAGTAGTCGCCATAGTAGAGTTCGTATGTCGCATGAGGACCAACAGACGGAGCCTCTGTCTTGAACACCTCAGCGATCTGCCCAAGTGCTTGGTTACGGTTGATCCGTCCGGCCTGGAGTTCCGCCGCAATGGTTCCGTATTGTTGTGGACGATTACCTGTGCCGGAAACGCCAATATCTGGACCGCCAGCTGCAACGATCTCACGCTGGACCTGGACATTGCTGAGAGTCGCGGCGGCTTCTCCTCGCAGCTCGCTGTTCACATAGGCTTGCTTAGAAGTTCGATTTTCGGGTTCGGTGAAGAGATGGTGCCCAACTTCGTGAGCAAGAGAACTTGCGATCCTTGAGCCTTGCCCAATCGCATTCTCGTCAATAACGATCTTGACGCCGGGTATAAGATAAGTGCCTTCACCGGCTGCCCCCCATTGGATAACGATACCTTCACGCCTCGCCTGGGTGAGGCCCGCCTGAAGTGTTGGGGATTTTGCTAGAAGCGGCGCCAAGGAGGGGTCGTCCAATGGCGATGCAGGACGCCGTGTGGCTCCTGGGCGGCCTCCCTCCTGCGGCTGCGGCAGTCCAGATTCTTCAGTACGCTCCATGCTCCGGCTCCTTCGCAATAACAGGGATCAGCGCTGACTGATCGATATGTAGGTCAGCGTCACGTTATCGGAATCGAGTCCGAGCACGACCTTTGCATCGTTCACCTGCGCAGACCAGTAAGGGCGAGAGCCAGGCGCGTCAGGCCGAGATGGATGTTTGGTCGAGTTTTCCCAGATGATTTCCTCGAGCGCAATGCTTGGTGGTGCGATCTCAAAGATCAGGTTCGCGAGCGCAGGATCGTCAGCAGCACTTCTCAGCCTGATGTTCCGGACCTCAAGGTCGCCCAACATTCCGTGTTCTGCGATCCGTTCGTCAATCACGTCCTGGCGTGTCGGCTCTCCCAGATGCGTGTGGAGCTGTTCATTTAACGCGTCGACATCATCAAAACGTACACTAGACAGGCGCTCGATGTCGTTCTTGAATCGCTCCATACCAATTTCACTCCCTGATTTGACGGACTGTCTTTGATTAGATTTATGCGATGGGGTTGGTGAGGCACCGCTCGAACACGCTGACAGTATCAACGCTGAAACGGCTATTGAGAGGCAGCGATACGCTGCAAGCCGGAGGTGACTCCGATCTCCGCGCCTTGATGAAGTAGCGCATTTGTCGAGCCATGCATCCATGAAGGTACCTCTCGCGCCAGGAACACTGTCCCGAATCTAGCACAACGTCTTGTGATGCACGGGTCGGAACCCCCACCGGATAGCGATTTTGGGAGATTTCGCGCAGTGTTAGATTATTCGTTTAGTTGGAAGGGGCGAGCTATGGGTGGGCAAGAGGAAGCAATCGCGACAACTAGGGAGGTTGCAATCAACCATTTCTTCGAAATCACTGCTTTCATCGTGCGCCATGTTGGGTGAGTAGGAAACTTCTGTTGGGTTACAAGCAGCAGGATCTGTATATGGCCTCAGACATCTCGTTGGATCGCTCTATCTGGTTGGGCTGCAACAGTTTGGAGAGTCTCGCAATGGATGCCGCTGATTGGCTATTGGGGTGCGCGCGCTGATATGCGAGCCAGTATGCAAGGCTCTTTTCAGGGGATTTGTCGGCAATGATCCCTCGGTCATGGATGTCAGCAAGGGCTTCAATCGAGTCGACGCTTCCCTGTGATACCGACTCATTTAGATAATCAATCGCATCCCTTCGATAATTGGCTATCCGTTCCGGATCCTTGAGCGCTTCAGTCAAGTTTCCAATGATGGCTTTCGGGTCTTTGGCGAAAATCAGTCTCGCTTCGACCGACCCTTGGGCGGCAGCAAGAGAGAGCCAATTCTCATCTCCGAGTTCCGTTCGCCCTATCAGCCCTTGGCAGTGGCCAATCTCCTGGCCGATTTCCACTGATGCGTAGGCCTTGTACTCATCGGCATCACCTGAGTTAAGCGCCCGCTTGCAACTGGCAATGCGGTTATGGATCTCATAGCTCGACTGGGCATCGCCGGCCCGTGCAGCCGCGATGCGCCTGTCAATGTATTCCGAGGCGTCGCCTTCGTAGTGAGGTGTTTCGATCTTGAGCAGAAATGCCTTGCCACCCAAAGCCACTGTTGATTCGATGGATTGGTGTGGCGAACGCAAGGATTGATGAATGCTTGATTCAGATGCGATATCCGTTGACGAAGTGCTTTTCTCACTGAGAGGAACCTCATCTCCTTTGCTTTCTGACATCGGATGGTCTGCAGGCCAACCAGGAAATGGTTGCGACTACGCCGATGACGAACATTCCATATATGAGAATTCTACTGATCTTCAATTGATTCCTTTTCCCTTGTCGTCGCGGAGCTTTGCGATGGACTGACCTCGGGCCGTGGTGATAGCTGATTTCGGCGCTGATCCCCTGCCTCTCGATTCCCGGGATTTCATATTGCGGGGTGATATTCACTGTCAACCAGAAATTCGTTGCAGCGGGCTACGCTTTGCTCTTGCGTGTTCTCAGTCACGCATCGGTGGACGTAAAGCGACAAATACCCTTCCTCGGAACGCGAGCGCATGAATGGCAAAATGGCCATTCCGTGCCGCGGTAGCAATTGGCTTGTTCTCTCGCTAGCCCGACGGCGGCCGCCGCAGTTGCGATCTCATCGCGAAGGTTGCGCCCTCCCTCCTGGTGCGGCCGCGACGCGATCGCGTTGACCGTTGGCCTTGGTGTATCTGTAGCGGAACCTGAGCCCACCGCCGGCGAGCTTCCGCACATCCGGGCAGCCCACACCATGCGACGCTGGATCCGAGGCCCGTTGGCCGATCGGCAAGGTGGCCAGTCCGTTCTCTCCGAGCATTCCCTTCATTGCGCCCATTGGCGACCGCTCGGCGACCTTTTGTCAGCGGAAGGAGGTGCACAAAGATGAGCGAAGATGGTCGCGGGGCCTGGGAATCAGCCGCGTGGTTTACGGCTGGAAGGTCTGTGGAGGCGCGTGGAAGCGCTGTGGAGGCCCCGTAATCCGTCGATTCCAGATTCGAATCGTGATGGGCCCCCACGCGACCTCGCACGACCTGTTGCAGATCTCATTGCTCCCGCGCCCCGCGCGCCCTGCAGCGTCGGTACCATCTGATCCGCACACAGGGATCGACCATGCCCAACACCGATACACCGGTGGAAGACTTCACCACCGAAATCGAAGACAGCCGGCACCTGTTCGCCTGGTGTCTGGTCCACCATGGCCAGGTGCCCGAGGCGCAGGCGCTCGAACAGGCACGGAAGCGCTATCCCGACCAGAGCCCCGGCCGCGAATACGAATACGCGCTGATCTTCCACGACGAGCCCTGGCACTGGGCGATGCTGCACATGAAGGGCGAAAGGTATTGGCAGCAGCACCCGGAACTGGCGCGGCCGTCGCTGGACTACGAAGCCGAATCGGACGCACTGTGCCTGGCCCGCGGTGAGCAGGTGCCACTGCTGGATGAGGACGAGTACCTGGGCGCGCTCGCGCATGCACGCCACATGCGTGCATGGACGCTGGTCCATCAGGCGGGTCGTTGGCCGGATGAAGCGCGCCAGGAGGCGCTTGGTCACTACGCGTATCATCCGCGCCATCATCGCGGGCGATTTCAGGTTCACGATCCGCGTGACGGCTGGTGCCATGTGATGAGCGCATTGCATGGCAACGACTACTGGGCGCGACCCGAGCTGCGGGAACCGCCACAGGCCTATTGGAGCGAGTCCCGCGCCTTTGTTTCGGCGCAGGGAATCCGCTTGCCGGACCCTCCGGGCTGAGGTCTGCTCAGCCAGCGAAGGCGCAGCGCCATCGATCACCGCACTCTGTGCCGAATGACACATGCCCTGCCATTTCTGCTGGCGGGAAGATGGCGGCATCCTGAAGTGGAGTGATCTGATGCCTGGTACGCTCAGTCGTCGCACCTTCCTGGCCAATGCCGCGGCTGTTCCGGCGGCCACGCTCATGCCCACCGGTGTTGCCACCCCGGCGCGGCCAAGCGTCACCACCGCGAGCCTGATCGACGCGGAACGCGGCGTGATCCGCTCGGCCATGGACGGCAGCGGCATCGGTGCCGCTGCCGTCTGCCTGGTCGAAGGCGGGCAGGTGCGCTGGACTGAAGGCTTCGGTCACGTATCAGGCCAGGGCAGCGTGCCCGTAGACGCCAGCACGATGTTCAGCATCCAGTCCACCTCGAAGAACTTCGCGGCGGTGGCGGTGCTGTTGGCCGTGCAGGACGGCATCCTTGATCTGGACGCGCCCATTACCCGCTATCTGCCGTCGTTCACGGTGCGCAGCCGCTTCGAGCATGCTCCACAGGAGCGCATCAGCCTGCGCCTGCTGCTTGCCAATCGCGCGGGATTCACGCACGAGGCGCCACTGGGCAACAACTACGAACCGGCGTCGCCGGGCTTTGATGCGCACGTCCGCAGCATCTCGCAGACATGGCTGCGCTTTCCGGTGGGTACGCGCTATCGCTACTCCAACCTGGGCTTCGACCTTGCCGGTCATGTCCTTGAGCAGGTTGCGGGCATCAGCTATCCGGCCTGGCTGCAGCGCCGGATCTTCGAGCCGCTGGGAATGCACGACAGTACGGCCGATGCGTCGGTCTACCTGGCAAGCAAGGTGCGGGCACTGGGAACCCAGGAAGGCCATACGCAGGTACCGCCGGTGACGCCGCTGGTGGTGTCGGGAGGCGTGTGGACCAGTGCCGCCGACATGGCGAAGTATCTTGGCTTCCTGCTCGGTGGCGGCCGATCCGGTGCGCAGCAACTGCTTGAGCCCCGTCTCTGGGACGAGATGCATGGTTTCGGCCTGGGCGGCGACTACGGGCTCGGTGTCATGCGCAGCGAACGCCTCTACGGCAGTACACCGGTGCGGCTGCTGCACCACCGCGGCGGGGGCTTCGGATTCGGGTGCGTGTTCACCTACTGCAGGCAGGCAAACGCTGGATTTGCCGCGATGTTCAATCGCGCGACGTCTGCGGGGTACGGCATCGGCGAGCGTCTGCTCGATCAGCTGTTGTCGGCGCGTTTCGGGCCCCGTCAGCCGCGTGTGCCCCTATCAAGCCTGGCGCCGATCAGGTTGACCCAGGACCAGATGCAGCAGATGGCGGGAAGCTGGATCGGGCGCAGCGGCAAGGCGAAGATCGGGGTTGCCGGAAACGGGGAGCTGCAACTGCATCGAGGGGCGCACGCCGAGGGTACCCGCTTTGCGGCCATCGACGGCGATCAACTTTTCACTGTGGACACCGATGGAGAGGTTGCGACGTACCGTTACCATGCGGCGACGGACATGCTGCCGGCGTACCTGGAATGCAGCAACGGCGAGGATGGCCTGGACCAGAACGATCCCATCGATGGGCCCACCGGGCCGCAGGCGCCCCATTGGCAACCCTGGCTGGGACGCTATCGCGTTGACCAATGGGGCAAACCATCGATGTTCGTTGTGCTGGAGCAACGACACGGCTGGCTGTACATCGATGGCATCCGCCTGGTTGCTGAGGTGGAGCCAGGATTGTTGTTCACCAGCGATGGCGAAGCGGTGGATTTTCGCGGCTCCCAGCCGACATGGCGCAACCTGCGCCTGCAGCGCGTCGCGCCCGTGGACCAGGGGTGATGGCGGCATGCCGCGTGCTCATCCGCGCCGCTCACGCCCATCGATGCTGTAGCGTCCCGCCCCGGTGCAGGCCAGCAGCAGGAAGCCGCCGGCGAGGCCCAGGTTCTTCAGGAACATGATCTGCTGGGTCTGGTCGGCGAAGTTGTGGTGGAAGATGAAAGCGGTGACCAGGCTGAAGCCTGCGAGCACGACCGCCACCAGCCGGGTCTGGAAGCCGAGCAGGATGCACAGGCCGCTGCCGATTTCGAAGGCGATGGTCGGCCAGAGCAGGATGCCGGGTACTCCCATCGCCTCCATGTAGCCCTGGGTACCGCTGAGATCGCCGAGCTTGCCCAGCCCGGAGACCAGGAACAGGGCCATCAGCAGGATGCGTGCAAGCAGGTAGGCGAGCGAATGCGATGAAGTGCTCACGTCGATGTCCTCGGAGATGGCCGACGCAGGCGATCGGAGCCCACCGGCAGTGAAGCCCGTGTCTACGCGCCGGGCAAGGCGCCTTGACAGCTGCCGCGCTGCAGTAGACCTTTCCCGCATGACGATCGATATTGAATCGCTCAGCCTTCGCGAGCTGGGTGCCCTGGTGGTTGCCGCTGAACAGCGGAAACAGCTCATTTCCGGCCGCCGTCCGGCCAGTGCGGTGCGGCGGATGCTGAAGGCCGCCGCCGCCGAAGCCGGCTACACCCTCGAAGAACTCTTTGGCGGCCAAGGCTCGGAAACACCTGCGCCCGCCCGCAAACCCGCCCGCCGTAAATCCGGCAAAGTCGCGCCCAAGTATCGCGACCCGGAGTACAAGCGCCTGACCTGGACCGGTCGCGGGCGCATGCCGCGCTGGTTGGCGTCCAAGGTGTCGATGGGCCACAAGGTCACCGATTTCCTGATTCCTGGTTTGGCCAGGCCGACCGCTGGCAAGACCAGCACCATCGGCAAGCGGACCGTCATCAAGAAGGGATGAGGCTGCAGCACTGCTACCCTGCCCGGGTCTTTCAACCAAGGAGCACGGGATGGCACACGAGAGTGGCATGACGATCACGCCGAAAGTCCTGCACGCCGCCGCAGGCGCGGCCGTGCTGGTCAGCCTGCTGGCCTGGGCGGTGGAATGGAGCGGGATGGCCTATGTCTGCCCGTACTGCCGCGTGCAGCGCACGGTCATCGGCGTGCTCGGCCTGCTGACGCTGTTCGCGCGCCCGGGGAGCCTCATCGTGCCCTGGTTGTCGTACACCGCGGGTGGCTTCGCGTTCGTGGTGGCAGCGATGCAGCACTTCAACGGTTGGAAACGCATTTCCGCAGGCGACTTCAGTTTCAATGAGCAGTGGTACATCGACCCTTGGCTGTTGTCGGGCTGCGCGATGCTGATCCTGGTGGCGCAGCTGATGCTGGTGCAGGCCGCCTGCCGGCGCAGCTTGCGCTGAGTGTTTCCACGCATGGCGTGGAACTACCCGTTCTGGAATACCGCCAGCTGCGCGGCGAAGGCGCGCTGGTAGGCGGGCCGCTGCGTCGCGTGGGCCACATAGGCGGCCACCGTCGGATACTCGTCGAGCAGCCCGCTGCTCTTCAGGCGCAGCAGCACCGAGACCATCATCAGGTCGCCCACGCTGAAATCGCCGTCCAGCCACGGCGCCTTGGCCAGCCATGTCGACAGTTGCGCCAGTCGCGCCCGAACCCGCTCATCCAGCAGCGGCAGCCGCTGTGCGTACCACGGCTGCTCGCGCTCCAGCACCCAGGCCATGGAGCGCTCAACGATGGGGGGCTCCACCGTGTTCAGCGCAGCGAACACCCACATGATCGCGCGCATGCGGGCGTCCGGATCGCGCGGCAGCAGGCCGGGGTGCTGTTCGGCCAGATGCAGGATGATGGCGCCGGATTCGAACAGGGTCCGGTCGCCCTCCTGCCAGGTGGGAATCTGCCCGAACGGATTGCGTGCCAGGTGTACGGGCTGCTTCATCTCGGTGAAGGTGAGCAGTTGTACGTCATAGGCTACCGACAGTTCCTCCAGTGCCCAGCGCACGCGCATGTCACGAGCCAGGCCCTGGCCGCGGTCGGGGGAGGTGGCGAAGGCGGTGAGGATGGGAGGCATGGGGTCCGCAATCAAGGAGGGCTTTGATGATCTGACGAGCGAGTGTTCCGGAAATCGACATGGGTGTCGGTGCTCTGCACGTCGCCTGCACGTGTCCTGCACGCACGCACCGTCGCCGATCCATCAGTCTGCCGGGGTCATCCGCAGAGACAGGTAGCAGGCATGAATACTCCCGGAAAACCGAAACCCAGTTGGCGCCAGAGAAACGTGCTGATGGGAGCGCTCGCCGCGGTCCTGGTGATCGTGCTGATCATCCTTTTCGTACCTTGGTGAGCCTGCCCGGGCTCGCTCGATGTGATCCACGCGCCACTGTGGCGTGAAGCAGTCAGTGCGGGTTGGGTGACGTGATGTGCGTATCAATCGCTGCTCACCCGGGAACCACACAAGCATGTCCACAGTGGATACGCAGGCAGCGCAGTCGAAGCTGCTTTTCTCCCCTGAAACGAAATACAGGAGCAACGCCATGAGCACCCAGTCCACCATCGAACACCGTCTCAACGACCTGATCGAGATCGCCCGTGACGGCAAGTCGTTCTATGAAGAAGCCGCAACCAAGGTGAAGGATGCCGAGCTGTCGGCCCTGTTCACCCGCATTGCCGGTGTCAAGGGTCGCATCGTGGCCGCATTGAGTGGCTCGGTGGCTGCCAGCGGCGGCAAGCCGGCCGAGCATGGCACCGTGGTGGGTTCGATGCAGCAGTTCTACGGCAAGGTGCGTGCAGCCTTCGGTGACACCAACTATGGCTATGTGGCCGAGCTGGAAGAGTCGGAGGACCGCCTGCTGGGCGCGTTCAAGGACGTGCTGAAGGACAACGAGCTTCCGCCGGCGGTCCGCCAGGAAGTCACCCAGCTGTTGCCGGAAGTGCAGGAATGCCACAACGTGATGCGCGCGCGCAAGCATGCGATGAAGGCGGCCTGACGATCAGCGGCGTCCCACTCCCCAGGGACGCCGCGGCCGGGGCGGCACCGCTGCCCCGGCCACCCTGAATCGGTCGCTGCTACACTCTTGCCGGTTCCGCACTGCCAACAATGAGCACCATGAACAACGGGAACGGTCCGCAGACAGTTCGCTGAGCCGCAACAACGACGCAGACGTTGTTGCGGTGAACATCCCTGCGATGCATGCGAAGTGGATGGATCACCGCCGGACTCACTCTGGGCGGAGACTCCCCATGTTCAATCGACAGGCCCCACGTTGGGCCCATACCCTGCCATCGGCCATTGCGCTGATGGCGCCGTTCGACCTCCTGGCCTCGCTGGCCATGGATATCTATCTACCTGTAGTGCCCTTGATGCCCGGCGCGTTGGGAACATCGCCTGCGCGGGTGCAATTGACGCTGAGCATCTACCTGCTGGTGCTCGGCGTCGGCCAACTGCTGTTCGGCCCGTTGTCCGACCGGATCGGGCGCCGCCCCGTGCTGTTGCTGGGGGCGCTGCTGTTCACCGTTGCCTCGTTTGCGCTGGCGCTGTCCAGCAATAGCGGGTTCTTCCTGGCCTGGCGCACAGTGCAGGCGATTGGCGCGTCGGCAGCGCTGGTAGCGGCGTTTGCCACCGTCCGCGACGTATACGCGGATACACCGCAGGGGGCGTCCTTGTATGGACTGTTCGCTTCGATGCTGGCCTTCGTGCCGGCACTGGGGCCGATGCTGGGTGCACTGGTGGCTGCGGCAGCAGGCTGGCGTGCGATCTTCGTGCTGCTGGGTGTGCTTGGCCTGGTCGCCGGCCTGCGTGCGCAACGCCTGTGGCAGGAAACCCGACCCGCAGGGCGCAGGGACGCTGGACCGGCACTGCAGAAAATTCTTCGCAGTGGTGCCTTCTGGGTCTACACGCTGGGATTCAGTGCCGCGATGGGCACGTTCTTCGTGTTCTTCTCGATCGCACCGCGCGTGCTGGTCGAGCGCATGCAGTACTCCCAGATCACCTTCAGCCTGGCGTTCGCGACGGTGGCACTGGTGATGATCCTCATGTCGCGCATGGCGAAGACGTTCATCGCGCGCTGGGCGGTGCCTGGCACATTCGTGCGTGGCCTGTGCGTGATGGTGGCGGGTGTGTTGTTGATGGCGCTCGCTGCGGAGTTGCCACTGTCATTCGCCAGCGTCGTGCTGCCCATGTGGAGCATCGCGGTGGGGCTGGTGATGGTGGTTTCGGTGGCTGCCAACGGCGCGTTGAGTGAGTTTGCCGATGCGTCGGGTACGGCGGTGGCGCTCTACTACGCGATGCAGAGCCTGATCGTGGCCTGCTTCGGAACACTGGCTACGGTGCTGCTGCCGGGCGATACGGTATGGCCGCTGGTGGCCTATGGGCTGTTGCTGCCAGTGGCCAGCCTGGTCGCCGCGGCGATGTTGCGCGGCTGCCGCTAGCCTCGGCCGGTGATTAAAAAAGGGCGGCCATCAGGCCGCCCCAATCCTTCATGAGAACACGTGACGGGAACTAGAAGCGCACCGACCAGCGCACATTCGCACTGTGGTCGCGGCTTTCACTGCCGTACTGGCCGCTGTAGCCCAGTTCCAGCTGCTGGCGCTCGGTCAGCCAGGCCGACAGGCCCAGTTCGGCCACCACCGCGTTGTCGGCGATCGGCGCGCCGTTGACCGCAAACGTTGTGCTTCCGTTGGCGAAGGCCAGGTTGGCGACCTGGCTGCGATCACCGGAAGCGCGGCGATAGCCGACGCCACCGCGCAGGTGCAGCCAGCTCTCCTGCTGGAACGAAGCCTTCAGTCCCTTGTCGAAGCGCAGGCCGGCAGTGGCAATCGTGGTTCCGGTATCGTCCACCTTGCCCTGCAGTGCCGCTGCTCCACCGCGTTCGTTGACGCGCTTGAGGTCCACTTCGACACGTGCGACCTGCAGGTAGGGCTCCAGCCCGGCTTCCGGGCCACCGAAGCGGTAGCCGGCTTCGATGAAGGCCTGGCGGGTGCGGGCGTCGTAGCGCGCGCTCAGGCTGTCGCTGAAGCCTGCGAAGGCGACATCACGCGTACTCTTCACCTCGTGCTTGCTCCACGCCACACCACCGCGCAGGCCGAAACCGCCCCAGTTGTGGCTGGCGTAGGCACCGAAGTGGGTGTTGTCGATCTTCGACTTGGCGCGACGCTCCTGCTGCTTCACGTCGGTGCGGCCCGTGCCGGCCAACACGCCGACCTGCCAGCCGGAGAACTCGCGGTCGATGCCGACCAGCAGGCCGTTGCTGTTGGCTTCGGTGCGGGCAGTGTTGACGTCACCGTCCAGCTTGCTGTTGCCACCGATGGCCTGCACCCATGCACCCGTCGCGTCACCCACGTCGCTACCGGGTGCGGCGGCGCCGGCACGGCGTGACAACGCGGCATCGCGCACGTAGCGGCTGCCCTCGACCAGGGCGATGGCCGTGGCCGGATGCAGCTCGCCGCTGAGGCCATCGAGCACGCCTCCGACCTGCTGCGGGAACAGCTGGGTCAGTGGTTTGGGCAGGCCCTGGGCGATCGGCAGCAGGTCGGCGGCGGCCGCCACGGCACGCTGGTTGGGCGTGTGCGCGGCGGTGGTCAGCGATGCACCACGGGCCACATCGATGCGCGTGCCGTTGGTGCCGTAGGCCAGGCTGAACTGCAGGAACGGGGAGAACGCGCTGAAGTCGGTCTTGGCGAACTGGCCGTTGATGCCTCCGTCGGCACGCAGGAAGTTGAACTGCTCGCCGAGGTAGTACACACCCGGCTCCGGCAGCGCGACCAGCGTGCCGCCAAGGGTGGCGGTGCCGGTCACGTGCAACTGGTCACTGCGGCCACCCGGGGCCAGCTCGGCGGCATAGACGCCGGTGGCACCCTGCACGTAGTTGCCGTTGATGGTCAGCGTGCCGATCGAGTTGCCCGGCGCGATGATGCCGTCCACGCGGGTATTGCCGAGCGTGCCGACGCCCTTCAGCAGGCCGTTGGCGCCGACCGTGGTGGTGCCGCCGGTCTGCGTGCCGTTGAAGGACACCACGCCGCCATTGATCACCAGGTTGCTGTTGTTCAACACGCCGCTGGCGCTGACCGCGCTCACGCCACCGGTAGTGGTCAGTGCGGTGGAGACCAGGCTGCCGTTGAGCAGCAACTGGCCGCCCTGTACTTCGACCGCCGAGGCAAGCGTGTTGGCGCCGTTCAATTCCAGCGTACCGTCCTGCAGTACCGCGCCGTTGAAGCTGTTGTTGCCGCTCAGGCGCAGCCAGCCGATACCGGATTTGGTCAGCTTGCCAGGGCCACCGATGTCGTTGGTCCAGTTGTCCCAGGCATCGCCTTCCCAGACTTTCAGGCCGCCGGCCTTCTGGTTCATCACCACGTTGGTGTCCACGCGCAGCGAGCCATAGCCTTCGATGGCCTTCTTCAGATCCACCATGCCCCAGCCGTAGATCGGATCGATGCCCGCTGCACCCAGGTCGCGTGCGGTGGTCAGCAGCACGTCGCGGATCTGGGCGTTGTCCAGATAGGGGAAGCGCTCCATCAGCAGGCCGAGCGCGCCGGTGATGTGCGGCGCCGCCATCGATGTGCCCGTCTTGGTGCCATAGACATACTGGGTGTTCTCGCTGTCGATGATCAGCCGCACGTAGGCGGAGGTGTTTTCGATGCGGCCCTGGATATCCCCGGAAACGATGGTGCTGACGATGTCGGTGCCGGGTGCCGAGATGCACCAGTTGGCGGCAACGCCACAGATGCTGGAACTGCCATCGATCACGTAGTCCGTTTCGCCCGCAGCGGCGTTGGGCCGGCGGACGTTGGCCACGGCCAGCCAGTACGGTTCCAGTTCGGGCTTCCAGCGCGGCATGGCGGCCGTGATGCCGGCGACGGCGCCGCTGCCGTTGCCAGCCGACCAGACCTGGATGAGGGTGGAGCCCGGGGTATCGCCATTGCTGGCGTAGATGCTGCCGTACACGCCGTAGTCGGCACCGATGTTGGCGTACTGCTGGTCCAGCGCGGCGGCGGTCATGTTGCGCGTGGAGATGCCCCAGCTGTGGTTGATGGCACGCACGCCCTGCGCCTGGATCTGTGCATACATGTCCAGCGTGGCGGCGTCATCCGGATCGGTGCGGTAGACCGCGCGCGGGCGATAGTAGTTGTCCGGATCCAGGCGCCACTCATAGTAGGTGTCGCCGAACACGCGGGCGGCGGTGAGATCCGCACCAAAGGCCACGCCATGCATGCCGGTGCCATTGCGGTTTGCGCCGATGGTGCCAAGCACATGCGTTCCGTGGTCGGCGTAGCTGAAGCCATAGGGCTGGCCGGCCGCGATCAGGCGTGCCGCGAGTGCGGCCGGAACGCCGGCACCGAGGCCATAGTAGTTGTAGCCGGGCTGTTCGCCGCGGGTCTGCCCGCAGGCACCGGTCCCCGCGACCACACCCGGCGTCGGGCAGTCGGCACCGATGGTGATGCTGGAGGTATTGCGTCCTGCAAACTCCGGATGCGCCAGTGCGGACCCCGAGTCGAACAGCGCCAGGCGCACACCCTTGCCGGTCAGGCCGCGTGCATAGGCGTAGTCCGCGCCCATCGCACCCAGGCCCCAATCGGCGTTGAACTCATCGCTGCGCCAGCTGGCCGGATCGCCCGGGTTGCCAAGAACGGCGGTGCTGCTGGCGGCAGGTGCAGCGGCCGTCGCTGCGGGTGCAGCGTTGGCAGCAGGCTGCGCCCATGCAGCCTGCATCTGGCGCTGCTGCTGCCAGGCCTCGAGTGATTCGCTGGCCATGGCCGGCAGTGCAGCGGCCAGCAGCAGCGAGCTGGCGACGGCAAGCGCCAGCGGGCGGTGCGACAGGGAGCGGGACGAACGGCCGTACAGCGGGTGATTCATCGGACAACTTCCTTGGTTGACGGACATCAAGGCCGTTAACGCAACGGCATGGCGATATCCCCCAGTAATGTGAAGGGATTTTTATGAACGTGTTAATGTTTTGTGATCGGTGCACGACGTGGCTCCGCCGGGCCGGGCACCGCGACCTTTCTTGCCGAGGCCTTGGAGCCGTCCATGCGTAACGCATTGCGTAAACCACAGTTGGCGATATTGGGTAGTGCCGATCCTGGCAGCGACGCGTTCGAGCGCGCAGCTGAAGCAGGGCGTTTCCTGGCCGTGCAGGGCATCACGCTGGTCAGCGGCTGTGGCAGTGCCGCTACGCGGGTAGCTGCCGAGCAGGCAGTAGCCGCCGGTGGCCAGGTGCTCAGCGTGATCCCGGAAAGCGGCATGCCGGCAGCCGATTGGCCCGCCACGGTGGTGGTGCCCTGTGGCATGGGCGATGCGCGCAACCTGATCATGGCCCTGGCCGGTGATGCCTGCATCGTGATCGGCGGGCGCGCCGGTACGATCTCGGAGGTTTGCCTGGCCTGGCTGCACAAGCGGCCGCTGCTGCCGCTGGTGGGGGCCGGTGGCTGGTCCGATGCGCTGCCGGACAACCCGCCGGACGAGCGCGGCAATTCGCCGATCCTGCCGTGGCGCAACATTGATGAGCTGGCCGGACAGCTGCGTGTGCTGGGGTTACTGCACCGCTGAGTCGAGCGGCATCGGCCTTCACCCAGCGTCCCGTGTGCAGCGCTAAGGTGGCCCGGCCTGGGCTCACCAGGCTAATCAAGGAGCGATGTCGATGCGCACTTTCAGGAAAGTGATCGCCGGTGTTGTGTTCGCGTTGGCCTGCAGCGGCTCGGTGGCCGTGGCCGGACCAGTCCAGCCCTGCGATCTGCCCTGCTGGAAGGCTTACCAGGCATGTGTGTCCGGTGGTGGTGATGCCATGGAATGCCAGTACGAATACGATCGATGTGTCATGGAGCGCTGCGGCGCGGTGTAAGCCCAGCCATGCTCGGCTGAAGACGGGCCTCGTCCGTGGCGGGGCTCTTCTGTTCGTGCGCAAGGTCGGGCAGTCTCGACACGTTCTTCCTGGTGGAGTGGAACATGGCCGTCAAGCGTGTCGTCGCCAACATCGCCACGTCCGATCCCTCACGTGCCGCTGCGTTCTATGGCGAGCTGCTCGGCATGCCGGTGGTGATGGACCATGGCTGGATCGTCACCCATGGCGGGCAGAGCAGTGCGCTGGCGCAGGTCAGCTTCGCCAGTGAAGGAGGCTCGGGCACGCCGGTGCCGGACCTGTCGATCGAAGTGGACAATCTGCAGGACGTGCTGCAGCGCATGCGCGCGGCCGGCATCGCGCTGGAGTATGGCCCGGCCGACGAACCCTGGGGCGTGCGGCGCTTCTTCGTCCGCGATCCGTTCGGTCGGCTGTTGAACATCCTTGCCCACGCCTGAGCGGTGGATGGTGCCTCGCCACGCCTGACGGTGCGCGCGGGACGATGACCGTCTACCGGCGTGCTGGCCCTGCTCGCGGCATCCGGGCTGCTCCGGCAGCCCAGGCGCGCCTGGACGCGCCGCGGTCAGCCCTGCTGGCGTTGTGGACCGTCCCTCGTTGGCGTCGCTTCGGCCGCTTGCCGCTGCTGCCGTGCATTGGCGTGGCGAGCGTGCCCGCCTTCGCGGCCGATCGCTGCCATGTGCTGGCGGTTGCGGCTGATCGCCTCGCCGCCCTTGCGGCCGGCCACGCGTGCCTCGGCCGGGCTGAACTCGTGTGCATTGCCGGACGCATGCGCGGCGCGTCCTCCCTTTGCGGCGATCGCGCGCTGCTTGTCCTGGTCCATCGAGGCGAAGCCACGATGGGAAGTGCCGTGGTGCTGGCCGGCCATGGGAAGGCTCCCGTTGCATGGAAGGGAAGCTCATCCTTGCCGGTGCCCGGCTAACGGAGTGTCCGCACCGGTGCGGCTGCCTTCACGCCGCACCGTACTGCTTTTCACGGCGCAGGTACGCTGCTGCGCGCGCCGCCCTGCGTGGCCAGGACGAACTGCACCCTTCACCTAGGCCGGACAGCCGGCCGCGCAGTGCGCACGTTGGAGCTGCGCCTGGGCAACGGCGGCTGGACCTTCCTCAGCGAAATCGAAATGGCCGCAGAGCAGTAAGGCTTCAGGGCTGGCGGGCGTCCTGCAGGCGCTGCGCGAAGGGCCGCTGTGCGAGCGCTGCAAGGGCGTCGCGTAGTACCTGCTCCAGCGGCTGCCCCAGATCGGCATCGAGGCTGCGCGCCGCACGCGCGGTGGCCTGCCATTGCGCCTGCAGCGCAGGCATCGCGCGCTGTGCGCGGGGGCTCAACTGCAGGATGCGTTCACGCCCATCGTCGCCGCTGGACGCGTGCAGCCAACCATCGCGCACCATCGCCGCCACGGTCTGGCTGAGCGCCGAATGGCTGAGCCCGCAGGCCGATGCCAGGTCCTTGATCCGGCAGGGGCCCTGCGCCATCAGCGTGCGCAGCACCGGTGTGTAGCGGGGCCGGTAGTCCAGTTGCAGGTCCCGGTAGGCGTGCTCGACCGCCGGGTCCAGCTGGTCGAGCAGGGCGCGCAGCAATGTGCCGAGCGTGGCGTGTTGGAGATCCATGACCAGGATGATATATAAGCGCTTATATATCTTCAACGCGGAGGTGGTTGATGGCCGTGTCCTGGATGCTCGTTGCGTTGCTGGCAGGGGCCTGCCCGGCGCAGGACGGAGTGCTGCGCGCGGCGGCCACCGCCGTGCAGGCGCAGTACCTTGACGAGGCGGCCGGCGCCCGTATCGCCGATGCCCTGCGCACCTGGTCGGTGCAGCAGCGCTATGCGGACAGCTGTTCGGATCCGGTTGCGTTCAGCGCACGCCTGAACCAGGACCTGGACATGTTCGATGGCCACTTCCATGTTGAACGCGTGGACGCAGCGGCCGGCCAGGACGACTGGTTGATGGCCTGGCGCGCCGATGCCCGCAGCAATGGTGCCGGCGTGCGCGAGGTTCGGGTGATGGAGGGCAACATTGGTTACCTGCGCCTGAGTACCTTCTATCCGCTGGATCTGGCGCGCCCGAAGTTCGCTGCGGCCCTTTCCCTGCTGGCCGACACCGATGGCCTGGTGCTGGATCTGCGCCAGAACGGGGGCGGCGACGATGCAAGTGCCGACCTGCTGGTACGCACGCTGCTGGACGCGAAGATCGCCGCGGTGCAGCAGCTGGACCAGCGCGGCCGGCGCACGCCGGTACCGCTGCCGCCTGCCAGCCTGCCTGCGTACCTGAAACCGCTGGTGGTGCTGATCGACCGTCGCACCGGTTCGGCGGCCGAGTTCGTCGCCTATTCGCTTCAGGCACTGGGCCGCGCGCGGATTGTCGGCACGCGCAGTGGCGGTGCCGCGCATATGTTTGGTGATCCTGTGCTGCTGCCCGATGGCTATCAGATCAGTATTCCCGACCGGCAACCCATCAATCTGCGCACCGGTGGAAACTGGGAACGTACTGGCGTGAGGCCTGATGTGGCCGGCGGCGACGATCCGCTGTTCATCGCGCGGCAACTGCTGGCGTCTGCGAAGTCGGCAAGATGAACGCACGATTGCATGGCTGTCCTATCGCGGATGCGCGATTGCATGCCTAGAATCGAAGCATCCCGGTAGTTCCCGGGCGCTTCGAGTGAATGGACTCAATGAAGATTCTGTTGACCGGCAGTTCCGGCCGCATCGGGCGCGCGATCTTCGGTGCGTTGGCGGCCGCCCACGAAGTGGTGGGGCTGGACCGCAGTCCGTTTGCCACCACGCGCATCATTGCCGATGTCAGCGATCGGCAGGCCGTCGCGCGCGCGGTGCAGGGCGTGGATGCGGTCATCCATACCGCGGCCCTGCATGCCCCGCATGTCGGCCTGGTGCCGGATGCGGTGTTCCAGCAGATCAACGTGGAGGCCACCGCACACCTGCTGCAGGCGGCACGCGAAGCCGGTGCACGGCGCTTCGTGCTGACCAGCACCACTGCGTTGTATGGCCATGCCGTGGTGGCCGGTGGCTGCCGTTGGATCGACGAAGACACCGAGCCGCTGCCGCGCACGATCTACCACCGTACCAAGCTGCAGGCAGAGACCCTGGCCGAAGCCGCCGCCACGCCGGGCTTCAGCGTTCGCGTGCTGCGCATGGGCCGGTGTTTCCCGGAACCGCCCGAACGGATGGCGATGTTCCGCCTGCATCGCGGCATCGACGCCCGCGATGTGGCCAGCGCACATGCTGCACTGCTGCTCGACGAAGGCGCCCGGTTCGCGCGCTATCTCGCCTGCGCACCGACGCCGTTCCGGCGCGAGGACTGCCTGGAACTGGCCACCCACCCGCGCAGCGTGCTGGCCCGTCGCGCGCCGCAGCTGCTGGCCGAGTTCGAACGCCGTGGTTGGCCGCTGCCATTGAGCATCGACCGTGTCTATGACAGTGCCCGCCTGCGCAGCGAGCTGGGCTGGCAACCGTGCTTCGGGCCGGACGACGTACTGCAGCAGTATGCCGTCGGCAGCATCGAGGTACTGCCGCGGGCACAGTGGATCAAGGACCGCGTGGCCGAGTGAGGGCATCGCGAGGGGGGAACGCTGAGCCGACCCTGAGCGGATTCAGGAATGTGCAGGCCGACCGCCTCAACCTCGTTGGCGGGCGGCCGCTAACCCAGTGCGCTTCCAGCGCCGGGCGCGCCCCGGCTGCCGGTGGCCTGCGCGACGGATCGCGCGCCTGCGCGGTGCCCTCGTGGTGCCGGTCGTCCTGAACTGCTTGCGGACCCTCCCATGTCTTCTTCCCGCTCTGCCACTGCCCAACGCCCGGGCAGCATCGCCCACAAGTTGATGCTGGGCACCGCCGTGATCGCGCTGCTGTGCTTCGGCCTGACCGCCTTCCTGATCTACCGGCAGGCCAGCGCCAGTCTGATCAGCGCCTCGCGCCAGACCATGACCAGCGAGGCCAACGCTGAGGCGCGCCAGGTGGCGGCTGATCTGGGCACCGCTTTCGCCAGCAATGACGCCATGGTCGAGGCCGTGCTGGCCCAGCGTGCCCGTGGTGACATACCCGACCGCGCCAGCCTGGCGGCGGTGCTCGGCGAACAGCTGCGTGCTCATCCTCAATGGCTGGGCAAGAGCACCATGTGGGAGGCCGATGCCTTCGACGGCAAGGATGCGGAGTTCGTCAATACCGAAGCACACGATGCCACCGGCCGCTACATGAGCTACTGGGCCTGGCAAGACGGCAAACCGCAGCAGTCGGTGATGACCGACTACACCGAGACTGCCAGCGGTTCCGGTGACTGGTACATGGTGCCCAGCCGCGACAAGCTGCCCAAGGTCAGCGAACCTTACGCCTATGACATCGCCGGCCAGAAGGTGCTGATGAGCACCCTGAGCACGCCGATCATCGAGAACGGCAGATTCCTGGGCGTGTTCACCGTCGACTTCTCGCTGGCAGCGCTGCAGAAGCACATGGCAACGCTGAAGCCGATGGGGGCTGGCCGCGTCGAACTGCTGTCGCCCAAGGGCGTGGTGCTGGCCTCGGCCAATGCCGCCGAGATCGGCAAGCCGCGCAACGATGCCCTGACCCGCAGCATGCTGGCCGACATCGCCGCCGACCGTCCGTTCGAGGCCTTCAGCCCCGACGCGGCCGGCAACGTACGCGTGTATGTGCCGCTGCGCGTGGGCGACGCCCCGCAACGCTTCGCGCTGGGCGTGGTGATGCCGCATGCGGTGATCGTGTCTGAGGCACGCCAGCTGCTGTGGCTGACCCTGCTGGTCGGCGTGATCGCCGCGCTGACCCTCAGCGCCGGCGTCTACGTGCTGCTGCGCCGCCTGGCGATCCGCCCGTTGGCCGAAGCGGTACGCGTGGCCGGTGATGTCGCCGCCGGCAAGCTGGACAGCACGCTGCCGGCGCGCAGCAACGACGAAGTGGGGCGCCTGCTGGACGCAATGCAGGGCATGCGTGGGCAGTTGCAGTCGGTGATGGCTGCGCAGGCCGAAATGGCGCGCCGCCACGATGCCGGTGAACTCAGCTATCGCATGGATGCTGCGGCCTTCCCGGGCGAGTACGGCCGCATGGTGGCCGACAGCAACCAGCTGGTGGCCTCCAGCAATGCGGTCACCCAGCGCCTGGTTGAAGTGATGCAGCGCTATGCCGTGGGCGACCTCAGCGTGGACATGGAAGCGCTGCCGGGCGAGAAGGCGGTGTTCACTGCCGCAATGGCGACCACCAAGCGCAACCTGGCTGCGATCAACGAGCAGATCCAGCAGCTGGCCGCCGCCGCCGCCGCCGGTGACTTCGCCGTGCGCGGTGATGCACTGCGCTTCGACCATGATTTCCGCCGCATGGTGGAGACGCTGAACACAATGATGCAGGTCAGCGACCACAACCTGGCGGCACTGTCGACGCTGCTGCGCGCGATCGCCGCCGGTGACCTCAGTGCCCGCATGCAGGGCGACTTCCACGGCGTGTTTGCGGTGATGCGCGACGATGCCAACAGCACCGTGCAGCAGCTGACCCAGATCGTCGGCCAGATCCAGCAGTCGGCGGCCAGCATCCGCCTGGCCGCCGGTGAGATCGCCGCCGGCAACAGCGACCTGTCGCGCCGCACCGAACAGCAGGCCGCCAACCTGGAAGAAACCGCCGCGTCGATGGAAGAACTGACCTCCACCGTGCGCCAGAATGCCGACCATGCGCTGCAGGCCAACACGCTGGCCGGTTCCGCAGCGGGTGTGGCCAGCGAAGGCGGCCAGGTGGTCAGCCAGGTGGTGCACACCATGGAGCAGATCGAGGCGTCTTCGCAGCGTATCGCCGAGATCATCTCGGTGATCGATGGCATCGCGTTCCAGACCAACATCCTGGCGCTGAACGCGGCAGTGGAAGCGGCGCGCGCCGGTGAACAGGGCCGTGGCTTCGCAGTGGTGGCCAGTGAAGTGCGGGCGCTGGCGCAGCGCTCGGCGGGTGCTGCAAAGGAGATCAAGGAGCTGATCGACGCCTCGGTGGCCCAGGTCGGTGCCGGTGCGCAGCTGGTGCACGGTGCGGGGCGCACCATGCAGGACATCGTCGGTCAGGTCGGCCGGGTCAACGAAATCATGGCCGAGATCTCGGCCGCGTCGCGCGAACAGTCGGCCGGCATCGAGCAGGTCAACCAGACCGTGGTGCAGATGGACGAAACCACTCAGCAGAACGCCGCGCTGGTGGAGGAAGCCAGTGCCGCCGCCCGTGCGATGGAGGAGCAGGCCGAGCAGCTGGCGGTGGCGGTGTCGCGCTTCCGCCTGCAGGCCGAGCCGGAGGGCATGGCCCGCCGCGCGGCCTGATGCCGGAAACGAAGACGCCCGGCGGGTGCCGGGCGTCGGTTGCATCCTTGCCGCGCATCCTGCGCAGGTCTGATGGCTCAGAACATTCCTTCAAACGGGTTCCAGCTGGCGCGTCCTTCCACCTTCTCCAGGTAGTAGCTGTAGTTGGTGCTGGAGGCGACCAGCAGGTTCATGGCGATGAACAGCATGCGCCCGACGACATCCGGCAGGAACATGGTGACGATGGCCAGCGCGATGTTGATGCCGATCACCACCAGTGCCTTGCGCCACATGCCGAGAATCAGCAGGTAGATGGCACCGAAGAACAACGCGAAGAAGTTCAGGTTGATCTTCAGGCGGTCACCAAAGGACAGTGCCTTCCAGGCCTGCTTGAAGCCGGGGTTCTTGGGGGCGCCGTGCTGGCGGAAGAAGTTGAAGCGGAACTGCCACTTCGGGCTGAACTGGGACAGGTCAGTGGTATTCATTGGGAAACATCCCTGTGAGAAAACGTTTTCATGATAGGACAAGTCCTATTCAGGATCCAAGCGCTAGCGTCAAGAATGTGACGCCTGCCTTGTTCGCGCGCCTGCGGCCAAGCGCCGCGCCGTCACCCGCCCGCCTTGTTTTTAGGATAGGGTGCGCAGTTCCGCTGCCGCACCGGCTGAACCCGTGCGGCGGCGGGATGTCCATGGAGGTTGCATGACCACACCTGCTACACCGGAAAACGCACCGGGACCGGTGCTCCTGCCGACACCTGAAGTGGTGCAGGCACAACAACTGCTCGCACGCCAGCAACTGGCGGTGGCGATGGACCGTGCGCGCACGGCCGCCACGCGGGATGCGGCACCGGCCGCGCTGGAAAGCGAGTAACCCGCAACACCGTCGATCGCGCTGGCATGTCGCCAGCGCGATCACGGCGCGTGCCGCCGGTCAGAACCGCGCGGTCATGCTCAGGAAGTAGCTGCGCCCGGCGACGAAGTAGTCGGTGGAGCCTTCCGCATACAGCTTCTTGTCGGCCAGGTTGCTGACGCCACCGCGCAGGGTCAGCACTTCGTTGACGTTCCATGCCGCGGTCAGGTCATACAGCGTATAGGCCTTGAGGAAGGTCGTGGCGGTGCCGGTCTGCCTGCCGGTGTACTGCGCCGACAGGCTGCCGGAAAACACCGTGCTGGGCGCCCAGTCCAGCGACGAATAGCCGGAGAACTCCGGCGTATCGATCAGGTTGCGGCCGGTGGTCAGGTTCCTGGCTTCCTTCATCCAGGTCGCCGAGGTGCGCCAGCGCCACTGCTCGCCGAAGCGGACGTTGAGGTTGCCTTCCATGCCGCGGGTGCGCGCGCGCTGTACGTTGTTCATGCGCGTCCACCAGATGCCGTTGAACCGGCCCAGCGGTGCGTACTCGATCTTGTTCCGGAAGTCGGTGTGGAAATAGGTCACGCCGACATCGATCAGGTCATTGTCGAAGCTGATGCCGATCTCGCGGTTGGTGCTGGTCTCCGGATCCAGGTCCGGGTTGCCGGCCATGTAGCACCCGCCACGGGTGTAGCCCAGCGGAATCAGCGAGGTGCAGCCGCGGCCCCCGGACTGGGTAGCGGCACTGGCCGAGTTCTCGGTCAGGCTGGGCGCACGGAAGCCCTTGGAGACGCCACCGCGGATCGTCCACTGTTCGGCAGGGTGCCAGACCAGGTACGCACGCGGGCTGACGTGGCCGCCAAACTGCTCGTGATGGTCCAGGCGCGCGCCCACGGTCAGGGCCAGGGTGCGGTGCAGTTTCAGCTCGTCCTCGGCAAACAGCGCCCAGGTGTCCACGTCCAGAGTGGAGCCGCTGACCGCGTTGCCGGCATAGTCGATCGGCGCGCGGCCGATGGTGTCGGTGTTGGTCAGCTCCTGCCGCTTCCATTGGCCGCCTACGGCGAACTGGTGTTCAACGCCGAGGGTGAACGGCGTGGTCAGGCTGCCCTCGATGATCGTATCGGTGGCTTCGGAACGGCCGGCAGCACCGATGCCGTTCCTGTACTCGGTCCAGTACGCACTGATCTTCGAATTGCCGAAGCGCCACTTGCCATCGTGGTTGAGCGCCAGCGAGCTGCGCTTGAGCTCACTGGCACCCCAGGCACCTTCGTCCTGCTTTTCCAGCGACGCATCGATGAAGGCCTGCTGCACGCCGTGCCCGGCTTCCAGCGACAGTTCCTGTGCGTCGCTCAGCTTCCACTGCAGCAACGCATCGACATTGCGGTCCTTTTCGCCCGCGTAGGCATTGCCGGAGACACCGCCGTTGGAGCGGTCCGAATCGCGGCGCATGCTGTTGGCACCGATGCGCAGGCCGAAGCGTTCGCCCAGCGGCCCGGAGAACGTGGCGCCGATCTGCTGGGTATCGCCGCGCTTGCCGTCAGCCGGGCGGGTGTAGCTGTGGGTGGCGCTGCCGTTCCATTCGTCGCCGATGCGCCGGGTGATGATGTTGATCACCCCGCCCATCGCATCGGAGCCATACAGCGACGACATCGGCCCGCGCACCACTTCGATGCGCTCGATCTGGTCCGGCGAGATCCAGTTCAGGTCCTGGCGGCCGAGGTCGGGGCGATAGTTGGTCGAGGCCGAGCTGCCCATGCGCTTGCCGTCCACCAGCACCAGCGTGTAGTTGGACGGCATGCCACGCAGCTTGATCTTGGACTGCTCGCCGACGGCGCTGAGGCCGCCGGTCACGCCCGGTACGCGGCTGAGCAGGGCGGCCAGGTCCGGTACCGGCTGGCGCTCGATGTCCTCACGACTGATCACGCTGATGCTGGCCGGGGCATCCTTGATCCACTGCTGGCTGCCTGAAGCCGTGACCACCACGGTATCCAGGTCCTTGGTGGAGGCATCGGCGGCGGCCTCTGCGGCGGCCAGGCCGGGCAGGGCCAGCAGGCAGGCGGCGGCCAGGCCGGGCAGCGCCAGCAGGCAGGCGGTGGCCAGGCGGGTGCGCGGCAGGCGCGCGGAACGGGAACGGGACGACAGGGACATGACGGCTTCCATGAGAGGTGGGGTGACCCGGTGGAAGCAGCAGGCGCAGGCAGACAGCAGGCAGCCCCCCCCTTCCGTGGGTCGTCGGGTGCGCGGTCAGGACCGGCGCAGCTGGGTGGGTCGCGGCCGCGCGGAAGACGGTGACCTGCCTGGTTGATTAGATGATAACCGTTCGCGTTTGTTACGATCCAGTACCGGGGGCGATGCAGTGACATCTGGCCATGCCCTGGCGTGATCGCCTGCTATTTGCTGAATGGGGACAAATCCCGGTGTAGACCTTCGCACCCGGCTTACATTCTGGGCCCTAGACTGGGCCGCATTTTCGATTCCGCCCCGTTGGAGATCGTGTGGGTTCCGGTAGTGACAGACATCGACTGTGCGGCGCGAGGCCGACACAGCCAGGACAAGTGCGGGCGCCGGGAAAGCGCGCCGGGAACCTTGGTGCATGCAGCCCGGCCGGGATGGCCGGCCGTGCCGACGGCGCGGAGTAAGCGACGATGGGGGTGCAGACCATCCATGCGGAAGCAGGAACGCCCCGGCTCGATGCCGGCTGGGCGCTGCTGCCCGCTGAATCGCCGTTGCCGATGCCCGAACAGACCCTGCGCGAAGGCGCACTGAAGGTCCGGCGGCATCGCACCTCGCCGCGCCTGATCGGCCTGCGCCGGCTGTACCTGTTTGGTGGCACGCTCGGCATGACCGCCGTGGCTACGCGGATGATGTGGCGGGTGCTGTCGGCCAATGGCATCAGCGTGCTCGAAGCCTGCCTGCTGGTGCTGTTCGTCGGCCTGTTTGCCTGGATCGCGCTCTCCTTTGCCAGCGCCCTGGCCGGCTTCCTGACCGCTGTGTTCGACCGGGGCTATCGGCTCGGCATCGACCCGGACAAGCCGTTGCCGGCCGTGCACAGCCGTACTGCGCTGTTGATGCCGACCTACAACGAAGACCCGCGCCGCCTGCTGGCGGGCCTGCAGGCGATCTACGAGTCGGTGGCGGCCACCGGCCAGCTCGACCGCTTCGACTTCTTCGTGCTCAGCGACACCCGCCGCGAGGACATCGCCGCTGCCGAGGAACAGGTGTTCGCCGAGCTGCGCGAGCGTGTGCCGGAGGGGCAGACCCGCCTGTTCTATCGTCGCCGTGGTGACAACAGCGGGCGCAAGGCCGGCAACATCGCCGACTGGGTCCGCCGCTTCGGCGGTGCCTACCCGCAGATGCTGATCCTTGACGCCGACAGCCTGATGACCGGCGACAGCATCGTGCGCCTGGTGGCCGGCATGGAACACAACGCCGACGTCGGACTGATCCAAACCCTGCCGTCGGTGATCGGCGGCCGCACCCTGTTCGCGCGCATGCAGCAGTTCGGTGGCCGCGTGTACGGGCCGGTGATCGCCCGCGGCGTGGCCTGGTGGCACGGCGCCGAGAGCAACTACTGGGGCCACAACGCCATCATTCGCACCCGCGCCTTCGCCGACCACGCCGGCCTGCCGGCGCTGCCGGGGCGCAAGCCGTTCGGCGGCCACGTGCTCAGCCACGATTTCGTCGAAGCGGCGCTGATGCGTCGTGGCGGCTGGGCCGCGCACATGGTGCCCTACCTCGGTGGCAGTTACGAGGAAGGCCCGCCGACGCTGACCGACCTGCTGGTGCGCGACCGTCGCTGGTGCCAGGGCAACCTGCAGCACGGCAAGGTGGTCGGCAGCCGCGGGCTGCACTGGATCAGCCGCACGCACATGCTGATCGGCATCGGCCACTATTTCACCGCACCGATGTGGGCGATGCTGATGCTGATCGGCATCGCCATCCCGCTGTTCCAGGAAGGCATCGATTTCAACGCCCTGCTGCACCTGTCGCCCAGCGTGTACTGGCGCGCACAGGATGAAGAGCAGGTGGTGCGCCTGTTCGCCGCCACCATGGCGGTGCTGCTGCTGCCCAAGGTGCTCGGCTACCTGGCAATGCTGCTGGACCCGGTCGACCGCCGCGGTTGTGGCGGTCCGATCCGTGCCTTCGTATCGATGCTGGTGGAAACCGTGCTCGCCGCGCTGATGGCGCCGGTGGTGATGTACGTGCAGTCACGCGGCGTGGCCGAAGTGTTGTCCGGGCGCGATTCCGGCTGGGACGCGCAGCAGCGTGACGACGGCGGCATCTCGTGGATGGCGTTGATCCGTGGCTACGGTGGCCTGGGTGTGTTCGGCGCCTTCATGGGCGTGCTGGCCTGGGCGGTATCGCCGTCGCTGGCGGCCTGGATGGCGCCGGTGGTGATCGGCATGGTTCTGGCCGTTCCGGTGGTGGCGCTGACCTCCTCGCGCGGCCCCGGTGCTTTCCTGCATCGCCTCGGCCTGCTCGATATCCCCGAAGAGAACATCCCGCCACCGGTGCTGGTACGCGCCGCGCAGCTGCGGCGGGAAGCGGCCGAGCAACCGCCGCTGTACTGATTGCCCCGCGCCAGCGGCATAATGCGGCTCGAACTTGAAGGAGCCGCATCATGCTGCAAACGGTGGAACAGGAAACCGGCGCCTCGCCGCAGTGGTCGGTGATCTGGTTGCACGGCCTCGGCGCCGACGGCCATGATTTCGCGCCGATCGTGCCGGAACTGGTGCGGCCGCACTGGCCGGCGCTGCGCTTCGTGTTCCCGCACGCACCCGTGCGGCCGATCACGATCAACAACGGCGTGCCGATGCGCGGCTGGTACGACATCGTGGGCATGGACTTCCGTTCGCGCGCCGACATGGCCGGCGTGCAGGAATCGGTGGTGCAGCTGGACGCACTGATCGCGCGCGAGATCGAGCGCGGCATCGCGCCGGAGAAGATCTTCCTGGCAGGCTTCTCGCAGGGTGGGGCGATCATCCTGACGGCCGCGCTCTCGCGTACCGCGCCGCTGGCCGGCCTGATCGCGCTGTCCACCTATCTGCCTGAAGCCGACAGCGCCACGCGTGTCGACGGCGCGGTGCAGGTGCCGGTGTTCATGGCCCATGGCAGTGGCGACCCGGTGATCCCGCAGGCCGTCGCAGCGCACAGCGCGCAGGCGCTGCGTACGCTGGGCCTGGATGTGGCGTGGCACAGTTACCCGATGGCCCACCAGGTCTGTGCCGAGGAGATCCAGGCACTGGGTGACTGGCTGCAGGAACGCCTGGGCGCCGCCTGAGCCATGTCGCCGGCCAGCACACCGCCGTGGATGCCGGAACTGTGCCGCCTGCCACGGCTGGCGGCGATGCTCGGCCTGGCCGAGCTGGTGGTGGTGGTACTGGCGCTGGCGCCGGACGGCAGCCGTCACTGGACCTTCGGCGAACTGCTGTCGGCCAGCGGATTCGCGCTGTGGCTGGCGCTGGCGGTGACCGCCAGCCTGTGCCTGCTGCGGCAGACCCTGTCGCGGCTGCCGCCGGTGCTGGGCGCCATTGCGGCGACCGTGCTGGCAACCCTGATCGCGGTGGTCTGCGCTGGCATCGTGCACGCGCTGTACGCGGTGCTGGGCGACAGCTTCGCCAGCGGCATCAGCTTCTGGCGTTTCACCCTCGGCAGCGCGGCAACCACGGCGCTGATCGCCGCGCTGGCGCTGCGCTACTTCTACGTAAGCGATCGCTGGGCCGCGCAGGTGCAGGCCAACGCGCGCGCGCAGGCCGACGCGCTGCAGGCGCGTATCCGCCCGCATTTCCTGTTCAACAGCATGAACCTGATCGCCAGCCTGCTGCATCGTGACCCGGCAGTCGCCGAGCGCGCGGTGCTGGACCTGTCCGATCTGTTCCGTGCCGCGCTGGGGGCGGGCGAGGGCGATTCCACCCTTCGCGACGAATGCGAGCTGGCCGAGCGCTACCTGTCGATCGAATCGCTGCGCCTGGGTGAACGCCTGCAGGTGCGTTGGCAGCGCGACGAGCCGCTGCCATGGGACCTGCCCTTGCCAAGGCTGGTACTGCAGCCGCTGGTGGAAAATGCCGTGCTGCATGGCATCTCGCGCCTGCCCGACGGCGGCACCATCGAACTGCAGCTGGCGCGCGAGGGCAATGAACTGCAGATCCGCGTACGCAACCCGGCACCCGATCCGCAGGCGCCGGGGCTGGCGCTGGCACGCGGCGCCGGCCATGCCCAGCACAGCATCGGCCATCGGCTGGCCTGGCGCTTCGGCAGCACCGCGCGGATGACGGCTGGCTGGAGCGAGGGCTACTATGCCTGCCAGGTGACAGTGCCGATCCAGTGAGGGAACGATCGTGAGGGTAGTCATCGCCGACGACGAACCGCTGGCGCGCGAGCGCCTGCGCAGCCTGTTGGCGGCACAGGACGGCGTGGACGTGGTGGCCGAGGCCGGCAACGGTGAGCAGGCCCTGCACGCGTGCGCGGAGCTGCAGCCGGACCTGGTCCTGCTGGATATCGCGATGCCCGGGCTGGATGGCCTGGAAGCGGCCCGCCACCTGGCCAGCTTCGAACCTCGGCCAGCGGTGGTGTTCTGCACCGCCTACGATGCGCATGCGCTGTCGGCGTTCGAGGCCGCAGCGATCGACTACCTGATGAAGCCAGTGCGTGCCGAACGGTTGGCGGCGGCGATCGCACGTGCGCGCACGTTCCTGGCCGGCCGCGATGGCCGGCCGCAGGAGCACAGCGGGCAGCAGGCACGCAGCGTGCTGTGCGCACGCCTGCGCGGCAGCCTGCGCCTGATTCCGCTGGACGATATCCACTACCTGCAGGCCGAGGAGAAGTACGTGGTGGTGCACCACGCACGCGGCGAGGACCTGATCGAGGAATCGCTGAAGTCGCTGGAAGAAGAGTTCGCCAGCCGTTTCATCCGCATCCATCGCAACTGCCTGGTGGCACGCCACGAGCTGGTGGAGCTGCGTCGAGGCTCGGGCGGGCAGGTGCAGGCGGTATTGCGGCATGGCAAGCAGCCGCTGGAAGTCAGCCGCCGGTGCGTGGCGACGCTGAAGCAGGAACTGCGGCATCTGTGAGTGGTCCCGCGCGGCCTGCGGCCGCGACTGCTTACGAGCAACGTCTGGAGCAACGGCAACTGCAACTGCAACGGCGGTTGGTCGGCGCGTTGGTGCTACGTACTGGGTCGGGCCGGGGTGGGGTGGCGGGACACGCTGCAAGTACATCCCTGTAAGCTCGATGGCGCCATCCATGGCGCCAACGGTCCCGCCACCCCACCCCGGCCCAACCCTCTCGTTTTTCCCGCGTCGGACGGCAAAGGCATTGTTGTTATCGGGTGGGGAAAGAGGGGTCAGATCCCTTTTCCTGCGGAAAAGGGATCTGACCCCGGAAGCAATCGGCTTTTGATTCTTTCTTTTGATCTTCCGTGGCTGGCGCACACGGAAACTGTCAGAGGCCGGGCGGGGTGGGCTGCGCAGGGGCGTGAGCCGCATGGATGCGGCGACCGAGCTTACATGGACGTACTTGCAGCGTCCCCTGCGTGGCCCACCCCGCCCGGCCACGCGCGGCTGTTGCTTTCATGACCCCTCCACCAGCCACGAGGGGCTCCGCCGTTGGCCGTATCCGCGCCGGAGGCGCGATAATGACCGGATGGAAACCGTCCGCATCGCCACCCGCAAGAGCCCGCTCGCCCTCTGGCAGAGCGAACACGTCGCCGACCGCCTGCGCCAGGCCCACCCCGGCCTGCACGTGGAACTGGTGCCGATGAGCACCCGCGGTGACGAGGTGCTGGACCGCTCGCTGGCCGCCATCGGTGGCAAGGGCCTGTTCCTGAAGGAACTGGAGCTGGCCATGCTGCGGGGGGAGGCCGACTGCGCCGTGCACTCGCTGAAGGATGTGCCGATGGAACTGGACGCGCCCTTCGCGCTGCCGGCGTTGCTGACCCGGCACGACCCGGCCGATGGTTTCGTCTCCAACCTGTACGCCTCGCTGGACGCGCTGCCGATCGGCGCGCGGGTCGGCACCTCGTCGCTGCGCCGCCAGGCCCAGCTGCGCGCGCTGCGCCCGGACCTGGAGCTGCTGGACCTGCGTGGCAACGTCAACACCCGCCTGGCCAAGCTCGACAACGGTGGCTACGACGCCATCGTGCTGGCGGTGGCCGGCCTCGAGCGCCTGGGCCTGGGCGAGCGCATCGTCGCGCGCCTGCAACCGCCGCAGTGGTTGCCGGCGCCGGCGCAGGGCGCGGTGGCGGTAGAGTGCGACGGAGGCAACACGCGCCTGATGGCGCTGTTCGCCACGCTTGATGACGCCGCCACGCGCGCCTGCGTGGAAGCCGAGCGGGCCATGAACCGCGCGCTGCATGGCAGCTGCCACGTGCCGGTGGCGGCGATCGCGCAGTGGCAGGGCGACGACCTGCACCTGCAGGGCCTGGTCGGCAGCGCCAGTGATGGCCGCGCCGTGCGTGCCGAAGCGGTGGGCCCGGCCCGTGATCCGGAAGCGCTGGGCCAGCGGGTGGCGAAGCTGCTGCTGGACGGTGGTGCTGGCGAACTGCTGAACGTCTGAGGCACCGCAGGTAGTGCCGGCCGCTGGCCGGCAACCTCATGCCGCCGATTGAACGCTGTTGCCGGCCAGCGGCCGGCACTACCGAAATGAAGAACGGGCGCCTTGGCGCCCGTTTCTTATTTGAACTTGTAGACCACGTTCATCGTGGTCAGCGTATCGGTCTTGCGCTTGTCGACAGCGACGTCGCTGTTGTAACGCGCCTGCCAGCCGGCCTTCAGCGCCAGGTGCTCGTTCATGCTCACCGAGACGCCGAAGTCGTTCTGGCCGAAGGTGTTGTACGAACCGGATTCGACCAGCAGCGTGTTCACCAGGTCGGTGTTGTCGGTCAGCGAGTATTTCAGGTCGAACTGGCCGCGGCCGATCATGCCGGTACGGGTGCGGTCATCCTCGGTGCTGTGGGTACGGCGCACGCCGGGGCCGATCTGCGCGTCGAAATAGAAGCGCTCGGTGTTCCACAGGCGGGTGCCGTAACCCAGACCGAACGAGCTCTGGCGGTCGTAGGTGGCGAAGTCGTCGCGCTCGGTACGCACCGTGGCCGTCAGCTGGCGGTGCTCGCCCAGCTGCAGCGCGCTGCCCGCACTGCCGGTGTAGCGGTTGGCAGTGGTGTTGCTGCGGCGGGTGGTGGTGCCGTCGTCGTTGGTCTCGGTCACCTTGGAGCTGGAGCGCAGGCCGAACAGGTCCATGCTGTGCACCCAGTCGCCGTCGGTGTAGCGCAGGCGCAGGCGGCCGTTGAAGCTCTCGGTGCTGCTGTTGCCGCGTGCCGAGGCAAAGCCGAGCTCGCCGCCGCTGCCGCTCCACGGCGAGGACATCGCCGCCAGTTCGGAGGCATCCTGCGCGTATGCGAGCGGCGCACACAGCAGCAGGGGGATCAGCAGGGACACGCGCAGGGACATCGAGGCTTCTCCGGAACGGTTAACAGCCGGTGATGATACTGGAAGCGTGATGGCGGTCCGAATCGATCCAAAGCGTGCTTCAGCGAACGTTGCCGCGATCGCCTATTCAGGGCAGATCGACACGCAATGCGGGGTCGTTGAAGCGCGAATAGCGCAGGCGCAGCTGGAAGCTGCGGCCATTGCTGCTGCCGCTGCGCACGATCTGGCGTGGCAGGCCCTGGGCATCCACCCAGTACTCCAGGCGTTCGCCGGGCTGGTTGCCGCGCAGCGGGTAGTGACGGGTCTCGACCCCGTCCAGCGCCTGGCTGCCGAGATCTTCGGCCTTCAGGTCGGCGGGCAGGGCGTCGGCCGGCAGCGGGTTGCGCCACTGCTCGAGCAGGCCGGGCGGGGCCGGCACCTGGCGGATCGCACCGTCGGCCTGCAGGAACAGGGTGTCGCCGATGATGGTCTGCGGCCCGGCCGGGGTCTCCACCCGGAAACGGTCGGGTGCAACGAAGTCCATGGCGCTGCGTATCCGCTGCGGCGCGCCCAGCACTTCCAGTTCGGCGTGGAAGCTGCGCAGGGCGGCGAAACGCTGGCTGGCGCCCAGCACCGCCTGTGCCGGATCGGCGGCAGGTACCGGGGCCTCGGTGCCCGCCGGCGCCGGCGCGCGATCGCAGGCGGCCAGCAGCAGGCAGGCCAGCAGGGACAGGGCAGGCAACCGGCGCATCGGGCATTCCATGGGGTGGGGGCGACCACGATAGCCCAAACGTCCCACACAAGACCCGCGACTCGGACATAATCGGGGGTATGGACCGATACGAACGCATCACCGCCCTGCATCGTCTGCTCAAGTCCGCGCGCTATCCGGTGACGGTGGCGACCCTGCAGGACAAGCTCGGTTGTTCCCGTGCCACCGTCTACCGCGACCTGGCCTTCCTGCGCGATGCGCTGATGGCACCGATCGAGGGCGACGGCGAGGCCGGCTTCCGCTACCAGGCCGACGAGAGCGATCGCTTCGAGCTGCCCGGCCTGTGGCTCAGCTCGGAGGAGCTGCATGCCCTGCTGGCCTCGCAGCACCTGCTGGCGCGTACCGGCGGCGGCGTGCTGTCGTCGGTGCTGGCCCCGCTGCAGCAGCGCATCGAGAGCCTGTTGGCAGCCCAGGCCGGTGTCTCCAGCTGGCCGGTCGATCGCGTGCGGGTGATTCCGCACCGTGGCCGCAAGTTCGATGAAGGCAGCTTCCGCAGCGTGGCCTCGGCGGTGCTGGAGCGCCGTCAGCTGGCGTTCGAGTACCGCGCCCGTTCCACCGACGAGCCGACCAAGCGCACCGTCTCGCCGCAGCGCCTGACCCATTATCGCGACAACTGGTACCTGGATGCCTGGGACCATGACCGCGAGGCGCTGCGCAGTTTCGCGGTGGACCGCATCCACAAGGCACGGGTAATCGACAGTGCCGCCCGCGATGTCGCCGACAGCGAGCTGGACGAGCAGCTCGGCGCCAGCTATGGCATTTTTTCGGGTGCGCCGAAGGGCTGGGCGACCATCCTGTTCAGCGCCAAGGCTGCGCGCTGGGTGGCCGACGAGCACTGGCATTCCAAGCAGCAGGGTCGTTTCCTGGCCGATGGCCGCTACGAACTGAAGGTGCCGTACAGCGTCTCGCGAGAGTTGCTGATGGACGTGCTGCACTATGGTTCGGATGCAGAGATCATCGAGCCGATCATGCTGCGCGAGCAGGCCAAGGCGCTGCTTGAGCTGGCCCTGAGCAACTACGAAAAATCCTGACACTCCCCCCGAGAACCCCGTCCCCCATGAAGAAGACCCTGTTGCTGTCCCTGCTCGCCGCTGCGCTGGCCCTGACCGCCTGCGGCAAGTCCGGCGAGCCCTCGCAGAAGCTGGTGGTGGCCGCCACGGCCGTGCCGCATGCCGAGATCCTCGAGGTGGTCAAGCCGATCCTCAAGCAGGAAGGCGTGGACCTGGACGTGCGCGTATTCAACGACTACGTGCAGCCCAACGACCAGCTGGTGCAGAAGCAGGTGGACGCCAACTACTTCCAGACCGAGCCGTACCTGGATGCCTACAACCGCGACCGCAAGACCGACCTGGTGAAGGTGATCGGCGTGCACATCGAGCCGTTCGGTGCGTACTCGCGCAAGGTCAAGTCGCTGGCCGAGCTGCGCGATGGTGCCGACGTGGTGATCCCGAACGATCCGAGCAACAACAGCCGCGCGCTGATCCTGCTGCACAAGGCCGGCGTGATCGAGCTGAAGGACCCGGCCAACGCGCTGTCGACCCAGCGTGACATCACCGCCAACCCGAAGAACCTGAAGTTCCGCGAGCTGGACTCGGCGATGCTGCCGCGCGTGCTGGACCAGGTCGATCTGGCCCTGATCAACACCAACTATGCGCTGGACGCCGGCCTCAACCCGACCAAGGATGCGCTGGCGATCGAGAGCAAGGATTCGCCGTACGTGAACTTCCTGGTCGCGCGCCCGGACAACAAGGACGACGCCCGTGTGCAGAAGCTGGCCAAGGCCCTGACCAGCCCGCAGGTGAAGGCCTTCATCGAGAGCAAGTACAAGGGCGCGGTGCTGCCGGCGTTCTGATTGCGGCTGATCTGTTGATTTGAATGGTGGGTGTCGACCTTGGTCGACACTGCCTGCCCTGTAGAGCCGAGCCCACGCTCGGCTCTGCTGTTTCCGGCATTTCACCAACGGCAGCCGAGCATCGCTCGGCTCTTCCGTGTCACTCCACGTGCCGCAGCAGGGCAGGGCATTGCAGTTTCAATCGACGTGGAAGGCGAGGGTGGCGGCAACTGCCTGCTGCCATCCCGCATACAGCTTCTCGCGCCGCGACACCTCCATCTGTGGCTCGAAGCGCCGGTCCAGGCCCCACTGTGCAGCGATCTGTTCGCGGCTTGACCAGAACCCGACGGCCAGGCCGGCCAGATAGGCCGCACCGAGCGCGGTGGTTTCGGTCAACCGCGGCCGCAGCAGCGGCACACCGAGGATGTCTGCCTGGAAGCCGGCCAGGAAGTCGTTGCCGATCGCACCGCCATCAGCGCGCAGCTCGGTCAGTGCGATGCCCGCATCGGACTGCATGGCATCGAGCACGTCGCGGGTCTGGTAGGCCATCGCTTCCAGCGCGGCGCGCACGAAATGCGCCTTGCCCGTGCCACGGGTCAAGCCAAACATCGCACCGCGCACATCACTGCGCCAATAGGGCGCACCCAGGCCGACAAACGCCGGCACCAGATAGGCGCCGCCGCTGTCGGGCACCTGCGCGGCCAGTGCCTGGCTGTCGCTGGCGCGTTCGATCATGCGCAGTCCGTCGCGCAGCCACTGCACCACCGAGCCGGCGATGAAGATCGACCCTTCCAGCGCATACTCCACGCGCCCGTCCAGGCCCCAGGCAATGGTGGTCAGCAGGCCGTTGCGCGACCGCACCGCCTGCGCGCCGGTATGCATCAACATGAAGCAACCGGTGCCATAGGTGTTCTTGACCATGCCCGGCTGGAAACAGGCCTGGCCGAACAGTGCCGCCTGCTGGTCACCGGCGATGCCGGCGATCGGGATCGGGTGGTCGAAGAAGAACTGCGGCCGGGTGTGTGCGTACACCGCACTGGAGTCGCGCACCTGCGGCAGCATCGCGCGCGGGATGTCGAGCAGGGCCAGCAGATCGTCATCCCAGTCCAGCGTGTGGATGTTGAACAACAGCGTGCGCGCCGCGTTGCTGTAGTCGGTCACATGCGCCTGGCCGCCGCTGAGGTTCCACACCAGCCAGCTGTCGATGGTGCCAAACAGCAGCTCGCCACGTTCGGCGCGCTGCTGCGCACCTTCCACGTGGTCGAGGATCCAGCGCACCTTGGTCGCAGAAAAATAGGCATCGATCAGCAGGCCGGTCCGCTCGCGGATCAGCGCTTCATGGCCTTCGGACTTCAGTCGTTCACAGATGGCGTGGCTCTGCCGCGATTGCCAGACGATGGCGTTGTGGATCGGCTGGCCGGTGGCACGGTCCCAGACCACGGTGGTTTCGCGCTGGTTGGTGATGCCCAGTGCGGCGATATGGCGCGGGTCGATCTGCCCGCGACTGAGCAGTTCGGTCAGCGTGGCATAGACGCTGGTGAGGATCTCGCGCGGGTCATGCTCGACCCAGCCGGGTTGCGGGAAGATCTGTGCAAACTCGCGCTGCGCGCTGCCGATGATGTCGCCGGCACGGTCGAACAGGATCGCGCGCGAACTGGTGGTGCCCTGGTCGATGGCCAGCACGTAGCGGGGCGTCATGCAGCGTCTCCGGTAGAGCAGTCAGGGTAACTTACCTTTCTCTCTGTAGAGCCGAGCCATGCTCGGCTGCATTTGCACAACGCAGCCGAGCATGGCTCGGCTCTACAGAGTGGAGTGTTCGATCCACGCCTGCAGCCGTGTCACCTGCGCAGCGTCCAGCCGCAACCCCAGCTTGCTCCTTCGCCACAGCACGTCCTCGGCAGTGCGCGCCCACTCATGCTCGCGTAGAAAGGCCACTTCCCGGGCATGCAGGCCGCCGCCAAACGCCTCGCCAAGATCGTGCAGGCCCCGTACACCCTGCAGCAGTTCCGCGCTTCGACTGCCATAGGCCCCGGCCCAGCGTCGCGCGATACCTGCGGGCAACCAGGGTGCCGATACCTGCAGATGCGCGCCCGCCTGCGCGGCGTCGCCCCAGTCGCTGCCTGGCAGCGGGTCCCCGTCTGCTGTCCACGCCGCTCCCATCTGCGGCAGGGCGGGCCGCAGCAGCTCCAGCGCTTCCTCGGCCAGCACCCGGTAGGTGGTCAGCTTGCCGCCCAGCACATGCAGCGCCGGTGCCGGGTCCACCTGGAGCTGCAGGCGGTAATCGCGGCTGAGTCTTGCCGCGCGCGGATCGGGATCAGCCAGCAGCGGGCGGACACCGGCGAACTGCCAGACCACATCTTCCGGCGCGATGGGTTCATGCAGGTAGCGGTTGGCCGCTTCGCACAGGTACGCCACCTCTGAAGGCAGCACGCCGCAGCGCGCCGGGTCGCCGCGATAGTCGGTGTCGGTGGTGCCAACCAGCAGGTGGTCGTGGGCGAAGGGCAACAGGAACACCACGCGTCGATCGGGTTGCTGCAGCAGGCACGCGCTGTCATCGGGCCAGGGCCGGCGCAGGACGATGTGGCTGCCTTGTACCAGCCGCAGCGCGGGGCCGCCACTGCGTGCCTCCATCCGTTCCAGCAGGCCGCCGGCCCACGGCCCTGCCGCATTGGCGACGGCGCGCGCGGTCACCTGCTGCTGGCCATCAGCGGATTCCAGCACCGCCTGCCACCGGCCCTGCAAGGGCTGCAGGTCGATGCAGCGGCTGCGCACACGCACCTGTGCGCCCCGCTGCGCGGCATCCAGGGCGTTGAGCAGCACCAGTCGCGCGTCATCGACCTGCGCGTCGGCGTAGCTGAAGGCCTGCCGCAGATCCGGGGAAAGCCAGGGGCCGAGCGGATCGCGCTGAAGGTCCAGGGCGCGCGAGGCGGGAAATGCCGGGCTGCGACGGCCCAGGTGGTCATACAGCCACAGTCCCGCGCGTAGCATCCAGCGTGGGCGCAGATGGGGTTCCCACGGCAGCACGAAGCGCAATGGATGGACCAGATGGGGCGCCTGCCGGCGTACCACCTCGCGTTCGCCCAGCGCCTTGCGCACCAGCCCGAGCTCGCCCTGTTCCAGGTAGCGCAGGCCGCCGTGGATCAGCTTGCTGCTGGCGCTGGAGGTATGCGCGGCCAGGTCGTGCTGCTCGCACAGCAGCACGCGCAGGCCGCGGCCGCTGGCGTCACGGGCGATGCCGGCACCGTTGATGCCGCCACCGATCACCAGCAGGTCGACGTCGTCCATCGTGTCTCCGCGTCCTGTGTCTGTAGAGCCGAGCCGCGCCACCATTGACCGTGGGCGCCATTGAACGTAACGCATCGCAATGCGCGCGGAGCCCGCCGCTCGACTCGGGATAGGGGGCTTGGCTCGACTCTACAAAAAGGCAGTCGAGCATGGGCTCGACTCTACAGAACGCCGGTGACGGAAACGACGACGGGCCCCGAAGGGCCCGTCGCGTTGCATCAGTGAAGCAGGTGCAGCCTGGATCAGAAGCGGGCGCCGATGCCGAAGCCGACGGTCCACGGATCCATCTTGGCTTCGCCGATCTTCTCGCCGCCAACCTTGATGTCCGGGCGGGCGCGCATGTAGCGGGCGTCAGCACGGGCAAACCAGGTGGAGTTGATGTTCATGTCGACGCCGACGGTGCCGATCACGCCCTTGGCATCCTTGAAGCGGATGTCGGTGTCAGCGCCGTTGCCCAGCTTCTCGTTGCTGAAGCTCGACTGGTAGTAGCCGACGCCCACGAACGGACGGAACACGTTGTCAGCCTGGCCGAAGTGGTACTGGCCGCTCAGCGCGACCGGCTGCTGCTCGACCGAGCCCAGGCGGGCGTTGTTCGGGCCCTTGAACTTGTTGTCGAACTTGTCAGCGGCGCCCCACAGTTCAACGGCCCAGTTGTCGTTGATGTAGTAGCTGAAGCTGACGGTCGGCGCCGGACCACCATCGGTCTTCTTCACGCCGGAGATCGGGTCGTTCTTCGGTTCCAGCAGCGAGATGCCGCCAACAACGGCAAAATGCTTGCCCGACGCGGTGTCGGTGCTGCTGCTGTCCTGGGCGAAAGCGGCCGGCGCGAAGGCGGCGGAGGTCAGCAGGGCGAGACTCAGGATACGGATGGAGCGCATGGGGGTATCTCCTAATGTTTCTTGTTTTGGGCCCCCGGTTGCGGGGCGAGCACACCGTAGTCGCCCCAACATGAATCGAATCCGACGCACGTTAAAAAATAGTTTTCCTTGTTCAGCGACCGGTACGGAACGCCTGTATTCATGGGGTTTCTGGCGCTCGGGGACATTCATGCAGTTGGAGAAGATGTGAGCACAGCAACGTTGTGCATTGGCTTGCAAGCGCAGGTGAACGTGGAGTGCAGGGTGCTGCTGCTGGGCTCGATGCCGGGCGTGGCGTCCCTGCAGGAGCAGCGCTATTACGCCCATCCGCGCAACCGCTTCTGGCCGCTGATGGCCGACATCTGTGGTTTCGACGCGGATCTGGCCTACGCCGCGCGGCTGCAGGCATTGAATGCCGCGGGCATCGGTCTGTGGGATGTGATCGGTCGCTGCGAGCGCCGAGGCAGCCTGGACGCGGACATCGTGCGTGGCACGGAAGTGGCCAATGCACTGCCGGAACTGATCGCCACGTTGCCTGAGCTGACGCTGATCGGCTGCAATGGCGCTGCATCATGGCAGGCGTTCCACCGCTGGGTGCTGCCGCAGCTGGAGGCCCCGCCACAGGTGGTTGCATTGCCCTCGACCAGCCCGGCCAATGCGGCGTGGTCGTTGCCGCGCCTGCGCCAGGCCTGGCAGCCGGTTGCAGACGCACTGGCGACATGAAGCGGACATCGTCCGGACAATACGCTACCGACTGGTCGCGGCCGGGACCCGTGGGCAACAGCCTGTCCCGGCTGCGTGCGTACTGAAAACACCTGTAACGGTTGGCGCTGGACCCCGCTGGCCGCACAATAGACGTTTCCCTACACCAGATTGCCGGAGTTATCCCCATGGCCGAAATCAAGGAAGCACTTGTCCCCGATATCGGTGACTACAGCGATATCCCGGTAATCGAGGTGCTTGTCGCCGTCGGCGACACGGTCAAGAAGGACCAGGGCCTGGTGACGCTGGAAAGCGACAAGGCGACGATGGAAGTGCCGTCCTCGGTGGCAGGCGTGGTCAAGGAACTGAAGGTCAAGGTGGGCGACAGCCTGTCCGAAGGCAAGGTCGTGGCGCTGATCGAAGTGGCCGAAGGCGAAGCCGCCGCGCCGGCCGCCGCCGCACCGGCACCGGCCAAGTCCGCTGCCCCGGCTGCCGCCACCCAGAGCGCGCCGGCCCCGGCCGCCGCTGCGGCGGCCGCTCCGGCCACTCCGGCCACTCCGGCCGCCAGCGGTGGCGCAGTGGAAGCGCTGGTGCCGGACATCGGCGACTACGCCGGCATCCCGGTCATCGAAGTGCTGGTCGCCGTTGGCGACACGGTCAAGAAGGACCAGGGCCTGGTCACGCTGGAAAGCGACAAGGCCACGATGGAGGTGCCGTCGTCAGTGGCCGGTGTGGTCAAGGAGATCAAGGTCAAGGTGGGCGACAACCTGTCGCAGGGCGACGTGGTTGCCATCATTGATGCCGAAGGCGCTGCCGCGCCGGCACCGACCAAGGCGGCGGCTGCCGCTGCTCCGGCTGCCGCCGAGACCGCCACCAAGGTCGAGCCGGTCGCTGTGCCGGCACAGCCGGACAAGCTGGCGGCGCGCGAGATCGCTTTGGCCGGCACCCCGTCCAGCCCGCCGGTGCAGTTCAACGCCGATGGCGTGCTGCCGGCCAAGGTGCCGTACGCCACCCCGGCGGTGCGCGTGTTCGCCCGCGAGCTGGGCGTGGACCTGCTGCAGATCAACGGCACCGAGAAGGGGGGCCGCATCACCAAGGCTGACGTGCAGAAGTTCGTCAAGGCCGCACTCAGTGGTGGTGTGCCAGCAGCTGCCGGTGGCGCCGTCGCCGCCGGTGGTGGCCTGAACCTGCTGCCGTGGCCGAAGGTCGACTTCAGCAAGTTCGGCGAGACCGAAGTCCAGCCGCTGTCGCGCATCAAGAAGATCTCCGGCGCGAACCTGGCCCGCAACTGGGCGATGATCCCGCACGTCACCCAGTTCGAACAGGCCGACATCACCGACCTGGAAGGCCTGCGCGTGGCGCTGAACAAGGAAAACGAGAAGGCCGGCATCAAGCTGACCATGCTTGCCTTCCTGATCAAGGCCAGCGCCGCGGCGCTGAAGAAGTTCCCGGAATTCAACGCCTCGCTCGACGCCAGCGGTGAGAACCTGACCCTGAAGAAGTACTTCCACATCGGCTTTGCCGCCGATACGCCGAACGGCCTGGTCGTGCCGGTCATCCGCGACGTGGACAAGAAGGGCGTGGTGCAGATCGCGCAGGAAACCGGCGAGCTGGCCAAGAAGGCGCGCGACGGCAAGCTGGGCCCGGCCGACATGAGCGGCGGCTGCTTCTCGATCAGCTCGCTGGGCGGCATTGGCGGCACCGCGTTCACTCCGATCGTCAATGCACCGGAAGTGGCCATCCTGGGCGTGTCCAAGTCCTCCATCCAGCCGGTCTGGAATGGCAAGGAGTTCGCGCCGAAGTTGATGCTGCCGCTGTCGCTGAGCTACGACCACCGCGTCATCGACGGCGCTCTGGCCGCACGCTTCACCACGTACCTGTCGCAGGTGCTGGCCGACATGCGCCGCGTGCTGCTGTAAGGCATCGCTTCGCCCCCACCGTGCGGCCGCTGCCCCTGGCGCGGCCGCGTGAACAGATGCAGTGACAGCCCGCCGGCCATGCCGGCCGGGCACAAGGAAAACCACCATGGCCACGATTGAAGTCAAGGTTCCCGACATCGGCGATTACAGCGATGTGCCGGTGATCGAAGTGTTGGTCGCCGTCGGCGACACGGTGAAGAAGGACCAGGGCCTGGTGACCCTGGAGTCGGACAAGGCCACCCTGGAAGTGCCGTCCTCGGCGGCCGGCGTGGTCAAGGAGATCAAGGTCAAGCTGGGCGATACCCTGTCCGAAGGCGCCGTGGTCGTGGTGCTGGACGCTGAAGGCGCCGCCGATGCCCCCGCCAAGGCCGCTGCGCCGGCTCCGGCTGCGGCCGCTCCGGCCAGCAAGCCGCCGGTGACCCCCTCGCACCGCGCCCCGGCCGAGCCGGTGGCACCGAAGCCGGCGCTGTCCAGTGGCAAGCCGGCCGACATCGAATGCGAAATGGTCGTGCTGGGCTCCGGCCCGGGCGGCTACACCGCCGCCTTCCGCGCCGCCGACGTCGGCCTGGATACGGTGCTGGTCGAGCGCTACGCCAGCCTCGGCGGCGTCTGCCTCAACGTCGGTTGCATTCCGTCCAAGGCGCTGCTGCACGCTGCCGCGGTGATCGACGAAGTGGCCCACGCCGGCGATTTCGGCGTCGAGTTCGGCAAGCCGACCATCACCCTGGACAAGCTGCGCCAGTACAAGGAAAAGGTCGTCAACCAGCTGACCAAGGGCCTGGCCGGCATGGCCAAGCAGCGCAAGGTCCGCAACGTGCAGGGCGTCGGCAGGTTCCTCTCGGCCAACGAACTGGAGATCACCGCCGCAGACGGCAGCACCCAGCTGCTGCGCTTCCAGAAGTGCATCATTGCCGCTGGTTCGCAGGCGGTGAAGCTGCCGAACTTCCCGTGGGACGACAAGCGCGTGATGGATTCCACCGACGCGCTGGAGCTGGCCGAAGTGCCGGGCTCGCTGCTGGTCGTCGGCGGCGGCATCATCGGCCTGGAAATGGCCACTGTGTACAGCGCACTGGGCAGCAAGGTCACCGTGGTCGAGTTCATGGACCAGCTGATGCCGGGCGCCGACAAGGACCTGGTCAAGCCGCTGGCCGACCGCCTGAAGAGGCAGGGCATCGAAGTGCACCTGAAGACCAAGGCCTCGGGCGTCACCGCCGATGCCAAGGGCATCACCGTGACCTTCGAGGCGGCCGAGGAAGGCCAGGCACCGGCGCTGGCGCAGGGCACTTTCGACCGTGTTCTGGTGGCCGTCGGGCGTTCGCCGAACGGCAAGAAGATCGATGCCGAGAAGGCCGGTGTGCAGGTCACCGAGCGTGGCTTCATCCCGGTTGATCGCCAGATGCGCACCAACGTGCCGCACATCTTTGCCATCGGCGACATCGTCGGCAACCCGATGCTGGCCCACAAGGCCACCCACGAAGGCAAGCTGGCCGCCGAAGTGGCCGCTGGTCACAAGAAGGAGTGGGTGGCCCGCGTGATTCCGTCGGTGGCCTACACCAACCCGGAAATCGCCTGGGTGGGCGTGACCGAGACCGAAGCCAAGGCCAAGGGCCTGAAGGTCGGCGTGGCCAAGTTCCCGTGGGCCGCCAGCGGCCGCGCGATCGGCATCGGTCGCACCGAGGGCTTCACCAAGCTGATCTTCGATGAGGAGACCCACCGCATCATCGGCGGCGCGATCGTCGGCGTGCATGCCGGTGACCTGCTGGCCGAGATCGGCCTGGCCATCGAGATGGGTGCCGAAGCCGAAGACATCGGCCACACCATCCATGCGCACCCGACGCTGAGCGAATCGGTGGCGATGGCCTCGGAAATCTACGACGGCACGATCACCGATCTGTACATGCCGAAGAAGAAGTAAGGCGCCCGCGCCTTCACGAACGAAAAGCCCTGGCATCTGCCGGGGCTTTTTGTTGAGCTTCGATCACTCTCATTGCGAGCGTTCGGGCCGCTGCGCGGGTGGCCGGCGTCTGGACAAATGTCCCCCGTCGTCCGCCTGCGGCGGTCGCCTCCTCCTTTACTTTGTCCAGACGCCGGCCACCCACGCAGCGGCTCGGCTTGCGGGTAGTCGAGAGCCACTGCCTGGGCCGCCTGGATGCCTGACACGCGGAGGGAGCGGGGGCTGGGTGCGAAGTAAAGGAGGAGGTGACGGCCGTAGGCCGGCGCCGGGGGACATTCGCAGCCAGCCCCCGCTCCCTCCAGCGCTCGACCACGCCTGCGTCTACGGCAACTGCCACCGCGAAGGTCTGGGCCGCAGCGCAGGTGGCAGGCGTCTGGACAAATGTCCCCCGTCGTCCGCCTGCGGCGGTCGCCTCCTCCTTTACTTTGTCCAAACGCCTGCCACCGGCGCTGCGGCTCGGCTTGCGGATAGTAAGAGCCAGTGCCAAAGCCGCCTGGATGCCTGACACGCGGGGGGAGAGGGGCTTGCGTGCGAAGTAAAGGAGGAGGTGACGGCCGCGGGCCGGCGCCGGGGGACATTCGCAGCCAGCCCCCGCTCCCTCCAGCGCTCGACCACGCCTGCGTCTACGGCAACTGCCACCGCGAAGGTCTGGGCCGCTGCGCAGGTGGCAGGCGTCTGGACAAATGTCCCCCGTCGTCCGCCTGCGGCGGTCGCCTCCTCCTTTACTTTGTCCAGACGCCGGCCACCCACGCAGCGGCTCGGCTTGCGGGTAGTCGAGAGCCACTGCCTGGGCCGCCTGGATGCCTGACACGCGGAGGGAGCGGGGGCTGGGTGCGAAGTAAAGGAGGAGGTGACGGCCGCAGGCCGGCGCCGGGGGACATTCGCAGCCAGCCCCCGCTCCCTCCAGCGCTCGACCACGCCTGCGTCTACGGCAACTGCCACCGCGAAGGTCTGGGCCGCTGCGCGGGTGGCAGGCATTTGGACAAATGTCCCCCGTCGCCCGCCTGCGGCGGTCGCCTCCTCCTTTACTTTCTCCAGACGCCGGCCACCCACGCAGCGGCTCGGCTTGCGGACAGTCCAGAGCCACTGCCTGGGCCGCCTGGATGCCTGACACGCGGGGGGAGAGGGGCTTGTGTGCGAAGTAAAGGAGGAGGTGACGGCCGTAGGCCGGCGCCGGGGGACATTCGCAGCCAGCCCCCGCTCCCTCCGGCGCTCGACCACGCCTGCGTCTACGGCAACTGCCACCGCGAAGGTCTGGGCCGCTGCGCAGGTGGCAGGCGTCTGGACAAATGTCCCCCGTCGTCCGCCTGCGGTGGTCGCCTCCTCCTTTACTTTGTCCAGACGCCGGCCACCCACGCAGCGGCTCGGCTTGCGGACAGTCCAGAGCCACTGCCTGGGCCGCCTGGATGCCTGACACGCGGGGGGAGAGGGGCTTGTGTGCGAAGTAAAGGAGGAGGTGACGGCCGCAGGCCGGCGCCGGGGGACATTCGCAGCCAGCCCCCGCTCCCTCCAGCGCTCGACCACGCCTGCGTCTACGGCAACTGCCACCGCGAAGGTCTGGGCCGCTGCGCAGGTGGCAGGCGTCTGGACAAATGTCCCCCGTCGTCCGCCTGCGGCGGTCGCCTCCTCCTTTACTTTGTCCAGACGCCGGCCACCCACGCAGCGGCTCGGCTTGCGGGTGGTCGAGAGCCACTGCCTGGGCCGCCTGGATGCCTGACACGCGGAGGGAGCGGGGGCTGGGTGCGAAGTAAAGGAGGAGGTGACGGCCGCAGGCCGGCGCCGGGGGACATTCGCAGCCAGCCCCCGCTCCCTCCAGCGCTCGACCACGCCTGCGTCTACGGCAACTGCCACCGCGAAGGTCTGGGCCGCTGCGCAGGTGGCAGGCGTCTGGACCAATGTCCCCCGTCGTCCGCCTGCGGTGGTCGCCTCCTCCTTTACTTTCTCCAGACGCCGGCCACCCACGCAGCGGCTCGGCTTGCGGACAGTCCAGAGCCACTGCCTGGGCCGCGTGGATGCCTGATACGCGGGGGGAGAGGGGCTTGTGTGCGAAGTAAAGGAGGAGGTGACGGCCGCAGGCCGGCGCCGGCGGACATTCGCACGCAAGCCCCTCTCCCCCCGCGCTCGACCAACCTGCTTCTCTGCTCGACGATGCCACAAAAAACGCGGCCCCGATGTTCCGGAGGCCGCGCCAGGAGAGAGAGAGCCGTGGAAGGGGCGGGTGTCAGAACACGAAGCTGACGCCGGCCACCGGGCCCTTGAATTCCTGCTTCAGGCCGATGGTGCCGTCGCTGCCCTTCTTGTCCGCATCGAGCTTGAACCAGTCGTAGCCGGCGAACACACCGAAGTTCCTGGTGAAGCGGTAATCGACGATGGCGTTGGCGCGGCTCAGATCGCCCTTGTAGTCATCGAAGCTGCCCCAGCGCGTGTTGAGGTACTGGCCCTGCAGGGTGATCATCCACTTCTCGGACGGGGTGAAGCTCAATCGCGCACCGACCACTGGCGCCACGCCGTCGGTCTTCTCGTTGAGGAACTGGCCTTCGTACACGGTGCCGAGGTCGGCGTAGGCCTTGGTGCTGACCTTGGCGTACTCGGCACCCAGCTGCAGGCCGAGGTCGAACGTATCGGTGTCCACCACCGAGTAGTCATAGACCAGGCTGGCCACCTGGTACTTCAGTTCGCCCTTGACGAAGCTGCCGGACGGCACGTTGACGTCACCGAAGGAGATGTCCTGGCCGAGGGTCTCGCGGCGGTCCTTGTCGTACTTGAAATAGTTGAACAGCAGGCGCTGGCGGTTGCTGATGCGGAACATGCCGTCAATGCGCGGCTCCCACTCCTTGCCACCCAGCTTGAAGTCCTCGGAGAAACCGATGTCCTGCCCGGCGACATTGGTCTTGCCGCGGAGCGTGTTGTCCGAGTCGATGTTCATCGCACCCAGGCGCAGGGCAAAGCGGTCGTCGCCTTCGGCGGCGTGGGCAGCGGTGGCGAACGAGGCGCCGGCGGCGATCAGGGAGAGAGCGAGCAGGGTGGGTACGGGGCGCATCGAAGAGTCCTTGCAGTGGTTCATCAGAATGAAGACCACTGTGCCGGACAGGCCCGTCCACCATCCGTGAACGTATGGTCCACGGCATGTGCACGGTTCAGTGCTGTCGCGACGATGCAAAAAGATGGCCCCGGAGACGGGCTTCGGGGCCATCGTGGGACCTGCGGGGTGGAGCCGACGAGGATGCTGCAGGCAGGTCGAAAGATCGGACCCGCGCATCCGGCGAAAGTTCCTCGCCTGCGACCAAAGTTCAATACTGCGGTGCAGCATCATGCGGACGTCATTGTCCCCCGGGTGGTACGCAAAAATGTAACCGTTACCGCAACTTGCGGCTTCCCGGGATGAACAGGCAGCGGTTGTCTCGCAAATTGTCCCATTGCTATAATTTGGCGGCTCGATGAGGCCCCCCTGCTGTAGCCGCCTCAGCCTTCCACTTGCAACCACGCGGGACGTCCTGTGCTGAACTCCGTTGATGCGGGTCGGCGACTGATGCTGCGCGCCGCGGTCTACCCGCTGGCCGCGGTCGCTGTCCTGGCCCTGGCCTTCCTGCTGGTCGGTCCGAAATATGCCCTCGGCGCGCTGGCGTCCGGTGTGGCCATTTCGGCCGGTGGCTGGGTGGCGGCAAGGATGGCGCTGGGGGGTGGTGCGGTGGCCGCAGGATCGGCGATGGCTCGCCTGATCATTGCGATCGTGGCCAAGTGGGTCGTGGTTTTCGGCGTCCTGCTGGTGGGGTTCCTGGTCTTCAAGCTGCCTGCATTGGCGCTGTTGGCCGGTATCGCCGTCGGCTTGATGTTCCAGGTCCTGGCGATGGCCAGGCGTTGACAGAATTCAATTAACTGAAGGTTCCGGACACATGGCGGGCGAGGCTCTAACCCCTACCAGCTACATCCAGCATCACCTGCACAACCTGACCGCGCCGGTCGGCAAGGGTGAGGGTATGTTCTGGCATATCCACGTCGATACCTTCCTCACCGCGGTCCTGATGGGCCTGGTGATCGTTGTCGCGTTCTGGCTGGGCACCCGCAAGGCCACCGCCGGCGTGCCGGGCAAGTGGCAGGCCTTCGTCGAGATCTGCCTGGAGTTCGTCGACCGCCAGGCCAAGGACACCTACCACGGCAAGAGCAAGCTGGTCACGCCGATCGCCATCACCATCTTCTTCTGGATTCTGCTGATGAATCTGCTGAAGATGATCCCGGCCGATTTCATTGCCAAGCCGCTGGAATGGGCGGGCGTGCACTACTGGAAGCCGGTCCCGACCGCTGACGTCAATGCCACACTGGGCATGGCCATCAGCGTGTTCTTCCTGATGCTGTTCTTCGCACTGAAGTCGAAGGGCCTGGGCGGCTTCATCAAGGAATTCCTGACGGCGCCGTTCGGCAAGTGGATGATGCCGTTCAACCTGATCCTCAACATCGTCGAGTGGCTGAGCAAGCCGATCTCGCTGGCGATGCGACTGTTCGGCAACATGTTCGGCGGCGAAATCGTGTTCCTGCTGATCTGGGTGCTGGGTGGTGCCGGTTTCTTCGGTGCCATTGCCGGTGGTGTGTTCGGCCTCGGCTGGATGCTGTTCCACCTGCTGGTGATCCCGCTGCAGGCCTTCATCTTCATGATGCTGTCGATCGTGTACCTGAGCCTGTCGGAAGACGCTCACTGAGTTTCAAGCTTCAACGCGTTTCAACCTTCATCCGTTTCATCACCCTTAGCAACTTAAGTTCCTGGAGATAACCATGTACTTCGCCGTCCTGACCAACTTCGCGCAGATTCAGAGCTCCACCGCCCTTGCCGTCGGCATCATGATCGGCCTGGCCGCGCTGGGCGCCGGTCTGGGTCTGGCCATCATGGCTGGTAAGTTCCTGGAGTCGGCCGCCCGCCAGCCGGAACTGATCCCGGTCCTGCAGGTCCGCATGTTCATCACCGCCGGCCTGATCGACGCCGCGTTCATCATCTCGGTCGCCGTTGGCCTGCTGCTGGCCTTCGCCAACCCGCTGTCGGCTGCCTTCGCTGGCGCCGTCACCAAGGCTCTGGCCGGCTGATACAGCGGTTTGAGACGACCGGGTGCTGATGCACCCGGTTTCGGATGAAGGCCGGATGTGCCGCTTCGGCGGCGCGTCCACCCCGAAACCAGCGATCGAGCTAACCATGAATATCAATTTCACCCTTCTTGCGCAGGCGCTGGCCTTCGCTGGTCTGATCTGGATCATCGCGACCAAGATCTGGCCGCCGCTGATGAACGCGATCGAAGAGCGCCAGCAGAAGATTGCTGAAGGCCTCGCTGCTGCCGACCGCAGCCAGAAAGATCTGGCCCAGGCGCAGGAGAAGGTCAACGAAGCGCTGAAGGAAGCCCGCACCAAGGCCAACGAGATCATCGATCAGGCCCATGCGCGTGCCAACCAGATCGTTGATGCTGCCCGCAACGAAGCGATCACCGAAGCCACCCGTCAGAAGGAACTGGCCCAGGCTGAAATCGACGCCGCCGCCAACCGTGCCCGTGAAGATCTGCGCAAGCAGGTGTCCGCGCTGGCCGTGACCGGTGCCGAAAAGCTGCTCAAGCGCGAAATCGACGCCAACGCCCACAAGGCGCTGCTCGACGAGCTGGCCTCGGAGATCTAAGGATGAGCCAGGCCCTCACGCTTGCCCGCCCGTACGCCCGCGCCGCGTTCGCGACCGCGCGCGACGAAGGCGCGTTCGCGCCGTGGTCGGACGCCCTGGCGTTCTCCGCCCACGTCGCCGCCGACCCGCGCGTGGCGGCCCTGCTCGCCAACCCGGAGCTGGGTCGTGACGACGCCGTCGCCCTGCTGGCGCCGGTGTCCCACGGCGAGACCTACTCGCGCTTCCTGGCCATCCTGGCCGAATCGCATCGTCTGCCGCTGCTGCCGGAAATCTCCGGCATGTTCGACGCCCTGCGCGCCGAAGCCGAGCACGTGGTCAAGGCCACCGTCACCTCGGCTGCCGAGCTGTCGGCCGGCGAGCTGGACGCGATCAAGGTCGCGCTGCGCAAGCGCTTCAACCGCGAGGTCGACGTGACCACTGCGGTCGATGCTTCGCTGATCGGCGGCGCCGTGATCGACGCCGGCGACGTGGTCATCGATGGTTCGCTGAAGGGCAAGCTGGCCCGTCTGCAGACCGCGCTCGCTAACTGAATTCATTTAACGTCCGGCCCCGCTGCCGGCACTAGGACTTGACGATGGCAACCACGCTCAACCCCTCCGAAATCAGCGAACTGATCAAGAACCGCATCGAGAAGGTCAAGCTGGCCGCGGAATCGCGCAACGAAGGCACCGTGACCAGCGTGTCCGACGGCATCGTGCGCATCTTCGGTCTGGCCGACGTGATGCAGGGCGAAATGATCGAACTGCCGAACAACACCTTCGCCCTGGCCCTGAACCTGGAGCGCGACTCGGTCGGCGCCGTGGTCCTGGGTGACTACGAGCACCTGCGCGAAGGCGACGTCGCCAAGACCACCGGCCGCATCCTGGAAGTGCCGGTCGGTCCGGAACTGCTGGGCCGCGTCGTGAACGCGCTGGGCGAGCCGATCGACGGCAAGGGCCCGCTGGGCACCGACCTGACCGCTCCGGTGGAGCGCGTTGCTCCGGGCGTGATCTGGCGCAAGTCGGTCGACCAGCCGGTGCAGACCGGTTACAAGTCGGTCGACTCGATGATCCCGATCGGCCGTGGCCAGCGCGAGCTGATCATCGGTGACCGCCAGACCGGCAAGACCGCCATGGCGATCGATGCGGTGATCAACCAGAAGGGCACCGGCATCAAGTGCGTGTACGTTGCGATCGGCCAGAAGGCGTCGACCATCGCCAACATCGTGCGCAAGCTGGAAGAGAACGGCGCGCTGGCCCACACCATCGTGGTGGCCGCGACCGCTTCCGAATCGGCTGCCATGCAGTACATCAGCGCCTACTCGGGCTGCACCATGGGTGAGTACTTCATGGACCGCGGCGAAGACGCGCTGATCGTGTACGACGATCTGTCCAAGCAGGCCGTCGCCTACCGCCAGATCTCCCTGCTGCTGAAGCGTCCGCCGGGCCGCGAAGCCTACCCGGGTGACGTGTTCTACCTGCACTCGCGCCTGCTGGAACGCGCTGCCCGCGTGTCCGAGGAATACGTCGAGAAGTTCACCGAAGGCAAGGTCACCGGCAAGACCGGCTCGCTGACCGCGCTGCCGATCATCGAAACCCAGGCCGGCGACGTGTCCGCCTTCGTTCCGACCAACGTGATCTCGATCACCGACGGCCAGATCTTCCTGGAAACCGACCTGTTCAACGCCGGCATCCGCCCGGCCGTGAACGCCGGTATCTCGGTGTCGCGCGTCGGTGGCTCGGCCCAGACCAAGATCATCAAGAAGCTGTCGGGCGGTATCCGTATCTCGCTGGCCCAGTACCGTGAGCTGGCTGCGTTCGCGCAGTTCGCCTCGGACCTGGACGAAGCGACCCGCAAGCAGCTGGAGCGTGGCCAGCGCGTCACCGAGCTGATGAAGCAGAAGCAGTACGCGCCCATGTCGATCGCCAACCAGGCGCTGTCGATCTACGCCGTCAACGAGGGCTACCTCGATGACGTGCCGGTCAACAAGCTGCTGGCGTTCGAAGAAGGCCTGCACGCCCACTTCGCCAATACCCAGGGCGAGCTGATCAGCAAGGTCAACGCTACCGGCGGTTGGGACAACGACATCGAAGGTGCCTTCAAGAAGGGCATCGCCGAGTTCAAGACCACCGGCAGCTGGTAATCGCGGTCCTGTAGAGCGGAGCCCCAGGCTCCGCTGGACCAGATGACAAACGGTTGAACAACGCGGGGCATCAGCCCCGCGCCACGGGAAACAAGAGATGGCAAGCGGACGCGAAATCAAAACCAAGATCAAGAGCGTGCAGAACACCCGCAAGGTGACGCGCGCCCTGGAAATGGTCTCGGCCTCCAAGATCCGCAAGGCGCAGGATCGGATGAAGACCTCGCGTCCGTACGCGCAGGCGATGAAGCAGGTGATCGGTCACCTGGCCCAGGCCAGCACCGACTACCAGCATCCGTTCCTGGTCGAGCGTGAGCAGGTCAAGCGGGTCGGTTTCATCGTGATCTCCTCCGATCGCGGCCTGGCCGGCGGCCTGAACAACAACCTGTTCCGCAAGATGCTGGGCGAAGCCAAGGCATGGCAGGACAAGGGTGCCGAAGTGGACCTGGTGACCATCGGCCAGAAGGCTTCGACCTTCTTCCGCCGCGTGAAGGTCAACATGGTCGGCAGCGTGACCCACATCGGCGACGTGCCGAAGCTGGAATCGCTGATCGGTGTGATCAAGGTCATGCTCGACGCCTTCACCGAAGGCAAGATCGACCGCGTGTACCTGGTCTACAACCGCTTCGTGAACACCATGGTGCAGAAGGCCAGCTTCGATCAGCTGCTGCCGCTGCCGCCGGCCGAGAAGCAGGTCGCTCACCACGACTGGGACTACCTGTACGAACCCGATGCCGCGACCGTGCTGGAGCACGTGATGACGCGTTACATCGAGTCGCTGGTGTACCAGGCACTGCTGGAAAACGTCGCCTCCGAGCATGCCGCACGCATGGTTGCGATGAAGGCGGCGAGCGACAACGCCAACAAGCTGATCGGCACTCTGCAGCTCGTCTACAACAAGGCGCGCCAGGCAGCGATCACCCAGGAAATCTCCGAAATCGTCGGCGGCGCGGCAGCAGTCTGACCGCGTTCGTTCAAAGCACACATTAGAGGATGCAGCAATGAGTCAGGGCAAGATCGTTCAGATCATCGGCGCGGTCGTCGACGTCGAATTCCCGCGTGAATCGGTGCCGAAGGTGTACGACGCACTGAAGGTCGAAAACACCGAGATCACCCTCGAAGTCCAGCAGCAGCTGGGCGACGGCGTGGTGCGTACCATCGCCCTCGGTTCCACCGACGGCCTGAAGCGCAACCTGGTTGCCGTCAACACCGGCCGCGGCATTTCGGTGCCGGTCGGCGCCGGCACCCTGGGCCGCATCATGGACGTGCTGGGCCGTCCGATCGACGAAGCCGGCCCGGTCGCTGCCAGCGACAACTGGGAAATCCACCGCGCTGCGCCGTCGTATGAAGACCAGTCCCCGGCCACCGAGCTGCTGGAAACCGGCATCAAGGTCATCGACCTGATGTGCCCGTTCGCCAAGGGCGGCAAGGTCGGCCTGTTCGGCGGCGCCGGCGTCGGCAAGACCGTCAACATGATGGAACTGATCAACAACATCGCCAAGGCGCACAGCGGCCTGTCCGTGTTCGCCGGCGTGGGTGAGCGTACCCGTGAGGGCAACGACTTCTACCACGAAATGAAGGACTCCAACGTCCTGGACAAGGTGGCGATGGTGTACGGCCAGATGAACGAGCCGCCGGGCAACCGCCTGCGCGTCGCGCTGACCGGCCTGACCATGGCCGAGTACTTCCGCGACGAGAAGGACGAAAACGGCAAGGGCAAGGACGTCCTGTTGTTCGTCGACAACATCTACCGCTACACCCTGGCCGGTACCGAAGTGTCGGCACTGCTGGGCCGTATGCCGTCCGCGGTGGGTTACCAGCCGACCCTGGCCGAGGAAATGGGCGTCCTGCAGGAGCGCATCACCTCGACCAAGAACGGCTCGATCACCTCGATCCAGGCCGTCTACGTTCCCGCGGACGACCTGACCGACCCGTCGCCGGCGACCACCTTCGCCCACCTGGACTCGACCGTCACCCTGTCGCGTTCGATCGCCTCGCTGGGTATCTACCCGGCCGTCGATCCGCTGGACTCCACCAGCCGCCAGATGGATCCGCTGGTGATCGGCCACGAGCACTATGACACCGCCCAGCGCGTCCAGCAGACCCTGCAGAAGTACAAGGAACTGAAGGACATCATCGCGATCCTGGGCATGGACGAACTGTCCGAAGAGGACAAGCAGGCCGTGTCGCGCGCCCGTAAGATCGAGCGCTTCTTCAGCCAGCCGTTCCACGTGGCCGAAGTGTTCACCGGTTCGCCGGGCAAGTACGTGCCGCTGAAGGACACCATCCGTGGCTTCAAGGCCATCGTCGATGGCGAGTACGACCACCTGCCGGAGCAGGCGTTCTACATGGTCGGCGGCATCGAAGAAGCGGTCGAGAAGGCCAAGAAGATGGCCGAGAAGGCCTGATCCGGGACGGGCGGGAGCGATCCTGCCCGACCTGACGCCGGCGCCGGGCAACCGCCCGCGCCGGTGGACCCCCACGGTGGCATTGCGCCGCCGCGAACAGCGAAGAGATTTGCATGAGCACGATCCGTTGCGACATCGTCAGCGCCGAGCAGGAAATCTTCCGTGGCGAAGCGACCCTGGTCGTGGCCACCGGTGAGCTGGGTGAACTGGGCATCGCGCCCAAGCACGCGCCGCTGATCACCCGCCTGAAGCCGGGCAAGGTGGTGGTCACCACGCCGAACGGCGAGCAGCTGGATTTCGCCATCTCCGGCGGTATCCTGGAAGTGCAGCCGCAGGTGGTGACCGTGCTGGCCGACACCGCGATCCGCGCGCAGGACATCGACGAAGCCTCGGTCCGCAAGGCCAAGGAAGAAGCCGAACGCATCCTGGCCAACCGCGGCGAAGCGATGGAAGTGGCCGAAGCCCAGCAGAAGCTGGCTGAAGCCGTCGTCCAGCTGCAGGCACTGGAACGCCTGCGCAAGAATCTCAAGCACTGAGGTTCGCGCTGCATCCACGAGAACGCCGGCCCTGTGCCGGCGTTTTTGTTTGGGGCGGGGCAGGGCCGATTGGGTAGAGCCGACGGGGGTAGAGTCGACTGTCAGTCGACTACCGCGCGCAGCTCGGGATTTTCGCGACCTCACGGAAGAGCAGTCGACTGACAGTCGACTCTACCGTTCCGGTTCCCGCCCCCAATCCGGCATCCCGATTCCCGCCTCGTCTCAGCGATACACCACGTAGCGCATCAACAGGAACGACACGCATGCCAGCCCGCCTTCCACCAGCGGCTTGGCCAGCCACGTGAATTGCAGGCCCAGCGCCTGGTCGACCAGGCTGACCAGCAGCGTGCTCGTCGCCGTCAGCAGCAGCCACAGCCCGAAGAAACGTGCAAAGCGCTTCCATCCCAGCTTGCGGGTGCCGGCCTCGGCAAAGGTGTAGCGGCCGTTGAGCCAGAAGCCCAGCAGCATGCCGGCCAGGCGACCGGCGATGTTGGCCGGCGCGACCGGCATGCCCAGCGCGGTGGCGACCACGAACACCAGCCAATCGACCAGCAGCTGCACGAGCCCGATCACGAGGTAGGTGCTTCCCTGGCGGAGCAGGCTCATCGGCGTGGTGAAGGAGGAGGGATGCCCATGTTAACGGCCCACGCTCTAGAATCACCGGCAACGAACTACGGACTGCTGCTCCCATGACCCAAGCCCTGCACGTCATCATCCTCGCCGCCGGCGCCGGCAAGCGCATGAAGTCGGTGCTGCCGAAGGTGCTGCAGCCGATCGCCGGCCAGCCGATGCTGGCGCACGTGATCGATACGGCCCGCGAGCTGCAGCCGGCGGCCATCCACGTGGTTTACGGCCATGGTGGCGAGGCGGTGCGTCAGTACTTCGCCGGCCAGCCCGACCTGCAGTGGGCCGAACAGGTCCAGCAGCTCGGTACCGGCCACGCAGTGGCGCAGGCAATGCCGCAGGTTCCCGATGCCGCGCAGGTGCTGGTGCTGTACGGCGATGTGCCGCTGATCCGCGCGCAGACCCTGCGCGACCTGCTGGCGCAGCCGGGCCGGCTGGCAGTGCTGGTGGCCGATGTCGATGACCCGACCGGGTACGGCCGGGTGCTGCGCGATGCAGAGGGCAAGGTGGGCTCCATCGTCGAGCAGAAGGACGCCACCGACGACCAGCTGCGCGTGCGCACGATCAACACCGGCATCATCGCCGCAGAGTCGACCGCGCTGCGCCGCTGGTTGTCGCAGCTGTCCAACAGCAATGCGCAGGGCGAGTACTACCTTACCGATGTGTTCGCGTTCGCCGCGCATGAGTACACCCCGGCCGAGATGGCCCTGGTCGCCGATGCACAGGAGGCCGAGGGGGCGAATGATCCATGGCAGCTGTCGCAGCTGGAGCGCGCCTGGCAGCGCCGTGCGGTGCGTGCACTGTGCGCTCAGGGCGCGCGCGTGCGTGACCCGGCACGACTGGATATCCGTGGCACCGTCACCGTGGGCAGCGATGTACTGATCGATGTCGACGTTGTTCTTGAAGGCAACGTCGTGCTCGGTGACGGCGTTACCGTAGGCCCGTTCAACCGGCTGAAGGACGTCAACCTGGGGCCCGGCACCGAAGTGCGCGCGCATTGCGACCTGGAAGGCGTGGTGACCGAGGGTGCCGCGCAGATCGGCCCGTTCGCACGCTTGCGGCCGGGTACCGTGCTGGCCGATGGCGTACACGTCGGCAACTTCGTCGAAACCAAGAAGGTCACCCTCGGCGTCGGCAGCAAGGCCAACCATCTCACCTACCTGGGTGACGCGGTGATCGGCAGCAGGGTGAACATCGGTGCCGGCACCATCACCTGCAACTACGATGGCGTGAACAAGTCGACCACCACCATCGGCGACAACGCCTTCATCGGCTCCAACAGCTCGCTGGTGGCACCGATCACCATCGGCGAGGGCGCGACCATCGCTGCCGGGTCGGTCATCACCCGCACCGCGCCGGACGGCAAGCTGACGCTGGCACGTGCACGACAGGAAACCATCGATGGCTGGAAGCGCCCGGTCAAGAAGTCCTGAGCCACGGGTTCCGCGCACCGATGAGCTGGGTGTGCTGCCGGCGATCGAACAACGTGCCGGCGAACTGCTGAGGGGTCACGAGGCCTATCCGGTGTTTGCCAGCCACGGCCTGGACCTGCCGACGCTGCAGGAAGGCCTTGAGCGTGGGCAGCTGTGGGTGGTGGATGGCGCCGCCGGCGGTGTTGCCGGCTACCTGCTGGCCGGCGACCTGGCAGGCGAGTTCCATGTCCTGCAGATGGATGTGGATCCAGCGCACGCGCGTCGTGGCCATGGCCGTGCATTGCTGCGGCATGCCTTGGCGCAGGCCAGGGCCACTGGCTTTGCTGCAGCGGTGCTGACCACCTTGAGCGATGTGCCGTGGAATGCAGCCTTCTACGCCAGCGAAGGGTTCGAGGTAGTGCCCGAGGCGCAGTGGAGCGAGGGCCTGCGCGCGGTGATGGCCGAAGAGGCCGCGCTGGGATTTCCAATGCATCTGCGGGTGGCGATGCGGCAGGTCTGGTAGGTGCCGACCCTGGTCGGCACATCCACGCATGGCGTGGCTCTACTGACAGACCGAGCCAAGTCGGCAACTCACCCCATCGGCAACAGGATCGACACGCACAGCCCGCCATCACCGCGGTTCTGCAGCGACACCCGCCCACCGTGCGCCTCCACGATCTCGCGGGTCAGTGCCAGTCCCAACCCGGTACCGTTGCGCTTGGTCGAATAGAACGGCATCAGCGCGTTCTGCAGCACCTGCTCGTTCATGCCCTTGCCACGGTCCAGCACATCCAGGCGCAGCCATTGCGGCAACCGCGTCAGCTGCACCTGCACGTCATCATTGGGCGGATCGGCTTCGGCACAGGCTTCATGCGCGTTCTTCAGCAGGTTCAACAGCGCCTGCCCGAACTGCGCGATGTCGATCCGGCTGCTCAGTTCCTCGTCCGGTTCACGTTCCATGCCGAACGGAATCTGCTGGCGCAGGCTGGACAGGAAGGGCGCCCAGTGCACGGTCTGCAGTTGCGGTTGCGGCAGCTTGGCGAAGCGCGCATAGCCACGGATGAAGCCTTCCAGGTGGCGCGCGCGGTCTTCGATGGTGGTGAAGATCTCCGGCAGCCGATCGAAGCGCTCGCGCTGTACCAGCACGCCGCCGGAATGGGCCAGCGAGGCGATCGGCGCCAGCGAGTTGTTGAGCTCGTGGCTGATCACCCGGATCACCTTCTTCCACGTCTGCACTTCCTGGCGGCGCAGTTCGGCGGTGAGCAGGCGTACCAGCAGCAGGTCGTGCGGGCGGCCGTTGAGCTGGAAAGATCGGCGTGAGAGGTGATAGACCTGTTCGTCGTCCTCATCGCCGTCTTCGCCTTCCGCATGCACCGCGAACAGGCTGTCGCCGCCACGGGCGATGGCATCGCGCAGCTCCACCGGCACCTGTTCCAGCACCTCTTCCAGGCGCTGGCCTTCCAGCTTCCAGCCGCCATGCAGCAGCTTGCGCGCGGCCAGGTTGGAGAACACCACGCGGGCGATGCCATCGCCGCCGGAAGCAATCAGCAGCATCGCCACCGGGGTGTTCTGTACCATGGTGTCCAGCAGCAGTTCGCGCTGCACCAGGCCTTGCCGCTGCTCGCGCAGCACGTCGCCCAGTTCGCGGTGCGCCTGCACCAGGTCACCCAGTTCGTCGTTGCCTGGCCAGTACACACCGAAGTTGTACTCACCGTCGCGGTAGCTGCTGGTGGTGCCGGCCAAGGCGCGCATCAATGAACGTACCGGCGCGGTTGCACGGCGCAGGGTCCACCACATCAGCGACAGCAGGATCAGCGCCGACACCGTGGTCACCACCCAGCCATGGTCCATCCAGTAGGCCAGCAGCCACGGCAACGCGGCGGCCAGCGCCAGCACCGGCAGCAGGCGCAGGAACAGGCGGAAGGTGAACGAGCGCCGTTTCATTCGCGTGGGATGCCGTGCCGGTCCATGCGCCGGTACAGTGCCTGGCGGCTCAGGCCGAGTTCGGCGGCGGCCTGGGCGATGACGCCGTGGTTGCGCGCCAGCACATCCTCGATGCGCGCACGGTCAGGATCATTGCCGGCACTGGCTGCCGGTCGCGGTGCAGGTGCGGCACGCGGCAGGTTCAGGTCGGCCACTTCGATGCGGTTGCCGGTCGCCAGCAACTCGGCCCGCTGGATCACGTTGCGCAGTTCGCGCACGTTGCCGGGCCAGGGGTGCCGTTGCAAGGCCGCGGTGGCGGCGCTGGAAAGTGGCTTGCCGGCGGTCAGGAAGCGCTCGGCCAGGGGCACGATGTCGCCCGGGCGCTCGGCCAATGGTGGCAGTACCAATTCCACCGTATTGAGGCGGTAGTACAGGTCTTCGCGGAAGGTGCCGTCGCGGATCATCGCCGGCAGGTCGGCATTGGTCGCGCTGACCACACGGACTTTGACCTGGCGCTCGCGATTGGAGCCAAGACGCTCGAAGCGCCCTGTTTCCAGCACACGCAGGAGCTTCATCTGGCCGCCCAGCGACAGGTTGCCGATCTCATCCAGGAACAGCGTGCCGCCGTCGGCGGCTTCGAACTTGCCCTCGCGTGCCTTGTTGGCGCCGGTATATGCGCCGGCTTCGGCACCGAACAGTTCGGCCTCGATCAGTTCCGAGGGCAGGGCGCCGCAGTTGACCGTGATGAACGGGCCCTTGGCCACCAGCGAGTTGGCCTGGATGATCTGCGCGATCTTTTCCTTGCCGGCACCATTGGGACCGGTGATCAGCACCGGCAGGTCGGAGCGCGCGACCTGGCAGGCCAGGGCAATGACGCGCTCGCTGGCCGGATCGGCGAAGACCGCACCACACAGCTCGTACTTTTCTTCCAGCGCATTGCGCTGGCGCAGCTCACGGCTGCGGCGGCGGTCCAGCTCGCGCCGCGCCTCGGACAGCTCGAGCAGGTTGTTGACCGTGGTCAGCAGCTTGCGGTCGTCCCAGGGCTTGGCCAGGTAGTCGGCGGCACCGGCCTTGACTAGGTCCACCGCACTGCTCAGGTGGGTCCAGGCGGTGAGCAGGATCACCGGCAGGTCCGGGTGGCGTGCGCGGATCTGTGCGAACAGGTCTTCGCCTTCTTCGCCGGAGGTGGTGTCCTCGCTGAAATTCATGTCCTGGATCACCAGGTCGACCGGCTGCGACTCGAGCAGGGCCAGCCCTTCGGCCGGGGTCTGCGCCTGCAGGGTGTCGATGTCATGCAGGGAGAACAGCACGTCCAGCGCGGTGCCCACGCTGGCGTTGTCGTCGATGATCAGGATCGAAGGCATCAAGCAGTTCTGCAGAAAGGGATGGGCGGCGCCGATGGAGCCGTGTTCGTATCCATACGCCGGGAGAGCCCGGCGCCACCCATCAAGCATAGCCAAAGCCGTGGCGACGAGGGCGGGCTGGTTTCAGCGCCGCGCTGGTGGAGGCGGTGGTGCCGGCGGTGGCGGAGCGGCCAGCGCCAGCCGCCACGAGGTGGCGTCCACCGGGACGGTGAGCTCGCGTTTGTCGCGGCGCAGCAACAGGTACACAGTCGGGGCACTGGAATGCCGCAGTGCATCGGCAAGATGCTCGATCCGCCGCACGGCCGTATCGTCCAAGCGCAGGATGCGGTCGCCGCTGCGCACGCCGAAGCGGGCTTCCGGACGCGCGGCGTCCACCCGTAACTGGCCCTCGGTCGAGCGGAGCGCCAGGCGGGCATCATCCTGGCGCCATTCCAGCGTCTGCGAGCTGCCACCGCCGGCCAGCGCCGGCAGTGGCAGCAGTGCCATCAACAGCATTCGGCAGGCACGCACCTCACGCGCCCCGCGTGGCGACTGCGGGCGGGACCGCTGCCGCGCGCCGGGCCGGCCCGAACACCGCGATCTGGCCCAGCACCCACAGCAGAAGCGCGCCCAGCGGCAGGTAGTACAGGGGCATGCGTGGCAGCTCGTAGAGGTTCATCAGTGCCAGGTTGATCGCGTAGGCTGCCAGCATGCCCAGCACGATGCCCAGCGAGGCCAGCAGGAAGTTCTCGGTCTGGAAGTAGCGCAGGATCTGGCCGCGGGTGGCACCGAGTGCGCGGCGGATGCCGATCTGCTTGCTGCGCTGCTGCACCCAGAAGCTGGCCAGGCCGATGATGCCCAGTGCGGTCACCACCAGCAGCGAGACGCTGACGGTGATCAGCAGGCCAACCATCGCGCGGTCGTTCTTGAAGAAGTCCTTGCGCTGGTCTTCATAGGTCAGCTTGTCGCGCATCAGCCGGTTGGGGTCATTGCGCTCCAGTACAGCAGCCCCCGCATCAAGCACCTCCTGGCGGCGTTCCGGCGAAGTGCGCAGCACATAGGTGCCACCCTCGTCGAAGGTGCGCCGCATGGGCAGCAGCATGGAGTTCGTCCAGTTGTCATTCCAGCCGTTGGGCGTGCTCAGCGTGTCGACGATGCCGACCACATGCAGCGGCTGCTTGCCCATGTAGTAGGTCTTGCCCAGCGCGCTGCCGTTGGGTTCCATCTTGGCGGCGGTGGCCTGGGTGAGGATGACCGGGATGGCGTTTTCCTTGGCGCCCCCCTTGCTGGCGTCTTCGAAGTTCTGGTACTCGCCGGGCAGGAAATCGCGGCCGGCGATCAGGTTGATGCCCATCGTGGCCAGCCCGTTCTCGGACAGGGTGTACATCGAGGCGTTGGTGGTCGGCCGTTCCTGGTCGATCTCCCGCGAGATGCTGCTGCTGGACGAGCCGTTGCGGAAAGGCACCTGGTTGATGATGGTGACGTTGCTGACGCCGGGAAGCGCACGCAATGACGCCAGGTCCTCACGGGTGCGGGCCATGGCATCGGTCTGCTTGCCGATGCCGCTGACGCGGAGCATCACCAGTTCGTTCTCGGCGATGCCGCTGGGCATGCTGATCTTCTCCACGCGCTGGCTGACCAGGAACAGCGCGTTGCAGACGATGGCGCAGGTTAGTGCGACTTCCAGCACGATCAGGGCAGCGGCAGTCTTGTGCCGGCGCAGCGTGCTGAGGATGGGGCGGATGTCCATGGGAGTCCTCGTTCGGGTGCTTACTGCGACTTGAGCTGGATGGCCGGAGTGACCTGCATGGCGCGCCAGGCAGGCAGGAAACCGGCGGCAAGGCTGGCGAACAGGGTCAAGCCCAGCGCAAGCAGTAGCATGTTGCCGTCCAGGTGGGCCAGCTTTGCGTACTCCACCGGTTGCTGGCGCACCGCGAACAGGCCCAGCAGGGCCAGGCCGATGCCCAGCACGCCCCCGACCACGCCGACCGCGCCGGCTTCCACCAGGCACTGCAGGAAGATCTGGCCACGGCTGGCACCGAGTGCGCGGCGCACGCCGATCTCACCACTGCGGCGCAGGAACTTGGCCAGCAGCAGGCCCACCGTGTTGACCAGGCAGACCCCCAGGAAACCCAGTGCCAGCCACAGCTGCAGGCGCACATCGCTGGGCACCGCGCCGTTGAAGTCCAGCCATTCCATCACGGTGCGCAGGCGCACGTTCGGCGGGTGCTTGAAGCGGCCGGCCTGGCGCTGCTGGCTCGAATAGTTCTCCAGGTAGCGGCGGTAGTCGGCGGCCTTGGCCGGGTCCATCTCCACCCAGTACTGCAGCCACGCGCACGGCGCATTGAGCGAGTAGCTGTTGCCGTCGGGATTTTCGCCGAAGCAGTTCATGTTGCCGTTGCTGCCCAGTTTCAGGTCGAAGGACGTGGAAATCGGCAGCAGCAGGTCCTCGTTCTTGCCGTAGCTGCCGGTGGTCAGGTCGTAGAAGTGCGGCTCCGGGCTCCACTCCTTCATCACGCCGACGATGCGGTAGCTCTGGCCTTCCATGCGCAGGTCGCGGCCTACGCTGTTGGCGCCCTGGTAAAGCTTGTCGTTGAGCGCCTTGGAGATGACCACCACGCGTGCGCGGCCTTCGTCGTCCTCGCGCGTCCACGGGCGGCCGTACTGCATGGGCACCTCGAACATCGGGAAGAAATCGGCCGAGGTCCAGCGGGTGTCGATGCTGAAGGGCTTGAGGGTGCTGTTGTCCGGTTCGATGGTGCCGCCGCCGCCGCTCATCAGCGCCTGGCGCTCGCCCTTGGCTTCGCGCAGCAGGGCTTCACCGTCGAAGCGGGTCAACTGTGTTTCCGGCTCCTCGCCCGCGACATAGGCGCCGGTCGCGGCATCGAGCTGCACATAGAACAGCCGGTCACTCTTGCCGGGGATCGGGTCGCCGGACAGCACGTGGAATACGGTCAGGGTGGTCATCGAGGCACCGATGCCGAGGGCGATGGCTACCACCATCAGCGCAGTCAGGACCTTGTTGCGGCGGAAACTGCGTACCGCCAATCGGGCGTAGTAGGCGAACATGGGAATGCCCTCACTCGTTGACGGCGACGATGTGGCGCGGCGTGGCCAGCACCGGCTCGCGCACCAGGTCGGTGACCTGGCCGTCGACGATGTGCACGTTGCGCTGCGCACGCGCGGCCAGTTCCGGGTCGTGGGTGACCATTACGATGGTGGTGCCGGCGGCATTGATCTCCTCCAGCAGTTCCATCACGCCACGCGCCATCTGCGTATCCAGGTTGCCGGTCGGCTCGTCGGCCAGCAGCAGGCGCGGGCTGCCGGCCAGTGCACGCGCGATCGCCGCACGCTGCTGCTGACCGCCGGACAGCTCATTCGGGTAGTGCTTCATGCGCGAGCCCAGGCCGACCTGGGTCAGCGCCTTCTCGATGCGTTCGCGGCGTTCGTTGGCGCTCATCTTCCGATAGCGCAGCGGCACGTCGACGTTGTCGAACAGGTTGAGGTCGGGGATCAGGTTGAAGCCCTGGAAGATGAAGCCGATCTTCTGGTTGCGCAGGCGGCTGCGGGCGTCATCGCCCAGCGTGCTCACATCCTGCCCGTCCAGCATGTAGGTACCGCTGGTGAAGGTTTCCAGCAGGCCGGCGATGTTGAGGAAGGTGGTCTTGCCGGAACCGGACGGACCGGTGACGGCGACGAACTCGCCTTCCTTGACCTGCAGTTCCAGGGAGCGCAACGCGTGGGTTTCCACCTGTTCGGTGCGGAAGACCTTGGCGACCGAACGCATTTCGAGCATGTACATGGGGTGTCCTCTCTCCAGGATTCAGGTATCAGTTGACGGAGACGCGTTCGGCGTCCTTGAACAGGTCGCTGCCGGAGACCACGATGCGGTCGCCCGGCTGCACACCCGACTTGATTTCCACTTCGCCCAGGCTGCTGACGCCCAGTTCCACCGGGCGGCGCACGGCGGTGCGGCCATCCATCACGTAGGCCATGCCGTTGCCCTGTTCGACGAACGGGCCGCGCTCGACCTTCAGCACGTTCTTGCGGGTATCGAGCAGCACGCGCACCGACATCCGCTGGCTCTGGCGCAGGCCTTCCGGCTGCGCGCTGGCGAAACGCACGCGGGCATTGACCTCGCCGTTGACCACCTCCGGCGACACCGCGCTGATCTCGCCCGGGAACGGCTGGCCGTTGCCGCCGGTCAGCTGGGCCGGCATGCCGATCGCCAGGTCGCGGGCGAAGCTCTCCGGCACCTTGATCTCGACCTCGAACTTGGACAGGTCGACCACGCCCAGCACCGGCGCGTTGGCGGCCAGGTTGGTGGACTGCACCGCCTGGACCTGGCCGACCTGGCCATCGAACGGGGCGCGCAGGGTCAGTGCATCGACCTGGCGTTGCACTTCGGCCACCACGGCCTTCTGGCGGTCGGCCAGCAGGCGCTTGTTGCGGGCATCCAGGTCGGCGCCCTGGCTCTGCAGGCGCGCGTCGGTGGTGGCGTTGGCCAGGGTGATGTCGGCCTTCTTCAGCGAGTCCTTCGCCTTGGCCAGGTCGATCTGCGGCACCGCACCGCCGTCGTAGCCGCGCTGGTAGCGCTGCAGGTCGCGGTCGGCGGCCTGGCGTTCGATGGTGGCCTGGTCGGTTTCCTTGCGTGACTTGGCACGGGCCAGGGTCGCGTCCAGCGCGGCGCGGCTGGCCTCGGCTTCCAGGCCGGCCAGCGTTGCCTGTTCCTGGGCCAGCTTGCTGCGCAGTTCCGGGCTGTCGATGATCGCCAGCTCCTGGCCCTTCTTGACCACGTCACCGGCGACGACCTTCAGGTCCACGGTACCGGCCGAGATCGCGTACAGGATCGGGCTGTTGGCGGCGATCACGCGGCCGTCGGCAGCGATGTCACGGACCAGGTCGCCCCGCTTCACCTCGGCGATGCGCACGCGGCTGCTGTCGAAGGAGCGGCTGGCATTGGACCAGGCATGGACCGCCCAGCCGATGCCGGCGAGCAGCGCAATGGCGCCCAGCGCCGGCCAGCGGTAGCGATGCCAGCTGGCGCGGGTGGTGCCGGCCGGGGCGGAGGAAACGATCTGGTCCTGTGCGGAAGTGTCGCGGATCATCGGGTGCGTGCCTGACGGTGGTAGCCAATACCAAGCACGTAGCGTGCCAACCTTATTTCCTTTCAGGTCAAGGGGTTGGGGATTTCGGGGGAGTGTCCGGGTGTCCGCGGACACCTTTCCGGACACTTTCATTAAGCGGACAGGAGGGGGAAGCCAGGCAGGCGGGCTAGAATGCGCCGATCGTCTCCAAGGAATCGCGTGACATGTGTGGAATCGTGGGTGCAATCGCTGATCGCGATGTGGTGCCGGTACTGATCGAAGGCCTGAAGCGGCTCGAGTACCGTGGTTACGACTCCTCGGGCATCGCAGTGATCGACCACGCCGAGCGCCCCGAAGTCCGTCGCGTCCGTCGTACCGGTCGAGTGTCGGAAATGGCCACGGCGGCCGAGGCCGAGGGCTTCAATGCGGTGCTGGGCATCGGCCACACCCGCTGGGCCACCCACGGCGGTGTCACCGAGGCCAATGCACATCCGCACATCAGCCACGGTGTGGCGCTGGTGCACAACGGCATCATCGAGAACCACGAAGAGCAGCGCGAGAAGCTGCGCGCGCTGGGCTACACGTTTGAATCGCAGACCGACACCGAGGTCATCGCGCACCTGATCCACCATCATCTGAAGGGCGGCGACGACCTGCTGGTGGCGCTGCAGCACACGGTGAAGGAGCTGACCGGTGCCTACGCGCTGGCCGTGGTCAGCCGCGCCGAGCCGGAGCGCTTCGTCTGCGCGCGCATGGGCTGCCCGCTGCTGGTCGGCCTGGGCGAGGGAGAGAACTTCGTCGCCTCCGACGTCTCGGCCGTGATCTCGGCCACGCGCAAGGTGATCTTCCTGGAAGAGGGCGACACCGCTGAGATCCGGCGTGATGGCGTGCGCATCTTCGACGAGCACGACCAGCCGGTCGAGCGCGATGTGCACCTGTCCGACGTGTCGCTGGCATCGCTGGAGCTGGGCCCGTACCGCCACTTCATGCAGAAGGAAATCCACGAGCAGCCGCGCGCGCTGGGCGACACCATCGAGGCGGCGATCGATGCCGGTGGTTTCCCGGCCGGGCTGTTCGGCAAGAACGCCGAAGCGGTGCTGTCGGGCATCGAAGGCGTGCAGATCATCGCCTGCGGAACCAGCTACTACGCCGGCCTGACCGCGCGCTACTGGATCGAAGCCATCGCCGGCCTGCCGTGCAGCGTGGAAATCGCCAGCGAGTACCGCTATCGCGCGGCCTACGCGAACCCCAAGCATCTGATCGTGACCATCTCGCAGTCCGGCGAAACGCTGGATACGATGGAAGCGCTGAAGTACGCCAAATCGTTGGGCCACCAGCACACGCTGTCGATCTGCAACGTGCCGGAAAGTGCGATCCCGCGCGCCAGCGAACTGGTCTGCTACACCCGCGCCGGCGCCGAGATCGGCGTGGCCTCGACCAAGGCCTTCACCACCCAGCTGGCCGCACTGTTCCAGCTGACCGTGGTGCTGGGCAAGCTGCATGGCCGCATCGACGCGGCGCAGGAAGCGGACTACCTGGAGCAGCTGCGCTTCCTGCCGGGCAGCGTGCAGCACGCCCTGAACATGGAGCCACAGATCGCCGCCTGGGCCGAGCGTTTCGCGCGCAAGAGCAGCGCATTGTTCCTGGGCCGCGGCCTGCATTACCCGATCGCGCTGGAAGGCGCGCTCAAGCTCAAGGAAATCTCCTACATCCACGCCGAGGCCTACCCGGCCGGTGAGCTGAAGCATGGTCCGCTGGCGCTGGTGGACGAGGACATGCCGGTGGTGGTGATCGCGCCGAACGACAGCCTGCTGGAGAAGGTGAAGTCGAACATGCAGGAAGTGCGTGCGCGTGGTGGCGAGCTGTTCGTGTTCGCCGACCAGGACAGCAACTTCAACGCGTCCGAAGGCGTACATGTGATCCGCACGCCGCGCCATGCCGGCGTGCTCAGCCCGATCGTGCACACCATCCCGGTGCAGCTGCTGGCCTACCACACCGCGCTGGCACGCGGCACCGACGTGGACAAGCCGCGCAACCTGGCCAAGAGCGTGACGGTGGAGTAAGGCATTCCCGGAGCTGTGGGATGCTGCATGCGAAAGGGGCCTGCGAGGCCCCTTTCGTTTGTGCCGGACGCAGTACGAAGTGGGACAGCCTCCGGGCGTTCTGTCCGTCGTCGGCAGCAGGCAATCATTCTTTAATGCGCGAAGCCGCCTGTATTCAGCGGCGGTTTCAGCCACGGTGCCATTCTCTGGATCGTCAGTTGGTTCCCACGACGAACTGTCCTATCGATGCCGGTAGTGACCGAGGGTCGCAGTCGTAGAATCGATCTGGCCGAGGTTAGGGTTGAGCGATTGAACCCGCCTCGTTCGCGTTGCAGCACATCGTCTGCCGAGTGATTCCAAGCGGCAGACGGGTGCGCCAGACGTGCGCTGAAAGGTCTGTTCCCGGGGAGGGGGCGTATCGGAAGAGCACACTTTTTTGACTTCAGTGACCTGCACCAGGAAACAAGAATGAACGTCCGCGAACTCCTGCAATCCAAGAAAGAAGCTGTCATCACCATCGATGCCGAAGACACGATCGGTGCCGCCGCCCACAAGATGAGCGCGAACAGGATCGCTGCGCTGGTGGTGATGAAGGACGATGCCCCGGTCGGCATCATTTCCGAGAAGGACATCGTGCGCACCCTGGCCGACGACGGCCCGCAGGCCGGCCGCCGGGTGATTTCCAGCCTGCCGTCCACCGGTCTGGAGGGCATTGCGCCGGACGCCACGCTGAAACAGGCCATGTCATTGATGACGTACTCGCGGCGCCGTCACCTGATGGTCACTGAAGGCACCCGCCTGGTCGGCATCCTCAGCCTGGGCGATATCGTGAAGAACCTGCTGGGCGAGCTGGAACTGGAAAAGGCCGTGCTGCAGGACATCTACATGGCCGCCCACTGAGGGCCGCAGCGCTGGAAGCAGAGAAGCCGGGCATTGCCCGGCTTCTTCATTCACGGCGCCGGTGATATCAGAAAGTGACCTTCACCGAATCGGCGCTGTAGTTCGCCGGCCCGTGATAGACCACTTCGATGTTGTTGCCATCGGGGTCGAGCACGAAGGCGCCGTAGTAGCCCGGGTGGTAGGGGCGTTCGCCTGGCGCGCCATTGTCGGTACCGCCGGCGGCGATCGCGGCAGTGTGGAAGGCATCAACAGTTGCGCTGTCGCGCGCCTGGAAGGCGAGATGGTGGCGGCCGGTCAACTGGCCGGCGGCGGCACGGCTGCTGGCGCTGGAAATGAACAGCTCGTCGGCCCAGAAGAAGTCTGGCCCTTCGCCGCCCAGTGGGATGCCGATCGTATCGAACACTGCCTGGTAGAAGCGGCGGCTGGCGGCCAGGTCACGCACCACCAGCTGGATGTGGTCGATCAGGCGGCCACGGTGCAGTTCCATCGTTTCCATACGAACCTCACAGAAAAAGGGGACGGAGGGGATTAAGTCGCTTCCAGCACAATAGTGCCAGAAACGGCTTAATCCCCTTCGTCCCCTTTTCGGGGTCAGACGTTGGCGATGATCTCGACCCAGTAGCCGTCCGGGTCCTTGATGAAGGCCAGGTTCTTCATGCGGCCGTCGGTCAGGCGCTTCTGGAAGGTTACCCCGAGGTCCTCGAAGCGCTGGCAGGCCGCCTCGATGTCCGGCACCGACACGCAGATGTGGCCGAAGCCGCGCGGGTCGCTGTTGCCGTCGTGATAGACCGCACCGTCCTGGCTCTCGGTGCCGTGGTTGTGGGTCAGTTCCAGCACGCCCGGCAGGCCGGCCATCCACAGGCGGCGCTGGCTGTCATCTTCCGGAACCGCCACGCCAGCTGGGACGTAGGCCAGGAAGTACAGGCTGAACTGGGCTTCGGGAAAGTCGCGCTTGTCGATCAGCTGGTAGCCGAGCACGCGGGTGTAGAAGTCCAGCGAGGCGGTGATGTCCTTCACCCGCAGCATGGTGTGGTTGAACACGAAGCCGGTGGTTTCGGCCGGGGCCTGGGCGGCGACGCCGGGGACATCGCGCAGGGCGGGAATGGTCATGGGGGAGGTCCTTCAGACAGGGCCGTTGCCGGCCGGATGGGGGCATTCTACCGGCCAGCACCTGACGGTACCGCGACGTACAATGGCCGGATCGCACCGTTCCGTCCTGACAACGATTGCCCGCCATGTCGCAGCGTGAATGGGTGGCCGCCGCCATCCGCAAGATTGAAGCCGATTTCAACCGCTCCGCCGATACCCACCTGATCCCGCTGGCGCTGCCCGGGTTCGAGGGCATCGATGTGTACCTGAAGGATGAGTCGAGCCATCCCACCGGCAGCCTCAAGCACCGGCTGGCGCGCTCGCTGTTCCTGTATGCGCTGGCCAATGGCTGGCTGCGCGAAGGGCGACCGGTGATCGAAGCGTCCAGCGGCTCGACGGCGGTGTCCGAAGCCTATTTCGCGCGCCTGCTGGGCCTGCCGTTCATTGCAGTGATCCCGGCCACCACCTCGCCTGAAAAGATCGCCGCGATCGAGTTCCAGGGCGGCCGCTGCCACCTGGTCGAACGTGCCTGCGACCTCAACTGTGATTCGGAAAAGCTGGCCCGTGAAACCGGTGGCCACTTCATGGACCAGTTCACCTACGCTGAGCGCGCGACCGACTGGCGTGCCAACAACAACATCGCCGAGTCCATCTTCAAGCAGATGGCCGAAGAGCCCAGCCCGGTTCCGGAATGGATCGTGTGCAGCCCCGGCACCGGCGGTACCGCCGCCACCCTGGGCCGCTATGTCAGCTACCGCCGCCACGATACCCGCATCCTGTGCGCGGACCCGGAAGTGTCGGTGTTCTTCGACGGCTACCGGGCCGCTGTGGCCGGTGGACAGGACTGGCGCGACCTGACCTGCAGTGGTGGTTCGCGCGTGGAGGGCATCGGCCGGCCACGGGTGGAGCCGAGCTTCATCCCGACCAGCGTCGATGCGATGGTCAAGGTACCCGACGCGCTGAGCCTGGCCGCGATGCGCCATGTCAGCCGCCAGCTCGGCCGCCGCGTCGGTGGCTCCACCGGCACCAACTTCATCGGCGTGCTGCAGGCCGCGCAATGGATGCGCGAGGCGGGCCACCAGGGCAGCATCGTCAGCATCCTGTGCGACAGCGGCGAACGCTACGCGCAGAGCTATTACGACCCGGCGTGGTACCTGCGCCAGGGCATCGATGTCGACGGCGCCGATGCACAGCTGGCCGCGGCGGTGGCCGGGCAGGGGTTGCCCGAGCTGCCGTGGTGCAGCCTGGAAGCGCTGTAGCATGGACGACGCTCTCGCCGGGCCATGCCGGCGATGCCAGGGGGGCACCGCAGAGGCGTGCGTCGATTGGTAGAGTCGACTGTTAGTCGACTGCTCTACGTTCAGGTCGCGAAAATCCCGCGCTGCGCGCGAAAGTCGACTCTACCCGGTCGCCGGGGCGTCTCAATATCCCGCCGCGGTGAAGGCGTCGAGCACCGCGTCGCGCAGTGCATCGGGCAACGCCTCGATGTCCATCGCACGGTCATCCAGGTGCAGGGTGGGATCCAGGATGCTGGCGCGGCCCTGGGCCAATGCCTGCAACCACAGCAACACGCAGATCACGAACTCGCGCTCATGGCCCAGCTGCAGCTGGCTGGCGCCGCGCTCGACTACTTCGAACGGGTACCACTCCTGGCTTTCATTGAACGTGCCGCCCTGCTGCAGCACCGCCTGCAACTGCTGCAGGTGGCGCGGGGCGTCGTCGCCGGCATCGCACAGCGCGGCGATCCAGGCCAGTTCGGCCGCGCTGGCAGACAGTGCCAGCGACCGCGCCGGTGAGGCGGATGCAACTGCAGCCAGACCTTCCATGTGGGGCCTCGTTCGGTACGTGCCGCTGCGGACTCCCCCGCACCCAGAGCTTCGGGGGGCGCGCGTAAGGCCGATGTGAATACCGTGCCCCCTTGTCAGCGATGCCTGGCAGCGCCATATCTACCGGGCTGCCCGCCTGCCGGGCCCGTACTCTGGAGACCTGCCGTGACCGTTGCCAACCCCCTGCTCGATTTTTCCGGCCTGCCGCGCTTCGAGGCGATCCGCCCGGAGCACGTGGCGCCGGCGCTGGATGTGCTGCTGGCCGAGGCCGAAGCCGCCGTCAGCGCAGCCGAGCAGGTGCAGCCGGTCACCTGGCAGACCTTCGTGACCCCGCTGGACGATGCCACCGAGCGCCTGTGGCGCGCCTGGGGCCTGGTCGGCCACCTGCAGGGCGTGGTCAACACCCCGGAGCTGCGCGAGGCCTACAACAGCAACCTGCCGCGGGTGACCCGCTTCGCCAGTGTGCTGGGGCAGAACCTGGCGCTTTACCGCCAGTACCAGGCGCTGGCCGCCAGCCCGGAGGCGGCGCATTTCGATGAAGCCCAGCGCAAGGTGCTGGACAACACCCTGCGCGACTTCCGCCTGGGCGGCGCCGAGCTGGCGCCCGAGGCGCAGCAGCGTTTTGCTGCGATCAAGGAAGAACTGTCGGCGCTGTCGGCGAAGTTCTCGCAGAACGTGCTCGACGCTACCGATGCCTGGTCGCTGATCATCGAAGACGAAGCGCGGCTGAAGGGCCTGCCGGAAGACGTGAAGGCCGCCGCGCATGCCGCAGCACAGAAGGACGGCAAGGCCGGCTGGAAACTGACCCTGCAGATGCCGTGCTACCTGCCGGTGCAGACCTGGGGCGAGGACCGCGACCTTCGCGAGATCCTGTACCGCGCCAGCGCCCAGCGTGCGTCCGAATTCGGCGATGACGCACTGGACAACAGCGGCAACATCGACCGCATCCTTGCCCTGCGCGCCGAACTGGCTGCGTTGCTCGGCTTCGATTCGTACGGCCATTACTCGGTGGCGACCAAGATGGCGCAGGACCCGGCCGAAGTGCTCGGTTTCCTGCGTGACCTGGCCGCGCGCGCCAAGCCGTTCGCCGCCAGGGACCGCGCCGAGCTGGAGCAGTTCGCGCGCGAACAGCTCGGCATCGACAGCCTGCAGGCCTGGGACCTGGCCTTCGCCGCCGACCGCCTGAAGCAGGCGCGTTACAGCTATTCCGAGCAGGAGGTGAAGCAGTATTTCACCGAGCCGAAGGTACTGGGCGGCCTGTTCTCGGTGATCGAGCAGCTGTACGGCCTGCGCGTGCAGGAGGACAGCGCGCCGGTGTGGCACGAGGATGTGCGCTTCTTCCGGTTGGTCGATGCGCAGGGTGCGCTGGTTGGCCAGTTCTACCTGGACCTGTACGCCCGCGAGGGCAAGCGCGGCGGGGCGTGGATGGATGATTGCCGCAACCGTCGCGTGCGCACCGACGGCAGCGTGCAGACGCCGCTGGTCTACCTGGTGTGCAACTTCGGCCGCGGTGCCAACGGCAAGCCGGCCACCTTCAGCCACAACGAAGTGACCACGCTGTTCCATGAGATGGGCCACGGCCTGCACCAGCTGCTGACCCGCATCGGCGAACTGGGCGTCGCCGGCATCAACGGCGTGGAATGGGATGCGGTGGAGCTGCCCAGCCAGTTCATGGAGAACTTCTGCTGGGAATGGGATCACTTGCAGGCGATGACCGCGCACGTGGACAGCGGCGAGCCGCTGCCGCGCGCGCTGTACGAGCGCATGCTGGCCGCGCGCAACTTCCACAGCGGCATGGCCACCGTCCGCCAGCTGGAGTTCGGCCTGTTCGACATGCTGCTGCACAGCCAGTTCGAACCAGCGCAGGACAGCGTGCTGGCACTGTTGGACCGCGTGCGCGCGGAAGTGGCGGTGAACCACCCGCCGGCCTGGAACCGCTTCCCGCACCAGTTCAGCCACATCTTTGCGGGCGGTTACGCCGCGGGTTACTACAGCTACAAGTGGGCCGAGGTACTCAGCGCCGACGCCTATGCCGCTTTCGAGGAAGCGCCGCAGGCACTGGCTGAAACCGGTGCACGCTTCCGTGATGAGATCCTGTCGCGCGGTGGCAGCCGCCCGGCGGCGGACAACTTCAAGGCCTTCCGCGGCCGTGCTCCGCAGATCGATGCGCTGCTGCGCCACTCGGGCATGGCGTAAGGCGTCGGGTAGGTGCCAACCTTGGTTGGCACTTCACCGCCATCCACGCATGGCGTGGATCTACCGGAATGCCGGCCAGCGGCCGGCACTACCGGTGGCGGGTCATTCGGCGTAGATCATCTTCCGGGTCATGCCGCCGTCGACGATGAAATCCTGGCCGGTACTGAAACCGGACAGTGATGACAGCAGGTATACGGCCAACGCACCGATGTCCTCCGGCTGGCCGACGCGGCCGACCGGGTGTTGCGCATGGTCGGTGGCCGAATACTCCGGTGCGTGTCGCCGTGAGGGTGCCTGCCACTCGCAGGTGCCGATCCAGCCGGGACTGATGCTGTTCACCCGCACCGCCGGGCCGCTGCTGATCGCCAGCGCATGGGTGAAGCCCACCAGCCCGCCCTTGGCTGCGGCATAGGCTTCGCTGTGTGCTTCGGATTGCCAGGCGCGGGTCGAGGCGATGTTGATGATCGCACCGGCGGCGCTGGCGGTCAGCGCCGGCAACGCATGCTTGCTGCACAGGAACGCGCCGTGCAGCGAAGACAGCCGGCGCTGCCACTCGTCCCAGTCCATGTCCTGCAGCAGCGTGCCGTGCGGGCTGGCAATTCCCGCGTTGTTGACCAGCCCGTCGATGCGGCCGAAACGCTGCAGGGCCACGGCGATGAAGGCGCGCACGCTGGCTTCGTCGGTGATATCCAGGCGCTGGAACACGGCATCCTCACCACGCTGCCATTCCGCCAGGCACGCCTCGCCGGCCTCCATGTCGAGGTCGCCGATCAGCACGCGGCCACCGGCGCCGAGCACGGCCTGCGCGATGCCACGGCCGATGCCGTTGGCACCGCCGGTGACCAGCACCACCTTGCCCGACAGCGGCGCGGCCGGCCAAGCGGCAATCGGCGGTACCGTGCTCACGACAGGTCTTCGCCACGCAGGCGGCGATGCCAGCCGTCCACGCCGATGCGGTCCAGGGTCTGGATGTTGCGCTCGACGATCACATCCGGATCCGGATAGACGTCCACCGCGCGCGCCACGCTGTCTTCGCGCAGCAGGTGCAGGGTGGGGAAGGGCGCGCGGTTGGTGTAGTTGCTGGCGTCGTCGGCAGCCACGCCCTCGAACTGGTAATCCGGATGGAAGCTGGCCACCTGCAGGATGCCCTGCAGGTCCAGCGCCTCGATCGCCGCGTCGGCGTTGTCGAGGAAGTCGTTGTAGTCGAGGAAATCGGTCAGCACCTGCGGATGCACGATCAGCGTGGTATCGATCTGCTCGGCCGGCGTATCACGCAGCAGGACCAGTTCCTCGGCCAGCTGCTCAACCAGGGCTTCCGTCGTGGTCGCATCGCTGAGCACGATGCGGACCTGGTCCTTCACGTAGACCGCCTTGGCGAACGGGCACAGGTTCAGGCCGATGACGATGCGTTCCAGCCACAGGCGGGTGGCGGCGATCGGGTCCTCGGTGGGCAGTTGGGCGTCGGTCATGGCGGGCACGTCGGCTGGCGGGGCGGACATTGTAGGCTCGTCGCTTGCAACGCGCCGTCGTACCGCAGGTGCCGGCGCCGGGCCATGCCCGGCGGCCAGATCAATCGCGGAAATTGTTGAACTGCAGCGGCAACTCGAACTTGCCGGCCTTGATCACGGCGATGGCGTCCTGCAGGTCGTCGCGCTTCTTGCCCTGCACGCGCAGCTTGTCGCCATTGATCTGGCTTTCAACCTTCAGCTTGGCTTCCTTCAGCGCAGCGGCGATCTTCTTGGCGATCTTCTGCTCGATGCCCTGCTTGACGGTGATCTTCTGCCGGGCCTGGGCCAGGTTGGTCTCGATGTCGCCGAACTCCAGGCTGAGCACGTCGATGCCGCGCGCGGCCAGGCGTGCACGCAGGATGTCGTTCATCTGCTTGAGCTGGAATTCGGTCGGCGCGAACTGGTTGATCACATCGCCATCGCGTTCGAACTTGGCATCCACGCCCTTGAAATCGAAGCGGGTGGCCAGTTCGCGGTTGGCCTGGTCGATGGCGTTGGTCAGTTCGTGGGTGTCGACTTCGGACACGACGTCGAAGGAAGGCATGGGCGATGCTCCGCAGGATTCAGTGGCAGCCATTCTATCGCGAGGGCCCCATGCCCGCCGTTTGTAGAACCGAGCCCACGCTCGGCTGCTTTTTGAAGAGCGGCCGAGCTCTACAGAATGCGACGACCGGGCGATAATGGGCCATGAACGTGCAACGCTCCCCCTCTCGCGCGGTGGCCTGGATGGTCGCTGCGGTCGCCTGCTTCTCGCTGATGGATGCTGGCATGAAGCAGCTGTCGGCCAGCTACCCCACCCTGGAAGTAACCTTCCTGCGCGGCGCGGCCTCGTTGCCGTTCGTGCTGGTCTGGGTGCTGGCCAGCGCCGGGCCACGTTCGCTGGTGCCGCGCCGCTGGGGGCTGCACCTGCTGCGTGGTGCGCTGGGCATGGCGATGATCGGCTGCTTCGTGTTCGCCCTGCGCGACCTGCCGTTGTCCACTGCCTACACCATCTATTTCGTTGCCCCGCTGCTGATCGCCGCATTGTCGGTGCCGCTGCTGGGCGAGCGGGTCGGGCCACGGCGCTGGGTCGCCATCGGGATTGGCCTGGTCGGCGTGCTGGTGGTGCTGCGGCCGGGCGTCGATGGCTTCATCTCGGTGCCGGGGCTGATGGTGCTGGCCGCGGCCACCGCCTATGCCATTGCGGCGATCACGGTCAGCCTGCTGACCCGCACCGATACCTCGCAGTCGATGGTGGTCTGGTTCCTGGTGATCATGGCCATCGGTGCCGGCCTGCTGGCCCTACCCGGCTGGGTGCCGCTGCAGCTGGCACATGCGCCGCTGATCGGTGGCATGGGCCTGGCCGGGGCGCTGGGCCAGATCGCCCTGACCAGGGCCTTCCAGCTGGGCGAGGCCTCGATGATCGCGCCGTTGGAGTACAGCGGGCTGGTCTGGGTGATCGGTTGGGACCTGGCCTTCTGGGGCCAGCTGCCCGATGGCTATACCTGGGTGGGCGCGGCGATCATCGTGGCTTCGGGGCTTTACCTGCTGCACCGCGAGCGGGTCAACCGGCAGGAACCACCGAAGCCGCTGGATCATCCCTGAACCGGTTTGGCCGGGAAGCGAGGTCAGAGCCCCTGCGGGGATCCGACCCCGGAACCCGCGCCGGAGCAGGTACGTTAGAACCAAAAGGAATAACATTCTGGCCCATGGCGCGGGCGCGCGACCGCCTGCGCTGGTAGGCTGCACGCCCCCTTCCGTCACCCAGCCGGTGAGCCACGCCCGTGATCGAGTTCCAGCGCCTGCACAAATCCTATGCCGTTGCCGGCCGCGAGATCAGCGCGCTGCAACCGTTGGACCTGACCATCGAGGCCGGTGAGGTTTTCGGCATCATCGGCCATTCCGGCGCCGGCAAGTCGACCCTGATCCGCATGATCAACCGCCTGGAAGAACCCAGCGGTGGCCGGCTGCTGATCGGTGGTGAGGATGTCACCGCGCTGGACGCGGACGGCCTGCGCGCGCTGCGTCGGCGCATCGGCATGATCTTCCAGCACTTCAACCTGCTGTCGTCGCGCACGGTGGCGGGCAATGTCGCCTTCCCGCTGGAACTGGCCGGCACGCCGAAGACGGAAATCGACGCGCGCGTGGCCGAGCTGCTGCAGACCGTGGGCCTGGAAGCGCATGCGCAGAAGTATCCGGCGCAGCTGTCCGGTGGCCAGAAGCAGCGCGTCGGTATCGCCCGCGCGCTGGCGACCCGTCCACAGATCCTGCTGTGCGACGAGGCCACCAGTGCGCTCGATCCGCAGACCACCGCTTCGGTGCTGTCGCTGCTGTCAAAGATCAATCGCGAGCTCGGCCTGACCATTGTGCTGATCACCCACGAGATGGACGTGATCCGCCGTGTCTGCGACCGCGTTGCGGTGCTCGATGCCGGCCAGATGGTCGAAACCGGTCCGGTCACCCGGGTGTTCCTGCACCCGCAGCATCCGACCACCCGCCGTTTCGTCAGTGAGTCGGAGCATGTGGACGAGGGGGCGCTGCACCGTGATTTCGATGCCGTTGGCGGCCGTATCGTGCGCCTGACCTTCCTCGGTGGCGACACCTACGAACCCCTGCTCGGCAGTGTCGCGCGGCAGACCGGGGTCGACTACAACATCCTGTCCGGCCGCATCGACCGGATCAAGGACACCCCGTATGGCCAGCTGGTGGTCGCCCTGGTGGGCGGTGACCAGTCCGCCGCGCAGGCCGCGTTCGTGGCCGCCGGCGTGCATGTTGAGGAACTGCGTCGATGATCATTGCTGCTGCCGGCGGCTTCTTCCGCCACCTGGATGCGGGCAAGTGGGCCGACATCGGCCAGGCCACCATCGACACCCTGCTGATGCTGCTCGGTTCGCTGCCGCTGACCCTGGCCATCGGCCTGCCGCTGGGTGTGCTGCTGTACCTGTTCGGCGCACCGCAGATGAAGCGCCGGCCGTTCGCCTATGGCGTGCTGGCGCTGGTGGTGAACCTGCTGCGTTCAGTGCCTTTCATCATTCTGATGATCGTGCTGATTCCGGTCACCCTGTTCCTGATGGGGACGTCGCTGGGCGTGCGTGGTGCGATCGTGCCGCTGGTTATTGGTGCCGCACCGTTCTATGCGCGCCTGGTCGAGACCGCGTTGCGCGAGGTTGACCGCGGCGTGATCGAAGCTACCCAGGCAATGGGCGCCACTACCTGGCAGCTGGTTACCCGCGTGTTGCTGCCGGAAGCGCGCCCGGGCCTGATCGCCGGTGCGACGGTGACCACCGTCGCGCTGATCGGTTTCACCGCGATGGGCGGCGCCATCGGTTCCGGCGGCCTGGGCGATCTGGCGTTCCGCGACGGCTACCAGCGTTCGCACACCGACGTGGCCCTGGTCACCGTGGTCCTGCTGCTGGTCCTGGTGCAGCTGCTGCAGATGCTCGGCGACCGCCTGGTCGCGCATTACAGCCGCAAGTAACCGCTACGCCTGCTGGTAGCCGGCCAGCGGCCGGCTCTACCCCATTGCCTGGAAACGGTAGTGCCGGCCGCTGGCCGGCAATTCCACGTGCGGTCAACGCGCGTTCGGTACTTCGTAGCCCAGCTTGCCGACCTGTTCCGGATGCTGCGGCACGCGCTTGAGCTTGTCGGTGTTCACGCCGTACTCGTCGCGCAGGCGCTCGGCCAGCTCCTTGTACAGCGCTTTGTCCATGTCCGGCGTGCGCGAGAAGATCCAGGCCATCTCACGGCCCGGGTAGCCGATCAGTGCCCACGAATAATCCGGGGCGACGTCCAGCACCCGGGAGTGGGTCGGCACCACGCGGTAGAACCAGGTGCGCCAGCCGTGGTTGCCGCTGTCCGGGTCGACGCTGGCGCGTGCACGGATCTCCTGCAGGGGTTCGCCGAAGCCGTCGCGGTAGCGGTAGGTGATGCCGACCTTGTGCTCGTCGCGCAACTCGTACTCGTTGACGCTGGCGACGTGCCCGCGTTCGATGAAGTTCGGCACGCGGCCGATCACGTACCAGGTGCCCATGAAGCGCTTGAGGTCGATCGGGGCATCCGGATCGGCGCGCGGGACGCTGGCACGGGGTGATGGCGGCTCACCGACCGCCATGGCGGGGCCCGCCAGGGACAGGGCCAGCAACACGGCGCAGAGCGGGCGGATCGAAGTCATGCGGGAGCGGGCTCAGGAGGGCTTTGCCTGAGCATGGTCGACTGAGCGTGCGCGATCCGTCAATGGTGTCGCAATCTGTGAGAAGGGGCTTGCCCAAGCTGTGTTGCATTGTCTACCGGAGAAGGCCCATGAACACACGTTCCGTCCGTCGCCCTGCAACTGAACGCATCATCGAACGCGCCGACCCGCGCCTGCTGCGTGGCGTGCGGCAACTGGCGCTGGCCGGACTGGCGCTGGTACTGGTCTGGCCAGCGGCACGTGGCAGCAGCGCGTGGTTGGGCTGGCTGCCGATGTGGCTGATTGGCATGCCGCTCGCGGCCTGGTGGGCGCTGCTGCGCTTCCCGCTGCCGCGCCTGTCGGGGCTGCCGAAGGTGCGGCGTACCGGTGGACAGGCGCGTCGCCGGCGCGGCCCGGCGGCCACGGCCTGACCTTCGACACGGGGGAGGCCGCGGCATTCCGTGCTAGCGTTCCACGGCTTATGACTGCCTGGAGCTGCAATGTCACGACTCGCTTCCGCCTGCCTGTTGGCCGGCATGATGACCGCTGCCTCGGTGGGGACCGCCGTGGCCGCTGAGGATACAGACCGCTACGCCTGGCTGGAGGACGTCACCGGCGACAAGCCGCTGTCCTGGGTCAAGGAACAGAATGCCAAGTCCGAGGCGCGCCTGGCGCAGACCCCGGCCTTCAAGCAGATGGAGACCCGCATCCGCGAGGTGCTCGACTCCGATGCCAAGATTCCGGGCGTGCAGAAGATCGGCGACTACTACTACAACTTCTGGAAGGACCAGCAGCACGAGCGCGGCCTGTGGCGGCGCACCACCCTGGCCGAGTACCGCAAGGCGTCGCCGCAGTGGGAGACCGTGCTGGACCTGGATGCACTGAACAAGGCCGAGGGTGAGAACTGGGTCTGGCACGGTGCCGATTGCCTGCGCCCGGATTACAGCCGTTGCCTGATCGCGCTGTCGCGCGGCGGCGCCGACGCCGACGTCACCCGCGAGTTCGACCTGGTCAACAAGACCTGGATCAAGGACGGCTTCTTCCGCCCGGAGTCGAAGGGGGGCCTCAACTGGGTCGATCGCGACACCGTGTTCGTCTACACCGACTTCGGTGCCGGCACGATGACCACGTCCGGCTATCCGCGCGTGGCCAAGCTGTGGAAGCGCGGCACGCCGATGGCCTCGGCCACGACGGTGTACGAAGGCAAGCCGGAAGACATGTACATCGCGGCGATGCACGATGACACCCCGGGCTTCGAGCGCAACCTGGTCAGCCGCACGCTGGCGTTCTACAACAACGAGCTCTACCTGCGTGGCGACGACGGCACGCTGACCAAGATCGACGCGCCGAACTCGGCCGAGAAGGGCCTGCACAAGCAGTGGCTGACCCTGGAGCTGCGCGATCCGTGGACCGTGGGCGGCAAGACCTATGCGTCCGGTTCGCTGCTGGCGACGAAGCTGGACGACTTCCTGGCCGGCAAGCGCGACTTCGAGGTGCTGTTCACCCCGACCGCGACCACCTCGCTGGCCAGCGCCACCTGGACCAGGAGCCACCTGGTGCTGAACGTGCTGGACGACGTCAAGAACCGCCTGTCGGTGCTGACCCCGGGCGCCAACGGCTGGCAGACCAGCCGCTTCGTCGGCGCACCTGCCTTCGGCACGCTGGGCGTGGCTGCAGTGGACAGCAATGACAGCGACGCGGTGTGGCTGACCGCCACCGACTACCTGACCCCGACCACGCTGGCGCTGGCCGAGATCGGCCAGGCCCCGGAAACACTGAAGACCATGCCGGCCTTCTTCGACGCCAAGGGCAAGGTGATCGAGCAGCACTTCGCCACCAGCAAGGACGGCACCCGCGTGCCGTACTTCGTGGTGCACGACAGGGCGATGAAGCTCGATGGCTCCAATCCGACGCTGCTGTACGGCTACGGTGGCTTCGAGATCTCGCTGACCCCGAGCTATTCCGGTGGCATGGGCCGCGCCTGGCTGGAGAAGGGCGGCGTGTACGTGGTGGCCAACATCCGTGGTGGCGGCGAGTACGGCCCGCGCTGGCACCAGGCGGCGCTGAAGCAGAACCGCCACAAGGCCTACGAAGACATGGCCGCGGTGGCGCGGGACCTGGTCAAGCGCAAGATCACCAGCGCCAAGCACCTGGGCGTGCAGGGCGGCAGCAACGGTGGCCTGCTGACCGGCAACATGCTGACCCAGTACCCGGAGCTGTTCGGTGCGGTGGTGGTGCAGGTGCCGTTGCTGGACATGAAGCGCTACAGCCACCTGTTGGCGGGTGCCTCGTGGATGGCCGAGTACGGCAACCCGGATACCAGTGACTGGGAGTTCATCAAGACCTTCTCGCCGTACCACCTGTTCAACGCGAAGAAGAACTACCCGCCGGTGCTGTTCACCACCTCGACCCGCGACGACCGCGTGCACCCGGGCCATGCCCGCAAGATGGCGGCGAAGATGATCGACGCCGGCAAGGACGTGACCTACTACGAGAACATCGAAGGGGGTCACGGCGGCGCCGCCAACAACGCGCAGGCCGCGCACATGTCGGCACTGGCCTACAGCTTCCTGTGGGAGCGGTTGGGCGGCAAGTAAGCAGAACGGAAAACGCCGCCCCAGGGCGGCGTTTTTCCTTATCCGGTAGGGCCAGCGGCCGGCACTACCGTCAACGTGATCCCTGCCAACGCTTCAATCCGCGCGCAATCCGCGCCACCGCCTCCTGCAATCGCGGTACCTCCTGGGTATAGGCCAGGCGCACGTGCTGGTTGGCACGATGGAAGCCGAAATCCAGGCCCGGGGTGAACGCCACGTGCTCGGTTTCCAGGAAATGCGCGCAGAATGCCTGCGCGTCGTCGGTGAATGCACTGACGTCGGCGTACAGGTAGAACGCGCCCTGTGGCTCGACTTCGATACGGAAGCCCAGCTCACGCAGTGCCGGCAGCAGGAAGTCGCGACGCTGGCGGAACGCGTCGCGGCGCTGCTCGAAGATCGCCATGGATTCCTCGCTGAAGCAGGCGAGCGCGGCGTGCTGGGCGATGCTCGAGGCGCTGATGTACAGGTTCTGCGCCAGCTTCTCCAGATCCGGTACTGCGGACGGCGGCGCCACCAGCCAGCCCAGCCGCCAGCCGGTCATGCCAAAGTACTTGGAAAAGCTGTTCAGCACGAAAGCGCTGTCATCCACCTGCAGCACGCTGGGGGCATCCAGGCCATAAGTCAGGCCATGGTAGATCTCGTCCACCACCAGGTGGCCGCCGCGCGCATGCAGTGACGTCGACAACGCCGCCAGCTCGCCTGCGGACAGCACGGTGCCGGTGGGGTTGGCCGGTGAGGCAACCAGCGCACCGACGCTGTCGGCATTCCAGTGCCGTTCGACCAGTGATGGCGTCAGCTGGTAGGCGGTCCCCGGCCCGACCGGGACCAGTTGTGCGCCGCCTTCCACCAGGCGCAGGAAGTGGCGGTTGCAGGGATAGCCGGGGTCGGCCAGCAGCCAATGGCGGCCGGGATCGACCAGCAGGCTGCTGGCCAGCAGCAGTGCACCGGAACCGCCCGGGGTGACCAGGATGCGTTCGGGATCGATGTCCAGACCGTAGTGGCTGCGATAGAAGCCGCTGATCGCCTGCCGCAGCGCTGGCAGGCCGCGTGCGGCGGTGTAGCGGGTGTGGCCGGCGGCCAGCGCGGCCTGGCCGGCACGGACGACGGGCTCGGCGGTGGTGAAATCCGGTTCGCCGATTTCCAGGTGGATCACATCGTGGCCGGCCTGTTCCAGCGCCTGCGCGCGCGCCAGCAGGGACATCACGTGGAACGGGGCGATTTCATGGCTGCGCCGGCTGAAGCCCGGCGTGTGGGGCAGGGTACTCATGCCCGCATGGTACGCCGGTCGGCATGACCCATGACGATCCGCAGGGTTGCCGCATTGCAGGGATTGGGGTCAGATCCCTTTTCGGGAAAAGGGATCTGACCCCGCCGAAGACCATTGCATTGACGCGCCTGGAGCCTTACTTCATGAAATCCACCCTTTGCCTGTTGCTTGCCAGCCTGATGACCACGACTGCTACCGCTGCCACTCCGCCCGTTCCGCCGGATGCCGCCCGGCACCCGCATGTGGTCAAGGCGCCGTTTGGCGCGACCCGCAACGATGACTATTACTGGCTGCGCGACGACAAGCGCGAGAACAAGGACATGCTGGCCTACCTGCAGGCCGAGAACGCTTACGCCGACCAGTTGCTGGCGCCGCTGAAGCCGCTGGAAGACACCCTGTACAAGGAGATCGTCGGCCGCATCAAGCAGGACGATTCCAGCGTTCCGGCGCGTGAGCGCGGCTACTGGTACTACAGCCGCTTCGAGACCGGCCAGGACTACCCGATCCACGCCCGCCGCAAGGGCAGCATGGAGGCCGCCGAGGAAATCCTGCTCGACGTCAACGCGATGGCCGCCGGCAAGGGCTACTTCAACGTCGGCGCGATGGAAGTGAGCCAGGACAACCAGCTGCTGGCATGGGCCGAGGATGACGTCGGCCGCCGCCAGTACACCCTCCGTTTCAAGGACCTGCGGACCGGCCAGGTGCTGCCCGACGTCATCACCGGCAGCTCCGGCGACCTGGTCTGGGCCGATGACAACCGCACCGTGCTGTACGTCGAGAACGATCCGGAAACGCTGCTGACCGTGCGCGTGAAGAAGCACGTGCTGGGCACCCCGGCCAGCGCCGACACCGTCGTCTACGAAGAGAAGGACGACAGCTTCTACATGGGCATCGGCCGCACCCGTGACGATCGCTTCATCACCATCGGCGTGCACAGCACCGTGTCCTCCGAAGAGCGCTACGCGCCGGCCAGCGACCCCACCACCTTCGCCGTGCTGGCGCCGCGCCAGCGTGACGTCGAGTACGACGCCGACCACTACGATGGCCGCTGGGTGATCCGCACCAACGATGGCGCGAAGAACTTCAAGCTGGTCACCGCACCGACCGACGCCACCTCGCGCGCGCAGTGGAAGGACTGGATCGCGCACGACGAGGCGGTGTTCATCGAAGGCTTCGAGCTGTTCGAGGGTTATACCGCCATCGCCGAACGCTCCGAGGGCCTGGAGCGCATCCGCCTGCTGTTCAAGGACGGCCGCAGCGACTACGTGAAGGCCGATGAACCGGCCTACTCGATGGGCCTGGGTGACAACACCGAAGCCGAGACGCCGTGGCTGCGCTACGTGTACACCTCGATGACCACGCCGACCACGGTATTCGAGCTGAACACCGCCACCGGTGAGCGTCGCCAGCTGAAGGTGCAGCCGGTGATCGGCTATGACGCATCGAAGTATGAAACCGACCGCGTCTGGATCACCGCGCGCGATGGCGTGAAGGTGCCGGTGTCGCTGGTCTACCGCAAGGGCTACCAGAAGGATGGAAAGGGCGCACTGTTCCAGTACGCCTATGGCAGCTACGGGATGTCGATGGACCCGTACTTCAACCAGACCGCGGTGAGCCTGCTCGACCGCGGCGTGGTGTATGCCATTGCCCATATCCGCGGTGGCCAGGAAATGGGCCGCGACTGGTACGAGAACGGCAAGCTGCTGCACAAGCAGAACACCTTCAACGACTTCATCGACGTCACCCGCGGCCTGGTCGCACAGGGCTGGGCGGCGAAGGATCGCGTCGCTGCGTCCGGCGGCAGCGCCGGTGGCCTGCTGATGGGCGCGGTGGCCAACCAGGCGCCGCAGGATTACCGGGTGATGGTGGCGCAGGTCCCGTTCGTCGACGTGGTCACCACCATGCTCGACCCGACCATTCCGCTGACCACCAACGAATACGATGAGTGGGGCAACCCGGAGCAGAAGCCGTATTACGACTGCATGCTGTCCTACTCGCCCTACGACAATGTGAAGCAGCAGGCGTACCCGGCGCTGTTCGTGGGTACCGGCCTGTGGGATTCGCAGGTGCAGTACTGGGAGCCGGCCAAGTGGGTGGCCAAGCTGCGTGATCACAACACCGGCCCCTACCCGATCCTGTTCCGCACCAACATGGAAGCCGGCCATGGCGGCAAGTCGGGGCGCTTCCAGCGCTACCGCGAGCTGTCCGAGTCGTACGCGTTCGTGCTGCAGCAGCTGGGCATCGCCCAGCCGTAACGGCGAAGGGGTGCCGGGCGTTGCCGGGCACCCCGAACCGTTATCCTTGCGGCCATGAGCCTGCCCGAGCCCTCCGCATCCCGCGATACCGCCACGCCACCGCGCGTGGTGCGTTTCCGCTGGGCGTGGTGGCTGCTGGCCTATGTCAGCCTGGGCACCGGCATCGTCGGCATCTTCGTGCCGGGCCTTCCGACCACCGTATTCATCCTGATCTCGGCGTGGGCTGCGTCACGTGGGTCCGAACGCCTGCACACCTGGCTGCTGCAGCACCCGCGCTTCGGCCCGGCCATCGCCAACTGGCAGGCACACGGGGCGGTCAGCCGCCATGGCAAGTGGATGGCCACGATCACCATGGCGGTGTGTGCCGCCATCATGCTGTGGTGCGTGCCGATCGCCTGGGTGAAGTGGTTCTCGATCGGCAGCATGACCGTGGTCGCAATCTGGCTGTGGACGCGGCCGTTGCCGCCACCGCCCACAGATTGAGCGCCGGCGGTAGTGCCGGCCGCTGGCCGGCAACCCGATTCCCTGCACCAACCGCTCAGCCGCCAATGGCTATACTCGGGGCATGAAGATCCCCCATCGAAACGCCATCCTGATTCCGCTGGCAGCGGCCTCGCTGCTGCTCCTCGCCGCCTGCGGCAACAAGGGCCCGCTGGTACTGCCGCAGAAGCCGGTGCCGGTGGAGGAAACCGTCGAACCCGCTGCCGAGCCCGCCACCGAGGCGACCCCGGCGGAGGCCCAGGGCGCCGTTGCCCCCACCACGACCGTCGACCCGGCTGCAACGACCACTCAGCCGGCACCCGCGCCAGCGAAGAAGGCGGGCGTCGGGAATGAGTAAGGCCGGTTCCAGGGCCTTGCGCTTCAGCAAGATGCATGGCGCGGGCAATGACTTCGTAGTGATCGACCTGCGTGACGGTACTGCGCCGCCCACGCCTGAACTGGCCGCGCGCCTGGCCGACCGCCACACCGGCGTCGGCTGCGATCAGATCCTGACCATCGAGGCGCCACGTGCGGAAGGCTCGGTGGCCTCGTACCGCATCTGGAACGCCGACGGTTCCAATTCCGAGCAGTGCGGCAATGGCGCGCGCTGCATCGCGGCCTGGCTGGTGCGCGAGGGCAGCGCGCAGGGCGATGCATTCGTCATCGACAGCCCGCTGGCCAGCCATGAGGTGAAGGTGCTGGGTGAAGGGCAGTTTGCGGTGACGATGGGCGTGCCTGCCTTCGAGCCGGCCAACGTGCCGCTGATGGGCTTCGCCCACCCGCGCGAGGAATACCTGCTGCCGCTGCAGGGCGAGAGCGTCCGCTTTGCTGCGGTGTCGATGGGCAACCCGCATGCGGTGATCGAAGTGGGCTTGATCGATGCCGCTCCGGTTGAACGCGTGGGTTCGCTGCTGCAGCAGCACGCGTCGTTCCCGCGCTCGGTGAACGTGGGCTTCGCCCAGGTGATGAGCCCGGCCCACGCCCGCCTGCGCGTGTTCGAGCGCGGTGTCGGCGAGACCCTGGCCTGCGGCAGTGGCGCCTGCGCCGCCGCCGTGACCCTGATGCAGCGCGGCCGCCTGCAGCGCGATGCGCGCATCAGCCTGCCCGGAGGTGACCTGCGCATCCAGTGGCCGGGCGATGGCCAGCCGGTGGTGATGGCGGGCCCGACCGCATTCGTCTTCGAAGGGGAGTGGATGGCATGACCGAAACCGTCGACAAGCTCGGGGCCCATGAAGTCGCTGCCTGGTTGCGGCGACATCCCGGCTTCCTCAAGCAGTTCCCGGACCTGGCCCTGACCCTGGTGGTGCCGCGCGATGACGGCCCGACCGCATCGCTGGCCAGCTACCAGCTGGAAGTGCTGCGCGAGAAGAACCGCGAGCTGGCACGACGGTTGGCCGATCTGGGCGCCACCGCCCAGGTCAATGAACGCCTTGCGGTGCGCACGCACCAGCTGACCCTGGCACTGATGAAGCAGGACAACGCGGCCGATACCCTGCGCGCGATGGCCGCATCGCTGCAGGAAGACTTCGCCGGCGACCTGGTGCGGCTGGTGGTGCATGCGCCGGTGGCCGGGCTGGAACAGGCCGACTGGCTGCAGGTGATTGCTGCCGATGATCCGCAACTGGGCCCGTTCCGCGATTGCCTGAACGACGGCGAGCCGATCTGCGGCCGCCTGCAGCCGGAAAAGAATGCCGTCCTGTACGGCGTGCGCAGCGAGGAAGTGCAGACCACCGCGCTGCTGCCGTTGCCGGGCGTCGGCCTGATCGCAGTCGGCAGCCACGACCCGAACCGCTTCTACCCGGGCATGGGCACGCTGTTCCTGCGCATGATGGGCGACGCCCTGGCCACTGGCCTGAAGCGCTTCCACGACTAAGCAGGACCGGACGACGATGAGCGCGGTACAGGCCTTCCTGCAGCATCTGCAGGTGGAGCGGCGGATGTCGGCGCATACGCTTGACGCCTACCGCCGCGACCTGGACGCGCTAGCGGTCTGGGCCGAACCGCGTGGCGTAGCGGTGGAGGCGCTCGATGCCGATGCGTTGCGCCAGTTCGTCGCCGACGAGCATCGCCGCGGCCTGTCGGCCAAGAGCCTGCAACGCCGCCTGTCGGCCTGCCGCAGCTTCTATGCCTGGCTGCTCAAGCACGCGCACATCGAGGTCAGTCCGGCAGCGACGCTGAAGGCACCGCGCGCGCCACGCCGGTTGCCACAGGTCCTCGACGCCGATGAGGCGGTGCAGCTGGTCGAGCTGGAGCCGGAAGGTGAGCTCGGCCGCCGTGACCGCGCGCTGCTGGAACTGTTCTATTCCTCCGGCCTGCGTCTGAGCGAAGTCTGTGCGCTGACCTGGCGCGACCTGGATTTCGACAGCGGGCTGGTCAACGTGCTGGGCAAGGGCAACCGCCAGCGCCGCGTGCCGTTCGGGCGGCCGGCACGCGAAGCGCTGCAGGCGTGGCGCGCGGAAAGTGGCGGTGGTCCGGCATCGCCGGTGTTCCCCGGTCGCAACGGGCCAATCAGCCAGCGTGCGGTGCAGATCCGCATCCGCCAGCTGGCGCAGCGCCAGGGCCTGTTCAAGCAGGTGCACCCGCACATGCTGCGGCACAGTTTCGCCAGCCACATCCTGGAATCGTCCGGCGACCTGCGTGGTGTGCAGGAGCTGCTGGGCCATGCCGACATCGCCACCACGCAGATCTATACCCACCTCGATTTCCAGCACCTGGCCAAGGTCTATGACGCCGCGCATCCGCGCGCGAAGCGTCGACGCAGCACCGAGGGCAGCGGAGAAAGCTGAACGTTGGCCCTGCGTCAGCCGGTCGCGGGTGGCTTGAAGGGCGCAGCGCAGTCCCCACCTCTGGTTCTGTCACCCCGGAGGCATCATGGACCCCAGTCAGAACCCCAACGTTTTCCACGCCACCACCATCGTCTGCGTCCGTCGCGGCGAGCACGTGGCCATTGCCGGCGACGGCCAGGTCACGCTGGGCCACACCGTGATGAAGGGCAACGCGCGCAAGGTGCGCCGCCTTGGCCGCGACGGCCAGGTGCTGGCCGGCTTCGCCGGTGCCGCTGCCGATGCCTTCACCCTGTTCGAGCTGTTCGAGGCCAAGCTGGAAAAGCACGGCCAGCTGCAGCGCGCCGCGGTCGAGCTGGCCAAGGATTGGCGCACCGAGCGCCGCCTGGGCAAGCTCGAAGCCCTGCTGGCAGTGGCTGACAAGGAAACCTCGCTGATCATCAGCGGCACCGGTGATGTGATCGAGCCGGAGGACGGCATCATCGCCATCGGCTCCGGTGGTTCGTACGCCCTTTCGGCTGCGCGGGCGCTGATGGCGCACACCGAGCTGGATGCACGCACCATCGCCAGTGAAGCGATCGGCATTGCCGGCGACATCTGCATCTACACCAACCGCAACGTGGTGGTCGAGGAGCTGTGAGGGTCGTGCCGGCTGCTGGCCGGCAACCTCATGTCCCCCGCACGCGTGCCTGGTTGCCGGCCAGCGGCCGGCACTACCGACAATGAATCCGTGAGCACAACCATGTCGAAGATCGAAGTTTCCTCCGCCACCATGACCCCGCGCGAGATCGTGCAGGAACTGGACAGGCACATCGTGGGCCAGCACGACGCCAAGCGCGCGGTGGCCATCGCCCTGCGCAACCGCTGGCGTCGCATGCAGCTGCCGGCGGAGCTGCGCAATGAAGTGATGCCGAAGAACATCCTGATGATCGGCCCGACCGGTGTCGGCAAGACCGAGATCGCGCGCCGCCTGGCCACGCTGGCCAACGCACCGTTCGTGAAGGTCGAAGCCACCCGCTTCACCGAAGTGGGCTACGTCGGCAAGGACGTCGAGCAGATCATCCGTGACCTGGCCGACACCGCGGTCAAGCTCTATCGCGAACAGGCCAAGGTGCGCGTGCGTACCCAGGCCGAAGAACGCGCCGAAGACCGCATCCTCGATGCGCTGCTGCCGCGTCGTAGCGGCGGCATCGGTTTCGATCCTGAAGTCGCCCGCAACGAACCGTCGGCGCAGGACAACGAGACCCGCATCAAGTTCCGCAAGATGCTGCGCAACGGTGAGCTGGACGAGCGTGAGATCGAGCTCGACCTGGCGGCCAATGTCAGCATGGACATCATGACCCCGCCGGGCATGGAGGAAATGGGCCAGCAGCTGAAGTCGATGTTCGCCAACCTCGGCGGCGGCGCGAAGGCGCACAAGCGCACGCTGACCATCAAGGCCGCGCGCCCGCTGCTGATCGAGGAAGAAGCGGGCAAGCTGGTCAACGAGGATGACATCCGTACCGCCGCAATCGAGGCGTGCGAGCAGCACGGCATCGTCTTCATCGATGAGATCGACAAGGTCGCCAAGCGTGGTGACAACGTGGGCGGTGGCGACGTGTCCCGCGAAGGCGTGCAACGCGACCTGCTGCCGCTGGTGGAAGGCTCCAATGTGTCCACCAAGTACGGCACGATCAAGACGGACCACATCCTGTTCATCGCGTCGGGCGCGTTCCACCTGGCCAAGCCCAGCGACCTGATTCCGGAGCTGCAGGGCCGTTTCCCGATCCGCGTGGAACTGGGTGCGCTGAGCAAGAATGACTTCGTGCGCATCCTGACCGAGCCGAAGGCCGCGCTGACCAAGCAGTACGAAGCGCTGCTGGCCACTGAAGGTGTCAAGGTCAGCTTCACCGCCGATGCCATCGACCGCCTGGCCGAAATCGCCTTCCAGGTGAACGAGCGCCAGGAGAACATCGGTGCCCGACGCCTGCATACAGTGCTGGAACGCCTGCTGGATTCGCTCAGCTACGAGGCACCGGACCGCGATGGCGAAACCCTGGCCATCGACAGCGCCTACGTCGATGCACACCTGGGTGAGCTGGTGCAGGACCCGGACCTGAGCCGCTACATCCTGTAACGCCCGATCCGGTCGGATCCCTCGCCACGGCGAGGGCCCTGACGCCATCCGCTGCAACAGAAAAGGCCGCCGAAAGGCGGCCTTTTGCGTTGGCGGTCAGCGCGATTGCCGCGTGCGGTAGGCCTGCAGTACCTGATCGATCACCGCACTGGTGCGGGCGGCGCTGATGCCGTCCGAGGGCGAGTGCCCGTTGCCGCGCAGTTCATCCACGAGAGAGGCAATCAACGGTTGCTGGATCGACGACGGGTTGGGAATGTCGAAGGCCTGCACACCGGCTCCGGTCTCCAGCACCACCGGAACATCCTCGAAGGTCGCAAAGCGCAGCTGGCCGCGGTCGCCGGTGATCTCGATCTCATCCTGGCGGCGGAACGCGCAGAAGCTCCATTGCGCGATGCCGTGCGCGCCCGCTCCAGTGCGGAAGCACATCGAAACGCTGTCCTCGGCGGCATAAGCGCCGGTCAACGAACTGGCCAGGCCGCGCACATCGCTCAGCGGCCCCAGTAGATGATCGAGCAGGTCCAGGGTGTGCGAGCCCAGATCGACGAACAGCCCGCCGCCGGAGATTGCGGGATTGGTCCGCCAGAAGTCCGGCGATGCGGCGTTCACCGAATGCGGCCGATGCAGGGTGGCGCGAACGCTGCGCGGTGTACCGATCGCGCCGCTGTCCAGCAGCTGCTTCACCTGCGCGAATCGGGGCAGGGCGCGGCGGTAGTAGGCGACGAACACGGGCACGCCACGGCGTGCACTGGCTTCCAGGATGCGCTCGCATTCGGCGAGGTCCAGGGCCATGGGTTTCTCGATATAGACCGGCTTGCCCGCCGCAATCGCCTGCAATGCGTACTGCATGTGCGTGGAGGGCGGTGTTGCAACGTACACCGCGTTCACGTCCGGATCGCCGATCAGCGCGTCGGCATCCGTGTACCAGCGTGGCACCGCGTGGCGCCGCGCATAGTCTTCGGCCAATGCGGCATTGCGGCGCATGACCGCCGCCACCCGTGAGCCGGGTGTGCTGGCCAGGGCGGGGCCGCTCTTCTTCTCGGTGACGCTGCCGCAGCCGATGAAGCCCCACACCACGTTGTCCAGGATCATGGGTCTGTCCTCACAGTGGGGCTGCGGTGGCGGCAGTGAACCCGCTCATGCCTCGGGCAGCGGCTCGGGCACGGTGCCGGGAACGAACACGCCGTCCTTTACGTAGGCGGCCAGGGTCATGTCCAGTGCGAGCATGCCATCGCGCTTGAGGTCCATCAGTTCCGGTTCGACCATCGCACCGTGCAGTACGCCCAGCACGGTGGCGTGCAGCATGCGTGCGGCGATCTTCGGGTCTGCACCCTCGCGCAGCTGGCCCAGGTCCTTTGCCCGGCGCAGGGCACGTTCCATCCGGTCCAGTCCATCGCGGAAACCGGCCTGCTGCAGTTCGGTCAGCACCCGGGTATCAGCCGACGCATCGCTGCGCAGCATGATCTCCATGGTCTTGCGCAAGCGCTCGTCCTCGGACAGTTCGATGAACGAGTGGATCATCACCGCGCGCAGGTCGTGCACCGGCGTGTTGCGCTGGTCGGTCGAGGTGCGCTCCAGCTCCTGCATGAAAGGCAGATGCACGCGCTCGACGATCGCGGCCAGCACCTCGCTCTTGTTCTTGAAGTGCCAGTAGACCGCACCGCGGGTATAGCCGGCGCGGGCACCGATCATCTCCAGCGTGGTACGGGCCACGCCGTGTTCATGGAAGCAGGCTTCGGCGGCGTCAAGGATGCCTTCCCGGGTTGCCTGGGTGTCCTCTTTGGTCTTGCGGGCCATGGATGGGTACGAGTGCGGGTGAAACGTGGCTGAATTGTACCGGTTTACAAACAAACAATCATGTATGTATATTTCGATCCCATCATTCCCGTCGTGTGCGTGGCAGGCCGGTCCGGTTACCACTCCCCGCTGGTGAGCGTTGCCTGCTGGCGCTTTCGGCCTGTATCAGCGCGATTTGAGATTCCTTCCCCTAAGAGCCTTTCCGTCATGTTGCTGAGCCGAATCCGACCCTTTGCACTGTCGCTGGCGATCGCCGCGACCGTGGCTGCCTGCGGCGGCCAACCCCAGGCCCCCGAGCAGGGCCCGGGTGACGTCACTGTGGTCACGCTGAAGTCCGAGACCGTGGGCCTGACCCGCGAACTGCCGGGCCGTACCAACGCCTACCTGGTCGCCGAAGTGCGCCCGCAGGTCAATGGCATCGTTGCCAAGCGCCTGTTCACCGAAGGTGGCATGGTCAAGGCCGGCGAGCCGCTGTACCAGATCGAGGACGCCAGCTACCGCGCCCAGGCCAACAGTGCCCGCGCCCAGCTGGCCCGCGCCGAGGCCACCGCCAACGCCGCCCGGCTGAGCGCCAAGCGCATCACCGAGCTGGCCAAGGTCGATGCGGTCAGCCAGCAGGACCTGGAAAATGCCGTGGCCGCGCAGAAGCAGGCCGAGGCGGATGTCGGTGCCGCGAAGGCATCGCTGGACGCAGCCAACGTCACCCTGGGCTACGCCCGCATCACCGCGCCGATCAGCGGCCGCATCGGCAAGTCCAGCGTCACCCAGGGTGCGCTGGTCAGTGCCGGCCAGGCCAATGCACTGGCTACCGTGCAGCAGCTGGACCCGATCTATGTCGACCTGACCCAGTCTTCGGCCGAGCTGCTGCAGCTGCGCCGCGAACTGGCCGCCGGCCGCCTGCAGGACAACCAGACCCTGCCGGTCAGCATCCTGATGGAAGACGGCAGCACCTTCGAGCACAAGGGTACGCTGGAGTTCTCCGAAGTCAGCGTCGATCCGACCACCGGCAGCTTCGGCCTGCGCGTGAAGGTGGACAACCCGGACGGCCTGCTGATGCCGGGCATGTACGTGCGTGCGGTGATCGGCGGCGGCGTGCGCAGTGATGCAGTGCTGGTGCCGATGCAGGGCATCGCCCGCGATCCGAAGGGCGACACCACGGCGATGGTGGTCGGCAAGGACAACAAGGTCGAAGTGCGCCCGGTCAAGGTCAGTCGCACGGTCGGCGACAAGTGGCTGGTCGAGGACGGCCTGAAGGCCGGTGACAAGGTCATCGTCGAAGGCCTGCAGAAGATCGGCCCCGGCATGCCGGTCAAGGCCACCGAAAAGGGCGACGCACCGGCCAAGCCGGCGGCCGATGCCCAGCCTGCCGCCCCGGCCGGCGACGCGAAGTAAGCGGAGAACCCCATGGCACGCTTTTTCATCGATCGACCCATCTTCGCGTGGGTGATCGCCATCATCATCATGCTCGCCGGCGGCCTGGCCCTGTTCAAGCTGCCGGTCTCGATGTACCCCAACGTCGCACCGCCGGCGGTGGAAATCAGCGCCACTTACCCGGGTGCATCGGCCAAGGTGGTCGAAGACTCGGTGACGCAGATCATCGAGCAGAACATGAAGGGCCTTGATGGCCTGATCTACTTCTCCTCCAACAGCTCGTCCAACGGCCAAGCCACCATCACCCTGACCTTCGAGAGCGGCACCAACCCGGACATCGCCCAGGTGCAGGTGCAGAACAAGCTGCAGCTGGCCATGCCGCTGCTGCCGCAGGAAGTGCAGCGGCAGGGCATCAACGTGGCCAAGTCCAGCTCGGGCTTCCTGAACGTCATCGCGTTCGTGTCCGAGAACGGCAGCATGGACGCCAACGACATCGCCGACTACGTCGGTTCCAATGTCGTCGACCGCCTCAGCCGCGTGCCGGGCGTGGGCAACATCCAGGTATTCGGTGGCAAGTACGCCATGCGCATCTGGCTGGACCCGAACAAGCTGCATACCTATGGCCTGTCCGTCGCGGAAGTGACTGCGGCGATCAAGGCGCAGAATGCCCAGGTGGCGATCGGCCAGCTCGGCGGTGCGCCGTCGGTGAAGGGCCAGCAGCTCAACGCCACCATCAACGCGCAGTCGCGCCTGCAGACCCCGGAACAGTTCCGCAACATCATCGTGCGCGGCGCGCAGGACGGTGCCGAGCTGCGCCTGGGTGATGTCGCCCGCGTCGAACTGGGTGCCGAGTCCTACGACTTCGTCACCCGCTACAACGGCCAGCCGGCCAGCGGCCTGGCGGTCACACTGGCGACCGGCGCCAATGCGCTGGATACCGCTGCCGGCGTGGATGCTGCGCTGGACGACATGAAGAGCTTCTTCCCGGCCGGATTGAAGGCCGAGATCCCGTACGACACCACCCCCTTCGTGCGCGTGTCGATCAAGGGCGTGGTGCAGACCCTGCTCGAAGCGATCGTGCTGGTGTTCGTGGTGATGTACCTGTTCCTGCAGAACTTCCGCGCCACCCTGATCCCGACCATCGCCGTGCCGGTGGTGCTGCTGGGTACCTTCGGCGTGCTGGCGATGCTGGGCTTCTCGGTGAACATGCTGACCATGTTCGCGATGGTGCTGGCGATCGGCCTGCTGGTGGACGATGCCATCGTGGTGGTGGAGAACGTCGAGCGCATCATGTCCGAGGAAGGACTGTCGCCGCTTGAAGCGACCCGCAAGTCGATGGGCCAGATCACCGGTGCGCTGGTGGGTATCGGCCTGGTGCTGTCGGCGGTGTTCGTGCCGATGGCCTTCATGAGCGGATCCACCGGCGTGATCTACCGGCAGTTCTCGGCCACGATTGTCTCTGCAATGGCGTTGTCGGTACTGGTGGCGATCGTGCTGACCCCGGCACTGTGCGCGACCATGCTCAAGCCGTTGAAGAAGGGCGAGCATCATGTTGCCCACCGCGGCCTGGCCGGTCGCTTCTTCAACGGTTTCAACCGTGGCTTCGACCGCACCAGTGAAAGTTACCAGCGTGGTGTGCGCGGCATCATCCATCGTCCGTGGCGCTTCATGGGCATCGTGGCGGCACTGTTCGTGCTGATGGGCGTGCTGTTCGTGCGCCTGCCCAGCTCGTTCCTGCCCAACGAAGACCAGGGCGTGCTGATGGCGCTGGTGCAGGCCCCGGTCGGCGCCACCCAGGAGCGCACGCTGGAATCGATCGCGGCATTGGAGAACCACTTCCTGCAGAACGAGAAGGATGCGGTGGATTCGGTGTTCTCCGTGCAGGGCTTCAGCTTCGCCGGCATGGGCCAGAACGCCGGCATGGCGTTCGTCAAGCTGAAGGACTGGAGCGAGCGTGACGCCAACAATGGCGTGATGCCGATCACCGGTCGTGCGATGGCAGCCCTGGGACAGATCAAGGATGCCTTCATCTTCGCCTTCCCGCCGCCGGCCATTCCGGAACTGGGTACCGCCTCGGGCTACACCTTCTTCCTCAAGGACAACAGTGGCCAGGGCCACGAGGCACTGGTGGCCGCGCGCAACCAGCTGCTCGGCCTGGCCGCCGGCAGCAAGAAGCTGGCCAACGTGCGCCCGAACGGCCAGGAAGACACGCCGCAGTTCCGCATCGACATCGACGCGGCCAAGGCGACCTCGCTGGGGCTGTCGATCGACCAGATCAACGGCACGCTGGCCGCTGCGTGGGGCAGCTCGTACATCGACGATTTCGTCGATCGTGGCCGCGTCAAGCGCGTGTTCGTGCAGGCCGACCAGCCGTTCCGCATGATCCCGGAGGACTTCGACCTCTGGTCCGTGAAGAACGACAAGGGCGAGATGGTGCCGTTCAGCGCGTTCGCCACCAAGCACTGGGATTACGGTTCGCCGCGCCTGGAGCGCTACAACGGTGTGTCGGCGATGGAAATCCAGGGCGAACCGGCCCCGGGTGTTGCCTCCGGCGATGCCATGGCCGAGATCGAGCAACTGGCCAAGCAGCTGCCCGCGGGCTTCGGCATCGAGTGGACGGCGATGTCCTACCAGGAACGCCAGGCGGGCTCGCAGACGCCGTTGCTGTACACGCTGTCGCTGATGATCGTGTTCCTGTGCCTGGCCGCGATGTACGAAAGCTGGAGCGTGCCGACGGCGGTGCTGCTGGCGGCCCCGCTGGGTATCCTCGGCGCAGTGCTGGCCAATACCTTCAAGGGCCTGGAGCGCGACATCTATTTCCAGGTGGCGATGCTGACCACGGTAGGCCTGACCAGCAAGAACGCGATCCTGATCGTCGAGTTCGCCAAGGAAAACCTGGAGAAGGGCGCGGGCCTGATCGAGGCGATCATGCATGCGGTGCGCGACCGCCTGCGCCCGATCGTGATGACCTCGCTGGCCTTCGGCATGGGCGTGGTACCGCTGGCGATCTCCACCGGTGCCGGCTCCGGCGCCAAGCAGGCGATCGGCACCGGCGTGCTCGGCGGCATGATCGTCGGCACCGTGCTCGGCGTGTTCTTCGTACCGCTGTTCTTCGTAGTGGTGCAGCGCGTGTTCAAGCGCAAATCCACGACGTGATCGAAACGGTAGTGCCGGCCGCTGGCCGGCACTACCTCCTGCCATCCGGCAGTACCGATGGAAGTCATTCCCATGAAAAGTGCATCCCTGTTCCTTTCCATTGCCGCCGCGCTCGCGCTGCCCGGCTGCTCCACTCTGGTGCCGAAGAACACCGCCGTCGCTCCGGCAATTCCGGCGCAGTGGCCGGCCGAGGCTGTACAGGGCCAGGCGGCCGATGTCGCCGCCGTAGGCTGGCGCGACTTCTTCACCGATGCGCGCCTGCAGCAGGTGATCGAGCAGTCGCTGCAGAACAACCGCGACCTGCGCGTGGCCGTGCTCAACGTTGAACGCGCGCGCGGCCAGTACCGCGTACAGCGCGCCGACCGCGTGCCCGGTGTGGCCGTCACCGGCCAGATGCAGCGCCAAGGCACCGACGCCGGCGTCACCGAGCAGTTCACCGCCGGTGTCGGCGTGGCCGAGTTCGAGCTGGACCTGTTCGGCCGCGTGCGCAACCTCAGCGAAGCGGCACTGCAGCAGTACTTTGCCGTAGCTGCCAATCGTCGCAACGCGCAGCTGAGCCTGGTGGCCGAGACAGCGACGGCGTGGCTGACCTACGGTGCCGATGCCCAGCGTCTGAAGATCGCCGATGCCACGCTGAAGACCTACGAGGATTCGTTGCGCCTGGCCGAGGCCCGCCACGAGCGTGGTGGTAGCTCGGCGCTGGAGCTGACCCAGACCCGCACGCTGGTGGAAACCGCGCGTACCGACGCCGCGCGCCTGCGTGGCCAGCTGGCCCAGGACCGCAACGCGCTGGCCCTGCTGGCCGGTGGCCAGTTGGATCCGGCGCTGCTGCCGGACGGCATCGAACCGCAGTTGCTGGCACTGGCGCCTCCGCCGGCCGGCCTGCCCAGCGATGTGCTGCTGCAGCGCCCGGACATCATGGCCGCCGAACACCAGCTGCTGGCCGCCAATGCCAACATCGGCGCGGCACGTGCCGCGTTCTTCCCGAGCATCTCGCTGACCGGCAGCATTGGCAGTGGCTCCAGCGAATTGTCCAGCCTGTTCGACAGCGGCACCCGCGTATGGAGTTTCCTGCCGAAGATCACCCTGCCGATCTTCCAGGGCGGCAAGCTGCGCGCCAACCTGGCCGTCGCCAACGCTGATCGTGATATCGCACTGGCGCAGTACGAGAAGTCGATCCAGGTGGGCTTCCGCGAAACCGCCGATGCGCTGGCGTTGAATGTCAGCCTGGATGAACAGGTGAGTTCACAGCAGCGCCTGGTGGAAGCGGCCGAACAGGCCAACCGCCTGTCGCAGGCACGTTACGACGCCGGCCTGGACAGCTTCGTGACCCTGCTGGACGCACGACGTACTGCCTACAACGCGCAGCAGACCCAGTTGCAGGCGCAGTTGGCCCAGCAGGCCAACCGCATCACCCTGTACAAGGTGCTGGGCGGCGGCTGGCACGAGCGCGGATGAAAGAAAGCCGGCCGGCGGCCGGCTCTACCTGGATGATCGATGGTAGTGCCGGCCGCTGGCCGGCATTGTCATTCCGGGGCCTGCTACACCGCTTCATCGTCGCGCCGCGCCGCATGGCAGGCACGGACGCGCGCCAGCGCATCGCCTGCTTCGCGGGCCATCTGCTCGTACTCGGCACGGATCTCTTCCAGGCGCGCTTCGTCCAGTTCTTCCAGATCCAGCAGTTCATTGTTGGCTTCGGCCGTCGCCCGGATCAGCTCGTCCAGCTTGATCTGCATCGCGGCAGTGTCGGCGTTCTGCGTGTGCTGGATCAGGAACACCATCAGGAAGGTGATGATGGTGGTGCCGGTATTGATCACCAGCTGCCAGGTGTCGTTGAAACCGAACACCGGGCCGGTGATGCCCCAGATCACCACGATCGCTACTGCAGCCAGGAAGGTCCACGGTGAGCCGGTGGCTGTCGCGGCCTTCTTGGCGATCGTATTGAACAGGTTGCGTGCTTTCATCGTCGTCGTGTGCCCACTCAGGTGACGAGGATGATCGGCAGTGACCCGTGCAGGTGCCGTGCAGCGCCGGTCAGGCGCGCATGCGCTGCAGTCGTGGCGCCTGCAGGCTGCGCACCGGGCTGCTCTGGTAGACGTGCTGCCAGCAACGGTCGACGAACTCACGGGCCTGGGCTTCGCTCAGCCGCGGCATGATCTGCAGGGCGTACTGGGTCTGGAACATCTCGTCACGTTCGGCCTCGCTGGCGCGCGGCTGGGTGATCAGCGAATCGCAGGCGAACTTGATCCACGGCACGTACGAGCCGAACGAGTTGTGCGGCAGTGCGCCTTCGGCATGCTGGCGGCGCCAGTGGTCAAGCTCGGCGTCTACGTTGATGACCGGAGGAATGGTGGGGACTTCAGCGTGCATGACAATCCAGTTCGGTTGAGTGGAAAGGGAGTGGGGGTTCATCGGAGTGTGGCGTATGTGGCGGTGCATGCCGCGTCAGCGGGATGTGGAGCCGGCGTGGCGATTGCCGATCAATTGCGCATGCTCGACCGCACCGAGGTCCTCGGCCATGTCGGCCATCGCATTGCACAGGCGCTCCTGGTCGAGCGGGTGGCGGCGGACCAGCTCCAGTTGCATGTGCTGATAGGCAGTCCAGAACAGCGCGCCGCGCCGGTGCAGTGCATATTGCTGCTGCAGGCGCTCGCGGATGGCATCGAGGATCGGGTCGGGCGGGGGACGTACGGCGTGCGCGCACATGGCTGGCTCCGCCGGGGAAAGGGACCCCGGTAACCCCACCCTAGGCGCCTCGGCCGGGTGGGGTGTTACCGCAGTGTATGCACGCAGCGCAGCTGACTGTGCACGGGTTCACGGCATCGGCCGCAAACGCTGCGGGCACTAGAACGTGCCCGCGCTGAAGCGTTCATTAAACGGGTTCAACGACACGTTGCACGGTGCTTATTCACCGATGTCTTCATTCCAGATCTCCGGATGCTGCGCAATGAAGCCACCCAGCAGGTCAACGCATTCCTGGCTGTCGAGGTCGATCACGTTGACACCGTTCTCGCGCAGCCAGTCGATGCCGCCCTGGAACGTGCGCGATTCGCCCACCACCACGGTGCCGATGTTGAACTGGCGCACCAGACCCGAGCAGTACCAGCACGGCGCCAGGGTGGTGACCATGATGGTGTCCTGGTAGCGGCGCTGGCGGCCGGCCTTGCGGAAGGCGTCGGTTTCGCCGTGCACCGATGGGTCGCCTTCCTGCACGCGGCGGTTGTGGCCGCAGCCGAGCAGGCGGCCGTCGTTGTGGTACAGCGCCGCGCCGATCGGCACGCCGCCCTCGGCCAGGCCCTGGCGGGCTTCGGCGATGGCGGTCTGCAGCAGGGCCTGGTAGTCGGGCGTGGTGATCATGCGGGGGCTCCGGTCAGTCGTGGCCCGCCATGATACGGGCAGGGGGTGCCGCTGGCCCCCGGCGGTGCGATAATCGGGGCCATGAGCGAATCCCCCTACAAAGCCGGTACCACCCATTTCGGGTTCCGCGACGTCGCCGCCAAGGACAAGCAGAAGCTGGTCGGCCAGGTGTTCACCTCGGTCGCGCGCAACTACGACCTGATGAACGACCTGATGAGCCTGGGCGTGCACCGGGCGTGGAAGCGCTACTACGTGGCGACCGCGCAGGTGAAGCCGGGCGACCGCGTGCTCGATCTGGCCGGCGGCACCGGCGACATCGCCGCCCTGCTGAAGGAACGCGTCGGCGCCGAGGGCTCGGTGGTGCTGGGCGACATCAACGCCGGCATGCTGTCGGTCGGCCGCGACCGCCTGACCAACCGCGGCCTGGTGCTTGGCCTGGACTACGTGCAGTGCAACGCCGAAGCCCTGCCGTTCCCGGACAACAGCTTCGACCTGGTCACCATTGCCTTCGGCCTGCGCAACGTGACCGACAAGGACGCCGGCCTGCGCGAGATGTACCGCGTGCTGAAGGTGGGCGGCCAGGCCCGCGTGCTGGAGTTCTCCGAAGTCACTGCCGACTGGTTCAAGCCGATCTACGACTTCCACTCGTTCAAGATCCTGCCCAGGCTGGGCAAGTTGTTCGCCAACGATTCGGACAGCTACCAGTACCTGGCCGAGAGCATCCGCAAGCATCCGCCGCAGGACGAACTGAAGGCGATGATGGGGCAGGCCGGCTTCGAGCGCTGCCACTACAAGAACCTGACCGGCGGCATCGTCTCGATCCACTCCGGCTACAAGCTGTAGGCCCGGTGTTCCGGTAGTGCCGGCCGCTGGCCGGCACCTGCGCGGGCAACCACCGGGCGACGGGGTTGCCGGCCAGCGGCCGGCACTACCGGCGCTGTGCCCGCCATTACCCCGCACCGCGCAACGCCTGCCGGGCCCGAGGGAGGTACCATTGGGGTTTGATCCCCGTAACGGTCCCGATTCATGCGTAATCCGCTGATGCTCCTTCCGCTGGCCGTGGCCCTGGCCGCCGGCTGCTCCCAGGAGGCGGCCGCGCCCGCCGCCGCCCCGACTGCCGCAAAGGCCCCTGCCGCCCCCGTGAACGCCGAGAACCGCAGCCACGACGAGAGCTCGTACGCCGAGCCGGACAAGGTCGTCATCAAGGACATCGCGCTGGATCTGAAGCTGGACTTCGACCAGAAGCAGATCGGCGGTACCGCCACCTACACCCTGGAATGGAAACAGAAGGACGCCAGGCAGCTGGTGCTCGACACCCGCGAGCTGACCGTGTCCAAGGTCGAGGCCGTTGCCGCCGACGGCGCGCGCAGCCCGCTGAAGTTCGAACTGGCCCCGGCCGACAAGGTGTTCGGCAGCAAGCTGACCATCGAGGCTGCGGAGCAGCCGGCCAAGGTGGAAGTGACCTACCACACCGCACCGACCGCCTCGGGCCTGCAGTGGCTGGCGCCGTCGATGACCGAGGGCAAGAAGCTGCCCTTCATGTTCAGCCAGTCGCAGGCCATCCATGCCCGTTCCTGGGTGCCGCTGCAGGATACCCCGAGCGTGCGCTTCACCTACAGCGCGCACGTGGTCTCGCGCCCGGACGTGATGGTGCTGATGAGCGCCGACAACGATCCGAAGGCCGCGCGTGATGGTGACTACACCTTCAAGATGCCGCAGCCGATTCCGTCCTACCTGCTGGCCATCGCCGCCGGCGACCTGGTGTTCGAGCCGATCTCCGGCCGCTCCGGCGTCTGGGCCGAGCCGACCATGGTCAACAAGGCCGCCAAGGAATTCGAAGACACCGAGAAGATGATCGGTGCCGCCGAGAAGCTGTACGGCGAATACCGCTGGGGCCGCTACGACATGCTGGTGCTGCCGCCGTCGTTCCCATTCGGTGGAATGGAGAACCCGCGCCTGACCTTCGCCACCCCGACCGTGATCGTCGGCGACAAGTCGCTGGTCTCGCTGGTCGCCCACGAACTGGCGCACAGCTGGTCGGGCAACCTGGTGACCAACGCCAGCTGGAAGGACATCTGGCTCAATGAAGGCTTCACCACCTACGTCCAGGGCCGCATCACCGAAGCTCTGTACGGCAAGGAAATGGCCGAGATGGAGAAGCAGATCGACCAGACCGACCTGCTGGCCGAAGTGAAGGACATGAGCCCGGCCGACCAGGCGCTGGCGCTGCCGCCGCTGAACGAGCGTGATCCCGACGAAGCCCTCAGCCAGGTGGCCTACGTCAAGGGTTCGTGGTTCCTGGAGTTCCTGGAACAGCGCTTCGGCCGCGAGACCTTCGATCCGTTCCTGCGTGGCTGGTTCGATGACCATGCCTTCCAGAGCGCGAACACCGACCAGTTCGTCGATTACATGAAGAAGAACCTGCTGCCGAAGAATCCGTCGGCCGTGACCGAGGCCGAACTGAAGGCATGGCTGGACGAGCCGGGTATCCCGGCGTTCGCGGCCAAGGCGCAGTCGCGCAACTTCAGCAGCGTCGATACCGCGCGCATCGCCTTCGCCAGCGCCGGCACCGTGCCGAGCAGCCAGGTCATCGCCGACTGGAGCACGCAGGAATGGGTGCGCTTCATCGATGGCCTGGGCGCGACCCAGCCGCTGGACAAGCTGGCCACGCTGGACAAGGCCTTCCACTTCACCGGCACCCCGAATGGCGAGATCGCCATGCGCTGGTACCCGCTGGCGATCCGCAGCGGCTACGAGCAGGCCAATGAAGGCGCGGCGGCATTCATCGAGCGCGTCGGCCGTCGCAAGCTGATCCTGCCGATCTACGCTGAACTGGTGAAGACCCCGAAGGGGCTGGAGCTGGCCAAGCAGGCCTTCGAAAAGGCCAAGCCGGGCTACCACCCGATCACCACCGCCTCGGTCCAGGACATGCTGGCCAAGGCTGAAGCCAAGTAAGCAGAAGCGCCGGGCATCCCCCGGCGCTTTTTTTTGTAGAGTCGAGCCATGCTCGACTGGTTTTTCAACAGCAGTCGAGCATGGCTCGACTCTACAGAAAAGCGAAAACACCAAGGACCTCCGCCATGAAACGACTGATCCTGCTCACCGCCTGCACCCTGGCGCTGGCCGCCTGCAGCAACCCCGAGGAAGAACGCAAGGCGCAGGAAGCCGCCGCAGCCGCCGTGCAGGCGCAGAAGGAGGCCAAGGCCGAAGACGTGGCCAAGCAGTACGACATGGCCGTGGCCGCGCAGGACTGGGAACGCGCGCGCCTGCACGGCGCCTCGCTGCTGGACCAGTACAAGGACACCGCCGCCGCCGAGCGCATCGCCGCGGGCTTCGACGAGGTCAAGGCCAAGGGCGATGCCGCGCGCGACCTGCGGCGCATGCAGGCGCTGTGGCAGTACAACCAGATCCCGGTGGGCAGCAAGGGCAACCAGGTTTCGGCGCAGATCTACAGCAAGGAACGGGTGGACGTGGATGGCAGCGGCGCCAAGCCGGTGCAGCTGGTGTTCCGCGATCATCCGGAGTGGAAGCGGCATGCCTACCTGGTGCTGCAGGCCGGCGATTTCCGTTGCCCGCAGTGCACGGTGAAAGTGACCGTGGACGACGGCAAGCCGGTGTCGATGGCCGCGTGGCGCCCGAAGACCGATGAAGCCATCGCCCTGTTCATCACCGATCAGAAAGCGCTGTGGAAACTGGCGCGCAAGGGCAAGTCGATCAGCATCGAGTTCCCGGTCAAGGCCGGAGGCACCCGTACGGCGGTGTTCGAGACCGGCGGCGTCGACGCCAGCCGCATGCCGCAGTGGTGGCAGTGATGGTCGCGACGGGCAGCGCGGTGCACGCGTTGTCCGCGATCCGGCACTGGGTGTTCGACATGGACGGCACGCTGACTGTAGCCGTGCATGATTTCGCCGCGATCCGCCGCGCACTGGAGATCGCCGCCGAGGAAGACATCCTCGACCATATCGCGGCGTTGCCGGATGCACCGGCGCAGGCCAAGCGTGAGTGGTTGCTGGATCACGAGCGCGCGCTGGCCGAGGACGCGCTGCCGGCGCCGGGTGCGGTGAAGCTGCTGCGCGCGCTGGCGGCGGCTGGCTGCCGGCTGGGCATCCTGACCCGCAATGATCATGCGCTGGCGAAGCTGACGCTGGAGGCGATCGGGGTCGGGGCGTTGTTCGACGATGCCGACATCATTGGTCGCGATGAAGCGGTGCCCAAGCCCTCGCCGGAGGGCCTGCAGCAGCATCTGCGGCGATGGGGCATCGGGCCTGCGCAGGCGGTGATGGTGGGTGACCACGCCTACGACCTGGAGTGCGGCCGTGCGGCCGGCACGCATACCGTGCTGGTCAACCTGCCAGAGAACCCTTGGCCGGGCCGCGCCGACTGGCATTTCGCCGATTGCCGCGCGCTGCTGGCCGCCTGGCAGGCCGCATGACCGGCGCGCGCAAGCCGAGCATGGGCTCGGCTCTACAGAGAGCAGGCAACGTGTCGGTCGGAAGTTCCGGTAGTGCCGGCCGCTGGCCGGCAGTGTCGACCCAGGTCGACACCTACCCACAGCATTCCCAGCAGCGCATCGGATGCAAAGCCCCCTTGTTGTTCAAGGGGGCGCGCCGAAGGCGCGGGGATAAGGTGGAATGCGCGGGCAGTTCGGCTTACGCGCCCAGCGCGTAACCGAACTGCTGCTTGAACTGCTCGTTGAACTCATCGAAGGTGAAACGCTGGTTCTGCGTGCCCGGATGCTCGACCTTCAGTGCGCCCATCAGGTTGCCCATGCGGCCGATGGTCAGCCAGTCGTAGCCCTTCTGGATGCCGTAGATCAGGCCTGCGCGGAAGGCGTCGCCACAGCCGGTCGGGTCGACCACGCGGCGCTCGTGCGCCGGCGGGATGTCGTAGCTCTTTTCCGGAGTGTGGATGACCGCGCCCTTCGGGCCACGGGTGGTGATGTAGGCCTTGACCCGGCTGACGATCTCCTTCTCGTCCCAGCCGGTGCGCTCCTGCAGCAGGTTCGACTCGTAGTCGTTCACCACCACGTAGTCGGCCTGCTCGATGAAGGCGCGCAGTTCCGGGCCGTTGAACAGCGGCATGGCCTGGCCCGGGTCGAAGATGAACGGGATGCCGTCTTCGTGGAATTCCTGCGCGTTCTGGATCATGCCTTCGCGGCCGTCCGGGCCGACCAGGCCCAGGGTGACGCCCGGCACCCCACGCACGTGGTTCTCGTAGGAACGCATCATCGCGCCCGGGTGGAAGGCGGTGATCTGGTTGTTGTCGTGGTCGGTGGTGATGAATGCCTGCGGGGTGAACAGCTCATCGATCACGCGCACGCGCGACAGGTCGATGCCCAGGCCTTCGAAGTATTCGCGGTACGGGCCGAAGTCCGAGCCCACGGTGCCCATCGGGATCGGCTGGCCGCCCAGCAGGTGCAGGTTGTAGGCGATGTTGCCTGCGCAGCCGCCGAACTCGCGGCGCATGCGCGGCACCAGGAAGGACACGTTCAGGATGTGCACCTTGTCCGGCAGGATGTGATTCTTGAACTGGTCCGGGAACACCATGATGGTGTCGAAGGCAAGAGAACCACAGATCAGAGCGGACATCGATGTAAGCCTATGCGGTGAATTTTGGGGTGGGCCGGCCCGGTTCAGCGGGCAAGCAAACGGCGCCCTTGGGCGCCCGACGGCGCAAAGGTTACCCGCTGGTGCCGCTCAGGGCCAGAACCGGGTGAGACCCGATCAGGCCGAAAGCCTGTGAAGACGCGGGTTCAGCTAGTTTTTTCCTTGCTCGGCGGCAGGCGGGTTGCTAGGCTTGTCGGCCTCGATTTCTGCCCATTTTTTCGCCATCCCGCGGCGGGCACGACACCCCTCAGGACTCCTTCCTCAGATGTTCAAGAAACTCCGTGGCATGTTCTCCAACGACCTGTCCATCGACCTGGGCACGGCCAACACCCTCATCTACGTGCGCGGGCAGGGGATCGTGCTGAACGAGCCGTCGGTCGTGGCCGTGCGCCAGGACCGTGCCATCGGTGGCACCCGCTCGGTGGCAGCCGTCGGCGCCGAAGCCAAGCAGATGCTGGGCCGTACCCCGGGCCACATCACCACCATCCGCCCGATGAAGGACGGCGTCATCGCCGACTTCACCTATACCGAGGCGATGCTCAAGCACTTCATCAAGAAGGTGCACAAGTCGCGCGTGCTGCGCCCGAGCCCGCGCGTCCTGGTCTGCGTGCCGGCCGGCTCGACCCAGGTCGAGCGCCGCGCGATCAAGGAATCGGCCGAGGAAGCCGGTGCCCGTGACGTGTTCCTGATCGAAGAACCGATGGCCGCCGCGATCGGCGCCGGCATGCCGGTCACCGAAGCCCGTGGCTCGATGGTCATCGACATCGGCGGTGGCACCACCGAAGTGGCGGTCATCTCGCTCAACGGCATCGTCTATTCGGCCTCGGTCCGCATCGGCGGCGACCGCTTCGACGAGTCCATCACCAACTACGTGCGCCGCAACCACGGCATGCTGATCGGTGAAGCCACCGCCGAGCGCATCAAGGTCGAGCTGGGCTGCGCCTACCCGCAGGCGGAAGTGATCGAGATGGAAATCTCCGGCCGCAACCTCGCCGAGGGCGTGCCGAAGATGATCAAGATCAGCTCCAACGAAGTGCTCGAGGCCCTGCACGAACCGCTGTCGGGCATCGTCAGCGCGGTCAAGCTGGCGCTGGAGCAGACCCCGCCGGAACTGTGCGCCGACGTCGCCGAGCGCGGCATCGTGCTGACCGGTGGTGGCGCCCTGCTGCGCGACCTGGACCGCCTGATCTCCGAGGAGACCGGCCTGCACGTGCAGGTGGCCGACGACCCGCTGACCTGCGTGGCGCGCGGTGGCGGTCGTGCGCTGGAGTTGGTGGACATGCACGGCAACGAGTTCTTTGCGCCGGAATAAGCCGTCCCGGCCGTTCCTGCCCGCCGCGCCCTTCCGGGGTGCGGCCCGCCGTGATGGCGGGCCGGCACCGGCGGGGCGCCCGCGTGTTTCCCTTCCGCCTTCTGCCAGTTGAATCGTTGCCGTGCCGCCCTACGCCGGTCCTCCCGTCGCCTCCCGATCCGGTGATGCCGCCAGCCCCCTGCGGTTGCTGGCCTATCTCGCGTTGGCCATCACCCTGATCGTGCTCGATGACCAGGCTGGCTGGCTGGCACGCCTGCGCGAGCAGGCCAACAGCCTGGTACAGCCGGTGTGGGCACTGGCTGGCCTGCCCGGCAAGCTCGGCAACCAGGTCAAGGATTCCGCCGCCAGCCATACACAGCTGGTCACCGAAAACCGTGAACTGCGCAACCAGCTGCTGCTGGCCAACGCGCGCCTGACTCGCCTGCAGACCGCCGCGCTGGACAACGCCCAGCTGCGCGAACTGCTGAACGTGGCCGAGCGCAGTGGCCTGGACGTGCAGCTGGCGCCGATCCTGGACATCGACCTGGACCCGGTGAAGCAGCGCCTGGTGCTCGACGCAGGCAGCCGCGAGGGCGTGCACGTCGGCCAGGCGGTGATCGACGCCGGCGGCTTGATGGGGCAGGTGATCAGCGTCACCGGTGGCACCTCCACCGTGCTGCTGCTGACCGATCCCGACCACGCGGTGCCGGTCACCGTGGCCCGTAACGGCGTGCGCCTGATCGTCTATGGCCGCGGCGACACACTGGAACTCCGCGACATCCCGCTCAGCGCCGGCGTGGAAGTGGGCGATGAGATCGTCACCTCCGGCCTCGGCGGGCGCTTCCCGGCCGGCTTCCCGGTCGGCACCATCACCGGCCTGCGCCCGGACGACACCCACGCCTTCCTGGTCGGCGAACTGAAGCCGGCGGCCCAGCTCGACCGCGGCCGCGACGTGCTGCTGCTGCGCCCGGGCGCGGCGATCCGCATTCCGCCGGAGCTGCGCCTGCAGCTGGAAGAAACCGCCCCGGGGGGCCCGGCCACCGGCGCCAGCGTGTCTGCGGGAGCCGCGCCAGCGGCAACGACGCCAGCTCCGGTCAGCTCCCCGGTAGCGCCGGTCGCTGGCCGGCAACAGCCCTCGTCGCAGACGAGGACTGTTGCCCCCGCATCCTCCCTTAACCCCGCGCCTCAACAAGAGGGGGGCTCTCCCCCAGCTGGATCCACGGTAGTGCCGGCCGCTGGTCGGCAACCGACCACGCCGGAGGCCCAGCGATGAGCCGCCTGCGCGACAACCCGTGGGTGCTGCCGGCCAGCCTGGTGGTGGCGCTGCTGCTGGGCCTGCTGCCGCTGCCGGCGCTGCTGCAGCCGCTGCGCCCGTACTGGCTGGCGCTGGTGCTGGCGTACTGGGTGATCGAAGCTCCTGAGCGCGTCGGCCTGGGCATCGCCTTTGCCAGCGGCGTGGTGGCCGACCTGCTGTACGGCGGCGTGCTGGGCGAACAGGCACTGCGGCTGGTAATGCTGGCCTTCATCCTGCAGCGCTTCCGTGCCCGCATCCGCTTCTTCCCGATGTCCCAGCAGATGCTGGCCATCGGCGGCCTGCTGTTCAACGATCGCATCGTCAGCGCGCTGGTCCACATCGTGGTGGATGAGCCGACCCTGCCCTGGTCGTACTGGTGGGCGCCTCTGCTGGGCATGGGCCTGTGGCCGCTGGTGTTCGTGCTGCTGGACGCGGTGCGCTTCGGCAAGCGCGGGCGCTGAGCCATGATCCCGCGCCGCCAGGTCAAGAACCCGCACGCCGAAGCCGAACAGTTCCGCCGCCGTGCGGCGCTGGGTTTCCTGGGCGTGCTGGTCTGCCTGCTGGGCCTGGGCGGCTGGTACTTCAAGCTGCAGGTGCTGGACCACGACGTGTACGCCACGCGCTCGGAAGCCAACCGCATCAAGCCGCGGCCGGTGGTGCCAGGGCGCGGCATGATCTACGACCGCAACGGTCGCCTGCTGGCCGAAAACGTGCCGGCCTTCCGCCTGGACGTCACTCCGGACAAGGTCAAGGACATGGATGCCACCCTGGAAGGGCTGGCGAAGATCATCAGCATCAGCCCGGAAGAGCTGGAAGCATTCAACAGGTCGCGCAAGGCGCGCCGCAAGTTCCTGCCGGTCACGCTGAAGCTGCGCATGAGCGACGAGGAGATGGCGCGCTTTGCCGTCGACCGCTGGCGTTTCCCGGGGGTCGAGCTGGAACCCTACCTGACCCGGCGCTATCCCTATGGCGATCTGTTCGCGCACATCATCGGCTACGTCGGCCGCGTTGATGACAAGGATCTGGAGATCCTCGGCGAAGGCAATGCCGCGCTGACCCACATCGGCAAGTCCGGCCTGGAACGCTATTACGAGCAGCAGCTGCGCGGCAAGGTCGGCTACGAGCAGGTCGAGACCAACGTGCAGGGTCGCGCGATCCGCACCATCGGCCGCGTCGCCGCGCAGTCCGGTGCCGACCTGCGGCTGTCGATCGACGCCGACCTGCAGCGCGCGATGGTGGCCGCGTTCGGCGACCAGGAGGGTTCGGCGGTGGCGATGGATCCGCGCACTGGCGAAGTGCTGGCGATGGTCAGCCTGCCGTCCTACGACCCCAACCTGTTCGTCAACGGCATTTCCCATGCCGACTTCAAGGCCTTGAACGAAAACCCGTCGCGGCCACAGTTCAACCGCCTGGTGCTCGGTGGCGTCGCTCCCGGTTCCACGCTGAAGCCGCTGATCGGCCTGGCGGGACTGGACTCCGGCGTGCGCCGCCCGGAAGACAAGGTGCTCTCCACCGGCATGTTCTACCTGCCGGGCACCTCGCGCGGCTGGGGTGACGCCCACCGTGGCGGCCACGGCTGGACTGATCTGCGCAAGTCCATCGCGGAGTCGGTCAACACCTATTACTACAAGCTGGCGCTGGACCTGGGCATCGAGCGCTTCGACCATTACATGGAGTACTACGGCTTCGGCCAGCCGACCGGCATCGACCTCACCGGCGAGATCGGCGGCATCCTGCCGTCGCCCGCCTACAAGCGGAAGAGCCGCAAGGAAGCCTGGTATCCCGGCGATACGGTCAACATCAGCATCGGCCAGGGTGACTGGAAGGTCACCCCGCTGCAGCTGGCGCGCGGCGTCAGCGGCCTGGCCGACGGCCAGCTGCGCACCCCGCACCTGGTGATCCAGCAGCGCGAAGGCTTCGACAGCGACTGGACGGCGATGCCGCCCGGCGAGAGCAAGCCGGTCAGCCCCAATCCCAACAACGTGCAGGCCGTGCGCGAGGGCATGATGGCAACCATGCGGCCCGGCGGCAGCGGCTGGCGCGTGGCCGTCGGTGCGCCGTACGTGATGGCCGGCAAGACCGGTACCGCACAGGTCATCAGCCGCAAGGGCACCGCCGCCGTGAATCCGAAGAGCCTGCCGATGCATCTGCGTCACCGCGCACTGTTCGTCGGCTTTGCGCCGGCGGACAGCCCGGTCATCGCAATTGCGGTGGCAGTGGAAGGTGGTGGCTATGGTGGTTCGGCCGCGGCACCGATCGCACGCAAGGTGTTCGACGCTTACCTGTTGGGCAAGATGCCCGAAGGCATGCAGCCGCTGGACAGCGAGCGCGGCACCACCGCCATCGGCGCCACCGCGTTCGACAACGAAGACGCGGGCGCGCGCCAGGCCGGTGACCTCGCCGCTGCACAGGTGGGAGAGCATCCGGTGCTGATTGGTGCACCCGCACCCGAGCCGGCGCCTGCGCCGCAGCCGGGTGCGCCGGCCGCCGCGCTGCCAGCCACGCCGCGCCCGGCCCCTGCGGAGCCTGCACGATGAGAGTGTTCCTGCGCTGGGCCGGCGACATGCTGCGCCGCTTTTTCAGCACGCTGGACTGGGTGCTGTGCCTGGCCCTGGGCGCGCTGATGGTGATTGGCCTGGCGACCCTGAAGAGCGCTGGTGGCGACAGCCTGGTGATGGCGCAGGGCGCGCGTTTCGCGGTGGGCATGGCCGCACTGTGGGGCATCTCGCGGGTGCCGATCCTGCGCATCCGCTCGGCCACGCCGATGATCTACGCGATCTCGATGATCCCGCTGCTGGCGGTGTTCGTGCTGGGCACCGGTAAATATGGCCGGCAGTGGCTGGACCTGAAATTCTTCTACCTGCAGCCGGCCGAGCTGCTGAAGGTGAGCCTGCCGATGATGGTGGCGTGGTACCTGCACAAGATGCCGCTGCCGCCGCGCTTCAGTACCGTGCTCGTGGCCTTGATCATCATCGGCGTACCCACCGGCCTGGTGATGCTGCAGCCGGACTTCGGTACTGGCGTGCTGATCGCCGCCAGCGGCGTGTTCGTGCTGCTGCTGGCGGGCCTGCCGTGGTGGTGGGTTGGGCTGGGCGTGGGCGGTGTGGCTGCGGTCGCGCCGGTGGCCTGGTTCTGGTTGCTGCGGCCGTACCAGAAGGACCGCATCATGATGTTCCTGGACCCGGAGATGGACGCGCTTGGCGCCGGCTGGAACATCATCCAGTCGAAGATCGCCATCGGTTCCGGCGGCTTCGATGGCAAGGGCTGGGGCGAAGGCTCGCAGTCGCACCTGAACTTCATTCCCGAGCAGACCACCGACTTCGCGTTCTCGGTGCTGAGCGAGGAATTCGGCTGGATCGGCGTGGCCACCGTGCTGGCGCTGTACCTGGTGGTGATCGGGCGTTGCCTGTGGATCGCCAGCCAGTCACGCGATTCCTATTCGCGCCTGCTGGCGGGTGCCACCGGCCTGGCGTTCTTCGTCTACGTGCTGGTGAATGGCGGGATGATTTCCGGCCTGCTGCCGGTGGTAGGCGTGCCGATGCCGCTGATCAGCTACGGTGGTACTTCGGCGGTGTCGCTGCTGGCCGGTTTCGGGCTGGTGATGGCGGTGCGCAGCCACAATCCAGTGCACGGCGGCTACGGTTGAGTCCGGCGTCGGGGTCAGATCCCTTTTTCCACAGGAAAAAGGGATCTGACCCCGCAGCTCGGCTACGGAGAGCAGGAGCACCCTGACAGCTTCACGCAAGCCCCCGTTGCTACCGTGCCCGCGTGAAATGGAAACGACTGCCTGGCGGCTGCCGTGAGGCGCTGCGCACGATCGATCTGCCGTTGCTGGGCGCGTTGTTGATCCTGATGGGCGCCGGCCTGGCGGTGCTGCACAGCGTGTCCGGCCCGGTGGCCGGGCAGGCGGCACGCTTTGCCGGTGGCCTGTTGGCGATGTGGCTGCTGTCGCGTGTTTCGCTGCTGCGATTGCGTGCGTGGACCCCTGCGATCTACGCGCTGTCGATGCTGCCGCTGATGGCGGTGTACGTCATCGGCACCGGCAAGTACGGGCAGCGCTGGCTGAACCTCGGCGTGTTCTACCTGCAGCCGTCCGAGCTGCTCAAGCTCAGCCTGCCGCTGATGATGGCGTGGTACCTGCATCGGCAACCACTGCCGCCCTCGCCGCGCACGGTATTGACCGCCGCGCTGCTGATCGGCGTGCCGGCGGTGTTGATCCTCATGCAGCCCAACCTCGGCACCGCCACGTTGGTCACTGCCAGTGGCGTGTTCGCGTTGTTGCTGGCTGGCTTGCACTGGGGCTGGTTGGCGACCGGGGCGGCAGGGCTGGCAGTGGCTGCACCCCTGGCGTGGTTCGGCTTGCTGCGGCAATACCAGAAGGATCGTGTGCTGACCTTCCTCGACCCGGCGGCCGACCCGCTTGGTACCGGCTGGAACATCCTGCAATCGCGCATCGCGATCGGTTCCGGGGGCTGGCAAGGACGTGGCTGGGGGCAGGGCACACAGGCCACGCTCGATTTCCTGCCCGAGTACACCACCGACTTTGCGTTCTCGGTGCTGGCCGAAGAGTTTGGCTGGATCGGCGTGGCGACGCTGTTCGCGCTGTACCTGTTCGTGGTGGGGCGTTGCCTGTGGATTGCGGTGCACGCGCGCGACACGCACGCGCGATTGCTGGCCGGTAGCCTGGGGCTGGCGTTCTTCGTCTACGTGCTGGTGAACGGCGGAATGATTTCCGGCCTGCTGCCGGTGGTGGGCATTCCGATGCCGCTGATCAGTTATGGCGGGACCTCGGCGGTTTCGCTGTTGGCCGGCATCGGGCTGGTGATGGCGGTACGCGGGCATCGGCCCGTGCACGGGGGATAGCGTTTCCAGCCAACGGCGCAGCCCCCTCGTGGGTGGTGTCTGGGTGGTCGCGGAAAGCAGAAGCGGCGGGTGGGCCGGTCGGGTTGGGTACGCGGGGGACGCCGTGAATCCGTCCCTGGAGGCTTGGCAGCCGCATCCATGCGGCTGACTGATCTGGCCCCCCGTCAGCGGACGCCAAGAAGCGATACTTTGATCGCACTTGGAGGTCCCTTATGTCCCGTATCACCCGTCGTAGCTATACCGATGAGTTCAAGCACCAAGCCGTGGAGTTGGCCGAGTCGCTCGGGCCTGCCGCAGCAGCCCGTCAGCTGGAGATGTCGGTCAAGACGCTGGCAAATTGGCTTGACGCGGTCCGTGCTGGCCGGTCTCTGACCTCTGAGGCTCGCAGGCCAACCACCGACCTGGAAAGCGAGATCAGCCGCCTTCGGGCCGAGAACGCCAATCTGAAGATGGAGCGGGAAATCCTAAAAAAAGCGGCGGCGTTCTTTGCCAGAGAGTCCAAGTGAGGTACGCCTTCGTCGCCAGTCAAAGGACTCACTACCCGACCAGGTTGTTGTGTCGGGTTCTTGGGGTTTCTGTCTCTGGATTCCATGATTACCTGCGTCGGCAATGTGCCCAAGCGTGCGATGCCGATTCGGCCCTGCGTACCGAGCTTCGGGCCATTCATGTGACCAGCAAGCGCAGTTATGGGCGACGTCGGCTGGTCAGGGCCTTACGAGCCAGGAATCATCCAGTCGGCCACAAGCGCGTGGCACGGTTAATGGCCGAGGAGCGAATCCAGGGCAAGACCAAAGGCCGATTCCGACCCAAGTCCTCCGGCGGCTCATCTCAGCTCGCCCCCAACCTGCTGGATCGGCAATTTGCCCCCGGAACCGGACCGACGGCGTGGGTCGGGGATATCACGTATGTCCCCACCCGCCAGGGATGGCTGCATCTGGCCGTGGTCATCAGCGTCCAGACCCGGCAGGTGCTGGGCTACAGCGTTTCCAAGCGTCTGACTGAAGAGCTGGTGGTGAAAGCATTTGCCAATGCCTGGGCTCTGCATCCACAACGACCCGGCCTGATCTTCCATTCAGATCGTGGTGGGCAGTACTGGGGGAACGAGTTTCGCCAGCTGCTGCAGTCCCATGACGTGGTCCAAAGCATGAGCCGGCCTGGCAATTGCTGGGACAACGCGGTGGCCGAGAGCTTCTTTGCGACGCTCAAGACAGAAGAGGCTGCCGAGCCTTACGCCAGTAGGGAACAAGCCAGCCAGTGCATCGCTGCTTACATCCACGGCTTCTACAATCCAGCCCGGCTACACTCGGCGCTGGGCTACCACTCGCCTAACAACTACGCCCGGCAGCTCCGGGCTGCCGCCTGAAACGGCTTCATGGCGTCCGTTTTCAGGGGGCCAGATCAGACACCCCCGCGTACCCAACCCGACCGCCCTCTGACAGATTTTGGCGGTCTGCCACCCACGGAGAAGCAAGAGAAAATCAAAAGCGGGTCACGGCGCTGCGCTTGCTCGTGAGCCGAGCATGGCTCGGCTCCGCACAAGGCAATGAAGCGACCCGCCAAACCGCTTTTGCTTTTGATCTTCTCTTTTCTTCTCCGTGGGTGAACGCGCCCGAAAACTGTCAGCGGCCGGGTGGGTGGGCAGTGCGGGGTGTCCGCGGCATGGATGCCGCGGCCAAGCCCCCATGGATGGGTTCACGGCGTCCCCGCACTGCCCACCCACCCGGTCAGCTCTCAGCAATCCGGCTTTCTGCGACCACCCAGACACCACCCACGAGGGGCTGCGCCGTTGGCCGGAGACTTCCTGGCGCTGCGCAATGCCCGTTGTGGAAGCGTTCTCACAACAATGCGACGCAACACGCTCTCCGACCAAAGTCCGCGAAAAACGTTATCTGGTTCACATTTTTACACTGCGTTGATCTTGATCAATGGACTTGTCGTAATCGGCCTGCACAATGGCGGCCCGTTCGGCACGGCGCGCCGTCAATCGATGCAGCGCGAGGGGGCGTCGGGCGGGAGCAGTACTGATCCAACGGGTACAGGGAGCGCGGGGAACTGCCACTGGGGAGCGGCAGCCGCGCAGGTACCGACCGGATCCGGTCGCCGGTTGCGTCTGCGGGGATGGGGACGCAACCGGCCACCTCTATCTGAATGGGGAAGCTTGATCACGACGTCTTCACATTTCCCGCTGAACGCGGGCAAATCGTTGTGATTCATGGTGTTAGGGGTTTTAATTCATCCATGACCTGCTAACCTGCGACGATGATTCGACGCACTCTGGCCTGCATGCTCACCCTCGGCCTGGTCGCCTGCGCGACCCAGCCGAAGTCCCCACCGTCTTCGCCCCAGGCCAGCAGTACGCCGCGCCAGCCCGCCACCAAGGCCCACGGCCCGGCCGAAGCCGCTCCCGAAGCGGCCGCTGCTACAGCGCCGCCGGTCGATCTCACTCCGGTGCCGTTCGAGGTCGCACGGGCCCGCTTTGTTGCCGATACGGCCAAGCGCTATGGGCTGAAGCCGGAGCAGATCAGCAGCGTGCTCGATCAGGCGCAGGTGCGCCAGCCGATCATCGCCGCCATGTCGCGCCCGGCCGAACGGGTCAAACCGTGGAACGAATACCGGCCGATGTTCATCAGCAAGGCACGCATTGATGGCGGCCGCGCGTTCCTGGCCCAGCATCGTGCCGAACTGGATCGCGTGCAGCAGCGCACCGGCGTGCCGGCCGAAGTGATCGTGGCGATCATCGGCGTGGAGACCAGTTACGGGAAAAATGCCGGCAATCACCGCGTGCTCGATGCGCTGTACACGCTGGCGTTCTACTACCCGCGCAGTGGCGACCCGGCCAAGCTGGAACGCGAAGTGCGCCGCGAGCTGTTCTTCCGCGATGAGCTGGCCAAGCTGTTCGAGCTGGGCCGTGAGGAAAAGCTGGACATCACCACGCTCAAGGGCAGCTATGCCGGTGCGATGGGCATGGGCCAGTTCATGCCGTCCAGCTATCTCGATTACGCCGTGGACGGTAATGGCGATGGCCGTCGCGACCTGTTCACCAGCTACGACGATGTGTTCTCGTCCATCGCCAATTATTTCGTGAAGAAGGGCGGCTGGGTCCGTGGTGGCCAGGTGGCCGTACCGGCCACGCTGGCGCCGGGTCGCGAGGAGTTCAACCCGACCGAATGGATGCCGACCTGGTCGCTGGCCGACCTGGCGCAGCGCGGCTACCAGCCCAGCGCTGCGGTGCAGCCGGGCGCCACCGCAACGCCGATCACGCTTGAGGGCAGCACCGGCAAGCAGTACTGGCTGGGCTTCCAGAATTACTACGCGATCACCCGCTACAACCTCTCGAAGATGTACGCGATGGCCGTGTTCCAGTTGTCGCAGGCCATCGCCGGACAGGAGCTGCCCCCGGCATGAACATCAGATGGCTGGTCCCGAGCTTGATCGTCCTCGCGCTGGCTGCCTGCAGCAGTGCGCCGAAGAAGCCGGCCACGACCGGCCACGGTGGCAAGCCCAGCGGCACGGTGGTGCAGGGTCGCGGCTCGCGCCCGGCGCATTGCCCGGAGGGCTCGCCCTATGCTGCGGCCAAGGAAGACCCGAACACGCGCGGCAACTACACCGCCGGGGGGCTGTACAAGCCAGGCGTGCGTGACAGCACCCCGGACTACATTCCCAACGTCGCCTGCATTCCCGAGCCGGAAGTGACCGCCGAAGAGCGTTCGGCCATCGGCAACAAGTCGCCGTACGTGGTGCTGGGCAAGTCGTACAAGGTGCTCGACGACACCCGCAACTATGTCGAGCGCGGTACGGCCTCGTACTACGGCGCCAAGTTCCACGGCCGCCTGACCTCCAACCGCGAGGTCTACGACATGTACCAGTTCACCGCCGCGCACAAGACGCTGCCGCTGCCCAGCTTCGCCCGCGTCACCAACCTGGACAACGGCGAGTCGGTGATCGTGCGCGTCAACGACCGTGGCCCGTTCCATGATGGCCGCGTGGTCGACCTCAGTTATGCCGCCGCGGTGCGGCTGGGCATCACCCAGCGCGGTACCGGCAACGTGGAAGTGCGTGCGCTGCAACCGGGCGAGAGCAACCTGCTGGCCCAAAAGCCGTCGCGCCGCGAGCGCCGTGCCGCCGAAACGGCTGTCGCGGCGGCCAGTACGCGCCCGGTAACGGCTGCGCGTGCCACCGCCGACAGCGACATTGATCGCCTGGTCAAGCGCCTGCCGGCCGACGCCATGCCTGCGCGTGGCCAGCCGGCCACCATCCAGGGCGTGGCCAGCGCCGTGCCGGACGTGGCGGTCAGCAGCCTGCCGCCGAGCGCACCGCCGGCGCGCAGCGCCCCTGTGGCACCGGTTGCCGTCGCCAGCGCCGCGCCGCGCGCGGTCACGCCGGCGCCGGCGCGTACAACGCCGGCCACACCGACCGCCCCCAGCCTGTCGCAGCAGGTAGTGGGCGCGGTGATGGTGCAGGTCGCCAGCTTCTCCAGCCGCGACAATGCCAACCGCGCAATGGGCCAGCTCAACGCCGCCGGCATCGTCGGCGCGACCATCAGCGACATCGCCGCCGGTGGCCGCACCCTGTTCCGCCTGCGCGTTCCCGCCAGCGACCATGCCAGTGCCGCGGAACTTGTCGGCCGCATTGCCGGTCTGGGCCTGGGTTCGCCGCAGATCGTCAAGGATTGACCCACCCGGGCCGGTGCTGCCGGCCCATGCTGCCCCGGCCTTACAATGGCCACTACGTTCCACCCTCCATTCCTGGCCGTCCCCTGGAGCCTGCTGTCCAATGAATTTCCGTTCCGCCGCCACCGCCCTGGCCGCCACCCTGGTGGTGGGCCTGGCTTCCGCCCAGACCCCGCTGCCGACCCCGGCCACGCCGGCGCCCGCCGCCGCTGCCGCCCCGGTCACCGTTGCCACCCCGCCGGCGCCGGTGCCGAGCGTATCCAAGGCCTGGGTGCTGATGGACTACGCCACCGGCCAGGTGCTGGCCGGCGAGAACATCCACGAGCAGCTGGCCCCGGCCAGCATCACCAAGGTGATGACGTCCTACGTGATCGCCGCCGAGGTCAAGAACGGCAAGGTCCGTGCGGATGACCAGGTGATGATGAGCGAACGCGCCTGGCGCGAAGGCGGCGCGGGTACCGACGGCAGCTACAGCGGCTTCCCGGTCAACCAGACCGCACGCCTGGAAGACATGGAAAAGGGCATGGCGATCCAGTCCGGCAATGACGCCGCGATCGCCCTGGCCGAGCACGTGGCCGGCAGCGAAGAAGCCTTTGCGTCGCTGATGAACAGCTACGCCGCCAAGATCGGCATGAAGAACTCCCACTTCGTCAACGCCCACGGCCTGACCGCCGAAGGCCACCACAGCACCGCCTACGACCTGGCGCTGCTGGGCCGCGCGATGGTGCGTGATTACCCGGAAACCTACGCGTACAACAAGATCAAGGAATTCCAGGTCGGCAACATCAAGCAACCGAACCGCAACCTGCTGTTGTGGCGCGACGGCAGCGTGGACGGCATCAAGACCGGCCACACCTCCGAAGCCGGGTACTGCCTGATGAGTTCGGCGCAGCGTGGCGACCAGCGCCTGATCGCCGTGGTATTGGGGGGGGAGTCGGAAAAGCAGCGTGCCGATGACAGCCTGGCGCTGCTGAACTGGGGCTTCCGCTTCTTCGAGACCCACCGTCTGTATGAACCGGGCAAGGCCGTGGCCGAGCACAAGGTCTGGAAGGGCACCACCGACAAGGTGCAGCTGGGGGTGGCCCAGCCGATGCTGGTGAGCGTGCCGCGCGGCCGCTACAACGACCTGAAGCCGAGCATCGATGTGCCCAAGACCCTGGAAGCACCGTTCACCGCCGGCCAGAAGATCGGCACCGTGAAGGTCACCCTGGATGGCAAGGTCGTCGCCGAAGCGCCGCTGGTGGCCGTGGCCGCCGTTGAGCAGGCCGGCTTCTTCAAGCGCCTGTGGGACAGCTTCTGGATGTGGTGGGAATCGGAATGATCCACGCCCCGGCGTGGTGAACGAAAAGGCCGGCGAATGCCGGCCTTTTTCTTTGCCTGTATCGACGCTGTCGGGCCGGGTCCGGCGCGTGGAATTGGTACACGTCCGATGGGTTTGCCGGCGTGTCAGGTCGAGCATGTACGCAACAGGACTGCCGGGCACTGCGGCTTTCCGTCCCATTCCACAGGAGTACATGCCAATGACCATTCGCACGCTGATATCCGTGATTTCTCCAAAGACGCGTTGCACTGCGCGCCGCACCCCGCTGGCATTGGCGTTGGCAGGTGCCTTGATGCTGCCAGCAGCTCTGGCTGCAGCAGCGGACAGGGGGGACTGCGCCAATGAAGCAACCGATGCGGAGCGAGAGCGCTGCACCAGTGACCAGGGGGTGACGTGGTCGAGTGTGCTTGCCACCAAGGTTGAACTGGGCGATGACGCCGTAGCGGGGGGCGCGCGCGACATTGCCATCGGCAATTCAGCAAGGACGGACAGCTTACTTTCGCCGGGCACTGATTCGCCGGACTACTCGATTGCGATCGGACCCGGTGCGCAGGTCGTGGGTGGAGGATCGCTGGCTATGGGCGGGGGCGCGAGCGTGCTCGGGGCCCCAACCACCAAGATGAAGGCAGTAGCCCTGGGCAATGCCAGTACTGTTTCGGCCGAAGGTGGCGTAGCGGTGGGCTACGATGCGACCGCCAGCCACAGTAACAGCGTCGCCTTGGGAGCCGGGGCGACCACCAATGCGGCCAACACGGTATCGGTGGGCAATGGCGTTGACAACCGCCGCATCACCAACATGGCTGACGGTGTGATCGCTGCAGGCAGTGCCGATGCCATCACCGGTGCGCAGCTGTTCTCGACCAATGAGCGCGTTGGGCGGGTGGAGAGTGACATCGACACGATCAAGGACGATGCCTCGAAGCTGGGTGCCCAGGTGGGTTCGCTGGAGAGCGACGTTGGCGGATTGCAGACGCGCATGTCCGGCGCAGAAGGCTCGCTGAAGACGCTGAGTGATGACGTCGCGGGCCTTGCTGACGGCTCCTCCGGCATCGTCACCCATGATTCCGGTACGGGCGTGGTGAGCGTGGCTGCCGGCAAGGGCGGTACTGTGGTGGATTTCGCAGGCGGGGATGGCTACCGGCGCCTGAGCGGCGTGGCCAACGGCGTCAACGAAGATGACGTGGTGACCATCGCGCAGCTGCGGGCGGCTGGCGCGATTGATCCCGTCAGTGGTGAGACGCTGAGCGTGCTCACTTACGACGATGCAAGTCTGTCCCGGGCCTCGCTCGGCGGAACGGGTGGCACGGTGCTGGACAAGGTCGCCGCCGGCCAGATTGGCCAGTTCAGCATGGAAGCCGTCAATGGCAGCCAGCTGTGGCAGATGAATGCCAACTGGGAAGCCCAATGGCGACAGATGGACGACCGGCTGGGTTCGATCGAGCGTGGGATCGAGGATGGTTCCATTGGTGGCCCGGGGACCGGAAATCCCGGCACGGGCAATCCGGGTGTCTCCCCCGGTACCGGTGAGGGATCGGTGGCCATTGGCGAAGGGAGCGATGCTTCCGGCAAGGGCGCGATCGGCCTTGGCAATGGAAGCGCGGCGTCCGGCGTGGGCGCAGTGGCCGTGGGCGAGGGTAGTGTGGCCTCGGGTACGGGCTCGGTGGCCATGGGCGAAGGCGCCAGTGCGACGGGCAACAATTCGGTTGCTGTCGGTGCCGGATCTACGGCTGACCGCGACAGTGAGTTCTCGGTGGGCTCCCAAGGCAATGAGCGCGTCGTCAGCAATGTCGCGGCCGGCGTACGCCCGACCGATGCGGTGAACGTGCAGCAGATGGATGATCGTTTCAAGGCCGAGCGTGAGTACACCGATGGCCGCTTCAACGCGATGGACACGCGGCTTGACCGCATGGGGGCGATCAGCGCGGCCTATGCGGGCATGGCAATCAACACCGCCGGTTTGAGCGGCGACAACCGCGTGGGTGCGGGTGTCGGTTCGCAGAACGGGCGTTCGGCGTTGGCCGTGGGTTACCAGCGGATACTGGGCGAGAAGAAGAACGTCTCGGTGTCCTTGGGTGGCGCCTTCAGTGGTAGTGACCAGAGCGTTTCTGCCGGCGCGGGTTTCAGCTGGTAGGCACGCGAGGTGTCCGCCGGGCAACACCCGGCGGAACCGAGGCTGGGCCTACAGCGCACGGCTGATGGTGAAGCTGCCGAACACCGGCGCCTCGCGCTGGCCGTTGAATTCGCGCGTGCTGTGATAGCGCGCGGCAGCGAACTTCCAGCGGCCGTACATCACCGCCACGCCGTACCCGCCGTAGGCCACCACATGGCGCTTGTCCACGCTGTGACTGTTGCGGAAGGTGTTGCCATCCAGGGTGATATCGCGGATCACCCAGGCAGCGTCCGAGGTCGCGAACAGGTGCCAGGACCACCCACTGGCGCGGCCGCGGCGGGTCGGCGCCGTGTTCTCACCGGCCGGGCGCAACGGCGTGCTGCCGAAGTCGTCTGGCAGCTTCCAGCCAAAGCGCACTTCACCGCCGAAATTGGCCTTGGTTTCCAGGTTGCCGATCGACCCGCCGTAGTGGCTGATCGCGTCCCAACCCCAACCGTCGGCATTGACGCTGGCATCGCCCGGCCAGCGGCGCATGCGCTCATGGGTCAGCATGAACAGTGGTTCGTTGTGCAGCTGGTTGTCCCAACCCTTGAATTTTTCGTCGCCCAGCACGTCGTGCACGGCATTCTGCACCTGCTTGCCCTGTGCCCACGGACCGACCACGCCCAGTGTCAGCTGGGTGGTCTGCAGGCGGTCGCCGCTGCGCGCGTTGAAACCGAAGTTCGCGATCAGCACGCCGGCGTAAGGGCGGTCGTCCTCGATCAGGTCCCTGCGAGTGAAATCGGTCGGGGTGAAGATCCCCTGGCCGATGCTGAAGATCATGTTCTGCTGTTCGAACTTGCCCGGATGCAGCCCTTCCAGGTACCGGTTCACCCAGCGCGCCATGCGCGGCAGGCAGGGGTCGTCGGTGTAATCGACCAGATTGGGGGAAACCAGGGTCAAAAGCGCACCGTTGGTATAGCCCTGATCCTGGTGGCGGCCGCCGAACAGGTCGTTGTCGACGCGGAAATTGACCTGCGGCGGGTGGTCGCGCATGGCGTCCGGGCCACATTGTTCGGCCGCCTGGGCGGCAAGGGGGAGGGCAGAGGCCAGCAGGCCGGCGAGCCCGAGAGCTGCGACACTACGCATGGATGGAATGCTCATGGGGAAGGGGGCGGTTTTCAGTCGTTTTCTGCAACGCTACGGTACTCGTGCCCGCGCGTCGGAACGAGCACGTCCGGATCACTTGTCTGTTCCGAAAACAACATTGTCCGGCGGGCACAATTTGTTACCCGCGTACGCGCCGCAGGCCGGGCGTGAAGGCGGTCGCGGGCCGCCCGTACGATGTTCGCGTTGGTGACGGTCAGGAGATTGCAGTCAGCTGCCGTTGGGCCTCAGGCCCGTCCCTTGGGCTGCCTGCAACGCAGCAGACCGCCGGTGCGGTCCTGGCGTTGATGAATACTCTTGGGTTTGTTGCCCTGCGGCCCGATAATGGGGCCATGGAAATCAAGTCCGACAACCCCGACCACGGCTTCCAGTTCCCCGGCCAGTTCGAGCTCAGCGCCATGGGCCCGGCCAACCGCGGCCTGGAGCATGAGCTTCCCCGCCTGTTGCTGGCCGCCGGCATCGATGTGGTGAACGAACGCATCAGCTGGAAGCACTCCTCCAACGGCAAGTACGTGTCCGTCCGCATCGTGTTCAAGGCCGGGAGCCGCGAACAGTACGACCTGGCGCACCAGGCGCTGCGTGACCACCCGGAAGTGAAGTGGACGCTGTAGCCGACTCCTGCCCGGCCGAAGCCGCCCCGGAGGACCGTGCGCCGCGTCCGGCGCTGGTCCGTGACCTCGGCCGCCAGCCCTATGAACCGGTGTGGCGCGCCATGCAGCGCTTCACCGACCAGCGCAGCGACGCCGATGCCGACGAGCTGTGGGTGGTCGAGCACGATCCGGTGTTCACCCTGGGCCAGGCCGGCAAGGACGAGCATGTGCTGGCGCCGGGCGACATCCCCGTGCTGCACGTGGACCGCGGCGGCCAGGTGACCTATCACGGTCCCGGCCAGATCGTGATCTATCCGTTGCTGCGCCTGCCACGGCTGGGTATCGGTGTGCGCGACTACGTGTGTCGCATCGAGCAGGCGCTCATCGATACCCTGGCCGAGTGGAACATCGGCGCCGAACGCCGCGAGGGCGCCCCAGGCGTCTACGTCGGTGGTGCCAAGATTGCCGCACTCGGCATCCGTGTGCGCCGCGGCTGCACCTTCCATGGGCTGGCCTTCAACGTGGCCATGGACCTGGAACCCTTCCACCGCATCAATCCCTGTGGCTATCAGGGGTTGCAGGTGACCTCGGTGCTGGACTTGGGCGGCCCCTCCGGGATGGAGGCCGTCAAGCCAGTGCTGCTGGACCACCTGGCCCGCCAGTTTGGCCTGCTGCTGCAGCACACGCCCGAACTGCCCGATCTTTCTGCGGCCGCCTGACCGCCCCCCGGAACTGCCATGACTGAAACCACCGCCCGTTCCATTCCCCTGCAGATCGTGCAGGGCGATTCTCCGTCCACCGCGCCGTTGCAGGCCGGGGTCAAGCAGCTGGGCGGTGACAAGATCAACCGTTCGCCGGTGCAGTTCGCCGATGCGCCGGTACTGCGCAAGCCGTCCTGGATCCGCGTGCGCATTCCTTCGGGCAATGCCGTGCAGAACCTGAAGGCCAAGCTGCGCGAGAACCGCCTGGTGACGGTCTGCGAGGAAGCCAGCTGCCCGAACATCCATGAGTGCTTCGGCCACGGCACCGCCACCTTCATGATCCTCGGCGAGGTCTGCACCCGGCGCTGCTCGTTCTGCGACGTCGCCCACGGCCGCCCGAAGCCGCCGGATGCCAACGAACCGGCCAGCCTCGGCCAGACCGTGGCCGACATGGGCCTGAAGTACGTGGTGGTGACCAGCGTCGACCGCGATGACCTGCGCGACGGCGGTGCCCAGCACTTCGTCGACTGCATCACCGCCATCCGCGAAAAGTCGCCGGGTACCCGCATCGAAGTGCTGACCCCGGACTTCCGCGGCAAGGGCCGCATGGAACGTGCGCTGGAGATCCTGGCGCAGAACCCGCCGGATGTGTTCAACCACAACATCGAGACCGTGCCGGACCTGTACCGCAACGTGCGCCCGGGTGCGGACTACCAGTGGTCGCTGAACCTGCTGAAGAACTTCAAGGCGCAGCACCCGGACGTGCCAACCAAGAGCGGCATCATGCTGGGCCTGGGCGAGGACTTCGAACAGATCAAGGCCACGATGCGTGACCTGCGCGCGCACGATGTGGACATGATCACCATCGGACAGTACCTGCAGCCGACCGCGCACCATCACCCGGTGCTGAAGTACTGGACCCCCGACGACTACAAGGCACTGGAAGACTACGGTTACGAGCTGGGCTTCAGCCACGTGGCGTCCGGCCCGATGGTGCGCTCGTCGTACCACGCCGACGTTCAGGCCAAGGGCGCAGGGGTTTCCTGACACCCTCCCGGTGGGTGGGAGCTGCTTCTCCTGTGGGTGCGGACCGTTGGTCCGCACACCTCTGCCTGCGGTAGAGCCGAGCCCATGCTCGGCTGCTTGCTGCCGGCCAGCCGAGCATGGGCTCGGCTCTACATGCATTCACAATTTGCTACACCGGCCCCGCTAGGCTGGTTTTCCACCGAGCGCGGCCGGGTGACAAACCCGGCAACTTTCGGCACTGTCGGGGTGTCTGAACACCCTGCAGTCTCCCCCTTGGCAAGGCGCCTTCGAGCACGTCAATGAAATTCAAAGCCCCCGCATTCCTGATGGCCCTGGCGCTGGTCGCGCCGCTGGCGCTGGCGGCCAAGGCCGACTCGCCTGCATTGCCCGCTGCGGCGACTGCCGATCAGGTGACCACCTCCAAGCTGGTGTATGGCCTGTTGTCCGACAGTCGTTACGCCTACCGCCCGCGTGCGCTGGACGAGGCCACCTCCAAGGACGTGTTCAAGCGCTATCTGGAGACGCTGGACGGCGCCAAGCAGTATTTCACCCAGGCCGACGTGGCGCGCTTCGCGCCCTTCGAAGCCAACATCTCCTCGGCCATCCGTGGCGGCGAACTGGAACCGGCGTTCCAGGTGTTCGCGGTCTACAAGCAGCGTGTCGGCGAACGTGTGGCCTTTGCGCGCAAGCTGCTCAAGCAGGAGCCGGACTTCACCACCGACGAGCGCTTCGAGTACGACCGCAAGAAGGTGCCGTGGGCGGCCAGCAGCGCCGAGCTGGATGAGCTGTGGCGCAAGTCGGTGAAGAACGACTGGCTGCGCCTGAAGCTGGCAGGCAAGAAGCCGGACGATATCCGCAAGACGCTGGACAAGCGCTACGCGACGCTGGAAAAGTCGGTCAACGAGCTGAAGGGCGAAGACGTCTTCCAGTTCTTCATGAATTCGTACACCAGCGCGGTTGATCCGCACACCGATTACTTCACCCCGCGCACGGCCGAGAACTTCAACCAGGCGATGTCGCTGTCGCTGGAAGGCATCGGTGCGCAGCTGCAGCGCCAGGACGACGTGGTGGTGATCCGCGAGATCATCGCCGGCGGCCCGGCTGCGGTGGACGGCACGCTGAAGCCGGGTGACCGCATCGTCGGCGTTGGCCAGGGCAAGTCTGGCCAGGTCGAGGACGTGATCGGCTGGCGCATCGACGATGTGGTGGCCAAGATCCGCGGCGCCAAGGACACCCAGGTCAAGCTGGAGTTCATTCCGGCTGCCGAAGGTGCCGATGGCAAGCACCACACCCTGGTGCTGACCCGGCAGAAGGTGCGCCTGGCCGAACAGGCCGCCAAGGGCGAGACCATGACCATTCCGGCCGCCAACGGCGAGCCGGCACGGAAGATTGGTGTGATCAAGCTGCCGACCTTCTACCAGGATTTCGAAGGCCGCCGCCGCAACGCCGCCGACTATGCCTCGGCCACCCGCGACGTGGCCAAGCTGCTGGCTGGTTTCAAGAACGACAAGCTGGACGGCGTGGTGCTGGACCTGCGCAACAACGGCGGCGGTTCGCTGGATGAAGCCATCGAACTGACCGGCCTGTTCATCGAGCAGGGCCCGGTGGTGCAGGTGCGTGAGTCTGGTGGCCGCGTCACCGTCAACAGCGACCGCAACCAGGGCGTGGCGTGGGATGGCCCGCTGGCGGTGCTGATCAACCGCGGTTCGGCTTCGGCCTCGGAGATCTTCGCTGGTGCGATCCAGGATTATGGTCGTGGCCTGGTGATCGGTGAAACCAGCTTCGGCAAGGGCACCGTGCAGAACATCGTCGACCTCGACCGCTGGCCGAGTGGCGAGACCCAGCGCTTCGGCCAGGTCAAGCTGACCATCGCCCAGTTCTTCCGCATCAGCGGCAGCAGCACCCAGCACAAGGGCGTGGTGCCGGACCTGGCCTTCCCGGCCAGCGTCGATGCCACCGAGTTCGGCGAGAGCACCTACGATAACGCCCTGCCGTGGACCCGCATCGCCGCCGTGCCGCACACCCAGTACGGCAACTTCGCGCCGCTGCTGCCGAAGCTGGAGGCCCGCCACGACGCGCGAATCGCCACCGACAAGGAATTCCAGTGGTGGAACGAGGACGTGCAGCAGTTCCGGACCGAGGCGGCGAAGAAGTACATCTCGCTCAACGAGGCCACCCGTCGCGCCGAACGCGAGCGCCAGGACGCCCAGCGCAAGGAACGCCAGCTGCAGCGCAAGGAGCTGGGCCTGGCCCTGGACCCGCTGGCCGATGACAGCAGTGATGATGGCCTGACCGGCAACGAGCGCGACATCGTCAAGGATGCCGCCCGCGAGAAGGCTGCCGAAAAGCGTCCGGACCCGCTGCTACGCGAGTCGGCCTCGATCCTGGCTGACGCGGTGAACCTGCTGGCTAATGACCGTCCGCTGTCGGCCCAGGTGCTGCCGCAGTCCACCGGCGCGGGGCGTTGGGCGGACTGAGCCGGAGGCGGCGCACGACATCCGCAGGGGCCGGCATTGCCGGCCCCTTTCTGTTTTGGAAGCCCATTCCCGGTCGCGCCGGGCCATGCCCGGGCCAGTGAAGTGCCGCAAACGACTTGATCCCCTCCGTCCCCTTTTACGTGCATGAACCGGGAGCAACGTGGGGGGCCATATCGACCTGCCGCACACGGGGGCGGGACTACCCTTGGTGCTTCCGTTCTCGCAGGAGTAACCATGCGGGCCTCCCGTCTTTCCAGCGCTGCCGTGGCGTGCGCCAGCGCCTTGATCCTTTCGGCCTGTGGTGGCCGCGCCGCCGACAGCACCGTGCTGCGCGAGTCTTTCGATTCCGGCGATACCTTCTCGCGCACCGTTGAGGGACGCCCCGGCGAAGCCTGCGAGGCCGCGCGCCGCACGCTGCTCAGCCAAGGCTATGCCATCGCCCGTTCCGATGATGCACAGGTGGAGGGCAGCAAGAACTTCCAGCCGCGCGAGGATGACCATGAGCAGCTGGTGCTGCGCATCTCGTGCGCCCCGCGCGGCAGCCAGACGCTGGTATTCGTCAGTGCCGTGCAGGACCGCTACGCGCTGAAGAAGAGCCCGACCTCGGCCAGTGTCGGCGTGGGTGCGCTGGGCTCGGTGTCGCTGCCGTTCGGCAGCAACGACGACTCGCTGGTGAAGGTGGCCAGCAGCACGGTCACGGATGCCGAGTTCTATCGTCGCTTCTTCCAGCGCCTGCAGCAGTATCTGCCGGCCGCGGCGGGCACGCCATCGCCATCGCCGGCCGCGGCGCCGGAACCCGCACCGGCGGTTACGGACCAGGGCTGAGAGTGCGCGGCAGGTGGCTGATTGCAGCCCTGCTGCTGGCGCCCGCGTGGGTCGTGGCAGCGCCATCCCCGGACTGTACGCAGGGCCTGCTGCAGCGGTTGGGGTGGCGCTTCGAAGAAGCGTCCCTCACCGCGCCGCAGGTGCGCGGTGGTCCCGTATGTACGCGTGCCTCGCTGGCTGATTCACAAGCGGCCGGCGACCTGCAGGTGCGGTGGCCGACGGCGTTGCCCGCTGCTGCTCGGCACGCACTTCTGCAGCAGCTGCTGGATGACCCCGCCACCGTCTGCGCCTATGCCTTTGAGCTGGGGGCGGCCACGCGGCGCGCGACTTCGGCATTGCAGGGCAATCCCACGTTCCGCTTCTCCGGCCCGCAGCTGGGATGGATCGGCTTCGGATTGCAGGGCGCACCGGCACAGGGTTGGCAGCGTACACGCAGTTTCGGTCGTGGCTTCGTGCCCCGCGCGGGCAACAGCCATGCGCTGGAGGCGTTCTACAGCGGTGCCGTGCGTGCCGAATGCGGTGTCGGCCGCCAGGTCGCACAGCTGGCCACCCAGCGCGAGCTGTATGGCGATGCTGCGTTCGACACAGGGTTCGCAGCGGAGGAACTGTCGATCGGCACCTTCCTCGCGCTGCACGACACCGACAGCATCCTGCTCGGCGCGCATGCGGGCGACTTCTTCGCCGATGGCAAGGCGGTGCGCACCTCGGCGATGGGGCGGCAGGCGTTCGTGGGCGTGCCCGGTTTCATCGAACATGTGTACGACAAAGGCACGCTGGACGACCTGAGCAACCAGGCCGAGAACTTCGTGGTGGTCGAGGTGGGCGAGGGCGCTGCGCAGGCGCTGGCACTGCACGCTGGCCTGGCCTGGTACGACCAGCGCAATGCCGAGCTCTGGAAACTGGCGCAGGACATCCCGCGCATCGGCCAGCGCTATTTCGAGCGCCTGCTGTTCGAGCGCGATCCACAGCTGCGCGCGCGCCTGGCACCGCGCTACCACGCGGCTCTGGTGCGCATGGATCAGCTGCTGGACGATCCGTTCTACCAGCAGTTCGTGATCTACGTGCATCCGCGCGGTATACGTCCTATCGGCTACCACATCGTCCGCCTGCTCGATCGCAACCCGAGAACGCCGTTTTCGATCGACCTGGCGGTGCACAATCTGCATACCACGCTCTACCGGCGTTGGCGCGAGGCGCAGCTGCGCCACTGCGCGGCTACCGGCAGGCCAGGCAGCCTGACCCTAGACCCCAACTGAAGGTGAAACAATGGATATTGCAATGATCGGCCTCGGCCGCATGGGCGCCAACATGGCCCAGCGCCTGCATCGCGGCGGCCACCGCGTGGTCGGCTACGACCCGGGCGAAAGTGCGCGCCAGCGTGCTGCAGAGGCCGGCCTGGAGGTGGTTGATTCGCTGGCCGCCGCCGTGGCCGCGCTGCCGGTGCCGCGCGTGGTGTGGCTGATGGTGCCGGCGGGTGAAACCGTCGACCAGACGCTGGGACAGCTGACCCCGCACCTGGCCGAGGGTGACATCGTCATCGACGGCGGCAACTCCAACTACCAGGACTCGATCCGTCGCGCCAAGGCGCTGGCGGAGGACGATCTGGGCTACGTCGACTGTGGCACCAGCGGCGGCGTGTGGGGCCTGCAGGAAGGCTACAGCCTGATGGTCGGTGGCGAAGCGCCGGTGGTGGAGCAGATCGCACCGCTGCTGCGCACGCTGGCACCGGCTGAAGATCGTGGCTGGGCGCGTGTTGGTCCATCCGGCGCCGGCCATTTCACCAAGATGGTCCACAACGGCATCGAGTACGGGATGATGCAGGCCTATGCCGAAGGCTTCGCGCTGATGGAGCGCAAGCAGGAGATGGCGCTGGACCTGGCCCAGGTAGCCGAGGTGTGGCGTCACGGCAGCGTGGTGCGCTCGTGGCTGCTGGACCTGAGCGCCGAAGCCCTCAAGCGCAATCCGTCGCTGGATGGCATCGCGCCATACGTGGAGGATTCCGGCGAAGGCCGCTGGACCGTGGCCGAAGCCATCGCACTGGACGTGCCGGCACCGGTGATCACGTTGTCGCTGCTGGAACGCCTGCGTTCGCGGGAATCCAATTCGTTCACCGACCGCCTGCTGTCGGCGATGCGCAATGAATTCGGCGGCCACGCCATCAAGAAGTCGTAAGCACTGCGGTGGGGTCAGAGCCCTTCGGCGTTGCCGAAGGGATCCGACCCCGGGCAGATCAGGGTGGGATCCCTTTCCGCAGGAAAGGGTTCTGACCCCATACAGCCAGTCGAGCATGGCTCGACTCTACAAAAGCCGTCTCCGATCGTTGCCACGTCATCCACGCATGGCGTGGATCTACTGGTCAGTGCAACGCGATCCGCCGCCCTTCGCGCGCGCTGTCCATGCCGGCCTGCAGCAGCCGCATCAACTGCAATGCCTGCATCGGGCTGACCGTCGCTTCGCCGTCGCCGTGCATCGCCGCTGCGAACTGCGCATACAACCGACGATAGTCGCCGGGCAGGTTGTCGACGGTGCTGCGCAGAACATTGTCTTCTGCATCACAGTGCACCAGTTCGCCATGCCGGGGATCGATGCCCCATCCGGGCGCACCCGGCGCTACGCCGCGGCGCAGCTGGGCCTCCTGCACATCCAGGCCGTACTTGATCCAGCTGGCCTTGCTGCCATGCACGCTGAAGTGCGGGGCAGGGGCAGCCACCAGCGAACCGGCATGCACGATGGCGCGATGCCGTGGGTAGTGCAGTACGGCGTGGAAGTAGTCGATGCCGGCGCCACCTTGGCGCTGCACGGCCAGATCCGCATCGATGGCGTCGGGCCAGCCGAACAGCACCAGCATCTGGTCCAGCAGGTGCGGGCCGAGGTCGTACCACAGGCCACTGCCTGGCCCGTCCTGTTCGCGCCAACGGTCGCGCACCTGCGGCCGGTAGCGGTCGAAATGCGCATGGCATTCGGCCACCTCGCCCAGCGTGCCTTCGGACAGCAGCGCCTGCAGCGTGAGGAAGTCGGCATCGAAGCGCCGGTTCTGGAACACGGTGGCGATGCGGCCGGCGTCGCGTGCTGCGGCCAGTACTGTTTCCGCTTCGGCCACATCCAGCGCAAAGGGTTTGTCGACCAGCACGTGCTTGCCGGCGGCCAGCGCGGCCATCGCCAGCGGCGCGTGCTGTTCGTTCGGCGTGGCGATCACCACCGCATCCACCGCTGGATCGTCGAACACGTCCTGTGGCGTTGCACGCACGTGTACGTTGCTGAACGTGCGCAGCAACGTGTCGCGCTGCGAGCTGACGATGCTGTGCAGGACAAGGCCGGGCGTGTGCTGGATCAGAGGGGCATGGAAGACGCGGCCGGCGAGGCCGTAGCCGATCAGGGCCAGGTGCAGGTCGGGGCGCATGGCAGAGCTCCGGCAGGGGGGAAGGGCAGGGTAAACGACAGATGCGGACAGCCCAAAACTGAACCGTTGCCGTTGGAAACGCTTCGATTCACGGCGGCATGACCACGACGCCACGCCTGCTCCACGTGCGCTTGTCCAGACTGGCAGCACATCCCGAAGGAGAACGACACGATGAGCAATACCACTCGCACGCTGATTGCTTCTGCCCTGACGCTGGGCCTGGCACTGTCCTCCTCGGCCGCATTCGCCAAGGACCCGGCCGCGAAGAGCCCGCCGACCACCAGCGCACATCCGGCTACCCACGCGGATCGCCATGATTCCAACGAACCGGTGACCGACAGCTGGATCACCACCAAGGTGAAGGCGGACCTGCTGACCAGCAGCAACGTCCCGGGCACCGAGATCAAGGTGGAAACGGTGAACGGCGTGGTCAGCCTGAGCGGCACCGTGGCCACCCAGGCCGAGAAGGACAAGGCGGTCACCACCGCCAAGGGCATCAAGGGCGTGACCCGCGTCGATGCCGCCGCATTGAAGGTCAGCGCTGCCGCCAAGCGCTGAACCGGTTGGGCGCCCCGCGTGGGGCGCCCGCTGACCTGTAGACCCGAGCCATGCTCGGCTGGCACTCCAAGGCAGCCGAGCATGGGCTTGGCCCTACAGGTCTGATTGCCAACCCGTTCAGCCGACCGCGCTGGAAATTCCAGAGTTGTGACCGCCTGCGCTATATTGCCGGTTCCGCCGCAACCGGGCTCGACCCGGCCAACGCGTCGCGGCAGAGCTGACGAGGAACTATGGCGCTGGTTTTCAGTGACGACATCTGGGACCGCTGGCGGTTGCCGGCCTTGGCGCTGGCCGCCGCCGCGATCATCGTGGTGCCGTGGTTGACCCTGCGTAAACTGCAGCAGGACAGCGAACAAGCGATGGCCTGGGTCAACCACACCCAGGCCGTGGGCGTGGCACTGCAGCAACTGCAGGCCGATGTGCGCGATGTCGAATCGGCCGCGTTGACCCTGTCCAAGGGCGTGGATGCCCCCGGCCTGCGCGAACGCATGGCCCGGGCCGATGAAATTCCCGGGCGCCTGGCCGAACTGGGCCGGATGACCCGCGACAATCCCGACCAGCTGATCCGCATCGGTCGGATCGAATCGATGCTGGAAGGCCGCATGGCACTTGCCCGCGAGTTGGCCAGGTCCGAACCGAACAGCGACCAGCGCGAGCTGGTGCAGGACCTGAGTACGCGCTATCCCATCCGCGGGCTGGTGGAAGAACTGCAGGCCAGCGAGCAGAAGCTGCTGGCGCTGCGCGCCGAGCAGGCGGCACGCCAGCGCAAGCAGACCGAACTGGTGTCGTGGAGTTCGCTGGTGATCCAGCTGGCGCTGCTCGGCCTGGTGCTGTGGCTGCTGCAGCGGCAGATCGGCCGTCGCCTGCATGCGGAGCGGCAATCGCTGCGCTCGGCTGCACGTGCGGCGTCGGTGCTGCAGACCGTGCGCGAACCGATCGTGCTGCTCGACCGCGACCTGCGCGTGCAGCTGCACAATCCAGCATTCGCTGAGCTGTACGGCCTGCAGGACGAGCGCGCCGACGGCCTGCTGCTGGAAAACGTTGGCGACAACGCATGGCAGGACCCGGTGGTCCGGCAGCGCCTGGCCGACGTACTGTCGCGCGGTCGCGAACTGTGGGACTTCGAGCACGAGCAGCGCACCGCCGACGGCATGGTGCGCTACATGCTGCTCAACGCGCGGCGCATGCCGCTGCCCGACAGCGATGACGAGGTGGTGCTGCTGACCATCAGCGACGTCACCATGCAGCGCGCAGTGCAGCTGCGCGTCGAAGAGCTGAACCGCCAGCTGGAAGGCAAGGTTGCGCAGGTGTCCGAGGTCAACCGCGAGCTGGAGGCCTTCAGCTATTCGGTCTCGCATGACCTGCGTGCACCGCTGCGCCACGTGGCAGGATTCTCCGACAAGCTGTCGCGCCACCTCGGCGACCAGGCTGATGACAAGAGCCGCCACTATCTGGACGTGATTTCCAGTTCGGCCCGGCGCATGGCAGCGTTGATCGACGACCTGCTGGTCTACTCGCGACTTGGCCGTGCGGCGATGCGGCAGCAGGCGGTGGACATGCAGTCGCTGGTGGCCGACACCCGCGCCATGCTCGATTCCAATCTGCAGGCCGAGGCCGAGAACAGCGGCCATGCGCACCAGGTGGAGTGGAGCATCGCGCCGCTGCCGATCGTGGTGGGCGACGAAAACATGATCCGCCAGGTCTGGCTCAACCTGCTCGGCAACGCAGTGAAGTACTCGGGCAACCGCGAACCGGCGAAGATCCGCGTTGACTACCAGCAGCAGCCCGACGGCGGCCATCAGTTCACGGTCAGCGACAATGGTGCAGGCTTTGACATGGCCTACGCCGGCAAGCTGTTCGGTGTGTTCCAGCGCCTGCACAAGGCCAGTGACTACCCGGGGACCGGCATCGGCCTGGCCAGCGTGCGCCGCGTGCTGACCCGCCATGGTGGCCGTATCTGGGCCGAGGCCGAACCGGACGTCGGCGCTGCTTTCCACTTCTACCTGCCCCCCGCGACCGACGCGGACAAACAAGGTCCCTCTGCATGACGACTCTGCGCACCATTCTTCTCGCCGAAGACAGCCCGGCGGATGCCGAAATGGCGATCGACGCCCTGGAAGAAGCGCGTCTGGCCAATCCCATCGTGCACGTCGAGGACGGCGTGGAAGTGATGGACTACCTGCTGCGCCGCGGCGCCTTCGCCAACCGCGAGGAAGGCTTGCCGGCGGTGCTGCTGCTGGACATCAAGATGCCGCGCATGGATGGCCTGGAAGTGCTGCGGCAGATCCGCGAGCACGAAGAACTCAAGCGCCTGCCGGTGGTGATCCTGTCGTCTTCGCGCGAGGAAAGTGACCTGGCCCGCAGCTGGGACATGGGCGTGAACGCCTACGTGGTCAAGCCGGTGGACGTGGACCAGTTCTTCGGCGCGGTGCAGACGCTGGGCAAGTTCTGGGCATTGATCAACCAGGCACCGGAACTCGAGTGAGCCCATGCCCCTGACCGGTCCCGCCCTGGGGGCGCTGCGCATCCTGCTGGTGGAAGACTCACCGGAAGATGCCGAGCTGATGTCCGAACAGATGCTCGACGCGGGCCTGGAGGCCCGCTTCGAGCGTGTGGAGAGCGAGGCGGAACTGCGCCAGGCACTGGCTGTGTTCCAGCCGGACATCGTGCTGTCCGACCTGAGCATGCCGGGGTTCTCCGGTGACGACGCGCTGCGTATCGTGCGCGAGACCTCACCGGAGGTGCCCTTCATCTTCGTCTCCGGCACGATGGGTGAGGAGAATGCGGTAGCGGCGCTGCAGAAGGGCGCCAACGACTACATCATCAAGCACCAGCCTGCGCGCCTGCCTTCGGCGGTCGCGCGTGCGATCCGCGATGCACGCAGTGCGGTCGAGCGCGCACGCGTGGAAACCGAACTGATGCGTGCGCAGCGCCTGGAAAGCCTGTCCCTGCTTGCCGCCGGGCTCAGCCACGACCTGCGCAACATCCTGCAGCCGTTGCTGATCATGCCGGACCTGCTGAAGGCCCGCACCGAGGATCCGCAGCTGCACCACCTGGCCGACGTCATCGCCGAGTGTGGCCGCCGCGGCCATGAGATGGCCGAGTCGATGCTGTCGTTCGTGCGTGGTTCGCGCAAGCCGAGCGAGCGCATCGAGATCGACGGCCTGTTCGACGCGGTGGCGCTGCTGTTGCGCAGCAACGTGCCCGATGCCGTGCGCCTGGAACTGCAGGTGCTGGACGAAGGCCTGGTGGTCGACGCCAACTACACCGAACTGCAGCAGGTAATGCTGAACCTGGCGCTCAACGCGATCCAGGCGATGCCCAACGGTGGCCGCCTGAGCCTGACCGCCAGCCATGCCGGGCAGCGCGATGGCGTGGACTGGATGCAGATCTGCGTGTCCGACGAAGGCATCGGCATGGATGCGGACACGCTGTCGCACCTGTTCAATCCGTTCTTCACCACCAAGGCCGATGGCACCGGCCTGGGTCTGATTTCCTGCAAGCGCATCGTCGAAGGCGCCGGCGGCAGCATCCATGTCAGCAGCCAGCCGGGGCAGGGCACCTGCTTCGAGCTGCGCTTGCCGATGCACGAAGCCAGCGACGGCAGCGAGCCGATCGAGCAGCTGGTGGCCCTGGGCAGTGGCCAGTCGATCCTGGTGGTCGACGGCGAAGCTACGCGCCTGTCGCTGCTCGGCAACGCGCTGTCCAGCCAGGGGTATCAGCTGCAGCTGGCCTCCGATGGCCCGGCGGCGCTGCGCTGGATGCAGCAGGAGGCGATGCCGGCGCTGGTGATTGCAGACGCCGGCTCAAAGCTGCTGCCGGCCAGCCAGCTGCTGGGCGAGATGGCTGCGCTGGGCTATCGCGGCCCGGCGCTGGTGCTGGAGGATGCGGCGGTGGCGGTGCCTGCCGATGCCTTCCCGGCCGGCGTGGACGTCCATGTACTGCGCAAGCCGCTGCAGATGCAACAGGTGTTCCGCGCAGTGGCCGAGGCGCTGGGCTGACAAAGGGTAGTGCCGGCCGCTGGCCGGCATCCCCGTGCGGTGGGATCATTGCGGTTGCCGGCCAGCGGCCTGCACTACCGGTCCAGCGTTTCCCAGGGGAACCGCGGCAGGGCGTCCACCGCCTGTTCCAGGCGCCGTGACCAGTTCTGGTGGATATCGGCGTACAGCGCTGAATCCGCGCCCAGCCGCAGTTGCTGGCCGATGCGCAGTTCACCGTCGCGCAGCAGCGCCAGGTCGATCGGCAGGCCTACCGACAGATTGGAACGGATGGTGGAGTCCAACGAGACGATCGCCGTGCGGGCGGCATCCTCCAGGCGCGTGGCGGGGCTGAGGATGCGGTCGAGGATCGGCTTGCCGTACTTGGATTCACCGATCTGCAGGTAGGGCGTCTCCGGTGAGGCGGCGATGGCGTTGCCGAGCGGGTAGATCATGTACAGCCCAGGCCGCTCACCGGCAATCTGGCCGCCGAAGATCAGCGTGGCCTGGGTATTGACCCCATCGTGGCCATGTTCACTGTGGCTGCTGTGCACCTGGCTGTCCACCAGCAACTGGCCAACGTACGCGGCGGCCTCGAAAAGGTGAGTCATGTCGCGCAGGTTGGGTGAGCGCCGTTCGTCGGCATCGCGCCCCAGGCGCGACACCAGCAACTGGGTGGTGGCCAGGTTGCCAGCCGCCATCAGCACGTAGGCTGCCTGGCCGGGATATTCGAACACGTGCAGCTTGCGATGCACGCGTACATCGTCCAGCGAGGCATTGGTCCGGGTGTCGGCAGCGAAGACCAGGCCCTCGTCCACCTCGATTCCAACGCAATAGGTCATGTCGGTGCCCTATCATGTGCGTCCCGGATTGTAGGCAGGCCGCCGTGACGACGGCATGTCCACGCCCCCATCGCTGCCACCTGAACCGCATGACGACCGTGCTCCTGAGCCTGGGCAGCAATGTCCAGCCCCGCCGCTACCTCCACGCCGCGGTGGCGGCCCTGCGCGAGCGCTTCGGCGCGCTGCAGGTCTCGCCGGCCTACCGTACCGCCGCGGTCGGCTTCGACGGCCCGGCCTTCCTCAACAACGCGGTGGCGATCGAGACGGACTTGCCGCTGCAGGAACTGGACGACTGGCTGCATGCGCTGGAAGACGCGCACGGCCGCGACCGCAGCGGGCCGCGCTTCTCCGACCGCACCCTGGATATCGACGTGGTGTTCTACGGCGACCTGGTGGTGGAAGGTCCCGGCCACCTGCGCATTCCCCGTCCCGAACTGAAGCATGCCTTCGTGCTGAAGCCGCTGGCCGACATCGCGCCAGACTTCATCGATCCGGTCAGCGGGCTGGACCTGGCCACGCTGTGGCGCGCGCACGCGCAGTTTGGCGAGGCGTTCGAGGTGGTTGACCTGGATTGATGGAGGTTGCCGGCAGCGGCCGGCATGACCGGTAGCGCCGGCCGCTGGCCGGCAACCTCTCAGCTGACCGTGCGCCCGCCATCCACGCGCAGCGTGTGGCCGGTGACGAAGCTGGCTTCGGCCACCAGCCAGTACACCGCTTCGGCAATCTCCTCGACCGTACCGATCCGCGCCAAAGGCGTGCGCGCCAGCAGCGCCTCGCGGGCGAAATCGTCCTTGCCCTGTTCGGGCCACAGGATCGCGCCGGGCGCCACCGCATTGACCCGCACTTTCGGCGCCAGCTCCAGCGCCAACGAACGGGTGGCCATCTCCAGCGCGGCCTTGGCCATCGTGTAGGCGATGTGGTCGCGCATCGGATCGGTGCCGTGCAGGTCGGTCAGGTTGACGATGCAGCCCTGCTGGCGGCGCAGGTAGGGCGCGGCCGCCTGTGACAGCAGCAGTGGCGCGCGCGCATTGACCGCATACAGCTCGTCCATCGCCTCGGCCGTGACCTGGCCGAGCGGGGTGGCATAGAAGTTGGAGGCGTTGTTGACCAGCGCGTCCAGGCGGCCGAAGTGGGTAACGGCCTGTTCCACCAGGTCGGGCAGGGCGTCGGCGTCACGCAGGTCGGCCTGCAGCGCAAGCACGCTGCCCGGCCGCACATTGTCGAAATCGAACGCGGCCTGCTGCAGTTCGGCGCTGGAGGTGTTGGCATGCAGTACCACCGACCAGCCACAGGCGTGGAACTGGCGGGCGATGGCCGCACCGATCCGGCGCGCGCTGCCGGTGATCAGGACCACGGGGTGGGTATCGCTCATCGAGGGTCCTCCAAGGCTCGGCTATCCTGTGCACCATTGTCACCGCATTCGAAGACGCCATGCAGCCCACCTTCCCCCTGCCCGAAGCCGATGCCCTGGCCCACAGCGACCAGCTGGCGGCCGCCCTGCGTGCCGAAATCCTTGCGCAGGGCGGGGCGATGCCGTTCTCGCGCTTCATGGAGCTGTGCCTGTACACCCCCGGCTGGGGCTACTACAGCGCCGGCGCCAGCAAGTTCGGTGGCAGCGGCGACTTCACCACCGCACCCGAGCTCGGCAGCCTGTTCGCCGGCAGCGTGGCCAATGCGCTGGCGCCGGTGTTCGCGCAGCTGGGCGCGCAGGCCCGCATGCTGGAACTGGGCGGCGGTACCGGCGCCTTCGCCGAGGCCGTGCTGCTGCGCCTGGCCGAACTGGACGCGCTGCCATCGCGCTACGCCATCCTCGAACCCAGCGCCGACCTACGCGAGCGCCAGCAGCAGCGCCTGCAGCAGAACCTGCCGGCCGAGTTGGCCGCGCGCGTGGGCTGGATCGACCGCCCGTTCGAGGAGGACTGGGAGGGCGTGGTGTTCGCCAACGAGGTGATCGACGCGCTGCCGACCCCGCGTTTCCTGATCCGGGACGGCGAGGTCTACGAGGAAACCGTCGAGCTTGATGGCGAAGGCAACTTCATCCGTGGCGCGCAGCCCGCTGACATCCTGCTCAACGGTGCGGTGCGCCACATCGAGCGTTACCTGGAAAAGCCCTTTGCCGACGGTTACCGCTCCGAGGTGCTGCCGCAGCTGCCGTACTGGCTGCAGGCAGTGGCTGGCGGCCTGCAGCGTGGTGCGATGCTGTTTGTCGATTACGGCTACAGCCGCAGCGAGTTCTACCAGCACGACCGCGACGATGGCACGGTCCGCGCGTTCTACCGCCACCACGTGCATAACGACGTGCATCGTTGGCCCGGCCTGCAGGACATCACCGCGTCGGTGGATTTCACCGCGATGGCCGAGGCGGGCATGCACGGTGGTTTCGAATTGGCGGGGTACTGCAGCCAGGCCAGTTTCCTGCTCGGCAACGGCCTGGACCAGGTGCTGCTGCTGGCCGAAGAGCGTACGGATGAGGTCGGCCGCATCCAGCTGCGTGACCAGGTGAAGAAGCTGACCCTGCCGACCGAGATGGGCGAGCGCTTCCAGGCCATCGGCCTGCAGCGTGGTGTCGATTTCGAGCCGGCGTTCGAACTGGGCGACCTGAGCTGGCGCCTGTGAGCAATGCGTTGCCGCTGATCAAGCCGCTGCGGCGGCAGCGGCTGTGGACCGCGCTTTGGACATTGGCGGTGTTGCTGGTGATCGTGGTCTGCCTGATCCCACCACCGCCGATCCCGCTGCCGGAAAACAGCGACAAGGGCGAGCACTTCCTCGCCTACTTCATCCTGGCCGGCAGCGCGGTGCAGCTGTTCCGGCCGGGGCGCCCGCTGCTGTGGGTGGGCGTGGGGCTGGTGCTGATGGGCGTCGGCATCGAGTTCGCGCAGGGTGCGCTGACCAGCAACCGCACTGCTGACCCGATGGATGCGCTGGCCAACACGATCGGCGTGCTGGCCGGCATGGCCACGGCGCTGACCCCGTTGCGCGATCTGCTGATGCGCTGGCGGGGCTGAGGTTCCTGTAGAGCCGAGCCCGTGCTCGGCTCCCTCCCGAAAGGCAGCCGAGCATGGGCTCGGCTCTACAGTAGATCCACGCCATGCGTGGATGGATTGCGCCAGGACAGGCTTGCGGTTACTTCTTCAGCGTGACCTCATCCAGCACCCACATCGCCGGGCGCGTATCGCCGGTGAAGTTGATGCACAGGTCACCCGTGCCCTGCGTGCCCTTCGGCAGCGCCGCACGCAGGGTCACGAAGCCACCGGCATCGGGCGTGGCCGGCAGCGGTACCTGAGCCAGCACCTTGCCCGTGCAATCACCGCGGCGGATCAGCATTTCGCCATGTGCGCTCCGGGCCTTTTCGAAGCGACGCTTGGGTTCATCGTGGGCCAGCTGGAAGTAGTACGGAATGCGGCCCGCGCGGACCTCCACGCTGCCGATGCCGTCCAGCTGCGCCTGCGGCCAGCGCCAGCATGGCTGGAAGATGTCGACGTTGAACACCGCACGCGTTCCCTCGCGCGGGCCGTCGTCTTCCAGGCGCAGCACCAGCCCCTTCTTGCCCACGCAGCTGAGCAGCGCATCGCTGCGGCGGCTGAGCAGCGACTGCGCGGTGAACGTGGCGATGGTCGGCTTCGCGGCCAGCATCTGGCCCTGGTAGAACGCGGCGGCCTGCACGGTGGTCGGCAGCGTCGCGGTCAGCGGCTGCTGGTACAACGGCGACTGCCCGGTCACCGGCTGGCCATCGGTGCTGTAGCGCACTTCATAGCCCAGCGGATTGGCCAGCGATAGGGTCACGGAGTTTTTCGCGCGATCATCGGTGTAGTCCACGCCCACTTCGAACGGGGTCTGAGCGTAGGCCAGGCCCCAGGCACGGTAGCGCTGCAGCTGCGCGGGCAGGCGCGCGAGGAAATCGCGGAAGTCGCGATGTTCCGGCGTACTCCAGCCGGTCTCGGCCACGGCGGCCAGGCGCGGGAACAGGTTGTGCTGCAGGCGCGCGTAGGTGCGCGTGTGCTCGGTAAACATGTTGGCTTGCAGGCCGAGAATGTGCTGGCGCTTGTCGGCCGCCAGCTCGGCCGGCACCGGCTCGAAGTTGTACAGCTTGCCGAGGTTGACCTGGGTCGGGCGGCCCGGCGGTTCATTCGGCGAGGCCGTCTGCAGGTAATCCAGGTACAGGTACCCCACCGGCGACATGACCACGTCATGGCCGGCACTGGCTGCAGCCAGGCCACCTTCGGTGCCCTGCCACGACATCACCGTGGCCTGCGGTGGTAGGCCGCCTTCGAGGATTTCGTCCCAGCCGATCAGGCGCCGGTCGTGCTGCTCCAGGAAGGTCTCCAGGCGCTTGATGATGTGGCTCTGCATGGCCATTTCATCCTTGATGCCCAGCGCACGCATGCGCTGCTGCACCTGTTTCGAGGCTTCCCACTGGTCCTTGACTGCTTCGTCGCCGCCGACGTGGACGTACTTCGCAGGGAACAGCGCGATCACTTCTTCCAGTACGTTCTCGAGGAAGGTGACGGTGCTGTCTTCCACGTTGAACAGGTTCGGGAACACGCCCCATTCGCTGATCGGCTTCAGCGGGGTGTTGATTGAACCCAATTCCGGGTACGCGGCGATCGCCGCGGTGGCATGGCCGGGCACATCGATTTCTGGAATCACCTGGATATGCAGCCTGGCGGCATAGGCGATCACTTCGCGGATCTGCTCCTGCGTGTAAAAGCCGCAGTACGGATGCTGCTGGCCACTGGCCGGGTCGATGCCGCCGTCGCCGGCCGGCAGGCGGCAGCTGCCCACCTCGGTCAGCTTCGGGTAGCGCTTGATCTCCATGCGCCAGCCCTGGTCATCGGTGAGGTGCCAATGGAAGGTATTGAGCTTGTGCGCGGCCATGGCATCGAGCACATGCTTGATCTCGTCCAGGCTCTGGAAGTGCCGCGCCGAGTCGAGCATGAAACCGCGCCAGCCGAAGCGCGGCGCGTCCTGGATCTGCACCGCCGGCAGCACGCCGTTGCTGCCACCCGTGGCCAGCTGGGCAAGCGTGGTTGCGCCGTAGAACAGGCCGGTTTCGTTGCCGGCCTGCACCAGCACGCCCTGCGCGGTGCTTTCCAGCGTGTAGCTCTCACCACTGTCGCGGAAGGTCGGGATGATCTGGAAGCGGATGCTGCCCGACGTGCCTGCCGCCTTGCCTTGGGCCGGCGTAAGGCGCGGACCGCCGCTGCGGGCCAGCAGGTCGGCGAACTGGGTGGCGACGCGCTGCGCGGCTTCGCCTTCGGCGTGCAGCGCGGTATCGGCGCGTACGGTGATGCCGCTACCCAGGCCGGGCTGCACCGTGGCCGGGGCGGGAATCAGCATCAGGCTGCCGGCACGCAGCTGCGGACCCGGTGCTTCAGCGGCCGGCGTGGGATCGGCGGCGAGTGCGGGCAGTGCCGGCAACAGGGCGAGCAGGCTGCCCAGCAGCACTGCGCTGCGCATCCGGGCGCGGGAAGGCTTGACCATCGGAACGACTCCTTGGAACGGTGCGATGAACGCTATACATGAAAAACGCCGGGCCCGGAATGACCCAGGCCCGGCGTGCGTGCACGACTCGGCGATGTTGCTGCCGCTGGATCAGTACTTGAAGCGGAAGTTGAGGTAGTACTGGCGACCGTTGCTGTAGAACGAGGTCGGGATGGCCGCGGTCTGGTAGTACTTGTAGGTCGGGTTGTTGAGGTTCAGGCCATCCAGGCTGATGCTCAGCCAATCGGTGGCCTTGTAGCTCAGCGATGCCGACAGCGTGCCGAAATCATCCTGGTAATACGGGTTGGTGCCCGACAGGCTGATCAGGAACGAGGAACGGCGGGTGTAGCTGACCCGGGCGCCAAAACGCTCGTTCTCGAAGTAGGCACCCACGTTGTAGGTGTTCTTCGAGGTGCCCAGCAGGTTGTGCGAACCATCCGACCAGGTGTGCGAGGTGGTGCCGTTGGCGTAGGTGTAGTTGGCATTGATGCCGAAGTACTCGCCGATCGGCTGCTCGTAGGCCACTTCCACGCCGGTGACCTTGCCGTCGGCATTGATCGGGGTGGAGATCTGGTAGGTCTCAAGCTGGTTGGTCAGTTCGCTGTAGAGCTGGCGCGAGACCACGTCGAAGGCGATGTAGTCCTTCAGCTTCATGTGGTACGCACCCACCGACAGCAGGCCGCGCGGCATGAAGTACCACTCCAGGTTGGCATCCAGGTTGGTCGACAGGGTCGGCTTGAGGTTCGGATTGCCGCCGCCGCCGGTGCGGTTCAGGTCCGAGCCGTACGAGGACGCGCCCAGTGCCGAGTAGTCCGGCAGGGTCTGGGTCTGCGAGGCGGCGACACGCAGCACCAGCGAGTCGTCCAGGTCGAACTTGATGTTGGCGCTGGGCAGGACACGGTTGCGCTTGTTCTGGAAGGCCAGGCGCTCCCACATGCCGAACAGGCTGCTGACATCGGCATCTGCGGCCTTGCTGACGGCGTTGTAGGTGTCGATGTCCTGCTTGATGTTGACGTAGCGCAGGCCGACGTTGCCGCTCCACCAGTCGCCGCGGAAGTTGGCCTGCACGTAGCCGGCGAAGTTCTTTTCCTTCACCTTCCACTCGGCGCCATAGTTGTGGCGACCGGTCGGGCCGTCATTGCCGGCCAGCCAGGTGGAGTTGTTGGTCACCGCGTCCTTCAGCGCGCCCGGGGTGAAGTACCACAGGTTGCGCGGGAAAGTGCCGCCGATGTCACCGGCAAAGCCGCTGGGATAGTTGGCCGTGGCACCGTTCTTCAGCGCGCTCCAGATGTCAACCGGGGTTGCACCTTCCGGCGACAGCGCTTCGCGCTTGTGGTCGGCGAAACGCAGGCCGAAGTCGATCGAGCTCAGTACGCCGCCATCGTTGAAGTACTGGTTGAAGTCGAGCGTGGCCCACTTCTCCTTGTCTTCGGCGGTGACCTGCTGGTTGCCCCAGGTGCCGAAGCTGGTCACGCCGTTGGGCGAGAGGTCGCCGCCGACGTTCCAGTCGATCGGCGAGCCATTGCCGTGGGTGGCCCAGCTGGCGCCGCCGCCGTTGGCCAGGGTGACCTCGGCGATGTACTGGCGCGGCGTCTCACCGGTGCCCTTGGTGCTGCCGGCCTGGAACTTGGCGGTCAGGCTGTCGCTGATCTGCCAGTCGGCATCGAAGGTGACATAGCTCGACTTGGCCTTCGACTCGCGGTAGATCATGTCGTACACCGCATAGTCGGTGCCCGGCACGCCCCTGTAGCTGGCGTTGGTCAGCACGCCGTCCTTGACCACATAGCCCGGATCCGGCGCCTGCGACTTGGCGAAGCTGTTGCCGAACATCATGAAGTTGCGGTTGTAGTTGTTGGCCTTCAGCTCGGAGCTGAAACCATTCAGGCCCAGGGTGAGGCTGTCGCTCGGCTTGAACTGCAACGAGACCAGGCCGCCCTTGCGCTCGCGGGTCTGCTCAAACAGGGTCGAACCCAGCAGGCCCGGCACATTGACGCCGATCAGGTCCGGATTGGTCTTGGCGACCGGATCGCCGGCGCCGATCTTGAAGAAGCCGCCCGGGATTTCCTGTGCTTCACGGCGCAGCTCGCGCTTCTGGCTGAAGCCCTGCACCATCACGCCGAAGGTGCCTTCCTCGTTCTTGTAGTTGAACAGTGCCGAGTACTGCGGGTCGTTCGACTTGGCCTGGTCCGAGCGCACCATGCCGATCGAGCCTTCCGCGGTGAACGGCTTGGAGAACTCCAGCGGCTTGCGGGTGATGATGTTGACGGTACCGGTGGTACCGCCGTCCTGCAGCTTGGCCTGCGAGGACTTGTTCACTTCCACCGAGCTGACCAGTTCCGACGGCAGCAGCGAGTAGCTGACGCTGCGGCCGACGTTGTTGCCCTGGCTGAGCACGAACCAGTCGGCCGAGCCGACGGTGTGGCCGTTGATCAGGGTCTGGGTCAGGCTCGGGCTGGTGCCGCGCAGGCTGACACGGTCGGCTTCATCGAAGCCACCTTCGTCGGCGCTGGACGAGCTGATGTTCACGCCGGGCAGGCGCTGCAGGGTATCGGCAACGTTGTGCGCGGGCAGCTTGCCCACGTCTTCGGCGGTGACCACTTCCACGCGCGCATTGGCTTCGCGCTTGGTGTCCAGCGACTTCTCCATCGAGCCACGGATGCCGGTAACGGTCACGGTGTCCAGATCGGTGGCGGTCGGGGCCGCCTGCTGCGCGTGCGCACTGAAGGCGATGCAGCTGACGATGGCGGCCGAAAGCAGGGTCTTGCGGGTGTTCATGATGTCTCTCCTCATCACTCGATTGGGTGCCGGCGGCGGTGTTCGGTTACGGTTGCGATGACATGCGCGGGGCGGCGGCGAAGTCCCGTGCGTTGGCGTGCCACGTACTGCGTGCTGCGATTGCGTTGAAGCCTGTTGCGGTGTCAGGCGGCCGACTGCTGCAGGTACCAGCTGGCAGCGCCAACCACGCCCAGCTGGCCGTGCTCGACGACCTTTACCGGGATGCGTGCCAGCGCTTCGCCCATCGGCCCCTTCTGCAGGTAGCGTTCGACGAAGGTGCTGGCGTGCAGGTATTCGCGGATCTGCGGCAGGATGCCGCCGGCCAGGTAGACACCACCGTGGGCGCCGTAGAACAGCGCCATGTCGCCGATGGTGCTGCCGAGCAGGCCACAGAACACATCCAGCGCCTGGCGCGCATGCGCATCGGTATCGGCCATGGCCGCAGCGGTGACTGCGTCGGGGCTTGCCAGGGTCGGCGCCTGCCCCTGCAGCGCGCACACCGCACGGTACAGGTTCATCAGGCCGGGGCCGGAGATCGCATGCTCGATCGACACGTGCGCGCGGTCGCGCTGCATGTGGCGGACGATGGCCATTTCCAGTTCGGTGCTGGCCGCCAGGGTCGGCTGGCCGGCTTCGGTGGGCAGGACCACCGGGCCGTGCGCGGTGGGGATCCACAGCGCTGCACCGAGGCCGGTGCCGGGGCCGACCACCAGGGTCGGGCCACGCGCGGCGGTCTCCGGCCCGCACAGGTGCAACACGCCACTGGCGTCCACCTGCGCGGCGGCGTAGGCCACCGCTTCGAAATCGTTGACGATGTAGACCCGCTGCAGGCCGACCTCGGCTTCCACCTGGCGCGCCGACAGCGGCCACGGCAGGTTGGCGGTGATCACCGTGCCGTCTTCGCGGGCATAGCCGGCGCTGGCGACCACGCAATGCGTGGGCCGCGGGCCTTCGCCCAGGAAGTCGGACAGGATCGCGCTGAGGCCGGCATGGTCGGCATTGCGGTACTTGCGGTACTCCAGCACCTGCACCGGATGGGTGGCGTCACCGCTGGCCTGGACCCGGGCCACGCGCACATGGGTGCCACCGACGTCGGCGGCCAGGAACGAGGGCGCGACGCGGGACAGGACATGCGACGGGGCGGGGTGGCTGGCGATCACGCGGGCTCCTGCTGCAGGTGGGCCGGCCCGGGGATCGGGGGCGGCGATTGGGGCGGAGTCTGTAACCGCGCTGACAACGATGTCAACGAGTTCGTGACACTTTCGTTGCTGCGTCGCAACGAATGCGGCGCGCAGTAAACGTTTACACGGTGTGAGTGCGGGTTTCACGTGGGAACCATTGGTGCACGGGGCTCTAGGCCTGCCGCGCATTCAGCGGGGCGTACCGCGGCGGACTTGCGCAGTGCAGCACGAGGTTCAGGCAGGCGTGCATGGAAGTTGACAAACCGCCGTTGTCCATCGAAAGAATGTGACAACGTTGTTCCCAGCCACTCTCCGACGCCGCGTTCTGCGGCCGTCGCCGCAGGAGCCCTCCTGATGTCCGCCGTCCCCGCTGCAAGCGCGCGCCCGAACGTGGCCACCTCCATCGCCATCGTTGGCGTGTTGTTCTTCCTGATCGGCTTCTTCACCTGGCTCAACGGCCCGCTGATCACCTTCGTCAAGTTGGCCTTCGAACTCAGCGAGGTCGGTGCCTTCCTGGTGCTGATGGTGTTCTACCTGTCCTATTTCTTCCTGGCCCTGCCGGCGTCCTGGATCCTTCGCCGCACCGGCATGAAGAAGGGCCTGAGCCTGAGCCTGCTGGTGATGGCCGGGGGGGCCGCGCTGTTCGGTGAATTCGCCACCCAGCGCTGGTACCCGGGCGCGCTCGGCGGTCTGTTCGTGATCGGCAGCGGCCTCGCCCTGCTGCAGACCGCGATCAACCCCTACATCTCGATCCTCGGCCCGATTGAAACGGCGGCACGCCGCATCGCGCTGATGGGCATCTGCAACAAGATCGCCGGCATGCTGGCGCCGGTGCTGATCGGCACCCTGGTGCTGCACGGCATCGGCGATCTGGACAAGCAGGTGCAGGCCGCCGACGCGGTCACCAAGGTCGCGCTGCTCAACGAATTCGCCGCCAAGATCCATGCGCCGTACCTGGCGATGGCCGCGCTGCTGGTGGTGCTGGCGGTGGCCGTGCTGTTCTCGCCTCTGCCGGAGATCAAGTCCTCCGAAGCCAATGCAACGCCGTCAGGTGCACCGGGAACGGCCGAGCGCCGCAGCATCTTCCAGTTCCCGCATCTGTGGCTGGGCGTGCTGTGCCTGTTCGTGTACGTAGGCGTGGAAGTCATGGCCGGTGATGCGATCGGAACCTACGGTCACGGTTTCGGCTTGCCGCTGGACCAGACCAAGATGTTCACCTCGCTGACGCTGGGTGCGATGTTGGCCGGCTACGTGGTCGGCCTGCTGGCGATCCCCGGCCTGGTCTCGCAGTCGCGCTACCTGACCATTTCGGCAGTGATGGGCGTGGTGTTCTGCCTGGGCGCCTGGGCCACCCACGGCTACGTCTCGGTGGCCTTCGTGGCCCTGCTGGGCTTCGCCAACGCCATGATGTGGCCGGCCATCTTCCCGCTGGCGATCCGCGGCCTGGGCCGCTTCACCGAGACCGGCTCGGCCCTGCTGGTGATGGGCATCGCCGGCGGCGCGATCATTCCGCAGCTGTTCGCCGTGCTCAAGCAGCACATCGACTTCCAGCTGGTGTTCGTGCTGCTGATGGTGCCGTGCTACCTGTACATCCTGTTCTACTCGGTGATCGGCCATCGTGCCGGCCTGCCGCAGGACAAGGCCTGATCGGCGATGATGGACTGCAGCCAACCCCAGGGAAAACCCATGCGCAGAGCGACCATCAAGGACGTTGCGGAGAAGGCCAAGGTCTCGCTGAAGACGGTCTCGCGGGTGATCAACAATGAGCCCTCGGTGATGCAGGCCACCCGTGCGCGGGTGCTCCGTGCCATCGCCGAGCTCGACTACGAGCCCGATCCGTCCGCGCGCAACCTGCGCAGCGGCACTACCTTCGTGATCGGGCTGGTCTACGACAACCCGAACCCGTACCACATCATCGGCGTGCAGAACGGCGTGCTGGCCGCGTGCCGCGAGACCGGTTTCGGCCTGCAGATCCATCCCTGTGATTCGAGCTCGCCGTTGCTGGCCGATGAACTGGCCGACTGGGTGCAGCGCTCGCGGCTGGCCGGGCTGGTGTTGACCGCACCGATGTCCGAGCGCCGAGACCTGATCCAGGCGCTGACCGCGCGTGGCATCAAGCTGGTGCGCATCATCGCCGCCACCGAAGACCCGGCCGACGGCGCCTGCGTGTTCGTCGACGACCGCGAGGCGGCCTACGAGATCACCGAGCACCTGATCCAGCTCGGTCACCAGCGCATCGGTTTCCTCTGGGGCGGCAGCTCGCACCGCTCCTCGGGCGAACGCTATGCCGGCTACGAAGCGGCGCTGAAGGACTACGGCATGACCGTGGACAAGCACCTGGTGGTGCAGGGCGATTACACCTTCGACGATGGTTTCCGTGGGGCGCGCCGCCTGCTGGCGCTGCGCGAACCGCCCACCGCCATCTTCGGTTCCAACGACGAAATCGCTGCCGGCGTGCTGGCCGCCGCCAAGTCGGCCGGCATGAACGTGCCCTACGACCTGTCCATCGCCGGTTTCGAGGACAGCCCGTTCTCGCGCCAGTCGTGGCCACCGCTGACCACCGCCAAGCAGGCCACCGAGGACATCGCCCGCCACGCCGCGCGCCTGCTGATCGCACAACTGCGCAGCGACGCCTACGACGATGCGCCGGCACCGCTGCACAACCAGGGCTTCGTGCCGCAGCTGGTGGTGCGCGGCTCGACCGCGCCGATGCGCCCGGCCGGCGCACGCCCCCTTCCTTCCGATCCTGCCTGAGCCCGCCATGTCGCTGTCAGACCCCACGTCCACCCTGATGTTCGCCGAGGCCGCCGAAGCGGCCGACGTGGTTGCCCGCCAGTTCTCGCGCAACCACGCCATCCTGGAAACCCTGGCCGCCAGCCTGCGCGCGGCGCCGCCGCCGTTCGTGGTCACCTGTGCACGCGGCAGCTCCGACCATGCCGCCACCTACGGCAAGTACCTGCTGGAAACCCAGCTGGGCCTGGTGGTTGCGTCGGCCTCGCCGTCGGTGGGGTCGGTCTATGCCGCACCGCTGCAGCTGCGCGGTGCGCTGTTCATCGTCATTTCGCAGTCGGGCAAGAGCCCGGACCTGCTGCGCAACGCCGAGGCGGCCAAGGCCGCTGGCGCACGCGTGATCGCGCTGGTCAACGTCGAGGATTCGCCGCTGGCGCAGCTGGCCGACACGGTCATTCCGCTGCATGCCGGTGCCGAAAAGAGCGTGGCGGCGACCAAGAGCTACCTGGCCTCGCTGGCTGCACTGCTGCAGCTGGCCGCCTACTGGAAGCAGGACAGCAGCCTGCGCAACGCGCTGGACCTGCTGCCGGACGCGATGCGTGAAGCCTGGCAGTGCGACTGGAGTGCGGTGACCGAAGGCCTGGTCGAGGCCACCAACCTGTTCGTGCTCGGCCGTGGCCTGGGCTTGGGCGCGGCGCAGGAAGCGGCGCTGAAGTTCAAGGAAACCTGCAGCCTGCACGCCGAAGCCTACAGCTCGGCCGAAGTGAAGCATGGCCCGATGGCGCTGGTCGACCGCGGCTTCCCGGTGCTGGCCTTCGCCCAGCCCGACGAAACCGGCGCCGGCACCCGCGCGGTGGTCGAGGAATTTTCTGCACGGGGCGCGCAGGTGTGGCTGGCCGGGGCCGGCGGCAACCTGCCGGTGGCGGCCGCACCGCACCCGCTGTGCGCACCGCTGCTGACCGTGCAGAGCTTCTACCGCGCGATCAATGCGCTGGCGCTGCGTCGTGGCTTCAACCCGGATCTGCCGCCGCATCTGAACAAGGTTACGGAGACGGTGTGATGGCAACGGTGCTGCGCAACGCCCGCATTCTCGCCGGCGATGATTTCCGCGATGACCTGGCGGTGGTGATCGAAAACGGGCAGATCACCGCTCTGTTGCCCGACGCCGCACCACAGCTTGGCCATGCTGCCGAGCAGGTGGACCTGGGCGGCGGCTGGCTGCTGCCCGGCTTCATCGACGTGCAGGTCAATGGCGGTGGCGGCGCGTTGTTCAACAACACGCCCGATGTTGCCTCGCTGCGTACCATCGCGCAGGCTCACCGCCGCTTCGGTACCACCGCGATGCTGCCCACGCTGATCAGCGATGACGTGGCGGTGATGCGCGAAGCCATCGGTGCGATGCGCGAGGCGATCGCGCAGGGCGTGCCGGGCGTGATCGGCATCCATCTCGAAGGGCCCTACATCGCGCCGACGCGCAAGGGCACGCACGATGCCAGCAAGTTCCGCGTGCCGGACGAAGAAGAGATCGCGCTGGCCGCGTCGCTGGACAACGGGGTGACCCTGCTGACCCTGGCACCGGAGCGCGTGCCGCTGGAGACCATCCGCGCGCTGGTCGAACGTGGCGTGATCGTGGCCGCCGGCCACACCGCAGGCACCTACGAAGAGATCCGCGCCGGCCTGGATGCCGGCGTGCGTGGCTTCACCCACCTGTACAACGCGATGTCACCGCTGCAGGGCCGCGAGCCTGGCGCGGTGGGCGCTGCGCTGGAAGACCGCGACAGCTGGATCGGCATCATCGTCGATGGCGTGCATGTGCATCCGGCCAGCCTGCGGGTGGCGCTGGCGGCCAAGCCGCGCGGTCGCCTGCTGCTGGTGACCGATGCGATGCCGCCGGTCGGTGCCGACGATCCCAGCTACGTGCTGTACGGCGAAACCATCACCGCCATCGACGGCGTGGTGCGCAATGCCGCCGGTTCGCTGGCGGGCTCGGCGCTGGACATGGCCACGGCGGTGCGCAACACCGTGCAGCTGCTCGGCCAGCCGCTGGCCGAAGCCGCGCGCATGGCTTCGACCTACCCGGCGCAGTTCCTCAATGTCGACGACCGCCTGGGCCACATCGCCGAGGGCTACCAGGCCGACCTGGTGCTGCTGGATGACGCCCTGCAGGTACGTGGCACCTGGATTGCCGGACAGTACGAGGCCGCCTGATGAACAGTACGCCGCCACGCCGTCTGGGCTCGATCGATGCCCTGCGCGGCATCACCGTGGCGGCGATGCTGCTGGTCAACAATCCAGGCGACTGGAGTGCAGTGTTCGCGCCGCTGCGCCATTCGGAATGGCATGGCTGCACGCCTACCGATCTGGTGTTCCCGTTCTTCCTGTTCCTGGTGGGCGTGTCGATGGCCTTCAGCGTGGCACCGCGCGCGCTGGATGCCGCTGCGCGTCCTGCACTGGCGCGCGGTGTGCTGGAGCGCGCGCTGCGCATCCTGGTGGCCGGTGCGCTGCTGCACCTGCTGATCTGGTGGGCGTTGGATACCCATCACTTCCGCATCTGGGGCGTGCTGCAACGCATCGCGGTGTGTGCGGCGTTGGTGGGCGTGCTGGCGGTCTACGCGCGGCCGCGCGTGCAGGCCGGCATGCTTGTTGGACTGTTGGTGGGGTACACGGTGCTGCTGCTGGGCGTCGGTGACCTGGCGCCGTGGACCAACCCGGCCAGCCGCCTGGACACCACGCTGTTCGCACCGTGGATCTATCAATGGCATGCCGATACCCGCCTCGGCCATGACCCGGAAGGATTGCTGAGCACGCTGGGTGCACTGGCCAGTACCGTGCTCGGCCTGTTGGCCGGTGGCCTGCTGCGCAGCGGGCGTTCGACGGCACTGGCCGGGCTGGCCGTGGCGACCGCCGTGCTGGGCCTGTTGCTGGCCGGGGTGCTGCCGTTGAACAAGCAGCTGTGGACGCCCAGTTACGTGCTGTGGACCGGTGGCCTGGCCGCGCTGGCGCTGTGGCTGGGCCACGTGCTGATAGACCTGAAGGGATGGCCGGCGCTGGGCCGGCGCTTCGGCGTCAATGCGATCACCGCGTATCTGGGGGCCTCGGTGATGTCGGTGGCGTTGATGGCCAGCGGTGCCTGGAGCTGGATCTGGCAGCAGCTGGCCGCCGCGATGCCGCAGGCGCTCGAGCTGGCATCGATGCTGCAGGCGCTGGCGTTCGTCGCACTCTGGTGGGGCGTGGCATGGTGGCTGGACCGGCGGAAGATCTACCTGAAGATCTGACCCCATCCGCCAACGCCATCCACGCATGGCGTGGATCTACCAGGTGCCACGATTGAATCGATTGGCGATGCAGGATCAGTAGATCCACGCCATGCGTGGATGCTTTGCGCGTGATTCCGGATGCCGGAAAAATGAACGATTTCAGCCACATCACATTGGCGTGAGGGCCCGGCGATTTCATATCCGAAGTGTGATTTCCCGCACGCAAGTTCACCTATCGAAACGGTTCACATGACGGCAGACTGCACACGCAGCAGCGTGCATTTGCAGTTCCTGATTCCCTGTCCAGGAGGACTGTATGACCCGTGCCGTCCCGCGCGCTTTCCGTCCGCGCCGCCTCACCGTTTCCATGCTTCAGGCACTGGCAGTCCCGTCCATGGTGCTGTTGACCGCCAGCGCCGCCTGGGCCGGCTGCAGCACCGTCGCTCCGGTCGCCGGCCAGACGGTCACCTGCGATGCCAACGCGCCGAATCCGCAGACGGTGCCTATCACAGCCAGCGGCGAAGCGGGCATCAGCGTCAACGTCGCCAGCGGTGCCCAGTTGCAGCAGAGCGGTGGTGGCAGTGCGATTTCGCTGGTCGGGGCCGGCGGGCACCTGCTGTCCAACCTCGGCACGATCAGTTCGGTGGGGGGTGTGGCGGTCCAGCTCGGTGGCGGCAGCCGTGTCGAGAATTCGGGCAGCATCAGCACCGGCAACAACATCGCGCTGCAGTTCGTTGGCGCCGGCGACAGCGTGTTGGTCAACCGTGGAACGATCAGCGGGCGCACTGGCGTACAGTTCGATTCGGGCAACGACCGCCTCGAGATGCAGGCCGGCAGCATCAGCGGCGGCGTCCTGCAAGGAGATGGCAACGATGTGCTGCTGCTGGGCAATGGCACCATCGACAGCATCGACCAGGGTAGCGGCGATGACCAGATGACCGTCACCGGCGGCACCGTCACCGGCGTGGTGGCGCAGGGCAGTGGCCGCGATGATTTCGTCATGAGTGGCGGCACGATCGGCGCGCTGCAGCAGGGCGACAACATCGATACCTTCCGCATGAGCGGTGGCCGCATCGTCGGTGCGTTCGAAGATGGCGACCAGGCCTGGATGACCGCAGGCCGCATCGGCCGCGTCAACATGAAGCTGGACAAGAACCTGTGGGACCAGTCCGGCGGTACTGTTGATGGCAACGTGGTGACCGGCTTCGACACCGACACCATCATCATTTCGGGCACGGCCTACATCGGCGGCAACATCAGCGTCAGCGGCGGCAACGACAGCGTGACCATCACCGATGGTACCGTGCGCGGGCAGATACTGCTCAGTACCGGCGATGACACCTTCAACTGGAGCGGCGGTGGCATTGTCTACGGTGCGATCGACATGGGCCCAGACAACGACGTGGCCAACCTCAGCAACCTCAACCAAGGCAACCTGGGTGCGGTGCCGCTGTTCGACGGGGGCAGTGGCATCGACCAGCTCAACCTGAGCAACGTCAAGACCGCAGGCGTGGGCCGCTTCCAGAACTGGGAGGCGATCAGCCTGGCCAACAGCACGGAGCTGAGCTTCGATGGCGACCTGGTGCTGGGCGACAGCGCAACCGGCACCGGTACGCTCACGGTGGACGACACCAGCACCGTCTACGCGGGCAGTGGCGGCCATGCCATCCGCCCATTCAACAGTGCTGCACTGGTGGAGATGGTCAATGCCGGGCGCATCGACCTGACCGGTACCGGCGCCGGCGACGTGTTCACCGTGCGTGGCAACTACCGTGGTGACGGCGGGGGCCTGTACCTGCGTACCGTGCTGGGCGCGGACAACTCGCCCAGCGATCGCCTGGTGATCGATGGCGGTATCGCCACCGGCACCACCGGCATCGGCGTACTCAATGCCGGCGGCAGCGGCGCGGCCACGCTGGCCGACGGCATCCTGGTGGTGCAGGCCTTGAATGGTGGCCGCACCGCGCCGGGCGCGTTCTCGCTGTTTGCACCGGTCGCGGCCGGTGCCTACGAGTACTTCCTGTTCAAGGGCGGTGTCAGTGCCGGCACCAGCGAGAACTGGTACCTGCGTTCGACGCTGGTGACCGGCCCGACGCCGGCACCCAACGGTGGTGGCAGCGCCACCCCACCGCCGCTGACGCCGCCGGTGGCACCCCCGCCCCCCATTGCCCCGGCGCCGCCACCGCCGCCCGAAGGAGCCATCGATCCGGACCTGACCGCAGGCGAGACCGCACCACCGCCGCCGCCGCCGGAACCGGCGCCGGTGGCACCGCCCAGCGATCCGGCGGTGCCGGACGTGCCGGTGGCCGGCGGTGCATTGCCCGGTACCGGTGCACCGCCGACGCCGGGTGCACGCCCGGCCGAAGGCGCGGTGGTACCGCTGTACCGCGTGGAGACCGCCGCCTACGCGGTGGTGCCGCCGCTGCTGCGCGAGACCTCGCTGGCCAGCCTCGGTACCTTCCACGAGCGGCAGGGCGAACAGCGCCTGCTGTACAACCAGGGCGCATTCCGCACCGCCTGGGGTCGCCTGGTGGGGCAGAGCAGCGAGATCCATTGGAAGGGCGATGCACAGCCCGGCTTTGATGGCGACGTGATGGGCCTGCAGGCCGGCCTCGACGTATGGGCTGCGGCGTCGGACAACCACCGCAACCAGATCGGCGTGTTCGTCGGCCGCACCCGCGCGCAGGGCAAGACCACCGGCCTGGCACTGGGCTGGGAGAACGTACAGGTGGGCCAGAACCGCCTGGACGACAAGCACGTGGGCCTGTACTGGACGTTCACCGACAGCAGCGGTGCCTACATCGACGCCGTGGCGATGCAGAGCCGCTACGACGGCCGCGCGCGTTCCTCGCGCGGGCTCGGCTTCGGCCTGAGCGGCGACGGCACCAGTGTGTCGGTGGAGGCTGGCAAGCCGCTGCTGCACTTCGGGCAGTCCGCATGGTGGCTGGAACCGCAGGTGCAGGTGATCTGGCAGCGCACTTCGCTGGATGACCGTCGCGATGAAATATCGAGCGTGCGCTTCGACAACGACAACGCCTGGACCGGCCGTGTGGGCCTGCGTTTGGCCGGCGATTACCAGCTGGCCGACAACGGCTGGCAACCGTATTTCAAGCTGAATTACTGGCATGGTCGTTCCGGCGAGGATCGCATCCGCTTCGACGACGACGTGATCATCAATTCGCAGCGTTCACGCGCGCTGGAAGCCGGCGTGGGTGTGGTCGGGCGCTTCAACCGCACCATCAGTGCGTACGCCGTGGCCGACTACACGCGCGAGCTGGGCGGCGACCGCAACGAGAAGCGCCGCATCATCGAAGGCAACATCGGGCTGCGCGCGGACTGGTAGCGCCCTTGCGCTCGGGGGACCCTGCTCTGGTAGGTGCCGACCTTGGTCGGCACTGAACCTACCGACGCCACGAGCACAGTGCAGCCGAGCATAGGCTCGGCTCTACGACAACGGCGCGCACGCATCCGGCTCCACCAACGCCCCGGCATGATCGGCCAACACCACCACCGCATGCAGCAACCCTTCCTCCACCTGTGGCGGACACTGCACCTGCGCATCATCCATCTCGCGCGCCGACTGCGCCGCCAGCAACACACCGCCGCAGGCGGACAATGCGGCAAGACAGCGCGTCGCCTCGGCCAGTTCCCGGCCGCGCGCCTCGCTGAGTTGCCGCTCGCGCCACGCCTGGCCGTCGGCTCCGTGGCTGTGTGCGATGCCGCGCAACCGGGCGAAGAGCGCCGACTGCGGCGCCTGTTCGTCGGCTTCGGTGAGCGCATCTTCCAGCGCTTCGGCTGCCGTAGTGGACAGCTGCAGGTCGGGCAATGCAGCACCGAGCAGTGCCTGCAGGCGCGGATAGGTGGGGTAGGGCGTGTTCATGGCAGCAACCTCACAAGGCAAGGCCACCTGCGGGATGCAAGGTGGCGGGCGGTGCGGGTTGGCGTGCCGGTGAAGCTCTTCACGAGGAATGACGCCGGCGGATCCGGGGATCCCCACGCACCGCCCGCCGCAGAACGACGGACGGTGCATTGTTCGGGCAGGCAACGACGTTGCAAGCCCGCTCGTGAAAAGCTTCGTTCAGGACGCCAATCCCGGTCAGCGCAGGAAGCGCCGACGGGGGCCACCTTGGCGCGTTGTGCGCCGCGATGACATGGGCAAAGTTGCAATGTGGTGACTGCACGCAAGCCGCCTTGCTGCAATCAGCGACCGGGCCGGATACGACAGTTCGCGCGTGGCGCAAGCGATCATGCCCCGGTTATGCTGCGGTCCTGACTCAACGACAAGGAAGCGTCGCATGCAGGTTCGCAAGGGAGTGCGTCGCATCGGCGCGCTGATGTTCGTGTTGCTGGCGACCGGCGCCATGGCCGATACGCCAAGCACGGTCGAGGTGCCCTCGCCGGAGGCCCTGGCCGAGATCCTCAGCCTGCTTGAACGCCAGGCGCTGTATCGCGATCGGGTGGACTGGCCCGCCATCCGCATCCGCCTGCAATCGGCGCAGGGCGACCCCGCGCAACGGCTGGCCGTTCTGCGCGAAGCCATTGCGCTCAGCACCGGCCACCATGGTGCATGGACCACGACCCAGCGCCAGCGTGAATCCCTTGCGCGCGCGCAGCAGGCCGGTGCCGCCGCCGTGGACCAGGCCAAGGCCGTCGATGCGGTGGATGCGCGCATCGGCTGGGTGGTCATCGAGGGCTATGCCCCTATGCCCGGCGCGACGCCGCAGGAGAAATTCCGCCAGGACATCCAGCGCGCCGCGCGGTGGCAGCAGGTCATCCGAAGCAAGGACGACGGCATGCGCTGTGGCTGGATCGTCGACCTGCGTGACAACAGCGGTGGCAACATGTGGCCGATGCTGCTGGGCATGGCACCGTTGCTGCGCACCTCGGTGGTGAACAACGAAGATGTGGGAGCGTTCGAAGCCGCACAGGGGCCGGAGCGCTGGACGTTGACCGCGACCGCTGTACAGCGTGCAGGCAAGTCGGTGCTGGACTTCGGCCAGTCCGGCTATGTGCTGCGGCAGCCCGGCGCGCCGGTGGCGGTGCTGTTCGGGCCGCGCACCGGCAGTTCGGGCGAGGCCTCGGTGCTGGCGTGGCGTGGTCGTCCGCAGACGCGGAGTTTCGGTCAGCCTACTGCGGGTGTCTCCACTGGCAATGTCGTGCACACGCTTGCCGATGGCAGTCGCCTGCTGCTGACCACCAGCGTGATGCGGGACCGCAATGATCGTGGTGATGGCTTGAAGATCGAGCCCGACCAGCGCGTCGACGGGGACGCCGCCACCGTGGCCGCCGCCCAAGCCTGGCTGCTGGCCCAGCCCGCCTGCCAAGGCACCCGGTCATGATCCTGATCGGTCAACAGGAACGGGTGCTGATCGTCGGCCCCACCGAAGCCCACCACTGCCTGCGCTGCCAGACCGAAACCGAATTCGCCCCGCAGCTGCGCTACAAAATGGCGCGCATCGACCTGCTGTTCGGCTTCACCTACCAGCGCCGCTACGAACTGGCCTGTACCCGTTGCGAGCACGGCTGGGTGCTGGATACCGAGACCATGGACCAGCAGCTGGGCGGGGTGCCGATCCCGTGGCGGCACCGCTTCGGCCTGCCGTTGATGCTGGTGGTGGTGGCGGGGCTGGCGGTGGCCGGATGGATGTGGCGGCACGGATACATCGGCCGCTGATGGAGATGACACGGTTGCTTATATCCCAAATTGGGACTAGGGTATCCGAATGAAAGTGGTTGCTTTGGCGACGCTGAAACGATTCTGGGAACGTCACCCTGATTCGGAAGCAGCGCTGAGGTCCTGGTATGACGAAGTGAGGCACGCCGTCTGGGACACACCGCATGACGTACGCCAACGTTACGCAAGCGCAAGTTTCGTGGCCAACAGTCGTGTGGTGTTCAACATAAATGGCAACAGCTACCGGCTCATCGTCGCTGTGGGTTACAGGTTTCAAGTGGTCTACATCAAGTTCATTGGCACCCACGCCGAGTACGACCGGATCGACGCCGACACTGTGGAGCTTCTATGAACATCCATCCCATCCGTACGGAAGACGACTACGAAAACGCGCTGCGCATGATTTCGGCCTATGTCGACAACGAGCCGGAGCCGGGCAGCGAAGATGGCGATCGATTTGAAATTCTCGTAACGCTGGTTGAAGCCTACGAAGCGAAGCACTACCCGATCGAGCCGCCAGATCCCATCGATGCAATCCGCTTCCGCATGGAGCAGGGCGGTCTGACCGTGAAGGATCTGGTGCCCTCCATCGGCCAGCTCAACCGTGTCTATGAAGTGTTGAATCGCAAGCGCGGTCTGACTCTTGAAATGATCCGGAAGCTTCACCGCAACCTGGGCATTCCCGCAGAAAGTCTCATCGGCCGCTGAAGCCCCTACCGATACGCTGCCGTGCCTCACTCCCGGCCTGTTAAAGTTGCAGCCTGCAACCACGTACCGGAACCGACCATGGACCACGACACCCCGTTCGAACCCCTCAACGACCTCGAGGTGCGCCTGCTGCAGGCCCAGGACGGTACGCTGACCGCAGCGCAGTTCCTCGACGGCCTGCTGACTTCGACGGCGTTCGTGCTGCTGGACAAGGCCATTGGTGAGGATGGCGCCTGGGACGAAAGCATCTCGCCGCTGGTGCTGACCAGCGAGAGCGGCGAGCCGATGTTCGCGGTGTTCACTGCCCCCGAGCGCGCGGGCCTGTGGCACGAGCAGCTGCCGCAGTTTGCGCATGCCATGCCGATCGCGGTGCACGCGCTGCTGGCCGGTATCGGCGACGGCGTCGGCCTGGTCCTGAACCCGGGCCTGGACGTGGGCATGGAGATGATTCCCGATGCCGTGGCCCAGCTGAAGCAGCGTGCGGCGGCGATTACCCGCGGCATGGCGCACTGAATCCAGCGATTGCGTGGTTGCCGGCCAACGGCCGGCACTACCCGTGGTGCAGGACGGCTGCGATGGCTTGCAAGCGCGTCCTGTTCCATGGGGAGGAGCATCGTGGGCAAGCGTTCTAACCGATCGCTGTGGGTCTATGAGATCGGCCTTCTTGTGGGTTTGACTCTGGCAGCTGCGTTCATCACCCGGTTCAATCCGGTGGAGACGCTCCGGCTGGGTGGATGGCTGTTCCTCTTGATGCAACCCATCATGTTGGGTGCTCATGCTGTCGACCATTTCTCGCGGAAGCGCCGTCGTTAGACGGGCGATGTGAAGGTGCCGGCCAGCAGCCGGCATCATCAGATGCTTCAGCGGGCAGCGGCGATGGCTTTCACCCGGGCCTTGGCGAGTGCCTCACCGATGGCCGGGCCCTTCAGATGCGTGGTATCCAGGTCCCGCGCCTGCACTGACAGCGCTGCCCGGTGCAGGCGCTTGAGCGTTTCGCCCTGCGGGTAGTCGGCATCCTCGAAACCGAGCCGGCCGCGCTTGTCGGCCTCGCAGCACAACGCGATGCGGGCCACGCGTTCCGGCCGGCGCAGCGCATCACAGCGGCCCAGCAGTTCCAGCACGGTGGCATCGCGTAGTTCGTCGATGCGGTGCACGTTCAAGTGCTCGCGGCAGACCGCTTCGGCCAGCTGCTGGTGCTCGGCGGGAATCTTCAACCGCGTACACAGTGCCTTCAGCGGCTTGATGCCGCGCTGCTCGTGCATGATGTGGCGCGGCCATTCCTCCGGCGGGGTCAGGCCCTTGCCGAGATCGTGGGTGAGCGCGGCGAAGCCGACCAGGTCATCACCCGGCGCCAGTTTCGCGGCCATGTCGCTGACCATTTCCTGGTGGATGCCGGTATCGATCTCGGGGTGGAACTCGGCACGTTGCGGCACGCCGTACAGCGCTTCCAGCTCGGGCAGGATCGGGCCCAGGGCATGCGCATCGTGCAGCGTGCGCAGGAAGGCGGAGGGCCGCTCACTGACCAGCGCCTTGCGCAGTTCCTGCCAGACGCGCTCCGGCACCAGCGCGTCCAGCTCGCCACTGGCGGCGACCTCGCGCATCAGCGCCATGGTCTCTTCGGCGACGGTAAAGCCCAGCGGTGCGAAGCGCGCCATGAAACGGGCCGCGCGCAGCACGCGCAATGGATCTTCGACGAACGCAGGACCGACATGGCGCAGCACGCGTTGCTCGATATCGCGCACACCACCGTAGGGATCGACCAGCGTGCCGGTGTCTTCGTCGCAGGCAATCGCGTTGATGGTGAAGTCGCGGCGCTGCAGGTCTTCTTCCAGCGTTACGGCCGGATCAGCATCCACCACGAAGCCGCGATAGCCGCGGCCGGATTTGCGCTCGGTGCGCGCCAGTGCGTATTCCTCACCCGTGTTCGGGTGCAGGAACACCGGGAAGTCACGGCCAACCGCAGTGTAGCCCAGCGCTTCCATCTGCGCGGGCGTGGCGCCAACCACCACCCAGTCATGGTCGCCGGCAGGGCGCTGCAGCAGGCGGTCGCGCACGGCGCCGCCGACAAGATAGATCTTCATGGGGGAATGATCGCACGGCCGGCGCAGATGTTCCGGTAGTGCCGGCCGCTGGCCGGCAGCTTCGGAATGGCTGCGGTTGCCGGCCAGCGGCCGGCACTACCAATACAGAGGCATCACGGCAGGCCGCGCCACCCCGAAGCAGCACCCAGGCGGTGCATATTCCGATCGAGGCCAGCCGCCGGCACGACCGCTGTGCGATCAATCGCCGCCCTGCTCGGCGTTGGCGGCGCAGCTGAAGTTCTTGCGCTTGTCGACCAGGCGGCCCATCAGGCGGTCGCTCAGTGGCAGGGCATCACCATTGAGGCGCCAGTCGTAGATCACGCTGAAGGCCAGCACGCGGGCGACGTACTCGCGGGTTTCCTTGTAGCTGATTGTCTCGATCCACAGGTCCGGATCGAAGCCCGGGCGCTGGCCCTGCCAGCGTGCGGTCGGGGTCGGGCCGGCGTTGTAGGCGGCGATGGTCACGTACGGCAGACCGTCGTACTTGTTCATCAGCTGGCGCAGGTAGGCGGTGCCGATGGCAATGTTGGTGTCCGGGTCGTACAGGCTGTCGGCGCCGCCGTAGCCGGTCAGGCCGATCGACTTGGCCACGCTGGCACCGGTGGCCGGCAGCACCTGCATCAGGCCCATGGCATTGGCAGGCGAGCGCGCACGGGGAGTGAAGGTACTCTCGGCGCGGATCTCCGCGGCCACCCAGGCCGGGTCGATCGCGTTGCGTGCCGATTCGCGGCGGATGGTGGCGTCGTGATGCAGCGGGAAGCGCAGGTCGTACAGGCGCTGTTCCTGCGGCTGCTTGCCGAGCGCGAACACGGCGCGGTCGAACCAGCCATTGTCCTGCGCCACGCGCACGGCGAGGCGGCGCTGGGTGTCATCGAAGCGCGACAGCGCGCTGTTCCATTCGGCCACGGCCCAGCCAGCGCGGTCGATCTGGTACAGCGCCATCGCGCGCTGGATGGCCGGGTCGCGCGCGATCACCGCCTGTGCCTGTGCGCTGTCGTTCGGCTTCCACGGGCACAGGGTGTAGCCCTGCTGCAGCTTGTCGGCGGCGAGGAAGCCGTGGAAGGTCGGCGCGCGCGCGGCCTCGCGGAACAGCGGCTGCGCCTGCTGGGCCTGGCCGGTCTTCTCCAGCATGCGGCCTTCGAAGTAGCGCCAGCGCGGGTCGCTGCGCTGCTTGCTGCCCATCTTGCGAATGGCGGTCAGCGCCGCCGGCCAGTCGCCGCGCGACATCGCTTCGCGCACGCGCCACTCGTGCAGGCGTTCGTCATAGGCCGACTCCGGCACCGCGTTGAGGCGGCGTGCCGAATCGGGCAGATAGGAGGCCACTGTCCACAGCGCGATCTGGTACAGCACCTGGCCCTGCTGGTCGGTACTCAGGCCGAGCGTCTGGGCGTACTGCGGCAGCTGCTGCTCGGTGGCGCCGGGGTCGGCCTTGGCCAGCTTGGCCAGGCCATCGGTGGCGATGCGCCGGCTGCGCTCGTTGCGTGGCCAGTTCAGGGCGCTGGCATTGGGCTTGTCGACAAAGGCGGCGTAATTGTTCGCCAGCGCCAGGTCGGCGGCAGGCAGGCCGCGTGCAGCGCTGCGCATCACCGCCGGTTGCTGGGCATCGGCGGCGGCATCGATGCGTTCCCAGCGCAGGGCGTCGCTCAGGCCACCCTGTGCCTGCAGCACGGCAAAAACGGCATCACAGCCGTCCGGCAGCGACTTGCCGTTCTTGCGCCACAGATCCTGCGCTTCACTGATCCACTGCGGATCGACCTTGCCCGTCACCTGGCGCGCGGTCAGCTGCGCACAGCGCAGGCCGGTGTTTTCGGTGGGCGCCCAGTTGGCCAGCAGGGTCGGCCAGTCCTGGCGGCGTGCGAGCGAGGGCAGCCACACGCTGCGGAAGGTGGTGGCCACGGCCTGGCCGTCGTAGCGCTTGAGGAAGGCCTGCGCCTGCGCGGTATCGACGGTATCGATGTTGCGGCGCAGGTTGGCGTACTCCAGCCAGCCATAGGCCGGGTGACGGCTGAGCGCAGCGGCTTGGCCAGGATCGAACTGGCCGCGTTCGGCGGCTGCGATCGCGGCTTTCAGCTGCGCGTTCTGGGCATCGAGGGACTGGGCATTGGCGCAGCCGATCAGCAGCGTGGTGGCCAAGGGCAGCAGGGACAGGGCGGTCGAAGTGCGTCGGGTCATGGCGGGCAGCATAGCGGGCAATGGCTGAATTCAGTTTCGCATTGCGTGCACGCCGAGCGTCGGCAACGACAGCTGAATGACCCCGCGCAGGCCACTGCCGCAGCGGATGGGAGGCGTCGTAACGTCGGCCTTGGGCGAACGGCCCGGCTGCAGGGAGCGGCACATGGCGTTCAGTAGCGCAGGAAGAAGCGGCCCGCTGGCGGACATCAATGTCACGCCACTGGTGGATGTGATGCTGGTGCTGTTGATCATCTTCATCGTGACCGCGCCGATCGTGGCCCGGCCGATTGCCGTGCAATTGCCGCAGGCCACCGATCGGGTGGTCGACCGTCCCGAACCGCCACCGCCGATCGAGCTGCGCCTGGACGCTGCCAACCAGCTCAGCTGGAACGGCCAGCCGATGGCGATCGGCGAACTGCAGGCGCGCCTGCAGGCACAGGCGGGCGAGCATGCCGGCAACCTGCCGGAGCTGCGCATCGCCACCGATCCGGCGGCCGAGTACGAAGGCATGGCGCGGATATTGGCTGCGGCCGAAGCCACTGGCATGGAGCGCATTGCCTTCGTGCGATAGAGCGTTGTCTCACTGCTGCTCATGCGGTGATTGCTGCATGAGCGGCGCTTGCCCTGCTGACAGCGTCGCATCCAGGATCCGCAGAAAAGCCATTTCAATCTGCACTGGAACCTGGGTCGGATGTGCTCGCCACTTTCTGCGCTCAGGGTCATGTTCAACGTGGAAAGCAGTCAACTCGGCTCTCTCGAAATCCACCACAACCGTCAGTCCCTCTCCCGAGGCCAAGGCCGCATCGCTGGGAGAGGGACAGTTGTTGCACTCGATCACGCCGCCTGCTCTCGATTCACCTGCCAGGGAAAGAAGCAGCGTCATCACCATCGTGACGCCCGGCACGGCAGTCACTGCTTTCATGTTCGGCCCTCCCGCGAATGGCTGGAGGTGCGAGTCTGCGCTGGGTCGACTGGTGGGGCCTCCTGAATGAAGGAATTTTCAAACTATTCCTGAAACGATCCGGCAAAGGCCTTTTCCGTGAATGCGGAAGCTACCGGCGCGCGCTGTCGCAGCCTGCATCAAGGCTGCCTGCGGTGAACAGTATCGTCCGGTCATAACCTGCAGCTATCTGACGCAATCGGCCTGCAATTGCGTCAATTCCGCGTGAAAGAGTGTCGATCATCACGCCGCGATTTTTACCACTTGTTTACAAAGGAGACGGCGCCGCCATGCAGGGAGGGAGTGCGGCGGCCCATGTCCCGACATTCCTTTGGAGAGAGAGCGAATGAATCACCTGCACCACCGCCCTTTGGCGGTTGCCGTCGCGCTGTGCGTGATGACCCTGGCACCGTTGGGTGCCGCTGCACAATCCACCACCAACCTGGATGCGGTGGAAGTCACCGGTACCCGCATCAAGCGCGCTGAGGTGGAGGGCCAGGTGCCGATCCAGACGCTGACGCGCGGCGATATCGAACGCACCGGCCTGACCTCGATCGGCGAAGTGCTGCAGCAGCTCACCGGTTCCGGTTCGGCGCTCAACGCCAAGTTCAACTCGTCCGGCAACTTCGGCTTCCCGCCCGATGGCAGTGGTGTAGGTGCCGGTTCGGCGCAGGTGGACCTGCGCCACCTGGGCGCCAAGCGCGTGCTGGTGCTGGTCGACGGCATCCGCTGGGTCAATGAGTCATCCGCATCCGGCGTCGGCTCGGCCACCGATCTCAATACCATTCCGCTGGCCATCGTCGAGCGCATCGAAGTGCTGGAAGATGGCGCGTCGTCGCTGTACGGTTCCGACGCCATTGCCGGCGTGGTCAACATCATCACCCGCCGTGACTTCGATGGCGGCCAGGTGACCCTGAACTATGGCGAGTACAGCAAGGGCGATGGCACGCAGAAGGGCGTGGACCTGGCCTGGGGCAAGAGCGGCGACCGCTTCAGCCTGTTCCTGGGCGCCAGCTGGACCAAGCAGGATCCGGTGTTTGCCAAGGACCGCGAGCAGTCGCGCTTCCCGATTCCCGGCACCGGGCTGGCGTTCGGCAGCGGTGGCATTCCGCAGGGTCGTTTCATGTTCACCGACCCGAACACCGGCGCGGTGCAGAACATCGTGCCCAATACCGGCGTGAGCAACCCGCGCTACGACGGCAGCGCCGGCTGCGCGCGCACCGATGACTACCACTGCTTCACCAGCGCCGACCGGTTCAATTTCGCCGAGTACAACATGGTGCTGACGCCCTCGGAGCGCAAGGGCCTGTTCGGTCAGTTCCGCTTCGACATCACCGACAACGTGCAGTGGTACGTCAAGGCACTGGGCAACCGTCGTGAGTCGACCAACCAGGCCGGCCCGGAGCCGCTGTTCTTCGGCCCCGATGGCGCCACCGGCAATCCGCTGGCCGACAACATCACCGTGTCCGCGCTCAATCCGTACAACCCGTTCGGCTTCGACCTGGTCTCGGGTGACAACCTGAGCCTGATCGGCCGCCGCCCGGTGGAAGGCGGCGCGCGCGTGTTCAAGCAGGAAGTGGACACCACGTATTTCGCCACCGGCTTCGTCGGCAACTTCCAGGCGGCTGACCGCAGCTGGTACTGGGACGTCAACGGCATGTACAGCAAGAACAAGGCCGAACAGACCAACTACGGCAGCTACAACATCTACAACGTCAACATGGCGCTGGGCGATCCGTCGGTCTGTGCGGCGACGCCGGGCTGCGTGCCGCTGAACATCTTCGGCGGTGTCGGTTCGATCACCCCGGACATGCTGAAGTGGATCCAGCCGGTGGTGCGTGACCGCAGCCAGAACGAACTGAGCCTGTTCACCGCCAACCTGTCCAGCGACCTGTTCACGCTGCCGGCCGGCCCGGTGTCGTTCGCTACCGGCTTCGAGTATCGCAAGTACGAGGGTTCGTACCAGCCCGATCCGCTGACGGTGGCCGGCCACTACAACGGCGTGCCGTCGCAGCCGACCTCGGGTTCCTATGACGTCAACGAGGCGTATCTGGAGTTGAGCGTGCCGATCTTCGCCGATTCGACCTTCGGCAAGAAGCTGGATCTGAGCCTGGCCGGGCGCTACTCGGACTACTCCACCTTCGGTGGTGAATTCACGCCCAAGTACGGCCTGCGCTGGCAGGTCACCGATGACTTCGTGCTGCGCACCACGTACGCCGAGGGTTTCCGCGCACCGTCCATTGGCGAACTGTACGGCTCGGCCGCACGTGCCGACCTGCAGCTGTTCGATCCGTGCTCGGTGGGCCTGGGCGGTACGCCGCCGCGTGGCAGTGCCGCCAATTGTGCCGCGCTGGGCGTGCCGGCCGGCTTCCAGCAGGCCAACTCGCAGATCTCGGTGACCACCGGCGGCAATCGTGATCTGGAACCGGAGCGCTCGCGCAGCTTCAGCACCGGCTTCGTGTGGAGCCCGTGGTTCGGCAACAACGCGTCGTGGTCGGAGCGCTTCGATGTGGAGGTGACCTTCTACCGCCACGCCATCGATGGTGCGATCCAGGCCATCAACGCGCAGACCCAGCTGGACCTGTGCGTGGACACGCTTGACCCGGTGTACTGCGATGGCATCACCCGCGCCAGCACGGGTGCGGTCAGCAGCTTCAACAACCGCCTGACCAATCTGGGCTCGATCAAGACCGACGGCTGGGACGTGGACCTGTTCTGGACGTTGCCGCAGACCTCCTTCGGCCAGTTCAAGCTGGCCTGGAAGAACACGTTCGTCGGTCGTTACGAAGCCACCGGCGCGGCCGGGCAGAAGCAGCCGCAGAAGCCGGGCGTGGAAGTGGCCGACAGCTCCATTCCGGAGTGGACCAGCAACGCCAGCATCGCCTGGACGATGGATCGCTGGAGTGCGAACTGGACGGTGCGGCACATCTCCGAACTGACCGAGAACTGCGGCGATGCCGTGGCATTCCCGGTGTGCAGCAACCAGGCAGCCGGCACCAACACGCTCTCGGCCACCACCTTCCACGACATGCAGGTGGGCTACAAGATCGACTGGATGAAGGGGCTGCAGCTGACCGCGGGCCTGAACAATGTGTTCGACAAGGATCCGCCGATCTGCCTGTCGTGCTCGTTGAACGGGTATGACGCTTCGACCTACGACATCCCGCGCGGTCGTTACTGGTACCTGCGCGCGGACCTGCGGTTCTGATGTGAGGGGGGGCAGCGCCGGTCAGTTCCGGCGCTGCCTTGCGGATGTAGCGCCGAGTCCGCGCTCGGCTGATTCTCTGAGCCGAGCATGGGCTCGGCTCTACAGGTGCGGGGCGGTCGTACCCCGCGTCTGATCAGAACGCCCAGGTGAACGTCAGCGAGCCATTGCGGCCATCGCCGTAGGCACCGTAGCCGGTGATCTGCGAGTAGTACTTCTTGTCCAGCAGATTGTTGAGGTTGGCCTGCACGCTCCATTCCGGCGACAGGCGGTAACGCACGAAGGCGCTGACCAGGGCGTAGCCGCTCTGTTCGATGCGGCCGTAAGCCGGCACCGCGTAGTAGATGCGGTTCTGCCAGTTGGCGCCGCCGCCGACGGTCAGTGCCTGCAGCGACTGAGGGGTGTAGCTGGTGAACAGTTTCAGCGCGGTCTGCGGCAGGTTGGTGTTGATGTCGGCGCCGTTGATGTCCTTGGCCACGTAGCGCGAAGCACCGAAGGTAGCGTTCCAGCCGGGCGTCAGTTCGCCGTTCACTTCGAACTCGAAGCCACGGCTGACGGTGCCGCGCGCGGCCACGTAGGCCGTTTCGCCGCCGGTGCCGCCGATGACCGGCTCGCCGGTGGACTGGCCGACGTTGTCCTGTTCGATGCGGAACACCGCCAGCGAGGCATTCAGGCGGTTGTCGAACCACGCCCCCTTGACGCCCACTTCGTAGCTCTTGCCATCGACCGGATCGAGGTAGCTGCCGTTGCGGTCCTTCAGCGTCTGCGGCTGGAAGATTTCGGTGTAGCTGGCGTAGGTCGAGTACGTGCCGTTGATGTCGAACACCAGCCCGGCGTACGGCGTGGTGACCTTGTGCGTGCGGTCGGCGCCTTCGCCCTCGCTCTTCCAGTCGGTGTAGCGGGCGCCGATGATCAGCTTCAGCGGATCGGCCAGCGACAGGCGCGCGGCCGCGTAGCCGGCCTTCTGGGTGATGGTGCCCTCGCTGGCCAGTGCCAGCGGGTTCCAGTTCGGCTCGCTGATGTTGCCGGTCCAGTTCAGATAGCTTGCGAACGGATCCCAGGTCTGGCCGGCACCGCCGACCTGGTAGTCGCCGTAGTTGGCGTACTCGCGCTTGTTGTAACTCAGGCCTGCCATGAACTGGTGCTCGCGGCCGAACAGCTGGAACGGACCATCAACGTAGCCATCGACGCCGGTGACCTTGCGCTCGGTGTTGTAGAAGCCCGCGGACGGCGAGATGCCCGCGCCGGTGGTCTTGTCGAAGTTCGATGCGCCCGTGGTCCAGTCGTTGTAGGCCGGGTAGAACAGCTTGTCGTCAGCCTTGGTCTCATCGTGCGTGGCACCGACCTTGAACTTCCAGCCATTGCTGAAGGCGTGCTGCAGGGTGGCGAAGGCGCGTTTGCTGGTGGTGTCCCAGTAGGTCCACTTCGGGCTCGCGTTGAACGATTCGTCGTAGCCCGTGCGCGAGCCATCGGAGTACAGCATCGGGAAGCCACCCCAGGTCGCGCCATTGGCGCGCTTCTGCTGGTAGTCGTAGCCCACGCTCAGCTGGGTGTCCGGGGTCAGGTCGGCGTCGATGACGGCGTAGCCCAGCGTCTTGCGCTGGTTATAGCGGTCCATCTGGCCGTCGGTGTCCAGATAGCTGCCGATCACGCGGCCGCGCACGGTGCCGCTGGCGTTGAGTGCGCTGCCCACGTCCACCGTGGTGCGGGTGCGGCCCCAGCTGCCCACGTTCACCGACACGCTGCCGGCCAGCTCGGCGCTGTCGGCGTGCTTGCGGATCAGGTTGACCGATGCGGACGGATTGCCGGCGCCGCTGAGCAGGCCGGTGGCGCCGCGCACCACTTCCACGCGGTCGTACAGCGCCAGGTCCAGGCCGGAATCACCATAGCTCCAGTTTTGCACCATCTGCGTGGGCAGGCCATCGAACTGGTAGGCATCGATGTAGAACCCGCGCGCGTAGAACTCGGTGCGCTCGCTGTCGGACTGGGTGCTGGTCACGCCGGTGGTGTTGGCCAGCACGTCGATGATGTCGTCCAGGTTCTGATCTTCGATGCGCTGGTGGCTGATGATGCTGATCGACTGAGGGATCTCGCGCGGCGCCAGGTCGAAGCGGGTGCCGGCCGAGGTGCGGCGCACCGAATAGCCTTCGGCGCGTTCGCCCTTGACCACCACCTTGTCGAGGGTGGTCGGATCGGCGGCGGTGTCGGCGAAGGCGGCCGGGGCCACGGCGCAGAGAACGGCGAGCACGGCAACGAACAGCCGTTGCGGCTGCGGGGTACGGAAGGCGGAACGGGTCATGGGGGTCCTGGACGAGCACGCGCGCTCGGCCGGCATCCAGAAGGCGAGGCGCTACGGGTAGGGGGAGGGCGGGCAGGCCGTCCTGGCGCCACCGGAAACGAAAGAAATCGTAATACGAACTATTCCTATTTACAAATAATGAACGAATCGATCCGATGATCCGGGTGTGGGCTGGGTCAGCGCAGCAGCGGGAGTGGATCGCGCGCGCCGTCGGTGCCGTAGATGCCCCAGTGCAGGTGCGGCGGCGTGCCCTTGGCATTGCCGCTGTCGCCGACGTGGCCAAGCAGGTCGCCGGCCTGGACCACCTGGCCGCGCGCCAGGCCCTCGGCCCAGTCGTCCAGATGGGCGTAGTAGTAGCGCTCACGCCCGGGCCCGATCACCCACACCTGGCGGCCACCGAGGCCGCGGTCGCTGACATCCACGACGACGCCGGCGGTGGCACTGCGCACCGGGGTACCGCGCCTGGCGAAGATGTCGATGCCGGCGTGGGAGCGGTCACGGCCGCGTGGGGCGCCGAAGGTATCGGCGATCTGGCGGGGCCGCACACCTTCCACCGGCACCGGAAGCTCGGTGGCCGGAGGCATCCGCGAGAGTGTCCACAGCAGTTTCGGTGCAGCGGCCCATGGGCTGTTCCACAGTGCCATGGCGGCAACGATCGCGATGACCAGCCACAGGCCGCGCAGCAGCCAGCGGCGCAGGCGACGGGCGGGGGAGGGCGATGTGTTCATGGTCTCCGACTGTAGCGCCCAGCCATGCTCGGCGGCTGTTGCTTTGCGGTCAAAGCGCAGTCGAGCATGGCTCAGCGCTACAGAACCGGGTCCAGTGGCACTTCGAAACTGCGCTTCAACGTTCCCAGTGCAACCGAGGTGCGGAAGCGCTCGATGTTGTCATCGCCACCGAACAGCCGCTCGGTGATCGCCTCGTACTCTTCCATCGACGCGGCCGACACCAGCAGCAGGAAATCGCCGTCGCCGGTGATCGAGTAGCACTGCTGCACCGCCGGGTCGTCCTGCACGCGGCGCTTGAACGGCGCCACGCGTTCGCGCTGCTCGCTGACCACGCGCACCTCGACGATGATGGTCAGCGGTCGCCCGACCTTGGCTGCGGCGACTACCGCCACGTTGGCCGCGATCACACCGCTGTCCTGCAGGCGTTTGATGCGGCGCTGCACGGCTGGGGTGGACAGGTGCACGGCCTCGGCGATCTCGCGCTGCGGCAGGGTGTTGTCCCGCTGCAGCAGGCCGAGGATGGCGCGGTCGAGGCTGTCGAGCACGGGGGCGGTAGCCATGGTGAGCAGAAGTTGCACGAACGGGCTGTCAATTGAGCCAAGTGCTCGGCGCGGGCGCAATAGACTTTGCCCATGCAGACCTCACGACTCGCGCCGATGTTGCCGGCGCTGGCGGTGCTTGGCTCGGTCACCTCGCTGGCCATCGGCACCTCCTACGCAAAACACCTGTTCCCGCTGATCGGCGCCCAGGGCACCAGCGCGCTGCGCGTGGGCTTCTCGGCGCTGTTGCTGCTGCTGTTCTGGCGGCCGTGGCGCTGGAAGACCGGCCGCGCGGATGCGATCACCCTCCTGCGCTACGGGCTCACCCTGGGCCTGATGAACCTGCTGTTCTACATGGCCCTGCGCACGATTCCCTTCGGCATCGCGGTGGCCATCGAGTTCACCGGGCCGCTGACGGTGGCGATGCTGTCATCACGGCGCCCGATCGATTTCCTCTGGGTGGGCTGCGCGGCGGTGGGGCTGTTGCTGCTGCTGCCGCTGGGCGGCGGCCGGGCGCTGGATCCGACCGGCGTGCTGTATGCGATGGGCGCAGCGGCGTGTTGGGGGCTTTACATCGTATTCGGCAAGCGTGCCGGACACCTGCACGCCGGGCATTCGGTGTCGCTGGGGCTGCTGGCGGCTTCGCTGGTGGTGGTGCCGGTGGGCGTGGTGCATGCCGGTGCCGCGCTGCTCGACCCGAAGATCCTGGCAGCCGGGCTGCTGGTGGCGCTGGTGTCCAGCGCGATCCCGATGTCACTGGAGATGATGGCGCTCAAGCGCCTGCCAAAGGAGACCTTCGGCATCCTGATCAGCATGGAGCCGGCGGTGGCCGCGCTGTGGGCGATGCTGCTGCTGCACGAACACCTGCACGGGCTGCAGTGGCTGGCGATCGGCTGCACGGTGCTGGCTTCGGTGGGCAGCACGATGACCGCGCGGCGATTGAAGGTGCCGGTGGTCCAGGCCGGGTAGCGGCAGAGAGCGTGCGGACCAACGGTCCGCACCCACCAGAGCGGCGTGCGGACCAGCGGTCCGCACCTACCAGGGGGGCGGTTCAGCGCAGGGCGTCGGCCGGGACGTCGATCTGCATCGCCAGGGCGAGGTGATCGGAGAACGCGGCCGGCACGGCTTCCACGGTGCGGGTCTGCAGGCCACTGCTGACCAGGATGTGGTCGATGGCGCGGTCGGGGCGCCAGCTGGGGAAGGTCGGCACGATGCAGCCGGGCGGTTGCAGTCGGGTCTTCTGGTACAGCACCTGCATTTCCGGGCGTTCGGCCAGACAGTTGAAGTCGCCCATCAGCACCGCGTTGGGGTGGTCGGACAGCAGCTCGGCGATGAAGCCCAGCTGCGACATCCGCGATCCCGCGCCCAATGACAGATGGGCCACCGCCACCGCCAGGCCGTCGGCACCATCGCCGAACTTGGCCAGCAGCACGCCGCGCCCGCCGATGCGGCCGGGCAGGGCGTGGTCCTGCACTTCCACCGGTTCCAGCTTGCTCAGCAGGCCATTGGCGCTGGAGGCGACCCCGCCCATGCGCCGGTTCGGCTGGTGGCTCCAGTAGTTGAAGCCGGCGCGCTGGGCCAGGTAATGGGTCTGGTTGGTGAAGCCCGAGCGCAGGCTGCCCGGGTCGGCCTCCTGCAGGCCGACGATGTCATGTTCGCGCGCCAGGGTGGCGATCGCGTCCAGGCTGCTGCGCTTGCGACCCGCCGGCAGCGCATGTGACCAGCTGCGGGTCACATAGTCGCTGTAACGGCGGGTACTTGAGCCGGCCTGGATGTTGGCCGTCAGCAAGCGCAGGGTCCGTGTACGGGGGGAATTCACGGCCGGGAAATGCTTCTCTTGGATCAGTGAGCCTGGGCCGCACCGCGTTCGCGGGCGATCAGGTGGTCGGCGATGCGCAGCATGTCCGGGAAGCTCTTGCCCTTAACCAGGTACTTGCCGTTGACGATGATCGACGGGGTGCCGCTGATCTGGCTGCGCTGGGCGAACTGCTTGGCCGAGTTGGTCTTGGCGTTCACCGCGAAGCTGCCCATGGTGGCCGCGAACTGCTTCGGATCGACGCCGTAGGCGGCGTAGAACTTGGCGATGTCTTCCACCGAGTCACGGCCGCGCTCGCCCTTCAGGGTCTTCTGCGAGTGGATGGCGGCGTACAGCGCTTCGTGGGTCTTCTCCTGCACGCCCAGGGTCTGCGCGGCGTAGAAGGCACGGGCGTAGTCATCCCAGGTGCCGCCGAACATGGCCGGCACGTAGACGAAGTTCACGTCGCTGGGCAGGCCGGCCTTCCACGGGCCGACCAGCGGCTGGAACGCGGCGCAGGCCGGGCAGACGTAGCCGAAGATCTCGGTCACTTCGATCTTGCCGGCGGCCGGCTGGAACGGCTGGCCGTTCGGGATCACCTGGTAGTCGGCACCTTCCACCGGAGCCGGGCCGGTCAGTGCGGCGGTGGTCGGGGCCGGCGCGGCGGCCGGAGTTGCTTCGGCCGGAGTCTTCTCGCCTTCAGCGGCAGCCGGCGCGGCGCCTTCGCTGCCCGCCGCCGGTGCGGCAGCCGGTTCGGTGGTCGTGGCCGGGGTTGCTGCCGGTTCGGCGGGGGCCGCGGTGGTGTTGGTGCTGCCGTCGTCGGCCTTGCAGGCGGCCAGGATCGGCAGCAGCGCTGCGAGGGCGAGGGCGTAACGGATCTTCATGGAAACGTCTCCAGCATCTGGAAAGGTGGGGCCGGCGGCAGGCGCCGGCCAAGGGGAAATGATGACACGCGGCGGCGACAACGCCGTGTCGGTGGTGGGTGTTGGTTCAGCGGCCGCGGGCAGCGCGCGCCTGCACGATCAGCGCCGAGGCAATGCGCAGCTGGTCGTCGAAGCTGTTGCCGCGCACCAGGTACTGGCCATTGATGATGATGGCCGGGGTGCCCGGAATCTTGGTGCGCTGGGCGAACGCGCGCGCGGCCTCGACCTTCTTCTGCACGGCATCGCCGCGCAGGGCCTGGAGGTAGCGGTCCGGGGTCACGCCGTAGGCCTTGTAGAAGGTGGCGAGCTCATCGGCGGAGACGTTCTGCATCGGCAGCGAACCCTGCTCGTGCAGGGCCTTGAACACGGCGGCATGGCTGCGCTTGGCCACGCCGACTTCGTCGGCGGCGTAGTAGGCCAGTGCCCAGGCATCCCAGGCACCGCCGAAGGCCGCCGGGACCGGGGTGAAGCGCACGTCGGCCGGCAGCTTGGCCGCCCAGGCTTCCAGCTGCGGTTCGAAATGGGCGCAGTGCGGGCAGGTGTAGCCGAAGACTTCGACCACTTCGATCTTGCCGGCCAGCGGCTGGAACGGGCCCGGCTGGGCGATGCGCTCGTAGTCTTTGCCCTCGACCAGCGGGGCATTGGCGGGGGTGGCGGCGCAGGCTGCCAGCGGCAGCAGCACCAGCACGGACAACAGCAGGCGGGAAATCAACCTCATCGACACGCATCTCCGTTGAAAAAAGCAACGCCGGCGCAGCCGCCGGCGTGAAGGAAACATACCGCAGCCGTGGGCCGGCGTCGCGGCCCGGGCCGACCAGTGGTGGTCAGGGGGCGGCAGCCGGTTGTGTTGGCGTGGCCGTGGTGGCCACATCGTCTGCCTTGTTGTGCAGGCCCTGCAGGTAGCTCGACAGCGCCTGCACCTCCTGCTCGCTGAGCTTCTGCGCGACCGTGGCCATGATCTGGAAGTGCGCCTTGTCGGTCTCGTTGGTCTGGCCGGCCTGGTACTCCTGCAGGCGGCGCGCGACATAGCTGGCGTGCTGGCCACCGAGATGCGGATAGGCCGGGCCGGGATTGCCGGCACCGCTGGGGCCATGGCAGGCCATGCAGGCCGGCAGGCCACGCTTGGCATCGCCGCCGCGGTACAGCTGCTGGCCGATCTCGTAGAACTTCATGCCCTTGTAGGGGCCGTCGGCGACCGCCGTGTCATCGGCGATGCCGGGGTTGGCCTTCTGCGTGGCGAAGTAGGCGCCGATATCACGCATGTCCTGCGGGGTGAGGTTCTGCACGAACGGCACCATCGCCACCGCCGCGCCGGAACTGCGCTGGCCGTTGGCGATCAGGGCCATCTGCTGGGCCACGTAGCGTTCGCTCTGGCCGGCAATGGACGGGTACATCTCCACCGTGGAATTGCCGTCGGCACCGTGGCAGGCCGCGCAGGCCGTCGCCTTGGTCTGCCCGGCCTTCGCATCGCCCCAATGGGTCTTGCTGAAATCCACCTCCAGCGAGGCGGTGTTGATCGGCCCATTGTCGGGCAGCGGGGTCAACGTGGTCTGCGCGAACGCAGCAGCGGCAACGACTACAGCAGTGGCAAGGGCGGATACGGCAAGAACGCGAGCGTGGCGCATGCTGAAGCTCCGTATGGACCGGGCCGGGCGGTGGCGGCCGGCATCGCCCGGATTATCAACGCCGTTTCCGCGCACGGTCAACGCAGCAGTGCAGCAAAATGCCCGCAAAGGCCGCCGGCACGGGCGCGCGGCGCCGCAACATGCGATCCTAGGCACATGTCATTGCTCATCGAACGCGCCCGTTACCACCTTTCGGCCCATAACGTGCGGCAGCTGCCGCCCGACGAAGGGGCCGAAGTGGCCTTCGCCGGCCGCTCCAACGCCGGCAAGTCCAGTGCGCTCAACGCGCTGACCCGCCAGAACGCCCTGGCGCGTGTCTCCAAGACCCCCGGCCGTACCCAGCAGCTGGTGTTCTTCCAGGTCACCCCGGAGGCGCATCTGGTCGACCTGCCCGGTTACGGCTACGCCAAGGTGCCGCTGGACCTGCAGGCGCACTGGCAGGCCTTCATCGACAAGTACTTCCGCACCCGCGAGGCCCTGAAGGGGCTGGTGGTGGTGATGGACATCCGTCATCCGCTGAAGGACTACGACCGGCAGATGCTGTCCTATGCCGTGCAGCGTGGCCTGCCGGCGCACGCCCTGCTGACCAAGGCCGACAAGCTCAGCCGCAGCCAGCAGATGCAGTCCTTGCAGAAGGTGCGCAAGGAGCTGCAATCGGCCTACGGTGACAGCGTCAGCGTGCAGGTGTTCTCGGGCGAAGACCGTACCGGCGTGGACGAAGCCCGCGGCGTGATCGGCGGCTGGCTGGGGCTGGAATAAGGCATTTCCGGTCGCCCGGCTGGCAGCCGGGCGCTACCCGATCGGTGGGTGCCGACCTTGGTCGGTACACCCTCACAACGGCGAATACTCCGCCGGGACCCACGCATAGGCCTGGCCTTCCCTGCGGACGTGGCCCAGGCCCGGGAACGGCAGGTGCGCACCGGCCACCCACCAGCCGTTGGCGGTGGCCTGCTGCAGCAGCCCGCGACGGCTGGCGATGGCCGCCTTACGGTCCGAATCGGCCTCGAACGCGGCCGCGGGGTGCGCGAACTGCACCGCATGGAAGTGCAGCACGTCGCCCCACACCAGCAGTGACTGGCCTTGGCTGTCGAACCGGTAGGAGACGTGGCCGGGGGTATGGCCATGGGTGTCCATCGCCACCGCGCCGCCGGGCAGGGCATCGCCGGGGTTGAACGTGCGCAGGTGGCCACTGGCCTGGTACGGTGCCACCGCGTTGCGCGCCAGCGGGAAGGCGAAGCGCACACCCTTCGGCGCGGAAACCTCGCTGGCCGGGTTGAGCCAGTAGTCGGCATCGGCCCTGGACAGCCACACCGTGGCATTCGGGTAGGCCGGCTTGCCCTGCGCATCGAGCACCCCGCACAGGTGGTCCGGATGGGCGTGGGTCAGCAGCACCTCGTCCACCTCGGCCGGGTCCACGCCGGAGGCGCGCAGGTTGCCCAGCACCTGGCCCAGGCCGGGGCCGAAGCACTGCGCGGTGCCGGTATCGACCAGGGTCAGGTGGTTGCCCTGGCGCACCAGGAACGCGTTGATTGCGGTCTGCAGGCCCTTCTTGTCTTCGGGCACGTAGCGGCCTTCCAACAGGCGGCTGACCAGTGTCGGCGGCACATCGACCACTTCCTGCCGGCCCAGCGCGACCACGCCGTCGAACAGGGCGGTGACCTGCAGCGCACCGACGCGCTGGTGGTAGACGCCGGGCACCTGCTGGGTGGGCGCGGGCGAGGTGGCTTCGGCCAGCGCCGCCAGTGGCAGGGCGGACAGGGCCAGCAGCAGGGCGGTGCGTAGGGGCAGATGGCGCAGGGTCATGAGGGTTCTCGGTGGATGATGGGCGGTTCCGTTGGCCTAGCGTGCCGTGACTGGCGTGCGCACGGCGCTCAAACCACTGCGTGGAATGCTCAGGGAAGGGGGTGTTGTCTGCAGGGCTGCGCCCTGCACCCGCTACGAGCCAGAGCAACGGCCGAAGCAACAGCAACAGCGGGCTATCCGTGGGATGGCGGGGTGGGTCCGGTTGCGGGAGACGCCGTAAACCCGTCCATGGGGGCTTGGCCGCGGCATCCATGCCGCGGACACTCCCGCAACCGGACCCACCCCGCCTTCGACAGTTTTCCGCGAACTGTTGGAGATGCTCTTGGGGTCAGATCCGTTTTCCGCAGGAAAACGGATCTGACCCCAGATCGATTTCGATATCTGACAGAAAAATCGTGTCGACCAAGGTCGACGCCTACCAACAGCCGCGAAGATCTGTCAGAGGTGGGGCGGTGTGGGTGGGCAGGACCGTTGGCGCCATGGATGGCGCCATCGAGCCCCCATGGATGGGTTTACGGCGTGTCCTGCCCACCCACACCGCCCCGCCCTCCCACGGATAGCCGCTGTTGCTGTTGCTTTGGCTGTTGCTTCGGCTCTTGCACTTGCTTTGGCGGGTGCAGGGCGCAGCCCTGCCGAACCCCTCAAATGTCTGTGGGAGCCAGCCCGTACTGCTCGGCAAAGCGCTTGCTGAAACTGGCCGCAGAGCGGTAGCCCGCGCGTGCGGCCACGGTCTTCAGCGGCAGGTCGGTGGTGTAGAGCAGCTGCATGCCATGCGCCAGCCGGGCCTCGGTGAGCAGCTGGCGCAGGCTGGTGTCCTCGGCGGCGAGCCGACGGCGCAGGGTCGCGCCGCTCAGCGCGAACAGCGCTTCCACATCGCGCGATTGCCAGTCGCGAGCGGGTTCGGCGGCGATGCGGTCGCGGATCTGTTCGCCCAGGCTCGGCGCCTGCGGCAGCAGCAGGTTGCCGTGGCCCTGCCGGCACAGGGTCAGTACCAACGAGGCCAGGGCCAGCCGCGCTTCGCTGTAACGGCCGTCCTGCAGAGATTGCCGCCACTGGCGCAGCACCGCGCCATGATCGATCAACGGCAGCCGCGCCATCGCATGACCGGCGGCGGGAAGCTCCCCGCTCCACAGCGTGCGTGCGGCCGCCAGCACTTCGGCACACAGCGGCACGATGGCGCTGAGGTAGCGGCCACTGCGTGGGTCGGGGGTGTTGACCACATCGATGCGGCAGCGCTGGGTCAGCAGCAGGATGTCGCCGGGCATGAACTCCAGCGACTGGTGCGCGGTACGCACTTGCTTGCGTCCTTCCAGCAGGATCGCGAACTGTGGTTGTGGAATCTCCACCGAGCTGGCGCCATGTTCGCGCCGAGCGGTGATGCACGCATAACCTTCGGCGCGTGCGCAGCCGGCCAGGCTGGCCATCTCGGCCAGCAGTGCGGTGGCCGGTGGCAGCATGGCGGTCATGACACGTGGGCACCGAACAGGCGACCGACGCCGGCCGCCGCGGCCATCGCCAATGCGCCCCAGAACATCACCCGGATCGCGCCGCGAACCGGCGGTGCGCCGCCGGCCCTGGCCGCCACTGCGCCGGTCAGGCACAGGCCGAGCAGGGTACTGGCCGTGGTCATCAGTGCGACCCTGTCGACCGGCGCGAGCAGGGCGGTCAGCACCGGCAGCGCCGCGCCACAGGTGAACGCACCGGCCGAGGCCAGCGCTGCCTGCAGCGGGCGGGCGCGCAGGGTATCGGTGATGCCCAGTTCGTCGCGGGCGTGGGCACCCAGCGCATCATGGGCGGTGAGCTGTTCGGCCACCTGCCGTGCCAGCGCAGGCTCCAGGCCGCGGTGGCGGTAGATCGCGGCCAGCTCCTCCAGCTCGCTGTGCGGATTTTCGCGCAGCTCGCGCTTTTCCATTGCCAGGTCTGCGTCCTCGGTGTCGGCCTGGGTCTGTACCGAGACGTACTCGCCGGCGGCCATCGACATCGCGCCGGCCACGGTGCCGGCCACGCCGGTGGCGAGGATGGTGGTAGCGGAGGCGCCGCCGGCGGCCACGCCGACCACCAGGCCGGCCACCGAGACGATGCCATCATTGGCGCCCAGCACGGCGGCACGCAGCCAGCCGACGCGCTCGGAGCGGTGCAGTTCGGGATGTCGTGAATGGCGGCTCATGTCGTTGAGTGTACGAGGGTCAAGAGGGCGTCGGTGGGATGCTGAAACCCGTCACCGTCGCATGACGCAACGAGGTGCCACGCTATAGTGCGCCCTTGCGATGGAAGGCCGCGAGCCCCACATCCCCCGCCACCGTCCAGCGAGCCCTCCCCTTGTCGAGCCCCAGCCACGTCGCCGATACCCCCATTACCGACCGCTCGCAGCTGGTGGAGGTGATCGCCTCCGGCGAGAAGCCTCGCGCGCAGTGGCGCATCGGCACCGAGCACGAGAAGTTCGGGTTCCGCCTGGACGACCTGCGCCCGCCGACCTTCGAGGGGGAGCGCGGCATTGAAGCACTGCTCAACGGCCTGGTCCGCTTCGGCTGGGAGCCGGTACAGGAGAATGGCTGCACCATCGCCCTGCTGCGCGATGGGGCCTCGGTGACGCTGGAACCGGCCGGCCAGCTGGAGCTGTCAGGTGCGGCGCTGGAGACCATCCACCAGACCTGCGTGGAGACCGGCACCCACCTCAACGAAGTGGCGCAGGTGGCCGGCGAACTGCAGCTGGGCTTCCTCGGCATGGGCTTCCAGCCGAAGTGGAAGCGCGATGAAATGCCGTGGATGCCGAAGGGCCGCTACAAGATCATGCGCGCGTACATGCCCAAGGTCGGTTCGCTGGGCCTGGACATGATGACCCGTACCTGCACGGTGCAGGTGAACCTGGACTACGCCACCGAAGCGGACATGGTGAAGAAGTTCCGCGTGTCCCTGGCGCTGCAGCCGATCGCCACCGCGCTGTTCGCCGATTCGCCGTTCACCGAAGGCAAGCCGAACGGCTACCTGAGCTATCGCTCGCACATCTGGACCGACACCGACGCCGACCGCACCGGCATGCTCGACTTCGTATTCGAGGATGGATTCGGCTACGAGCGCTATGTCGATTACCTGCTCGACGTGCCGATGTACTTCTCCTACCGCGACGGCACCTACCACGACGCCAGCGGGCAGAGTTTCCGCGACTTCATGCAGGGCAAGCTGCCGGTGCTGCCGGGCGCGTTGCCGACCCTGCGCGACTGGTCGGACCACATGACCACCGCGTTTCCGGAAGTGCGCCTGAAGAAGTATCTGGAAATGCGCGGCGCCGATGGTGGCCCGTGGAGCCGCCTGTGTGCGCTGCCGGCGTTCTGGGTGGGCCTGCTGTACGACGACACTGCGCTGGACGCTGCCTGGGACCTGGTGCGTGACTTCACCCTGGCCGAGCGCCATGCGCTGCGTGACGGCGTGCCGAAGCATGCAATGAACCTGCCGTTCCGCAACGGCACGGTGCGCGACCTGGCCCGGGAAGCGGTCAGGATTTCCGTGGAAGGCCTCAAGCGCCGTGCGGCGCGCAATGCCGACGGCCAGGACGAGAGCAAGTTCCTGGACGTGCTGCAGGAGATCGTCGAATCCGGCCTGACCCCGGCCGAGCGCAAGCTGGCGCTGTTCCATGGCCGCTGGCATGGTGACGTCGATCCGGTGTTCCGCGAGTTCGCGTACTGAGTGGATTGCGGTAGTGCCGGCCGCTGGCCGGCAGCCTGGCAGGGTCGCCGGCCAGCGGCCGGCACTACCAGAAGAAAAACCCCGGCATTGCCGGGGTTTTTCATTTCCAGATCCGTCCTGGTTCAGGCCGCGTTCTTCAACGTCGCCATGTCGATCACGAAGCGGTAGCGCACATCGTTCTTCGCCATGCGCTCCCAGGCTTCGTTGACGTTCCTGATGTCGATCATCTCGACGTCGCTGACGATGCCGTGCTCGGCGCAGAAGTCCATCATTTCCTGGGTTTCGGCCATGCCACCGATCGCCGAGCCGGTCAGGTGCTTGCGGCCGAAGATCACGCTGCCGCCGGTCAGCGGCGGGTCCAGTTCGGTCAGCACGCCCACCAGGCACATGGTGGCTTCGCGCTTGAGCAGGCCCATGTACGGATTGGTGTCATGGCTGACCGGGATGGTATTGAGCAGGAAGTCGAAGCTGCCGGCGTGCGCCTTCATCTGCGCCGCATCGCGCGAGACCAGCACCTCATCGGCGCCCAGGCGCTTGGCATCGGCGCCCTTTTCCGGGGTGGTGGTGATCATCACCACGTGCGCGCCGAGTGCCTTGGCGAACTTCACGCCCATGTGGCCGAGGCCGCCGAGGCCGATCACGCCGACCTTCTGGCCCGGGCCGACCTTCCAATGGCGCAGCGGCGACCACGTGGTAATCCCGGCGCACAGCAGCGGTGCGGCCGCCTTCAGGTCGAGGGTATCGGAGACCTTCACCACGAAGCGCTGCTCTACCACCACGTGGTCGGAATAGCCGCCGTAGGTCGGTGCGCCGCTTTCGCGTTCACGGCCGTTGTAGGTCCAGGTCGCGCCCTCGGCACAGTACTGCTCCAGGTCGTGCTGGCAGGCGTCGCAGTGGCGGCAGGAGTCGACCATGCAACCCACGCCGGCGTGGTCGCCGACCTTGAAGCGGGTAACGTTGCTGCCGACCTCGGTGACGCGGCCGATGATCTCGTGGCCCGGCACCATCGGGTAGATCGAGCCACCCCAGTCATCGCGGGCCTGGTGCAGGTCGGAGTGGCAGATGCCGCTGTAGAGGATCTCGATGCGCACATCGTCGGGACCGACCGCACGGCGTTCGAACTCATAGGGGACCAGCGGAGCGGTATGGGAATGGGCGGCGTAACCACGGGCGAGGGACATGGGGAATCCTTGGCAGGGTTTATCGAAAGGCGCTTTACAATACGCCGCGTTCCCAATGGCAAGAAGCGTGGATATCGGCATGATTCATCAAGTGAAACTGCACAATCATGGCCACTGACAACCTTTCCCACCTGGCCGCGTTCGCGGCGGTTGCCCGCCACCGCAGCTTCCGCCGCGCCGGCGCCGAGCTGGCGCTGTCGACCTCGGCGGTGAGCTATGCGATCCGCGCGCTGGAAGAACGACTGGGCGTGGGCCTGTTCCACCGCACCACGCGCAGCGTGGCCCTGACCGAGGCCGGGCAGCGCCTGCTGGAGCGCCTTCAGCCGGCGCTGGGGCAGGTGCATGACGCGCTGGAAGAAATGAACCACTTCCGTGCCGCCCCGGCCGGCCTGCTGCGCATCAACGCCACCCGGGCGGCGGTGGCGACCCAGCTGCGGCCTCGGCTGGCGCGCTTCCTGCACGCTCACCCCGATGTACGCGTCGAGCTGACCGAAAATGATGGGCTGGTCGATATCGTCGCCGAGGGCTACGACGCGGGCGTGCGCCTGCACGAATTCGTGCCCGAGGACATGGTGGCGGTGCCGATGGGGCCGCCTCTGCGTGGGCTGATCGTTGGCTCGCCGGATTACCTGCGGCGACATCCGGCGCCGCAGCATCCGCGCGACCTGGCCGCGCATGAATGCATCCGCTTCCGCTTTGCCAGCGGGCATCTGTACAAATGGCAGTTCGAGCGCAGCGGGCAAGCGCTGGAGATCGACGTGCCGGGCCGGCTGACGTTGAGCGAGCAGGGCACCGTGGTCGGTGCAGTGCTTGATGGCATCGGCCTGGCCTACGTGCTGGAAGACACCGCGCGGCCGTATATCGAATCGAGGCAGATGGTGGCGGTACTGGAAGACTGGAGCGAGCCGTTCGCCGGGTTCGCGCTGTACTACCCGAAGCAGCGGCAGATGCCCGGAGCGCTGCGCGCGTTCGTCGACATGCTGCGGGAGTGACGTGCGGTGGTGCGTATCCACGCATGGCGTGGATCTACTGCCGAACGACAGCCTCCACGCGTTGCTTGAAGCGGATCAGTAGATCCGCGCCATGCGTGGATTGGCGCCCGCGACGCAGCCAGCAATTCATTCGACCAGCGCGTCGTAGCCTTCGCCACTGAACTGGATCAGGCAGAAGCCGTGCCCGAACGGATCGGCCAGCACGGCGATACGGCCCCAGCGGCGCTCGCGCACCGGTTGCTCGAGCATCGCTCCGGCCGCGACCGCACGCATCAACGCGGCATCGATGTCTTCCACCACCCAGTCCAAGTGCAGCGGGGTCCAGTGGCGCTCGTAGTCACGCACATCGCCGTCTTCGGTGGCGGCGCTGCCAGCCTCGTTCTGCAGCAGGTAGAGCGGTGTTGGCCCACCGAGCAGTTCCACCGCGCCGGTACCGAGCCGACGACCGATGCGCAACCCGAACGCGGCCAGGTAGAACGCTTCGGCCGCGGCCAGGTCGGGCACGTCGATGTTGACGATGAAGTTGCGGGCAGTGGCGTTCACGGCAGTGATTTCCAGCATCCGGTGGTTGCAGTCTAGTCTCGCCACCTGCTGCTGCCGGTTCATCTCCTGCGCGGATTCGGGCAAGCTGGGCGGCCTCCATCGACAAGGACATCCATGAGCGTGCTATCCGACATCGAACAGGCCACCGGCCAGGCCTTCCCGCCCCTGTTCAAGCAGTTGCATGCAGCGGGTCGGTTGAGCTGGGGCACTCCCCATCCGGATTGGTCCGAGGTGGTGTTCCCGACGCTGCAGGCGGATCCACCGGTGTTGCTATACGCCCAGGATTACGAGCCGTTGGAACACGATGAGCTGCTGGAGGCGTGGCAGGAGCTGACCGCCGAGGACCACTACAATCCCCTGCGTCCCGACCTGCAGCTCCTGCCGTTTGCGCGGACCGGCGGCGGCGACAGCTACTGCTTCTGGAGCAACGCGCCCGATTCTGCCGAGCCGCCCGTCGTGCTCGTGTGGCATGACGATGATCGTGCCGATGTGCTGGCCGCCAACTACCAGGATTTCCTGTTCCGCAAGATGGTCGAAGCCGTTGCCGACTACCAAGCGCCGTATACGCTGCTGTCGCACGGCGAGCTGGCCGGCAATCTGCAGCGCTGGCTGCAGAGCCACCAGTCGTTCCTGCGCGGCGACCAGTTCGCGGCGTTGCAGCGGTTGTTCGCCCGCGTTGACGATATTGAAGAAGCAAACATCAGCGAAGACGACGCACAGGCCATCGTCGTTGAAGTGATCGGCTTCGAGCGGTTGGACGAGTCGTTCGCTTACGTGCGCGAGGAAGTTTGAGCCAAGGGTCGGAGCCCCACCTGTGGTGGGGATCCGATCCCGTGCGGGATCAGCCTGCGGCCGGGTAATCGAGGTAGCCTGCTTCGCCGCCACCGTAATAGGTGCTGCGGTCGGGCGTGGCCAACGCGATGTTGCGCTGCAGGCGCTCGACCAGATCCGGGTTGGCGATGAACGGCTGGCCGAACGCGGCCAGGTCGATGGTGCCCGCTTCGACCAGCTGCAGGGCGCGTTCGCGGGTCATGCCACCTGCCAGGATGACGGTGCCACCGTAGGCCTGCCTGAACTGCCGCAGGAACGCCTCACCCAGCACCGACTGGCCTGCCTGCAGGTTGTCGTTGAGGTGCACATAGGCCAGCCCACGCTTGCCCAGTTCCTCGGCCAGGTACAGATAGGTGGCTTCGTTGTCGGGGTAGAACGGCATGTCGAAGGTGAGGTTGTTCGGTGCCAGGCGCACGCCGACGCGCTGCGCACCGATGCGCTGGGCCATCGCATCGACGGTCTCCAGGATCAAGCGCGCACGATTGGACAGCGAACCGCCGTAGCGATCATCGCGCTGGTTGATGAGCGGGTTGAGGAACTGTTCGAACAGGTAGCCGTTGGCGGCATGCAGTTCGATGCCATCGAAACCGGCGACGATGGCGTTGTCGGCGCCGCGCGCGAAGTCGTCGACGATGCCGGGGATCTCTTCGGTGGCCAGCGCACGTGCCGGGGTGGGATCGGCGTGGCCGCGGCTGCCGTCGTCCAGATAGACGAACGAAGTGTTCTTCGGTGCACTGGCGACCGGCCGGGTACCGGCGCTTACCGGTTGGCCACCGTCGGGCTGCAGCGAGGAATGCGACATGCGGCCGACGTGCCAGAGCTGGGCGAAGATCGTGCCCTGTGCGGCATGCACCGCCTCGGTGACGAGCTTCCACCCGGCGGCCTGCTCGGCCGACCAGATACCCGGCACGTCGATGTAACCCTGGCCCTGCGGCGAGACCGGGGTGCCTTCACTGATGATCAGGCCGGCGCTGGCGCGCTGCCGGTAGTACTGCGCGGTGAGTTCATTGGCCACCGCGCCGGGGTTGCGGGCACGGGTCATCGGGGCCATCACGATGCGGTTGCGCAGGGCGGTGCCTGCCAGATCGAAGGGGCGGAACAGGGCGGCGGTCATGTCGGTCATCTCGGTGCGGGGGGAGGCGCCAGCGGCGCGATGCACACAGGATGGAGTTGACATGCAGGCGCATAAAGCGCTTCGATCTCCCTAGATGCGGGACGATTTGTCCCCAATGGAGCGCGATAGATGCTGCCGCTGGAATCATTGAATGGCCTGGTCACGTTCGTTACCACGGCCCGCTCAGGCAGCTTCACCGAGGCTGCCGACGCGCTGGGCATCTCGCGCTCGGCGGTGGGCAAGGCCATCGCCCGGCTGGAAGCGCGGCTGGGCGTGCGCCTGTTCCACCGCACCACGCGGCGCATCGCGCTGACCACCGACGGCGAAGCGTACTACGCATCGTGTGCGGCGGCGCTGGAAGAAATCTCCGCCGCCGAGGCCTGCCTGGGGTCGGCCGGCCTGCCCAGCGGACGGCTGCGCATCGACATGCCATCCTCGTTCGGGCGCCTGGTGGTGCTGCCGGTGCTGCTGCGCCTGTGCCGGCAATACCCGGACCTGCAACTGACGATGACCTTCACCGATCACTTCGTCGATCCGGTCGAAGAGGGCATCGACCTGCTGATCCGCTTCGGCGGATTGCACCAGGCCGAACATCTGGTCGCGCGCCGGCTGGGTCGCCAACGACTGGTCACCTGCGCATCGCCGGAGTACCTGCGGGCGCATGGCGTGCCGGGCCGCGTGGAGGAACTGTCGCAGCACCGCAGCATCGTTGGTTTCCGCCACGGCCAGCCGGTGGCGTGGCGGATCGGCAGGGATGATGCCGAGGGAACGTTCATCCCGAATGCGACCTACCAGCTCAACGATGGTGACGCGGTGATCGATGCGGCCATCGCTGGGCTGGGCATCTGCCAGATGCCCGTTTCACTGGTCCGCCGTCATCTGGAATCCGGCGCGCTGCAATCGGTGCTGGATGCGCACATGCAGCGGCATATCGACATCCATGCGCTGTGGCCACCGACCCGCCACCTGCGGCCGAAGGTGCGCTACGTGGTGGATGAGCTGGCGCGGTTGGCGGGTGAGGGATTGTTCGATTGAGCTGGCCACGATTGAGTTCCTGCTGGCTGCTTGTATACTATCCCCCAGTATAGTTCCTGGGTGGTTCGCCATGCCGCACTCCCCCGAAGAGAAGAAGAAGGTCCTGGCCCGCGTGCGCCGCATCCGCGGCCAGTGCGATGCGCTTGACCGCGCGCTGGAAGCCGGCGCCGACTGCGGGCCGGTGCTGCAGCAGATCGCCGCCATCCGTGGCGCGGTCAACGGCCTGATGTCCGAGGTGATGGAGGCCCATCTGCGCGAGGAATTCGGCCAGCCCGCTGCCTCCGACGAGCAACGCGCCGAACGCGTGCGCGACATGAGCGCGTTGATCCGCTCGTACCTGAAATAAACGACGGCGCAACATGGCGCCGCCCATCCTGTCATTGCCTGTCCCTGGAGAAGCCATCATGAAGTCCCGTGCCGCCGTCGCCTTTGGTCCCGGCCAGCCGCTGCAGATCGTCGAGATCGACGTCGCCCCGCCGAAGAAGGGCGAAGTGCTGGTGAAAATCACCCATACCGGTGTCTGCCACACCGATGCGTTCACCCTGTCCGGCGATGACCCGGAAGGCCTGTTCCCGGTGGTGCTGGGCCATGAAGGCGCCGGCATCGTGGTGGAAGTGGGCGAGGGCGTGACCAGCGTCAAGCCGGGCGACCACGTGATTCCGCTGTATACCGCCGAGTGCGGCGAGTGCCTGTTCTGCAAGAGCGGCAAGACCAACCTGTGCGTATCGGTGCGTGCCACCCAGGGCAAGGGGGTGATGCCCGACGGCACCAGCCGCTTCAGCTACAACGGCGAGCCGCTGTATCACTACATGGGCTGCTCGACCTTCAGCGAATACACCGTTGTGGCCGAAGTCTCGCTGGCGAAGATCAATCCGGACGCCAACCCGGAACACGTCTGCCTGCTCGGCTGCGGTGTCACCACCGGCATCGGCGCGGTGCACAACACCGCCAAGGTGCAGGAAGGCGACAGCGTGGCGGTGTTCGGCCTGGGTGGCATCGGCCTGGCGGTGATCCAGGGTGCGCGCCAGGCCAAGGCCGGCCGCATCATCGCGGTGGACACCAACCCGTCCAAGTTTGAGCTGGCGCGCGAGTTCGGTGCCACCGACTGCATCAACCCGAAGGATTTCGACAAGCCGATCCAGCAGGTCATCGTTGAAATGACCACCTGGGGTGTGGACCACAGCTTCGAGTGCATCGGCAACGTCAACGTGATGCGTGCGGCGCTGGAATGCGCGCACCGTGGCTGGGGCCAGAGCGTGGTGATCGGCGTGGCCGGTGCCGGGCAGGAGATCTCCACCCGCCCGTTCCAGCTGGTGACCGGCCGCAAGTGGATGGGCACTGCCTTCGGTGGCGTGAAGGGCCGCAGCCAGCTGCCGGGCATGGTCGAGGACGCGATGAAGGGCGACATCGAACTGGCCCCGTTCGTCACCCACACCATGGGCCTGGACAAGATCAACGATGCCTTCGACCTGATGCATGAAGGCAAGTCGATCCGTTCGGTGGTCCATTACTGAGCCGCAGCGTGGGCTGGTTCGATGCCTTGCGCAGGCCGCGTGCGGAAGATCCGCGCGCGGCCCTGGTTGATCCGATCGAGCAGGCGTTGCGCGTGCTGGGTTGGGTCGAAGGCGTCGTGGGTCCGCCGCGCGCAGTGGACTCACCCTTCGGCATTGACGAAATGCCGTTCGAGCACTGGCTGGCGCAGGTGTTCCTGCCGCGCCTGCACGAAGCCCGCGCCGATGGCCAATGGCCACCGCGCAGTGACGTGGCGGTCGCAGCGTACCGCAACCTGGACGGCCAGCCTGGTGTCGAACCGCTGCTGCGCCTGCTGTCGCAGCTGGATGAGTTGATCAACACACGTGACGGCTGACGCCGGCACGCAGGAGAGTTCCATGGAACGTATTGAACACCGCGCCTGTTTCGGCGGTTGGCAGGATGTTTACCGCCATCGTTCGACCACGCTGGGCTGCGACATGCAGTTCGCCGTGTACCTGCCGCCGCAGGCGGAAACGCAGAAGCTGCCGGTGCTGTATTGGCTGAGCGGGCTGACCTGCACCGAGCAGAATTTCATCACCAAGGCCGGTGCGCAGCGCTATGCAGCCGAGCACGGCGTAATCATCGTCGCGCCGGATACCAGCCCGCGCGGTGATGACGTGGCCGATGCCGAGGGCTATGACCTGGGCAAGGGGGCGGGGTTCTACCTCAACGCCACCCGTGCACCGTGGGCGAAGCACTACCGCATGCATGACTATGTGGCGCAGGAACTGCCGGCGCTGATCGAGGCGAACTTCCCGGTCACCGGGGCGCGTGGCATCAGCGGCCACTCGATGGGTGGCCATGGTGCGCTGGTGATCGCGCTGCGCAACCCGGGGCGCTACCGCAGTGTGTCGGCGTTCTCGCCGATCGTCGCGCCCAGCCACGTACCGTGGGGGCAGAAGGCGTTCACGGCTTATCTGGGCGACAACCCAGCCGACTGGGCGCAGTGGGACGCGTGTGCGTTGCTGGCGACGGCCAGCGAGCGCCTGCCGTTGCTGGTCGACCAGGGCGAGGCGGACGAGTTCCTGCAGACCCAGCTGCAGCCGCAGCGCCTGCAGGAGGCCTGCGCCGCAGCCGGCCATCCGCTGACCCTGCGCCTGCAGCCGGGCTACGACCACAGCTACTATTTCATCGCCAGCTTCATCGGCGAGCACGTCGCCCACCACGCTCGCGCCCTGCACGCCTGAGGGCTTTCCGGTAGTGCCGGCCGCTGGCCGGCAACCCGCAGCCCTGCAATTCCCTGGGATTGCCGGCCAGCGGACGGCACTACCATGGTGATGCACGCGGAGTGTCGTTTTGCCGCAGTGGATCACGCCGCTGTGGCGTGCCGGCGCGCTATCGTGCGCTCAGACGGCCTTGCGGATCGGGGGGATGCATGCCGGTAGTGCTGGCGCTGCTGTACGTGCTCTGCCATGGGCTGGCCGTGGCGTTCTGGCCGAGCCCGGCGGGCGTGGGCTCTTTCCTGTTCCTGACCGGCGCACCGCTGCTGGCCGCCGCCGCGTGCCTGGTGCGGGCGCAACGTGACCGCGCCGCTCTGGGCTGGCGTTCTACCGCGATGGCACTGCTGCTGTGGGCCGGTGGCATGACGTTCAACATGGTGGATGCGCTGGGCGCCGGCCGGGCTGACTTCACCCCACGCGTCAGCCTGTTGTTGTACGTGCTGTATGGCGTGCCGCTGGTGTTCATCCTGGCCCGGGCACGCCGCGAGCGCCCGAGCATCAGCCTGATCGATGCGGCGATGGCGGCGCTGCTGGGTGTGCTGTTCTTCGTGCACACCGCATCGTTCGCCGCCCGTGTCGAGGTCGACGCCCATGCCATGTCCAACATGCAGCGCATGTTCGACATCCAGAACCTGTGTATCGCCGCGTTCGCCGTGGTGCGATGGCTGGCCGGCGACGTGCCCGAACGGCGCAGGTTCTTCCGTGCACTGGCGTTGTACGCACTGGCCTATCTGCTGGTGGCCTACTACATCAACCACTACACCTCCGATGATGCATTCGGTGCGTTCAACGACCTGCTGATCGACGTACCTTTTCTGCTGATCGCCTGCATGGCGCTGGACACGGCGCCGGACACAGGCACCACGGCACACCCGCGGCTGGCGAGGACGGTGCAGGCCGCCGGTCCGATCATCCTGCCGTTGCTGCTGCTGGTGGTCGGCACGCTGGTGGTCGATCATGCGCGGCCGTTGGCCGTCGCGGGCTTCGTCGTAGCCACCCTTGGTTTCGGCCTGCGCAGCGTCCTGCTGCAGACCGATCTGCTGGAGCGTCAGGCGGCGCTGGATCAACTGGCGCGGCAGGATGGCCTCACCGGCGTGGCCAATCGCCGCGAGTTCGACGCGCGGCTGACCTCCGAGTGGAATCGCGCGCGGCGCAGCGGCACCGAGCTGGGCCTGCTGCTGGTGGATATTGACCACTTCAAGGCCTTCAACGACCGGCACGGCCATCCGGCCGGTGATCGTTGCCTGCAGGCGGTGGCCGGGGTGCTGAAGGGCGTCGCAGGTCGCGGCAGTGACAGCGTTGCGCGTTATGGCGGTGAAGAATTCGCTGTCATCGTGCCTGGAAGCCCACTGTCGGGCGTGCTGGCGCTGGCCGAGCGCCTGCGCGAAGCGGTCGAAGCGCTGCCATTGCCGGAAGGCCCGGTCAGCATCAGCGTCGGCGTGGGCTACCTGCACCCACCGGCGCTGGCCAGTGCCGACCAGCTGCTGGCCGATGCCGATGCCGGCCTGTATGCCGCAAAGCGTGCCGGCCGCAACCGGGTGGTCCTGCATGCGCGCGTGCTGGATGACGAGGGCAACGCGCACGGCACCATGGACTGTTGAGCGGACCAGCCCATGGCGTGCCGCCCATCCAGGGACATCGCACTGGGTAGTGCCGGCCGGTGGCCGGCATCTCCTCGGTTGCCGGCCAGCGGCCGGCACTACCACGGCGTGGCCTCAACGCACGTCGCGCAGTTCCCAGTGGTGGCCGGCCAGCAGGCGCAGGCGCTGCTTGAACACGTCACTGTCGATACGGGTGGTGGCGACCAGGTTGATGCGCAGGTCCTTCTGCTCGCCGGTCACGGTGGCGTCCGGATCGGTCACGCTCCACTGCGGTTCCACCGCATCCGGGTCGGGTTGCTTGGCCTTCCACCGTTCGAACAGCGTGCCGCTGCGCAGGGCGTCCTGCAGCTCTTCGGCGAAACCGGCGGCGCCCTGCGAATGGAAGGACAGGTCAGGGTCGTTGCCGCGGGCCTTGGACGGGTCGGGCAGGCTGATGTGGTACTGCGCAGGCATGAAGTTCTCCTTGAAGTGCGGCAAGGCTGGCACAACCACGGTGGAATCGGTGTGCAGATTCGGGGCATCACTCGAACCGATGTGGCCCATCGGCAAAGCCCACGGTGACCGCGCCCTTGCCGACATTGACCATGCCGGTCAGGCTCATCACCGATTCGTACACGGTCACGCCATTGCCGGCGCAGACCTCCTTCATCTGTACATAGCCGGGCAGGCTGCGCAGCTCATCCAGCTCACCGCCGTAGCTGACGCATACCGTCGGCGTCATCAGCCCGGCACGTACGCGCTGGCCGACCACCGCGAACAGCTTCTGCACGGCGCTGTCGAAGCCCTTGATCTTGGCGACCGGCCCGGTTTCGCCGCGGTAGCCGTGCAGCACCGGCTTGATGTCCAGTGCGCTGCCCAGCGCCGCACTGAGCAGGCCGACGCTGCGGTCGCCCTTGTGCCGGGCGCGCGCACGCATGTAGTACAGATCACGGGTGACCATGTAGCCGTGCACGTTGCCAGCCAGTTCTTCCAGCCGTTCGCGGATCTGCTGCACGCTGGCACCAGTGTCACGCAGGCGAACCGCCTCCACTGCGGTCACGGCCTGCGCAGCGAACAGGTTCTGGGTATCGAGCACGCGCAGGGCGAACGGCGAGTTGTAGCCCGCTGCCTGCCGCACCGGCTTGTAATCGTTGAGGATGGCGAAGCTGGCCTGCAGCGCATTGTCGTGGATCGGGCTGCGGGTCTTGGTGATGGTCATGCAGAACACGTGGTCGTAATCGATCACCAGCTGCTGCAGGAACAGGTCGCGGATCTGGTTGACACTGAAGGGGATGGTCTCCGCCTCGGCACCGTGCTCGGCCACGTGTGCATGCAGGAAACTCAGCGTGGCCTGCTCATCGCGATGATCGGCCAGAACCGCTTCACCGATTCGTACGGTGATCGGCAGCAGCACGATGTTGTGCTCGGCAATGAAGTCCTGCGGCAGGTCGCAGGCCGAGTCGACGACGATTCCGATGCGCATCCGCGGCTCCCCCTCCAGGGCGGTTGTAGGTTCGGAAACGTGAAATCTATCTCAAATTCTGGCGTGGCGCGCGAGGGAAACGCGCCAGGCCCTGTTCAGCGACTGCGCTGCACGGCCACCGGAAGTTCGGCCAGGCGCTGCCATTCGGGCTGCTGCAGCAGGGCGGGATCGGCCAGCACGGCGGCCATCAACGGATGGGCGTCGTTGCCCCAGAACAGTTCGTCATCGATGGCCAGGGTCGGTACGCCGAACACGCCGGCAGCAATGGCGGCCTCGGTGTTCCTCCGCAGCTGCTCCTTGACCGCGGGGGCCGCGGTGGCGCTGGCGACATCCTCGATCCCCAGCCGCGCAGCCGGTTCGCGCAGGGCCTCGGCGCTATCGGCGGCATTGCCGTCGCGCCAGATCCAGTCGAACAGCACGTCTACCGCCTGCACGCTGCCACCGGCGGCCAGGCACAGCCGCAGGGCAGACAACGGGTTGAACGGGTGGCCCGGCGGGAACCGCAGCGGTGTTCCTTCGGCCTGCGCAGTCCACAGCAGCTGGCGGTACATGAAGCGGCGCTTGGCCGGAATCTCGGCCGGCCCGAGGTTGCCCAGGTGATGCAGCACGGCACCGAAGGCGATCGGCACGGTCTGGATCCGTGCGAACTGGGGCAGCTGCTTCAGCTTCTGCCAGTGCAGGTAGGAATAGGGCGAGACGAAGTCGAAGTACCAGCGCAGGGTGGCCATGCGGGTTTCCTTGGGTAACTGGAGGTCAGGGCTGCGCGTTGCGCTGCAGGTAGCGGTCGCGCAGTTCGGTCTGGCGCGAGCGCATCGGCATCGCCCGGCCGCCCAGCCAGACCTGTTCGGCATAGTGCGCCACGTCCAGCGGGTCGCCCTCCCACAGCACCAGGTCGGCACGCTTGCCCGGCTCGATGCTGCCGATCTGGTCGGCCACGCCGAACGCCTGCGCCGGCACCCGGGTCAGGCCGGCCAGGCCGTCGGCCCAGGGCAGGCCATTGGCCACGGCATTGCCGGCCAGCTGGCGCATCTTGCGGGCGTTGTGCGAGGCGTCGCCTCGCTGCACGAACGAGACCGCCACGCCGGAACGCTGCAGGCGTGCCGCATTTTCCAGCGTGGCACCGATCTGGTCGAAGCTGGCCGGCAGGTTGGACAACACATCGACGAACACCGGTACCTGTGCGGCGGCCAGCTCCGGCGCCAGCTGCCAGGCTTCGCTGCCACCGGCGATGGCGATCTTCACTTGCTCGCGGGCGGCCCAGCGCAGCAGCTGGCGGATGTCCGCCGCGCGGTCCACCTCCACCACGATGCGGCCCTGGCCGGCCAGGTAGCGGCCCAGCGTGCGGCGCCCGGCCGGGGTCAGCAGCGCATGCGGCGAGTCCGCGGCGACCTGGCCGCGTGCCTCGTCCACCATCTGCTGCAGCAGCATCCATTGCGCCGCACGCGAATGCCCGGTCAGCTCCACTGCGGCCGATCCCAGGCGCAGGAACAGCGCGCGCGGCCCGAGGGGATCGGCGCTGCCGTCCAGCCGCATCACGCCACCCTGGCCTGCAACGAAGCCGCCACCGGTGGCCGCCCCCAGGGCGGTGAAGCCGATGCCGTCCAGGCGCGCCACCGGGATCAGCACCGAGGCCGGGTTGTACGCCAGGGTGACATCGAACTCGGGGCGCAACGGTTGTTCGCCGATCTTCAACGTGCTGTCGACCGTGCTCGCTTCACCGGAGACCTCTTCGATGCCGATCTCGGTGATGCCCCCGAACAGCGCCGGTGTCAGCGGACGGCCATCGGCCTCGACCACGCTGGCCCCGGCCGGGGCGGACAGCCCGCTGCCGACGGCGCGGATGATCCCGCCCTGCACCAGCACATCGGCGTGCTGCAGGCTGCCGCGCGCGCTGGCCGTATGTACGGTCGCGTTGCGCACCAGCAGGTCCTGCGCCTGCACGGATGCGGAGAGGCAGGCCAGCACCATGACCGTAGCGCCGAGCCATGCCCGGCGACGCTTGTTCAACGCGCCCATCAGTGCACCTCCTGGCCAAGCTGGAAGTCGGAACGTGGCGTGGCCGCAGGTGCGCTGCGGTCGTACAGGCGGCGGCCGTCGATGAAGACCTGCTCGGCCAGCGCGTACGAGCTGAAGGGGTTGCCGTTCCACACCACCACGTCGGCCATCTTGCCGGCCTCCAGGGTGCCGGTCTGGCCTTCAATCCCCAGCGCCCTGGCGGCGTTGGCGGTCATCCAGGTGATGGCGTGTTCGGGGGGGATCTCCGGCATGCGTGCGCGGCGCGCGGCGGCGATCACCTTGGCCGCTTCCTGGTTCAGGCGCTGGATGCCTTCGGGGGAGTCGGAATGGACGATGGCGCAGCTGTTCTTCGGCCGATCGACCAGTGCGATGTTCTCCGGAATGCCGTCGAAGGCTTCCATCTTGAAGCCCCACCAGTCGGCCCACAGCGCGCCGCAGACGCCGTCGGCAGCCAGCCGGTCGGCCAGCTTGTAGGCTTCCACGCCGTGGTGGAAGGCGGCCACCTTGAATCCGAATTCCTTGGCCAGGTCGAGCATGGTGGCCATCTCGTCGGCGCGGTAGCAATGGATGTGCACGCGGATGTCGCCTTCGATCGCGCCGGCCAGCGTGTCCAGCTTGAGATCGCGCTTGCCGCCGGCATCACCGGCGCTGTCGCCCTTGTCGCTGCCGAACCAGCCCTTGCGCTTGGCCGGCTTCGGTTTGTTCTTGGCGATGTAGTCGGCGGCATCGATGAAGGCGGCGCGGTAACCGGCAACGTTGCCCATCCGCGTGGCCGGAGCGACGCCCTTGCCTCCGCCGTAGACCCGCTTCGGGTTCTCGCCGCAGGCCATTTTCAGCCCCCACGGCGCGCCGGGGAACTTCATCGCTTGGTAGGTGATGGCGGGGACGTTCTTCAGGGTCACACCACGACCACCGACCAGGTTGGCCGAGCCCGGCAGCACCTGCATGCTGGTCACGCCGCCGGCCAGTGCGGTGGCGAAACCCGGGTCCTGCGGCCACACCGAGTGCTCGGCCCAGACGTTGGCGGTGACCGGCGCGGTCATCTCGTTGCCGTCGCTGTGCGCGCCGACGCCCGGGTTGGGGTACACGCCCAGGTGCGAGTGCACGTCGATCAGGCCCGGTGTGACCCACTTGCCCTGCGCATCGATGCGGGTGACACCAGCATCGGCCTGCAACTGGCGGCCGACGGCAACGATGCGGCCCTCGCGCAGCAGCACGTCGGCGTTGTCCAGGCGCTGGCCGGTGCCGGTCAGCACGGTCGCGTTCTGGATCAGCACCGGTGCATCGGGGTGTGCCTGGTAGGTGCTGGGGTAGGGATCGGCGACGAAGCGCGAGGCGCCCACCGCCGGTGCCGTGCTCAATGAAAGCAGCGCCAGTGCCACCCCGGTGCGCAACAACGTCGATGCCATGCAGTTCCCCTCACCAGAAACATGAATCCACGGACGCTAGCCGGGGCCGATGTGGCTTGCCAAGTGACCTTGGACAGGGGCGTGGGGGGGGGGGGTAGGAATTTTCTGATGGAGGATTTGTGAAGGAAATATTAACGTTGGATGAAGCAATGGGCTGATTACGTCTTGCGCTGACCTGTATCACCAGCTTACGCACCTGCTCCAACGACGGAGCCGGGCCCGTACCTTTCATGGAATCAAGGACGCAACCGATGACTGCTGCAAAGCTCCGCCGTTCGACCGTTTCGCGCCGTTCCTTCCTGCCCTCGCCGCTGGCGTCGGCCATTGTCGGTTCCTTGCTGGTGGCCACCGCACTGCCGGTCCTGGCCCAGGACAGTGACGACGCCCTGGCCCGTTACCAGCTGCAGCGCAGCCTGCAGTCGGCGTTCGCCGCGCAAGGCGGAGTGAGCGCCTCCGCTCCCGCGATGATCGCTCCCTCGGTAGCGATTCCGGTGGCGGCGCTGGCTCCCAGCGTCAATGCTTCCGCGGAGCCGGTCATGGGCAGGCCCGGCGATGCTGCGAGCTGGCGCACCAGTGAATTCGAACTCGACTGGGGCCTGGCTGCGATCAATGCCGACGTGGCCTATGCGCGCGGGCTGACCGGTGCCGGCATCCGCCTGGGCGTGTTCGACAGTGGCACGGGTCTGGACCATCCGGAATTCGCCGGCAAGGACAACCGCAGCGTCCGCATCGCCGATCTGATGGCTGACGGCACGCGCTGCACCAACACCACCGCAGTGCGTGGGCCGGCGGCCTGCTTCGCCAGTGATGGCGATGACGTCCAGATCAGCTATGTCGGGTACAACGCCAACGTGCCCGACAACATCCGCAGGATCATCGAGTCGGGCCCCTATGTGCAGCCGGGGATGCAGTTCGAGATCCATGGTACGCACGTTGCCGGCACCATCGCGGCGAACCGGGACGGAAGCGGCATGCACGGTGTGTCCTTCGGTTCGGACCTGACCGTTGGCCGGCTGTTCTCCGACAGCATCCGCGAGTGGCAGCGCACGGCGACCGGCTACTCGGTCGTGACGCTGGGCGCGATCGGCCCGAAAGTCAGCGCCTTCCAGGACCTCTATGCCCAGATGAACGCGCAGGGCGTGCGTGCCATCAACCATAGCTGGGGCCTGGTCACGGAACCGACGACAGCGACGGACATGGACGCGATCTACAACGACCCGGACGACCGCCAGTACCTGAACACCTTTGCCGACGGATCGCGTGCGCGCGGGATGATCCAGGTGTGGGCGGCCGGCAATACCAGTTCGGTGATTCCGACGCCTGCGCAGAGCCCCATCGCCGGCCTCTACGCCACGCTGCCGCGCGCATTCGCCGACATCGAGCCGTACTGGTTGAGCGTGGTCAACGTCGGTACCAATCTGACCCTGAGCAATCGCTCCAACAAGTGCGGCCTGAGTGCCAACTGGTGCCTTGCCGCACCGGGTTCGGACATCGTATCGACCGCCTATGGTGATGATTCCAGCCTGGCCGGCAGCGTCGGCATCGACGCCAACGGCAATGTCAGCCTGGACATCCAGCAGCGCGTGCCTACCTATGGCTATGCGCTGCTGAGTGGAACCTCCATGGCCGCGCCCCACGTCACCGGCGCGCTGGGCCTGCTGTTTGAACGCTTCCCCTATCTGGACAGCGCGCAGGTGCGCGATGTGCTGCTGACTACGACCACCGATCTGGGCGCGCCCGGCATCGACGACATCTACGGTTGGGGCCTGTTGAACCTGGCCAAGGCCATCGAGGGTTACGGTTCGCTGCGCGTGGACACCAACGTGGTGATGAACCAGCGTGCCGGTGGCCTGAAAGTGTGGGAGGGCGATGCTTGGGACAACTGGACCAACGACATCGGCGGCCCCGGCAAGCTGACCAAGAGCGGCATCGGCTGGCTGCGCTTGAGCGGCGACAACAGCTTCAACGGTGCGCTGGTGCGCGAGGGCGTGCTGGAACTGGATGGCGTCAATACGCTCACCGGAGCGGTGGACGTGGCCGGCGGTAGCTTCCTGCTCAATGGCACGTTGAAGAACACTGCGCTGAACAGTCAGGGGGGCTCCAGCCATATCAACGCACGCGGTGTGCTGGATGGCTCCGACCTGAACGTCAACGGTGGCGTGGTCATCTTCGACGGTGTGCAGCGCGGCGCCCACACCTCGGTGGCCGCGCAGGGGACGTTCGAATTGAACGGAAGGCTGGAAAACAGCGCGTTGACCAGCCTGGGCAACAGTCGTGTGAATGCAGGCGGGGTACTCGCAGGCTCCGATCTGACCGTCAACGGTGGCGTGCTGTCGTTCAACGGCACGCAGAGCGGTGGTCACACCCTCGTTGGCCCGAACGGCACGCTGAAGGGCATCGGCCAGCTGGGCGATACCACCGTGGCCGGTATCGTTGCACCGGGCAACTCGATCGGCACGCTGACCATCAACGGCGACTACGTGCAGACCGCCACCGGTGTGTACCAGGCCGAGCTGGCCCCGGGCGGGCACAGTGACCAGTTGCGCGTCACCGGTACCGCCACCCTGGGCGGCACCCTGATCGCCCTGCCGGAAGCGGGCACCTATTACCTGGGTGAGCAGTTCAACTTCATCCGTGCCGACGGCGGAATCCGTGGCCAGTTCGCCACCACCGACTTCAGTGCGTTCTCGCCGTTCCTGAAATTCGGGCTGTCCTATGGCACCGGTGGCGCGCGCATTGAAGTCACCCGTGGCAATCCGCTCGCCAGTGCCGCCAGTACCGACAACCAGCGCGCGGTGGCCACTGTGGCCGACCGGCTGGCGGTCAACCAGGGCCTGCCGCGCCCACTGACCCTGCTGTTCCCTCAACAGGTAGGCGCTGCACTGGACGGCCTCAGCGGCGAGCTGCATGCGGCCACCGCGATGGCCCTGGTCGAGGGCAGCCGCTACGTGCGTGATGCCGCACTGTCGCGCCGCGTCGGTGCACGCGCGCCGGGAGCAGACGGCGACGCCGCCACGGGGGTCTGGGTACAGGCCATCGGTGGCAGCACCACGCTGGACGGCAATGGCAACACCGCACGCACCGAAGCCAACAGCAGCGGCCTGCTGGTAGGCGTGGACCGCGAGATCAACGGCTGGCAGGTGGGCATGCTGGCCGGTACCGGCCGTACCGATGCCAAGCAGCAGGAAGGACGCCGTGCGCGTGCCAAGGTCGACAATACGCACCTGGGGGCCTATGCCAGTCACGACTGGGGCGCCTTCGGCCTGCGGGGGGGCCTGGCCTGGAGCGAGCATGAGGTGAAGAGCACCCGCGAGCTGGCCTTCTCCGGTTACAGTGATACGCTGGCGGCACGCTATGACGGCCGCACCCGCCAGGCGTTCGTCGAGGCGAGCTATCGCTTCGGCGGCCCCGAGGCGGGGCTGGAACCTTACCTGCAGCTCGCACGTGTGGAAGTGGACATGAAGCGCGTCAACGAACGCGGCGGCGCGGCTGCACTGCAGGGTGAGGTGGACGATCTCCGTATCACCGTGGCCACGGCCGGCCTGCGTTTTGACAAGGGCCTGAAGGCTTCGTTCCAGCAGGACAGCTGGCTGCACCTGCGCGGTGGCGTCGGGTACCGCCATGCCAGCGGGGATCGCGACCCGGCGGCCCGCTTCGCCTTTGCCACCGGCAGCGACAGCTTCGTGGTCAGCGGTGCCCCGATGGCTGACAGGACGGTGGTGGCCGAACTGGGGCTGTCGGCATGGTTGACCGCACGCCAGCAGCTGGAGCTGGGCTATAGCGGCCAGTATGGCGACGAAAGCCGTGACCACAGTGCCAACCTGCGCTGGTCGGTGCGCTTCTAAGCCGCCGGTTACCGCAGGTAAACCAGGAGGGCGGCCGCAGGGCCGCCCTTCTTCGTTGCCGACCCAGGTGTGGGTTGGCCCGTGCACGCCTACAATGGCGGCCCCCACGCCGTACCGGACCGCCCATGAAGAGCAAGCAGGAAATCGTCGACAACTGGCTGCCGCGCTACACCGGCGTGCCGCTGGACCAGTTCGGCCAGCACATCCTGCTGACCAACTTCGGCGGCTACCTGCACACCTTTTCCGAGCTGACCGGTGCGCCCATCATCGGCCTGGACCGGCCGATGGCCAGTGCCACCATCGACGGCATCACCATGATCAACTTCGGCATGGGCAGCCCCAATGCCGCGATCATCATGGACCTGCTGTCGGCAGTGATGCCCAAGGCGGTACTGTTCCTGGGCAAGTGCGGTGGCCTCAAGCGCAAGAACCAGCTGGGTGACCTGGTGCTGCCGATCGCGGCGATCCGCGGCGAGGGTACGTCGGGCGACTACCTGCCGCCGGAAGTGCCAGCCTTGCCGGCGTTTGCGCTGCAGCGTGCAGTCTCGACCATGATCCGCGACCTCGGCCACGACTACTGGACCGGCACTGTCTACACCACCAACCGCCGGGTCTGGGAGCACGACGAGGCCTTCAAGGAGCGGCTGCGGGCGATGCGCTGCATGGCCATCGACATGGAAACCGCCACCGTGTTCGCAGCCGGTTTCGCCAACCACATTCCCAGTGGCGCGCTGCTGCTGGTCTCGGACCAGCCGATGATCCCCGACGGGGTCAAGACCGAGGCCTCCGATGCCAAGGTCAGCTCCCAGTTCGTGGAAAACCATATCCAGATCGGTATCGAGGCGCTTAAGCTTATCCGGCGCAACGGCAAGTCGGTCCGCCACCTGCGCTTCGACGAATGATGATGATGGCCTGGCGCGGCGCGCCGGCCCTGGGGAGTAGGTGATGGACGTTGCCGCGCAAGTGGTGGATTTCTGGAAAGAAGCGGGCCCTGCGAAGTGGTTCGCCCGCGACGATGCGTTCGACGCGCAGTTCCGCCAGTTGTTCCTGGATGAGCATTTCGCCGCCGCTTCGCGTGGGCGTGAACACTGGCTGGGCAGTGCCGAGGGCGCACTGGCGCTGATGCTGCTGCTGGACCAGTTCCCGCGCAACTGCTTCCGCGGTACTGCCCATTCCTATGCTACCGATGGCCTGGCCCGGCACTACGCCATGCGCGCCATCGAGGAAGGCCTGGACCTGCAGCTGGTGCCGAAGCTGCGCGCCTTCATCTACCTGCCGTTCGAGCACTCCGAGGACCCGTTGGACCAGGACCGTTCGGTGGCGATGTTCGATGTGCTGGGCGACAAGGAATACCTGCAGTACGCCGAGCTGCACCGCGACATCATCCGCCGCTTCGGCCGTTTCCCGCACCGCAACGCCGTGCTGGGGCGCATTCCCTCGCCGGAAGAACTGGACTACCTGGCCGAAGGCGGATTCGCCGGCTGAAAAAAGGGGACGGAGGGGATTAAGTCGTTTGTGGCATAAACGACTTAATCCCCTCCGTCCCCTTTTTTTTCGGGGGCCAGATCCGCTTCCCGCAGGAAAGGGCGCTGACCCCGCGCCGTCAATCAGTACTTCGGCACGCCGTTGTCGACGTCTTCCGACCAGGCGTTGATGCCGCCGGTCACGTTGAACACCTTGGTGAAGCCCAGGGCGCGGAACTGCTCGGCAGCCTGCGCGCTGCGGCCACCGTGGTGGCACATGAAGGCCAGTGCGGTGTCCTTCGGCAGGGCTTCCAGCGCGGCGCGGCCGTTGCCGTCGAAGGTCTTGAACGGTACGCCCACGGCGGCGATTTCACGTTCGTCGGCCGGGCGCACGTCCACCAGGGTGATGTTGCCGGCACGCACCAGGTCGTCGGCATCGCGCACGCTGATTTCCTGCACCGGCTTGGGCGCGTTCGGATTGTCGATGGCCAGGCCCTTGCCGCGGATGTCGTCCACCCAGTCGATGGTGATGCCGTTGGCGCGACGGGCGCTGGCCAGGTCGAACTGCACGCGCAGGCCATTGGACTCGGCAGCGATGGCGCCTTCGTCGTGCGGGGCCAGCTGGAAGTTCGGCTGGAAGCCGGCGTCGATGGTCAGCTGCAGGGCGGCGCCCGGGGCGTCGGCCAGCGCGCCCTTGAGCATTTCCACGGCCCCCGGGGTGACGGTGATGCTCGGCGGGGTACGGTCCGGTGCCGGCAGCCCCAGCACGCTGCTCAGCTCGCCGCTGGCGGCCATCTGCAGCACGATGTCGCTGCCGCCGACCAGTTCGCCGTCGATGTACAGCTGCGGGATGGTCGGCCAGTCGCCATAGGCTTTGATGCCTTCACGGATTTCCTGGTCGGCCAGCACGTTGACGTGGGCGAACTCGACGCCAAGGTCCTGCAGGGCGCCCACGGCCTTGGCCGAGAAACCGCACTGCGGCATCGACGGCTGGCCCTTCATGAACAGCACGACGCGGTTGGCGTTGAGGATGGATTCGATGCGCGAACGCAGGGCAGGATCGAGGGACATGGACGTCGGGGTTCCGGGAATTCGAACCATCAATTCTACCCCTCATGGCATCATGGGGTATGAGCAACGCAGGAACATTGCATCGCATCCCGACCCGGCCCTGGCGCTGGCTGCCCTGGCTGGTGGCGTCGCAGCTGCTGGTGATCCTGGTCTGGGCCCTGGCGGGCTGGCACTGGGGGCTGCCGCTGATGGTGGCCAGCCACGCACTGTTCATGGTGCCGGTGTTCCTGCCCAACAGTCGCTTCTATGCGCCGGTGCTGAGCCGGTTGTCGGATGTCGGCAACAGCGTCTGGTTGACCATTGATGACGGTCCTGGCCCGGAAACCCGTGCCGTGCTCGACCTGCTGGACCGCCACCAGGCCCATGCCACCTTTTTCCTGGTGGGCGAGCGCGCGCTGGCGCAGCCGGAGCTGGTGCAGGAGATCCTGCACCGCGGCCACGACCTGGGCAACCACAGCCACAGCCACCCGCAGGCGCGCTTCTGGCGGCTGGGCCCGGCGGCGATGCGCGCCGAGATCGAGGGCTGCCAGCACGCGCTGCAGGCGGTAAGCGGTCGCCCGGTGCGCTGGTACCGCTCGGTGGTGGGCATGACCAATCCGTTCGTGGCGCCGGTACTGCAGCGGCTGGGTCTGGTCCGGGTCGGCTGGAGCGCGCGCGGCTTCGACGGCATCGGTTGCACGGCGCAGGGGGTGCTCGACCGCCTGCTGCCGGATCTGCGCCCGGGGGCCATCGTGCTGCTGCATGAGGGGGCCGCCCACGGCCACAACCTGGCGATCATCGAGGGCGTGCTGCAGGCACTGGACGAGCGCGGGCTGAAAGCGCGGCTGCCGGTCCCGTAACGCCGGCCCTGGTGATGTAGAGCAGCCGGGCATGGGCTCGGCTCTACAAGGGGGCGCTGCTGTAGCGCCCGAGCCGATGCTCGGGCGGCGGTGTGAAGCACCGGAAAAACGTCGCAGCGCGGCTCTACAGCGCGGGGCGTTCGGCCACCAGCAACCAGCTGTTGAATGGCGTGCGCCCATGCAGGGGACGCGGCGCCGTCACCTGCAATCCGGCCTCGGCCAGTGTCGCTTGCAGCACGTGCGGGTCGGGGTAGTGGCGCGGCCGCGTGCCCATCCAGCCGACCAGCCAGGCCAACCGGTCCGCCACCCGCGTGGTGCGGTCGCGACCATCGCCGGTGGCCAGCGGCGTGCGCAGCAGCAGGCGGCCGCCGGCGGCCACCCGCGCGCTGGCCGCACGCAGCAATGCCAGTTGTGGGCCCGCGTCCAGGTACTGCAGCACATCCAGCAACAGGACGTGTCCAGGCTGCGCCGGCAGTGGCGCCTGCACGTCCAGGCAGTCGAAGCGCACAGCGTGCAGGCCGGCGGCGGCACGCTGGGCACGGGTGATCTTGCCGGCATCCACGTCCACGCCGAGGTAGGGGTGGGTGCCGCTGCGCTGGCGCAGCACGTGGGCGAACAGGCCCAGCCCGCACCCCAGGTCCAGTAAGGGTTGCCCGTCGTCGGGCAGATGCTGCAGCACGCCGTCATACAGCGGGTCGCTGCCGAGCTTGCCGCGGGTGTAGTAGTAGTCGCGGCGGCTGCCCCAGGCCCGTGCCGGGCGGAACGCTTCGGCGATCGCGCGGGCCTGCGGGGCGGTCAGCGGTGTGCAGGGCAGGGGCGGGCCGTTCCGTGGCGTACCATCCATCGTGTCAGTCCGTGCCACCGAGCAGGTGTGCGGCGACCGGCAGCGCGCGCGCGCTCCACAGTGCGTACATCCGCGCCGACGGGTGCAGGCCGTCTTCGGCGATCATTGCCGGGTTGTCACCCTGGTCACGGCTGATGTCGGTGATGTCGACGAAGGCCACGTCCTGCTGGGTGCTGATCACCTCGGCCGCTGCGTTGAACTCGTCGGTCTCGATCTCGATGGTGGCCAGGTCGCGGCCGCTGCCGGCACCGAACGGCGTCGCGCCCCAGTCGGGGAAGGACAGCACCAGCACACGCCCGGGGCGGCCCCCGGCAAAGCCGATCGCCCGCTGAAGCAGGGCCTGGAACTGTACGCGGTACTCGTCCAGCGGCCGGCCGCGGTACTGGTTGTTGACGCCGATCAGCAGGCTGACGAAATCGAACGGACCCTGGGGTGCGGCCGCATCGATGCCGGCGTCCAGCTCGTCGGTGGTCCAGCCGGTGGTGGCGATGGTCTGAGGGTCGGCCAGCGCCACATCCTGCGCACGCAGGGCGGCGGCCAGCTGGTGCGGCCAGCGGCCTTCGACGGCAACGGCTTCTCCGACGGTGTACGAGTCGCCCAGCGCCAGGTAGGACAGCGCCACCGCTCAGGCCACCGAACGGCGCGGCTTCAGCGGCACGACCTTGGTCGCGTCCTCGGCACGCCGGGCCAGCACGCGGTCGATGCGGGCGAACACATCGCGCATCACCGAGGCTTCCGGCAACAGGGTCACGCGGAAATGATGGCGGTAGGGCACGTTGAAGCTGGAACCCGGTACCACCAGCACGCCTTCGTTGTTCATCAGGTCCAGCGCGAAGTTGTGGTCGTCAAAGCCCTTGGCAGCGGCACCGACCACGGCCGGGAACGCATACAGCGCACCGGCCGGCGCGACCAGCGACAGGTGCTCGCTGGCTTCGCAGGCGTCGATCACCGCACGGCGGGTTTCATACAGGCGGCCACCCGGGGTGCACAGTTCGGAGATGGTGTCCGGGCCGTTCACTGCGGCCTCGATGGCGTACTGGCCCGGTACGTTGGCGCACAGGCGCAGCGCGCCCAGCAGGTCCAGCGCGGCGCGGAAGTCGCCCAGGCGCGCGTCGTCGCCGCTGAGGTGGGCCCAGCCCACGCGCCAGCCGCAGGCACGGTGCACCTTGCTCAGGCCGCTGAAGGTCAGGCACGGATGGTCGCCGGCCAGCGGCGCGACCGGCTGGAACACCGCATCGTCGTACAGGATCTGGTCGTAGATCTCATCGACCAGCAACAGCAGGTTGTGGCGTCGTGCGATCTCGACCACGCGCTCCAGCAGTTCACGCGGGTAGCTGGCGCCGCTGGGGTTGTTCGGGTTGATCAGCACGATGGCGCGGGTGCGTGACGACACCAGCGTCTCGATCTCGCTCGGGTCCGGCTGGAAGCCGTTTTCGGCGGCGCAGCGGTAGTACACCGGTCGGCCATCGTTGAGGATGGTGGAGGCCGACCACAGCGGGTAGTCCGGCGACGGCACCAGCACCTCATCGCCCGGATTGAGCAGTGCGCGCAGCGACAGGTCGATCAGCTCGCTGACACCGTTGCCGACGAACACGCGGTCCGGGTGTGCATCCGGTGCGCCGCGGCGGACGTAGTAATCGGCGATGGCTTCACGCGCCACCGGCAGGCCCTGCTGGTGGGTGTACGGGTCGGTGCGGCCCATGTCGTCGGCGATCGCGCGCTGCAGGTGCTCGGGTGCGCGGAAACCGAAGTTGCCCGGGTTGCCGATGTTGAGCTTGATCAGCTTGCGGCCCTGCGCCTCCAGCTCCCGCGCTCGCCGGGCCAGTTCTCCGCGGATCTCGTAGCGCACTTCGGAAAGGCGCTCGCGGATGGCCAGGGGCTTGGGCGAAAGGGTGGACATGGGGGCTGGGCCGTCAAAAGGCATGGGGATTCCATCCTACCGGAATTGCTGCAGTGCATGGCAACGGCTCCGCGCCTGCCATTGCTGGGCTGGCCGGGGGCCGTCACAGGTAGAATGGCGGCGATGACCCAGACCCCCGATTTCATCGCCCTGCAGACCATCGGCTGGCCCTGGCCGGGCCCGGCGCAGCAGGCCGACTGGCAGGCCATGATGGCCGCGCACCCGCAGGCCCGCCCGGCGCGGGTGATCGAGCAGCACCGGACCCATTACGTGGTGGCCGATGGCCCGGATGCGGCGATCAAAGCGGAGTCACTGCCGGAATGGCAGCGCCCGCGCTTCCCCAGCCACGAGCGGCCTGCAGTGGGCGACTGGGTGCTGCTGGACGGCATCCGCATCGTTGCGCTGCTGCCGCGTCGCACCGCGATCAAGCGTGGCGCGGCGGGCGAGCACTACCACCAGCAGGTGATCGCAGCGAACATCGATACGGTGTTCATCGTTTGTGGCCTGGATGCCGACTTCAATCCGCGCCGCATCGAGCGCTACCTGCTGCTGGTCGGCGGTGGCGGCGCCGAACCGGTGGTGGTGCTGACCAAGGCCGACCAGACCGAGTACAGCGAGGATGCGCTGGCGGTGCTGGAAGAACTGGAGATGCAGGGCATCGCGTTGCATGCGATCAACGGCCTGGATGCCGACAGTGTGGCGGTGCTGCAACCGTGGCTGGGCCCGGGGCGCACGGTGGTGCTGGTGGGCTCCTCCGGTGCCGGCAAATCCACGCTGACCAACACCCTGCTCGGCGAGCAGCGGATGAAGACCAACGCGGTGCGTGCCAACGATTCGCGCGGCCGCCACACCACCACCCATCGCGCGTTGATGCCGCTTCCGACCGGCGCCTGCCTGATCGACACCCCCGGCATGCGCGAGCTGAAACCGACCGGCGAAGAAACGCTGTCCGAAGGTGGCTTCGCCGACATCGAAGCGCTGGCCACGCAGTGCCGTTTCAACGACTGCAAGCACCAGCAGGAACCGGGCTGTGCTGTCCGCGCAGCGATCGACGCTGGCGAGATCGAAGAGAGCCGGCTGCTGAACTATTTCAAGCTGAAGGAAGAAGTGGCCGCCGCTGCCGCCAAGCTGGCGGTGCGCCAGGCCGAGACCGCGCAGGAACGTGGCGGCAGGAAGGGCAAGGGCCAGCAGTTCCGCCCGGCCGCCAAGCCGCGCCGGCGCTGATGGGTGTCGGGGTCGGATCCCATTGCCTCGCAATGGGCTCCGACCCCTGTATTGAACCCGCGTCTGCCTGCTTCGGGTGGGTGCCAACCTTGGTTGGCACGAATCTGTCCGCAGCCCGCCGTCGGCGCATGCCAACCAAGGTTGGCACCTACCAAAGCAAGGGCAGGGCGCTATAGTCCGCCCATGGAACCGACCGCGACGCTGGACCGTGAGGTGGCCCACCATGCAGCGCTCGATGCGCGCCTGGTCGAGGCCGTGGGAGGCATCCGCCTGCTGGGGCTGACCAGCTGGCCGGCCACGCTGCAGGCCCCGTTCCTGGACAGCGTGGCACGTGGCCAGCCGGTGCTGCCGAAGGTGGATTACCCGAGGCTGGATTTCAGCGAGGAGCGCCGCGCATTGGCTGCGATCGCCGCCGACTGCGATGATACTCATCCGCTGGGCCACTACGTGCGGCAGTCGGCACAGAGCTGGGACCTGGCCGCGCAGCTGCTTGAGGGGCTGGGCACTGCCGCCGTCGATACCTGTTCGGTGCAGCTGTTCGGCGCGCCCGAGCAGCCGTTGCCAGGCAATGGCCCGAGCACGCGCGAAGCGGCGCGTCACTTCATCCAGATTGCTGCCGAACTCGATCACGAACTGCTGGCGCCGGAAGAGCAGGTGCCGGTCTCGGCCATTGCCCTGCAGCTGCAGCTGCAGAATGACCTGGATGCGTTCTTCGAATCGCGCATCATCCAGGTGCAGCTCGATCCAGAGCTGGTGTCCAAGGCCGCTGCCGGACCGACCCGCATCCGCCTGCGCACCAGTGCGCGCTTCAGTGCCTACGACCGCGCGCAGCTGTTCCACCACGAAGCGCTGGTGCATTCGCTGACCGCCTTGAATGGCCGCGAACAACCGGTGCTGCCCAGCCTGGCGTTGTCCTCGCCGCGGGTGACGGCCACCCAGGAAGGGCTGGCTACCTTCGCCGAACAGATCACCGGCAGCATCGACATCGAGCGCCTGAAGCGAATCAGTCTGCGCACTGAAGCGATCGCGATGGCCCGCGAAGGCGCCGACTTCATCGAGGTGTTCCGCTACTTCTGCGACGCGGGACAGAACGCGGAAGAGAGTTTCGCCTCGGCGCAGCGCGTGTTCCGCGGCGTGCCGCCGAGTGGCGGCCTGGCCTTCACCAAGGACACGGTGTACCTGCGCGGCCTGGTGTCGGTGCACACCTTCTTCCGCCACATGCTGGCCGAGGACCGCCTGCAGGTCTGCCGCTGGTTGTTCGCCGGCAAGATGAGCCTGGCCGATGCGATCGCGTTCGCACCGTTGTTCGAGGCGGGGGTGCTGAAGCCACCGCGCTGGCTGCCGCATTGGGTGAGCCGGGCGAATGGGCTGGCCGGCATGCTGGCGTTTTCGCTGTTTGCCAACCGGATACGGATGGACCAGCTGGCGCCGGAATGAAATGCGTTGGCGGGATGATGCGCTGGCGCCTCGATTGATATCGCTGGGCGGCGGTGGCGCACCCTGGCCAGGACACGCCGTAAACCCATCCATGGGGGCTCGATCGGCGCATCCATGCGCCTCACGGTCCTGGCCAGGGTGCGCCACCGCCGCCAGACAGTTTCCCGCGCGGGCGGCAGCACATCACCGCGCCGAAGGGATTGCGCTTGAAAATCTTGAAAAGCAAAGAGCCGGGCAATGCCCGGCTCTTTGCTCTTGCTCTTCTTTGTCCTCCGCACCGTGGCGCGGGAAACCGTCGAGCAGGGTCGGATGGGCCGGCGCAGGACCGTTGGCGCCATGGATGGCGCCATCGAGCCCCCATGGATGGGTTTACGGCGTGTCCTGCATGGGCCTGCCTACCCACGCCATGCAGGAACAATCAACGCGCCGCAGCGCCCGCTTTTGACTTAGAACTCCGCCGCCACCGTCATGAACAGCTGCCGCGGTGCGCTCGCATGGATCGCATAGCGCGTGCCCTTCGGATCGGTCGGTGCGAACGAGCTCAGCTGGCCGGCGTAGCGCTTGTTGGTCAGGTTGGTCGCATTCAACGACACCCGAACGTTGCGCAGGCCCAGGCCCGGGCCGAAGTCGTAGCCTGCACCGGCGTCGAAGGTGGTCACCCCCGGCACCGACTGGTCGTTGGTGTAGGTGTAGTAGCGCTTGCCGGTGTACTTGGCACGCAGGCTGGCGAAGAAGCCATCGCGGTTCCAGCTGATCTCGCTGGAGGCCATGCGCTGCGGCGTATCCACCGTGATCTTGCCGGCCACCGGCACGATCGCGCCGCCCGAGGTGTAGTCATCCTCGTAGGTGGTCTTGTTCCAGGACAGCGCGTTGTACCACTGCAGGCCGTCGATCGGCTTGAGGATGAAGGTCAGTTCCGCGCCGTGGCTCTTCACCGAACCGACATTGATGAAGCGCGTTACGCACTCCGGACGCGTGCCGACTTCGATGCTGGAACACGGGTTCAGCGACAGCAGGCGGTTGTCGAACTTCACGTTGTAGGCCGCGATCGAGGCCTGGTACTTCTCGCCGAAGGTACGGAAGCCGGCTTCCAGGCTCTTGGACTTCTCCGGTTCCAGCCCGGCGCTGGCTGCGAACGATTCCGGCGACACCTGCAACGGGCCACCGCTGCCGCCACCGACGAAGGCGGCGATGTTCTCGGCGTACGAGGCGAACAGTTCATTGTTGGCGTTGAGCTTGAAGCCCAGGCCCACCTGCGGCAGCACCGACTTCTTGGCGGTCAGCGTGCCCGAAGCGATGCTGGTTTCCACGCCCGGCTGGGCGGTGGCGCGCATGCGGGTGTTCGGGCTCTTGATGCCCACGTCCACGGTCAGGCGCTGGTCGAGGAAGCGCATGCGGTCCTGCACGTAGAACTGGCGCGTGCGGATGTCGAAATCCTGGTTGAACAGCAGGCGGTCCGGGTTCTTCAGGTACAGGTCGTCCAGGAACGGGCCGCTGATGTAGTAGAAGTTGCGCGACACGTTATGGTCGTTCTGCTCGTACCACAGGCCGGCCTCCAGTTCGTGGATGCCCACCGTCCACGACAGCGCGGCGGTCACACCATCGCGGTTGATCGTGTAGTTGGTGCTGCGGATCGAAATCGGCAGCATCCTGTCGGTGCCCGGGTAGGACGGCTGGCCCGGTGCCCACCAGTGGCCCTGGCCACGGTTGTCGTGGTGGTAGGCCAGCAGCTTCAGGCGACCCTGCTCGCCCAGGCGCAGGTCGGCATCGACCGAATAGAGGTTGTCGTCGCGCAGTGCACGGCTCTGGTAGTACGCATCGTCAATGCTGTTGACGCCGCCGCTGAACCTGCAGCGCGCCTTGTTGTAGGTGCCCGGCGCGCAGTACGCAGCAGCGACGGCGCGGTCCCAGTCCGGTGCGTAGATGTTCCAGTCATAGCCCAGGCCACGGGCCAGCATGTCCTTGGACAGGTAGGCGTAGTTGGCCTGGCTGGCGCGCGAGGTCGCCACGAACGCACCGAAACGGTGGTCGCCGATATTCCACACGGCCTTGGCGTTGAACTGGCGGGTGGTCTGGTTCTGGTACGGCGCGGCCCACATGTCCTGGTCCTGGTGCACGCCGGACACATAGGCCGAGAAGCCGTTGAGGTCGCCGGTGTCCACGCGCAGGTAGCCACGGCGCTGGTTGTTGTCGCCGACGGTGACGCTGGCGCGGCCACCGAATTCAGTGGACGGGTCCATCGAGAAATACTGGATGGTGCCGCCCAGGTTGCTGGTCGAAGCCACGCCCAGCGAACCGATGCCCTGCGACAGCTCGGCACCGGCCAGGTTCTCGGCAATGATCGCGCGGGCAATGCTCAGGCCGTTGTAGTTGCCGTAGCTGTTGTCACCCAGCGGGATGCCGTCCAGCGTATAGCCGAGGCGGCTCTTGTCGAAGCCGCGCAGGCTGATGGTCTGCGATTCTTCGTTCGCGCCGAAGGCATCGTTGGACTGCACCGACACGCCCGGCAGGCGGTCGAGGATTTTCTGGCCACTGGTGCCCGGCGGCAGCACCTGCTTGTCGACGGTGGTGATGCGCTGCACCTGGCGGGTCTCGCCCTGGCCGATCACGGAGACGGTGTCCAGCGTCTGCGCGCTCAGCGCGGCATCGGTGCTGGCGCCGGTGTCGGCGGCGGTGGCGGCATGGGCGCTGGCGGCGGCGGAGAGCGCGATCGCCACGGCGATCGTCAGGTGTCGGGTCTGCATGGTGGTCCGTTGCATGGGGGGTGGTCACCGGCACGCGTGCGCGGTGCATGGCCACTATGCGAACGGAACATGAAACCTTCTTTACGAAAAACCAACGAACGACGCAGGCGCCCGTGCGTGTCCTGCTACCAGATGGAAAAAGGGGCCGGATCCCCCTCGCGAACGAAGGTTCACCGGCCCCGCGCACTCCGTGGGGGAGGGCTCAACCCATGTACAGGCCACCGTTGACCGGATAGTCGGCACCGGTCACGTACGAGGCTTCATCCGAGGCCAGCCACGCGCACAGGCCGGCCACTTCCTCGGGGCGGCCGAGGCGGCGCACCGGCACCGATGCGGCCAGCCGATCCAGGACGTCCGGCGGGAAGCTGCTGATCGCCTGGCTGGCGATGTAACCCGGCGACAGCGTGTTGACGGTAACGCCGCGCGAGGCCACTTCGGCGGCCAGTGCACGGCTGAAACCGTGCATCGCGGCCTTGGCGGTGGCGTAGTTCACCTGGCCGATCTGGCCCTTGTGGGCGCTGACCGAACCGATGTTGATGATGCGGCCCCAGCCACGCGTGGCCATCCCATCGACCACCTGCTTGGTCAGGTTGAACAGCGCATTGAGGTTGGAGGCGATCACCGCATTCCAGTCTTCCACCGTCATCTGCCGGAACAGCAGGTCGCGGCTGCCGCCGGAGTTGTTGACCAGCACGTCCACTTCACCGACTTCTGCGCGGACCTTGGCGAACGCGGCGCTGGTCGAGGCCCAGTCGGTGGCGTTGCCTTCGGAGGCGATGAAGTCGAAGCCCTGTTCGCGCTGCTCGCGCAGCCAGTTGGCCTTGCGCGGCGAGTTCGGCGCGCAGCCGGCAACCACGGTGTGGCCGCTGCGGGCCAGGCTCTGGCAGATGGCAGTGCCGACACTGCCCATTCCACTGGTGACGTAAGCGATTCGAAGCGTCATTGCAGAAGGCTCCTTGGCAAAGGGTCAGGCGGCGAGGGGGTAAAGGCCGAACAGCAGGCTGCCGATCATCAGCAGCATCGAGATGGCGATGGCCCACTTCAGGGTGAACTTCTGGTGGTCGGCGAATTCGACCTTGGCCAGGCCCACCAGCAGGTAGGTGGAGGGCACCAGCGGGCTGAGCAGGTGCACCGGCTGGCCGGCCAGCGAGGCGCGCGCCATTTCCACCGGGGTGATGCCGTAGTTGCCGGCGGCCTCGGACAGGATCGGCAGCACGCCGAAGTAGAACGCGTCGTTGGACATGAAGAAGGTGAACGGCATCGACGCCACGGCGGTGATCACCGCCAGGTACGGGCCCCACGACTCCGGAATCACCGCCAGGAAGCTGTGTGACATCGCCTCGACCATGCCGGTGTTGTTGAGGATGCCGGTGAAGATGCCCGCAGCGAAGATCAGCGACACCACCGACAGCACGTTGCCGGCATGGTTGACCACGCGGCGGCGCTGCTCGGCCAGATTCGGGTAGTTGATCACCAGAGCGATGGCGAAGCCGACCATGAACAGCACCGGCATCGGCAGCACGCCGATGATCAGCGCGGTCATCAGCGCCACGGTCAGGGCCAGGTTGACCCACAGCAGCTTCGGACGCTTGATGTCCTCGGCGTCTTCCACGGTCGGCAGCGGATTGCTGTCATCGGACACGCTGTTGTCCATCCAGCTGCCGCCCTTGGGCAGGGTCACCACGCCAAGGCGACGGCGTTCCTTCAGGCCCAGGTACCAGGCCAGCAGCAGCACGCCGGCACAGGCGATCACCATCGACGGGATCAGCGGCACGAACACATCGGCCGGGTCCACGTGCAGCGCGGTGGCCGCGCGTGCGGTCGGGCCGCCCCACGGGGTCAGGTTCATCACGCCGCCGGCCAGGATGGTCACGCAGGTCATGTTCAGCGCGTTCATGCCGAGGCGCTGGTACAGCGGCAGCATCGCCGAGACGGTGATCATGTAGGTGGTCGAACCGTCGCCATCGAGCGAGATCAGCATCGCCAGCACCGCAGTGCCAAGCACGATCTTCATCGGGTCGCCCTTGACGAAGCGCAGGATCACCCTTACCAGCGGATCGAACAGGCCGGCGTCGATCATCACCCCGAAGTAGAGGATGGCGAACATCAGCATCACGCCGGTCGGCGCGATCTTCTTGATGCCCTCCAGCATCATCTCGTCGATGCCGGCGCCGAAGCCGCCGATCAGCGCGAACAGGATGGGAATGGTGATCAGGGCCACCAGCGGCGACAGCCGCTTGCTCATGATCAAGTACATGAACGTAATGACCATGCCAAAGCCGAGGATGCTCAGCATCATCTGCGGACTCCTTGCGAAAACAGGATGTGGGGGAGTGGAAGGGGGCCGGGTGGTTTGCCCGGCACAGCTGGCTTAGAAGTCGTACTGCAGGCGGCCGGTGACCGCGCGCGTGCGGTCCACCGTGACCCCGGCCAGGCGGTCGCGGTTGCGGCTTTCGATCACGTTGAGCATGAAGCGCAGGTTGTCGCGCAGGTACCAGTTGCCACCCAGCGTCCAGGCTTCGGTGCTGCCACGGCGCAGGTCCGGCGCGCCATCGAGGTGCTGCGCGCCCCACATCTGGTCGTAACGCAGCGCTACTTCGAAGGCCCCAGCCTTGTGGCGGATGTCCTTGACCCGTGCGAAGCGGCCGGTCTTGCGGTCGTAGGCACGGCTTTCGCCGGTGACGAACCAGCTAAGCATGCCGTAGGCCGCCATCACGTCGCCGCGCTGGGCGCCGTCATCGAAGGTGGCGCCACTGAACTCACCCTGCCACGACAGCGGGCCGCGCACCTGCGCGTATTCCAGCGACCACTTGTTGACGTCGGTATCGCGGCCGGCGGAGAAGTCGACCAGGGTCAGGCGGCTGTTGTCGGACAGGTGGCCGGCCGGGCGCGGACGGATGCGCAGGCCGGGCACGCCGTTGGCACCCGGGTTGTCGTAGGCCTCGCGGGCCAGCGACAGGCCCAGGTGCAGCACGTCACCGTCGCTGGGCGTGGGCGCCCAGGTGACGCGACCACCCGCCGCGCGGCCCTTCACCTGCCAGGCGTCGATGCTCTCCAGGCTGTAGAGGCTGGCGGCCCAGGTGAAATCCCCCGGATTGGCCTGCCAGGACGCACCCAGGCGGTACAGCGGCGCCAGCGTGGTGCCGGCGTTGCCGCGCTCCAGGAAGCTGCCGTAGTTGGAGCTGGTACGGTCATCCAGCGAGAAGTACTGCTTGAACTGGCCGACGGTCAGCTTGCCGGCCTCGCCGAAGCTGCGTGCCAGGTAGACATCCTTGGCCTCGACGCGGTCGCCGGAGAAGTCGGCTTCCAGCTTGTAGTCGACCACGAAGAACTTGCCGGACACGTCCAGCCAGGCGCGACGGATCTCGGTGTCGTCCTTGTTCGGGGTGCCGCGGTTGTCGTTGTCGAAGGTGGCGAAGTCCAGGTGCAGGCGGCCACCGAGGGTGGCGGTGACCGGGCGGTCGTCTTCGGCAGCGAAGGCCGGCGCCGACAGGGCAGCCAGCGCCATCATGGCGGCAGGACGCCGCCAGGCAAACGTGAATTCCACAAACCCTCCCAGGTGCGCGCCAGGCGCGCGGCAATCGTGGGCACCGGACGGTGCGCGGCCGCAGTCTGGGTCGGGCAAGCTGTCATCGTCCTGTCAGTGGTTTGTGCGGTGCAGCGTAAAAGACCGCCGGGCACCGCCCTGTGCTACCCATGCGGTGTATCCCGGTAGCGCCGGTCCATGACCGGCGGGCGGACCCGGCGGCATGCGGTAGCATTCGGTTCCCCTCCCACCCGTGTGCCCATGCGCCTGCTGCTGGTCGAAGACAACCCGGATCTGGCCGATGCGATCATCCGCCGGATGCGCCGCAGCGGGCACGCCGTGGACTGGCAGGCCGATGGCCTGGCCGCCGCCAGCGTGCTGCGTTACCAGAGCTTCGACCTGGTGGTGCTGGACATCGGCCTGCCCAAGCTCGATGGCCTGCGCGTCCTGGCCGGCATGCGCGAGCGCGGTGACAGCACGCCGGTGCTGATGCTGACCGCGCGCGATGGCATCGAGGATCGCGTGCAGGCGCTGGATGTCGGTGCCGACGATTACCTGGGCAAGCCGTTCGATTTCCGCGAGTTCGAAGCGCGCTGCCGCGTGCTGCTGCGGCGTGCGCGTGGCCAGGCCAGCGAAGTGGTGCAGATCGGCGGCTTCCAGTTCGACAACGCTGCGCACCGGGTCAGCCTCGACGGCGAACCGATCGAACTGCCCAACCGCGAGTACCGCCTGCTGGAGATCCTGGTCGGGCGCCTCGGCCAAGTGGTCGGCAAGGATGAAATCGGCAACGGCCTGTTCGGTTTCGATGACGAAGCGGGCCCGAATGCCATCGAGTTGTATATTGGCCGCCTGAGAAAGAAGCTGGCGGGCGCACCGCTGCGCATCACCACGGTGCGCGGTGTCGGCTATCTGCTGGAGGCCAGCGATACCCATGCCGACGCCGATGGCTGACGCGCGCGCTGCGACTGCGGCGCCGGGTTCACTGCGGCGCACGCTGCTGCTCTATCTCGGCGTGCTGCTGGCGGTGTTCGCGGTGGCCCTGCTGTTCGCCGCACGCGATTACGGCCAGCGTGCCGCCAACCGTTCCTACGATCACCTGCTGGTGTCCTCGGCGCTGTCCATCGCCGATTCGGTGGCGCTGGTCGATGGGCAGTGGCAGGTCGATCTGCCGTATGCGGCGCTGGACCTGCTGGCGATGGCGCCGGAGGACCGCGTGTTCTATCGCGTGGCCGACAGCCGCGGCACGCTGATCACCGGCTACGATGACCTGCCGGCAGCGCCGCGCCGGCCCGGTACCCAGCCGCAGCTGTTCGATGCCACCTACAGCGGCGAGACCGTGCGCTTCGTGGTGGTCGGCCGCAGCTTCGCCGCTGCCTCGGCGCAGGGCGAAGTGCAGGTCCAGGTCGGCCAGACCCGGCGCGCACGCGAAGCCGTCGCGCAGGATATGGTCAACCGTGCTTTGCTGGCGATCGGTGTGCTGTCCGGCCTGCTGCTGGCGCTGGTGGCGTTCGGCGTGCATCGCGCGTTCCGCCCGCTGGTGCGGGTGGAACGCGAGCTGTCGCGTCGCGAGCCTTCCGACCTGAAGCCGCTCGACGCCCGTGTACCGCGTGAGATGGACCAGATGGTGGCGGCGCTGAACCGCTTCATGGAACGCCTGTCCAGCAGCAACGAGACACTGCGCGCGTTCATGGCCGAGGCTGCGCACCAGATGCGCACGCCGCTGGCGGCATTGCGCGCACAGGCACAGCTGGCGCTGGATGATGACGATCCGGAGGACATGCGGCGCAGCCTGCAGGCGATCGAGCGCAACGCCACCCATATGAGCCGGCTGCTGAACCAGCTGCTCAGCGATGCCAGCGTGATCCATCGTTCGCATCTGCAGCGCTTTGCAGCGGTGGACCTGGCTGAGACCGTGCACCAGGCCCTGCATGAAGCGCTGCCGCAGGCCGGTCCGGCGCCGCGCGTGCAGTTGGCGATGACCGCCGAACCGGCATTGGTGCACGGCGATGCGCTGCTGCTGCGCGAGGCGATCAAGAACCTGGTCGACAACGCACTGAAGTACGGCGGTGACGGCGACTTGCAGATTGCCCTTACCGTGGAAGGCGAGCAGGCCGTGCTGACCATCGCCGACCACGGCGCGGGCATCGCCCCGGCCGATGCCGAGCGCGTATTCGAGCGTTTCGCCCGTGGCGAAGGCGCGCCCTCAGGTGGTGCCGGGCTGGGCCTGGCCATCGTCAAGCGCGTGGTCGACAGCCATGGCGGCCGCATTGACCTGAGCAACCGCCCGCAAGGCGGGCTGGTCGCCACCATCCGCCTGCCCCGGAGCAGTCCATGATCCGCTTGTTCGCCACGACTGTTGCGCTGCTGCTGGCCCTGCCGGTGTTGGCCGCGCCCGGCGATGTGCGCCGTTTTCCCGCACAGGGAGCGGCCACCGCTCAGCTGCGCATCCACGGCACCACCGACATCGAAGTGTTCGCGGTGGTCATCGCCGACTACCAGCGCCTGCACCCCGGCACCGAGGTGGTGTACGAGGACATCATCACCCAGGACCTGTACGCGCGCTACCTGCACGACCGCGGCGGCCCGGCATCACCGGACCTGCTGATCTCCAGCGGCATGGACCTGCAGACCAAGCTGGTCAATGACGGTCACGCGCTGCCACACCGTTCGGCGCAGACCGCCGCGCTGCCGGCCTGGGCACAGTGGCGCAACGAGGCGTTCGGCATCAGCTACGAGCCGGTGGTGATGGTCTACAACACCCGCGCGATTCCTTCGGCCAAGGTGCCGCACACGCGCCGCCAGCTGCTGGACCGGCTGCGTGCTGAAGGTGCACCCCTGCGCGGCAGGGTCGGCACCTATGACATCGAGCGCAGCAGCGTCGGCTACCTGTTGGCGACCCAGGACGCGCAGCGCGGCAGCATTGCCGGCGCGCTGCTGGGCGCGCTCGGCGACAACGACGTGGTGCGCGAGGAGCGCACCGGCGTGCTGCTGGACCAGGTGGCCAGTGGCCAGCTGTCGCTGGTCTACAACGTGCTTGGCTCCTACGCGCAGGCGCGCGTTGATGCCGGCGCGCCGCTGGGCATTGTGGAGCCCGAGGACTACACGCTGGTGGTGCTGCGTACCGCAGTGATCCCGCGTACCGGCCCACACCCGGAAGAAGCCCGGCGCTTCCTTGACTACCTGCTGTCGCCACGCGGCCAGCAGGTGCTGTCGCGCGAGGCACGGCTGATGCCGATCGTGACCGGCAACGCGCGCGGCGATGATGCGCCGGGCCGCAGCCGCCGCCCGATCCAGCTGGGTCCGGGCCTGCTGGTGTATCTGGACGCGCTCAAGCGTCGCCAGTTTCTCGATGCCTGGCGCAGCAGCGTCGAGCCGGCCGGGCGCTGAGGCGGCGACCTGCCCGTACAATGGCGGTATGAGCGAATACACCATCCTGATCGCCGATGACCACCCGCTGCTGCGTTCGGCGGTGGTGCAGTCCTTGCGGCAGAGCCTGCCGTTGGCACAGGTGCGCGAGGTTGCGAGCGCCGAGGCATTGGCCGAGACGCTCGACGCGCATCCCGATGTGGACCTGGTGCTGCTCGACCTGACCATGCCCGGCGCACACGGTTTTTCCGCGCTGCTGCACGTGCGTGGCTCGCATCCGGACATTCCGGTGGTGATCCTATCGTCCAACGACCATCCGCGGGTGATCCGCCGTGCCCAGCAGTTCGGCGCGGCCGGCTTCATCCCGAAGTCGGCCCCGGCCGAGACCATCGGCGAGGCCGTGCAGGCGGTGCTCGATGGTGGCCTGTGGTTCCCGGCGATGGCCGCCGAGCGTTCTGAGGCCGATGCACTGCTGGCCAGCCGCCTGGCGCAGCTGACCCCGCAGCAGTTCCGCGTGCTGCTGTGCCTGGCCGATGGCCTGCTCAACAAGCAGATCGCCTACGAGCTGGGCCTGGCCGAGAACACGGTGAAGGTGCACGTCACTGCCATCCTGAAGAAGCTCGAATGCCATAGCCGCACGCAGGCGGCGGTGCTGGTGAAGGCGCTGGAACCGGAAGGCGACGCGCGGGCAGGGATGGACGGCTGACCTGGGCAGGGCACTTGGCTCTTGGTGAGAGCATTCTGAGCTGCTCGAATCAACTGCGCCAACGCGAAAATGGAGTCTGGCCCGTCAGTTGCCGCTGATCGAACTCATCTGCGGGTCGATCGAAAAGATGAACCTGTTCTCGTATCCCATCCAGGAACGCTCAGACGCTTCGGCATAGCTGTAAGTGGGAGAGGATGCATCTGACGCAAACCTGTGACCCCACGCCTCATGATCCGCGCTGCTTCGGGTCCGGGCGATACCGATGCAGATGCTCAGGCCACACGAAAAGCGTTCAAGTACACCTTCTTGACCGATTGCACGTTCAAGTGATGATCGATAGTGCCGGGTCAGGTCCTGCGCCTCGGGGCTGGAAGCTGCATCCTGCGTCATGCGGTTGATCGCATCCGACATGTTTCTGCTTGACTGCAGGAGGCCCTCGGCGGCCAGGATCGAGATGCCGTCCTTGAACATGAGTGCGGATTCTGACCGAAGAAGCGCGAGCGAAGACGCTGCGCGATGCGTGGCCGCTGTCGGAATGCCGGGGTTCGGCGAGGCGTCCGCATTCGATATGGCTGGAGGAGCCTGTGCTTCTGTCGCGGCCCTCCTGAGGCTGACGTCCGTATCTGGTGTGCTGTCAGCCATGCATCCCGCGCAGCACAGGCAGAAGAGCATTGCTGTGATTCGATGGAGGTATCGGAGGGGGGCGATGGATAGGTGATGGCAGGGCATGCTGGATCCTTGGCCGTAGGCTGTGGCTGTCTTCAGTACGATCTGCCGATCTGCCGATCTGCCGATCTGCCGATCTGCCGATCTGCCGATCAGCCGAACGTTGAAATCTACTGATCCTCAGCAGCGCCGGTCAGTCAGGAGACTGCTCTCTCCCCACTCGGATTTTCTCCATGCCCTACGCAATGACGCGGCGCATCCATTTCCTCCTTGCCCATGGCTGTCGCGCGAAGAGGTTTGGGAATTCGGTACGGAATCAACGAGGAGCAAAGCCAGCGTGCGCCGGCAACGCGACGCCCGCGTGGCCGAGCCGTCCTAGCCCCGATGCCGCAACAGCATCTGCGTCATCAATGCCCGCAACGCGGGCGGCCGCACCGGCTTGAGCAGGAAGCCCCAGCCGTTCTCGGCAGCATGCGCTTTCAGTGCTTCATCACGCTCGGCGGTCACCAGGATCACCGGCGGCCGCGCCTTCCACAGCGTGCACAGCGCTTCATACAGGTCCGGTCCGTGCCATTGCCCCATGCGCACGTCCAGCAGCAGCAACTGCGGCACGTTCAATGCACTGGCGATTTCCAGTGCACCCTGCGGACCGTCGGCAAGTTCCACCTGGCAACCCCAGCGCTCCAGCAGCGCACGGGTCGCCGCACAGACGTGGGGATCATCGTCGATGCTCCACATCCGGCACTTTCGCAGTGGGCTGTCGTCGGAGGGTTCGCTCGCGATGACCGGCGCTGCGGCAGGTGCGATCACATCGTCGGCGCGCCCGAGTGCTACGCTCACGGCGAAGACGCTGCCCTTGCCCAGTGTAGAGCGCAGGCTGATGCGGTGGCCGAGCAGGCGGCCGATGCGTTCGACGATGGCCAGGCCCAGGCCGGCGCCACGTTCCTGTTCCACGCCGTCGTTCAGCCGGCGGAACTCCTCGAAAATCTCACCCTGCAGGCTTTCCGGAATGCCCGGGCCCTGGTCATGCACTTCGATGCGCAGTTGATCGCCTGCACGCCGGCAGCCGATCAGCACGCGCCCACGTGGGGTGTAGCGCAACGCGTTGGACAGAAAATTCTGCAGGATCCGCCGCAGCAGGGCTTCGTCGCTGACCACCACTGCGCGGGTATCCACCCAGTCAAGCTGCAGGCCACGGCTCTGGGCGGCGATGCCGAACTCGCGCGCCAGGGTCTCCAGCAGCGGAGAAAGTGCAAACGTGCGCACGCGGACCTGCAGCGATCCTGATTCCAGGCGCGAGATATCCAGCAGGCTGTTGAGGATGGCATCCTGCGCGGCCAATGCAGCATCGATGTGGTCACTGGTCTGCTGCTGCGCCGGGTCGCCCAGCTTGCCGCGCAGCACCGAGACGAACATGCGCGCAGCGTTGAGCGGCTGCAGCAGGTCGTGCACCGCCGAGGCGACGAAGCGGGTCTTGTAGCGGTTGGCCTGCTCGGCCTCGCGCCGCGCCTCGTCCAGGTCACGGGTGCGTTCGGCGATGCGGTGTTCCAGCGCATCGGCCAGCGAGCGCAGTTCGCGCGCGGCATTCTTGTAGCTGGTGATGTCGGCGTAGCTGGTGACGAAGCCGCCATCAGGCAGGGGATTGCCGCGGATCTCCAGCACCGTGCCGTCGTCCTTTTCGCTCTCGCGCATGTGCGGGCGGCCACTGCGCAGGTGGTTCAGGCGGCGCTCGATGGCCTCGTCCACCGGGCCGGGACCGAGCAGGCCACGACGGGCATTGAAACGGAACAGTTCCTTGATCGGCCGGCCCACGCGCACCAGGTCTGCCGGGAACCGGAACAGTTCCAGATAGCGCGAATTCCACGCGACCAGGCGCAGGTCGCGGTCGATCACCACCACACCCTGCGGCAGGTGTTCGAGGCTGCGGCTGAGACCACTGTCGGCGTCGGTGGCGGCCTGCAGCAGGCCATCCTGTGCGGTGCGCAGCTCCTGTGCGTGCTGCTTGAGCAGGGTTTCCAGTTCGCGGCGGCTGCGCAGGCGATGCTTGGCCAAGCGCCTGCGCTGCTGCACGAACAGCACCAGGAAGCCCAAGGCCAGCCACGCGGCACCGCCGGTCAGGGCGGCCGCGCGACCGGCAGCAGTAGCGGCGCCGGCGTCGTGCAGCAGGTGCAGGTTCCAGCCCTCGGCGGGCAGCGCCAGGCTTTGCCACAGCATCGGTTGCGGCAGCGCAGGATCCAGCAGCCGCACCATGCGGCCGCCATCGGACAGCACGTCTTCGGTACGTGCACGCAAGGGCTGCAGGGCACGGTCGGCGTACTGACGTGCATCGAGCATTTCGCGGCGCTCACCGGCACGCAGCGGACGCAGCAGCCGGTAGCGCCAGCTGTCCCGGTTGGACAGGAACACGACGTCATGGTCGTCGCTGGCCAGCACCACGTCCGGGCTGCTCAACCATTCCTGTTCCAGCGCGGACAGCTCGACCTTGATCACCACCACGCCGAGCCGCTTGCCGTCATCCTCGATGGCCTGCGAAAGGTAATAGCCGGGCACGCCGGTAGTCATGCCGATGCCGTAGAAGCGGCCACGGCCCTGCGCCAGCGCCTGGCGGTAGTAGGGGCGGTAGCTGTAGTTCTCGCCGACGTTGCTGGTCGGTTGGTCCCAGTTGCTGGCCGCCACCGCCACACCATCGTGGCCGACCAGGGTCAGGGTCGAGGCCCGGGTGACTTCATTGGCACGTTGCAGCTTCAGGTTCAGTCGCTGCCGTTCGCCGGGCGAGGGCGGCACACGCAGTGCGTGCAGCAGATCCGGATCCAGCGCCATGACCTGCGGCAAGGTGCCGAAGCGGTCGATGCGCTGTTGCAGGCCCTGGCCATACAGCTGCAGCTGGCGTTGCACCTGGCTGCTTTCGTCGCCGAGCGCGCGCCGCCAGGCGTAATGGCCAGCGACGACCGCGCACAGCACGGTGCCACCGACCATCACCAGGATCGTCAGCAACAGCATCCGGTGGCGGCTGAGCCAGTACATGGCGGCAGTCTACGCAGGGCCGGCGGGCGTGGCGTGCACGCCCGCCGGGGTCTGACGTGGAAGGGGTCAGAAGTGCATCTGCGCGCGCAGTTCGAAGATCTCCGGCGTGCTGTGCACGCCACGACGGCTGGCGTCGACCTTCACGTAGTTGGCCTGGAACTTGAAGTGGCTGGTCAGGTACCAGTTCGCACCCAACGTCAGGTCGTGCTGGCGGCCACCCAGGATGTCACCATCGTCGAGGTCCAGGCGGCTGTAACGCGCCACCAGTTCGACCGCACCGTAGTTGTGCGCCGGCTTGATGTTGGCCACCGCGCCGGCGTTGTACGGCCGCGATTCGCCGGTCAGCACCCAGCTGGCCATCGCGTACTGGCCGCTGCCGGTGAAGTCGGGCTTGCCGTCATGGCGGGTGACCGTGGCGCGCAGCGCTTCGGCCTGCAGCGAGAACGGGCCGCGGATCCAGATGCCTTCCAGGCCGGTGCGGCGGATCTGGTCGGCGGTGACCAGCGCGCCGGAATCGACGTAGCGGATGTCGGTCAGGCCGGCTTCCGGGCGCGCGCGCAGGCGGGCGCTGGCCTCGTGGTGCACGTCGCGGCCATCGCTGTAGCCGCGTGGGTTCTCCTGCGAGTAGGCCAGGCCCAGGTGGATAACGTCACCTGGTGCCTTCACCGGCGTCCACACCGCACGCACCGCCTGGGTGGTGCCGGGGTTGTCGCCCTGCAGGTCCTTGCCGCCATAGGCGCCTGCCTGCAGCAGGTACTGCGGGCGCTCCAGCACCCATTCCACACCGGTACGGCGGCCTTCGTAGAAGGCCTGCACCGGCAGCGAGGTTTCCAGGAAGCTGCCGGCACGCGAAGAGGTGTTCGCATCCAGGCCGACCGGGGTCTTCATGTAGCCGAAGCGGAAGCGGCCGACGTCACGGCCGAAGAAGGCCTTGCTCTCGAAGCGCACGAACACGTCCAGCCAGGTATCGGCCTGGAAGTCGTAGTAGACCATCGCGTCGTACACGCCCTTCTTCTTCAGCGTCGCACCGAATTCCTTGCGGCGCACGGCGTCGTCGTCCTCGAGGCCACTGGCCGAGGAAAAGTCGTTGTAGTCGTAGGCGATGTTGGCGGTAGCGGCCAACTCGGTGCCGTCGCCGAAGGTGTACTTGGTCGGCCAGTTGTCGAAATCCGCAGCCGAAGCGAGGGCGGGTAGGGCGGCCAGCGACAGGGCCAGCAAGGTGGGATTCGGGCGCATGTTGGGTGCGGCTCTCTCAGATTGCGTGTGGACAGGACATCAACGGCCGCAGGGGCCGAAACTTTCGCAGGGACATGCCCAGCCGTTCAGCCCGGGCCACCGGCCTTCCCGTTTCTGGGCGGTGCGGCGCCAGTGTAGGCACCTGTGCCACCTGAACCGGGGGGCTAGTACCAATAGGTTATCTGCGCCGGCGTGCCTGGCGCGTACAAAGGCGTCCATTGGTCGCACCCCCCTGTGCGTGCAGTACAGGGCCTGCGGTCAGTTTCCACGGTAACGGCTCCCGTGCAGTCCCGGGGCCGTACGTGCCTGAAAACGCCCCTTCCGGAGTCCGCCATGCACATCCCGACCGCAGCACCGGTGCCTGCAAAGCCGTTGCCGATCTATCGCCAGCTGTACTTCCAGGTGATCGTGGCGATCGTCCTGGGTGCCATCCTCGGCCACTACGAACCGCTGGTCGGCGAGAAGATGAAGCCGCTCGGCGATGCCTTCATCAACCTGGTGAAGATGATCATCGCGCCGGTGATCTTCCTCACCATCGTCACCGGCATCGCCAGCATGACCCACCTGCGCACGGTGGGCCGGGTGTTCGCCAAGGCGATGGCGTACTTCCTGTTCTTCTCCACGCTGGCGCTGATTGTCGGCATGATCGTGGCGCACGTGGTGCAGCCCGGCGCCGGCATGAACATCAATCCGGCCGAGCTGGACCAGACCGCAGTGCACAGCTACGTCGAGAAGTCGCATGACCTGACCCTGGTCGGCTTCCTGATGGACATCATCCCGAAGACGCTGCTCAGCGCTTTTGTCGATGGCAACATCCTGCAGGTGCTGTTCGTGGCCGTGCTGTTCGGCATCGCGCTGGCGATGGTGGGCGACAAGGGCAAGCCGGTGCTGAACTTCCTGGAGGCGCTGGTCGCCCCGGTGTTCAAGCTGGTGCACATCTTGATGAAGGCCGCCCCGATCGGTGCCTTCGGTGCGATCGCCTTCACCATCGGCAAGTACGGCGTCGGCTCGCTGATCAACCTGGCCTGGCTGGTGGGCTCGTTCTACCTCACCGCGTTCCTGTTCGTGGCGGTGATCCTCGGTGTGGTCTGCCGCCTGTGCGGGTTCTCGGTGTTCAAGCTGGCGCGCTACCTGAAGGCCGAACTGCTGCTGGTGCTCGGCACCTCCTCGTCGGAGTCGGCGCTGCCGTCGCTGATGGAGAAGATGGAACGCGCCGGCTGCAGCAAGTCGGTGGTGGGCCTGGTGGTCCCGACCGGCTACTCGTTCAACCTGGACGGCACCAACATCTACATGACCCTGGCGGCACTGTTCATCGCCCAGGCCACCAACACCGAACTGACCCTGGGCCACCAGATCGCCCTGCTGCTGGTCGCCATGCTCAGCTCCAAGGGCGCGGCGGGTGTCACCGGCGCCGGTTTCATCACCCTGGCCGCCACCCTGGCCGTGGTGCCGGAGGTGCCGGTGGCTGGCATGGCGCTGATCCTGGGCGTGGACCGGTTCATGAGCGAATGCCGCTCGCTGACCAATTTCATCGGCAATGCGGTGGCCACCGTGGTGGTCTCGCGCTGGGAAGGCGCGCTGGACCGCAACCGCCTGCAGCTGGCGCTGGATGGCCGCGAGAGCGAACTGCCGCCGCCGGTCGATGCGCTGCCCGAGGCGCTGCCGGCCAAGGGCTGATCCAGGTGTGTGGTACCGCGGGGCCGATCACGTCAGTGGTACGGCCCCGCGGCGTTTCAGGGCGTCCCATGGCTGTCATGGGCAGCGCCGAAGCTGGTATCGCGGTACCGTCGCATACGGCACGGAATTGTGCGGTCGCAGCATGGTTGCGACAGGATAGCGACAGGTCCGGACGCTCCAACGGGGGTATCATCCCCTGTCCCTTCTGCCCATTCATGTAACCCACATCGATGTCCAACGAAGATTTCAAACAGGCCGCCCTCGATTACCACCGGATGTCCCCGCCGGGAAAGATCAAGGTTTCCGCTACCAAGCCCATGCTGACCCAGCGCGACCTGTCGCTGGCGTATTCGCCGGGCGTGGCTTACGCCTGTGAAGCGATCAAGGCCGACCCGCAGCAGGCCAGCGAGCTGACCGCCCGCGGCAACCTGGTGGCGGTGATCTCCAACGGCACCGCGGTGCTGGGCCTGGGCAACATCGGCGCGCTGGCCGGCAAGCCGGTGATGGAAGGCAAGGGCGTGCTGTTCCAGAAGTTCGCCGGCATCGATGTGTTCGACATCGAAGTGGATGAGACCGACCCGGACAAGCTGGTCGACATCATCGCCTCGCTGGAACCGACCTTCGGCGGCATCAACCTGGAGGACATCAAGGCGCCGGAATGCTTCGTGGTCGAGCGCAAGCTGCGCGAGCGCATGAAGATCCCGGTGTTCCATGACGACCAGCACGGCACGGCGATCATCGTCGGCGCGGCCGTGCTCAACGCGATGGCGATCACCGGCAAGAAGATCGAGGAAGTGAAGCTGGCGACCACGGGCATGGGCGCAGCCGGCATTTCCTGCGTGAACATGCTGGTGCAGCTGGGCCTGAAGCCGGAGAACATCCTGGCCTTCGATCGCGAGGGCGTGATCCACACCGGTCGTACCGACCTGGACCCGGAAAAGCAGCGCTATGCGCGTGACACCGACAAGCGCACCCTGGCCGAGATCGTCGACGGCGCGGACATTTTCCTGGGCCTGTCGGCACCGGGCATCCTGACCGCCGACATGGTCAAGACCATGGCGCCGGATCCGGTGATCTTCGCGCTGGCCAACCCGACCCCGGAAATCATGCCGGAGGTGGCGCGCGCTGCGCGTCCGGACGCGATCATCGGCACCGGCCGTTCGGACTACCCGAACCAGGTCAACAACGTGCTGTGCTTCCCGTACCTGTTCCGTGGTGCGCTGGACGTGGGCGCCACCGCGATCAACGAGGAAATGAAGATCGCCTGCGTGCGTGCCATCGCTGCACTGGCACGCCGTGCAGCCACCGACATGGGTTCGGCCTACGGCGGCGAGACCCCGAGCTTCGGCCGTGAATACCTGATCCCGCGCCCGTTCGACCGCCGCCTGCTGGTGGAACTGTCGGCCGCCGTGGCCCAGGCCGCGATGGATTCGGGCGTGGCCTCGCGCCCGATTGAGGACATGGGCGCCTACCGCGACAAGCTGGCCCAGTTCGTCTACCGCACCAGCCTGATGATGAAGCCGGTGTACGACCGCGCGCGCAGCGACAAGCAGCGCGTGGTGTACGCCGAGGGCGAAGAGGAAGTGGTGCTGCAGGCGGTGCAGAACGTGGTCGATGACGGCCTGGCGCATCCGATCCTGATCGGCCGCCCGGAAGTGATCGAGTCGCGCATCGAGCGCCTCGGCCTGCGCCTGAAGATCGGCGAGAACGTTGAAGTCACCAACATCAACGACGACCCGCGCTTCAACGAATACTGGCAGTACTACCACGGCCTGACCGGCCGTCGTGGCGTGACCGTGGCCGCGGCGAAGAACCTGATGCGTTCGCGCCCGACCCTGATCGCAGCGGTGATGGTGGCCCGTGGCGAAGCCGATGCGATGCTGACCGGCATCGTCGGCCGCTTCCACAAGAAGCTGGGCTACGTGCGCAGCGTGCTGCCGCTGGAGCCGAAGGTCACCTCGACCTCGGCGATGACCGGCGTGATCAACCAGCAGGGCGTGTTCTTCTTCGTGGACACCCACGTGCAGGAAGACCCGACCGCCGAGCAGCTGTGCGAAGCGACCCTGCAGGCGGCCTATCGCATGAAGCTGTTCGGCATCGAGCCGAAGGTGGCGCTGCTGTCGCACTCCAACTTTGGCAGCCATGATTCGAAGGATGCGCTGAAGATGCGCCAGGTGCGCGAGCTGCTGCTCAAGCGCAACCCGCGCCTGAACGTGGATGGCGAAATGCAGGGCGACACCGCATGGGATGAAGCGCTGCGCCAGAAGCTGCTGCCGGGCTCGACCCTGCAGGGCCGCGCCAACCTGTTCGTGCTGCCGAACCTGGAAGCGGCCAACATCGCCTACAACCTGGTGCGGGTGTTCACCGACGGCGTGGCGATCGGCCCGATCCTGATGGGCGTGAACAAGCCGGTGCACATCCTGACCACCAGCGCGACCTCGCGCCGGATCCTGAACATGACCGCCATTGCGGCGGTCGATGCGCAGATCAGGAAGCAGCTGGAAGCGGAAAAGAAGGCATAAGCCTTCTTTCCCACTTCCGCTGCCCACGCATTCTTCCTCTACCCCCGCCTTCGGCGCGCCCCTTCAACAAGAAGGGGCTCCTGGTCGGAACAAGGATGGCGCTGGCGCGGTTGGACGGCGGCGTAAATGAAAACACCGGGCATTGCCCGGTGTTTTCATTTGCCGCAACGGCCGCCAAACCTGCCACATGCGCTACGCCGCCCGGTCATTTCCCTGCAACGCCGCTGCGGCCCAATACGCCCACGCGGCCCGGCCGTGGGAAGGGACCGGACCGGCCTTCCCACCCTGGGCCCGACCAACTTCCCATCGGCGAGGGTGTCATGCGCAATCGAGTGACGCGGCGGTACTTCCAGCAGCTGTTCGCGCTGTACGCCGGTTTCGTGCAGTCGCGCTGAGGCGTAGACGCCAGCGAGGTAGAGTCGACCGTTGGTCGACTATCGCGCGAAGCGCGGGGTTTTCGGGGGCTGTACGAAAGTCAGTCGACTAACAGTCGACTCTACCCAGTCGACTCTATCCAGTCGCGGCTATACCCAGTTGATCGCCCAGTCAGCGCCGCTTGCCGCGGCGTGCAGGGGCCGGCGGCGGAGCGTCGGAACGCGGCTTGGCGTACTGCGCCCACAGCGCCGGCAGTGCCTTGCCGGTGTGCTTCTGCCACAGCGCCGGTGCATAGCGGCCGTCGCGCAGGGCCTTGTCCAGTGCCAGCACCAGGCCTGGATGTTCGGCGTCGGCCCATTTCAGGAACGCACCGGTGACACGGTAGCCGCTGTCGAAGTTCTGCCCCTTCTCGACCTTGCCCGGCAGTGCCCAGCCCGCGGCGGCATTGTCCATGCCGTAGCGGTCGCGTGCGTAGTCGGCGATGCCCTCCACCAGCCAACCCGGCACCCGTGCGTCGCCATAGCCCGGATAGCCCTGCACGATGTGCATGGCCTCATGGGTGACCAGATCGATGTCGTTGGGGTGCTGCGCCAGCCAACCCGGGTTGATGGTGATCGTTGCGGCCTGGTCCTTGTCACCGACGAAGGCGATCCCGGTGTAGGCCGGGTCGATCACGATGCGCACCATCGACGGCGCGGCCGGGTGGAAGTCCGCACGTTCGCGCAGGTAGGCGAAGTAGAACGTATCGATCACCCGCTTGCGCTGCGGCGCGGCCAGGGCGCCACGGGCGTCCTGGTAGTTCAGCGTCACGCCGTCGCGGGTCAGCTGCGCATCAAAGGCCTGGGTCTGGCCGAAGCTGGAGAAGGAAAGGGCAACAAGGGCCAGAGGCAGCAGACGGTAGCGCATGGGGCTCATTGTACGGCGCTGGGCGCCAACAGTTCGATCTCCGCCAGCGGCAGCCGGCCCGGTGCGGCCAGGCGCAGCCGATACTCGCTGTAACGACCGGGTTTGGCGATGCGGAACGGTCGGGTCTGGCGGGCAGACTCGAAGGCTTCGCCGCTGCGCTGGTCGAGCACGATCCAGCGGCCGTTGCCGCTGCGCGCTTCCAGCGTCCATTCGCCGCCCTGGATGCGGCCGTCACCGCTGGTGAGCGTGTACATGGTCGGCACGCCGTCGCCCAGGCCGGTCAGTGCGATGGTTGCGCCGCCGCCCAGGCCGACGGTCGTGGCGGCATCGTCGTCGACCAGCGCCGGCAGGGCGCGACCATCGGCCAGCGTCGCCTTGGCGCCTCTGCCGAGCAGGTCGTGCAGCAGCTGCGGGCGCTGGCCCCGCGCGGTCAGCGAGCGCGGCACATCGTCCACGCCGCTGCCCCAGCGCGACGGCTGCGGCCCCATCACGAAGTCCAGCGTCGCGCCCTTGGCGATCAGCTCGTGCGGCACCCAGGTCTTCGTCCACGGCTTGCCATTGATCTTCAGCGACTGCACGTAGACGTTCTCGGGTGAGTTGTTGGCCGCGTTCACGGTCAGCACCGCACCGCCCTGCAGTTCCACCCTCGCATGTTCGAACGCCGGTGAACCGATCACGTACTCCGGGGCGCCCATGCGCAGCGGATACAGGCCCAGCGAGGCCAGCACGTACCACGCGGAGGTCTCGCCGTTGTCCTCGTCGCCCGGATAGCCCTGGCCGATCTCGCTGCCCACATACAGCCGCGACAGGATCTCGCGCACGTGTTGCTGGGTCTTCCACGGCTGCCCGGCGTACAGGTACATCCATGGGATGTGGTGCGCCGGCTGGTTGCTGTGCGCGTACATGCCCATGCGCACATCGCGCGCTTCGGTCATCTCGTGGATGGTGCCGCCGTAGGATCCGGCAAACGCGGGGTCGGCGGTTTCCGGGGTGGAGAAGAAGGCATCCAGCTTCGCTGCCAGCTTGTCACGGCCACCATAGAGCGCGGCGAGTCCTTCGCCATCGTGGGCGGCGGTGAAGGCGAAGGTCCAGCCATTGGATTCGGTGTAGTCGTGGCCCCACACGCGCGGGTCGTAGGCCTTGGCGTCCACGCGCCACTGGCCATCGGCCTTGCGGCCCTGGAAGAAGCCGGCGGCCGGATCGAACATCGTCGCGTAGCTGGCGGCGCGATGGCGGAAGTAGTCGGCCTCGGTGCTGTAGCGCTCGCGTCCGGCCGGCGTGGTCGCGCGCTTGGCCAGAGCGTCGGCCATGTTGGCGATGCCGAAGTCATTCAGTGCGCCTTCCATCGTCCACGACATGCCTTCGTGCACGTCCGCGCTGGCGTAGCCACGGAAGGTCGAACGGTCCATGCCCTTGCGGCCGACATGGCGGTCGGGGGGGACCACGGTCGCGTTCTTCAGCGCGGCGGCGTAGGCCTCGGCCGGATCGAAGCCGCCGATGCCCTTCAGCCACGCATCGGCGAAGGCAACGTCCGAACTGGTGCCGACCATCAGGTCGGCGTAGCCCGGCGACGACCAGCGTGCGATCCAGCCACCGGCACGGTACTGCTCGATGAAGCCCTGCACCATCTGCCCGGCATCGTCGGGCGTGAACAGCGCATAGGCTGGCCAGGTGGTGCGGAAGGTGTCCCAGAAGCCGTTGTTGACGAACACCTTGCCATCGCGCACGCCGGTGAAGCTGCGGTTCGCGCTGCCTTCGGTGTTGTCGTCGCTGGCGCTGGCCTGGTTGGCGTAGCGCCAGTCAGGCGCGGCCGCGCTGCCGGCATTCTCGTGGCCGGAGTTGGGATACAGGTATAGCCGGTACAGGCTGGAATACAAGGTGGTCTTCTGGTCGTCAGTGGCATCGCCGATGTCGAAGCGGGCCAGGCGCGCGTCCCATGCATCCTGCGCACGGCCCGCCACGCTTTCCAGCGTGTCGGCGGCGGAGATTTCCAGCGCCAGGTTGTGACGCGCCTGTTCCACCGAGATCAGCGAGGTCGCGATGCGCATCGTCACCTGCCGGTCGCTGCCAGCATCGAACTTGATGTAACCGGTCGGGCGGCCGGTGTCGAGGCGGCCGCTGCTGCGCCACGGCTTGTCGAAGCTGGCCACCACGTACATGCGGCTGGCGCCGTTGGACAGGCCACTGCGCGTATCGGTGTAGCCGCTGAGGGTCTGCGTGGCCGTGTCCAGGGTCAGGCCACCACGCGCATCGACATTGTCGAACAGCAGGTTGGCGTCGCCGCCCTCGGGGAACTCGAAGCGGAACAGCGCGGCATGGTCGGTCGGTGCGATGGCAGCAGCGATGCCATTGTCGAAGCGCACGTCGTAGCGGTAGGGGCGCGCGCTTTCATGACGGCGGTCGAACGACAGCGCGCGCTTGCGGCGGTCGGCGTCCGGCACGCCACGGCTGACCGAGGGCATCACCTGGAAGGTCTGGCGGTCGCCCATCCACGGGCTGGGCTGGTGGCTCAGTGCCAGTGCCTGCAGCTGCGGGCGGTTCTGCGCATCGTTCTGTTCGTTCCAGCGGTACAGCCAGTTCAGTGCGCCGGCGTCGGTCACCGGGGTCCAGAAGTTGAACCCGTGCGGCACCGCCGTGGCCGGGAAATTGTTGCCGCGCGAGAAGGTGCCGTTGGCCTGGGTGCCGCGGGTGGTCAGCACCCAGTCGGAGACGCGCTGCGGCCGCTGCCGCGGTTGGGCATCCAGGCGCACGTCATCAATCCAGCCAGAGACCGGCGCGCCCTCTGCACTGGCTACCTCCAGCTCGATCGCCACCACGCGGCGGCCCTTCAGCGTGGGCACGTCGCCCAGCCGCACTGCCTTGCGGGCCCATTGTTGCGGGTACAGCGTCTTCGATTCGCCCTGCGCGCGTGCGCCGATCGCCACGCCATGCTGGTCGCGTGCCGCACCGGCCGAAACGCGGCTGCCATCGTCCAGCAGCAGGTCCAGCGATACATAGGTCGAGGCGACGGTGTCCTTGCCGACGATTTCCGGCAGCACCAGCCACGACAGCGTGGTATCGGCCTCGATGGGCAGGTCGGCCTTGAACAGTTCGCGCCGCGCGCTGCCGCCTTCGCTGCTGTAGCGCAGCGCATGCAGGCCGCTGTAGCCGGCGTTGCGCTTGGCGGCGTAGGGCGCGGCCGGTCCATTGCCGATCGTGACCTGAAGCGCACCGGTGGCCTGCGCCGGTACAGGTTCGCCCGGTTCGAACGAGGTCTGCAGCCCCTGCGCCCGCGCCGGCATCGCAGTGGTCGCACAGGCCAGGGCCAGGGCGAGCGGAAGCAGGGCGCGGCGCGGATCGGACAGGGTCATGCAAGGGTCTCCCGGAAGGGCTGGCGGCGGGCGAACCCGCATCGGCGGACACCACGGACAGCATCGCTCCGCCCGCCAGGCTGGCAGTGGAAGAGGCGATGCCGGTCCGGTGGGGGCGGGCCATGCGATCGGGTTGGGTTGGGTGGGTCGAGGTGCGACCTGGCCCGATCCTGCAACAGCCGCCGCGCGCTGGCAAGTGCCATTTAGTTCGATCCAAATGCGGGAAATATCGCTGGAGTCGATTCTGGCGAGCGAACCTGCCGGAACGACCGCGAAATCCCCGGAATCGCCGCCGCCCGGCGCGCGGTGGGGAGATGCGAGGCATCGGCGGCGGCGTGCAAAGGCCCGTTGCGGGGCAATGTCGTTGCGGCCCAGATGCTAGAATCACGGGCCTCGCAACCCGTTCACCGAATCCGCCATGAGCCATACCGCCACCGCGCCCGCCAACGCCGAGAAGCGCTACACCGTGCACCGCAGCGATCTGCCGTTGAGCTGCCCGACCCCGGAAATGGCGCTGTGGAACTCGCATCCGCGCGTGTACCTGCCGATCGAAGACGAGCCCAACGGCGAAGCGCAGTGCCCGTACTGCGGTTCCGTGTTCGTGCTGGCCGACTAAACGGCGGCCCCTTCGATGCGCCGATTGACCGTGGTGCAGTTGCTGCCGGCGCTGCACTCCGGTGGTGTCGAGCGCTCGACCCTGGAAATCGCTGCGGCCCTGGTTGCCGCCGGCCATCGCGCGCTGGTGGTGTCTGCCGGTGGCCGCCTGGTGCAGCCGCTGCTGGACAGTGGTGCCGAGCACCTCACCCTGGATATCGGCCGCAAGTCGCTGCTGACCCTGCGCCATCTGCCGACCCTGCGCCGGCTGTTTGCCGAAGTTGGTGCGGACATCGTGCATGCCCGTTCGCGGCTGCCGGCCTGGTTGGGCCTGTACGCGATCCGCGCCATGCCCGCCGCACAGCGCCCGCATTGGGTGACCACCGTGCACGGGTTGAACTCGCCCAGCCGCTACAGCGCGGTGATGACCAGTGGCGAACGCGTGATCTGCGTGTCCAACACCGTGCGCGCCTACGTGCAACGCCATTACCCGACGGTGCCGGAAGAAAAACTGCGGGTCATACCGAGAGGTGTCGACGTCAACCAGTTCCCGCGCGTGGCGCGCGCCGACCGCCGCCCGCGGCTGGCGCTGGCGGCCGACTACCCGTGGCTGGCCCAGGTCGAAGGCCCGCTGCTGCTGCTGCCGGGGCGCGGCACCCGGCTGAAGGGCCACACCCACGCGCTGCAGCTGCTGGCCGACGTGCGTGCCGCCGGCGTGCCTGCCCAGCTGTGGATGCTGGGCACCGACGAACCCGGGCGCGAGGCCTACGTGGCTGACCTGCGCCGCCAGGCCGCGGCACTGGGCGTGGCCGAGGCCGTACAGATCAGCACGCCTACCGTCCGCATCGCCCAGGCCTACGCCGCCAGCGATCTGGTGCTGCAGCTGTCAGACAAGCCGGAAGCCTTTGGCCGCACCGTGGTCGAGGCGCTGTCGGTCGGTCGCCCGGTGCTGGGCTGGGACCACGGTGGCGTCGGCGAACTGCTGCTGCAGCTGCAGCCCAGCGGTGCGGTGCCGCTCGGCGACGCGCGCGCGCTGGGTGAACGTGCGCTGGCCCTGCTGGCGCAGCCGCCGTCCCTGCCGACCCGCATCCCGTTTACCCTGCAGGCCATGCAGCGCGATACCCTCCGCCTCTATGCCGATTTCGCCGGCTGACCCCGCTGCTATCGTGCGCGACGACCGTGCCGGGCGCTGGGCGCCCTGGTGGGTGCTGGCGTACGTGGCGATGTGGCCGCTGCCGGGCATTGCCGAAACCGTGCTGGGCCTTGGCGCGGTCTATGCTGCCGCGCGCATGGTGATGCGCCGGCTGCAGCGCCGTCCGCACCTGTTGAGCACGGCGGCGTGGGCGCTGACCTCGATCCTGTTCCTCGGCTACTGGCTGCCGCAGGCGTTTTCGGCCATCGATGCGATCGACCCTTCGGCCTCGTGGACCAAGGCGGCCGCCGGACTGCGCTACCTGCCCTTCATGTGGCTGGTGGCGATCGCGGTGGCCACGCCGGAACGGCGGCGCTTGACCTTCGGTGGCCTGGCGCTGATCACCGGCGTGTGGACGCTGGACGCGCTGGTGCAGGCGCTGGCTGGCACCAGCCCGTGGTTCTGGTCGCTGGAACACCTGAAGCTGGCCGTGAGTGGCCACGCGTTGTGCCCGGCCGACGAAGCCGCACTGGCCGACCGCCTCAGTGGCGCGCTTGGGCCCTGCAATCTGAAATTCGGCCAGGTGCTGGCCAGCCTGTCACCGTTCCTGCTGCTGCCGATGGCGCAGCGTTTCGGCAATGCAGGGTGGCTGCTGGCCGCTGCAACACTGGGGTGCGTGCTGCTGCTGGCAGGTTCGCGCGCCTCGTGGATCACCTTTGTGCTGGTGCTGGCCTACAGCGGCGTGCGCCAGTTCGGCTGGAAGCGGCTGCTGCTGCTGGCCCTGGTGGCAGCGCTGGGTACGGCCGCACTGACAGCGGGCGTGCCGCAGCTGCGCGAGCGTGTCGCGCGCACGGCGCAGGCATGGAACGAAGACGGGCAGGGCGTTGACGAGGCGCTTTCGGGGCGCGCGCGCATCTGGGCCGCAGCGGTGTGCATGATCGAGGAGCATCCGGTCAACGGTGTCGGTGCGCGCGGCTTCCGCGATGCGTATCCGGCCTGCGTGTCAGATGAGGGTCCCGCCGTGTGGGGCAGCCAACCGGCGTTGCACGCCCACCAGATCGTGCTGGAAATCCTTGCCGAGACCGGCGTTCTGGGCCTGCTGTTGTGGTTGGCGGCGGTGGCGCAGGCCTGGCGGGCCTGGCGCTATGCCCCGGCGGCTGCGCGTGATCGCGCCCGACCGGCGATGCTGGCGCTGGCGGTTACGGTGTTCCCGCTCAATACGCACCTGGCGTTCTATTCCGCGTTCTGGGGTGGCCTGACGGTGCTGCTGGCAGCCCTGTTCGCCGGCAGCCTGCTGGCGCGCGACGCAGATGATTCCCCGCCGGTGAAGTGACCGCGCATCCGCGCATGGTAGGGATCAACCATGGAGTCGATCAGTAGATCCACGCCATGCGTGGATGAGGCTTTCCCGACCTGAACACGGTGACATCTCCACTATCGGTGTCCCGGCAGTTCGCGCACGCTGGAGGCATGGCCAGCCCCAGACTTCGCTACGGTCGGTATTCCCGATCCGGCAACGTTTATTCATTGACCACAGCAACCCTCGGCCGCGAACCGTTGTTCGCCGATGCGGCAAACGTGGCGATCCTTATCGACACCCTGCGCTTCGTAGAGCGCAAGGGCTTCAGCCACAGCCTCGCCTGGGTGGTCATGCCCGACCATCTGCACTGGCTGATGGAGCTGCGCGGAGGAACCCTGGCCGAGTGTATGGCCCTGCTCAAATCACGCAGCAGCCGACTGCTGAACCGGCGATTGGAGCGACGAGGGGCGCTGTGGCAGCACGGTTACCACGATCATGCCGTACGCAGCGATGAATCCCTTCATGAGAAGGCGATGTACATCCTGGCCAATCCGGTCCGTGCGGGCCTGGCCGGCACGTTGGGTGAGTACCCGCACGCATGGTGCCGTTGGCCGTTGTAGGTGCCGGCACCCGGATGTAGAGCATCCACGCATGGCGTGGATCTACTTCAGAATGCTCCGCGTCATCAAATTCACGCCATGCGTGGACGAAACCCTCCCGCCCCACCGTTATTTGTAGAAATCACTCCGGCCGCCGGGCTGGCGCTTGAAGCGGCGGTGGATCCACAGGTACTGGTCGGGAGCCTCGCGCACCATCGCTTCGATGGCCTGGTTGACCCGCGTGGTATCGGCTTCCACATCCTCGCTGGGGAAGTTCTCCAGCGGCGCGCCGATCTTCAGGAAGTACTTTCCGCCTTCGCGCCGGTGGAAGTACGGAATCACCGCACAGCCGGTCATGCGCGCCAGCTGATGGGTGGCGGTGATGGTCGAAGCGGTGTGGCCGAAGAACGGCACGAACACGGTGTCCTTGCCGCGCATGTCCTGGTCTGGCGCGTACCAGAGGAAGCCGCCCTTCTTCAGGTGGCGCACGGTCGCGCGGATGTCCTCGTTGGCGAACATCGCCTTGGCATAGCGCAGGCGGCCGAACTTCACCGCCCACTCGTACACCGGGTTCTTGTGCTTGCGGTACATGCCGGAAAGATCGACGTAGTCGCACAGCAGGCGGCCGCACATTTCCAGGGTCATGAAGTGGCCGGAGACCAGCAGGACGCCGCGGCCTTCGGCCTGCATCCGCCGCAGGTGTTCCAGGCCTTCGATCCGTACCTGCGGGCGGATGCTGTCGATGCTGCCCCACCAGGCGCGGATGCACTCGAACACGCCGACGCCCAGCGCATCGAAACTGTCGCGCACCAGGCGCTGCCGCCACGCCTCGTCCTTCTCGGGGAAGCACAGCTGCAGATTGACCTCGGCGGCGCGGCGGCGGCTGCCGAGCAGGCGCCAGGTGATCCAGCCGACGCCCCGGCCCAGCGCGCGCTGCAGCATCCACGGCAGGCGGGCGATGGCGAAGGCGCCGAACATGGCGGCGAACATCGGCCAGTTGCGCGGATCGCGCAGCGACGGGCGGACGGCGGTGGAGGCATCTGACATGGGGCCATTCTACCAAGGCGGCCGCGTGTCTTTCCCGGGGGGCTCCCGTATCCTTGCCGCATGCGTAAAGACCCTGTCGAATGGATCCTGCGCGGCCTGTACTCGGTCGTGCTCTACATCCTGCTGCCGATCACCGTGTACCACCTGGTCTGGCGCGGCTTCCGGGTCCGTGAGTACTTCCGGCGCTGGGACGAACGCTACGCCTCCTATCCGCAGCCGACCGGCCAGCCACGGGTGTGGCTGCACGCGGTCTCGGTGGGCGAGGTCAATGCCGCCGCGCCGCTGGTCAACGCCCTGCGCCAGCAGCGCCCGGACATCCGCTGGGTCATCACCACCATCACTCCGACCGGCTCCGAGCGCGTGCGTGCGCTCTGGGGCGACGCGCTGGACCATGTCTACCTGCCGTACGACGTGCCGGGCAGCGTCAATCGCTTCCTCGGCCATTTCCAGCCCAGCCTGGCGCTGATCCTGGAAACCGAGTTGTGGCCGAACATGCTGTTCGGCTGCCGTGACCGTGGCGTTCCGGTCTACATCCTCAATGCCCGGTTGTCGGCGCGTTCGCTGCGCGGCTACCGGCTGCTGGCCGCATTGATCCGCCGCGCCCTGCGCACCGTCACCTGCGTGGCCGCGCAGTCACAGGACGATGCCGAGCGCTTCGTGCAGCTGGGGGCGGAGCCCGGCCAGGTGCAGGCACTGGGCAACCTGAAGTTCGACATCACCACGCCGGACGTGCAGGGCTTTGTCGAACAGTTCCATGCACGGGTGCCGGCCGCGCGCCCGGTATGGATCGCCGCCAGTACCCATGATGGCGAAGAGCAGGCGGTGATCGACCTGCACCGCCGCCTGCGCCAGCAGCATCCGGATCTGCTGCTGCTGTGGGCACCGCGCCATCCCGAACGTTTCCCGAAGGTGGAAGCGCTGGCGCGCGAACAGGGCTGGAGCGTGGCGACCCGCCGCGTGGACCAGTGGCCGCACGCCGCCACAGACGTGTTCGTCATCGACACCCTCGGCGAGCTGATGCCGTTCTACGCCTGCGCCCAGGTCGCCTTCGTCGGCGGCAGCCTGCAGGCCATCGGTGGCCACAACCTGCTGGAGCCCGCTGCGATGGGAACCGCGGCGGTGACCGGCCCGCACCTGCACAACTTCGCGGAAATCTCCCGGCGCATGCGCGAGGCCGGTGCGCTGCTGATCGGCGAAGATGCGCAGGCGGTGGGCGACCTGCTGCAGCATCTGCTTGAAGATGCGCAGGCCCGCGAAGACATGGCGCGTGCGGGCTGCACGTTGGTCAGCAATGGCCGTGGCGCGCTGCAGCGCACGCTTGCGCTGGTCGCACCGCACCTGCCACCACCGCGCGAGTGATCCCGGCAGCGCGGCGTCGGCGCTGCGCTGCGTTGTCGTGATCAACTTCATCAATTCTGCTTAGCGACGATTTTTCTGTCGTTGCTGGACCGACCCTGCCGATGGCAGCGTGCCTGCCATCACATCGTGGCGCACGCAGCACCGATTCCGATTCCGCAGGACGACGCAGGCTGCCAGCCTGCTGTCGACCGCGCTTGGGCGGATATCAAGGGAACTTGCGATGGACGGCGACAGGGGCAGGGACGGCACCGGTGGGGCGCGCTTGGGGATGGACCACCTGGCTGTGGTGGCACTGACGCTGCTGGTGGGCGGCAGCGTGATCGCGCTGGTGGGCCAGCACACGGCGGCACAGGCTGGCCCGGCCATCGTACTGAGCCTGTTGCTGGCCGCACTGGGGGCTGGCCTGGTGCTGTGCTGCCTGCAGGATCTGGTGCTGCGACTGCCGGCGGCCGATGGCCTGTACGGACTGTTGGCCGCCAGCTGGGGGCCACGGGTGGCCATCGTTCTGGGCGCGATCCTGTTGCTTGAGCTGACGGCGACCACGGCGGGCGCGGCACAGTCCATGGCCCGCCATGTACATGCCGTGCTGGCTACCGGAGGCCTCCATGCCAACGACTGGCTGCCCGTGCAGGTAGCGGCGGCCATGGGTCTGCTGATGTTGAGCGCGCTCGCGTTGCTGCCGCCGCGGGGTGTGGCTCTGGCGGCCTGTGCGCTGCTGACGGTGAAGATCGGTGTGGGGGTGTTGCTGCTGGCGCTGGCGGCGCGTCATGTGCACTACGGGCATTGGATTCCCTGGCTGCCTCCGGCGACCGCACCGTATCGCTTCGGGCTGGGGGGCGTGCTGGCGGCTGCGGTGCCGCTGCTGGGCATATTTGCCAGCGTGGGCCTGGCACTGGGCTTTCCTGCGCTGCGCCGCCAGGGCGCGATGTGGCAGCCGGCGGTGCTGGCGCTGGTCTCGTTGCTGGCGATGCTGCTGCTGATCGTGCTGGCAGCATTGCAGGCCGGGCTGGTCGAGTTTTCCGCGCTCGCCAGTACCCGGCCACTGGCGGTTGCGCTGCAGGTGCACCCCCAGCTGCAGTGGATGCTGCCATTGTTGCCCCTGGCCGGGGCAGCGGGCCTGGCCGCCCTGCAGTTGGTGCTGCTGATGCTGGCCGTCCGGTTGGCCACATCGTTGTGGCCCCGCGCAGCTGACGCGGCGGGACGATCCCGCACGCGCCTGAGCGCAATGGTGGTTGCGCTGCCGGCGGTGATGCTGGTGCTGGGGCTGCCGCAGGGCACCTTGCCGGCGCTGCCGGGTCCGGCAACGCTGGTGGTCATGGCAGCGCTGTGCCTGGCGGTGCTGCGGCGTCGGGATGACACCCGGCAAGGCGCAGCCGGCTGCGGGCTGATGATGTCGATGCTGGCCCCCTTGGCAGCCGTGCTGTGCGCGCTCGCGGCGTTGGAACGCCTGCGCGCATGGCCGGGCTGACGGTTCGTGGGGCCACGCCGGGGCGCGCGCGTGTGGATGCAGCATCTGCAAAAAAGCCACCCTCGCGGGTGGCTTTTTCGTTGCAGGGGCGACGACTCAGCGCGTGGTCGTGGCCGGGTTGCCCGCGTCCTGGGTCAGCAGCCGATTGACGTCCTGCAGTTCGGCCACGTCCAGCGCACCCAGCGACTGGCTCAGCAGCAGGCGGTTCTGCAGGAAGGTGTAGCGGGCCTGGGCATAGTCCAGCTGTGCCGAGAACAGGATGCGCTGGTTCTGGATCACATCCAGCACGGTACGGGTACCGACTTCCAGGCCGACCTGCGAAGCGTCGTACGCGCTCTGCGCCGAGACCACCGCCAGGCGGCGGGCTTCCACTTCGCTGATGCCCTGAACCAGGGTCTGGTAGGCATTGCGGGTATTGCGATCCAGGGCACGCTTCTGCTGCTCGTAGCCGTCCTGGGCGATGTCACGCTGCGCCAGCGCCTGGCGCACGCCGGACTGGGTGGCACCACCGGAGAAGATCGGCACGCTCAGGGTCAGGCCGATGCTGTTGGTGCGCGCATCCGGCGACAGCGAGCCGGCACCGGTGCTGTCGCCCCAGGTGGCGCTCTTGCCCCAGCTGCCGCCCAGCGACAGGGTCGGGTAATGACCACCACGGGCAGCCTGCACGCCGGCTTCGGCGGCACTGACCTTCAGCTCCTGCGCCTTCAGCGCCGGATTCTGGGTGGTGGCCTGCTGCACCAGCTCGTCGATGTTGCCGCGGTTGGCCGGCACTTCCGGGCGGAAGTCCGCCGGCAGGCCACGCAGGTTGGTCACCGGCTGGCCGGTCAGTTCGGTCAGGGCCTGGTAGTTATCGGCCAGGGTGTTCTGCGCGATGATGGTGTTGGCGCGCGCTTGGTCGTACTGGGCGCGTGCTTCGTGCACGTCGGTGATCGGCGCCAGGCCCACTTCCAGGCGCTTGTCGGCGAAGTCGAACTGCTTCTTCGCGGCCGCTTCATTGGTCTGTGCGGCGTTCAGCGATTCGATCGCCACCAGCACATTGAAGTAGGCCGCCGAGGTGCGCACGATCAGGTTGTCGTTGGCCGATTCGAGGGTGAAGTCCGCCGCCTTGCTCAGCTCACGCTGCGAGCGCAGGTTGTTGATCTGGGTCCAGTTGAACAGCGTCTGGCTGCCGTCGATCGTGTAGGTGCGGCGCTTGTTGGTGAACGAGCCGGAGTTGGCGTCGGCGTTCGGCTCGCTGCGCGTGCGGTTCAGCGCGGCCTGGCCGTTGATCTGCGGCAGCAGGGCGGCACGCGCCTGCACGGCGCCTTCCTTGTCGTACAGCCGGGTCGATTCGGCGGCCGACAGCTGCGGATCGCCGTTGCGGGCCATTTCGTAGACCTGCAGCAGGTCGGCGGCATGGGCGGACAACGGCAGCAGGGCAGTGGCCAGCGCAACAGCGAGGGATCGGCGGATCATTGCGGCTTCCTTGGACTCAGAGGTGGAACTGGGGGGCCGGGGCGGCACCACGCAGGTAATCGATATCGGTCTCGAACAGGGACTCGGAGCTGCCGTCGGCCTTGACCAGCAGGGCCTCCATCGCCGGCGAGCGGCCGTGGATCACGAACAGGCGGCCACCCGGACGCAGCCACGAGGCGAACTGTGACGGCACCACGTCGACCGCACCAGTGACACAGATCACGTCAAAGCGGCGTTCGGTCTGCCAGGACAGGGCATCGGCCACTTCCACGCGGACGTTGCTGCCCAGGCCGGAGGCGTCCAGGCGGGCACGCGCAGCGGCGGCCAGCTCCGGGTCGATTTCCAAGCTCAGCACATCGCGCGCCAGCGCGCCGATGCAGGCCGACAGGAAGCCGCTGCCCGTGCCGATTTCCAGCACTTCGTCACCCGGCTGCAGGTCCAGTGCCTGCAGGGTACGGCCCTCGATGACCGGCTTCATCATCTTCTGGCCGTGGCCGATCGGCAGTTCGACATCGGCGTAGGCCAGTGCCCGGTGCGCGTCGGCGACAAAGGCCTCGCGCGGCAGGCGGGCCAGGACGTCGAGCACCTTGATGTCCAGCACGTCCCAAGGACGGATCTGCTGTTCCACCATCAGTTCGCGGGCGTGGGCGTAATCAATCGTCATGAGGTTCAAATCCAGCGCAGTGGGCCGGCCATTTTACCGGTGCCGGAGGCCGGCGGCGCGCCCAGAGCATCAGCTGCCGGGGGCCGGGGTCGCAGTGCCGGAAGTCATCGCGACCTCCGGTTCGTTCAGTTTTGGTTATTCAGCCGTTCCGGCCCCTCGCGGCGCGTAGGCGCGCAGGAAGAAGTCGATGCTGGCGGTCACGTGGGCAAGAGGGTCGCATTCCACGGGTGACAGTGGCATGCCGCACATCATATGCATGTGCACTTCGCCCTTGACCAGGGTCAGGAACTGCTCGCCGGCCAGAGCACAGTCGGGGATATCCAGTTCGCCACGTTCGGCGCGGGCACGCAGGAAATCGGCCAGGGCCTCGCAGGTACGCTCGGGGCCGGCTTTCCAGAACAGCGCGCGCAGGCGTTCGTCGGTCTCCGGCGCCATCATCATGCGCTGGATCGAGATCGCCGCGTCGGAGGTGATCAGCTCGAAGAAGGCCAGGCCGATACCGATCAGCTGGTCGCGCAGCGGGCCGTCCGCGTCGGCTACGAACAGCGCGTCGGGCAGCATTTCAATGCACTTTGACTGCACCGCCTCGGAGAACAGCGTCTCCTTGTCGCCGAAGTGGCTGTACACAGTCAGCTTCGAGACGCCGGCCTGAGCGGCGATGGTGTCCATGCTCACGCCGGTATAGCCCTGTTCGATGAACAGTGCCTTGGCTGCTTCAAGGATCGCCGCGCGCTTGCCGAGGTCCTTGGGGCGCCCGGGTCCGGCGGCCTTGGCAGCGGGCTTGGCCGACGGCTTGCGGGAAATGTGGGAACTCATCGCGACAATACTAGACCAAGCGGTTCGATATTTATACTATACCGGCCGGTTTATTAAATTGGGCCGGCAGTCGCGGCTCCTCCCTTAGTTGCAACCCTGCGTTTTCAGGACGTTGACCGATGAAGATCGTGCGCTGGATGGGCGGTATGGTGTGGATGGCTGCGCTGGCAGCCTGTTCGGGGCAGGAACAGGCGCCACCGGCGGCCGTACCGGTGCTGGTGGTTCACCCCGGCGAGCAGGCCGGGCAGGCGCCGGCGGCGTTCCCGGGCACGGTGCGTGCGCGACAGGAAAGCCCGCTGTCGTTCCGCGTTGGCGGCAACCTGGTCAAGCGCCACGTCGATGCCGGGCAACGGGTGAAGAAGGGCGACGTGCTGGCCGAGCTGGACGTGGCCGACTTCGCGCTGCAGGCCCGTGCCTCGCAGGCGCAGCTGGCGGCAGCCGAAGCCGATCTGGTGCGCGCCCGCGATGACCTCAAGCGTTACCAGGTGCTGGCCGACCAGCAGCTGGTCAGCCGCTCGCAGCTGGACCAGCAGTCCGCCGCGTTCAAGGCCGCGCAGGGCCAGGCCAACGCCGCCCGCGCCAACCTCGATGTGCTCCGCAACCAGGCCGGCTACGCACAGCTGCGTGCGCCGGCCGACGGTGTGATCGCCAACCGCGAGGCCGAGGCCGGGCAGGTAGTGTCCGCCGGGCAGACCATCTTCAACCTGGCCGCCGACGGTGGCCGCGAAGTGCTGATCGACCTGCCCGAGGCCACCATCCGCGACTATGCTGTGGGCCAACCGGTCGAGGTGGAGTTGTGGAATCGCCCCGGCCAGCGCCTGCCGGGCACGATCCGGGAGATCGCCGCCGCTGCCGATCCGCAGGCACGTACCTATGCGACCCGGGTCAGCCTGCCCGCCGATGCGCTGGCCGACGTCGAACTGGGCCAGAGTGCACGCGTCTACAGCAGCGCCGGTCGCCACGGCACCCTGCAGCTGCCGCTGGGCGCGCTGCAGCGTGGTGCCAACGGTGCCGCCAGCGTATGGGTGGTCGATCCGGGCAACAGCACGCTGAAGGCCGCAACGGTTACCACCGGTGCGTTTGGCAGCGAGACGGTACCGGTACTGTCGGGCGTGAGCGGGGGCGACTGGGTAGTTGCTGCGGGTGGCCACCTGCTGCGGGCCGGCCAGCCGGTGATCGCCGTGGACCGGCAGAACCGTCCCGTGCTGAAGCCGGCTACGCCGGCCGCTGCCGCCAAGGCCAGGGAGTAAGCCGGTGCGCCGCTTCAATCTTTCCGAGTGGGCGTTGTCCAACCGCCCGCTGGTGCTGTTTGCGATGCTGGCTTTCGCGCTGATCGGCGCATGGTCGTACAAGCATCTGGGCCAGTCCGAGGACCCGCCGTTCACCTTCAAGGCGATGGTGGTGCGCACATTGTGGCCGGGGGCGACCGCCGAGCAGGTCTCGCGGCAGGTGACCGAGCCGCTTGAGAAGGCGCTGATGAATACCGGCGAGTACGAGTTCATCCGCTCGTACTCGCGCCCGGGCGAATCGCAGATCATCTTCATGGCGCGCGACAGCCTGCGTTCCAGGCAGATCCCGGACCTGTGGTACCAGGTGCGCAAGCGCGTGGGCGACATCCGCCCGACGCTGCCGCGCGAGATCGTCGGTCCGTTCTTCAACGATGAGTTCGGCGACACCTACGGCAACATCTATGCGTTGACCGGCAAGGGCTTCGACTACGCGGTGATGCGCGACTACGCCGACCGCATCCAGCTGGAACTGCAGCGGGTGCCCGACGTCGGCAAGATCGACCTGGTCGGCCTGCAGGACGAGAAGGTGTGGATCGAACTGTCCAACACCCGGCTGGCCACGCTGGGCGTGTCGATGCAGCAGGTGCAGCAGGCGCTGGCCGACCAGAACGCAGTGACCGGCACCAGCTTCTTCGAGACCGCCACCGATCGCGTGCAGCTGCGGGTGACCGGCCAGTTCAACGACATCGAAGCGATCCGCCAGTTCCCGATCCGCGCCGGCGACCGCACCGTGCACCTGGGCGACATCGCCGAGGTCAAGCGTGGCTTCGCCGATCCGGCGTCGCCGAAGATGCGCTTCATGGGCGAAGAGGCGATCGGCCTGGCGGTGGCGATGAAGGATGGCGGTGACATCCTCAAGCTCGGCGCCAACCTCGATGCCGAGTTCGAACGCCTGCAGAAGACCCTGCCGGCCGGCATGCAGCTGCGCAAGGTGTCCGACCAGCCGCAATCGGTGGAAGAGTCGGTCGGCGAGTTCGTGCAGGTGCTGACCGAGGCGGTGGTGATCGTGCTGCTGGTCAGCTTCTTCTCGCTGGGCCTGCGCACCGGCCTGGTGGTGGGCGTGACCATCCCGCTGGTGCTGGCGATGACCTTCTTTGTCATGCACTACTTCGACATCGGCCTGCACAAGATCTCGCTGGGTGCATTGGTGCTGGCGCTGGGACTGCTGGTGGACGATGCGATCATCGCGGTGGAGATGATGGCCACCAAGATGGAGCAGGGCTACGACCGCCTGCGCGCCGCCAGTTTCGCCTGGGAGTCGACCGCGTTCCCGATGCTGACCGGCACCCTGATCACCGCGGCCGGCTTCCTGCCCATTGCCACTGCGGCATCGAGTACCGGTGAATACACCCGCTCGCTGTTCCAGGTGGTGACCATCGCGCTGGTGGTGTCGTGGATCGCAGCGGTGCTGTTCATCCCTTACCTGGGCGACAAGATGCTGCCGGACCTGTTCAATCCGCAGCCGCCGAAGCCGGGCAGCCTGTCAGCGCGCTGGCACGCCAAGCGCCAGCAGTGGGCCGACCGCTATCCGGCGCTGGCCAATCTGATCGCGCCGCCGCAGCACGGGCACGACCACGATCCGTACCAGCGCCCGTTCTATCGTAGTTTCCGTCGCTTCCTCGATACCTGCCTGCGGCATCGCTGGTGGGTGATCGCGGCGACCATCGGCCTGTTCGTGTTCTCGCTGATGATGTTCCGCTTCGTGCCGCAGCAGTTCTTCCCGGACTCGACCCGGCCGGAACTGATGGTGGACATCGAGCTGGCCGAGGGCGCCTCGCTGCGCTCGACCCAGGCCCAGGCCGAGAAGCTTGAGAAGCTGCTGTCCAGCCGCGAGGGCATTGCCAACTACGTGTCCTATGTGGGCACCGGTTCGCCGCGCTTCTACCTGCCGCTGGACCAGCAGCTGCCGGCGACCAACTTCGCCCAGTTCGTGGTGCTGGCCAAGGACATCACTTCACGCGAAAGCACCCGCGACTGGCTGCTGCACGAGGTGATCCCGAAGTTCCCGGACGTGCAGATGCGCGTGACCCGCCTGGAGAACGGCCCGCCGGTCGGCTATCCGGTGCAGATGCGCATCTCCGGCGAGCACATCGAGAAGGTGCAGGCGATCGCGCGGCAGGTCGAGGCCAAGGTGCGGGAGAACCCGCACGTGATGAACGTCAACCTGGACTGGAGCGAGCCGAGCAAGGTGGTGCGCCTGGTGGTCGACCAGGAGCGCGCCCGCGCGCTGGGCGTGAGCAGCGCCCAGGTCAGCCAGTTCCTGTCCAGTTCGTTGGCCGGGCAATCGGTAAGCGTGTATCGCGAGGGCAATCGCCAGATCGAGATGCTGCTGCGCGGGCCGGCCGATGAGCGCAATCAACTGGAGCTGCTGTCCAGCCTGTCGATGCCCACCGCCAACGGTGGCAGCATCACGCTGTCGCAGGTGGCGACGATGGAGTACGGCTTCGAGGACGGCATCATCTGGCACCGCAACCGGTTGCCGACGGTGACCGTGCGCGCCGACATCAGTGATGGCATGCAGGCGCTGGACGTGGTGCATCAGATCCTGCCCACACTGGACGGCATCCGTGCCGAGCTGCCCAGTGGTTACCTGCTGGAAACCGGCGGTACCGTGGAGGATTCAGCGCGTGGCCAGAACTCGATCAAGGCCGGCATGCCGCTGTTCCTGGTGGTGGTGGCCACGCTGCTGATGCTGCAGCTGCGCAGCTTCTCGCGTGCAGCGATGGTGCTGGTGACCGCGCCGCTGGGCATCATCGGCGCGACCCTGTTCCTGCTGCTGTTCCGGGCGCCGTTCGGCTTCGTGGCGCTGCTGGGCACGATCGCGCTGGCCGGCATGATCATGCGCAACTCGGTGATCCTGATCGACCAGATCCAGCAGGACATCGATGCCGGGCATGACCGTTGGCATTCGATCATCGACGCCACGGTGCGCCGCTTCCGCCCGATCGTGCTGACCGCACTGGCAGCCGTGCTGGCGATGATTCCGCTGTCGCGCAGCGCGTTCTACGGCTCGATGGCGATCTCGATCATGGGCGGCCTGATCGTCGGTACGGTGCTGACCCTGGTGTTCCTGCCGGCATTGTACGCGGCGTGGTTCCGGGTGAAGCCCGATGAATCCGGGGCGTGATGCCGACCGGGGTCGGATCCCTTTCCCTCGGGGAAAGGGCTCTGACCCCACCCATGCCGGTTGCTCCCTTCCCAGGTAGGTGCCAACCTTGGTTGGCACGGATGCATGCATTCACGCATGGCGTGGATCTACTGCAGCTGCAGGCCGCTCCGCAGCACCGGCAGCAGCCATTCGATGAACACCTGCACGCGCAGCGCACGGTGCTGCCGATGCGGCTGCAGCAGGGTGACCGGCAATGGCTGTGCGACGTGCTGTGGCATCACTTCCACCAGCGCGCCGGATTGCAGCTCGGCCTGTACGTCGTAGCGCGGAATCTGCAAAAGACCCAACCCCGCCACACAGCACGCAATCGATGCCTCGGCGCTGTTCACACGCACCCAGCCAGGCATCGGCAGCGTGCGCAGTTGGCCGCCGTCCTGCCACTCCCAAGGTTCCACCCGTGCCGTGGTCGGCGACGCGTAGTTCACCGCGCGATGCTGCGGCAGGTCGGCAGGATGCTGCGGCACGCCGTGTTCGCGCAGGTAAGCCGGCGCCGCAACGTTGGCAAAATCCAGTTGGCCCAGCGTGCGCGCCACCAGGCTGGAGTCGCCCAGCTGGCCGACCCGCAACACTGCATCGCAACCGTCCTCGATCAGGTTCACCGCGCGGTCGCTCATGCCCAGGTCCACTTCCACCTGAGGGTAGCGGGCGAAGAAGTCTGGCAGCGCCGGTGCGATGATGCGGCGGCCGATGCGGCTGGGTACGTCGATCTTCAGCAGCCCCGACGGCTGGGCGTCGACCTGGAGGAACAGCGATTCGGCGTCCTCGACCTCGGCGATCAGGCGCAGGCAGCGGGCATGGAACACGTCGCCGTCGTGGGTGGTGGACACCCGCCGGGTCGAGCGCTGCAGCAGGCGGGTGCCGAGCCGCTGCTCCAGCTCCGCAATGGCTGCCGAGACAGTGGAGCGGGGCAGGCCGAGCTGGTCGGCGGCGCGGGTGAAGCTCGCGCACTCCACGACCCGGGTGAAGATGCGGAAGCGATCGATCCGGTCCATTGTTCGCTGACTCTGGAAAGTTAAGTCAATGTGGCGGGCTTTATCCGCTTTTTCTGCACGATATCGTCGTCAGGGCAGGGTTGCCACCCCGGGCAGCCCCCTCCCGAGACCGAAGCCATGACCGAGCATTCCCTCAAGGGCAAGACCGTGCTGATCGCCGGTGGCGCCAAGAACCTGGGCGGCCTGATCGCCCGCGACTTCGCCGCACAGGGCGCCAAAGCCATCGTCATCCACTACAACAGTGCCGCTACCCAGGCCGATGCAGAAGCGACTGTAGCCACGGTGCAGGCCGCCGGCAGCAAGGCGGTGGCCCTGCAGGGCGACCTGACGTCGGCGGCAGCGATGGAGCGCTTGTTCGTCGATGCCGTGGCCGCAGTCGGCCGTCCTGACATCGCCATCAATACGGTGGGAAAGGTACTCAAGAAGCCGCTGCTGGACATCAGCGAGGCGGAGTACGACGAGATGAGCGCGGTCAATGCCAAGGCCGCGTTCTTCTTCCTGAAGGAGGCAGGTCGCCACGTCAATGACGGTGGCCGCATCTGCACCCTGGTCACCTCGCTGCTGGGTGCGTTCACGCCGTTCTATTCCAGCTATGCCGGCACCAAGGCGCCGGTCGAGCATTTCACCCGTGCGGCGTCGAAGGAGTTCGGCGAGCGCGGCATCTCGGTGACCGCGATCGGTCCCGGTCCGATGGACACGCCGTTCTTCTATCCGGCCGAGAGCGCCGATGCGCAGGCGTATCACAAGACTGCGGCGGCGTTGTCGGCGTTCACCCGCACCGGGCTGACCGACATCGCCGATATCGTGCCGTGGATCCGCTTCCTGGTGACCGATGGCTGGTGGATGACCGGGCAGACGATTCTGGTCAATGGTGGGTACACCACCAAGTAAGCAAAGCCATGCATGGCGTGGCCCTACCGCGCGGGAACCGAATCATCCACGCATGGCGTGGATCTACCGCTGTGGTAGGTGCCAACCTTGGTTGGCACGGAGTCGGGCAGTGGCCACGGGCCACCTGTAGAGCCGTGCCATGCTCGACTCTACAGGTGTTGCCCGATGGATCAGCCCAGCTTCGCCAGCACCGCGTCGGTTGCCGCGGCGGTGCTGACGGCCTGGCCCTTGGCCGCAAGGTCGGCGGTGAACACGCCGTCATCCAGCACCGCATGCACGGCGGCTTCCACGGCTGCCGCTTCGGCCTCCAGCCCCAGCGAATGGCGCAGCAGCATCGCGGCGCTGAAGATTGTCGCGTACGGATTGGCAATGCCCTTGCCGGCGATGTCCGGGGCCGAACCGTGGATGGGCTCGTAAATGCCCACCGCACCCGGCTCGCCCAGCGAGGCCGACGGCAGCAGGCCCAGCGAACCGGCCAGCATCGAGGCCTCATCGGTGAGGATGTCGCCGAACATGTTCTCGGTGACGATCACGTCGTACTCGCGTGGCTTGGCCAGCAGGTGCATGGCCATCGAGTCGACCAACTGGTGCTCCAGCGCCACGTCCGGGAACTCCTCGCGGCCGATGCGTGCGGCCACGTCGCGCCACAGGCGCGAGGTTTCCAGCACATTGGCCTTGTCCACCGAAGTGACCTTGCCGCGACGCTGCTGGGCCAGGCGGAAGGCGCTGCGCAGCACGCGCTCGATTTCGGCCACGGTATAGCGGCACAGGTCGCTGGCGCTGTCGGCGTCGCGGGTCTTGTCGCCGAAGTAGATGCCGCCGGTCAGTTCACGCACCACCACGAAGTCCACGCCCTGCAGCAGCTCGGCCTTGATCGGCGAGGCGTGCAGCGCGGCCTCGTGGGTACGCACCGGGCGCAGGTTCGCATACAGGCCCAGCGCCTTGCGGATCGCCAGCAGGCCCTGTTCCGGGCGCACCTTGGCGTTCGGGTCGGACCACTTCGGGCCGCCGACCGCGCCCAGCAGCACCGCATTGGCGGCCTGGCAGGCGGCGAGGGTCGACGCCGGCAGCGGTTCACCGTGGCGGTCGATGGCAATGCCACCGATGTCGTGCTCGCTGAAGGTGAAGGTGTGGTTGAAGCGTCCGGCGACCGCCTTCAGGACGGCAACTGCCGCGGCGGCCACTTCCGGGCCGATGCCATCACCGGGCAGGACAACAATTTCAGCGTGCATGCTCACTCTCGTAACGTTCGATTTCAGGGACACGGCCCAGCAGATACCCCAACTGGTCGACGCCTTCCAGCAGGCAGGTCTGCGAGAAGCCATCCAGCGGGAAGGAATAGACCTGGCCATCGGGGGTGCGCAGTTCGCGCGCAGCCACGTCGATGGTCAGCGCATCGTCCGGGCGCTGCATCAGCGCCTGGACGTCGGCCTCGTCCAGCACGATCGGCAGCAGGCCGTTCTTCAGCGCGTTGCCGCGGAAGATATCAGCGATCTCGCTGCTGACGATGGCACGCAGGCCCAGGTCGGTCAGCGCCCATGGCGCGTGTTCGCGCGACGAGCCGCAGCCGAAGTTGCGGCCCGCCAGCAGGATGCTGCGGCCGGCGTTGTGCGGCTGGTTGAAGGCGAAGTCGGCCACCGGCGAACCATCAGCTTGCCAGCGCCAGTCGTTGAACGCGTTGCGACCCAGCCCGGCACGCTCGGTGGTGGACAGGAACCGCGCCGGGATGATCTGGTCGGTGTCGATGTTGGTCTGGCGCAGCACCACGCTGGCCGAGGTCAGGGTACGGAAACCGGCCATCACGCCACCTCCTGTGCGAACAGTTCGCGGGTATCGGCAACGTGCCCGTTCACCGCCGCCCATGCGGCGCTCATCGGCGAGGCCAGCAGCGTGCGCGAACCGGGGCCCTGCCGGCCTTCAAAATTGCGGTTGCTGGTACTCACGGCCAGCTGGCCGGGGGCGACCAGATCGCCGTTCATCGCGATGCACATCGAGCAGCCCGGCTCGCGCCATTCGGCACCGGCCGCGCGCACGATCTCATGGATGCCCTCGGCCTCGGCCTCGCGCTTGACGATCTCCGAGCCCGGTACCACCAGCATGCGTACGCGCTCGGCAACACGACGGCCGCGCAGCACCTGTGCGACTTCGCGCATGTCGCTCAGGCGGCCGTTGGTGCACGAACCAACGAACACTACGTCCACCGGTGTGCCCGCCAGCGCCTTGCCGGCCTGGAAGTGCATGTAGTCCAGGCCCTTCTGTGCGGCGGCATCGTTGGCGGCGGGAATCGGCGCATCCACGGCGATCGCGGTACCCGGATGCGTACCCCAGGTCAGGGTCGGGCGGATGTCGGCGGCGTCGATGTGCACTTCGCTGTCGAAGCGCGCGCCGTCATCGCTGCGCAGCTGTTGCCAGCGCGCCACGGCAGCGTCGAAGTCGGCGCCCTTGGGGCCGCGCGGCGTAGCGGCGACGAAGTCGAAGGTGACCTGGTCGGGCGCGACCATGCCGGCGCGTGCACCGGCCTCGATCGACATGTTGCACAGGGTCATGCGCTGTTCCATGTCCATCGCTTCGATGGTGCTGCCACGGAACTCGATCACGTGGCCGGTGCCGCCGTTGACGCCGATCACGCCGATGATGTGCAGGACCACATCCTTGGCGCCGACGCCGGGTGCCAGCGCACCGTCAACGGTGATCGCGAAGGTCTTGGCCTTGCGCTGCAGCAGGCACTGCGTGGCCAGCACGTGGCCGACCTCGCTGGTGCCGATGCCGAAGGCCAGCGAGCCGAATGCACCGTGGGTGGAGGTGTGGCTGTCGCCGCAGACGATGGTCATGCCCGGCTGGGTGAAGCCCTGTTCCGGCGCAATGACATGGACGATGCCGCGGTTGTCCGAGGCCATGTCGAACAGTTCGATGCCGTGCTCGGCGCAGTTTCGCGCCAGGGTGGCGACCTGTGCCTCGGAAGCGGCGCTGGCGTAGGGCAACGTGCCGTCCGCCGCAGCCGGCAGGGTCGGCGTGGAATGGTCCATCGTCGCCTTGGTGCGGTCCGGCCGGCGCGGCGACAGGCCGCGCTCGCGCAGTTCAGTGAACGCCTGCGGCGAGGTGACCTCATGGATCAGGTGCAGGTCGATGTACAGCACGGCGGGTGCGCTGTCGGATTCGGGAACCACCACGTGGGCGTCCCACAGTTTGTCGTACAGGGTGCGGGGTGCGGAAGTCATGCGTATGCCTGGCAGAAGTACGAGATAGCGAACATCAGTAAAGAAAGCGGAACGGTCAAGTCAGCGACGGCGGGCGAGCACACGCAGGCGCACGTAGTCGGCCAGCGCCTGGCCGGCGGCATTGCGTGGCAGGTCGGCCAGCAACGCGGTGGCAGCCTCGCGCACGGTGGCGCGGGCCTCGGCGGGCAGGTCATCCAGCAGCGGCGCGGCGAATACCCGCAGCCAGCCGGCCACGCCGGTCGGCAGTGGGGTCGGGCGCGGCGTGCATTCGATCAGTTGCACCTGGAAGCCATGCTGGCGCAGGCGGTCGGCATAGGCATCGGCGGTCGGGAAGTACCACTGGAAGGTGCTGGCGCCATGGCCGTGGGCCACGCGTGCGGCCTGTACCGCCGCGACGATCGTGGCCACGTTGCCATGGCCGCCGAACTCGGCGACGAAGCGGCCACCGGGGCGCAGCGCGCGACGCACGCCTTCCAGCACGCGGTCCGGGTTGCCCATCCAATGCAATGCGGCATTGCTGAAGACCGCATCGAACTCGCTGTCGAACGACAGCGCGTGGCCGTCCATCACCTGCGCGTCGACGCCACGTGCACGGGCGGCGATCACCAGTTCCGGCGACGCGTCCACGCCGTGGATGCACGCGCCGCTCAGGGCCAGCTCGGTGCTGAGCACGCCATCGCCACAGCCCAGGTCGAGGATGCGCTCACCGGCGCGCGGATCGAGCAGGCGCGCGACCGCGCCACCGAGCAACGGTACGAAGCCGGCATCGATCGCATAGTCCTGGGCGTTCCACTGCTGGCCAGCGGCTGCGCTAGGAGTGTCGAAGGCGCTCATCTCGGGTTCCTCAGGCGGTGGCAGGGGCGGGAACGTCGGTGCTGCTGTGGGCGGTGGCCTGGCGCTGGCGCAGCAGGCGGTTGGCCACATCCAGCCAGGCCAGCGCGGAGGCTTCGATGATGTCCTTGCTGGTGCCGGTGCCGTCGTACTCCACGCCGTCGTGGCGCACGCTCAGATTGGCTTCACCGCGCGCATCGGCGCCGATGCCGACGCTGTGCACCTGGTAGCTGTCCAGCATCAGCTGCACGCCGGTGGCAGCCGACAGCGCGCCGAACAGCGCATCGACCGGGCCGTCGCCCTGCGCGGTCTCGGCCACGCGGTTGCCGTCCGGGTCGGACAGTTCGACCAGTGCATTGGCGCGGCTGCCGACGTCGCTGATGGTCATCGACGCCAGGCGATAGCCCTGCGCGTTGGAGCCGCCCTGCATCAAGGTTTGCAGGTCGGCATCGGTGACCACGCGCTGCTGTTCGCACAGGCCCTTGAACTGCTCGAACACCAGCTTCAGTTCGTCTTCGTCCAGCCAGAAGCCCAGTGCACGCAGGCGTGCTTCGACGGCGGCGCGGCCACTGTGGCGACCCAGCACCATCTGCGAATCTTCCCAGCCCACGTCTTCCGGGCGCATGATTTCGTAGGTGCCGCGATGGCGCAGCATGCCGTGCTGGTGGATACCCGATTCGTGGGCGAAGGCATTGGCACCGACGATGGCCTTGTTGCGCTGTACCGGCATGCCGACCAGGCGCTGCAGCAGCTGCGAGGTGCCGACGATGCGCGGGGTGTTGATCGAACTGTCCTGTTCGTAGAAGGCCTGGCGCACCTTCAGCACCATCGCGATCTCTTCCAGCGAACAGTTGCCGGCGCGCTCGCCGATGCCGTTGACGGTGCACTCGACCTGGCGTGCACCGCCTTCGATGGCGGCCAGCGAGTTGGCCACCGCCAGGCCCAGGTCGTTGTGGCAGTGCGCGCTGAAGATCACATTGGCGGCATTCGGCACGTCGGCGACGCCGGCGATGACCTGCTGGAACATCGCGCGGATCTCTTCCGGCGTGGTGAAGCCGACGGTGTCGGGCAGGTTGATGGTGGTGGCGCCGGCGGCAATGGCCACGCGCGAGACTTCGATCAGGTAGTCCAGCTCGGTACGGGTGGCATCCTCGGCCGAGAACTCGACATCGTCGATGTAGGAGCGAGCCAGCGAGACGTGCTTGCGTACCGATTCCAGTACCTGCTCGCGGGTCATCCGCAGCTTGTGCTCGCGGTGCAGCGGGCTGGTGGACAGGAACACGTGCAGGCGCGGGTTGGCTGCGGCCTCCAGGGCACGTGCCGAGGTCTCGATGTCGGCCTGCAGGCAGCGCGACAGCACGGCCAGGCTCAGGCTCGGGCGGCGCAGTTCGCGGCCGATCAGCGCCATCGCCTCGCGGTCGGACTGCGAGCTGGCCGGGAAGCCGGTCTCGATGATGTCCACGCCCAGTTCGTCCAGCGCACGCGCCATCACCAGCTTCTGCGGCGGGCTCATGCTGCAGCCGGGGGACTGCTCGCCGTCACGCAGGGTGGTGTCGAAGATGCGGATGCGCGGGGTGGTAATTCGTTCGATGGTGGTCACAGGGAAATCTCCTCGACAGCGGGTGCGGCGGCTTGCAGGGGGGAAGGGGAAGAGGTGGGGGACGCGAGGGCGCTGGCCTTGCCGGGCGAGCGCGGGGTTTCACTACGCCGTCGCCGTGGTTTGCGCGGCGGGCGCGGCCGGATGTCGGTGAGCAGGCCGGCCAGGACACCCGCATCGATATTCCCGCCGGACACCACCGCGCACTTGCGGCGGCCAGCGACACGGCGGCCTGCTGCCAGCGCCAGCGCACCGGCGCCCTCGGCGATGATGTGTTCTTCCAGTGCCAGCCGGACCAGGGTTTCACGCAGTTCGGCTTCGCGCACGATCACTACGTCGTCCAGCAGCGAGGTGCACAGGCGTCGGGTCAGGAAACCGGGAATCTTCACCCGCACGCCGTCGGCCAGCGAGGCGACGGGGGCGATCTCGCGTACGTCGCCGCGGATGGCGCGCGCCATTGAGTCAACGCCTTCCACCTGGGCACCGATCACGCGCACGCCCTGTGATTTCAGCGCCAGTGCAACGCCGGAGGCCAGGCCACCGCCGCCGATCGGCACGATCACCACGTCCGGTGCGTGCGCGGCCAGCTCGATGCCGACCGTACCCTGGCCGGCAATCACATCGGCGTCGTCGAACGCGGAAAGGAAGCGGTAGCCGTGGCGTTGTGCCAGTTCAACCGCGAAGGCGTAGGCCTCGTCATAGCTGGTGCCATGCTGGCGCACGGTGGCGCCCCAGTGAGCGACGCCGGCGATCTTGGTGGCCGGCGCGCCATGTGGCATCACGGTGATGGCCGGAACGTCCAGGCGGTAGGCCGCCCACGCCACGCCCTGGGCATGGTTGCCGGCCGAGGCGCAAATCACCGGCCGGGTATCGCCGCGCTCGCGGCCGGCCAGCAGCGCGTTCAACGCGCCGCGCACTTTGTAGGACCCGGTGCGCTGCAGGTTCTCCAGCTTCAGCCAGGTGCCGAAGCGCTCGGCATGGTGCAGCGGGGTAGGCGGCAGGAAGCGGCGCAGCCGGGCCTGCGCCGCCAGTACGTCGGCGACGCTTACGTCGCCGACATCGCTTTCCTGGCTGGCATCAGCGGCCGGCATGGGCCACCAGCGGGGTGCAGGCGACCGCCGCATGCGGGCACGGGCGGCGAAGAAGACGCCTCCGTACCGGCACCGTGGTCACTACGGTACGGGTGTTCATACGGATGCTCCTTCCACGGCGGTGACCTGCACGGACACGCAGTCGTAGATCTTCTCGATCTGCCGGCACAGCGTTTCCGCCGGGCGCTGGCCATCCACCACCAGTTGCAGGTGCCAGCGGCCATCGTCGGCGGCCACCGGCGCACCGCTGATCGCACGCGGCGCGAAGCCACGGCGCTCGGCCATGCCGATCACGCGCAACAGCGCGCCTTCGGCCGGGTGCAGCACCAGGTCAAGCCGGTAGTGCATTGGGGATCTCCTGGCGGGCATGGGCGGGGTTGCTTTCCAGCATCGTGCTGTTGGCGGTGTTCGGTGGCACCAGCGGCCATACGTTGGCGCGTGCATCGATGGCCACGTGCAGCAGTGCCGGGCCGGGTTCGGCCAGCAGCGCGGCTAGGCCACCCTCGACGTCATCCCGCGCGTCGATGCGGGTGGCGGAAATGCCGAACACCTGCGCCAGCGCCACGAAGTCCGGGTTGTCGGACAGGTCGATCTCGCTGTAGCGCTCGGCGAAGAACAGCTCCTGCCATTGCCGCACCATGCCCAGCGAACTGTTGTCCAGCAGCACGATCTTCACCGGCAGGCGGCAACGCGCGATGGTCGCCAGCTCCTGCACGTTCATCATGAAGCTGCCGTCGCCGGACACCAGCACCACGGTGCGATCGGGGCAGGCGAACTGCGCACCCATCGCGGCCGGCAGGCCGAAGCCCATGGTCCCCAGCGCGCCACTGGTCAGGTGGTTGCGCGGGTGGTTGAAGCGGCAGTGCTGCGCCACCCACATCTGGTGCTGGCCAACGTCGCAGGCGATCACCGCATCGGCCGGGGCCAGCTCGCTCAGGCGCTTCAGCAGCGCCGGGGCGTAGATGTGCTGGCCCGGTGCGTCGTAGCGCGCTGCGAAACGATCGCGATGCTGTGCACAGCGCTTGCACCATGCGTCCTGGTGGGCCTTGGGGGAGGGGAAGGCCGCACGCAGGGCGCGGATGGCGTGACCGACGTTGCCGGGCACGGCGACATCGGCGCTGCGCAGCTTGGAGATCTCATATGCGTCCGCATCGATGTGAACGACGCGGGCGAACGGTGCGAACTCGGCCAGCTTGCCGGTGGCACGGTCGTCGAAGCGTGCGCCCAGCACCAGCAGCAGGTCGCTTTCCTGCACCGCCATGTTGGCCGCGCGGGTCCCGTGCATGCCCAGCATGCCCAGCGACTGCGGATGGCTGGCCGGCAGTGCGCCCAGGCCGCGCAGCGTCATCACGGTGGGGATGGCACTGGCCTCGACGAAATCGCGCAGGTCCTGCACCGCATCACCCAGCGCGATGCCACCGCCGGCGTAGACCACTGGCTTCTCGGCCGCGGCCAGCGCGGCAATGGCTTCGGCAATGGCGGCCTCGGCCGGCGCCGGCGATGGTTCGACGCTGCTGGGCGCATGGGCCGGCAGATGGCTGGCGTCGGCCAGCTGCACGTCCTTGGGCAGGTCGATCAGCACCGGGCCGGGGCGACCTTCGCGGGCGATCCGGAACGCATCGGCCACCACGCGCGGCAGGTCATCGACGCTGCGCACCAGCCAGCTGTGCTTGACGATCGGCATCGTCAGGCCGAACACATCCAGTTCCTGGAAGGCGTCGGTGCCCAGCAGCGGCGTGCCGACCTGGCCGGTGATGCAGACCATCGGTACCGAGTCCAGCATCGCATCGGCGATGCCGGTGACCAGGTTCGACGCGCCCGGCCCGGAGGTGGCCACGCAGACGCCCACCTGGTTGCTGGCGCGGGCGAAACCATTGGCGGCCAGGGCGGCACCCTGCTCGTGGCGCACCAGGATGTGCTTCAGCGACGAGTCCACCAGCGCGTCGTAGAACGGCATGATGGTGCCACCGGGATAGCCGAACAGCGTGCGGACGCCTTCGGCCTCCAGCGCCTGGGTCAGCCAGCGCGCGCCGTTGGGCGGCGCGCTGCGGTGTGTGGAAGAGTTCATGGGGGAACCTTGCAAAGCGGGTGGGGGAGGGCCGCGCGGTTACGCGGCCTGTCCTTGCAACCAGACCATCTTGGCGCGCAGTTCCTTGCCCACCTTTTCGATCGGGTGCTCCAGGTCGGCCTGCTTGAACCTGTTGTAGTTCGGCAGGCCCGCTTCGTACTCGGCCACCCAGTTCTTGGTGAAGGTGCCGTCCTGGATGTCCTTCAGTACTTCCTTCATGCGTGCCTTGGTGCCGGCGTCGATCACGCGCGGGCCGCTGACGTAGTCGCCGTACTGCGCGGTCTCGGAGATGAATTCCAGCATGCGCGAGATGCCGCCTTCGTAGAACAGGTCGACGATCAGCTTCAGCTCGTGCAGTACTTCGTAGTAGGCGATCTCCGGCTGGTAGCCGGCTTCCACCAGGGTCTCGAAACCGGCCTGCACCAGCGCCGACGCACCACCACACAGCACCGCCTGCTCGCCGAACAGATCGGTCTCGGTCTCTTCCTTGAAGGTGGTCTGGATCAGGTTGGCGCGGGCACCGCCGAGGCCGGCCGCATAGGCCTGGGCATGCTGCGCGGCCTTGCCGCTGACGTCCTGGTAGACCGCCCAGATGCACGGCACGCCACGGCCGATCTCGTACTCACGGCGCACCAGCGCACCCGGGCCCTTCGGCGCGACCAGCACCACGTCCAGATCGGCGCGCGGCTCGATCATGCCGTAGTGCACGTTCAGTCCGTGGGCGAACAGCAGGCACGCCCCCTGCTTCATGTTCGGCGCCAGCACATCGTTGTAGAGCTTCTTCTGCACCATGTCGGGGGTCAGCACGGCGACCAGATCGGCGTCCTTCACCGCATCGGCGGGCGCGACCACGGTGAATCCATCGGCCTGGGCCTTGGCTTCGGTCGGACCGCCCGGACGCAGGCCTACCACCACGTCGAAGCCGGATTCGCGCAGGTTCAGTGCGTGGGCGCGGCCCTGGCTGCCGTAGCCGATGACGGCGATCTTGGTCTGGGGCAGGTCGTTGGTGCTCATGGGGGAGGTTCCTTGCGGTGGGAAGAAAAAAGAACGGCCGGTCGTCGAGGTGACGTGCCGGCCGGTCAGGGGAAAGCGGTGGAGGGGGCGCCGCGCATCGCACAGGCACAGCCACCACGAGGCGTGGTGCTGCAGGTCCGGGTTGTGCGATGAGCGTTGGTCATGGTGGTTGCGTCTGAAACCAGGTTCTGAAATGAAAAAACCCGCACCGGGGCGGGTGCGGGTTTTTGAAGAGTTCCGGTGTGTCTGTTGCTTACACGCTGGCTCGTCCCGCACCTGTGGGTTGGGTAATAAGTACGAGCACAAGAATCGAACGCAGCGAGGCGGCGCCGATGGCGGCGGCTTCGATGTGGGTTCGCGGTGGCGTGTTGTGATGCAACATGCGATCGAGAGAAACACAGGCGTTTTGGCGGTGTCAACCCTCACGACAGTTTTTTTATCGGTTTCCAGTGAGTCCAGCGAAATCGCTTGCGCCGCAAGGATGGTTGCCACTGAAAGTGTTTCAGTGAACCCGAATTCACTCCTTTCAACACGCTTTTTGCGCGGATTCCGGGTCGCTGTTCGCCATGCTGGGGCGGACCCTGGTCGGCACCCACCGAAAGGCCATCGCCCATGACCTCTGCCCGATACCGCATGAAGGCCGCAGCGGCGAAGATCGCGGAACCACCTTCCACCGGAACCCGACCGTGTCCCGACGCCTTGCCCGCTCCCTGCTCGCCGCCGCCGTGCTGGCTGCCGTGCCTGCACTGTCCATCGCCGCCGACCGCATCACCGGCCACGCCTTCGCCACCCGTTCGGAGGTGATCGCCCCGCATGCGATGGCGGCTACCTCGCAGCCGCTGGCCACCCAGATCGCGCTGGACGTGATGAAGGGCGGCGGCTCGGCGGTCGACGCGGCGATCGCGGCCAATGCCGCGCTCGGCTTGATGGAGCCGACCGGCAACGGCATCGGTGGCGACCTGTTCGCCATCGTCTGGGACCCAAAGACGCAGAAGCTCTACGGCTACAACGGCTCGGGCCGCTCGCCGAAGTCGCTCACCCTGGCCGAGTTCCAGCGTCGTGGCCTGAAGGACATCCCGGCCACCGGCCCGTTGCCGGTGTCGGTGCCCGGTGCGGTCGACGGCTGGTTCGCCCTGCACGACCGTTTCGGTCGCAAGCCGATGGCCGATAACCTGGCGCCGGCCATCCGCTACGCCCGCGAGGGCCACCCGGTGGCCGAGGTGATCGCCTACTACTGGGACCGTTCGGTGCCCAAGCTGTCGCAGTACCCGGGCTTCAAGGAGCAGTTCACGATCAACGGCCACGCCCCGCGCAAGGGCGAGATGTGGAAGAACCCGAACCTGGCCAGCACCCTGCAGAAGATCGCCGACGGCGGGCGCGACGCCTTCTACAAGGGCGAGATCGCGCGCACCATCGGTGACTACTTCAAGGCCAACGGTGGCTACCTGAGCTACCAGGACATGGCCGACCACCACGGTGAATGGGTCGAGCCGGTCAGCAGCAACTACCGTGGCTACGATGTCTGGGAGCTGCCACCCAACAGCCAGGGCATCGCTGCGCTTCAGATCCTCAACGTGCTGGAAGGCTACGATTTCTCGAAGATCCCGTTCGGCTCACCCGAGCATGTGCACCTGTTCGTTGAGGCGAAGAAGCTGGCCTTCGCCGACCGTGCGCGCTTCTACGCCGACATGGCATTCCAGCCGGCGCCGGTGCAGAAGCTGATCTCCAAGGAGTACGCCGCGCAGCGCCGCGCGCTGATCTCGATGGACAAGGCCTTGAAGGAAGTGCAGCCGGGCACACCGAAGCAGCTGGAGGAAGGCGACACGATCTACATGACGGTGGCCGACGCCGACGGCATGATGGTCTCGTTGATCCAGTCCAATTACCGCGGCATGGGCAGCGGCATGGCGCCGCCGGGGTTGGGCTTCATCCTGCAGGACCGCGGCGAGATGTTCGTGCTGCAGAAGAACCATCCCAACGGATACGCACCGGGCAAGCGCCCCTTCCAGACGATCATTCCGGCGTTCATCACCAAGGGGGGCAAGCCGTATGCCAGCTTCGGCGTGATGGGCGGCGCGATGCAACCGCAGGGCCATGCGCAGATCGTGATGAACCTGGTGGACTTCGGTATGAACCTGCAGGAAGCCGGTGATGCGCCGCGCATCCAGCACGAAGGCTCGACTGAACCGACGGGTCAGGCCACGGCGATGACCGACGGTGGTGAAGTGAATCTGGAAACCGGCTTCCCGTACGAGACCGTGCGCGCGCTGATGCGCAAGGGGCATCGCATCGTGTTCGCCGACGGTCCGTACGGCGGGTACCAGGCGATCATGCGCGATCCCGAGACCGGGGTGTACTACGGGGCTTCGGAGAGCCGCAAGGACGGGCAGGCGGCGGGGTACTGAGGTTTCCCGGCCACCGGGCTGAGCCCCCTCGCGGCTGAGCGCTGGAGCAGGTCCATGCGCTGGGGCGTGCGGGTGGGAGTGTCGGAGGACGCCGTAAATACGTCCTTGTAGGCTTAGCCGCGCCATCCATGGCGCGGATACCCCCGCCACTCCCACCCGCACGCCCCCCGAAAATTTCCGTGCGCGTCAGCCACGGAAGAGAAGGAAGAAGATCAAGAGCAAAGGCAACAGCGACAGCCGCGCGCTGTGGGTTGGGGTCGGATCCGTTTTCCGAAGGAAAACGGATCCGACCCCTTCTTGTTTTCCGATACACCTGATCCACGCATGGCGTGGATCTACTGCCGTCACTGGGAGATCGTCGGAGGCGGGGAGGGGGCAGATGGCGGGACCGTCCACGGCATGGATGCCGTGGCCGAGCCTACAGGGACGTACTTGCGGCGTGTCCCGCCATCTGCCCCCTCCCCGCCAAGCAAGCAGAAGCCCAGAGCCGCCTTGGCTTCTGCACTTGCACTTGCACTTGCTTGAAAAAGCGGTACAGCCGCAGGCTGCAAAACACCCTCAATCCTGATCGTGCGCGCGTGCGGCCTCGGCCTGCGTCTCCTCCTGCGCCGCCATCTCGCGTGCAATCCACGCATCGATCATGTGCCGCTGGCGCTGCGCCTGCCGCCGCTCCCGGGTGTATTCCTGGTCCAGCACCCGGTACAGGGACACCATCACAAGAAGCATCAGCAGCGCGAACGGCAGCGCAGCGATGGTGATCATGCCCTGCAGCGCCTCCAGTCCCCCTGCCAACAGCAAGGAACCCGCCACGAGCGCAATGCCGACACCCCACGCCACTTTGTGCTTGCGCAATGGCTCGCCCGCGTCGTCCGTGGACATGCTGGCCAGCACAAGTACCGCAGAATCAGCCGAGGTCACGAAGAAGATCATCAGTAGCACCAGCGCAATGCACGACAGCAGCAACGGCAGCGGCATGCTGTCGAACATGGTGAACAGCACCGTTTCATAGCCGTTGCCCAGTGCCTGCAGCAGGTCGGCCTGGCCGAAGATCTGCATCCAGATCGCGGTGCCACCGAACACCGAGAACCAGAAGAAGCCCAGCAGCGTCGGTGCCAGCACCACGCCGATCACGAACTCGCGCACGCTGCGCCCGCGCGAGATGCGCGCGATGAACGAACCCACGAACGGTGCCCAGGAGATCCACCAGGCCCAGTAGAAGATCGTCCAGTCCGCGACCCAGGTGCTGGACGAGAACGGTGACATGCGCAGGCTCATCGTCACCAGCTGATTGAGATAGGAGCCCAACGTCGTCGTGAAGGTGTTGAAGATCGCGCCAGTCGGGCCGAGTACCAGCACCAGCGCGAGCAGCAGTGCAGCCAATGCAAGGTTGAAGTTGGACAGCCATTTCATGCCGCGGCCGACGCCGCTGAGCGTGGACGCCATGTACAGTACGAAAGCCACTGCGATGATGGTCAGCTGCAGCGGCACGCCCGCCTGCACGCCGAACACGCGTTCCACGCCGGCCGCGATCTGTATCGTGCCGAAGCCCAGTGCTGTAGCCACGCCAACCGCGGTGGCGACGACCGCGGAGATGTTGACCATATGCCCGATCCAGCCACGATGGTGACGGCCGATGATCGGTTGCAACATATCGCTGATCTGGCCACGGCCGTTGCGGTTGAACTGGAACCAGGCCATTGCCAGGCCGATCAGCGCATAGATGGCCCACGGGTGCAGGCCCCAATGGAAGAACACATAGCGCATGGCAGCACGCGCGGCGTCCATGCTCTCTGGCGCCAATCCTTCGGGCGGCTTGCTGAAATGCGAGATCGGCTCGGCTGCGCCCCAGAAAACCAGGCCGATGCCCATGCCGGCGGCGAACAGCATCGACATCCAGCTGGCCCGCGAGAACTCCGGCTCGGCGTCTTCGCCGCCGATGCGCAGGTTGCCGAAGCGACCGAAGGCCAGGTACATCAGGAACACCAGGGCCAGGAACACCACCAGCAGGTACAGCCAGCCGATACCGCGGATGAGTTCGCCGAGGATGCTCTGCACCACGGTATTGAAGGGGCCGGGTGCAATACCGGCAAGCAGCACCAGCATCAGAACCAGTGCGATGGAAACACGAAACACCATGAAGGAGCTTCTCCGATCAAGGGATTGAGGGGAGCGAGCAGAGCTTGCAGCGAAGGGCCGGCGGCATGCGGCGCGAACCGGGCAGGGGCCGCGTCGGCGGCGAAGGAAGCATCGGTCGCGGGAGCGCGACGGACGTGCACGTTACTGAACGCGACGTCATGGTTCTGTTAACGAATAGCGATTGGGGTCAGATCCGGAGGCGGGCGGTCTATGCTCTAATGCACACCAAGAAGCGGGGGTACCGGGCCATGTGGCCACGGTTGAGACAGTCCCTTGGAACCTGATCCGGCTCATACCGGCGTAGGGAAGCTTTGCAATGCAGCCGTGCCCGGACTCCGCCCAAGGACCGTCCGTGCGCGGGTGCCGTGCGCCGCCGCTTCGTCCCTGACCTTCCTGGACGATGCCCGATGAACGCACAGCTCTCCGCCCTGCAGCAACAGGCCCAGCAACTCTCCGAATCCGTGACCCGGCCCATTCCCGGCTCGCGCAAGATCCACGTGCCTGGTTCGCGCCCGGATCTGCAGGTGCCGATGCGGGAGATCGCGTTGACCCGCACCCCGACGCTGTTCGGCGGCGAAGAGAATGCACCGGTCACGGTCTACGACACGTCGGGCCCTTACACCGATCCGGGCGTGCGTATCGATCTGTCCGCCGGCCTGCCGGCACTGCGTCGCGGCTGGGTGGAGGAACGTGGCGATACCGAGCAGCTCGAAGGCCTGAGTTCGTCGTTCGGGCGTGATCGCGAGCATGACCCGAAGCTTGATGCCGTGCGCTTCCCCGCGCGCAGCCTGCCGCGTCGTGCACGGGCAGGCGCGAACGTCACCCAGATGCACTACGCGCGCCGCGGCATCATCACCCCGGAAATGGAATTCGTTGCCATCCGCGAGAACCAGCAGCTGGAAGCGATCCGCGATGCGGGCCTGCTGCAGCAGCATCCGGGCGAGGCGTTCGGCGCTTCGATCCAGAAGATCATCACCCCGGAGTTCGTGCGGGATGAAATCGCGCGCGGCCGCGCGGTGCTGCCCAACAACATCAACCATCCGGAAAGCGAGCCGATGATCATCGGCCGCAACTTCCTGACCAAGATCAATGCCAACATCGGCAACAGCGCCGTTTCCTCGGGAATCGCCGAGGAGGTAGAGAAACTGGTGTGGGCGATCCGCTGGGGCGGTGACACCGTGATGGACCTGTCCACCGGCAAGCACATCCATGAAACCCGCGAGTGGATCATCCGCAACTCGCCGGTGGCGATCGGTACGGTGCCGATCTACCAGGCGCTGGAGAAGGTCGATGGCCGCGCCGAAGCACTGACCTGGGAGATCTTCCGCGACACGCTGATCGAGCAGGCCGAGCAGGGCGTGGACTACTTCACCATCCACGCCGGCGTACTGCTGCGCTACGTGCCGCTCACCGCCAAGCGGGTGACCGGCATCGTCAGCCGCGGGGGCTCGATCATGGCCAAGTGGTGCCTGGCGCATCACAAGGAGAATTTCCTCTACACGCATTTCGAAGAGATCTGCGAAATCATGAAGGCCTACGACGTGACCTTCTCGCTGGGTGACGGCCTGCGCCCGGGCTGCATCGCCGATGCCAACGACGCCGCGCAGTTCGGTGAGCTGGAAACGCTGGGCGAGCTGACGAAGACTGCCTGGAAGCATGATGTGCAGACCATGATCGAGGGCCCCGGCCACGTGCCGATGCAGCTGATCAAGGAGAACATGGACAAGCAACTGCGTGAGTGCGGCGAGGCGCCGTTCTATACGCTGGGGCCGTTGACCACCGATATCGCACCGGGCTACGACCACATCACCAGCGCGATCGGCGCGGCGATGATCGGATGGTTCGGCACGGCCATGCTCTGTTACGTGACGCCGAAGGAGCATCTCGGCCTGCCCAATCGCCAGGACGTGCGCGACGGCATCATGGCCTATCGCATTGCCGCGCATGCAGCCGACCTGGCCAAGGGCCATCCGGGGGCGCAGGTTCGCGACAACGCATTGAGCAAGGCGCGCTTCGAGTTCCGCTGGGAAGACCAGTTCCACCTTGGCCTGGATCCGGAGAAGGCCAAGGAGTTCCATGACGAGACGCTGCCGAAAGATGCGCACAAGCTGGCCCACTTCTGCTCGATGTGCGGCCCGCACTTCTGTTCGATGAAGATCACCCAGGATGTGCGTGACTACGCCGAAGCCGGCATGAAGGAGAAGTCGGAGGAGTTCCGCGCGGCTGGCGCAGAGGTCTACCACCAGGGATGACGAGCAGCCGGGTGCCGGCCGCTGGCCGGCGGCCGGTTGTGCAGGGGCCGGGAGGAGTGCTGGCCAGCGGCCGGCACCACCGCTCATCACGCCGCTCCCCGCTATGCTCCGCGCATCACCCTGGGGGAAGGACACCATGCCCGTTGCCATGACCACCCGTTGGCTGGCCATTGCCCGCCGTCATCCTTCGGCCTGGCTGCTGGGTGCCCAGTTGATCGCGGTGCTGCTGTACCCCGCGCTGGATGACACCGCTGCCGGTCGCGCGGCGCTGGGCATGTTCGGCATGGCGGTACTGGGCCTGGCGCTGTGGGTGGTCCAGCGCAGCCCACTGGGCACCTGGCTGGCACTGCTGCTGGCCATCCCGTCGGTGGTGTTCTCGCTGGCTGGCGCATTGCTCGACCGCAGCGCACTGCTGACCACCGCACAGTTGCTGGAGAGCCTGCTGTACTTCTATACGGCCGGCGCCCTGATTGCCTACATGCTCCAGGACCACAAGGTCACCCGCGACGAACTGTTCGCCGCAGGCGCGACATTCACCTTGCTTGCATGGGCATTTGCGTTCGCATTCGCGGTATGCCAGCAGTGGTACCCGGGCAGCTTCCAGGGCACCGGCGGAGGCTCGCAGCGCAGTTGGATGGAGCTGCTTTATCTCAGCTTCAGCTTGCTGTCTGGCGTCGGCTTGAGTGACGTTGTGCCGTTGCATCCACAGGCACGCGCACTGGTCATGCTGGAGCAGTTTTCCGGCGTGATGTACGTGGCTTTGGTGGTTTCGCGGCTGGTCGGATTGACCATGTTGCGGCGCATGTGAAAATGAACGCCAGATAAAAATTTCGCGCCCGAAAGGGCGCGAATGATGTCGCAAATTATGTGAATTCGTCGGCGAGAGAGAGCCTGATGTCGACCACGCGATAGGCGAGGTAACTTGCATAGGCTAGTATTCGCGCGCTCGATTGTTTTTGCGGTATGCGCCGATGCTTTGTGCGGAGTCTGGCTTTTCGCTGTTCCCAGGACGGGGCGGTATCGAAGGCAAACACTGCCCGGGACCTGTCTCTACTGTGTAGCAGAAAATGAACAGCAGCGAAATCCAGTTCCCGGTATCCGATCGGATCCGGATAGGAGAGTGCACCGTCACTCTGTCCTCGCGCGAAGTCGAGGTCGTCGGCGCGCGTCGCCCGCGCCGGCTGACGCCGAAGGCGCTGGGCGTGCTGCGCGTGCTGCTGCGGCAGCCGGGTCGCGTTGTCACCCGCGACGAGTTGTTCGCCGAGGTATGGCCGGACACGCTGCCGACCAACGATGTGCTGACCCAGGCCGTCACCCAGCTGCGCAAGGCGTTCAGCAACGACGACGACAACGGCCAGGCCTACATCGAAACCATCGCCAAGACAGGCTATCGGCTTCTGGTCCCGGTGCAGGTGCTGGACGATGCCGAGCCCGTGGCCGCAGGCGTCCCCGACGACGAAGGCATGGCCGCGCAGCCGGTGACCACTGCTGCGTTGCCTGCGCATCCACAGGCAGCGCGCCGCCGCTGGCGCCATATCCGTCGGCGCGTGCTGCTGGTGCTGGGCGTGTTGATGCTGGCCACGCTGCTGGTGTTGACCACGCTGCTGCTGCGTCGTGCACCGGCCGGCAGCTCGCCGGTGGAGGCTGCCGTGGAGAACGGTACGCGGGTGATCGGCAGCCCGCAGCGACCGTATCGGTTGATCACCGCAACCAGCGGCTTCGAAACCTATCCCACGCTGTCACCGGACGGTTCGCTGGTGGCCTATGAGGGCGCCAACGAGGATGGCAACGGCGGTGGCGCGATCAAGCTGCAGACCTCCGGCAACGCACCGGCGCGCCAGTTGCTGGCGCCACCGGCCGGTGCCGTCGATCGCTTCCCGAACTGGTCGCCGGATGGTCGCGAAATCGCCTTCGCGCGGTTCTCCGCCGACGGCGGCTGCCAGGTACTGATCGCCAGCGCCACCGGTGGCGCACTGCGCCAGGCCACACGCTGCGATGGCACGGAGCTGCTCAGTTTCGACTGGACGCCAGATGGGCGTGGCCTGGTGTTCGGCAGCATGGTCGGTCGCTACGCGCACCGTGGCATCCGCGTGCTGGACCTGGCCAGTGGCCAGTGGCGCGCGCTGGCCTACAGCGTCGACCAGGATGACTTCGACTACGCACCGCGTTATTCGCCTGATGGGCAATGGCTGGTGTTCGTGCGCAACCCGCAGCTGGGTGATCTGTGGCGGGTGCCAGCCGCAGGCGGTACGCCCGAGCAGTTGACCAACGAAGCGGCAGAGCTGCGCGGCTGGGCCTGGCTGGACGATGGCCGCACCATCGTCTTCGGTCGCCGCGTCGACAGCGAGGCGCGGCTCTATTACCTGGACGTCGAGCGGCACACGTTGCGCGATGCCGGCCTGGATGATGCGCAGTGGCCAGCGGTGTCGCGACGCGGTGGCATGCTGGCGTTCGTCCACCGGCGCGCGCAGTTCGGCGTGTTCAAGGTGCCGATGCAGGGCAGCGGCTCGCCCGAGCGACTGTTCGCCTCCAGTGGCCGCGATGGGCAGCCGATGGCAGCGCCTGATGGCCGCCAGCTGGTCTTCACCTCCGATCGTTCCGGCAGCTTCGCCCTGTGGTGGGCGGACATGCAGCGACCGGATTCGCTGCGTCCCATCGAAGGGCTGCGGCCGGAAGCGCGGCAGGCGCCTGACTGGTCGGCCGACAGCCGGCAGTTGCTCGTGGTTGGCCGCGATGCGCATGGGCGCACGGTGCTCTATGAAATCGCGCCACGCGATGAACGCCTGCAACCCTTGCCGGTTCCTGCCGAACAGCCGTTGCAGGCACTGTATGGCGCCTCGCCGCAGCAGCTGTTTGTGGTCGAGCGCGATGCCGACCAGCGCACGCGGTTGAGCCTGTTCGATCGCAGCGTCCAGCCCTGGCGCCGATTGGCCAGCATCGATGGGGTGTCGCAGGCGCGCTTTGACCGGAGCAGTGGCCGCGTGTTGTTCACCCGCTTGGCCGCCGGTGGCCTGTGGTCGGCGGATGCCGCGTTGTCCCCGGCCAGCGTGCAGCAGATCAGCGATGACCGGCCCAGCCGCTGGCGATACCGGGCCTGGACCGTGACCGGCAACAGCGGCATCGGCTACCTCGGTACCTCGACCACGTGTGGCACCACCTTCGTGCGCATCCAGCCCGGCCGCGAGGAGCCGGAACGTTGCCTGGACGCAGAACGGCTCAGCGCCGGCAACGGGCTCAGTGCCAGCGCCGACGGAAAGGACCTGTTCGTGGCGATGGCGGTCAGCGATGGCGCTGACATCGGCGTGATGCGGTTGCCCGAACGCCCGCCTGCACTGTTCCCCGCATTCTCCAAGTTGTTGTTGTTCAAGGGAAATGGGCCTTCGTAATTTCTTCGTCGGGATCTCGTCGCGAATTCGTGGCGATCTCGTCGGACCTTCCTGACGCAGTGCCGCCTGATTTGGCAAAACGGAGTCCTGTACTAGGCAAATCCGTGGTGCCCCCATGCGTCAACTCTCGCTGGCCGATCGCGGCCAAACTGTTTCCCTGGACCGGTCGCTCGACGACGTCGCACCGACCTGCCTGGGCGTGGCCCGGCTGGGCAGCCTGCAGACCGCCGGCTCCAGCTTCACTGTCTGGATGCAGGTGCGTGGCAGCTCGTGGGTCGAGGCCAAGGAAGGGCGCTTCCGCCTGCGCCAGGGCGAGTGGATCGCGTTCGAGAAGGAATCGCGGCCGCTGGTGCAGGCCGGTCGCAACGGGTTGTGCGTTGGCCTGAACCTGAACATCGAAGCGCTTCGCGTGCTGACCGAGATGGCCGACTGCGGCCTGTATGCAGGTCGTGGCCGGATGAACCGCACTGATGCGCGCGTGGCGCTGCGCCTGTGGCGCGACGCGCTGGCCAGCGGCCAGCCGGCACAGGCCCTGCGCCCGCTGCTGCTGCACCTCGCGGGCCTGCAGCGCGGCCTGGCCGACAACGTGCAGCGCTGCCCGGGCCGCTCGCGCAGCCGCAAGCGCCAGGTGTTCGGCCGCATGCAGCGCGCGCGCCTCTATCTGGAAGGCAACAGCCACCGGGTGGTGCGCATCGGCGAACTGGCCGAGCTGACCAACTTCTCCAGCTGGTACCTGTCCAAGACCTTCCAGAGCCTGTACGAGGAAAGCCCGCAGTCGCTTTCGGCACGACTGCGCCTCGAACGCGCCGCTGATCTGCTGCGCGACACCGACATGATGGTGGGCGAGGTCGCTGCCGCCAGCGGTTTCGACAACTGCTGCAGCTTCGCGCGTGCGTTCCGCGCCCGCTACGGCCAGTCCGCATCGCGCTTCAGGGAGAACGGCGGCTTGCTCCCGCCACAATCCGCAAAGTCTCCGGTTGGTTCGCGCAAATACAGCGCTGCAACGCAATCGTAACGTGCTGGGGTGTTTTAACACGCTGCTAACACGTACCTTGGAGAGATAGATGAACGTTCGTAATCCCGCAGTGCGGTTCGGCTTGCTGCCGGCCGGCATTGCGCTGGCGCTGGCGCCGGCCTTTGCTTCGGCGCAGGAAGCAAAGGGCACCACCGACCTGGACCGCATTTCGGTCACCGGCTCGCGCATCCGCGGCGCTGCCGTTGAAACCCAGCAGCCGATCGTCACCCTCAGCCGTGAGAACCTGGAAAAGCAGGGCTACACCTCGGTTGCTGACGTCCTGCAGAACCTGACCTCGGCCGGTTCCCCGGCCATTTCGCGTTCGGAGTCGCTGGCTTCGGGCGAGAACGTGGGCGGCTACTACGTCGACATCCGCAACCTGGGCGCCCAGCGCACCCTGGTGCTGATGAACGGCAAGCGCCTGGGCGCAACCACCGCCGGTTACCAGGATCTGAGCCAGATCCCGATGGCGGCCATCGAGCGCATTGAGATCCTGAAGGATGGCGCCTCGGCCATCTACGGTTCGGACGCCATCGCGGCCGTGGTCAACGTGATCACCCGCAAGCGCTTCGACGGCGCTGAAGCCAGCGTCTATGTCGGTCAGTACGGCAAGGGCGACGGCGACACCGAAACCTATTCTTTCACCCTCGGCAGCATGGGCGAGCGCGGCGGTGTCACCATGTCCGCCGAGTATTCCAAGCAGGATCCGGTGTGGGCGAAGGATCGTTGGTTCAGCCGTGACGGCAACGCCGGCCCGAACTACCCGCGTTCGGGCGCCAGCCCGATCAACCAGAAGGGTGGCTTCTGCGACCCGTGCGTCACCCCGAACTTGAAGCAGGGCGAGCCGGGCTATGTCGGCCCGAGCGACCAGCGCTGGTACACCCTGCGTGACGGCGGCAACCCGGCCAACCGCGCCGACTACCGTCTGGAAACCTCTGCTGACGCCGTCAATGCCAACGAGCAGATGATGGTGCAGACCGGTATCGAGCGTAAGTCGCTGTACGTCAACGGCAACTACGACTTCACCGACGCGATCTCGTTCAACGCTGACGTGCTCTACAACGAGCGCAACACCACCCAGCAGATCGCGGGCTATCCGTACCAGTCGGCGTCCTTCGGCACCCCGCTGTCGGCCGACAGCGCATTCAACCCGACCGGTGAAGACCTGACCTTCCGACGCCGTCTGTGGGAAGTGCCGCGCACCACCGAAAGCCAGGTCAAGACCCTGCGCTTCGCCCCGAGCATCAGCGGCTTCTTCGACTTCGCCGGCAAGACCTTCGACTGGGACGTCGGCGCGCTGTGGAACCGCAACGAAACCACCAAGCGTGGTCACGGCGACATGAGCCTGATCGCATCGGAACAGGCGCTGGGCGCTTCGTTCATCGGTGCTGATGGCGTCGCCCGCTGCGGCACCAGCATGTCCGATCCGCTCGCCACCAGCGGCTGCCGTCCGTGGAACCCGCTGCTGCCGTTCGGCGTTGCCGGTGCCGGTTCGCTGGCCGACCAGGCCACCCAGGACTTCTTGTTCCCGTACTTCACCGATACCGGTCTGACCAAGACCACCAGCTTCACCGCCAACCTGTCGGGTTCGATCGTGACCCTGCCGGCCGGTGACCTGGGCTTCGCCGTGGGCGTCGAGCACCGCAAGGAAGAAGGCCGCTTCTCGCCGGACGCCTTCGCGCAGTCGGGCCAGTCCACCGGCCTGGGCGCGCAGACCACTCAGGGTGAGTACTCGCTGGACGAGGTCTACCTGGAACTGAACGTGCCGGTCCTGGCGGACATGCCGTTTGCCAAGGAACTGACCCTGAATGCTGCGACCCGTTACTCGGATTACAGCAACTTCGGCGACACCCTGAATTCCAAGTTCGGCTTCACCTGGCGTCCGCTGGACGAGCTGCTGGTTCGCGGTACCTGGGCTGAGGGCTTCCGTGCTCCGACGATCGACAACCTGTACGGTGGCCTGAGCAGCAGCTTCGAGTCGTACACCGATCCGTGCGGCATCACCGCGCCGGGTTCGGTCAACGGCAACGCGGCCTGCTCGGCGGCGGGCGTCCCGGTTGGTTACACCCAGCTGGGCCAGGGCCTGATTCCGTGCACCTCGACCCCGTGTGCGACGCCGGACCAGTTCATCTCGGGTGCCAACCCGAACCTGACCCCGGAAACCTCCAAGAGCACCACCATCGGCCTGGTCTGGAGCCCGCGCTGGGTGCAGGGCCTGGACATCTCGCTGGACTGGTACAAGTACGAAATCAGCGACATGATCATCGCTGACAGCGTCGACCGCATCCTGCGTGACTGCTACGTGTTGGGCGATGCTTCGCGTTGCGCCGCACACACCCGTGCAGGCGATGGCCACATCAACGGCATGACCTACGGCCTGGCCAACCTCGGCCAGATGGAAACCCAGGGCTACGACCTGGGCATCAAGTACCGCCTGCCGGAGCTGGCCATCGGCCAGTTCGCGATCGACTGGCAGACGAGCTACCTGGCCAAGTACGACGAGCAGGGCCAGAACGCTGACGGTGACAACATCACCATCGGCCGTGTGGGTGAGCCGGGCCTGTTCCGCGTGCGTTCGAACCTGGGCCTGACCTGGTCGAAGGGTGACTTCGGCGTGGCGTACACCGCGCGTTACTACTCGGGCATGAACGAAGCCTGCGTGGCCAACCGTCCGTGCGACGACGCCGACCGCTACCAGAACGGTGAGAAGTCGCCGCTGCGCAAGACCGGCTCCAACACCTTCCACGACCTGCAGGTCAGCTGGAAGGCACCGTGGGATGCCACCATCGCGCTGGGCGCCAACAACGTGTTCGACCATAAGGGTCCGATCATGTTCACCCAGCCGAACTCGAGCTTCGCCTACTACGGCGGCTTCGACGTGGGTCGCTTCCTGTACATGAAGTACACCCAGCGCTTCTGATCCATCGAAGTGCGATAGCAGAACGAGGAGGGCGGACCGCAAGGTCCGCCCTTTTCATTTCTGTAAGGAAATTCTGATCATGTCGAGAAGGTGAGTGCAGTCACTGTCTGCTCTTGTCACATTCAGCACAGTAGGCGCGTCCAATACCGGACACTGGGAGATGGATATGAAGCGCACGCTTTTCCGCCAGGTATCGGCCGCAGTCCTGATCTATGCAACGCTGGTGGGCTCGCTGTCCGCACAGAACATCATCGTCTGCGGCGGCGGTGTGTACTGCGAGCAATTCCGGCTGGAGTGCCTGGCCAAGGGCAACGCCCCGGCCCTGTGCGAGCGCCAATGGCGTCTGTGCGTGCTGGACGCCTGTCCGCAGCGCTGAGACAGGAAAAAGGGCGCGTCCGTTGGACGCGCCCTCATGCGAGGCGGAGGCAGGCGCCCGCGTGCCGCTCAGGCGTCAGTGGGTGTCAGTCCCATCAGTGCATTGGCGTGCTCGCGCCATTGCGGCAGTTTGTTCAGCACGCCTGCACGCTGCAGGTAGTCCTCGTCCACCGGATCGCCATTGACCAGCGCCAGGGCCACGTGCACCGCGCCGGTCACCCAGAAGCTGCGGGTGTTGGCGCGCTGCGGCTGCAGGTGGAAGGCCACCGCTTCGATGATCGGCATCGGCAGGCCCCACAGGCCCAGCAGGTAGGCGCCGGCCTCGGCATGGCCTGGGCGGGTATCGCCGGCCAGCGCGGGCTCGCTGCGCTCGTTGCGCACGCCGGGCAGCAGCAGGCCGATGTCGGCCAGCAGTGCGGCGGTCGCCCCCAGTTCGGCGCTGGACTCGGGCAGCAGGCGTGCGGCCAGCCGGGAGGCGAGCAGTGCGCGCTGCTGCAGTGAGTTGCGCTCGGCAGCCGACAGCGTCGGCGCGGAGAACACTTCGCTGGCCAGCACCAGGTCACGCAGCGTGGCCAGGCCCAGCCGGGTGACCGCGGTGCGCAGGTCGGCAATGGTGCGGCCCTGGCTGAAGAAAGCCGAGTTCGACAGTTGCAGCACCTTGGCCGCGATGGCCGGATCGGCGGCGACCAGCTTGGCCACATCGGCACTGTCGGTATCGTCGTCATGTTCCAGGGCCTGGGTCAGGCTCAGGTACAGGTGCGGTGGCGATGGCAGTTTCTCGATACGGCCGATGGCATCGCGCAGGCGCGGGCTGTCCAGCACTTCGCGCAGTTCTTCCAGGCTGGTCAATGCCTCCAGCAGCACTTCCGGCGCCAGCGGCAGCGGCAGGAAGCGGTGGGCGACACCGATCAGGCGCGCCGGCGGCGGGCGGTTGCCATGGTGCGCATCGACCAGCGCGATGCGGATGGTTTCCGGGCGCAGTGTCCGGATCTGGCCCAGCAGCGTGGTGGCATTGAGATCGGGCAACTGCGGGCAGACGATTACCGCGTCCACGCCCTGCGTGGCCACCGCGGTCATCGCGGTCTGGCCATCGGCGGCGGTCAGCGGCTGCCAGTCTTCCCCAAGATCGGCAATGAATTCGGTCAGCTCAGCCGGCAGGCTGGCTGCATCCCCAACAAGCAGAATACGCACGACACGTTCCCCTGGCTGTCTCGACGATGGATGTCGATGACGTGTGAAGTGACGCAATTTACCTAATACGGCAGCAAGAGTGATGTGCCGTCGTCATGAAACGTGACCCGCATCGCTCCGGCAGGGTATCGCCGGAGCGATGCGGTTCAGGCTCAGGCCTTGCTGTCGAGATGGCGCTGGTGCGCCTCGATCAGGATCTGCTTGGCCTCAGCGGCGCCACCCCAACCGTCCAGCTTGACCCACTTGCCCTTCTCCAGGTCCTTGTAATGCTCGAAGAAGTGGCCAATGCGCTCCAGCCAGTGGCTCGAGACCTGGGCGATGTCTTCGACGTGGGCGTAGCCGCTGAAGATCTTCGAGACCGGCACGGCCAGGATCTTCTCGTCGCTGCCTGCCTCATCGCTCATCTTCAGCACGCCGACCGGACGGCAGCGCACGACCGAGCCCGGCACCAGCGGCAGCGGCAGCACCACCAGCACGTCGGCCGGATCGCCGTCGCCACACAAGGTGCTCGGCACGTAGCCGTAGTTGCACGGATAGCGCATCGGGGTGGACAGGATGCGGTCGACGAAGATCGCGCCGGTTTCCTTGTCCACTTCGTACTTCACCGGTTCCGAGTCCTTCGGGATCTCGATGATGACGTTGATTTCTTCCGGCGGGTTCTTGCCGGGCGAGACGAGTTCCAGGCCCATGGTGTGCTCCAGGTGGGGATATAGACGGATAGCTCACCATTTTATGCCTTTGCCGGGCGCTGTGCAGGGTAGGGCTGGGCCGACCTGCGCGCTCGGCCATGGCGGAGGAGCCAGAGCGGGCTTTCCCGATGGGTTCGACCCGGTCCCCGCGGCAGGCTGGACGTCCTTGCCAAGGAGACTTGCCATGAACTGGAACCGCTTGGGCTGTTGTGCCTTGCTGCTGCTGGCGCCGCTGCCCGCGCTCGCGCGCGGGTTGCATGTCAACCTGATTGACTATCCCTCCGACGAGGCCGGATGGGACCGTGCCTTTGCGCTGGAGGACGCGGTCGCCGGCGAATTCGCCGCATGGTGTGCCGACACCTTGTGTGAAGGTGATTACAGCAACTACCGGGTGATGGAGTTCCGCTGCGCCGTGCTCGCCCACCGCGGCACCGTGCAGCGCTGTGTCTGGGTGGTGGCCGCCAGCGAGCTGGAGGTTGAGCCCGACACGGGACACGTGCGGATCGACAACGGGAGCTGGGTCTGTCCGGTCGAAATCCAGCCCGGGGTGCCCGTCGACGCGTTCTACGCCTCCCTGGAAGCGCCGGGCGGCCTGACCGCGCCTTTGCCTGGGCTTGACCACGGCATCTTCGATGGGTTGCCTGAATGCCTGCGCACGCAGGGGAGGGTGGGCTGATGGGGAGCTTCCGTAGATGCTGGCTGTTGTGTGGCGTGCTGTCTGTCAGCCTGCCGTGCGCCGGTGTCGCGCAGGCTGCGCCTGCGTTCGTCGATGCGCGGGATTACGCCGGCCCGGGGGGCGGCCACGAGCGTTTCCTTGCTGCCGAGCGGCAACTGGTGCGTGGCTTCGATGAGGTATGTGGCGATACCTTCTGCGAGGGCGAGTACATCAATCTGTGGGCCATGCGCCTGCGCTGTTCCGTGGACCAGGCCACGGGGGTGGTTGTCCAGTGTGTATGGACCTTCGCCGGTAGCAACACCAGGGTAAAGTCCAGCGGCCTGATCACGGTCAACCGCGGACGCTATGCCTGCGTGCTGCCGCTGGCAACCGGAACACGCCTGGAAACCCTGTTGCAGGTGTGGGAAACGGGGGACGGGTTCGATGCGTTGCACGCGCCGCTGCCCGGCACGACTGCCAATACGTACGACGCACTGGCTGATTGCCTGTAGTCCCGGCAACGATACGAATGTGACTTATTCGCATTACCGGAGTAGCATGCGCGGTGCCTCCCGTCTGTCGTCCCGGCTCCGCGCATGTCCTCCAATGCTGCCTCCCTCACTGAGCTGCTGATCCGCGAGCGGCCCGCGCTGCTGCGCCGGGTGCAGCGCATCCTCGGGGGCGACAACGGCGCCGAGGACGTGATCCAGGCGGTCTGGTTCAAGGCCCGTGGGGTCGGTGACAGCCAGGCGATCGGCAACCCGCGGGCCTATCTGTATCGGCTGGCCGCCAACCTTGCCACTGACCACGGCCGCGAATCGAGCCGCCGCAACCGGCTGCTGGTCGACCACTACCTGTGGGGGGCCGACGAGGTGATCTCCACCGAGGAGCAGGCCATGGCACAGGATGAGCTGCAGCGGGTGCTCGATGCGGCGGGTCACCTGCCGGAGCCGACCCGCACCATCTTCCGGCTCAACCGCCTGCAGGGCCTCACCCAGGCCGAGATCGCACGCCGCTTGGGGGTGTCGGTGACCACCGTCGAGAATCATGTGCGCTCCGCGCTGCAGCGCCTGGCCTGGGCGCGCAGCGGTCGATGAGCGCGCCGGCTTGGGGCTGGCCTTCGCGCAGACGTCTTGATCACTGGACCGTGGATGCGGTCTAGTTCCCCGCCTGCGCTTGAATGCGCCTGTCCGCCAGCCGATGAGCCCGCCGAACATGCAGCCCGCCGCCAATGACGATGCCCTGGCCGAACAAGCCCGGGACTGGATCGCGTGGCTGGCCTCGGGTGACATCAGCGATGCACGCATGCAGGCGTTCGAGCACTGGCTGCAACAGCCGGGGCACCGCAGGGCCTTCGAACACGAGCGCGCGTTGTGGCGCAGTGTCGGGCCGCGCCCACAGGCCGCCGGGGCCAGCCGATGGCGTGGGCCGCATCGACTGCGCTGGGCGATGGCTGTGGCGGCAATGCTGGCGATGCTGGTGGCATGGCCGGAGGCGTGGCTGCGCCTGCAGTCCGATCATCGCAGCACGCATCAGGTGCAGCACGTGCGGCTGCCCGATGGCAGTCGGGCGGTGCTGGATGCGGACAGTGCGATTGCCGTGCGCTTCGATGCGGACGCCCGCGAGGTCGAGCTGCTGCGCGGGCGCGCCTGGTTCGAGGTAAGCCCGGATGCACAGCGGCGTTTCAGCGTGCGCGCCGGCAATGGCCTGGTCGAGGACATCTCGACCGCGTTCACCGTGGCGCGTGGAGACGAGGGGGTGGAAACCCAGGTTGGGCAGGGCAGGGTGCGCGTGGCCAGCCCGGCCGACGGTGGCTGGACCTACCTGCAGCAGGGGCAGCGCGCCGTCTACACTGAACGTGGCGGGGTCATGCGACGGGCTGACGTGACCGCCGACAGCGTCGGCGCCTGGCGCCAGGGCGAGCTGCTGCTGGAGCAGGCCAGCGTCGCCGATGCGGTGCAGTGGGTGGGGCGCTATCGCGCGGGGCCGACCTTCGTGCGCGGTGATCTGTCACGTCTGCCTGCAGTGAGTGCTGCGTTGCGCATCGACCGCCCGGAACAGGCGCTGGATGCGCTGGCGGCAACGGCAGGTCTTCAGGTTACTCGTCTTCCATTCGGCGTCGCCATCGTGCAGTAGATCCACGCCACGCGTGGATGAGCGTCCCTGTGCCGACCATCGGTCGGCACCCACCGCTACCACCGGCCGACCAACGGTCGGCACCCACCGCGCCCCGTCGGCATCCCCCGCGACCGCAAATCGCTCTTGGGGTTGTCGCGCGCCCAGCCGTCTTACCCGGCGAACGTACCCGCCGTCGCCACGTACGTCGCCGTGTCCGCCCGTGTTGCGGATGACGCCGCGTTCGCGGCACCGATTACCTGACAGGTTCTTCCATGTTCGACTCCCACCGCTCGGGCCGCGTACTGCGCCCGTCCCCTCTATGCATTGCGTTGCTTGCCGCCGGGCTGGCCAGCACGACGCCACCCGCACTGGCGCAGAGCGCCCGCAGCGACCACGCGGCTGTACTGCGCTTCGAAATTCCTGCACAACCGCTGGATGAGGCCCTGCGCAGCTACATGCGCCAATCCGGCGTGCAGGTCGTGTACCCCACATCGCTGGCACACGGCGCAACCTCCCACGCGGTCAGCGGCAGCCTGTCGGCCAACCAGGCGTTGCAGCACCTGCTGCAGGGCAGTGGCGTGGCGGTGCGCCGGGTCAGCGCCGATGCGGTCACTCTGGAGGCAGCAACGCCGGTGCGGGCCGACAGCGGTGTGATCGTCACCGGCACGCTGAGTGTGGCCGGCGACCGCGTCGACAGCGGTGCGAACAACGATGAAGCACGCCTGCTCGACAGCTACCGCAGCGTGGGTTCGACCACCACGCTCGACCGCGCGCATCTGGAGCGCTTCCGCGGCACCTCCAACGGTGACATCGTCAAGGGTGTGGCCGGTGTCACCGCCGGTGATCCGCGCGTCGGCAATGGCTTCGACGTCAACATCCGTGGCATCCAGGGCCAGGGCCGCGTACCGGTGATCATCGACGGTGGCCAGTCCAGCATGGACACCTACCGCGGCTATGCGGGCCAGTCACAGCGCACCTACCTCGACCCCGACCTGATCTCCAGCCTGACCATCACCAAGGGCCCGAGCCTGCAGGCCAATGCCTCCGGTGGCATCGGCGGTATGGTCGAGATGGAGACGCTGAAGATCGGTGACGTGCTGCGCGAGGGGCGCGACCTCGGCGTGCGCGTGCGCAGTGGCCTGGCCAATGGCAGTGCCAACAACCTGCCGTCCTACAGTGCGACGCCGCGCACCGATCGTAGCGCCACCGGCAGCCAGTTCTTCAACGTGGCCGGTGCCGGTCACTGGGACCGCTTCGACCTGGTTGCGGCCTACGCGTACCGGGACAACGGCAACTACTTCTCCGGCAAGCACGGCTACGATGATTTCCCGCAGACCCGTCGCACGCTGGCGCCGCTGAATCCGCCGCGCACCGAAGTGTTCAACACCTCCTCGCGTTCGAAGTCGGCGCTGCTCAAGGGCACCTGGCGCATCGATGACACGCAGAGCCTGGAAGCCGGCTACCGCCGCTATGAAGGCACGGCCGGCGAGATCATGGCCTCGCAGATCATCCGCGTCGACCGTGACCGCATCCCGCAGTGGGATCCGGGCCACGTCGACATGGACAGCTACACCCTGCGCTATCGCTTCGATCCGGACAGCGAGCTGATCGACCTGCGCGTCAATGCAGCGTACACCGACACCGACAGCGTGATGTACAACAGCCTGACCGGCATCACGCCGTGGTACTTCGATCGCCGCACCGAGTGGTACGACGCGCCCAGTTTCAGTGGCGATCCCGGCTACAAGGATGCCTACCGGAACCCGCTGCGGCAGAAGCGCTTCAACCTGGATGCCAGCAACACCTCGACGTTCGGCACCCGCGCCGGAGCGTTCACGCTCGACTATGGCCTGTCCTACAGCGACGAAGATATCGCCCCGGGCGGCTCGGGCCCGATCATGCACGATGACCTGGTCAACAACCGCTTCCTGCGTAATGCCGAGCGCAAGGAATACAGCGCCGTGGCCGCGCTGAAGTGGCAGCCAGACGAACACTGGGAGCTGCTGGCCGGTGGCCGCTGGAACCGGGTGGACGTGCACGACCGCAACCGGCTGGCCACGCCCGATGCCTACGAGGTGCAGGGCCAGTACCGCTACACCGAGCTGCTCAACGGCAACCCGGCACTGCCCTCGTGGCGCGCCAAGCGCATCGCGTTGCTGAACTGGTATCCGGATGCCAACGGCAACTTCACCCAGGCCTCGCTGCTGGCCTCGCCGTACAAGAAGGGTACGGTGGGCGACATCGCCGGCTGGAACTTCTACGACGCCGGCAAGCCGCAGGATCTGGAAGTGCCGGTCAGCTGGAGCTGGTCGCAGCCGATCCGCCGTCGCGACACCGCGTTCTCGCCGACCGCCAGCGTGGCCTACCGTTTCAGCGAAGACACCCTGGTCTACGTGAAGTACGCCGAAGGCACCAAGCTGCCGAGCCTGTTCGAGACCACGCTGGGCCTGTTCACCGCTGCCAAGCCGGTCGGTGAGCTGAAGCCGGAGCGCGCGCGCAGCTGGGAAATCGGTGCCAGCACCCTCCGCTACGACCTGTTTACCGCTGGCGACCGCCTGGCGCTGAAGCTGGCGTACTTCGATACCCGCATCGACGACCTGATCACCCGTGACTACCGCACGCTTTCGGCCGGCCTGATCCGCAACGTCGATCAGTTCAAGGTCTCGGGCATGGAATTCCAGTCCAGCTATGACAGCGGCAAGGTCTTCGCCGACCTGTCCGCGCATTACTATGTCAAGGCCAAGACCTGCGCGCCGGACATCGCCGCCGAGCGTCGTGCCTATGGCGCGCAGCGCAGGAACGACGAGCTGGCCAATACACCCAACTGCGTGGACGGTGGCTTCGAGGGCTCGTACACCAACACCCAGAACCCGCCGCGCTACACAGTCAACCTGATCCTGGGCTCGCGCCTGTTCGACGAGCGCCTGACCTTCGGCGCCCGCATGGTCCACAACGCTGGCCCCATCAGCAAGTTGGACAAGGACTGGAACGTGGGCCTGTCGGCGATCCAGCAGCTGTACCGGCCGAACACCTTGGTCGACCTGTTCGCCAGCTGGAGCTTCAACGACCAGCTGTCGGTGGAAGCCGGCGTCGACAACCTGACCGACCGTTACTACCTGGACCCGCTGGCCCTGGGCGTGATGCCGGCACCGGGCCGCACCGCGCGGTTGGCGTTGACCTGGACGTACTGATCTGCGGGGTCGGATCCCTTTCCTGCGGAAAGGGCTCTGACCCCAGCGGGAAAGACAACGGTAGCGCCGGGCCATGCCCGGTGCCTTCCGCCAGGCACTTACAGCCCACTCGAAGCCTTCACCGCATCTTCGTGCAGCGACTCGTTCAACTCGTCCACCACGGTGGTCCATGCCGCATCGGCCTGCAGCGACTCGGCCAGGAACTGGCGCTGGGCATCGTTCCAGTAGGGCGCCTCGACGACTTCGACGTCGGTGGCCAGCTGGTGCTCGCGGATGAAGCGGGCGATGCCTTCGGCGCTGGCGTCCAGGCCCAGCTGCAGGAACAGGTTGGTCATGCGCGGTTCGGTGGTGATCATCGTCGGTTCCGGATGGACAAGGGGATGGCCCATTATCGGTGTAGACGGCCTTGGGGAAAGCCCCGCGGCAGACGTCTACAGCAGGACGACCCTCCTGGCATTCCCCCATGAACGCACACATCGCTCCCGAAGACAGCCGCAGCCTGCGGCTCAAGGCCGCCACCCGCGACAGCCACGTTGCGCTGGACAAGCGCATCATGGCCGGTGACATCTTCGCCGACCGCAGCAACTTCGCCCGTTTCCTGCGCGTGCAGTATCGCTTCCACCGCAGCATCGATGCGCTGTATGCCAACCCTGCCCTGGGCGAATTGCTGCCCGATCTTGGAGAGCGCCGGCGCCTGACACAGGTCGCGCGCGACCTGCAGGACCTGGAGCAGGCCCTGCCTGGCGCGGACATCGACGCGCTGCCCTCGGACCTCGCGCTGCCGACTGCGTTGGGTTGGCTGTACGTGGCCGAAGGCTCCAATCTCGGTGGCACCCTTCTGTACAAGATGGCGGCCAGGCTCGGCCTGCACCGTGATTTCGGCGCCCGCCACTTGGCCGCCCATCCCGATGGCGCAGCGCGCCACTGGCGCGAGTTCACCGCTGTGCTGGACGCGGTGCCGCTGAGTGCCGAGCAGGACCAGCAGGTGATCGATGCAGCCGACGCTGCGTTCCGCAGCGTGTACCGCCACGTCGAAGTGGAATTCGCCTGATGGGCGGCGCGCGCCCGCAGGTGCAGCGCTGATGCGCTGGCTCTGGTTCGCGCTGGGCTGGCTGATGGTCGGCCTCGGGGTGATCGGCGCATTGCTGCCAGTCATGCCGACCACCATCTTCCTGATCCTCGCGGTGGGCTGCTTCGCGCGCAGCTCGCCGAAGTTCGAGCAGCGCCTGCTGGCGCATCCACGCTACGGCCCGTCGCTGCGGCTGTGGCGCGAGCAGGGTGCCGTGTCGGGCAAGGGCAAGGCGTTTGCCAGCGCAGGCATGGCGGCGGGCTTTGCCCTGTTCTGCTGGGGCGCGCATCCGTCGTGGCGCCTGTTGCTCGGCGTGGGCCTGTTCTTTGCCGCCAGCGCCGGTTACGTGCTCAGCCGGCCGGCACCGCGACCGGAGCCCCATCCGGTCGTGGAAGTGGACGACGCCAACGATCCTCGCGCGGCCCGCCGCCGCCCGAGGTGGCCGGCGACCCGGTGAACGTGATGGTGCCCGTGCGGTTCTTCCTGCGCGGGCGGTGACCGCCATCGGGGTCGGATCCCTTTCCTGCGGAAAGGGTTCTGACCCCGTCGAGCCTGCCATCCACGCGTCGCGTGGATCTACAGCAGCGGCACCAGCAGCAGCGCCACGATGTTGATGATCTTGATCAGCGGATTGATTGCCGGGCCGGCGGTGTCCTTGTACGGGTCACCGACGGTATCGCCGGTCACCGCAGCCTTGTGCGCTTCGCTGCCCTTGCCACCGAAGTGGCCATCCTCGATGTATTTCTTGGCGTTGTCCCAGGCGCCGCCGCCGGTGGTCATCGAGATGGCCACGAACAGGCCGGTGACGATCGTGCCGATCAGCAGGCCGCCCAGTGCGCGCGGCCCCAGCAGCAGGCCGACCACCACCGGCACGGCGACCGGCAACAGCGAGGGCACGATCATTTCGCGGATCGCCGAGCGGGTCAGCATGTCCACCGCCTTGTCGTACTGCGGCTTGCCGGTGCCCTGCATGATGCCGGGGATCTCGCGGAACTGGCGGCGCACTTCTTCCACCACTGCGCCCGCCGCGCGGCCGACCGCTTCCATCGCCATCGCACCGAACAGGTAGGGAATCAGGCCGCCGATCAACAGGCCGATGATCACCGTGTGGTCGCTGAGATCGAAGCGGAACTCCTGGCCGGGATTGGCTGCCTGCAGGTTGTGGGTGTAGTCGGCGAACAGCACCAGTGCCGCCAGCGCCGCCGAGCCGATCGCATAGCCCTTGGTCACGGCCTTGGTGGTGTTGCCCACCGCATCCAGCGGGTCGGTGATGTCGCGGATCTCCGAAGGCAGCTCGGCCATTTCGGCGATGCCACCGGCGTTGTCGGTGATCGGGCCGTAGGCATCGAGGGCGACGATCATCCCTGCCATCGACAGCATCGCGGTTGCGGCAATGGCGATGCCGTACAGGCCGCCCAGCGCGAACGCACCCCAGATCGCCGCACACACCGCCACCACCGGCAGCGCGGTGGATTTCATCGAGATGCCGAGTCCGGCGATGATGTTGGTGCCGTGGCCGGTGGTCGAGGCCTGCGCCACGTGCTGCACCGGCTTGTACTGGGTGCCGGTGTAGTACTCGGTGATCCACACGATCAGGCCGGTCAGGACCAGGCCGATCAGCGCGCAGCCATACAGCGCCATCGGTCCATGCACGTTGTCGGACATCAGTCCGGTGGTGATCGGGTAGAAGGCGATGGCGGCCAGCACGCCGGAAACGATCACGCCCTTGTACAACGCGCCCATGATCGAGCCGCCTGGCTTCACCTTGACGAACAGCGCGCCGATGATCGAAGCGATGATCGACACGCCGCCCAGTACCAGCGGATACAGCACCGCGTTGGCACCGGCTTCGGCCAGCATCAGGCTGCCCAGCAGCATGGTGGCGATGACGGTCACCGCGTAGGTCTCGAACAGGTCGGCCGCCATGCCGGCGCAGTCGCCGACGTTGTCACCGACGTTGTCGGCGATCACCGCCGGGTTGCGCGGATCGTCCTCGGGAATGCCGGCTTCGACCTTGCCGACCAGGTCGGCACCGACGTCGGCGCCCTTGGTGAAGATGCCGCCGCCCAGGCGCGCGAAGATCGAGATCAGCGAGGAGCCGAAGGCCAGGCCGACCAGCGCGTGCAGCGCCTGTTCCATCGGCAGGCCCATGCGCAGCAGCAGTGCGTAGTAGCCGGCCACGCCCAGCAGGCCCAGCCCGACCACCAGCATGCCGGTGATCGCGCCGCCGCGGAAGGCGACGTCCATCGCCGCGCTGATGCCGTTGCGCGCCGCCTCTGCGGTACGCACGTTGGCGCGTACCGACACGTTCATGCCGATGTAGCCGGCGGCGCCGGACAGCACCGCGCCGACTGCAAAACCAATCGCGGTGTACCAGCTGAGGAAGATGCCGACCAGCACGAACAGCACCACGCCGGCGATGCCGATGGTCAGGTACTGGCGGTTGAGATAGGCACGCGCACCTTCCTGGATCGCGGTGGCGATCGCGATCATGCGTGCATTGCCGGTGGGTTGGCGCAGGATCCAGCGCGCCGAGACGATTCCGAACAGGATCGCGAGAATGGCGCAGCCCAGCGCCAGTGACAGCCCGTGACGTTCCAGCATTAGACCCCTCCGCAGAATGGATGTAGGCATCCAGTGGCGATGAACGGCACCACGAGGGGGACGACGGGCTGCAGCCTGGAACCAACCCGTACCGACCTTGGCGGTCGTCCGACGTATGGCGGTGTTCAGCATTCCCTGGTGCCCGCAGTATGCGTGCCGCCACTTGTAGAGTCGAGCCATGCTCGACCGGCTCCTCGGAGCCGCGGCGCATGCCGTCGGGCCCTGGGCATGATTCGCGAGCCAACGGCCTTTGCACCCCGTTAAGGCAGCCTCTGCAAGCCTGCGCACAGCCCCGTAGGAGATTCCCCATGCGCCTGTCCCTGTTGATGCTTGCCGCCCTGGTCCCGGCCGCACCGGCCTTCGCTGCGGAAACGCCGGAACTGCAGCGTGCGGTCGGTGCGCCGCAGGCGGTGGGCGCGGTGCATACGCTGCGGCAGATCCCCGAGGCCTGCGCGCGGCTGGAAGGTGCGTTCACCGGTGATGCCGCCGCGCCATATCGCTTCTCCGCCGTCCGGACCAGCGAGCAATGCCAGCCACGCGCGCGCTTCGTCGATTACACCAAGGCGCAGCCGAGTGCCGACAAGGGCTGGAAGCTCAATGATGTGATCCGCGTGCCCAACGCCGCGTGCCCGGCGCAGCAGGCGGTGGTGCGGGTGTGGCGCCTGCCGTCGAGCCACAAGGTAGAGCTGGACGGGCAGGGCCAATCGCGCATTTACCTGGAGGAGGCGAAGAAGCAGGCCGCCGCCGGCCAGATTCCGCAGGTGACGATGTTCGCCGCGCAGCTGCAGATGGAAGGCAAGGCCTGCAATTGAAGTCGCGTGGGTGGTGCACCCGTGCCGTCATCCACGGCCGACATCCGGCTGATCAATCCGCCAGCATTGCCCCGCGCGCCACCAGCAGCTCGCGCAATGCCCTGCGGTGGCAGTGCGCTTCATCCTCGCAGTAGCAGCCCACGCTGATGTCGCTGTGTTGCGACATCGCGGCCAGAAGGTCCAGCGCGTGGGCGGCATCGGGCGCCTTCATCTCGGCCTTGTAATGGCGGAAGAAGGCGGTCCAATCGGCCGCCGTCGTTGCCTCATGTGCCCGCTTCACCAGCTCCGCGCTGGGTGACAGCGTAGGAAACCAGACGTCGTACCAGTCCTGTCGGGCGAACTCGCTGCGCGGCACGCCGCGCGGTGGGCGCCGAACGGTGCCGATGCGCAGTCCCTCGCCGGGTTGGCGCGGCGTACCGAGTCGGACAACACGCAGTGCCATGATGATCTCCATGAAAAGGGGACGGAGGGAATTAAGTCGTATCCGACCCACTGCTGATGCTGTTGGAGATGACAGAGGGGCGTATGCGACTTAATCCCCTCCGTTCCCTTTTTCAGGTCAGCCTTCGAAGGCCGGCAGTTTCTGCTTCACCGCTACGTTCTTCAGGGTGACGTACTTCGGCAGGCCATCGGTGCCATAGGGAAGCGGTGCTTCGCCCTTGATCAATGGTGACAGGTAGGCGCGCGCCCTGGCCGTGATGCCGAAGCCATCGCGGCGGATGAAACCAGCCGGCATCTTCTTCTCGTGGTTGGCGATCTTCGACAGCGGCGCCGCTTCGATCTTCCAGCGATAGGGCGCATCGCTGCTGCGCACGATCACCGGCATCACGCCATTCTGGCCCTTCAGTGCCAGCTGCACCGCGGCCTTGCCCACCGCCTGCGCCTGCTCCCAGTCGGTCCTGCTGGCCAGGTGGCGGGCCGAGCGCTGCAGGTAATCGGGCAGTGCCCAGTGCACCTTCAGGCCCAGCTGATCCTTGACCCGGCCGGCCAGGTGCGCCGCCACGCCGCCGAGCTGCGAATGACCGAACGAGTCCTTGCCACCGCCGGCATCGGCAACGAAGCGGCCATCGGCGGTTGCAATGCCTTCCGACGCCACCACCACGCAGTAGCCGACGCGCTCGACCACGGCTTTCACCTTGGCCAGGAATGTGGCCTCGTCGTAGGCGCGCTCGGGCAGCAGGATGATGTGCGGCGCTTCGTCATCACCGTTGCCGGCCAGCCCGGCGGCGGCGGCCAGCCAGCCGGCGTGGCGGCCCATCGCTTCGTAGATGAAGACACGGGTGGACGTTTCGGCCATCGCCGCCACGTCCAGTGCTGCTTCGCGCACCGAGACCGCGGTGTACTTGGCCGCTGACCCGAAGCCGGGGCAGGTATCGGTAACGGCAAGGTCGTTGTCGATGGTCTTGGGCACGCCGATACAGGTCAGGTCGTAGCCGGAGGCCTTGGCCAGCTGCGAGACCTTCAGTGCGGTGTCGGCCGAGTCGTTGCCGCCGTTGTAGAGGAACCAGCGCACGTCGTGGGCCTGCAGCACCTCCAGCAGGCGGTCATAGCGGGCGCGGTCGGCATCCAGCGATTTCAGCTTGACCCGGCACGAGCCGAAGGCGCCGCCCGGGGTATGGGCGAGGGCGCGGATCGCGGCGGCACTCTCCCTGCTGGTGTCGATCAGGTCCTCGCGCAGCGCGCCGAGGATGCCGTTGCGGGCCGCCAGGACCTTGATGCCCTTGGCCCGGGCCTGCTCGATCACCGCTGCCGCCGTGGCATTGATGACGGCGGTGACACCGCCGGACTGGGCATAAAGGAGAGTACCGTTGCGCATGCTTCTACCTGCTCGGGGGAGGGGACATTGCAGGGACATTACCCGGATGCGGTAAAGTGGCGCTATTGCGGTGCAGCGATACCGGACCGTCCGGGACGCGAACCTTCTTTGTTTTCAACACGTTGGAGTCAGGTCAATGCGATTGGTTCTGTTGGGACCGCCCGGTTCGGGCAAGGGGACACAGGCGACGCGCCTGAAGGAAAAGCTGGGGATCGCCCACATTTCGACCGGTGACATGCTGCGCGCGGAAATCGCCGCCGGCACGGAGCTGGGCAAGCAGGCCAAGACGGTGATGGATGCCGGCAACCTGGTGTCGGACGACATCCTGCTGGGCATGCTGGAGTCGCGCCTGACCCAGGCTGATGTCGCCAAGGGCTTCATCCTCGATGGCTACCCGCGCAATGTGGCCCAGGCCAATGCGATGGATGGCCTGCTGGCCAAGATCGGCCAGCCGCTGGACGCGGTGGTGCAGCTGGATGTGCCCACCGAGCTGCTGGTGGACCGCATCGCCGGCCGCGCCAAGGAGCAGGGCCGCGCCGATGACAACCCGGAAGCGGTGCGCCAGCGCCTGCAGGTCTACAACGACCAGACCGCCCCGGTGGTCGATTTCTACGCCGGCCGTGGCACCCTGGCCCGCGTCGATGGCGTCGGTGAGCTGGACGAGATCGAAGCCCGCATCCTGGCAGCGATCAAGGCCTGATCCGGCGGGGCCGGCATGCGTCCGGTCCTTCAGGCGCAAAAAACACAGGCCTGGTCCGCGAGGATCAGGCCTGTGTCGTTTGATAGGCGCCAGCGAAGGGCTTGCTCAGGGCCCCGCAGCATGAGCTCCCTTGGGGATGGCCTCTTGGGGAGTAGGACCGGTTCGGGTACTGCGGCTGGCAGTTCGAATTGTGTCCGGGTTCACAGAACATCGCTATCGGGAATTCCCTGACAGCTGATTGGAGTTTTCTCACATCCCGTGTAGGGGTTGTCTTACCCGATAGCGGACATTGGCCCTATACAGCCGTCATCGGTCACAATCCTCGGTCATGAGCAGCGTACATATCCTTGCAATTGCCGGCACCTTCATGGGCGGCGTGGCCGCCCTGGCGCGGGAACTTGGGCATTCCGTCAGCGGCAGCGACCAGGCCATCTACCCGCCGATGTCGACCCAGCTCGAACAGCTGGGCATCACACTGGACCAGGGCTACCGTGCCGACAGCGTGCCGGCCGGTACCGACGAGGTGGTGATCGGCAACGCGCTGTCGCGCGGCAATGCCGCCGTGGAAGCCGTGCTCGATGCCGGCCAGCGCTATATCTCCGGCGCGCAGTGGCTGTCCGAGCAGGTGCTGCCGGGCCGCGACACGCTTGCCGTGGCCGGTACCCACGGCAAGACCACCACCACCACCATCCTCACCTGGCTGCTGGAAAGTGCAGGGCGCTCGCCGGGCTTCCTGATCGGCGGTGTCGCCGAGGATTTCGGTGTCTCCGCCCGCCTGGGCCAGGGGCGCGAGTTCGTGGTCGAAGCCGATGAGTACGACACGGCCTTCTTCGACAAGCGCAGCAAGTTCGTGCACTACCGGCCGCTGGTGGCCATCCTCAACAACCTTGAGTACGACCACGCCGACATCTTCCCGGACGTGGCCGCGATCCAGCGCCAGTTCCACCATCTGGTGCGTACCGTACCCGCACGTGGGCGGCTGATCGTCAACGGCGAGGATCAGTACCTTGCCGAAGTGCTGGCGATGGGCTGCTGGACCCCGGTCGAGCGCTTTGGATTCGATCCGTCGCTGGAATGGCATGCCGAGCTGCTGGCCGCTGATGGCAGCGCCTTCCGCGTGCACCATCGTGGGCAGGCGCTGGGTGATGTGCAGTGGTCGCTGCTGGGCCGCCACAACGTGCTCAATGGATTGGCCGCGCTGGCCGCCGCGCATGCAGTGGGCGTGGCACCTGCCCAGGTTATTCCGGCGCTGGCACGCTTCCGCAGCGTCAAGCGCCGCATGGAAGTGATCGGCAGCCATGACGGCATCACCGTCTACGACGATTTCGCCCACCATCCGACTGCGATCGCCACCACGCTGGAGGGCCTGCGTTCCAAGGTGGGTGATGCGCGCATCGTGGTCGCGATGGAGCCGCGCAGCAACTCGATGCGGCTGGGCGCACATGCGCAGGCGCTGGCTCCCTCGCTGGCGCTGGCCGATGAAGTGGTGTTCCTGCATCGCCCGGAACTGGCCTGGGATGCTGCGGCGGTGATCGCCGCGGTGCGTGGCGAAGCCCACGCGGTGCCCGATACCGACGCATTGCTGGCGCAGCTGCAGGCCAGCGCGCGCAGCGGCGACCACGTGGTATTCATGTCCAACGGTGGCTTCGACGGTGCCCCGCGCCGCTTCCTCGCCGCGCTGCAGGCCCGATGAGCGGCGACGGCTCGCTGCCGCTGTTCCCGCTGCACACCGCGCTGGTACCGGGTGCAGCGGTAGGCCTGCGCGTGTTCGAGCGGCGCTATCTGGACCTGGTCCGCGACAGCGGCCGCAGTGGTGAGGGGTTTGGCGTCTGCCTGATCCTCGAGGGCGAGGAGGTCGGCGCACCGGCGACACCGGCCGCCTTTGGCGTGCAGGTACGCATCGAAGACTTCGATGTCGGCGCCGACGGCGTGCTGCAGCTGCGCCTGCGCGGTACTCGTCGCTTCCATGTCGAGCGCACCCGCGTGCGCGACAACGGCCTGGTGGTGGCTGACGTGCGCTGGTGCGAGGAAGACCCCGATGACGAACTGCGGCCGCAGCATGCACTGCTGGCCACGGTGCTGGGGCACATCATCGAGCAGGCCGGCGAGGCCTATGCGCCGGCCAATCCGGCGCTGCTGGACCAGGCCAGCTGGGTCGGCTGGCGGCTGGCCGAGCTGCTGCCGCTGAGCGAGCAGCAGCGCCTTCAGCTGCTGCAGATGGACGATCCGCACCAGCGGTTGCAGCAGCTGCTGGGCTGGATGCCGTAGAAGCCATCCATGTAGGGCGTGGATCTGCTGTAGAGCCGAGCCCATGCTCGGCTTGATGGATCCCGCGAAGAGCAGCCGAGCATGGGCTCGGCTCTACACTGGGTGATCGCGACCGGTACTGGTCAGGGCGTGGTGGTCTTCAACCGCAGCACCGGCAACCCGGTTTCGCTGTGCACGTCCTCGCGCTGCGGCAGGTCCTGCACGGCGTCCTTTACGGCATTCAATGCCGGGTCGACGCCACGCAGCGGATGCCACATGCCGATCCACTCGAAATGGCGTTCGTAGCGCAGGGTCTGTGCACTGCCCAGCCACAGCGGCGTGTTGCCCGGCTGCAACTGCGCAGGGGCCGGCCACAGGCGCAGTACGTAGCGCTCATCACGGTGTGTACCCGGGCGTACCATCAACAGCGCTTCCACGCGGGTTTCCAGCGTCGCCGGCAGCACCGGCAGTTCATCGGCGCCGGTGTTCTTGTCCAGCATCAGCAGCGCCTGCTGCCAGCCAGCCTGCTCCTGCCGCTTCCAGCCGCGCGCTTCCAGTTGCGCCTGCAGCGGTGCCAGCGGACCGGCCACCTGTACGTCCAGCGGCCAGCGCTGGTCGTCATCGAACTCGTTGCGGCGCGCCGGCAGTGTCGCCCAGTCGTGCTGCCACCAGGCCTGCGTGTCCATTGCCTGCGGGGCCGGCAAGGTCGGCTCGAAGCGTTCCAGCTTCACCGGGATGTTGCGCGGTGCGTACCACATCGCGGCGACGGCGAAGACGCCGTAGAACAGCCATGCCACCGGCTTCACCCAGAACGAGCGGTTGAAGCGGCGGCGGTAGGCGATGCCCAGCACCAGCAGCCAGAAGGTGCCGAACAGCATGCCGCCGATCACATCGCTCAGCCAATGCGCGCCCAGGTACAGGCGCGAGAAACCGATCAGGCTGACCACGATGCCCGACACCAGGTACGGCCAGACGCGGGTACGGCCGGGCATCTCGCGGGCGATCAGCACCGCGAAGAAGCCGAAGGTGATGGTGGCCATCGTCACCGACACCGACGGGAAGCCGAAGCCGCTGCTGGCGTCGACCGGGCGCACAACATCGACGGTAGCGCCGAGCAGCATGGTCAGCGCCAGGCCGAAGGCCAGCGCGGCCAGCCAGTGCGCGGCCGCCATCCAGCGCCGGCGCCAGACCAGGTAGCCCATCGCCGCCGCAGTGGCCGGCAGCAGCACCTGCCAGGCGCCCAGCGACGCCAGCGCGGCCATCGGGTAATCGGCCAGCGGGTTGCGCAGGGCCAGCATTGCCTGGTGTACCAGCAGGTCGATCGCCAGTGGCTCGCCATGCGCGACCACCACGGTCAGCAGCGCGAACCAGCCCCAGCCCAGCACCAGCAGCATCAGCGCCAGCATCGCCAGCGGCACCGACTCGCGCCGCTTCGGATCCAGCACGCCGACGGTGTAGCGGCCCAGCGTCGGATGGCGGTTGGACCAGTCGAGCAGGCGTGCCAGCCAGTTGTCCATGCGCGCGGCCGACCAGCGGTAGCCGTACAGCACGAGGGCCCAGACCAGGCCAAGGATCACCGCCAGCAGGCCGACCACCACCACCAGCCGACCGGCTACCGCGGCCACCGCGTCATAGGCCTCGCCAAGAATCCAGCCGGGGGCCAGGAACAGCACCGCCCATGAAATGCTGGCGATACCACTGGCCTGTACATAGCGGCTGGCTGGCATCTTCATCATGCCCGCGATGGCCGGCACGAACGGCCGGATCGCGCCGACGTAGCGTGCCACCAGAATGCTCTTGAACGCGTTGCGGCGGAACAGGTTTTCGCCGCGGTCGAGCAGCTGCGGGTAACGGCTGAACGGCCACACGCCACGCAGGCGGTCGCCCCAGCGGCGCCCGATCCAGTAACTGATGCCATCGCCGGCGAATGCGCCCAGTGCGGCCGCCGCCACCGCGTAAGGTCCGGAGATCTGGCCCAGGCCGATGAACACGCCCACCGCAAACAGCAGCGGCAGCGCCGGCACGATGGCGCCGAGAATGATCACCGCATCGCAGAAGGCGATGAGGAAGATAACGGCACCCGCCAGCACGGGGTGAGCGGCAATCCACGCAAGCGTGGCGTCGATCCATGAAGAGTCCATTGCCCGATTATAGGGGCGTGAAGGTGACTGGTTCCCAGCCGCTTGGTGACCGTTTGCAACCGGCGCCATCGCCTAGAATGGGCCCATGCCGCATACGCCAGACACGCCACCACATGCTTTGAAGGCCGACAGCTTCGGTCGCATCCTCCGTGTGGAAGGGCCTGCCGGCCCCTTCGTACGCCGTGACCTGGGCGCCACGCCGCTGTGGTTGCGCCTGCCGGCCTGGTGGCTGGCCCGCCGCGAAGCGCGCGCGCTGCGCCATATCCATGGCATGGCCGACGTGCCGCAGCTGCTGGCGTGGAATGGGCATCATCTCGACCGCAGTTTCATGGCCGGCGACGCCATGTACCAGCGCCCACCGCGTGGCGACCTGGCCTGGTTCCGCGCCGCGCGTCGGCTGCTGCAGCAGCTGCATCGGCGCGGCGTGGCCCACAACGACCTGGCCAAGGAAGCCAACTGGCTGGTGACCGAAGACGGCCGCCCGGCATTGATCGACTTCCAGCTGGCAGTGATCGGCAACCCGCGCTCGCGCTGGATGCGCCTGCTGGCCCGCGAGGACCTGCGCCACCTGCTCAAGCACAAGCGCATGTACTGCCGTGAGTCGCTCACCCCAGTGGAAAAGCGCGTGCTCAAGCGCACCTCGTGGGTGCGCGAACTGTGGTTCGCCACGGGCAAGCCGGTCTACCGCTTCGTTACCCGTCGCATCCTGCATTGGGAAGACAACGAGGGGCAGGGGCCCAAGCCGTGAGTCCACTGCAGGTAGTGACCGGCCCACCGAGTGCGGCCAGCGTCCTGCGCCCACAGCTGGCCAGTGCCGACTTCGTGCACGCCTGCCAGGCAACAACCCATCGTGATGGGCGCTCGGCCTTGCAGGCTTATCGCGATATGGCCGCGACCATTCCCGGCTGGTTCGATGGGCTGATGGCGCTGCGCAATCGCGGCATGCGCCTGCTCGGCATGAAGCACCTGGGCTCGTTGCGCGCGGTGCAGGATGTTGCGGATCCTCAACCCGGGCAGCGACTGGGCATCTTCACCCTGCAGTCGCTCAGTGACGATGCCATCGTGCTGGAAGACGACGACCGCCACCTGCGTGTGCAGCTGGCCCTGCAGTGGCAGGGCGACGTACTGGAAGTGGCGACCGTGGTGCATACGCACAACGCGTTCGGGCGCGTATACATGCTGCCGGTTGCGCCGGTGCATCAGCTGATCGTGCCGCATCTGCTGAGGAAGCAGGCGCAGGCGTACCGGTAGATCCACGCGATGCGTGGATGCGCCCGCTGACGGCCTTGATGTAGTGCCGGCGACCTTACGGCGTTGCCGGCACTACCTGCTGGCCGATGAAGTTGCGCTTGGCGTCGAAGTCGTAGGCGATCTGCAGCTGGCCTACATCCGGGCAGGCGTGGCAGTCACGCAGCGGCGTGCGGTACAGCAGGCGGATGCCGCCGTTCTCCAGCGGCGTGGCCCCGCCCGACTGCGCCGGTGCGAACGGCGTGGCCTGCGGGTGGTCCTTCAGCAGGGCCTGCACGGCGGGGTCGGCACGCAGGGTGTCGTCCAGCTGCACGGCATCCACATCGATGCGCTTGCCGGTGGCGTCGACCAGGCGGGTGCCCTCGTTGGTGTTGGCGCGGAACGGATACTCGACCGTGGCAATGCCCAGGCCTTCGTTCTCGTGCCAGGCCGTCACGTAGGCCAGCTCGCCGCCGGTGGACAACTGTTCGGCGGCAGCAATGGCATCGGCGCTTGCGCCACCAGCGCGCATCGCATCGCGCAGGCACTCACGCGTGGCTGAATTCCCGCCCTGGCGGCAGGCGTTGAGGTCGCCATCCCACACCACTGCCTCGCTCCAGCGCAGCTTGCCGTCTGCGGCGGCTTTCTCCGCGCTGGGCGTGTCACCGGCCGACGGTTCCTTGCCGGGTTCCGGCGAACGGCCCTGGCAGGCGGTCAGCAGGGCAAGCCCCAGGGCAGGCAGCAACAGGCGGGAACGGCGCATGGCGTGGACCTCGTGCGTTGACTGGAGGCGCCAGTATCGTCAAGGCCGGGTGAACTCCACGTCGGCGCGGCATACTAGCGGCTCATTGCATACGCTGGAGTGTGGAACGTGGGCAGTCTGCAGGGCAAAACGCTTTTCATCACGGGTGCCTCGCGTGGCATCGGCCTGGCCATCGCACTGCGCGCTGCGCGTGACGGGGCGAACGTGGCCATTGCGGCCAAGTCGGCGGTGCCGAACCCGAAGCTGCCAGGTACCATCCACAGCGCGGCCGAGGCCGTTACCGCCGCCGGTGGCCAAGGGCTGGCGCTGAAGTGCGATATCCGCGAGGAAGAGCAGGTGCAGGCCGCGGTTGCGGCCACGGTCGACACCTTTGGGGGCATCGACATCCTGATCAACAACGCCAGCGCGATCTGGCTGCGTGGCACGCTGGATACGCCGATGAAACGCTTCGACCTGATGCAGCAGGTCAATTCGCGTGGCAGCTTCCTGTGTGCGCAGGCCTGCCTGCCGTACCTGCTGCAGGCGCCGAACCCGCACATCCTGACCCTGGCACCGCCGCCGAGCCTGGAACCGAAGTGGTGGGGCGCGCATACCGGCTACACGCTGGCGAAGATGGGCATGAGCTTCGTCACGCTCGGCCTGGCCGCGGAATTCGGCCCGCAGGGTGTGGCGGTGAACGCGCTGTGGCCGCGCACGGTGATCGCCACCGATGCGATCAACATGATCCCTGGCGTGGATGCGGCCGGCTGCCGCACGCCGCAGATCATGGCTGATGCCGCGCATGCGGTGCTGGTGCGCGAAGCGGCGGGCTTCCATGGCCAGTTCCTGATCGACGATGACGTGCTGGCGCAGGCGGGTATCACCGATCTTTCGGGCTACGCAGTGGATCCATCGCGTCCGTTGCTGCCGGATCTGTTCCTGGATTGATCGCGCGTCGCCGGAAGAGGCCGAGGGCTGCGACCTTCGGCCTGCTGCGCTAGAATGCGCGGCTGTAATCGTTTTCAACAGGGATGTGAGCACATGTCACGCACTCTTTCGGTCGCGGCGCTGGTCGCTTCGCTGTCGTTGATCCTCGTCGCCTGCGGTGGCAAGGCACCCGCCGCTGCGGGCGGCGCCGCTGCCTCCGGCACGCCGGACGCCAGCGCGGCGCCGTCCGACCCGCAGCAGCAGTTGACCGCCAAGCTCAACGCCTACATCGGCTGCTTCAACGCGCTTGATTCGAAGACCCACGGCAGCATCGAGTCCTATACGCGCTGGATCAAGGATGTCGCCGCCGGCCCGACCGGTCGCGAGACACAGGTGTACGGTCCGTTCGAGATCAGCGATTACGACATGAAGCAGTGCGATGCCCCCGTGACCGAGGCGATGGCTGCCAAGCCAGTGCTGGCCGAACTCGATGCTGCTGCTGGCCACTACCAGCAGGCGCTGAAGGCACTGGTGCCGATCAGCAAGGACGCGCACGACTACTACGATCGCCAGGACTACGAAGACGACCAGTTCGCCAAGGGCAAGCAGCTGCACGCGCCCCTGATGGTCGCCTTCAAGGATTTCGTGGCTGCCAGCGAAACGTTCAATGCCGAGCTGGAGCGCCAGAACGACGCCGCCCAGCGCGAGCAGCTCAAGGCACTGGAGCAGGCCGAGGGTCGCACGCGCGAGTACTACCGCCTGGCGATGATGCTGGAAGCCAAGGCCATCATGGATCTGATGAGCGAGGATGATTTCGATCAGGCCAAGGCCAGCGAGCGTCTGGATGCGTTCAACCGCATTTCCGACGAAGCGCATGCGAAGGTGGCTGACCAGGAGCCGGGCAAGCTGGACTGGAACAGCTTCGAGCGCGAAGCCGAGAACTTCCGTCGGGAAGGCAAGGAGCGGCTGCACCGGGTCAGCAGCAAGACGCCCTACAGCGATTTCGAACGGCGTATGCTTGATTCGCCCTCGATGGCGCCGCGCGGCTCTGCCAGCAAGCTGATGCAGGAATACAACTCGCTGGTTTTCCAGAGCAACCGCCAGTAATCGCAGCGTCCATCGTGTCATTTGTGTCGCAATCGAACAGGTCGATTGCGACGCATCGCATCGCACACTTCCGAACGGCAGGGCCTTTGCGAGGCCGCCGATGCGGGTGCTTGCGTCATGCGCGAGGATATCTACCGCCTCTTTCTGCAAGGAATCGATTTGAACGCTTCTGTACGCCTGCTTCCCCTTCTTCTGCTCGGCACGCTGGTCGGTACGGCCGGTTGCGACAAAGTGCCGGGGCCGGCGGCGGCCGATCCCGGCCTGGAGAAGGTCAACGCCTACATCGAGTGCTACAACGGCGTTGAACAACCCATCCACGAAGGCTTCCAGACCTACACCGGCTGGATGAAGGATCCCGAAGCCGGTCCGACCGGCAAGGAAACGCAGCCGCGCTCACCGGGCAAGGTGCTGTCGCACCGCGTGGAGTACTGCGGCCAGGCGCTGACCGATGCGCTGGCAAAGAACCCGTCTACCGCGCTGGATGCACCGGCGCGTGACTACCAGCAGGCCTTCCAGTCGCTGTACGCGCTGATCGAACGCGCCGACGGCTACTTCACCCGTGAGGACTATCGCCGCGATGGTGGTGAAGGCCTGCGCAGCCAGCACGCGCCGTTGATGCAGGCCTATGCCGGGTTCTTCAAGGCCAGCGAGGCACTGGATGCGGCACTGGAGAAGAACGAGAACGATCGTCGCGCGGCACAGCTGAAGCAGATCGAGGAGAGCGAAGGCCGTTCGCTGGCCTACTACCATCTGCGCCTGCTGGGCGATGGCAAGCAGCTGGCCATGGCCTTCCAGGGCGACGCACCGGATCTGGCGGCGTTGCGCGTACAGCTGGCCGATTACCAGGCGCTGGTGACGGAAATCCAGAACTCCGGGGTGGGCAAGGACGACCCGATGTGGGGCCACGTGCAGCGTTCAGCGGACAAGCTGGTACGCACCGCCGGGCGCGGCGTGGAGCGTCTGCAGCAGGGCAAGCCGATCACCGCCGAAGGGCTGGCTGCCGAGCGCAAGGCCTCCGGTAGCTGGGACACCTCGGCGCCGGAAGGTGCGCAATCCACTCTGCTGGACGCCTACAACGATCTGGTCTCCACCAGCAACCGCCTGCGATGAGCAGCGCGCGCATCCATGCATAAGCGCCAAGGGTAGTGCCGGCCGCTGGCCGGCATGCGCCTCAATGGTTGAACGGATCCGGTAGCTGACCGCCGCACTTGCGGCAATACCGTGCATCCGGCTCGTGGCCTTCCAGCCCACACTCCGGGCAGCCACGCGCATCGCGGCGCGCGGCCTGCTCGGCTTCACGCATGGTGCTGGCCAGTTCGGCGGTGTAGATGCCGGTGGGCACGGCGATGATGCTGTAGCCGATCAGGATCAGCACCGAGGTGACGAAGCGGCCGAGCACGGTCTGCGGCACGATATCGCCGAAGCCGACCGTGGCCATGGTCACCACCGCCCAGTACATGCTGGCCGGGATGTTGGTGAAACCGTGGTCGGGGCCCTCGATCACGTACATCAGCGCACCGGCGATGATGGTGATGGTGATCACCGTGAACAGGAACACCAGCACCTTGCGCCGGCTGCGCCACAGCGACGTCATCAGGACGCCGCTTTCCTCGATGTAGCGGGTCAGCTTCAGGATGCGGAACACCCGCAGGATGCGCAGCGCGCGCACCACCAGCAGGCTCTGCGCGCCGGGGATGAACATCGACAGGTAGGCGGGCAGGATCGACAGCAGGTCGATGATGCCCCAGATGCTCACTGCATACCGCAGCGGGCGCTTGACCACCGCCAGCCGCAGCAGGTACTCGGCGGTGAAGATGATCGTGAATCCCCATTCCAGGATGTACAGGCCGGTGGACCATTCGGCATGCAGGTGCTGCACGCTGTCGATCATCACCACCAGGATGCTGGCGACGATCGCCACCACCAGGATCAGGTCGAAATTGCGCGAAGGGCGGGTGTCATGGCGGTAGATGATGTCGAACCACCGACGGCGCCAGCCGGTCTCGGTGGCGGGGTTGAGCTGGGGGGCGGAAAACGGTCGCATGGGCGCATTGTGCCGCAGGGGTTCCGGCGCGAGAATGGGCGTTCCTGAACCCCGCCGACTGCCATGACCGCCGCGACCGATCCGCTGATCTCCCTTTCGCACTATTACCTGCCGGTCTACAAGCCCCGCCAGGTGGTACTGGAGCGAGGCCAGGGCGCCCGCGTATGGGACAGCCAGGGCCGTGAGTTCATCGACCTGGCTGCCGGCATCGCCGTGTGCGGCCTGGGCCACAACGATCCGGACCTGGTGGCCGCGCTGGTCGAGCAGGCCGGCAAGCTCTGGCACACCAGCAACGTGTTCTACAGCGCACCGCCGCTGCACCTGGCCGAGGAACTGGTGAAGGCCAGCCGCTTCGCCGAGCGCGTGTTCCTGTGCAATTCCGGCGCCGAAGCCAACGAAGTGGCGATCAAGATGGTCCGCAAGTGGGCCTCCAGCCAGGGCCGTCCCGCCGACAAGCGGGTGATCATCACTTTCCGTGGCAGCTTCCACGGCCGCACGATGGGCGCGGTGACCGCTACCGCCCAGCCGAAGTACCAGGAAGGCTACGAGCCGCTGCCTGGCGGCTTCCGCTACATCGATTTCAACGATGAGGTGCAGCTGGAAACCGCGATGGCCGCCGGCGACGTGGCGGCGGTGATGCTGGAGCCGATCCAGGGCGAGGGCGGCGTGATGCCGGCCAAGTCCGGTTTCCTCAAGCGCGTGCGTGAACTGTGCGACCAGCACAACGCACTGCTGGTGCTGGACGAGATCCAGGCCGGCATGGGCCGTACCGGCACGCTGTTCGCGCACTGGCAGGATGATGTGGTGCCGGACATGGTCACCCTGGCCAAGGCACTCGGTGGCGGCTTCCCGATCGGCGCGATGCTGGCCGGCCCGAAGGTGGCCGAGACCATGCAGTTCGGCGCGCACGGCACCACCTTCGGCGGCAACCCGCTGGCCGCTGCGGTGGCCCGCGTGGCACTGCGCAAGCTGGCCTCGGCGGAGATCGCCGCCAATGTCAGCCGCCAGTCGAAGGCGCTGCGCGATGGCTTTGCCCGCATCAACGACGAGTTCGGTGTGTTCAGCGACGTGCGTGGCCGCGGCCTGATGCTGGGTGCGGTGCTGGGCAAGGACTTTGCCGGCCAGGCCGGGGCGATCCTCGACCATGCCGCCGAGCACGGCCTGCTGACCCTGCAGGCCGGCCCGGACGTGTTGCGCTTCGTGCCGTCGCTGAACATCACCGACGAAGAAGTGGCCGAAGGCCTCAAGCGCCTGCGCGCAGCGATTGCTGCGTTCATCGCCGCGCGCTGACGCCCCGGCGCTGGGGTCGGATCCCTCTCCTGCGGAGAGGGCTCTGACCCCGATCAGCCCACCGCGTAACGCTTCAACACCTTGCCCAGCCCTCGGCCATCGCGCACGGTTTCCGCGTGCAGGCCGGCGGCGCGTGCGCCGCGCACATTGGCGAACAGGTCATCGACGAACAGCGTGCGCGAAGGCGCCACGCCGAGGGCCTCAAGCGTGCGCAGGAAGACCTCCGGTGCGGGTTTGCGCAGGCCGAAATCGGCGCTGCAGAACACGCGTCCCTGCAGCGCAGGGAACAGTTCCGGCAGCAGGATGGGCAGCGCCTGCACCATCAGCGCGCCATTGTTGGTCAGTACCGCCAGTGGCAGCTGCAGGACCTGCAGCCGCTGCAGCACCGCGTGCTGCGGATGGCTGGCCGCCTGGCGTGCGGCGATCCAGCTGGGTACATCGACGGTCCTGCCCAGGCACTCCCCCAGCCGCGCCAGATAGGCCGGACCCTGCAGCGTGCCGTTGTCATGCGCCGCTTCCAGTCCGCTGTCGAACAGCGCCGCCTGCACTGCGGCAGGGGTAACATCCAGTACCTGCGCCAGGTGCAGCACGCGCTGCGCGCGCTGGTACTGCACCAGCACGCCATCCACATCCAGCAGCAACAGATCGATCCGCATCGGCCGAGCATGCCATTGCAGTGAACACTCGGGAAACCCTGGAGCAGCCATGCGACAGACGGTCGCAGACGCGGCCGCAGGGGCCTGCCTAGAATGGCGCTTGAATCCGCAGGAGAGGCAACGATGAAGGCTTGGTGGGTGGCAGTGGGACTGGGCGCGCTGATGCTGGCGCCGTCGGCGATGGCGCGGGTGTGTGCAGTGAGCATCGACAGCACCGACCAGATGAGCTTCAGCACTCGCGAGATCAAGCTTGCCGCCGACTGCACTGCCGTGGACCTGACCCTGCGCCACACCGGCAAGCTGGCCGCTACCGCGATGGGCCATAACTGGGTGCTGACCCGCACTGCCGATTACCAGCCGGTGGCACTGGCAGGCATGCGCATGACCCTGGCCGACAGCTACCTGCCGAAGGCTGACAAGCGCGTGCTGGCGCACACCAAAGTAATTGGTGGTGGCGAGACCACGCGCGTGCGCTTTTCCACCCAGGGCCTGCAGAAGGGCGGCGACTACACCTTCTTCTGCTCGTTCCCCGGCCACTTCGCGATGATGAAGGGCAAGTTCGTCTTCGGTTGAAAAAAGGGGACGGAGGGGATTAAGTCGTTTGTGCATAAACGACTCAATCCCCTCCGTCCCCTTTTTGTGCCAACCAAGGTTGGCACCTACCAGAGGGTGTCTCAGCCCTTGGCGGCCTTGAATGCCACGCGTGCAGCGGCGAGGGTGGCCTCGATCACGGCATCGTCGTGCGCGCTGGACAGGAAACCGGCCTCGTACGCCGACGGCGCCAGGAACACGCCCTGCTCCAGCATCGCGTGGAAGAAGCGGTTGAACGCTGGGATGTCACAGGCGGTGGCCTGCGCATAGGTCTCCACCTTCTCACTGGTGAAGAACAGCCCGAACATCGCACCCACGCGGGTGGTGGTCACCGCCACGCCGGCTTCGGCGGCGGCCGCTTCCAGGCCGGCGCACAGGCGTGCGGTGCGCTCGGCCAGGTCGGCGTGGAAGCCCGGCTGCTGGATCAGCTCCAGCATCGCCAGGCCAGCGGCCATCGCCACCGGGTTGCCGCTCAGCGTGCCGGCCTGGTAGATCGGGCCGGCCGGGGCGATCTGCTGCATCAGCTCGCGGCGCCCGCCGTAGGCGCCCACCGGCATGCCGCCGCCGATGATCTTGCCGAAGGTGGTCAGGTCCGGGGTGATGCCGTAGTGCGCCTGCGCACCGCCGAGGGCAACGCGGAAGCCGGTCATCACTTCGTCGAAGATCAGCAGCGCGCCGTGTTTCGTGCACAGTTCGCGCAGGTGCTGCAGGTAGCCCTCGCGCGGCGGGATGCAGTTGGCGTTGCCGACCACCGGTTCGATGATCAGGCCGGCGACGTCATCGCCCTGCTGCTCGAACAGCGCAGTGGCCGCTTCGAAGTCGTTGTAGGGCAGGGTCAGGGTCAGTTCGCTCAGCCCGGCCGGGACGCCCGGCGAGGTCGGCACGCCCAGGGTCAACATGCCGCTGCCGGCCTTGACCAGGAACGAGTCGCCGTGGCCGTGGTAGCAGCCTTCGAACTTGACGATGCGGTTGCGGCCGGTGGCGCCACGCGCCAGCCGGATCGCCGACAGGGTGGCCTCGGTGCCGGAGTTGACCATGCGCACCATCTCGCACGACGGCACCAGGCGGGTGATGGTCTCGGCCATGGTGACTTCGGCCGCGCATGGCGCGCCGAACGACAGGCCGTTGTCGATCGCCTTCTTCACCGCCTGGCGTACCGCCGGATGGTTGTGGCCGACGATCATCGGGCCCCAGGAGCCGACGTAGTCGATGTAGCGGTTGCCATCGACGTCGTACAGGTAGGCACCGTCGGCGCGTTCAACGAAGAACGGCTCGCCGCCGACCGACTTGAACGCGCGCACCGGCGAATTGACGCCGCCCGGCAACAGCTGCTGGGCGCGGGAGAACAGGGCGTGGGACTGGTCGTGGTTCATGGGGCTTTCCTGGGCATTACGCGAACTGGGCGAGGTAGGCGCGCTGGGTCGCGACCGGGTCTTCGGCGGCGAACACGCTGCTGACCACGGCGACCAGATCGGCGCCGGCGTCGATGATGGGACCGACATTGTCCGGCGTCAGGCCACCGATCGCCACCCGCGGCACGCCCAGTGCGGCGCTTTGCCGCAGCAGGTCGGTATGGGCGCGGCTGGTGGTGATCTTGGTGGTGGTCGGGAAGAACGCGCCGAAGGCCACGTAGCTGGCGCCGGCGGCCACGGCCCTCTCGGCATTGGCCAGCTGGTCATAGCAGGAGGCGCCGATGATGGCCTCGGGGCCGAGCAGGGCGCGCGCGCTGGGGATGTCGCCGTCGGTGCCGCCCAGGTGCACGCCCGCCGCGCCCACGGCCTTGGCCAGCGCCGGGTCGTCGTTGACGATCAGCGGTACGCCGTGGTCTGCGCACAGTGCCTGCAGCGCGGTGGCCTGCTCCCGCCGCAGCGCGTCGCTTGCGGTCTTGTTGCGGTACTGCAGCCAGGTGGCGCCCGCGGCCAGCAGCGGCGCGGTACGGGCCAGCAGGCGTGCGGTATCGGGCTCGTCCGGGGTGATCAGGTAGACGCCGCGGGGCGCCGGGGAAGCAGAAGTCATCGATGGCTACCGGTGAGTGGACCGCGATGGGACAATGGCGGCCCGTGAATCCAGTCCTGATTATCCGATGAGCGATGCCACCCCCACCACCTTGCGCACCTGGATGTGCGTGGTCTGCGGCTTCCTGTACAGCGAAGCAGAAGGCTTGCCGGAGGAAGGCATCGCGCCAGGGACGCGCTGGGAGGACATTCCCGAGACCTGGACCTGCCCGGATTGCGGGGTGACCAAGGCCGATTTCGAGATGGTCGAGGTCGATGGATGAAGGCAGGCGTGGACTGTCGGTCCACACACCGACTCCCTCAATGCAGCCGCGGCATCGGCCCGCCGAGGTCGATCAGCTTCTCGCGCAGCCACTGCGCGTCGCTGGCTTCCGGGTTGCGCTTCAGGTACTGGCCCAGATCGTGGCGGGCACCGGCCAGGTACTCCAGCTGCAGGTAGGCCAGGCCGCGGTCGCGCAGCGCATCGTCCTGCTCCGGGGCCAGCTTCAGCAGGCGGTCGGCACTGCGCGCGGCGCGGTCCCACTCGCCGGCTTCGGCATACACGCCGTGCAGGTTGCGCAGCATGCGCATCAGGATCGCGCGCGCGGGTGCCGGGTCGAGGATCTGCGCCAGCACCTGGTCGTCGGGCATCTGCCCGCCCAGGTGTGACTTGGCCCGCTCGCGCAGTTCGTCCACGTCCAGCGGCCGGCCGCCGTTGAACGGGTCCATCACCAGCACGCCGTCGTCCACCGGCAGGCGCACCAGGAAGTGGCCGGGGAAGGACACGCCATCGAGCGGAATACCCAGCCGGCGCGCGACTTCCATCTGCACCAGCGCCAGCGAGATCGGGTTGCCCAGGCGGCGCTCGAATACCTGGTTGAGGTAGCTGTTGCGCGGGTCGTAGTACTCGTCGTGGTCGCCGCTGTAGCCCAGCTCGTCGAACAGGTGGCGGTTGATCGCCGCCATCTTCAGCGGGCTGTTGTCGATGCTCTCCACTTCCGAGCGGAGGTGCTCGACATGGCTCTGGATCAGCGCGTCGTAGGTGGACGGCTGCAGATCGGGGTATTCATCGCGCGCGATCAGCAGCGCGGTCGGCAACAGTGGCAGCGCCTCGTCTTCGAGGTCGGCCAAGGCATCCCAGTCGGGGAGTGTGATCCGGTCCTGCATGGCCACAGACTGGCGTCATTCGCAGGCGGTTTCAAGCGGTGTCGCGTGAAAAATTCAGGGGTCAGATCCCTTTCGCTTGCGAAAGGGATCTGACCCCGGTCGGGTTGGATTGCCGGCCAGCGGCCGGCACTACCGTTATTTTTCGATGCCCGGACCGAATTTCAGCTCCGTGCCGTCCTTGAGCTGCAGCTTCTCGGCCTGGCCGGCGTTGAGTTCCAGCACATAACGCGCCGGGCCGCCGCTGGGATAGGGCGGGCACATGTCGCCGGCCGAGCACGGCGGTACGTCGCGCTGCTGGCTGACCAGCTTGCGCTGGCTGTCGAAGTAAAGGATGTCCAGCGCGATCTTGGTGTTCTTCATCCAGTACGCCTGCATTTCCTCGCGGTCGTGGATGAACAGCATGCCGTGGTCGGCCGCCATCTGGTCGCGGAACATCAGCCCGCGCGCGCGGGTTTCATCGTTGGTGGCCAGCTCGACCTGGTAGCGGGCGCCGTCCAGCTCGACCCAATGGCGGGCCGCGTCGGTGGCGCAGCCGGCCAGGGCCAGCAGCGGAAGCATCAGCAGCGAACGCAACAGCGACATTGTCAGGATCCTTGGGAAGGGTCAGAGCACGACCGGCGGCTCGCCACCGACGATCACCACATCGGCGCGACGGCGCGCGAACAGGCCGACGCAGACCACGCCCGGCAACTGGTTGAGCTCGCGCTCCAGCTTTTCCGGATCGGTGATCTGCAGGTTGTGGATGTCCAGGATCTGGTTGCCGTTGTCGGTGACCACGCCCTCGCGCCAGGTCGGCTGGCCGCCGGTCATGTCGCGGATCTGGCGGGCGACCAGGCTGCGCGCCATCGGGATCACTTCCACCGGCAGCGGGAACTTGCCCAGCACCGGCACCTGCTTGCTCGGGTCGACGATGCAGATGAAGCGCTCGCTGGCCTCGGCAATGATCTTCTCGCGGGTCAGTGCGGCGCCGCCGCCCTTGATCAGGCACTTGTTCGGGTCGCACTCGTCGGCGCCATCGACGTACAGCGACAGGTTGCCACTGTGGTTCAGCTCGATCACCTCGATGCCGTGCTGCTTCAGGCGTGCGGTGCTCTGCTCGGAGCTGGACACGGCGCCCTTGATGCGGTGCTGGATGCGGGCCAGGGCATCGATGAAATAGGCCACGGTGGAACCGGTGCCGACACCGACGATCATGCCGTCTTCGACGTACTCGATGGCTTTCTCGGCGGCCAGGCGCTTGGCTTCGGACATGGGAAGAACTCTCAGGCGGGGAATCAGGATTTCTTTTCCAGCGACAGCAGCAGCTTCCACTGCGCGGCGGTCACCGGGAACACCGACAGGCGATTGCCCTTGGCAACCAGCGGGAAGCCCTCGCCGAGCTCGTCAGCGTGCAGCTTGATCTCGTCCAGCGCGATCACCTGCTTGAGCTTGCGGTCGAAGGCCACGTCCACCAGCATCCAGCGCGGGTTTTCGCGCGTGCTCTTGGGGTCGTGGTAGTCGGATTTCGGGTCGAACTGGGTGTCGTCCGGGTAGGCTGGGCTGGCGACGGTGGCCAGGCCGACGATGCCGGGCACCTTGGTGTTGGAGTGGTAGAACAGGATGCCGTCGCCCACCTGCATGCCATCGCGCATGAAATTGCGCGCCTGGTAGTTGCGCACCCCGTTCCAGGGTTCGACCTTGACCTTTGCCAGGTCATCGATGGAGAAGGCGTCCGGTTCGGACTTCATCAGCCAGTAGCGCTTGCGGGCGGTCATGCGTTCACGGGGGCAGCGGAGGGGAACAGGGTGCCGTCTTCGGTGCAGATCGCATCCACCGGCACGTCCCACGACGCCACCGGCAAGGACTCGACCTGCTGCACCGCGAACGCAGCACCGACCAGCCAGGGCGGCGCCGGCCGGTCGTGGCGGAAGGCGAAGCTGCGATCATACCAGCCGCCCCCCATGCCCAGCCGGCGGCACTGTGCGTCGAAACCCACCAATGGGGTCACGACCAGCGCCATCCGTTCCGGTTCCAGGGTGTCTTCCACGGCCACGTCCGGCTCGGGGATGCCATAGCGGTTGCTGGTCAGCGGATGCCCGGGCCGCCATGGTGCGAAGCGCAGCACGTCGCCGGCCAGCACCGGCAGGCAGTAGGTGAGTCCTTCGGGCAGCTGCAGCTGCCAGCGGTGCAGGGCGATTTCGCCATCCAGCGCCCAGTAGCCGGCCACGGCGCCTTCGCGCGGGGCGAACGGCAGGGCGAGCAGGGCATCGGCAAGCGATTCGGCGGCGGCGATGCGCTCACCAGCGTTAAGGTCACGGCGGCGTTGCCGCAGGTCGTGGCGCAGGGCCTGGCGCGGGTCGGTCATGGCAGCGAGCGGCAAGGATCAGCCATCATTGTGCCGGAAAGAACAAGGGCGACGCCCGAAGACGCCGCCCTTGCTGGAATATTGCATTCTCCGCAATGTCGATGCATGCGAAACGACCTTGAACCCGGGGGCTCAAGTGGGAACGCTGGAGAACCATCGGGCTTCCCGCTACAAGGCGGACCTGCACTCCCGGCGCTGTCGCGCTCCCGGTGTCGTTCTTAAGGGACAAGGCGAATGTTTGCACATGCCGTCGAGTACCGCAGAGAACGCGTGGCCATTATAGCCAGCACGCAGGATCTGGATAGGCCGTTCGTCGGCAACAGTCCGTGCCAATTCAGACAAGCAAAAAGGGGACGGAGGGAATTAAGGCGTTTCCAGCACGGAAGGGGCGAATGCGCCTTAATTCCCTCCGTCCCCTTTTTCTATGGGGTGCCGTCGATGGCGCGGTCCAGGCGCCGGTTCAGGTCGGCCAGCGTCTGCTGCAGCGCCACGGCCTGGCGGGCGTTCTCGTCGCGCAGCAGCTGCAGTTCGTGGGCCAGGTTCAGCGCGGCCAGCACGGCGACGCGGTCGACGGCGGCCATGCGGTTGCTGCCGCGGATCTCGCGCATGCGCGCATCGAGCAGGCGCGCAGCAGCCATCAGGCTGTCGCGTTCGTCGCCGCCAACGCCCACGGTGTATTCACGATCGAGGATGCGGACACTGACCGGTTCGGCGCTCATGTGTGCTGCTCCAGGGATTTGAGCCGGCTGATCATCGCTTCCACCCGCGAGCGCGCCTGTTCGTTCTTGGCCAGCAGCGTCGAGCGCTCGGCCACCAGCTGTTCCTGCTGGTGGCGCAGGCTGCGGTTCTCCTCGGCCAGGCGCTGGTTGCGTTCAAGCAACGCGTCCACGCGGGCGGCAAAGTCCTGCAGCTGGGCAAGGGGATCGGCGGGTTCCATGCGGGCACGATAGGCAAGCCGGGTGAGGGCGGTCAAGCGCTGTCGCAGCAAGGCCGGACGGCCACGAGAGGATGACGCAGGGTTGCTACACTACAGGGTCTCACGGGCGCGCGCGTGCGCACCCCGGGTTTCCTTATTCCGAACGAGCCGCACGATGACCGAACTTCCCTCCGTCGACGACGTTACCCGCGCCAGCCAGGCGCTGGGCCTGGGCGCTACCGCTGCCGAGCTGCACGGAGCGCTGTGCGGCTGGCTGGCCGCCGGCGGCGCCCCCGGCAACGATTGGCCGGCGCGCGTGCTGGCCGACGACACCCTGCCACCGGTGGCCGCCGACAGCGTGCTGGGGCAGCTGCTGCAGGCCACCATCAAGCAGCTGGAAGACCGCGACTTCGCCTTCGAACTGCTGCTCGCCGACAGCGACGACGTGTCCGCGCAGGCCGATGCCATGTTCAGCTGGACCCGCTCGTTCCTGGGCGGCTTCGGCCTGGGCAGCGGCGGCCGCCGCCCGGCCCTGTCCGAAGAGGGCGAAGAAGCGCTGACCGACATGGCCAGCCTGGCGCGTGCGTCCAGTGAGGATTTCGAGGCCGGCGGCGATGACGACGACGAAGCCCTGTCGGAGATCGAGGAATTCATCCGCGTGGCGGTGCTGCTGCTGCACGGCGACGTGGTGCTGGCCGCGCGCCATCGGCAGCGCCTGAACTGATGGATATCAAGCAGCGCACCGGCATCGCGGCCGGCGAATACAAGCGTCGCCGCCGCCAGCTGATGGACATGGCTGGCGAGGATGCGATCCTGGTACTGCCGGCCGCAGCCGAGAAGGTGCGCAGCCTCGATACCCATTATCCGTTCCGCCAGGATTCGGATTTCCAGTACCTGACCGGCTTCCCGGAACCGGAAGCGGTGCTGGTGCTGATTCCGGGCCGCCGCCATGGCGAGGCCATCCTGTTCTGCCGCGAGCGCGATGCCGAGCGCGAGGCATGGGACGGCAGCCGCGCCGGCCAGGAAGGCGCGGTAGCGCAGTACGGGATGGACGATGCCTACCCGATCGATGATCTGGACGACATCCTGCCGGGCCTGTTGGAAGGGCGCTCGCGCGTCTACTACCACTTCGGCCGCGACGCCGACTTCGATCTGAAGCTGATCGGCTGGGTCAACCGCGTGCGTTCGCAGGTACGCCACGGTGCGCAGCCGCCCCATGAGTTCCTGGAGCTGGGCCACCTGCTGCACGAGCAGCGCCTGTTCAAATCCGGCGCCGAAGTGGCACTGATGCACCACGCCGCACAGATCAGCGTGCGTGCGCATCTGGCGGCGATGAAGGCCGCCAGGGCCGGCATCCACGAGTATGAACTGCAGGCCGAGCTGGAACGCGTGTTCCGCGCCAGCGATGCGGTGCCTGCGTATTGCAGCATCGTCGGTGCCGGCCGCAACGGCTGCATCCTGCATTACCGCGACAACAACGCGCGGTCGCGCGATGGCGAGCTGGTGCTGATCGATGCCGGTGCCGAGTACCGCGGCTACGCCAGCGACATCACCCGCACCTTCCCGGTGAACGGCCGCTTCAGTGCCGAGCAGCGCGCGCTGCACGACCTGGTCGGTGAAGCGCAGGCGGCGGCGCTGGCCCAGGCCAAGCCGGGCGTGCCCTACGAGGCCGGCCATCTGGCCGCAGTGCAGACCTTGACCGAGGGCCTGCTGCGCCTGGGCCTGCTGAAGGGCACGCTGGAAAAGAATCTGTCCGAAGGCCTGTACCAGCGCTTCTACCGGCACAAGACCGGCCACTGGATCGGATTGGACGTGCACGATGTGGGCGATTACCGCCTCGCCGGTGATTCACGTCTGCTGGAGCCTGGCATGGCGTTCACCATCGAGCCGGGGCTGTACATCGGCGTGGACGACACGACGGTGGAACCGCGTTGGCGCGGTATCGGCATCCGCACTGAAGACGATGTGCTGATCACCGATGACGGCCATCGCGTGCTGACCGAAGGCCTGGCGCGCAGCGCCGATGAGATCGAAGCGGTGATGGCGGGGTAGGGTGTTTTTCTGCAGGGCTTGCGGCCCTGCACCCGCAGAGGCCACAGCAACAGCAACCGCAACAGCGGCATTCCGTGGGATGGCGGGGCACTGTGGGTTTGCGGGGACGCCGCAAGTACATCCCTGTAGGCTTGGTCGCCGCATCCATGCGGCTCACACCCCGCAAACCCACAGTGCCCCACCTTCGACAGGTTCGCGCGGCTGTTGGTGGGTGCCGATCGTTGGTCGGCACATCTGTCAGATATCGAATGAATCATCCACGCATGGCGTGGATCTACTGGTAGGTGTCGACCTTGGTCGACACAGAGCGAGCGCAGCAAGCGACCCGCTTTTGCTTTTCTTTCTTTCTTCCGTGGTTGGACGCACACGGAAACTGTCAGAGGTGGGGCGGGGTGGGTTCGCGGGGGTGTCCGCGGCATGGATGCCGCGGCCAAGCCTCCAGGGATGGATTCACGGCGTCCCCCGCGAACCCACCCCGCCCCGCCAAGCGCGGCTATTGCTCCAAGCAGCCAACCACGAGGGGCTCAGCCGTTGGCCGCCGCAAACGCCGGCCGCGTCAGGTTGTCCGCCTCGCCATCAGTGCACAGCACTTCGTCTTCGATGCGGATGCCGCCATACGGACGGAAGAAGTCCACGCGGTCCCAGTTGATCGCATCGCCGTGGCCGGCGTCCTTCACTTCGTTCAACAGCATGTCGATGAAGTACAGGCCCGGTTCGATGGTCACCACCATGCCCGGTTCCAGCACGCGGGTCAGGCGCAGGTACGGGTGGCCCGCCGGGCGCTCGATGCGGCCGCCTTCGTCGCTGGCCGCGAAACCGGCCACGTCGTGCACCTGCAGGCCGATCAGGTGGCCGATACCATGCGGGAAGAACGCGGCGCTGACGCCGGTCTCCAGCGCGGTCTGCGGCGAGACCTTGATCACGCCGAAGTCCTTCAGTACGCCCATCAGCGAAAGATGTGCGTCCACGTGCAGCTGCTTGTAGTCGCAGCCCGGGCGCACCGCTGCGCACATCCGCTGCTGGGCGGCGTCGACGGCGGCGATCATCGCCGCAAACTCGTCGTGGCTCTGCGCGGCGTAGGTACGGGTGATGTCGCTGGCGTAGCCGTGGGCACTGGCGCCGGCATCGATCAGGAAGCTGCGCAGCGGCTGCGGTGCCTTGCGGCCCAGCTCGGTGTAATGCAGCACAGCGGCATGTTCATTCAGCGCCACGATGTTGCCGTACGGCAGCTCATTGGCATCCTGGCCGACTGCCTGGCAGTACGCCATGTGGATGCTGAACTCGTCGGCGCCATTGCGGAATGCGGCCTCCGCAGCGCGGTGGCCGCGCACGCCCAGCACCTGGGCCTGGCGCATCAGTGCGATCTCATACGGTGTCTTGCTGCCGCGGTGCCATTCCAGGTAGTTCACCACCGGCGCCGGGTTGTTCGGTACGTAGTTGCCCAGCGCGCTCTGCGGCTCGCCGAGGATCGCGCAGCGCGATGGATCGGCCGGCAGCAGCGCCAGCGCGTCTTCCGGCTTGCGGATGATGTGGATGTCGAAGTGATCCACCCACCAGCCGCTGGGGGCATCCGGCACCACGTGCCAGTAGTCGAAGGGCTGGTGGAAGATCACCGCCGGGCGCTTGCCGGGGCTGAACACGATCCAGCTGTTGGGCACGCGGGTCAGCGGCAGCCAGGCCTTGAACTGCGGATTGACCGCGTACGGGTAGTCGCGATCATCGAACACCTGGTAGTGCAGAGTGCCGCTGGGCACCACCAGGTGGTCGAAGCCGCCGCGGGCCAGCGCCTGTTCGGCACGTCGGCACAGCACGGCCAGGTGGTCGGGATACAGGGCGCCGGGGTCTTGCTGGATCATTGCGGTGGCTCGACACGGAAAACGGCCCTAGATTCTGCCGCATAGCGGGAAAAACCGCTGTGCTGGAACCGGCACTCAGGCCGTCGAAACCGGCCCCTCGTCGCTGTCTTCGCCCACCCACTGGCGCAGCAGCTGCCGATGCTCGCGCGACAGGGTGAGGAAGCGGAAGCCGGTCCAGCTCTGTCCGGGGGCGTGTGCGGGTTCGCTCCACAGCAGGTGCACGCCCACGTCGATGTCCTGGTGGCGGCCATCGCCCAGCGGCAAGGGGAAGCGCAACTGGTACAGCGCATCCTCGCGCAACGGTGCGCTGGCCAGCATCAGCATGCCGGTTTCGGAGATATTGCCGAGCCGGCCGACCACGCTTTCGCGCATCTGGTCGGTGACCGGTACCAGGTCCGAGACCTGGCGGCGCGGCGCGCGGCGGGTATCCTGCGGCGGTTGGGTGATCATGCGGAAGTCTCCTGCGTATGGCCGGCCGCCAGTGCACGCAATGCGCCAAGGCTGGCCTCCCAGGCACGGTCAACCAGCCGGGCCTTGTCCTCAGTGACCAGCTGCGCCTGGCCGGCACTGATCTGCCGGGCCAGCGTATCCAGGTCGGTATCGGCGATCTTCTGCCCGCGCGGATTGACCAGCAGGGCGTGGCCGGTCAGCAGGCTGTACCAGGACAGGCGCTGGCGGCGCAGTGTGCCATCGCCGGTATCGATGTCGAACCAGCTGCCGAAGGGCAGGGAGGACAGCTGCTGGTAAGCGGCTTCCTCGGCACTGCTGCGCGGTGTGGCCGGCGTCGTGCCGGCGGCCGTACCGGCGTGCTCGCCCAGGCGCGCGCGTGCCTTCAGGCGGGCACTGAGTTCGGTACGCGAGGTGCTCTCGTCCTCGCCGCCAGGCGTGGCCAGCCTGCGTGCGACGGCGGCGGCTTCCTCGGCGTGGTAGCCGACCTGCAGCAGGGCGGCCTCGACCTCGGCAGCAAGCGTTGCATCGGTGCCGCCGGGTGCATCAACGGGTTGCGCGGTGATGGCGGCGATGCGTTGGGTCTGCTGCAGGCGTTCCTGCCACTGCGGTGAATCGTCGCCGTGGCGCAGGCGGGTCAGGGTGAGGGCATCGGCCCAGGCCTGACGCAGCAGGGTCTGCACGAAGCGGGGCGGCTCTTGCGCGTCGCAGCACTGGTCGATCTGTGCACTGGCCTGTCGCCGCGCGAGTTCCAGCCGCTCCTTGCCGCGTGCAGCTTCCACATGGCGGCGCTCGGCCAGCTCGGCGCGATGCGCTGCGGCACGCTGATGCTGCTGCACGTCCTCGTTCGCGCTGGCGAAGGCCTCCGGCGCCCGCGCATCCTGGCCCAGCAGGCCCTGCACGCTCTGTGCCATGCGCTGCAGCAACTGCGGGTCGACATCATCGTCGGCCAGCCAGTTGGCGCCGACTTCGGCAATCTGGTTGAGCAGTTCGCGCGCGGGGTGCTCGTCGCGCACGAAGAAGCCGGGGTCGGCCATTGCCGCACGTGCCAGCGGCACCTGCAGGCGCGCCAGCAGGGCGGCCGGCACCGGGTCCGGACGCTGCTGCTGCTGCACCTGCTGCATCAGCATGCGCAGCAGGTCGAGGCTGTCGCGGTCGTGGCTGCCCAGCTGGGCCTGCATGCCATGCTCGCTGCGCAGTTGCGCCACCACGGCCGCCTGCAGGTCGGCTACGCCGGTGGCGGCGCTGGACTGCGCCTGCAGGCGTGCGAGGACCGCATCCACGGCCGCGCTCGGCACTGCATCGCGATCCGCAGGTGCTGCGCTGGCATGGCGTGCCTGCTGCAGCAGCGCATGCAGCGCGCTGCCCGTAGAGGTGGTCAGGCCCGGCAAGGCCGCGCCGGCCATGCTGTCATCCTGGAAAGCGTCCTGCACCAGGCTCGACCAGGAGCCGGCCGGTGCCGATCCGTTCCAGCCGGTCAGTGGCGCGGCGGCACGCTTTGCCGGCTGCGTGGTGCGACCACCGCCCACCGACTGGGTGATGATCCGCCGGGTGCTCGATGAACGCGCCAGATAGGGGGTGTAGACCAGGCCGGGCAGCACGCCATGCTGGGCCAGCAGGGCATTGGCACGGTCGAGGATGTCGCCCAGGCGTTCCAGTACCTGGCGTTCGAAGCTGCGGTACAGCGCCAGCTGAACGTCGACAGCGAGCGAATCCTGTTCGGCAATCCGGCGCAGCATGGCGCACAGTGCCTGCGGTGCCAGCGGCAGGGTGTCGGCCTCGAAGGCCGGTGCTGCCGCTAGTACGCCCAGGCGTTGGCCCAGCAGGTTCAGCGTGTTGGTCGAACGCAGCGTCTCCCGCCGCACCATCTCGGTCAGCAGCAGGTCGCGGTCCACTTCATGCTCATCGACCAGCGACAGCCCGAGCATGCCGGGCAGCGGCGGCGGCGTGGAACCGGGGCTGGAGTGGGCCGTGGGTTCGCGCAGCCGTATCAGCGCATCGGCCACGGCATCAAGCATGCGGTCAGCGAAATGACCGGAAAAGGCATGCAACTGGCCGCGCTGGGCCATCAGCTCCGCCTGCAGCTGCGGATTGCGCGCGCGATCCGCGTCGTGCAGCAGCGTCTGCTCCAACGCTTCGACGGTCAGGATCAGCGGCGCGGCCAGCGTCTGCCGGCACAGGCCGATCAATGCGCCCAGCAGCTCACGCACCCGCGGTGGCAGGTCGCTGGCGGCCAGGCGGGTTTTGTCGGCAGAGGTAGTGGAAAAGACAGCTGACATCGGCGAGCGGTACCCGGATTCCCGCGGATCGATCTTGTGAATCTACCGTGTCGGCCGCAGTCGGCGCTACTTTAGGGTGAACGTGTCTCGCGTCTGCTGGGGAGGGACGACGGATGAACGGTAGTGCCGGTCGCTGGCCGGCAGCGCTGTCTCCACCGGAGTGCCGGCCAGCGGCCGGCACTACCCGCTACGGCGCAAGGTCTATTCCTCCAGGAACAGGCTCACCACATCATTGGTGAATCGGCGGCCCAGCTCGGTTGGCTGTACGTGGCCGTCCGCCACATCCAGCCAGCCGCGCTGGACGGCCTCGGCCAGCGGTGCGTCCAGCACGCTGCGTGGCAGTCCGGTACGCGACTCGAAATCGCGCAGGCCGAAACCTTCGTGCAGGCGCAGCAGGTTGAGCATGTACTCGAACGGCAGCCGCTCCGGCGCGATCACGTCGTCACCACCGAACGAGGCCGGGGTGCCCGCGCTGTCCAGGTAGGCCTGCGGGTGCTTCAGCTTCCAGCGGCGCAGCACGTGTTCTTCGGCACCCGAGCTGATCTTGCCGTGCGCGCCAGCACCGATGCCCAGGTAGTCACCGAAACGCCAGTAGTTCAGGTTGTGCGCACTCTGGCGGCCAGGGCGTGCGTAGGCGCTGACTTCGTACTGGTTGAAACCGGCCTGCGCCAGCAGCGTCTGGCAGTGCTCCTGCATGTCCCAGGCGTTGTCTTCATCGGGAATGCCCTGCGGCGGCCGCGCGAAGAACACCGTGTTCGGTTCCAGGGTCAGCTGGTAGTGCGAGATATGGGCCGGTTGCAGTGCAAATGCGCGTTCCAGATCGGCCTCGGCACCGGCCAGGGTCTGTTCCGGCAACGCGTACATCAGGTCGATGTTGAAGTTGTCGTAGCCCGCGTCCTGCGCCATCTTCACCGCGCGCTCGGCTTCGCCACTGTCGTGGATGCGGCCCAGACGCTTGAGCATGGCATCGTCGAAACTCTGGATGCCGAAACTGAGGCGATTCACCCCGGCCGCGCGGTAGCGGTCGAAGCGGCCATGTTCGGCGGTGCCCGGGTTGGTTTCCAGGGTGATTTCGGCATTGGGCGCGAAGCGCAGGCGTGCGCTGGCCTGCTGCAGGAAACGGTCGATTGCTTCCGGCGGGAACAGGCTGGGGGTGCCGCCGCCGAAGAACACGCTGTGCACCACCCGGCCCCAGACCAGCGGCAGGTCCTGGTCCAGGTCACGCAGCAGCGCGTCGATGTAGGCGTCGAACGGCAGCTCGCCCTTGGCCTGGTGCGAATTGAAATCGCAGTAGGGGCATTTGCGCACGCACCACGGCAGGTGCACGTACAGCGACAGCGGTGGTGGCACCAGTCGCGGCGGGCTGTCGTGGTCAGCGGAGCAGGCTTCGCCCGGCAGGTGGTTGCAGTGGTCGTGGTCGTGCGGCATGGGCTTGTTCGGTAGTGCCGGCCACTGGCCGGCTTCCCTGGTTCGATCGGGTGGCGTCAGTACAGCGTCGCCAGCTGCTGCTTGAGCTGGTGCAGGGCAATGGCACGGTGGCTGATGGCATTCTTCAGTGCCGGCTCCATTTCCGCGGCGGTCAGGCCGTGGGTGGTGTCCAGGAATACCGGGTTGTAGCCAAAACCATTCGTGCCACGCAGCTCGCGGATGATCTGTCCTTCCCAGCGGCCTTCGCAGATCAACGGCTGCGGGTCGGTGGCGTGGCGCAGCAGCACGATCACCGCATAGAAGCGGGCGCTGCGCTGGCCGTCGGGAATGTCGGCCATCGCGTCCAGCAGCTTGGCGTTGTTGGCCGCGGCGTTGGTCGGGTGGCCGGCATAGCGCGCGCTGTACAGGCCGGGCGCGCCGCCGAGTGCGTCGACGATCAGGCCCGAATCATCGGCCAGTGCCGGCAGGCCGGTCGCTTCGCAGGCCGCGCGTGCCTTCAGCAGCGCATTCTCGACGAAGGTCAGGCCGGTCTCTTCCACGTCGCCCAGGCCCAGTTCGGCGGCCGAGGTGATCTGCAGCGGCAGGCCGGCGAGGATCTCCTGCATCTCCACCAGCTTGCCGGCGTTGTGGCTGGCCAGTACCAGTTTCTTCATTGACGGGGCTCCAGCAGGTCCCAGGTGTTGCCATACAGATCGCGGAATACCGCGACCGTTGCATAGGGTTCTTCGCGCGGCGCTTCCAGGAACTCGACTCCCGCGGCAAGCATCGCCGCGTGGTCGCGGTGGAAGTCGTCGGTGTTGAGGAAGAAGGCGACGCGGCCACCGGTCTGGTTGCCGATGCGGCTGCGCTGCGCCTCGTCGCTGGCACGGGCCAGCAGCAGGGCGGCGGCGCTGCCGTCGGTCGGGCCGACCACCACCCAGCGCTTGTGGCCCTGGTCGATGTCCTCCAGCAGCGCGAAGCCGAGCTTGGCGGTGTACCAGGCAATGGCTTCGTCATAGTCGGCCACCACCAGGGTGGTCAGGGCAAGGCGCCGGTTCATGCCGACAGCGCCGCCTGCTGCGCGGCCAGCAGCTCGGCCACGCCCTTCTCGGCCAGGCCCAGCAGCGCGTCCAGTTCATCGCGACGGAAGGCATGGCCTTCGGCGGTGCCCTGCAGCTCGATGAAGCCGCCGCCGTCGTTCATCACCACGTTCATGTCGGTGTCGCAGTCGCTGTCTTCGGCGTAGTCCAGGTCCAGCACCGGGGTGCCGCGGTACACGCCCACCGACACCGCCGCCACTGCGCCCAGGATCGGGTTGCGCTTGATGTCGCCGCGCTTGATCAGCACGTTCACTGCATCGACCAGGGCCACGTAGGCGCCGGTGATGGCGGCGGTGCGAGTGCCACCGTCGGCCTGCAGCACGTCGCAGTCCAGGGTGATAGTGCGCTCGCCCAGCGCGTTGCGGTCCACGCACGCACGCAGGCTGCGGCCGATCAGGCGCTGGATCTCCAGCGTGCGGCCGCCCTGCTTGCCGCGGGCCGCTTCGCGATCACTGCGGGTATGGGTGGCGCGCGGTAACATGCCGTACTCGGCGGTGACCCAGCCTTCGCCCTTGCCGCGCAGGAAGCCCGGCACGCGGTTCTCGACGCTGGCGGTGCACAGCACGCGGGTTTCACCGAAGCACACCAGCACCGACCCTTCGGCGTGGCGGGTGAAGCCGCGTTGGATGACGACCGGGCGGAGCTGGTCGGGCTGGCGGCCGCTGGGGCGGGAATCGGACATGGTGCGGGTTCCGTAATGGCGAGGGAGTACGCCGCCACGCCCGCGGCCTTCACGGTGCGGGCAAGGGGGCTCTGGTGAGGGCGCTAGGGTACCATTCCCCCTTTGCACGCACCGGACACATTCCATGATTCGAAGCATGACCGCCTATGCCGGCGGCGAGCGGGTCACCCCGTGGGGCACGCTGGGCTGCGAACTGCGCTCGGTCAACCACCGCTTCCTGGAGGTCGGCACCCGCCTGCCCGAGGAACTGCGGGCGCTGGAACCGCAGCTGCGCGAGCGCATCGCCGCGCGCCTGAGCCGCGGCAAGCTGGATCTGGTGATGCGGCTGCGTGCGCCGGAAGCAGCGGCCAACCTGCAGGTGGACGAGGCCCTGCTGGGCCAGCTCGGCCGCCTGGCGCACCGGCTGACCTCCGATTTCCCCAACCTGCAGGTCAGCTTCACCGAGCTGCTGCAGCTGCCCGGCGTGACCCGTGGCGAGGCCACCGATGCCGCGGCCCTGCAGGCCGAGGCACTGGCCCTGCTGGACCAGGTGCTGGACGGCTTCGTCGAGGCGCGTGAACGCGAAGGCGGCAAGTTGTCGGCGGCCATCAGTGAGCGCGTGGACGGCATCGAACGCATCGCCACCGAAGTGCGCACCTTGATTCCGGCCATTCGCGACGGCCAGCGCGCCAAGCTGGCTGCACGCCTGGCCGACCTGCCGCACCCGGTCGACCCCGGCCGCGCCGAGCAGGAACTGGTGCTGTGGCTGCAGAAGCTGGACGTGGATGAGGAGCTGGATCGCCTCGGCAGCCACATTGTCGAGATCCGCCGCGTGCTCAGGCAGCGCGAGCCGGTCGGCCGCCGCCTGGACTTCCTGCTGCAGGAGTTCAACCGCGAAGCCAATACGCTGGGCTCGAAGTCGGTGGACAGCCGTACGTCCAATGCCGCGGTGGAGCTGAAGGTGCTGATCGACCAGATCCGCGAACAGGTGCAGAACATCGAGTGATGTTGCATCCAGCATTACAGCAGGGGCGCCTTCGGGCGCCCTTCTCATTACAGCGTCTCAGCGGACGCTGACACCCGGCAGGCCCGCGCTCAATCGCCCCACGACGGCTGCCTGGCCGAACCCTGCGTCGTGGAAGCAGGCCAGCACCGCGTCCACCGCTTCCGGGGCGCAGGACACCAGCAGCCCACCGCTGGTCTGTGGGTCGGTCAGCAGCGGCTGCCAGTGTGCCGGCAACCCATCGGCGAAACGCACCTCCGCACCATACGAGGCCCAGTTGCGGTTGGACGCGCCGGTCAAGCAGCCGCGCTGCAGCAGCTCCAGGGCCTGAGGCAGCAGCGGCACCTGTGCGCTGTCCACCTCCGCAGCGACACCACTGGCGCGACACACTTCCAGCAGGTGGCCGAGCAGGCCGAAACCGGTGACATCGGTCATCGCGTGCACACCGTCCAGCGCGGCCAGGGCCACGCCCACGGTGTTCAGGCGGGTGGTCGACGCGATCATCTGCTGGTAGCCGTCGGCGTCCAGCACTTCTTTCTTCAGCGCCGACGAATACACGCCCACGCCCAACGGCTTGCCCAGCACCAGCACATCGCCGGCGCGGGCATCGGCATTGCGCCTGAGCCGCTGCGGGTCGAGCACGCCGATCGCGGCCAGGCCATAGATGGGTTCCACCGAATCGATGCTGTGGCCTCCAGCGACCACGATGCCGGCATCGGCGCAGGCACGCTCGCCGCCCTGCAGGATGCCGCGGATGGTCTCCTGCGGCAGCGTGTTGATCGGCATGCCGACGATGGCCAGCGCGAACAATGGTCGTGCCCCCATCGCGTACAGGTCCGACAGCGCGTTGGTGGCGGCGATGCGGCCGAAGTCGAACGGGTCGTCGACAATCGGCATGAAGAAATCGGTGGTGGCGACGATTGCCTGGCGGTCATCGAGGCGGTACACCGCGGCGTCGTCGCTGGTCTCGCGGCCGACCAGCAGTTCGGTCGGTGCCGGAAGCGCTGGCACGCCGCGCAGCAGTTCGGACAGCACGCCCGGCGCGATCTTGCAGCCGCAGCCGCCGCCGTGTGCCAGCGAAGTCAGTCGTTGCGGGGCATCGGCCGTTGAAGGGGCGGGGGACTGCGCGTGCGTGGCCATGCCGACATCTCCTGCGGAAACACCAATGGCGGAAGGCAGCAGGAGTCGAACCTACCAGGGAACGATCGACGCCCCCTACTGGGTTTGAAGCCCAGCCGCATGCCCGGATGCGCATGCCTTCCGAAAGTGCGGCGGCACCGGTGGGCTCAGTCGCGGGCTGCGTTCCACTGCAGGTCGCCGCGCGGCCGATGCTGGTCACCGACGCGTCGAGTGTAGCCAACGCGGTTGAAGAACTCCAAGATCTGGATGCTGCGCTTGCGGCCCAGGCCGATGGCATCGCGGAAGGTGGCCGCATCCACCGTGCCGGTGGCCTGCGACAGCTGCGCGACGATCGCGGCCAGCTCGGCAATGCGGGCCGGTGCATAGAACAGGTCCGGCACTACCTGGAACAGTTCGCCACGCGCGGTAGCGCGGCGCAGGACGGCGCGGACCTCGTCTTCGGCCAGACCAACGTCGGTGGCCAGCGTGCGCACCCACGGTGGATCGAAGCGACCTGCGTGCAGCTGCGGCAGCACGCATTCGAGCAGAAGTCGTTCGCGTTCCGGTGGCGCATGGTCATGGCCGGGCAGGCGCCACCAGGCGCCCACGCGCTGCACGCTGCCGTCGTCCAGCAGGCCTTGCAGCAGGGCATTCCACAGGCTCGCTGCAAGCGCGGGCAGCGTACTGCGCTGCAGGCGCCCGCTATCAACACCGGGCTCGTCCGGACGTCGCTCGTGCCAGCTGCGCAGCGACGTGATCACCTGTTCGCGAAGCGCCTGCCAGTGCGAAGCAAGGATGACCACCGTGTCTTCGTGGGTGACGATGCGCCGCGTGCCCGCAGGAAGATCGATCCGGTCGGCCGCGCGCCGGCAGTAGCGTTGCAGGGCGGCCATGGCTATGCCGAAGGAAGCCTGCTGCAACAGCGGGCCGATTCCCGCACCTGTGGCCAGCTGCTCCAGTGCGCCCAGCCAGGCGAGCCGTGCCTGGCTGCGCCGGCGCCGCTGTGGCGGGTCCGGATCGAGCACGATGCCACCACCTAGCGTGCGGATGGCCGCTGAATCACGGGCGATGAAGCGATCACCGCACATCGCGCAGACCGGTGCATCGAACACCAGTTGCACCAACTGTCCGTCGCCGTGATCGACGTCCTCCAGCAGCACCACATGGGCCTGCCGGTGCATCGTGCCCCAGTGGATGTGCAGCGGCGCCCAGTCGCGCAACGGTGTTGCCAGTGCGGAAAGCCGCAGGCGTACGTCGACGCGACGGGTCGCCAGCAGGGCGCGCGGGTCGGCGATCCAGTCGCCACGGTGGATGTCGTCGCGGGCGATGGCAGCCAGGTTCAACGCACAGCGCTGCCCGGCCATGGCGTGTTCGCTGGCCTGGTTCTGCGCGTGGATGCTGCGTACGCGCACGTCAGTGGCGGCCGGCATCAGCTGCAGATGCTCACCCACGGCAGCGATGCCGCCGTGCACTGCGCCGGTCACCAGCGTGCCGTGGCCGGCCAGCGAGAACACGCGGTCCACCGGCATGCGGAACAGCTCGCTGCGCAGTTCGGCCTGGCGCGTGTTGGCGTTGTCCGACGCCCACGCGTGCAGCTGGGTACGCAGCGCGTTGATGCCAGAATCGTCTGGTGCGGTGCTGTTGCAGGCGAATACGGGGGAATCCTGCAGCGGCGTTCCGGCCAGCAGCGCGGCGATCTCGATCTCGACCCGGGCGATGCGCGCGGCGTCCACGCGGTCGATCTTGGTCAGAGCGACTGCACCGCGATCCACGCCCAGCAACTGCAGGATCGCCAGGTGCTCGCGAGTCTGCGGCATCACACCGTCGTCGGCGGCGATCACCAGCAGGGCGACATCGATGCCGGTGGCGCCGGCCACCATCGTATGCACGAAGCGTTCATGGCCCGGCACATCGACGAAGCCCAGCGTCGCCTCGGCACTCCCGCCGCCTGTGCTTTCCACCGGGACATAGGCATAGCCCAGCTCGATGGAGATACCGCGCGTGCGTTCTTCCTGCAGGCGATCGGTTTCGATGCCGGTCAGTGCGCGCACCAGGCTGGTCTTGCCATGGTCGATATGCCCGGCGGTGCCGACGATCATGCCTGCAGCGTGCTCCATTGCGCGAGGAAGGCGGCTTCGTCGGTGGGTTCCAGGCAGCGCAGGTCCAGCCACAGCGCGTCATCGGCAATGCGGCCAAGCACCGGCCGCGGCAACTGGCGCAAGCGCTTGGCCAAGCGATCCAGCCCGCCGCGGCGCGCGCTGGTAACGCGCAGTCCGGCGCTTGCCAGCTGCGCCTGTGGCTGCGCGCCGCTGCCGATCTGGCTGTACATCGAGGCCCGTTCAAGCGCGTAGCCGGCGGCCAGCGACGCGCGCATCGGCTGCAGCAGGCGGTGTGCCTGCTCGTCGATGTCATCCCGCAGGCGCGAAAGGCTGCGCAGGGTCGGCAGCCGCAGTGCCAGCCGTTCCGGTTCGCGGTACAGGGCCAGCACGGCTTCCAGCGCGGCCAGGCCCATCTTGTCCATGCGCAGCGCCCGCTTGAGCGGGTTGCGGTTGATCCGTGCGATCAGGTCGGTGCGGCCGGCGATGATGCCGGCCTGTGGCCCGCCCAGCAGCTTGTCGCCACTGAATGAGACCAGGTCGGCACCGGCCGCCAGTGTTTCCTGCACGGTCGGCTCGTGCGGCAGGCCGAAGGCCGCCAGATCGCACAGGCTGCCACTGCCCAGGTCCACCACCAGCGGCAGGCCGTGCTCGTGCGCGATCGCAGCCATCGCCGCAGTGTCGACCTTGGCAGTGAAGCCGGTGATCGCGTAGTTGCTGGCATGCACTTCCATCAGCAACGCGGTACGTGCGCCGATGGCATGGGCGAAGTCGGCCGGGTGGGTACGGTTGGTGGTGCCCACTTCCAGCAGTCGCGCGCCGGCGCTGCGCATCACATCGGGAATGCGGAAGGCACCGCCGATCTCCACCAGTTCGCCGCGCGACACCACCACCTCGCGGCGGTTGGCCAGGCTGTTGAGCAGCAGCAGGACCGCCGCCGCATTGTTGTTGACCACGGTGGCGGCTTCGGCGCCGGTCAGTTCGCAGACCAGCGCCTGCACCCGTGCATCGCGGTCGCCGCGGCGGCCGCGGATGATGTCGAATTCCAGATCGACCGGCGCTGTCATCGCGCGGGTGACCGCCTGCACGGCGGCATCGGGCAACAGCGCGCGGCCCAGGTTGGTGTGCAGCACGGTGCCGGTCAGGTTGAACATCGGCTGCAGCTCCAGGCGTGCGTCGGCCGCCAGTGCGGCGCCGAGCGCCGCGACCAGCGACGGGCCGTTGATGGCCTGTTCGAGGCGTTCGGCCGAGAGCTGCGCGGCGCTGATACGGTCGCGTAGTTCCTGCAGGTGCGCGCGCAGCAGTTGGGTGATGCGGCTGCGGCCGTGGCGTTCGATCATGGCCGACAACGCAGGCAGGCGCAGCAGCCGGTCCAGCGAAGGCAGGGCGGCGGCCGATGCCGGCGTGGCGTGCGTGCGTGGCATAGGTCAGTCGCCGTCGGATTGCCACAGCAGCGGGTTCTGGCTGGCGCGCGCATAGCCTTCCTCGGCCAGCAGCAGGTCCAGCGCCAGCGTGCCGAGGTCATCGGCCACCGGCTCCAGTGACGGATCTTTCTCCAGGTACAGGATCTTGCGATAGCTGTGGCAGTGGTCGCAGGTCTCGGCGCGCACCGCACTCTCGCGCACTGCCTCGCCGCTGTCACCGTCCACCTCGGCCAGGGCGCGATAGGCAATGTCCTTGCCGGCGGCGCCGCACTGGCTGCACTGCACGCGCACGTAATGCCACTGGCAGGCACACAGCGAGCACGACAGGTAGCGATAGGCGGCGTAGGGCGGGCGCGCCTGCACCACGCTGGCCACCGGCAGCGTGCCACAGAGCGGGCACAACTCTGGCGCATCGGCCAGCGGCTTCAGGTCGGTCGGATGGAAGCTGGCGGCGAGCACCGCCCAGTACACCTGCAGCGCGTTCATCACCAGCAGCGCAGCGACGGCGTCGACCGAGGGCGCGTCATCGCGTTCCAGCACCGCATGCGCCTGTGCATCCAGCCACGCATCATCAGCGGCGGCGACGCGCTGTAGTTCCTGCCGGGTTTCCACAGGCAGCCCGGTTTCGTCGGCACAGTGCCGGCACAGGGTGCGCAGCCAGTCGCGCCAGCGCCCATCCAGTTGCAGTGTGTTGGCCGGCCGCAACGGCATGCCGGCGCTAGCCGCCGCGCTCGACTGCTGCGCGCGCGCCTGTGCCTGAAGCCCCTCGCGTTGCTGCGGCGTCAACTCATCCAGCAGTGCCTGCTGCGCATCGGCCAGCGCCGCCAGCAGCTGCAGGTAGCCACCGATGGCACTGTGCGCGGCCAGGCTGCGCAGGCGTGCCGCGCGCGTAGCGAACAGTGACCCGGTATCAGGCAGGATGATGCGCGGCACATCGCGCGAGGCGAGCGTCTCGATCTCACCGGGTTCAAGGATGCGTTGCGCCATGCAGGGCCAGCCAGAAGAACCAGGCTCCATCCTCGCTGTTGTCGGCGCTGGCGTCCAGCGTGTTGCCGGCCATTTGAAAGGTTGGGGTCAGATCCGTTTTCCACAGGAAAACGGTTCTGACCCCATCGGTTGGTTGAAAGTGGATCCCGAGCGTTGGTCGGGATTCGATCAGTGCCGACCAACGGTCGGCACCCACCGACAGATCGCGGCCAACTGTCGGCGGCTGGGCCGGGCCCCGGAGGGGTATTTGCAGCGTCTCCCGCAACCGGATCCACCCCGCCATCCCACGGATAGCCGCTGTTGCTGTTGCCTTGGCTTGAAGCAGGTGCAGGGCCGCAGGCCCTGCAGCTACCCCTGTTCCCGCCGCCCGCGCAGGATGTCCCGGAACCACTGTCGGTGGTGCTTGTACGCCCACCCATAGGTCACCTTGCCCTGGGTCATCGCCCGCACCGACCCCTTGATCCAGATCGCCGCATAGATGTGCACCACGATCGCGCAGATCAGCACCCAGCCGAACAACGCATGGGCGAGCACCGAGAAGCGGATCACCCCGATCGGGAAAAAATGGCTGAAGTACTGCCGCCAGATCACGAAGCCGGTCAGCAGCAGTGCCGACAGGCAGCCGATGATGGCCCAGAACAGCAGCTTCTGGCCGGCATTGAAGCGACCGACCGGCGGCAGCTTTTCATCCTCGTTGCGCAGTACATCGCGCATGCCGCGCATCCACGCGCGGTCGTCGGCGGTCGGCAGATTGTCGCGCCACATGCGCAACGCCAGCAGCGCAAAGCCCACCACCATGGCCAGGCCGATGAACGGATGCAGGATGCGCGTCCACGGTCCGCCACCGAACAGCTGGGTCAGCGGGAACAGGGCAGGGTGGAACAACGCCAGCCCGGACAGCGCGGTCAGCACGAAGCAGATCGCCACGATCCAGTGGTTGATGCGGGTCGGCGCGCGGTAACGGATGATCTGCCGCGGGTGCGGGGCGTACTTCATGGCCGCTGCTCCTCTTCGATCTTCTTCGCCTCGTGCTCGGCTTGTTCTTCTTCCTCGTCATTGACCGTGTTGCGGCCGATGCCGATGTAGTGCAGGAAGCCAGCAAAGGCCGTGGCGGCGATCGCCAGCACGCCCAGTGGCTTGGCTACGCCCTTCCAGACTTCCACCATCGTGCTGATGCGCGGGTCCTTGGGCAGGTCGGCGTAGAGCTCGGGCTTGTCCACATGCTGCAGCACGTACATCACGTGGGTACCGCCGACGCCCTGCGGGTCGTACAGGCCGGCGTTTTCATAGCCGCGTGATTTCAGGTCTTCCACGCGTCCGGCGGCGTGCTCGGTCATCGCCTGTTTGCTGCCGAAGGTGATCGCCCCGGTCGGGCAGGTCTTCACACAGGCCGGTTCCTGGCCGACCGCCACCCGGTCCGAACACAGCGTGCACTTGTAGGCCTTGTGGTCCTTCTTGGAGATGCGCGGTACGTCGAACGGGCAGCCGGTCACGCAGTAGCCGCAGCCGATGCAGTTCTCTTCCTGGAAGTCGACGATGCCGTTGGCGTACTGGATGATCGCGCCGGGCGACGGGCAGGCCTTCAGGCAGCCCGGGTCGCTGCAGTGCATGCAGCCCTCCTTCCGGATCAGCCACTCCAGCTTGCCCTTCTCGTCCTCGTACTCGCGGAACTTCATCACCGTCCACGACTGTTCGCTCAGGTCGGGCGGGTTGTCATAGCTGCCAACGCAGCTGCCCACTTCGTCGCGCAGGTCGTTCCATTCCATGCAGGCGACCTGGCAGGCCTTGCAGCCGATGCACTTGCTCACATCGATCAGCTTGGCGACCTGGCCGGTGTGCGCGCCCCGCGCCTCCGGCGAGGGCGTGGTGGTGGCCGAGCGGCGGATGATGTCCAGCGATTGCAGTGGCATGGCGTGTCTCCTACACCTTCTCGACCTTGACCAGGATGCACTTCGACTCGGGCGTCTGCGAGTTGCCGTCACCGATGGCATTGGTCAGCGTATTGGCGATATATCCGGGCTTGGCCGCACCGAGGAAGCCCCAGTGGATCGGCACGCCCACCTGATGCACGGTCTTTCCATCGATCTGCAGGGCCTTGATCCGCTTGGTCACCATCGCAACGGCTTCGATATGGCCACGCTTGGAACTCACGCGCACGCGGCTGCCGTTGGTGATGCCCAGCTCGTCGGCCAATGCCGCACCGATCTCGACGAACTGCTCGGGCTGGATGATGGCGTTGAGCTTGCCGTGCTTGGTCCAGAAGTGGAAATGCTCGGTCAGGCGGTAGGTGGTGGCCACATGCGGGAACTCGTCCGGCGAACCGATCTGTGCACGGTCGCTGGCGAACACGCGTGCCGCGGGGTTGTTCAGCGTCAGGGCCTGGCCGGGGCTGAGCGGATTGCTGCGCAGCGGGGTATCGAACGGTTCGTAGTGCTCCGGGAACGGGCCTTCGGCCATGCCGGCCTTGGCGAAGAAGCGGGCGATGCCTTCCGGGTTCATGATGAACGGGCCCATCCCGCCGGCAGGATCTTCATCGGCCTTGAAGTCCGGCACGTCCACGTTGCCCCAGTTCTTGCCGTTCCAGACCAGCAGCGTGCGGCGTGGATCGAACGGTTGGCCAGCCACGTCGCACGAGGCGCGGTTGTACATCACGCGGCGGTTGGCCGGCCACGCCCAGGCCCAGCCCAGCGTGTTGCCGATGCCTGTCGGGTCACTGTTGTCACGCCGCGCCATCATGTTGCCGGTCGGGCCCCAGGCGCCGATGTAGATCCAGCAGCCGGAGGACGTGCTGCCATCGTCGCGCAGCTCGCCGAACGCGGCCAGTTGCTCGCCGGCCTTGCGCACCAGCTTGGTCGGGTCCTTCGGATCGAACACGTCGGCCAGCGCCTTGCCGTTGTATTCCATCGCCAGTTCTTCCGGCGTCGGCAGCTCCGGGTTGGAATACTTCCAGGCCAGGTCGCGTACCGGCTCCCACCACGCACCGCCATCCTTCTCGTACATCGCTTTGATGCGATGGAACAGCTCGGACATGATCTCGATGTCGCTACGCGCTTCGCCCGGCGGGTTGGCCCCCTTCCAGTGCCACTGCAGCCAGCGCGAGGAATTCACCACCGCGCCGTTCTCCTCGGCGAAGGAAGTGGTGGGCAGGCGGAACACTTCGGTCTGGATCGTGCTCGGGTCGACGTCGTTCAGTGCGCCGTGGTTCTGCCAGAAGGCGATGGTCTCGGTTTCCAGCGGATCCATGCTGACCATGAACTTCAGCTTGGAGAACGCACTGATCAGCTTGCCCTTGTTCGGCGCCGAGGCCAGAGGATTGAAGCCCTGGCAGATGTAGCCGTGGATCTTGCCCTCGTTCATCAGCTCGTACGCCTGCAGCATGTCGTACGGCTTGTCGAGCTTGGGCAGGTAATCGAAGCACCAGTTGTTGTCGGCGGTGGCGGCATCGCCCCACCACGATTTCATCAAGCTGACGTGGAACTTCGGGTAGTTCTGCCAGAACGACATCTGGTTGGCGCGCAGGGGCTTCTGCGTGCGCTTGGCGATGTAGGCGTTGTAGTCCTGCTCATCCTGTTTCGGCAGCGTCAGGTAGCCGGGCAGCAGGTCGGACATCAGGCCGATGTCGGTCAGGCCCTGGATGTTGGAGTGCCCGCGCAGCGCGTTCATGCCGCCACCGGCCACGCCGATGTTGCCCAGCAGCAGCTGCACCATGGTGCCGGCACGCACGTTCTGTGCGCCGATCGAGTGCTGCGTCCAGCCCAGCGCGTACAGGATGGTCATCGCCTTGTCCTTGCCGGCGGTGGACGCGATCATGTCCCACACCTGGCGGATGCTGTCGGCCGGCGTGCCGCAGATGCGCTCGACCATCTCCACGGTGTAACGCGCGTAGTGTTGTTTCAGCAGGTTGTAGACGCAGCGCGGATCCTTCAGCGTCGGGTCGCTGCGCACGAATCCATCGTCACCGTAGGCATAGTCCCAGCTGGAACGGTCGTAGCTGCGCTTTTCTTCGTTGTAGCCCGAATACAGGCCGTCCTTGAAGGCGAACTCGTCCTTCACCAGGAACGACATGTCGGTGTAGTTCAGCACGTACTCGTGCTGGATGCGGTCCTCGGTCAGCAGGTAGTTGATCAGGCCGCCCAGGAACACGATGTCGGTACCGGTGCGGATCGGCGCGTACACATCGGCAACCGCGGCCGAGCGGTTGAAGCGCGGATCGACCACGATCAGCCGGGCCTTGTTGTGGGCCTTGGCCTCGGTCACCCATTTGAACCCGCACGGATGCGCCTCGGCGGCGTTGCCACCCATGATCAGGATCAGGTCGGCATTCTTGATGTCGACCCAGTGATTCGTCATCGCACCACGGCCTAGCGTCGGGGCAAGACCTGCCACCGTCGGGCCGTGTCAGACACGTGCCTGGTTGTCGAATGCCAGCATGCCGAGGGAGCGGACGACCTTGTGGGTCAGCACCGCGGTCTCATTGCTGGTGGCCGAGGCCGCCAGCATGCCAGTGGTCAGCCAGCGGTTGACCGTCTGCCCGGCTTCGTTCTTCTGCACGAAGTTGGCATCGCGGTCTTCCTTCATCAGCCGCGCGATGCGGTCCAGCGCATCGTCCCAGCTCAGCCGCTTCCACTCGTTCGAGCCCGGCGCGCGGTACTCGGGGTAGAGCAGGCGCGACTTGCTGTGGATGATGTCGGCCAGGCCGGCACCCTTCGGGCACAGCGTGCCGCGGTTGACTGGATGGTCTGGGTCGCCCTCGATGTGGAAAATGCTCGGCTCGGCGTTCTTGGCGCCATCGCCGAGGCTGTACATCAGGATGCCGCAGGCCACCGAACAGTAGGTACAGGTGTTGCGGGTCTCGGTCGCGCGGGTCAGCTTGTATTGCCTGACCTCCGCGAGCGCGATGCCGGGCGCGAAGCCCATCAGTGCCAGGCTGGAGCCGACCAGGGTTGTCCCGGTCACTTTCAGGAACTGGCGGCGGCTCATCGATGGCATGCCGTTCTCCTGGGATGGCGGGGAGGCGCAGGCCTCCGGGCTGTCGTTGGGTACGGGCCGGTTATAGCACAGGCCCCCGGATGCCCATGTGGCACAAGGCGCGGCGCCTGCCGGACGGGCCCGGAAAGGGCCTGCTCTGGTAAAGTTGCGTGCCCGCCCCCTGGGGAAGCGTCTGCCGGGCCTGGTTCCAGGATGTTCCGCGCAGCCCCCGCCGTCCTGGCGCGATCCTCCGCGCCGGATCTGGAACACCGAGGAAAAATTTTGCGAAATCAACCAATTGGGTTCCGCGCATGAGCGCCCCGTCGAAGCCGTCGGACGCCGTTGCGCGCGGCACGCTGTACATCGTGGCCGCCCCGTCCGGCGCCGGCAAGAGCAGCATCGTCAATGCCACCCTGGCCCGTGACCCGCAGATCGCCCTGTCGATCTCCTTCACCTCGCGCGCGATGCGCCCCGGTGAGGTGAACGGCCAGCATTACCACTTCGTCAGTGCCGAGAAGTTCGAGCAGATGATCGCCGCCGGCGACTTCTTCGAGCACGCCTGGGTGCACGGCGACTGGAAGGGCACGGCCCGGCAGTCGGTGGAGCCGCAGCTGGCCGCCGGCCAGGATGTGCTGCTGGAGATCGACTGGCAGGGCGCGCAGCAGGTGCGCCAGCTGGTGCCGGGCACGGTCACCGTGTTCATCCTGCCGCCGTCCAAGCAGGCCTTGCAGGACCGCATGCGCAAGCGCGGCCAGGACAGCGAGGCGGTCATCGCCCAGCGCCTGGGCGCGGCCCGCGATGAAATGCTGCACTTCAACGAGTTCGACTACGTCATCGTCAACGAGGTGTTCGACACTGCCGTGGACGAGCTGTGCGCCATCTTCACTGCCAGCCGCCTGCGCCGGGAGGCCCAGAAGGTCCGCCACGCCGGCCTGATCCAGGCGCTGCTGACCCCCGATCCGGGTGCAACTGACTGATTCCAAAAGAATCGGGTAGGGGTTGGCTTGATTTTGTCCAGCCCCTGCCAGTACACTCCGTCCCCTTTCCCTCATTCGACTGAGCGGCCGACCGGTCGCCGGGAGCCCGTATGGCCCGCATTACCGTAGAAGATTGCCTGGAAGTCGTTAACAACCGTTTCGAACTGGTCATGATGGCTTCCAAGCGTGCCCGTCAGCTCGCCAACGGCGTGCAGGCCACGCTGGACAACAGCGAGACCGAGGACAAGCCGACCGTGCTGGCGCTGCGCGAAATCGCCGCCCGCAAGATCGACAACGCCCTGATCGACGAAGTCGAAAAGGCCGAGCGTGAGCGCGCCGAGCGCGAAGCGCTGGAGTGGGCTGCCGCCGAAGTGGTGGCCGACGAAGACATGTCCAAGAACGACGATTGATCGCATCGATCAACGTAATCGTTGGATACACCGAACAGCCCGCCCCGTGCGGGCTGTTTCGCATTCAGGATTTGCCGTAAACGTCGCGCTGGAATAGGCTTCGGGCATGAACCCAGGCCCCACTGCCAAGGTCGCCGCAGCCCCCACTGCCGCCGTACCCGACTACGTCCTCCAGCTCGAACGCGCCGCCCATTACCTGCCGCCGGAACAGCTGCCGCTGTTGCGCCGTGCCTGGGAAGTCGGGGCCTCCGCGCACGCTGGGCAGACGCGCAAGTCGGGCGAGCCCTATATCACCCATCCGGTGGCCGTGGCCCAGGTGCTGGCCGAACTCGGCCTGGACGTGGAAGCGCTGATCGCCGCGATCCTGCACGACACCATCGAAGACACCCCGCTGACCCGCGAGGCGCTGGCCGCCGAGTTCGGCGAAGCCGTGGCCGAACTGGTCGACGGTGTCACCAAGCTGGACAAGCTGAAGTTCCGTGACCGCCAGGAGGCGGCCGCCGAGAGCTTCCGCAAGATGCTGCTGGCGATGTCGCGCGACCTGCGCGTGATCATGATCAAGCTGGCCGACCGCCTGCACAACATGCGCACGCTGGGCGCGCAGAGCCGCGAAGCGCGTGGCCGCATCGCCCGCGAGACGCTGGAGATCTACGCGCCCATCGCCCAGCGCCTGGGCATGAGCCTGGTCAAGAGCGAGCTGCAGAACCTCGGGTTCAAGGCGCTCTACCCATGGCGCCACGCCATCATCGAAAAACACATCCGCAGCCAGCCGGTGGTGCGCCGCGAAGCGATGGCGCAGGTGGAAGTGCAGCTGTCGCAGCGCCTGGCCAAGGAGGGCATCGAGCATCGGCTGATCAGCCGCATCAAGACCCCGTGGAGCATCTACAACAAGATGCGCGACGAGAACAAATCCTTCGACCAGGTGATGGATGTGTTCGGCTTCCGCCTGGTCGTGCGCAGCGTGCCCAGCTGCTATCACGCGCTGGGCTCGGTGCACGCCACCTTCAAGCCGCTGGATGGGCGCTTCCGCGATTTCATCGCCATTCCCAAGGCCAACGGTTACCAGTCGCTGCACACCGTGCTGTTCGGGCCGTATGGCTCGCCGATCGAAGTGCAGATCCGTACCGAGGAAATGGACCTGATCGCCGAACGCGGCGTGGCCGCGCACTGGACCTACAAGTTCGGCGGCGATTCGCCCAACAGCGCACAGAGCCGTGCCCACGCGTGGATCGTCGAGCTGATCGACTCGCAGCGCGCCGCCGGTTCCTCGCTGGAATTCCTCGACAACGTCAAGGTCGACCTGTTCCCGGACGAGGTCTACCTGTTCACCCCGAAGGGCAAGATCCTGGCCCTGCCGCGCAACTCCACCGCGCTCGATTTCGCCTACGCCGTGCATACCGACGTGGGCAACATGGCGGTGGCTTCGCGCGTGGACAAGAAACTGGTGCCGCTGCGCACCAAGCTGGTGTCGGGCCAGTCGGTGGAGATCATCACCGCGCGCTCGGCCACGCCGAAACCGCAGTGGCTGGAATTCGTGGTGACCAGCAAGGCACGCACCGCCATCCGCCACCAGCTCAAGCAGCTGGAGCACGAAGATGCCGTGCAGCTGGGCCACCGCATGCTCGACCGCGCGCTGGAAGCGATGGATTCGTCGCTGGAGCGCCTGCCGAAAGGCCGCTTGGATGCGTTCCTGGCCGAACACCGCTTCCCGCGCCTGGAAGCGCTGCTGGCCGAGGTCGCACTGGGCAACTGGATGCCGACCCAGGCCGCGCAGGCGCTGATGGCCTACGCCGAACTGCGTGGCGGCCCGCATTCGCGCCACCACTCGCAGGAGAAGATCCTGATCAACGGCAGCGAGCGCGGCGTGGTCACCTTCGCCGGCTGCTGCCAGCCGATTCCCGGCGACGAGATCATGGGCTACCACACCGCCGGCAAGGGCATCGTGGTGCACCGCATGGACTGCCCGAACCTGGCCGAGCTGCGCAAGTCGCCCGAGCGCTGGGTGCCGATTGGCTGGGACACCACCGTCTCCGGCGACTACGACACCTCGCTGGTGGTGGAAGTGGAGAACGGCACCGGCGTGCTGGCGCAGCTGGCCGCCGCCATCGCACAGAGCCATTCCAACATCGAACGCGTGGACTACCTGGACCGCGACTTCAACGCCGCCGTGCTGGCGTTCAACATCCAGGTGCGCGACCGCAACCATCTGGCCGAAGTGATGCGCCGCCTGCGCCGCCTGTCGGTCGTGCAATCGGTACGCCGCCAGTAGGTCCTGCGCGTACCGGTAGTGCCGGCCGCTGGCCGGCAACCCATGGATCCGCGACGGCATCGCGATTGCCGGCCAACGGCCGGCACTACCGAGGCGGCGCGGTAGATCCACGCCATGCGTGGATGCACCCCCAGCCGGTACAATCACCGCTCTGTTTTCCCCCAAGCACCGGAGCGACCCATGTCCCGCCAGATCATCAACACCGAAAAGGCCCCCGCCGCCATCGGCCCGTACTCGCAGGCCGTGCGCGCCGGCAACACCGTGTACTTCTCCGGCCAGATCCCGCTTGACCCGGCCACCGGCGACATCGTCGGCGCCGGTGACGTCGAAGCACAGGCCCGCCGCGCCTTCGACAACCTCAAGGCCGTGGCCGAAGCGGCGGGTGGCTCGCTGGACAAGGTCGTGCGCCTGGGCCTGTACCTGACCGACCTGGGCGAGTTCGCCAAGGTCAACGCGGTCATGCAGGACTACTTCCAGGCCCCGTATCCGGCCCGTTCCACCATCGAAGTCTCCGGCCTGCCGAAGGGCGCCAGCTTCGAGGTCGACGCGGTGATGGTCATCGACTGACCGCCACGTGGCACGCAAGGCGGCGGTCACCCCGGTCCTGTCACCGTCCGGCGAAGCATCCCTGGCGATGCTTGCCGGCGTCGGTCCGGCCGTGGCCGCCAAACTGCAGGCACGTGGCCTGGCCACCCTGCAGGATCTCTGGCTTCACCTGCCGCTGCGCTATGAAGACCGGACCCGGCTGACCCGCATCGAAGACCTGCGCAACGGCGTGCCGGCGCAGGTGGAAGGGCGGGTGGTCGCAGTCGAGCGTGGCATGCGCTACCGGCCGATGCTGAAAGTGGCGGTGGAAGACGAAGGGCAGGGCACCCTGGTGCTGCGCTTTTTCCACTTCCGCCAGCAGCAGGTCGGGCAGTTCGCGGTCGGCACCCGGCTGCGCTGCTTCGGCACGCCCAAGCCCGGCCACCTCGGCCTGGAAATCGTCCATCCCAGCTACCAGGTGCTGGGCCGCAACGACGATCCCGAACTCGGCGACCGCCTCGATCCGGTGTATCCCACCGTCGAAGGGGTCGGCCCGATGACCATGCGCAAATTGATCGGCCAGGCGCTGGACCGCCTGCCCGAGGAAAGCACGCTGGAACTGCTGCCCAACGGTTGGCTCGATGGCCTGGGCCTGCCGCCGCTGCGCAGCGCGCTGCTGACCGTGCACCGGCCACCGCCGGATGCCGATCTGGCCGCGTTGGCGGCTGGTACCCACCCGGCGCAGCGTCGCCTGGCGATGGAAGAACTGCTGGCCCATCACCTCAGCCTGCGTCGCCAGCGTATTGCATTGCAGGCGCACCATGCGCCGCCGCTGGCCGGCCCCGGAAAACTGGCCAAGGCGCTGCTGAAGCAGTTGCCGTTCGCGCTGACCGGCGCGCAGGCACGCGTGTTCAAGCAGATCCGTGAGGACCTTGCGCGGCCCAGCCCGATGCTGCGGCTGGTGCAGGGCGACGTCGGCTCCGGCAAGACGGTGGTGGCCGCGCTGGCCGCCATGCTGGCGGTGGAGCAGGGCAAGCAGGTCGCATTGGCCGCCCCCACCGAGTTGCTGGCCGAGCAGCACCTCAACAATCTGCGTGGCTGGCTGGAACCGCTCGGCGTGCGCATCGCCTGGCTGGCCGGCAAGGTCACCGGCAAGGCGCGCGCCAAAGTGATGGAGCAGGTCGCCAACGGCGAAGCGCAGGTGGTGGTCGGAACCCACGCGCTGATGCAGGAGGCGGTGGTGTTCCAGGACCTGGCGCTGGCCATCGTCGACGAGCAGCACCGCTTCGGCGTGCACCAGCGCTTGGCGCTGCGCGACAAGGGCGCGGGCGGCAACAGCGTGCCGCACCAGCTGGTGATGACCGCCACGCCGATTCCGCGCACGCTGGCGATGTCCGAATACGCAGACCTGGATGTATCGGCCATCGACGAACTGCCACCGGGCCGCACCCCTGTGCAGACCGTGGCCTTGAACAATGACCGTCGCCCGGAACTGATCGAGCGCATTGCGCTGGCCTGCCAGGAAGGGCGGCAGGTGTACTGGGTGTGCACGCTCATCGAGGAAAGCGAAGAACTGGATGCCACCCCGGCGCAGGCCACCTATGAATCACTGCAAGCGCTGCTGCCGGGCGTTCGCGTGGGGCTGGTGCATGGCCGCCTGAAGGCTGCTGAAAAGCTGGCGACGATGGTGGCGTTCAAGGCCGGCGAGATCGACCTGCTGGTGGCGACCACGGTCATCGAAGTCGGTGTGGACGTGCCGAATGCTTCGTTGATGGTGATCGAGAACGCCGAGCGCCTCGGCCTGGCCCAGCTGCACCAGCTGCGTGGCCGCGTGGGCCGCGGTTCGGCGGTGTCGCGCTGCGTGCTGCTGTACCAGGCACCACTCTCGCAGATGGCGCGTGAGCGCCTGCAGACCATGCGCGAAACCAACGATGGTTTCGTCATCGCCGAGAAGGACCTGGAACTGCGCGGCCCCGGCGAACTGCTCGGGACGCGCCAGACTGGCCTGGCCGGTTTCCGCATTGCCGACCTGGCCCGCGACGCTGGCCTGCTGCCCGGCGTGCATGAATTGGCCGAGCGCCTGTTGGACCAGCAGCCCGCGCTGGCCGACCGCGTGGTGCAGCGCTGGATCGGCACCGCCGTGCGCTACGCCTCGGCGTAGGCACCCCCGGGGTCGGAGCCCTTTGCGCAGCAATGGCCTCTGACCCCATTTCCGGGACGCTCATCCACGCACGGCGTGGATCCACTGTAGAGCCGAGCCCACGCTCGGCTGCTGTGCGCGCTGCGCGCGGGAGTCGAGCATGGCTCGACTCTACAGAGAGCTCTTCCCCGCCAGCCGCGGGAAACCCGTTTTTGACGTTGCTGTCGAAGTTGCCGGCCAGCGGCCGGCACTACCGCGGGTGCAGGGCGCAGCCCTGCCAGAACCCCAACCCCCGTACTTGCAACGGTCATCATCCCGGTCCACACTTCGTTGCCGATCTGAAGACGGCAACGATGACCCACAAGATCCCCCTGTTGATCGACACCGATCCCGGTGTGGACGACGCCCTGGCCCTGCTGATGGCCTTTGCCGATGAACGGCACGACGTGGTCGCCCTGACCATCGCCGCCGGCAATGTCGGCCTCGAATACACCGTCCGCAACGCCCTCAAGCTCTGTGACATCGTCGGCCGCCCCGACGTACCGGTGTTTGCCGGCAGCCCGGATCCGCTGCTGCATCCCTCCGTTGACGCTGCCCACGTGCATGGCCGTGATGGCTACGGCGACGTGGACCTGCCGCCGCCGAGCCGCCAGGCCGAGGCCGAGCACGCTGCCCTGGCCATCCTGCGCCTGTCGCACGAACACGCCGGCGAACTGATGCTGGTGATGTTGGGCCCGCTGACCAATCTGGCGCTGGCACTGAAGCTGGACCCGACCCTGCCCCAGCGCATCAAGCGCATCGTGGTGATGGGTGGCGCGGTTACCTGCCACGGCAACATCACCCCGGCAGCCGAATTCAACATCGCCTTCGATCCTGAAGCCGCGCACGTGGTGTTCACCTCGTTCAAGCACCTGCTGGTGTCGGACTGGGAGGCGACCGTTGCCCACGGCCTGCCGCTGGAGGACGCCGAGAAATGGCTGCAGGCCGATTCCGACCGCGCCCGCTTCTACGAACTGATCTCGCGCAAGACCCGCGCGCTGTCGGAAGATGCCAAGGGCGGCCGCTGGTATACGGCCGATGCGGTGGCCATGGCGTGGGCGCTGAATCCGGAAGGGCAGCTGCAGGTCGAGTCGCGGCCGCTGAACGTGGAGCTGAATGGCACGTTCAGCCGCGGCGCCACCATCGTCGACTGGAACCGCCAGACCGGCCAGCCGGACAACTGCGATCTGCTGATGGCCTACGACCAGCAGCGTTTCGAGGCCCTGGTGCGCCAGGCCCTGGGCGCGGACTGACCTCGATTGACCGCCACCGGTTGCCCCGAGCGGCAACCGGTGCTTATAATGCCGCTCTTGACCACCAGCCCATTTACGGTGTGAGCCCATGAAGGCCGATATCCATCCGAACTACCGCGACGTCGTCTTCCATGACGTCACCTCCGATTTCAAGTTCCTGACCCGCTCGACCATGGGCACGAAGGAAACCATCCAGTGGGAAGACGGCAACGAATACCCGCTGGTCAAGGTTGAAATTTCCTCTGCTTCGCACCCGTTCTACACGGGCAAGCACAAGGTCATCGACACCTCGGGCCGTATCGACAAGTTCCAGAAGCGCTACGCGCGCTGATCTGTCGATCCAGCTTCGAACCGACGGCCGCGCTCTGCGCGGCCGTTTGTTTTTCCCCAACGCCAACCCAACGGGCGTTTGGATGGACGGAACACTGCGTTCGTGTGACAACGCTTTTGCCGATCCGGGCCGCTCAACGGCCGGTGTCCGGCCGCCTGTCGTATACGACTTCCGTCTAGCACCCGACAAATGCTGCTGTGCGATAATGATGTGATCCCCGGCACAGGCCGAGGACGTCATTCACGTGCCTGACCAATGCGCTTGGGCAGGCGCCTTCCCATGAAGGAGCGCACACAGTGTCCGATCTTGATCAGGTCACGCTCAACGCCGGCGATAAGTCCGTCGTTCTGCCCGTCATCAAACCCACCCTTGGCAACGACTGCGTCGACATCGCGAAGCTGACCAAGGAAACGGGGTTCTTCACCTACGATTCCGGCTTCACCGCGACGGCCAGCTGCAAGTCCGCCATCACCTACATCGACGGCGACAAGGGCGTGCTGCTGTACCGCGGCTACCCGATCGAACAGCTGTCGGAAAAGTCGAGCTACGTCGAAGTGGCCTACCTGCTGATCAACGGCGAGCGCCCGAGCGCCGAGCAGCTGAAGGCCTTCACCGATGAGCTGACCGCCGAAGCCAACGTCGACGATTCGATCAACACCCTGATCGGCAGCTTCGCCAAGGATGCCCACCCGATGGCGATCCTGGCGGCCGCGATCGCGCAGCTGTCGGCCATCTACCACGACTCGCTGGACCTGTCCGACGCCGAGCAGCGCCGCAAGGCCGCCGTGCGCCTGATTGCCAAGGTGCCGACCCTGTCGGCGCTGATCTATCGCCACGGCAAGGGCCTGCCGGCCAACAAGCCGGACACCTCGCTGGACTACGTCAGCCGCTTCCTGAAGCAGACCTTCGAGTCCGCTGACGGCCAGTACGACCTGAACCCGGACGTGGTGAAGGCGCTGGACCTGCTGTTCATCCTGCACGCCGACCACGAGCAGAACGCCTCGACCTCGACCGTGCGCCTGGTCGGTTCGACCGGCGCCAACCCGTACGCGTCGGTCGCTGCGGGCGTCACCGCGCTGTGGGGTCCGGCCCACGGCGGTGCCAACGAAGCCGTGCTGAAGATGCTCGAAGAGATCGGCAGCGCCGACAACGTCGAGTCCGCCGTGGTCAAGGCCAAGGACAAGACCTCCGGCTTCCGCCTGATGGGCTTCGGCCACCGCGTCTACAAGAACTTCGACCCGCGCGCCAAGGTCATCGGCGAGATGACCAGCAAGGTGCTCAAGCAGCTGGGCGTGCAGGATCCGCTGCTGGACGTGGCCGTGAAGCTGGAACAGGCTGCGCTGCAGGACGAGTACTTCGTCGCCCGCAAGCTGTACCCGAACGTCGATTTCTACAGCGGCATCATCTACAAGGCACTGCAGATCCCGACCGAAATGTTCACCGTCATGTTCGCCCTGGGCCGTACTTCCGGCTGGGTGTCGCATTGGCTGGAACAGCAGGTCGATCCGGAAATGAAGATCGGCCGTCCGCGCCAGGTCTACACCGGCAGCGACGTGCGCGACTACCAGGGCTGATCGCCCGCAGCAGATTCTGCTGAGAACGCCCCGCATCTGCGGGGCGTTTTTTTTGTGCCCTGATCGGCTTCGGCGGATGGCGACCGCGGAACGTTGGTCCGCACGATAAGAGCCCGCTTCCGGATCTGAACGCGTTCTGACAATGAATGTCGCATTCACATCTTTTCGGATCTATTGCATGGGTATCACGTCGAAGGCGATAGAACCTGTGCGTACTGATCCCTGTATGGAGAACGCCATGAACCGACTGATCGCCATCGCTTTCATCGCCACGCCGCTGGCCCTGCTGAGCCCGCAGGCCTTCGCGCAGTACACCGGGCCGGGGGCAGGGGCCGCTGCCAGCACCGTCGCTGACGCACGTGCGCAGCGCGATGATCATCCGGTGGTGCTGCGTGGCACCCTCACCGCCAAGATCGGTGACGAGCGCTACCAGTTCCGTGATGCCAGCGGCCAGATCGAGGTCGAGATCGATGACGAAGACCTGCCGCCGCAGGCCATCGGTGCCGATACCGTGGTCGAGCTGCGTGGCAAGGTCGACACGCATCGCTTCAAGCCCACCGACATCGATGTCGATCACGTCACCGTCGTGCCTGCAGGTTGAAGCCAACGGTAGCCGAGCGTGGGCTCGGCTCTACAAATTCAATGCAATGAGGTTTGTTGCATTGAACCGATGAGGGAAATTGCATAACCCTCGAACATTGAGCGAATTCAAGAATTCTCCTTAACACTCAGTGTTTTAGGAATGCTTGAATGGCCTGCATGGCAATGGATTTCTAACATTCTCTCCGTCGCCCGCACCCATCCCCGCGGGCGATGCTCCCCTCCCTTTTCTCCTTGGGGAGGGGAGCTTTCATATTCCCCCTTTGTCCGAGAGAGACAACCATGCACGCCATCATCAAGAAGACCGCGCTCGCGGCAGCGCTGGCCACCGCTTCGCTGTCCGCGCACGCGCTGGAAACCAAGATCTCCGTCTATGCCGACGTCGACCCGACCCTGGCACTGCTGCGTGATGACGGCACCCCGTTGCCGGACCTGGTCACGCTGACCCACGATCCGCTGCGCGGCCTGATTCCGGACACGCAGCGCGTGCGCATTCACTCCAATGATGACACCGCGGATATCGAGGCACGCATCGACGGTGCGTTTGCCCTCGCAAATGAAACCGGCACCGTCACCGTGCCGATGACCATCAGCCTCAACAATCGCGCACTGGGTGCCGCCGCCATCGAATACAAGGCAGTCGACCTGTTCACCGGCGCCGGCTCGACCCCGGGCGCCTCGATCTCGATGCCGTTGACCATTGCCCAGGCCACCCCGGCCCCGATCACCACCAAGGGTCGCTACAGCGGCATCGTCAACGTCGTGCTGAACCAGAAGGCGACCTCGCCGTAATCCCCGCGCCGGCCCGGTTCCCGGGCCGGCCGCTTCTCCAGCGGTACCCCCATGACCTCACACGCCCCCGCCGTCACCCGGCTGGCGGTCGCGCTCGCCCTGGCGTTGTCCACTCCGCTGGCGGCCGCGCGCGGCGTCCCGCCCGGTTTCGAAGATCTGGTCGAAGGACAGACCGAACAACTCGACATCCAGCTGTTCGGCCGCTCGGCCGGGCTGTCGCCGGTGCGCGTCACCCTGGAGCATGTGCAGCTGGAAGATCCCGCGCGCGTGCTGCAGGCACTGGACCTGTCCGCCGAGGCGCAGGCCGCGCTGCTGCCGGCACTGTCGCAGCCGCTGCCACGCAACAGCCACCTGGCCTGCCGCTTCGGTGGCGCCGAGGCCGGTTGCGGCTATCTGGATCCCCCGCAAGACCCTGCGGCCGCGCGCGCGCTGTATGACGAAGGCGAGGGCGCCGTGCGCCTGTTCGTGGCGCGCAAGTGGATCGGTGGCGAGCCCGCCGCGGAACGCTTCCACGCGCTCAGCAGCAATGCCGAGAACGCTTTCCTGCACCAGCAGGTACTCAACCTTACCGGTGGGCGCGACTACCAGTCGTTCAGTGCGCGCGGCACCGGCGTTCTGGGCCTGTTCCAGCGGGGCCATATGTCCGCCGACTGGTACTTCACCCAGCAGCGCTACCGCAGCAGCGGTGGCGATGCGCATTTCGAATTCGACAACGTCTATTACCGCCATGACCTGGGCCAGCAGTACTACCTGCAGGCCGGGCGCATGGACCGCCGCAACCTGTCCAGTCCACAGGGCGGCACCTTCGGTTTCAGCATGCTGCCGCTGGACCGCTTCGACGGTGCCCGCGTGGGCACCACCCAGGCTTACGTGGACAGCGATGCTGCCGTGCAGGCCTCGCCATTGACGGTCCTGCTCGCCCGCGATGCGCGCGTGGACGTGTTCGACGGCGAGCGCCTGCTGCAGACCTACTACCTGCAGGCCGGCATCAACCAGATCGATACCCGCAACTTCCCGTTCGGCAGCTACCTGGTGCGCATGCGCATCTACGAGGATGGCGTGCTGGTGCGTACTGAAGAAGCCCCCTTCGACAAGGGCGGTGACTGGACCGACAGCCAATGGCAGTGGTTCGTGCAGAGTGGCCGCCGCAACGAGCGCCGCAGTGACCGCTTCGATGGTGAGCAGGTAACGGTGGCCGGCATGCGCGTGCCATTGGCTCGCGACCTGGCGGCTACTGCGGGCGTCGCCCACCTGGGCGGGCACAGCTATGGCGAACTGCGCGTCGACCTGCGCCGCGTGCTGGCCACGCAGGAGATGCGCGCAACGTTCAGCGGCATGCGCGGCAGCGATGGCAGCCACGGCCAGCAGCATCAGCTGTCATACCGGCGCAAGGCGTCCTGGAACATCTACCAGCAGCGCATGCGTGGCAAGGCCTGCCAGTTCGAGGCCGATGCACGGGACCGCCTGGGCTGCACCAACTCGCTCAGCGGATCGGTCTCGCTGCCGATCGCCGGTGGTACGGCGTACCTGGGGTACACCCGGCGCCAGACCTGGCGCACCGGTTGGAGCCGTCCTGGTGACGATGATCCGTCGGCGCCACTGGATCCGTTCCTGCCGCCGCAACCGCTGCAACCGCACCGTGAGCCGCAGCTCAGCCGCACCTGGCAGGCCAGCTTCAGCCGCAGCCATCGTTGGCAGGATTTCAGCGTCTCCACGCGGCTGGGCCTGTGGCAGCAGCTCAGCCACGACAGTGCCCGCGACACCCGCACGCGCGACCGTGGCATCTACCTCAACGTAAGCTTCACCCGCCTGCAGCGCAGCCATGTTGGCAGCGGCCAGCGCCGCTATGCGGTGGACATGCGCCAGCCGCAGCACCAGCGGCCGGAGATCAACTACAGCGTCGGCCAGAGCTATCGCCAGGAGGTGGACGCGCAGTTGCGTGAGCTGACCTCCGAGCTGCGCGCCAACAACAACGACCGCTACAGCGCATCGCTGGGCGGGCAGCTGCAGAACCGCTACGGACAGACCGGCGCCACCGTGGCGTACTACCAGCAGCATGGCCGCAGCGAGACCGCTTACAGCGGCACGCACAGTTCGGCCTTCGCCCTGGGCCGGCGCGGTGCCTACTGGGGCGCAGGCACCGGCGCCGATGCCGGGCTGGCGGTACAGGTAGCCGCCACCGATGACCTGGACCTTCAGGGCGTGGCGGCCGAACTGCAGGTGAGTGGCGCGGGCCGGCAACGGCTGCAGATCGGCGAGCGCCGGCTGCTGCCGTTGACCGCCTACCAGTCGCACCGTGCCGAACTGCAGGACGCCAGCAACGACACCAGCATGGCCGCCATCCGCGTGAGCGGCGTGGGCGGTGCACGCCCGATGTTCCTGGCCCCGGGGCGGCTGATGCGCATGCCGGTGCCGATCGAAGTGACCTATACCTTCATCGGCACCGCCCGCACGCTTGCCGGCGCGCCGCTGGGCGGCGCCCGCATCCTCAACGCGCCGGTGCCCGGCACCAGCGCCAATGGCGGCTTCGTCGCCGACTTCCCGCGTCGCGAGACAACGCTCTACCTGCTGCAGGACGACCGCCTGCTGCACTGCCCGCTGCAGGTGCGCGAGCGCCGCCAGGTGGTGCTGCTGGTCGGTGCCGTGCGATGCGAACCGCTGGCCGTGGCCCAGCTGCCGGCGGAGATCCGCCAGCAGGCCCGCGTCACCCGGCTGCTGCAGGAACGCGCGCTGATTGCCGCCACGCCCCAGACCGCTGCTGCAGGAGGAACGCCATGAGCCGGCGTTGGATGTTCGTGTTGATGCTGGTGTGTGCGCTGGTGCTGGTGATGCCGCGGGCGTGGGCGCAGTGGCCGCCGGAGACACATCCCACCGATCAGAGCCGGGACATCGTGATGTCGTGGGACCGCTCGGCCGTGCCCGGCGACGTGGAGCTGTGGGCGCCGAGGACGGTGCTGGGGTTCAGTCATGACGTGGCGATGAAGTATGGGCAGATCCATGTTGTGTGTGGGTCAGCGTTGAACTCGACATTTGGAAGGTGTTCGACGGAAGGATCTTTGACTCAGGTTCCAGGCGTTACCGAGATCGACCTGCAGTTCGTCGAGGAGCGGACAGGGTTACGCGCGGAAATACGCGTGCTTGGCTATCTGCAAAGGGCGATGTCGGGACGTGCCTGTGGACTGGACTTCTGGGAGGACATCGATACGCGTCGGATGCTGCACGCCGCATCTTGGTTTGTTTGTACAGTCGATCAACCTCTTGGGACGGGCGCAAAACTGGACTTGCCCGCATCCGAGCTCGCAAGGCTAGTCGCAGGCCACTGGAAGGCCACGATGCGCCTGTACATCAAGGCCGATCCCGCCGCAGCTCCTGTCGCCACCGCCACTTTCAACTTCGATTTCACCGTCACCGACTACGACGCGATCTCGATCTACTTCCCGGCCTTCGACACCATTGCGCCGCTGGTCAACATGGACCTGCGCTACGACCCCATCAAGCAGATGGTGGGCGGCCGCAAGCAGCTGGAGATGTGCCTCTACGACGGCCTCGGCTCGCAGAGCGAGTTCCTCGGCGTCACCGTGCGTGACAGCGGGCCGCGCCCGCCACCCGGCAGCGACTTCGCGGTCTGGCATCGCGATGGTGGCAGCGACGACCGCCAGCGCCTGGACTACCACGTCAGCCTGAACTACGGCGGGCGCGATATCCGCATGCGGCATGGCGTGGAAGAACTGCTGCATGGCATCGACAGCGCCGAACTGCGCCTGGTCATGCTGCCCGGCATCAGCCAGCCGGTCTATTGCGTGCCCACGCCGCTGACATTGCTGACACCTCCCACCCCCGTCGCCAGCAAGCGCCCCGGTCTCTACGAGGGCGAGCTGACGGTGGAACTGCGCGCCCCCACCGCCAAACCCTGATCCCACACGGAGCCTGCCATGAACAAACTGATCGTCTGGATGCTGCCGTTGAGTGCGCTGCTTGCGCCAGCAGCACACGCCAACCTGTCCATCCATCCCATGCGAACCGCGATGGATGCCAAGCGCGGTGCGCAGATCCGCGTCTACTCGCAGTCCACTCGACCACAGTATGTACAGGCCAGCCTGCGACGCATCGACAACCCGGCAACGCCCCGCGAACAGGAGCAGGATATCGAGGTCGCCGATTCGGCCATTGCCATCACCCCCGGCAAGTTCGCGCTGTCAGGCGGTGGCAATCGCCTGATCCGGCTGATCCCCCTGCAGCCGGTACAGAAGGAAACCGCATACCGGGTGTACTTCGAAGGTGTTCGCGGCCCGGAAGGCACTGAACTGGAAAGCAGCGACGACGCTGCGCACGCCGACGTCGGCGTCAGCCTGGTGTGGGGCGCGCTGGTGAACGTGGTGCCCGCCGATGGCGTGGTCGACCTGCAGGTGCGCGGCAACACGCTGCACAACAGCGGCACCCTGCGCGTGGGCATCGTCCATGCGGCCGAATGTACGGCCGCCGGCGTCTGCACGCCACACGACCTCTCGCACAGCCTGTACCCGGATGCCGATTTCACCCTGCCGTTCCAGCCACAGCCGGGCAATTTGCTGCGCCTGCGCTACCGGCTTTCCCAGGACGGCTATCGCGAGCATGTCCAGGACGTGGCCATCCAGTCCAGTTGACCCCCCTCCCTGCGTCCCGCGCATGGCGCGGGATGCCTTTTCCGAAAACTGTTAAGGAGAAAGACCATGAATCGAATCTATCGGCGTATCTGGAACCGGGCCAAGGGGTGCTGGGAGGTAGCCAGCGAGCTGATCAACCGCAACCAAGGCGGCGGGCGTGTGGCGAAAGCGTGCACGGCTACAGCGCTAGTCGCGCTTATGCAGATCGGGCCGGGCCTGAGTGGAGCAGAAGCAGCGGCCTTCTACATGGGGGGATGCAGTTACACCGACTCTGGAAACGTCAACTGTGTCCCGATCATTGGTAGAACGTCGGGAGTCTCCTACGCAGATGCTGTTCTGGGTAGTAAGGACTATCTCGCCATGGGAGGCGGGGCGGTAGCAGATGGCGACTGGATCACCATCTTTGGTCACCAAAGCTATGTGAAGGGGAACTTCAGTTCTGCATTCGGCGCCAAGGCAAATGCAAACGGCGTGGACAGCGTTGCTGTTGGCTACAATGCCAGCGCCAATGGCGGTCACAGCACAGTTGTGGGCACGAACGCCTACGGCAAGGGAATCGGCTCCACCGCATTCGGAAACAGCGCTGCTGCAACGCGTCAGAACGCGCTTGCGGTCGGCAGTGGCTCGTTGTCACAGGGCGAGAATGCGGTCGCAATGGGCGCAAACGCATTCGCCAATGGCGTTGATGGCGTAGCCCTGGGCAGCAAAGCCTCGGTCGATACCGGCGGCGGCACGTCCGGCATCGCCATAGGTGCTGCTGCGAAGGCCGGGACGCCGGGTTACACCGGTGCAATCGCCATAGGCGGTGGCGCCGAGGCGCGCATTGATGGCGTAGCCCTGGGCTACGGCGCGTCGACCACCGCGCAAGGAGCAGTTGCGCTGGGTGTGCGTTCTTCCGCAACCGAAAAGAACACTGTTTCCGTGGGCAGTTCCACGCTGCGACGGCGGATTGTGAACGTGGAAGACGGCCGCATCACGGCGTCAAGCTCAGATGCCGTTACCGGCAAGCAACTGCATGCGATGAACGAGCGGGTCGATGGCTTGATCAAGCAGGATTCCGCGAGTGGCATAGTGCGTATTGCCAACAGCAATACCGGCACGGAAGTCAGCATGCGCAATGCAGTGTTGGCGACGCGAAAAGTGAGTGGCGTTTCTGATGGAACGTTGACGACAAGCAGTACGGATGCCGTGAATGGAAGGCAGCTCAACGCCACGAACTCCAGGCTGGGGACAGTGGAATCGGCAGTGGGAACTGTAAAGGGAGACCTTGCCGACGTCCGTACGCTTGCGCAGTCCGCCACCAACCGCATCGATGCCACTACACTGGCACTGGGCAAGGGCGCGGTCGCAGAATCGGGGAGCTACGGCATCAGCACCGCCATCGGCAACAATGCCAAGGCCTACAACGGTCGCAGTGTCGCACTCGGATTCGACGCGCTGGCCGGCGTCGATGCAGAGGGCAACAAGGTGAACAACCAGAATGCCGGCGTGTCCATCGGTGCAAGTACGCGCAGCGCAAACGGCGCGGTCGCGACCGGCTTCCGGGCCATTGCCAGCGGCAACTTCTCCATTGCCGTAGGCGGTGACGCCAATGCGGCCGCCGAGCATGCCACTGCAATGGGGTACCTGAGCAAAGCGACGGCAAAGCAGTCCACTGCGCTGGGGCGTGGCAGCGAGGCCACCGCGCAGTTCGCCACCGCGTTGGGCAATCTTGCGGTATCGGCCAACACCAGCGCCGTTGCACTGGGTGACCGGGCCAACGCCCGCCATGACAATGCGGTGGCACTGGGTGCTGGCGCCGTCACAGCGTCGGTCAACTCCGTATCGGTGGGCAGTGCCACTCTCAAGCGCAAGATCCAGTACATTGCCGATGGCGCGGTCAGCAATGGCAGTACCGATGCCATCACCGGCAATCAGCTGTTCGCGACCAACCAGGCCGTGTCCACTGCGCAGAGCACGGCTACAAGCGCGCAGACGGCGGCCAATGCCGCAAAAGCCGATGCTGCCAAGGCACTGACCGAGACGACCGCGCTCGCCGGCCTGGTCTCTCAGACCGCCGTCAGCGGCAGTGTCCGCCTGGGTGAGAAGAACAGCGGCACCGTACTGGACGTGCGCAACAGCGCCGACGCCAGCCGTAAGGTTACCGGTGTGGCGGATGGCACGGTAAGCGCCAGCAGCAATGAAGCGGTCAACGGCAAGCAGCTCAATGCCACCAATGTGCAGGTGGCTGACGTGGAGAAAGCGGCTACGGCGGCGCAGGCGGATGCAACGGTTGCGAAGGCGGACGCTGCCAAGGCGTTAGTCAGCACCGCCGCGCTTGAAGGACTGGTCAGTCAGGCTGCCGCCAACGGCAATGTCCGCTTGGGTGAGAGGAATAGTGGAACGTTGTTGGATGTGCGTAACAACAGAAATGAGAACAGAAGAATCAGCGGAGTCTCAGATGGAACACTGAGTTCAGACAGTAGTGATGGCGTTTCGGGGCGCCAGCTATTCGCAACAAACATGCGGCTGACGGAAGTGGAGAACGTAGGCAAATATGTAAGCGTCGGAGTGGATGGATTCAGTAGGGACGCTGTGGCCGGGCAGGCTGGTGTCGCTATCGGGGATTCTGCAAAGGCTAGTGCTGAGGGCGGAACCGCGGTTGGCGCGTTCTCTACTTCTCTTGGACGGAACGGGGTGGCAATTGGCCGTGCATCCCTTGTCGCGGAGCTTGCCGCCAATGGATTTGCGTTGGGAGCGGGGTCGAGCGTACATGCAAGCAATGGCGTTGCAGTCGGCTCTGGTGCAAAGGTTGCTGCGACGGCTGTTGACTCTCTCGCGCTTGGCGCAGGTTCCGAAGCTACCGAGGCGGGGACCGTGTCCTTTGGTGCGTCCGGTATGGGCCGCCGACTTGTGAATGTCTCCCGCGGCACGGCGGATCACAATGCTGTCAACATCTCACAGCTTAAAGATGCCCTTGCTACGCTCGGCGGCGGGGCTGGAACAGATATCAATGGCAACATCATTGCACCGACCTACTCGGTGCAGGGCGGTACGCAGAGCACCGTTGAAGACGCGTTGATGGCGCTCGATGGCGCTGTCATCACCGCAGGCCGCCGTGCGGACAAGGTGGAAGGCCAACTCAACTCGATCTTCCAGGATTCGCCCTCGGCCCGTGGCGATGGCATGAGCCAGATCGTGCTGAGTGGCGCGAACGGCATGGTGTTGACCAATCTGGCTGACGGTCGGGTGGCGCTTGGAAGCCGTGATGCCGTAACGGGCAATCAGCTGTACGCCGCAGAGGAGAAGATTTCGCAGAATCGAAATGATCTGGAGGCGATGCGCAAGGAGCGGGAGATGGGCGAGCAGGCCATGCGTGGATTGGATACGAGCGGCCCGATCGATTTTGGCGGTGCGCGTTTGACTGGAGTGGCCGACGGCTCGCTCTCCGTGGATAGTCGAGATGTAGTTAATGGGCGCCAGTTGTTTGAGGTGAGCAATCGCATATCCGAGATTGAGTATCAGGGACGTTTTCTGAAGATCAGTACAGATGAGCTAAGCAAAGATGCATTTGCTGGCTTCTTGGGCGTGGCAATAGGTGATTCCGCATACACCGGCTCTGATGGAGGCACGGCGCTTGGTGCCTATGCGACGGCGCTTGGCGTTAACTCTGTTGCCCTCGGTCGTGGCTCGGCAGTTTCAATCGACGCACCTAATGGTTTCGCCGTCGGTGCGGGATCTCAAGTGCACTCCGCACGAGGCATTGCGATCGGGCTTGGGGCAATGGTTGATTCAGATGCGACGGGTTCTTTGGCCCTTGGCGCCGGCTCCGCTGCTACGGAAGCTGGAGTTGCTTCATTCGGCAACCCCGCGGCGCAACGTCGCTTGATAAACATCGCCAACGGCACCGCCAACCACAACGCCGCCACCGTCGGCCAGCTGCGCGATGCACTGTCCGCCCTCGGCAGCGAAGTCGATGCCAACGGCAACATCGTCGGCCCCAGCTTCACCGTGCAGGGCCAGTCCCAGTCCACGCTCAATGGCGCATTGGAAGCGCTGGATGGCGCAGTGGTCAGCACCACCTCGCGCGTGAACCAGGTCGAGTCCCAGCTGCGCAGCGTGTTCCAGGACACCCCCTCGGTCCGCGCCGACGGTCTCAACCAGCTCACCCTGGCCGGAACCCACGGCATGGTCATCTCCAACGTGGCCAATGGCCTGGTCGCCGCCGGCAGCCGCGATGCGGTCAATGGTGGCCAGCTGCATTCGATGCAGCAGCAGCTCAACGGCCGTATCGATGGCCTGGAAGAGCGCATCGATGCGCCGCAGCCGCGGGCAATGGCCGTCGCTTCGGCGCCGGAGCCGGAAGCACCGGTGCCGCAGGCCGAAGGCGGCCAGCAGGTGGCGTCGGTCGGCGAGGGTGAGAAGCCCGCGCCGCAGCCGAAGTCGAAGCAGGACGACACGCCCAAGCCGCAGGTCGATACCGCTGAATTGGAGAAGATGCTGGCCCGCGCCAACGAGTACACCGATGGCGCGATCAGCAATTTCGAACGTCGCCTGGACAAGATGGACAAGCGTTTCAACCGCATGGCGGCGATGAGCAGCGCACAGACCGCGATGGCGATGAACACTGCGGGCCTGGCCACCTACAACCGCCTCGGTGCGGGCGTGGGCTACAGCGAGGGTGAGTCGGCGATGGCCGTGGGCTACCAGCGCGTGCTCAACGAGAAGGGATCGGCCACCTTCAGCCTCAATGGTGCGTTCACCAACAGCGGTGAGCGCAGCATGGGCGTCGGCGTGGGCATCGGCTGGTAAGCCATGGAGCCCCGGCGTGACGCGCGTAATCCGCCCCGCCGCGCCGGGGCCCTTGCCGAGGAAATGGCAATGTATCGATGGGTAAGCCGGTTCATCAGCTACCGCACGTTCTACCTTTGGCGGGCGCGGTATTACTACTACACCCGCAATCTGGACCGCTGGCTGCTGTTCGCCCTGCTGTGCGTGGCGGGCATGGGCTTGGCGGCCTGGTACACCTGGCGGGTATCGAGCGTGCCGCCGCCGCGCGTGCATCCGGAGGCCGCCGCGCTGCGCGTGGAGAACATCACCCAGGAGGCGATCCATCGCATCGTGCTGGTGCGGCATGGCGGCCCAACCCCGGGCGAGCCGTTCACCACCCCGGAGGATGTCCGTGCCGGCACGCTGCGCACGCTGCGGGTGCGGCAGCTGCTGGACAGTGCGATGGTGTGGCAGCTGAAGGCTCACATGCTGGCCGACATCGCGACGTACATCGATGCCACGGGAAGCTGCTTCCCTTTCCCGTGCTGGCAGGTGAGCCATCGGCTGGAACTCATGCGTGCGGCGGAGGCGGAGAACGCGGCCATCAACCGGGCGCTGGAGCCGGTACTGGAGATCCCGCTGGACAGGATGCCCAACCTCAACGGCGGTGAGCGCGCGCGGATACAGACGGCGTGGTCCGATCCGTTCGGCGATGTCTACAACCAGACCTGGTTGTTGGGCGATCTGCAGAACATGCACGCGCGGATGATGATGGCGTACCCGCAGCGGGCGGGAGCCCCCTGGCTGATGCGCCTGCTTGGCGATGAGACGGAGGAGCAGCACCATGATGTCTGGTAGGGCAACGCACCTCCTGTAGAGCCGAGCCATGCTCGGCTGCTCTTCGGTCAGCTATCCGGATGCCTGACGCATCGTGCGGACCAACGGTCCGCACCCACCAGAAGAGGGAAGCAGGCAACGCACCTCCTGTAGAGCCGAGCCATGCTCGGCTGCTCTTCGGTCAGGTGTCCGGATGCCTGATGCACCGTGCGGACCAACGGTCCGCACCCACCAGAACCCGCGCAGCTGTCACCCGCCGATATACGCGGTGATCTCCGCTTCGGCCAGCAGCTGCCGCAGCTGTGCGACAGACGCGCGTCGCATCGGCTTCTCATCCACCGGCGACAGCGGCGCCTGGCGCAGCGCATCGTACGGCAGCACGGCCAGGTCAAAGGTCAGCTCCTCGGCACTGAACACCCACACCGGCACGTCCAGGCTGCGTTCGCGGTCCATGCGCAGCCGGCGCGTCCGCGATTCGGCGGGAATGCCGTGCTCGTCCAGGAAGCGATGCACGGCTTCCGGGTCGTCGCTGTGCAGGTGAAGCTGCACCGGGCTGTTGGCATCGGCGGTGCCTTCCAGTACCGGGCCGGCCAGCCGTGGGGCGAAGCCGTGCAGGAACTCCAGCGCGCGCATCGCAGCCTCGCGGCGGCGCTGCAGTTCATTGCCGTGCTGGGGCCCGGCGAACAGCCGCTGGTACTCGCGCAAGGCGTCTTCGATCTCGGTGTTGCGCGGCAGGGAGGCATCGTCGTGGATGCCGAGCCGGCTGGCGGCCTTCAACTTGGCCTGGTGGTAGTCGCGGATGCCGCCTTCAGCCATCAGGCGGGCGGCTTCGTGGGCGAGGCGGTGGCGCCGCTCGCGGGTCTGGCTGGCAGCATGCTGACGGGCGCGATGCATGCGATGACTCCTGTTGCGACCTGGCTACAGACTAGCGCACGGATGTGACATCCGCGTAGGTATTTCACGGAGGGGATGCAGAGCCGAGCCCACGCTCGGCTGCTCTACGCGGGGCCCTGAGCCGAGCATGGGCTCGGCTCTACAGTCGCATCGGTGCCAACCCACGGTTGGCACCCACTGCACCCTTCCTCAGAAGATATCGAACGCGGCGGCGTCGGCCTGCGGCGTATTGAGGTTCAGGTCGTAGTCGGTCAGGCGATCCATGTCTTCCACCTTCACCCACTCGGTCGCGCCGTTGAGCGTGGCCTGGACCATGCCGCTGGGCGGCTCGTTCTGCGCGATCGGGGTGTCCTTCAGCGCGGTGCGCATGTAGTCGATCCAGATCGGCAGCGCCGCCTTGCCGCCGTACTCGCGGTAACCCAGCGAGCGGAAGTCGTCGCGGCCCACCCACACGGTGGTCACGTACGGGCCGCCGAAGCCGGAGAACCAGGCGTCACGATGGTCGTTGGTGGAGCCGGTCTTGCCGCCCACGTCCTCGCGGCCGAGCACCTTGGCCTGCACACCGGTACCGCGCTGGACCACGTCGCGCATCATCGACACCAACTGGTAGGCGGTGCGGGCGTCGATCGCGCGCGGGGCGGTGCGGGCATCCGGGTTGGCCGGAGCGGCGGCAGTTTCGGTCTTGGCTTCGGCCTTGGCCGCAGCGGCCGGGTCCACCTTCGGGGCCGGGGCGCCGAAGTTGAAGCCATCCACCACCTGGTTGACCGGCTGATCGCTGCTGCCGGCGCAGTCGCGGCAGGCCAGCGCCGGGTTTTCCTTGAACACCAGGTTGCCGTCGCGGTCATTGACCTGGTCGATCAGCCAGGTATCCACGCGCGAGCCGCCATTGGCGAACACCGCGTAGCCACGCGCCACCGACAGCGGGGTCAGCGATGCAGTGCCCAGCGACATCGACAGGTTCGGCGGCAGCTCCGATTCGGCAAAGCCAAACTCGCTGATGTACTTGCGCGCGTAGTCCACGCCCATGCCATCAAGCAGGCGTACCGAGACCAGGTTGCGCGACTGCACCAGCGCTTCACGCAGGCGCATCGGGCCGCGGAAGCCGCCGCCATCGTTCTGCGGGGCCCAGGTCTTGCCGCGGCGATCGCGGAACACGACCGGGGCGTCGAGCACGATCGAGGCCGGGTTGTAGCCCTTGTCGAAGGCGGCCGCGTAGACGAACGGCTTGAAGCTCGAACCCGGCTGGCGGCGGGCCTGGGTGGCGCGGTTGAACTTGTTGCCGGAGAAGCTGAAGCCACCCACCAGCGCCTTCAGCGCGCCGCTGTGAGCATCCAGCGAGACCAGCGCGGACTGGCCGCGCGGGATCTGGTCCAGCAGCCACTCCCCGTCCTTGGCACCGGCGCGTACGCGCACGATGTCGCCGCGCTGCACCAGCTTGCCCGGGGTCTTGTTGGTCCACTTGGCGGCGCCGGCCGGCAGCACGATCTCGGTGCGGTTGGCCAGCACCACCGTGGCGCTGCCATCGGCCGCGGTGCTGGCGACGATTGCCGGCAGCAGGCCGGCCTGGCCGTACATGCCGCGCAGGTGCTCGGCCAGCGCGGCGGTATCGTCGCCGGCGCCCAGCTGCACCTGCTTCTCCACGCCGTGCCAACCGTGACGGTGGTCGTACAGCAGCAGGCCATCACGGACGGCCAGGTTGGCGGCGGTCTGCAGGGTGGAGTCGATCGTGGTGGTGACGTGGTAGCCCTTGTTGACCACGTCGCCGCCGAAGCGGGCGATCATTTCCTGGCGCACCAGCTCGGCCACGTAGGGTGCATCGACCTGCACCGGCGGCTCATGCGCGGTGGCGTGCATCGGCACGGCCTTGGCCGCGTCGGCTTCGGCCTGGCTGACGAACTTCAGGTCGGCCATGCGCTGCAGCACGTAATTGTCGCGGCGCTGGCGGGCACGTTCCGGGTTGGAGATCGGGTTGCCCGACGACGGGAACTTGGGGATACCGGCCAGCGAGGCCATCTCGTCCAGGTCCAGCTCGTTCAGCTTCTTGCCGTAGTAGAACTCGGCGGCGGCCGCCACGCCGTAGGCGCGGTTGCCGAAGAAACTCTTGTTCAGGTACAGCTCGAAGATCTCGTCCTTGCTCAGCTCGGACTCGATCTTGCGCGCCAGCAGGATCTCGGCCAGCTTGCGGGTGTAGCTGTACTCGGAGCTGAGGAAGAACTGGCGGGCAACCTGCTGGGTGATGGTGGAGCCACCCGGCACGCGCTTGTCGTTGGTGGTGGCCAGCAGCCAGACCGCACGGCCGATGCCCATGTAGTCCACGCCGCCATGTTCGTAGAAGCGGGCGTCCTCGGTGGCCAGGAAGGCCTGCTTCAGCCGCTCGGGCACGTCCTTCATGGTGACCGGGGTGCGCCGGGTCTCGCCGAACACCGCCATCAGCTTGCCGTCGGCAGCGTAGACGTACATCGGCTCCTGCATTTCCACGTCGCGCAGGGTCTGCACGTCGGGAAGCTTGGAGGAAACGGCATAGTACAGACCGCCCACGGCGGCCGCGCCGATCAGCGCCAGGACCAGGACAATCAGGAAGATCCAGCGCAGCCAGCGGCGGAGTCGAGTCATCGGGTTCAGATTCCGATTGCGAATTTCGTGGTCGCAGAGTATAGATTACGCAAGGTGGCGGCTGGGGTCGGCACCGGGGAGCGCAAGGGGAACAGTCAGGGGCTGCATGGTGAATCCGTGAGGGATTTCACAGCAGGGCCGTTGCCATTTGCTAAGAATACGTTATTAATGCTCGGACGCAGGTCTTGCGTCCAAGTGCCCGTCGGCAGGGGAGAAACCGTGGGGCTCATCCCAAAAAGTCAGTCGCCGCTTGTAGGCGTCGACATCAGTTCGACTGCGGTAAAGCTTTTGCAGCTGTCCCGCAGCGGCAATCGTTTCCGCGTGGAACATTACGCTGTGGAACCTCTTCCGCCGAATGCGGTGGTGGAGAAGAACATCGTCGAAGTGGAGGCCGTCGGTGAGGCCATCCGCCGGGCGATGAACCGTTCAGGCAGCAAGGCCAAGTTGGCCGCTGCCGCCGTCGCGGGGTCGGCGGTGATCACCAAGGTGATCCCGATGCCGGCCGATCTCGACGAAAACGACATGGAAGCCCAGATCGAGCTGGAAGCGGTCAACTACATTCCGTATCCGATCGAGGAAGTGAACCTGGACTTCGAGGTGATCGGGTCGATCCCGAACAACCCGGAGATGGTCCAGGTGCTGCTGGCCGCGTCGCGTTCGGAGAATGTCGAGCTGCGCCAGTCCGCGCTGGAGCTCGGTGGCCTGCAGGCCAAGGTGATGGACGTGGAGGCCTTTGCGGTCGAGAACGCCTACGCCCTGGTCGCCAGCGAGCTGCCGGTGTCCATCGACGGCGTGGTTGCGCTGGTCGACATCGGCGCCACCATGACCACCCTCAATGTCCTGCGCGGCGGTCGTAGCCTTTACAGCCGCGAGCAGGTGTTCGGTGGCAAGCAGCTGACCGACGAGATCATGCGCCGCTACGGCCTGAGCTACGAGGAAGCCGGGCTGGCCAAGCGCCAGGGCGGCCTGCCGGAAAGCTACGAGATGGAGGTGCTGGAGCCGTTCAAGGAAGCCACGGTCCAGCAGATCAGCCGCCTGCTGCAGTTCTTCTATGCGGGCAGCGAATTCAACCGCGTCGATCACATCGTGCTGGCCGGCGGCTGCGCCGTGCTCGGTGGCCTGCCGGAGATGGTCGAGGAACAGCTGGGTGTGCCGACCGTGGTCGCCAACCCGCTGGCGCAGATGACCCTGGGGCCGAAGGTGAACGCGCATGCGTTGGCCCAGGATGCCCCCGCGCTGATGATCGCGACCGGTCTGGCGCTGAGGAGCTTCGACTGATGGCACGCATCAATCTATTGCCCTGGCGCGCCGAGCGGCGCAAGCAACGCCAGCGCGAGTTCTACGCAATGCTGGGCATGGCCGCTGTCGGTGGCCTGCTTTTGTCGCTGATGATCTGGTTCTATTACGACCGCCAGGTGAGCGGCCAGATGGACCGCAACGCCTACCTGGAAGCCGAGATCGAGAAGGTCAAGGAACAGAACAAGGAGATCGATCGCCTCGACGCGCAGAAGGAACGCCTGCTGGCCCGCAAGAAGGTGATCGAGGAACTGCAGGCCAAGCGCTCGCAGATGGTCCACCTGTTCGACGCGCTGGTACGCACCATTCCCGATGGCGTGGTGCTGACCGCGCTGAAGCAGGAAGGGGATGTGCTGACGCTGGAAGGCCGCACCCAGTCCAACGCCCGCGTTTCGGCCTACATGCGCAACCTGGAGACCTCCGGCTGGATGACCAATCCGGAGCTGTCGATCATCGAAGCGCGTGACCCGGAGAAGGACAAGGATGGCAAGGTCGGTCCGCTGGCCGACATCAAGGCGCTGCCCTACGTGTTCGTGGTCAAGGTGAAACTGCCGGCACAGAGCGAAGAGGTCTCGGCGACGCCGGGCCTGAACGCCGATGGGTCGGTGGCGACGGCTCCGCCGGCACCGGTGGCTCCGTTGGCCGCAGGTCCGGATGCCGCGACGCCTGCGGCTCCGGCAGCGGGCCAGCCGGCAGCGGCTCCCGCCGCACCGGCCGCTGCACCGCCGGCCACTCCGGCCAAGCCGAACCAACCGGCCGCTCCGGCCGCCGCGCCGGCCCCGGCACCTGCCCCGAAGCCTGAGGGCAGCCGCCTGGCGCAGCCGCCGCAGGCCTTCAATGCGCTGCTGCAGGGGGACCGCGCATGAGCCAGAAGATCGACATCAAGAACCTGGATTTCAACGACATCGGCAACTGGCCGCAGAAGGCCAAGATCGTCTTCTGCTCGTTGCTGGCGCTGGTCATCATGTTCGTGGCGTGGATGCTGCTGATCAGCGGCAAGCGCGAAGAACTGGCCGGCCTGGAATCGAAGGAAGTCGAGCTGCGCGCCGAGTTCACCAAGCAGCAGGAACGCGCGGTGAACCTGGGGCCGCTGAAGCAGCAGCTGGCGCAGATGGAGCAGGTGCTGCAGCAGATGCTGCGGCAGCTGCCGAGCAAGACCGAAATGCCCGACCTGATCATCGACATCTCGCAGACCGCGCTGTCCAGCGGCCTGACCAACGAGCTGTTCGAGCCGGAGCAGGAGCAGATCAAGGAGTTCTACGCCGAGAAGCCGATCAAGCTGCGCATGGTGGGCAGTTACCACCAGTTCGGCGCATTCGTCAGTGGCGTGGCCTCGTTGCCGCGGGTGGTGATCCTGACCATGCATGACATCAACCTCAAGCCCAAGGAAAAGACCGGCGGCAACGTCCGCAGCGGTGCACTGGAACTGTCCGGTACGGTCAAGACCTACCGTTACCTGGACGAGACCGAAGTGCAGGCGCAGCAGGCGGCCGACGCTGGCAAGGAGGGCAAGAAGTGATGCGCGCGCAGACCGTACGTGGTGCGATGGTGCTGGCTGTACTGCTGCTGGCCGGTTGCGGCCGTGGCGTGACCAGCACGCCCGGCGACGCACCGAACCTTGAGAAGTGGGTGGAAGGCGAGCGCGCGCGACCGGCGCAACCGCTGGAGCCGCTGCCGGTGATGCAGCAGTTCGAGACCTTTGAATACTCCGCGCAGGGCATGCGCGATCCGTTCACCGATGCCTGGACCAATCCGCAGCAGGGGAACGGCGGATTGCGACCGGACCCGAACCGGCGCAAGGAGCCGTTGGAAGGCTTCCCGCTGGATGCGCTGGACATGGTCGGCACCATCGGTACCGGTGCAGGCACCGTGGCGCTGGTGATGGGGCCGGACAAGGTCACCTACCGGGTTCGCCCGGGCGGTTACCTGGGGCAGAGCGACGGGCGGGTCACGGCGGTCTTCGAAGACCGCGTGGAGCTGATCGAACTGGTGCCGGATGGCGCGGGTGGCTGGCTGGAACGGCCGGCAACGCTCTCGCTTGAAGATCAATGATCGTTTACTGGGGATAGCACGATGACCTTTCACCAAGCCAAGGGGCTGCGTCCCATCCGGCGCTCTACCTTGAACCGTGTCAGCGCGCTGGGAGTCGCGCTGATGCTGGCCTGCGCTCCGGCGCTGGCTGCCGCACCGGCGGAAAAGCCGGTGGGCGCCACCGTGGCACCGGCCGCTGCGCCGGCAGGCCTGTCGGTGGCCAAGATCGATTTCAAGCGTGGCGATGACGGCGCCGGGCGCCTGATCGTGCAGTTCGACGGGCAGGGCGCGATCCCTGACCTGCGCACGCAGGGCAACAGCGTCGTGGTCGACGTCGGCAATGCCCGACTGCCGGCCAACCTGCAGAAGCCGATGAACGTCACCGACTTCGCCACGCCGGTACAGCGCATCGACGCCAAACCGTCCGGTGCCGGTACCCAGCTGGTGCTGAGCACCGGGGGTGCCGTGGAGTCGCTGGCCTACCAGAGCGGCAATGAGTACGTGGTCGAGATCAGCCCGCGGCAGGCCCCGGCCGCCGTCGGCGCGGTCACCGCCGGCAGCGTCACCCAGGCGGCCAAGGCCGTCGGCCAGCGTGGTTTCACCGGCAAGCCGGTGACCTTCAACTTCCAGGACGTGCCGGTGCGCACCGTGCTGCAGTTGATCGCCGAGGAGTCCAACCTGAACGTGGTTGCGTCCGACTCGGTGCAGGGCAATGTGACCCTGCGCCTGGTCAATGTGCCGTGGGACCAGGCGCTGGACATCGTCCTGCGCGCCAAGGGCCTGGACAAGCGTCGCGATGGCAGCGTGATCTGGGTGGCGCCGCAGGCTGAACTGGCCAAGTTCGAGCAGGAGAAGGAAGACGCGCGCATCGCCATCGAGAACCGCGAAGACCTGCAGACCGACTACATCCAGATCAACTACCACAGCGCCACGCAGATCTTCAAAGCGCTGACCGAGGCCAAGGGCATTGGTGGCAGTGGCGGTGGTGGCAGCGGTGGTGGTTCGGGCAGCTCGTCGCAGGAAGACAGTGGCTTCCTGTCCTCGCGCGGCCGCATCGTGGCCGACGAGCGCACCAACACGCTGATGATCAGCGACATCCCGAAGAAGATCGCGCGCATGCGCGAGCTGATCAACGTGATCGACCGCCCGGTCGACCAGGTGCTGATCGAAAGCCGCATCGTCATCGCCACCGATACCTTCGCCCGCGAACTGGGTGCGAAGTTCGGTGTCAGCGGCAGCCGCGACAACGTGTACTTCAGCGGCAGCCTGGATGCCAACGCCAAGACCCGTGAGTCGCAGGTGACGACCGACCTGGCCAACGCCAAGGCCGAGCGTGACTGGGAAGCCGGTGGCCGGGTCGGCCCGCCGCCGGTGAAGTCCGGCTCGGCGATCACCCGTGGCCTGAACTGGAACCTGCCGGTGGCCGCCGCCAGCAACCCGGGTTCGCTGGCACTGTCGATCCTCAATGCCGGCTACCTGCTGGACGTGGAACTGTCGGCCATGCAGCAGGAATCGCGAGGCGAGGTGATCTCCAACCCGCGCGTGGTCACCACCAACCAGCGCGAAGCGATGATCAAGCAGGGCAAGGAGATCGGTTACGTCACCATCAGCGGTGGTACCGCTGGCGGCGTGGCGACGCCGAACGTGCAGTTCAAGGAAGTGGTGCTGGAGCTGAAGGTCACTCCGACCATCACCAACGACAACCGCGTGTTCCTCAACATGCAGGTGAAGAAGGACGAAGTCGACCAGCTGATCCAGCTGGAGGGCTACGGCACGGTGCCGTCGATCAACCGCCGCGAAGTCAATACCGCGGTGCTGGTCGAGGACGGGCAGACCGTGGTGATCGGTGGTGTCTACGAGTTCACCGATCGCAACAGCATCAGCAAGGTGCCGTTCCTGGGCGACGTGCCGTTCCTGGGCAACCTGTTCAAGAAGCGCGGCCGCAACAAGGACAAGGCCGAACTGCTGGTGTTCGTCACCCCGAAGGTGCTGCGCGTGGCCAAGCAGAACTGAGCCACCGCTCCGAAGTCTTCGAAGAAGGGCCGCCCTGTGCGGCCCTTCCTCGTTTCCGCCGGTAGATCCACGCCATGCGCGGATGCGCTGTTCAGCCGTTCTTGATGCCAATCGCAAGGCACCCTGCGATGATGTCGGGAACCCGTGCCGTCCTGCGCCGGTCAAAGGCCCCCATGAACCTGCCACCGCCGATGCCCGAAACTGTCTCGCCGCCGCCCGCGCCGGCAACCTCCCGCCTGCATGCGGCATTCACCCAGCTGCGCGATGCGTTGTCGACCGAGATCGTCGGCCAGGCGGCCCTGGTCGAACGCCTGCTGATCGCGTTGCTGGCCGACGGCCACCTGCTGGTGGAGGGCGCGCCGGGCCTGGCCAAGACCACGGCGATCCGTGCACTGGCCTCGCGCCTGGAAGCAGACTTTGCCCGCGTGCAGTTCACCCCCGACCTGCTGCCGGCCGACCTCACCGGCACCGAGATCTGGCGCCCTCAGGAGGGCCGCTTCGAGTTCGTGCCTGGCCCGATCTTCCACCCGATCCTGCTGGCCGACGAGATCAACCGTGCGCCGGCCAAGGTGCAGTCGGCGCTGCTGGAAGCCATGGGCGAGCGCCAGGTCACGGTTGGCCGCCATACCTATGCGCTGCCGCCGCTGTTCCTGGTGATGGCCACGCAGAACCCGATCGAGCAGGAAGGCACGTTCCCGCTGCCGGAAGCGCAGCTGGACCGCTTCCTGATGCATGTGCGCATCGGTTACCCGGACCAGGCCGCCGAATCGGAGATCCTGCGGCTGGCCCGTGAGCGTGCCCGCGGTGCATTGGGCGAGGCCGCGCCGGCGCCAGACAAGATGCCGATGCAGGACGTGTTCGACGCCCGCCGCGAAGTGCTGGACCTGCACATGGCACCGGCACTGGAGCGCTACCTGATCGAACTGGTGCTGGCCTCGCGTGATCCATCGCGCTACGACGCCGGCCTCGGCCGCCGCATCGCATGGGGGGCAAGCCCGCGCGGTTCCATCGCACTGGAACGCTGCGCCCGCGCGCGGGCGTGGTTGTCTGGCCGTGACTTCGTCACGCCCGACGACGTGCGCGCGGTCGCCGCCGACGTGCTGCGCCATCGCGTGCTGCCCAGCTATGAAGCCACCGCCGAAGGCTGGGACGGCGAGCGCCTGGTGCAGGAGCTGCTGGCCCGGGTGCCGGCACCCTGAGCCTGCGGATGACCGATCCATCCGTGGAACAGGCACCGTCTGCGCTCGAAGGTGACGGGCTGCGCCCGCAGCTGGCCGAACTGGTCGCGCTGCGCCGGCTGGCACAGCGTCCGCCGCCGCCGCGCCGTGGCCGCACCGGCAACGCGGGCCAGGCACCGTCCCCGCTGCGCGGCCGCGGCATGGAGTACGCCGAGTCGCGCGAATACGTGGCCGGCGACGACGCGCGCCACATCGATTGGCGTGTGACGGCGCGCACCGGTCGCGCCCATACCAAACTGTTCCAGGCCGAACGCGAACGAGTCAGCCTGATCGTGGCCGATACCTCGCCGGCGCTGTACTTCGGCACCCGCGTGCGCTTCAAATCGGTGCAGGCCGCACGCGCCGGTGCTGTTGCCGCGTGGTCGGCGCAGCGCCGTGGCGACCGCGTGGGCGCATTGCGTGGCAGCGACCGCGAAGCGCCGATCGCTCCGGCAGGTGGGCCACGCGGCGTGCTGCGCGTGCTCGACGCGCTGACCCGCTGGTACGCACAGCCGCCAGCCGACGATCTGGGCCTGGAGCGCGCGCTGGACCATGCCGGTCGCGTGCTGCGCCCGGGGGCACGCATGCTGGTGCTGGCCGATCCGCAGCAGGCCATCCGCATTCCGCCCGCGCGCTGGAGCGCGCTGGCCCAGCATCACGACCTCAGCCTGGTGCTGCTGGTCGATCCACTGGAGCTGCGGCCACCGTCGGCGGCGTTGCAGTTCCAGACCGCGCAGCAGCGCATCGGTCTCGACCTGCGCCGCAGCGAAGTGCAGGCGCACTGGCAGGCGCACTTTGTCGAGCCGCTGCAGGAACTTCGGCGCCAGCTCGGCGCACGCCGTGTCGACGTGCAGGTGCTGTCCTCCGATGCGCCCAGCGACGCCTGGCTGGCGCCGTCGCCGACCGAGGTGCCGGCATGAGCGCCGCGCTGCCGTTGCGCGATGTGCAGCTGCCGCCAGCACCGTCATGGTGGCCGCCAGCCCCTGGTTACCTGATGATCGGCGCGGTGGTCGTGCTGGTGCTGCTGGTGATCGCCGTGGTGATGTGGCGACGTCGCCGCCGCCGCCAGCGCTGGTTGCAGCTGTTCGATCAGGAACTGGCAATCGCCCCCGACGCTACGGCCGAACTGGCGGCCATCGCGGGACTGCTGCGCCGTGCCGCACGCCATGCGAAGCCGGGCAGCGAATCACTGCGCGATGACGCCTGGTGGCAACGCCTGGACCCGCAGGGCACGTTGCCCGATGCGCGCCGCAGCCTGTTGGCCGAAGGCGCCTATCGCCCGTGCGTCGACAGCAACGACGTGGCCGCTGTGCGCAGCTGGGCCCGCGAACGCTATCTGGCGATGCTGCTGGAGCGGCGCCGATGAACCTGCTGGCAAGTTACTGGCCATGGCCGGACCTGCAGCTGGCGTGGCCGCTGGCCCTGCTGGCCCTCCCGATGCCGCTGCTGATGCGCTGGTGGAAGCGCCGTGCAGAACCCGGCGCCGCACTGCGTGTGCCCTATGCTGCCGCCGAGCTCGAAGCCCTGTCTGGTGGCGGCCGTGTTGACGCGTCGTGGCTGCGCACGCTGCTGCTGTGGCTGGGCTGGTGTGCACTGTGCATCGCGCTGGCACGACCGCAGCAGCTGGGCGAAGCCATCACCCCGCCGCAGCAGGGACGGCAGATGATGCTGGCGATGGATGTGTCCGGCAGCATGGGCGAGGGCGACATGGTGCTGGGCGGCCAGGCGGTCGATCGCCTCACCGCGGCCAAGGCCGTGCTGGCCGACTTCCTGGATCGTCGTGCCGGCGACCGCGTTGGCCTGCTGATCTTCGGCGACCGCGCCTATACGCTCACGCCACTGACTGCGGACCTGGCCAGCGTGCGCGACCAGCTGCGCGACAGCGTGGTCGGGCTGGCCGGGCGCGAGACCGCCATCGGGGATGCCATCGGCCTGGCGGTCAAGCGCCTGCGTAGCCAGCCGGAGGGGCAGCGCGTGCTGATCCTGTTGACCGATGGTGTCAGCAATGCTGGTGTGCTGGAACCCCTGCGCGCCGCGGAAGTGGCGCGCGCCGAGGGCGTGCGCATCCACACGGTTGCGTTTGGCGGCGATGGCAGCATGCGGTTGTTCGGCATTCCGATTTCCACCGACCAGGATCCGGTCGATGAGGCCACTCTGAAGAGGATCGCCAGCATGACCGGCGGCCAGTTCTTCCGCGCGCGTGATACCGCGCAGCTGGCCGGCATCTATGCCGAGCTCGATCGCCTGGAGCCAGTGGCCGCAAAGGGCCCGAGCCTGCGCCCTCGCGAGGAACGCTATGCGTGGCCGTTGGGCCTGGCATTGCTGCTGGGCGCATTGGCATGGCTGTGGCCGGAGCGTCGCCGATGATCGCGTTTGCTTCGAATCTTCCCGACTGGAACGCGCTGCACTTCCTGCGGCCCGAGTGGTTGTGGGCACTGCTGGCGCTGCCGCTGATCATCGCGTTGGCGCTGTACCGGCAACGGCGCAGTGATGCGTGGCGGCAGGCGGTGGATGCACATCTGTTGCCACATCTGCTGGCCGCCGGCGCGAAGCGTCGTGTGCGCCTGCCATGGGCGCTGCTGCTGGGCTGGACACTGGCATCGCTGGCGATGGCCGGGCCGAGCTGGCGGCAGCAGGCGCAGCCGATGTTCCAGGCCAGCGCACCGCTGCTGGTGGTACTGGACCTGTCCAGCCGGATCAGCGCAACCGATCTGCCACCGTCGCGCCTGCTGCAGGCGCGCGCGAAAGTGGGCGAGCTGCTGCGCGCGCGCCAGGGCGGGCAGGTGGGCCTGGTGGTGTATGCCGATGATGCCTACACCGTGGCGCCGCTGACTGATGACGGCCGCAATGTTGCGCTGTATCTGGATGCGCTGTCGCCGGACGTGATGCCACGCGATGGCCAGCGTGCCGACCGCGGCATCGACTGGGCAACACGGCTGATGCGGCAGATCGGTGCGCTGCAGGGGCAGATCCTGCTGGTCAGCGATCAGGCGGATGGTGAAGCTGCACTGGCGGCAGCGCAGGCACGCAGCCTGGGCCTGCAGGTGTCGGTGCTGGGCCTGGGCACGCCTGCCGGTGCGGCCTACCGCGATGGCAGCGGGCAGATCCGCCAGGCTGCGCTGGATGAAGGCAGCCTGCGCGCGGTGGCCACTGCCGGCGGCGGCCGCTATGCACGCATCTCCGCCGATGACAGCGATCTGCGTGCGCTCGGTGTACTCGACGCGCGCGAAGGCACGCCGGCGCAGCGGCCGGGCGAAGGCAAGCAGTGGCGTGACGAAGGCTTCTGGCTGCTGCCGCCGGTGATGCTGCTGGCATTGCTGGCCTTCCGCCGTCGTGCGCTGCTGGCCGCGGTGCTCGCGGTCGGCCTCGTGCCATGGATGAATGACGCGCAGGCGCAGGCACCTGCGACGCAGGCCTCGCAACCCGCGCAGGGCACGCTGTGGAAGCGTAACGACCAGGCGCAGCATCAGCGCCTGGCCGAGGGGGTCCAGGCTTACCGCAAGGGCGACTTCGCCACTGCGCGCAGGCAGTTCGAGGGTATCGACAGCGATGCCGGCTGGTACAACCTGGCCAACACGCTGGCACGCGAAGGCAACTACGACGAAGCGATCGCCGCCTACGACCGCGCGCTGGCGTTGCATCCCGGCATGGCCGATGCGGTCGCCAACCGTGCCGTGGTCGATGCCGCGCGCAAGCGCAGGCAGTCGGGTGGCAAAGGCCAGAATCAGCAGAAGCCACCGCAGAAAGGGCAGCAGAAGCAGCAGAACGATGCCCCGGGCCAGCAGAACCCGCAGGGCCAGAAGCCGCAGCAGGGACAGCAGAATCCCGGCCAGGGCCAGCAGGGGCAGCCCAAGGCGGGTGACGACAAGAACCCGTCGAGCCCGCAGCCCGGCGAGCGCGGCCGCGATGGCCAGCAGGCGCCACCACAGGTGGAGGATGCCAAGGCACAGGCCCAGGCCGATGAGCAGCAGCGCCAGCGCATGCAGCAGGCGATGCAGCAGGCACGCGAGGGCGAGGCTGGCAAGGACGGCAAACCCGTACCGGGGGGGGAGGGCCGCACGCCGCGCGAGCGCGAGGAGCAACAGGCGGTGGAAGCGTGGATGCGGCGTGTGCCGGATGATCCGGGCGCGCTGCTGCGGGCCAAGTTCCAGCTGGAAAACGAACGCAGGAAGAGGGAAGGGCGATGACGCGGGCGATCAACATGCACGGGCACTGGTCACGGCCGGTACTGGCGGCGCTGTTGCTGTGGCTGCCGCTGCTGGCCTGGGCGCAACCACGTGCCTGGCTGGACCGCGACCGCATCGCGATGGGTGATACGGTCACCCTTAATGTCGAGAGCGATCAGGGCGCTCCCGACTTCACGCCATTGCGCACCGACTTCGACCTGAGCGGCCAGACCAGCAGCCGCCAGGTGGAATGGAGCAATGGCAGCATGCGGCAGCGCAACCTGTATGGCGTGGCGCTGACGCCGCGGCGCAGTGGTGCGCTGGTGGTACCGGGCCTGCAGGTGGGCAGTGTGCGCACTGCGCCGCTGACGCTGCAGGTCGATGCGGCCGCCGTGGCCAGGCCTGACAGCAATGCGATGGCCTTCATCGAAACCCTTGTCGATGACGATACGCCGTACGTGCAGCAGAGCGTGGGCGTGGTGGTGCGGTTGTATTTCGCCTCGCAGCTGGCCTCCGGCGAGCTGGTGCTGGATACCCCGGCGGGCGCGTCGTTGCAGCGCGTTGGCGACGACCGCACAGATGTGCGCCAGGTCAACGGGCGCCGCTACAACGTGGTCGAACGACGTTTCCTGCTGATCCCCGAGCGCAGCGGCGCGTTGCGGCTGTCCGGTGCGCGTTTCAGCGGGCGCAGTGCCGGAGGTTTCTTCGATGACTTCTTCGGGGGCGGCGATGGCCGCATGAATGCCACTGGCGCAGACCGCACGTTGCAGGTGCAGGCACAGCCGGCACAGGCGCCGCAGCCGTGGTTGCCCCTGCAGAGCCTGCAGCTGCGCTACACCAGCGCGCCCACCAGTGCCCGTACCGGCGAGGCAGCCAACGTGGTGGTCGAAGCGGTTGCCGAAGGCGCCACCCGAGCACAGTTCACCGACCTGCCGGTCCCCGATGTCGGCAACGCAGCGCAGGTGTTTGCCGAGCCGGCACAGTACGAAGAGACCTTCAACGGCAGCACGCCGCGCCTGAAGATCACCCGCCGCTATTCGATCGTGCCGCGCAAGCCGGGTTCGCTGGTGGTGCCGGGACCACGCCTGCCCTGGTGGGATGTGCGCAACGGCAAGGCACAGGAAGCCAAGCTGCCGGACCTGACGCTGGCCGTTGCGGCCGGTACCGGCGCTGCCACTGCCTCGCCGGCAGCGCTGCCACCGATCGACACCGCTGCCGCGCTGCCGGGCAGCGATGGACAGGATGCGCGTATCGCCGCGACCGATCCACGCGCCAGCGGCCTGTCCGAGCGTCCGTGGCCGTGGATGGCGGCGGCCATTGGCCTGGCGCTGCTGTGGCTGCTGACCCTGTTGTGGGGCTGGCAGCGAGGCCGACGCCCGCGTGTGGCGACGCCTGCAGCCGGCACGCCCTCTGTGCCGACCGTGGTGAGCGGACGCGCGGGCCTGGCCGAACTGCGCCGCGCGCTGGATGGTGAGGGTTTCGATCAGGTGGAGGCGCGTCTGTGTGCGATGGCGGGCGTGGAGCGCATCGAGCAGGTGATCGCCCGGCTGGATGACCCGGCCCAGCGCCAGGTGTTGCTGGACCTGCAGCAGGCGCGCTGGGGCGGGCAGGGCGAACTGGCCCCTTTGCGCACGCGCCTGCGCGAGGTCTTCCGTGACGGACCGCACTGGTCGGCGGCTACCGGCGCCGCCGACACTGGCCTGGCGCCGTTGTATCCAACGCGGCGAACCTGAACCGGCGCCGCTTGCGCGCTTTGTTAGAGTGCATTCATTTTTCGAGGAAACCCGCGCATGACAGCAGCTGCTGCCGACAAGAAGAAGTTGCCCCTGCATTGGAAGATGGGCATCGGCTTTGCGATCGGCCTGATCCTGGGACTGATCGTGCACGCCCTGGGCGGCAGCGTCGATGGTCTGCAGGCCGGTGCCAAGTGGGTCATGGACTACGTCACCACCCCGGCGTCGGGCCTGTTCCTCAACCTGATCTTCATGCTGATCGTGCCGCTGATCTTCTCGGCGCTGATCATGGGCGTGTCGGAGATGGGCGACATCCGCGCCCTCGGCCGCATCGGCTGGAAGACCCTGGCGTATACCGTGCTGCTGTCCGGCATCGCGGTGGGCATCGGCCTGGTGCTGGTCAACCTGCTCAAGCCGGGCGCCGGCGTGGATCCGCAGGTCGCCGCGATGATGCTGTCGGAGAACGCCGAACGCAGCAAGGAAATCGTCGCTGGCATCCATGGCACGCCGAAGGGCATGGACATGCTGCTGTCGATCGTGCCGAGCAATGTGCTGCAGGCCGCGTCGGACAATGGCGCGATCCTGTCGCTGATGTTCTTCGCGCTGATGTTCGGCATCGGCATGGTGCTGACCGACAACGAGAAGGTCGCCCCGTTGCGCCGCGCCATCGAAGGCGTGTTTGAAATCTCGATGACCCTGATCAACCTGGTCATCCGCTTGGCCCCCTATGCAGTGGCCTGCTTCATGTTCAATCTGGCCGCGCTGTTCGGCTTCGAGCTGATCATCCGCCTGGGCGCGTACGTGGGCGTGGTGGTGCTGGCGCTCGGCCTGCACATGGTCGTGACCTACGGTACTGCCGTATGGCTGTCTGGCCGCTCGCCGCTGTCGTTCTTCCGCGATACCCAGGAAGCGACGGTGATGGCGTTCTCCACCGCCTCCAGCAACGCGACCCTGCCGACCGCACTGCGCGTGGCGGACCAGATGGGCCTGCCGCAGCGCGTGTCGCGCTTCGTGCTGACCGTGGGTGCCACCGCCAACCAGAACGGCACCGCCCTGTTCGAGGGCGTGACGGTGATCTTCCTGGCCCAGTTCTTTGGCGTGGACCTGAGCATTGGCCAGCAGATCATGGTGATGGCGGTCTGCATCCTCGGCGGCATCGGCACTGCTGGTGTGCCGTCGGGCTCGCTGCCGGTGGTGGCGATGATCTGCGCGATGGTCGGTGTGAATCCGCTGGGCATCGGCCTGATCCTGGGCGTGAACCACTTCCTGGACATGTGCCGTACCGCCCTGAACGTGACCGGCGACCTGGCCCTGACCACGCTGGTGGCCAAGGGCGAGTCGCATGACGGACCGGCGCTGGGCACGCCCCTCGATTGAACGCGCCCTGAATGCCATGGATACTATCCCGACGCATGGAAGGCGTCGGGATTGGCGCCGTGCGAAAGGGAGCAGAAATGAGGATTTCGTACGTGATGGTCGCCGCCCTGGGCCTGCTGGCTTTCGACGCCAGTGCCCAGAAGGCCTGTGAAACCAACTACACCAAGACCGGCAGCTTCTTCGCCGGGCGCACCTTCACCACCTGGGACGTGGTGCCCAACGTTACCCCGGCCGACGCTCTCAAGCGTATCCAGATCGAGGGCGTGAAGTCGGGCCTGAAGGTGGCCAGCGTGGACAAGGACCTGGGCATGCTGACCCTGGAACAGAACGTCCAGTTCAATGGTGGCCAGACCACCCTGCCGTGGAACGTGCTGGTTGAAGCCGAGGGCAAGGGTTCGAAGATCACCGTGACCAAGACCACCCCGGCCACCTACGCCACTGGCGAGGACTTCCAGAAGAAGTCGATGTGTGGCGTGATCGAGGCTGCCGCGCCCAAGTAAGGGGTTGGCGGGACCAGATCCCTTTCACTGGCAAGGGATCTGGTCCTACGCCTGAACCCGGCCCCGCGTCTGTGGGACAATAGGCCGCCCGCACGTCCGCGGCCGCCTCCCGATTCCGACAGAACCATGACGCAGCCTACCCGTCGCCAGTTGGCCAACGCCATCCGCTTCCTCGCCGCCGATGCGGTTGAAACCGCAAAGTCCGGCCACCCCGGCATGCCCATGGGCATGGCCGACATCGCCGAAGTCCTCTGGAACGACTACCTCCGCCATAACCCGAGCAACCCGCACTGGTTCAACCGCGACCGTTTCGTGCTGTCCAACGGCCACGGTTCGATGCTGCAGTACGCGCTGCTGCACCTGAGCGGTTACGACCTGCCGATCGAGCAGCTCAAGCTGTTCCGCCAGCTGGGCAGCCACACCGCCGGCCACCCGGAGCGCCACGAGACCCCGGGCGTGGAAACCACCACCGGCCCGCTGGGACAGGGTTTCGCCAATGCCGTGGGCTTCGCCCTGGCCGAGAAGCTGCTGGCACAGCGCTTCAACCGCCCGGAGCTGGAAGTGGTCGACCACCGCACCTGGGTGTTCATGGGTGATGGCTGCCTGATGGAAGGCGTGTCGCACGAAGCGGCCTCGCTGGCCGGCACCTGGGGTCTGCACAAGCTGGTCTGCTTCTGGGACAACAACCACATCTCCATCGACGGCAACGTCGAGGGCTGGTTCACCGACAACACCCCGGAACGTTTCGAGGCCTATGGCTGGAACGTGATCCGCGATGTTGACGGCCACGACCCGGAAAGCATCAAGGCCGGCATCGAGGCCGCGCTGTCGCAGAGCGACAAGCCGACCCTGATCTGCTGCCGCACCACCATCGGCTTCGGTTCGCCGAACAAGGCGGGCAAGGAATCCAGCCACGGTGCTCCGCTGGGCAAGGACGAGCTGGAAGCCACCCGCAAGCAGCTGGGCTGGGAATACGGCCCGTTCGAGATCCCGCAGGCGATCTACGACGGCTGGCGCGCCAATGGCGCCGGCACGCTGCGCCAGGCCGAGTGGGAACAGCTGTTCGACAAGTACGCCAGCCAGTATCCGGCGGAGGCGGCTGAGCTGACCCGCCGCTCGCATGGCGAGCTGCCGGCCGACTTCGTTGCCAAGGCCGATGCCTACATCGCCCAGGTGGCCGCAGAGGGCCCGACGATCGCCTCGCGCAAGGCCTCGCAGCTGGCCATCGAAGCCTATGCGCCGCTGCTGCCGGAAATCGTCGGTGGCTCGGCCGACCTGGCGCACTCCAACCTGACCCTGTGGAAGGGCAGCAGGTCGGTCGCCAGCGACGACGCCAACGCCAACTACGTGTACTACGGCGTGCGCGAGTTCGGCATGACCGCCATCGCCAATGGCCTGGCCCTGCACGGTGGCTTCATTCCGTTCGACGCCACCTTCCTGGTGTTCAGCGATTACGCCCGCAACGGCGTGCGCATGAGCGCGCTGATTCCGGCCCACGCCATCCACGTCTATACCCACGACTCGATCGGCCTGGGCGAAGACGGCCCGACCCACCAGCCGGTGGAGCACCTGGCCTCGCTGCGCTACATCCCGAACAACGACGTGTGGCGCCCGTGCGATGCGGTCGAGTCGGCCGTGAGCTGGAAGGCCGCGATCACCCGCCAGGACGGCCCGAGCTGCCTGGTGTTCAGCCGCCAGAACCTGCCGCACCAGCCGCGCAGCGCCGAGCAGATCAAGCAGATCGAGCGCGGCGGTTACGTGCTGGCCGATGCCGCCGGTACCCCGGACGTGATCCTGATCGCCACCGGTTCGGAAGTCTCGCTGGCTACCGAAGCCAAGGCCCAGCTGGATGCGGCCGGTATCAAGACCCGCGTGGTCTCGATGCCGTCCACCGACGTGTTCCTGCGCCAGGATGCGGCCTACCGTGAATCGGTGCTGCCGAACGCGGTGCGCAAGCGCGTGGCCGTGGAAGCTGGCGTCACCGGTTTCTGGCGCCAGTTCGTAGGCCTGGACGGTGCCGTGATCGGTATCGACACCTTCGGTGCCTCGGCCCCGGCCGACCAGCTGTACAAGCACTTCGGCATCACCACGGCGCACGTGGTGGAGGCCGCCAAGGCGCTGTAAGCGGCGACATGGAGTGATGAAGGAAAGGCCGGCGCAAGCCGGCCTTTCTCGTTGCCGGAAGAAAAAGGGGACGGAGGGAATCAAGTCGTATGTGCACAAACGACTTGATTCCCGCCGTACCCTTTTTTCAGGCGGTGCGTGCCAGTGCCAGGCGCAGCAGCCGCGCGTCCAGGCGTTCGGCGAAATCTTTCGGTGCCTGCAGGCCCATGCGCTGCAGGTACACCGCATCGCCGTCGCCGGCCGGTTGCCGCAGCGCTGCCCAGACGGTGCGCAGCTTGTCGCTGCGGGTCTGCGTGTTGGCCTTCAGCCACGCCAGCGCTTTGACCAGCACCTGCTCGATCTCGTTGAAATCGCTGCCCAGCGGGTAGTCCGGCAGGCTGCCATCGGCACGGAATGGGGCCAGTGCCGCGGCCAGTGCCTGCGGCGTGTTGCGCTGCTGGCGCTGCGGGTCGGGCTGGGACGCCGCCAGCAGCTTGCGCGAGGCGTGTGCCTGCTGCAGCAGATCGCCCTGGAAGGGCGCTTCGGTGATCGCGGTCATCGCATGCACGCAGTCTTCGTCGGTCAGGCCGCGCAGATCGGCGATGCCGTACTCGTTGAGGTAAATGTCGCGCAGGTGGCGCGGGATGGTGGTGTGGCCGTAGTTCCAGCGCACGTTCGATTCCCGGTGGCCCTTGTCATCGCGTGCGGCACGGAACATCAGCACGCTGCGCGCTTCCGGCAGGGCATGTGCCATCGCCACGAAGTTGTACTGGCCGCCCACGCCGGACACCACGCGTCCATCGTCCAGCGCGTCCGATACCGCCGCGCCGAGCGCGGTAGCCATCATGCAGGAATTGAAGAAGCGCGCATGGCGGCGCTGCAGGCGCTCCAGTGCCTCGTTACCGCCATACAGCTGGTTGATCTCGCTGATGCGGCGCATGCCGATCGCACGGCATTCGTCTTCCGGCAGCGTGCGCAGCCACTCGTAGAACTCCGGTGAGCCCAGGTAGAACGCACCGTGCAGGTACTCGCCTTCGGCGGCCAGGGTGGCATGGTCGATGGACAGCGTGCTGCCATTTTCGATGCGTTGCATCAGCGCCAGGTCGTCGTGCACCTTGCGCTTGATCACCCCGGTCTGCACCAGCCTGCGGAAGCCCTCGTTGAGCATCTCGCTGCAGCCGTACAGTCCCACTTCGAACGGGTCCACGCCGCCGATCTCCTGCACCAGCGGGTGGCTGGCCAGCTGCGGATCAAGTGCATGCAGCACGCGGCGGTAGCGCGCGTTGTCGGTGTGGCGCAGCACCAGCGCATGGCTGAGCGCGTCGGCCAGCGTGCCGATGCCGATCTGCAGGGTGCCGCCGTCGCGCACCAGGGTGCTGGCATACAGGCCGATGGCGTAGTCGGCATCGCCGACCGGCTGCCGCGGCAGCCCGAACAGCGCCGGGTACGGTGGCGGTGGGGTGATCACCAGATCGAAGAACGACACATCGACCGTCGCCGAGCCGGCCAGGTAGGGCAGCTGCGGATCGATCTCGGCGATCAGCAACGGGCGCGGCAGGCCGCGCGCGGTCATCGCATCGAGCGTGTCCTGGGTGATGTCGTTGTTGCACGACAGCGAAAGCCGGCGGTCATTCGGCCGCATCGCCACCTTCTGCACGATCACCTGCGGTGCGCGCTGAGCGACCGCATCGGCGGCGTGGGTGTAGTTCAGGCTGGTATAGCTGGATTGCGCCTGCCGCGAACCGAGCAGGGCGCCGGACTGCATGTAGAACTCTTCCACCTGCACGTGCGCTGGCAACGCGTCGCGCGCGATCGCATCGGCATAGGCCAGGCGCGGGAAATCGTCGCCGAAGTGGCGCTGCGCAAACGGCGCCAGGAAGCGTGCCTCCAGGCCGTTGCCACGCGCCTTCGGCGGATTCAACGACAGCGCGGTATACAGCTGCAGCGGCCGTGAGGGATCGTGCTCGACGCGCGCATACAGGGCGTTGAGCAGCCGATGTGGCTTGCCCAGCGCCAGCGGTGCCCCGATCCGCAGCGGCCCGTCCACGCGCGCTAACAACCAGTCGACGGCGGCGTCCAGGTCGGTGAGGTGTTCGGTCATGCGTGGCGGTCCTGCGTGCGGGGGAGTGCGGGCATTACAGCATGTCGGGCTTGAACCGCCGTCGACGCGAGACTTCCACGCCGGACACCATGAACTGCCCGTCGCCGCGGTAATGCACCGTGCGCGGCAGTTTCGGCCGGGACGCAACATGGGCGCGCACGATCTCCCAGATGAACAGGTTGCTCGACGCCACCTGGCTGTCGTCGTACAACCGGCATTCGAAGTTCGAGTGGCATTGCCCGACCAGCGGCGCACCGACCTCGCGCGCGGGCAGCGCATCGAGCCCGAAACGGGCGAACTTGTCGACCTCGCGGCCGCTGCAGTTGCCGATGTCCACCACGGTATCGAGCAGTTCCACGCCGGGTACGTTGATCACGCACTCGCCACTGCCGACGGCCAGTGCATGGCTGTGGTTTTCATTCCACAGGTAGGTGGCGACCAGCGACGGCGAGAAGCTCATCACCATGTGCCAGCCCATCGTCATCAGGTTGCGCTGGCCGCGCCAGGCGGTGCTGACCAGCACGATCGGGCCGGGTTCGAGGAAGCGTCGGGCCTGCTCGACCGGGAATTCCTTCTTGGGAAGCGCTTTCATTCGAAGCCTCGGCCGGGAGTGCTCGATGCTGGCGCAAAGCCGATGAATCCGGAGTCGAGGGGCTTGACAGGAGGTTCGATTACGCGCGTAATCAGATTATCGATTACGGATGTAAACAATGATCCCGATCAGCGAAGCCGAAGCCGTTGTGATGGAGGTGCTGTGGCAGCAGGCACCGCGCAGCGCCGATGATGTGGTGGCTGCGCTGGCTCACCGCGACTGGGCCGAGCCGACCATCAAGACCCTGCTCAACCGCCTGCTGACCAAGGGCGCCATCGCCGCTGAGCGCGATGGCCGGCGTTACCTGTACCGGCCGCTGCTGCAGCGTCAGGCGTGGGTGGAGGCGCAGAGCCGGGACTTCATCGGCCGTGTCTTCGAAGGCCGCGTGGCACCGCTGGTGGCGCACTTCAGCGAACGTGGCCAGTTGAGCGCGCAGGACATTGCCGAACTGAAGAAGCTGATCCAGGAGCTGGATCATGACTGAGCTGCTCGGCGGACTATGGCAGGCCAGCCTGTGGCTGGCGGCAGGCGTGATCATGCTGGCTGTGCTGCGTCCGTTGCTGCTGCGGCTGGGTGGCGTTGGACTGGCCTATCGCAGCTGGTGGTTGCTGCCGATGCTGCTGTTGGCGCTGATGCTGCCGCTGCCGCAGGTTGCGCTGTTGCAGCAGGTACCGACGTTGCCGCTGAAAGTGATGCCCGGTGCCATCGATGCGCTGAGCCGGCCGTCGCTGCCATGGGGTGGGCTGTTGCTGGCGCTGTGGGCGACGGGCGCAGGTGCCTGCCTGTTGCGCGACCTGCGCGCGCAGCGTCGCTTCGAACGGCGCATGGGCCCGCTGACGCCGCGCACCGATGGCAGCTGGCAGGCCAGTGGCGACCCCGGCCTGCCCGCGCTGGTCGGGCTGTGGCGGCCGCGCATCGTGGTCGGTCCTGACTTCGATCAGCAGTTCAGCGCGCAGGAACAGAGCCTGATCCTGCTGCACGAGCGCAGCCACCGCCGCAATGGCGATCACTGGGCCAATGGTGCGTTGCTGCTTATGCGTGCCGTGTTCTGGTTCCACCCGCTGGTGCCCTGGGCCGCACGCTGCTTCCTGCGCGACCAGGAACTGGCCTGCGATGCCCGCACCATCGCCCCGCAGCCTGCGCTGCGCGGGCTTTACGCCAGCACGCTGCTGAAGGCGCAGCTGGTCCACCCGGTTGCGCCAGCGGTCTGCCATTGGCGCAGCCAACCCGTGTTGAAGGAGCGTATCGCCATGTTGAAGCAGTCCAAGCGGAAGGCATTGCCGTGGGTATCGGGGCAGGTGCTGGTCGTCGGGTTGTGCCTGGGAATGGGCGCAGTAGCGTGGGCCAGCCAGGGCGATGCGATGGCTGGCCGCCCGGCAGCGGCGGTCATGGATCGGGAGATCCAGGTCGTCAAGATGCCACCGCCTTCCTATCCGAAATCCGCGGTCGAGGAGCGCCAGGTGGGCGTGGTGAACCTGCGCGTGGAAGTGGATGCCAGCGGCCAACCCACCGATGTCAGGGTGCTCAGTGCCACCAATCCGGGCGTGTTCGACGCGGTGTCGATCACCGCAGCGCGCAGCTGGACCTATCGGCCGGCGATGAAGAACGGCAAGCCGGTGGCAGGCGCAGTGAAGATTCCGATCACCTTTGCGATGGACAACAGCGAGGACGCCCAGTGAAGTCCGCGCCGCTGCTCGTGGTGGCAGCGCTGATGGTGGGGTGTGCGAGCCAGGAACGGCTGGCCACCGTGCACACCCGCAGCGAGAATGTCGGCCACCAGCGACTGCAGCCGCAGGCGGGCGGTGGCAGTGGGCAGTTGCAGGCGTATTCGCTGGGTGCGACCGAGGGCTACCGGATGCCGCAGTTGTACGCGGCACCGGACCCGGAGGTCGGCGATCGTGACCCGCGTGCGGAACTGGCGCCGACCACGATCTGCCTGCAGGTGGTGGTTGATGCCAACGGCGTCGTCGAGCGCAGCCTGCCATTGACCGATCGCCCGGAGTGCGCGGCAGGTGCTGCGGGCGAGAATGCGCCCCTGCTGCAGGCTGCGCAGGAGGCCGTGGCGATGTGGAAGTACTCGTCCGCAGCGGTCTGCCACTTCGCGGCTGGCAAGGTGCCTGCCGACCGCGGTGACTGCCGGGGCGCCGAACGGGTCGAGCCGGTGGCGGTCACCCTGCAGTACGCCTTCACCTTCGAGATTGTGAAGGGCCAGCATGTGGTGCGCACGCAGGGAAAATGAACGCTCGCGGTCCGTGATGGAAACCGATGGCGCCGGGCTCTGCCCGGCGTACGTCAGGCCCCGCCCTGGATGTTGGCCTTCACCGCCGGCTGCATCAGCTTCGGTTCTTCCAGCGTAGCATCGCGGGCCTGGCGCACGCTGACGAACTCCGCCTCGGCCACGCCGTCATGCACGTGGATGTTGTGCGCGCGCTGTTCGCCGATGGTGGTTTCGTTGGCGAAATCACGCCCGCCCGGGCCGTAGTCGTGGCAGACGAAAACCCGGGTGGTATCGGGCAGCGCCAGCAGGCGCTGGATCGAGCGATACAGCTGCGCGGCATCGCCACCCGGGAAATCGCAGCGTGCGGTGCCGCCGTCGGGCATGAACAGCGAATCGCCGGTGAACAGCGCATCGCCGATCAGGTAGGCGATGCTGTCGCTGGTGTGGCCGGGCACGGCGATCACCTGTCCTTGCAGCTCGCCAATGGCAAAGGTTTCGCCGTCGCTGAACAGGTGATCGAAGATCTCATCGGCGGCCGGAAGCTGCAGGCCATAGCGCGGCGCGAACGTGGCCTGCACCGCGCGGATGCCTTCACCAATGGCCAGCGTGGCCTGCGGGAAGCGCTGCTTGAGCCGGCGCCCGGCCGACACGTGGTCCGCATGGGCATGGGTTTCCAGCAGCCAGCGCAGCTGCAGGCCTTGCTGCTCGATGGCCTGCAATGCGGCATGCAGCGGCGCTTCACTGCTGGCGTCGGTATCCGGGTCGTAGTCCAGGACCGGATCGATCAGCGCCGCCTCACCGCTGGCCGGATCGCTGACCAGGTAGCTGAAGGTATTGCTGTCACGGTGGAAGAACGACTGCACCTGGACCGGCATCGGAATTCTCCTCAGCGCGTGCCGAGCACGCGGTTCAGCAACTGCGCCAGGTTCTCGCCGGCCAGTCGCAGCTGCGCTTCGGCCAGCGGCCGGTAGCGCTCGGTGTATTCGTCACCGATTTTACGCGTGGCCGGATAAACGCCAGCTTGCATGGAAATGCGGCAGCTGGCCTCGGCCCAGGTCTGTGGGTCGCGCTGCGGGTTGGACTGGCGCGCCAGCTTCGGCGCGCGCTGGCTCTGCAGCAGCGGCAGGTAGCCGGCGTCGTCCAGCTTGCGGGTGTTGAGCATGCCGCTGTCCCACAGCGAGTGCAGGTTGGTACCGCGGTTGCCGAACTGCAGCTGGAAATCGTTGCCGCCCTTGTCATGAGCGTAACCGGCATGCATCGGCTGGTGGATGTCGCCGACCAGGTGCACGACGAACTTCAGTGCCTGCAGGCGCTCGCCATCGGTCAGGCTGCGGTCGCCCAGGATGGCGCTCTGTGCTTTCAGGGCCTCGACGATGCAGTTGCCGTTCCTGCAGTGCTTCGGTGCTTCGTAATGGCAGTCGTCTTCGGCGATGTTGACGTAGTGCCAGCCGGCCGAACGACGGCCCAGGCCGGGGTCCTTGGCGCGCAGCTGGTCGGCCCACGGCGCGATGCTGGCCAGGGTGGCGTCCGCTTCGGTGGCCAGCAGGCGGTCCACTTCGGCGCGGGCGGCGGGGTTGAGGCGGGCGTCGGCGACTTCGGCAACCAGGCGGTGGCCTTGCGCGCCCCAGGCATGGGCGGGGGCGGAGACGGACAGCAGGGCCGGCACCAGGGTGGCGGCGAGGAACAGGGAGTGCAGGGCTTTCATGCACATATTCTAGCGGGGTAGGTGGATTGAAGAGCGGCGCGTTCCTGTCTGCTGGGGGCTGGCTGCAGGGGCAGGCGCTGCGGGACACGCTGCAAGTACGTCCCTGTAAGCTCGGCCGCGGCATTCATGCCGCGGACGGTCCCGCAGCGCCTGCCCCTGCAGCCCCATCCAACATGGCTGCGGAGGCGGATGCAAACGTCAAAGGCAACATCAAGAACAAATGCAGGATCAAAATCCGCCTTTTGCAATTGCAGGCAACCATTACGCCTCGGATGTACAGGCTCTGCTCCCCGCCTCGCCCCAGCTCCGGAACCGCTTCAGTCCCAGGCACAAAAAAGCCCCGGCAATCACCGGGGCAACATGCTGCGAGGGTTTCTGCGTGCAGCGGGGGAGCGGGGGCGAAGCCCCCGCAATCAACACACCGCTTAGAACTTGAAGACGTACGAAGCGCCGTAGACCAGCGGATCGATATTGACCGTGCCGATCTTCTCGCCGTTCAACTTCACCTTGCTGTCGATGTCGATCCAGCGCATGTCCACGCGCAGGGCGCCCTTCTCGCCGATCGCGAAGTCGATGCCCGCATGCGCGGCCAGGCCCCACGAATCCTGCAGCTTCAGCTTGCTGCCGGCCAATGCACCGGTGGTGTCTTCGCTGAAGAAGGTGGTGTAGTTCACGCCCGCGCCAACGAACGGCGACACCTTGCCCTTGCTGTTGAAGTGGTACTGCAGGGTCACCACCGGCGGCAGCTGCTTGGTGCTGCCGACACGGCCCAGGCCGTTGATGTTGATGTCGTGCTTGAACGGCAGTGCGGCCAGCACTTCGATGCCCAGGTTGTCGGCGATGAAGTACTCGCCGGTAATGGTCGGCTTGACGTCGTTGTCGACGTCGACCTTCAGGGTGCCGCCGGCCAGCCAGCCGTTGTTCGACTTCGGCGCCACCTGGTGCACGCCGGCCGAAACGGTCCAGTCGCCCTTGGACTGGGCCATGGCCGGGGCGGCGGCGAGGGACAGGGCGGCGGCCAGGCTGGCCACGATCAGGGAGGAGGTCTTGCGCATGGGGGTGTTCTCGTTGCTGGGTGGATGGCGACAGTCTCGGCCTCACGCCGCGCTAACGCTTTGATCCGGATCAAATCCTGTCCGCCGACCTGCTGGCGGCCCGGCCTGGCCCACGGTGGCCAGCCCCGGCCTGCTAGACTTGTGGGCCCTATCCATCCCGCCGCACCCGTCGCGGCTGCAGGAGCTTGAGAAATGGCAATCAAGGTTGGTATCAACGGTTTCGGTCGCATCGGGCGTAACGTCCTGCGCTCGGCGGTGCTGAACTTCGGCGACGACATCGAAATCGTGGCCATCAACGATCTGCTGGAGCCGGATTACCTGGCCTACATGCTCAAGTACGACTCCGTGCACGGCCGCTTCAAGGCCGACGTAGCGGTGCAGGGCAACGACCTGCTGGTCAACGGCAAGAAGATCCGCCTGACCCAGGAACGCGACCCGGCCAACCTGAAGTGGGACGAAGTCGGCGCCGACGTGGTGCTGGAAGCCACCGGCCTGTTCCTGACCAAGGAAACCGCGCAGAAGCACATCGATGCCGGCGCCAGGAAGGTCATCATGTCAGCCCCGTCGAAGGACGACACGCCGATGTTCGTGTTCGGCGTGAACGACAAGACCTATGCTGGCCAGGCAATCATCTCCAACGCGTCGTGCACCACCAACTGCCTGGCTCCGCTGGCCAAGGTCATCAATGACAAGTGGGGCATCAAGCGCGGCCTGATGACCACCGTGCATGCGGCCACCGCCACCCAGAAGACCGTCGATGGCCCGTCCAACAAGGACTGGCGCGGCGGCCGTGGCATCCTGGAAAACATCATTCCCTCGTCCACCGGTGCGGCCAAGGCCGTCGGCGTGGTCATCCCGGAACTGAACAAGAAGCTGACCGGCATGAGCTTCCGCGTCCCGACCTCGGACGTGTCGGTGGTCGACCTGACCGTCGAGCTGGAGAAGGAAGCCACCTACGCCGAGATCTGCGCTGAAGTGAAGGCACAGAGCGAAGGCGCGCTGAAGGGCATCCTCGGCTACACCGAAGACAAGGTCGTGGCCACCGATTTCCGCGGCGAGACCTGCACCTCGGTGTTCGACGCCGACGCCGGCATCGCCCTGGACGGCACCTTCGTCAAGCTGGTGACCTGGTACGACAACGAGTGGGGCTACTCCAACAAGTGCCTGGAAATGGCCAAGGTCATCGCCGCCAAGTAAGGCCGGTGTAGATCGCAGACGGACCCCGGCCTGGCCGGGGTTCGTCGTTTATGGGACCCACCCTGTCGTAGCATGGGGCGGTCGACCGCCGCCGCTGGGGCGCGGGATCGCATTGGAAGCACGCAATGGAAGCACTGATAGCCCTGGTCGTACTGGTTCTTCTGGCCATTCCGCTGTTGCTGGTGGTCGCGCTGGTGATGATTGCCGGCCTGCGCCGCCGCGTCGCTGCGCTGGAAAGCGCGATGGCCGCCGCGCCGGCCGCCGTCAGGCCGGCCGCCACCGCACCCGCGCCTGAACGGCCTGTGGCCGCACCTGCTGCCAGCGCCGATCCACCGTTCCTGCGGCCGGCCGCCGCTGCTGCTGCGCCTCAGCCCCCGCAGCCACCGGTGCGCGAAGCAACGCCCACCGAGGTGCCTGTCCCCCGTCCTGCTGCGCCACCGCCGGTGCCGCCGGTGCCGGTGCAGCCGCCGCTGCCTTCCGAACCGGAACTGCCCAATGTCATCGAGCGTGGCATCGGTGCGGTCAAGCGCTGGTTCACCGAAGGCAACGTGCCGGTCAAGATCGGCATGCTGGTGCTGCTGGCCGGTGTCGCAGCGCTGCTGAAGTACGTCAGCGACCAGGGCTGGCTGGTGCTGCCGATCGAACTGCGCCTTGCCGGCATCACCGTGGCTGCGCTGGGCCTGCTGGCCTTCGGTTGGCACCAGCGTGAACGCCGGCGGCTGTTTGCCCTGGCGCTGCAGGGCGGTGCCATCGGCGTACTGCTGCTGACCATCTTCGCGGCGTTCAAGCGCTTCGACCTGATTCCGCCGGCCTTTGCCTTTGCCAGTTCGATCGCACTTGTGGCCGGGCTGTGCGTGCTGGCGGTGGTGCAGAACTCGCGCACGCTGGCCGTACTGGGCATCCTGGCCGGCTTCATGGCACCGCTGTGGCTGTCCACCGGCAGTGGCAACCACGTGGGGCTGTTCAGCTATTACGCCGTGCTCAATGCGGGCATCTTCGCCATCGCCTGGTTCCGCCCGTGGCGCGCGCTGAACCTGCTGGGCTTCGCCTTCACCTTCGGCATCGGCACCTTCTGGGGCGTGCTGCAGTACGCACCGGACAAGTTCAGCAGCACTGAGCCGTTCCTGGCGCTGTTCTTCGTGTTCTACCTGCTGATACCGCTGCTGTACGCGCGTCGCCAGCCGGCCGGCCGCCGTGACCTGATCGATGGCAGCCTGGTGTTCGGCACGCCGCTGGTCGCGTTCTCGCTGCAGGCAGGCATGCTGCACGCGCAACCGATGACGCTGGCACTGTGCGCGCTGGGCCTGGCGGCGATCTACGCGGTGTTGGCCCGGGCGCTGATCGCACGTGCGTCGTACACCGTGCTGGCGCAGTCGCATGCCGTGCTCGCGGTGGGTTTCGCCACGCTGGCGGTGCCGCTGGCATTGTCGGCGCGCGCCACGGGCGCCGTGTTTGCACTGGAAGGCGCTGGCCTGGTGTGGTTGGGGCTGCGCCAGAAGCGGTGGCTGCCGCAGGTCTCCGGCGCGTTGCTGCAGATCGGCGCCGCATTCGCCTTCGTTGCCGGTGGCGACCACTGGCACGAAGACCTGCGCTTCCTGATCAACCCGACCGCCGTTGGCGCGCTGTTGCTGGCCCTGGCCGGCTTCGCGTCGGCGTGGAGCTACCAGCGCAGGCCGCGTCATGAGGTCGCACTGGTGTATTACCTGTGGGGCCTGCTGTGGTGGCTGGGCGGCCTGGTCCATGAGATCACCCGCTTCTTCCCGTACCGCACCGAAGTGGACGCGTTGCTGGTGCTGGCCGCGGTCACTGCCTGGCTGGCGGCCGAAGCGCAGCGTCGCCAGCCGGCGCGTGCGCTGGGCGTGACCGCGCTGGCCATGCTCGCGCTGGGCTTCCCGCTGGCCCTGATGCAGAGCGATGCACACCACCAGCCGTTCGCCGGCCACGGCGCGCTGGCCTGGGCGGTGTTCGCGGTACTGGGCGTGCGTACCCTGCTGTGCCTGCGCCAAGGCGGCGATACCGTGGCCCGCATCGCGCAGTTCCTGTGGTGGCTGCTGTGGCCGTCGCTGCTTTCGTTGCTGGCCTTGTGGGGTAGTGGCGAGGCCGGCCTGGCGCAGGGTTGGACGACCCTGCTGGTGACCTTGCCGTGGCTGCTGATGGCGGCGCTGTCGCTGTGGCGCTGGAACGCATTGCGCTGGCCGCTGGGCGCGGCATTCGACAGCGCGCGCGTCCCGCTGCAGTGCGTGCTGTTCGGCCTGCTGGCGATCGGTTGGCTGCTGGGCCAGCTGCTGCCGGGCGACGCCGCACCGCTGCTGTGGCTGCCGGTGCTGAATCCGGCCGAGATCGGCCAGTGGCTGAGCCTGCTGCTGCTGGCGCGCTGGCTGTACGGCAGTGAGGCACCGCAGGCATTGCTGAACATCCGCATGCCGCTGCTGGCACTGGCGGCCTTCCTCGCGTTGACCAGCCTGGTGCTGCATGGCGTGCACCAATGGGGTGGACTGGCGTGGAATGCCTCGATGATGCGCTTCAGCCTGGCGCAGACCAGCCTGACCGTGTTGTGGAGCGTGCTGGGTGTGATTGCCTGGGTGTGGGGTTCGCGTCGCAGCCAGCGTGTGTTGTGGATGGTCGGTGCCGTGCTGATGGGCGTGGTGCTGGCCAAGCTGGTTATTGTCGATCGCCAGCACCTGGGCAACCTGCTGGGCATCGCATCGTTCATCGCCTACGGCCTGCTGTGCACGGTCGTGGGTTATCTGGCACCGGCACCGCCAAGCGCGGCGCCGACCGTGGAGGAAACGCAATGAGGAAGTGGAGCAGGGCGCTGCTGCCGGCGATGTTCGGCATGCTGGCCGCCGTCGTGGTACAGGCGGCTGATTACCGCACGCAGTATGCCGAGCAATGGCCGCTCACATTGTCCAGTGCGCAGTCCGGTGCCTACCGTATCGTGCTGGAGCCGGCGATCTACCGCCGTGCCGTAACCGCCGATCTCAGCGATCTGCAGGTGTTCAACGCGGCCAGCCAGTTGTTGCCGTCGGCACTGCTGGCGCCGGACCAGCCGCTGGCGCAGTCGCCGGTGCAGCGTGAACTGCCGTGGTTCGTGCTGCCGCCGCTGGCCGATGCACAGCGCAACGACCTGCAGCTGCTGACCGAGCGCGATACCGATGGGCGCGTGCGCCGGGTCGAAGCGCGGGTGGGTGGCGGGGCAGCGGCGAGCGGGCAGGGCGGCTGGCTGATCGACGCCAGCATGCTCGACCAGCAGCCGCTGGCGGCACTGGTGCTGGACTGGACCGACAGCGGCCAGCCGCTGCAGGCGCAGGTGCAGCTGGATGCCAGTGACGACCTGCAGCACTGGCGATCGATTGGCCGCGACGTGCCGCTGGTGGATCTGCAGCGCGCCGGCAAGCGCCTGCTGCAGCGCCGCCTGCAGGTGGACGGCGCTGCACGCTACCTGCGCATCCTGGCGCAGGGCGACTCGCGCCTGCCGACCCTGCGCGGCGTACTGGCGGAACTGCCGCCAGCACCGGCCACGCTGCCCTGGGAATGGCTGTCGCTGGAGCCGACGTCGTCGGGCAAGGGCGAGTACACCTTCGAGATGGATGGCCGGTTCCCGGTGGCACGTGCCGATGTCGCCAGCACCGATAACAGCCTGGTGCAATGGACGCTGTTCAGCCGCGATGACGAGAGTGCGGAATGGCAACGTCGCAGCGCGCCGTGGATCGCCTACCAGGTGCAGCAGGGTACGCAGGGCCAGCGCCAGCAGTCGGCGGCACAGCCGCTGGGCAGCGTGCACCGCGACCGCTACTGGAAGCTGGTGGCGAATCCGGCGGAAACCGCCACCGCGCCGACGCTGCGCCTGGGTTACCAGCCGGAAGTGCTGGTGTTCCTGAGCCAGGGCGCGGCGCCCTACGCACTGGCGGTGGGCAGCGCGACCGCGCGCCGCACGGACGCGCCGATCGGGGTGCTGATCGAGGAACTTCGGCAGCGCAACGATCCTTCGTGGCAGCCAACACTGGCGCGCCTGGAAGGCAGCCCGGAGCCGCTGGCCGGCGATGCGGCGCTGAAGCCGCAGCGCGATTGGAAATCGTGGTTGCTGTGGGCGTTGCTGGGCCTGGGCGTACTGGTGGTGGGTGGCCTGGCGCTCAGCCTGCTTCGGCAGAAGCCTGCGCCTTCGGCGTAGGTTCCGGCGAACGGCGCAGCCCCTCGTGGGTGGGGTTGGTCGTGCAAAGCAAAAGCAAAAGCCGCGCTTGGCCGGGCGGGGTGGGTTCGTGGGGGACGCCGCAAGTACGTCCTTGTAGGCTTGGCAGCCGCATCCATGCGGCTGGCACCCCCGCGAACCCACCCCGCCCGGCCTCTGACAATTTCCGTGTGCGTCCACCCACGGAAAGAAAAAAAGGAGAGCAAAAGCTGCTTGGCAGGGCGCTCTTTGTAGAGCCGAGCCCATGCTCGGCTGCTGTTCGCGATAGACCCAGCCGAGCACGGGCTCGGCTCTACATTTTTCTCCGACACCAGAAACCGCTTTTGCCTTTGCCATCTGCATCACCTCAGGTGCCTGTCGAGGCCGGGGCGGTGTGGGCTGGCAGGGGTGTCAGCCGCATGGATGCGGCTGCCAAGCCTCCAGGGATGGATTCACGGCGTCCCCTGCCAGCCCACACCACCCCGGCCCACTCACAGCACCACGAAGCGCCAGCGCTTTGGCAGTTGCTGTTGCTGTTGCTGTTGCATTTGCCCTGCGCCTCTGCCTGCCGCAGGCATCGGCCCTCCCACCAGCCGCACCCGATACAATGGCCGTCTGCCGCAGACCGGCATCCCGTCCCCGAGCCAAAGAGTTGCCCATGTCCATTGTCCGCATGACCGACCTCGACCTCTCCGGCAAGCGCGTGCTGATCCGCCAGGATCTGAACGTGCCGATCGAGAATGGCCGCATCACCTCCGAACAGCGCATCACCGCTTCGTTGCCGACGCTCAAGCGCGCGCTGGAGCAGGGCGCGGCGGTGATGGTCACCTCGCACCTGGGGCGCCCGAAGGAAGGCGTGTGGAGCGAGGCCGATTCGCTGGCACCGGTCGCCCAGCGCCTGTCCGAGCTGCTGGGCCGCGAAGTTCCACTGGTGCGCGACTGGGTCGACGGCGTCGACGTGCAGCCGGGCCAGCTGGTGCTGCTGGAAAACTGCCGCATGAACGTCGGCGAGGGCAAGGACGACGAGGCCCTGTCGAAGAAGTACGCCGCCCTGTGCGACGTGTTCGTGATGGATGCCTTCGGTACCGCGCACCGTGCGCAGGCCTCCACCCATGGTGTCATCCGCTTCGCACCGGTCGCGGCCGGTGGCCCGCTGCTGATGGCCGAGCTGGACGCGCTGGCGCAGGCGCTGGATGCACCGGCCAAGCCGCTGCTGGCCATCGTCGCCGGCAGCAAGGTCAGCACCAAGCTGGAGTTGCTGGCCAATCTGGTTGGCAAGGTCGACCAGCTGATCGTCGGTGGCGGTATCGCGAACACCTTCATCGCCGCAGCTGGCTACAACGTCGGCAAGTCCCTGTACGAGCCGGACCTGCTGGATACCGCGAAGAAGATCGTGGCCGATGCCAAGGCACGCGGCGCCGACATTCCGCTGCCGGTTGACGTGGTCACCGCCAAGCAGTTCCTGCCCGACGCTGCCGCGGAAGTGAAGGCGGTCGATGCCGTTGCCGAAGACGACCTGATCCTGGACATCGGCCCGCAGACCGCCGCGCAGTACGCGCAGCTGATCGAGAAGGCCGGCACCGTGGTCTGGAACGGCCCGGTCGGCGTGTTCGAGTTCGAGTCCTTCAGCAAGGGCACCGAAGCGCTGGCCCGCGCGATCGCCAGCTCGAAGGCGTTCTCCATCGCCGGCGGTGGCGACACCCTGGCCGCAGTCGACAAGTTCGATATCGCCGGCGACGTCAGCTACATCTCCACTGGTGGTGGTGCGTTCCTGGAATTCCTGGAAGGCAAGACCCTGCCGGCTGTCGCCGCACTCGACGCGCGCGGCGCATGAGCGCCGAGCGCGGCAAGGATGTGCTGTTCTTCGATCTTGACGGCACGCTGATCGATTCGCAGGTGGGCATCACCGCCTGCATCGCCTATGCGCTGCAGAAGATGGACCATCCGGTGCCGCCGCAGGAAACCCTGCTGGGCTGGATCGGTCCTTCGCTGCGCACCACCTTCGCGCCGTTGTTCGTCGAACCGGCGCGGGTGGAACAGGCTGTGGGCTACTACCGGGAGCGCTTCGACGTCGAAGGCTGGCGCGAGCACACGGTGTACCCGCAGGTGGAAGGCACGCTGCGCACGCTGCATGGCCGTGGACACCGGCTGGCGGTGGTCACCGCCAAGAACGAGCCGCACGCGCGCCGCATCCTCGCCCACCTGCCGTTCGGTGGGCTGTTCGAGGAGATCGTCGGTTCAACCCTGGATGGCTCGCGCAGCCACAAGCCGGAACTGGTCGGCGAGGCACTGCGCCGGCTGCAGGTGCAGCCTGCACAGTGCTGGATGATCGGCGACCGGTGCATGGACATCGAAGGCGCGCGCCACCACGGCCTGCGTAGTGTCGGCGTGCTGTGGGGCTTTGGCGGAGAGGCGGAATTGACCGAAGCCGGTGCCAGCCAACTGGCACGTGAGCCGGCGCAGCTGGAAGCGCTGCTGGCCTAGCTTCCTGTGGAGCCGAGCCCATGCTCGGCTCCACAGAACCGCCCCCCTGCGCCAGCGTATGTCCGGATGATGTCCATTCCATGACCCGCGAAGTCAGGCGGCACAAGGCTGTAACCGTATACATGCGGCGTGAAGGATGTGCTAATTTCCGTTCTTTATCGGGAGAGGCCCATCCACCATGTTCGAGCGTCAGCGTCGCACCAAGATCCTTGCCACCCTCGGTCCGGCCACTGACCCGCCGGGCGTGCTGGAGGATCTGTTCCGCGCCGGCGTCAACGTGGTGCGCCTGAACTTCAGCCATGGCGATCCGTCCGGCCAGGCCAAGCGTGCCGCCGAAGTGCGTGCCGCTGCGGCCCGCGTGGGCGTGGAAGTGGGCATCCTGGCCGACCTGCCGGGCCCGAAGATCCGCATCGAGCGCTTCGCCGAAGGCAAGGTGCAGCTGAAGGCGGGCGACCGCTTCGACCTGATCGCCAGCGAGAACGCCGGCCCGGGCACTGCCAGCGAGGTGGGCGTGAGCTACCTCGGCCTGCCGCAGGACGTCGGCCCGGGTGATGTGCTGCTGCTCGACGACGGCCTGATGCAGTTGCAGGTGGTGGAAGTACAGGGCGACCGTATCGTCAACACCGTGCTCAACGATGGTGTGTTGTCCGACCGCAAGGGCCTGAACAAGCAGGGCGGCGGCCTCTCGCTGGGTGCGCTGACCGAGCGCGACAAGGAGCTGATCGGCATCGTTGCCAAGATTGGCGTGGACTTCATCGCCGTGTCGTTCTGCCGCAATGCGCAGGACATGAACGATGCGCGCGACATCGCCCGTTCGCACGGCTGTGATGCCGCGCTGGTGTCGAAGATCGAGCGCACCGAGGCAATCGAGAACCTGGAAGAAATCGTCGAGGCCAGCGACGTGGTGATGGTCGCCCGTGGCGACCTGGGCGTGGAAATCGGCGATGCCGAGCTGCCGGGCCTGCAGAAGAAGATCATCAAGGCCTCGCTGGCGCAGAACAAGGTGGTGATCACCGCCACGCAGATGCTGCAGTCGATGGTGGAAAGCCCGATCCCGACCCGCGCCGAAGTACTGGACGTGGCCAACTCGGTCATCGACGGCACCGACGCAGTGATGCTGTCGGCGGAAACTGCCGCTGGCGCCTACCCGGTCAAGGCCGTGGAGGCGATGGCACGCATCTGCCTGGGTGCCGAGCGCCAGTTCCAGACCGAGACCGACTTCAACGCGTCGCCGCGCAACCTGGAACGTGCCGACCAGGCGATTGCCATGGCCACCATGTTCCTGTCGCAGCATGTGGGCGTGCGCGCGATCGTGGCGATGACCGAATCCGGTGGCACCGCACGTTACCTGTCGCGTTTCCGGGCCAAGGCGCCGGTGTTCGCGGTGACCCGCCATGACGGTGCGCGCCGGCAGATGGCGCTGATGCGCGATGTGTTCCCGATCAACTTCGACAGCCGCGGCCTGACCCCGCGCGAAGCCGCGCGCGGCAGCATCCGCCTGCTGGTGGAATCGGAACTGCTGCAGGCTGGTGATCGCGTCGTGTTCACCAGTGGCGAGCACATGGAAACCCACGGTGCCACCAATACCCTGCGCCTGCTGGAAGTGGGTGAGGACGGCCGCGCCATCGGCCTGGGCGACCTGTAAGTAGTGCTGCCCTGGGGCCGGCGCCGCGTTGCGGATCCGACCCCGGGGTCAGATCCCGCAGGGGCCCTGACCCCCGACGGCAGGACACGGCGTGTCCGGTGCGGACATTGGAAGCGTTTCCATCCTGTCCTCCACGGCGAGGCAACGGGCCGCGGGGCTATACTTGTTTTTTTCCCGCACCCGCCACAGGAAATACATGAGCATCGAACAGCTGGCTGAAACCGCCCAGGCCATGGTCGCCCCGGGCAAGGGCATCATCGCGATCGACGAATCCACCGCTACCATCGCCAAGCGTTTCGCCGGCGTCGGTATCGAGAACACCGAGGAGAACCGTCGCGCCTACCGCGAGCTGCTGCTGACCACGCCGAAGCTCAACGAGCACATTTCCGGCGCCATCCTGTTTGACGAAACCATCCGCCAGTCGACCAAGGACGGCGTGCCGTTCGCCAAGTACATGGCCGACCACGGCATGATTCCGGGCATCAAGGTGGACAAGGGTGCGCACCCGCTGGCCGGCTGCCCGGGCGAGCTGGTGACCGAAGGCCTCGATGGCCTGCGTGAGCGCCTGCAGGAGTACTACAAGCTGGGCGCGCGCTTCGCCAAGTGGCGTGCAGTCATCAACATCGGCGAGAGCATCCCGTCGGGTACCTGCATCGAATCCAACGCCCATGCGCTGGCCCGCTATGCAGCGCTGTGCCAGGAATGCGGCCTGGTGCCGATGGTCGAGCCGGAAGTGATCATGGACGGCGATCATGACATCGAGACCTGCTACGAAGTCACCGAAGCCACCCTGCGTTCGCTGTTCGACGCCCTGTATCAGCAGAACGTGCTGCTGGAAGGCACCATCCTGAAGGCGTCGATGGTCATCTCCGGCAAGGGCTGCGATGAGCAGGCCGACGTCGAGGAAGTGGCCGAGTCGACCGTGATGTGCCTGAAGAGCACCGTGCCGGCGATCCTGCCGGGCGTCGTGTTCCTGTCCGGTGGCCAGAGCGACGAGCAGTCCACCGAGCACCTGAACGCGATGAACCAGCTGGGCAACCTGCCGTGGCCGCTGAGCTTCTCCTACGGCCGCGCCATGCAGCAGGCCGCGTTGAAGCTGTGGGCCAAGGACATGAAGGGCAACTACGCTGCTGCCCAGAAGACCGTGTACGAGCGCGCCAGGGACAACGGCCTGGCGGCGCTGGGCAAGTGGAACGGTTGATCCGTCCCATCGCTGGATGAACAAGGCAGCGCCGGCATCACGCCGGCGTTTGCTTTTGCGGGTATCTTTTCCGCCCCCATGCGCCTGGCCGGTGCGTGGGAACCACATGGAAGGCCAAGGAGAAACAACATGCGTTTGGCAGCAATCACACTGGCCGTAGCCACGGTCCTGGTCGCCGGCGGTTGCAACCGCATCGGCGGCGGCGCGGATGCGGGCAAGGCCGCGTCGCTCGATTTCGACAAGCCGGTATCCGGCGAGATCACCTCGCGCAGCGGCATCAACTACAACGACGGCAGCCACCACCAGCTCTACCAGATCAAGCTGGAAGACAAGCAACTGGTCGGACTGAAGCTGACCGGTTCGTTGAGTGGCTCGATTGCCGTGTTCAACAACGGCAGCCTGGTGGCCAGCAGCAACACCGGCTACGAGCGCGAAGGCGACGTCTCGCTGGCCTTCCGTGCCAACGGTGGCGGCATCTACCAGGTGGTGGTCAACGCCAACGGCTCGACCGACTATGGTCCGTACCGCCTGCGTGCCGAGAAGCTGGTGCCGTACGACGGCAAGCCGCTGGCGGGCAGCGGCGAGATCGTCGACATGCTGGCCGGTGGTTCCCAGGACTACACCCTGCAGGTGGACAAGGCCGGCCTGTACGAGATCCGCCTGGTGTCGGAGGTCTTCGATCCAGTGCTGAAGCTGTCGGGCCAGGGCGTGGATGCCGAGAATGACGACGGCGGTGACAGCACCAACTCGCGCCTGACCCTGTCGCTGAAGCCGGGCAAGTACACCCTGACCGCGCGTGGCCTGGGCGACGGCGTCAGCGGCATGTTCACCCTGTCGGCCACCCGCATCGAGCTGCCCGGCAATCTGGTCGAGCGCGATGGTACGGCGCTGCCGAAGTCGGGGAGCGTGTACACGATGCTCGACAACGATGGCCGCCGCCGCTTCCTGCTGTCCCTGGACCGCCCGGCCGATGTGCGCCTGGATGCGATCTCCAGCCAGGTCGATACCCTGCTGCGCGTGGTTGGCGGCGATGTCGAGCTGACCGACGACGACGGCGGCAACGGTACCAATTCACGCCTGGAAGAAACCCTGCCGGCCGGTCACTACACCGTCGATGTGTCCAGCCTGAACAATGGCGCAGGCATAGTGGAAGTGCGCGTGCAGGTGGATGGCGCGAGCGCCGACGGGGCCGCAGCCTCGGCGGCACGTGCCGCAGCCGACGCAGCCGCCGTGGCCGATGATGCCGCCGCGGTGGAAGCCTCCAGTCGCTGAGTGTGATCCACGCCGTGCGTGGAAGAGCACTACGCTGCAACGGAAAAGGCCGGGCAATGCCCGGCCTTTTCTTTTACCTGAAGCACCACGGTTCAGTGCGCGGCGGCAAGGCCCGCATCGCCCAGCGGCGGCAGCAGCGACCCACGCGGTTCGCTGTCAGCACTTTGCCCGGCGGCGCTCAACGCCTGCTGGTAGGCCTTGGCCGTTGCGGTATTGAACGCCACCAGCACGATGCGCATCGGTTGCGCATGGCTGCGCTGCCAGGCCAGTGTTTCGGTGACCGCGATCTGCGCGGCCTGGTACAACGGGTAGCCATACACGCCGCAGCTGATCGCCGGGAAGGCGATGGAGTGCACGCCCAGTGATTCGGCCAGCTGCAGTGACTTCCAGTAGCAGTTGGCCAGCAACGCCGGTTCATCGCGCTGGCCGTCGTGCCAGACCGGGCCTACCGTGTGCAGTACATGGCGCGCCGGCAACGCATGGGCACCGGTGGCGCGCACTTCACCCGTCGGGCAACGCACGCCCGGGCGCAGCTCCGGCAACTGCTCGCATTCGGCCCGCAAGGCGGGCCCGGCCGCACGATGGATCGCGCCGTCGACACCGCCGCCACCGAGCAGCGTTTCATTGGCCGCGTTGACGATCGCATCCACCGCCAGGGTCGTGATGTCGCCCTGCCAAACCTCGATCTTCATGCGTCCGTCTCCTGCCTGTGAGGTGATCCGCGCAGCATCTGCGCCGGCTGTTCCCACGGTAGGGGACAGGGCATCGATGCTGCGTCATGACCGTCTCACGCGCTGCGATCCAACGGCCTTCGCGCACGATGGCGGGCGACGCCTTCACGCAGGCTGAAGCGGGAAGGAGCCGGATCCTTTTCCGAACGGAAAAGGCTCTGACCCCGGCTGTTACGGCAGGCCGGCCAGCCAGTCGTCGTCGGATCCTTCGTTCACATCGGCGAACAGCGGTGTGGAGAAGTAACGTTCACCAGTATCCGGCAGCATCGCAAGGATCACCGAGCCCGGTTCAGCGCGGGCAGCGATGTCCAGCGCGCTGGCCACGGTGGCGCCGGCGGAGATGCCGACGAAGATGCCTTCCTCGGCGGCCAGGCGACGCGCGGTGGCGATCGCGCGATCATCTTCGACCGAGACCAGTTCATCCACCACGTCGCGGTTGAGCACGTCCGGCACGAAGTCCGGGGTCCAGCCCTGGATCTTGTGCGGCTTCCAGTCATCCCCCTTGAGCAGGGCGGCGCCGGCCGGTTCGGTGGCGATGATGCGGGTCTGCGGGCGTGCCACCTTCAGCACTTCGCCTACGCCAGTGAGCGTGCCGCCGGTGCCCCAGCCGCTGACGAAGTAGTCCAGCCGCTTGCCGGCGAAGTCGCGCAGGATCTCGGCAGCGGTGGTGTTGCGGTGATACGCCGGGTTGGCCGGGTTGGCGAACTGGCTGGCCAGGAACCAGCCGTGCTGCTCGGCCAGCTCGGCCGCCCTGCGCACCATGCCGCTGCCGCGCTCGGCGGCCGGGGTCAGGATCACCTTGGCGCCGTAGGCACGCATCAGCTTGCGGCGCTCGACCGAGAAGGTTTCGACCATGGTGGCCACGAACTTGTAGCCGCGCGCGGCGGCGACCATCGCCAGTGCCACGCCGGTGTTGCCCGAGGTGGCCTCCACGATCGTGTCGCCCGGCTTGAGCAGGCCGCGTGCTTCGGCATCGAGGATGATCGCCAGCGCCAGGCGGTCCTTCACCGAGCCGCCCGGGTTGAACGACTCGACCTTGGCGTAGACGCTGACCTGTGGCGGCGCCAGGCGCTGCAGCCTGACGATGGGGGTGTTGCCGACGGTATCGAGGATGGAGTCGTACAGGGCCATGGGAGCGCTCCGGAAACGGGGCCGCGACGGGTCACGGCGGGCGAAGGGGGGAGGGCTGGCCGTTCAGGCCAGCGGCTGCCGGCTGACCGTAGCGCCGGCATATGACGCCCGGAAATGACCAGATACCTTTCTTAAACAACCTTTGGTTATAAGCTGGTGACGGCAATTGACCCTAGAGTGGACTTCCGCCCCATGCCGCCTGCCTGCCCATGACGCTGACCCAGCTGCGCTACCTGGTAGCCATCGCCGACGCCGAGCTGAACATCACGCTGGCCGCCTCGCGCGTGCACGCCACCCAGCCCGGCCTGTCCAAGCAGCTCAAGCAGCTGGAGGACGAGCTCGGCTTCCTGCTGTTCGTGCGCAAGGGGCGCAGCCTGGAGTCGGTTACCCCGGCCGGAACCGAAGTCATCGCGCGTGCCCGCGCAGTGCTGGCCGAAGCCAACAACATCCGTACGTACGCGGCAAACCAGCGGCGCGAAAGCCAGGGCCAGCTGATCCTGACCACCACGCACACCCAGGCGCGCTTCGTGTTGCCGCCGGCGGTGGCGGCGATCAAGCAGGCCTATCCGCAGGTCAGCGTGCACCTGCAGCAGGCCGGTGAAACCGACGCGCTGGACCGCTTGAACCAGGGTGACGCCGATATCGCCATCATCAGCACCGCAGGCGGTGAGCCAACCGATGGCATCGCAGTGCCGCTGTTCCGCTGGCGACGCCTGGTGGTGGTACCCAAGGGCCACCCGTTGGACCGCGCCGGCCGCGCACCGGACCTGGCCGCGCTGGCCCGCCAGCCGTTGATCAGCTACGAATCCTCGACCCGACCGAACTCTTCCCTGCAACGCGCCTTCGCCGCCAATGGGCTGGTGCCCGACCTGGCGCTGACCGCGCTCGATGCCGACCTGATCAAGACCTACGTGCGCACGGGCCTGGGCGTAGGCCTGCTGGCCGAGATGGCGGTCAGTTCCAATGACGAAGACCTGAGGTCGTGGCCGGCGCCGGATCCGATCAGCGAGTGCATCGCCTGGGCGGTGTTGCCGCGCGACCGCGTGCTGCGTGATTACGCGCTGGAGCTGGTGCACGTGCTGGCCCCACAGATTGATCCGCGCGACCTGCGGCGGGTGCTGGATGGAAACCAGGCCGCAGCGTGGCCGGTGCCACCGACCTGGGAGTCGCTGACCCAGACCATCACGGTGTGAGGTGGGTCGAGCAGGGCGTGCAGCCCTGCACCTGCCGAATCAAAGGCAAAAGCCGAAGCAACTGCAACTGCTGGCTTCCGTGGGGCGGCGGGGCGGTGTGGGCAGGCAGGACACGCCGTAAACCCATCCCTGGGGGCTCGATGGCGCCATCCATGGCGCCAACGGTCCTGCCTGCCCACACCGCCCCGCCTCTGACAGATTCCGATGGCTGTTGGTAGGTGTCGACCTTGGTCGACACGGTAGATCCACGCCATGCGTGGATGAAATCTGTCAGATATGGAAATGCATCTGGGGTCAGGTCCGTTTTCCTGCGGAAAACGGATCTGACCCCAAGAGCCGTTTCAACAGACCGCAGAAGACTGTCGAAGGCGGGGTGGGTCCGGTTGCGGGGGCGTGAGCCGAGCCTGCATGGACGTATTTACGGCGTCCCCCGCAACCGGACCCACCCCGCCTACCCACAGGAAACCGCTTTTGCTTTTGCTGTTGCTTGGGCTCTTGCCGTGGACGTGGTCTCTGCAGGTGCAGGGCGCAGCCCTGCCGAACACCCCCGCGACGGGGTGTCGCAAACGCCTGCGACGGTTCGTCGCACGGGCAACCCTGGACCCGCCTCTACACTAGCGGGGTGACCCGCCTGTCCCGCCCGCAGCGCCTCCTGCTGCAGCTCGCCGTCCTGGCGACGCTGCTGATGGTGCTTGCGCCACTGGTCAGCCGCGCGCTGCAGGCGCCGCCGATGGACCACGCGGCGATGGCAGGCATGGACCACGCGCACATGCACCACGACGCTGCCGCAGTGGGTCAGAGCCCTCTGCACGGGCAACGGAGTCCGACCCCACCGGCCGATCCCCACGCCATGCATGGCGAAGCCTGCGAATACTGCGTGCTGGCCATGCGCCTGCTGCCGTGGCTGGCTGTACTGGTGCTGCTGTTGCCACTGCTGTGGCGGCCGCGGCTGGTATTCCCGTGGTCACAGCAGGTACTGCCGGCACTGCGCTGGCCGGCACACGCCGCGCGTGGGCCACCGCGCGCCTCCATCGTCCGCTGATTTTCCTGTCGAATCTGCCGCACGACGCCTGACCGGGCGCCGTGCGCGCGTGCGTACCTTGGAGCTGTTCCGATGAAAATGACTTCCCGCCCCGCGGGCGCCTGCGTGCGCCTGCCGGTTGCCCTTGGCCTGGCCGCAGCTGCAACGCTCGCCCATGCCGCGCCCGCCGAAGAGGCGCGCACTCTCGATACGCTGGTGGTCACCGCCGCCGCGCCTTCGTCGCCACTGCACTGGGTGACCGATCCACGCCTGCCGCGGCAGCCGGTCCCTGCCAGTGACGGCGCCGATTACCTGAAGACCGTTCCTGGCTTCTCCGCCATCCGCAACGGCGGCACCAACGGTGACCCGGTGCTGCGCGGCATGTTGGGTTCGCGCCTGAACATCCTCAGCAATGACGGCAACCTGATCGGCGCCTGCCCCTCGCGCATGGACAACCCGCTGTCCTACATCGCACCGGAGAGCTTCGACCGCCTGACCATCATCAAGGGCCCGCAGAGCGTGCGCTGGGGGGCAGGTGCCTCGGCCGGCACCGTGCGCTTCGAACGCGATACACCGCGCTTCGAGGAACCGGGCCTGCGTGCCGATGCCAGTACGCTGGTCGGTTCGCGCAACCGCAACGACCAGGTGCTGGACCTGACCCTGGGCAACCCGACCGGCTATGTGCGCGCCAGCGGCAACCGTTCCGAAGCCGATGACTACAAGGACGGCAACGGCGATGTGGTGCCATCGCAGTGGCGCAAGTGGAACGGTGACGTGGCGATCGGCTGGACGCCGGATGCCGACACGCTGCTGGAAATTTCTGCCGGTGCCGGCGATGCGATCGCACGCTACGCGGGGCGCGGCATGGACGGTGCCGCGTTCGAACGCACCAGCTACGCCGCGCGCTTCGAGAAGCGCAATCTGCCGGGTGCCTGGGACACAGTGCAGGCCAACGTGTACTACAACGAGGCCGACCACGTGATGGACAACTACACGCTGCGAACGCCGAATCCGCACAGCATGATGCCGATGCCGATGGCATCGAACGTGGACCGACGCACCCAGGGCGGCCGGGTCAGTTCCGAGTGGCGCCGGCAGGACGTGCAACTGGTGGCGGGTGTGGATGGCGAGGACAGCCGCCATCGTGGGCGAATGGGCATGGGCCGGGGCACCTATCGCCAGGCGGCGTGGCAGACCGATGCCAGCTTCCGCCGCTATGGCGTTTTCACCGAGTTGACCCTCGGCGCCGGCACCGATCAGCGCTGGATCAGCGGCCTGCGCATCGATCGTGCCAGCGTGCGTGATGAGCGGCAGTCGATCCGTGGAATGATGGGCAGCCGGCCCAACCCAACGGCCGAGCAAAAGCGCAAGGCGTGGCTCGGCAGTGGCTTCCTGCGCTACGAGCAGGACCTGGCCGACGGCCTGACCTGGTACGCCGGCCTCGGCCACAGCGAACGCATGCCCGACTACTGGGAGCTGTTCTCGCCCGACCACGGACCGGCCGGTGCAATGAACGCGTTTGCCGGCATCCAGCCCGAGCGCACCACCCAGCTCGACGTGGGCCTGCAGTACAAGGGACCGCGCGTGCAGGCCTGGGTCTCGGCCTATGCCGGGCAGATCCAGGACTACATCCTGTTCACCTACCACGGCAGCGGCATGATGGGCATGAGCCAGGCCAGCAACGTCGAGGCGCGCATTGCCGGTGCCGAGGCCGGGTTGGAAGTGAGCCTGACCGAGCAGTGGAAGCTGGGCGGCACGCTGGCCTATGCCTGGGGAGAGAACCGCGACCAGCAGCGTCCGCTGCCGCAGATGCCGCCGTTGGAAGCACGCCTGAGCGCGAACTGGGAGGGCCAGCGCTGGAGTGCCGGCGCATTGCTGCGCGCGGTGACCCATCAGCATCGTGTCGCAGATGGACAGGGCAACGTGGTCGCGCAGGACCTCGGGCCGAGCGCCGGGTTTGCCACCTTCGCGCTCAATGCCGCGTACCGTTTCAGTTCGCAGCTGCAGCTCAGCGCCGGCGTCGACAACCTGTTCGACCGCGCCTACAGCGAGCACCTGAACCTGGCCGGCAGCGCCGACTTCGGCTTCCCGGCCGACCCGGTGCGGATCAACGAGCCGGGGCGCAGCGTGTGGATGAAGTTGAACTACCGGTATTGATCCGCCGGGCATAAAAAAACGGGGCCGGATCCCCGCCAGGATCCGTCCCCGCCCGACGCCCTCGGTCGGGCAGGTTCGACTCTACGATGACGGCCGCGATGGTGCACCACTGGATACACCCCGACACACGCCGACACTGCCCATGGCAGCCTTGCACGGAACGGGTTCAAGGCGCTATCGCAGCCTAAGTTCCACGCCGGTAAACGCTTGGCACATACCGCTTTTATGGGCACTTGCCTACACTCGGCGGCCGTGGATCAATCAGGACCGTTCATGTTGGCTCGTATCGCTTCGACCCTGGCCCTCGGCCTCAGCCTGGCCGTGCTGGCCGGGTGCGCAGGCAAACAGGAGGCCGCCGCACGTCGGCAGGGCGAAGCGGTGCCGGTCACCGCGCAGGTCGTGCAGCCCACGCAGTGGAACGACACCCTGCAGGCACTGGGCACGGCCAAGGCGCGCGAGTCGATCAGCGTCACTGCCAAAGTGAGCGAGATCGTCGAGAAAGTGCACTTCGAGAGCGGCCAGCACATTGCTGCCGGTGCGCCGATCGTGACGCTGCGCGGGCAGGCCCAGGAAGCCGCACTGGTGCAGGCGCAGGCCACTTTCCATGAAGCCGATCAGCTGTACAAGCGCCAGCGCGAACTGGCCGCCCAGCGGCTGGTGTCCAGCGCCACGCTGGATACGCAGAAGTCGATCCGCGACGCCGCCGAGGCGCGCGTGATGCAGATGCAGGCAGACATTGGCGACCGCCGTGTGCGTGCGCCCTTTGCCGGTGTGCTTGGCATCCGCCAGGTCAGTCCGGGATCGCTGCTGACCCCGACCACGGTCATCGCCACGCTCGACGACATCGAGCACATGCATGTCGATTTCCAGGTGCCGGAAGTGGAGCTGGCTGCGCTGGGCGTTGGTGACAAGGTCAGTGCCACCAGCGTGGCCTGGCCGGGTCGCACCTTCGAGGGCGTGGTCAGCACCATCGATGCGCGCATCGATCCGGCCACCCGTGCGGTGACCGTGCGCGCCGATTTCGCCAATGGCGACCACGCATTGCGCCCGGGCATGCTGCTGGACGTGCGCCTGTTCCGCCCCGAGCGCCCGGCGCTGGTGGTCCCGGAAATCGCCGTGGTACAGGTCGGCCGCGATACCTTCGTGTACCGCATCAAGGCCGACGACAGCGTCGAGCGGGTGGACGTGGTAACCGGCGCGCGCCGTGCCGGCGTGGTCGAGATCCGGCAGGGCCTGGAAGCAGGCCAGCGCATCGTGGTCGATGGCACCGGCAAGCTGCGCCCGGGCCTGAAGGTCGCTGCGAAGGACGCCGCACCGGCCTCTGGCGCCAAACCGGCTGACGCGCCGGCGCCGATCGCGACCGAGGGCCACGGCGGATGAAGCTGTCCGACATCTCCATCCAGCGGCCGGTGTTCGCCGTGGTGATGAGCCTGTTGCTGCTGGTGCTGGGCGTGATGTCCTTCACCCGCCTGACCCTGCGCGAACTGCCCGCCATCGACCCTCCGATCGTTTCGGTGTCGGTGGACTACACCGGCGCGTCGGCGGCGGTCATCGAAAGCCGCATCACCCAGGTGCTGGAAGATGCGCTGGCTGGCATCGAAGGCATCGATACGATCAACGCGCGTAGCACCAACGGCCGCTCGCAGGTCAGCATCGAGTTCACCTCCAACCGTGATATCGAAGCGGCGGCCAACGACGTGCGCGATGCGGTCAGCCGCGTCGCCGACCGCATGCCGGAAGAGGCGCGGCCACCAGAGATTGCCAAGGTCGAGAGCGATGCCGACCCGATCATCTGGTTCAACATGGTGTCCTCGACCATGGACACGCTGGAGTTGAGCGACTACGCCGACCGCTACGTGGTCGATCGTTTCTCCAGCCTCGATGGCGTGGCCCAGGTCCGCATCGGCGGCCGCCAGCGCTATGCGATGCGGATCTGGCTGGACCGTGACCAGCTGGCCGCGCGCGGGCTGACCACCGGCGACGTGGAAACCGCACTGCGCAACGAGAACGTGGAGCTGCCGGCCGGCCGCATCGAGTCGACCGACCGCGATTTCACCCTGCGCGTGGAACGCAACTACATCAAGCCCGAGGATTTCGCGACCATCCCGCTGGGCAAGGGCCGCGACGGCTACGTGGTGCGCATGGGCGACGTGGCGAAGATCGAGCTGGCCTCGGCCGAACGCCGCGCGTACTACCGCAGCAACGGCGAGCCCGGCATCGGCCTGGGCATCGTCAAGACCTCCACCGCCAACTCGCTGGACGTGGCACGCACTGCGCGCGCTGAGGCCGAGCGGGTGGCGCTGACCCTGCCCAAGGGCACGCAGATCTTCGTCGCCTTCGACAACACCACCTTCATCGAAGCTGCAGTGGACCGCGTCTACGCCACCCTGGTGGAAGCGATGATCCTGGTGCTGGCGGTGATCTGGCTGTTCCTCGGCAGCTTCCGCGCCGCGTTGATTCCGGCGGTGACGGTGCCGGTCTGCCTGGTGGCGGCGTTCATCGCGCTGTATGCGTTCGACTTCTCGATCAACCTGCTGACCCTGCTGGCGCTGGTGCTGTGCATCGGCCTGGTGGTGGACGATGCGATCGTGGTGGTGGAAAACGTGCAGCGCCGCATCGACCTGGGCGAACCACCGCTGGTGGCCTCCAAGCGCGGCACCGCGCAGGTCGCCTTCGCGGTGATCGCCACCACTGCCGTGCTGGTGGCGGTGTTCCTGCCGGTCGGCTTCCTGGAGGGCAACACCGGGCGACTGTTCCGCGAACTGGCCGTGGCGCTGGCCGCTGCCGTGGCGTTGTCCGCGTTCGTTGCGCTCACACTGACGCCGATGATGGCTTCCAAGCTGCTCAAGCCGCATACCGGGCAGGCCCCGCGAGGCCTGCACGGCTTCATCAACCGCAACCTGGAACGCCTTGCGGGTGCCTATGGGCGGGTTCTCGATCACCATGTCGACCGCACCTGGATCTACCTGCTGGTGATGGTGGCTGCGCTGGCCGCCAGCTGGGGCCTGCTCAAGCTGCTGCCGTCGGAACTGGCGCCAGCCGAAGACCGTGGTTCGTTCCAGATCATGATCGACGGCCCGGAAGGCGCCGGCTACGACTACACCGTGCAGCAGGTGCAGCAGGTGGAAGCGCTGCTGGCACCGCATGTCGGCCCGGACAAGCCGATCGTGCGTGCCAACCCCCGCGTGCCGGGCGGCTGGGGCGCCAGCGAGGAAATGCATACCGGCCGCGTCAGCATCTTCCTGCAGCCGTGGCGCCAGCGCAGCGAGGGTACGCCCGAAGTCGCCAACGAACTGCAGAAGGAACTGGATACCATCCGCGGCGTGCGCGTACGCACGCAGGTGGGTGGTGGCCTGGTGCGCAGCGGCGGCCAACCGTTCCAGATCGTGCTGGGCGGCCCGGAATATGCCGAGATCGCGCAGTGGCGCGACCGCATCCTGCTGCGCATGGCCGACAATCCCGGCCTGGTCGGCCCCGATTCCGATTACAAGGAAACCCGGCCGCAGATGCGGGTGAACATTGACCGCCAGCGTGCGGCCGATCTCGGCGTGCCGGTCACCGCGATCGGTTCGGCGCTGGAAACCATGATGGGCTCGCGTCGCGTCACCACCTTCGTCGACAACGGCGAGGAGTACGACGTGCTGGTGCAGGCCGGTCGCGATGGTCGTGCCAGCCCGGCCGACCTGGCCGCGATCCGCGTGCGCGCCAACTCCGGCGAGCTGGTGCCGCTGTCCAACCTGGTCACGCTGAGTGAAGTGGCCGAGGCCGGCACCCTGAACCGCTTCAACCGACTGCGCTCGATCACCATCAGTGCCGGCCTGGCGCCCGGTTATCCGCTGGGCGAAGCCATTGCCTGGGCACAGAACGTAGCCCAGGAAGAGCTGCCGCAGTACGCGCAGGTGAACTGGAAGGGCGAATCGCGCGAGTACCAGAGCGCCGGCGGCGCGGTGCTGCTGACCTTCGCGATGGCGCTGCTGGTGGTGTACCTGGTGCTGGCGGCGCAGTTCGAGAGCTTCATCCATCCGCTCACCATCATGCTGACCGTGCCGCTGGGCGTACTCGGCGCGCTGGTCGGGTTGTGGGTGAGTGGCGGTACCGTGAACCTGTTCAGCCAGATCGGCATCGTGATGCTGGTCGGCCTTGCCGCGAAGAACGGCATCCTCATCGTCGAATTCGCCAACCAGCTGCGCGACGATGGGCGCAGCGTGCGCGAGGCGATCATCGAGTCGGCGATGGTGCGCCTGCGCCCGATCCTGATGACCTCGATCGCCACCGTGGTCGGCGCGATCCCGCTGGTGGTCGCCGGTGGTCCTGGTTCGGCCAGCCGTGGCACGATCGGCATCGTGATCATCTTCGGTGTGACCCTCTCGACCTTCCTGTCGCTGTTCGTGGTGCCGGCGTTCTACGCGCGGCTGGCGCCGTACACCCGTTCGCCGGAAGCGGTGAAGCGCGAGCTGGAGAAGCAGGAAGCGGAATCGCCGTCGGTGGGTGGTCATGCCTGACCGGCCTGTCGACGGGGTCGGATCCCTTTCCCAAGGGGAAAGGGCTCTGACCCCACCACTGCAGGGCGAAGGCTTCACTCTGCGCCCGTGGCAGCCCGGCGACCTGGAATCCCTGCTGCGCCACGCCAACGACGCCGAGGTGTCGCGCGGCCTGCGCGACCGCTTCCCGTATCCGTACACGCGCGAGGATGGCGAGGCCTTCCTCGCGGGCCGCGTACTAGCCCCCAGCACCCTGAACCTGGCCATCGAGATCGACGGCCAGGCCTGTGGCAGCGTCGGTGCCCAACAGGGGCTGGCCGAGCGTGGGCATACCGCCGAACTGGGTTACTGGCTGGGCCGGGCCTATTGGGGGCACGGCCTGATGACCCGCGTGGTCGGCCTGTTCGCCCCGTGGGTGATGGATGAGCTGCGCCTGTTCAGGCTGCAGGCCACCGTGGTCGACTTCAACCTCGGCTCGGCCCGGGTGCTGGAGAAGAACGGCTTCCAGGAAGAGGGCGTGGAGCGCTGTGCGGTCTACAAGCGCGGCGTGTTGCACGACCTGCGCCGTTTCGCCCGGGTGCGCACGCAGCTGCCCTGAACGGCCCGGGGTCAGATCCCTTTTCCAGTGGAAAAGGGATCTGACCCCTTCTCCGCTCTCCGGTCATGGCCCGGCGCGACCAATGGCGCTACCGCAGCGGCCTTCGATCAGGGAGAATCGACCGGTCCCCTCCAGCCGACGGGACGTCCTTACAACCCGCCGACTGGAGAGAGCGCGCGTGGAAGCAACCGTACACTTCATCAACAGCATCATCTGGAGCAAGGCACTGATCTTCGTGTGCCTGGGCGCCGGCCTGTTCTTCAGCCTGCGCACGCGCTTCATGCAGATCCGGGGGTTCCTCGAGATGTGCCGCCTCACCGTCAAGGGTGAGAAATCCGACGCCGGTGTGTCCTCGTTCCAGGCGCTGGCCATGTCGATGGCCGGCCGCATGGGCATCGGCAACATCGCCGGTGTGGCCACCGCCATCGCATTCGGCGGTCCCGGTGCGATCTTCTGGATGTGGGTGATGGGCTTCCTCGGCGCGTCCACCTCGTACGTGGAATGCACCCTGGCGCAGATCTACAAGACCAAGGACGCCGAAGGCCGCTACCGCGGTGGCCCGGCGTACTACATCGAAAAGGCCATGGGCCTGAAGTGGTATGCGCTGGCCTTCGCCATCGCCACGATCATCGCCGCAGGCTTCCTGATGCCGGGCGTGCAGGCCAACGCCATCGCCGACAGCATCATCAACGCCTGCCGTGGCACCGCGCTGTGCGGTCCGCTCGATGGCCAGGCCTTCGGCATGGAATCGGTGCAGGCGCTGAAGCTGGGGATCGGCATCGTGGTGGCGCTGCTGCTGGGCGTGGTGATCTTCGGTGGCGTCAAGCGCATCGCCAACTTCGCCGAGGTGGTGGTGCCGTTCATGGCTGCCGGTTTCATCCTGATGGCCATCATCATCATGATCATCAACTACGACCGCGTGCCGGAAATGTTCGGCATCATCTTCAAGAGCGCCTTCGGCACGCATGCCGCGTTCGGCGCGATGATGGGCCTGGCCGTGGAGTGGGGCATCAAGCGCGGCATCTACGCCAACGAAGCCGGCCAGGGCTCGGGCCCGCACGCGGCGGCCGCCTCGGAAGTCTCGCATCCGGCCAAGCAGGGCTATGTGCAGGCCTTCGCGATCTACTTCGACACCATGATGGTGTGCACCGCCACCGCGTTCCTGATCCTGGCCAGCGGTACCTACAACGTGTACTCGCCGGTGGAGGGCGCCGCGCCGATCTTCCAGGGCCTGGCCGGCATTCCGGAAGGCGCCGGTTACGCCCAGGCCGGCGTGGAAGCGGTGCTGCCGGGCTGGGGTTCGGCGTTCGTATCGGTGGCCATCTTCTTCTTCGCCTTCACCACCATCATGGCGTACTACTACATGGCCGAGACCAACCTCAGCTATGTGAACCACAACAGGAAGCGGCCGCTGACCGTGCTGCTGCTGCGCCTGGGCATCATCGGCATGGTGGTGTTCGGCGCGTTCCACAATGCCACCCTGGCCTGGGCGCTGGGCGACATCGGCGTCGGCCTGATGGCCTGGCTGAACATCATCGCCATCCTCATCATCCAGAAGCCGGCGATGCTGGCCCTGCGTGACTACGAACGACAGAAGAAGCTGGGCCTGGATCCGGTGTTCGACCCTGATGCCCTGGGCATCAAGAACGCCGATTTCTGGCGCCAGCGCAAGCAGGAGAGTGTGTAAGTGAACAACCCTTGGAACAACCGCCGCCCGTCCGCCCGTCCGCCGCGCGCAACGCCGTTGCCGCGCCCGGAGGTGCCGGCCACGGGCGGTGGTGGGCGCGGTGGCAGCGATGAGCTGCGTCTGTACGGCCTGAATGCCGTGCTGGCTGCGTTCGAAGCGCGGCCGCAGGCGCTGCGCAAGCTGTACCTGCTGGAAGCACGCATCCCGCGCCTGCAGCCGCTGTTGAAGTGGTGCGTTGCCAACCGCGTGGGCTACCGCGTGGTCGAGGATGGCGATCTGAACAAGCTCGCCGGCACCACCCATCACGAAGGGGTGGTGGCTGATGTGCTGCGTGCACCTGCACTGCCGCTGGCGCAGTGGCTGGAGCAGGTCGGCGAGGCCCCGGCGCTGGCACTGTGGCTCGATGGCGTGGGCAACCCGCACAACCTCGGCGCGATCCTGCGCTCGGCCGCGCACTTCGGTGCCAAGGCGCTGCTGTTGCCGGCCGGCAGCACGCTGGCCCTGTCCGGCGCCGCCGCGCGCGTTGCCGAAGGCGGTGCCGAAGCGGTGCCGCTGGTGCAGCTGCCGGAGACCGATCAGGCAATGGCGCAATTGCGCGCAGCCGGTTTCGGCCTGGCCGCGACCCTGGTCGAGGGCGGTGATGACGTGTTCCGCAGCTCGCTGCCGGCCCGCCTGGTGTATGTGATGGGTGCCGAAGGCGAGGGCATGGACCGCAGCCTGGCGGGGGCGTGCGACCTGCAGGTCTCGATTCCCGGCAGCGGCGCGGTGGAGAGCCTGAACGTAGCCTCGGCCACGGCGGTACTGCTGGCGCAATGGGCCAGCCGTCGCGGCTGATCCGACCCCAGCGGCTCGCCATGTTCGGGGTCGGATCCCTTGCCGCAGGCGAGGGCTCTGACCCCTTCCGGGGCCGGCAATTGCGTCAAGCACGCATGATGTTTTGAAAGTTTCCTTATTGGTCAGCCGCTTCTGGCGACGCAGGGTGGAATTCCATCCCATGCTGTCCAGGAGTGGCTGTCATGCATCATCCTCGCCGTACCCTCGTCGCATTGCTGGTGCTGGCCAACGTCCTTGCCAGTGCCCACGCAGCGGCTGACGAACGCAGTCTTGACGGTGTCAACTTCACCGGCCCGCTGATCACCCCCAATCCGGCCGGCCTGCCGCAGGGCAACTGGTACATCGAACCCTATCTGGTGCGGATCGACAGTCGCGATCATTACGACGATGGCGGCCATCGCCGCCGCAGTGGGCAACGTAGCGGTGCATGGGCCACGGTGGTGCCGATCATCTATGGCTTCAGCGACCGGGTGATGGGCCAGGTCAATCTCAGTGCATCGCGCTCGGAGTCCGGCGGTGCGCGCAGCAGCGGCTTCCGTGCCGGTGACACCACCGCGCGGCTGCAGTACCTGCTGCAGGCGCCGAATGCCGATGGCACCCGTCCGGCCATCTCGGTCGCGCTGGTGCAGCGTTTCAGCACCGGCAGCCACGATCGCATCGCCGGCAATCCGCTCGATGCGCAGGGCGACGGCGTTCAGCGCACCACTGCAGCGCTGGGCGTGCAGCAGGTCGTGTGGTTGGGCAATGACCGCCCCGTGCGCTGGCGTGCCCAGCTCAGTGCCGGGCCGGCACCGTCGCGCACCGCCATATCCGGCACCAGCGTCTACGGCACCGATGACAGCTTCCAGGGACATATCTCCCGCGGGTCGGTGCTGGGCCTGTCGGTCGGCGCCGAGTACAGCTTCAATTCGCGTTGGGTGGGCGTGATGGAGGTGGCCGCCAGCCGCGAGACAGGCCAGCGCCTCAGCGGCTTCGCACGCAACAGCAGCGGTGCGATCGAACGGATCGAAGAGCATCGCCCGGCCAGCCGCAGCGTCACCCTGGCGCCGGCCGTGGAGTACCACTTCAGCCCGACGCTGGGCCTGATCGCCGGCGTGGAGTTCAGCGTGGCGGGCCGCAACACCAGCCATATCGTCAGCCCCCAGATTGCCTTGGGCATGTTCTTCTGAGGGGCCGCCGATGAACATCGAATCCATCGTCAACACGATCCTTGGCGTCGTCTGGAGTCCCTACCTGGTGGTGCTGTGCCTGCTCACCGGCCTGTACTTCAGCGTGCGCACGCGCTTCATCCAGTTGCGTGCGTTGCCGGACATGCTGCGCCTGATGTTCCGCCATGAGCGCTCCGATGCCGGCGTGTCGCCGTTCCAGGCGTTGTCCATTTCGCTGTCAAGCCGCGTGGGCGTCGGCAACATCGCCGGCGTCGCCATGGCCATCGCCTTCGGCGGCCCCGGCGCGATCTTCTGGATGTGGATCGTCGCCTTCCTTGGCGCATCCAGTGCCTTCATCGAATCCACGCTCGCGCAGATCTACAAGGATCGCGACGGCAAGGGGCAGTACCGGGGCGGCCCGGCGTATTACATCGAAAAAGGCCTCGGCCAACGCTGGTATGCAGTGCTGTTCGCACTGGTGACGGTGCTGGCGGGCGCGATGCTGGCTGGCACCCAGTCCAATGCGATCACCAGCGCGGTGAACGAAGCCTGGGACGTCCCGGTGATGACCACCACCGCGGTTCTGCTGGTGGTGCTGGGTGCCATCCTCATCGGCGGTGTGCGGCGCATTGCGCGCGTGGCCGAATGGGTGGTGCCGCTGATGGCCGTGGCCTACCTGCTGGTTGCGGCGCTGGTGATGGTGCTCAACGCGGAAAAGGTGCCGGAGGTGATCATGCTGGTGCTGCGCAGTGCATTCGGCGTGGACGCAGCGTTCGGCGCGATGATCGGTACCGCTATCCAGTGGGGCGTGCGTCGCGGCGTGCTGTCCAACGAGGCCGGCATGGGCAGTGGTGCGCATCCGGCCGCCGCCGCGGAAGTCTCGCATCCGGTCAAGCAGGGCCTGGTGCAGTCGTTCTCGGTCTACATCGACACGATGGTGGTGTGCAGTGCGACCGCCTTCCTGATCCTGTCCACCGGCCTGTACAACGTCTACGACCCCGCGGTGAACGGCATTCCGGATGAGGCGCGCCTGTTACTGGGCAATCTGCCGGGTGTCGAGGCCGGGCCACGCTTCGTGCAGCATGCGGTGGAATCCGCGCTCCCGGGCTTCGGCCGTTCGTTCGTAGCGCTGGCGATCCTGCCGTTCGCGTTCACCACCATCCTCGCGCTGTACTACATGGCCGAGACCAACGTCAGTTATCTGTGCCGCGATCGGCCGACGCCGTGGGTGATGGGCAGCTTCCAGCTGCTGTTCCTGGCAGCGACCGGGTACTCGGCGGTGAACAGTGCAACGGTGGCCTGGTCGCTGGGTGACATCGGCGTCGGCCTGATGAGCTGGTTGAACATCATCGCCATCCTGCTGCTGCAGAAACCGGCCTTGGCGGCGCTGCGTGACTACGAGCAGCATCGCCAGGCCGGCAAGGATCCGCTGTTCAACCCGAAACTGCTGGGCGTGCGCAACACCAGCGTGTGGGAAGGCTGACAGGATCGGGGTCAGAGCCCTCGCCAAGGGCGAGGGCTCTGATCCACGCCATTGCCCGGTGGGTGCGAACCGCGGTTCGCACCACTTTTCCCGCTGCGCTCGCCGGGCATGGCCCGACGCTACAGCATCATTCGTTCGGCGGCGTGGTCGCCTTGGCCTCGCTGCCGAAGCTGCCATCCGCTTCCGCCGCCAGGTAGGCGAACACGGTGTACGCGGCTACGTTCTGCGCCAGTGCCTTCGGGTCGATCTTGTCCAGCGTGTCGTCGGCGGTGTGGTGCAGGTGGAAGTAGTCCGAGCCATCCTGCGCCAGCCACGCCCACGCACCGCCCTTGGCGGCCAGTGGGCCGACGTCCGGGCCCGGGCCACCCTTGTCGGCCTGGTACTCGATGCCCAGCGGCTTCATCACTTCGGCAATCTGCTTCGTCGCTTCACGCGAGCCGTCCGGATTCGGCGAACCGGTATTGAAGGCGTAGATGCGGCCTGCGCCGAAATCGCTCTCGGCGGCCAGCTGGTGCAGGGCCACGTCCTTCGCGTGCGCTTCGGCATAGGCCTTGCCGCCATACAGCCCCTGTTCCTCATTGGCGAAGGCGATCACGCGGATGGTGCGCTTCGGTGCCTGCTTGAGCTGGCCGATCAGGTGGCCGGCGGCCATGGTGATGCCCACGCCCGCGCCGTCATCCACCGCGCCAGTGCCCAGGTCCCACGAATCCAGGTGACCGCCGATCACCACCACTTCCTTCGGCAGGCTGCGGCCGGTGATCTCGCCGATCACGTTGTAGGAGGTGGCGGTGCCATCCCAACCGCAATCCAATGCCATCTTCACCGTGGTGCTGCCACGCGCCAGCAGGCGGGCCAGCTGGTCGGCATCGGGCACCGACAGCGCGGCCGACGGCACTGGGGTCAGGCCCTCATCGAAACGGGTGATGCCGGTGTGCGGCACGCGGTGCGAGTCGGTACCGGCCGAGCGCATGAGGAAACCGACCGCGCCCTTGCGGATCGCTTCGGACGGCCCCTTGCTGCGGATCGCACCGCCGCGGCCGTAATCGCGGCCATCGCGGAACGGCAGCATCTGGTAATCGACGAAGGCGATCTTGCCCTTCAGCGAACCCGCCGGTGCGGCCTGCAGCGCGGCCAGGTCGGCGAAGCGCACCACCTCGGCTTCCACGGTGCCGCCTGGGCTGCCGCCCAGCGCAGTGATCTGCAGCGGCTGCGGGTTCCTGCCGGTCACGGCGGCGTGTTCACTGCGCCGCTCCCACTTCGGGAATGTCACCGGCTCCTTCCACACCTTGTCGAAACCGAGGGCCTTGAACTTGGCTTCGGCCCAGGCCACGGCGCGGGCGTCGGCTTCGCTGCCGGCGATGCGCGGACCGATCTCGGTGGTGAGCGACTCGACCACCTTCCAGCCGGTGTCATCGGCCAGCGCCTGGTCGCGCAGCTGTGCGGCGGTGGCCAGCGACGCCGGGGGCAGGGTAGTGGTGTGCGGCGCCGCGAAGGCCGGGGCGGCCAGCAGGGCGAGGGAGGATGCGATGGCAAGGACGCGGCGACGCATGGACAACTCCGGGAAGGGACCTAAGCCTTGGAGCTTAACAGTCGTTCAGCCCGGCGCATGGGCGGGAGGTCATGGCTGGCGCGAACGCTGTTTTCCGCCATGACCGGCAAAGCGAAAGCCCCGCCAGGACGGGGCTTTCGCCTGCTTCTGTAGAGCCGAGCCAATGCTCGGCTGCCTTTTGCAGATCAGCCGAGCGTGGGCTCGGCTCTACAGGTGGGAGGGGCGCCCATAGGCGCCCGATACCTCATTTCTTCAGGCTGTCGCGGATCTCGCGCAGCAGCACCACTTCCTCGGCCGGCGCCGCCGGGGCAGCTTCCTTCTTCCGCGACAGCCGGTTGATCGCCTTGACCACGATGAAGATCGCGAAAGCCACGATCACGAACTGGATGACGGTGTTGATGAAGTCGCCGTAGCCAACCACCACCGCCGGGATCTCCTTGCCATCCGGTCCGAGCCGGGCTGGCGACAACGTCCAGGCCAGGCTGGAGAAATCCACGCGCCCGATCAGGTAGCCCAGCGGCGGCATGATGATCTTCTCGACCAGCGCCGTCACGATCTTGCCGAAGGCCGCGCCGATCACCACGCCGACGGCGAGGTCGATGACGTTGCCGCGCATGGCGAATTCCTTGAACTCGGTGAGCATTCCCATTGTTGTTTTTCTCCGGTGGGGAAGTGGACAGCGCGCAGGGTAGCGCAGGTGATGTCAGCCGGCGATCACGCCGTGGCGCTCGGCCACGTTTTCAAGGCGGGCACTGAAGCGGTCGCCGGGCTTCAACGCAGCCACCCCGGACGGGGTGCCCATGAACACCAGGTCGCCGGCACGCAGCTGCCACAGCTTGGACAGCTCATGCAGGATCTCCGGTACGTTCCAGATCATCTGGTCGAGCAGTGCCTGCTGGCGCACTTCGCCGTTGACCTCCAGCGACAGGTTCAGCGCGGCGAGGTCGCCGACTTCCTCGGCGTGGACGATTTCGCTGATCGGCGCGGAGGCGTCGAAGCCCTTGGCCGCGTCCCACGGGTGGCCCTTGTCCTTGGCCGCGGCCTGCAGGTCGCGGCGGGTCAGGTCCAGGCCGACGGCGTAGCCATAGACCAGCGCATCGGCGTCGGCCACGGCCAGCTCGCCTGCGGGCGCATCGCGGCCGATCGCCACCACCAGTTCCACTTCGTGGTGCAGGTTGGCGGTTGCTGGCGGATAGGGGATGGCATCGTCGTGGCCGACCACGATGGCGTCGGCCGGCTTGCTGAAGAACATCGGGCGGCCGCGGTCATCGGCCGCCGGCACCGCCGCGCCCATTTCGCGGGCGTGGTCGGCGAAATTGCGGCCGACGCAGTAGATGCGGTGCACGGGGAAGCTGCCGCCACCGGCTACCGGTACACGCGGCAGGGCTACGGCAGGGATCACATCGGAGACATCGGACATGCGGGCATCCAGGAAGGGCGTGCCCGCAGTCTAGAACGCATGGCGCCCGCCGTCAGCGGGCGCGGAAGGCCTGGATCAGCGCGAGGCCGGCAACACCGGCTTGCGCACCACGCGGTACTCGCCTTCAACCACGGTCGGGTCAACCGGACGCGCAACGCCCGGCTTGCGCGAGGCCAGCAGCTTCCACGCCAGGCCGACCAGGATCATCGCCGCGCCAACGAACACACCGATGAACACCATCGCCGCCAGGATCGCCAGGCCGAGCAGGCCAACGGCAACGCGCACCAGCGGATGACGCGGCTTACGCGGCGCGAACAGGGTGCGGAACTGGTTGAAGGCGGATGCGCGATTGAACATGGCGGCTCGATAGGCTGGGATCAGCGAAAACAGAGTATCGGGACGCGCCACTGTCATTGAGTGAAAAACTCGTTAAATATAGCCTGTGCTTATTACGGATCAATGACTTGTGTTCATGTCGCAGCCAGTCACCTGAGCAGGCATGCGACAATTCCGGTTTACCGTCCGAGCCTTCGCCATGACTATCGCTGCTGCCCTGATCGCCCTTGATGCCATTGCCGATGGCGCGTTTGCCGAGGTCGAAGCGGTGGTCGATGGCGATGCCGAATCGCTGGTGCTGTACCGCGACGGCGCGCAGGTGCGCGCGTTCCTGAACATCTGCCCGCACGCTGGCCGCCGCCTGGACTGGGCCCCAGGCCAGTTCCTGAAGAGCCGTGAGGGCCACCTGGTATGCGCCGCGCATGGCGCCTCGTTCACGCTGGACAGCGGCGACTGCATCGCCGGCCCGTGCAAGGGTGACCGCCTGCGTACGGTGCCGGTGGACGTACGCGATGGGCAGGTCTATCTGGCTTGAGGCCAGAAGCAGTCGAGCACGGCTCGACTCTATAAAAGCCGTGTCGACCAAGGTCGACAGCTAACAGAGCGAGATCCGTGCCGACCAACGGTCGGCACCCACCACCAGCCGCGTGAAACTGTCGAAGGCGGGGTGGGTCCGGTTGCGGGGGCGTGAGCCGCATGGATGCGGCGACCGAGCTTACAGGGACGTACTTGCAGCGTCCCCCGCAACCGGACCCACCCCGCCATCCCACGGAATGCACGCTGTTGCTGTTGCTTCGGCTTCGGCGGGTGCAGCCCTGTCAACAAACCCAACCCTCAGAACATCAGGTTGATCATCAGCACCACCACGCAGGTATAGATCAGCGACAGCGGGCCGCCGACCCGCCACATCTCGCGCGGGGTGTAGTTGGCCGGGCCAGTGATCATCGAGATCACCGGGTTGGAGGCCGTCATCAGGTTGTTGGACGCCGACAGCGCCACGATCAGCGCGAACGCGGTCGGGTTGCCCCCCGCTGCCAGTGCCAGGTTCACCGCGATCGGCACCATCACGATGGTCGCACCCACATGGCTGATCACCAGCGAGAACGCCGTGGTCAGCAGCGCCAGCGCCACCTCCAGCACCCACACCGGAATGCCGGTCGGCAGCTTGTCGATGGTATGGCCGGCCACCCACGCGGCCGCACCGCTGGAGTCCATCGCCCAGCCGAGCGGAATCAGCCCGGCCATCATGAACACCGTCTTCCAGTTGATCGAGGCATACGCCTCGTCCATACGCAGCACGCCGGTCAGCAGCATGCCGGCCACGCCGGTCATCAGCGTCAGCGCCACCGGCAGCTTGCTGGTCAGCGCGATCAGGATGGTCAGCGCGAAGATCGCCATCGCAATCTTGAACTTGTGCGGGCGCTGCTCGCCGGTCGGATAGTCGGTCACCACCACGAAGTCGCGGCTGCGCGCGGCCTGCGCCAGGTCGGTCCAGATGCTGTGGAACACCAGCATGTCGCCGGCGCGCAGCTGCACGTCGCGCACGTCCTCGCGGATCACCTGCTTGTCGCGGTTGATCGCCAGCAGGCTGATGCCGCGCTCCTTGCGCAGGCGCAGATCGGCCGCACTCTTGCCGATCACGTTCGAGGTCGGTGGCACCACTGCCTCGGAAATGCCGGCGCGGCTGGGGTTGAACAGGTCACCCAGGTGCTTCAGGCGCGAGGACATGCGCAGGAACTGGTTCTGCGCGAAGTCGCTGATCTGCTGGCGCGGTCCCATCGCACCGAGCACGCTGCCGACCCAGATGCGCATCTCCGCCGGCGGTGCCAGGCGGGTGTCGTTGCCGGTCTTCAGGGCCAGCAGCAGTGGCGCATCGTGCAGGGTCTCGGCCTCGCCCAGGGTCATGCCCACCAGCGGGCTCTCGGCGGTCACCACCAGCTCGAACACATCGCCTTCGATGCCATAGGTCTTGGCGAAGTAGCTCTCGGTGCGCGCCGGGGTGACCCCGTCATTGACCAGGCTTTCCTCTTCGATCAGCTTGCGGTCGCCGTAGTAGCGGAAGTACAGCAACGAAGCGATCAGCAACGCCACACCGATCGGCAGCGGCGCGAACATGCGCAGCGGCTCGATGGTGGCCAGGCCGGAGGGAAGGTTGTTGTTGGCCGAGGCCAGCAGATCGTTCAGCAGGATCAGCGGCGAATTGCCGACCATGGTCAGTGCACCGCCCATCACGATCGCCGCCGAGATCGGCAGCAGCAGGCGCTGCATCGTCAGCCCGGTGCGCGCTGCCAGTCGTGAGGCAACCGGCAGATACAACGCCATCACCGACGGGTTCTGCATGAAGGAGGAGTTCAGGCCGGCGATGGCGGTGGTCATCATCAGCAGCCGTTGCTCGACACCGTGGCCGCGCCGCAGCAGCCAGGCCGCCAGCCGGTTCAGCGCCCCGGTGCGGTCCAGGCCCGCACCGAGGATGGTGGTGGCGATGATGCTCATCACCGCGTTACCGGAGAAACCGCCGAAGATCTCCTCCGGCGCGATCAGCCCGGTGACACCAAGCACCACCAGCACCACCAGCGCGACCACGTCGGCGCGGATGCGCTCGAACAGGAACATCGCCATCGTGAAGCCGACCAGCCCGAGCACGAGCTTCATGTCGTTGGTCAGCGTCAGCGCGGTATCCATGTGGGGCGCGGCGTCCTCAGGCGATCGTCAGGTGCGGTCGTACAGCAGGTCCCAGACGCCGTGGCCCAGCTTCTGGCCGCGGGTCTCGAAGTGCGTCTGCGGGCGCCAGTCCGGGCGCGGCACGCTGCCCCGCGGGCCGGCGCGGTTGACCAGCCCGGCGGTTGCGTCGAGCACGTCCCACATCTGCTCGGCGTAGTCTTCCCAGTCGGTCGCGCAGTGCAGGCGGCCCCCCGGGCGCAGCTTGCGCACCAGCAGTTCGGCGAATGCCGGCTGCAGCAGGCGGCGCTTGTTGTGGCGCTTCTTGTGCCACGGGTCCGGGAAGTAGATGCGCACTTCATCGAGTGCGCCGTCAGCGATCTCGTTCTGCAGCACTTCCACCGCGTCGTGGTGGTACAGGCGCACGTGGTCGGCATCGTCCTCGGCCAGCGCGTTCAGCAGCCGGCCCACGCCCGGGGCGTGCACCTCGATGCCGATGTAGTCGCGCGATGGGTCGTGCTGGGCCGCGAAGCGCAGCGCGGCACCGTTGCCGAAGCCGATCTCCAGCACCTTGTGTGCCGGGCGGCCGAAGGTGGCGTCCAGGTCGCGCGGCTGGCCGTTGTAATCGATGCCGAAGCGCGGCCAGCGTTCGTCGAACGCGCGCTGCTGGGCGGGGGTGAAGCGACCCTGGCGCAATACGAAGCTGCGCACCTCGCGGCGGCCCTCGCTCACGGTGAAGGGCTTGGGCGGGGCCTTGGAACCGGCGCTGTCAAAAGGATTGGTCATCAGCCGATCAGCCCGTCCACCGGCGAGGAGGCGCTGGCGTAGCGCTTGCGCGGGATGCGCCCGGCCAGGAAGGCCTCGCGGCCGGCCTCGACCGCCTTGCGCATCGCGCTGGCCATCAGCACCGGGCTGCGCGCACCGGCAATGGCGGTGTTCATCAGCACGCCGTCGCAGCCCAGCTCCATCGCGATCGCCGCGTCCGACGCGGTACCCACGCCGGCATCAACGATGATCGGCACCTTGGCGTCTTCGATGATCTGCAGCAGGTTGTACTTGTTCTGGATGCCCAGGCCCGAACCGATCGGCGCGGCCAGCGGCATCACCGCAGCGCAGCCGATCTCTTCCAGGCGCTTGGCCAGGATCGGGTCGTCGGAGGTATAGACCATCACCTCGAAACCGTCCTTGACCAGCTGCTCGGCGGCCTTCAGGGTCTGCATCACGTCCGGGTAGAGGGTCTTCTGGTCACCCAGCACTTCCAGCTTGGTCAGGTTGTGGCCGTCCAGCAGCTCACGGGCCAGGCGGCACGTACGCACCGCGTCCTCGGCGGTGTAGCAGCCGGCGGTGTTGGGCAGGATGGTGAAGCGCTCCGGCGGCAGCACGTCCAGCAGGTTCGGCTCGCCCGGGTTCTGCCCGATGTTGGTGCGGCGGATGGCCACGGTGACGATCTGGGCACCAGCGGCCTCGGTCGCCAGGCGGGTTTCTTCCAGGTCCTTGAACTTGCCGGTGCCGGTCAGCAGCCGCGAGCCATAGGTCTTGCCGGCGATTACCAGCGAATCGGGGGAGACATGAACGTTCATGGCGCAATTATCGCTTATCCGCCTGAAGATGGGGTCACGTAGAGGGCGGGGTCGAGCGTGGGGTCAGATCCCTTTGCCACCGGCAAAGGGATCTGACCCCTGAACACCCGCGCAGCCTCAGCCCCCACCCAGCGCGTGCACGATCTCCACCACGTCGCCCTCGGCCAGGACGTGCTCGCCATGGCGGCTGCGGCTGACGATCTCGCCGTTGACCTCGACCGCGACCCGGCGTTGCAGCAACTGCTCGGCCTGCAGCAGATCGTGGAGGGTCGCCGAGGCGGGCAGGGTACGGGGTTCGCCGTTGAGCTGGATGTTCATCGCCGCATTGTCGCCTACGGCCTGCGCGGATCGGAACCCTTGCAAATTGCCTCGGCCGCCAGCCCCGGCACAGCGTTGTCCGACGCTGCCGGGCGACAATCCATGCGGCGGCGCAGCGTGAGCAAAACGCGGCGCAGTGAAACCATTCACCGTGCGCCGGCGTACGTCCGCCGGGTCCTCAACGATATCCCCACAGGAGTTTCTTACATGCTGCTCAGCAAACGCCCGATCCGCTCCCTGATGGCGGCCGCGATCGCGCTGGCCGCGGTTCCGGCCATGGCAGGCGAATCCCCGTATTCCAAGGCCGTGTTCTTCGGCGACAGCCTGACCGATGCCGGCTATTTCCGCCCGCTGCTGCCGGCCGATGTGCGTCCGGTCACCGGCCAGTTCACCACCAACCCGGGTTGGGTGTGGTCGCAGCAGGTCGCCAACTACTATGGCCTCAATGGCGCCGCCAACGGCAACGGCCAGAGCGGTGACAACTATGCAGTCGGCGGTGCCCGCGTGTCGGTGGACGAGGCCGGTGGCCTGGGCGTGATTCCGTCGCTGAAGTCGCAAGCAACCCGCTACCTTGCCGCGAACGGTGGCAAGGCTGACGGCAACGCCCTGTACACCGTATGGGGAGGGGCCAATGATCTGTTCGCGGCCACCCGTGCGGCGGCAGGTGGCGCGTCGCAGGCCCAGGTGCAGGGCATCATCGGCGCAGCGGTCACCGACCAGATCGCGCTGGTGGGTGCGCTGAAGCAGGCCGGCGCCCAGTACGTGCTGGTACCGAACCTGCCGGATGTGGGCATCACCCCACAGTTCCGCGGCCCCAATGCCGCCGCCGCCACCGCACTGTCGGCCGGCTACAACAAGGCCCTGTACGGTGGCCTGAAGCAGGCGGGCATCGAGTTCATTCCGCTCGATACCTTCAGCATCCTGCGTGAAGTGACCGCCAACCCGGGCATGTACGGCTTCACCAACGTCACCAGCACCGCCTGCAAGATCGATCCGGCCAACTCGACGCAGAGCATCCTGACCTGCAACCCGACCAGCTACGTCAGCCCGGATGCGGCCAACACCTACCTGTTCGCCGATGGCGTGCACCCGACCACCGCCGGCCATCAGCTGCTGGGCCAGTACGCAGTCTCGGTGCTGGAAGCGCCGCGCCTGCAGCAGGTGCTGAGCCACTCGGCGCAGACCATCGGCCGCTCGCGCGCCGACCAGGTCAGCATGCACCTGGGCGGCCGTCCGGCTGACGGCCTGTCCTGGTGGGGGGGCGTGCGCGGTGACCTGCAGCGCTACGACCACGCCGACCTGTACGACGGGCTGGCCCCGGCCGGCCTGTTCGGTATCGACTGGGCACGCGACGGCATGGTGTTCGGCGGCTTCGCCGGTTTCGGTCGCCTCAACGCCGACTTCGGCAACAACCGTGGCGACTTCACCCAGAAGGACACCTCGGCCGGTCTGTTCGCTGGCTGGTACGGCGACCGCATCTGGGTGAACGGTCAGGTCAGCTACACCTGGCTGTCCTATGACGTGAACCGCAAGGTCCAGCTGGGCCCGGCCACTCGTGAGCATGGTGGTTCGCCGGACGGCAGCAACCTGACCGCCGCCCTGAACGCCGGTTACGAGTTCGGCACCGAAGGCGGCTTCCGTCACGGCCCGATCGCTTCGGTGATCTGGCAGAAGGTGAAGATCGACGGTTACACCGAAAGCGCCGCGGCCGGCACGCTGGCAACCGCGCTGGGCTACGACCGCCAGAATGTCGATTCGACCGTCGGCCGCATCGGCTGGCAGGCCCGCTTCGATGGCGGCACCCTCAAGCCGTACGCGCAGGTGACCTACGACCACGAGTTCGAGGACACCAAGCAGGCCAGCGCCTGGCTGCAGACCCTGCCGGAACTGGGCAGCTACCGCGTGCCGGGCCTGAAGTTCGACAAGAACTACGCCACCGTCGTGCTGGGTGCCCGCACCGAACTGTTCGGCCTGCAGAGCAACTTCGGCCTGAGCGCGTCGACCGGCCAGAAGCGCGCGCAGGACGCCACCCTGTTCGCCAACTTCAGCGGCACGTTCTAAGCAGCAACCGCCGGGGTCGGATCCCTTTCCGCGAGGAAAGGGCTCTGACCCCTCGCGGATGCGGTGGCCGCCATTGCGCAACACCGGGCCAACCGCATAGACTTTCACCGCGCACTGCGGGCGTAGCTCAATGGTAGAGCTGTAGCTTCCCAAGCTACTGACGTGGGTTCGATTCCCATCGCCCGCTCCATTTGTCACGTGATCTGCGCTTAAGTTGTTGATAGCGCACGTGTGAACTGGCAGAAGAACGAATGCTCAAACGACCTGTTTAGGTATCGTTCGAGGTATCGTTTTTGCCCAAGCCGCTGCTTCTTGCTCGTCCCAGTGGGCTATACGCCCGCTTTCTTGTGCCCATCGATCTGCGTGGCGCCGTCGGTTCGCGTTTCCTCGTTCGTCCTCTCCATGAGCCTGCCGGCGATAGGGCACGGCTGGTGGCCGCCTGCATGGGCGTGGCACTCTCTCAGGCATTCGAAGCGATACGCCAGGGGGACGCGGTGGATCTGAAGAAAGCACTGGAAGCGGCGCGTGCTGCTGGGCGCAGGGACCTGATCATCAAAGGCATGACCCTGCGCAACGGAACACATGTTGCTGAGGCTCAGCTGGAAACACTCCAGGACGTGGAGATGCTGGAGCGGCTGATGGGCCAAGTGGCGGAGAAGGATCCGCTGGCTGCTGCGGTGGCCGGCTACCCTCCTCAGGTGCCCACGTCGGCTGCGGCCCCGTCAGGACCACTGCTCTCCGCCTGCATCGACAAGCATCTGGCCAGCTTGGGAAAGCTGGCGCCGAAGACCATCATCGAAAGTCGGCACAGCCTGCGAATTCTGTTGGGCCTTGTTGGAGACATTCCTGTCGCCACACTGGACGCTGACCACGTGCAGGCCTTCATGGACGCAGTGGAGCATTGGCCCAGAAACGCAACCAAGCACAAGCTGTATCGCGACCTCAGTGTCCAGGAGGTTCTCGCGCTCTCCAAACGCAACGGCGAAAAGGCACCGGCCAGTGCGACGCTCAGCAAGCATTGGGACAGATTGAGGGTGTTCATTTCGCACCTGCGCAAACAGCGGCTTCTACAGCTTGACCCGATGGAGGGCATCGCCTCACCGTCGGACCGTCGGGGAGTGGAGGAGCCGGAAACGGGTCGTCCGTTCACGCATGACGAACTGAAGGCGGTGTTCGGAGCAGGTTTCTTGCGCTGGGCCTCGAAGTATCCGCACCGCTTCTGGGGGCCGATATTGGGTTTGTACAGTGGCGCGCGCGTGAACGAAGTGGCGCAGCTACGCGCAGCAGATGTGATGCATGTGGATGGTGTTGCCGGTTTCCTGGTCACAACTCGGGGAGACGGAAACAAGGTCAAGAACACGAGCTCACTGCGGTTCGTTCCATTGGCGAAACCGGTGTTGGATGCAGGTTTCCTCCATTTCGTAGATGAGGTGCGAGGGTGCGGCGTAGATCGCCTTTTCCCGGACCTTCCCAACAGCACAGGACTGGGCTTTGGGCGTCAGCTGTCACGTCAGTTTCCGACCTACATCAAGCGGCAAGGTGTCACCGAAGAGGGCATGGGATTTCATGCCTTTAGGCATTACTTCATTACCCACACGGATCGAGCGCTGCTGGCCACCGGCATGGAGGTCAGTGCCAGGGACGTGGCCATTGGCCGCATCACCGGACATGGCAAACCGCCCAAATCGATCTTGCGAAAAGTCTACGTGGACAACAGCGGGTTGGCCGTGCCAGCGGCAGTTCAGCCAGAGACCTTGCCTCTGCGGGTGGAGACGTTGGCGATGTTCAATCCGCCGGTGACCCTGCCGTCGCATGTGCCGGGTCAATTTGGGGAGAACTTGCAACGGGCCGCTACGGAAGCCAAGCGAATTGCGCGAGAGGCAAAAAGAAACAAAACATCCGCATGACTGCCGCGGCTGGGATGGCGTTGGCCCGGCAAGACGTGGAAGCCGATGAGGCGCGGTTTCCACTCACTTCGAAAGCAGAAGTTCAGCCTCTCGGACGCGCAGGCATACCGTCCGAGTTGCGGGTCCAGGTGGTTGAGCGAGCTGACGACGAGCACCAAGCCACGTATAGCCGCAAATTCACCGTCCAAGAAGATCTGCATGGCCCGGGCGTGAACACCCCTGGGCTGGCAGTGCTGGACTTCAACTTGAACCTACCGGTTCTCAAGGCACTCCTGTCCGAAGGTGCTCCGCGAAAGCGCGCGAAAGCAAAGCCCGAGCACGCTCCAGCCTGAGGCGGCAGGAGCAGGGCAAGAGTTTGGCTTCCGTCGGAGCTGGCCAGACGAGGCATTGGTCGGCCCGCTGCGAAGTCACAGGTGCATCAAGCAACACAGTGGCCCGAGGCAGCCTCGGCTGCGGACAGCCCGTGAACATATATTGTTATGTCATAACATTTCAAGTGGCCTCAGTTGGATTGTGCGGAAGGGCCGTCACAGTCTTGAATGAAAGCGCCTGCTGGGTGCACCAATGTGAACCACGAAGGCCACAGCGCGTCGCTGACGAAGCTCCGGCGCATCGAGATTATTGGTTAACTCGATGCCGCCACGCTTGGTCTCGAGGCGAATTCGCAACTCTCATTACTCCGACAGCATCGCAATGGAGGCTATATGCGTGATCTTAGTCAATTGGAACTTGCAGAAGTGTCAGGCGGTACGAAGGGCATCAACATTCAGATTGGTTCGAGCGAAGGAAGCCACGTCAGCGGAACTCTCCACAGCTTCATGGAGACCGCGTATATGTATGGAAGGGTTGCGCCCTTCAGTGGAATCGGCGCTGCTGGTCTAATCTACCATCACCTCATGGCTCAATGATCCAGAATGCCTGATCGGGCGCCAGCGTGAATACGAGGCCGAACCTCTGAGGCACAATTCAGAATGATGTAGGCGCGTTAGCTAAGGCCCAGGCCCAATTCCGGGCCTGGGCCCTCGGGAGAAAGTTCTTGCTCAGGAGAATCGCGCACTGGAGGCCTCGCCCCATAGCGGAGAACAAGATATTCGTAGCTGCAATTGCAACTGTGGGCGCCGGTGCGGCACTTGGAGTTCTGAAATACTTCGACGTTTTTGGATCAAGAGCGATCGTCGAACTTCTCGCCTTCGCGGTTTGTGTCTGGCTACTTCCCAATGAGCCGAGGAGAGAGTGGACTTTCCGGCTTGGCGCTGCCTTGGTGGCCATTGGGATCGCTGGAGGCGCGATTTGGGTTTACGTCGTTGGAATCCCTGCAATACCACATACAAAATTCATCCCCTTTAGCGAAATTCCAATCAATTTCTATGTTCTTGGCTTGATTTCGACCTGCATTATCGGACCTCTTTTCGAGGAGAAGGTAGTGAGACACCTGCTCTTTGATGGCGTATCTCACTACTTCGGGCGCGTATTGGGAACCATCATGGTTAGCGCGGCATTTGCTGCGGTTCACGTCGACGCCGTTATCTCGTCATTCCTATTTTCGATACTGCTATGCATTTTGGCCTATCCATTCAACCTGAGCATAACCCAGCTGGCTACAGTCCACGGCACAATAAATCTCACAATAACGCAGTGGGTCATATTCTACCCGACGCTCAGGGACTACGGAATTCAGTCGTGAGCACCAGCGGACCTTCCCATGCAGCGCCGTGCGTTCAAGCCAGCGACTCGCGCAGGCAAGCACGAATGTCAACGCGGAGGAGCCTTTGATTCAAATGACCAAGCACAGTGACGCCAGCATCCTTGCTTTCGCTCTTGTAGCAGCCTTTGCTTTTTTTGTAGCTGGCTACCACGGCGGGAAATACCTCGCAAAGCAAGAAGATTCTGATAAGCGATCGGAACAGTCTCAGTAGTTTGAATTCACGATTAAAGGGGTGGGGAGTTCTACCCCGTCCCTTCTCGCATCACGCGCAGTTCTGCAGAACCTCCAACAACTACCCTGTTCAATTCGCCATTTCTAGCGATAGAGAGATGCTATCTTATTGACGCCGTGATTCAATCCGAGGCAGCGGAATGCGGTCTTGCATGCTTAGCCATGGTCGCGTCGCATCATGGCAACAACATTGGACTGCGGGAACTCCGCCGCCGCCATGCCCTCTCACTTAAGGGCTCGACGCTTGCTCAAGTCATTGAAATTGGAGGCGCGCTCGGCTTTCGTTGCCGCCCACTACGCCTGGACTTGGAGCACCTGAGTCAACTTCAACTACCCTGCATTGCGCACTGGGACCTCGACCACTTCGTTGTAATCAGCAAGGTCCGTCGAAATGGCGTGACCGTTCTGGATCCCGCCTTTGGCAAACGCAAGCTTTCTCTGGATGAGGTCTCGCGCCACTTCACCGGAATTGCGCTGGAGTTGCACCCAACTGCCGAGTTCCGTGCAGTCCCGCGCCCGCCGGCCGTCTCGCTCGCTCAGCTGACGGGGAAGATCGAGGGATTCTGGCGTGCTCTAAGCTTGCTGCTGCTTCTGTCCATTGCTCTTCAGGTGTTTGTTCTGATAGCACCATTCTTCATGCAATGGACCGTGGATCAGGCCCTCATTGCTCATGACAGGGACTTGCTGACTGTGCTGGGCACTGGGTTTGCCCTCGCGCTCCTGCTGCAGGTCTGCATCGGGCAGATCCGAGGCCGAGCGGTCATCTACCTATCAAACCGGCTCAACCTGCAATGGACCGGCAATGTCTTCCGGCACCTGTTGCGTTTGCCTCTGGACTTCTTTGAGAAGCGTCATCTGGGTGATGTCACCTCACGGATGGGGAGCGTCCAAGCCATACAGCGAACGCTAACAACCAGTTTCGTTGAAGCGTTCGTTGATGGCCTCATGGCGGTGGTGACGCTGGGAATGATGCTGCTCTACAACTGGAAGCTTGCGCTGGTTACGTTGATTGCAGTTGCTCTGTATGCAATCGCGCGTGCTTGTGCCTTCGCCCCGCTCAGGCGAGGCACAGAGAGGCAGTTGATCGCCGGGGCACGGCAGGAGAGCCACCTGCTCGAGTCCATCCGGGGGGTTCAATCGTTGAAAGTTGCTGGCCGAGAGTCCATTCGCCAGGCCGGCTACTTCAATCTCATGAACGAAACGGTCAACCATGACGTTTGGCTCGCAAAGTTTGGGTTGAGCTTCGGCGGAGCCAATCAATTATTGTTCGGCTTGGAGCGCATTGCGGTGGTTTGGCTGGGTGCACTACTGGCAATGGAAAACGTCTTCTCCGTCGGCATGCTGATTGCCTACCTCGCCTACAAGGACCAGTTTTCACAACGAGTGGGAGCCTTGATCGACAAGTGGGTGGAGTTCCGCATGCTCCGTCTTCACGGCGAACGGCTCTCCGACATTGTTCTTACCGAACCAGAGAACCTCGCTTCCAGCACCAGCGCTCTGTCGCCGGACGGCATCCGAATTGAGGTTGAAGGGCTTGGATTCCGCTACGCCCCCGGAGAGCCCTGGGTGCTGAGGAACTGTAGTTTTGTAGTGGATCCTGGTGAGTCAGTCGCCATCATCGGCCCATCTGGCTGCGGAAAGACCACGCTGATCAAGATTCTCCTCGGCCTTCTCCAGCCGACGGAAGGTGAGATCCGCATCGGAGGCGTGCCCTTGTCAAAGGTCAGCGTAAGCGAGTATCGCAGCATGATCGGCGCGGTGATGCAAGATGACCAGCTCTTCGCGGGAAGTGTCAGCGAGAACATCGCCTTCGAAGACGATCACCATGATGAATCCAGGGTGCGTGAAGCCGCAGAGTTGGCCGCTGTGCATGACGACATCGCAGCGATGCCCATGGGCTACAACAGCCTGATCGGCGACATGGGGGGGACCCTCTCTGGTGGTCAGAAGCAGCGGGTGATCCTTGCACGCGCCCTGTATCGCAAGCCCCAGTTGCTCTTCTTGGACGAGGCAACCAGCCATCTGGATGTTGAGCGGGAAAGGCTGGTGAATGAAGCCGTCCGACAACTTGAGCTGACCCGGGTGATCATCGCCCATCGGCCAGAGACCATCGCCAGTGCAGACCGGGTGCTGATCATGCACGCGGGCGCGGTAGCGCGCGAGTTGGTGCAGAACGCATCAAGCTCCGCGAAAGCCGCACGGGACGGCCTTGAGGGGGGCCTCGCATGAGCGGCCTCTTCCGCAAGGAAGCCATCGATGCCCAGCGACGAAGCTGGCTCGGTGGAGTGTCCCTGGCGCAACCGCTCCGTTTCTGGATTCTTGCGGTGTTCGCAGCGATGGCTGCCTCGGCCATCGTCGGCTTCCTCTACCTGGGCGAGTATTCACGCAGATCCAGGGTTATGGGCGAGCTTGTGCCTGATCTCGGGCTTTCCACCGTGGTCGCTCCGTCGGCTGGCGTGGTTGCGAGACTGGATGTCGAAGAAGGCGACCACGTCCGGCGCCAGGACGGGCTGCTGACGATCAATGTGCCGCGGGTCACCTCCTCAGGGCAGGATGCCGTGTCCACGTTGCTTGACGCACAGCGCTCCCGTATGGCCAGTGTGGAGGCGATGAGCGAGTTCCAGGACAGGCAGCTCGCGGCACAGCAGGAGGGAGCCAAGGCCCAACGCTCGGCGATGCTGCGCGAGCTTTCGCAGATTGAGGCAGAGATCCACACCCGCGGCGAGCAGGTGCGAATTGGTCGCGAGACCCTCGCCCGATTTCGGAGCGTCGAGGATGAGCGCTACGTAAGCCTGGTTCAGATCAACCAACAAGAGCAATCGATACTCGAGGCGGTCAACGCGCAACAAGCCCTTCAACGCCAAGCGACCTCGATTCGGCGGAACCTGGCTGAACTGGAGCAGCGGCTCGCAGAAATTCCCCATCAGAGGCTCTCCGCCAAGGCGGCCTCGGAACGTGATCTGGCTGCATTGAGCCAGGAGACCGTCCGGATGGAGGCCGACGGGGAGCTGCTGCTTCGCGCACCAGTAACTGGACTGGTAGCAAATCGACTCGTCGAGGCCGGCCAGGCGGTGCAGCCGGGCCAACCCATTCTCAGTCTACTTCCCAAGGGATCCGAGCTTCGAGCACAACTGCTGGTGCCCAGCTCGGCCATTGGGTTCGTCAAATCAGGCGACCGGGTTCTCCTGCGCTATCAAGCCTATCCTTACCAGAAGTTCGGTGCCCACGAAGGAACGGTCATCCGCATCTCTCGCAGCGCGTTGACAGGATCCCAGAAGGACGGCGATGCAAGGCAGTCCTTGTATCGGGTCCTGGTCTCGTTGGACCAACAAGGAGTGCTGGCATACGGGAAGATGGAGACGCTCCGCCCAGGCATGCAGCTTGAAGCCGATATCATGGGCGAGCGCCGCAAGCTCTACGAATGGCTGCTGGAGCCTCTCTACTCCGTGACTGGAAAACTGGGAGGCTAGTAGCGGGTGCTAGCGATGCTGTCCCGGAAGTCAAAATCGTTTGTTTACCGGAAGAGCAGCGGATAGACGACAACCGCGGTGCCAGCAGCGCTGGTCAGCACGCCCAGCACTTCGGCCTGCCACTCGAAGGGCAGGACAATCATGACTTGGACGCCATTACACGAGGCCGTGGTCATGGGCGATGTTGCCGCGCTCACGCCACTAGGTTCCTGGAGGCGTGGGAACGGCGTGACCCTGCCGCCACGTGTGCGACGCCCCTTGCCGCAGGCGCTGAGCCAAACGCCCCGAATTGCCGACACGAGACGCCGTTCGGTCTGGCTTACCCGCGAGCTTTGAAGGCCTTCCTCTCGGCGTGAACTGAGACGCGTTTGCAACATCCGCAGCTGCGGAGTGAATTGGCGTGTTTTTTTGTGAATTAACTATATCTGGTGTTGATTTTGTAATTTTTACACAAGATCATGGGTTTGGGCGGTCGTCGCCCAAAACCATTGTCGAGGTCGAAATGGGCAAGAATCAGCACGTGGTGAAGCGGCCGGATGGCTGGGCGGTGCGTGGCGAAGGCAACTCGCGCGATACCTCTCACCACCGGACCCAGGAAGAGGCAAGGCAGCATGCGCGTGAGATCGCCATCAACCAGCGCAGCGAAGTGGTGATCCACGACCGTCAGGGCCTTATCCGGGACAAGGACAGTTACGGGAACGACCCAAATCCTCCTAAGGGTTGATCAACAAGGCCGCCGTTTGGCGGCCTTGTCTTTTGCTGGAGCTTGGGTTACCGACGGGGCAATGCGCACTCGAGCCATCCCCACCAGTGGGAGCAAGTGGACGCATTGCCCTGCTGGTTGCTGGCCCTTCTGCAAGCCTGTTAGGCTTCTAGGTATCGTTTGAGGTATCGTTTTTCAGTCGAATGTTCCGGACATTTTTCTTATGGAACAGTCGGTTAAGCGGATTTGGGTTCGATTCCCATCGCCCGCTCCATCCTTCAAGACCGCGCCGCTTTCCGCCGCGCAGGTCCCTCCAGACCGCCTCAGTACGCCGCGAACACGCTGGCCAACACGTCGGCATCCAGCACGCGCCCCTGATCGCGATTATGCGTGTGCAGGTACCAGACCTCGCCCGGTTCCAATTGCCGTGTCAGGTGCCACTGATTTTCCCGGGCCAGAATATCCACCCGGCCCTGGCAGCCGAGGCAGAAGCGGGCCAGAGGCTTGATCGCGGCGGCCTTGCCATTGACGTTCAGGGTCAGTGCGGGGGCCGCGTAGGTTTTCAGTTCCCCGGATGACGGATTCTCGGTGATGGTGACCGTGTCCCGACGCAGCGTGGCCACCTGCGCCTGCACCAACGGTTGCAGCCACAGTTCGATGGTGTCGAACAGCACATGCAGCGATTGGATCCAGTCCTGGTACTGCTTTTCGACGGCGGCGGCCCTGGCCTGCTCCGCGTGTGCAGATTGCTGCAGCTTCTGTGCAAGTTGCTCCATTTTCGACATCGGGATTTCCGCTTTGGGAGGAGCTTCCATGGTGATCGGCACGCTCGCCTGCTTCCAGCCGAAAGCGACATTTTCGTAGAACTCCTAGAGGCGCTGCGGAGGGGCGCGTAACGCTTCAAACTTTTCCCATGGGCAGGCCGGCACTGAGCAGCTAGCGTGAGCGGATACTGATCAGGAGCTGCCTTCCATGAACTGCCGGAACGACGTCGTCGAGCGCATCCATCGGATCTTTCTTTCCGCCGGCGTCGGCTCGAACAAGCAGCTTGAAGCCGTGCGCGCGCTGGGGCGTGCCGGTGGTCCCAAGGCCGCGGAACTGCTCGAGCAGATCTACCAGCAGGCGTTCAGCAATTCTGCCCTGCAGATGGCCTGCGTGGCGGCGCTGGGCGAAGCGGCCCGTGGCTTCCAGGTCAGTGCTGAACGGGACAGCTGAAGCTTCATCCACAACGCTCGAGATCGTCGACGACGGGCATCATCCGCCCGCCACACGCCCGCGCTATGCTGCGCGCCTGCCGACCGATCCCGCCGCGATGAAGCTCGCCATCCTGTCCCGCAACAGCTCCCTGTATTCCACCCGTCGGCTGGTCGAGGCGGCGCGCGCGCGCGGCCATACCGTGCGCATCCTCGACCCGTTGCGCTGTTACATGCGCATCGCCGCCGATGGCTTTTCCATGCACTACAAGGGCCGGCCGATGACCGGCGTGGACATGGTCATTCCGCGCATCGGTGCCTCGATCACCCGCTACGGCACCGCCGTGCTGCGCCAGTTCGAACTGATGGGCGCACGCACGCCCAATCCGTCCGATGCCATCCTGCGTTCGCGCGACAAGCTGCGCGCGCACCAGCTGCTGGCGGCCAAGGGCATCGACATGCCGGTTACCGTGTTCGGCGACAACCCCGATGACACCGTCGATCTGCTGTCCATGCTCGGCCCGCCGCCGCATGTGGTGAAGCTCAATGAAGGCACCCAGGGTCGCGGCGTGATCCTGACCGAAAAGGCCAGTGCCTCGCGCGGCATTGTCGAAGCGCTGCGCGGCCTGTACGCCAACTTCCTGATGCAGGAATTCATCGGCGAGGCCAAGGGCGCCGACCTGCGCTGCTTCGTGGTGGGCGACCAGGTGGTGGCGTCGATGCAGCGGCAGGCACCGGAGGGTGACTTCCGCTCCAACCTGCACGCTGGCGGCACCGCCGTGGCGGCCAAGGCCAGTCGCGCCGAGCAGCAGGTGGCGGTGCGTTCGGCCAAGGCGCTGGGCCTGTCGGTGTGCGGCGTGGACCTGATCCGCTCCGCGCGCGGCCCGCTGGTGCTGGAGGTCAACTCCACGCCGGGGCTGGAGGGCATCGAAGCGGCCTGCGGTGTGGACGTGGCCACACGCATCATCGAACACGTAGAGAAGATCAAAAAGCCTTGATTATTCATGGGGTTGTGATTCTCATGGGTAAATGATCCGGGGCTTTAACGAGGCTTTAATCGGTGCCGGCGTAGGCTTCAGCGAACCGCAGCTCTGCCTCTCAGCAGGATCGGTATCGGGATACGACTTCAGGCCCAGGCGGGTGCACCGCCTGGGCCTTTTTTATGCCTGTCGGCTCTGTGCCCAAGGTCTCTTGTGGAGGCCGCGTGACGGTCGTAGAGTTGGCCCTTCGTTCCGGGATGGATCGGGAGGTTGGCGATGTACCGCATCATGACGATCGCGTTGCTGCTGGGCCTGTCTGGCGCTGTTGCCGCCAAGCCGGAGAAGGTCGCTGTACAGATGGACCGGCAGGGGTCGGTCGCCGAGCAGATGCGCCAGGTGGAAACCGCGCTGGCTGCCCCCGACTATGCCGAACTGTCTGCCGAGGATCGCGGCCAGGTGCAGCAGGCGCTGTCGCGTATCCGCCAGCACATGGGCGAACGCCAGACCGTGCAGGAGCTGCCGCCGCAGTTGCAGGCCGAGGTCTTCAACGAGCAGGAACGCATCAACACCCTGATGGCGCGTGGCCATGACGACAGCCGGCAGATCTGCAGGTACGAACGCACCACCGGCAGCAACATGCCCAGGAGCCGCTGCCTGACCGTGGCCGAACGGCGCCGGATCGAAGAGAAAGGCAAGGCGCTGATCAACGACCAGCGCAGCTACAACACGCTCAGCCCACCGCCCGCCGGGCGTTGACCGCACCGCCTTTCGGTCCACCGGGGTGCCGTAACGGCGTGTCGGTGGCACCGCAGGGTCGGTGTTCCACTCATGGAAGAACCTGGAGGTAACAATGCAGCGCATGACCCCCTTCGCCCTGATGCTGGGCCTGGCACTGGCCACCACCGCGCACGCCAAGCCCGAGAAAGGGCAGGTGAAGTTCGACGCCAACGCACCGGTGGCCGAACAGATCCGCAACGTTGAGACGGCGATCAACACCGAGGACTACAGCGAGATCGGGCTGGAAGACAAAAGCCGTGTGCAGCAGGCGCTGGGCCGTATCAAGATCAAGATGGGCGACCACGAACGGGTAGAGCAGTTGAGCCCGCAGGACCGCACCGAGATCTTCAACGACCAGGAAGTGATCAACACGATCATGACCCGCGCCCATGCCGACAGCCGCATGGTCTGCCGCCGCGAGCGCACCACCGGCAGCAACATGCCGCAGAGCGTCTGCCTGACCGTGGCCCAGCGCCGCAAGGCGCAGGAAGACAGCCGCAAGGCCCTCAACGACAACCAGCGTTTCAACAACTACAAGCCGTAACCGTGGTTGGACCGGTCGCAGGCCGCCATCGGTCACCCTGCCGTGCGTCCCTTGTGGACGCATCGGCGCAACCGTAAAGTCGAGACCCTATTCATGGACGAACATGGAGCTCGTCATGTACCGCACCACTATGCTCGCCCTGATGCTGTCGCTCGGCCTGGTGGCCACCGTGCAGGCCAAGGCGCAGAAGGACACCGTGCAGATGGATTCTTTCACCCCGGTATCCGAGCAGATCCGCCGCGTTGAAACGGCCATGGGCAGCGAGGACTACAGCGAGATCGGGCTGGAGGACAAGAGCCGCGTGCAGCAGGCGCTGAACCGGATCCGGATCAAGATGAATGGCCGCGAGAAGTTGGATGAGCTGGCCCCGCAGGAGCGCAACGACCTGTTCAACGAGCAGGAGATCGTCAACACCATCATGACCCGCGCCCAGGCCGACAGCCGCATGATCTGCCGCCGCGAGCGCCTGACCGGCAGCAACATGCCGACCAGCGTCTGCCTGACCGTGGCCCAGCGTCGCAAAGCCCAGGAAGAGAGCCGCCGGGCGCTGACCGACCAGCAGCGCATCAGCCGCTGAGCGCTCGCCCCGGGGGCGTTTGCCGGTGTCGTCCCTCCGGTACGAAATGTTAAGAATGGAACCTGTATCGTTCAGCAGGTAGACGTCGCGTCCACCCGCACAGGGGCATCCTGAGCAGGTGGGCCTGGCCCCCCGACGACCCTTCAAGAACCAGAGGTCCCAGTGCGCATTCTCGTAATCGAAGACAACAGCGACATCGCCGCCAACCTTGGCGACTACCTTGAGGATCGTGGCCACACCGTGGACTTCGCCGCCGACGGCGTGACCGGCCTGCACCTGGCGGTGGTCCACGAGTTCGACGCCATCGTTCTGGACCTGAACCTGCCGGGCATGGACGGCATTGAAGTCTGCCGCAAGCTGCGCAACGAAGCGCGCAAGCAGACCCCCGTACTGATGCTGACCGCCCGCGACTCGCTGGACAACAAGCTGGCCGGTTTCGATTCCGGCGCCGACGACTACCTGATCAAGCCGTTCGCGCTGCAGGAAGTGGAAGTGCGCTTGAACGCTTTGTCGCGCCGCGGCAAGGGCGTGCAGACCCGCGTGCTGGAAACCGGCGATCTGGAATACAACCTGGACACGCTGGAAGTGCGTCGCCAGGGCAAGCTGCTGCAGCTCAACCCGACCGCGCTGAAGATTCTGCAGGCCCTGATGGAGGCCGCGCCGGCCGTGGTCACCCGCCAGGAGTTGGAAACCCGCGTGTGGGGCGAGGAGCTGCCCGACTCGGATTCGCTGCGTGTCCACATCCACGGCCTGCGTGCGGTGGTCGACAAGCCGTTTGAAGTGCCGCTGATCCAGACCCGCCATGGCATCGGATACCGCATCGCCACCCCGGAAGCCTGATTCCGTGGCAACCAAGGGGGAGCGCCGGCGTTCGCCGTATCGGCGGCGCCTGCGCAGCCGCATCATCGTCTCGTTCGTGTTGTTGGGCTTCTGCCTGACGACACTGTTCGCGTTTGCCACCAACTGGGCCCGCATGCGCGTGGAAAACCAGCTGGTGGAAGACGTGATGAACCGCAACATCAACGAGTACGTGCGGCGGTTCTACGAGAGCCCGGATCGCAACCCCGATCTGCCCGTGCAGCAGATGCGCGCGCGCCTCGTCAAACCCGACAAGTTCGAGGCGTTGCGCGAGGAAGAGCCGGACTGGGCTGCGCTGCCCGATGGCAATCACAACATCTCTGGCGTGGACGAGCGCGGGCAACCGTATGCGTACAAGCTGGCCGTGCGCAAAACACCCGACGCCTGGGCATTCCTGGCCTACGACATGACCGACAGCGTGCGCGGTGGGCAGCAGCTCAACCGCGCGCTGGTGCTGTCGGTGCTGGTGTTCAGCCTGCTGTCGCTGGTGCTGGGCTGGTGGTCGGCCTCGAAGGTGATGAAGCCGGTCTCGGACCTGGCCGCGCGGTTGCGCGCCTATCGCGGCGGCACCAGCGAGCCCGAGCCGCTGGCGCCACGTTTCCCCGATGACGAAGTGGGGCAACTGGCGCAGGCGCTGGATGATTATTCGTCGCGGCTGACCGAAGTGGTGCAGCGCGACCGTGAGTTCAACGCCGACGTCAGCCACGAGTTGCGCACGCCGCTGGCGGTGATACGTGGCGCCACCGAGCTGCTGCTGACCCGGCCCGGCCTGGATGAGAAGGTGCTGCAGCGTCTGCAGCGCATCCAGCGTGCCGAACAGCAGTGCAGCGACCTGATCGGCGCGCTGCTGCTGCTGTCGCGCAACGAACGAGGGCAGGGCACCAGCAACGTCGCGCGCGTAGCCGAACAGCTGCTGGATGCCCACCGCGCACAGCTGGGCGGCAAGCCATTGGAACTGGCACTGGAAGGCGAGCGCAACCTGGTGATCGATGCGCCGGAAGCCGCATTGTCGGTGGCGCTGGGCAACTTGATCGGCAACGCGGTGAAGTACTCGCAGGATGGTGAGGTGCGCGTCTTTGTCGGCAGCAATTCGGTGTCGGTAACCGACAGCGGACCGGGCCTGAGCGAAGAGGATGCCGCCAAGCTGTTCCAGCGCGGCTATCGCGGCACGCACGCCGGCCATTCGCAGGGCGGTGGTATCGGCCTGTCGATCGTCAGCCGCCTGTGCGATCTGTATGGCTGGCAGGTGAGCGTGCGCCCCGGTGGCGAGCGCGGCGTGATCGCCACCCTGACGTTCTCGCCGAAGCCGTTGTAAGGGCCTCTGCTTTGGTGGGTGCCGACCTTGGTCGGCAATGGCTCTGCTTTGGTAGGTGCCGACCTTGGTCGGCACGAATCCGGCCGGCGCCGTATAGCGCCCAGTGTCGCTTGTGCCACCGAATCCCCCCCGCAGGAACCCAGGGCCAGAAGCCCAACACGACATCACCGTGATCGCCGCCACGCCGCGCGCGTGTCCGCATGCACGCATTCGTGCACCCAACTGCGGCTTGAGAATTTCCTTACAGATCACAGCGCTGCGTGATGGCCAGATGGGGCGGCCGGGGCAGGTGCCCTGGCCGGGATTGGCGTCCTGAAAAAAACCTTCAACTCAAGCGCTCCGGGTGTGCTGCGGCTCATCATGGAAAATGCATCGGCTGCCTTGTTTCGGCGGATGGTGCGTGGGGATTCATCAGAATCCGCTGGAGTCTTTTTCCTCGCGCTTGAGTTGTTGGGTCTCCGGTACGCCAACCCGCACCGTCCGCCACCTTGCATCCGCGGGTGGCCCGCCGTCTGCGAGGAGATTCACTATGTCCGCACGCCCCTTGTTCCCCCAGCTGCACGCCCTGATCGGCGAAGCCGCCGACCTGCTGCCCGCCGACATCGCCGAGCGCATCGAGACCCTGCTCGATGATCCCAGGGATCTGCTGCCCGCGCTGCTGGCCCGCATGGACGGGCGCGATGCAGCCGACGGCCGACGGCTGGAAGCGGAGGGACTGAGCCCGGCACAGGCGGCCACCATGGCCGGCCTCAGTCGCACCCTGGCCGGCTTGAATGCACTCATGCAGGTGCTGCACGCCGCCGAAGCCGCCCGCGAGCAGGGCGGTGCCCACCAGCAGCTCAGCCCGGATGTCGTAGATGGATTGCTGCTTGGCGCACGAGAACTGGCCCGCTATGCCCGCCTGCAGCTGGAGTAGATCCACGCCATGCGTGGATGCGCCTCGGTAGTGCGTCGATTGGCTTCGGTAGTGCCGGCCGCTGGCCGGCAATCACGCCTCAGCCCCCAGCCAACCCCAGATACCGCGCATGCAGCGCTTCCACCTGCGCCTGCAGGTCCTCGGGATGTCCATCGTTGACCACCACATCATCGGCCAGTGCCAAGCGCTGCGCGCGGCTGGCCTGGGCGGCGATCATCTTGTCGGCCAGTGCGGCGTCGATGCCGTCGCGCTGCATCAGCCGGGCGTGCTGCACGGCTTCGGGTGCATCCACGAGCAATACCCGGTCCAGCCACGGGTAGGCTTGCCTGCCGCCGACCTCAGTCAGTAGCGGAATGGCGGCAATCGCGTACGGGCTGGTGGCCTGCTCGCACTGCTGTTGCATCAGAAGGCGGATGGCCGGATGGGTGATCGCTTCCAGTGCGGCCCGTTCGGCCGGATCGGCGAATACGTGGGCACGCAAGCGCGCCCGGTCAAGGCTGCCGTCCGTCAGCAGCATGTCGGCGCCGAAGCGCTCGGCGATGCGGCCCAGGGCAGGGCTGCCGGCAGCAACCACCGCGCGGGCGGCCAGATCGGCGTCGGCCACCACGATGCCCAGCGCCTCGAAGCGCCGGGTCACCTCGCTCTTGCCGGCGGCAATGCCACCGGTCAGGCCCACCACATACCGGCTCATGGGGATTCCCCTCAGCGCAGCCCGCTCAACACCAGGTACTGCTCGACCACCGGCGCGCCCCACATGAAGTAAAGCCAGCCCGCGATGGCCAGGTAGGGGCCGAACGGAATGGGCGTGGCGCGGTCACGGCCCCGGGTGTACAGCCAGATCGAACCGATGATGGCACCCAGCACCGACGACAGCAGGATGATCGGCAGGATGCCCTTCAGCCCGCACCAGGCGCCGAGGGCGGCCAGCAGCTTGAAATCGCCGTGACCCATGCCTTCCTTGCCGGTCAGCTGCTTGAACAGCCACCAGACCATCCACAGCGACAGGTAACCCACCGCCGCGCCGACCAATGCAGGCTTGGCCGGCATGTAGAGGTTGTCGATGTTGCCTATCAGGCCCAGCCACATCAGGGGTAGGGTCAGCTGGTCGGGCAGCAGCTGGGTGCGCAGGTCGATGCCGGACAGGGCGATCAGGAAGCAGGTCAGCACGATGGCGCCGAAGCCCTGCCAGCCGAAGCCGAACTGCCAGACGCAGGCCAGCACCAGCACCGAGGTCAGGGCCTCGACCAGCGGATACTGCAGCGAGATCGGCGCCTTGCAGTGGCGGCACTTGCCGCCCTGGATGAGCCAGCTGAACAGCGGGATGTTCTCGTACCAGCTCAGCTTGTGCTTGCAGTGCGGGCAGTGCGAGGGCTCGACCACGATCCCCGGTGGTGGGGGCTCGTAGAAGTCCGGTTCCTCCAGGACCTCGCGCGCATCGCGCTTCCACTGCCACTCCAGCCGCTTGGGCAGGCGCAGGATGACGACGTTGAGGAAACTGCCCAGCAGCAGCCCCAGGGCGGCCGCGGCGGGGTAGCCGAGGCCGGGATGCTGGTCGAGAAATGCCATGTATGTGTCAGACCACCGATGCCAATTTGAAGATGGGTAGGTACATGCCAATGACCAGGCCACCGACGATGATACCAATGAACACCATGATCATCGGCTCGAGCAGGCTGCTCAGGGCGTCAACGGCATTGTTGACCTCCAGCTCATAGTACTCGGCCACCTTGAACAGCATGGCGTCCAGGGCGCCGGCCTCTTCGCCGATGCCGGTCATCTGGATGACCATGTGCGGGAACAGGGCGGTCTGCTTCATGGCCATGTTGACCGGGTAACCGACCGAGACGTCGTCGCGCATGCGCAGTACGGCATGCTCGTAAACCGTATTGCCGGTGGCGCCTGCCACGATACCCAAGGCTTCTACCAGCGGCACGCCGGCCTTGAAGGTCACAGCGGTGGTACGGGCAAAGCGTGCGATCGAGCTGTTATGCATGATCTGGCCAATGACTGGCACCTTCAGGATCAAGCGATCCATCCCGTGTTGCATCTTTGGCGAGCGCTTATAGGCCATGGTGAAGCCGACGATGCTGCCGATGACGACGATCGCGATCAGCCACCACCAAGAGACCATGAACCGGGATGCGGCTACGATCATCTGAGTAAAGGCAGGCAGATCGGCACCAAATCCCCTGAAAACGTCTTCAAACTGTGGAACCACCCAGATCAGCAGGATCGAGCTGACCAAGAGCGCCACCGCAATGACCATTGCAGGGTAAAACAGAGCCTTTTTGATCTTGCCCTTCAGGGCTTCGATGTTCTCTTTGTAGTTGGCCACGGTATCAAGCACCGTCTCCAATACACCGGCGCCTTCACCCGCACGCACTAGGTTGCGATAGAGCTCGTCGAACTGCACCGGATACTTGCTGATCGCCTCATGAAGGGACGATCCGCCTTCGATATCGGTGCGGATGCCGTCCACCATCTTCTTCATGCGTGGGTTCTTGTGCCCGCTGGCGATGATGTCCAGCGCTGAGACGATCGGCACACCGGACTTCATCATCGTCGCCATCTGACGGCTGAAGAAAGCAATGTCCTTCGGCGAAACCTTGCTGCCGGCTGCTCCGAACAGTGGCTTGGGCTTTGGCTTAACCATGCCCGGGGTGATGCCTTGGCGGCGCAGCTCGGCCCGCAGCAGGTTCGCGTTTTTCGCGGCCTGCTCCCCTTTCATCTTTACACCCCGCTTGTCGGTCCCCACCCAGACAAACGGCTGCAGGTCCGTGGTGCTGCGCGCCACGGGCTCCTTCTTGATCGCACTGCGACTGACAGACATATCGGCTCCCCAAGACCCGCCATCCCCAGGCGGGCGTCTAGTCGTCGATGGTAGCGGGTTCATGCCCGTATGGGCAGTTGCCAAGGGGCTCATGATGCGAATTCGTGCCGGGTGCCGACCAAAGGTGACGTACTGCGTCACATTGCCGCGTCCATCGCAGATTCGCACCCGGGGGGTTCCCATCCGTGAAATAGCTGCCATCATGGGCGCGGGGAAATCCAGGGGGAGGCGTGCCGGGGTTGGCACGCAACCTGCGTTGATCCACCCGCAGGGGGCAGGACCCGCTCAGCTGGCCACTGGTCAGACCGATCCTGACTTCTGAAATCAACCACCACTTATCTTGGGGATGTACCAAATGAAGAACCAGAAGGGCTTCACCCTTATCGAACTGATGATCGTTGTTGCGATCATCGCCATCCTGGCTGCCATTGCGCTGCCGGCTTACCAGGACTATGTGGCACGCTCGCAGGTTTCCGAAGCGATGACCCTGAGCTCGGGCGCCAAGACCGCTGTTACCGAGTACTACGCCGACAAGGGCGCCTTCCCGACCACCAATGCCTTGGCTGGCCTGGCTGGCGCCTCGTCGATCAGCGGCAAGTACGTGACCAGCGTGACTGTTGGCACCGGTGGTGCAATTACCGCAATGATGAAGGGCTCGGGTTCGGTTAGCTCCAAGGTTGCAGGCAAGACCTTCGTGCTGACTCCGGCTGATGCGGGCGGCTCGATCACCTGGGATTGCAAGAGCTCCGGTACCATCGACGCCAAGTACCGTCCGTCGTCCTGCCGCTAATCGCGCAGACGGCATAGCGGTATCGGGAAAGGGCCGCTCTGCGGCCCTTTCTTTTTTGGGGCAAGGGGAGTTCTATTCGATGCGAAGTGTGCCTGCGCAGCGACTGCTGCCCCTGGCGGGTCTTGTCCTGCTGGCGTTGCTGGGAGTGGGCGTCTATTGGAATGGCTTGAATGGGGGATTCATATTTGATGACTTTCCAAATCTGGTGGACGATCCTGATTGGCGCCTGACCTCGCTGGACTTTACTTCCATCGCGCAGGTCATGGGTAACGGGGTCACGGGCGACGTGGGCCGCCCATTGGCGCTGCTCAGTTTCGGCCTCAACTACTACTTTACCGGCTTGGCGCCTTGGCCGATGAAGGTGACGGGCTTGGCTCTGCACCTCCTGAATTCAATGCTGGTATTTGCTCTGGCGTCCGGGCTGATCGGGCGAGTGCTCAGCATGTCGTCGTCACAGGTGCGCTTGACGGCCTTCATGGTCGCCACCGCATGGATGGTTCATCCATTGCAGGTGTCTACCGTTCTTTACGTTGTGCAACGCATGGAGATGGGAGGAGCGACGGGTGCCCTGATCGCACTTCTCTGTTATCTCAAGGCGCGCAGCAGCGTTCCGTGTTCCCGGGCAGCGTTGTTCTGGTGGTGCGGTGCTGTAGTCGGAGCCGGGATTGGCCTTGCCTTCAAAGAGACCGCGATACTGATCCCGGTTTACACACTGCTGATTGAGGTGTTTCTCCTCAAATTCCGGAATCCGGATGGAACGCGCGCCCGTGCACTGTCCGTTCTGTATGCTTTTGGGGCCACAGGGGCGGCGCTGTTGTACTTTGCAGTGATTCTGCCTGGCGCCCTGGTGCCGGAGCGCTACTCCGCACGTGATTTCAGCTTGGCAGGCCGGTTGTATTCGCAGCCGGCGATTTTGTTGAACTACCTTCAGCAGATCATGCTTCCCTGGCCTGAGTCGTTGAAGTTCTATTACGACAATGCGCAGGTCCCCCCATCCTGGCGTTCAACTGTTTTCATTGTCCCGATGCTGGCGCTGGTCGCGCTGCTGACAGCGGCCTGGGGGCTGCGCAAGCGCTGGCCCCTGACGGCACTTGGCATCGGATGGTTCTTTGCCAGCCATTTGCTGACCAGTAACGTTGTGCCGCTGGAGTTGGCTTTCGAGCATCGGAATTACCTGGCAATCGCGGGTGTCGCTCTTGCTCTGGTGCAACCACTGGGGGCGCTGATGCAAAGGTGGACCGTTGAGGCACGCCGTACGGTAGGGGGAGTCCTGCTACTTTTTGTTGCGGCCATGGGGTGGATCCAGGTGCAGACGTGGGCAGATCCGATGCGCCTTGCTCTCACGTTGTCCAACCGTAATCCTGATTCTTCGCGGGCCGGTTATGAACTTGGACGAGCACTGCTGGCATCGGCCCCTGCCGATCCTGCTTCCCCGGCCTGGGCCCTGGCTGAGAAGGAGTTCACACATGCGGCCTCATTGCCCGGCAGTTCGCCACTTCCCGAGCAGGCACTGATCATTCTCAAGTCGAATCAAGGGCGGGCGCAGCTCCCGGAGGTATGGGCGGCACTTGAGCGGAAGATATCCAGGCGGTCATTGGGACCACAGGAAGTCGGGGCGCTTGAAGCGATCGTTGCATGCCGGGTTGAGGGGGGGTGCAGGCCAGCTGAAGAGCAGGTGCTGTTTGCTCTGTTGTCGACCGCAACTGCAGAGAATCCCCGCTCGTCGAGGGTCCGGGTGGTGTTCTCGAACTACGCCTTCAACGTAATGAGGGACCCGGATCTAGCGATGAGGCTCATTCGTGAGGCCGTGCAAATCTCACCGAAAGACCTGGGATGTCGGCTGTGGCTGTTGAGGATGGGGTTGGCATCGAACTTGCTTCAGGTCAGTGAGGCTAGGCAAGGATTGGGGATCCTGCGAGCCGTCAATCATCGCCATGCATATGACCGGGACATTGAGGGCCTGGAGCATTGGCTGGTGGCGAGCCAACAAACAACAGGGGAGTAGTACATGAATCAGCGTGGATTTTCCTTGATCGAACTCATGATCGTGGTCGCTATCATCGCCATTCTGGCGGCAATTGCGCTGCCGGCCTACCAGGACTATGTTGCTCGAGGACAGGTAGCTGAGGGGCTCTCGTTGTCGACCGGGGCCAAGGAGGCAATAGCCACCTACTACTCCGACCATGGGCAGTTTCCTGCCGACAATCGCGCCGCGGGCATGGCTGCTCCAGGGTCGGTATCCGGAAAATTCGTCCGATCGGTGACCGTTGACGGTACCGGATCGATCTCGGTTGCCTTTGCTTCTTCGGCCAGCGCGAAGGTCGCCGGACAGACACTAGTTCTTACCGCGAGCGATACCAACGGGGCGGTGAACTGGTCTTGTGGAGGGTTGGACGCCCGGTATGTGCCCACATCCTGTCGCTAGACGACAGTCCGGTCCCGGGGCTTGAACGAGAGTTCAGGGGTGATTTGAGCGTGTCGCCTCTAGAAGAAGCGCTTCCATCTGAATGGCTCGCTCTTCCCAGTCGAAGGCCCTCAGGGCGGTATTGGAAAGCGGCATCTGAAGCTGAAGATCGATGGATTCTACGAGATCATTGATGTCGCCGGGGGCGTATGCGCGTATTGCGCCCCCGCCGATCCGCCGTGTGTCACCAACGTCTGAGGCGACGATCGGCACATCACAGGCAATCGATTCCGCTAGCTTCAATGGGTAGCAGAATCGCCCAAACCCTGAATTTCGATTGCAGACTACTGATACATCGAGTGAATTGATTAGTAACGGGACCTGCTTCCAGCCGATGACGCCGAAATCGATGATCCTGGGATGTGGGTAGCGGCGAAGGGTGGCATCCCTGGGGCCGGCAATGACGAGGTGGATGTCGGGGTGGCGCTCTGAAAGTGCCTGGAATGCTCGGAATAGATCTTCAATCCCCCTGCTTTGATCGAGGGCGCCGGCACAGCCAATCAGGCGAGCCTTCACGGGAAGACCAAGCATCTCCCTGCTGACACGTTTGTCGATCGGATGAAACAGATCCCGGCGGACCCCGTTGCCAATGACATGTACTGGAACAGGTGTTGAAAGGGTGGATTTCACGTGATCAGCCAGGGCATGTGTTACTGCGCTGATTGCCTTTGAGCCCGCACATGCGCGACGGAACGCGGCGCGCATTCCTGGGATCCGGCTGAGTCCGAAAGATTCGTAATTGTCGTAGAGATCTGCAACGTGAGGAGTATGGATGTGCTTCGCCAAGCTTGCACCGAGCACGGTGCATGGCGCATCAGAGCTTGTCAGGAGGACATCGATAGGGTGCTGCTGGTGAAGTCGCCTGATTGCACGTTCTAACTGGATGGTCTCGAGTGAAAGAGCGTTGATGGAACGCCATTGAACCCCTGCCGCAGACAGGAAATTCCCGGAATCTCGATGCCGATAGCTCAGTGCGATTCCGCTGATGGCATGCCCACGGCGTGCAAGTGCTTCCGGGATCTCCCAGAGTCGACCGTAGCGGTCGTCGATAAGGTCGCGTCCGGTGTACTGCCGTTTGCAGAGCATGAGGACATGCATGGACGGACCTGTATGGAAAATCAGATGGGTAGTGCATCATCATGGGCTAGTTGAAGGTGGAAAGTCACCTACGGGGTGGGGCATGGGAGTTGCAACAGCGCTAAGACAGGTGGGTAATCATCTGCGCCTTGGGGAGCAGCCGGGCTGGGTGCAGAGCATGCTGCGCCGCCTGTTCCGTCACGCCCAGGGGCGGCAGACCATATGCGACTTCGATGGCCGGTTCATGATGACCCTCGATCTGGCCGAACATATGCAGCGTCGCATGTTTTGGATGGGCTACTACAACCTTCGCCTCGTCTCCCTCCTCGACCATCTACTCGAGCAGGGCATGACCGTGGTCGATGTGGGAGCCAATATCGGGGAGATTAGCCTGGTCTGCGCGAATCGAGTGGGCAGTGGGGGCCATGTCGTCGCACTGGAGCCGATAGCCGGGATTGCTGACGAATTGCGATTGAATATAAGGCGCAATGGGCTACAGGGGGTAGTGCATGTCCATCAGCAGGGCTTGGCGGGAAAAATTGGCCGGCAGGCGATCTATGCGTCCTGCGGGCAGCATGATGTGAATGAAGTTCATCAGGGACTGGGAAGCCTGCATGGAACCGAGGGCGTCGACAATCGCATTGGAGTGGTCGACATCACAACGTTGGACGAACTCGCACGGCGTATTGGCCTGTCGCGGTTGGATTTTTTGAAAGTCGACATTGAAGGCGGTGAGTTGCCCTGCCTGGAAGGTAGCATCGAAACGCTACGACGCTTCCTGCCGGTAATTGCAGTGGAAGTACAGGAGCGCTCCAGCCTGGCGGCTGGGTACCATAGTCGGCAGATTCTGGAGCTGTTATCACCATTGGGCTACCGCTTCTATCGCCTGGAGACGAGGCGGCGGCTGGTTCGAATCGATGTTCAGGATCTGCGGGACTATCAGGATGTGATCTGCTTCGCAGGGCCGGTTCGAGCCTTGGAGGTTGCATGATCTGGCTACTGGCTAGTCGCTGGGAAGCCGGGGGACTGGAGCGTGTGCAGTTGAACCTCGCCCGTGGCTTCAAGGAGAGAACGTGCTCGGTGAGCATCATTGCTGGGCGTGATCTGAATGGGCCGGGTGATAACGGTGAAGTAACCTTCATCGCTCCGCGCGGGGCCTGGCAGATGCTCCTTGGATTGCCTTGGCGCATCCGGCGAGAGCGACCACACGTCGTGGTCACCACCTCCAACGACATTGCGGTATGGATCACCTTCTGGCGCCGCATTCTTTATCCCTCGACGGCAGTCGTTGTGGCTCAGCATCTTTCACTGTCAGGGCCAAGACGGCGGGCTCGTGGGTTCGTCAGAGCCAAACTGGAGTTGATTCGCTGGGCGATGCGGGTCACGCTGACGCGATCCCAAGGGCTGGTTGCTGTTTCTGCCGCGTTGGCGGCAGATATGGCGTCTGAGCTGAACCTTCCTTATTCCAGCATACGAGTGATCCACAATCCGTTGGTTCGTATGGATGAGATGCAGGAAAATCTCATATCGCAGGCGTGGCCCTTCCCGGATGATGATGTGCCAGTTTTTATCTATGCAGGGCGCCTTTCATCGGAGAAACGCCTCGATCTTCTTTGGGAGGCATTCCAGCTAGTGCGAGCCACGCATCTGGCTCGTTTGCTCATATTGGGGCAAGGGCCAGAAGGTGTGCGCGTGGCCCAGTGGATTGAGGGGAGCAGCATTCAGGGTGACTGCGCGCTGCCGGGGCGGGTGGAGGATGCGCTTCCCTGGATGGCCCGAAGCACAGCGCTGGTGCTGCCATCAGACTACGAAGGGTTTGGCAATGTCCTGGTCGAGGCCATGAGCTGCGGAGTGCAGGTGATTGCTACCGATTGCCCGCACGGCCCTTCGGAAGTCCTGGGAGGCGGCCAGTTTGGTCAATTGGTGCCAGTGGGGGACGCCCGTGCATTGGCTCATGCCATGCGGAATGTGCTGGATGGAAAGCTGCGGGTGGCGGTTGAAACTCTCCGCGAACGGAGCAAAGCGTTCTCCATCGACGTAGCCTGTGCGGCGTATCTGGAGATATTCAACTCGGCAAGTGAGCGACTTCAGGGCCAGAACTGAAAATTACCGTCAACCATGCGGCCGCCGCCATCAGTGTTTCGGCGAGGATGATCATCCAGACCGCTCCCAACAGGCCGTGTGCAGGAATCCAGGCTGCAGCGATCAAAGCCATTATTATCAGCCCGAGAGTCTCGATGACGAACCGGTACATTTTCATGCCGCGTCCAATCAGGATATGACAGGCGATCTGGCGCAGGCTGTAACCAATAATGAACAGGCCCATCCATCGTAGGCCCGGAATTGCGGCAGCGAACTCCATGCCGAGCAGCGAAGGCAAGACGCCGGCGGCACACCACAGCACGAGGCTCCCCAACATTCCATACCCTGTCGCGGCCAGGATCATCGCAACTATCAGGTGCCGATACTGGGGGGATACTCGTTGCGCCCGGAACAGGCGCGGCATCGCGGACATGACCATTGCATCCAGTGGCATGGCAATCACCGCCGCGATGCGATAGCACGCAGCGTACAAACCGGCTATCTCGCTTCCACCTGCGTGCAGGACGAACGATTTGTCCACGGTGGTAACGGCGACGGCGGAACTCCATGCGGCGGCGTGTCCCGTGCCATGCGCCAGATCACTGCTTCCGATCTGCATTTTCGCTGGGCCGGGGCGCAATATTCTCCGTACCAGTACTAGGGCCAGCGCCGCGCTGCATGCCGAAGAGGTCAGATGCAGCATCAGATAGACCGTCAGATCGTGGTCGACCGGTAGAAGACCGAAGATGCAGATCGCCGCAAGCCTCATGGCTGCGTTCAATGCGGGAAGGCCAGCCGCCCAGCCCAGGCGATCATTGGCTGAGAAGGCAAATGCGGCATTGGTGACGATAGGGAATGCAATGATTTCCGAAATCGCGACAAGGCTGAGTGCGGGCCACGGCATTAGGCCTGCGGCCAATAGCGAGAATGTCAGGGAAAGCGGGGCTGCGCTCACGGCGCAGAGTAGAAGGCTCTGCTTCCAGTAGCGGGGAAACTGCGTGTGGTCGGCAATGCTGTACTGATACATCAGCATGCCGCCGCCGAGCCCAACCAAACCGGCGAGAGCGGAGGCAGTGCCAACCGTGCCGGAGAACAGGCCGTAGTTGGTTGCCCCCAAAACGCGAGCGCCGAGGATGATCCATGCAGCCAAGCACGCCATCCGCATGCCCTGCCAGAACATCACCAGGATCGAGGTCCTAGCAAGGTTGCCAAGGCGCGGTAGCCTAGCGGACATTCTGGGGCTCCATGATGGCGCGTAGTTGCTTCGCATAGTCTGCGGCGACTTGCGAATGGTCGAAGCGAGCTACCAGCTCAGGTCGTTGTGCGTGCGCCCACGCTTGCGCCTGTTCCGGTGCACTCAGCAGTTCGATGAGTACGCTTGCAAGCGAAGCTGAGGATCGTTGCGTGGCCAGATAGCGAGGCGGGCCTGCTGGAAATGCATCACGTACTGCCGGCACGTCCGTGGTCACGACCGGGCAGCCGCAACCGAGAGCTTCCACAGTAACCAATCCAAGCCCTTCCTGATCTCCGTTGCGGGCCTCGACGAAGGGAGCGACGAGCGTAGTCGCACGTTGGTAGTAGGCGGGAAGCGCGTTCTGTGTCACCGGACCGACGAAACGGACGTGCTTTTGCAGACCTAATGCTGCCACCTGAGCTTCCCGTTCTGGTAGTTCCGGCCCGTGTCCGATGATGGTGAGGAAAACCTGGGAATGACGAGCCAGAACGAGTGGCAAAGCATCAATCAGGTACGTCAATCCCTTCTTCTCGACCAGTCGTCCGACGAACAGCAGTTCGTTACGTGCCCGCTTCACTGGGGAGGGGACAAAGCGGTGTTGAAGGTCCACGCCCATTGGCGAAACCGCCAAGGGAAGGTTCGCCGCTAATGCGCGAAAGGGTGCCACCATCGCCTGACTGACGACGCTGGCCGCTTGTGCGCGAGCTAGGGAGAATCGTTTCACGGCCGAGAGAAGCCGTCCCTTCAGAGAGAAGAGATCTCCGCCATGAGATGTAATCAGCATCGGGGGGCGGAGGCGTCTTGGCAGCAGCGCGCTTGTGAGTCCCTGGGGAATGATCCAGTGTGCATGCAGCACTTCGTGACGATTTCGCCGCAGCTCGCGTTGCAATGCCCACCACTGACACAGCAGGAACGTGGGCAACAGTGCAAGCATCCAAGGGCGGCGGCGCAAGTTGGAGGTGATGCCACCACCATTGACAAGTTGCTCCATGCCTTCCGGCGCGTAGCGATAGCGAATGACCTGTACACCGTCCAGTTTCTCTTGGGTGGCGGCGCCAGGAGCGTGAGGACATAGCACAGTGACCCGGAAATCACCGGTCAGATGCCGGCTGAGGGCGTGCACGAACCCAGGCTCGGTGTCTCCTTCCCACCGCGGATAGGTGGACGCCACGACCAGCAGCCCCGGAAGAGAGGCGGTCTGCATGCCTCCCTCAGTCACTCGGTTGAGTCCTTCCGCGATGCAAGGTAGGTAAGGCCGGTGATCTGCTCCGATACCAAACCGATAAGGAAGATGATCACCGATGCGCTGAACAGCAGTGTGCTCATATTGGTGAAGCGATGCATGGTCGCGAATGTATACCCGTAGTAACCCAAGCCCAGAAGGAAGAAGGACAGCGCCACGGGTGCGAACAGCTTCAGGGGAGAGTACAAGGTGGCAATCTTGAAGATGATCAGCAGGAAGCGGATTCCATCCTTGATCGGACGAATGTGGCTACCGTTCCCCACACGCTTCGCGACAGGAATGGGGACATAGGCAACAGGGTAGGCGCTTCGGAAGAATGCCATGGTGCTGGTCGTTGGGTAGCTAAATCCGTTAGGCAGCAAATGCAGGAACTCGCGGAAGCGTCGCGCGCGTACTGCACGGAAGCCCGAAGTCAGGTCCATTACTTTGAAGCCGGTCATATGGCTGGCCAGCCAGTTGTAGAATCGATTGGCAAGGCCGCGGTGAACATTGGCTTGGCCGCTGCTGTCGCGAGCGCCGACGACCATGTCGTAGCCTTCGGACAGCTTATCCAGCAATGCCCGGATGTGGGCTGGATCATGCTGCCCGTCGGCGTCCATGAATACCAGAATGTCTCCGCTGGCTGCACGCGCGCCACGTTTGATCGAGGCACCGTTGCCCATCGAATAGGGGCTGGAAAGCACCCGAACACCTTGTTCCCGCGCAATTGTTGCGGTGGCGTCGGTGGAGCCGTCATCGACTACGATGATCTCTGCAAGTGGGTACTGCAAACGAAGTTCCGGCAGCGTGCGAAGAAGGCCTTCGGCTTCATTCTTGGCCGGCAGGATGATGCTGAGCTGATTCAAAGTGTGTCCCCATTTTCCCCGGTGCAATGGTACTCCGCTGCGGTGCCTGAATGGGGCGGGGAAGGAGCGGAAGGAAAGGCATGGGTCAGATCTCCTCCAACCTGAAGTAGTCTGAGGAGCCGCTGCAGATGAAGGCGATGTGGAACATGTGACCAGAAGGGATGTTGGCGGACCGTTGACGGGGCTATCATCCCGGGGGGAGTCAGGATCGTGCCTGCCGGGCTGGGAGTGCCGGGCGAGGCAGTCATGCTGAAGGATTGGCGTCGTCGTCGGCCAGCGGGTCGCGGCAGGTTCTGCTGCCCTGTGCGGTGCCCCTGGAGGGCGCGCCGCACTGCCTGACCCATGATGAGCCAAGGATTCATATGAACGCCGTAACCACCGCCAATCTCGTCGGCATCACCGGCTTGGCCCGTCGCCTGGTCCAGGATGGTGCGCTGGACGAGGCTTCCGCCCGCGACGCCATGGCCAAGGCCGCTGCGGCCCGCCAGCCGCTGCCGACCTGGTTCGCGCAGAACAAGGTGGTTGGGGCTGCTCAATTGGCGGCCGCCAATGCGGTCGAGTTCGGCATGCCGCTGTTCGACGTGTCCACGTTCGACGCCAGCCAGAACGCGATGAGCCTGGTCAGCGAGGAGCTGCTGCGCAAGCACAACGTGCTGCCGCTGTTCAAGCGCGGCGGCAAGCTGTTCGTGGGCACCAGCAACCCGACCCATTCGCTGGACGAGATCAAGTTCCACACCAATCTGGTGGTGGAGCCGATCCTGGTGGATGAAGACCAGATCCGCCGCACGCTCGAGCAGTGGCATGCCAGTCATGACACGCTGGGCGACGCGCTGGGCGGTGACGACGATGGCATTGGTAACCTGGATGTGTCCGGCGGTGACGAGGACATTTCCGGGGGCGGCGACGCCGGCATCGATGCCAAGGGCGATGACACCCCGGTGGTGAAGTTCGTCAACAAGGTGCTGGTGGACGCGATCCGCAAGGGCGCCTCGGACATCCACTTCGAGCCCTATGAAGATGACTACCGCGTGCGCCTGCGCATCGATGGCCTACTGAAGATGGTCGCGCGCGCGCCGGTGAAGCTGAACCAGCGCATCGCCGCGCGCCTGAAGGTGATGGCACAGCTGGACATCGCCGAGAAGCGCGTGCCGCAGGACGGACGCATCAAGCTCAACCTGTCCAAGACCAAGCAGATCGACTTCCGCGTGAGTACGCTGCCGACCCTGTTCGGCGAGAAGGTGGTGCTGCGTATCCTGGACGGCAGCGCGGCCAAGCTGGGCATCGACAAGCTGGGTTACGAGCCGGACCAGCAGAAGCTGTTCCTGGAAGCCATCCACAAGCCGTACGGCATGGTGCTGGTGACCGGCCCGACCGGTTCGGGTAAGACCGTGTCGCTGTACACCGCGCTGGGCATCCTCAACGACGAGACGCGCAACATCTCCACCGCCGAAGACCCGGTGGAAATCCGCCTGCCCGGCGTCAACCAGGTGCAGCAGAACAACAAGCGCGGCATGACCTTCGCCGCGGCCCTGCGCTCGTTCCTGCGACAGGATCCGGACATCATCATGGTCGGCGAAATCCGCGACCTGGAAACGGCCGAGATCGCGATCAAGGCGGCGCAGACCGGCCACATGGTGCTGTCCACGCTGCACACCAACGATGCGCCGCAGACCATCGCGCGCCTGATGAACATGGGCATCGCGCCGTACAACATCACCAGCTCGGTGACGCTGGTGATCGCCCAGCGCCTGGCGCGCCGGCTGTGCAGCAACTGCAAGCGCCCGGCCAATCTGCCCGAGCATGCGCTGCTGGCCGAAGGCTTCACCCAGGCGCAGCTGGACGCGGGTATCGAGCTGTACGAGGCAGTCGGCTGCGATGAGTGCACCGAGGGCTACAAGGGTCGTACCGGTATCTACCAGGTGATGCCGATGACCGACGAGATCGCCACGATCGTGCTGGCTGGCGGCAATGCGTTGCAGATTGCCGAGGCCGCACAGCAGATCGGGGTGAACGATCTGCGCCAGTCGGCGTTGAAGAAGGCCGCTGCGGGCATCACCAGCCTGGCCGAGATCAACCGCGTTACCAAGGATTGAGGTAGCCCGGAGAGCAGCCGAGCATGGGCTCGGCTCTACAGTAGATCCACGCCATGCGTGGATGCCGCGATGCATGAGGTTGCCGGCCAGCGGCCGGCACTACCAGGTTGGCGGGCCCGCGTCGGGCCCTGTGCTTACTCCATCCCCAGCTTCTTCAGCTTGTAGCGCAGCGCGCGGAAGGTGATGCCCAGCTGCGCGGCGGTGCGGGTCTTGTTCCAGCGGTTTTCTTCCAGCGCGCGCTGTATGGCGCTGCGCTCGAGCTGTTCGATGTACGAGGGCAGGGCGGCGTTGCCGGGCTGCAGGTCAGCCACGGCTTCGGCATGTGCTGCGCTGCCGGGCGTGCGCGGGGCATGCTGCGGCAGGCGCAGGTCGTCGGCGCCGATACGGTCTTCTTCGGCCAGTGCCAGCGCGCGTTCCAGGATGTTTTCCAGTTCGCGCACGTTGCCGGGGAAGGCGTACTGGGCCAGTGCGTCCAGTGCCGACGGCGCCAGCAACGGCGTCGGGCGGCCATGGCTGCGGGCCAGCCGTGCCAGCACCGACGCGGCCAGTTCCGGCAGGTCCTGGCGACGCTCGCGCAGCGGCGGCACCCTCAGTTCGATCACGTTGATGCGGTAGTAGAGGTCGTGGCGGAAACGGCCGTCCTCGACCAGTTCGGCCAGGTCCTTGTGGGTGGCCGAGAGGATGCGCACGTCCACCGGCTCTTCGTTGGCCGCACCGACCGCGCGCACCGATTTTTCCTGGATCGCGCGCAGCAGCTTCACCTGCATCTGCAGGGGCAGCTCGGCCACTTCGTCCAGGAACAGGGTGCCGCCATGCGCGGCCTGGAACAGCCCGGGCTTGTCGGCGTGGGCGCCGCTGAAGCTGCCCTTGCGGTGGCCGAAGAATTCGCTCTCCATCAGCTCGCCGGGAATGGCGCCGCAGTTGACCGGCACGAACGGGCCGGCCGCGCGGGCACCCTGGGCATGGATGGTGCGCGCGACCAGCTCCTTGCCCACGCCGGATTCACCGAGGATGTAGACCGGCGCCTGGCTGCGCGCGACCTTGCCGATGGTGGTACGCAGCACGTCCATGGCCGGCGAATCGCCGAGCAGGCGCGCCCCTTGTTCGGCGGCGGGGCCGGGCACGGGGCGCTCGGTGTTGTTGAGTTCCAGCGCGTGCTTGACCAGGCCACGCAGCACGGCGATGTCCACCGGCTTGCTGACGAAATCGAAGGCGCCGGCCTTCAGCGCTTCCACCGCCAAGTCCATGCTGCCAAAGGCAGTGATCATCGCCACCGGCGTGCGCGGGTAGTGCTGGGCGATCTCGCTGACCAGCTCGATGCCGTTGCCGTCCGGCAGGCGCATGTCGGTGATGCACAGGTCGTACGGATTGCTGGCCAGCAGTTCGCGCGCTTCGGCAAGGTTGGCTGCGGTACTGATGCGCAGCCCCATGCGGCCGAGCGTCAGTACCAGCAGTTCGCGGATGTCGCGTTCGTCGTCGACGACGAGGGCGCTGCGGGTTTCGTTCATGGGCGTGAAAGATAAACGAGGGGGCTGGAAGCGACAAATGTTTGACGCACAGAATCGAGATCAGGTGGGCAACAGCGTATGCGGGCCGGGCAACACCAGGCGGAAGCAGGAGCCGCCGGCGGGTACCGGGATGTAGTCCAGCCGTGCCTGGTTGGCCCGGCACAGCTCGCGGGCGATATACAGACCCAGCCCGGTGCCGTGCTCGGACGTGGTGAAGAACGGCCGGAACAACTGCGCGGCCACGCTCTCGGGAATGCCGGGGCCACGATCCATCACGTCGATGACCGCGCTGCGCTCGTGCTGCGCCACGCGCAGGCGCACCCGCGCCGGTTGCTGGCCGATGCGCCCGTACTTGAGCGCGTTGTGCACCAGCACGGTCAGCACCTGGTAGAGGTGCTTGCTGTCGACCTGGGCCAGCACCGAGGTGTCGTTGATGATCGGCTCGATGCTGTCGGTCTCCAGCGTCTGCCCCTGCTTGTACTCCAGCACGAAGCGGCGCACGAAGGCGGCCAGGTCGACGTTTTCGGGCGTGGCGCGCTCGCGCCGGGCCAGACCCAGCACGCTTTCGACGATGCCGTTGGTGCGCTGGCACTGCTGGCGGATGATCTGCAGCAGGCGGCGGTCGCTTTCGTTGAAGCCGGTGCCTTCCTCCAGCAGCTGCACCGCGTAGTTGATCGCGGCCAGCGGGTTGCGGATCTCGTGGGCGAGGCTGGCCGAGAAGCGCCCCATTGCTGACAGGGTGAGCGATTCGGCACGGCGCGAGACCACGCTGGAGTCGTCCAGGAACACCAGGGCCAGCTCGCTGCCGGCCAGCAGGCGCGCAAAGCGGGGCTGCACTTCGGGCTGGTCGGGGTTGAGCTGCAGCGGCAGTTCGTCCTGCGCCCAGCCGTTGCGCCAGCGCTGCAGGCGACGGGCCAGTTCCGGGGCGGCGCTGGCCAGGTCCAGGCGGCCGCTTTCGCCGCTGCCGTCGCTGTCACCGAGCAGCATCGAGGCGGCCTCGTTGGCCAGGGTGACACGGTTGTCGGCGTCGACCACCAGCACGCCGGTGCGCATGCGGCGGATGATCAGCTCGTTGATCTGGAACAGGTTGGCTACTTCGTCGCCGCGCTGGTTGGCCAGCTGCTGGTTGCGGCGCGCGCGGCTGCCGACCTGGTAACTGATGAAGGCCAGCGCCAGGTAGCTGGTGGCGAACATGGCCAGTTCGGCCAGGGTACGGGTGGGATCGCCGCCTTCCAGCAGCTTCCAGGTGTATTCCACGCCGGTGGCGAGGCTGGCGGCCAGTGCCAGGCCCAGCCCCAGGCTGAGCGGCAGCAGGGTGGCGGCAGCGGCGATGTTGAACAGCAGCGACATCGAGATGCCGGCGCTGGCACCCGGCAGGGCATGCGACAACAGGGTGGCGGCGACAATGTCCACCAGCACGCCGCTGACCACGATCGGGCGCAGCCAGCGTTCGTTGCGGCCGATCACCAGCGCCAGCAGCGACAGCACCAGGTAGATGGCGGCGACGGTGTCGGCCAGCCGCGGGTGGTGGGCTTCGCCGACCATCGCCGACAGGGGGCTGTAGAGCAGGGCGGCGATGACCGAGGCGATCAGCACCCGGTACAGCGCGAAGAAATACAGCTCACGCCGCGGAATCGATTCGATGCGGTCGATCAATGAAGCACTGGGTGACACGCCGGAACTCCCCTTCTGGCTGCCTGGGTCTGGAATCTGCGGCGGGCCTGCCCGGCGTCCCCTGAGGCCGGGCGGTACGTCGCTTCGATGTGGCTTGCGGTGGAAGCCGTCGAGCACCCCCGACGCTACACACCCTGGCTGACCAGTATAGGGCCGCCGGCGGGCGCCCGCCGGTGCGGCCCGGATCGCGCATTTGGCCTGGGATGGATACCGCTGGCCAGCCGGCCCCCGGGCGCAACTGCCTGAATGACGGCGGAAATCTGGCCGGGTCTGGCGTTTTGTACAGACTTCTTTGCGCCCCGGCGCCGGCTCGGCCACAATAGTGGGCCCGCCGCGGTCCGTGCCGGTGCCTCTTCGAGGGGGCCCTGAGGAATTGCGTGCGGTCGTTCCTATTCCCACGGTGACGCATGAATTTCCACGAATACCAGGCAAAACAACTGCTTGCCGAATACGGCATCCCGGTCCCGGCCGGCAAGGTCGCGGCGACCCCGGACGAGGCGGTTGAAGTCGCCCAGTCGCTGGGCCAGGGCCCCTGGATGGTCAAGGCGCAGATCCACGCTGGCGGCCGCGGCAAGGCTGGCGGCGTCAAGTTCTGCAAGACCGTCGACGACGTGAAGGCCGCAGCGGCCAAGATGCTCGGCACCAAGATGGCCACCTACCAGACTGCCGGCGTCGAGCTGCCGATCAACCTGGTGCTGGTGACCACCGCCGGTGAGATCGTCAAGGAGCTGTACCTGTCGGTCCTGGTGGATCGCGGCACCCGCACCATCAGCTACATCGCCTCTTCCGAAGGCGGCATGGAAATCGAGCAGGTCGCTGCCGAGACCCCGGACAAGATCCACACCCTGAACGTGGACTTCGTCGAGGGCGTGCAGGGTTACCACGGCCGTGACATCGGCTTCAAGATGGGCCTGACCGCCAAGCAGGCCGGCCAGTTCGCCAACATCATGGTGAACCTGTACCGCATCTTCAACGAGAAGGACCTGGCGCTGGTTGAGATCAACCCGCTGGCGATCCTGGACGATGGCAACCTGTACGCGCTGGACGGCAAGTTCAACAGCGACGACAACGCCAACTTCCGCCACAAGGAACTGGTCGCGATGCGCGACAAGTCCCAGGAAGATGAAACCGAAGTGACCGCTTCGGAGCTGGACATCAACTACGTCACCATGGACGGCAACATCGGCTGCATGGTGAACGGTGCCGGCCTGGCCATGGCCACCATGGACGTCATCAAGCTCAACGGCGGCGAGCCGGCGAACTTCCTGGACGTGGGCGGCGGTGCGAACAAGCAGCGCGTCATCGAAGCGTTCAAGCTGATCCTGTCCTCGGACAAGGTTGAAGGCATCTTCGTCAACATCTTCGGCGGCATCGTCCGCTGCGACATGATTGCCGAAGGCATCATCGCCGCCGTGAAGGAAGTGGGCGTCAAGGTTCCGGTCGTGGTGCGCCTGGAAGGCACCAACGTGGAAGAGGGCAAGCAGCTGCTGCGTGACAGCGGCATGGCCATCATCCCGGCTGACAACATCAACGACGGCGCCAAGAAGGTCGTTGAAGCGGTCAAGAACGCCGCCTGATCCACGACACCGAAGGAAATTCCCATGTCTGTTTTGATTAACAAGAACACCAAGGTGATCGTGCAGGGCTTCACCGGCCAGCAGGGCACCTTCCACGCCACTCAGATGATCGAGTACGGCACCCAGGTTGTTGGCGGCGTGACCCCGGGCAAGGGGGGCACCACCCACATCGACCTGCCGGTCTTCAACACCGTTGCCGACGCCGTGCAGAGCACCGGCGCCAACGCTTCGGTCATCTACGTGCCGCCGCCGTTCGCGGCCGACGCGATCCTGGAAGCTGCGGCTGCCGGCATCAAGGTCATCGTCTGCATCACCGAAGGCATCCCGGTGCTGGACATGCTGCGCGTGAAGAACGTGCTGACCCGTTCCTACCCGGACACCGTGCTGATCGGGCCGAACTGCCCGGGCGTCATCACGCCGGGCGAGTGCAAGATCGGCATCATGCCGGGCCACATCCACAAGCCGGGCAAGATCGGCATCGTGTCGCGTTCGGGCACCCTGACCTATGAAGCGGTCAAGCAGACCACCGAAGTCGGCCTGGGCCAGTCCACCTGCATCGGCATCGGCGGTGACCCGATCAACGGCTTGAACTTCGTCGACTGCCTGAAGCTGTTCAACGAAGACCCGCAGACCGAAGGCATCATCATGGTCGGCGAGATCGGCGGTGACGCCGAAGAAGCCGGCGCCGAGTACATCAAGAACCACGTGAAGAAGCCGGTCGTCGGTTTCATCGCCGGTGCGTCGGCTCCGGCCGGCAAGCGCATGGGCCACGCGGGCGCGATCGCCTCGGGCGGCAAGGGCACCGCGGAAGGCAAGTTCGCCGCGATGGAAGCCGCTGGCGTGGTCACCGTCCGTTCGCCGGGCGACCTGGGCGCCGCCATCGCCAAGCTGGTGAAATAAGATCGGCTGCCTCGCGCAGACGATGCTGTAGAGCCGGCCGCTGGCCGGCTGCCTGAAACAGAAGGGCCGCCTTTGGGCGGCCTTTCTGCGTCTGGCGTGCGGTCAGCCCCCTTTTGCCATGCAAAAGGGATCTGACCCCGGCGTTACAATGGAAGCATTGCAACCACAGGCTGGATTCCCATGGCTTCGATCCGCATCGCGATGGCGCAGTTCGACTTCCCGGTCGGCGACGTCGCCGGCAACACCGAGCGCATCATCGAGATGATCGGCCAGGCGCGCGATGAGTACGGCGCCGAGCTGGTGATGTTCCCCGAGCTGGCGGTGAGCGGCTACCCGCCGGAGGACCTGCTGCTGCGCCCGGGTTTCCTGTACGAGTGCGAGCAGGCGTTGACCCGCATCGCCACCGCCTGCCGTGGCATCACCGCCGTGGTCGGCTGGCCACAGGCGGCTGGCGCGGTGGTCTACAACGCTGCCAGCGTACTGCGTGACGGCCTGGTCGAGCAGACCTACCGCAAGCGCGAACTGCCCAACTACGCGGTCTTCGACGAGCGCCGCTACTTCGACGTCGATCCGGATGGTGGCAGCTGCGTGTTCGAGGTCAATGGCATTCCGGTCGGCCTGCTGATCTGCGAGGACCTGTGGTTCGCCGAGCCGCTGGCCGACACCATGCGCGCGGGTGCGCAGCTGGTGGTGGTGCCGAATGCTTCGCCCTACGAGCGTGGCAAGCATGCGCAGCGCGACGCCGTGCTGGCCGCGCGTACCCGCGAGAGCGGGGCGGCCATCGCTTACCTCAACGTGGTGGGCGGCCAGGATGCGCTGGTGTTCGACGGTGCTTCGGTGGTGGCGGATGGTGATGGCACGGTGCACCCGGCCGCTGCTGCCTTCGTCGACCAGTGGCTGGTGGTGGAGTATGACGGTGAGACCCGCCGCTTCATGCCGCATGTGTGGGTGGACGACGGCGACGAGAGCATGGACGCGCTGGCCTGGCGCGCGGTGACCCGTGGCATCCAGGACTATTGCCGCAAGAACGGTTTCAGGAAGGTGTGGCTGGGCCTGTCCGGTGGCATCGACTCGGCCCTGGTGCTGGCATTGGCCGTGGATGCGATGGGCGCGGAGAACGTGACCGCCGTGCGCCTGCCGTCGCGCTACACCGCCGGCCTGTCCAACGACCTGGCCGCCGAGCAGTGCCGGGCGCTGGGGGTGAAGCTTGAGGCTGTGTCGATCGAGCCGGCGTTCAAGGGCCTGATGGAATCGCTGGCGCCGATGTTCGAAGGCACCGCGCCGGACGTGACCGAAGAGAACCTGCAGTCGCGCAGCCGCGGCGTGATCCTGATGGCGCTGGCCAACAAGTTCGGTGGCCTGCTGCTGACCACCGGCAACAAGAGCGAGTACGCGGTCGGCTACGCCACCATCTACGGCGACATGTGCGGTGGCTATGCGCCACTGAAGGACCTGTACAAGACCGAAGTGTTCGGCCTGTCCAAGTGGCGCAATACCGTGGGCGGCGCACCGGTGATCCCGCCGGCGGTGATCAGCCGCCCGCCGTCGGCCGAGCTGCGCGAGAACCAGCTGGACCAGGACTCGTTGCCGGCCTATGACGTGCTGGACGGCATCCTCTACCGCTACATCGACCAGGAGCAGTCGCGCGGCGAGATCGTGGCCGCCGGCTACGACGCAGCCGTGGTCGACCGCGTGCTGCGCCTGGTGCGCATCAGCGAGTGGAAGCGGCACCAGGCCGCGCCGGGGCCGAAGGTCTCGCGCCGCGCGTTCGGCCGCGAGCGGCGCTACCCGATCAGTAACGGCTACAAGGGCTGAGGCAGCGCTTGGCGGGTCGTGCCGGCCGCTGGCCGGCAACCCCTTGGCCCCTCCCCGGTGGGTGCGGAGCTTGGTCCGCACGATGGTCGAAGATCATCCACGCTTGGCGTGGATCTACCGGACTCCGTCGAGCAACTGTTCGAGACCGGCGGTTTCCGCAGCGTCGTTGAAGGGATCGTCCCCCAGTCGCGCACGTACGAACCACAGGCCATCGGCCGCCGCTGCGTCCAGCGTGCCCCGGTGGTCGACGGGGTAGCGCCGGAACGCGACCGGCTCGCCTCGCAGGGCCAGCCCAGCGGCGTACAGCAGGGTGGTCAGGTAGGGCACATCGCGGTCCTGGCTGCCATGGCCCAACATCAGCGGTTGGCTGAAGCCGCGGCGCGGTACGCCGAGATAGTCGTACAGCACCGCCCAGATGCCCGGCACGCTGGCCAGCGGCGCAGTGAACATGCTGCCGGTGTCGACGCCGTCCAGCGTGGTGGCCAGTTCGCCCAGGCACTGCTCGCGTGCCACCGCCACCCGCGCGCGGCCTTCATCGCTGAGGACGCGGTCGATCTGCGGGGCGACCTGCAGCAGGCCATCGAGCAGATACGCGTGATACGCGTTGAGCGCGCCCGGATTGGCGGTGCGGTTGTCCGGCTTCATCACCAGCGCGGTCAGTTCGACTGCGGTGGGCGTGCCGGTGGTGAAGCTGCCGCGGTACTGCAGCGACGGTCCGCCATAGGTGGGGGCGATGTGGCCCGCCGTGAGCGCGGCGGCACCGCCCTGCGAATGGCCGACCGAGACCCAGCGCGGCGACAGCGTCCCGTTGCCGAGGTACTGGCGGCTGGCCTTGATCATGTCGATGGCGTTGCGCGCGGCAGTGCGCACATGCAGATAGGCATGGTCGCCTGAGCTTCCGAGGCCCTGGTAATCCGCGGCGACCACTGCATAGCCCTGTGCCAGGAACCGATCGAGAAAGCGCCCGTCGCGTTCGGGTTGGTAGGGGCCGGAGACCGAGGGCGCACAACGATCCGCAATGCCCTGGGTGCCATGCGCCCACGACACCACCGGCCAACCGCCGATGGGCGGCGTGCCGGCGGGCAGGTACAGCAGGCCGGTGCCTTCGGCCAGCTGCCCGCGGTGGTCAGGGGTGCGGTAGTGCAGTTTGTAGGCCTGGGCGGCCTGGGACGGCACCCAGGTGGCGCGATAGGGGGCTGCGGACAGCAGTTCGCCCGCTGCGTCCTGTGCGGCGGCCGGCGGCGCCGAGGTCAGCGCCAGCAGCGCGATGGCGAGGAGGCAGGACAGAGGGCGGATACTGCAGCAGGGCAGACGGGCCATGGGGCGCTCCGTGATGGCCGGTGTGGCCGTGGCGCTGCAGTGTGGATGGCCGTGCCCGGGCAGGCTGCGACCGGCGTCGCATCCGCCGTGGATTCGTAGCATTCCTAGGTGCCGGCCCCGGCGCGGGGAGGCGGACGAGGAAAGCAGTCGAGCATGGCTTGACTCTACAAAGAAGAAGGGCCCCTTTCGGGGCCCTCGCTTACTTCTTTTCCAGTCGCGCGTTGCGCTGGCCGGTGCTGGCGGACTTCTCGCCGGCGAACGGGTTCAGCTTGCGGATCATCCACGGGTACTTCGGCCACTTGCCTTCCAGCCACGGGTGGTCCGGCTGGTTCAGCTGCAGGACGCGGCGGGCGTCGTCGGCCAGGGTCTTGTTGCCCAGGTGGGTGTAGGAATCGGCCAGCACGGCCACGGCGTCGTACTGGAAGGCGCTCTGCGGGTAGGTTTCCAGCAGGTAGTTGGCGCGGCCCACGGCTGACACCCAGGCGCCGCGGCGCATGTAGTACAGCGCGTTGTCCAGCTCGTGCTGGGCGAACACGTCACGCAGCTCCAGCATGCGCTGGCGCGCATCGGCGGCGTAGCGGCTGTTCGGGTAACGATCAACCACGATGTTGAAGTCCGAGTACGCCTGGTGCGGCGTGGACAGGTCGCGGCGGCTGGCATCCAGCGACCATACGCGGCGCAGGAAAACCGTACTGCGGTTGGAGTTGGCCAGGCCGCGCAGGTAGTACAGATAGGCAATGTTGCGGTGGGTCGGGTAGGTACGGATGAAGCGGTCGATGCTGGACACCGCGTCATCGTGCTTGCCGGCCTTGTACTGCGCGTAGGCGGTTTCGATCATCGCCTGCTCGGTGTACGGACCGTACGGATACTGGGCCACCAGACGGCGGAAGCTGGCTTCGGCGCCGCTCCAGTTGCCGCCCTGCATCAGCTTGTGGCTTTTCTCGTACAGCTGTTCGACCGGCACGCCTTCATCGGGGCGATCACCCTTCTTGGCGCCGCGATGGCAGCCGGTTGCGGCGATGACCAGCACCAGCAGCAGGGCGGTGAGGCGGACGGGCGCGGAGAGCATGGCGGAGCGTCGGATCATGGGGTCGAGGCGGGACGCGGCTGGAATACGAAGGGTCGATGATAGCCTAGTGTCCTGTCCAGCGACTGAAACCGGCCGCCGGGACCCCAAAATTTCAAAGAATGCCCCCTGCCATGTCTGAACAACCCTCTGAATCGGCCCGCCAGGCCATCGTCCCCGACACCGCCGCCGGCCGCCGTTTCGACGCGGTCGTGGCCGAACTGTTCCCCGAATACTCGCGCTCGCGGTTGACCGAGTGGATCAAGGCCGGGGAGGTCCTGCTGGACGGTGCCCGGGTGCGCCCGCGCGATCCGCTGCGCGGCGGCGAGGTGGTGACCCTCAACGCGGTGCTGGAAACCCAGACCGATGCCCAGCCGGAGGACATCCCGCTGGACGTGCTGTTCGAGGACGAGCACCTGCTGGTGATCAACAAGCCGGTGGGCCTGGTGGTCCATCCGGGTGCCGGCAACCACAGCGGCACCCTGGTCAACGCGCTGCTGTTCCGCGATCCGTCGGTGGCGGTGCTGCCGCGCGCCGGCATCGTGCACCGCCTGGACAAGGACACCAGCGGCGTGATGGTGGTGGCCAAGACTTTGGAAGCGCAGACCGCGCTGGTCGAGCAGCTGGCGGCACGTGACGTGCACCGTCAGTACCTGGCCATCGTGATGGGCGCTTTGGTGGCCGGTGGTACAGCCGATGCCCCGATCGACCGCCACCCGCGCGACCGCCTGAAGATGGCGGTGCGTGAGGACGGCAAGGAGGCGGTGACCCACTACCGCCTGCGCGAGCGCTTCCGGGCACACACCGCGCTGGAGTGCCGCCTGGAAACCGGCCGTACCCACCAGATCCGCGTGCACATGGCGCACGTGCGCCATCCGATCATCGGCGACCCGCTGTATGGCGGCGCGCTGAAGCTGCCCAAGGGCGCCAGCGACGAGCTGGTGGCCGCGCTGCGCGGCTTCAAGCGCCAGGCCCTGCACGCCGAGACCCTGGAGTTCATGCACCCGATCACCGGTGAACCGGTGCGCAACACCGCGCCGGTGCCGGAGGACATGCTGCACCTGATGAAGGTGCTGCGCGAAGACAGCGAAGCCTTCGCCGCCCGCGAGCGGGACCGCTGGTGATGGCGGCCGCGCTGCCGTTGCTGCAGGCCGACTGGCCGGCGCCCGCAGGCGTCCATGCGCTGACCACGCGCCGGCACGGTGCGGGCATCTCGCCGGCGCCGTTCGCGCAGTTCAACCTGGGCAACCGGCACGCGGCCGATGGTGATACCCCAGCCAACGTTGAGCACAACCGCCAGCTGCTGCAGCAGGGGCTGGCGCTGCCGTCGGCACCGCACTGGCTGCGCCAGGTGCACAGCAGCACCGTGCTGCGCTTCGATGCACCGCCGGTGCCCGGCGCGAGCGAGCCGGTGGCCGACGCGGCGGTAACCTCGGTGCCGGGCGTGGTGCTGGCGATCCTGACCGCCGACTGCCTGCCGGTGGTGTTCGCCGCGGCGGACGGCAGCGAGGTGGGCGCGGCCCATGCCGGCTGGCGGGGGCTGGCCGACGGCATGCTGGAGGCCACGGTGGCCGCCATGCAGACGTCGCCGGCGCAGCTGCGGGCCTGGTTGGGCCCGGCCGCCGGGCCGTCCGACTATGAGATCGGCGAGGAGGTCTATCACGCCTTCGTCGGCCATGATCCCGCTGCTGAGGGGGCGTTCGTCGCGACCCGTCCCGGACACTGGAAAGTGGACCTGTTCGCGCTGGCGCGGCAGCGCCTGCAGTCTGCGGGGATGGACCCGGCACAGGTGTATGGTGGCACGGTGTCGACGATGGCCGACCCGGACCTGTATTCGCATCGGCGCGATCGTCGCACCGGGCGCATGGCGACCCTGGCCTGGATCGCGCCCTGACTCCGCCGCTGTTCGCGCGCGTGCTGGGGCCGGCCTTTGCCACCCTGGCAGGACCGGTGCAGGCGCTGCATGCCGCGCCGTTGCCCTGCCGCTACGTGGGGCGGGCGCGTATCGTGAGGGGGCGGCACTGGCTGGTGCCGCTGCTGGCTGCGTTGGCGCGGTTGCCACAGGACGGTGACGCGCTGCCCACCGAGGTGGCGTTCAACCGCTACCGGCAGGGCGAGCAGTGGGCGCGGCGGTTCGGCCGCTGGCCAATGGTGTCGCGGCTGTGGGCGCACGACGGGCATCTGCGCGAGCAGCTGGGCGCGGTGCGCTTCGAGTTCGCGCTGCAGGCCCGCGACGGTGGTATCGACTGGTCGGTGCGTCGGGTCTGGGCGTTCGGGCTGCTGCCGCTGCCGACGCGTTGGTTCGGCGGTGTGCGCTGCCGTGAAGCCTGGCAGGGCGAGCGCTACACTTTCCTGGTCGATGTGACGCTGCCCTGGGCCGGAGCCCTGATCCGCTATGAAGGTTGGCTCGAACCGCAGTGACGCTGCCGCCGAGGCGGGCAGCGCGGTGGTCGTGTTCGATGGCGTGTGCGCACTGTGCAATCGCTGGGTGCGGTTCCTGCTGCGTTTCGACCGCAGGGGGCGCTACCGCTTTGCAGCGATGCAGGGGCAGAAGGGCAGCGCGATGCTGCGCGCGCACGGGCTGGATCCGCAGGACCCGATGTCGTTCCTGCTGCTGGATGCACAGGGTGCCTGGACCGACACCGATGCGATCCTGCGCGTACTTGCGGGGCTGGGCGGCGCCTGGCGCCTGGCCGGCGTGCTGCGGCTCGTGCCGCGCGGCTGGCGTGATGCGGCGTATCGCGCGCTGGCACGCAACCGCTACCGCTGGTTCGGTCGGCATGACACCTGCCATCTACCCGCACCGGAACAGGCCGCGCGGTTCCTGGATTGACGAAAAAGGGGACGGAGGGGATTAAGTCGTTTGTGCATAAACGACTTAATCCCCTCCGTCCCCTTTTTTCTTCAGCCTTCCAGCGCGTCGAGGTAGCTGCGGCGCCAGTGGTTGATGTCGTAGGTGCGCAGATGTTCCATCATCGCGTGCCAGCGTTCCTTGCGCCTGCTCAGTGACATCGTCGCTGCGGTGGCGATCGCGTCGGCCACGCCGTCGAGGTCGTGCGGGTTCACCAGCAGTGCCTGCTTCAGTTCGTCGGCGGCGCCGGCCAGCAGTGACAGCACCAGCACGCCGGGATCCTCCGGGTCCTGCGAGGCCACGTATTCCTTGGCTACCAGGTTCATGCCATCGCGCAGCGGCGTGACCAGGCCGACCGCCGCCGCTCGGTAGAAGCCGGTGAGCGTGGCATGGGTGAAGTTCTGGTTGACGTAGCGCAGTGGCGTCCAGTCCGGCTCGGCGTGGCCACCGTTGATGTGGCCGGCGATCTGTTCCAGTTGGCTGCGCAGCTGTCGGTACTCGGTGACATCGCCGCGCGAGACCGGCGCAATCTGCAGGTAGGTGAGCGAGCCGCGCTGGTCGGGGTGACGCTGCAGGTAGCGTTCGAAGCCGAGGAAGCGTTCGGGCAGGCCCTTGGAGTAATCCAGGCGATCCACGCCAATCGCCAGCTGGCGGTCCCGCAGGCTGCTGCGCAGGTTCTTCACTGCGGCCTTGGTGGCGGCGGTGCCGGCCTGGCGTGCGATCAGGTCGGTGTCGATGCCGATCGGGAAAGCCGCCGCGCGGAATCGGCGCCCACCGGGTGCTTCCAGCTCACCGTTGTCGAGCACGCGGCCACCACCGAACAGGCGCAGGTAAGTCTGGAAGCGATCGGCATCGCGCTGGGTCTGGAAGCCGACCAGGTCGTAGGCGTACAGCGCGGAGAACAACCGCAGGTGGTCGGGCATGGCCTGCAGCAGGTCGGCCGACGGCATCGGAATGTGCAGGAAGAAGCCGATGCGGCAGCCGATGCCGCGCTCGCGCAGCAGTGCGCCGAGCGGGATCAGGTGGTAGTCGTGGATCCAGACGATGTCGTCCTCGCGCAGCAATGGTGCGAGCTTGTCGGCGAACAGCGCATTGACCTTGTGGTAGGTCTCGCGGGTGCCGCGGTCGTAGTCGACCAGGTCCAGCCGGAAGTGCAGCAATGGCCACAGCGTGCGGTTGGCGAAACCATTGTAGTAGCCATCGACCTCGCGCTTGCTCAGGTCCATGGTGACGTAGTCGATGTCACCATCCTTCTGCCGGTGCAGCGTGCCGCTGCCTTCCTTTACGGTCTTGCCGCTCCAGCCGAACCACAGGCCGCCGCGCTCCTTCAGGGCGGCCAGCAGGCCGACCGCCAGGCCGCCTGCGCGGTTCTCGCCGGGCACGGCCACACGATTTGATACCACGACCAGACGACTCACGATGCCTCCTGCCAAGACCGCGACAGGCGCATCGCGGCGGTGATCAGGCCGACATGCGAATAGGTCTGCGGGAAGTTACCCCAAGCCTCGCCGGTGTCGAAGGCCAGATCCTCCGACAGCAGGCCCAGGTGATTGCGCTGCTTCAGCAGCAGCTCGAACATCTCGCGCGCCTCGTCCAGGCGCCCGATGGCGGCCAGTGCGTCGATGTACCAGAACGTGCAGATGGTGAAGCTGGTTTCCGGCTCACCGAAGTCATCCGGAGCGACATAGCGGTACAGCGAGTTGCCGTGCTTGAGGTCACGGCCGATGGCTTCGACGGTGGCGATGAAGCGGGCGTCCATCGCGTCGATGAAGCCGATGTCGGCCAGCAGCAGCAGCGAGGCGTCCAGGCGATGGCCACCGAAGGTATCGGTGAAGTGGCCCAGCTCTTCGCTCCACGATTCGGCCATGATGCGCGCGTGGATGGTGTCGGCACGTGTGCGCCAGTAGTGGGCGCGGTCATCGCGCTTCAGCCGCACGGCGATCTTGCACAGGCGGTCGCAGGCGGCCCAGCACATCGCGCTGGTGTAGGTGTGTACCTCGGTGCGGCCGCGGAACTCCCACAGGCCGGCATCGGGTACGTCGTGCAGGGCGAAGGCCTGCTCGCCGAGGGGTTCGAGGCGGGCGAAGGTGTGCGCATCACCCGGGTCCTGCAGGCGCCGGTCGAAGAACAGCTGCGTGGACGCCAGCACGACGCTGCCGTAGACATCGTGCTGGCGCTGCACCCAGGCCAGATTGCCGCGTCGTACCGGGCCCATGCCGCGGTAGCCGGACAGGCTGGGGACCTCATCTTCGTCCAGCTTGGCTTCGAAGCCGATGCCGTACAGCGGCTGCAGCGTGCCGTCGGTGGTGGCCAGGTTGAAGATGTAGCCGAGGAACTGTTCCATCGTGCGCGTGGCGCCGAGGCGGTTCAGCGCCCGCACCACGAACGCCGCATCACGCAGCCAGCAGTAGCGGTAGTCCCAGTTGCGCACGCTGCCGGCGGCTTCAGGAATGGAGGTGGTCATGGCCGCGATGATCGCGCCGCTGTCCTCGTACTGGCACAGCTTCAGCGTGATCGCACTGCGGATCACCGCGTCCTGCCATTCCAGCGGAATGGACAGGTAACGCACCCATTCGCGCCAGTAATCGCGGGTACGCTGGAAGGCCTCCTGCACATAGCCGCTGATCGAACGGTTGAGCGATTCATCCACGCCCAGGATCAGGTGGATGGGATGGTTGAGCACGAACGGCAGGCCATCGCGCACGAAGCGCACCGGCACGTCGGTGGTCAGCCGCAGCACGTGTTCGGGCAGCACCCAGCGCACATGGTTGCTGCCCCAGGTGGATTCCGGAACGCGCGCGCCCCAGTCCGCCAGCGGGCGTGCGCGTACGGTGATGCGCGGGCTGCCAGCCAGCGGACGCACCTGGCGGATCAGGCTGACCGGGCGGTAGAAACGGTCGTTCTGGCGCCAGCGTGGGGCGAAGTCGAGGATTTCCAGTTCGCCGCCGTGCATGTCGCGCAGCACGGTGCGCAGGATCGCCGTGTTGGTCAGGTATTCCTGCTCGCTGCTGGCGAAGTCTTCCAGCTCGATGGCGAAGTCGCCACCGGTCTGCTGGTTGGGGCCGAGCAGCGCACAGAAGGTAGGGTCGCCGTCGAAGGTGGGCAGGCAGCTCCAGACAACGCGGGCACGTTTGTCGACCAGGGCGCCGAAGCTGCCGTTGCCGACCACGCCCAGATCAAGATCGGGTTGGGTCATCACGCGGTACATCTCGGTTGCGGCCGTGGGGGTTGGCCGGGTCAATAGGCATTCTCACGCAGCCAGGCGTGCACGCTGCGTATGTCGGGCAGCGCGAACACCGCCGCGCTGGGTTCACGTTCGCCCACCAGCACGCTCCAGCCATGCTGGCCGTTGGCGGCATCGAAACCGAACTCATCGGTCAGGTCATCGCCGAGGAACACCGGCAGGCGACCGCGGAAGGGCAGGTACTGCATCATCCGAAGCACCGCACGGCCCTTGTCGGTGCCGACGGGCACGAACTCGACCACATGGTCGCCGGGCTGCAGGCGGTAGCTGGCACGGCCCCGCACGTGGCGGTCGGCGAAGGCGCGGACGTCCCTGGCTGCATGCGGCGCGCCGCGCCAGTGCAGGGCCAGGCCGACACCCTTGTCTTCCACCAGCACGCCGGGATGGCCGTGGGCGAAGCGCATCGCCTGCTGGTGCAGTGCGTGCAGCCATTCGGCGGTGTCGTCGTCGTGTTCGTCGCGCAGTACGCGGCCATCCTGCCCACGCAGTTCATGGCCATGCAGGCCCGCAGCAGGCAGTTGCAGCGGAGCGAACAGTTGATCCAGCTGTTCGAGCGGGCGACCACTGACCAGTGCCACGGCACCTTCCAGGCGGTCGCTGATGCGGCCGATGGCTTCGCGCACATCCGGCAGCAGCTGCACGGCATCCGGGCGTGCAGCGAATTCAATCAGGGTGCCGTCGACATCAAGGAACAACGCGCAGGCGTCATCCAGCAATGGCGGCGGCGGACGCAGGGGGAGCGGTTCAGCCATGACGCCCAGCTTGCCAGCGTGGGCGTGTACGTGGGGTCGAGGGCAGGCTACGGATCGGGGTAGTGCCGGCCGCTGGCCGGCAACGTGTCAGTCCTTGGATGCACCCTGCGGTTGCCGGCCAGCGGCCGGCACTACCGGGCTGGTGAATCAGAACGTATAGCGGACGCGGCCGTAGTAGTACGCACCGTTGCTGCCGATCGGCGACAGCACGTCGTACGGCAGGTTGCCGAAGTAGTGAATATCGCTGTTGGATCGATCCGGATAGTTGTCGGTCAGGTTCTGCCCGCCGAGAGCCACGCTCCACTGCGGGGTGATGCGGTATTCGACTTCCGCATCCAGCTGCCACTCGGCCTGGTAGGTCTGGCGCGGGATGTAGCCGTCACCGAAGTTGAACACGCGGGTGGCGCTGCCATAGCGGTTCACGCGGGTGCTCAGCGACCAGTGGTCGTTGCTCCATGCGGCCGAGAAACTACCACGCGTGCGCGGCGTGGCGTCGGTCAGCGTGTTGGTCTCTTCGATGCCGAACAGCACGTAGTCCGGATTCAGCGCGCGCAGCTGGGCCGGGGTGGCCAGCACGTTCTTCAGCGTGGTCTTGGTATACGCATAGGTGCCGGTCAGCAGCAGCTGGCCATCGCCCAGCGACTGGCGCCAGTTGCTCACCAGCTCGGCGCCACGGGTGCGGGTGTCGGCGGCGTTGACGAAGAAGCTGGCGCTCTGCAGGCCGCTGACGCCGTAGTTGGCGGCCACGTAGTCGGTCAGTGCATCACCGGTGATGCTCTCCGACAGTGCAATGCGGTCATCGATGTCGATCTGGAAGAAATCCAGCGAAAGGTCGAAATGCTCGCCGATGCGGCTGGTGAAACCGAGCGAGGTGTTCAGCGATTTCTCTGGTTTCAGGTTCTGCGCCCCCAGGCCGCGTGCGATCGGATTGTTGACTGACAGCAGACGGCCCTGCACCAGCTGGCCACCTGCGTTGTAGCCGGTGGAGGTGGACTCGTAGCCGATCTGTGCCAGCGACGGCGCACGGAAGTTGTTGGAGATGGCGCCACGCAACGCGAACGCCGGGGTGAATTCGTAGCGCAGGCCGAGCTTGCCGGTCAGTTCACCGCCGAAATCGTCGTTGTGCTCGTAGCGCGCGGCCAGATCGGTGGAGAACTTTTCGCCGAACTGGCTGGACAGGCTGGCATAGGCGCTGGCCACATCACGCGACAGGGTGGCTGCATCCTGCGGGGTCAGGCCACCACCGGCCTGTGAACCGGTCGGGCGGTCGGTGTACGGGCCGGCCGCATAGCTGGCCGGGTCGCCGGGGCGGGTCTGGTAGCGCTCATGGCGTGCTTCCACGCCCAGGCCCAGCGTGTGGCTGATGCTGTCGCTCTGGGTGAACACGCGGCTCAGATCGAGATTGCCCACCGTCTGTGCGTACTGGTAATCGGCGGTCTTGAAGCGGGTCGGGCTGGTCGGGCCCAGCGACGCGTTGAGCGAATCACGCAGGCGATAGGTGAAGTCGTTCTGGCCGTAGTCCAGGCTGCCGTCGTAGCTCCATTCACTCCACTGCCCGCGCACGCCGGCCACGGCCTGCACGTCGCGGTTCTCACCTTCGGAGATCGGCCGGTAGCCGTTCGGATAGACCTGCTTCCAGTTGGCATCGCCATCGGGATAGCGGAAGTAGTTCGCGCCTTCGGTATCCCGCTGGTTGAAGGTACCGAACGCGTAGAACGTCGAGGTCTGGCCGACCGGGATCTCGGTGTTCAGCCACAGGTTGATGTCCTTGCTCTTGCCATCGCCCAGCACGTAGTTGCGCTTGCCCTGCAGCGCCAGGTTGCCCGGGGTCTGGTCCCATGGCGGAATCTGGTCGAAGCCGGCGCGATTGGTGCCGTTGCGGTGCTTGTATTCCAGGCCGACGCGCAGGAAGCCGCCGTCTTCGCCCAGCGAAGTGCCGACCTTGGCGCTGAGGTTGCCGGTCTGGCCGTCGGTGAGGGTGCGGCCGATCGGCTTGAGGTCGGTGTGGTTGGCACCGTAGCTCGCCTCGATCTCGCCGCCGTCACCGCCGTTGTCGAGGATCACGTTGATCACGCCGGCCACGGCGTCCGAGCCGTACAGCGCCCCGGCGCCATCGCGCAGCACTTCAATGCGCTTGATCGCGCTGACCGGAATCGAATTGAAATCGACCGGGGTGGTGCCCTTGCCGATCTTGCTGTCGGTGTTGACCAGCGCGGTGTGGTGGCGGCGCTTGCCGTTGACCAGCACCAGCACCTGGTCCGGCGACAGGCCACGCAACTGCGCGGCGCGCACATGGTCGGCGCCACCGGAGTTGGACTGGCGCGGGAAGTTGAACGACGGCAGCAGCGCCTGCAGCGCGCTGCCCAGCTCACCGTTGACCACGCCCGCCTTGCGGATGTCCTCGGCGGTGAGCACATCCACCGGCGAGGTGGATTCGAGCACGGTGCGGTCGGCGGCACGGGTGCCGGTGACGATCACCGTATCCAGGTTGGTGGCGTCCTGGGCCAGGGCCGGGGCGGCGGCGGAGGAAAGCGCGAGGGCGATGGCGAGGCCGAGCGGCGACGCGGGCAGGCGGGCGGACATGGGGGCTCCAGCAACAACGACGACGGGGGAAGGGGAGACAGTTTCACTTACATCCATCCGGATGAAGCGATATATTATCTTCGCGTGATGACCGGTGCGGATGCAAGCCCCTGCCGGTCCGGCATGAGCTGATGCCCGGTTGGCATCAGCACGCCGGGCCGGTGGCGCTGTACGCTGCCGGCTCGCCTTGTCCCCCTTCCCCGGAGCTGTACCGATGAAACACCTTGGCCTCGTCTTCGCCGTGCTGTTGGCCACCAGCGGCTGCGCCAGCCTCTCATCGCAGGCGCCCAGCGCCTATGCCACGGCCACTACCGCCGAACTGAAGGGCGACGCCGCGCGCCCGTCTTCCGCGCACGGCTGGGTGCGCAGCGAGCTGTACTTCGGCGTGGGCGAGGAGCAGGGCGCCGGCAACCGCCCGCAGGCCGACACCATCAGCGACGCGCAGTGGCGCACCTTCCTGGACAAGGAAGTGACCCCGCGCTTCCCGGATGGCCTGACCGTGTTCGATGCCTATGGCCAGTGGCTGTTCCGCGGCGATGCCGCGCCCAACCGCCTGCGCACCAAGGTGCTGGTGGTGCTGCATGAGGACACCCCGCAGCGCCGCGCCGATATCGAAGCGATCCGCCTGGCGTGGAAGCAGCAGACCAGGCATCAGTCGGTGCTGTGGTCGCGGCAGCCGGTCGAGGTATCGTTCTGAGCTGAAGGCGCCACCGCGGTGCCACAAGGACCGATGATGAAACACAGGGAATGCCTGCTGGGCCTGGTGTTGGCCGGCACGCTGGCACCGTCGGCGCAGGCCAGTGGCGACGACATCGAAACACTGCGGTTCCAGGTGGCCGCGCACGTGCAGGCGCACGCCGATCCCCAGCAGGATGGCAGCATCGCCGTGCAGCTGTCGCCGTCGGGAAAGCGCCAGACGCTGGCGGGCGCGGCGGATGCCGACGGCAATTCGCGCTGGGGTCTGGAGGACGTCGATTTCGATGGCTACCCGGAACTGGTCGCACGCGCCTCGGTGGGCATGGTCAATGAAGCGGTGACGGTGTATCGGTTCGATCCGGCCAGTGCTTCGTATCGCGTGCTGCAGGCCGACACCCACGGCAAGGACAGCTGCGGTGATCTGATGGGTCTGAGCGTGGACGTTGCCACCCGCACCCTCACCAGCAGTTGCCGCAGCGGGCCGATGTGGTACGCCGACCAGTACCGGTTCGCGGGTGCGAAGCTCTACCTGTACCGCGCCGAGCGCGTGTTGATGCTGGGCGACACATTGAACGCCGCGCTGCAGTGGGAGCAGACCGACGAGCAGGGTCCGCTGGCCGTCTGGCGCACCTATGATCCCGCCGGCCGTGTGCTGGAAAGTGCCATTGCCGATGGCCTGGGCGCACCGCCGGATGGACCGTTGCGCGGCCAGCAGGCCACCGTGGTACCCGCGCGGCTGTTCCTGTTCGACCGGCCTGGTGCGTCCAGCACCAAGCGTTACCTGGTGCAGGGCGATCGCGTGGAATTGCAGGATGAACAGAACGGCTGGGTGAAGCTGCGCTATCGCAGCCCGAATCACGGCGACGTGCTGGGCTGGATCAACGTCAACGACTAAAAGGGGACGGAGGGAATTAAGTCGTTTGTGGCACAAGCGACTTAATTCCCTCCGTCCCCTTTTTTTGCGGAGGCATCACTTCATCGGGTCTAGCCTCGGACGTTCCCCCGTTCGAGGATGTATCCGATGAGCAAGCGCGTAGCCGAAATCGTGGTGGACGCCCTGCAGCAGGCCGGTGTCCGCCGTTGCTACGGCATCGTGGGCGATACGCTCAACCATGTGACCGATGCGATGCATGGCAGCGAGATCGCCTGGGTGCACGTGCGCCATGAAGAAGTGGCAGCGTTCGCTGCCGGCGCCGATTCGCTGGTGAGCGGCGAGTTGACCGCCTGCGCGGGTTCCTGTGGTCCCGGTGGCCTGCACTTCATCAACGGCGTGTTCGAGAGCAACCGCAACCGTGCGCCGATGGTGCTGATCGCCAGCCAGGTGGTGACCAGCGAGCTGGGCATGGAATTCCCGCAGGAAGTGGATTTCAAGGCGGTCTATGGCAGCTGCACGGTGTTCTGCGAGCAGGTGCACAGCCCGGAGCAGGCGCGACGCGTGGTGGCCCTGGCCTGCCAGGCCGCGATCAGCCGCCGTGGCGTGGCGGTGGTGATCCTGCCGGCCGATATCAGCCAGGCCGAGGTGAAGCACGATGTGCCGTTCTCGGTGCATTACACCCAGCCGGTACTGCGCCCCTCCGACGCCGAACTGCAGCGCATCGCTGAGCTGCTGGGGCAGGGCAAGCGCATCGGCATCTACGCCGGTGCCGGTTGCCAGGGCGCGCACGCGCAGCTGCTGGAGCTGGCCCGGCGCTTGCAGGCCCCGATCGCGCATACCTCGCGCGCGAAGGATTTCGTCGAGCCGGACAACCCGTACAACATGGGCATGACCGGCATCTTCGGCATCGAGTCCGGCTTCCACACGCTGATGGAGTGCGACACGCTGCTGCTGCTCGGCGCCGACTTCGCCTGGGGCCAGTTCTACCCGGACAAGGCCACCATCATCCAGGTCGACCGCGATGGCAGCCACCTTGGCCGCCGCCACCCGGTGAACCTCGGCGTGGTCGGCGATATCGCACCGACGCTGGATGCATTGCTGCCGATGCTGCCGCCGCGCGAGGACGGCAGTTTCCTGGACGAGTGCATCGAGCATCGCGACAAGGCGCTGAAGAAGCGCGAACAGGAAGAGCAGCCGGGCGAAGGCGAATTGATCCATCCGCAGCACCTGACCGCGCTGCTCTCGAAGCACGCCACCGAGGATGCACTGTTCACCGCCGACGGCGGCTCGCCGATGGTGTGGGTGCTGCGCCATATCCGCGTGAACGGCCGCCGCCGCACGCTGACCAGCCTGCTGCACGGCACGATGGCCAACGCGATGCCGCAGGCGCTGGGACTGCAGAAGGCCTTCCCCGGCCGGCAGGTGATTTCACTGTCCGGCGATGGTGGGCTGGCAATGCTGCTGGGCGACCTGTTGACCGCGGTACAGGAGAATCTGCCGATCAAGGTGGTGGTGTTCAACAACGGCTCGCTGAACTTCGTCGAGCTGGAGCAGAAGGTGGAAGGCCTTCTGGATAACTACACCGACCTGAAGAACCCGGACTTCGGCCGCCTGGCCGAAGTGATCGGCTTCCATGGCCGCACGGTCACCCGCAGCGAGGATCTGGAGGAAGCGGTGCAGGATTTCCTGGCGCAGCGCGGCCCGGCATTGCTGGATGTGCACACCAGCCGCGCCGAGCTGGTGATGCCACCACAGATCGAGGCCAAGCAGGTCGCCGGCACGGCGCTGTATGCGGCCAAGGCGGTATTGAACGGCCGCTTCGACGACGTGAAGCATCTGCTGGTGGACAACTTCCTGAAGAAGTAGGGGGGGGGGCGATGCAGGGCTGGGCCCTGCACCTGCGGAGGTGAAGGTCGAAGCAACAGCAACAGCAACAGCAACAGCTGGGTATCCGTGGGATGGCGGGGTGGGTCCGGTTGCGGGGGGCGCTGCAAGTCCCCCTCCGGGGCCCGGCCCAGCCGCTGGCGGCTGTGCGTTCGGGCGCTTGCGAAGCAATGCTTCGCAAGCAAAGCGCCCTCACCCATGTAAGCTCGGTCGCCGCATCCATGCGGCTCACGCCCCCGCAACCGGACCCACCCCGGCTTAGACAGATCATCGCGATCTGCCGGTAGATCCACGCCATGCGTGGATAGCGTGGAAATGATCGAATTGTTCTTGTGGAGCCGAACCGTGCTCGGCTCAGAAGCTTCGCGTACAGCAGCCGAGCATGCGCTCGGCGCTACAACGAGAGCCTGCCTTTGCTTTTGATCTTTTGATTCTCTTCCGTGGCTGGCACGCGCAGGAAATTGTCAGGGGCCGGTCGGGTAGGTTGCGCGGGGGTGTCCGCGGCATGGATGCCGCGGCCAAGCCCCCTGGGATGGGTTTACGGCGTCCCCCGCGCCACCTACCCGACCGGCCTAACCCAGGAAATCGCCGTCCGCGACCAACCCAGCCACGAGGGGCCCCGCCGTTGGCTGGAACCCATCATTCCACGACGGAATTGGCGCCCAGGCGCCGCTGGGCCTACCATCGGCGGTCCCCACCCCCACCGCCCCTTCCATGTCCGCTCCCGCTTCCGCCGCACCGCGTCGCTGGTTCGTCGCCGGCGACTTCAACGGCTTCTTCGGCCTGGTCGTCGACAACCTTTCCATCCTCGGCTTCATCGCCATGGCCCTGGTCGGGATCTTCCAGTTCCCCGCCGACGTGGTGTTCGGCCGCATGTTCCCAGGCACGGCCTTCGGCGTGCTGATAGGCAATCTGCTGTACACCCTGATGGCACGCCGGCTGGCCGCGCGCAGCGGCCGTGACGACGTCACCGCCATGCCGCTCGGCCTGGATGCCCCCACCAGCATCGGCATGGCCCTGCTGGTGCTTGGCCCGGCCTTCATCGCGTTCAAGCAGCAGGGCATGGACCCGCACGCGGCGGGCATCGCCACCTGGCAGCTGGGCATGGCGGCGCTGGTCATCATGGGCGTGCTCAAGTTCGTGCTGTCGTTCTTCGGTGAAGCAGTCACCCGTGCGCTGCCGCGTGCCGCGCTGCTGGGTTCCATCGCCGGCATCGCGCTGGTGCTGATGGGCCTGTTGCCGCTGCTGGAGACGCTGCGCTCGCCGCTGGTCGGCTTCACCACGCTGGGCCTGCTGCTGTATGTGCTGATCGCCAAGGGCAAGCTGCCGGTGCGAGGCCCGGGCGTGCTGCTGGCCTTCGTGTTCGGCACCGCGCTGTACTACGGCCTGGGCCTGGCCGGGCTGGGCGCCCCCGGCTTCCATGTACCGGAGTGGGTGCCGCCGCAGGTGGTGCTGCCGCTGCCGACACTGGGCTTCCTCGACGGCCTGCCCACCGCGATGACCTACCTGCCGCTGCTGCTGCCGTTCGGCCTGCTGATGGTGGTCGGCGGCATCAATGTTTCTGAAAGCGCGCGTGCGGCCGGCGATGACTACCGCACCCGCGACATCCTGCTGGTGGAAGCGGTGGCTACGCTGGTGGCAGGCGTCTGTGGCGGCGTGGCGCAGACCACGCCGTACATCGGCCAGCCTGCGTACAAGCACATGGGCGCGCGCAGCGGCTATACGCTGCTGACTGGCCTGTTCGTCGGCATCGGCGGCATGCTTGGCATCATCTCCGGGCTGGTGCAGTGGCTGCCGCTGGCGGTGCTGGCACCGATCATCGTGTACGTGGCCATCGACATCACCACCCAGGCCTTCCAGGCCACGCCGCGCCACCATACCGGCGCGATGGTGTTCGGTTTCCTGCCGTCGGTGGCCTACCTGCTGGCGATCAAGGCACCCGGCTGGATCACACCGGATCAGCTGCCCCAGCTGCTGACCAAGCTCGACGGCCACGGCCTGCCGGAGCTGGCGGTGATCTTCACCCTCGGCAACGGCTTCATCATCACCTCGATGCTGTGGATTTCGGCGGTGGCGGCGATGGTCGATGGCCGCCTGCGCCGTGCCTGCGGCTTCCTGCTGGTGGCGGCGGTGCTGACCCTGTTCGGGCTGATCCACTCGGTGGATCCGCGCGGCGGCATCTACCTGCCGTGGGAGCTGGAAGGATTGGCGCGCATCATCAGTTTGCAGTTTGCCGGTGCCTACGTGGCCCTGGCGGTGCTGCTGGGCTTGCTGTCGCTGCAGAAGCAGCCGGTGAAGCCGCTGGGTGATCGCACCGACCATTGACCGGTGACGCCGGGCATGGTCCGGCGCTACCGCTTCTTCCACTTCTGGTGCTCTGTAGAGGCGAGCCTGCGCTCGGCTGCTCTGAGCCGAGCATGGCTCGGCTCTACAGGGGCGTGTTGCAGGCGGCGAATGCTTACAGCGCGCTCTGCCGGCCAGCGGCCGGCACTACCGCTCGGCGTCCAGCTCCGGGTAATGGCGGAAGATGCCATTCGTGTTGAATGCCAGCCGCCGTTCCGAGCCCAGGTAGGCGGCGATGTTCGGCCGCTTCGCCACCCGCTCCTGCAGCGCGCGCAGCAGGGGCAGGGTGGGGCCGAGTGCCTGCATGCGGCGCGGGAACATGTAGTCCAGACCACTCATCAGCTGGAACAGCGACAGGTCCACATAGGAATGCTCGCGCAGTGCATGGCGGCCACCGTTGGCGGCCAGTACCCGTTCGAAGTAGCCCAGGAACTTCGGCAGGCGCTCGCTGCGCAGCGACGCGGCACGTGCCTTGGCCTCGGTCTTCTGCTCTTCGTAGTATTTTGATGCGGCGATCGGATGGTGAGTGTCATGCACCTCGGCCACCAGGTCAGCGATGGTCAACTGCAGTTGCAACGCCTGCATCCGCCGCGATGCGGCCTGCGGCACCAGATCCAGCGTCGGGCCGAGGAAGTCCAGGATGGCGGCGACCTGCGCAATGACCTGGCGACCGGCCTTCAGGAACGGCGGCGCGAAGGGCTGCGCCCCGTCACTGCTGCCGTCGAGAAACGGTTGCATCACCGCATCACCGTGCACCCGCGCCATGTCGATGTAGTCGGCGCCGGCATCTTCCAGCGCCAGGCGCACGAACTCGCCACGGCCCTGGATACCGGTCCAGTAGTACAGCGCGTACTGCATGGCGGTGCCTCCACAGGAAAAGACCCACAGCGTCGCGCGGAGCACGCAAAGCAGGCGTGAGCGCGGCTTTGGCGTGGGCCGAAGCCGAACGGCAGCGGAACAGGCAGGGAACCGGCTGGAACCGGTGGGGTCACACCTTCTCCATGCGTGTGAAACGAGGTGCTGCATCATGCAGAGTGGAAAGGCGGTATGGCCCTGGGTGCTGGGTGTGGTGGTGATCGGCGGCGCGGGCGGTTGGTTGTTCCGCGATCAGCTGAGGCACCTGGCAGACGGTGCTTCGGTGCCGGTGCCGGTGCACTCAACCCCCGCCAGCACCAGCGCACCGCCGCAACCGCAGGCGGCCGCGGACCCCGCGCCAGCACCGCCGCCGATCAGGCATCCGCTGGACACCGAGGCCGCCGCTGACCCGGCGCTGCCCAAGTTGGCCGACAGTGATGCGGCTGCCTGGGGCGCATTGAGCCAGCTGTTCCAGGGCGAGGGCCCGATGACCCTGCTGCTGCGCGATCACCTGATCCAGCGCCTGGTCACCCAGGTCGACAACCTGGACAAACCAAGCGTGCCGCCGACGGCGCTGGCCGCACGGCCGCTGCCGGGCAACCTGCAGGTCGAGCCTGGCGAGGGCGGGGAACGCATCGCGGCAAGCAACTCGGCGCGTTACGCGCCCTATGTGCAGGCCTTCACTGCGCTGGATCCAGCGGCAACGGCTACGGCGTACAAGCGCTTCTATCCGTTGATCCAGCAGGCCTACGTCGACCTGGGCCGGCCCGAGGGCTACTTCAACGACCGTCTGGTGGCGGTGATCGACCATCTGCTGGAGACCCCGGAACTGGTGCAGGCGCCATTGGTGCAGCGTGATGAGCGCGGTCGCTACCGCTTCGTCGATTCCACCCTGCAGTCGCGCTCGATAGGCCAGAAGGCGCTGTTGCGCATGGACGCCTCGCAGGCGCGGGCGGTCAAGCAGCAGCTGCGGGCGATCCGCAGCGCGATCACCGGCTGAGTCCGCTCACCGCGCCGAACTGATCGGGATCAACGCGCCGACCACACCCGTTCCGGCATGCTGGCCGCAGGCTGACTGGCCTCGGGGTGCAGTCGCAGCCACCCTTGAAACGGGGTGGGGCAACCGCATCTTCCCAGCATCGCCGGCGCGGGCCGGCCCTGATGACCGATGAGGATTCGCAATGCGGATGGACAAGCTCACCTCGCGTTTCCAGCAGGCGCTGGCAGACGCACAGTCGCTGGCCGTGGGCCGCGACAACAGCATCATCGAACCGGTTCACCTGTTCAGCGCGCTGCTTGACCAGCAGGGCGGCAGCACGCGCCCGCTGCTGGCCCAGGCCGGGGTGAACGTGCCGGTGCTGCGCGAGCGCCTGACCGAGGCGCTGGATGCACTGCCGAAGGTGTCCGGCCAGGCCGGCAACGTCTCGATGGGCAATGACCTGGGGCGCCTGCTGAACCAGACCGACAAGCTGGCCCAGCAGCACGGCGATGCCTTCATTGCCAGCGAGTGGTTCGTGCTCGCGGCGCTGGAAGACGGCGGCACGCTGGGCATGGCGCTGCGCGCCGCCGGTGCCGACAAGACCCGCCTGCAGGCGGCTATCGACAAGCTGCGCGGCGGCGAGAACGTGCAGTCGGAGAACGCCGAGGAGCAGCGGCAGGCGCTGGAGAAGTACACCATCGACCTGACCGCGCGCGCCGAGAGCGGCAAGCTCGACCCGGTGATCGGCCGTGACGAGGAAATCCGCCGCACCATCCAGGTGCTGCAGCGCCGGACCAAGAACAACCCGGTGCTCATCGGCGAGCCCGGCGTGGGCAAGACCGCGATCGTGGAAGGGCTCGCCCAGCGCATCATCAATGACGAAGTGCCCGAAGGCCTGCGCGGCAAGCGTGTGCTGTCGCTGGACATGGGCGCGCTGATCGCCGGCGCCAAGTTCCGCGGTGAATTCGAGGAGCGCCTGAAGGGCGTGCTCAACGACCTGGCCAAGAACGAAGGACAGATCATCCTGTTCATCGACGAGCTGCACACCATGGTCGGCGCCGGCAAGGCTGATGGCGCGATGGATGCCGGCAACATGCTGAAGCCCGCCCTGGCGCGTGGCGAGCTGCACTGCATCGGCGCGACCACGCTGGATGAGTACCGCAAATACATCGAGAAGGACGCCGCGCTGGAGCGCCGCTTCCAGAAGGTGTTCGTCGGCGAACCCACGGTGGAGGACACCATCGCGATCCTGCGCGGGCTGAAGGAAAAGTACGCCGTGCACCACGGTGTGGAAATCACCGACCCGGCCATCGTGGCTGCCGCCACGCTGTCCAACCGCTACATCACCGACCGCCAGCTGCCGGACAAGGCCATCGACCTGATGGACGAAGCCGCCTCGCGACTGCGCATGGAGATCGATTCCAAGCCGGAGGAGCTGGATCGCCTGGAACGCCGGGTAATCCAGCTGAAGATCCAGCGCGAGATGCTGAAGAAGGAAAAGGACGAAGCCTCGCGGCAGCGCCTGGCCGACCTGGAGAACGATATCGACGGGCTGGAGCGCGAGTTCTCCGACCTCAATGAAATCTGGAAGTCGGAGAAGGCGGCGCTGCAGGGCGCCACCAAGATCAAGGAACAGGTCGAGCAGGCCAAGCTGGAGCTGGAAGCTGCTCAGCGCCGCCAGGATTTCGCCAAGATGAGCGAAATCCAGTACGGCCTGTTGCCGCAACTGGAAAAGCAGCTGGCCGCCGCGCAGGAAGCCGAGCACAAGGACTTCAAGCTGGTACAGGACCGCGTGACCGATGAGGAGATCGCCGAGGTCGTTTCGCGCTGGACCGGCATCCCGGTCAACAAGATGCTCGAAGGCGAGCGCGACAAGCTGCTGCGCATGGAAGAAGTGCTGCACAACCGTGTGGTCGGCCAGGAAGAGGCGATCAAGGTCGTCTCCGATGCGGTACGCCGCTCGCGTGCCGGCCTGTCCGATCCGAATCGTCCGGCCGGCTCGTTCCTGTTCCTCGGCCCGACCGGCGTCGGCAAGACCGAGCTGTGCAAGTCGCTGGCCGAGTTCCTGTTCGACAGTGCCGACGCGATGATCCGCATCGACATGAGCGAGTTCATGGAAAAGCACAGCGTCGCCCGCCTGATCGGTGCGCCCCCGGGCTACGTCGGCTACGAGGAAGGCGGTTACCTGACCGAGGCCGTGCGTCGTCGCCCGTATTCGCTGATCCTGCTCGATGAGGTGGAGAAGGCGCATCCGGATGTGTTCAACATCCTGCTGCAGGTGCTGGACGATGGCCGCCTGACCGACGGCCAGGGCCGCACTGTGGACTTCCGCAACACCGTCATCGTGATGACCTCGAACCTGGGCTCGCATCAGATCCAGGACATGAGCAGCGACGACAGCCCGGAGGCCTACACGCAGATGAAGGCAGCAGTGATGGGCGTGGTGCAGGCGCACTTCCGTCCGGAGTTCATCAACCGCCTGGATGACATCGTCGTGTTCCACCCGCTGGACAAGCAGCAGATCAAGCAGATCGCACGCATCCAGATGCGCGGGCTGGAGAAGCGCCTGGCCGAGCGCGGTTTGAAGCTGGCGGTCTCCGATGCGGCATTCGATCTGCTCGGCAACGTCGGCTTCGACCCGGTGTATGGCGCGCGCCCGCTGAAGCGCGCGATCCAGTCGCAGCTGGAGAATCCGCTGGCGCAGCAGATCCTGTCCGGTGCCTTCGTCAACGGTGACACCATCGAAGTCGGCAACGACGGGGGACGCCTGGTCTTCGCCAAGGCTTGAACCGGTGGCGCGCCTGCCCTGGCTGGCGCGCCACCAAAGCCCTGGCAAGGCACAATGATCCCGTTTCACTTTCGCAAGGACGAGGAGAACCGCATGGACGTTACCCGAAGGGTTTCACTCTGCATGGCGCTGGCGCTGGCGCTGGCGCTCGCTGCTGTTTCTGGACACGCTGCAGCCGTCGAACAGGTCCAGCTGCCGCCGATGAAGGGTTACCAGCAGGCCCACCAGAGCACCGACGCACAAGGCAACCGCATCACCGAGTACGTGCCGCAGGGCCAGACCGTGCAGGACTGGACCGACATGGTCACTGTCAATGATGCGCCGAACAGTGGCCATGTGAGTCCGCGCGAGTTCCTCGGCATCATCGAGGCGGGGTGGCGCATGGCCTGTCCGGCAGCGCAGAGCCACTGGATCCGCGAAGGCGAGGAGGGCGGACGGCCATTCGCGCTGCTGATGCTCAGTTGCCCGCTGAACCCCGGCACCGGCAAACCGGAGTTCACCTGGATCAAGGGCATGCAGGGCAGGCAGGGCTTCCACACCGTGCAGAAGTCGTTCCGCGCCGAGCCGGAGAAGGACGACGTCGTGCAGTGGATCGGCTGGCTGCGCGAGGTCGGCTTGTGCGGCAGCGGCGCCGCACAAGCCTGCCACTGATCGCAGCGAAAGAGGGCGCCCCGCGGCGCCCTTCATGCATCAGAAGCGGTGCGTATAGCCGCTCATCACGCCGAACTGATTGGCCTTCTGCACGATCGGGCTGTCGGCGGCATCGCCGAGCAGGCGCGTGCCTTCGGCCGAGATGTACCAGTTGCCATTACGGCCCACGCGGTGGCTCCACTTCAGGCCGACACCGGCGCTGACCAGGCCCGCCTTCGGTTTGTGCTCGGCAAAGCCGGTGCGCGCGGCCTGTTCCGGACTGACGCCGTACCAGGTCTGCATGTAGCCACGGCTGCCGTAGTCGGTGGAGACGCTGCCGCTGACCACGCCACCGGCCAGGTCGAACAGCGGCATGCTCAGGTTCAGGTGGATCTGCTGGGTAGCCAGTCCGTTCTCAGCCTTGTCCTCGTCCTTGCGGGTGAACTGCCAGGAGCCGCTCAGCACGGCCTCGCCCAGCGTATATCCAGCCGAGACACCGACCAGGGGACGGGTATCGATATCGCCCATGCCGCGCAGGAAGTCCGAACCGCCGAGCAGCGAATCCTTGTCCCTGCGGATACCGCTGGCACCGACATAGGCGCGCACGCGGGTGTGCTCGCCGAGGGTCGTGCCCCAGCCGATGCCACTGGTGCCCAGAAACCAGCCCCCCGGCGAGGTGACATCGAAGGACAGCGAAGGCGTCGCACGGTACTCCTCGCTGCCGCTGTAGCGCGGCGCCACGCCACCGCCGGCGGCGAGCTCGAAGGTCCAGTGGTCATCCTTGGCGTGGGCGATCGGGGCGGCGAACAGCGGCAACAGGGCCAGGTGGAGCAGGGCGGGGGAACGGCGAAGCTGGGACATGGAAACTCTCGACAATGGGAGGAAAGCAGCGCGCGCATCCGGCGAGTGCTGCAGGGTCGCTAGCGTGGCGATACGCCGGCGACCGATCCGTCCGCAGTTGTGCGGGAGTTGTAATCAACTGTAATTGCGCCCGTGGGCGTTCAGCTGGCAGCCAGCGGCCAGTGCATTTCCAGGCGTGCGCCGCCGAGGGCGGCGCGACCGATGCGCAGTTCGCCGTGGTGGCGTGCGGCAATGCGGCCGACGATCGCCAGGCCCAGGCCGAAGCCGCCGGTGTCGCGGCTGCGGCTGTCATCCAGGCGGGTGAACGGGCGGACCACCTTTTCGCGGTCAGCCTCGGCGATGCCGGGGCCGTCGTCGTCCACGCGCAGGCAGGCGCGCCCGCCCACACTCACCAGCGACACGTCTACCTGCGAGCGCGCGTGGCGCAGGGCATTGCCGACCAGATTGCTCAGCGCCAGCTGCAGCAGGCGCGGTTCCGCTTCCAGCCGAGGCAGGGCGCTGGGCTGCACGCGCAGCACCAGGCCGGCACGTTCGGCATCGCGGCGGGCATCGGCCAGGCAGGCCTGCAGCCAGTCGTTGGCTTCGATCCGCTGCATCGGTTCGCCCTCGCTGGGATGCTCCAGCCGTTCGTAGGCCAGCAGTTCGCTGACCAGCCGGTTGAGCTCGGCCAGGTCGCCATGCAGGCCCTGCGCCAGTCGTTCGCGGCGCTCGCGGTCATCGCTGTCCTGCATCAGGTCCAGGCCGAAGGCCACGCGCGCGATCGGCGTACGCAGTTCGTGGGAGATCGCATGGGTCAGGTCGCGCTGGCGCTGTACCAGTTCGGCCACGCGCGCGGCCATGCGGTTGGAATGGTCGACGATGACCCGGATCTGCGAGCGTGGCGAGACCTGCGCGCGTGCCTGCAGATCGCCGGCGCCGATGCGGTCGGCATGCACGCGCAGGGCATCCAGATCGCGCCAGAGCAGGCGTACCCAGGCGTACAGGCTGGCGCCGACCAGCAGCAGGATGCTGAGGTAGGCCGCGATGGTCATGTACGTGGTCATCTGCACCGCGCCAGGCACGCGCAGGTGCAACCAGCGACCATCGATGCCTTCGATGGGCAGCAGGACCTGCTGGTACTGATCGCGCACGATGAAGCCATCGGCCTGCACGGCTGCCTGTTCCTGCGGGGTCAGCGCGGGAGGCTTGTCGAGCAGGGTCAATGCGATGCCATAGTGCGGTTGCCACTGCTGCAGGCGCTCACGCTGCTGGCTACCGTCCAGGCCGGCCAGGCCGCTGCGCAGGGCGTACACCTGCCCGCGCACCTGCTGGACGAAAACGCGATCCTGCACGGGCGTATAGATGCTGTCGAGCACCCGGTTGAGAAAGAACACCGAGGCCAGGAAACAGGCGCCGGTGATGAACCACAGCCACAGGAACAGCCGCTTCATGCCGTCCAGGCCGACGGATTGAACTGGTAGCCGCGGCCCCACACGGTCTTGATCCGCCGCGGCTCGCGCGCATCGTCGCCGAGCTTGCGACGCAGCTTGCCGATGCAGACGTCAACGCTGCGGTCCAGGCCGTCGAAGCCGATACCGCGCACCGCCTGCAGGATCTGGTCACGGGACAGGATCTGCCCCGGCTGGCTGGCCAGCAGCCACAGGATCTCGAATTCGGTGGTGCCCACGTCCACCGTGGCACCGTGCAGGTGTACCTCACGCTGCATGCGGTCGATCAGCAGTTCACCGTGCATCAGCCGGCTGGGCGTGCCGGTGTTGCTGCTGCCGTGGCGGCGGCGCAGCAGGGCGCGCAGCCGGGCCAGAAGCAGGCGTGGTTCGATGGGCTTGTGCACATAGTCGTCGGCGCCCGATTCCAGGCCCAGCACCTGTTCGATGTCGTCCTCGCAGGCGGTCAGCATCAGGATCGGCACATCGGAGAAGCTGCGGATCTGGCGGCACACGTCGATGCCGCCCAGGCCGGGCAGCATCAGGTCCAGCACCACCAGCTCCGGCGCGTGCTGGCGGCAGGCCGCGCCGGCCAGATCGCCGCGTGCGATGTGCTGCACGGCGAAGCCATGCTGGTGGAGGTAGTCGCTCACCAGTTCGGCCAGGCGACGGTCGTCCTCTACCAGCATGACCGACGTAGGCGAACTGCTGGTGGTGGGATGCCAGGGCGATGGCTGCATGGGTGGGGCCTCCGTGCCCGGGCAGCAGCGCCCGGCGGCGCAGCCTAGCAGCGCCCCATGACGACTGCCTGAATCGCGGCCAACCTGATAACCGCCGGTACGGGCGTCATCGCCAGTGGCTTTCAGTGGCGGGCGCGGGCTGGCCTATGGTGGCGGTTTCCCCGGATGGAGCCTGGTGCAATGAGCGAACCGCAGTGGCAACTGGAAACCCTGGCCGTGCACGGTGGCTACCGTCCCGACCCGACCACCCGCGCGGTGGCGGTGCCGATCTACCAGACCGTGGCGTATGCCTTCGATGACACCCAGCACGGCGCCGATCTGTTCGACCTGAAGGTGCCCGGCAATATCTACACTCGCATCATGAACCCTACCACCGACGTGCTGGAGCAACGCCTGGCCGCACTGGAAGGTGGCATCGGTGCGCTGGCGCTGGCCTCGGGGCAGGCCGCGATCACCTATGCCCTCCAGACCATCGCCGAGGCCGGTGACAACATCGTCGCCTCCAGCGCGCTGTATGGCGGCAGCCTCAACCTGCTGGCACACACGCTGCCGCAGTATGCCATCCAGGCGCGCTTCGCCGACCCGGCCGATCCTTCTGCGTTCGCCGCGCTGATCGACGAGCGCACCAAGGCGGTGTTCGTCGAATCGATCGGCAACCCGCGCGGCAACGTCACCGACATCGCCGCCATTGCCGAGGTCGCGCATGCCGCGGGTGTGCCGCTGATCGTCGACAACACCGTGGCCACGCCGTTCCTGCTGCGCCCGTTCGAGCACGGTGCCGACATCGTCGTGCACTCGCTGACCAAGTACCTGGGTGGCCACGGCAACAGCCTCGGCGGTGCAATCATCGACTCCGGCCGCTTCGACTGGGCGGCGCAGCCGAAGCGTTTCGCCCGCCTCAACCAACCCGACCCCAGTTACCACGGCGTGGTCTATACCGAAGCACTGGGGCCGGCGGCCTACATCGGCCGGGCGCGGGTGGTCCCGCTGCGCAATACCGGTGCCGCGTTGTCGCCGTTCAATGCGTTCCTGATCCTGCAGGGCATCGAAACCCTGGCCCTGCGCATGGAGCGCATCAACGCCAATGCACTGGCCGTCGCGCAGTTCCTGAAGGCGCACGACAAGGTCGCCTGGGTGCGTTACGCGGGATTGGCCGACGATCCCGAGCATGGCGCCGCGCAGCGCTATCTGGGTGGGCACGGCTCGGGCGTACTGACCTTCGGCCTGCCCGGCGGCCGTGAAGCCGGCGCGCGCTTCCTCGATGCCCTGAAGCTGTTCACCCGCCTGGTCAACCTGGGTGATGCGAAGTCACTGGCCACCCATCCGGCCTCGACCACCCATCGCCAGCTGGATGCCGCGGAGCTGGCCAAGGCCGGCGTCAGTGAGGACACCGTGCGGCTGTCGATCGGCATCGAACACATCGGCGACCTGCGCGCCGACCTGGAGCAGGCCCTGGCCGCCGCCTGATAGCCACGCGCTTGGTCGTCATCGCCACAGGCGATCACCGCCGGCCACGCGATGCGCTAGGGTGGAACTGCCTCTCCAAGGCGTGGCAATGTGGCGATCCAGATCCCCGGTCGATGCGGGTCGACCGGGGATTTTTTTGTTTCCGGGGTCAGATCCGTTTTCCTGTGGAAAACAGATCTGACCCCATGTGCCGACGGTCGGCATCAATCCTGGTAGATCCACGCCATGCGTGGATGGATCACCATCGGAATCGAACATTCCGACAGTTCATCAAACAGCATCCACGCATGGCGTGGATCTACTGCAGAACGCGGGAAATTGTCGAAGGCGGGGTGGGGCCGCTTGCGGGGGCGTGAGCCGCATGGGCCCGAGGCATGCCTCGGGCGGGTTGGGCAGGACGCCCAACCCCGGTCTTGCCGTGTGCGCAGGATTGCGCACACGAGCAAGCGGCGACCGAGCTTACATGGACGTACTTGCAGCGGCCGCTGCAAGCGGACCCACCCCGCGATCCCACGGAATGCCAGCTTTTGCTCTTGTCGTTGCCGTTGCCGTTGTTTGGGCAGGTGCAGGGCTGCAAGCCCTGCCGCAAGCACACCCCTCATACAACAGGAATGTTGTGCTGCCTCAGGTTCCGGTACGGCGGCGTGGACATGATCATCTCCGCCAGCGAATAGGCCAGCTCGCGCTCGGCCATCACCGTGCCATCGGCACCGTGCTCCAGCAGATGCTTCACTTCGGCATCGCTGTGCGCACGTGCCAGCAGGGTCAGGTCCGGGTTGATCGCACGCAGCTTGGCCAGTGCCTCGCCGGCTTCCAGCGGCTGTGGGATCGCCAGCACTGCGATCTTGGCCCGCTCCGGATGGGCCTCGGCCAGCACCCGGTCGGCGGCGGCGCTGCCACGGATCGCTGCCAGGCCCCTGGCGTGCGCCTGCTCGACGTGCTCCTTGTTGTCATCGATCACCAGCACCGGCACGCCGCGATCGCGCAGTACCTGGGCCAGCTCGCTGCCCACCCGGCCATAGCCGATCACGATGGCATGGTCATGCAGGTCGCGCGACGGGCCGGTCGCCTCCTCCGGCTCCGGCGTTTGCGGCTGCTTTTCCTGTTTGGCCTGCCATCGGTCGAGCAGGCCGAACACCAGCGGGTTGAGCATGATCGATACCAGCGCGCCGGCCAGCACCAGCGACTGGCCTTCCTTCGGCAGGATCTGCAGCGCCACGCCGAGGCCGGCGATGATGAAGGCGAACTCGCCGATCTGGGCGAGGCTGGCCGAGATGGTCAGCGCAGTGCTGGTCGGGTGGCCGAACGCACGCACGATGAAGAACGCGGCTGCCGACTTGCCGAACATGATGATCAGCACCGTGGCCAGCACCTGCCACGGATGCTGGACGAGGATGTTGGGGTCGAACAGCATGCCGACCGAGACGAAGAACAACACCGCGAACGCATCGCGCAGCGGCAGCGAATCGTGCGCGGCCTTGTGGCTCAGTTCCGATTCGTTGAGCAGCATGCCGGCGAAGAACGCGCCCAGCGCGAACGAGACGCCGAACAGCATCGCCGAGCCGAACGCCACCCCCAGCGCGATTGCCAGCACCGACAGGGTGAACAGTTCGCGCGAACCGGTACCGGCGATACGTTCGAGGATCCAAGGGATGACCCGGCGCCCGACCACCAGCATCACCGCCACGAACAGGCCCAGCTGCACGAAGGTCCAGCCGATGTCGGCCAGCACGCTGCCCAGCGAGTGCGACTCCTTGGCCGCGTCGGGGCCGAACACACCGGCCATCACCGGCATCATCACCAGTGCCAGCACGCAGGCCAGGTCTTCCACGATCAGCCAGCCGACCGCGATCTTGCCGCGCATGGTTTCCAGCAGACGGCGTTCCTCCATCGCCCGCAGCAGTACTACGGTACTGGCCGTGGCCAGCGAGAAACCAAAGATGACACCGTGAATGGCCGGCCAGCCCATCAGCGAGGCCACGCCCCAGCCGAGCAGGGTGGCCACCGCGATCTGGCCGATGGCGCCGGGGATGGCGATGGCCTTGACCGCCATCAGGTCCTTCAGCGAGAAGTGCAGGCCGACGCCGAACATCAGCAGCATCACGCCCAGTTCGGCCAGCTGGTTGGCCAGCGCCTGGTCGGCGACGAAGCCGGGGGTGAACGGGCCTACGCAGATGCCAGCAACCAGGTAACCGACCAGGGGAGACAAGCGGAGCTTGTTGGCCAGCGCGCCGAAGATGAAGGCGAGCCCCAGGCCAACGGCCACGATGTTGATCAGGTCGGTGTCATGGTGCATCGGCACTCGCAGGAAATCGGGGGTGCCCCGATTTTCACCGATGAGGCCAGATACGGCAAACCCGGCCAGCGTATCGGATCGTTGCGTGGGCGGCTTGTACGGGCGAGATATCAAGCCTTGTTGAGAGATGGCAGGCCCTGGCGGGCCGAATGGTGCCTACCTATGGGGGGCTCCAGGCGTAGCCGTCGATGATCACACCATCTGCCGGCGCTGGGTCTCTTCAAGGGCAGGCTCGGCCTGCTGCGGCGAGGCGGCCAACTGCTTGTCCAACTGATGAATCTGCCGCAGCGACTCCGCAACGGATGGCTGAAGGGCCGTTTCAATGTTGATGGGGGCACGCAGATGGCCCGGGTCATCCAAGGCTCCTTGAATGACGAAGATGTTCTCCGGCCTTGGGGGCTGACCAGTCGGCAAGCCCAATACCACATGGTCGATCCGTTCCAGACCTTGTGCCCGGGCAAGTTGGGTGAGGCTGGCCGCCATGCGTTGGCTGGATTCATCAGATGTGCGACCCAGCGATGCGTCCAGCGCATGGACGCCGGCGAGTGCCTGCTGGTGAAGCGATGCCGAGGCATCGCTCAGCGATGGGATGCTGGTTTCCGGCCGTTCGGTTGCCGGTTGCGGCTGCGAAGGACTGGTGGGCCGCACGCGCTCTGCCTTGCGAATGGACTCGATCAGCTCCCGCGGCGTATCGGTGAACAGCAGTTCGCCTGCATCCAGGGACTGCCCAGTAACCTTGTTCACGGTACTGGTCGCCCACGATGCGCAGGTATTGCCATATGACCAGGTGACATTTTCGCCCAAGGCCTGGTCAAGTCGCTTGACCTGCTCGGGAGTCAATTCGTAATAGCGTGAGGCCGAAGATGTGGCCCGGGCTTCCATGCCTTCGCGGATGTCCGAACCTGGACCATTGTCCTCAACGAGTGGATGGTTGTCTGGCCACAGGCCATGGAACGTCGTATGGCCGTTTCGCGTCACCGAGATCCAGGCGTGGCCGTCCACGAACTGATTGAACGACCCCTGTGTATTGGGGTCTACGTGACTATGGATGCCGAGGACAACCTTGTCGCTCATGGGATGCCCTTACGGAAAAATCTGTGTTTCGCCATCGGCGTACAGCATCACCACGCGCGGCGCCATCAAGGGAATTTCCTGACGGGCCGGGCCAGCAGGTCCGGGCTTCACGTCGCGCCGCAGCATGGTTGTGCATTGGCCGGATATGGGACAGCGATCGACAACGACTTTCATGGTGTCCCCTTCCACGACATAGCTCATCCCTGCCGCGTAATACATGCTTTCCATCGGTTCATTGAACTGGACCTGGAGCTTCGACGCGGAGAGCTGGGTGACGACGACCGGCTCTAGGCTCGATTTGGAATAGCTGGGTTTCACGTGATCTCCTGAACACCCTGACAGGGGGGCCGCCAGCGCAACCCACGCGAGCGCAGCGTACACATGGCGGCGAGTGATGCAGGCTCTCCTCACGGAGCGGCTCCTTCGTTGGTCCGCTGATTATGCACGGGACGGCCTATGAGGCGCGTGCAACAGAGCACAGCCTGGAAACCGGGTGCAGGAGCCGGCAACGATATACGGTCAGGACCGCGCCTGCCCCGAGGTCGCCGGCGGTGTGTGGAGCAGCGCCGGGCAGGGCACGGCGCCCCCATTACCGCTTACCAGGTGTACTTGATCCGCCCGTACACATACGCGCCGTTGAAGCCGAACGGCGAGTAGTTGCTGTACGGCAGCATGCCGAAGGTGGAGTTCTGCAGGTCTTCGGTGCGGTCCGGGTACTTGTCCAGCAGGTTGTCGGCGCCCACGGTCAGGGTCCAGTTGCTGCTCGGCTTGTAGCTGGCCGAGGCATCCACCACCCAGGCATCGCCGTAGGTCTGGTCGCGCAGCGCGGTTGCCGAGTTGCGCACGGTGAACTTGCCGTAGCGGGTTGCGGCCAGGCCCAGTTCCCAGTGGTCCGAACGCCAGGTGCCGCTCAGGATCGCCTTGTCGCGCGGGTAGCTGTCCTCGATGCGACCGATCTCATCACGGCCGATCAGCGACTGGGTCAGGCCCAGGGTGCCGAACACCGCCGGAGTGCCGCCGACACGGCGCACTTCGGTGTCGTTGTAGCTGTAGGCGGCGGTCAGCTCCAGGCTGCTGGCGCTGAACGGCACCGTGTAGCTGGACACGAAGTCGACGCCACGGGTGCGCGTATCCAGGCCGTTGGTGAAGTACGAGAACGCAGTCACCTGCGGCAGGCCCAACCCGGCCAGCAGGGCACTGGAGGCCGCGTTGGTAGTGATGCTGGACGACAGCGCGATGCGGTCATCGATGTCGATCTGGTACGCATCGACGGTGATGTACAGGCGGTCGACCGGCTGCAGTACCAGGCCCAGGCTGTAGGAGGTGGAGGTCTCGGCCTTCAGCGGCGAGGCGCCCAGTGCCTGCGCGGCCGGGCTGGTGGTCGGGAAGGTGCCGCGCTCGACGAACACGCCGTTGAGGAACTGGCTGGTGACCGCCTGGTAGCCCTGCTGCGCCAGCGACGGTGCACGGAAGCCGCTGGAGGCAGTGGCACGCAGCGCGACCTTGTCGGTGAACGCATAGCGCGCCGACAGCTTGCCGGAGAAGCGGTCGCCGAAGTCTGAGTAGTCCTCGTAGCGGCCGGTGATGCCGGCCGAGAACTTCTCGGTCAGGTCCGCTTCCAGGCCCGCATAGACCGCGTAGTTGTGGCGGTCGGCATGCACTTCATTGGTCGGGGTGAAGCCGGCGAAGCCCTGCGCGCCGCTGCCGGTGTACGAGTTCAGTTCGCCCGGGTTCTGGTCCCACTTCTCCTTGCGGTACTCACCGCCGAAGGACAGCGTGACCGGGTAGGCAAGGCCCCAGTCCAGCGACTTGGTCAGGTCGGCGTTGAAGATGTCCTGCTGGTACTTCAGCGTGCCGTCGTAGAACGAGCGCGGGCTGGTCGCACCGAGGCTGTAGTTGATGCTGTTGCGGGTGTGGAAATCGAGGGTGTTCTCGCCGTGGTTCAGGCTCAGGTCCCAGGTCCAGCCGCTGTCGGTGTTGCCCTTGACCCCGGCCACCAGCGAGCGGTCCTTGGAATACTGGTTGATCTCCGGCACGTAGCCGTCCGGATAGGTCTGCGCCAGCAGCGCGCTCTGCCCGCTGTGGTTGCGCGAACGGTAGAACGCAAACGAGGTGATGTCGCGATTGCTGAGCAGCGCGCTGGCGTAGCCGGTCACGTGGTCGCTGAAGTCGAAGCTGGCGTTGGCCGACGCAGCAGTGGCATCCACGCGCGGGTCGCCGACGATGAAGGTCTTCTGGCCGATGCTGGGGAAGTTGCCGGTGTTCGGCGTGGTGCCGCGGTACGGGCCGGCGCGGTTGCTTTCATCCTGCTGGCTGATCTGGCCGGCCACGTGCACGCGGCCTCGGCCGTTGCCGAACTCGACGCCGGTATCGCCGGAAAGCTGGTACTTGTTGCCGTCGCCGGCGGAGTACTGGCCGTAGTCCACGGCCAGGCTGCCGCCACTGCCGCTGCCCTTGAGCACGATGTTGATGACGCCGGCAATGGCGTCCGAGCCGTACTGCGCCGACGCGCCGTCGCGCAGCACTTCCACGCGCTCGATCGCGGCGATCGGGATCGCGTTGATGTCCACCGCAGACGAGCCGCGACCGATGCTGCCGTTGACGTTGATCATCGCTGAGGTGTGGCGGCGCTTGCCGTTGACCAGCACCAGCACCTGGTCCGGCGACAGGCCGCGCAGTTGCGCCGGGCGCACGCCGCTGGTGCCGTCGGTCAGTGCCGGGCGCGGGAAGTTCAGTGAGGGCAGGGCGCGTGAAAGGGCGGTGGCCAGTTCGCTGGTGCCGGTGGACTGCAGCGCTTCGGGGGTGATGATGTCGATCGGCGACTGCGATTCGGCGACGGTGCGGTCGGCCACGCGGGTGCCGGTGACGATCACGGTGTCCAGGGTATTGGCGGCGGTGCCGGCCTGCTGGGCGGCGGCGACGAACGGAGAGCCACCGAGTGCGACAGCGACGGCGGCGGCGATCAGGCTGGTCTTGCGGGTCATCGGGATGGGCTCCGGTTGGCGGGGGCGGCACCGGAATCGACATCACGTGGGTGAGGCGGACGGCGGTTGTTGCGGTGCGCAATACAGCAATTAACGGGATATTCAGTGCCTGTCAAATGCCGGTCATCGGAAAAAACGTTGCAGCAGCAACCATTTAGCCCGGACAGGCATCGGCGGGGAGGAGACCCGGGACGCGCGCGGCGAGGACGTGGGAGAGAGGAACGTCGGCCACTGCGCATCCCGGGACGCGTCAAGTATTCGTTAACGCTAGAATTGCGTCGCAGGAACAGTGCTCACCAGCACATTCCATCCGGTTATATGGACCCCTTCCCCGATGATCTCCCTTCGTAATTTCGCCTTGCGCCGCGGCGAGCGGCTGCTGTTGTCCAATGTCGACCTGACCCTGCACGCCGGTTACCGGGTAGGTGTGGTCGGCCGCAACGGTGCTGGCAAATCCAGCCTGTTCGCGGCGGTGAAGGGCGAACTGGAGGCCGACAAGGGTGACGTCGACCTGCCCGGCAAGGTCCGTATCGCCAGCGTGGCCCAGGAAACTCCGTCGCTGCCGGACCCGGCGCTGAGCTTCGTGCTGGGCGGCGATACCGAGGTGGCCGCGGTGCTGGCCGAAGAGGCCGAGGCGACCGCCCGCGAAGACTGGGAGGCGGTGGCCAACGCACACACGAAGATGGCCGAGATGGGCGCCTACGACGCCGAAGCGCGCGCCGGCAAGCTGTTGCACGGCCTTGGTTTCCCGGCCGAGACCCACCACCGCGCGGTGTCCTCGTTCTCCGGTGGCTGGCGCGTGCGCCTGAACCTGGCCCGCGCGCTGATGATGCCCAGCGACCTGCTGCTGCTCGACGAACCGACCAACCACCTCGATCTGGACGCGGTGTACTGGCTGGAACAGTGGCTGCTGAAGTACCCGGGCACCCTGCTGCTGATCTCGCATGACCGCGAGTTCCTCGACAACGTGGCCACCCACACCCTGCACCTGCACGGCGGCGGCGCCAAGCTCTACCCGGGCGGCTACACCGATTTCGAGCGCCAGCGCGCCGAACAGCTGCGCCAGCAGCAGATCGCGCACGAGAAGGAGCAGGCCGAGCGTGCCCACCTGCAGAGTTTCATCGACCGCTTCAAGGCGCAGGCCAGCAAGGCCGCGCAGGCGCAGAGCCGCATGAAGCGCCTGGCCAAGCTGGCCGGCACCGAAGCGGTGCGCGCCGAACGCGAGTTCCGCATCGAGTTTGCGCCGCCGGCCAAGCTGCCGTTCTCGCTGATCCGCCTGAATCACGTCGAGGCCGGCTATGGCCAGGACGCAGTGATCCTGCACAACGTCGGCTTCGGCCTGGAAGCGGGCCAGCGCATTGGCCTGCTCGGCCCGAACGGCGCCGGCAAGACCACCCTGGTGAAGACCCTGGTGGGTGAACTGGCGCCGATCGTCGGTGAGCGCATGGCGCACCCGGACCTGAAGATCGGCTACTTCGCCCAGCACACGGTGGAGTCGCTGCACGAAGGCCAGTCGCCGATGGAGCACTTCCGCGAGATTGCGCCGGATGCGCCGAACCAGTCGTTCCGCGATTTCCTTGGCAAGTGGAATTTCCCCGGCGACCGTGCGTTCGAGCCGGTCGATGGTTTCTCCGGTGGCGAGCGCGCGCGCCTGGCGCTGGCGCTGATCGCCTGGCAGCAGCCGAACGTGCTGCTGCTGGACGAACCGACCAACCACCTTGACCTGGAAATGCGCGAAGCGCTGGCCGAAGCGCTGGCCACCTTCGAAGGCGCGATCGTGATGGTCTCGCATGACCGCCACCTGATCGGCCTGGTCTGCGATACCTACTGGCGCGTGGCCGATGGCGTGGTCGAGCCGTTCGACGGTGACCTGGATGCATACGCCGCGTGGCTGCGCACCCGTCCGCAGGCGCAGGGCACGAAGGCCCGCATGGAGCAGGTGGAAGAGCCGGTGGTGGTCAAGACCGCCCCGGTGGCACAGGTGGTGCAGAAGAAGCCCGTGAACCCGCACAAGCTGGCCGCCGCCGAGGCCAAGGTGGCCGAGCTGGAAGGTGTGCTGGCCGAGCTGGACCGCCAACTCGCCGACCCGGCCAACTATGCCGATGCCAGCCGCATGGCGGTGATCGGCCGTGACCGCGAAACCGCTGCCGCGCAGCTGGAAAAGGCCGAAGCGGCCTGGATGGAACTGCTCGAGTCCTGACCGGTAGTGCCGGCCGCTGGCCGGCAGCGCGATGCGCCCACAACGATCAAGGGATTGCCGGCCAGCGGCCGGCACTGCCTACGCGCCCTGCGCCTGCAGCCACTCGCGGAAGCGCTTGGCCGGCTCGCGCTCGGCGCGCGAGCGTAGCCGCGTCAGCCAATATCGGCCCAGCTCCAGCGTGGTGCCGAACGGCTGCAGCAGGCGGCCTTCGGCCAGTTCCTGCTCGAACATGCGCAGCGGCAGCAAGGCCACGCCGGCACCGCCGGCGGCGGCCATCGCCACCGTCAGCGAGGAATCGAACACCGGCCCACGTGCTTCCACGCCGCTGACGCCGGCCGCCTGCAGCCAGCGCGGCCATTCGTCGCTGCGATAGGAACGCAGCAACGGCAGCGTGGCCAGGTCGCGCGGCTGCTTCAGCCGCCGCGCCAATGCCGGGGCGCACAGCGGCGCGAAGGGCGCATTGAGGATCGCCGTGCAGGCCTGGCCCTGCCAGTCGCCATCACCGAAGCGGATGGCCAGATCCAGCCCCTCGCCGGCCAGGTCGATGCGGTTGTTGTGGGTCTGCAGGCGCAGCTCGATGTCCGGATGCGCGGCCTCGAATGCGGCCAGCCGTGGCAGCAGCCAACCGGTGGCGAAGGTGCCGACCACCCCCAGCGTCAGCACTTCGCGGGCCGGCCCGCCGGTGTAGCGCGCGATGCTGGCCGAGATGCGTTCGAACGATTCGTTGAGCACCGGATACAGTGCTGCGCCTTCATCGGTCAGCGCCACGCCGCGCGGCAGGCGATGGAACAGGCGGATGCCGAGCCGGTCTTCCAGGCCCCGGATCTGGTGGCTCAGCGCGGCCTGGCTGACGCACAACTCGAGCGCGGCACGGGTGAAGTTCTGATGGCGGGCGGCGGCTTCAAAAGCACGCAGCGCGTTGAGCGGCAGGGTCGGGTGCAGCATCGGAAAGCCGTGAGCCAGGGTGATGGCTGATCCTACCGTTCAATAAGGAATTTCGTAAATCTCAACAAGTTGATTACGACAGGCATGAGTTCAACTTATGGCTTGCCATTATTCTTCGCGCTGGTCGGCTGCAGGGGAGGCGCCAATAATTGAGCGGTCACCAGGAGAACCCCTATGCTCGCCCGTCGCCGATTGCTGCAGTTCAGTGGTGCTGCCGTTGCTTCCTCGCTGCTTGCCCCGGCGTTGGCGCGAGCTGTTTCCCCATCGTCCGGCATATCCGCTGCGAACGCCGCCATTGCCGGCGCCGCCGATTTCGCCGCGCTGGAGAAAGCCAGCGGTGGCCGTCTGGGCGTCACCGTCCTGAACACCGGTAACGGCCGTCGCATCGGCGGACATCGTCAGGACGAGCGCTTCCCGATGTGCAGCACGTTCAAGTCGATGCTGGTTGCCCATGTGCTGAGCCTTGCCGATGCAGGCCGCGTTTCGCTCGACACACGTGTGCCCATCGCCGAAAAGGATCTGCTGTCCTACGCCCCGGTGGCGCGCCGCCATGTGGGCAAGGACCTGACGGTGCGCGACCTGTGCCGGGGCACGCTGACCACCAGCGACAACACGGCGGCCAACCTGCTGCTGGAGGTGGTGGGCGGGCCGTCGGCGCTGACGGCATTCCTGCGCGGGCAGGGCGACAGCGTTACCCGCAATGACCGCAACGAGCCGGACGTGAATCTGTTCGCGAAGGGAGACCCGCGCGATACCACTAGCCCGGCCGCGATGGCCACTAGCTTGGCCCGCTTCGCGGTGGGCAATGGCCTGCAGCCGGCATCGCGCCAGCAGTTCACTGATTGGCTCATCGACAACCAGACCGGCGATGCCTGCCTGCGCGCCGGGCTGGGCAAGCGCTGGCGGGTGGGGGACAAGACCGGCAGCAACGGTGATGACACGCGCAACGACATTGCCGTGCTGTGGCCGCATGCGGGCGGCGCAGCGTGGGTGGTCACCGCCTATCTGCAGGGCGCGTCGGTCGATGACGATCAGCGCGCAGCGGTGCTTGCACGGGTGGGGGCGCTGGCCGACGCGATGATCGGATGAGGTAACCGGGGTCATTTGAAAATGGCTTGCCGGATCGGTTCAGCGCGCGCATCCTGCGCGCGTTCCAACCCCACGGAAGACCCCATGAGCCATGAACTGATCTACCTGTTGCTGATCTTCGCGCTGCTGGTGATCCCACGTGCGTTGCAGCGTTTCAGCCTGCCTGCCCCGTTGACCTGCCTGCTGTTCGGCATCATCGGCATGCTCTGGCTGGGGGATCAGGCACATGATGCGGTGATCGGACTGCTGGCCACCCTGGGCATTTCCTCGCTGTTCCTGTTCGCCGGCCTGGAAGTGGATCTGCAGGCGCTGCGCCGGGGTATGTGGCCGCTGCTGGCACATCTGGTCATCCGTACCGGCACGCTGTTCGGCGTCGGCTGGTTGGCCTGGCGTTACGCAGGTTTGCCGTGGCAGGCCGCCGGGCTGCTGGCGTTGGCGCTGCTGACGCCCTCCACCGGTTTCATCATGGACTCGCTGTCGCGGCTGGGCCTGAGTGAGGACGAACGGTTCTGGGTGACCAGCAAGGCCATCGCCGGTGAGCTGCTGGCGCTGGCTGCCTTGTTCATCGTGCTGCAGGCCGGCGATCCGGGCCACATGGCGCTGTCCAGCCTGGCGCTGCTGGCGATGATGGTCGGCCTGCCGCTGCTGTTCATCGCGCTGGGCCGCTGGGTGGCGCCGCACGCGCCGGGCTCGGAGTTCTCGCTGCTGGTGATGGTCGGCATGGTGGCGGCTTACATCACCTACCTGCTGGGTGTGTACTACCTGGTGGGGGCATTCATCGCCGGCCTGGTCGCGCGCCTGCTGCACCAGCGCATGCCGCTGCTGGCCTCGCACGAGAACCTGCACGCGCTGCGTCTGTTCGCCTCGTTCTTCGTGCCGTTCTACTTCTTCAACGCGGGCACCAAGGTGCCCAGCGAAGCGTTGAGCTTCGAGGCGCTGGGGCTGGGCATCGTGATCACCCTGGTGGTGCTGCCGCTGCGCATCGGCGTGGTCTGGCTGCAGCGCCGGGTGATGTTCGGCGAGAGCTTCCGCAGCAGCCTGCGGGTCTCGCTGGCGCTGGCCCCGACCCTGATCTTCACCCTGGTGCTGGCGGCGATCATGCGCGAGCGCTTCCAGATACCCGCAGTGCTGTTCGGCGCGCTGCTGCTGTACGCCGCACTGACCACGCTGCTGCCGTCGCTGGTGTTCCGCACGCCGTTCGACGTCGATCCGGTGGAGCAGGAACCGGCGGGCGAGGGCGAGGCCGCACCGGTCGCGGCCACCGAAGTCAGCCACGCCGAGCCGCCGAAGGCGCCGCTGCCACCGCTGGGCTGAGCCGCAGCCGCGTGCAGCGGCTTGCACTCCCGCGTGCCAACACAGACACTGCGCGCCCGTGAAGCGCGCCCTGCCGTGGGCGGCCACAGCCAGGAGCAACAGGCGTGACCCAGGAAAGCAACCCAGACCGCAGCCTGTTGCCGGGCAAGATCCTGTTGTGGTTTTCGGTAATCGCGCTGCTGGTCCTGCTGGGCTGCAGCTGGTCGATGCCCCCGGTCGATGCCTCCGGTTTCCGGCAGACGCAGACTGCCCTGTCGATCGACTGGTTGCTACGTGGCGGGCCCTGGCTGGACTACGTGACCCCGGTGCTGGGCGCGCCCTGGTCGATCCCCTTCGAGTTCCCGTTCTACCAGTGGCTGGCGGCGTTGCTGTCCAGCGTCACCGGCATGAGTGCCGACAACAGCGGGCGGCTGGTCTCCACCGTCTTCCATGCCGGCTGCATCTGGCTGGTCTATCGCACGCTGCTGGCATGGCGCCCTGACCGCACGCTGGCGCTGTGCGTGGCCGGCGCATTCGCCGTCTCACCGTACGCGCAGTTCTGGGGGCGCTCGGTGATGATGGAGTCCAGCGCGGTGTTCTTCGGCCTGCTCTTTGTCTGGGCGATGGCACGCCTGCGCAGCCAGCCGCGCGTGTGGGTGGGCCTGGTCGCCATCGTCGCGGCGGTGCTGTCGGCGGCCATCAAGGTCACCTCGTTCTTCGGCTTTGCCGCGTTCGTTGCGCTGGCCTTCCTGTGGCTGGCCCTGCACGAGCACGGTTGGCGCCCGCGGTGGCTGCAGCAGCATTGGCAGCTGCTGTTCTGGGGTGGTCTGTCCGCGCTTGCCGCGCTGGCCACGCTCAGCCTGTGGCTGCAGCATGCCGATGCGCTGAAGGCGCAGTCGGCGCTGGGCCGGCAGATCACCTCCGATGCACTGTCCACCTGGAATTACGGCACCCTGCAGCAGCGCCTGGATCCGGCTACCTGGTGGGGCACGGTGTTCAAGAAGCGCTTCTCCGGTGCGATCGGCTCCAACTGGATCTTCCTGGTCTTCGTCATCGCCGGGCTGTGGCAGAAGCGCACGCGCACGGCGGTGGGGATCCTGCTGCTGGCCTACCTGGCGCCGTTCCTGGTCTTCACCAACCTGCACATCGCCCATCCCTACTACCAGGCGGCCAATATCGTGTTCGCCACGTCGATCATCGGCCTGGTGCTGTGGTCGACGGTGCTGACGGCCGAAGCGGCGGGCAAGCCGCGCCGTGGCGTTGCACTGGCGATCTTCCTGTGCGTGCTGTCGGTGGGCTTTGGCCTGGTGAAGTCGCTGAAGGACATCAAGGAAGCGCGCGAGCCGACACCGGTTTCGCAGATCGCCGAGGCCATCCGGACCGGCACCCCGGCGCAGGGCGTGGTGGTCGCGTTCGGTCAGGACTGGTCCTCCGAGCTGCCGTATTTCTCCGGCCGCCGTGCCGTGATGATTCCGGACTGGGCATCGGACGACGTGCTCGCATCGCTGGCTGCAGATGACGCAGCACTGGGGGGACTGCCGCTGGCCGCGCTGGTCAACTGCCCCAACCAGGTGGGCAGCAGCCCCGAGCGCGTGCAATGGCTGGCCGAGATCACCCGCCGCTATGCCGCCGGTGGCCAGAAGCAGGACGTGGGCGGTTGCGAGGTCTGGCTGCACCCCTGACGTGACGTGGCCGGTCAGCGCGGTTTGCGCGCACCGGCCCGGGTCGTTAGGGTTGGGGCATGAGACTGCCTGCCGTTGTTGCCGCTTCCGCCCTCCTGCTCAGCCTCGCTGCCTGCTCGCAGCGTTCCGATACGGTCGCCCATGATCTGGCGACCGCACCGGCCGATGCCTTCATGGCCGCCATCGCCGCGCATTGCGGCCAGGCCTTTGAAGGCCGGGTGGTGGAGGACATGCCGGCGCCGACCGGCAAGGACCCGTTCGCCGGGCAGCGCCTGGTCATGCATGTGCGCGGCTGTGCCGATCCTGCCCATGAATTGCGGATTCCCTTCCATGTGGGGGATGACCACTCGCGCACCTGGGTGCTGACCCGCACCGAAAACGGCCTGCGCCTGAAGCACGATCATCGCCATCAGGATGGCAGCGCGGATGCGATCACCCTCTATGGCGGCGACAGCACGCCACCGGGCACCGCCGAGCGCCAGCAGTTCCCGGCCGACTCCGATTCGGTGGCGATGTTCCGTCGTGCCGACATGCTGGCCTCCACGCACAACACCTGGGCGATGGAGATCGACCCCGACCAGACCTTCGTCTACGAGCTGGGCCGCCCGGACGGCCGCCGCTTCCGCGTGAAGTTCGACCTGAGCAAGCCGGTCGATCTGCCGCCGCCGCCGTGGGGTGACGACAAAGCGCCCGCACCGTGATCGCGGGGTCGGATGCCTCCTGTAAAGCGCTCCGCCCCGGAAAGACCCCCAGTAGATCCGCGCCATGCGTGGAAGCGGGATACCTGGTCGGGTCAGAGCCCCGGCCGCTGGCCAGGGATCCGACGCCGTAACTCAACGCGTACCGAAGCGCGCCCGGCAACCGTTGCTCACCCACACCTGGCCCCGTGCGTAGCCCCAGCTGCGGCCCTCCTGGCAGGCGCTGCCGGACAGCTGCTGCTGCAGCACCGGCCGGCCCTGACGCTCATCCCAGTCACAGTTCTGCGTGCGGTTGTTGTTGCTGCTGCAGGTGATGGAGTAGTTGCTGTTGCCGCCGCCCCAGCCACCGCCCCCGCCGCCACCCCATCCGCGAGCTTCGGCGAATTCGGCGCGGCAGCCGTTGCTGACCCACACCGCGCCGTTGCGCACCCCCCAGGTACGGCCTTCGTCGCAGGGGCTGCCGGACAGCTGGCGGACCAGGCGGGCATTGCGCCAGCCGACCGGGCAGCTGCGTTCGCGATTGTTCTGGCTCTCACAGCGGATGGTTTCGCCGGGCCGGCCGTTGTTGCCGCCCCAGCCACCGCCGTTGCCGCCGCCCCAGCCACCACGGGCCTCGACGAATTCGGCGCGGCAGCCATTGGTGACCCAGATGCTGCCATTGCGGCTGCCCCAGGTGCGGCCCTCGTCGCAGGCGCTGCCGGACAGCTGGCGGACCAGCTGCGCATTGCGCCAGCCTGTGTTGCACACGCGTTCTCGGTTGTTCTGGCTCTCGCAACGGATCACCCCGCTTTGCGCGGCGGCCGGGGCGGAGGGCAGGGCGAGCGTGGCGATGGTGCCCAGGCTCAGGGTCACGGCCAGGCGGGCCAGGGACAGCGGATTCATGGCGGCATCCCATACGGTGGCAGGTGCCTGACTATAGGGAGGGGGATGATCAAGCCGGTGTGACTGGCCGGATTTGCCCCGGCCGGGGCCTCGGCCGCAGAATACGAGGCTTTCCGGCCCCCATCCGGTGCCGGCGTTCTCCAGCGGAGCTTCCCCCAATGCGTACCCACTTCTGCGGCCTGGTCGACGAGACCCTGATTGGCCAGACTGTCACCCTCGCCGGTTGGACCGACGTGGCCCGTAACCAGGGCGGCGTCTGCTTCATCGATCTCCGCGATCATGAAGGCATCGTGCAGGTGACCGTGGAGGTCGACAACGCCGAAGTGTTCGCCGTGGCGGCTTCGCTGGGCTACGAGGACGTGCTGCAGGTGGAGGGCGTCGTGCGCGCCCGCCACGCGGTGAACGACAAGATGCGCACCGGCAAGGTGGAAGTGATCGCCACTGCCATCACTGTGCTGAACAAGGCTGCGCCCCTGCCGTTCCACGCCCACGAGAACCCGGGCGAGGAAACCCGCCTGAAGTACCGCTACCTGGACCTGCGCCGTCCGGAAATGCAGCGCATGCAGCGCACCCGCATCAAGCTGGTGCAGGCCCTGCGCCGCCACCTGGACGAGAAGGGCTTCCAGGACATCGAGACCCCGATCCTGACCAAGGCCACCCCGGAAGGCGCGCGCGACTTCCTGGTGCCGGCGCGCATGCACCCGGGCGAGTTCTACGCCCTGCCGCAGAGCCCGCAGCTGTTCAAGCAGATCCTGATGGTGGCCGGCTTCGACCGTTACTACCAGATCGCGCGCTGCTTCCGCGACGAAGCGCTGCGTGCCGACCGCCAGCTGGAATTCACCCAGCTGGACATGGAATTCGCCTTCGTGCGCGAGCGCGACGTGCAGGACTTCGTCGAAGACATGATCCGCGCCATCTTCAAGGAAGTGGTCGACATCCAGCTGGATGCCAGCTTCCCGCGCATGACCTGGGCCGAGGCGATGCGTCGCTACGGTTCGGACAAGCCGGACCTGCGCATCGCGCTGGAGCTGGTCGACGTGGCTGAACTGGTCAAGGACAGCGAGTTTGCAGTGTTCACCGGCCCAGCCAACGATGCCGAAGGCCGCGTCGCCGCGCTGCGCATCCCGGGCGGTGCAGCGCTGAGCCGCAAGCAGATCGACGAGTACGCCGCGCACGCTGCCAAGTACGGCGCCAAGGGCCTGGCCTACATCAAGATCGCCGACAACGGCGAGGTCAGCTCGCCGATCCAGAAGTTCTTCAGCGAGGCCTCCTTCGCTGCGCTGGTCGCCCATGTTGGCGCCGGCAACGGCGACATCGTGTTCTTCGGTGCCGGTGGCTACAACAAGGTCTCCGACTTCATGGGCGCGCTGCGCCTGAAGGCCGGCAAGGACTTCGGCCTGGTCGCCGATGGCTGGGCGCCGCTGTGGGTCACCGACTTCCCGATGTTCGAATGGGACGAGGAAGAACAGCGCTACGTCGCGCTGCATCACCCCTTCACCGCACCGGCCGTGGATGACATCGCCGATCTGCGCGCCAACGCCCGTACCGCCGTCTCGCGCGGTTACGACATGGTGCTCAACGGCAATGAAATCGGCGGCGGTTCGATCCGTATCCACCGTCCGGACATGCAGAGCGCAGTGTTCGAGCTGCTCGGCATCGGCGCCGAAGAGGCCCGTGCCAAGTTCGGATTCCTGCTCGACGCGCTGAACTACGGCGCGCCGCCGCACGGTGGCATCGCCTTCGGCATCGACCGCATCGCCGCGCTGATGGCCGGCACCGAGTCGATCCGCGACGTCATCCCGTTCCCGAAGACCACCGGTGCACAGGATCTGATGACCGACGCGCCGTCGCCGATCGTCGACGCGCAGCTGGCCGAAGTGCACATCCAGGTTCGCCCCAAGACCAACTGATCAGGAGATCCAGGCAATGACCGAGTTTGCGTTTTCGCTGGAGTGGGAAAAGCTGGGCAATGAAGGCTCCGAGGCCAACCTGGTCACCGAGCGTGCACGCGTGTTCGGTGGTTGGCTGGTCCGCGTTGGTACCAGCCCGGCGGCGATGGCCCTGACCTTCGTCGCCGACGGCGAAGGCCGTTGGGACGGTGAAGACTTCGGCGTCGAGGATTACGAGGACGACGAAGAGGAAGAGTACGAAGAGGACGAGGAAGGCGAGGAAGAAGAGGACGAGGACGAAGAGGAGTACGAGGAAGAGGACGAGGAAGAAGAGGAGTCGCCTGAAAAGGCTTGACCCCCGCTTCGCCCTGGCGTCAACTTCCTGCATGTATTCGATCCGCCGCGCCACTGTGGACGATGCGCCGACCCTGTCGGCGCTGGCCGCCCGCACATTCACCGAAACCTTCGGCCATCTGTACCCGCCGCAGGACCTGCAGGCCTTCCTGGAGGAGGCCTACACGGTCGAGCGCCAGCGCGTGATCCTGGCCCACCCCGATTACGCGGTGTGGCTGCTGGAACTGGATGGGGAAGCGGTCGGCCATGCCGCCGCCGGCCCCTGTGGCCTGCCGCATCCGGATGTGAAACCCGGTGACGGCGAACTCAAGCGCTTGTACCTGATCAAGACGCAGCAGAGCTGCGGCTGGGGCAGCCGCCTGCTGGAAACCGCGCTGGCCTGGCTGGAGCGCGAAGGCCCACGCACGCTGTGGCTGGGCGTGTGGTCGGAGAACTTCGGCGCGCAACGCTTCTACGCCCGCTATGGTTTCGAGAAGGCCGGCGAGTACCTGTTCCCGGTTGGCGATACCAACGATCTTGAATTCATCCTGCGCCGCGCACCGCGCGCGGCCTGACATTCACCGCCGCTTGCTGCGCGCGCGTGTTCAATCACCTCACGTTCCTGCCCCGCTGACCGCCAGGCTGTTTGCATGACTCCCCCCGTATTGCTGCTGCATGGCATCTGGAATGCCCGCGCCTGGGTCGGGCCGCTGGCCTGGCGCCTGCGCGCGCGTGGTTTCCAGGTGCATGCGTTCGGTTACTCCTCGGTGTTCGGTGGTCCCGACGTGGCGGTGCCCCAGCTGCTGGAACGGTTGGCCGACGCCGGGCCGTTGTCGCTGGTCGGCCACAGCCTGGGCGGGTTGCTGGCGCTGGAAGCGCTGCGGCGCAATCCGCAGCTGCCGGTGCAGCGGGTGGTCTGCCTGGGTTCACCGCTGCGCGGCAGTGGCACCGCACGCTCGTTGTCCGAGCACGGCTGGGGCCTGGCGCTGGGACGCAGCAGCGAGCTGCTGCTCGATGGCCTGCCGGACTGGCAGGGCAGGGCCGAGGTTGGCCTGATTGCCGGCTCGGTGCCGCACGGGCTGGGCAGCCTGCTGGGTGCCATCGACGATGCCTCCGATGGCACCGTGGCACTGGCCGAGACCCGGCTGCCGGGCCTGGCCGACCATTGCGTGGTCCGCACCAGCCACAGCGGCCTGGTGGTGTCGCCCGACGCCGCGCGGCAGACCGCGCATTTCCTGCGTCATGGCAAGTTCGACCACAGCCGCGACGCGGCGGCAGCATAGGGGCGGGAAGGCAGGGCCGCCCTGTAGAGCCGAGCCCATGCTCGGCTGCATTCCGTCGGGCCCATTGAGCCGAGCATTGGCTCGGCTCTACAACAATACGGGCCTAGACACGGTTGCAGCGCCCGATCAGGTAGAATCCGCGCCTTGATCCTGAAGCAGCCAGACGGTAGCACCCATGGGTAGAGGCCCCTCCATCGAAGCCCGCAAGAACGCGTCCGACGCGAAGCGCGGCAAGATTTTCACCAAGATCATCCGCGAGATCGGCGTTGCCGCGCGCGGCGGTGGAGGCGACCCCAACAACAATCCGCGCCTGCGCGTGGCCGTGGACAAAGGCCTGGCCGTGAACATGTCCAAGGACGTGATCGAGCGTGCCATCAAGAAGGCGACCGGTGAGCTGGAAGGCGTCGACTACGAGGAAGTCCGCTACGAGGGCTACGCCCCGGGTGGCGTGGCCGTGATCGTCGACTGCCTGACCGACAATCGCGTGCGCACTGTGGCCGACGTCCGCCATGCGTTCAGCAAGTGCGGTGGCAACATGGGCACCGAGGGCTCGGTGGCCTTCATGTTCAAGCGCCTGGGCGTGCTCAGCTTCGCCGCAGGGGCCGACGAGGAAGCCATCACCGAAGCGGCCATTGAGGCCGGTGCCGATGACATCGTGGTCTACCCCGATGACGGCTCGATCGATGTGGTCACCAGCCCTGACGCGTTCAACGCGGTGAAGGATGCGATGGCCGCCGCCGGCCATGTCGCCGACCACGCCGAGATCACCTTCCGCGCGGACAACGACATCAAGGTTGAAGGCGACGTCGCCCTGCAGGTCAAGAAGCTGCTGGACATGCTCGAAGACCTGGACGACGTGCAGGACGTGTATTCCAACGCCGAACTCGGCGCCGACGCCTACGCCTGAGCCGTCTTCGACGGCCTGGGCGCGGGCCGTTGAACGGTCACCGCGGACAGTCATGAGCCCCTACGCCTGCCAGCGCATCCCGTTCCGCCCCGCCAGGAGTGCAGCATGACCCGCATCCTCGGCATCGACCCCGGTTCGCAGCGGACCGGGGTCGGCATCATCGATGTCGATGCCGCCGGCCGCGTCACCTACGTGCACCACCAGCCATTGGTGCTGCTGGGCGCCGACGACTTCCCGCAGCGCATGAAGCTGCTGGTGCTGGGCCTGGCCGACCTGTGCCGCGAGTACCAGCCGCAGGAAGTGGCCATTGAAAAGGTGTTCATGGCCCGTAATCCCGATTCGGCGCTGAAGCTGGGCCAGGCCCGGGGCGCGGCGATCTCGGCCGTGGTGCTGCGCGACCTGCCGGTGCACGAATACGCCGCCAGCGAGATCAAGCTCGCCGTGGTTGGCCGTGGTGGCGCCGAAAAGCAACAGGTTCAACACATGGTCGGGCTCATGCTCAACCTGAAAACCAAGCTGCAGGCCGACGCGGCCGACGCGTTGGCGGTGGCGATCACCCATGCCCACGTACGGGCAACGGCCAACCGCCTGGGGCTCAGTGCCCGCCAGGCGTGGGGCCGCAAATGAGGAGCTGCACGCAATGATCGGTCGACTGCGCGGCATCGTCGCCTACAAGGCGCCGCCGTGGCTGGTGGTGGACGTGAACGGGGTGGGCTACGAACTGGAGGCGCCGATGAGCACCTTCTACGACCTGCCCGAGCTCGGCCGCGAGGTCACGCTGTACACCCACTACGCGCAGAAGGAAGACAGCGTTTCGCTGTACGGCTTCCTGCGCGAGGGGGAGCGGCGCCTGTTCCGCGACGTGCAGAAGGTCAGTGGCATTGGCGCGAAGATCGCGCTGGCGGTGCTGTCCGGCGTTTCCGTCGAGGAGTTCGCGCGCATGGTCCAGGCCGGTGACATCACCGCGCTGACCCGCATTCCCGGCATCGGCAAGAAGACTGCCGAGCGCATGGTGCTGGAACTGCGTGACCGTGCCGCCCAGTTCGGTGCCGGCGGCGCGCTGCCCACCGGCAGCGGCCCGGCCCCGGCCGACCCGCTGTCCGATGCCACCGTGGCCCTGCAGCAGCTGGGCTACAAGCCGGCCGAAGCGGCACGCATGGCCCGCGACGCCTTCAACGAAGGCGACGAAGTGGCCACCGTGATCCGCAAGGCGCTGCAGTCGGCGCTGCGCTGAGCCGCGTCCCTTTCCTTCAACGAACCGCCTGAGCGTCGCCAGGAGTCCCATGTCCAGCAGTCAAACCCCGCACGCAGCTGCCCCCGGCAGCCACGGTCACGCCCCTCCAGCAGGAGGCATGGCGCTGATCATCGGTGCGATCGGCGTGGTGTTCGGCGATATCGGTACCAGCCCGCTGTACACGCTGAAGGAGGCGTTCTCGCCACACTACGGGCTCAACAGCGACCACGACACCGTGCTGGGCGTGCTGTCGCTGGCGTTCTGGGCGCTGAACATCGTGGTCACGCTGAAGTACGTGACCATCATCATGCGCGCCGACAACGACGGCGAGGGCGGCATCATGGCGCTGATGGCGTTGACCCAGCGCACGCTGCGCAACGGCTCGCGCTCGGCCTACGTGGTCGGCATCCTCGGCATTTTCGGTGCCTCGCTGTTCTTCGGCGACGGCGTGATCACCCCGGCGATATCGGTGCTGGGTGCGGTGGAGGGCCTGGAGGTGGCCGCGCCGGGCCTGCATGCCTTCATCGTGCCGATCACGGTGGTGGTGCTGTTGATGGTGTTTGCGGCGCAGCGCTTCGGTACCGAGAAGATCGGCAAGGCCTTCGGCCCCATCACCTCGGTCTGGTTCATCTCGCTGGCGGCGATCGGCATCTACAACATCGTCGATGCGCCGGAAGTGCTCAAGGCGTTCAACCCCTGGTGGGCGATCCGCTTCTTCATGGAGCACAGCTGGCATGGGATCTTCATCCTCGGCGCAGTGGTGCTGGCGGTGACCGGTGGCGAGGCGCTTTACGCCGACATGGGCCACTTCGGCGCCAAACCGATCCGCCACGCCTGGTATTTCTTCGTGCTGCCGTGCCTGGTGCTGAACTACCTGGGGCAGGGCGCACTGGTGCTCAACCACCCCGAGGCGCTGAAAAACCCGTTCTTCGAGGCGGTGCCGCCGTGGGCGCTGTACCCGATGATCATCCTGGCCACCATGGCGGCGGTGATTGCCTCGCAGTCGGTCATCACCGGTGCGTTCTCGGTCTCGCGCCAGGCGATGCAGCTGGGCTACATCCCGCGCATGCGCATCAAGCACACCTCGCACGACACCATCGGCCAGATCTACATCCCAGGCATCAACTGGGGCATCGCGGTAATGGTGATCGGCCTGGTGCTGGCCTTCCGCAGCTCGTCCAACCTGGCAGTGGCCTACGGCATCTCGGTGTCGGCCACCATGCTGATCGACACCCTGCTGCTGGCCCTGGTGGCCCGGTCGCTGTGGCCGAAGGCGCGCAAGTGGATCCTGCCGCTGTGCGTGGTGTTCTTCATCATCGACCTCGGCTTCGTCATCGCCAATGGTGCCAAGCTGCTTCAGGGCGCCTGGTTCCCGGTGGTACTGGGCATCTTCCTGTTCACCATGATGCGGACCTGGCGCCGTGGCCGCGAGCTGCTGCGCGATGAGATCCGCAAGGACGGCATCCGCCTCGATACCTTCCTGCCTGGGCTGATGCTGGCACCGCCGGTGCGCGTGCCGGGCACTGCAGTGTTCCTCACCGCCGACCCGACCGTGGCCCCGCATGCGCTGATGCACAACCTCAAGCACAACAAGGTGCTGCACGAGCGCAACGTGTTCCTGCACGTGGAGACCCTGCCGATCCCGTATGCGATGGAAGGGCAGCGGCTGAAGATCGAATCGGTGGGCGACGAGTTCTACCGCGTCTACGTGCGCTTCGGCTTCATGGAGACCCCGGACGTGCCACTGGCGCTGATGCGCTCGTGCGACCACGGTGGCATCTACTTCGACCCGATGGACACCACCTTCTTCGCCAGCCGCGAAACCATCGTGGCCACCGCCAACCGCGGCATGCCGATCTGGCGCGACAAGCTGTTCGCGCTGATGCACCGGAACGCCGCGCCGGCCACGGGCTTCTTCCGCATTCCCGGCAACCGCCTGGTCGAACTCGGGGCCCAGGTCGAGATCTGAGGTCTGGTAGTGCCGGCCGCTGGCCGGCATCCGCCGCACCACCGGTGTTCATGGGGTTGCCGGCCAGCGGCCGGCACTACCGTGCTTCCGGCCCCGGAATGCAACCATTTACCGCATAATCACGGTATGACCGACGACCGCATCATCGGCGCCGGCGCCACCCGCGAGGATGACGCCGCCGACGCCAGCATCCGCCCCAAGCGCCTGGCCGACTATCTCGGCCAGGCCCCGGTGCGCGAGCAGATGGAGATCTACATCGAAGCGGCCAAGGGGCGTGGCGACGCGCTCGACCACGTGCTGATCTTCGGGCCGCCCGGCCTGGGCAAGACCACGCTCAGCCACGTCATCGCCAACGAACTGGGCGTGGCCCTGCGGGTGACCTCCGGCCCGGTGATCGAGAAGGCCGGCGACCTCGCCGCACTGCTGACCAACCTGCAGCCGCACGACGTGCTGTTCGTGGACGAGATCCACCGCCTGTCGCCAGTGGTCGAGGAAGTGCTGTACCCGGCGATGGAAGACTTCCAGATCGACATCATGATCGGTGAGGGCCCCGCGGCCCGTTCGATCAAGATCGACCTGCCGCCGTTCACCCTGATCGGTGCCACCACCCGCGCCGGCCTGCTGACCGCGCCGCTGCGCGACCGCTTCGGCATCGTCCAGCGGCTGGAGTTCTACAGCGTCGAAGAGCTGACCCGGATCGTGCGCCGCTCGGCCACCATCCTCGGCATCGACTGCACCGCCGATGGCGCCGGCGAGATCGCGCGCCGCGCGCGCGGCACCCCGCGTATCGCCAACCGCCTGCTGCGCCGCGTGCGCGATTATGCGCAGGTGAAGGCGGGCGGCCACATCGACGAGGCCGTGGCACAGGCCGCGATGAAAATGCTCAAGGTTGATCCGGAGGGCTTCGACGAGCTCGACCGGCGCCTGCTCAAGACCCTGGTCGACTACTTCGACGGCGGCCCGGTCGGCATCGAATCGCTGGCCGCGGCGCTGTCCGAAGAGCGCGGCACGCTGGAAGACGTGGTCGAGCCGTACCTGATCCAGCAGGGCTTCCTGGTGCGCACCGCGCGCGGCCGCATGGCCACCCACAAGGCCTACCGGCACATGGGCCTGAAGCCGAAGAACCCGCCGCAGGACCTGTTCGCGGAGGTTCCCGATGTCGGTTGAGCCACTATTCAGTTGGCCGACACGCATTTACTGGGAAGATACCGACGCAGGCGGCGTGGTCTACCACGCCCGCTACGTCGCCTTCATGGAACGGGCACGGACCGAATGGATGCGTGCGCTCGGCTACGGCCAGGAGCGCATGCGCGCCGAGCACGGGATGGTCTTCGCAGTGCGTTCGATGCAGATGGATTTCATCAGGCCGGCACGGCTGGATGACACCCTGCAGGTGAGCGCCCGCTTGGTCCAGCTGAAGAAGGCCAGCATGGTCTTCGACCAGCAGATCCTGCGCGACGGCGAGCTGCTGCTGTCGGCCCAGGTCCGCATCGCCGCACTGGAAGCGGCCAGTTTCCGCCCGCGTGGCATGGACGAGGCCGTCCTTGCCATGCTGCAACCCCACCTCCACCCCGAATCCGAACACTGAGGAACAACGGATGATCGCAACGCTCCTGGCCCTGCAGGCCACGGTCACCGAGGCACTGCCGGCCGACGTCAGCAACGCCGCGACACAGACCCTTGCCCAGGCCACCACCGGCGGCGGCATCAACTACCTCGAGCTGATGGCCAAGGCCAGCCTGCCGGTGAAGATCATCGTGCTGCTGCTGCTGGTCGGCTCGTTCGTCAGCTGGGTGATCATTTTCCGCAAGGCCCGCGTGTTCAAGCAGGCCACCCGCGAAGCCGACGAGTTCGAGAACCGCTTCTGGTCCGGCGCCGACCTGGGCAAGCTGTACAGCGCCGCCACCGACCGCAGCCGCAGCGTGACCGGCCTGGAAGCCATCTTCGAAGCCGGTTTCCGCGAGTACACCCGCCTGCGCGACAAGCGCCGCCTGGATGGCCGTGCGCAGCTGGAAGGCGCGCAGCGTGCCATGCGCACCACCTACACCCGCGAAGTGGACCAGCTTGAGCGCAACCTGGAACTGCTGGCCAACATCGGTTCGACTGCCCCGTACGTGGGCCTGGTCGGTACCGTGTTCGGCATCATGGTGACCATGCACGACATGATCAGCAGCGGTGCGCAGGCCGGTATCGCCGCCGTCGCGCCAGGTATCTCCGAAGCCCTGTTCGCCACCGCCATCGGCCTGTTCGTGGCGATCCCGGCGGTGTGGGCCTACAACCGCTTCACCACCCGCGTGGAGCGCATGTCGGTGCGGTTCGAGACCTTCGCCGAAGAGTTCAGCTCCATCCTGCAGCGCCAGAGCGCTGGCGACGAGTAAGCGCCTGACCCGGGAGTCCAAGCCATGTCCGCTGCCATCGGTCGCCGCAAGCGCCGCAAGCTGAAATCGGAAATCAACGTCGTTCCCTACATCGACGTCATGCTGGTGCTGCTGATCATCTTCATGGTCACCGCGCCGCTGCTCACCCTGAGCTTCGACGTCGACCTGCCGCAATCCAACGCCAAGGCGCTGGAAAGCAAGCAGGACCCGGTGATCGTCTCGGTGCGCCAGGACGGCCAGCTCAGCCTGAAGCTGCCCGATGCCAAGGAACCGACCGCCGTGTCGGCCGAGGAACTGGAAGGCCGCCTGGCAGGCATCGCCGCCCAGGACAAGGGCGTGCGCGTGATCGTCGCCGCCGACCGCGCCGTGGCCTATGAAAAGGTCATCGCCGCGATGGATGTGATCAAGCGCGCCAAGGTAGACAAGGTAGGCCTGGCCACCGATGCACGCTGACGCCCTGCCACCTCCACAGCAGCGCGAACCCGGCTGGGGCCTGCCCCTGGCGCTGGCGTTGCTGGTGCACCTGCTGGTCGCGCTGGTCTTCATCGTGGCCTGGTTCTGGTCGCCCGAGCGCAACACCGACGCCGCCGCCGGTGATCCGTCGGTGGAGGCCAGCCTGGCCCTGTCCGCGTCCGAGGCGTCCGCCGCCCGCCAGGCCCTGCGCCAGTCCGAAAAGCTGGAGGACCTGCCGCCGCCGGTGGCCGAGCCGATCCCGGTGCCGGAAGACACCGTTCCGCCGCCGCAGCCGATTCCCGAGCCGCGCCCACAGGACGCCCCCACGCCGCAGCAGCAACAGGCGCAGGAGCGCGTCGCGCAGCCGGATACCAAGGACCAGGAAGCAGTGAGCGCGCTGGCCATCTCGCAGGAGAAGGCGAAACAGGAACAGGAAGCCAAGCGCCGCCAGGAACAGATCGACCTGACCGAACGCAAGCGCCAGGAAGAAGCGGAACAGAAGCTGCGCCTGGCCAAGCAGCAGGAAGAAGACGCGAAGAAGAAGCTGGCCGATCAGGCGCGCCAGGCCGCGGACAAGGCCGAGGCCGAGAAGCAGAAGAAGATCGCCGAGATCCGTGCCCGCCGTGAACAGGCCGAAAAGGAAGCCAAGCTGGCCGAGCAGAAGCTGCGCCAGGTCGCCGCCGCGCGCAATGCCGCGGGCAGTGCCGCCGCCGGAGCCAGCGGTGCGTCCCAGCCGGCCGCCGGTGGCGGTGGCAACAGCGATGATCTTTCGGCCAAGTACGCCGCGGCGATCCAGGCCAAGGTGCTGTCGCAGTGGGTGCGCCCGGATACGGTGCCGCTGGGCCAGCGCTGCCAGATCACCATCACCCAGATTCCGGGTGGCACGGTGATGCAGGCCAAGGTCAGCCCGAACTGCCCCTACGACGAGGCCGGCAAGCGTTCGATCGAGGCCGCCGTGCTCAACGCGCAGCCCCTGCCGTACCGTGGCTTCGAGTCCGTGTTCGCACGCACGCTCAACTTCACCTTTACCGCCCAGGATCGCTGAGGCGGGCAGGGCAGGGGGGCTCGGGCCACTCCTGCCCACGGTTGTCGCGCTTGCCTCTGGTGTGCTCGGTTTCGACCGGGCAGGCTGTGGGCTGCTGTCGAACGCCGTCCTCCGGGGCGGCGTGACCAGGGCAGACGGTGCGATGTTAGCCACGACGTTAACGGTGCGTGAGAAGACGGGCTGGAACTGACCCGGAATTCACGTACCCTTGGTTCATGATTGCGAAGCGGTTCACTCCCGCTTTGTTATCCCTCGTTCCGGTTTCCCCTTATTGAGCGCTCCATGAAAAAGATGCCTCGCTGGCTTGCCGTGTTTGCGGCCCTGTTGCTGCCCTTTGCTGCCGTCGCGCAGCAGAAGGGGCTGGATATCGACATCATCGGCGGCAATGCCTCCGCGCTGCCGATCACCATCGTGCCGATGCCCTATCAGGGTTCGTCGGCCGCTCCGCAGACCGACGTCGCCGGCGTGGTCCGTGCCGACCTGGAGCGTTCGGGCCAGTTCCGCACGCTGCCGGAAGCGCAGATCGTCGAGAAGCCCGTGCGGGGAGGGGATATCCAGTTCGCGACCTGGCGCGCGCTGAAGCAGAACTACATCGTGGTCGGCCGCGTGCTTGATGCCGGTGCCGGTGCCTACCGCGTCGAGTACGAACTGTTCGACGTGCCCAAGGGCGAGCGCCTGCTGGGCCTGGCGATGACCGCCCGTGGCAATGCCATGCGCGACGTTGCCCACCAGATGGCCGACGCCATCTACGAAAAGATCACCGGCGTGCGCGGCGCCTTCTGGACCCGCATCGCCTACGTGACCGCCAGTGGCAAGGGCGACGCCATGCGCTACGCGCTGATGGTGGCCGATTCCGATGGCTTCAACCCGCAGACCATCGTGCGCTCGGCCGAGCCGCTGCTGTCGCCGTCGTGGAGTCCGGATGGCAGCAAGCTGGCCTACGTCAGCTTCGAGCGTGGCAATTCGGCCATCTACATCCAGAACATCGGTACCGGTGCGCGCGAGCTGGTCACCAGCTTCCGCGGCATCAACAGCGCCCCGGCGTTCTCGCCGGACGGCCGCAAGCTGGCCCTGACCCTGTCGCGCTCCGGTAACCCGGAAATCTACGTGATGGACCTGGGCAGCAAGCAGCTGACCCAGCTGACCAACCACTTCGCCATTGATACCGAGCCGACCTGGGCACCGGACGGCAGCGCGGTGTACTTCACCTCCGATCGCGGCGGCCGTCCGCAGGTCTACAAGGTCGGTGCCGGCGGCGGCAGCGCCGAGCGCGTGACCTTCCAGGGCAACTACAATGCCAAGCCGTCGGTGTCCTACGATGGCAAGAAGATCGCCGTCGCCCAGGGCTCGGGCAACAGCTACAAGATCGCGATGATGGACAGCTCGCTGGGCTCGCCGCGCTGGAGCACGCTGTCCCCGGGTTCGCTGGATGAATCGCCGAGCTTTGCGCCCAACGCAAGCATGGTGCTGTACGCCGCCCGCGAAGGTGGCCGTGGTGTGTTGTATGCCGTTTCGGCCGATGCGCGGGTTCGCCAGCGCCTGGTCCTGGCTGACGGTGATGTGCGCGAACCGGCATGGTCCCCATACCGTACCCAGCGCTAAAAGAGTGTTAATATTTTCGTTGTCTTGAACCCCTCATCGGCTTAGGAGCCACAAAGGTATCGCCATGAACAAGTCCACCCGCGTTCTGCTTGTTTCCCTGCTGTCTGTGGCCGTCCTGGCCGGTTGCTCGAAGAAGGTGAAGGAAGAGCCGGCAGCCCCGGTCGACACCGGCACCTCGACCACCACCCCGACCGGTCCGTCGACCTCCGGCCTGTACGGCCCGGGCGACCTGGACACCGACGCCTGCCTGCGCCAGCGCGTTGTCTACTTCGACCTGGACAAGGAAGACGTGAAGCCGGAATTCCAGGCCATCATGGCGTGCCACGCCAAGTACCTGCGTGACCGTCCGTCCTCGCGCATCACCCTGCAGGGCCACACCGACGAGCGCGGTTCGCGCGCGTACAACCAGGCCCTGGGCGAGCGTCGTGGCAACGGCGTCAGCTCGGCCCTGCAGGCCAACGGTGGTTCGGCTTCGCAGCTGACCGTCGTGTCCTACGGTGAAGAGCGTCCGGTCTGCACCGAGTCGAACGAGTCGTGCTGGTCGCAGAACCGTCGCGTCGAAATCGTCTACACCGCGCAGTAATCCATGCGCATTGGCATCAAACTGATGCTGGTCGTTGCGGCAGCCCTCGTGGCTGCCGCACCGGCGCACGCACAGCGACAGAGCCTGGCTGACCGTGTCGGCGCGCTCGAGCAGCAGATGTACAACAACAGTGCCAACCAGGACCTGTTGAACCAGATCAATCAGCTGCGGCAGCAGGTCACCAGCCTGCAGGCCTCGATCGAGCAGTTGCAGCATGACAACGCCCAGCTCAAGCAGTCCGCCCAGGACCAGTACCTGGATCTGGACAGCCGCCTGAACCGGTTGGAAGGGGGCAACGCCGCCCCGGCCCTGCCGCCCGTTCCGGCGAGCGCGCCGAAGGCCGCACCTGCCCCGGCAAAACCCGCAGCGGCGGCCACTTCCGAGCGGCCGCCTTCCGTCCATGGTGATGCTGGCAGCCTTGCCGCCACCGGCGACGAGCGCACCTCCTACAACGTTGCCTTCGATGCGTTGAAGGCCGGCAGGTACGACGATTCGGCGCAGCTGTTCCTGAGCTTCCTGGAGTTGTACCCGAACGGCGTCTACGCGCCGAACGCGCTGTACTGGCTGGGCGAGAGCTACTACGCCACCCGCAATTTCCCGATGGCCGAGGCCCAGTTCCGAGAGCTGCTCTCGCGCTATCCGACCCACGACAAGGCCGCGGGCGGCCTGCTCAAGATCGGCCTGTCGCAGTACGGCGAGGGAAAGGTCGACCAGGCCCAGCAGACGCTGGAGACCGTCGTGGCGCAGTACCCCGGCTCGGACGCCGCGCGCACCGCGCAGGACCGTCTGCAGTCCATCCGCCTGGGCAAGCAGATCCGCTGACCGGGCGTACAATACGCACCGTGGCGCTGGGCTGATGCCCGGCAGCCTCCTGTAGAGCCGAGCCCATGCTCGGCTGCTTTCGTTTCCGGCGCCGTGAATCGGCTGCCCGTCCCATGAAGAACTTTCCGCCATGACCGCCGTTACCCCGTCCAACGCCGTCGCCACCCCCAGCGACATCGTGCAGTCGCCGCTGCCGCGCCTGAAGATCACCGAGATCTTCACCTCGCTGCAGGGCGAAGCCGATACCGCCGGCTGGCCGACCGTGTTCGTGCGCCTGACCGGCTGCCCGCTGCGCTGCCAGTACTGCGACACCGCCTATGCCTTCCACGGCGGCACCTGGTGGGACATCGACGACATCGTGGCCGAGGTGCTGGCCCAGGGCGTCCGCCACGTCTGCGTGACCGGCGGCGAGCCGCTGGCGCAGAAGCGCTGCCTGGTGCTGCTGCAGAAGCTGTGCGATGCGGGCATGGATGTCTCGCTGGAAACCTCCGGCGCGCTGGATGTCAGTGCAGTGGACCCGCGCGTGTCGCGCGTGGTCGACATCAAGACGCCGGGCTCGGCCGAAGCCGTCCGCAATCGCCTGGAAAACCTGCCGCTGCTGACCGTCCGCGACCAGATCAAGTTCGTCATCTGCAACCGCGAGGACTACGACTGGGCCAAGGCCATGGTCGCCGAGCACGGCCTGGTGAAGCGTTGCACCGTGTTCTTCTCGCCGAGCAAGGGCGAGATCAGCGCGCGGCAGTTGGCCGACTGGATCGTCGAAGACCGGCTGCCGGTGCGCTTCCAGATGCAGTTGCATAAAATCCTGTGGAACGACGAGCCGGGCCGATGAGCCGGCGCAGCGTTCCCTGATGTAGCTCCGGCGCGGGACAGCGTGCTGGCTTTCCCCTCCCAACCGGAAGATTTTCCATGAAGAAGGCAGTCGTTCTTCTCTCCGGCGGCATGGATTCAGCCGCCGTCATCGCCATGGCCCAGGAACAGGGCTTTGCCGTGCATGCCCTGAGCGTGCGCTACGGCCAGCGCCATACCTCCGAACTGGATGCCGCCGCCCGCGTGGCCAAGGCCCAGGGCGTGGTCGCGCACAAGACCGTGGACGTGGACCTGCGCAGCATCGGTGGCTCGGCGCTGACCGATGACATCGACGTACCGGAGGCGGGCGGTGCCGGCATTCCGGTCACCTACGTGCCGGCGCGCAATACCATCATGCTGTCGCTGGCCCTGGGCTGGGCCGAAGTGCTCGGCGCCAACGACATCTTCTGCGGCGTCAACGCCGTCGACTACTCCGGCTACCCGGACTGCCGCCCCGAGTTCGTGGCCGCGTTCCAGGCGCTGGCCAACCTCGCCACCAAGTCGGGTGTGGAGGGCGCGGGCATCAAGGTGCACGCGCCGCTGCAGTTCCTCAGCAAGGGCCAGATCGTCAGCGAAGGCGTGCGCCTGGGCGTGGACTTCGGCCTGACGGTGTCCTGCTACAACGCCGACGCCAACGGCGCCGCCTGCGGTCATTGCGATGCCTGCCGCCTGCGCGCGCAGGGCTTTGCCGAGGCCGGCGTCGCCGACCCGACGCTGTACGCCTGACCGCTTCCGGTAGAGCCGGCCGCTGGCCGGCTTCACCGGTGGGGCAATCACTCCCTCGGTGGGTGCCAAGCGCTTGTCCGCACTCCCTGATCTACCGGGGCTGCAACCATCCCGATGCCTCGATGAAGGCCCGCACCGCAGCCGGATCGGCATAGTCCAACTCGATCATCCGCGCGACAGCAGTCCTCTCGTCGGTCTGCCGGCGCATGTACTCCTGCGCAATGCGGTAGCCGGCGTAGTAGCCCAGGTCACTCACCCCGAACGGATTGCGCGCGCTGTTGTACAGCCAATTGTCCAGGTTGTCCCCGTGCATCTCCGTGCGGAAGCGCGCGCGGATTTCCGCTTCGTGCGCTGGCCCATAGGTGTACAGCGGCAACGCCGGGCGGCGCCCGCTGATGCGCTCTGCCACGTATTCGGCCACGCCTTCGCGTACCGCGTACTGGGCCAGGCTGCCGGTGGTCTCGCGCTGCTGGGTGTGCACGTATTCGTGCAGGTTGTTCTGCGCGTTGTTCGCACCCGGCCGGCTGTCGTAGAAGATCCGCAGGCGGTCGCGCATCTTCGCCGGCAGCTCGCTCACGTCCACGCGCTCATCGCCCAGCGCCATCTCCGCGCCGATCAGTACCTTGTCATCCAGCGTGGTGCCACCGGTGCGCAGCACGCCCACCGCATAGGTGATGGTGGCCGGGCGCAGGGCAGGGTAGAGCGCACGGAAGGCGACAAGATCGCGCTCCAGCGTGGCACTGGCCTGCTGCGCGTTGGCGGTGAGCGGTCGTACTGAGGTCCAGAAGCGCGGCCAGGCCTGCATGGCCTCGGCGTATTCGCGGGCGGTGTAGTTGCGCACCTGCATCAGCGCATGCAGGCCGGGGCTGCCCGGATCGATGTAGCGTTGCTGGACCAGCGCCACCCGGCGTTCGGCATCAGGCTCGGCGCGCACCGCATCATAGGTGGCCCAGAAGCGGGCGATGTCGTCAGTGACGACCTGGGATGGGGTCGCCAGTGCCGTACAGGGCAGCAGCAGGGCGGCAACGAGGCAGAGGGGCAGGCGCATCCGTGGCTCCGGGCAGGACTCACAGCTTGGATGCGCGTGAGGCCCGGAAGGTTTAAGCGGGTTCGCCAGATCGGGTAGTGCCGGCCGCTGGCCGGCAACCTCGACACGCTGGGGTTTCACCCGGCCCGCCAAAGTAGGGTAGAATGCCCACCCCGCCGAAAGGCTGGGGCAGTGCAATGGGCCGTTAGCTCAGTCGGTAGAGCAGAAGACTTTTAATCTTTTGGTCGAAGGTTCGAATCCTTCACGGCCCACCAATTGCATCAACGACTTAGGCGCCCTTTTGGGCGCCTTTTTCTTTTGCTCCTGAAAACCCTACCGAACACTTCGGGAGAGATGCAGGTTTCACGACAGGCAAGCGATGATCGTATCTATCGCGCATGGCGGCGCTCTTGTGCCCCCGACGTCCCTCAGGTTTTGAGTAGCACGGCGATTTGGAGTTCAATCCCCGACAAGCCGGAGATTGGACATGAAGAAGCGCTTTTCCGAAGAACAGATCATCGGCTTCCCACGCGAGGCAGAGGCCGGCATGGCGGTGAAGGACCTGTGCCGTCGACATGGCTTCAGCGAGGCCTCGTACCAACTGTGGCGCAGCAAGTTCGGTGGCATGAGCGTGCCCGACGCCAAGCGGTTGAAGGACCTGGAAGCCGAGAACGTCCGGCTGAAGAAGTTGCTGGCCGAGCAGCTGTTCGAGAACGATCTGATCAAGGACGCGCTGCGAAAAAAGTAGCGGACCCGCCGGTGCGGCGTGCGCTGGTGCGGCGGTGGGTGCAGCGCGGGGCAAGCGAGCGCCGTGCCCTGGCGATCATCGGGATGAGTGCCAGCGCGCTGCGCTATGTCCGGCGCGAGGATCGCAACGTTGAATTGAGCGAGCGCATCCTGGCCTTGGCGTATCGGCACAAGCGCTACGGCGTCGGAATGATCTACCTGAAGCTGCCGCAGGAAGGACGCATCGTGAACTACAAGCGCATGGAATGGCTGTATCAGGCGCAGCAGCTGCAGGTCAGGCGGCGCAAGCGCAAAAAGGTGGCGGTCGGCGAGCGGCAGCCACTGCTGCGCCCGGCCCGGCCCAACCATGTGTGGTCGATGAACTTCGTGTTCGACCGTACGGCCGAAGGCCGGGTCATCAAGTGCTTGGTGATCGTCGATGACGCCACATACCAAGTCGTGGCAATCGAGGTGGAACGTGCGATTTCCGGGCACGGCGTCTCGCGTGTGCTGGACCAGCTGGCCTCGCTGCGCGGCTTGCCGCAGGTGATCGGTACCGACAACGGCAAGGAATTCTGCGGCAGGTGATAGTGAGCTGGGCCCACGCACGTGGCGTGAAGCTTCGCCTGATCCAGCCCTGCAAGCCGAACCAGAACGCCTATGTGAAATCGTTCAACGGTCGCCTGCACGACGAATGCCTCAACGAGCACTGGTTCCCAACGCTGCTACACGCCCGCACCGAGATCGAGCGATGGCGTCGAGAATACAACGAGGAACGCCCCAAGGACGCCATCGGCGGCATGATACCGGCCGCCTACGCCAAACATCTGGCCAACATCGATATCATCAACCCCGGACTCTAAACCCGACCACTACTCACGGCGGGGGGGCGTCGCCCGGCGATCAAATTATTCACGCCAATTTCGGTACAGGCCCAGGACGAATACCCGCCTTACGCCGGAGGCGTCTTACTCATCCAACTGAACTTGAGCGGCGATCTGATGCGCGAGTACCAACTTCTTAAAGGTAAGCGCGTCAGTATGACTGGAACGCTTTACCATTCGCATACTGGGCGGCACCAGACGCCTGTATTGATCACTGCCACTGGTATTGCTGAGTCGGAATAAGGGCTGGTGGACCGGGCGCGTTCACTCAAGCAATTAAAAATCGATCTCAGATTTCCGGCTGAGCATGCTGGCTTTGCATCCTCAGCCGGACGTTTCGTTGGAGCGACTAACCGCCTGCCTCCAGCCCTAATGCGCTGACTGCGCCCCAGGGCATCGCGGAGACTCCCTTGCAGCTTCCGTCTTTCAGGCTTGCCTTAGCGACAATGACGTATCCATTGTCTCCGAAGAAGATAGCGGCACCGCTATCTCCAAATCCGCACGCCAGTGACGATCCTTCGATGCGTATCCAAGCGTCCGCGCATGGAAGGTTTCCGGTTGGACCGCATGCGAGCTCGGGGCTGTGCTTGATGCTCACGACAGTTCCGCAGGTGTATTGGCTGGTGACGCCTCTGAAGCACATGCTCTGGCCTTGAGTAGCGTTGGTCCACATGTACATGATGCGGCGCCTACTGTAATCCGAAGTTGAGGTGGAATACACCTCCCGGAGCGGTGTGTGTGACCCCACCGTATGCCACTGAACGTCGTGGCTCGCATCATTGATCTGGTCCACGAACGTCAGCGGCACGGTGTACTTCCCTGCGCCGGTTGCGTAGTTTCCATAGATCAGATTGTCGGGGCAATGCGCCGCAGTGGTGATACCCCTTCGTCCAGTGGCCTTATGAATAACCGGAAATCCTGAGGTGCAGTAGCTATTGTTGGATTGGAGGGGGGGCGCCGCCAACAACATACTCCGCGTTGACTGACTTCGGCATGTTGGGGCGGACTTCAATCTTGAGACCGGTGACTCTTTCAAGCTTCTTGATTGTATCCTTCAACTCTTCTGCTTGGCGGCTGTCGCCGTTTATGTCAATCAGCACCCGTTCTTCGCCTGGGAACCCAGTCGTCCCCGTGATGCCTGGTATGGCGCTGTGAAGAAGAGGTCTGTGCTTAGCAAGGAGCGCGTAAAACTCGTCCTGGGTGTACTTGTGACCAACCTCGAACACCACGCGGGTCGTCCCGCTCTCGGTGTTGATCGTTCGATCCGCGACTGGATCTGGCCCCTTGAGCTGCACCAGGATGTGTTGATCTGGCGCGTCTTTGATCGACAGTTCCGTTAGACGATCTGCGAACTCGATACGCAACGCTTCAATATCCGACATCACCTCACCTTGAACCGCTAGGCGCGTGATTGCTTCGTCTATCGAGACCGTAGGGTGTTCACTCATGTAGCTGTGAATTTGAATCTGCATCTCCTTGCCTTCCTGCGTGTCAGCGTCAGGCACCTGCGCCAAAGCACAGGTGGATACAAGAAGTGCTGCGGAGCATCCTAGAACCTTCCGTTTCATGCGACATCTCCAGAGTCTGTAACAAATCATCGAGGCGTTGACATGCCTCGATGCGCGAGCCTGGCACTGTCTCCCCTCGGGCACTGAGACGTAACTCACAAGCTTCATTGGAATGATTGTGCACCCTGATGTCTGTACTGTGGGGGTGTTCGTATACGCGTCTTTAGATGTGCTGAAGCACTTCATAGATTAGGCGATCGGTCCCTTGCCTAAGAATTTCGTACACACCCAGCCGCTCCTGCTGCTCGCGAAACAAGTCAATCATTCGCTCCACTTCATTCCGGCTGTATGAGTTGTACTTCCTCATAGTGTCCAGCTGCATGAAGTCGTCGGCGTGCAGGTTGTCGATAGTGGCGACTTCGATGACGGCATCCTTGCCGCCGAAGATTATATCCACGGTCTTTCTTGCCATTGGCTGGCTACCAATGTGGATTTGATAGTTGCGAAGCATCCGCATGAAATGAAGAAGTGGACTTGCGCTGCTCGTAATCCTATAGGCGTGTCCTGCGTTCTTCATTGCTTCTTCTATGCCCACGAATTCGGTCAGCGCGGCCCGCACATGCATTGCTACGTGGAGGGCGGCTGGCACCCCGTCGCGAATTGGGATATCTGAGCCGCCCGAAACAAAGAGCATATAAAGGGCGGATGTCGCCCTCTCGTAGAGCTGAGGCACTTGTTGCAGTGCGCTTGGCGGTGGTCGCCAAAATATGTCGCCCTCAGTAATGTCCGGATAGTCGTTGAAATCCAATTGAGCCTTCATGCGTCCATTGCCTTGACGATTTGCATGGTGATATCGACCACTCCCGGTTCGTTCAATAGCGAGCGGCGAACGTGAAGCGTGTGAGCGTTTGTGTGCGAGTTGTAGCGGCTAACCCTTTTCACTACGTCCAATGGAATAAGGGCGGCGTATTCAACTTTCAAAGAGCTGTTGTAGACCACGGCTGCGAGGTGGTCGAATGGATCAGACGCCAAGTTCCGCAACGCGCTCAACTGTGTGCTGCGGTTGGTTGCGGTTAGTCGCCTGCCTTTGATCTGATACCGCGTCCCGTCCTGGCCAACTGCATCAAAACCGGCCTGGGAGCCCACGGCCAATTTTGCGTTGAGGGCACGCGCCACCAATGTTTCCGTGTAGTCCGCCACGGGATTGTTTGATGAGCGCACGACGCCTCTTTGTCGAAGCGCTTCCATGACCAGACAGTGGAGGTCCAGCAGCTGCCTATCCGTAAATTCATCCGTATCCATCGCGCACTCCGTGTCCACCACGCCCGCCCTGTTGGGATTGTCATCATATCCGCCTGAGCGTGGCTTCCACCCATTGACCCGCTAGACTGGGCTACTAACGAAAGGGGGTTCTATGGCTGGTATCGTGGGGGTGCTCGTTCTGCTGCTTGTGCTCGCAGTTTTGTTCAACATTGCGTCATCCAGAGAGAAAGTGATCCGTGAGCTGGGTGAGCAGTCGGCCCAGCAGGGCAGGGACATTGCAGCGCTGCGTCAGGTGATGGACGCGGTTGCGGATCGCGTGCTATTGAGCCGAGAGCAGCGACGGGTGAAGTGGTTTGATGAACTGCCGCCATTCGTCCTGGATGACTTCAAAGCCCTCAGCGCCGGTTCCGAGCGCGAGTTGATCATGGCTTGTGGTGGCGGTGACGACGCCGAGGTCATGGGTTTGCACTATCGGCACGAGCGGCTTGAGTTTTGCACCGATGGCGAAAAGGACGCGGTTGCCTACGGCGTTGCTCGCCCTTGGGCAACGATCGAGGATCGTCCGGTGAAGATCTATCTCAATCAGTACGCGCTCACATCAAAAATTGTCGGCTTGGATCAGGACGGTTTCGTCAAGCTCGCCCCCTATAAGGCACGGTTGCCCGAGTGAGAGGATTTGCTTCCGCATCGCCTTGAAAGGGCTCTTCCATGCAGCGGGCAGTAGCCGCGCCAGTCAACACCGATTTTGGGTTGCAACAGGCCCTGCATTGCAGGGCTTTTTGCTTTCTTACGCGGCCTGTTCAAACGTGTGTTCGTAGTAGGGGCGCTGCGTACCGTCCATCGCCATTTGCAGTTCATCCATATGTTTAGGGTCGGGAGTTGAGCCAGGTGTCCAACCATTCGCTCTTGAGGTTGATGACGCTGCGATCGTGGCCCACCTCAGCCACTTCCGGCATTGGGTCATCGGTCACGGCGGGGGGCGTCGGGACGTCGCCAAGATTCTGGAATGGCAGGAGAGGGTCCGGGGCAACCGGCTGGCCAAGGCCGACCAGGATCCGTCATTCGGGGGGATGGGGTAGGCTTTGTTGAGGCAACTGGAGGGGGAGGAAATCCGTTCCGCAAAATTCCTGCGCCCGTTGTGGCTCAAGGCTTACAAGCGCCCGCTTTAAAGATTGAAGTGGAACGAGTGGCGGCGTAACCCATTGAAAGTAATGAAATTACCCAGTTACTCTTAATCTTTTGGTCGAAGGTTCGAATCCTTCGCGGCCCACCATTGCATCCCATGACCCAGGTCATTCAGAAAGGCATCGCAATGCGGTGCCTTCTTTGTTGCCTGGTCCAGGGCCTCTACTTCGTCCGCATTCCCTTGGCTTTCGCGGCCGCCGCGTCGGCAGCTTCTTGTGCAGCCGTCGCTGCCGCATTCGCGGAACGCACGGCTTCCGCTTGAGCCGCGTCAAAGTCAGCCCGGCGCTGCGCGCTGATCCGGCGTTCCAGTTCTGAATATGCGACGTAGCTCTCCGGATGCTTCGCGACGCAGGCCTGCTGCAGCAGCGGGATCGCGTGGTCGGACAATCCCGGTTGGAGGTGGGCGAACAGGCAGTCCGCATATGCTGCGGATGCTGGCGGAGTGCTGCTGGCCTGAGGTGATGCGGCGGCAAGGGCGGTGGCGGTCAATACACTCAACATGGGAACCTCCTTGTGGATATGAGCGTGGCGGTGACCAGTCCGTGAGCCATGGTGCGCGTTGCATGACCATCACCGACTCCATGGTGCTCCAGTTCCGGTCGATCGGCAAAGTGCCGCGAACGACAGTGCCTCCGGCGGTCTATGCTCAGCGCTTTCCCAATATGGACCGCCCCATGCGTCTGATCGTGCTGTCGCTGTTGTTGTCCGCTGTCTCCGCCGCGCCGCTGATGGCTGCAGAAACCGCGCCGCCCGCTGCCGCCTCGCCTTTGGTCATCGGCGAGACCTTCACCATCGAGTCGAAGGCGCTGGGCGAAACCCGCCGCATCAATGTCTACCGCCCGCAGCCCTGGGGCCTGGACCCGAAGGCGCCGCTGCCGGTGATCTACATGCCCGACGGCGGCATCGGTGAGGATTTCCTGCACGTGGCAGGGCTGGTGCAGGTGCTGAGCGGCAACGGCAGCATGCGCCCGTTCCTGCTGGTCGGCATCGAGAACACCGAGCGCCGTCGTGACATGACCGGCCCGAGCAGCGATCCGCAGGACCAGAAGATCGCGCCGCGCATTGGTGGATCGGCGGCCTATCGCAGCTTCCTGCGCGATGAACTGATGCCGCAGGTGCGCCAGCGCTACCCGACTACCGACGAGCGCGCGTTGATCGGCGAGTCGCTGGCTGGCCTGTTCGTGGTCGAGACGCTGCTGCAGGAGCCGACGCTGTTCAACAGCTACATCGCGCTGGACCCCAGCCTGTGGTGGAACCGTGGCGCAATGCTGGCCGGCGCAGCCAAACAGCTGCCGGCGGTGACGCGTGCGCAGCCGCGCGTATTCCTGGCCAGCAGTGGGCAGCCGGAGCTGGCCGCATCCACTGCACGACTGGCCGAGTTGCTGCAGCAGGCTTCGCCGTCGCCGCTGGTGAAGTACCTGCCGTTGCCGGAAGAAACCCACGCTACGATCTATCATCCGGCCGCATTGCAGGCGCTGCGCACACTGTTCCCGGCGCCGCCGGCCTCGCCCTGACCGCACTGGCACCGGGCTGCACGCCATGCAAGGATGCGGCAGCGGTGCCATGCGGTGCGCCGCCCGCAACGGGAGCGTGTGGATGCAGCGTGTGCGTGGATGGAGTGTGGCGGCCTGCCTGGCCGTGAGTGGCTGTGCGATGTCGGTGGCGCCACCGGCAACGCAGAATGAAGCGAAGGAAAGCGCGGCCACCGCTGCGCCGGGCGTGGTGCTGCCGGATACCGAAGCGCTGCGCGTGCACGATCCGGTGGGCCGCGATTACCCGATCTGGGTAGCGCTGCCGGCTGACTACGCTGCGCATCCGGAGAAACGCTACCCGGTGCTGTATGTGACCGACGCGCTGTACAGCTTCCCGCTGGTGCGCAGCGTGCGCAACATGGTGGGGCAGAAGGGCGTCAACATCGAGGATTTCATCCTGGTCGGGCTGCCGCCGCAGGAAGGCCTGACGTCCAAGCAGAGCCGCTCGCGCGATTACACGCCCAGCGATCCGATGCGCACCGATCCGCGTGACTACAGCGACGACGTCAGCTACGGCGGCGCGGCACATTACCGCGATTTCCTCGCCGAGCGCGTACTGCCGATGATCGATGCACGCTACCGCACCGATCCGTCGCGGCGCGCCTATGCCGGTCATTCCTATGGCGGCCTGTTTGGCGCCTACGTGCTGACCACGCGCCCGGACATGTTCCACAGCTACATCCTGTCAAGCCCGTCGCTGTGGTTCGACAACCATCGGGTGCCGCGCATGCAGGCCGAGGCCAAGGCGCCCACGCAGCCGACCACGGTGGTGCTGTCGATCGGCAGCTTCGAAACGGTGAAGCCGGAGCCGCGCTATTTCACCCGCAACGACATGCTGCGCCACAACGCCGAGTTCGCCGAGCAGCTGCGCGCCAGCGGGCATTCGTTGAAGGTGGAGAACATGGTGATCGACGACGAGGACCACTTCACCGTGTATCCGGACATGATCACCCGCGCGCTGCTGAAGGTGTTCCCGGGTACCGGACCGTACAGCAGCGGTTGAAGGTGGGCGCCATCCACGCATGGCGTCGATCTACTGCAAGAACCCGGTAGATCCACGCCATGTGTGGATCAACGCCTCACGCTGCCTGCGCATCCGGCCCGATCAATACGCCCACATCGGCGTGCCGGAAGCACAGGCGGATGGCGTCGAGCAGCTCGCTCATGTTGTAGGGCTTGGGCAGGAAATGAATGCCGTCGCGCAGCTGCGGCAGCACCTGGTGCTGGTCCATGCCCGACGTCACCAGGATCGGCAGCTGGGGATACAGGCCGCGGACCCGGTTGGCAGCTTCAATGCCGCTGATCGGGCCCAGGTTGACGTCGGTGAACAGCAGGTCGAAACGCTCACCTGCGGCCAGCAGGCCCAATGCTGCTTCGGCAGAGCTCACGCCCACCACGTGGCAGGCCTGGCTTTCCAGCGCAAGACGGCTCAGCTCGCGGGTTTCCTCTGCGTCCTCGATCAGCAGGACGCGGGGTTCAACGTGGCGCTTGGACAGCAACATGGCGCTACAGCTCCGGAAAGCAGCAATGAAAAGGCGCGCAATTATGCGCAAGCCGGGGGTGATCCCGGCGTGCACGGCAGGCTAAGTGAGCGTTACAGCAGGCGCGGGCGTCGCTGGCGTACCCGCCAGGCCAGCACCGCCACCGCCAGCAGCGCGGCGCCGATACGCAGGCTGGTGGCCTGCCAGCCCAGCGCGACGGCGTCGTCGAGGTTGAACACGTTCCACGCCATGTTCATCGATACATGCAGCACCAGGCCGCACCACAGGGTGTCGCCGTCCAGATGGTCAAGCCAAGCGAAGATGAAGCCGCCCAGTGCGATGACCGCGCCGACGAACAGGGCAGTGCCGCCGCCGTCGAAGCCGCCGAAGCCCAGCCAGTGCACCCAACCGAACAGCAGCGCCTGCGGCAGCGCAAGCAGGGACCATGGGCCACGCATGAGCTTCACCAGCAGCACGAAGCCGAGGCCACGGAACAGCACTTCTTCGGCCAGTGGGAACAGCACGGCGAGCATCGTCGCATCGAGTGCGGTCAGTGCGGTGTTGGCCGTGCCCAGCACCGCCAGGCCCAGCCAGCAGGGCAGGCTGGCCAGCAGCACCCAAAACGGGCCGCGCCAGCCGTTCCCGTGCAGCCCCAGGCTGGCCATCAGGCCCACCCCATGCGGGCGCAGCAGTGCGGCCAGGAGCAGCGCCAGCAGGACGGCCAGTGCGTTGTCCAGCAGGCTGCCGCCGTAGGGCATAGGCAAGGCGGGAATCGGCGCGCCTGCGGCCGCAGCGACATCGCGCAGATTCAGGCCAACGCCGACGCCGAGCAGCACCAGCAGCAGGCGCGCGGCGTTGGGCAGGCGGGACAGGACGGTCATGCACGCACTCCCTGCGGAACCAGCGTGGAGTGTGGAAGGCGGCCGGGACGCTGGCACGCGCCGGAAGTCTGTGTGCCATCGGTCATGTGTTGCCGCACAGTCATCGGTGGGCAGGTAGAGTCGTTGCCAGACCTTCAGGAGCCATGCCCATGCTGTGCCCCGTGTGCAAGACCCAGACCCTGCAGATGGCCGAGCGCCATGGCATCGAGATCGATTACTGCCCCGGCTGCCGTGGCGTGTGGCTGGACCGTGGCGAGCTGGACAAGATCATCGAACGCGCCGGCGCTGCGCTGCCGCCGCCGGCACCTGTGCAGGCGCAGCCGGCGACCACGCCGCCGCCGGTGATGCATCGTGATACCCGCCACTTGGGCCAGCGCTACGAGGACAACCGGGGCCACGGATACAAGAAAAAGAAAAAGGACAGCTTCCTGTCTGAGTTGTTCGATTTCTAGTTGTAGCGTCGAGCCATGCTCGACTGGATGTTGCCGCCTATAGTCGAGCAAGCTCGACTCTACATGGAGCGCGTGATCACGTCCGCCGCAGGATGAACTCGCGGTCGCGCGTATCCCCGACGATGAAGTCGTACTCGCCGACCTTGCTGCAGCCATAGCGCGCGTAGAAGCGCTGCGCGCCGAAGTTCTCCTCCCAGACGCCCACCCACAGGGTGCGGCGGTGCGGTTGGTCCAGCCAGGCCATGAACGCGTCCATCAGGCGTGCACCATGGCCGCCGTTCTGGTGTGCGGCCAGGATGTAGAACCGCTTCAGTTCGATGTCGCCTTCGCGGGCCTCGGCATGCGGCAGGGTGTTGGCATCAGCAGCCAGGTAGCCGACCACGTTGTTGCCGTCCACCAGCAGCCAGATCGCGCCGCGCGGGTCGGACAGTTCGGCGCGCTGCGGTTCGCTGCTGTAGCGCGCCTGCAGGAAATCCTGCAGCTCCTGCGCCGGGTACGAGTCGCCCCAGGTTTCGTTGTAGGTTGCAATCGCGATGGCCGACAGGGCGTCGATATCGGCAAGGGTGGCGCGGCGGATCTGCAGCGACATGGCGGAGCCTGCATTGGAACGTGGCGCAGTGTAGCCGGCCCCGGCGGCTGCCGGGGCTGGCCAATGCTCACGAACCGCTGCTCAGAACCACATGCGCACGCCCGCCACCCAGCGAGTGTCGCGTGCGTGGTCGCCAGCATGATCGGCGGTGTCGCCAAACGTGCGCTCGTGGCTGATGCCGATGTACGGCGCGAAACGACGGCTGAACTCATAACGCAGGCGCAGCCCGGCTTCAACCTTGTTCAGTCCGCGACCGATGCCGTACTCCGGCTCATCCTTGGCTGCGACGGTGGCTTCCAGCAGCGGCTGCAGGATCAGGCGGTTGGTCAGCAGCACGTCGTACTCGACCTCGGCCTTGGCCAGCACCTGACCACCGGAACCCATGTACAGCGTCGCCGAGCTTTCGAACTTGTACGGCGCCAGGCCCTGGATGCCGATGGCCGCCCAGGTGCGCGAGTCGGCCGGCCGGAAGTCCTGGCGCACGCCGATCAGCACGTCCCACCACGGCGATACGCTGCGACCATACAGTGCTTCCAGTGACGACGATTCCGTGCTGCCGCGGCTGCGTTCGCCATCGGTGCGCAACCACAGGCGGTTGATGTTGCCACCGATCCAGCCGGTGGCCTCCCAGGCCTGGCCGGTGCTGTTCTTGCCGTCCCAGTGTTCGAGGCGATCGATCAGCAGCAGGCTGTTGATCTGTGGTGCATGCTCCATCGCACCATGCGCGATCGGAGGGAAGGCGGCAGCGCGGTCGGCATCGGTGGGAACCGGGATCGGCTCGCGCGGTTCGATCGGTGCGGGCGTGCCGTGACCCATGGCGGCGTGATCCATCGTGGAATGGTCCATCGCCGCTGGCTGCATCGCGCCATGGTCCATCTTCGAGTGGTCCATCGTGGAGTGGTCCATGCCGGCCTGACCCGCCGCACCCATGTTCATCTTCGAATGATCCACCTTCGAGTGATCGACCGGTTCGGCCGGGGTCTTCGCGGTCTTCGGCGGCGGGTCCATCGTGCCCATGTCATGCCCGGCATGCGACTGCGCGAACACCGGCAATGCGGTGGCCAGGCCCAGGGCCAGCAGGCTGGGGGAAAGCAGTGAGCGGCTCATTCTTCGATCCTCACTTCGCGCATCATGCCCGCTTCCATGTGGTACAGCAGATGGCAGTGGTAGGCCCAGCGACCGAGCGCATCGGCACGCACGCGGTAACTGCGGCGGGTGCCGGGTGGCATGTCGATGGTGTGCTTGCGCAGCTGGAATTCGCCCTGCGCGTTCTCCAGATCACTCCACACGCCGTGCAGGTGGATCGGGTGCTGCATCATGGTGTCGTTGACCAATACGATGCGCATGCGCTCGCCGTAGTTCAGTCGCAGCGGCTCGGCGCTGGCGAACGGAATGCCATCGAATGACCAGGAGAACTTCTCCATGTGGCCGGTCAGGTGCAGCTCGATCTCGCGGCTCGGCTCGCGGCCATCGGGGTCCTCGAACAGGCTGCGCATCGCGCCGTAGGTGAGTACCTGGCGACCGTTGTCGCGCAGGCCGATGCCGGGATCGTCCAGCTTCGGTTCGGTGGCCGAGCTCTGCATGTCCACCAGCGGGTTGTTGCGCTCACTGGCCGGGTGCTTCGGTGCCCTGCTGGCGGTATCGCCGTCGTGGCCCATGCTGGCGCCGCAGCCGCCTTCCATGCCCTTCATCGCGGCCATGTCATGGCCACCATGGCCACCACTACCCATGTCGTGCCCCATGTCGCTCATCGTCAGCAACGGGCGTGGGTCGGGCGCGGGAATCGGTGCCTGCAGGCCATGGCGGACTGCCAGCGTTCCGGCGGCAAAGCCGGTACGGCCCATGTCCTGGCAGAAGATGGTGAACGCGTCCTGCCCGGTCGGTTCCACCAGCACGTCGTAGGTTTCGGCCGGCGCGATGCGGAACTCGTCGATGCTGACCGGATGGATGTACTGGCCGTCGGCGGCGACCACGGTCATTTTCAGGCCGGGAATGCGCACGTCGAAGTAGGTCATCGAGGCGCCGTTGATGAAGCGCAGCAGCACTTTCTCGCCACTGCGGAACAGCCCGGTCCAGTTGCCGGCCGGCGCGGTGCCATTCATCAGGTAGGTGTAGGTGTGCGCATTGATGTCGGAGATGTCGGTGGGCGTCATCCGCATCCGCCCCCACATGCCACGGTCGGACAACGCGGCCGACCAACCGTCGCGCTTCACGTCACGCAGGAAGTCGGGCAGGGTGCGCTTGTAGTAGTTGTCATGCTCGGCGAGCTTCTTCATGCGCCGGAACAGCGCGCCGGGGGCCATGTCGGTCCAGTCGGACAGCAGGATCACGTGCTCGCGGTCGTGGTGGTAGGGCGCCGGCTCGGCCGGGTCGATGATCAGCGCTCCGTACAGGCCGGCCTGCTCCTGGAACATCGAGTGGCTGTGGTACCAGTAGGTACCCGACTGCTTCAGTTCGAAGTGGTAGTGGTAGGTCTCACCGGGGCCGATGCCATTGAAGCTCAGTCCCGGCACACCGTCCATGTTCGCAGGCAGCAGGATGCCGTGCCAATGGATCGAGGTCGGGTGGCGTTCCAGGGTGTTGCGCACGAACAGGTCCACGGTCTGGCCTTCGCGCCAGCGCAGGATCGGTGCCGGCAGCGATCCATTGACGGTGATCGCCGGACGGGTGCGGCCAGTGAAGTTGGCCAGCGATTCGCCGATGGCCAGTTCGATGCGGGTGTCGCTGAGCACGGCGGGGGCGCCGGCCAGGCGTGGGGCGGCAGTGGCGGCGGCGAGCGCGCGCTGCGGCACGCCGACAGCGGCGATGCCGGCAACCACGCCACCGGCGGCCAGGCCCTGCACGAACAGGCGGCGCGACGGCATGGGCACAGGGCCCGGACCGCGGGGGATACGGGTATTCATGGTGGTGACTCCAGACACGTAAAGACGCCGGCAGGCGGCCGGCTGCGGTGCGCAGGGCGCACGGTGCGTGTGGAATCAGCCGATGGGAGGGCGTGAGATCGGCGGCAGCGGCGGCGCCGGCCGGCCGGTGGCCGGCATCGGCTGCGGGGCCAGCGACAGCGCCGGTCCGGCCATGAACGGCAACGGCTGCACCACCAGCAGCGGGTGCTGGGCGCAGCTGCGCACGCAGTCCTTGATCTGGCAGTGGGCGTCGTGGGCCGGGGCCTTGGCCTGCGGGGCCGCGTCGGCCTGCATGCCCGCGTGGTGGTGGCAATCGGCAGTGCCGCCATCAACAGCCGCGGCTGCGGCGTGAGCCATTCGCCCCATTTCTTCGTGACCACGGGCCAGGGCCGCGTTCAGCCCGTTGAGCAACAGGCTGAGCATGAGCACGACGCGGAGCAGGGTCGAGGCCAGGGACATGACGCTAATCTAGCCGCAAGCGGACGCGGATGCACTTCCGGCTGAATGGCCGGTTCAAGATTGGACCTGCACCAGCGTAGAGCCGAGCCCACGCTCGGCTGCTGTTCGCGCAGAGGCAGCCGAGCGTGGGCTCGGCTCTACAGGGGCGCCCGCGCGCCGTTGGGGCCATGCCCGGCGGCCGCGCAGCGCGGCAACGCGATACCGTCAGCCCTCTTCACGCACGATCTCGACCAGGCGCGGGCCGTAGCGGCTCAGTTTGGTGCCGCCGATGCCGCCGACCCGGGCCAGTTCATCCAGGCTGGTCGGGCGCTGCTCGGCGATGTTGCGCAGGGTGCTGTCGTGGAAGATCACGAACGCCGGTACGTTCTGTTCCCGGGCCAGTTCGGCGCGCAGGCCGCGCAGCGCGTTGAACAGGGCCAGGTCCTGCGGCAGCACCGACAGGCCGGTGCGCTGCGCGCTGCGCTCGCGTCCGCTGGTGCTGCTGGCCGGGTCGCGGCGCATGCTGATCTGGCGGCGGCCGGTCAACACGTCGCGGCTGGCATCGGTCAGGCGCAGGCCACCGTGACCCTCGCTGTCCACTTCCAGCAGGCTGGCCGCGACCAGCTGGCGGAACACGCTGCGCCAGGTGCGTGCATCGAGGTCGCGGCCGATGGCATAAGTGCTCAGCTTGTCGTGGCCCTGCTGCCTCACCTTCTCGTTCTCGCTGCCGCGTAGGATGTCGATCAGGTGGCCGACACCGAAGCGCTGGCCGCTTCGATAGACGCAGCTCAGCGCCTTCTGTGCCGGTATGGTCGCGTCCCACGAGGCCGGTGGCGTCAGGCAGTTGTCGCAGTTGCCGCAAGGCTGGGGGTAGGTCTCGCCGAAGCCGGCCAGCAGCACCTGGCGGCGGCACTGCATCGATTCGCAGTAGCCCAGCAGATGGTCGAGCTTGGCCCGCTCCAGCTGCTTGCGCTCTTCGCCCGCCTCGGACTGCTCGATCATCTGCTTGAGCAGTACCACATCACCCAGGCCGTAGCACAGCCAGGCCTCGGCGGCTTCGCCATCGCGGCCTGCGCGTCCGGTTTCCTGGTAGTAGCCCTCCATCGACTTGGGCAGGTCGGTATGCGCGACGAAGCGCACGTCCGGCTTGTCGATGCCCATGCCGAAGGCGATGGTGGCACACATCACGATGCCGTCCTCGCGCAGGAAGCGGCGCTGGTTGCCGGCGCGCACTTCCGGCGGCAGGCCGGCGTGGTAAGGCAGAGCGTTGAAGCCCTGGCCGCAGAGGAATTCAGCGGTCTCCTCGACCTTGCGCCGCGACATGCAGTAGACGATGCCGGCCTCGCCACGGTGGCCGCGCAGGAAGTCGGTCAGCTGCTTGCGGGCGTTGTCCTTCTGCACCACGGTGTAGCGGATGTTGGGACGGTCGAAGGAACTGACAAAATGGCGCGCTTCCTGCAGATCGAGGCGCTCGGCGATCTCGCGCTGGGTCGGCGGATCGGCGGTGGCGGTCAGCGCGATCCGCGGGATCTGCGGCCAACGCTCGTGCAGCACGGTCAACTGGCGATATTCGGGGCGGAAGTCATGGCCCCACTGCGACACGCAGTGTGCTTCGTCGATGGCGAACAGGGCGATCTGGCTGCGCGACAGCAGCGACAGGAAACGCCCGGTCAGCAGCCGCTCAGGGGCGACATACAGCATGTCCAGTTCGCCGGCGAGCAGCTCGCGCTCGACGCGGCCGGCGGTCTCGGCATCCAGGGTTGAATTCAGGTACTCGGCGCGCACGCCGAGCTGGCGCAGGGCTTCGACCTGGTCCTGCATCAGTGCGATCAGCGGCGAGATGACGATGCCGCAACCGTCACGCAGCAGGGCCGGGACCTGATAGCACAGCGATTTGCCGCCGCCGGTGGGCATCAGCACCAGGGCGTCGTGACCGGCAGCCACATGCTCCACGATGTCCTGCTGCGGACCACGGAAATCGTCGTAACCAAAGACGCGTTGAAGCAGGTCGTGCGCGGGACGGGAAGCCATCGCGCTAGTTTACCTCCCGGAGGCGGCGGCAGGGCTGCGCCTTGGGAACGCGCCATTGCATGCGCGCTGCCGCTCCCACGCTTCGCTGCGCGAAACGCGGGCCCCACTTACCAGCTCCCAGACCCCCGCCGCTTCGCGTCTGCCCCCTGACTCAGGGGGCTCTCCCCCAGACTTGGCCCGGTGGCGGGTAGATCCACGCCATGCGTGGATGAAATCTGTCAGATATCGACAATCAAAATGGGGTCAGATCCGTTTTCCTGCGGAAAACGGATCTGACCCCAAGCAATGCCCTGGCAGATCACGGAAATCTGTCGAAGGCGGGGTGGGTCCGGTTGAGGGGGTGTGAGCGGCATGGATGCCGCGACCAAGCCCCCATGGACGGGTTTACGGCGCCCCCTCAACCGGACCCACCCCGCCAACCTTCAGGAAACTGGCTTTTGCTCTGGCTCTGGCTCTGGCTTGAAGGCTTCGGCGGGTGCAGGGCTGCAAGCCCTGCCGAACACCCCCAACCCTTACTGCAACAGCGAGCGCAGCATCCAGGCGTACTTCTCGTGCGTCTGCAGCCGCTGGGTCATCAGATCCTCGGTCGGGGCATCGTCACCCTTGGCCGCCACATCCAGCACTTCACGCGCCGTACGGCATACCGCTTCGTTGGCGACCACCAACTGGCGTACCATTTCACGCCAGTCCGCACTGTCGGTCAGGCCCGGTTCCTCGACGATCGAGGTCAGCGCAGCGAATTCCCGGTAGGAGCCCGGGGCATTGAAGCCCAGCGCGCGGATGCGCTCGGCCACGTCGTCCAGTGCCGCCCACTGCTCGGTGTACTGCGTCTCGAACATGGTGTGCAGCGAGTTGAACATCGACCCGGTCACGTTCCAGTGGAAGTTGTGCGTCTTCAGGTAGAGCGTGAACGCATCGGCCTGGAAGCGCGACAGACCGTCGGCGATCTTCTTGCGGTCGCCCTGGGTGATCCCGATATCGATGTTCGGCGCCGACGGTGCCGCCGCTGCAAGCTTCTGCTTGCCGGTCTTGGCCTTGGTCGTGCTTTTGGTCTTCGCCATGAGGTTCCTCCTTATGGAATCGTTGGCCTTCACAATAAACCGGTCGTGATGACTGGTCGCTTTCAAAGTTTTGAACGAACCGATTGATGAACTCTATCGATAAAAATCCATCGCCCCGCCTGCGCCAACAGCGCGCCGCCATCGACGGCGCCATGAGCCGCGACCGGGGCCGTTTGCTGGGAATGCTCTCGCGTTGCCAGGCCAAGCCGCAGGATGCGGCACTGGCCGCTACTTTCGAGCAGGCCTTGCAGGCGTCGGTGCAGCGTCGGCAGGTACGGGCGCAACAGCAGCCGTCCATTACTCTGGACCCGCAGCTGCCGATTGCGCGTGAAGCCGACGCGATCATCAAACTGATCCGCGACCACCAGGTGGTGGTGATCGCCGGTGAAACCGGTTCGGGCAAGACCACCCAGCTGCCGAAACTGTGCCTGGCCGCAGGCCGTGGCCAGGCCGGCATGATCGGCTGCACCCAGCCGCGACGGATCGCCGCACGTGCGGTCGCCAGCCGCGTGGCGCAGGAACTGCAGAGCGAACTGGGCCAGCTGGTGGGCTACCAGGTACGCTTCAATGACAAGGTCAGCGACGACAGCCGCATTAAGTTCATGACCGACGGCATCCTGCTGGCGGAGATCGCCAGCGACCGCTGGTTGTCGAACTACGACACGATCATCGTCGACGAGGCACACGAACGCAGCCTCAACATCGACTTCCTGCTGGGCTACCTGAAGCAGCTGCTGCGCAAGCGCCCGGACCTGAAGCTGATCGTCACGTCGGCCACCATCGACACCGAACGCTTCGCCCAGCATTTCGACAACGCACCGGTGATCAGCGTCGAAGGCCGCACCTACCCGGTGGAAGTGCGCTACCGCGCGCTGGAAGGCGAGGGCGAAGACCAGGGCGAACGCACCGTCAACGATGCCATCGTGTCGGCTGTCGACGAGATCACCCGCCTGGACGCACGCGGCGACGTGCTGATCTTCCTGCCGGGCGAGCGCGAGATCCGCGATGCGCACCAGTCGCTGGAACGGCGCAAGTACCGCAATACCGAGGTGCTGCCGCTGTACGCGCGCCTGTCCAACCAGGACCAGGACCGGGTGTTCAACCCCGGGCCGAACCGGCGCATCGTGCTGGCCACCAACGTGGCCGAGACCTCGCTGACGGTGCCACGCATCCGCTACGTGGTCGATCCGGGCTTCGCCCGCGTCAAGCGCTACAGCCCGCGCAACAAGCTGGATCGCCTGCACATCGAGCCGATCTCGCAGGCCAGCGCCAACCAGCGCAAGGGTCGCTGCGGCCGTATCGCCGAAGGCATCTGCTACCGCCTGTACGCCGAGGCGGATTTCCAGGCGCGGCCGGAGTTCACCGATCCGGAAATCCGCCGTTCCAGCCTGGCCGGCGTGATCCTGCGCATGCTGCAGCTGGGCCTGGGCCGCATCGAGGAGTTCCCGTTCCTGGAGGCGCCGGACGAGCGTGCCGTTGCCGATGGCTGGCAGCAGCTGACCGAGCTGGGCGCGATCGATGCCGAGCGGCGCATGACCACCATCGGCAAGCAGATGGCGCGCCTGCCGGTGGACGTGAAGCTGGCGCGCATGCTGGTCGCCGCACAGGCTGCAGGCTGCCTGCGGCCGATGCTGGTGATTGCCTCGTTCCTGGGCATCCAGGACCCGCGCGAACGCCCGCCGGAAGCGCGCGGTGCCGCCGACAACGCGCATGCGCAGTTCGCCGATGGCCGCTCCGAGTTCGTCGGCGTGCTGCGCCTGTGGGATGCCTACCGGCAGGCCCACGAAGACCTGACCCAGTCCAAGCTGCGCGACTGGTGCGGACGTCATTTCCTCGGCTTCCTGCGCATGCGCGAGTGGCGCGAGCTGCATCGCCAGCTGCGGCTGCTGTGCGAGGAACTGGGCTGGAAGGAAGAGGCCAGCGAGGCATCGATGGCACCGCTGCTGGCCGGCAGCAGTGCGCCGGCACCGGCACGTGATGACGCGGCCTCAGTAAAGGCCACCCGCGGCCAGTTGCATCGTGCCGCGCGCCTGGCCCGCGAGGGCAAGGCCGAGGCCGCACCGGCACCGGTGGCCGTGCGCGCGCAGAAGGAACAGGCGCCCGCCGGTGGCGGCTTCAGCGAACGCGTGCGTGCCGCTGCCTACCAGACCCTGCACCGGGCGCTGGTGGCGGGCCTGCCGACGCAGATCGGCCACCGCACCGAGAAGGGCGATTTCCAGGCACCACGCCAGCGCCGCTTCCTGCCGTTCCCCGGCTCGGCGCTGGCCAAGCGGCCACCGCCGTGGCTGCTGGTGGCCAACCTGCTGGATACGCAGAAGGTATGGGGCATGACCCTGGCCGCGATCGAGCCGGACTGGGTGATCGCCGAACTGCCGCACCTGCTGCTGCGCAAGCACTTCGACCCGCACTGGTCGCGCGCGCAGGGCCAGGTGCTGGCGTCCGAGCAGATCAGCCTGTTCGGCCTGGTGCTGGCACCGAAGAAACCGGTCCATTACGGCCGCATCGCGCCGGGCGAGGCGCATGACATCTTCGTGCGCCAGGCGCTGGTGACCGGCGAGATCAATACCCGTGCCAGTTTCGTCGCCGACAACCAGAAGGTGCTGGAGGTCGCGCGCGAGGAAGAAGCCAAGCTGCGCCGCGCCGGCATCGTTGCCGACGAAGACTGGCAGGCACGCTGGTACCTGGACCGGGTGCCGCCGCAGATCCACTCGGCGGCGGGACTGGATAGCTGGTGGAAAGGGCTGGCGCCGGAGCAGCGCAAGGCGCTGCACTGGTCGTTGGCAGACCTGTTGCCCGGTGAGGGCAGCGAACAGGAACGCTATCCGAAGTACCTGGCGCTGGGCCAGGCGCGCTTGCCGCTGCACTACCGCTTCGAACCGGGGGCCGACGACGATGGCGTGACCCTGGACGTGCCGCTGCACCTGCTCAACGCATTGGATCCGGTGCAGCTGGGCTGGCTGGCGCCGGGCTTTGTCGCCGACAAGGCCTCGGCACTGATCCGCAGCCTGCCAAAGGCGATGCGCCGCAACTACGTGCCGGCGCCGGACTTCGGTCGCGCGTTCTACGAGGCCTTCCCGCAGCCCAGCGCTGATGCCATCACTGGCGAGCTGGCGCGTTTCCTGTCACGTGCGACCGGCGCGACGGTGACCGCACTGGATTTCGAGCCGGGTTCGATCGAGCCGCACCTGCACATGAACCTGCGGCTGCGCGACGAACAGGGCAAGGTGCTTGCCACCTCGCGTGATCTGGAAGCGCTGCGCGCGAAATTCGGTGGCCGTGCTGGCGATGCCTTCGCCGCGCGTGCCGGGCGCGAGATGGCGGCTGACGGCCTGCGCACGTTCCCGGCCACGCCGATTCCGCTGCAGGTACCCGGTGAAGCCGGCGTGCCGGCCTATCCGGCGCTGCTGGACGAGGGCGACAGCGTGGCGCTGCGCATCTTCGCTGATCGCCAGCAGGCGCAGGACGCCCATCCGCTGGGCGTGCGCCGCCTGCTGGAGATCGCCCTGGCCGAGAAGGTGAAGCAGGCACGCAAGCAGTTGCCGGTCGGTGCCAAGACCGGCCTGTTGTATGCCGCGATCGAATCGCAGGAGCGGCTGCGTGGTGACCTGGTCGATGCGGCGATGAACGCGGTGCTGGCCGAGGGCCTGGAGGAAATCCGCGATGCGACGGCGTTCGAGCAGCGTCGCGAACACGCCGCCAAGGCCCTGTTTGGCGAGGCGATGTCGCGGCTGAAGCTGGCCGAGACCATTCTGGCGCTGGTGGCGGAGCTGAAGCCGATGCTGGAAGCGCCGTTGATGGGCTGGGCGCGCGGCAACCTGGACGACATGGAAGCGCAGCTGGCCGGGCTGATCCACCCCGGCTTCCTGCGCGACACGCCGGCCGACGCGCTGGCGCAGTACCCGCGCTATCTGAAGGCGATGATCCTGCGCACCGAACGTGCCAAGCGTGATCCGCCGCGTGACCAGGCGCGCATGCTGGAACTGCATCCGTTCCTGGAAGCGCTGGAGGCGGGCGAGCAGCAGGGCCTGCGTGATCGCCCGCAATGGCAGGCGCTGCGCTGGGATCTGGAAGAACTGCGGGTATCGCTGTTCGCGCAGGAGCTGGGTGCACGCACCGGTATCTCGGCGAAGAAGCTGGCGCAGCGCGTGGCTGCATTGCGCCAGGCCTGAGCGCGCCACGGTCGCCCGTCGGGCGACCGTGGCCGGCCGGGCAGGGAGCCGGCATGGCCGGAATGCCCGGGCGTTACTTGGTGCGGCGAACCTTCGGCTGCACGTTCACCCCGTCCACCTTCATATACCAGGCGCCCATCACCCCTGGGCGCATGCTGACGCCCGGGGCGTCCTTGCGGCCACCGGAATAGTGCGTGGCGTCTATCTGCTCCCACTCCTGGCCGTTCTGCAGCACGTAGCGGCGGCCCTGGCCGAATCCACGGAATTCGCCCTGCAGGTTGCTTTCGATCGGTTCGCTGTTGCCGAAGTCCAGGAAGCCGCGGTTCTTCTTGATCACTTCCTGGCGGCCTTCTTCGCGCGCTGCGGCGACGGCCTGGGTGGTGGCCGCCTCGACCTTGCCCTGCAGCCAGCGGTTGAGCGTGGCCAGTTCACCGGCACTGAGCTTGTCCAGGCCGGCGGCCTTGAACTCGGAGGGCGACATCTGCTGCTGCAGGTCGTCCTCCACCACGCGCTGGGCCAGCGCAGGCGCGGACAGGGACAGCAGCACGGCGGCACAGGCCAGCAGCCGTGGACGGACGCGCGGGGCAATCGAAGGCATGGCGGGTCTCTCCTGGGTGTGTGGGCGAGTGTAGCGGCATGTCTTCATGCCGGGTGATGGTGGGTGCAGTGATTGTCCCTGAACGGCGCCGGCGCTAGTGTAGGGGCCTCTGTCTTGCCTGCTCGATGCTGTGAACCGCGCTTCCGTCCCTGGCCTGGATGCCTTGTTGAACCGTCCCTCGGCAGCGGTGCTGCCTGCTCCGCTGCGCCAGGCCCTGCGTGAGCATTGGGAAGCGCCGGATTGCGAGCACCAGATGCGTGCCACCTGGTCGGTGCTGGGCGATACTCTCGATGCGCTGGCGATGCTCTCGGCCGATGAAGGCGCAGTGGTGGCCGCATTGCTGTTCGACCTGCCGGGCCTGCGCGCCAGCCTGGACCAGCTGCCGCTGGGCAACCACAAGGCGGCGGTGATCGGCCTGCTGGATGGCCAGGATGCGGCCGACCCGGTGTGGGCGCTGCACGCCGGCCGTGAGGCGGGGCGCAACAGCGAAGGCCTGCGCCGGCTGCTGCTGGCGATCATCCGCGACCTGCGCGTGGTGCCGATCCTGCTGGCACGGCAGCTGGCGCGGATGCGCGCGGCCGACAAGCTGGACGAGGAGCAGCGCCGCGCGCTGGCCCAGCTGACCCGCGACATCCACGCGCCCCTGGCCAATCGGCTGGGCATCTGGCAGCTGAAGTGGGAGCTGGAGGACCTGGCGTTCCGCCACCTGGAACCGGAAACCTACCGCCGCATCGCCCGCGAGGTGGATGAAACCCGCATCGCCCGCGAGCGTTACGTCGAGAACGTCAAGAAGGTGCTGTCGCGCGAGCTGGTCGCCCAGGGCATCAAGGCCGAAGTCAGCGGCCGCCCGAAGCACATCTACAGCATCTGGCGGAAGATGCAGAAGAAGCGGCTGGCCTTCGACCAGCTGTATGACATCCGTGCGGTGCGCGTGATGGTCGACGACGTCGCCGCCTGTTATGCCGCGTTGGGCGTGGTGCACGCGCTGTGGGCACCGGTACCCAGCGAGTTCGATGATTACATCGCCAGGCCCAAGGCCAATGACTATCGCTCGCTGCACACCGCCGTGGTCGGCCCGGAAGGGCGCACCATCGAAGTGCAGATCCGTACCCACGAGATGCACTCGCAGGCCGAGCTGGGCGTGGCCGCGCACTGGAAGTACAAGGAAGGTGGCAAGGGTGCGGAGAAGTCCTTCGACCGCAAGATCACCTGGATGCGCCAGTTGCTGGAACAGGCGCAGGACGGGCAGGGCAATGAACTGGCCGGGGCGCTTGATGCCGAGCTGACCGAGGACCGGGTCTATGCGCTGAGCCCGAAGGACGAGGTGCTGGACCTGCCGCAGGGCGCCACGCCGCTCGATTTCGCCTACCAGGTGCATACCATGGTCGGGCACCGCTGCCGCGGCGCAAAGGTCAACGGCCGCATCGTGCCGCTGACCTACCGCCTGCGCAGCGGCGACCGCGTCGAGATCCTGACCGGCAAGGAGGCCGATCCGCGCCGCGACTGGCTGATGCCGGCCAACGGCTTCCTGGCCAGCAACCGCTCGCGCGAAAAGGTGCGCAGCTGGTTCCACAAGCTGGACCGCGCGCGCAACGTGCAGGCCGGTCGCGAGCTGCTCGAGCGCGAGCTGAAGCGGCTGGGCCTGCAGCACGCGGACCTGGCCGTGGCGGCGAAGAAGTTCCATGCCGACAGCGTCGATGACCTGTACATCCAGGTGGCTCTGGGCGATACCGGCCCGAACCAGGTCAGCCGTGCGCTGCTGGAGGCGGAGCGTGCCGCCAGCCAGCCCGCGCCCGCACCGGCCCTGCCGCGGCCGACCGCGCGCCGCGGGAACCTGGGCAAGTCCAAGTTCACCGTGCAGGGCGTGGGCAACCTGCTGGTGCAGCTGGCACGCTGCTGCCAGCCGGTGGCCGGCGAGCCGATCATCGGCTACCTGACCCGTAGCCGGGGTGTCACCGTGCATCGTGCAGACTGCGCCGCGCTGGCCCGGCTGGCGGCCAGCAGCCCGCAGCGCATCCTGCCGGTGGAGTGGGGCCAGGCCGGGGGCGGCTACGAGGTGGACGTGGTGGTCGATGCGGTCGATCGCCGCTGGCTGCTGAAGGACATCACCAACCTGATCGCCCAGGAAGACGCCTACGTGCTCGACATCCACAGTGACAACGTGCGCAACAGTGGCCGTGCCCACCTTCGGCTGCGCCTGAAGGTCAGTGACTACGGGCAGTTGTCGACGCTGCTGGGCAAGCTCGATGCGCTGCCGGGCGTGAGCGAGGCGCGTCGCCTCGGCTGAGCTTCACGCTGCCCCGGCTACCCTGCACGCATGGAACGCGAGCCCCCGCATCGCCCGCATGGCGCTGAACATCCTGCGCTGGACCGCGTCCGTCGCGAGGGGCGTTGGTGGTGGCTGCAGGCGCGCCATGCGCGCCGGATCTGGCGCTGGGCGCTGCTCACAGCGCTGGCCGTGTTCGTGCTGCTGGTCCTGCTGCGCAAGCCGTTGGCAGACTGGTTCTGGGATGAGCCGCAGATCGAACAGCTGCTGGCCGAGGGGGATCGTGCATTGGCGGCTGGGCGCCTGAGCGATGCCGATGGCAGTGGTGCGCGCGAGCGCTACCAGGCGGCGCTGGCGCTGGACGGTGATCGCCCGCAGGCGCGCCAGGGCCTGGCCAATACCGGCGCGGCAGCGCTGCAACAGGCGCGCGATCGCCTGCAGGCGGATGACCTGGACGGCAGCGCGCAGGCTCTGGCACTGGCCCGTGAGCTGCAGGTGCCGCAGGGCGACGCCGATGCGGTTGCCCGCCAGTTGCAGGCGCGACGCAGCGCCGGAGCCGGTATTGGTGCGTTGTTGGCACAGGCGCGTAACGCGTTCGCGGCCGGACGCCTGGATGACGGCGACAGCAGTGCGTTACCCTTGTTCCAGCGCATCCTGGCCCTGCAGCCGGACAACCTGCCGGCGCTGGAAGGGCGCGAAGATGCGCTGAGCGACCTGCTGCTGCAGGCACGCACGCTGGCGGAGCGAGGGGAGTTGGCCGAGGCGGCCGCGCTCCTGCGTCGTGCCCGTCAGTTCGATGCTGGTCATGCCGATCTACCGGCGAGCGAGGAGGCCCTCGCGCGCGCCGCCGACCGGCGCCTGCGGCAGGCGCAGCGTGCGTTGCGACGGCAGCAGCTGGAAGCTGCGGCCAAGGGCTTCCAGGCGGTGCTGGTGGTGGCCGCCGATGATTCCAATGCCCAGCGCGGGCGTGAGCAGACCCTGCAGGCAGTGGTTGCACGCAGCCAGAAGTCCGCCGACGACTTCCAGTTCGATGCGGCGCAACGTGATGCGGCCCTGGCGGCGGAGCTGGGGGCTTCGCAGGCAGTCCGGCAACAACTGGCGCAGCGCCTGCAGCGCGCGCAGCAGGCGCAGCGGGCCCTGCAGCAGCCCGCGGTCAGCACGGCGCAGCGCGAACGCCAGCTGCGCGACCACCTGCGGAAGATCGAACGTGCCGAGCGCGCGGGGCAGTGGATCAGCCCACCCGGGCACAGCGCGTTCGACGCGTTGCGCGAAGCCCAGTCGCTGGCTCCCCGCGATGCGCGGGTGAAGGCAGCCGCCGCACGCTTGCTGCCCGCCAGCCGACGCTGCTTCGACGACAATCTGCGGCAGAACCGCGTGCAGGCGGCAGGCGCCTGCCTGCAGGCCTGGCAGACCCTGTCACCGACCGCATCCGGACTGCCCTCGGCGCGGCTGCGGTTGGCCCAGCGCTGGCTGGCGATCGGCAGCGAGCGGCTCGGCAACGGTGACCTGGCCTTCGCCGCGCATGCCGCCGAACAGGCGCGGTTGCTGCAGCCGGATCTGGCCGAACTGCCGGCGTTTGAAGATCGCCTGCGCCGCGCCGGTGGACGGGCGGACTAGGCGAAGAACACCCGCTGCACGGTCGCACGGGCGGCTTCGAGTGAGAAATGTTCGGCGACGTTGGCCAGGCCAGCATCGGACAACTGCTGCCACAGCTGCGGGTCCTGGTACAGGCGGACCACCGCATCGGCGAAACCGGTAGCGTCATCGGCTACCAGTACGTCCTGGCCGGGATGCAGGTGCATGCCTTCCACGGCGCAGGTGGTACCGACTACCGGTTGGCCATGGGCCATGCTCAGGTTGATCTTGCCTTTTACGCCGGCACCGAACCGCAGCGGTGCGATGGCAATGCGCGCGCCGTCCATGTAGGGCGTGATGTCCTCGACGAAGCCGTGCATCTGCACGCCGGGGTGGCGTGCGGCCAGTGCCAGCAACGATTCCGGCGCCGCGGCGCCGATGCAGTGCAGGCGTACCTCCGGCAGCCGGGCGCGGATGTGGGCGAAGACCTCGCCGATGAACCACTCCATCCCGTCCAGGTTCGGCGGATGGCGGAAGCCACCGACAAACACCAGATCGTGTCGTTGCTCGTAGACGGCGCCGGCGCCGGCAACCTCGTGCAGGTTGGAAATCAGTTCCACCCGTACCCGCGGCGCATCGGCCTGCAGCTGCTCCCGTTCGGCCGCACTGACCAGCACGGTGATGTCGCACTGCTCCATCACTGCCAATTCACTGCTGCGGGTGCGTTCTGCTGCGCGCAGCAGCGCCGTATCACCGGCCACTTCGGCACCGCGGCGTTCGCGCAGGTAGTGCAGGTCGACCGTGTCGAACACGGTTCGTGCCTGCGGCGCATAGCGCTTGAGCAGGGGCAGGCACTCGTGGGCGACGTGGTGGCGCACCAGCATCGCCACGTCGAAACGCGACCCATGGCTGCGCAGCCAGCCGGCCACGCCGTCCAGGAAGGGGGCGTACCAGACTTCCACGCCCATCCGCTGCAGCGCCTCGGTCGCCGCGCCGGCATGCTCGCGCCGGGTCGGGACGAATACCACGTGGGCACCGCCCTGCAGCAGCAGGCGGATCAGATTGACCTGGCGCAGCGACCCGGAATCGCGATCGGGCTGCGGTACTTCCTCGTCCAGGATCAGCACCTGGCGCCGGCCGCGCAGCAGCAGCGCTGGCGACGGCACTGCGCCGACCGCCGGATGGCGGGCCAGCTCGGTGGCCCAGCGAGCGGCAAAGATGGCCTGGTTGCGCACCTGGTAGGCCTTAACCCCGCTGCCGGTGTCGGTGCCGTTGCTGGTGCCTTCGTCGTGGATCACCCGGCTGGCCGGCTGCACCAGCACGCGCAGGCCCTGTGCACGCACGCGGAAGGCCAGGTCGGTGTCCTCGTAGTACGCCGGCTTGTAGCGGGTATCGAAGCCGTCCAGCTGCTGCCAGAGGGTACGCGGCAGCATCAGCGCCGCACCGGAGCAGTAGTCGACGTCGCGCAGGCTGGCAAAGCGCGGGTCGTCAGCGGCCTCGAAGCGGCCATAGCTCCAGCCACTGCCATCGGCGAAGATCACTCCGCCCGATTCCTGAAGGCGGCCATCGGGATACAGCAGCTGGCTGCCGACCAGGCCGGCGTCGGGGACGCTGCCGAAGGTGTCCAGCAGGGCGTCGAGCCAGCCCGGCTGCGGCACCGTATCGTTGTTGAGCAGCACCACGTAGCGGCCGCGTGCGCGCGATACACCCTCGTTGCAGGCTTCGATGAAGCCGCCGTTGTGCGCACGCACCTCATAGCGCAACCCCGCCACCTGCGGCATCCACTGTGCGGTGGCGTCGCTGCTGCCGTCATCCACCACCAGGATCTCGCACGCGGCTGCGGGCGGGTGTGCCGCCAGGGCGCGGAGGCAGGCCAGGGTGTGGCCGACATGGTTGTAGACCGGGATGACGATGCTCACCTCCGGCGACTCGCTGAACGGCACCGTGAAGGGGGCGAAAGCCTGTGCTGGCGGCAGGAACAGGGGCGTGCGCGGCGCGGGAACGGCGCGCTGGGTGTGCACGCGGATGCGTTGCCAGGTGGCCCGCCACCCGCGGGTGCGCAGGCTTGCCAGGCTCCGGCGGGCCAGGCCCGACAGGCGGTTGATCAGGTATCGGATCTCGGCCAGGGACATCGCCATCCGGTTGCAACTCCAGCTTAAGCAGGGGAACCCGGGAGAATTCGCCAGCCGCAGTGGCTGGGGTAGACTCGCCAGACCCTACATTCTCGCATTCCCGTGCCCCGACGCTACGATTCCGACGACATCGACGATTTCGACGACGACCAGCAGGACAGCGGTCCGCTGTGGCGGCGCCGGCTGATCACCTGGAGCATGGCTGCGGTCGCATTGGGATTGGGTTTCCTCATTCCCTATACGCTGTACCTGAACCAGCAGGTGACCCAGCGTTTCGGCGAGCTGCGCTGGCAGATTCCGACGCGCGTGTATGCGCGCCCGCTGGTGCTCACCCCCGGCAAGGCGATGGATGCGTCCACGCTGAAGACCGAACTGGCCGCCTCCGCCTATCGTGATGACGGGCAGGGCAAGGAGCCGGCCACCTATGCGGTGAACGGCGGTCGCTTTGTGATCTCCAGTCGTGGCTACAACGACGTCGATGGCCGGGTGGCGCCGCGCCGGGTGGAGCTGTCGCTGGCCGATGGCGGCGTGGCCTCGCTGCGCGACGCCGACAGCCGCAAGGCACTGAAGGCCGCGCGGCTGGATCCGGCGCGCATCGCCACGCTGTACGGCCAGAAGCAGGAAGAACGCCGCCTGATCCGCATGGACGAGGCGCCGGACCTGCTGGTGACCGGCCTGCAGGCAGTGGAAGACAAGGACTTCAACCGCCATCACGGCATCGACCTGTCAGGCATCGCGCGCGCGGTGTGGGTGACGATCCGTTCCGGTGGCCAGAGCCGCCAGGGCGCTTCGACGCTCACCCAGCAGCTGGCCCGCAGCGGCCTGCTTGGCATCGGCAAGGAACAGACGCTCACCCGCAAGTTCAATGAGGTGCTGTACGCGCTGATCATGGAAGCGCGCTACGACAAGCGCACGATTTTCGAGGCGTATCTCAACCAGGTGTACCTGGGCCAGCGCGGCAGCCAGGCGATCCATGGCATGTCCTCCGGCGCCGAATTCTGGTTCGGGCGTGACCTGCAGTCGCTGGAGACCGAGCAGATCGCCCTGCTGATCGGCCTGGTCAAGGGGCCGTCCTTCTACGACCCGCGGCGCAACCCGGAACGCGCGCTGGATCGCCGCAACTTCGTGCTGGGCAAGCTGCACGACGCCACGCTGATCGACGATGCCGAGTACCAGCGCGCGCTGAAGGCTCCGCTGGGCGTGCCCAAGACACCGGGCCTGGTGGCTGCCAACCGCTTCCCCGCCTACGTCGACCTGGTCCGCCGGCAGCTTGCGCATGACTATCCGGAATCTGCGCTGCAGGGCGCGGGCCTGAGCGTGATGACCGGCATGTCGCCGTCCGCGCAGGCCTATGCCGAAGGCGCGGTGACCCGCACCATCAAGTCGCTGGAAAGCCAGCGTCGCCCTGAGCTGCAGGCCGGCATGGTGCTGACCGACGTGCACAACGGCGACGTGCTGGCGGTGATCGGCAGCCGTGAGGTGTCCGAGGTCGGCTTCAATCGTGCGATCGAGGCGCAGCGCCCGGTCGGTTCGCTGCTCAAGCCGTTCGTGTACCTGCTGGCCCTGGCGCAGCCTGACCGCTATTCGCTGGCCAGCTGGGTCGATGATTCGCCGGTGACGGTGCAGCTCGGCCGCGGCCGCAACTGGAGCCCCGGCAACGCCGACAACCGCAGCCACGGCACGGTGCGCCTGATCGATGCGCTGGCGCATTCGTACAACCAGGCGACGGTGCGCTTGGGCATGCAGGTCGGCCCCGAGCGCGTGACCCAGCTGATCCATGTGCTGGCCGGCATCAAGGCCGAGGCCAATCCGGCGGTGATCCTCGGCTCGACCGACCAGAGCCCGTATGCGATGGCGCAGCTGTACCAGTTCCTCGCGTCCGGTGGTGAGATCCAGCCGTTGCACGCCGTGCGTGGCGTGCTCGATCCGCAGGGCAAGCTGCTCAAGCGCTACGACAAGACCCCGGCACCGGCACAGGAAGGCGATTCGATTGCCGCCAACCTGATCAGTGTCGGCCTGCAGCAGGTCGTCGCCAGCGGTACCGCGCAGCGGCTCAATGCTGATGGCCTCGGCCGTCTGCAGCCAGCCGGCAAGACCGGCACCACCAACGATGGCCGTGACAGCTGGTATGCCGGCTACACCGGCGACCACCTGGCGGTGATCTGGATCGGCAACGATCAGAACCAGCAGGCCGGCCTGTATGGCGCCACTGGCGCGATGCGGGTCTGGTCGGGCATCTTCCAGCGCCTGCCGAGTGCGCCATTGCGGGTCAGCAACAAGGGCCTGGATTGGCAGCCGGTGGCTCCCACCGGTCTCAACAGCACCGATGAAGGCTGCCCCGGCGCGCGCCGTTTCCCGTTCGTGGTGGGCTATGCGCCTGCCTATGCGCCGTGCGCGCCGGCCGCGTCGCCCGAGGGGCAGGGCGAGGCTGAAGGCGAGGGCGGTGGCTGGCGCAGCTGGTTCGGCCTGGACCGCAAGCCGGAAGCACCCGCCGAACCTGCCGCCACCCCTTCTCCCCCGAGCCGATGATGCCGATGAACATGCGTACCCTGCTGCAGCCCCTGGCCCTGACCGGCCTAAGCCTGGCCCTGGCCGCCTGCGTGAGCAGCGCGCCGCCGGTAGTCAAACCGGTCGACACCACCACGCCGGCGCAGCGCCTGGCGGCCGTGGATGCTGCAGCGGGTCCGGACGACAAGGAACTGTCGGTGCAGCCGCTGCGTGATTCGCAGGTGGAAGACCTGAGGCTGGCCGCACAGGCGCAGCGCCAGGCCAACGACCTCGCCGGTGCCGCCAGCAGCCTGGATCACGCGCTGGAGATCGTGGCCGGTGACCCGGCGGTGCTGCAGGAGCGTGCCGAACTGGCGCTGCTGCAGGGGCAGTGGGCACAGGCGGAGACGTTCGCGCGCAAGGCCGTGGATCTGGGCTCGAAGACCGGGCCGCTGTGCCGCCGGCACTGGGCGACGATCGAGCAGTCGCGGCTGGCGCGGGGCGAGAAGGAGAATGCGGTGTCGGCGCATGCGCAGATTGAGGGCTGCACAGTGCCGGGGATCAAGCGTTACTGAGTTTTCAGCCAACGGCACAGCCCCTCGTGGCTGGCTGCTTGGCCGAGTAAAGCAAAAGCCGCGCTTGGCCGGGCGGGGTGGGTTCGCGGGGGACGCCGTGAACCCGTCCCTGGGGGCTTAGCCGCGGCATCCATGCCGCGGACACCCCCGCGAACCCACCCCGCCCGGCCTCTGACAGTTCCCGTGTGCGTCCAGCCACGGAAAAGAAAAAGAAAATCAAAAGCGGGTCGCGCCCTGCGCGCACTCGTTGTGGGGTCGGATCCGTTTTCCGCAGGAAAACGGCTCCGACCCCTTCTTGTTTCCGTTCGACCCACCGCTTCTGAATCAGTCGAGCAAGCGCGACGCCACGAAGCACGTCCATCCGTCACCGGGAAACTGTCGAAGGCGGGGCGGGAGGGGCAGGCAGGACCGTTGGCGCCATGGATGGCGCCATCGAGCCCCCATGGACGGGTTTACGGCGTGTCCTGCCTGCCCCTCCCGCCCCGCCAAACACGCAGCAACCCAGAGCCATGAACCACGCTGTTGCTGTTGCTTTTGCCTGCGCTCTGGCTTGAAACGGGTGCCGGGCAGCGCCCTGCCGGGTATCCTTTCCCTCTGATGTCCGACCTTCTCCATGCCAGCCGCGAAGCCCTCAGCGAAGGCGGCGCGCTCGCCTCGCATCTGGATGCCTTCGTCCCGCGTCCGGCACAGCTGCACCTGACCGCTGCCATTGCCGATGCGCTGCAGCAGCGGGACCTGCTGCTGGCCGAGGCCGGTACCGGCACCGGCAAGACCTTCGCCTATCTGGTGCCGGTGCTGCTGTCCGGGCTGCGCACCATCATCTCCACCGGTACCCGCGCGCTGCAGGACCAGCTCTACCACCGCGATCTGCCGCGCGTGCGCCAGGCGCTGGGCGTCGGCCTGCGCAGCGCGCTGCTGAAGGGGCGCGCGAACTACCTGTGCCGCTATCGACTGCAGCAGGCGCGGGGCGAGCCGCGGTTTTCCAGTCCCGAACAGGCCGCGCAGTTCCAGCGCATCCTGGCGTGGTCCGGCCGCTCGGAGTTCGGTGACATCGCCGAGCTGGAGGGCCTGGCCGATGACTCGCCGCTGCTGCCAATGGTCACCTCCACTGTCGACAATTGTCTGGGCACCGATTGCCCATTCTGGGACGACTGCTTCGTGGTGCGCGCACGGCAGCGTGCGCAGGCCGCCGACGTGGTGGTGGTCAACCACCACCTGCTGCTGGCCGATCTGGCACTGAAACAGGACGGCTTCGGCGAGTTGCTGCCGGGGGCGCAGGCCTTTGTCATCGACGAGGCACACCAGCTGCCCGAACTGGCAGCGCAGTTCTTCGGCGAAGGTTTCGGCATGCGCCCATGGCAGGAACTGGGTCGCGACTGCCTGGCTGAAGCGCGCGGCGTAGGGGGCGCACAATCGGCGCTGCAGGAGCCGGTCGACCAGTTGCAACAGGCGTTGCTGGCGTTGCGTTCGGCGATGGAGGGGCTGCCGCCGCGTGGTACGCAGTGGCGTGCGCTGGCCATGCCACAGGTCCGCGACGGCTTCGATACGGTGATGGCCGGCCTGGTGGCACTGGAGCAGGGCCTTCAGCCGCTGCGCGAATCGGCGGCGGGTCTGGACGCCTGCCATGCGCGGGCGCGCGAGGCGGTGTCGCGGTTGCAGCGCTGGCTGGGCGATGATGAACCCACCCTGGATTTCGATACCGATCCGGCGGACCACGCCAGTGCCGCCGATGTGCTCTGGTACGAGCTCACGCCGCGGGGTTTCCGCTGCCAGCGCACGCCGATGGATGTGTCCGGCCCGCTGCGCGAGCATCGCGAGCGCAGCCGCGCGGCATGGATCTTCACCTCGGCCACGCTGACCGTGGGCAATGGATTCGACCACATCGCCACGCGCTTGGGCCTGGACGATCCGCATACCCTGGTCCAGCCGAGTCCGTTCAACTGGCCCGAGCAGGCGTTGTGCTACCTGCCGGAAGGCCTGCCTGATCCGGCCGCACGGGGCTTCGGAACCGCGCTGATCCAGACCCTTCGGCCGGTGCTGCAGGCATCGCAGGGCAGGGCATTCCTGTTGTTCGCCTCGCACCGTGCATTGCGCGAGGCCGCCGAGGCACTGCGCGACGGGCCATGGCCGTTGTTCGTGCAGGGTGAGGCACCGCGCGCGACGCTGCTGCAGCGCTTCCGTGAATCGGGCAATGGCGTGCTGCTGGGCTCGGCCAGTTTCCGCGAGGGCGTGGACGTGGTCGGCGAAGCGCTGAGCGTGGTGATGATCGACAAGCTGCCGTTCGCGGCACCGGACGATCCGGTGTACGAGGCACGCCTGGAGGCGATCCGCAGCCAGGGCGGCAATCCGTTCCGCGACGAACAGTTGCCGCAGGCGGTGATCGCACTGAAGCAGGGTGTCGGTCGCCTGATCCGCAGCGAAAGCGACCGTGGCGTGCTGGTCCTGTGCGATCCGCGCCTGCTCAACCGTGGCTATGGCCGGGTCTTCCTGGATTCACTGCCACCCTTCCGCCGCACCCGCAGCCTGGCCGATGTGCAGGCCTTCTTTACGCCACAATGGGGGCCCGTGGCTGATGATCCGGCTGATCCGGCTGACCCGGCCGCTGTCGCGCCGGGCCCGGAGCCGGCTCCCGGTGCCACGTTCCCCCTGTTCTGACCTGATCTGATGAAACTGCTCGCCTTTGAAACCGCCACCGAAGCCTGCTCCGTTGCACTGCATGTCGATGGGCAGGTGCTGGAACGCTTCGAGATCGCCCCGCGCCGGCATGCCGACCTGAGCCTGCCATGGGCCGAGGCGCTGCTCGCCGAAGCCGGCATCGGCCGTCGCCAGCTCGACGGCATCGCGCTCAGTCGCGGCCCGGGGGCGTTCACCGGTGTGCGCCTGGCGATCGCCATCGCCCAGGGCATCGCGTTGGCGTTGGACCGCCCGCTACTGCCGGTTTCGACGCTGCAGGTGCTGGCGCTGCGGGCACCGGTGGAAGAAACGCAGATCCTGTCGGCAATCGATGCCCGGATGGGTGAACTCTACGTCGCGCGCTTCGAACGCGTCGACGGCCTGCCGGTCGCGCGCGATGCCGAGCGCGTCTGCGCGCCCTCCGTGGTGACGTTGCCGGAAGGAATGTCGGCCTACGGTGTCGGTACCGGTTTCGGCGCGGGCGACGGCGCGCTGGTGGCACAGTTGGGCAGTGGCCTGCGCGGTTTTGATGCCGCGGCATTGCCGCGGGCGTCGGACGTGCTGGCACTGGCGGTGCCGGCGTTCGCGCGTGGCGAGGCGATTGCACCGGAGAAGGTCGAGCCGGCGTACCTGCGCGACAACGTGGCATTGACCCTGGTCGAGCAGCAGGCCGCGCGCGAGGCGAAGGCGAAGGCCAACGGCTGAGCCCCTCGTGGCGGGGTTGGTTGATCGCATAAACCAAAAGCCGCGCTTGGCCGGGCGGGGTGGGTTCGCGGGGGACGCCGTGAACCCCCAGTCCGGCCCAGCCGCTGGCGGCTGGGCGTTCGGGCGCTTGCGAAGCAATGCTTCGCAAGCGAAGCGCCCTCACCCATGGGGGCTTGGCCGCGGCATCCATGGTGCGGATACCCCCGCGAACCCACCCCGCCCGACCTCTGACAGTTTCCGTGTGCGTCCGCCACGGAAAATCAAAAGAAAATCAAAGTCAAAAGCGGATCGCTTCGCTCGCATCCACGCGTGGCGTGGATGTGTGTCGACCAAGGTCGACACCTACCCAAGCAATGGTGCGCCGTGATCTGTCAGAGGCGGGGCGGTGTCGGGCGGCGGGGTATCCGCGGCATGGATGCCGCGGCTAAGCCTACACGGACGTACTTGCGGCGTCCCCGCCGCCCGACACCGCCTCGCCACGCTTCAGTACACCAACCGCCGCTGTTGCTGTTGCTGTTGCCGTTGCTCTAGCCTTTCAGCGGGTCCCGGGCCGCAGGCCCGGGCAACAAACCCCTACCGGTCGTCGTGCAGGGTGCCACCCGGCAGGAACACCCAGGTACGGGTGACCTGCAGGATGTCGATCTCGTCCTCGGTCTTCGGCAGCGGCGGGAACGGCTGCGCCAGCTGCACCACCCGCAGCGCCGCCTCATCCAGCAACGGCGTCCCGCTTGAACGCAGGATCCGGCTGCTTTCCACGCTGCCATCGCGGCGCACGCCGACGCTGATCACCACCTGGCCGCCGAGCCGGCGCTGCCGGGCCTCGTCCGGGTAGTTCAGGTTGCCGACGCGCTCGGCGCGGTCGACCCAGGCGCGCAGGTAATTGGCGTAGGCATATTCGCGCGTGCTGGCCGACACGAACTTGCGGTTCGGGCGCTTGGCGTACTGCGCCGAGCGCAGATGCACCTCGGCCGCCAGCCGCGCCATCTCGGCATCACGCTGCTCGCGCGCGCTCAGCGGCGCATCCGGCTCAGGCTGTTCCGGCGTTGGACGGGACTGCGCCTGCGCCACGGTGTCCTCCCCATTGCGGCTGCTGACCACCCGTGCCTGCGGCGGCGGAACCGGCGCGGCCGATTGCTGTTGCTGGGGAACCGGGCTGAGTCCGGATTGCGCCTGCGGCACGATGCCGGCCTGGTTGTCGCGCGGACGCTGTGCGCGGTCGTGCTCGCCACCGCCTTCCTGGTTGGCGGCGGCCAGGAAATCAGCCTGCTTTGGCGTCAGTGCGGTGCGCGTCTGGCTGAAGATCACTTCCAGCGTCGGCACCAGCGGAGCATCGCCTTTCACGGCGAAGCCCACGCCCAGGATCAGCAGGGCGTGGACCAGCACCGACAGTGCGATGGTGGCCCCCAGCCGTTGCGCTTCGCGTGGCGGCGGGGGCAGAACGGCAGGTGCGGACGGCATCAGCGCAGGCCGGCCTCGAGCGCGTCGAACAGGGTGCCGGCAATGTTCAGGCCGTACTGCGCGTCGAGCTCGCGCACGCAGGTCGGGCTGGTCACGTTGACCTCGGTCAGGTAATCGCCGATCACGTCCAGGCCGACGAAGCGCATGCCACGACGCTTCATCTCCGGGCCGACCTGGCCGGCGATCCAGCGGTCACGCTCGCTCAACGGGCGCCCTTCGCCACGGCCCCCGGCCGCCAGGTTGCCGCGGAACTCGTCACCCTGGGGAATGCGCGCCAGGCAGTAATCGACCGGTTCGCCGTCGACCAGCAGGATGCGCTTGTCGCCGGCGCTGATGTCGGGAATGAATTTCTGGGCCAGCGCCAGCTTGCGGCCGCCGTCGGTCAGTGTCTCCAAAATCACGTTCAGGTTCGGATCGCCCTGGCCGCTGCGGAAAATCGAGCGGCCGCCCATGCCGTCCAGCGGCTTCAGCACGGCCTGGCCGTGTTCGAGGGCGAAGGCCTTCAGTGCCTTGGCATCGCGGCTGACCAGGGTCGGCGGGCAGCACTGCGGGAACAGCAGGGCAGCCAGCTTCTCGTTGTAGTCGCGCAGGCCCTGCGGGTTGTTGACCACGCAGGCACCGGCAGCGGCGGCCACGTCCAGCACCTGGGTGTCGTAGATGTACTCGGCGTCGACCGGCGGGTCCTTGCGCATCAGCACGATCTGGCCGGGTCCGAACTCGGTACGGCTGAACTCACCCAGCTCATACCAGCCGGCCGGGTCGTCGCGCACCTGCAGCGGCGCGGTCTGGGCCACCGCCACGCCACCTTCCAGGGCCAGTCCCCCCGGCCGCACGTAGTGCAGGGCATGGCCGCGGCGCTGGGCTTCCAGCAGCATGGCGAAGGTGGTGTCCTTGGCGATCTTGATGTGGGCGATGGGGTCCATCACCACGATGACGTTCAACGGCATGGTCGCACCTGTCAGGCAAGGCGTTGATGGTAGCGGCAACGCCGGTCGCGCGCCTCCCTGCCATACTGCAACGCAGCGTCCGCCCGGCGGTCGCGCACTCATTGCGAAACCCGTCACGTTCAGGAGGGGGCCATGCCCCGCGCCGTGGGGCGGCCTTGAAGCGGGCGCGGAAAGTGCGATATAGATACGCTTTCGCAGCGGCCCCCGCCAGAGATCGGGCCGTGCGCTTGGGGATAGGCAATGACTGAAAACACGACTGCGGGCGGGGAACTCGCAGGACTCCGGGTGATGGTCATCGATGATTCGAAGACCATCCGCAGGACTGCGGAAACGCTGCTCAAGCGCGAAGGCTGCGAGGTGGTCACCGCCACCGACGGCTTCGAAGCGCTTGCCAAGATCGCAGACCAGCAACCGCAGATCATCTTCGTCGACATCATGATGCCGCGCCTGGACGGGTACCAGACCTGCGCGCTGATCAAGGGCAACCAGCTGTTCAAGGCGACCCCGGTCATCATGCTGTCGTCCAAGGATGGCCTGTTCGACAAGGCGCGGGGACGCATCGTCGGCTCGGAGCAGTACCTGACGAAGCCTTTTACGCGTGAAGAACTGCTGGGTGCCATCCGCACATACGTCAACGCCTGACCAGGGGGGAAAGGCACAATGGCTCGTATCGTTCTGATCGAGGATTCACCGACCGACCGCGCGGTGTTCACCCAGTGGCTGCGCCGTGCCGGCCACGAAGTGCTGGAAGCGGACAACGCCGAGGATGGCCTGCAGCTGGTCCGCGACCAGGTGCCGCAGCTGGTGCTGATGGACGTGGTCCTGCCCGGCATGAGTGGCTTCCAGGCGACCCGTGCGATGGCCCGTGATGCGGCGATCAAGCACATCCCGGTGATCATCGTCAGCACCAAGGCGATGGAAACCGACAAGGCCTGGGGCCTGCGCCAGGGCGCCGCCGATTACATCGTCAAGCCGCCGCGCGAGGATGAACTGATCGCGCGGATCAACGAACTGGTGGCCTGATGCGCTCGCCCTTCGACATCCTTGAAGCCTATGAACGGCGCAGCCTGGCCCATGCGGTGCAGCTGCCCGGGAAGCAGTTTGCCCAGGACCTGTGGCGTGGCGTGGGTTTCCGCGTCGGCCAGCGCCGGCTGGTGTCCGATTTCCGCGAAGTGGTGGAAATCGTACCGATGCCGCCGGTGACCCCGGTGCCCTGTGCGCAGCCCTGGCTGCTGGGCGTGGGCAACCTGCGCGGCAACCTGTTCCCGGTGGTCGACCTGAAGTACTTCCTGGAAGGCACGCGCACCGTGCAGCAGGAAGGCCAGCGCGTGCTGATCATGCGCCAGGCCGGCGGCGACGTCGCACTGACCATCGATGAACTGTTCGGCCAGCGCAGCTTCGAGCTGGACCAGCAGATCGAAGCGGGCACGTTGGCCGATGGCCGCTACGGGCATTTCGTCGATCGTGCTTTCCATGCCGACGGCCATGACTGGGGCGTGTTCTCGCTCTCGCTGCTGTCGCGCACCCCTGAATTCCGGCAAGCCGCGGCCTGAGGCCGGGCATCGCCCCCTGCATTGAAGATCGAGGTTGAACGATGAGTACTGCTTCGGACGCCACCAAGACCGGCAAGCTGCGGCTGGGCGGCAGCAACCTCTGGCTGTTCCTGCTGCTGGCATCGATGATCCTGTTCGGCGTCAACACCGGCGTCGCCACCTGGCAGGGCAGCCGCCTTGCCGACGCCGGCTCCAAGGCCGCCGACCTGCAGGTGCTGTCGCAGCAGCTGGCCAACCAGGGACGTGACGCGGTCGGCGGCAACGCCCAGGCCTTCACCGCCTTCAAGGCCACCCGCAACGCGATCGAGCAGAACGTGTCGACCCTGCAGGGACGCTACGGCAAGGAGCCGGGCGTAGCCGGTGCCATCGCCACCCTCGGCGAGACCTGGGCGCCGCTGGGCAAGCAGGCCGGGCAGCTGGTGGCCAGCGAACCGGCCGTGCTGGCGCTGGCCGGCAACGCGAACAACTTCACCGGCGCAGTGCCGGGCCTGCAGGCCCAGCTGAACGAGCTGGTGCGTGCGATGTCCGCTTCCGGCGCGCCCTCGTCGCAGGTGTACAGCGCGCTGCAGCAGGTCGTGGTGGCCGGTTCGATGGCCCGCCGCGTGACCGAAATGCGTGCCGGTGGCAGCGCCGCGGCGACCTCCGGCGATGCGCTGGCACGTGACATCACCGTGTTCTCGCAGGTGCTCGACGGCCTGCGCAACGGCAACGAGGAACTGGGCATCACCGCCGTGCGCGGTGCCGCCGCCGTGGCCGCGCTGGAACAGTCGCAGCAGAAGTGGGAAGCGATGAAGCAGGACGCCGACGCGATCCTGGCCAGCTCGCGCCAGCTGTTTGCGGCGCAATCCGCTGCCACCGCGCTGGGCCAGGGTTCGGCCCACATGCTGGATGACAGCCGCAAGTTGTTCGACGCGTTCTCCTCGTTCGGCTCGGTATCCGACACCCGCCTGTTCCCGAACTTCTGGATCGGCGTGGTGTCCGGTGCGCTGTCGCTGATCGCGATCATCGGCTTCGTCTCCACCAACGTGCGCAGCCGCTCGCGCGAGCAGGAACTGCGCTACCAGACCCAGGTGGAATTCAACAGCCGCAACCAGCAGGCGATCATGCGGCTGCTGGACGAAATCTCCTCGCTCGGCGAGGGCGACCTGACGGTGAAGGCCTCGGTGACCGAGGACATGACCGGCGCGATCGCCGACGCGATCAACTACGCGGTGGACGAGCTGCGCCACCTGGTGACCACCATCAACGACACCTCGGCCAAGGTCGCGATGTCCACCCAGGAAACCCAGGCCACCGCCATGCAGCTGGCAGAGGCCGCGGGGCACCAGGCCAACCAGATCACCTCGGCTTCGGACCGCATCGGGGAGATCGCGGCGAGCATCGAGCAGGTGTCGCGCAACTCGGCCGAGTCGGCCGACGTGGCACAGCGTTCGGTGGTGATCGCCGCCGAGGGTGCCGGCGTGGTGCGCGAGACCATCCAGGGCATGGACCAGATCCGTGACCAGATCCAGGAAACCTCCAAGCGCATCAAGCGCCTGGGCGAGTCGTCGCAGGAAATCGGCTCGATCGTGGAACTGATCAACGACATTTCCGAGCAGACCAACATCCTGGCGTTGAACGCGGCGGTGCAGGCCGCGTCGGCCGGTGAAGCGGGCCGCGGTTTCGCGGTCGTGGCCGACGAAGTGCAGCGCCTGGCAGAACGCACCTCGGGTGCGACCCGACGCATCGAAAACCTGGTCCAGGCCATTCAGGCCGACACCAATGAAGCGGTCACCTCGATGGAGCAGACCACGGCCGAAGTGGTGTCTGGTGCGCGCCTGGCCGAGGACGCCGGTACCGCGCTGACCGAGATCGAACGCGTGTCAAACGCGCTGAACACCCTCATCAAGAACATCTCCATCGCCGCCCAGCAGCAGTCGGCTGCCGCCTCGGACATCACACGCACCATGGGCGTGATCCGGCAGATCACCGGGCAGACCTCGCAGGGTGCCGGACAGACCGCCGAGTCGATCGGCCACCTCGCGCAGCTGGCGGCGGACCTGCGCCGTTCGGTCGCCGACTTCAAGCTGCCGGCGTGACACGGGCAGGGCGGCGAGCAAGGAACCAGTCGATGAAGCATTTCCATTCCCCACGCCAGAACTCGCGCGGCCACCGCGCGGCGGCGAACGGAGCGCGTCCATGAGCAGTCTGCGCGATGCGATGAGCCACGCAGCGCTGGGCTGGGTCAAGCCCGAGCTGGACGAGACCCTGCGCCAGGTGCGCAACGAGGTCGAGTACTACGCCGAAGACCCGACCGATGCCAGCCGCATGCGCATCTGCGCCGGCTACCTGCACCAGGTGCAGGGCACCCTGCGCATGGTCGAGCTGTATGCCCCGGCGATGGTGGCCGAAGAGCTGGAGCAGCTGGCCAACGCCATCGGCGCCGGCCGCGTGGCCGACCGTGATGAAGCCTGCGCAACCCTGATGCGTGGCAGCGTGCTGCTGCCCGACTATCTGGAACGCCTGCAGAACGGCCATCGCGACATTCCGATCGTGCTGATGCCGCTGCTCAACGAGATCCGTGCGTCGCGCGGCGAAGAAGGCGTCACTGACAGTGTGCTGCTGGCCTTTGCGCCGGACAGCGTCACCGCCACCGAGGCCGAGCTGGACCATGCCCGTGGCAGCCTGAGCGGGCGTAATCGCGAGCTGCTCGACACGGTCGGCAGCGCGGTGAAGGAAGAACTGCTGCGCATCAAGGATGCGCTTGACCTGCACCTGCGCACAGGTGGTGCGCCGGAACAGCTGCAGACCCAGGCCAACGAGCTCGGCGCCGTGGCCGATACGCTGGGCATGATGGGCCTGGGCGTGGCCCGCGGCGTGGTCGTGCAGCAGCGCGATGCGCTGCGCGGCGTGGTCGAAGGTCGCCAGCAGATCGACGAGAACCTGCTGCTGGATATTGCCGGTGCACTGCTGTACGTCGATGCCTCGCTGGACGACCAGGTTGCCCATCTGGGCGCCGGCGGCAGTGGCGAGGACGACCCGAGCGCGGTCGAGAACCGGCGAACGGTGGAGGTGCTGGCGCATGAAGCCATCGCCAACTTCGCCGCTGCCCGCGAGCATTTCGTCGCCTTCATCGAAACCAGCTGGAACCATGCCGAGCTGCAGGATGTGCCACGCCTGCTGGGCGATGTGTCCGGCGCGCTGCGCATGCTCGACCTGGGTACCGCCGCCGATTACCTGCGCGGCGTGCAGCAGTACATCGAGGCCGAACTGATCGGCCGCCAGCGCGTGCCCAGCGGCCGCCAACTGGACACCCTGGCCGATGCCATGGCCAGCCTGGAGTACTACCTGGAAGCCCTGCGCGACCGCCGCCCGGGCCGAGAGGACATCCTCGAAATCACCCGCAGCAGCCTCGAGGCACTGCGCTACTGGCCGCTGCCGGAGCACAATGCCGTTGCGCCGGACGCGCCGGCACTGCTGCCGGTCGAACGTGAGCCGGTTGCGTTGCAGGCCGAGCCCCTGCAGCCGGAGCGCATCGAGGTTCCGGTGCAGCCTGCGGCGCCCGCTGCCGGCGACGTGCCGGTGCCACTGCCGGACTTCACCTTCGATCCGCCGCCGGCCTCGCCGGCGCCGATGGTGTCCGACAACCGCCTGATGTTCGGCGCGCTGGGCACCGTGGCAGCCGTGGCCGCCAGCACGGCTGATACCGGTGCTCCGCCGTTGCCGACGCACGACGATGCGGACGCATCGCTGGTCTTCGCGGCGTCCAGCGCACCTGCGCCGGATGTCCCGCAGTGGGAGCTGGCGCCGTTCCATCCGGAGGCCGACGCCATCGTGCCTGCCGATGACGAGCGCAGCCCGACCTTCGCCAGTTTCGATCCGGTCAGCTTCGAGCTGGCCGAGGGTGATCACTCCGGTGCGCCGCAGTGGTCGCTGTCCGGGGCGCCGCAGATGCTTGAGGAAAGCGCAGCGCCTGTGATCGATGAGAGGAAGGACGCGGTGGATTCCTCCGCGACCGCTTTCGATGCTGCACCGGTGTTCGACCCGGTGGCGGCCGAACAGGATGCGGCTGCCGTGGCCGACGACGTGGTGTTCCGCTTCGATGCCGACGCGCTGGACAACGCTGACGACGTGCTGTCGCTGCATGCGATGGAAACGCTGTCGCTGGACGATGACGCCGCGTTGCATCCGTCGCTGGAGATCGTCGATGCCGTCGTTCCGCCGCTGGCCGGGGTGGATGAGGCCCCGGATGACCTGCCGGTACCGTCGATCACGTCGCCGTTGATCGATGCGGCGGCTCCTGCGGCGGATACGTCCGCTCCGGCCGTGTCGGTGATCGATATCGACACCATCGCGCCGATCGATTTCAGCGAGGCCGACGCCCAGTTCTTCGCCGAGTTGAGTGCGGCCGCTGCCGGCTTCAATCCACAGGCGATGGCCGCTGCGGCAGCGCCGGAGGCGGTGGATTCGGCCGTTGCCGGGACCGACGCCGACACCAATGCGGGCTTCGACGCCGGGTTCGACGACGATGCCGAGAACATCGACGAGGACATCCGCGAGGTGTTCCTGGAAGAGTTCGACGATGAGCTGGCCAATCTCGGCACGCTGCTGCCGGCATGGCGCATGCAGCCGGACAACATGGACCGGCTGCGCCCGATCCGCCGCATCTTCCATACCCTCAAGGGCAGTGGCCGCCTGGTCGGCGCACGCACCCTGGGTGAGTTCGCGTGGAAGATCGAAGGCATGCTCAACCGCGTGCTGGATGGCAGCCGCGCCGCATCTCCCGCCGTGCTGGCGATGGTCGACAACGCGCATGCGGCGCTGCCGCAGCTGAACGCGGCGCTGCGCCATGGCCACCGCATCAGCGTCGACCTGCAGGCCATGCAGGCCATCGCCGATCGTGTCGGTGCAGGCGAGGAGACCTACTACGTACCCCTGGCTGGGGCCACTGCATCGGTTGCACCGGTGGCCGAAGTCGAGGGCGAAGACGAGATCATCCGCATTCTCGACGCCGAGGTTGCCGCTTCGGCGCTGGCCGATACCGCCGAGAAGGCCGAAGCCACCGGCACGCCGGCCAACATCGACAGCGTGCTGCGCGAGATTCTCGAGGCCGAGGTGGAAGTCCATCAGGCCACCCTGCAGGACTGGCTGCGTTCGGCGCAGCAGGCACCGCAGCCGGTCAGCGACGCACTCCTGCGTGCAGTGCACACCATGAACGGCGCCTTCGCGATGACCGAAGTGCCCGAGATCACGGCTGTAACCGGCGGTGCCGAGTCCTACATCAAGCGTGCACTGGCCGCCGAAGTGGTGCCGGGTGATGAGGGCGTGGCCGCGCTGGATGCGACCGCGCAGGCGATCACCGCCACCATGGAAGCGCTGCAGGCCGAACAGCCGCGTATCGCACCGCAACAGGTACTGGCACAGCGCCTGCAGGCGCTGGCCAGCGAGTTGCCGGAAGCGCGCTGGCCGATGGTGGGCCTGGAGGACGACGAAGCTGAGCTGGCGCTGGATGACGAACCGACGGCGGAATGGGATGCGGACGCCCCGGCAGCCGTCGCGCCTGAAACCGATGCGGTCCCGCTTTCGTCCGTCGCGGCGGAGCAGGAACCACAGGCAGTTGCCGATGTCGCCGAAACCCCGGTCGAGGATGCCGCGATCGAGGGCGAGGGCGGGCTGGAGGTCGGTGAGCTGACCGCCAGCGACGATCTTTCGCGCTACTTCGATGCCGGATGGCCGTCGGTACCAGGTGAGGGAGCGGCGTCGCTACCGGTGGTCGAATCGATCCAGGTGGCCGACGACGTTCCGGGCGTTGAGGTAGACGGTGTCCAGGCGGAGGCCGAATGCGCGCCGCTGTTGGCCGACGATGCCGGTTTGACCGTCGTGGACGATCTGTCGCCGTACCTGGATGCCAGTGCGCTGCCGGTCGACGACCGCGATGCCGAAGAGATTCCGGATGCTGTCGAAGCCGTCGCATCTGACCTGAATGCGTCCTCGTTCGATCACGTGCACGTCGCGGACGCTGAGGCATTCGAGACGCCTGCTGCACTGCCACTCGACAGCGAGCTGTCGAGCCTGCAGGATGAAATGGCTGCGCCGGGGTTTGCAGAACCGGTCTCGCTGGACGCCGCGCTCGAGGCCGGCCTGCACGTGATCGACGAAGAGCAGCCCCTGGCCGACGACGGGCAAAGGTCCGTGCTCGGCCTGCAGGCCAGCGAACTCGCGCCGGGCGAGGCGGAAGCCTTTGCCGAGGATGCGGACGTCGGCGGGGAGGCGGCGATCGGTGAAGGAGAGAGCGCCGATCAGCCGTCCCCGGCGACGGTGAATGAGGAGATCGCGGAGGCCGCGACGCCGGCCACCGCCGAACCGGTGCGGTTCTTCGAACTGGAAGACGCACCGGGCCAGGTGGAAGTCCACGCCGAAGCTGCCGATGCCGATGCCGTATCGGATGCCCCGGCCGTTGGAGCGCCTGACGCCGACGTGGTTGAAACCGTGGCACCCGACGTCCTTGACATCCCGGTGCCGGAAGACAGCGCCGATACGCTCGACTTCAGCGTCTACGATCGCGAGCTGGTCGACATCTTCGTCGAGGAAGGCAAGGACCTGCTCGACCACTGTGATGGCCTGATCAGCGAGCTGCGCGATGCGCCGCAGGACCGCGAGGTGCTGGCCGGCCTGCAGCGTGACCTGCATACCCTGAAGGGTGGCGCACGCATGGCCGGCATCAACGCCATCGGCGATCTTGGCCACAGCATCGAATCGTTGCTGGAAGCCGTCGCCGCTGGTCGCACCGAGATCGAACGCCGCGATGTGCAGTTGCTGGAGCGCGGATTTGATCGGCTGCACCAGCTGCTCACCCGCACCGGCGACCACCGCGTGGTGGAACCGGCGCAGGACCTGGTCGACGCGTTCGAAGTGCGTACCACCACCGATATCGCTGCGGCGGCTGCTGCAGCCGCAGCCGCAGCCAACGTGGCGAGCGTCGCAGAAGCCACTTCGGCACCGGTTGCCAGTCCGGCATCGGCACCGGCACTGCTTGATGCGCCACTGTCGGCACCGCTGCCGGCCGAAGGCGTGGTCGATGAAGATCCGCTGGCACGCCCGCAGCAGGAACAGGTGCGCGTGCGCGCGGATCTGCTCGACCGCCTGGTCAACCATGCCGGTGAAGTGGCGATCTACCGCTCGCGCCTCGAGCAGCAGCTCGGCGCGTTCCGTGGTGCGATGGGCGAGCTGGAGCGCACCAATGCGCGACTGCGCGACCAGCTGCGCCGGCTCGACCTGGAAACCGAAGCGCAGATCGTCGCCCGCTACCAGCGTGAGCAGGACCAGGCAGACCAGAAGTTCGATCCGCTGGAGCTGGACCGCTTCTCCACGCTGCAGCAGCTCAGCCGTGCGCTGAACGAATCGGCGGCCGACCTTGGCGGCCTGCAAGGGGTACTGGACGATCTGTCGCGCCAGTACGATTCGCTGCTGCAACAACAGTCGCGCGTCAGCTCCGAGCTGCAGGACGGCCTGATGCGCGCGCGCATGGTGCCGTTCGATGGCCTGGTGCCGCGCCTGCGCCGCGTGGTCCGCCAGTCCGGCATGGATACCGGCAAGCAGGTCCACCTGACCCTGGAAGGTACCCACGGGGAACTGGACCGCAATGTTCTCGATCGCATGGTCGCGCCGCTGGAACACATGCTGCGCAACTCCGTGGCGCATGGCCTGGAAGCGCCGGAACAGCGCCGCGCCGCCGGCAAGCCGGAGGAGGGCGAGATCGCCATCCGCCTGCACCGCGAAGGCTCGGAAATCGTGCTGGAAGTGGCCGACGACGGCGCCGGCCTGGACCGCGAGGCGATCCGCCGCCGCGCCATCGACCGTGGCCTGCTGGCTGCCGATGCCCAGCCGAACGAGCAGGAACTGGACAACCTGATCTTCGCCTCTGGTTTCACCACCGCTGACCAGGTCAGCCAGCTGGCCGGCCGTGGCGTGGGCATGGACGTGGTGCGCAACGAAGTGCGCCAGCTGGGCGGTTCGGTCGATATCCAGTCGGTGCGCGGCCAGGGCGTGCGCTTCACCCTGCGCCTGCCGCAGACGCTGGCCGTCACCCAGGCGGTGTTCGTGCAGATCGGCGAGACCACCTTCGCCGTGCCGGTGGCCTCGGTCAGCGGTATCGGCCGCCTGTCGCGCGAACGTTTCGAGGCCGCCGACAGCAGCTACCGCTACAGCGGCGAAGACTATCCGTTGTATGACCTCGGCAGCCTGGTCGGGCAGGCCCCGGCGCGTGCCGATGGCCAGGACCAGGTGCCGCTGTTGCTGGTCCGCGCCGGCGACCTGCGTGCAGCCGTGGCGATCGATCAGGTGCTGGGCAACCGCGAAATCGTGGTCAAGCCGGTGGGCCTGCAGATCGCATCGGTACCGGGCATCTACGGTGCCACCATCACCGGCGATGGCCGCGTGGTGGTGATCCTGGACGTCGCGCCGCTGGTGCGCCGCTTCCTGGCCAATCCGACGGCACCGGTGCTGGCCAATGCGCCGCGCGACGAACGCCAGGTGCCGCTGGTGATGGTGGTCGATGACTCGCTGACCATGCGCAAGGTGACCGGTCGCATCCTCGAACGCCACAACTTCGAAGTCAGTGTCGCCCGCGATGGCGTGGAAGCACTGGAGCGGTTGGAAGAGCGCGTGCCGGACCTGATGTTGCTGGACATCGAGATGCCGCGCATGGACGGCTACGAGCTGGCCACTGTGATGCGTGCCGATCCGCGCTACAGGGATGTGCCGATCGTGATGATCACCTCGCGCAGCGGCGACAAGCACCGCCAGCGTGCCTTCGAGATCGGTGTCCAGCGTTATCTGGGCAAGCCGTACCAGGAACTGGACCTGATGCGTAACGTGTACGACCTGCTGGGGATCGCCCGTGTCCGTGAGTGAAACCCATCCGGCCCCGGCCGTCGCCCTGCTGGCCCGCCCCGGTACGGCGCGTGAACGCCTGCGCGAGGCGCTGGCGCATGCCGATGTACAGCTGGTCCTGGAAGATGATCCGAACGGCCTGGAGCCGCAGGTCCTGCAGGCCGCGGCCCCGCAGTTCGTGGTGATCGCGCTGGAAGCTGCCATCGAGGACGCACTGGAACGGTTGGAATCCGTGCTCTCGGCACCGGGGCTGACCCTGGTGTTCGATGAGGCTGAGCTGGCCGCCCGCCGCGACGGCTGGGAGGCGCAACGCTGGGGGCGCCACCTGGCCGCCAAGCTGCACGGCCACCAGCAGGTGTTGCCGCCGGGCGCCGAAGAAGAGCCCAGCCTGCAGCTGGAGCCTGGCCATCCGGCGCCCGCGCCGGCGCCGCAGGAAGAAGCCCTGCGCCCGCACCTGGAACAGGCGCTGAGCTGGGCCGATGACGTTCCGGCCGACGGCCTGTATTCGCCACCGGCAGACCTGCACGAACCGATCGCGCTGGAGCAGGCCCTGGCGGCGCTGCAGCCGGTCGTGCCCGAGCCTCTGGATCCGCCTTCGGCGCCGCAGGCACTGGCCGAACCGGCGACGCCTGCGACACCGCCGGTCTCCTTCGATCACACCGCCTGGTCGCTGGTGGAAGAATCGATCGAAGCACCCGTATCGGCAGAAGCCGTGGCGCCGGTCGTCGCGCCGCAGCCCTCGTTCGATACCGATCATTTGAGCCTGGTCGATCTGGATGCCGTCGCCCCGGCCGGTGCGCGTGCCGCATCGCTGCTGGTGCTGGCCGGCATCGGTGGCCCGGATGCGTTGCGTCGCCTGCTCGGCGCACTGCCCGCGTCGTTGAGTGTGCCGGTCCTGGTGCACATGCGTCTGGATGGTGGCCGCTACGGCAACCTGGTCAAGCAGATGTCCCGCGTTTCGCCGTTGCCGGTGCAGCTGGCCGAGGCCGGCCAGCACGCGGTGCCGGGCGAGGTGCACGTGCTGGCCGATGATATCGGCGTGCGCGCGGCCAGCGATGGCCTGCATTTCCAGAGCGATGCCAACGGTATTTCGCTCGCTTCGCTGCCGGCCGAACACACCGCGCTGGTGCTGCTCAGCGGTGCCGACCTGGCCCACGTAGGCCCGGCGCTGGACCTGGCGGCCGCCGGTGCGTGGGTGGCCGGGCAGGTGGGCGAGGGCTGCTATGACCCGGCGGCGGCCACCGCCGTGGTGGCTGCCGGCATGGTGGCCGGTGAACCGCAGGAACTGGCGCAGGCGATTGCCGCGCGCTGGGGTGAGCAGGACGACAACGGAGACGCACCATGAGCTACGCCAGCAATGACGAAATCCGCGGCGTCCTGATCCAGGCCGGCAACGAGCGCGTGCTGCTGCCCAATGCCACCGTGGCCGAAATGATGTCGCGCGTGCCGGTGCAGCCGGTCTCCGATGCGCCGCGCTGGCTGGTCGGCGAGATCGGCTGGCACGGCTGGCAGGTGCCGCTGGTGTCGTTCGCACGCCTTTCGGGGCTCGGCGAAGAGACGGTGGCCGGCCACAACAAGGTGGTGGTGCTGAAGTCCCTCAGCGGCAACGTGCAGCGCCCGTACTACGCGCTGCTGACGCAGAACTTCCCGCAGCTGATCTCGGTGCCGCGCGACGGCCTGCTGGCCGACGCCTCCGAAGAAACCCTGCCGCAGACCGTGCACATGCGCGTGCTGCTGGGTGAGCAGAGTGCGCTGCTGCCGAACCTGGACGCGTTGGAAGCGGCGCTGGATTCGCTCGCCGCCTGATCCACCAGACCGGTAGTGCCGGCCGCTGGCCGGCAACCTCATGATCCCGTGGATGCCGGCCAGCGGCCGGCACTACCACGAACCTGTCTTATCCCAGGTCGCCCAACCGCGCCTGCAACGCCGCGATCGCGGCCAGTCCGGCCGTTTCCGTGCGCAGGATCCGCGGGCCCAGCTGCAGTCCCTGGAACCCGGCCGCTGCCAGCTGGTCGCGGTCGCGCGGGGACCAGCCTCCTTCCGGGCCGATCGCAAGCACGAGGCCCCCTGCCGGAGCGGCCGTCAGCGTCGACAGGCGATGTGCGCCCCGCGGGTCCAGGGTCAGCCGCAGCGTATCGGCCGGCAGTACCGCCGCAGCCTGCGCCAGCGACAGCGGCGAACCCACCTGCGGGATGCGCGCACGCCCGGACTGGCCGCAGGCCGACGTCACCACGTTGTTCCAGTGCGCCACGCGCTTCTCGGCCCGTGCTGGATCGAGCTTCACCTCGGTGCGCTCGGCGTTGACCGGAATGATCGCCGCCACGCCCAGTTCGGTGGCCTTCTGCAGGATCAGGTCCATCTTCTCGCCACGGGCGATGCCCTGCAGCAGGGTGATCGCCAGCGGTGATTCATTGTCGATGGCCTGCACAGCATCGATGCGGACCTGTACCTCGCGCTTGCCGGCCACGGTCAGTGTCGCGCTGTAGTCGTTGCCATCGCCGTTGAACAGCACGCACGTATCGCCCTCGCGCAGGCGCATCACCCGCACCAGGTGGTTGGCCGTCTCTTCCGGCAGGGTCACGGTCTGGCCGCTGTGCAGCGCCAGGTCGATGGGGCAGCGGGTCACGCGCATGCAATCGCCTCGTCGATGGCCGCCAGCGTGGTGTGTGCCAGCAGCTCCAGTTGTTCGTCATCCACGCAATAGGGTGGCATCCAGTACAGCACGTCGCCCAGCGGGCGCAGCACCACGCCGCGCTTGAGGGCGGCCTTGTAAGCGTGCAGGCCCAGCCGCAGGCCCGGATCGAAAGGCGTGCGCCTGTTGCCGTCGCGCGACAGCTCGAACGCCACCACCATGCCGGCCTGGCGCACGTCGGCCACGTGCGGATGGTCGGAAAATGGCGCCGCCAGCGTGCCCATCACCGACGCGATGCCCCGGTTGCGGGCGATCACATCGTCGTCGCGGAAGATGTCCAGCGTCGCCAGTGCTGCCGCGCAGGCCAGCGGATTGCCGGTGTAGCTGTGCGAATGCAGGAAGGCGCGCTCGCGCGAGTCGTCGAGGAAGGCGTCGTACAGCGCCTGCGTGGACAGCACGGCGGCCAGCGGCAGGAAGCCGCCGGTCAGGCCCTTGGAAAGGCACATCAGGTCCGGCATCACCCCTGCCTGCTCGCAGGCGAACAGGGTGCCGGTGCGGCCGAATCCGGTGGCGATCTCGTCGGCGATCATGAACGCGCCATGGGCATCGCACAGTTCGCGCACGCGCTGCAGATAGACCGGGTCATGCATGCGCATGCCGCCGGCACACTGCAGGCGCGGTTCCAGGATCACCGCGCAGATCTCGCCCGGATGCTGGTCGAACAGCGTGGCCAAGCCGTCGGCAGCCTGCCGTGCGCGATCTGCCGCGCTCTGGCCCGGTTCGGCCAGGTAGGCATCGGGCGATGGCGCGAACAGGCCTTCGGCCAGCAGCGGTGCATAGACGCGGCGATACAGCGGAATATCGCCCAGCGCCAGCGCACCCAGGGTCTCGCCGTGGTAGCCGTTTTCCAGCGCGATGAAGCGCGTGCGCCGTGGCTCGCCGCGGTTCTGGAAATACTGGAAGGCCATCTTCAGCGCCACTTCCACGCCGGCCGAGCCGTTGTCGGCGTAGAACACTTTGGCCAACGGCGCGCGGCCGGGCTGGCGTGGCGCCAGCGCCAGCAGGCGCTCGGCCAGGGTGATCGCCGGTTCGTGGCCGAAGCCCGCCAGCATCACCTGTTCCAGCTGCCCGGCCTGCGCCGCGATGGCGCCGCCGATGCGCGGCTCGGCATGGCCGAACAGGTTGGTCCACCAGCTGCTGACGGCGTCCAGGTAGCGGTGGCCGTCGTGGTCGATCAGCCATGCGCCTTCACCGCGGGCGATCGGCACCAGTGGCAGGGTGTCCGGATGCTCACGCATCTGCGTGCACGGGTGCCACAGCACCTGCAGGTCGCGTTGCCGCCAGTGCTGGGCCAGCGGGGAGGGGGTTGGGTCTGCTAGCATTTCGGGCTCATGAACATGTTGCTGCCTGCACATTCTATCGGCCCCGGCGCTGGCGCCGGCCGCCGCGGAGATTCCGCATGAACGATGACCGTGCCGGCCGTCGCTTGCCGATCATCCATCGGATCACCGATGAGGAGAACGGCCCCTTCCAGCGCCAGCATCTGGACCTGGAATTCTCCAACGGTGAACGTCGCCGGTTCGAGCGCCTGGTCAGCCGTGGCCACGGCGCGGTGGTGGTGGTGCCGATGCTCGACGATGAGACCGTGCTGCTGGTGCGTGAATACGCCGCCGGCATGCACCGCTACGAACTGGGCCTGGTCAAGGGCCGGATCGACGCCGGCGAAACCCCCGAGCAGGCCGCCGACCGCGAGCTGAAGGAAGAAGCCGGTTACGGTGCGCGCCGGGTCGACGTGCTGCGCGCAATGACCCTTGCCCCGACCTACATGAGCCACCAGTCGTGGCTGGTGGTGGCGCGCGACCTGTACCCGGAAAAGCTGGCCGGCGACGAGCCGGAAGAACTGGAAGTGGTGCCGTGGAAGCTGGCCGAACTGGACCAGCTGATGTTGCGCGAGGACTTCTCCGAGGGACGCTCGCTGGCGGCGCTGTTCATTGCCCGCCAGTGGCTGCAGGGAACGCGATGATCAAACTGACCACGGACCTGCGCGAGACCGCCATCGCCATCGCCCAGCAGGCCGGCCAAGCCATCATGCAGGTGTATGCCGATGGATTCGAGGTCCAGATCAAGGACGACAACAGCCCGGTCACCGCGGCCGACCTGGCGGCCAACCAGGTCATTGAGCTGGGCCTGCGGCAGCTGACACCGGACCTGCCGATCCTGTCCGAGGAATCGGCGCAGGTGGGCTGGGAGCAGCGCCGCCATTGGGGCGCTTACTGGCTGGTGGATCCGCTCGACGGTACCCGCGAGTTCGTCAAGCGCAACGGCGAATTCAGCGTCAACATCGCCTTGATCTACCAGGGCGCGCCGGCCTTTGGTGTGGTGCTGGCGCCGGTCACCGGCATCGTCTGGCATGCCATGCGCGGCGAGCTGGCCTATCGGCGGCAGGGCCTGCATGACACCGTGCTGCGCACCCGCACGCCGGCCACGGCTCCGCTGCGCGTTGCCGCCAGCCGCTCGCACCGCTCGCCGGAAACCGAGGCGCTGCTGGCGCGCATGGGCCGCATCGAGACCATCGCACAGGGCTCGTCACTGAAATTCTGCCGGATCGCCGAAGGCGGCCTGGATGTCTATCCGCGGCTGGGCCCGACCTCCGAATGGGATACCGCCGCCGGCCAGTGCGTGCTGCATGCCGCCGGCGGCGCGGTGCTGTCGGCGGCGACCGGCAAGCCGTTCCGCTACAACCGCCGCGAGACACTGTTGAACGGCGATTTCATTGCCCTTGGTGATACCAGCCTGCCATGGCGCGACTGGTTGTCCGACTGATCCTGGAGGCCCCATGAGCGCGCACGACACCCCCACCACCGGCAGCGCCGCAAGCAGCGAACTGGAGCGCCTGCTGGCGATCATGGCGCGGCTGCGTGACCCGCAGGGCGGCTGCCCGTGGGATCTGGAGCAGAACTTCGCGACCATCGCCCCCTACACCATCGAGGAAGCCTACGAAGTCGCCGATGCGATCGACCGGGGTGACCTGGACGATCTCTGCGACGAGCTCGGCGACCTGCTGCTGCAGGTGGTGTTCCACGCACGCATGGCCGAGGAGCAGGGCGCGTTTGCCTTCGCCGAGGTCGCCCGTGCGATCAGCGACAAGATGCAGCGCCGCCACCCGCACGTGTTCGCCGATGTCAGCGTGGACGATGCCGACGGGGTGACGCGCAACTGGGAGGCGATCAAGCGCGCCGAGCGTGCCGCCAAGGGCGAGCAGGACACCTCCGCACTGGCCGGTATCTCGCGCGGCCTGCCGGAATGGCAGCGGGCGGTGAAGCTGCAGTCGCGCGCGGCCAAGGTCGGATTCGACTGGCCGGGTCCGCTGCCGGTGCTGGACAAGGCCGCCGAGGAGCTGCAGGAGCTGCGCGAGGAGTTCGAACGTGGCGATGTCGCGGGCAACAAGGCGCGCCTGCAGGAAGAACTGGGCGACCTGCTGTTCGTCTGCGCGAACCTGGCGCGTCATGCCGATATCGATCTGGGCGCTGCACTGCGTGGTGCCAACCACAAGTTCGAGCGTCGCTTCCGCGCGATGGAAGCGCAGGCCGACGCACAGGGTGACGCGTTGGCCGAACTGGACCTGGATGCGCAGGAAGCACTGTGGCATCAGGCCAAGGCAGCAGAGAAGGCGTGAAAACGCTCGGCCTGTTCCTGCTGACCGCGCTGGCCGAGATCGTCGGCTGCTACCTGCCATGGTTGTGGCTGCGCAAGGGAGGCAGCGTCTGGCTGCTGCTGCCGGCGGCGGCCAGCCTGGCCGTGTTCGCCTGGCTGCTGACCCTGCACCCGACGGCCAGTGGACGGGTCTATGCCGCCTACGGTGGCGTCTACATCGGCACCGCGCTGTTCTGGCTGTGGCTGGTCGATGGCATTCGTCCCAGCCGCTGGGACCTGCTGGGCGCAGCGCTGTGCTTGGCCGGCATGGCGGTGATCATGTTCGGGCCGCGCACTTCATCAGTGTAGAGCCGAGCCATGCTCGGCTGCTCTTCCTTCCGGCCGCGCTGGCACGCGCAAGCCGAGCATGGCTCGGCTCTACAAGGGCAGCGCTGCCTTCCGGAAGGCGCATGATGTGGGCGACCCTGGTCCCCGGAGCCTGCTCATGTCCCGCTTCGCCAGCTTCCGCGAGTTCTATCCGTTCTATCTCAGCGAGCACCGCCACCCGGTATCGCGGCGGCTGCACTTCATCGGCAGTTGCGGGGTCCTGCTGCTGGTCGCCACTGCCTCGCTGCGCGGCCAGCCGCTGTTCCTGCTTGGCGCCCTGTTCTGCGGCTACGGGTTCGCCTGGGTCGGCCATTTTTTCTTCGAGAAGAACAGACCGGCGACGTTCCGCCATCCGCTGTACTCGTTCATGGGTGACTGGGTGATGTTCCTCGACATCCTGCGTGGGCGGGTGCGCCTGTAGCGGGCGGCTGCGGCGCCTTGCGGGCATTGCCTCGCCGGCAGAGGAAAGGGCGGGGCGGGTTGCACTTCCGCTTGCATGAACCGCTGCGCTGCGGCACGCCTGCGGGCGACCGATCTGGGATAATGGGGTTTCCTGTTTCCTCTGCTGCCGGACCCGGTCATGACCCAGAAGACGCTGCTCAACGATACCCACCGCGCCCTTGGCGCCAAGATGGTCGATTTCGGGGGTTGGGACATGCCCATCCACTACGGCTCGCAGCTGGACGAGCACCATCTGGTGCGCCGTGAGTCCGGCGTGTTCGACGTCAGCCACATGACGGTGGTCGACCTGCGCGGTGACCAGGTCAAGCCGTTCCTGCGCCGCCTGCTGGCCAACTCGGTCGACAAGCTGAAGGTGACCGGCAAGGCACTGTACTCGTGCATGCTGAATCCGCGCGGCGGCGTCATCGACGACCTGATCGTCTACTACCTGGGCGACGACTTCTTCCGCATGGTGGTCAATGCCTCTACCCGCGAGAAGGACCTGGCCTGGCTGCGCGAGCAGGCTGCGCCGTTCGGCGTCGCCGTCGAGCAGCGCCCGGACCTGGCCATCCTCGCCGTGCAGGGCCCGCAGGCGCGCGACATCGTGATCGGCCTGGCCCGCGAAGCCGACCGCGCAGCGTTGACCAAGCTGGGCCGCTTCGCCGCCCTGCAGGTGCAGTCCGATGACGGCGTCGAGCTGTTCGTCGCGCGCACCGGCTACACCGGTGAAGATGGTTTCGAGATCCTGCTTCCGCAGGACGCCGTGGTCGCCTTCTGGAACCGCCTGCTGGCGGCGGGCGTGAAGCCGGCCGGCCTTGGCGCGCGCGACACCCTGCGCCTGGAAGCTGGCATGAACCTGTACGGCCAGGACATGGACGAAGAGATCAGCCCGTACGAAGCGGCGCTGGCCTGGACCGTGTCGCTGGACGAAGGCCGCGACTTCATCGGCCGCGACGTGCTGGAGGCGCAGAAGAGCGCCGGCACCGCGCGCCAGATGATCGGTCTGGTGATGGACGAGAAGGGCGTGCTGCGCCACGGCCAGACGGTCACCACGGCCAGCGGCCAGGGCGAGATCCTGTCCGGCACCTTCTCGCCGACGCTGGCCAAGGGCATCGCCTTCGCCCGCGTGCCGGCCGGTGAACTCGGCGAGGTCACCGTCGACATCCGCGGCCGTCAGGTGCCGGTGCGGGTGGTCAAGTTCCCGTTCGTTCGGGAAGGCCAGGCGCAGCCCGGCGTGCTCACCGACGCCTGATCCGTACGTGCCGGTCGTCACTGACAGCAGTGGCGGCCGGTTGGTTACACTAGCCCCGTTTTTTCCACCCCTGCATATCTCTGGAGCAGTCCCATGAGCGAGATCCCCGGCGACCTCAAGTTCCTCAAGTCCCATGAGTGGGCCCGTGTCGAAGGCAATGGCCGCGTCACCGTCGGTATTTCCGACCACGCCCAGGGCCTGCTGGGTGACCTGGTCTACGTCGAACTGCCGGAAGTCGGCGCCGACGCCAAGGCTGGCGAGCAGATCGCCGTCGTCGAGTCGGTGAAGGCCGCCTCGGACGTCTACAGCCCGATCAGCGGCAAGGTCGTCGAGGTCAACTCGGCCCTGTCCGACAAGCCGGAAACCATCAACGAAGATGCCTACGGCGAAGGCTGGATGTTCGTGGTCGAACTGACCAACGCCGATGAGGTCAACGAGCTGCTGGACCCGGACGCGTACGCCGAAGCCCTGGAGAACGAAGACCACTGAGTCGTCGTTTCCGGATTCTGGAACGGCCACCTTCGGGTGGCCGTTTTTGTTTTGGCGACTGCACCGGACTCATGACGCGGGGTTCGCTGCGCACCCTCGGCGTGGCATCAGCCGACAGGCGAACGGTGCCGATGGGCGTGCGCAGTTTTGCGCAAATCCGCGTTTCAGCCCCGCGCCGACGCACTCGGATGTGAAAACTTTTCGCCCCCTGTTGCGGCGCTGTTGTGCTGGCGTTGGTGGCGGCGCCGGTGACCATCGACGTCGCACGCGCGATGCCGTTGCGAGTCTGTGTCTAGATGCGCGGAGTGCTTATTTCAAGTGCTTTTTGTTCAACGTATGCATCGATGCCGGTGCATGCAGCACGCTTGCGCGACGCTTCAACCGCCATGGCGGGCCGCGTAGAGCAGTGGCGCCGACGGCACTCGGAAAGGCGCGGATGTGAAAATTTTTCGCGGGGGTTGTTGACAGTAAAAAAAACCGTGATTAGGTTTCGCCTCAGCAGACCTTGCCTGCCCAACCGAGTGCGCAGAATCAATCGTCCGATGCGAAGCAGCCCCTTCAAGACCACCGCGACCCTGATGACGGTGGACACGGCCCCGCTTCCCCCGGAGAAATGCAAGGCACCTTCCGTTCCGATGTCCGCTCCGCCGATCGAGGCGGGCATCGCCGCATCCGTAACGGCGCGCTTGACGCGCCGGCGGCCCCCGCACGCAGCATCCGCGGGTTTGATCCAACTGGGCGTTTCAACTCCCTATCACTGACGAGGAGCCATCCCATGGCAACCAAGAAAGCTGCGAAGAAGAAGCCCGCCGCCAAGAAAGCGGTGAAGAAGGTCGCGAAGAAGGCCGCTGCCAAGAAGGCAGTGAAGAAGGTCGCGAAGAAGGCGACTGCCAAGAAGGCAGTGAAGAAGGCGGCGAAGAAGGTCGCCAAGAAGACCACTGCGAAGAAGGCAGTGAAGAAGGCGGCGAAGAAGGTCGCCAAGAAGTCCACTGCCAAGAAGGCCGTCAAGAAGACCGCGAAGAAGGCGGCCAAGAAGGCCACCAAGAAGACTGCCAAGAAGGCTACGGCCCGCAAGCCGGCCAAGAAGGTCGCAAAGAAGGCGACTGCCAAGAAGGCCGTCAAGAAGACCGCCAAGAAGGCAGTAAAGAAGACCGCGAAGAAGGCCACCAAGAAGGCTGCCCCGAAGAAGGCAGCGAAGAAGGTTGCCAAGCGCAAGCCGGCCGCCCGCAAGAAGAAGGCCGCTCCGGTCGCTCTGCCGGCAACCCCGGCGCCGCTGATCTAAGTACTTCCCGATAGCCGCATCCTGAAACCCCCTTCCCTGGCTGCCCAGCGGGGAGGGGGTTTTTTTATGGGCGGCTTCGGTCGCCTGGTTGGGCGATTGCCGGCGGGAATCGTTCCACCAGGAAGTCGAGGAAGCTGCGCAGGCGGGTGGAATGGTAACGATCGTGCGCATAGACCACATGCATCGGCCGACCGGCCTGGCCGTGCCCTGGGAGCAGCTGCACCAGTCGCCCAGCCTCGACATCGGCTGCCAGCAGCAGCGTCGACTGCAGGATGATGCCCAGGCCATGCAGCGCCGCCGAACGCAGCGCTTCGCCATTGTTGATCTGCAGCCGGCCGTCGGGCACGTGGTCGAGCTCGCCAGCGTCGTCCTGCAGCCACTGTGCAAGTGCACTCGGTTCGAACGACAGGCATTGATGGCCGGCAAGTGCATGCACGCTGTCTGGCGTGCCATGCCTGGCCAGATACGCCGGCGAGGCGCACATCATCAGGCGATAAGGGGCCAGGGCTCGCGCCACCAGCACGCTGCTGTCGGCCAGCGTGCCGATCCGCAGCGCCGCTTCGAAGCCCTCTTCGGCGAGGTCGACTACGCGATCGGTCAGCGTCGCTTCGACCCGGACATCCGGATGGCGCGCCATGTACTCGGCCAGTGCCGGTACCAGTGCATGCGTACCGAAGATCACCGGTGCACTGATGCGCAGCGTGCCCGCCGGTGCCAGGTGCTGGTGCTGCGCCTGCGCATCGGTTTCGTCCACCAGGCGCAGGATCTCCCGGCAGCGCGTGTAGTAGTCCTGGCCGAACGGCGTCGTGTGCTGGCGCCGGGTGGTTCGGCTCAACAGCTGCATGCCCAGCCGTGATTCCAATGCACGCAGATGCTTGCCGGCCATCGTCGCGGAGATGTCCATCGCCGCAGCTGCAGCACTGAGGCTGCCCTTGTCCACGATCAGCACGTAGACCTGCATGCTTTCCAGCAGGTTCATCTGACACCCCGGGTGTTGAATGCTGAAACCTGCGCGGAGTTTATCAATCAGGGGTGATCAAACAGCATGTCGTGCAAGGGCTGGATTGGCCGGCCATGCGGACAGGAGAACACCATGGACTTGAATCTTGCAGGCCGCACCGCTTTGGTGACGGGCGCGGCCAGCGGCATCGGTGCCGCCGTCGCCAGGCAGCTGGCGGCCCAGGGCGTGCGCATTGCCATCACGTCACGGCAGCGGGCACCGCTGCAGGCGCTTGCGGCGCGGATCGAAGCCGAAGGCGGCGCGGCACCGGTCATCGTGGCCGGCGATGTCACCGTGGCCGGTGACGTCCGGTACATCGCGCAGGCATCCCGGGAGGCATTGCAACGCGTCGACATCCTGGTCAACGCCGCAGGTGGCTCCCGGCCGACCACCGTCGATGCCGATGATGATGTCTGGGAGGAAGCGATCGCCCTGAACTTTTCCGCCGCGCGGCGGATGACCCAGGCGCTGTTGCCTGGCATGCAGGCGCAGGCATGGGGACGGGTGATCAATTTCAGTGGTTCGATGGAACCGCGTGCGGTGAACGCGGCCACTGCGGCGAAGGCGGCGCTGCATCTGTGGAGCAAGGGGCTGTCGTCGGAGGTGGCCGGGCAGGGCATTACGGTGAATGCGATTGCACCGGGGCGCATCAACAGCGCGCAGATCCTGGAACGCCTGCATCCCACCGAGGAATGCCGACGTGCGTTCATCGCCAGCAACATCCCGATCGGACGCTTCGGTGAACCCGAGGAAGTGGCGCCACTGGTGGCGTTCCTGTCCTCGCCGCTGGCCGGCTACATCACAGGCGCGGTGATTCCGGTGGACGGCGGCATGCACTACTTCGCGCACTAATGCTGCGGAGCTGTAGAGCCGAGCCCATGCTCGGCCACCTTGCGCCAGGATTCCGCTCAGCCGAGCACGGCTCGGCTCGGCCCTACACAACAACAAAAAGGGCGGCCCGCAGGCCGCCCTTCGCACACCCGATCGAGCCCGCCTTATCAGCGCGGCGACGCCACCGCACGATTGCCCGAGGCGCCCTTGCCCTTGCGCTTGTCCTGCTGGGCCGGGCTGGCGCCCTCGGCCATCAGGTTGTCGCTGCCGAAGTCGGTGTCCACGTCCAGCCAGCGCTGCGCCGGCAGGCCGAGCGCGGAGTCGAGCACGGTCGGCAGCAGGCCGCTGGGCAGGCTGCTTTCGCCATTCCACATGATGGCGATGCCCAGATCGCGTTCCGGCACCAGCGCGACCAGGCCGCGATAGCCCTGCACGGCACCGGCATGGAACACCACGTCGTGGCCGGCGTAGTCGAAGGTGCGCCAGCCCAGGGCGTAGCCGGCCGAGTGCAGGCGCTCGCGGCGCCAGCCAGAACGCATCTCGCCGGGGGTGCTGATCAGGCTCGAATGCAGGGTGGCCAGCAGCGGTGCCGGCAGCACGTCGGGGCGGTGGCCGGTGTGGGCGAGCAGCCACTGCGCCATGTCGCTGGCGCTGGCATTGACGCCGGCCGCCGGGGCGACCCGGTAGTAGGTCGGCTTCGGCGTCAGCGAGACCCAGCCGTTGCGGCCGCGCACATGCGGACGCGCCCAGCGCGAGCTGGCCTGGATGCCGGCCAGGCCGAGGCTGGCATCGTTCATGCCCAGCGGCTTGAAGATGCGGCGCTCGACCGACTGCTCGTAGAAGCTGCCGGAGGCCGCGTAGACGACATCGCCGATCAGGCTGAAGGCTACGTTCTGGTAGGCATAGCAGTCGCCCGGCAGGCACTTCAGGCTGGTGTTGGCCAGTTTCTGGGTCAGCGCGTAGTACTCGGCGTTGCCTTCGATGTCGCGGTCGTAGGCGTTGTAGGGCAGGCCGACGCGATGGCTGAGCACGTCGGCCACGGTCAGGCGATCAGTGGCTTCCGGCGAGTTCAGGCGGAAGCCCGGCACATAGTCGGTGACCTTGCTGTCCCAGCGCAGCGTGCCGTCGTTGACCAGCAGGCCGGCCATGGTGCCGGCGAAGGCCTTGGACAGCGAGGCCAGGCGGAACACGGTGTGGGCATCGACCGGCAGCGGGTTGTTGACGTCGGTAACGCCATAGCCGCGCGCGCTGAGGATGCGGCCGCCCTGCACGATCGCCACGGCCATGCCCGGCACGCGTTCGCCATAGGTGAGCTGCTGCGCCATCGATTCGATGTTGGCGACGTTGAAGCCGGGCGCCGGGGCCTGCACGCGCGGCACCAGGCCGGTGCGGTAGGCCGCCGGCTGGGTGTGGGCGACAGTGGGACCCGCAGCGGATTCGATGTTGGTCGGCATCGGCGGCAATGCCGGCGGTGTCTGCGCGGTGGTGGACAAGGCAACGGGCATCAGCATGCCCAGCAAACCGGTGGCCGCCGAACGGATCGGGCGACGCAGGCTGTTCTTTTTCATCGGTTGGACCCGTGCGCGACTGCTGATGGCGATTCTAGCGCCGCTTTTCCCTTGTGCACAAACAAAGCGAAGATGAATGCGCATCTCGTTGAAAAATTTGGAATTTGAGGCGCTGGAAGCATGTATCGGAACGTGTCATCCCGGGCTGATCAGCGGGGCTGATCCGCCCGCAGGAAGGCGCGTCGCGCTGGCGATGTTGCGGTGCATTGGCTAACGTACGCGTTTCATCGCCCCGGAGCCTGCCATGCCGCTGTCCAACCGCCGTCTTCAGGCGAGGGACACCGCGTGAGTGCGGTACGGGGGAAGGGGCCGCTGCAGGGCCTGACGGCGGCACTGCGCGAGTCGCCGGCGCTGTGGTGGTCGTTCCTGTACTTCTTCTGCCTGCTCAGCGGCTACTACGTGCTGCGCCCGGTGCGTGAGGCCATGGCCGCCTCGGCAGACCTGGAAACGGTGTTCCCGCCCGTGCTGATCGCCTGGTTCGCCAACCACGGCGTCGCGTTGAAGGACTTCGTGCTGCAGTTCCTGTTCTCCTGCGTGTTCGTGATCATGCTGGTGCTGCAGCCGGTGTACGGCTGGCTGGTCAGCCGCTTCCCACGACGGGTGTTCCTGCCGGCGGTGTATGGCTTCTTCATCGTGACCCTGCTGGGCTTCTACATGATGTTCGATAGCGGCGTGCCGGGCCGCGGCATGGCCTTCTTCTTCTGGATCACCGTCTTCAACCTGTTCGCGGTGGCGGTGTTCTGGAGCTTCATGGCCGATGTGTTCTCCAATGTGCAGGCCCGGGCCTTCTATGGATACATTGGCGCGGCGGGCACCGTCGGTGCCTTCCTCGGCCCGTTGATCACCAGTGCGCTGGTGCAGCGCGTGGGCATCGCCAACCTCATGCTGGTCTCGGCGGGATTCCTGGTCGTGTGCCTGTTGTGCATCTGGCGGCTGCGGCACTGGGCGGTGCTGCGCGAACGCGAGCAGCAGCTGGTGTCCGGCGAGCAGCCGATGGGCGGCAGCGTGCTGGACGGCCTGAAATTGATCGTGCGCGAGCCGCTGCTGCGCTGGCTGGCGGTGATGGTGGTGTTCGGGGTGGGCGTCGGCACGCTGCTGTACAACCAGCAGGCCAGCATCGTGCGCGCGGCCTTCACCGACCCGGCGGCCAGTACCGCGTTCTTCTCGCGCATCGACCTGGCGGTGAATGCGCTGGCGCTGTTGATGCAGCTGGGCCTGACCCGTTGGTTGCTGTCGCGCCACGGCATCGCGCCGGCACTGCTGATTCCCGGTTTCGCGATCCTGATCGGCTTTTCGGTGCTGGCGGCCTCGCCGATGCCGCTGATGGTCGCGGTGGTGCAGGTGATGACCCGGGCCAGCGAATTCGCACTGGCCAAGCCGGCGCGCGAGACAATCTACACGCGCGTGGACCGGCAGTGGCGCTACAAGGCCGGCGCAGCGATCGACACCGTGGTCTACCGCGGTGCGGACCTGAGCTTTGCCTGGGTGCACAAGGGCCTGTCATTGTTCGGCTCGCACGTAGTGTTCATCGGCGGCATGCTGGTGGCCGCGTGCATGACCGCAGCCGCGTTCGGTGTACTGCGCGAAGAAAAGAAACTGCCGCGCGACCGATGATTTCCCGGGCTCCGAGCCCCATCCCTGTCCAAGGAACCGCCCATGTACTGGATCGCACTCGCCCTGACCTTGCTGGTCGCACTGCTGCACGTCTATTTCCTGGCGCTGGAGATGTTCCTGTGGACCCGCCCGCTGGGTCTGAAGACGTTCCGCAACACGCCGGAGAAGGCGGCGACCACGCGCGTGCTGGCGGCCAACCAGGGCTTGTACAACGGCTTCCTGGCAGCAGGCATCGTGGTGGGACTGGTGATCGGGCAGCCGGTGCTGGTGACGTTCTCGCTGGCCTGCGTGGTGGTGGCGGGGTGCTATGGGGCGTACAGCGTGAGCCGCCGGATCTTCATGATCCAGGCGGTGCCTGCGATCCTGGCGTTGGTGTTTCGCGCGGTAGCGTAGTTTCCAGCCAACGGCGCAGCCCCTCGTGGAGTGGTCGCGTAAAGCGGGTCATGTGTTGGGTGTGGCGGGTGGGCCGTGCAGGGGACGCTGCAAGTACGTCCATGTAAGCTCGATGGCGCCATCCATGGCGCCAACGCCCCTGCACGGCCCACCCGCCCCACCCCTGACAGTTTCCGTGGGCGGCCAGCCCACGGAGAAGAAAAAGAAGATCAACAGCAACAGCGGATCGCTGCGCTCGTGGGTTCTGCGCGCATGAAAAAAGCGGCCGGTGGGCCGCTTTTGCTTTTGCTTTTGCTCTTGCTCTTCTTTTTTCTCTTGCGTGGGTGGACGCCACAGAGATCTGTCAGAGGTCGGAGGGGTGGGGCCGGGCGGGGTATCCGCGCCATGGATGGCGCGGCTAAGCCTACACGGACGTACTTGCGGCGTCCCCGCCCGGCCCCACCCCTCCGGCCAGCCTATAAACCGCATTTCGCGACCCACCCACGAGGGGCTGCGCCGTTCGCGGGAACTTACTTCGCCGGCGACATCCACATGTCGATGACCGCGCTGAACACTTCCGTCCCCGCGCGGTCGCGCACGCTGACCGTCACCGGCAGCGCATAGCCCTCGGCCGCGACCACAATCGGCTGTGCCGGCAGCGCCACCGCCTGCAGCGTGCCACGCGCCTTGGCCAGGTACTGCACCTGCATCCCCTTCGGGATCCAGCGCATGCCCTTCGGCAGCGATGCATCGACCATCAACCCGGCGGTCAGTTCGGCCAGGTTGCACATCGCGATCGCGTGCACCGTGCCGATGTGGTTGCGCACCCTGCGGCGGTCGGCCAGCGTGCCTTCGCAGCGGCCGTGTTCCAGGCGGGTGATGCGTGGCGCGATGCTGGCGAAGTAGGGCGCCTTGAAGCACACCGCGCGCGAGAACAGCCAGGTGCCGGCGGGCCAGCGCTGCAGGCGTTTGTAAAGCGAGAGCAGGGGCGTGGACATGAGGGGTATTCCGTTCGGCGGATAACGCGACGGCGGGCCGAGGCCCGCCGTCGAAGGCAACGCGTGTCGCGGGCGATCAGGCCGCCTGCGAATGCGGATCCTTGTGCTGGCGGTCGTAGTAGCTGGCCGCGCGCAGTTCGTGGGTGTCGAAGTCGTCCACGGTGATGGTGTCCAGGGTGAGCGTGCGCAGCTCTTCCAGCAGGCTGCGCTCATCCTGAGTGATCACGCCCTCGGCCACGGCTTCGTCCAGCTGCGCCTTGAAGTCCAGCGCCTCGATGCCCTTGCTCTTCAGCGCCTTGAGGAACTTGCGCTCCACCGGCTCGGCCATGATCGCCTTGCTCAGGTAACTGTTGATGCGGCCACCCGGGTTGTTCTCGCACGGGGTCAGGAACACGCCATTGGCGAGACGGTCGCGGGCTTCATTCGGTGCCATCAGCAGGGCGGCGACGCGGCGGCTCAGGCGATCACCCGGAGCCTCGGCACGACGGCCCAACGGGAAGATGAGCGCCCACATCAGCCAGCCGATCGGACGGATCGGGAAGTTGCGCAGCGCGGCCGACAGCGACTCTTCGATCTTGTGCACGCTGTCATGGAAGGCCCAGGCCAGCAGCGGCTGGTCGGCCTGCGGTGCACCTTCGTCGTGGTAGCGCTTGAGCATGGCGCTGGTCATGTAGACATGGCTCAGCACGTCGCCCAGGCGACCGGACAGCGATTCCTTGAACTTCAGCTTGCCGCCCAGGGTCATCATCGAGATGTCGGCCATCAGCGCCAGGTTGGCCGAGTAGCGGTCCAGCTTGCGGAAGTAGCGGCGGGTATAGGCGTCGCCCGGGGCGGCACCGAAGCGCGCGCCGGTCAGGCCGAACCAGAACGAACGCACGGCATTGGAGATGCCGAAGCGGATGTGGCCGAACAGGCTGCGGTCGAACTCCTGCAGGCCGGCACGGGTATCCGGATCCTGCGCGGCCTTCATTTCCTTCAGCACCCACGGGTGGCAGAGGATCGCACCCTGGCCGAAGATCAGCAGGCTGCGGGTCATGATGTTGGCGCCTTCCACGGTGATCGCGATCGGCGCGGCCTGCCAGCTGCGGCCGGCGAAGTTGCGCGGCCCCAGGATGATGCCCTTGCCGCCGATCACGTCCATCATGTCCGAGATCACTTCACGGCTCATGGTGGTGCAGTGGTACTTGGCGATCGCCGACGGCACCGACGGCACATCGCCGCGGTCAACCGCAGCGGCGGTGGCCTGCGACAGCGCACTGATCTTGTACGCCTTGCCGCCGATGCGGGCCAGCGCTTCTTCCACGCCCTCGAAGCGGCCGACCGACAGGCCGAACTGCTTGCGGATGCGCGCATAGGCGCCGGTCACGGCGGCACCGGCCTTGGCACCGCCGCTGGCGGTGGACGGCAGGGTGATCGAGCGGCCCACCGCCAGGCACTCGTTGAGCATGTTCCAGCCCTTGCCGGCCATGGCCGCGCCACCGATCAGCTGGGTCAGCGGGATGAACACATCCTTGCCCCGGATCGGACCATTCTGGAAGGTCGAGTTCAGCGGGAAGTGGCGACGACCGATCTCCACGCCGGCTGTGTCGCGCGGCAGCAGGCCCAGGGTGATGCCGATATCGCGGGTATCGCCGATCAGGCCATCGGGATCGTACATGCGGAAGGCCAGGCCGATCAGCGAGGCGACCGGTGCCAGGGTGATGTAGCGCTTGTCGAAGGTCAGCTTGACGCCGAGCACCTGCTCGCCGTTCCACTCGCCCTTGCAGACGATGCCGTAATCGGGAATCGAGGTGGCGTCGGAACCGGCGAACGGACCGGTCAGGCCGAAGCAGGGCACTTCACGGCCATCGGCCAGGCGCGGCAGGTACTGGTCCTTCTGTTCCTGGGTGCCGTAATGCACCAGCAGTTCACCCGGGCCCAGCGAGTTGGGTACGCCGACGGTGGAGCTGACCACCGAGGACACCGAGGCCAGCTTCTGGATCACCTTGTGGTGGGCCAGCGCGGAGAAGCCCAGGCCGCCGTACTCCTTCGGGATGATCATGCCGAAGAACTTGTTCTTCTTGATGAAGGCCCACAGCTCCGGCGGCAGGTCGGCGTGGACGTGGGTGATTTCCCAGTCGTTGACCATCGTGCACAGCTCTTCCACCGGGCCATCGAGGAAGGCCTGTTCTTCAGCAGTCAGCTGCGGCTTGGGGTAGTTGAGCAGGATGTTCCAGTCCGGATCACCGGTGAACAGTTCGCCCTCGAAACCAACCGAACCGGTTTCCAGCGCGATGCGCTCGGTCTGCGACAGCGGCGGCAGCACCTTGCGGAACACCTTCATCATCGGGCCGGTCAGCAGCGGCTTGCGGATGAACGGCAGCAGCAGCGGCACGGCGATCACCGCCAGCACCGCCGCAGCGACGATGGTGGCGGTCTGGTTGACGTAGGGAATGAACCAGCAGGCGGCCAGCAGGGCCACGCTGATCAGCGTCCAGGTAACCAGCCGCATGCGGTGGTAGGCGACGAAGGCGCCTGCCAGCAGCAGGGCGAGGAAGGGAAGAACGATGCTCATGAGCGTGCTCCGGTAACGTGCTCGTTTGTGGCGGACGAAGCCGCAGCGTCCGCTGCGGGCAACACGTCCAGATAGTCCAACACAGTAGCGGTAAAGGCGTCGTTGTCATCGCCGGCGACCATGTGGGTCGCTTGCGGCAGCTGTACATGGCGCGCATGCGGCGCCAGCGCCAGGAATTCGGCCACGGTCTGCGGCGTGACCAGGTCGCTGCGGCCGCCGCTGACCAGCAGCAGCGGGCACTTCACCTGGCGTGCGGCCTCGGCCAGTGCGTCCTGGTGCTGTTCGCTGTCGCGGGCCAGCTCGGCCACCAGGCGTGGGTCCCAATGCCAGCGCCAGCGCCCGTGGCCGTCCTCGCGCAGCAGCGCACGCAGCGACTGCTCGGATTTGCGCGGCCGGTGCGGCATGTAGGCCGAGATCACGTCGGCGGCCTGGGTCAGCGAGGCGAAGCCGTCGGGATGGGCGGTCATGAAGGCGAGGATGCGCTCGACACCCGCGGTATCCCAGCGCGGGGTGATGTCGACCAGCACCATGGCCGAGAACAGGCCCGGCCAGCGCGATTCGGCCAGCAGGCCGAACAGGCCACCCATCGAAGCGGCAACCAGTACCGGCGGGCGCGGCTGTTCGCCGGCCAGCACGATCAGGTCGTCGGCGAACTGTTCGCCGTGATAGGGCAGATCGGTGCCATTCCAGTCGGAATCGCCATGGCCGCGGGCGTCGTAGGCCAGCGTCTGCAGGCCGGCCGCGTTCAGTGCGCGGGCAGTGGCGTTCCAGGCATGGCGGGTCTGGCCGAAGCCATGGGCGAACAGGACCCGGCCGCGCCGGCCATGCTCGCTGGCGGTCGCCGCCAGGCGGGCGCCATGGGCGGCGTCCAGGCGCAGGTCATTGAACGCAGCGGGAGTTGGGGACATAACCATACTTGCTAGTATGGAGAGCTTCGAGGGGAAGTCAATACTGCACGGTATGGTGCGTTGCAGAATGCGCGTGGAGGGACCCTTCCGAGGGGCCTGCGACGGTTTCGACCGCAACCGCGTACTGCAACGAACCCCGGCGTATGGTTAAATCAGCCCATGAATCAACCTGACGCTTCCGCCGGCGAACCGCGCGCCGGCCGCAACAGCCGCCTGAGTGCCGAAGACTGGGCCCAGGCGGCCCTCGATCTGATTGCTGAACAAGGTGTCGGCGCCGTCGCGGTAGAGCCGCTGGCACGGCGGCTCGGCGTTACCAAGGGCAGTTTCTACTGGCATTTCCCTTCGCGCGATGCATTGCTGCAGGCGGCGCTGGAACGCTGGGAACTGTTCGAACAGGAACAGGTGTTCGGCAGCCTGGAAGACGTACCGGATCCGCGTGTGCGCCTGCGCCAGCTGTTCCAGATGGTGGCGCATGAAGTGCAGCCGCATATCATCTACAGCGAGCTGCTGAAGGCATTGGATCATCCGATGGTGCGGCCGGTGATCGACCGGGTCTCGCAGCGTCGCCTCGACTATCTGGTCGCCTCGTTCCGCCAGGCCGGCCTCAGCTCGACCGATGCGCGTCATCGCGCACGCCTTGCGTACGCCGCTTATGTCGGCTTCCTGCAGTTGTCGCTGCAGCTGCAGCAGCCCAAGCAGGCGCGCGAGGATTTCGAAGCGTACGTCGAGCATCTGATCGAGACGCTGATTCCGAACGGATGAGCGCCCGGAAATGATATCGAAGGAAGGCCGCAGCGATGCTGCGGCCTTTTTTGTTGTGCGCTGGCCAGCGCCCGTCCATGGCGCACAAAGAACAACGGCCCCTTTCGGGGCCGTTGCTGCATCAGCTGATCAGGTTCCCGATCAGAACTTCTGCTTGTACTGCATGTACATGAAGCGACCGATGTCGTAGCCACCGTAGTAGGAGTACTGCGAGTTCGGCGCCGAGTACATCTGCGGGCCGTAATGGTCGAACACGTTACGCGCGCCCACGGCGATGGTTGCATTCCACGGTGCGTTCCAGGAGACCTGGACGTCGTGGAAGGTGGTGGCGCCACGGCGGTTCATCGGCTGGTCGCGTGCCGGATCCGGCGAGCCGAAGTCAGGCAGGCTGCACTCGGTCGAGAAGTAGCACTGTTCCTTCACGCTGGAGAAGTAGCGCGTACCCCAGGTGATGCCCCAATCGCCGTATTCCCAGCCAAGCACCAGGTTCGAACGCAGGCGGAAGTTGCTGCTGAAGCCGTTGAGGATCGACACCGGCACCTGTTGCGCGTTGGTGGTCTTCAGCACGTTCTTGCTGACGTAGGTGTTCTGCAGGTTGGCGTTGAAGCTGCCCCAGCTGCTGGTTTCGAAGCGATAGGCCACATCGAAGTCGAAGCCTTCGGTTTCCTGGTAACCGGCATTACGTGGTGCGTAGGTCAGGTTGGTCACGATGCCGCGGGTTGCGTCGCGGGTGAACGAGTTGCAGCGGTCGGCGATGCCGAGTACGTAGCAGTCGTTGAGCTGGGTGGTCGGATCGTCGGTGACGATGGTGTTGGTGATCTTGATGTTCCACCAGTCCAGGCTCATGTTCAGGCCCTGGGCGAAGGTCGGGCTCCACACCAGGCCGACGGTCTTGGACTTGGACTTTTCCGGAGTCAGGTTCGGGTTGGAGACGGCGTTGAACGGCACCGGGCTCTGCTCATCCTGACCTTCCGCCGGGACGTAACCCTGCTTCAGCTGGCGGAAATTCGGGGCCAGCGCGCCCAGGGCGGCGGCGCAACGCTGGGCGGTGGCCGGATCGCTGGCAGCCAGGCCGAAATCGGTATCGCACGGATCGGTGAAGTAGGCGAAGGTCTGCGAGCTGCCACCGTACAGATTGTCGATGGTCGGTGCGCGGAAGCCCTCGGCATAGGTGGCACGCACCAGCAGCTGGTCGATCGGCTTCCACTTCAGGCCGAACTTGTTGTTGGTGGTGTTGCCGAAGGTGTTGTACTTCGAGTAGCGCGATGCGGCGTTGAAGCTCAGTTCCTTGGCACCCGGCAGGTCGGCCAGGATCGGAACGTTCAGCTCCAGATACACTTCGTTGACGTTGTAGCCACCACCGGTCGGGCCGGCCGCCAGATCGGTCGAGTAGCCCGACTGTGACAGCGCATCCGGAACGTAGGTGCCCTTGTCTTCGCGGTACTCGTAACCCAGCGCGAAGCCCAGGTCGCCGGCTGGCAGGGTGAACAGGCTGCCGGCGATGTTCGCGTAGTAGGTCTTGGTGGTGACTTCACCGGTGTTCTTGGTGGTCGGGAACAGGAACTGCTGCAGGGCAGGGTTGCCGGTCAGGCCGCCGTCGCCGGTACGGCCGTACGGAATGGCCGGATTCCACGGAATGCAGCCGCCGGGGCCCGGGCCATAGATCGGGTTGGTGCCCGCGGCCAGGCCGGCGGCCGTGCCGCACTCGACGCGGCCGGTGGCCGGATTGAGGAACGACGCTCCGGTGGCCTGGGTGACCGCCAGCATGTTGTAGTTGCCGGTCTGGGTCTGCAGGTTCTCCGAGTTCTGGTAGATGTAGCCGGCTTCCCAGTCGAAGTACTTGTCATTGAACTGGAAGCTGCCCTGCAGGGCGCCAGTGAAGCGGAAGGTGGTCAGCTTGTTGGTCGACAGGCGCGGCACTTCCCAGCCACGGCGGATGAAGCCCATGTCGGTGCCGAACGGGTTGTAGTAGCTGTCCTGCGAGAGCACGGTACCCAGCTGACGCTCATAGTCGGCCGACTGCAGCGGATAACCGGCGACCTGTGCCTGCGACTCGCGACGGGTGTACAGCAGGTCGGAGACGAAGCGGATGTTGTCGGTCAGGTCGTACTGTACGTTGGCGAACACCGAACGACGCTTGGTCGGCGTCAGCAGGTGCATCTGCTCGTTGGAGTTGCTGACGTCACCGGTGATCGGGGTGAGGTCGGTCTCGTGATAGGCGTTCGGATCGAACGGATTTCCACCACGGTTCAGCGTCAGCAACGGCGCATTCGGATCATTGACGTCATAGACCGCGCCCCACTGGCTGACCGGGGTCCAGCCGCGGTCCGGGTGGCGATCCGTGCGCTGCGACTTGCTGAACCAGCGATTCTTGGCCCAGACGGCCTTTTCTTCGGCGTATTCCGCACCGATGGTGACCGAACCACGATCACCGGTGAAGCCGGCCACGAAGTCGAAGCTGCTCTTCTGGCCGTCGCCTTCGCCGTACTGGCCGACGTAGGCGTTGGCTTCCAGGCCCTGGAAGTTCTTGCGGGTGATGATGTTGATCACGCCGGCGATCGCGTCGGAGCCGTAGATCGACGAGGCGCCGTCCTTCAGCACGTCGATGCGCTCGACGATGGCCGACGGAATCTGCGACACGTCCTGCAGGCCGCTGACGCTGGCGCCGAGGCGCTTGCCGTCGACCAGCACCAGGGTGCGCTCGGCACCGAGGTTGCGCAGGTCGATGTAGAAGCCACCGACGGCTTCGCCGGAGGACAGCGGCTCGGAACGGCTGATGGCCGGGCTGCCGGCGGCAGAGATGTTCTGCAGGACGTCGGCAACCGTCTTGAAGCCGCTCTTCTCGATCGAAGCGCGGCTGATGCTCAGGACGGGCTGGGCGGTTTCGGTATCGACCTGACGGATGCGCGAACCGGTGACCTCGATACGGTCGAGGTTGGTGGCTTCCTGGGCGTGGGCCGTCGCGGTGGTGGCACCGGCGACAAGCGCGATCACAACTGCGTCACGCAGCTGGCTGGACTTGAGTTTCATTGGCTCTCTCTCTCCAAGAAATCTTGGCTGGGGTTAATGCCCGGCGGGGGAGCGAAAAAGCGCTCCCAAATCGCGAGGCTGACCCGATAGTAACGGGCGTTCGCCAAGAATTAAAGCTGTGTTAATGAAGTCTGTGATTTTGGTAAAAACGCGCTTTTCCCAGTCCAATCAACGGGTTGCTGGCATGGTCGTGCTGATCTGCCTCGTTTGTTAACGCAGAATGATGAAAAAAGTTTCGACTGATATGTATCCCAATATGTCGATACGCTCTGCGGTCGATACCGCTCATGCAAGTGCGAGCCAGGCACGCAGATGCAAAAAAGGCGCCTTTCGGCGCCTTCGGGAATATCGTTGCTGAACCTGATAGGGGGATCAGAGATCCTGTTCGTAACGCACGTACGGCACGGTGCCGTCGTCGTTGCTTTCGTTGCGCGGGGAGAATGGATTCTTGCCGCGGCTGATCACGTTCTCGGCGCCGACGGTCAGCTGGCCGGACCACGGGGTACGCCAGGTCAGGCCGATGCCCAGGCCTTCCCACTTGCCGGGCTTGCCCGGCACGTCGACCACGCGGCCGATGATGCTGCCGGTGAAGTTGCCGTAACCGGCACCGATGCTCAGGCTCTTGCTGTCCCAGCGATCGACGATGGCCGGCGAAGCGTCGGCCAGCGGTACCAGGCGTGCCTTGGCGTAGGTACCGGCGATGGAGACGAAGCCTTCGCGGCCGATGTTCTTCTGCGCGAACACGGTCAGATCGTTCTGCTCGGCGCGCAGCGAGGGCGTCTTGTTCGGGCCCGCCAACCAGGCGGGCAGGGTTTCACGGCCGGTGCCGGCGGTGATGCCCAGGCGGCTGTTGCCGCGGTTCAGCGCGGCGGTACCACTGAAACGACGGCTGTTCAGATCATCCTCGTCGCCCAGGCTGGCCAGCATGCAATGGCTGGCCAGGCCGCTGATGCTGGTGCCGCTGCTGCTGTTGCAGAGCAGGCCCAGCGAATCGCCGGAGGACAGGCCAAAGGCCGCGTCCAGCGAATTGCGGCCGAAATGCCAGCGGGCGCCGGCTGCCTGTTCGCCGGTCGGCTCCAGGTACAGCAGCGCCTCGACCTTGCCGCTGCCCTTGTTCCATACCGGCAGCACGGTGCGGGTGTCCTTGCTCTGCGCATGCACGCCCGTGATCGCGCCAAGGGCGATCAGCAGGGCCAGCGGTAGACGCAGGAAGGTACGCATCGGACCAGTTCAGACAGGGACGGACAACGGAAGTTCCCGTGGGGACGGGAACTCGATCCTAGGGTGTTTATGAATTCTTAACAAGCCTTGATCCTCCCCAGGTACAAGACTGCCGTTTACTGAAGTCGTTCAGGCGCCGCTACAGCCCCCTGGGCGCCGTGGAACAGTATGCCGAACTCCGTCAATGGAAAGTGATACTCACGCCCGCAGAATTCGCAACGCACCTCGACGGCGCCGGTGGCCTCGGCGGCCGCGCGGGCCTCCTCTTCCCCCAGCGACTGCAGCATGCCGGCCACCCGCTCGCGCGAGCAGGAGCAGGCAAAGGACAGCGGCTTGCCGCCCAGCAGTTCCGGCCGCTCCTCGTGGAACAGGCGGTGCAGCAGCTGCTCGGCCGGGGTCGCCAGCAGTTCGGCCTTGCCCAGGGTTTCGAACAGGGCGCTGGCGCGGGCCCAGCCATCCTCGTCGCCTTCGTCGCCCGGCAGCTTCTGCAGCAGCAGGCCGGCGGCACCGTTGCGGTCGGCCGCCAGCAGCAGGCGGGTTGGCAGCTGCTCCGACTGGCGGAAGTAGTCCTCGAAGGCCTCGTCCAGTTCCGGCGCAGTCAGCGCGACCAGGCTCTGGTAGCGCTGCGGCTCGCGCGGGTCCAGGCCGGGGTTCTCGATGGTGATGGCGAGGATTGCGTCATCACCGAGGCGGGACAGGTCACGCGGTGCGTCGCCACCCTCGCTGAGCTGGGCGATACCGCGCAGGGTGCCGGCGGCGGTGCATTCGGCGAACAGGGTGCGCAGCGCGGTGCTGCTGCGCAGCTGCACCGACAGGCGCCCGTCGATCTTGGTGTGGCCGGTGAACAGCGCCGAGGCGACGCAGGCCTCGCCAAGCAGTTCGGCAGCGGCGTCCGGGTAGGCGGCATGGGACAGGATTTCCTGCCAGGTGGCCTGCAGGTGCACATGCACGCCACGCACGCCGGCGTCGGGGAGCAGGAAACGGATCAGGGAATCGGGGTTGGCGGTCATCGGCTCACATCGCGCGTAAACGGGGGCGGTTGCCGGATAATGCGCCGACAACCAGACAGAAGAAGGATGCACCAGTAATGGGGGCAGCGGGAGAGCAGCACAAGGTAGAGGCCGTGGTCGCCGCGCCGCGCCGGCGACGCTGGCGCTGGAAGCGGCTGCTGTGGCTGCCGGTGCTGCTGGCCGCCTTCAGCTGTCTGCAGGTGCTGGTGCTGCGGTTCATCGACCCGCCGGTGTCCATGGTGATGCTGTGGCGCTATGGCGAGGCGCTGGGCGAGGCCGACTGGTCCTATCGGCTGCATTACCAGTGGCGCGACCTCGACCAGATGGCACCGAGCCTGCCGATCTCGCTGGTGGCGGCCGAGGACCAGCGCTTCCCCGACCACAACGGCTTCGACCTGCAGGCCATCGAAAAGGCGCGCGACCACAACGCCAGGGGCGGGCGCCTGCGCGGCGCCAGCACGATCAGCCAGCAGGTGGCCAAGAACCTGTTCCTGTGGCAGGGCCGCAGCTGGATCCGCAAGGGCCTGGAAGTCTGGTACACGGTGCTGATCGAGGCGCTGTGGCCAAAGGAGCGGATCCTGGAGATGTACGCCAACATTGCCGAATTCGGTGATGGTGTGTATGGCGCGCAAGCGGCAGCGCAGAAATTCTGGGGCAAGGACGCGGCCCGGCTGAGTCCGGCCGAGAGCGCGCGCCTGGCCGCGGTGTTGCCGGCACCGCGTCGCTACAACGCGGCAAAGCCTGGGCCGTATGTGCAGCGGCGGGCCGCGTGGATCCAACGCCAGGCGCGCCAGCTGGGTGGTGCGTCCTATCTGTCGGAGGACTGAGCCCGGCGCTGCAATTGGCAGGCGACGGGCCGGGCGCCTGCCGGCAACGTACAATCCGGCCATGACCCGCGAACGGCTTACCTTCGTCATCGCCGCCTACAACGAGGCCCTGGCACTGCCGCTGCTGCATCCACGGCTGTGCGCGGTGCTCGACGGCATGCCCGACATCGACGGTCACATCCTCTATGTGGACGACGGCAGCCATGACCGCACCTGGGAAGTGATCGCCGGGCTGGCCCAGGCCGATGCACGCGTATCGGCGCTGAAGCTGTCGCGCAACTTCGGCAAGGAAGCGGCGCTGACCGCCGGCCTGGATCTGGTGCACGAGGGTGCGGCGATGATCCTCGATGCCGACGGCCAGGACCCGCCGGAGCTGGTGCCGGAGTTCGTCGCGCGCTGGCGCGAAGGTCATGACAACGTCTACGGCACGCGCATGGCCCGCGATGGCGAGGCCTGGATCAAGCGCGCCACGGCAGCGATGTTCTATCGGGTGATGGGCCGCCTCTCGCGGACACCGATTCCGGCCGATACCGGGGACTTCCGCCTGCTGTCACCGCGCGCGCTGAACGCCCTGCGCGGGATGCGCGAGCGCCACCGTTTCATGAAGGGGCTTTTCAGCTGGGTGGGATTCAAGCGGATCGCCGTGCCCTACCACCGCCACGCGCGCGTGGCCGGCACCAGCAAGTTCAGCCTGTGGCGGCTGTGGAATTTCGCCCTCGAAGGCATTACCGGGTTCTCGACCGTGCCGTTGCGGGCGGCGACCTACCTCGGGCTGGCAACCGCGGCCGTCGCTTTCCTGTTCGGCCTGTGGGTGATCGTGAAGGCGGCGCTGTATGGCGACCGGGTGGCGGGTTGGCCGACGATGATGGCGGTGATCCTGTTCCTGGGCGGCGTGCAGCTGATCGCGCTTGGCCTGATCGGCGAGTACCTGGGGCGGCTGTACGAGGAGTCCAAGCAGCGGCCGTTGTACCTGGTTGACGCCTGGCTAGCATCGTCCGTGGCAGACTCGGTCCCGCAACCCACCCTGGGAGGGCAGGCAGATGACCACGGTACGGCAACTGTTGGACGGCAAGTCTCCTGAAGTACATGCGGTCGCGCCGGATGCGGCGGTGATCGATGCGATCCGGTTGATGGCGGAAAAGGGCATCGGTGCGGTGCTGGTGATGGACGGCCCGCGGCTGGTGGGAATCCTGTCCGAGCGTGATTACGCGCGCAAGATCGTGTTGCGTGATCGCTCTTCGCGCGATACGGCGGTGGCAGAGATCATGACGTCGCAGGTGGTGACGGTGTCGCCGGGCGAGCAGGTGGAGCATTGCCTGCAGTTGGTGACCGATTATCGCATCCGCCATCTGCCGGTCGTGGAGGGCGCGCAGGTGCTGGGGGTGATCTCCATCGGCGACCTGGTGAAGTCGGTGATCGATGCGCAGCGGCGGGAGCTGGATCAACTGCAGCAGTACATCGTCGCCGGGTGAGGGTGTCGCTGGCGGGCCTGCGGCCCGCCGGCCCGCTTTTCGAAGCTGAAAGCCACAGCCAAAGCCAAAGCAGCGCCTTCCTGACACGTTGGGAGACGGAGGGTGCGGCTGGGCAGGACACGCCATAGACCCATCCATGGGGGCTCGATGGAAATCTGTCAGCGTAGGTGTCGAGAGCCGGCGTGGGCCGCCGTACGAGCCTGGATCTCGACGATCCGTAGCCAGGATCGCGACGATCGCCCTGTAGCTTGGCGCCCACGCCGGAATCTCCCTTGATCCGCCCGAACAGTTGCTGGAGCGACCACTCGAAGCGATAAGACTGGGCAAGCGGGGGAGCTCTCGACCCTACCAGACTATACGGAGTCAGGTGATGAACGGGATCGGGATTGATGTCAGCAAGCGTCAGCTGGATATCGGTACGACGGACGGACAAACTCTGCAGGTCAGCAACAACCGGTCCGGGTTTTCTGAACTGGATGTTTGGCTGAAGAAGCGTCCGACCAGCCAGATCGTGCTTGAAGCCACAGGTGGCTATGAGCAGCCGGTGCTGGATTTCCTGCACAAGGCCGGTCATCCGGTGGCCCGTGCCAATGCCTTGCGCGCCCGGAAACTGGCTCAGGGGTTGGGTCAGATTGCCAAAACCGACCGTTTGGATGCCCATGCGTTGGCGCAGATGGCCTCCCTGGTGAAGCTGCCTCCCTATCAGCCGCTGCAGTCTTGGCAGCAGAAGATGCGGGAGTTCGTTCGGGCACGTCGGCAGGCGATGGACGCCCTGACCATCGCGCGGCAGCAGCAGGAAATGGTGCTTGATCGTGAACTGCGCCGACTACTGCAAGGCAACATCACCCGCCTCCAAACGATGGTTGAGCGTCTGGGCAAGCAGATCGCCGAGCAGGTTGGTCAGCAGCCTCAACTGAAGACGCTGAAGTCGATGAAGGGCGTAGGGCCTGCGCTGCAGGCAGTTCTAGCCAGCTATCTGCCAGAGCTTGGCAGGATCACTGGCAAGCGCATCGCCAGCTTGGTCGGGGTAGCCCCGATGTCCCAAGACAGCGGCACGATGAGAGGAAAACGAAGCATCCATGGTGGAAGAGCCGAAATCCGGCAAGTGCTCTACATGGCGGCAATGTCGGCCATGCGGCATGAACCTCGGTTGCGCGATTTTTACCAGTCGCTACGAGCCCGTGGCAAGGAAGGCAAGGTGGCCATCGTGGCAGTGATGCGGAAGATGCTGGTGATTCTCAACGCCCGCGTGCGCGACGCTCAAGGCGGATCGATCCCCGCCTGAAGCCAGCCTGCGCGTGTCCCAAAAGGCTGCCGGCCAGCGGCCGGCACTACCGTGCCCGTCTCATGGAGGGGCCAGGCCCCTCCGTCAACACAGTTGCTACAGGGACGTACTTGCGGCGTGTCCTGCCTGCGTCACCCGTCCCCCTCAAGCCACCATCAATGCAGGCGCCGCGAACAACGCTGTAACCCTACTTCGCATACTGCCCGCCGCAGTCGGCGTCCTTGCCCGGCCCCAGCTCGATCGTCGCCAGCAAGGCCGCCGGCGGGGCGATGCTGCCCAGCGCCAGGGCCACCGCACCGCGGATGCCCAGCGCCTTGAAGTCCGGGCGGAACGACGGGTCCTTGAACGTGCCGGCAATGTGCAGCGGCGAGCGCAGTACCAGGATGCTCTTGTCCTTCGGGCGCGGCTTCAACAGCAGGTCCAGGGTTTCGTCGCGCAGGCTGACGGTGCCTTCGCCGATGAGGATCGTGTCGGTGGTGTCCACCGCCAGCGCCTGGCTGGTCATCAGGCCGTCGCGCACACCGAAGTCGGCGAAGGCGCAGCGCAGGGGAATCTGCTTGTCGCCGGTCACCAGGAATTTCAGCGATTCGGTGATATCCAGGCCGGCCAGCTCCATCACCAGGTTGCCGACATGGCCACGGCCCATCGCCAGGCCGACCTTGCCGCTGCTGCTGCCGAGCATCGCGGCGATCGAATTGCCGCGGCCACTCAGGTCCACCTCACCGCCGATGCCGCCCTTGGCCTGTTCGGCCAGCTTGGCATCGGGGAACAGCTGGCCCAGCTGAACGCCGCGCACGCTCGCCTTCAGCGCAGTGCTGATCTGCGGCTGGCGTGCGTCCATGCGGATGGTGCTGCGGATATCGCCGCCGGCGACGCCGAAGTTCAGTGGTGCCAGCCGCAGCACCCCGTCATCCAGCAGCAGATGGGCATCCATGTCGTCCAATGGCAATGACGGTGCATTGATGCGGTGGGCCTTCCAGCGCACATCGGCATCCATCGCACGCAGCTTGCCGAGGTTGTAGGGCGTGTCCGGAAGCACGCGCGCGCGCGCGGCCACCCGCGCGGCCTCGGCCTTCTGCTCCGCATTGGCGGTTTCGCCGCCGCCGGTCTTCGGTGGCGCGCCGACGAAGCCGGCCAGGTCATCGAAGTCCAGGCGCTTGGATTCCAGCGTCGCGGTCAGCCGCGGACGGTCGCGGCCCACCTCGAACTGAAGACTGCCACCGAGGTCGCTGTCGCCCACCTTGCCGGTGAAACCGTCGTAACGCCAGACGTCGTGGTCGCGCTTCAGGCGTCCGTTCAGCGCGTAGGGCGGGGACGGCGGAATGGCGATGCCGAGCAATGGGTAGAGATCGGCCAGGTCCTGGCCACTGAGCGCGAACTGCAGGTCGAACACGCGCAGCTGGAACGGATTGGTCAGCGTGCCGCTGGCCACCGCGTGGGTGGCGCCGGCGCGGCCGTCGAGGTGGATGCGGAACGGGTGGTCGCTGTTGGTCAGTTCCAGCGGTGATTCGGTTCCGCCCTGCAGGGTGAACGGGTTGCCCTGCCAGTGGCCCTTGCCCTGCACCAGCAGCGGCGGCGAGGCATCGGCCTGCTTCGGCTGGCCGCTGCGCACGCCCACGCGGATATCGGTACGGCCCGGTGCGTCGAGGAACTGCAGTCGGCCGTCGTCGATGCGCAGGCGCTTGAGCTGCGGGCTGGTGCCGCCAGCGCTGTCACCGAGGAAGTCCCAGTTGCCCGGCTCGCCCTGGCGTGGGGCGGCTTCCAGCAGCACGTCCGGTCGGGTCAGGCGCACTTCCGGCAGCTGCACGCTGCCGCGCAGCAGGGGCCATACGCGCACGTCGATCTCGACGCGGTCGGCCGTGGCCATGTTCGGCTGCTTGGCCCAATCGGCATTGGCGAAGGTGATCGCATCGGCACGGATGGTGCTGGTCCGGCCGAGGTCGACATCCAGATGGCCGATGTGCAGTGCACGGCCGGTACGGGCCTGCACGGCGCGCTCGACCGGGCCCTTGAACCAGTTCCAGTCCCACAGTGCGATCAGTACCAGGATCGCTGCGAGCAGGAAGATCAGCAGCGTCAACCAGCGCCGGCCTCGCGGGCCGGGGCGGCGGAGGCGCCAGCGGTTCGTGCGCTTTGCGGCAGGAGAGGCGGCGGCATTCACGCTGCCATGGTTGCCCCCTCATCGTGGACGGGGCGCGAAGCGTCCATGTGCGCGGCGTGCACGCGCCGCGCACGGGCCAGTGCTACAGCACCTGCATGGTGACCGCGACGAAGTGGCAGACGCTGCCACCGATGACGAACAGGTGCCAGATCGCATGCGAATAGGGAATCGATTCGCGGTGGTAGAAATAGGTGCCCAGCGTGTAGGACAGGCCGCCGGCCAGCAGCCAGCCCAGCGTCCAGCCGTCGATCGAGGCCAGCATCGGCTTGACCGCCACGATCACCAGCCAGCCCATGGCCACGTAGATGGCAGTGGACAGGCGCTTGAAGCGACCGGTGTAGAACAGCTTGAACACCACGCCGGCCAGGGCCAGGGTCCAGATCGCGGCGAACAGGCCCCAGCCCCACGGGCCGCGCAGGCCGATCAGGGTGAATGGGGTATAGGTGCCGGCGATCAGTACGTAGATCGCGCAGTGGTCGAACACTTTGAGCCGGCCCTTGGCGACCGGGTGCTGGATGGCGTGGTACAGGGTGGACGCGGTGTACAGCAGCAGCAGCGCGATGCCGAACACGATGGCGCCGGCCAGCTGCCAGCCATCGCTGTAGATCGCGGCCAGGGTGATCAGCACCGCACCGGCGCCCAGGGCGAGCACGGCACCGAGGCCGTGGGTCAGGGCGCTGGCGATTTCTTCGCGGATCGAAGCAACGGAAGTCGTGGACATGGCGTAGGCATCGTTCGCGGGGAGGGGGACCCGCACCCCTCTATCATCGCCGCGATGGGCGGCACGTGCACGCCCGTCACCGTATGGTGGGTGAATCCCTGCGTTGCGACGGCGGGGTCAGAGCCCTTTCCTTGCGGAAAGGGATCCGACCCCGTGGCATCAGCCTGCCGAAACGGTGTGCGCCGCTTCGCGTGTGGCCGAGAAACGCACATCCGGCGAGCGTTCCTGGGCCAGCTGCAGGTTCACTCGGGTCGGAGCGAGGTAGACCAGGTGACCGGCCGCATCCAGGGCCAGGTTCAATGCGTTCTTCTCGCGGAATTCTTCCAGCTTCTTCTCGTTGCTGCAGTGGACCCAGCGCGCAGTGGTCACGCTGACCGGCTCGAAGGTGGCTTCCACACCGTACTCGTCCTTCAGGCGGTAGGCCGCCACGTCGAACTGCAGCACGCCGACGGCACCCAGGATCAGGTCGTTGCTGGTCAGCGGGCGGAAGAACTGGGTCGCGCCTTCCTCGGACAGCTGGGCCAGGCCCTTCTGCAGCTGCTTGAGCTTGAGCGGATCACGCAGGCGTGCGCGGCGGAACAGTTCCGGGGCGAAGTTGGGAATGCCGGTGAAGGTCACCGCTTCGCCTTCGGTGAAGGTATCGCCGATGGAGATGGTGCCGTGGTTGTGGATGCCGATCACATCGCCGGGCCACGCTTCGGCTGCGATCTCGCGGTCGCTGGCCATGAAGGTCAGCGCGTTGGCCAGCTTCATTTCCTTGCCGGTGCGCACGTGGAAGGTCTTCATGCCGGCGCTGAAACGGCCCGAACAGACCCGCATGAATGCCACGCGGTCACGGTGCTGCGGGTCCATGTTGGCCTGGATCTTGAACACGAAGCCGGTCAGCTTGTTCTCTTCCGGTGCGATTTCGCGGCCGGTGGTGGTTCGCGCCTGCGGCGACGGCGCATGCTCGACGAAAAAGTCCAGCAGCGGCTGCACGCCGAAGTTGTTCACGCCCGAGCCGAAGAACACCGGGGTCTGCTTGCCGGCGCGGTAAGCGTCCAGATCGAACGGATGGCTGGCGCCCTGCACCAGTTCCAGTTCGTCGCGCAGGTCGGCCAGCATCTGTGCACCGATCTTCTCGGCCAGGCCGGGCGCATCGATGGACGGGAAGATGGTCGAGTCCTGGCGGGTGAAGTTGCGACCCGGTTCGTACAGGTGCACTTCGCCGGTCAGCAGGTGAACCACGCCCTTCAGGCGCTGGCCCATGCCGATCGGCCAGGTGACCGGCGCGCACTGGATGCCGAGCACGGTCTCCACTTCATCCAACAGCTCGATCGGGTCCTTGCCCTCGCGGTCGAGCTTGTTGATGAAGGTCATGATCGGGGTGTCGCGCAGGCGGCACACCTCCATCAGCTTGATGGTGCGCTCTTCCACGCCCTTGGCTACGTCGATCACCATCAGCGCCGAGTCCACTGCGGTCAGCACGCGGTAGGTGTCCTCGCCGAAGTCGGCGTGGCCAGGGGTGTCGAGCAGGTTGACGATCTTGCCTTCGTACGGGAACTGCATCACCGAGGAGGTGACGGAGATGCCGCGTTCCTTTTCCAGCGCCATCCAGTCGGAGGTGGCGTGGCGGGCGGCCTTGCGGCCCTTGACCGAACCGGCCATCTGGATCGCGCCTCCGAACAGCAGCAGCTTTTCGGTCAGCGTGGTCTTGCCGGCGTCAGGGTGGGAAATGATGGCGAAGGTGCGGCGACGCGACGCTTCGGTGGCGACTTCGGACATGGCAGTGGCGCCCGCCCGGGGCGCTTTTCAAAGAGATAAGCGCCCGATTATACCGGCCGGGGCCGGTCAGCGCCCGATACCGCCGTCGGCCTCGCCGTGGCGGGCGAACTGCAGCTGGCCCTGCCCGGCGAAGATGCGCACCGGCACCGAGCGCAGGCCCATGCCGCGGTTGACCTGCACCACGAAGTGCAGGTGCGGCGCAGTGCTGTAGCCGCTGTTGCCGGACAGGCCGATCGGTTGCCCGGCTCCCACCGCCTGGCCGCGGCGCACGCGCATGCCGCCGGCCTGGAGGTGGCCGTACAGGGCCATGCTGCCGTCGCTGTGCAGCACGCGGACGAAATTGGCACGGGCACCATCGCGCTCGCGGTCCTGGCCGTTGCCACGGAAGCCATCCTGGATCTGCATCACCGTGCCCTCGCGCGCGGCCAGCACCAGGGTGCCCTCCGGCAGTGCGAAGTCGACCGCGTCGCGGTTCTCCTCGTCGTCATGGCTGAATCGCCCCTGCGGCGCCTGGTCCACACGCAGGCGGGCCGCATCGAACGGCAGGCGATAGCCGACATCTTCGGCCTGTGCGGCAGGGTTGCCCGGCACCGACTGCAGGCGCAGATCCAGCATGCGGCCATCGATCGGGGCGGGCAGGTGGCCGACCACCAGGCTGCTGTCGCCCTGGATCAGCGACTCGACCGGGAGGCCTTCGACCGGGTGTCCGGGGGCGGCGCGCAGCTGGATCTGCAGCGGCCCTGCCAACCCGTTGTCGATCCGCGCCTGCCATTGCGTACCGACCGGCTGCAGGCGCAACCGGGCCATGGGGGCGGCGCCCTCGGCACTGCCTGCGCGGGTGGCAGGCGCGGAAGGGGGAGCCAGTCCCCAGCCCTGGCGCCAGTCGCCGGCGTGTGCGGTCGCGCTCGCCAGCAGAGGCAACAGCAGGCAGGACAGGGGCAGGCGCGGCATCGGCGTTTCCAGCGAGAGGACCGCCGGGACTGTACCCGATCCTGAACGGGGCGACCGGGACGGCCCTCGCAGACTGATTCTGGAAATATCTATCGCTTTATCCGCATGAAGGGATTGACAGTGCCGGAAAGGGCTGGCATCGTGGCTCCACCATCGAGACCGGCAGAGGGACAGGCCCTTTGAAGCCGGGGCAGCCCGCAGGCGCGCAAGCGTCTGCGTAGGTGCCAAATCCTGCGGGGACCGTGGCGTCCACCGAAAGATGGTTCGAACCATGCACCCCACGTGCATCTCGAACGCGGGCCCGCGAAGGCTCGATGGCCGATTCCCCAACCGGATCCCGCCATGAGCTTCGCTGCCAGTACCGCCATTCGCCCCGAGCCCTTCGTCCCCGTCAGCGTGCCAGTCGCAGACCGCGTGCACGCCGAGCGCGGTGAGTTCGCCGCGGTGCTGTCGATGCGCCATGCAGGCCCCAGCCCGGTGCGCCTGCGCTATGAGTGGGTGGGCCCGGCCAACGCGCCGGTGGTGGTGCTGGCCGGTGGCATTTCCGCCCATCGCCACGTGGCGTCCAACGCACAGTTCAGCGAGAAGGGCTGGGCCGAAGCGCTTGTGGGTACCGGCCGCGCGCTCGACCCGCAGCAGCTGCGCGTGCTGGCCTTCGATTTCATCGGTGCCGACGGTGCACTGGATGTGCCGATCGATACTGCCGACCAGGCCGATGCGCTGGCGCTGCTGCTGGACCATCTCGGCATCCGCACGCTGAAGGCCTTCGTCGGCTATTCGTATGGCGCGCTGGTCGGCCAGCAGTTCGCGATCCGTCACCGCGCCCGCGTGCGCCAACTGGTGCTGGCCAGCGGCGCGCACCGCCCGCATCCCTATGCCGCCGCGTGGCGCGCGCTGCAGCGCCGCGCGGTTGCGCTGGGCCAGCTGCAGTGCGGCGAAGACCACGGCCTGGCCCTGGCCCGGCAGTTCGCCATGCTCAGCTACCGCACCCCGGAAGAATTCGGCGAGCGCTTCGACGCTGCCCCGGAGGTCATCAATGGCCGCGTGCGCGTGGCCGCCGAAGACTACCTCGACGCCGCCGGCGCGCAGTACGTCGCGCGCACGCCGGTGACCGCCTACCTGCGCCTGTCCGAATCGATCGACCTGCACCGTGTCGACCCCGCCGCGATCCTGCCGCCGACCGTGGTGGTGGCCGTGGAGGGCGACCGCCTGGTGCCGCTGGCCGACCTGGTCGGCCTGGTCGAAGGGCTGGGCCCGCGCGGCAGCCTGCGCGTGCTGCGTTCGCCCTATGGCCACGACGCCTTCCTCAAAGAAACCGATCGCATCGACGCGATCCTCGCCACCGCCTTCCGCACCTCTGGAGAGTCCGCATGAGCCTGCACGCCAACGAGCCGTCCTGTAGTCGCACCACTGCCGCCGTCCGTGCGGGCATCGATCGGGACACCGCGCATGGCGCGGTCACGCCGCCGATCGTGCTGTCGTCGAACTTCAGCTTCGAAGGCTTCGGCAACAAGCGCCAGTACGACTACACGCGCAGTGGCAACCCGACCCGCGACCTGCTGGGTGAGGCGCTGGCGGAACTGGAAGGCGGCGTCGGTGGTGTGGTCACCGCCACCGGCATGGGCGCGATCAACCTGGTGCTGAACGCACTGCTGAAGCCGGGCGATACCCTGGTGGTGCCGCACGATGCGTACGGTGGCAGCTGGCGCCTGTTCAATGCGCTGGCCCGGAAGGGCCACTTTGAACTGGTCACCGCCGACCTGACCGATCCGCGCGCACTGGCACAGGCGTTGGCCACCCAGCCGAAGCTGGTGCTGGTGGAAACGCCGTCCAACCCGCTGCTGCGCATCACCGACCTGCGCTTCGTCATCGATGCCGCGCACAAGGCCGGCGCACTCGTGGTGGTCGACAACACGTTCCTGTCACCAGCGCTGCAGCAACCGCTGTCGTTCGGTGCGGACCTGGTGCTGCATTCCACCACGAAGTACATCAACGGCCACAGCGATGTGGTGGGCGGGGCAGTGGTCGCGCGTGATCCGGCAGTGCACGAGCAGCTGGTGTGGTGGGGCAACGCGCTGGGCCTGACGGGTTCACCGTTCGATGCCTTCCTGACCCTGCGTGGCCTGCGCACGCTGGATGCGCGCCTGCGCGTGCACCAGGAAAATACCGCCTCGATCGTTGCCCTGCTGGACCAGCATCCGGCCGTCGGCAGGGTGTACTACCCGGGCCTGGCCGAACATCCCGGCCATGCCATCGCGGCGCGCCAGCAGAGCGGTTTCGGCGCGATGCTGTCGTTCGAGCTTGCGCACTGCGCCGGTGAAGATCCGCACGCGGCAGTGCGCGCATTCGTGGATGGCCTGCGCTGCTTCACCCTGGCCGAATCGCTGGGCGGCGTCGAAAGCCTGATCGCGCATCCGGCGACCATGACCCATGCGGCGATGACCGCCGAAGCACGCGCAGCGGCCGGTATCAGCGAAGGGCTGCTGCGTCTGTCGGTCGGCATCGAGGCCGAGCGCGACCTGCTGGCCGATCTCGGTGCCGCGCTGCAGCGCGCCGAAGTCGTGATCGATGCGGCCGCACGCCGCAAACAGGTGGTGGATGCATGAGCGCACTCGCTGCTGAAATTCCGGCGCTGGGCGCGGGACGCCTGGCGCTGCTCGGTACTGGCACAGTCGGCTCGGCCTTCGTGCAGCGCTACCAGACGCTGCGGGCTCGCGGGCTGGAACTGCCGAGCGTGCAATGGCTGGCCAACTCGCGCACTGCGCTGGAGATCGATCGTGACCTGGCGTTGCCGCTGGAACTGGCGCGACGTGCGCCACGCGATGGCCAGAGTTCGCCGGCGTGGGCCAGCACCGAAGGGCTGGAGCGTGGCGATGTGGTGGTCGATGCCACCGCCAGCGAAGACGTGGCCGCACGTCACGTGCAGTGGCTGGCGCGCGGCGTGCATGTGGTGACAGCCAACAAGCTGGGCCGTGGTGCGCAGCTGTCACGCGCGCAGGCCATTGCAGACAGCTGTGCCGACAGTGGTGCGCGCTATGGTGACAGCGCCACCGTCGGTGCCGGGCTGCCGCTGCTGAGCAGCCTGCGCGCACTGGTGGCCGGTGGTGATCACATCCATGCCATCGAGGGCGTGCTGTCCGGTTCGCTGGCGTGGCTGTTCCATCGCTATGACGGCAAGTCGCCGTTCTCGGCGGCGGTGCGCGAGGCGCTGGCGGCCGGCTACACCGAGCCGGATCCGCGACTTGACCTGTCCGGCGAGGACGTGCGCCGCAAGCTGCTGATCCTGGCCCGCAGCAGCGGGCTGGCGCTGGATGCTTCGCAGGTGCAGGTGGACTCACTGGTACCTGAAACGCTGGCCGCGTTGCCGCTGGAGGTCGCAGTGGCTGCGCTGGAGCAGCTGGATGCGCCGCTGCAGGCGCGTTGGCAGCGGGCACGCGAAAACGGCCGCGTGTTGCGTTTCGTCGGCCGTGTTGACGGTGGGGGTGCGCAGGTGGGCCTGCGCGAGCTGCCGGCCGATCACCCGTTGGCGCAGGGTGCGGGGACCGACAATCGCGTCGCCATCCACAGTGATCGCTACCGTCGCCAGCCGCTGTTGATCCAGGGCCCGGGTGCGGGCGCGGAAGTCACCGCCGCCGCGTTGCTGGATGACGTGCTGCGCATCGTCGGCTGATCGCACAGTTCTTGTAGAGCCGAGCCCATGCTCGGCTGCTCCTGGCGAGATCCCCTCCTGCTGGATAAGCCGAGCATGGGCTCGGCTCTACACGAGCACGCTAGCTGATCAGCGGGATTTCAACGCCTTCAACAAGGCGCTGTTGAACTGCTTCGGGTCCTGCACCTGCGGCGAATGGCCCAGTTCGGCGAACTCGACCAGCGTCGCGCCGGAAATCGCTGCGGCCGCCGCCTTGCCGAGCGCTGGATAGTTGCCCAGCGTCGCCTTCACCGAAGCCGGCGCCAGGTCGCGGCCGATCGCGGTGCGGTCCTTCTGGCCGATGAACAGCGTGGTCGGCACCTGCAGGTTCTTCAGTTCGTAGACCACCGGCTGGTTGAACACCATGTCCGAGGCCAGCGCCTGGCTCCATGCGACGGCCTGCTTGCCGGGCCCTTCGTACATGCCTGACTGCATCCGCGCCCAGGGTTCGTAGGCCGGCTTCCATTTGCCGTCGTAGTACACATCCAGCTGGTAGCGGCGGATGCTGTCGTAGCTGATGTTCATTTCACCGGCATACCACGCGTCGACGCCGCGCCAGGGCACGCCCAGCGCCTTCCAGTCTTCCAGTCCGATCGGGTTGACCAGCGACAGGCTGCGCAGGTCCTGCGGGTACATCAGCGCGTAGCGCACGGCCAGCATGCCGCCCATCGAATGCCCGACCAGGTGCACCGGCACGTCGCCCAGTTGCAGCTGCTGCAGCAGGGCATGGGTATTGGCTGCCAGCTGTGCGAACGTGTACTGATAGCGCTCGGGCTTGCTGGATTTGCAGAAGCCGACCTGGTCCGGAGCGATCACCCGATAGCCGGCGGCAACCAGTGGCTTGATCGATTCCTTCCAGGTGGCGGCGCAGAAGTTCTTGCCGTGCAGCAGCACCACCACACCGATGGGCGCCTTCTTCGGCGCGATGTCCAGGTAGGCCATTTCCAGCGGCTGCCGCTGCGATTCCAGTGCGAAGGTCTTGACCGGATAGCCGTAGTCGAAGCCCTCAAGCCGCGGCCCGTAGGTGGGGGCGGCCAGGGCGGTCAGCGGAAGGCAGGCAAGCAGGGCGGCAGCGATCACGCGCATGGGGCAATCCGGGGTGGGGGAGCCCCGAGCCTAACCGGAACGCGGTGACGGTGTCGTCCGACCGGCCAGGGACAACGGGGTAGAGTCGACTGTCAGTCGACTGCTCTTCGATCAGACCGCGAAAATCCCGCGCTGCACGCGATAGTCGACCAGCGGTCGACTCTACCCAGGGTCATCAGCACTCGATGACGTTCACCGCCAGGCCACCGCGGCTGGTTTCCTTGTACTTGTCCTGCATGTCGCGGCCGGTATCGCGCATGGTCTTGATCACCTTGTCCAGCGACACCTTGTGCTTGCCGTCGCCACGCATCGCCATGCGCGAGGCATTGATCGCCTTCACCGCGCCCATCGCGTTGCGTTCGATGCAGGGAATCTGCACCAGGCCACCGATCGGGTCGCAGGTCAGGCCCAGGTTGTGTTCCATGCCGATTTCCGCGGCGTTCTCGATCTGGCTGGGGTTGCCGCCCAGTGCCGCGACCAGGCCACCGGCCGCCATCGAGCAGGCCACGCCAACCTCGCCCTGGCAGCCCACTTCGGCGCCGGAAATCGAGGCGTTTTCCTTGTAGAGGATGCCGATCGCCGCCGAGGTCAGCAGGAAGTCGAACACGCGCTGTTCGTTCGCGCCCGGGCAGAAGCGATCGAAGTAGTGCAGCACCGCCGGCAGCACACCGGCCGCACCGTTGGTCGGCGCAGTCACTACGCGGCCACCGGCAGCGTTCTCCTCGTTCACTGCCAGTGCGTACAGGTTGACCCAGTCCAGCGTGGTCAGCGGGTCGCGCATCGCCGCTTCCGGCTTCGACGACAGTTCGCGGTACAACGCCGGCGCACGACGGCCCACCTTCAGGCCACCCGGCAGCACGCCTTCCTCGCGGATGCCGCGCGCCACGCACGACTGCATCGCACTCCAGATCTCGCGCAGCCGCGCGCGGATCTCGTCTTCGCTGCGCCAGCACTTCTCGTTCTCGAACATCAGCTGGGCAATGCTCAGGCCGCTGCGCGCGGTCTGCGCCAGCAGCTCGTCGCCGCTCTTGAACGGGTAGGGCAGCGGGGTCTCGTCGGGCACGATGCGATCATCGGCCGCGTCGTCCTGGTTGACCACGAAGCCGCCGCCGACCGAATAATAGTCGCGGGTGGCGATCACTTCGTCGTCGGCGTTGTAGGCAGTGAAGCGCATGCCGTTGGTGTGGTAGGGCAGCTTCTGGCGCTTGTTCATGCCGAGGTCGCGCTTCTCGTCGAAGGCGATCTCGTGCTGGCCCATCAGCTGGATGCGCTTGCTGCTGCGGATGCGCTCCAGCGTGGCCGGAATGATGTCCGGATCGATCAGGTTCGGCCGCTGGCCTTCCAGGCCCAGCAGGATCGCCTTGTCGGTGCCGTGGCCGCGGCCGGTCAGTGCCAGCGAGCCATAGACATCGGCGCGGATGCGCGCGACCTCGTGCAGGCGGCCCGGGTCGAGCAGCCAGCGATGGATGAATCGCTCGGCGGCCTTCATCGGCCCGACGGTGTGCGAGGAACTCGGGCCAATGCCGATCTTGAAAACGTCGAACGTGCTGACAGCCATGGTTGCCGTACTGCGGGTACCGGAAGAGATCGCTATTCTAGCGGTTCACGCCGCACTTCCATGGCTGCGGCGCAGCATTTCCGCCACGGGAGCCCGGCCGGTGTTGACCCTTATCCAACGTGACGATTGCCACCTGTGCGACATGGCCCTGGCCGAGCTGGCCAGGGCACGGGCGCCGGAGTTCGAATCGGTGTTCCTGGACGACCAGCCGGCGCTGGAAGCGCGCTATGGCACGCGGGTGCCGGTGCTGCGTGACGAGCGCGGCGACCGCGAGCTGGACTGGCCGTTCGACGCGGCCACGGTTCAGGCGTGGTTGGCCGTCGATCGGTAGTGCCGGCCGCTGGCCGGCAACCCCTCTGTTCCCGGTGATGCCGGCCAGCGGCCGGCACTACCAGATGCGGTTTATTTCGCGTCGAACTTCACGATCGTGCTGATCGCGGTTTCGTCCGGGATGGTCTTGGTGTCGGCCCAGTCACCGCCGCCGACGCCAAAGTCCAGGCGCTTGACCGTGGCCTTGCCGGTCAGCACCGGCTGGGTGCCCGGCTTCCAGGTGAAGGTCAGCGTGACCGGCTTGCTGACACCACGAAGCTCCAGGGTGCCATCGGCGGCGAACTGGTCATTGCCCATGGCGCGGAAGCCCTTGGCGGTGTAGCGCGCGGTGGCGAACTTGCCGACGTTGAAGAAGTCGGCGCCCTGCAGGGTCGAGTCACGATCGCTGTTGCCGCTCTTGGCGCCTGCCAGCGGAATCACCACATCCAGCGAACCGGCAGCCGGGTTGGCCGGGTCGAAGCTGAGCTTGGTCGCGAAGCCAGGGAAGCTGCCGGTGAACACTTCGCCGTCGTACTTGGTGGCGAACACCAGGATCGAACCGGCGCCGGGAGCCTGCGCGTAATCGACAGCGAGTGCCGGAGCGGTGGCCAGCATGCCGGCCAGGGCGGCGGCCACGGCGGCCGGAGTGGTCAGTTTCAGGTTCATCGGTCAGTCCTTCTGAGGGGAGGCGAGCCAGCCACGCGGCAACATGCGGGACAGCGTTGCATCGCGCTGGAACAGGTGGTGGTAGAAGGCAGCGCCGGCATGGGCCAGCACCACCGCGATCAACAGCCAGAAGCCGTATTCGTGGAGGGCATGGGACACCGCGACGACCTGCGGGTCGGGGCCGCTCAGCTTGGGCACGTCGACCAGGCCGAACCAACGGAACGGGCGCAGGCCACTGGCCGAATCGTACAGCCAGCCCGACAGCGGGATGGCGAACATCAGCACATACAGCAGCACGTGGGTGGCGCTGGCAATGCGCTCCTGCCAGCTGGGCACGCCCGGCACCGGCTTCGGTGCCCCGGCGTACAGGCGCCAGCCCAGGCGGAACAGCACCAGCGCCAGCACGGTGATGCCGATCGACTTGTGCGCGGTGTAGACCCAGAAGTACTTGGGCGTCTTGGGCAGTTCGTCCATGGTCAGGCCGACCACGCCCAGGGCGAGGATCAGCAGTGCGATCAACCAGTGCAGGATCTGGCTGACGCTCCCCCAGGCGGCGGGGGTGTTCTTGGCGGTCATGAGGGGTCCTCTAGCGGGCCGTCTTGGGGTCGGAGTGTGGAAGGGGAGCGGGAGTTCCCGGGGCGTCGCTGCGGTCGAGGGTGGCTTCCGCCTCGATCCTCAGCTGTACTGCATCACCGATGACGCCCGGCCAGGCGGTGATGCCGAACGCGCGCCGGCTCAGCGTGGTGCTGCCGGAAAAACCGGCGGTGCGTCGGAACGGGGGAAGCGGATAGCGCTTGATGGCGTTGAGGGTCACATCCAGCGTGATTTCCTGGCTGACCCCGCGCAGGGTCAGCGTGCCGATCACGTGGGCGCGCCTGGCATCGATCGGTTCGACTTTGGTGGAGACGAACCGCGCGGTCGGGAAGCGCTCGCCGTCGAGCAGGCTGCGGGCCAAGGTGGCCTGGTTCCACTTGGCATCACCAAGGTCCAGCCGCGACACCGGAATATCCACTTCCACGGTGGCGTCGCGCCAGTTGTCGGGATCGAACCGCACGCGCCCCTCGCTGCCCGATACCGTGCCCATGGCCTGCGAGTAGCCTGCGTGGTCGATCGAGAACAGCACCCGCGTGTGCACCGGATCGAGGCGATAGGTGTCAGCGGCCGCCCAGGCAGGGGCGGTGGCGAGCAGCATCGGCAGCAGGGCCAGGCAGGGACGCATCGATGGCGGGCTCCGGAAGGGGACGCTGCGATCATACGCACAGCCCCCTGCCAACGTTGCGTGCATGGGTGCAACAGTTCGTGGTGGTGCCGCCGCTGGAAACAGGCTGTTGCAGCCATGACCCCGGCCCTGTGTGACAATCGGCGCAGGACAGGGGGTTCAGGATGACGAGCGGCTGGCGCCTGTGGTGCCGTGGCATCGCAGGTATGGGACTGCTGCTGGTGGCGATGGCCACGGCGGCTGCGACCCTGGACATGGCAGAAACACCACGCCTGCGCCGCTTCGGTGCCGCCGAAGGCTTGCCGTCTCGCATGGTGGTGGCGCTGGCCGAGGATCGCCAGGGCCACGTCTGGGCCGCCACCGATGGTGGACTCGCCCGCTATGACGGCAACAGCCTGCGGGTCTGGGAGCACGACCCGGAACAGCCGGGCTCGTTGCCTGGCAACGAGATCGAGACCCTGCTGATCGACCCGCTGGACCGGGTCTGGGTGGGCATCAATGGCAAGGGCGTGGCACGCCTGGATGCCGACCGCGAGCGCTTCCAGACCTTCGATACGGTCAATTCCACCTGCCAGGGGCAGTTCTGGGCACTGGCCTATGTCGACGACGCCTTGTGGATCGGGACCAACAACCATGGCGTCTGCCGTTTCGGCGAAGACGGCAGCGTGCGCCTCTACACCCATGATCCCGCGCGCCCGGGTGGCCTGCCCAGCAACAGCATCTTCACCAGCCTGGTCGACGCGCGGGGCCGCCTGTGGGTCGGCACCGAAGCCGGTGTGGCGCGTTGGAACGGCAGCGGCTTCGAGCCGGTGGCCGCGCGGGAACTGGGGAGGCTGAGCGTGCTCCGGTTGAGCCGTGATGCAGACGGTTCGATCTGGGTAGGCAGCCAGAACGATGGCCTCTACCGCATCGATGGGCAGGACCGGGTCAGTCGCCCGCGATGGGCCGACAGTGCCCAGCTGCGGTCGGCCCTGGTCCTGGCCGATCGCCAGGGGGGCTACTGGGCGGGTACCTCCGATGGCCTGTTGCGAGGGGATGCGGCGGCGTTGCGCCGGCTGGAGGGGGACCGCGGCAGCGGCTTCCTGACCGCGCACAGCGGTGTGCTTGACCTGCTGCAGGACCACGAGGGCGGACTGTGGGTGGCGTTGCTGACCCAGGGCCTGGCCTATCTGCCACCGGACTGGCGGCGCTTCTCAATCTGGAACCAGCTCGACGGCAAGCCGCTGGACAGCCAGTACCTGTTGAGCGCGGCCAGCGACGGGAAGAACTACTACGTCGGCTCGGCGCGAGGGGTGTACCAGCTTGATGCGCAGGGCACCCTGCGCCTGCTGGCCAGCGACCGGCAGCTCGGCAACGGCGTGGTGTGGTCGGTGCTGCCGCGCCCGGATGGTCGCCTGTGGCTGGGACGCGGCGGCCGCATCAGCGTCTACGATCCGGCCACCGGCGCATTGCGTGATCTGCGGATCGATGGCAGTGCCGACCTGCGCCAGCGCATCGACCTGATGCGGCAGGCCCCTGATGGCACGGTGTGGGTGTCGGTGATGGGCCTGGACCTGCAGCAGCGCGATGCAGAGGGCCGGCTGCTGCACAGTCATCCGCTGGAACATTTCCGCGGGACGGCCGATGCGCCGATCGAGCAGATCCGCTTCGACGCCCACGGCCGGCCCTGGGTGATGGGCGACATGGGCATCTGGCGTGAGCAGGCCGGACGCTTCGAGGCAGTGCCCGGCGTTTCGCGCGGCCCGATCTACGATCTGGCATGGATCGATCCGCAGCAGTTGTGGCTGGCGCGCCAAGGCGCCTTCGAGCGCTACCAGTGGGATGGCATGAGCCTGCGCCTGATCCAGCGCATCGACGGCAGTGCGGGCGTGCCGCCGGTGACCATGGGGGGGCTGGCGCTGGCCGACAATGGCCAGCTGTGGGCCACGACGCCGCGCGGCCTGCTGCGGTGGGACCCGAAGACGCGGCGCCTGCAACAGTTCAACGAACGCGATGGCCTGTCCGATGCCGAGTTCACCGGTCGGCCACCTGCGGTGAACGCCGATGGCCGCGTGTTGGCGGTTACCCAGACCGGCCTGGTCGCCTTTGATGTGAATGCCGACGACACCGTGCTGCCGCCTTCATCGCTGGTGATCGCCGAAGTGCGGGTGCGGCGCGACGACGCACGCGGCTGGCAACCGCTGCCGCTCACCGGCACCCTGCTGCTGGGACCGGACGACCGCGATCTGCAGATCGATGCGCGGCTGCTTTCCTATGCCAGCCCGCAGGGCAACCGGTATCGCTTCCGCGTGCAGGGTTACGACCAGGACTGGGTGGAGCAGGGGGGCGATGGCCAGCGCACCCTGTCGCGGCTGCCGACCGGCCGCTATGTCATCGAGGTGCAGGCCGCGACTGCCCGGGGCGCGTGGACACCTTCGCAGCAGTTGCAGGTGAAGGTGCTGCCGCCGTGGTGGCGCAGCGGCATGGCGATATTCGGCTACATCCTGCTGGGGTCGTTGCTGCTGGTGGTTCTGGTCTGGTCGATCCGCGCGCGGCTGCGCCGCCGCCAGCAATGGCAGCTGACGGTGCACAAGCAGCAGTTGGCCGAGCAGGCCTCGCAGGCCAAGAGCCGTTTCCTGGCTACGCTGGGCCACGAAGTCCGCACGCCAATGACTGGCGTGCTGGGCATGAGCGAACTGCTGCTGGCGACTCCGCTGGATCCGGTGCAGCGCGGCTACGCCGGGTCCATCCAGCAGGCCGGCAGCCATCTGCTGCGGCTGGTCAACGATGCCCTGGACCTGGCCCGGATCGAAGCCGGGCGGCTGGAGCTGGACCTGCGCCCGTTCGATCTGGGGGAGCTGCTGGACCAGGTGCAGGGCCTGATGCAGCCGATCGCGCAGCAACGCCAGCTGGTGTTCCAGCGCGGCGAAGACCCGCCCGGGCCGATCAGTGTCAGTGGCGACGAGATGCGCGTGCGCCAGATCCTGCTGAATCTGCTCGGCAACGCGATCAAATTCACCGAGCGCGGCCACGTCGGCCTGGCCGTACGCCTGGAAGAAAAGGGCGGCCTGTGTTTCGAAGTGCATGACAGCGGCCCGGGCATCAATGCCGAGCAGCAGCAGCGCCTGTTCCATCGTTTCGAACAGGCCGACGGCCCGCGTACCGCGTCGCGCTACGGCGGCAGTGGTCTGGGGCTGGCGATCTGCCAGGAACTGGCGGTGGCGATGGGGGGGCGCATCGAAGTGGACAGCCAGCCTGGCAAGGGCGCGCGGTTCCGCGTGCGCCTGCCCCTGCCCTGGACGCGCCAGGCCGCCAGCGAAGCGGGCGACGTGGCGGCCCTGCCGGAACTGCCGCCGCTGCGCATCCTGCTGGTCGAGGACGATGCCACGGTGGCCGAGGTCATCGCCGGCCTGCTGCGCGTGCGCGGGCATGAGGTGGTCCACGTGCTGCATGGCCTGGGCGCGCTGTCGGAGATCGCCACCGATGGTTTCGACGTCGGCCTGCTCGATCTCGATCTGCCCGCGCTGGACGGTACGGCCATCGCCCGCCAGCTGCGCACCATGGGCTATGAACTGCCGCTGGTGGCGGTGACCGCCCGTTCCGATGCCTATGCCGAAACCCAGGTGCTGGCCGCAGGCTTCGATGGCTTCCTGCGCAAGCCGGTGACCGGCGACCTGCTGGTGACGGCCATCGCCCAGGCGCGTGCGAAACGACAGGCGACTGCGTGACGACGCCGACGCCGGGCGTGAACGGCGCGACTTTCGGTTTACCATGCCGACGCCCGCAGCGCGGGAATCATCAGGACCAGCGTGAGGAGGCAATCGGTGGTGTATCTGCGGGCGGCGATGCTGCTGCTGGTCCTCCTGTGCTGCGCGTTGCCCGCTGCGGCACAGCCGGTGCCTCCGAGCCCGCGGCAGGTGACGGTGTTCGATGGCCTGCCGTCCAATACCGTCAACCGCATGGCCGAGGATCGCTACGGTTACCTGTGGATCGCCACCAACGATGGCCTGGCCCGCTATGACGGCCGCACCTACCGCGTGTGGCGTTCCGAGGATGGACTGCGTGACAACCGCATCTGGACGGTGCTGGTCGATGCCCGCAACCAGTTGTGGATAGGCACCGAGAACGCCGGCCTGGTGCGCATGTCGGCCGACCGCCGCCAGTTGCACTTCTACGACCGCAGCAGCCAGCCGTTGATGGGTACCAACACGGTCTGGAGCCTGGCCAGCACGCCTGATGGCTCGATCTGGTTCGGTACCCACGAAGGCGGCCTGTACCGCCTGGACAGCCAGGATCGCCTGCAGCGCTTCCTGCCCGAGCCGAACAATCCGCGCAGCCTGCCTTCGTCGTCGGTGCCCTACCTGGCCACGCTGGCCGATGGCAGCCTGTGGATCGGCACCAAGCATGGCGTGGCGCGCTGGACCGGGACCGACTTCGAGCGTGTCGGTACGGACATCATCCCCAGCCTTCTGATCAACGGACTGACCGCCGAACCGGATGGCAGCCTGTGGATCAGCACGATGGCCGGCGCCACCGTGCGCCGCCCGGATGGCCGCTTCGAAGCCCCCCCGTGGAAGCTGCCGCCGGGCGAGCAGGTGCTGGGCATGATGCTGCGCGACGAGCAGGGCGGGCACTGGCTGGATACACGCACCGGGCTGGGGCGTGCGGTCGATGGCCAGTACCAGACCGTGCCGCTGTACAGCGCGATCGCGCGCGGTCCGGTACGGCCGAACTGGACCGGTGCCTACGAGGACCGCGAAGGTGGCATCTGGTTGGCCAGCACCAATGCCGGGCTGTGGCACCTGCTGCCACGCTGGTGGCAGTTCTCGGTGCTGTCGCGCCTGGAGGACGACCCCAGCTCGCTGCGCAATGCGCTCGTGCTGGGTACCAGCCCCTCCAGCAACGGCGGCGTCTGGACGGTGGGCAGCCATGGCGCGCTGGACCGCTTCGATCCGAAGACCGGCAGGATCGAGCAGCATCGCACCTGGGTCAACGGCATGCACTGGTTGACCTCGGTGCGTGAGGACCGGCGTGGCCAGGTCTGGATTGGATCGACCGATGCGCTGGTGCGCTACGACCCGCAACGGCGCGAACTGCGTCGTTGGGGCCGTGATGCCGGTGCAGATGCGGCGATGGAAGGGGTGGTCGAAGCGATGATGACCTGCGACGGCGACAGCCTCTGGTTGATGCTGCCCGCAGGCGTGCAGCAGCGCGATCTCGACGGCCACGTGCGGCGCCAGCTGGACAATGGCCAGCGCGGCCTGCAGCAGGGCCAGCTCAACCTCGATGTGGAATGCGGTCCGCAGGACCACATCTGGCTGGCCAGCAGCCGTGGCCTGTTGCAGTGGCTGCCGGAAAGCGAGCGCTTCCAGCCGGTGCCGGGTGCGCCGGCAACGGCGATCCATGCGTTGCATGTGGGCCGTGACGGCCAGGTCTGGTTGTCCGAGGATGGTCGCCTGTCCCGTTACCGCTGGAGCCAGGGACGCCTGGAACGGCAGGCGGTGGTCGGTGCCGAACAGGGCTATCCGGCGATCTCCGCCTCCGGCCTGGTGGTGGATGCGCAGGGCGTGGCCTGGGCGACCAGCGCACGCGGCCTGGTACGTGTCAGTGCCGATGGGCAGAGCGTGCGCCTGTACGGCGTGCACGACGGCCTGCCAAGCCAGGAATTCCGCGAGCACACCTTGATCGCAGCGGCCGATGGCCATCTGGTGGCCGGAACGGCAGCGGGCGCGGTGGTGTTCGACCCGGAGCAGGTACGGCCTTCGGTCCGTCGCGCCCCGCTGGTGATCGAGCGGGTGGAAGTGCGCCGCAATGAGCAGGTGCTGGACATGACCCACGATGCGCCGTTGCAGATCGCCGATGGCGACCGCGACCTGCGCATCGTCGCGCGATTGCTGTCCTTCGCCGACTCGGCGTCCAATACGTACCGCTACCGCCTGGCCGGCTACGACCCCGATTGGGTCGAAGTCGGCCCGGCCGGCGAGCGCCTGTTCTCGCGCCTGGCGCCGGGCAGCTACCGGCTGGAAGTACAGGCCCGGTCGGCCGACCATGTGTGGTCGCGGGTGCAGAGCCTGGAATTCCGCGTGCAGCCGCCGTGGTGGCGCAGCCTGTCCGGCCTGCTGGTGCTGGCGTCGGTCGGGTTGCTGCTGACCAGCTGGTTTGCCTGGCTGTACCGACGCCGCCTGCAGCGGCGGCACGCCTACCAGCTGGCGCTGCACAAGCAGGAACTGGCCGAGCAGGCGTCGGCGGCCAAGACCCGCTTCCTGGCCAACCTTGGCCATGAGATCCGCACGCCGATGACCGGCGTGCTGGGCATGAGCGAGCTGCTGCTTGCCTCGCCACTGGACCCGCAGCAGCGTGGCTACACGCAGTCGATCCGGCATGCTGGCGAGCACCTGCTGCACCTGGTCAACGATGCGCTGGACCTGGCGCGGATCGAGTCCGGGCGCCTGGAACTGCAGTCGCGGTCGTTTGCGTTGAATGGCCTGTTGCAGGATCTGGCGGCGCTGATGGGCCCGCTGGCTGCACAGAAGGGCCTGCGCTTCGTCCTCGACAACCAGCTGCCTGCGGGCCTGCAGGCGACCGGTGATGCCATGCGCGTGCGGCAGATCCTGCTCAACCTGCTGTCGAACGCAGTGAAATTCACCAGCCGCGGCACTATCACCCTGCATGCACGTTGCGATGGCGAGCTGCGTGCGCTGCACTTCGAGGTGCGCGATACCGGCCCGGGCATCAGCCAGGAACAACAGCAGCGCCTGTTCCGCCGCTTCGAGCAGGCCGATGGTGCACGAACCGCCGCGCAGTACGGTGGCAGTGGCCTCGGTCTGGCGATCTGCCGCGAGCTGGCGCATGCGATGCAGGGGCGGATCCAGGTGGAGAGCCAGCTGGGTCGGGGCACCTGTTTCGGCGTGACCTTGCCGTTGCCGCTGGTGGTGAACAGCGATGCCGAGGCATCGGCCGAGGGGCATCGCGACGAAGCGGCGAACATGCCGCCGCTGCGGGTGCTGCTGGTCGAGGACGATGCCACCGTGGCCGACGTGGTGCGTGGCCTGTTGAGCGCACGCGGCCACGAGGTGGTGCATGCCGGCCATGCGCTGGCGGCGCTGCGCGAGATCAGTGCCGGCGATTTCGACGTCGGCCTGCTGGATCTGGACCTGCCGGGCCTGAGTGGTTTCGAGCTGGCCCAGCACCTGCGCAACCAGGGCTACATGCTGCCGCTGCTGGCAGTGACGGCGCGGACCGATCCGGACCTGCAGCAGCAGGTGGAAGCAGCCGGCATTGGCGGCTTCCTGCGCAAGCCGGTGACTGGTGAGCTGTTGGTGGAAGCGATCGCCAGGGCCACGGGTAGGTAGGTTCTGCAGGGCCTGTGGACCCACCCCGCCTTCGACAGAATTCTGCGAGCTGTTGAAATGGCGTGGGGTCAGATCCGTTTCCCGTAGGAAAACGGATCTGACCCCAGATCGATTTCGATATCTGACAGATGTGTCGACCAAGGTCGACACCTACCAAGAGCCGCCGGAATCCGTCAGAGGTGGGGCGGTGTCGCAGTGCGGGGTGTCAGCCGCATGGATGCGGCTGACAAGCCTACAGGGACGTACTTGCGGCGTCCCCGCACTGCGACACCGCCCCGCCAACCCACGGAATGCCGCTTTGGCTGTTGCTGTTGCCGGCCAGCGGCCGGCACTACCGCGGGTGCAGGGCCGCAGGCCCTGCCGAACCATCCTCACTCCGCGACGTGCTCGACCTGCCGCGGTTCGGGCTTGGTGTCAGGCAGCTGCCAGAAGATCATCGTCGAGGTCAGGGTGATCGCGCCCACGCACAGGAATGTGGCATGCAGCGCGGCGGTCGCGCTGTTGCTGTCCAGGTGATTGCCGAACGCGGCCAGCAGGCTGCCGGCCGCCGCAGCGCCGAAACCGGCGGCCAGCATCATCACCATCGACAGCAGGCTGTTGCCGGAACTGGCGAATTCGCGGTCAAGGTCGCGCAGCGTCACGGTGTTCATCACGGTGAACTGCAGTGAATTGACCGCGCCGAAGAACGCAAGCTGCACCAGGCGCCAGGCCAGGTGCTGGCCAGGTGTCATCAGGATGAAGCTGGCCATTGCCAGCCCCACCAGCACGGTGTTGGTCATCAGCACGCGGCGGTAGCCGTAACGTTCGACCAGCTTCACTGCCAGTTTCTTCGACACCATGCCAGCCGCCGCTACGGGCACCATCATCAGGCCGGCGTTCATCGGGCCGAGGCCGAGGCCGACCTGCAGCAGCAGCGGGATCAGCATCGGCATGGCACTGCTGCCGATGCGTGAGAACAGGTTGCCGAGGATGCCGATGCGGTAGCTGGGTACGCGGAACAGGGCCAGCGAGAACAAGGGTGCGGTGGAATTGGCGGCATGCAGCCAGTAGCCCACCAGCGCAGCCAGGCCCGCGACCGTCATCAGCATCACCAGCGCGTGTGGGGTGCCGAGTCCGGAGATGCCGTCCAAGGCCAGCGACAGCACCACCATCGCAAAGGCCAGCATGATGTAGCCGCGCAGGTCGAAACGGGTGCGATGGCTGGCGTAATGGTCGGGCATGATCTTCATCGCGGCGATGAAACCGATCACGCCGATCGGCAGGTTGATCAGGAACACCCAGTGCCATGAGGCGATCTCGACCAGCCAGCCGCCCAGCGTCGGGCCGATCAGCGGGCCGACCAGCGCGGGGATGGCGATGAAGCTCATCGCGCGCAGGAAATCCTCGCGCGGCACCGAGCGCATCACCGCCAGCCGACCGACCGGCAGCAGCATCGCACCGCCGATGCCCTGCAGCACGCGCGCGCCGACCAGCTGGTGCAGGTGCTGGGCCAACGCGCAGGCCAGCGAGCCGAGGGTGAACAGGATGATCGCCACCAGGAAGGTGCGCCGGGTGCCATAGCGGTCGGCGATCCAGCCCGAGGCGGGAATGAAGGTGGCGACCGCCAGCGCATAGCTGAACACCACCGACTGCATCTGCAGCGGGCTCTCGCCCAGGCTGGCCGCCATCGCTGGCAGCGCCGTGTTGACGATGGTCGAGTCCAGCATCTGCATGAAGATCGCCAGGGACACCAGCCACAGCAGGGGACGCTGGCGGTTGTAGGTCGATGGCGATGTGGACATGGGGTGTGGCCGGTGCAGCGTGGGGGCCGCCATGATCGCGCACTGCGGGTCACGGCGCGATCAACATCGCGCCGTGATGGCATGCGGAATGCTCAGCGTTGGCTGTGCGCGTGCACCGCGTCGACCAGGACCTGCACATGCGCCGGGTCCATGTCCGGCGACATGCCGTGGCCGAGGTTGAACACATGGCCTTCGCGCGAGCCGCCGTTGCCGGCGGCATAGGTGTCGAGCACGCGCGCTGCGGCCGTGGCGATCGCATCCGGCGAGGCGTACAGCGTGGTCGGGTCGAGGTTGCCCTGCAGCGCGACGCGACCACCGGTGCGGCGCATTGCTTCGTCCAGGTCCAGCGTCCAGTCCAGGCCAAGTGCATCGGCGCCGGTCTGCGACAGTGCTTCCAGGTGCAGGCCGGTGCCCTTGCCGAACAGGATCAGCGGCGTGCGCTCGCTGCCTTCGCCGCGATCCAGGCCCTGTGCAATCCGCTGCAGGTAACGCAGCGAGAACTCGCGGTACATCGCCGGGGACAGCACGCCACCCCAGGTGTCGAACACCTGCAGCGCCTGCGCACCGGCCGCGCGTTGCGCACCGAGGTAGGCGATCACCGCTTCGGTGGTGACCTCCAGCAGGCGGTGCAGCGCCTGCGGATGGTTCAGCGCCATCGCCTTGATGCGTGCGAAATCCTTGCTGCCGCCGCCTTCCACCATGTAGCAGGCCAGCGTCCAGGGGCTGCCGGAGAAGCCGATCAGCGGCACCTGGCCGTCCAGCTCGCGGCGGATCAGGCGTACCGCATCCATCACGTAGCCCAGGTCCTGCTCCATGTCCGGCACCGCCAGCTTGGCGATGGCCGCTTCATCACGCACCGGATGGCGGAACTTCGGGCCTTCGCCTTCGACGAAGTACAGCTCCAGGCCCATCGCATCGGGAATGGTGAGGATGTCCGAGAACAGGATGGCTGCGTCCAGGGGGAACCGGCGCAGCGGCTGCAGGGTGACTTCGCAGGCGATCTCCGGGGTCTTGGCCATGGCCAGGAAGCTACCGGCCTTGGCCCGGGTCGCGCGGTATTCCGGCAGGTAGCGGCCGGCCTGGCGCATCAGCCAGACGGGGGTGCAGTCCACCGGTTCGCGGCGCAGGGCGCGCAGCAGGCGATCGTTGCGGAGAGGGCTGGTCACGATGGGCATTCCTTGGACGGGAGGAGCAGCGGCGTCAGTCGCCGTGCGAAAGGATCTGGAAGCCGCGATGCAGTTCGGCATCGCGGGCCTTCTCGAAGGCGTGGCGGGCGTCGTCGGCCTGCAGGAACAGCTCGCGCCGCAGCTGCGAGCGGCTGCCGACGCGGCCGCTCTCGCGCAGCAGCTCCCAGCCGCCGAACAGGTCCGGCTGCAGGCTCAGGCGCAGGAAACGCGGTGCCTGCGCACCGGCGTCGGGATGTTGCAGGTAGACGTGCATGGCGCCGATTGTAGCGGGGCAGGGGTGACCCCTGCCGCAACGTGGTAGTGCCGGCCGCTGGCCGGCAACTTCATGCGTGGAGGAGCCGGCCAGCGGCCGGCTCTACCTGGCTGACAGCACCTTCAGTACCGCCGCCTCATCGACGTCCGGCACCACTTCGGCGCGGCCCATGCCGCGCCACAGCACCAGGCGCAGGCGGCCGGCCACGTTCTTCTTGTCCAGGCGCATGCGGCCGAGCAGGGCCTGCGGGTCCAGCCCGGCCGGGATCGCCACCGGCAGGCCGAGGCGTTCCAACAGTGCCTGCAGGCGAGCGCGGTCGGCATCGTCGGCCAGGCCGAGGTCGGTGGACAGCTTCGCCGCCAGCACCATGCCCACCGCCACCGCCTCGCCATGGTTCAGCGCATCGCGGCCTGGAGCCGAGTAGCCCTGCTCGGTTTCGATGGCATGGCCGAAGGTATGCCCGAGGTTGAGCAGGGCACGTTCGCCCTTCTCGAACGGATCGCGCTCGACGATGGCGGCCTTGTGCCGGCAGCTGCGCGCGATGGCTTCGGAAAGCACGTGGTCTTCACCGGCGACCAGCGCATCGACATGCTGCTGCAGCCATTCGAAGAACACCGCGTCGCCCAGCGCACCGTACTTCACCACTTCGGCCAGGCCTGCACGCAGTTCGCGCGGCGGCAGGGTGGCCAGCACGCGGGTATCTGCGATGACCGCACGCGGCGGATGGAAGGCGCCGACCAGGTTCTTGCCGGCCGGGATGTCGACGGCGGTCTTGCCGCCCACCGACGAATCGACCATCGCCAGCAGGGTGGTCGGCAGCTGCACGCAGTCCACGCCGCGCATCCAGCAGGCGGCGGCAAATCCGGCAAGGTCACCGACCACGCCGCCGCCGAGGGCGAAGACACAGGCGTCGCGCGTGGCGCCGAGCGCCGCAAGCGCTTCGATCGCGCGGCCGAATTCGGCCAGCGTCTTGGAGGCCTCACCGGCGGCCAGCACGTGCTCGCCGATGATCAGGTCGGGGCGCGCGGCCAGCAGGGTCTGCTTCACCGGTGCCAGATAGCGCGGGGCGACTTCGCTGTCGCTGAGCAGCAGCACGTGGCGGCCGCGAACGTGCGCGGCCAGTGCAGCGCCATCGGCCTGGACACCGGCGCCGATGGTGATGGTGTAGGGGCGGTCGCCGCCAACGGCGACCTGCAGCAGGGCGGGGGAAGTCATGCAGTCAGGTCCTGGCGCTGCCATTGCGTGGCCAGCTTGACCACCAGCTGGGCAGTCGCATCGGCAGCGGTGTACGGGTCGGTATCGAGGGTGAGGTCGGCCAGTTCGCGGTATAGCGGGTCGCGGTGTGCGGCCAGGTCGTGCAGCACCTGCTCGCGGTCCGGGCGTTGCAGCAGCGGCCGGCCCTTGTCGCGGGCCAGGCGTTCCAGCTGCGCGGTCACGCTGACCCGCAGGTAGACCACGAAGCCGCGGCGGGCGATCAGTGCACGGTTGTCGGGGTCCAGCACCGCGCCGCCGCCGGTGGAGACCAGCTGGCCGCGGCCTTCCAGCACACGGGCCAGGGCCTCGCGTTCATGGTTGCGGAAACCGGCTTCGCCGGCGTGCTCGAAGATGGTCGGGATGCTGGCACCGGCGGCATCGACGATGGCCTGGTCGACATCGACGAAGTCCAGCGTGAAGCGCTCGGCCAAGCGGCGGCCGATGCAGGTTTTGCCGGCGCCCATCGGGCCGATCAGGATCAGGTTCGGAGCAGGATTCATGCCCTCTGATGCTAACACCTCCGTGCCCTGGCCTTTACGTTCTTCACGTCAGGGTAGGCGTTCCAGCGGGGTCTCCCGCGCCAGCCGGAGTACAGGCCATGACGGTCGCCAAGGTCATCGAAATCACCGCCTCCTCGCCGAAGAGCGTGGAGGACGCCGTGCGCAGTGGGCTGAAGAAGGTCTCCGAGACGGTCAAGGGCATCCAGGGCGCCTGGGTGAACGAGACCAAGGTGGTCACCAATGGCAGCGGCGAGATCACCGAATGGCGGGTCAACCTGCGGGTGACCTTCCTGGTGGAATAGGCGTGCTCAGCGCACGTCCTGCACTTGGCGCTGGCCGTCCAGTACCACCACGTGGTCGGCGAGGGCGGGCAGGGTGTGCAGTGCCTGCCGACTGACCCGCTCGTAGTACTGCACGAAGCGCTCCAGCTGTGGCCGGCTCATGCCGTGCCGGCCCGGCTGCGCGGCTTGCAGGTTCTGCTCCTGCTGCCAGCGCCAGCGCGGTACCACCGAAAAATCCGGCGGATGAAGGAACCATAGCCGGTCGCAGCGCTGCCACAGCGCCGGGTAGTCGCGGGCCAGCGCCTGGTTGCACCAGCGCCGCCAGCGGCCATCGGCGTCGGCCTCGCGCTCCAGCGCGTTCAACGGGCTGTCCAGCGCGTTGTCATCCTGCGCGGGCGTGCCCAGAAACCAGCCTTCGAACACCAGCAGGTCCAGCGGTTGGTGCAGGCGCGGCCATTGCGCTTCGGGCAGGCGTTCGTCGGCCAGCTTGTCGAAACGCGGCATCGCGAAGGGCTGGCGCGCGGCCACCGCATCCAGCACTGCGTGGGCCAGCGGCAGGTCATGGGTTCCCGGCGGGCCCCGGGTGATCAGCAGTGGATGCACCTGGCGGGCCAGCCGCTGCCGCTGTGCGCGGGTCAGGTAGACATCATCAATGGACAGCGTGGCGGCGTTCAGGCCGCGTGCCTGGGCGCGGGCCACGACCTGCGCGGCCAGCGTCGATTTGCCGCTCCCCTGCAGGCCGCTGATCGCCAATACTGGAACCGCTGCGCCACTGCCCAGTGCGTCGTCCAGCACCTGTTCGGCCAATGTTTCGGGGAATCCTTTCACCTGGGGCATATACGCAGCAGCGGCCATGCAGCCACAATAGCCCAATCCGTGTGAGAAGAACGCAATCATGAGCGACCTGTACGCCGAAGCCCTGTCCACGTTTGCCAGCCTGTTCGAAGAGGCCAGGCAGAGCCGCGAGGTCGAGCCGAACGCCATGACCGTGGCCACCGCCGATACGCACGGCCGTCCGTCGGCGCGCACCGTGCTGCTGAAGGCGTTCGATGAGCGTGGCTTCGTGTTCTACACCCACCTGGACAGCCACAAGGGCCGGGAGCTGCAGGCCAATCCGCAGGCTGCACTGCTGTTCCTGTGGCGCAGCCTGCGCGAGGCCGGCATCCAGGTGCGCATCGAGGGTCGCGTCGAGCAGGTGGCCGATGCCGAGGCCGACGCCTATTTCGCCAGCCGCCCGCGGATGAGCCAGATCGGCGCCTGGGCTTCGCAGCAGTCGAAGACGCTGGCCACGCGCGAGGAATTCGACGCGCGCGTGGCCGAGGTCGAAGCCCGCTTCGAGGGCCAGGACGTGCCGCGCCCGGACGGCTGGAGCGGCCTGCGCGTGGTGCCTGACCGCATCGAGTTCTGGTACGGCGCGCAGTTCCGCCTGCACGAGCGCTGGTGCTATGAAGCCGGTGCTGAAGGGCGCTGGAGCAAGCGACTGCTGTATCCGTAAGTCAGGGCGGTGCCGGGGCTGCTGTAGAGCCGAGCCCATGCTCGGCTGTTGTCCCTGCAGAAGCAGCCGAGCATGGGCTCGGCTCTACAGACCCTCCGCGCGCAGCCAGCGCCATAGCGTGGTGCGTGATACGCCCAGCGCCTGTGCCATGCCCTCGCGGTCATTGCGATGTTCCTGCAGCAATGCTTCCAGCTGCGCACGCGGCGGGCGTTTGCCGTTGCTTTCCAGCGGCAGTGCCGCCGCGCCTTCGCTTGCCAGCTCGGGCGCAAGCTGCAGCAGTCGCGAAGCATCAATAGGCCCTTCAGCCGGCTGCCAGTGGATGCGTAGTCGATCCACCAGATTGCGCAGTTCGCGCACGTTTCCCGGCCACTCGGCCGCGCTCAGCAACGCCAGTGCATCCTCATCCAATGGCGCGTCGATGCCACGCAGCTGGCGGAAGAAGTGCTGTGCCAGCAGCGGGATGTCACTGCGCCGCGCACGCAGCGGGGGCAGGGCGATGCGTAGCGCGGCCAGCCGGTAATACAGGTCGCGACGGAAGCTGCCGGTCGCCGCGCGCTGCTCCAGCGACTGCAGGGTGGCGGCCACCACGCGCAGGTCGACTGCGGTCGGTTCGGTAGCGCCGACACGCAGCACCTCGCGTTCTTCCAGCACGCGCAGCAGGCGGGTCTGCAACGGCAGCGGCAGTTCGCCGATCTCATCCAGGAACAACGTACCGCCATCGGCGGCCTCGACCAGGCCCACGCGACCACCGCGCCGTGCACCAGTGAAGGCACCATCGCTGTAGCCAAACAGTTCGGCTTCCAGCAGTGATTCGCTGATGGCGCCGCAATTCAGCGCCACGAAGCGCCCGCGACGGCCGCTGGCGGCGTGCAGTTGACGCGCTACCAGTTCCTTGCCGGTGCCGGTTTCGCCGGTGACCAGCACCGTGCTGTCGTGCGGTGCGTAGAGCGCGATCTGTGCGCGCACCTGGGCCATCGCTTGGCTGTCGCCGAGCAGTTCATGCGTGTCGGCACGCGCTGCCGGGCGCCGGCGCGGGGCGGCTCGGTTGCCGCTGGAGCGGGCCAGCGCCTGGGTCAGCTCCAGCGCATGTTCAAACGCCTGCCGCACCGAGTCGGCCGAATAGAGCAGTACCCCCGGCAGGCCGGCCTGCTCGGCATGGTCGATGGCCATGCCGGTGCCGACGATGACCTCGATGCCGTTGGCGCGCAGGTCGGCGATGCAGTCGCGCGCATCCTCGCGGGTGACGAAGCGGCGGTGCTCGATATCCAGGCCGAAACTCTGCTGGAAGTTGCTGAACGCCGGTACGTCGCTGGCGTGGGTGACCAGGCCGATGCGGCTGGCGATGCGGCGGGCACGGGCCAACGCTTCCATCAGGTCGAAGCCATTGGCCTGGATCGGCACCAGTGGCAGCTCCAGCCGACCGCGCAGCCAGGCCGCGTTGGAGCCGCCGGCGATGACCACGTCGCAATGCTCGCGGCGCAGGCGTTGACCGATCACATCCACCGCTTCCTCGAAACCTAGGTTGATCTGCTCGATGCGCGCGCGTCGATCGAATTCGGGAATGACATCGCCGAGCAGGCCGGTCAGGCGCGAGACGCTGACCGTCCAAATCACCGGGCGACCGGGGTCGGTGTCGGCGTGGCGCAGGGGTGAGCGGGGCAGGTACATGGCGGCTGGAGGTCGACGTGATGTTTCATGATACATCCGTTTCAGTGTTTCATACGTTTCACTATTGCGTGGCGGTCATCCCCGTGAAATCAACGGCTTGCAGCTTGGCATGGTGCTTGCGCCTACCTATCCGTTCTCCAACCTGGATTGCCGCATGACCGCTTCCGCCCCTTTCTCCGCCGGTGCCCGCTTCCGTGAGGCGCTTGCTGCCGAATCGCCGCTGCAGGTGATCGGCGCCATCAACGCCAACCACGCCCTGCTGGCCAAGCGCGCCGGCTTCCGCGCCATCTATCTGTCCGGCGGCGGTGTTGCCGCGGGCTCGCTGGGCCTGCCGGACCTGGGCATCAACACCCTGGAAGACGTGCTGGTGGACGTGCGCCGCATCACCGATGTCTGCGACCTGCCGCTGATGGTGGACATCGATACCGGCTTCGGGCCGAGTGCGTTCAACATCGCGCGCACCGTGAAATCGCTGATCAAGGCCGGCGCGGCCGCCTGCCACATCGAAGACCAGGTTGGCGCCAAGCGCTGCGGTCACCGTCCGGGCAAGGAGATCGTCTCGCAGGGTGAAATGGTCGACCGCGTGAAGGCTGCCGCCGATGCCAAGACCGATCCGGACTTCTTCCTGATCGCGCGTACCGACGCCATCCAGGTGGACGGCGTGGACAAGGCCATCGAGCGCGCCATTGCCTGTGTCGAGGCCGGTGCCGACGGTATCTTCGCCGAGGCGGCCTACGACCTGGACACCTACCGTCGCTTCGTCGACGCGGTGAAGGTGCCGGTGCTGGCCAACATCACCGAATTCGGTGCCACCCCGCTGTTCAGCCGCGATGAACTGGCTTCGGCCGGTGTTGCGATCCAGCTGTTCCCGCTGTCGGCGTTCCGCGCGGCCAACAAGGCGGCCGAGAACGTCTACCAGGCGGTGCGCCGCGATGGCCACCAGCGCAACGTGGTGGAAACCATGCAGACCCGCGAAGAACTCTACGACCGCATCGGCTACCACGCCTTCGAGCAGCAGCTCGATGCGCTGTTCGCCGCCAAGAAATAAGCAGTACCCTGCACCATCAAGTTTCGGAGGGAAACATGAACGATACGACCGCAACCCCGACCTTCAAGCCGAAGAAGTCCGTCGCCCTGTCCGGCACCGCCGCCGGCAACACCGCGCTGTGCAGCGTGGGCCGCAGTGGCAACGACCTGCATTACCGTGGCTACGACATCCTGGACCTGGCCAACACCAGCGAGTTCGAGGAAATCGCCTACCTGCTGGTGCACGGCAAGCTGCCAACCCGCGCCGAGCTGGTTTCGTACAAGGCCAAGCTGAAGTCGCTGCGTGGCATCCCGGCCGCGGTGAAGGCCGCACTGGAAGAACTGCCGCCGTCGGCACACCCGATGGACGTGATGCGCACCGGTGTGTCCGTGCTCGGCTGCGTGGCGCCGGAGAAGGATGACCACAATCATCCGGGCGCGCGCGACATTGCCGACAAGCTGATGGCCTGCCTCGGCTCGATGCTGCTGTACTGGTACCACTGGAGCCACAACGGCCGTGCCATCGACGTGGAAACCGACGATGACTCGATCGGTGGCCACTTCCTGCACCTGCTGCACGGCGAGAAGCCGCAGGACTCGTGGGTGAAGGCGATGCACACCTCGCTGATCCTGTACGCAGAACACGAGTTCAACGCCTCGACCTTCACCTGTCGTGTCATCGCCGGTACCGGCAGCGACATGTACAGCGCGATCTGCGGTGGCATCGGCGCACTGCGTGGCCCGAAGCACGGCGGCGCCAATGAAGTGGCGTTCGAAGTGCAGAAGCGCTACGACAATCCGGATGAGGCCGAGGAAGACATCAAGGCCCGCGTCGAGCGCAAGGAAGTGGTGATCGGCTTCGGCCATCCGGTCTATACCGTCTCCGATCCGCGCAACAAGGTGATCAAGGACGTGGCCCGCGAGCTGTCCGAAGAACAGTCGAGCATGAAGATGTACGACATCGCCGAGCGCCTGGAATCGGTGATGTGGGACATCAAGAAGATGTTCCCGAACCTGGACTGGTTCAGCGCCGTCAGCTACCACATGATGGGCGTGCCGACCGCGATGTTCACCCCGCTGTTCGTGATCGCGCGCACCGCCGGCTGGAGCGCGCACATCATCGAGCAGCGCATCGACGGCAAGATCATCCGCCCGAGCGCCAATTACATCGGTCCGGAAGACCGCGACTTCGTCGCCATCGACAAGCGCGTCTGATCCACCTGCTGTCCCCATCCGGCCGGCCGCGTGCCGGCCGGATGCTTTCGCCGCCGCACCGCCGGCACCCGGCCCGCCCCAAGCATTCCGCCAGCCCATGAATACCGATTACCGCAAGAACCTCCCCGGCAGCGCGCTGGACTATTTCGACGCGCGCGCCGCCGTCGATGCAATCCAGCCCGGCGCCTATGCCACCCTGCCGTACACCTCGCGCGTGCTGGCCGAGAACCTGGTGCGCCGCTGCGATCCGGCCACGCTCGCCGATTCGCTGAAGCAGCTGATCGAGCGCCGCCGTGACCTGGATTTCCCGTGGTTCCCGGCGCGCGTTGTGTGCCACGACATCCTCGGCCAGACCGCACTGGTCGACCTGGCTGGCCTGCGTGATGCGATCGCCGACAAGGGCGGCGACCCGGCCAAGGTGAATCCGGTGGTGCCGGTGCAGCTGATCGTCGATCACTCGCTGGCGGTGGAGTGTGGTGGTTTCGATCCGCAGGCGTTCGAGAAGAACCGCGCGATCGAGGATCGCCGCAACGAAGACCGCTTCCACTTCATCGACTGGACCAAGCTGGCGTTCGAGAACGTGGACGTGATTCCGCCGGGCAACGGCATCATGCACCAGATCAACCTGGAGAAGATGTCGCCGGTGATCTACGTGCAGGACGGCGTAGCCTTCCCCGACACCTGCGTGGGCACCGACAGCCACACCCCGCACGTGGATGCGCTGGGCGTGATCGCCATTGGTGTGGGCGGCCTGGAAGCCGAGAACGTGATGCTCGGTCGTGCCTCGTGGATGCGACTGCCGGATATCATCGGCGTCGAGCTGACCGGCAGGCCGCAGCCGGGCATCACCGCCACCGACGTGGTGCTGGCGCTGACCGAATTCCTGCGCAAGGAGCGCGTGGTCGGCGCGTACCTTGAATTCTTCGGCGAGGGAGCGGCGGCACTGACCATCGGTGACCGCGCCACCATCTCCAACATGTGCCCCGAATACGGCGCCACCGCCGCGATGTTCTACATCGACGGGCAGACCATCGATTACCTGCGCCTGACCGGGCGCGAGGAATCGCAGGTGGCGCTGGTGGAAAACTATGCGCGCACCACCGGCCTGTGGGCTGACGACCTGGCCACCGCACAGTATGAGCGCGTGCTGCGCTTCGACCTGTCCAGCGTGGTGCGCAACATGGCCGGCCCGTCCAACCCGCACAAGCGCGTGGCGACCGCCGAGCTGGCCGAGCGCGGCATCGCCGACGAGGCCAAGCTGGCAGCGGGCAAGGCCGAGCAGGCACAGGGGCTGATGCCGGATGGCGCGGTGATCATCGCCGCCATCACCAGCTGCACCAACACCTCCAACCCGCGCAACGTGATCGCTGCCGGCCTGCTGGCACGCAAGGCCAATGAGCGCGGCCTGCTGCGCAAGCCGTGGGTGAAGTCATCGTTGGCGCCCGGCTCGAAGGCGGTGCAGCTGTACCTGGAAGAGGCCGGCCTGCTGCCGGACCTGGAAAAGCTGGGCTTCGGCATCGTCGCCTTCGCCTGCACCACCTGCAACGGCATGAGCGGCGCGCTCGATCCGGCCATCCAGCAGGAGATCATCGACCGTGACCTGTACGCCACGGCTGTGCTGTCGGGCAACCGCAACTTCGATGGCCGCATCCACCCGTATGCGAAGCAGGCCTTCCTGGCGTCGCCGCCGCTGGTGATCGCCTATGCCATCGCCGGCACCGTACGCTTTGACATCGAGAAGGACGTGCTGGGCGTGGACGCCGACGGCAACGAGGTGCGCCTGAAGGACATCTGGCCGAGCGACGCCGAGATCGACGCCGTGGTCAAGGCCTCGGTCAAGCCGGAGCAGTTCCGCCGCGTCTACAACCCGATGTTCAATGTGCGCGTGGAGCACGGCGCGACGGTCAGCCCGCTGTACGACTGGCGCCCGCAGAGCACCTATATCCGTCGCCCGCCGTACTGGGAGGGCGCACTGGCCGGTGAGCGCACGCTGTCGGGCATGCGCCCGCTGGCGGTGCTGCCGGACAACATCACCACCGACCACCTGTCGCCGTCCAACGCGATCCTGGCCTCCAGTGCCGCCGGTGAGTATCTGGCGAAGATGGGCCTGCCCGAAGAGGACTTCAATTCCTACGCGACCCACCGCGGCGACCACCTGACCGCGCAGCGCGCCACCTTCGCCAACCCGAAGCTGTTCAACGAGATGGTGCGCAACGACGACGGCAGCGTGAAGCAGGGTTCGCTGGCGCGCGTGGAGCCGGAAGGCAAGGTGATGCGCATGTGGGAAGCCATCGAGACCTACATGGAGCGCAAGCAGCCGCTGATCATCATTGCCGGTGCCGACTACGGCCAGGGCAGCTCGCGTGACTGGGCCGCCAAGGGCGTGCGCCTGGCTGGCGTGGAGGCGATCGTGGCCGAGGGCTTCGAGCGGATTCACCGTACCAACCTGATCGGCATGGGCGTGCTGCCGCTGGAGTTCAAGCCGGGCACCACCCGCCTGACCCTGGGCATCGATGGCACCGAGACCTTCGACGTGGTCGGCGAGCGCACCCCGCGCGCCGAGCTGACGCTGGTCATCCACCGCCGCGACGGCCAGGACGTGATCGTGCCGGTCACCTGCCGCCTGGACAGCGACGAGGAAGTGGCGATCTACGAGGCCGGTGGCGTGTTGCAGCGCTTCGCGCAGGACTTCCTGGAAGGCGCCAAGGTGGCGTGATACCGGCCTGAATGCCTGCCCCCGGAGGCCGGGGGCGGGCTTGTCCGACACCTGGGCAGGGCGCACACTGACTTGGCAAAAACTGCCAATGGAGAGTCTCATGGCCACCATGAACATTTCGCTGACTGATCCGCTCAAGCAGTTCGTGGACGAAGAAGTGCGCGAAGGCGGCTACTCCAGCACGTCGGACTATGTGCGCGACCTGATCCGCCAGCGCCAGCGCAGCAAGGCCGAAGAACTGCTCAAGCAGCTGATTGCCGAGGGGCTGTCTTCTGGTCCTTCGGCGCCTCTGGCGCCGGATCACTTCGACAAGCTCCGTGAGCGTGCTCGGAACCGCAAGTGAGACCTTCGCACTGGTCTCCTGCAGCGGTTCTAGATCTCGACCAGGCAGCAGCCTGGTATGCAGATCAGGGCGGAGAAGTGCTGGAAGTCGGCTTCATCGATGCGGTGGAGTCCGTCGTCAAGCTGGTCGAGGCTCACCCGGGTGCTGGTTCCACATTGCATGCGGATCTGTTGCCCTCGCTGCCAGCGCCGTTGCGTTTTCATCCGGTTCGTCGCTTCGACGGCTACCTGGTCTACTACGTGGAGCTACTTGCGCACGTTTCCATCGTGCGCATCTGGAATGCTTCGCGGGGTATGGAAGCACTGCTCGAAGACGAGGAGCTCAACCCCGATATTGGTTCGTCGCACCCAGGATACTGATCCATGACTTTCCTCCCGCAACTCCGTATTCCCGCCACCTACATGCGCGGTGGCACCAGCAAGGGCGTGTTCTTCCGCCTGCAGGACCTGCCCGACGCCGCGCAGGTGCCGGGCGCCGCACGCGATGCGCTGCTGATGCGCGTGATCGGCTCGCCCGATCCGTATGGCAAGCAGACCGACGGCATGGGCGGCGCCACCTCCAGCACCAGTAAATGCGTGATCATTTCCACCGCGTCGGTGCCGGACCACGATGTGGACTACCTGTACGGCCAGGTCTCGATCGACACCGCCTTCGTCGACTGGAGCGGCAACTGCGGCAACCTCAGCACTGCGGTGGGTCCGTTCGCGATCGCCAACGGCCTGATCGATCCGTCCCGCGTGCCACGCGACGGCCTGTGCACCGTGCGCATCTGGCAGGCCAACATCGGCAAGACCATCATCGCCCACGTGCCGATGCGCGATGGCGAAGTGCAGGAGACCGGTGATTTCGAGCTGGATGGCGTGACCTTCCCGGCCGCCGAGATCCAGCTGGAGTTCATCGATCCGTCCGATGACGGCGATGCGGGCGCGATGTTCCCGACCGGCAACCTGGTCGACACCCTGGACGTGCCGGGCGTGGGCAGTTTCGAGGTGACCATGATCACCGCCGGCATTCCGACCATCTTCCTCAATGCGGCCGACCTGGGCTACACCGGCACCGAACTGCAGCCTGCGATCAACGAGGACAAGGGGGCGCTGGAGCGCTTCGAGAAGATCCGCGCCTACGGCGCCTTGCGCATGGGGCTGATCAAGAACCTGGAAGATGCGGCGACCCGCCAGCACACGCCGAAGGTGGCCTTCGTGGCACCGGCGCAGGACTACGTGTCGTCCAGTGGCAAGGTCATTCCGGCCTCGGCGATCGACCTGCATGCGCGTGCGTTGTCGATGGGAAAGCTGCACCACGCGATGATGGGTACCGCTGCCGTGGCGATCGGCACCGCGGCAGCGATTCCGGGCACGCTGGTCAATCGCGCTGCTGGAGGCAGCGAACGCGAAGCGGTGACCTTCGGCCATCCCTCCGGCACGTTGCGCGTGGGTGCGCAGGCCGGTCTCGTTGACGGCCAATGGACGGTGACCAAGGCCATCATGAGCCGCAGCGCCCGCGTGCTGATGGAAGGCAAGGTGCGGGTACCGGTCGAGTGATGCGTTGGTGAACGCCAACCAAGGTTGGCGACTACCGGGCCGCAGAGACAGATTGCTTTGGTAGATGCCAACCTTGGTTGGCATGGTGCACGGGCGACCGTGCACCGCAACGAGGAGATCGATGATGTCCGACAGCCACACCCCATCCAACGAGCGTGCAGCGTGGGATGCGCTGCTGGTGGGCATCGTCGACTACGTGCGCGACGCGCGCATCGACTCACCGCTGGCGTTCCAGACCGCGCACCACTGCCTGCTCGACACGCTGGGCTGCGGCCTGGAAGCGCTGTCGTTCCCGGCCTGCAGCAAACTGCTTGGTCCACTGGTGCCGGGCATCAGCGTGGTCAACGGCGCGCGCGTTCCGGGTACGCATTACGTGCTGGACCCGGTGCAGGCCGCCTTCAACATCGGCGCGATGGTGCGCTGGCTGGATTTCAACGATACCTGGCTGGCGGCCGAATGGGGGCACCCTTCGGACAACCTGGGTGGCATCCTTGCCATCTGCGACTGGCTGGGGCGCAACGCGCAGGCTCTGCGGCGCCCACCTCCGACCGTGCGCGACGTGCTGCTGGCAATGATCAAGGCGCACGAGATCCAGGGCGTGCTGGCGCTGGAGAATTCCTTCAACCGGGTCGGGCTGGACCACGTGGTGCTGGTCAAAGTGGCCACCACCGCTGTGGTTGCGCAGCTGCTCGGCCTGGATCGCGAGCGCATGCTCAATGCGTTGTCGCTGGCCTGGGTCGATGGTCAGTCCCTGCGCACCTACCGGCACGCACCCAACACCGGCTCGCGCAAGAGCTGGGCAGCTGGCGATGCGACCAGCCGTGGCGTGCGCCTGGCGCTGATGGCGGCCAGTGGCGAGATGGGCTACCCCAGCGTGCTCAGCGCGCCGACCTGGGGCTTTGAAGCGGTGTCGATGCATGGCAAGGCACTGACGCTGGGGCGACCGCTGGGCAGCTACGTGATGGAGAACGTGCTGTTCAAGATCAGCTACCCGGCCGAGTTCCATGGCCAGACCGCAGTGGAGGCGGCCATCATGCTGCACCAGCAGTTGCGTGCGATGGGGCGGCGGGTCGAGGACATCGCGCATATCGCGATCCGGACCCAGGAAGCCTGCATCCGCATCATCGACAAGCAGGGCCCGCTGCATAACCCGGCCGACCGCGACCATTGCGTGCAGTACATGGTCGCCATCGCGCTGCTGCACGGGCGGCTGGTGGCCGAGGATTACGAGGACGACGTTGCCGCTGATCCACGCATCGATGCCCTGCGGGCGAAGATGGCCTGCCATGAGGATCCGCAACTCAGCGCCGACTACCTGGACCCGGACAAGCGCAGCATTGCCAACGGCCTGGGCGTGCGCTTCAGCGACGGTACTGAGCTGCCCGAGGTACTGGTGGAATACCCGCTCGGCCATGCCCGACGCCGGGAGGAAGGCATTCCGCTGCTGATGGACAAGTTCCGCCGGCACCTGGCCCACCGCTTCCCGACAGTCCAGCAGCAGCGCATCCTGGCGGCATCACTGGATCCGGTGGCGCTGGCGGCAATGCCGGTGACCGACTATGTGGACCTGTACCAGCCGGGGTGAGGCCGCTCTGGTAGATGCCAACCTTGGTTGGCATGTGGGGGGGCGCCAGCCAAGGTTGGCGGCTAGCGGGTCCCGGGCGGAACCGGGTTTCCGACCGCCGGGGCGCCAACGCCTTGACGCGGCCTGCCTATAATGGCCACCTCGATCAAGGAGTGACGACATGAGCGGTCCGGCACGGCGGAAGCGGTGGGGATGGGCGGCGGCGGTACTGGCAGGAGGCCTGTTGCTGGGCCTGGCCGGCTGCCGCAACGACAGCGGGCAGCTGCCCAAGGCCAGTGGCGAGGCGATCACCACCAAGGCCGAGCAGGTGAAGGAATTCACCCTGCTGCGGGCCTACCCGGACCAGAAGAATGACGGCCTGTCGCTGGCGCTGGAGTTCTCGCGCCCGCTGGTCGGCACCCAGGATTTCGACACGCTGGTGCGCTTCGAGGAGAAGGTCGGCACCGAGGACAGCAGCTGGACGCTGTCCGATGACGGCCTGACCCTGCGCTACCCGTTTGTCGAGGCCGGCAAGGAGTTCAGCCTGGTGGTCTCGCCGGACCTGCTGGCCGCCGATGGCAGCCGCCTGGGCAAGGAACTGAAGCAGAAGGTGTTCAGCGGCGAGCTGAAGCCGGTGGTTGGCTTCGCCTCGCAGGGCAGCGTGCTGCCTGCCAAGGACAGCCGTGGCCTGCCGGTGGTCTCGGTGAACGTGCCGGAAGTCGACGTCGAATTCCTGCGCGTGCGCGAGAAGGATCTTCCGACCTTCTTCAGCCAGTACCAGCGCGGCGGCCGCCGTGGCAGCTGGGAGCTGAGCAGCGACTACGAGCGCAGCCCGATCAACAAGCTGGCCGAGCCGGTCTACGTCAACCGCTTCATCCTTGGCGGCAAGCAGAACGAGCGGGTGCTGACCTACCTGCCGACCCAGGACATCAAGGAACTGCAGGAGCCGGGCCTGTACTTCGCCCTGCTCAAGCGTACCGGTGACTACGAAGGCGAGTTCGACACCGCGTTCTTCTCGGTCAGCGACATCGGCCTGCATACCCGCGCCTACAAGGACAAGCTGTTCGTGCACACCGCCGGCCTCAAGGACGGCGCGCCACTGAAGGGCATCGACCTGCGCGTGCTCGACGCCAAGGGCGAGGTGGTGCTGAAGGGCAGCACCGACGGCAATGGTAATGCGCTGCTGAACTACACCCTGGATGCCACCCACGTGCTGGTTGCCAGCAGTGGCAAGGACACCAGCTTCCTGCCGTTCAACCAGCCGGCGCTGGACCTGAGCGAATTCGCCGTGGCTGGCCGTGACAACGCCTGGTTCGATGTCTATGCCTGGTCCGGGCGCGACCTGTACCGGCCCGGCGAGACCGTGCGGCTGTCCGCGCTGCTGCGCGACAACGACGGCAAGCCGGTCAAGGCGCAACCGGTGTTCCTGCGGCTGAAACAGCCCGACGGCAAGACCTTCCGCGAGACCCGCCTGCAGCCAGGCGACCAGGGCTACATCAATTTCGAGCAGGTGATCCCCGCCGAGGCGCCGACCGGGCGCTGGCAGGTCGAGTTCCGCACCGACCCGGCCAGCAAGGAGGCGATCCAGGGCATGACCCTGCGCATCGAGGAGTTCCTGCCCGAACGCATGAAGCTGGACCTGGACAGTGCGCAGAAGACGCTGAAGCCGGGTGAGGACCTGCGCCTGCAGGCCAATGGTGCCTACCTGTATGGCGCACCGGCCGATGGCAACCGCTTCACCGCACGCATGGCGGTGGCTGCCGAACAGAAGCCGGTGGACGGCCTGCCGGGCTATTTCTTCGGTGACCCGACCCTGCAGCTGCCGCGCGAGGCCAAGGACGTGATCGATACCACGCTGCCGGCCAATGGCCAGCTGCGTGAGGATGTGGCGTTGCCGGAAGAGGCGGCCAAGGCCAAGGCACCGATCGCCGTGGTGCTGTCCGGCAGCCTGTATGAAACCGGCGGCCGCACAGTCACCCGCACCCTGAAGCGGGTGATGTGGCCGGCCAATGCGCTGGTCGGCGTGCGGCCGCTGTTCAATCCCGAAGACGGCGCCGATTCCAACGGCAATGCGCGCTTCGAGCTGATGCGCGTGGATGCTGCCGGTACGCCGCAGCCGGCCAAGGGCCTGAAGATCACCCTGGTGCGCGAGCTGCGCGACTACCACTGGACCTTCAACGACAACCGCTGGGATTACGATTTCACCCGCCGTTTCGAGAACAAGGAAACCCGCACCGTCGATGCCGGCAACAGCGCGGTCGCCTTTGATTTCCCGGTGGAGTGGGGCGAGTACCGGGTGGACGTGTTCGATCCGTCCACCGGCCTGACCAGCCGCTATCCGTTCCGTGCCGGCTGGAGCTGGGGCGATGACAACCGTGGCCTGGATGCGCGCCCGGACAAGGTCAAGCTGGGCCTGGACAAGACCGGTTACAAGGCCGGTGACACCCTGGAGGTGACGGTGACCCCGCCGCACGCCGGCAAGGGCATCCTGATGGTCGAGACCGACCGCATGCTGTATGTGCAGGACATCGAGGCCAAGCCGGGTTCGACCTTCAAGATCCCGGTCACCGCCGACTGGGAGCGCCACGACGTCTACATCACCGCGCTGGTGTTCCGTGGCGGCAGTGCGCCGAGCAAGATCACCCCGGCCCGTGCCGTGGGCGTGGTGCACGTGCCGATGGACCGCAAGGGCCGCACCGTGGCCGTCGGCCTGGTCGCGCCCAAGCAGATGCGCCCGGAGCAGGACCTGCCGGTAACCGTCAGTGCGCCGCAGCTGGCCGGCAAGACCGCGCACGTCACCGTTTCGGCGGTGGACGTGGGCATCCTCAACATCACCCGTTTCCCGGTGCCCGATGCCGGTGCACACTTCTTTGCCCAGCGTCGCCTCGGTATCGATGCCTACGACATCTACAGCCGGGTGATCGAGAGCTTCGATGGTGGCAGCGGCAAGCTGAAGTTCGGCGGCGACATGGCGCTGCAGGCATTGCCGCAGGCCAAGCGCCCGACCGCGCGCGTGCAGACCGTGGACCTGTTCTCCGGCCCGGTACAGCTCGATGCCAAGGGCAATGCCCGCATCCGGCTGAAAGTGCCGGACTTCAACGGCACCCTGCGCGTGTCGGCGCTGGTCTACAGCGATGACCAGTACGGCAAGCGCGACGTGGAAACCATAGTGCGCGCACCGATCCTGGCCGAAGCCAGCATGCCGCGCGTGCTGGCCCCGGGCGACCGCAGCACCGTGACCCTGGACGTGCAGAACTTCACCGGCAAGCCGGGGCAGTTCAACGTGAAGGTGGAGAGCGAAGGCCCGTTGAACCTGGGCGAGGGCAGCCGCAGCGTGCAGTTGAATGCCGACGCCAAGACCACGCTGAGCTTCCCATTGTCGGCTCGCGAGGGCCACAGCGTGGCCAAGGTGCGGGTGCGGGTGGACGGCAACGGCTTCAAGGCTGATCGCCGCTACGACCTGCCGGTGCGTGCGGCGTGGCCGCAGGTGCTGCGTTCGCAGGTGCGCACGCTCGATCCGCTGGCCGCGGTCAGCCTCGACAACAGCCTGACCGAGGGCCTGATGTCCGAGTCGGTGAATGCCCGCCTGCTGGTCAGCCCGCTGCCGCCGATCCCGTTCGCCAGTGCACTGCAGGGCGCGCTGAACTATCCATATGGCTGTGCCGAGCAGACCACCAGCAAGGGTTACGCCGCGCTGATCCTGGACCAGGCCACCTCGTCGATGCTCGGCGCCGATGGCCTGGATGCCAAAACCCGTAGAGAGCGCATGGAAGGTGCGTTCGGTCGCCTGGCGTCGATGCAGGTGGCCAATGGCAACTTCTCGATGTGGGGTGACGATGGCTACGTGAACCCATGGCTGACCCCGTACATCACCGAGTTCCTGCTTGATGCCAAGGACGCCGGCTTCGCCGTGCCCGACAACGTGCTGCAGAAGGCGCTCAACCGGCTCAGCGAGGATCTGCTGTCCGGCGGCAATCAGTTCTATGGCCAGGAGGATCGCGAGAAGCTGAAGTTCGCCAACCAGGCGTATTCGGGCTACGTGCTGGCCCGGGTCAATCGTGCACCGCTGGGTACCCTGCGCACGCTGTACGACAACGAACGCAGCAAGGCGGTCGGTGGCCTGTCGCTGGTCCACCTGGGCGTGGCGCTGTCGCTGCAGGGTGATGCCAAGCGTGGCCAGGCCGCGCTGGCGGCGGCCTTCGCCAAGTCCAGCAGCGAACGTCCGTCGTACTTCGGCGACTACGGCAGTGCGATCCGCGATGATGCACTGATGATCGCGCTGACCCACGAGAACAAGCTGGCCAAGCCCGCCTGGGATGCGCGTGCGGTGGATCTTGGCCGTGGCCTGGATGCGCGCCGCAATGCCGGCTGGATGTGGCTGAGCACGCAGGAACAGGTGGCGATTGCCCGCCTCGGCAAGGCCCTGGCCGCCAACCAGAAGGCGCTGGTGGCCGGTGAGCTGGTGATCGGTGGCAGCACCGAAGCCATCGGCGAGCGCAAGCTGTTCGGCCGCAACTTCAGCGCCAGCGAGCTGGCCAGCGGCGTGCGCTTCACCCCGCAGGGGCAGCCGCCGATGTTCGCCAGCATTGATGTGGCCGGCATCCCGCGCAGTGCGCCCGCACCGGACAACAGCGTAGTGGGTATTGAACGTAGCTACTTCGGTACCGATGGCAAGCCGTGGTCGCCGCGCCCGCTGAAGGAAGGCGAAGCGCTGATCGTGCGCGTCACCGTCACCGCCGACACCACGATGCCCGATGCACTGCTGACCGACCTGCTGCCGGCGGGCCTGGAGATCGAGAACTTCAACCTGGGCGATGCCAAGCAGTGGGCCGACGTGGTGGTCGATGGCATCACCATCAGCGACCGTGGTGAGGCCGCCGATACCAAGCACGAGGAGTTCCGCGACGACCGCTACGTGGCCGCGCTGAAGCTCTCGCGTGGCAGCAAGGCCAACGTGTTCTACCTGGTCCGCGCGGTGACGCCGGGAACCTACTCGGTGCCGCCGCCGCTGGTGGAGGACATGTACCGGCCGCAGCTGCGCGGCGTCGGCCGCAGCAACCCGACCACGATCACGGTGGTACAGCCGTGACCGCGCGGACGGGCCGCGACGGCGCGGCCCGTCCTGCTGGCAACCCGCAATGAAGAACACGATGACGAACCGGCTGGCGGCCCTGCGCCGCCGGTGGCGGCCGCTGTGGCCATGGCTGCGCTGGGGCATGGCCGCTACGCTGGCGCTGCTGCTGGTGCTGGATTTCGCCTTCCCGCCGCCGCTGCCGAAGCAGCGTGATACCAGCACCCTGGTGGTGGCTGCCGACGGCACGCCATTGCGCGCGTTTGCCGATGCCGAGGGCGTGTGGCGCTATCCAGCCTCGATCGACAGCGTCTCACCGCTGTACCTGCAGGCGTTGCTGACCTATGAAGACCGCTGGTTCTGGCGCCATCCGGGCATCAACCCGCTGGCGATCCTGCGGGCCAGCGGCCAGCTGCTGCGCGGCGGCCGCATCGTGTCCGGCGGTTCGACCCTGACCATGCAGGTCGCGCGCATTCTCGATCCGCACTCACGCACCCCGTGGGGCAAGCTGAAGCAGATGCTGCGTGCGGTGCAGCTTGAGGTGCACCTGAGCAAGCAGCAGATCCTGGCCCTGTACCTGGAGCGTGCACCCTACGGCGGCACCATCGAAGGCGTGGAAGCGGCCAGCTGGGCCTATCTGGGCAAGCCGGCGGCGCAGCTGTCGCATGCCGAGGCTGCGCTGCTGGCGGTGCTGCCACAGGCGCCCAGCCGGCTGCGCCCGGACCGCCATCCGGAAGCTGCGCAGAAGGCGCGCGACAAGGTGCTGTCACGCATGGCCGAGCTGGGCGCGTGGACACCGGAAGAAGTGGAGGATGCGCGCGTCGAGAACGTGGTGGCGCGTTCGCTACGCCCTCCCTTGCACGCCGCGCTGCTGGCGCAGCGCCTGCACTCGGCGCATCCGGGCCAGGCACGCATCCAGAGCAGCATCGACATCGGCCTGCAGCGCACGCTGGAAGAGCGCGTGGCCAGCTATTTCTCGACGCTGCCCGAGCGTACCTCGGCGGCCCTGCTGGTGGTCGACAACCGGACCCTGCAGGCACGCGCCTATGTCGGTACATTGTCCTTCGGTGACCGCCAGCGGCTGGGTCACGTGGACATGGTGCAGGCCTGGCGTTCGCCAGGCTCCACGCTCAAGCCGTTCCTGTACGCGATGGCGCTGGACGATGGCCTGATCCATTCGGAAAGCCTGCTGGTCGATGCACCGCAGAGTTTCGGCAGCTACCGCCCCGGCAACTTCGACATGGCCTTCAATGGGCCCATCGGTGCCTCCAGCGCATTGCGGCTGTCGCTCAACGTTCCGTCGGTGGACCTGCTGCAGCGGGTCGGCGCCGCGCGCTTCGCTGCCCGGCTGTCGCACGCCGGGATCCAGCTGCGCTTCCCGCCGGGCAGTACGCCCAACCTGTCGCTGATCCTGGGCGGCACCGGCGCGCGCCTGGAAGACCTGGTCGGCGCCTTCGCCGCGCTCAACCGGAGCGGTATCGCCGGCCGCGTGCGTTATACCGACGACGAGCCCATGATCGAGCGGCGCCTGGCCTCGCCGGGCGCCAGCTGGATCGTGCGCGAGATGCTCGAATCAAACCCGCGCCCGGGATACAGCGCCGGGACGTTCGATGTCGGTGGCCGCCCGCGCGTGGCGTGGAAGACCGGCACCAGTTACGGGTACCGCGATGCGTGGGCGATCGGCAGTACCCGCCACTACACGGTGGGCGTGTGGGTGGGCCGGCCGGACGGTACTCCGTTGCCGGGCCAGTACGGCGCGGTCACCGCGCTGCCGCTGATGTTCGAAGTGGTGGACAGCCTGCCGCGCCAGCGTGGTGATTCGGCGGCCGCGCCGATGCCGGCCAGTGTCAGCCAGGAAGACATCTGCTGGCCCACTGGCGAACGTGCCGAGGGGCTGCCGGCGGCACTGTGCCAGCGCAGGATGCCAGCCTACCTGCTCGATGGCGCCGCACCGCCGACCTTCCCGGAGCGCGAGGCGCGGCGCTGGCAGCCGGGGCGGCAGCGTTACCTGGCCGATGCGCGGACCGGTCTGCGTGTCTCCGCTGATTGCCGTTTGCCGCATGAGGAAGTCGCGCGTGAGATCGCGCGCTGGCCGGCGCTGTTGTCGCCGTGGCTGCCCAAGGCCACGCGCGACGCCTCGCAGCTGCCGGCGCTGTCGCCGGACTGCCGTGATGATGGCCGGGAGGCCAGCGTCGCGCTGCACATCGATGGCCTCAATGATGGCGCCGCACTGGCGCGTGCGCCCAACGCCGAACATGGCGTACGCCTGCAGCTGCGCGCGCTGGGCAGCGAGCAGGCGGTGGACTGGTTGCTGGATGGACGCTGGATCGCGCAGACCCGCGGCGCACAGTTGATGCAGCGCGAGTTCGCCGATCCCGGGGCGCATACCCTGACCGCCTTGGCCGCGGACGGCGCGTGGACGCAGGTGCGGTTCACTGTCCTCCGGTAGGTGCCGGGCCATGCGCGGCGGGATGGCATTGCTCCGCTTTGGTGGGTGCCAACCTTGGTTGGCACGCGAACGGCAAAGCGCCCACCAAGGTGGGCATCTACCAGAGCATCCGCAGCGCAATCATTCCCCGATCCACCCATCCAGCAGATCGGCGAACTCGTCGGCGTGTTCCTCTTCCTGCGCCAGGATCTCTTCGAGGATGCGCTTGGTGGTGGTATCGCGGTCGCCGATGAAGTTGATCATCTCGCGGTAGCTGTCGATGGCGATGCGTTCGGCCACCAGGTTCTCGCGGACCATGTCGCGCAGGTCGCTGCCTTCCTTGTATTCGGCATGCGAGCGCGCGGTCAGCGTATCCGGGTTGAAGTCGGGCTCGCCGCCGAGCTGCACGATGCGCTCGGCCAGCTTGCCGGCATGCGCCTGTTCCTGCTGTGCATGTTCAAGGAATTCGGCTTTCACCGCGTCGGCCAGCATGCCCTTGGCCATGAAGTAGTGCCGGTAGTAGCGCAACACGCACACGTACTCGGTGGCCAGTGCGTCGTTGAGCAGCTTGATCACCACCTTGCGGTCGGCGCTGTAGCTGTCGGTGATCGCACCATCCTCGATGTTGCGCCGGGCGCGCTCGCGCAGGGCCGTGCGCTCGCTGATGCCGGGAATCTGCGCGGTGGGCTTGGGGGCTTTGGCTGGCTTGCTGGACATGGCTGGCCGTTTCCTCTTGCGGTGGGAGATCAGGTGGGCAGGTGCTCCAGCACGTAGTCGGCCGAAGACACTTCGAATTGACCGGGCTGTTCAACCCAGGCGGCGCGGACCACGCCGTCGACCACGAACAGGGCGAAACGGCGCGAGCGGATGCCCATGCCCGAGGCACTGGCGTCGAGCTCCAGGCCGAGCGCACGGGTCAGTTCGGCATTGCCGTCGGACAGCATCAGCAGGCCGTCGGGCACGTGCTGATCGGCGGCCCAGGCCTTCATCACGAACGGGTCGTTGACGGCCATGCAGTAGACATCGATGCCGCGCTGGCGGAAGGCCTCGAATTTCTCGACGTAGCCGGGCAGGTGGCGGGCCGAGCACGTCGGCGTGAACGCGCCGGGCACAGCGAACAGCACCACCTTGCGCGCGTCGAACAGCGAATGCGTATCGAGCGTTTCAATGCCCTCGCGGATGCGCTTGAGGGTGACTTCCGGAATGCGGTCGCCGACATGGATGGTCATGGGGAACTCCTTGCTGGGGCAGCGTAGTGGGCCGGATGGGACAGGGACGTCAAGACATTGGAAAACCGGCGTGCAGGGCCCATCTTCAGGCTTTGCGGAGCGGGCTTCCAGCCATAGCCTGGGGCAGGGCGATGGCAACCGCATTGCGCAGGATCAGTCGGCCTCACCGGGGCCGCACGAGCGACGGCGTAGCATCGCCGGCGCGTAGAATGAACCCGGGGCGGCGCCACCGGCGCGGCCGAAGCAGATCGAGGTAGCTGGATGGAATTCAAGGATTACTACGCCACCCTGGGGGTGGAACCGAGCGCGGGCGAGGCGGAGATCAAGACCGCCTACCGCCGGCTGGCACGCAAGTACCACCCGGACGTCAGCAAGGAGGCCGGGGCCGAAGACAAGTTCAAGGCGGTCAACGAGGCCTACGAGGCGCTGCGCGACCCGGAAAAGCGTGCAGCCTACGACCAGCTGCGCGCGCAGGGCTATCGCCCGGGCGAGGAGTTCAACGTGCCGCCGAACTACGGCGGCGCCGGTGGTTTCAACTTTGAGGAAGTGTTCGGGGGTGGTGGCGCCAACGGCGGCTTCAGCGACTTCTTCGAAAGCCTGTTCGCGCGCCAGCGCGGCGGTGCCGGCCCTGGCCCGGGATTCAGCAGCCAGGGCCATGCGCCCAACCGCGACACCCGCGCCAAGCTGTCGGTACCGCTGGAAGCGGCCTACAGCGGCGACAGCCTGCGCATCACCGTCAACGGCAAGCAGCTGGACGTGCGCGTGCCCAAGGGCATCCGTCCGGGCCAGGTGATCCGCCTGGCGGGGCAGGGCAACCATGGCGGCAACCTGCTGCTGGAAGTGGAGTACGCCGCACACCCGCAGTTCGAGGTCGATGGCCGCAACATCCTCTACACCCTGCCGGTCACGCCGTGGCAGGCCGCGCTGGGCACCAGCATCAGCGTGCCGACCCTGGGCGGCGCGGTGGAACTGAAGATCCCGGCCGACTCCGATGCCGGGCGCAAGCTGCGCCTGCGCGGGCGTGGCCTGCCGGGCAATCCGGATGGCGACCAGATCGTCGAGATCGAGATCGTGGCCCCGGCCGCGACCGACGAGGCGCAGAAGAAGGCCTACCGGAACCTGGCCAAGGCGTTTGGCGAGACGATCTGAGCACGCCTTCCGGTAGTGCCGGCCGCTGGCCGGCAATCACACATCATTGCCGGCCAGCGGCCGGCACTACCGCGCGCGTCTCAGCCCTGCCCGGCGAACACGCGCTCCAGCACTTCGGACAGCTCGTCTTCCGAGAACGGCTTGGTGATGTAGGCCTTGGCGCCTTGGCGCATGCCCCACATGCGGTCGGTATCCTGGTCCTTGGTGGTCACCAGGATCACGGGAATATGCCGGGTTGCCTCGTCGCGGGCGAGGGTGCGGGTGGCCTGGAAGCCGTTGAGATTGGGCATCACCACGTCCATCAGGACCAGGTCGGGCAGCTCGGCCTTGGCGGTTTCGACCCCGGCGGCGCCATCGGTGGCGGTCAGGATCTGGTGCCCGAGCTTCTCGACGATGCGCTGTATCCCCAACAGCTGCGACGGTGAGTCGTCGACGATCAGAATGCGTGCCATGTTGTTCCCCATGTAATGCCCGCAGTGTAGTGCGGGCTCATTACCGGCGGGAGGGGCGCATCTGCCGTCCGTCGCCTGCCTGCTACGTTCAGTCGATCCGCACCACGGTGCGGCCCAGCGAGCCGCCCGCCAGCATCCGCTCGAACACGGCCGGCAGGCCATCAAGGCCAACCTCGGCGGTACAGATGCGGTCCAGGTGCTGCGGTTTCCATTCGTTGCCCAGCCGCGCCCAGACATCCTCGCGCAGCCCGCGTGGCGCATTGGCCGAGGACACGCCCAGCAGCGACACGCCACGCAGGATGAACGGCATCACGGTCATGTCCAGCGCCGGGCTGGCCGCCAGGCCGGCACTGACCACGCTGCCGTAGGGCGCGGTCTGCGCCAGCAGGCTGGCGAGCATGGCGCCGCCGGCATTGTCCAGGCCCCCACCGAAACGCGCCGATTGCAGTGGGCCGGTGTCGGCCAGGGCCTCACGCGGCAGCACCTCGGTGGCGCCGATGGCGTGCAGGAAACCGGTCTGGTCGGGTTTGCCGCTGATCGCATGCACCGTGTAGCCGGCGCGGCTGAAGATCGACAGTGCCAGCGCGCCGACGCCGCCACTGGCGCCGGTGACCGCCAGCGGTCCAAGTTCCGGGCTCTGCCGGTTGTCCTGCATGCGCAGCAGCGCCAACGCCGCGGTGAAGCCGGCGGTGCCCAGCACCATCGCCTCGCGTGGGCTCAGCCCGGCCGGCTGGGCGATCACCGCACGCGATTCCAGCCGCACATACTGGCTGTAGCCGCCGTCGCGGGTCTCGCTGAGGCCGCAGCCGGTGGCCAGCACCGCGTCGCCTTCACGCCATTCCGGATCGGTGCTGGCGACCACGGTGCCGGCTACGTCGATGCCCCCCACCAGCGGGAAGCGGCGCAGGATCTTTCCCTTGCCGGTGCCGGCCAGGGCGTCCTTGTAGTTGACCGAGGACCAGCTGGCGCGGATCAGAACCTGGCCGGGGCTGAGGTCTTCGACCTTGAGCTGGGCCAGGCCGCTGCGGTAACCGGCGTCGTCGTTTTCGATGCGGAAGGCGGTGAACGGGGTGGTGGGGGCCATCGGCATTGCCTGACTTCGAGGAAAACGCCACCTTACCCCGTTGCCCCCCTTTCGATCCTGCCGATCCGCCCCATCTTGTATGATCGGTAATGGTTTCACGGCTGGCGCCGCGGGAAGGGCCCGCGCCGCAGCCCACATCTTGATGGAGCGTGCATGGCCTGGAATACACCCGGCGGCAACAAGGGCGGACAAGGCCCCGAGGACAATCGACGCGGGCCGTTCGGGTCACGCGGCGGTGGCAATGGTGGTGGCTGGGGCGGTTTGCCCGGGCCGCTGAAGGACCTGTTCGACGGCGGCATCGTGCGTTGGGTGGTGGCGGCCGTGGTGCTGCTGGTGCTGTTCTCCAGCTTCCAGTTGATCGGCGAACAGCAGCGTGGCGTGGTCCTGCGCTTCGGCCAGTTCTCGCGCATCCTGCAGCCCGGTCCGAACTTCAAGCTGCCGTGGCCGATCGAATCGGTCACCAAGGTCAACGCCACCGAGATCAAGACGTTCTCGATCCAGGTGCCGGTGCTGACCCGCGACGAGAACATCGTCAACGTCTCGCTGAACGTCCAGTACCGCATCGACGACCCGCAGCAGTACCTGTTCGGCACCGTCGATGCCAACCAGGTGCTGGAGCAGTCGGCGCAGAGCGCGGTGCGCGAGGAAGTCGGCCGTGCCGACCTCAACGCCGTGCTGAACAACCGTGGCCCGCTGGCCGTGGCCGCCGAGGAGCGCCTGCAGGCACTGCTGAAGGCGTTCAAGACCGGCCTGACCGTGACCGGCCTGACCCTGCAGGACGCCCGTCCGCCGGAAGAAGTGAAGCCGGCCTTTGACGAGGTCAACGGTGCCCAGCAGGTCAAGGAACGCCTGATCAACGAGGCCCAGGCCTACGCTGCCAAGGTCGTGCCGGAAGCCCGGGGCCAGGCCTCGCGCGCCCGTACCACCGCCGAAGGCTACAAGCAGGCCGTGGTGTCCAAGGCCGAGGGTGACGCGCAGCGCTTCAGCCTGTTGCAGGCCCAGTACAAGGACGCCCCGGAAGTGACCCGCAAGCGCCTGTGGCTGGAGACCGTGCAGCAGGTGCTGAGCGAGAACCGCAAGGTGATCGGCGGCGATGGCCGCCAGCTGATCTACGTGCCGATGACCGGCGATACCCGTCCCACCACCTCGGCCCCGGCCGCAGTGGCGAACCCGGACGTGGTGATGCCGTCGCTGCCGGGTGCAGCGGTGGAAGCTTCCCGTGATCCGGGCCGGCCGGTGGGCCGCCCGACCGGGCGACCGAGCGGCCGTGAGGAGGGCAGCCGATGAAGAGTCCTATCTGGATCGCCGTGATCGTGGCGGTGGTGCTGGGCCTGCTCGGCTCGGTGTACGTGGTCCGTGAGGACCAGACCGCCATGGTGCTGAACCTGGGCAAGGTGGTGCGTTCGGACATCAAGCCGGGCCTGCATTTCAAGGTGCCGGTGGTGGAAACGGTGAAGGTCTTCGACCGCCGCTTCCAGGTGCTCGACACCGCGCCGGCGCGCTACTTCACCGCCGAGCAGAAGGACGTCAGCGTCGACTTCTTCGCCATCGGCTACATCTCCAACGTAGGTGACTACTTCCGTGCCACCGGCGGCGATCCGCGCATCGCCAATGCCCGCCTGGCACCGATCATCACCGACTCGCTGCGCAACCAGATCAACTCGCGCACCCTGCAGCAGCTGGTGTCCGGCGACCGCAGCGAGCTGATCGCCGAGCAGCTGAAGGGGATCAACGAGGCGGTGGCCGGCCTCGGCATGCAGATGATCGACCTGCGCATCAAGCAGGTGGACCTGCCGACTGACAGCCAGGTGATCAACGACGTGTACGAGCGCATGCGCGCCCAGCGCAAGCAGGAAGCGGCCAAGCTGCGTGCGGAGGGCGAGGAGCAGTCGCTGACCATCCGTGCCCAGGCCGACCGCGACAGCACCGTGCTGATCGCCGAGGCCGAGCGTGATGCACAGCGCCTGCGCGGTGAAGGCGATGCCGAGGCGGCCCGCATCTACGGCAAGGCTGGCTCGGCTGATCCGTCGTTCTATGCGTTCTACCGCAGCCTGGAGGCCTACCGTGGCTCCATGACCGACGGCAATGGCGTGATCGTGCTCGACAAGAACGACCCGTTCCTGCAGTACCTGAAGAACGACCGCTGAGGTCGCAGGGCACTACCCCACGGGGCCCGGCCAGACGCCGGGCCCCGTGCTTTTTCCGGAGTCCCCCATGAAAGATCTGTTCGCCGCCGTCTGCCTGGTCGCGGTGCTGGAAGGCCTGTTCCTGTTCGTGGCGCCGTTCGCCTGGAAGCGCACGGCCGAGCGCCTGCTGGACCTGCCCAGCCCGGCCCTGCGCAGCTTCGGCGGGCTGGTGCTGCTGGCCGGCCTGAGCCTGCTGTGGTGGGCGCGCCACTAGCAGGGTAGTGCCGGCCGCTGGCCGGCAACCTGGGATGCCGGCCAGCGGCCGGCACCACCGGGCGGGACGGCTGACCGGTGGGTGAAGCCGTCCGTCGGAAAGGTGGCAGCGGACCCCGGAAACCCGGATAATGCACAAAAGCCGGACGGGCCTCCCCGTTCGGCTTTTTCCGTGTCTGGGCCTTCCATCGCCGGCCGCTCCCCGTCTGGAGCCGCCCTCCAGGTGCTGGCCAGCCCCGCCACGGTTTACCCGTCCGCGGCCCCGATGGCCGCAACAAATCGAGGAGCCCGTCATGGGTCAGTCTGTCGTAGTGTTGGGTGCCCAGTGGGGCGATGAAGGCAAGGGCAAGATCGTCGATCTGCTCACTGAGGAAATCGGCGCCGTCGTGCGCTTCCAGGGTGGCCACAATGCCGGCCACACCCTGGTCATCAACGGCAAGAAGACCGTCCTGCACCTGATCCCGTCGGGCATCCTGCGTGACGACGCGCTGTGCCTGATCGGCAACGGCGTGGTGATCTCGCCGGCCGCGCTGCAGAAGGAAATCGCCGAGCTGGAAGCCTCCGGCGTGGAAGTACGTTCGCGCCTGAAGATCTCCCCGGCCGCGCCGCTGATCATGCCGTACCACATCGCCCTGGACCAGGCGCGCGAATGCGCTGCCGGTGGCAAGGCGATCGGCACCACCGGCCGTGGCATCGGCCCGGCCTACGAAGACAAGGTGGCGCGTCGCGGCATCCGCATCGCCGACCTGCATTACCCGAAGCAGCTGGAAGAACTGCTGCGCACCGCGCTGGATTACCACAACTTCGTGCTGACCAAGTATCTGAACACCGATGCGGTCGACTTCCAGAAGACCTTCGACGAAGCGCTGGCCTTCGGCGAATACGTGCAGCCGATGAAGTCCGACGTGGCCGGCATCCTGCACGACCTGCGCAAGCAGGGTAAGCGCGTGCTGTTCGAAGGCGCGCAGGGCGCGCTGCTGGACATCGACCACGGCACCTACCCGTACGTCACCAGCTCCAACACCACCGTCGGTGGTGCGCTGGCCGGTTCCGGCGTCGGCGCCGATTCGATCGACTACGTGCTGGGCATCGCCAAGGCCTACGCCACCCGCGTCGGCGGCGGCCCGTTCCCGACCGAACTGGACGACGAAGTCGGCCAGGGCATCCGTGACCGTGGCGCTGAGTACGGTGCCTCGACCGGCCGCCCGCGTCGTTGCGGCTGGATGGACATCGTCGCACTGAAGCGCGCCGTGGCCATCAACGGCATCAGCGGCCTGTGCATCACCAAGCTGGACGTGCTCGATGGCATGGAAAAGCTGAAGGTCTGCATCGCCTACGAATACAACGGCAAGCGCACCGAATATGCTCCGCTGGATGCGCAGGGCTGGGAAGAGTGCACCCCGGTGTACCTGGAGTTCCCGGGCTGGAGCGAGAACACCCACGGCATCACCCAGTGGGACGAGCTGCCGCCGGCGGCACGCGCCTACCTGCGTTCGCTGGAAGAACTGGCCGGCTGCCCGATCAGCATCGTTTCGACCGGCCCGGACCGCGACCACACCATGGTCCTGCAGGATCCGTTTGCCTGAGTGAGAGACCGGTAGCGCTGGGCCCTGCCTGGTGTTGCTGAAGGAAAAGCCCCGCGCAAGCGGGGCTTTTTCGTTTTCGGTACTGTGGCGGCACAGCCGGCAGGGCAGCGCAGCGATGACGGAGACTTCGGTATGAAGGGCGAGACGGTCGCACGGGTGACTCTGTGGCTGCTGTGGAGCCTGTGGGCGCTGGCCTGCATCGTGCTGGTGCTGGGCGCGCTCGCCAATTACCTGGCTTCGCGCACGCAGACCCTGCCGCTGGTGCTGCAGCCGGGCGCGACCGCCGAGATCACGGTGTACCGCTTCATCGACGACCCGCTGCGACTGCGTCTGCGTTATGCGGATGACGGCGCCGATCCGGCGGTCGATCCCGAGCTGCGCCTGCGCGCGGAAACCCCAACCGATCGCACCGAGTTCCGCGCGGAGAGCCGCTCGGCGGTGACCGATCCGGAGATCCATCGCGCACTGGAATCGGTCGAGCGAGACCGGGTCGCCGCCTCGTACTTCGGCTACGGCCGCAGTGACGCACTGCCGCGAGGCCGTTCCTCGCTGCGGCTGACCGTGCTGGAGGTCGATCCGGCGTTGGCCGGCCGTGCGGCCTCGGTGGACCTGCTGCCGCCGATGGACGTGCTGAAGCTGACCGACCTCGACTACCTCTGGCTGTGGCCGTTCTTCTTCTGGAAGATGGCGGCGCTGTTGCTGATGATTCCAGGAGCTGCGTTGGCCGTCTTTACTGTGGCATTGCGACGCTGGCAGCGCCGGGCATCATCGCTGCCGACTTCAGCAGTGGATAGGGATTGATCGACTCTCCCTTCCACCACTGCTTCTCTGGCCCCAGCACATGCACCTCGAAATGCAGGTGCGGGGCATGGGCGCTGGCGTTGCCCGTGCTGCCGACGTAGCCGATCACCTCGCCGCGCCTGATCACCTGCTTTTCGGCCAGGCCATCGGCATAGCGCTGCAGATGCGCGTAGTAGTAGCACCAGCGTCCACCGGGCTCGAACTGGTAGATCGTCAGTCCACCGCGCTCGCTGTCGAACAGTTTTTCCACCGTGCCATCCGCCACCGCCAGTACCGGCGTTCCTGCATCGGCCATGATGTCGATGGCATCGTGTACGCGGCCCTCGCTGCGTGCATCGGTGAAGGTATCGCGCAGCTGCGAGGGCAGGATGCCCTGCACCGGCAGCAGCAGGCCGGACGGGGCATCCGGAGCCTGCGCGGCCGGCGGCGCAGTGGAGGCGGGTGGGGCTGTTGCACCTGGCGCTACCGGTTCCGTCACCGGCGCGGCGGCCACCGTCGATGGCGCTTCCGGCAGCGCGTCGGCCACAGGCTCATCCATATCGCGGTGCAGCCACCAACCTGCACCCAATCCCAGCAGAACACCGAGCACAATCAGTTGCGGAAGACGCATCGACTCACTCCTGCATCACGACAGGCACCGAGGTGTCCACTGCGTCGGCCACGCGCAGTGCATCCCAATTGGTCATGCGTACGCAGCCATGCGACTCGGTCTTGCCCACGTGGCCGGGTTCAGGCGTGCCATGCAAGCCGTAATGCGGCTTGGACAGATCGATCCAGACCCGGCCGACCGGATTGTTCGGGCCGGGCGGCAGCGTGGCTTTCTTTTCCCCCTTGCGGGCATCCCAGAACAGCTTGGGGTTGTAGTGGAACGGCGGGTCGCGGTACACGCCCAGGATTTTCCATTCACCGATCGGCAACGGGTCGTGCTGGCTGCCGGATGACACCGGCACCTGCGCGATCAGCTTGCCCTGCGCGTCCAGTAGCTGCAGCGTGGAGTCGGATTTGTCGACCACGATCCTGGCGGCCTTCGGCAATGCGGCCGGGGCGATGTTGGGGACCTGGATGCGGCTGCCAGCCCTGGTCAGATCCACGCCGGGATTGAGCATCTTCATCAGCTCTGGGGACGCGTGGAAGCGCTCGCCCAGGGCTTCTTCCACACTGCTGTAGCCCAGCGATTTCAGCTTGGCCTGGTCGGCGGGTCCTTTCGCTATCGGCTGGAACGGGCCGGCGACATCCTCAGAAGTCAGCGTGTAGCTGGCCAGCGGCGTGATCGTATCGGCCTGCAGAGCCTTCCAGGTGGCGTCGTCCAGCTCACCCGTTACGGTCAGGCCGTGTGCCGCCTGGAAGCCTGACACCGCCCGCCGCTGGTTGCTGCCTACCTCACCATCAATCTGGCCCGGAGAGAAGTTCGCACGATCCAGCAGCACCTGGGCATGCAGTGCGGAGCGCACTGCGGTGTCCGGGCCAGCCTTCTCGGCAATGGGGGCGGGCAGGTTGGGCGGCGGCGCCTGCGCGAAGGCCGGCGACGCCAGCAGCGAGATTGCGAGCAGGGTGGATCGAGACACAGATGAGCGCATTGGGATCTCCAGCAGGTACGCCGCCACCTTGCCCGCAGGCGGCGCCGAGCCGCCGTGAAAGGGATCTGATGCCCGCATGAGCAGGCATGTCATTGCGGCCGGTTGCCAGCGGCAGGTGCCGCTGGGGACGGGGGCTCACCAAGGTGAACGGTGGCCGACGCCGTCGATGGGCGGCGATCAAGATTGCCTGCCGTGCCGCCGATAAGCCCACATCCCCCCGTTTTGGATACCCCCATGAACTACTTGAGGAACGTCAGGGTTGCCTGGCGTCTTGGGCTGGGCTTTGGCCTGTTGCTGCTGCTGGTTGCCGCCGTAGTGGCCACCGGCGCCACCGCCAGCGTCGTGCAGAAGCGCGCGATGCAGCAGGTGGTCGACGTCAGCGTGGCCAAGGTGCGCCTGTTGTCGCAGATGCTCGACGCCAACAACCAGATGATGGTGGTGCGCCGCGAGATGCTGATCCGCCAGGGCGAAGACCGCGGCAGCGATGAGAAGCGCATTGCCGATCTGGTCAAGCGCTATGAGGCCAGCTGGGCCGCCTACCAGGCGCTGCCAGGCGATGCGGAGGGCAAGGCCATCGCGGAAACCATCGCGGCCAAGCGTGCCATCGCGCGCCCGCTCAACAAGCAGACCAGCGAACTGATGGAGCAGGGCGACTACCCGGGCGCCGTGGCGCTGACCTTGGGTCCGGTGCAGGAAGCCGCCAACGGCTGGAACAAGGCGCTGTCCGATGGCGTGGACTTCGAGGAGAAGGAAAGCCGTGAGGCTGCCGCCGAGGCGATCCGCCTGGGCGAGCGCAGCCTGCTGCAGCTGCTGGTGCTGGGCGGCGTCGCGTTGCTGGTGGGCATCGGTGCCTCGGTGATGATCGGCCGCAGCCTGACCGGTCCGCTGGCGCGCGCGGTGAACCTGGCCGAGCGCCTGTCCAAGGGACAGCTGGACCAGGAGTTCCGCCTCGGTGGCCGCGACGAGCTGACCCAGCTGGGCGAGGCGATGGCCAGCGTGCGCCAGAGTGTGCAGGCGGCGATCGGCGCGCAGTTGCAGATGGCCGAGCAGCACGAGGCCGGCGCAATCCGCTATCGCATGGACGCCAGCGCGTTCCCCGGTGATTTCGGCCGCATGGTGCAGGCCACCAACAGCCTGGTCGAATCGCACGTGCAGGTGGAACTGCTGATGGCCGAGGTGATGCAGCGTTACGCCATGGGTGACCTCAGCCGCGACCTGCCGGACTACCCGGGTGAGAAGGGCACGCTGACCCGCACCCTGGCGGCGGTGAAGCAGAGCCTGATGGCGATCAACGCGCAGATCGATGAACTGGCCCGCGCCGCACGCGCCGGCGATTTCAGCATGCGTGGCGATGCCGCTGCGTTCCAGTACCAGTTCAAGACGATGGTCGAGCACCTCAACGGCATGATGGCCAGTTCGCAGGCCAGCATCGCCGATGTTTCCGACGTGCTGCGCGCGATCTCGCATGGCGACCTGACCGCACGCATGGAGGGCGAGTACGACGGCGTGTTTGCGCGCATGCGCGACGATGCCAACACCACCACCGCGCAGCTGACCGGCATTGTCCGCGGCATCCAGGTGGCTGCCGACAGCATCAACAACGCGGCCCAGGAACTGGCCGCCGGCAACAACGACCTGTCGCGCCGCACCGAGCAGCAGGCCGCGAATCTGGAAGAAGCGGCCGCGTCGATGGAGGAGCTGACCTCCACCGTACGCCAGAACGCCGAACTGGCGCGTCAGGCCGACAGCGAAGCGCATGCCGCCGGTGCCGCCGTGCGCGAGACCGAGCAGGCGATGGCACAGATGGCATCGGTGATGGGCGAAATCGATCAGTCCTCGGCGCGCATCTCGGAAATCTCCACGGTGATCGACGGCATCGCGTTCCAGACCAACATCCTGGCGCTGAATGCCGCAGTGGAAGCTGCGCGTGCAGGCGAGCAGGGCCGTGGCTTTGCCGTGGTCGCCAGCGAAGTGCGCACACTCGCGCAGCGTGCCGGTGTCGCCGCCAAGGAGATCAAGGAACTGATCGAGGACGCCGCTTCCAAGGTGAAGAGTGGCCTGGCGGTGACCGTTGAATCGGAAGCCGCGATCGCACGCGTGGCGCAGGCCAGTTCGCGCACCACCCAGCTGATGAGCGACATCGCAGCGGCCAGCAAGGAGCAGGCCGCCGGCATCGAGCAGGTCAACCAGGTGGTGGTGCAGATGGACCAGGTGACCCAGCAGAACGCCGCGCTTGTGGAAGAAGCCACTGCCGCGAGCCGCGCGCTGGAAGAACAGGCGCATGCACTGACCACGTCAGTGGCGGTATTCCAGCTGGAGCAGGGGCCGCGCATGCCGGTCATGCCGGCGCGGGCGGCGTAAGCGACCTGTAACTGGATACTGGAAGGCGCCCTGCCTGCGATGTCCCGCATGCAGGGCGTCGATGCACCCACCGGAACGATGCCGCGGGCTAGCGCCCGCGCGCTGAGCGTTCGATCAGCCAGCCGGCGGCGTACAGCAACAGCAGTGTTGGCGGAACCAGCACTGCATATGCGGTCGACCAGGGTTTGCCACGCAGCAGGCCGCCTGCGCCGATGGCATCGAGTGCGGCGGACTGCAGGGTGATGGGGAGCGCCATCAGGATATAGGTACCCTTCGGGTCCCCTTCCGACTGCGCGCCGTGAACCAGCCATGCGGTCAACAGCAGGTAGACCACGCAAAGCGCAAGACCGGTCCAGCTCAGGAGTCGCCGCATCTTCATCCGCATGCCCCGGTTCAACGGACGTCGAAGCGGGCCTGCAGCGGCAGGCTCACCTTCCGCAGCAGATCCCGGACCACCACCTGCGCAGTCCACGTGCCTTTGGGATCACCGGCCTCGGCGACGAACTTCAGGTGCAGGTTGGTCATGTACAGCAGGTTTGGCGGGCCGGTCAGGGCGGCGGTGAAACAGGGAACATCGCGTTCGTCGATACTGGTACTGCCGTCCGGGCGCAGCATGCGCAGATCGCAGTGCACCTTGGGTACGCGGTTCTCGTCCAGTTGCGGGTTGGAGAGGAATGTCAGCAGGAACAACTCACCGCCCAGGTGGACTTCGTTGGCCTCGTTGAAGCCGGGAGTGGTCTCCGGCGGGGTCTCCCACTTGGCCCGCCAGTCGGCATCGGAAGTGACCAGCAGCGATGCCGCGAAGCCGCCGCTGGATTTCATGGCATCGGTCTCCGTCAACGCCTTGCCATCCCCATTTATCCAACCATCGCTGGCGGAGCTGTTCAGTGGCAGCATCATGGCCATCATGGCCAGCGCGCAGGTCCATCGCATCAACGGCTCTCCCGGGTAGCCGCGTCCCGCGGCAGAGCGGGTAGTATTGCCCAACATTGGCCGGCAAAGCAGCAGGACAGCCGGAGCAGGGGTTCCGTTGCCTGCCGATGTGGGTGATGCTTGCCGGCAAAGGAGGTGGCATGGGAATCGGGAGCGAGGAAACGCCGATCTGTTTCCCTGCATCGGCCGCGCCGCAGCACGTGCTGATGCTGCCCGGTCTGGATGGCTCCAGCAGGCTGTCGCCCCCGTTCCTGTCGGCACTCCAGGCTTACGGTCTGACAACGCAGGCGATCACGCTGCCCGCGCAGGGACCGCAGGATCACGCCACGCTTGCCCAACGGCTGTGGTCGCAGCTGCCCAGTCGTCCCTTCATCCTGCTCGCCGAGTCTTTCTCGGGCCCGTTGGCTGTTGAACTGGCCACGCGCCATCCCACCGGGCTGCGCGGACTGGTGCTTGCAGCGACCTTTGCGCGTCGGCCGGTGCCACTGCCGGCAGTCAGCGCAGCCCTGCTGTCGCCGGCCTGGCCGCTGCCTCCCGTGGCATTGCTGGCGCGCCTGTTGCTGGGGCCGTGGTACACCCGCGGGCACACGTCGATGCTGCGCGATGCGTTGGCCAGGACTCCGACGAGCACGTTGCGGCAACGCGCCGCAGCGACCCTGCGGGTCGACGTGCGTGCATTGCTGCCAGCAATCCAGGTGCCGACGCTGTGCCTGCACGCGTGCCACGACCGCCTGCTGTGGCCGCCCAGCGTGGCCGAGCTGCAGGCCCTGTTGCCCGATGCCCGCCATGTGTCGTTGGAGGGGCCACATCTGCTGCTGCAGGCGCGTGCCGACGCAGCTGCAGCCGAAGTGGCCGCGTGGATGAGGACGTTGCCGCGTTGAGCGATGCGCTCAGCTGCGGGCGCGGGTACGTGCCGCTTTCCTGGCCGCCACCTTGCGCACGGTCTTCTTCGCCGCACGGGTCTTGGCCGCCTTCTTCGCTGCAGCACTGCGCGAGGCGGCTGTACCGGCCTTCTTGACCGCTGTCTTCTTTGCGGCCTTCTTGGTGGCGGTCTTACGAGCCGGTGCCTTCTTTGCCGCCGCCTTCTTCGCAGGCGCCTTCTTCGCGGCCGTCGCCTTGGTCGTGGCCTTCTTTGCGGCTGACTTCCTGGCAGGCGCCTTGCTGGCCGCCTTCTTGCTCGCCGCCTTCTTCGTGCCCTTGCGTGCGCTGCCGCTACGTTTGCCGCCACCGTCCTGCTTGTTCACGGTGGCCCAGGCGATGCGCTCGGCGGTGCCTTCACTCGCGCCGCGCTCGCGCTCGCTGTCCTCGATGTGCTCGGCCTGGCGCTTCTGTTTCCCGGTATATGCGGATTTGTCACCACGGGGCATGACGGTTCTCCTGTTGTAGTGGTCAGGCCAGCAGGCGCAGCTTGGGCTCACGCGCCCACTGGCGGGTGGCGGCGACTGCCAGGAAAGCCTTGGCGTCTTCCGCTTCGACGATGCCGGCATCGTTGCCGACCCGCGCCGCCTTCAGCAGCGTCTGGCCGCCTGCGTCGCTGGCGATGGCCTTCAGGTGCGCCCACGCCTGGCTGACGAATTCGACGGCTGCACTCTCTTTCGACAAGGCCTTCGCGGCTTCCGGGCTGAGCACCACGGCCACCGCATCGAACACAGCCGATGGCGTGCCCGCCAGTTGCCCATCCGCCGCCTGCATCGCCCCATCGCTCAGCGTGGCGCCTCCCACTTTTGGTGCCACCAGCTTCACCTCCGCACCTGCCTTCCGAGCGGCCTTGCTCAGGCTGGCGATCACGCGGGCATCGGAGCCCTCATCGAACAGGACGCCGATGCAGCGACCCTGCAGGATGGGCTTGTTGCGCCCGATCACGCGCACCTCGGGAGCGGGGGGCATGTCCCGCACCGGGGTAGCAGTCGGCGCCGCGTCGGGCAGTGCAGGCAACGCCAGACCATCGGCCACGCGCCGGGCCAGCGATTCGTCGATGTTGCGCAGGTGGCTGACGGTGCGCACCCGCACCTTCAGCGTTTCCACCTTGGACAACTCGAAGACCAGCGCCGATGCCAGGTGCGCCTGCTCCGGCTTTTCAAGGCTGCGGAAGAACATCCGGGCCTGGCTGTAGTGGTCGGCGAAACTCTCCGCACGCGTGCGGCCCTTGCGGCCATCGTCGGCGCTGGCATGGCTGCGGAAACCGGCCGGTGTCTCGCGCGGGGTGTCGTCCTGCAGCGAGCTGGGATCGTAGGCCACGCGGCCCTTGGGCACCTGCATCTGCATGTGGCCATCGCGCTGATGATTGGCAAACGGGCACTTCGGAGCATTCACCGGGATCTGGTGGAAGTTCGGGCCGCCAAGGCGCAGCAGCTGGGTGTCCAGGTAGGAGAACAGGCGGCCCTGCAGCAGCGGATCGTTGCTGAAATCGATGCCCGGCGGCACGTTGGCCGGGCAGAACGCCACCTGTTCGGTCACGGCGAAGAAGTTGTCGGGCCAGCGGTCCAGCACCATGCGCCCGATCACCTGCAACGGCACAAGCGATTCGGGAATGATCTTGGTCGGGTCCAGGTGGTCGAACGGAAATGCCTCGGCCTCCTCTTCCGTGAACAGCTGTACCGCCAGTTCCCACTCGGGGAAATCACCTCGCTGGATGGCCTCGAACAGGTCGCGGCGATGGAAGTCATTGTCAGCCGATTGCAGTTTCAACGCTTCGTCCCAGACCGTTGACTGGATGCCCAGCTTTGGCCGCCAATGGAACTTGACGAAGGTCGACTCGCCCGCCTCGTTCAGCAGGCGGAAGCTGTGCACCCCGAAGCCTTCGATCATGCGCAGCGAACGCGGAATGGCGCGGTCGCTCATCGCCCACATGATCATGTGCATCGACTCGGGCATCAGCGAAATGAAGTCCCAGAAGGTGTCATGGGCCGAAGCCGCCTGCGGGAACGCACGGTCTGGTTCCATCTTCACCGCATGCACCAGGTCCGGGAATTTCATGGCGTCCTGGATGAAGAAGACCGGGATGTTGTTGCCGACCAGATCCCAGTTGCCTTCCTTGGTATAGAACTTGACCGCGAAGCCGCGCACGTCGCGCGGAGTGTCCACCGACCCTGCGCCACCGGCCACGGTCGAGAAGCGGGTGAACACGGGCGTCTTCACGCCTACCTCGGTCAGGATGCGCGCCCGGGTGTGGGCGGCCAGAGACCGGGTCAACTCGAAGTAGCCATGTGCCGCGCTGCCACGTGCGTGCACGATGCGCTCGGGAATGCGTTCGTGATCGAAGTGGGTGATCTTCTCGCGCAGGATGAAGTCTTCCAGCAGCGTGGGTCCTCGAGGTCCCTGCCGCAGGGAGTTCTGGTTGTCTGCCACCGGGATGCCCTGATCGGTGGTCATCGCCGGGTGGCTGCCGCCGGCGCGCGGGTGCAGTTCATCGCCGTTGCCGCGGGGGTGGTTTTCGGTTGCGCGCTTGCCGGTCGGCTTGCTGGCGGCCATGGGGGGGAGGCTCCGGATCATCAAGGGAACCACGACACTGGAACCGAACCCGTTAAACCCAGGTCCGGCAAAGGTGAACGTACGGGCAAAAGCAGGCTCGGGTATGCTTGCCCCATGCGAGTCGAGCCCGCCGACATCGAAGCCCTGTTCGACGCCATCCCGGATGTGCTGTTCTTCATCAAGGACCGCCAGGGGCGGTATACCCACGTCAACCAGACCATGCTGCGACGGCTGGGCCTGCGCGCACGCAAGGACGTGATCGGGCGCACAGCGGCCGAGATCTACCCGACCGGCCTCAGCGCGGACTATGTCGACCAGGACGCCCGCGTGCTGTCCGGCGAGGTGATCGAGAACCTGATGGAGCTGCACCTGTTCGCCAACCGCGAACCGGGCTGGTGCCTGACCTGCAAGCGCCCGTTGCTGGTCGATGGCGCCATCGAGGGCCTGATCGGCATTTCCCGCGACCTGGGCCAGAAGGACAGCCTGGGCGCCCAGTACGAGCAGCTGCGGCTGGCCCTGGCCCACCTCAACGCGCACTACGCCGAGAACGTGCGCATGCAGACCCTGCTGGACATCACCGGCTTCTCGCTGTCCAAGCTGGAGCGCAGTTTCCGCAAGGTGTTCCAGATGACCCCGCAGCAGGTGCTGACCCGGCTGCGGATCCAGATGGCCATGCACCTGTTGCATGGCGACGACAGCATTGCCTGCATCGGCCAGGCCTGCGGTTTCAGCGACCAGAGCGCCTTCACCCGCAAGTTCAAGGCTGAAACCGGTTTCTCGCCGCGCGCCTATCGCGCCCGGATCGGCGGCAACGTCGGCGAGCCCGCACTGGCCTGAGCCCCCTGCTGCGCTGTGCCTATCCCCGCGGGCCTGGGACAGGGTAAGGTGTCGCCCCTGTAGCCCGCCGCCAGCCCCGCCGATGCCCAATTCGATTCCGACCGCTTCGCCGTCCCGCCTCGGACATTCGCTCAAGCCCCGCCAGCTGATCATGATGGGCCTGGGCAGTGCCATCGGCGCCGGCCTGTTCCTCGGCTCGGGCGTGGGTGTGCAGGCGGCCGGTCCGGCGGTTCTGGTCTCGTATCTGGTCGCTGGCGCGCTGGTGATCATCGTGATGAACGCACTGGGCGAGATGGCGGCGGCCAAACCGACCAGCGGCGCGTTCTCGGTGTACGCCGCCGATGCCATGGGCGCCACCGCTGGCGCCACGGTCGGCTGGTTGTGGTGGGTGCAGCTGGTGATCGTGATCGCCGCCGAGGCGGTCGGTGCGGCCGGGTTGCTTGCCACCGTCTGGCCGGTGGTGCCGGTGCCGATGGCTGCGTTGGCCTTCATGCTGTTCTTCACTGCGATCAACCTGCTCGGGGTGAAGAACTTCGGCGAGTTCGAATTCTGGTTCGCCATCCTGAAAGTGGCGGCGATCCTGGCCTTCATTGCCATCGGCGTGGCACTGCTGATGGGCTGGCTGCCGCAGGTCACCTCACCTGGCCTGAGCAACTTCACCGGACACGGCGGTTTCGCACCGAAGGGCCTGGCCGGGATCGGTGCGGCGCTGCTGGTTGTCGTTTTTGCCTTCGGCGGCACCGAAATCGTCGCCGTTGCGGCGGCCGAAACCGAAGATCCCGAACGCAGCATCGCCCGTGCCATCCGTACCGTGGCCTGGCGCATCCTGGTGTTCTACATCGGCTCGCTGAGCGTGATCATCGCCGTGGTGCCGTGGACCAGCGAGGCGCTGAAGTCGCCGTTTGCCGCCGTGCTGGACATTGCGCGCATTCCGGGCGCAGGCACCGCCATCACCCTGATCGCGGTGATCGCGCTGCTGTCGGCACTCAATGCCAACCTCTACGGCGCCTCGCGCATGATGTATTCGCTGGCGCAGCGCCGCGAAGCGCCGGCCGTGCTGGGCTGGACCGATCCGCGGCAGGTGCCGGTCATCGCCGTGCTGGCCAGCGTGCTGTTCGGCTTTGCGGCCACGGTGATGGAGCTGCTGTTCCCGGACCGGGTGCTGCCGGTGCTGCTGAACATCGTCGGTTCCACCTGCCTGCTGGTGTGGACGCTGTCGCTGGTTTCGCAGCTGGTGCTGCGCCGCCGCGCCGATCGCCTGGGTACCCGGCTGCCATTCCGCATGGCCGGTTTCCCGTGGCTGACCTGCTGCGCGCTGGCGATCCTGGCGCTGATCTTCGGCCTGCTGCTGAGCGAGGCGCACACCCGCCTGCAGTTCCTGTCGATGGTGGCGCTGACCGCCACCATCGCCGCCGGCAGCGCCATCGCCCGGCGCATGCGCGAGGCGTGACTGAAGCTGTAGAGCCGACCCTACGGTCGGCTGCGGTTGCTGTAGTTTCTGTAGAGCCGACCCTGTGGTCGGCTGCTGTTCGCGTAGTCGCCAGCCGAGCGCGGGTTCGGCTCTACAGCCGGCATACATCCGCCGTGCCATCCTGATCGTGTGGGCCGCCAGCGGCCCGTCGACCAGGAGTACCGCATGCTGCGCAGCCGTCCCTTCCTGATGTTCACCGGCCAGGCCGAGGCCGCGCTGGCCCTGTACGCCGAAGCCTTTGCCGATTTCCGCCTGCTGGCCCTGCAACGCCACCCCGAGGGGGCCGGCGCCGGCGTACCCGGACAGGTCCGCCAGGCCATCTTCCTGCTCGGTGGCACCCATTACCTGTGCTTCGACAGCCTGGATGTGCACGACTTCACCTTCAGCCCGTCGATCTCGCTGTTCGTCGAGTGTTCCGGTGCCGAGCAGTTCGAGCGTGCGGCACGCGTGCTGGGCGAGGGCGGCCATTGGTTGATGCCGGTGGGTGATTACGACTTCAGCAACCGCTATGGCTGGGTGCAGGACCGCTTCGGCGTATCGTGGCAGTTGAGCCTGGGACAGATGCCGGACCCGTGATCGGGTAACTGTGGGTGTGGACCCTGGTTCACACGCCCTCATGAAAACGGCCCGCTTGCGCGGGCCGTTTTTCTTTATCGATGCAGTGAGGAATCAAGCCTCGACTTCATCATCCTTGTAGGCATCGACCGGGATGCAGGCGCACATCACGTTCTTGTCACCGTACACGTTGTCGACGCGTGCCACCGGCGGCCAGTACTTGCTCTGCTTCAGGCTGGCCAGCGGGAAGGCGGCCAGTTCGCGCGGGTAGGCGTGGGTCCACTCGCTGGCGGTCACCGCGGTGGCGGTGTGCGGCGCGTTCTTCAGCGGGTTGTCCTCGCGGTCCAGGCGGCCGTCTTCGATCGCGCTGATTTCCTCTCGGATCTGGATCATCGCGTTGATGAAGCGATCCAGCTCGTGCAGCGACTCGCTCTCGGTCGGTTCGACCATCAGCGTGCCCGCGACCGGGAAGCTCAGGGTCGGGGCGTGGAAGCCGAAGTCGATCAGGCGCTTGGCGACGTCCTCGGCGCCGATGCCGCTGGTCTTCTCCAGCGGGCGCACGTCCAGGATGCACTCGTGCGCCACCAGGCCGTTACGGCCGGTGTACAGGGTCTTGAAGTGCGGAGCCAGGCGCTTGGCGATGTAGTTGGCGTTGAGCTGCGCGACCTGGGTGGCCTTGCGCAGGCCTTCGCGGCCCATCATCGCGATGTACATCCAGCTGATCGGCAGGATCGAAGCACTGCCGAAGCTGGCCGCGCTGACCATGCCGACCGGGCCGTTGTCACCCAGCTTGCCCGGCAGGAACGGGGCCAGGTGCTCCTTGACCGCGCACGGGCCCACGCCCGGGCCACCACCGCCGTGCGGGATGCAGAAGGTCTTGTGCAGGTTCAGGTGCGAAACGTCCGAACCCCACTTGCCCGGCTTGGCCACGCCGACCAGGGCGTTCATGTTGGCGCCGTCGGTGTACACCTGGCCGCCGTGCTTGTGGATGATCTCGCAGATCTCGACCACCTCTTCCTCGAACACGCCGTGCGTGGACGGGTAGGTCATCATGATCGCGGCCAGGCGGTCGCTGTACTTCTCGGCGTTGAGGCGGATGTCCTCGACGTCGACGTTGCCGTTGGCATCGGTCTTGGTCACCACGACCTTCATGCCGCACATCTGCGCCGAGGCCGGGTTGGTGCCGTGCGCCGAGTCCGGGATCAGGCAGATGTCGCGGTGGCCTTCGCCGCGCGAGCGGTGGTAGGCGCGGATCGCCAGCAGGCCGGCGTACTCGCCCTGCGCGCCGGAGTTCGGCTGCAGGCTGACCGCGTCGTAGCCGGTGCATTCGACCAGCATCGCTTCCAGCGTGTCGATCAGTTCCTTGTAGCCCAGCGCCTGGTCGGCCGGCACCAGCGGGTGGATCTGCGAGAACTCCGGCCAGGTCACCGGGATCATCTCGGCGGTGGCGTTGAGCTTCATGGTGCACGAACCCAGCGGGATCATCGTGCGGTCCATCGCCAGGTCCTTGTCGGCCAGCGAACGCAGGTAGCGCAGCAGTTCGTGCTCGCTGTGGTGGGTGTTGAACACCGGATGGGTCAGGAACGCGGACTGGCGCAGCAGGCCGGCCGGCAGCGCGTCGGCGGTGCTGGCGTCCAGCGCCTCGACGTCAGCCTGCGCGCCGAACACGGCGGCCAGCGCGACCACGTCGGCGCGGGTGGTGGTCTCGTCCAGGCTGATGCCGACCGAGTCGCTGTCGATCGCGCGAAGGTTGTAGCCGGCGGCGCGTGCCTTGGCGTGGATCTCATCGGCATGCACGCCGGTGATGTGCAGGGTGTCGAAGAAGTCGCCACCGACCTGCACGCCGGCGTTGCGCAGTGCCGCAGCCAGGATCGAGGCCAGGCGGTGGGTGCGCCGGGCGATGCGGGTCAGGCCTTCCGGACCATGGTAGACCGCATACATCGAGGCCATCACCGCCAGCAGCACCTGTGCGGTACAGATGTTCGACGTCGCCTTCTCGCGGCGGATGTGCTGCTCGCGGGTCTGCAGGGTCAGGCGATAGGCCGGGTTGCCCTGGGCATCGACGGAGACACCGATCAGGCGGCCCGGCATCGAGCGCTTGTAGGCGTCACGGCAGGCCATGAACGCGGCGTGCGGGCCGCCGAAGCCGAACGGCACGCCGAAACGCTGGCTGTTGCCGACCACGATGTCCGCGCCCCATTCGCCGGGAGCGGCCAGCAGGGTCAGCGCCAGCAGGTCGGTGGCCACGGCCACCAGGCCGCCGCGTGCATGCACGGCCTCGACCAGCGCCTTGTAGTCGCCGACCTGGCCGAAGGTGTCCGGGTACTGCAGCAGCAGGCCGAAGGCTTCCGCTTCCAGTGCTTCGGCCGGGGTGCCGACGCGCAGCACGATGCCCATCGGTTCTGCGCGGGTACGCAGCAGTTCCAGGGTCTGCGGGTGCACGGCGTCGTGCACGAAGAAGGTGTCCGACTTCGACTTGGCCGAACGCTTGGCCAGGGTCATCGCTTCGGCGGCGGCAGTGGCTTCGTCCAGCAGCGAGGCGTTGGCGATCTCCATGCCGGTGAGGTCGGCGCACAGGGTCTGGAAGTTGATCAGCGCTTCCATGCGGCCCTGCGAGATCTCGGCCTGGTACGGGGTGTAGGCGGTGTACCAGGCCGGGTTTTCCAGGATGTTGCGCAGGATCACGTTCGGGGTGTGGGTACCGTAGTAGCCCTGGCCGATGAAGCTGCGCAGCACGGTGTTCTTGTCGGCGATCGCGCGGATCTTCGCCAGTGCCTGCACTTCGGTCATCGACTCCGGCAGCGCCAGCGGCGCCGGCGACTTGATCTTGGCCGGCACGATGGCATCGGTCAACGCATCCAGCGACGCGTGGCCGACGACGTCGAGCATCTGCGCGATCTCGGCATCGTTGGGGCCGATGTGGCGCTCGACGAACGCATTGTGGTGCTCGAGCTCACGCAGGGAAGGGGTGTTCTGGGACATGGCGAAGGATCCGTCAGGAAAGGGCACACGCACGGGCACAAGCCGCCGGTCGGCGGTCTGCGGGGCGCCCCTCTGTCCTTTTGCCTGAGAGTTTGGAAGCGCGGAAAACCGCGGCTTCGTGCCCCTTCGGCGCCGGATCGAACCGGTCTCTCCAGAGTTCTGTTACGGGTGGTATCGGGCCTGAGCGATTACGGGCGTTGCGCCTTCGGCAGCGGTGTTCCGCTTCTCCCACCGTGTTGCCCGCCGATTATAGCCCGTTGCGGGCCCGCTGGCCGTCTACGGGCCTGGCCGCTGCGCCTGAATGGCCGATGGCCCGGACGTGCGTTTTGTGCATCGCTGCATGGCATCAGGCGCAATCCCCACCTATGATGGCCAGATACCCGAATTCATCTGGCGCCCTCCCTGCAGACAGGGACCGGCGCCCGCCGTGCGTGCCACGCATGGCCCTGCCGGACGCCTTTCCCATGACCGCCGCTGTTGCTCCCTCCACCCGCCGCATGGCCCTGCTGCTTGCCGGCCTGGCCATGTTCGGCCCGTTCTCGATCGACACCATCTTCCCGGCCTTCCCGCAGCTGGCCCGGCGCCTGGCGGTGGACGAGGTGGCGGTGCAGCAGACCATCAGCGTGTACCTGCTGTTCTACGGCCTGATGAGCCTGGCGCACGGCCCGCTGTCCGACGCCTGGGGCCGCAAGCGGGTGATCCTCGGTGGACTGGTGGTGTTCGTCGGCGCCTCGGTGGGCTGCGCACTGTCCACCGACCTGACCACGCTGCTGGCCTTCCGCGCGCTGCAGGGCCTGTCGGCGGGTGTCGGCATGATCGTCGGCCGCGCGGTGATCCGCGACCTGTACCACGGCCATGACGCGCAGCGGCTGATGAGCCAGGTGTCCATGCTGTTCGGCATCGCCCCGGCCATCGCGCCGATCATCGGTGGCTGGATCCTGCTCAGTGGCGCGGGATGGCCGCTGATCTTCTGGTTCCTGGTGGTGTTCGCGCTGGTCCTGCTGGCGGCCACTGCACGCTACCTGCCCGAGACCCATCCGGTCGAAGCGCGCGTGCCGTTGTCACCGCGCGCGTTGATGCGTGATTACGTGCGCATCGGTTTCAATCCACGCTTCCTGCGCCTGGCGCTGGCCGGCAGCATCGGCTTTGGTGGAATCTTCCTGTACATCTCCTCGGCGCCGGTGTTCGTGATGCAGCACCTGCACCTGGGCGAGGGCGGGTTTGCCTGGTTGTTCATCCCGACCATCGGCGGCATGACCATCGGCTCATTCCTGTCCGGGCGCATGGCCGGGCACACCACGCCCACCCGCCAGGTCTCCATTGGTTTCGGCCTGTGCGCATTGTCGGTGCTGTTGAACGTTGGCTACGTGGTGCTGTCGCCACAGTTCGTACTGCCATGGGCGGTACTGCCGATCTTCCTGGGGGGCATGGGCATGGCGCTGATCTTCCCGATCCTGGCGCTGGCGGTACTGGACATGTACCCGCATCAGCGCGGCCTGGCCTCGTCGCTGCAGGCCTTTGTGCAGCTGATGATCAGCACCGTGGTGGCCGGCGTGGTGTCACCACTGCTGAGCGGTAGCCCGCTGCACCTGGCACTGGGCCAGGCGGCGTTCTTCGGCGCCGGTTTCGTGTTCTGGTACTGGGAACACCAGCGCGAGCGTGCGGCGCAGGCAGCCTGCACGGGTCACTGAGCAGCGCGCAGGGGTAGGGCGGGCCACGATGCCCGAAACACTTGCGGCAGGGAACGGCCGGACTAGGCTGGGCACTCCAGCCAGCCGGTGCGTGGATGCACGACAGCCAGCCGATCCGATGTCGTTGCATGAGGTTTCCCCCAAATGGCTGCGCAGCAGACCTATCGCCTGTTCGAGGTGGCGCTGAAGGAGCGCCGCGTTCTTTCCCCTTCCCTGGATCGCATGGTGTTCACCGGCGCCGACGTGGCGCGGATGAAGACCGAAGGCCCGGACCAGCGCATCAAGGTGTTCTTCCCCTTGCCTGGCCAGGACCTGCCGCAGGTGCCCTGCGGCGAGGACTGGTATCCGCGCTACCGGGCGCTGCCGGACGATCAGCGCCCGCCGATGCGCACCTACACCATCCGCCAGCTGCGTGCAGAGCTGGGCGAGGTTGATGTTGATTTCGTGCTGCATGGCGAGACCGGGCCGGCCTCACGCTGGGCCATCCATGCACGCCCCGGCGACCGTGTGGTGTTGCTGGCTCCCGATGCCGACTGCGCCGACAGCAGCGAAGGTTGGGAATGGAGGCCGCCGGCCGGCGTCGGCCAGGTGCTGCTGGTGGCCGATGAAACCGCGTTACCGGCGGTGGCTGGCATTCTTGAGGAACTGGCGGCCATGGTGGATCCGCCGCGTACGCTGGCCTTGCTGGAAGTGGCGCAGGCCGGCGACGCGGTGCCGCTGAAGGCACCGGCTACCGCCGAGCTGGTCTGGCTGCCGCGCGGGCGCGCGGCGTACGGGGCGCCGCTGTTGCAGGCGGTGCAGGCGCGGCTGGCAGCCGCCTCGAGCGTGGCCGCTGGCGACGAACTGGAAGAGATCGACGTTGACGCGCAGATCCTCTGGGAACAGGCCGATGCCAGCGTGGCCGGGCCGCTGTATGCCTGGGTGGCAGGCGAGGCGGGGGCGGTGATGGCGATCCGTCGCCATCTGGTCCGCGACTGCGGGCTGGACCGCCGCGCGATCACCTTCATGGGCTACTGGCGGCACGGCAAAGTGCTGGATTGAGGGGCTGTGAAGCGGCGTGGCGGGTGGGGTGCGCTATCCTTGCGCCCCCCCTCGCAGCGGTATTGCACCATGTCCACCAGCTCCAAGACCCGCCGCGACCAGCGCCGTCGCCAGGAAAAGCAGGCCGCCAACAAGGCCGCTGCCCAGGCCTCGCCGGTGGAGCCGCATGCCGAACTGCGCGACGCGCAGCGCACCCTGCTGGCCGGTGTCGTGCGCCGCGACGGCGAATGGGTGCTGGGCATGGACGGCCGTATCGCCGGCCACAGTGACTCCGCCGCACAGGTACTGGCGCTGATCATGCAGGCCGGTGAACTGCACGAGCGCAACGGCACGCCGGTGCGCCTGATGTACTCCGATGCGCTGCGCGATGCCGCGCACGCCGAAGCGAAAGAGAAGGGCCAGACCTTCGAGGAATTCAAGGCGGAACTGGCCGCGGCGATGGCGGCGAAGAAGGACAGCTGACAGGCATTCCGGAAAAGCCGGCCGCTGGGTCTTCATCGCGTAGCTGCCGGCCAGCGGCCGGCGCTACAGAAAGGGGCGGATCCTTGCGGACCCGCCCCTTTTCTCATTTCGCCGCCGGGGCGGCGTTGGCCTGCCAGCCACACATCTGGCCTTCGTTCTGCTGCTTCAGCCACTCGTTGACCGGAGTGAAGTACTCGATCATCGGGCCGGCATCGAGCTTGTCGGTGCCGGTCAGCTCCTTCAGCGTGGCCTGCCACGGCTGGCTGGCACCCTTGCTCAGCATCGCCCAGTATTTCTGGCCGGCTTCCTTGTTGCCGTAGAAGGTGCACTCGTGCAGCGGGCCCTTGTAGCCGGCTGCATCGCACAGGCCCTTGTAGAACTGGAACTGCAGGATGCGGGCCAGGAAGTAGCGGGTGTACGGGGTGTTGCCCGGCACGTGGTACTTCGCGCCCGGATCGAAGAATTCTTCGCCACGGGTGCTGGCCGGGGCCACGCCCTGGTACTTGGCCTTCAAGTCCCACCACGCCTTGTTGTAGTTGTCGGCGGTGATCGAACCATCGAACACGCCCCAGCGCCAGCGGTCGATCATCAGCCCGAACGGCAGGAACGACACGCCCGACAGCGCCATGCGCATCTGGTTGTTGATGACCGCTTCGCGGCTCTCGGTCGGTGCATCGACCAGGCCGATCGAGCTGAGGTACTTGGGCGTCATCGCCAGCACGATGGTGTCGCCGATCGCCTCATGGAAGCCATCGTTGGCACCGCCCTGGAACAGCGGCGGCAGCGGGTTGTAGGCCAGGTCGTAATAGATGTGGCCCAGCTCGTGGTAGATGGTGGTGAAGTTCTCTTCGTTCGGCTTGATGCACATCTTGGTGCGCACATCGCCTTCCATGTTCATGTCCCAGGCGCTGGCGTGGCAGACCACGTCGCGGTCGTCAGGCTTGATGAACTGGGTCTTTTCCCAATAGGACTGAGGCAGCGACGGCATGCCCAGCGACACGTAGAAGTCCTGCGCGCGCTCGGTCATCTGCTTGGCGGTACGCAGTTCGGCCTCACGCTGCGCCTTGTACTGGGCGGCCACGTTGGCGTCCTTGCCGGCCTTGGCCAGCGCCGCGCTCAGGTTGGTCTGGTACTGCTTTTCCAGTGCCGCGGTGATGTCCAGGCTGCCGGCGCCGGGGTAGGGTTCCAGCTGGTCCCACAGGTTCGACCAGTCCTGCTGCCACATGTTGCCGAGCAGGTGCGCGGCGATCAGGCCGTTGCCCACTTCGGCCTTGTCCTTGCCGTAGGTCTTGTCCAGCTTGCCGCGTGCGTAGCAGTGCAGCTGCTCGTACATCGGCTTGACCTGTTCCCACAGGCGATCGGTTTCCGGGCCGATCTGCTCCGGCGGCATGTCGTAGCCGCTGCGCCACATCTGGCCGGCGTCGGCAAAGCCCATGCCCTTGGCGCCTTCGTTCACCAGGCCGACGAACTTCTGGTAGTCGCCGCGCATGCTCTTGGTGGTGCTGTGCCAGCCCTGCCAGGCGTCGAGCTGCTTGTCATAGTCGCGGCTGCGCGCCAGCACCTGTTCCAGCTCGCCCAGCTGGCGGCAGGAGTTCGGATCATTGGCATCGGTGCAGTACTTGCCGGCACCGTAGCTGCCTTCCATGCGGGTGGCGATCTGGGTCAGCTCGGCCAGCTTGGCCGGGTCGCGCGGCGCCGGCATCGACGACATCAGCTTCAGCAGGTGGATCGCGCGCTTGCTGTCCTCGCTCATCGGCTTGCCGTCGAACTTGGCGGCCTGTTCGATCCAGCTGTTGAGCTGGGTGAGCGAACGCTCGTTGGCTTTGGCCGCAATGCGTTCCGAATCACCGTTGATGTAGGTGGAGGACAGCCACTGCGCCGAGGTCATCTCCGGGTAAGCGGCCTTGAATTCGGCATTGATGCGGGCCACGAACTGGTCGGCGGTTTCACCGGCCGGGGCGCTGCTGCTGGCGGTATCGGTGCCTGGGGCAGCTTCCTTCTTGCAGGCGGCCAGGGCCAGCGTGGCGGCGGCGATCGCCGAGGCCAGCAGGAGATGACGGTGTTTCACGGGCGGTCCTTGGGTGGTGAACGACGGCCGAAGGCTAGTGGGCCGTCGCTGCCACCGCAAGTGGCGGACGTCAGCCGGGCGGCGCCCGGCACCCGCAGAGGCCAGAGCACAAGCAACAGCAACCGCCGAAGCAACCGCAACAGCGGGGTATCCGTGGGATGGCGCGGCGGTGTGGGCTTGCAGGACACGCCGTAAACCCATCCATGGGGGCTCGATGGCGCCATCCATGGCGCCAACGGTCCTGCAAGCCCACACCGCCCCACGTCTGACAGATCGTGGCGGCTGTTGGTAGGTGTCGACCTTGGTCGACACATCTGTCAGGTATCGACAATCAAAATGGGGTCAGATCCGTTTTCCTCCGGAAAACGGATCTGACCCCAAGATCGTTCCAACAGATCGCGGAAAACTGTCGAAGGCGGGGTGGGTCCGGTTGCGGGGGCGTGAGCCGCATGGATGCGGCGACCGAGCTTACATGGACGTACTTGCAGCGTACCCCGCAACCGGACCCACCCCGCCACCCCTCAGGAAACCCGCTTCTGCTGTTGCTTCGGCCGTTGCCGTTGCCCCTGCAGGTGCAGGGCTGCAAGCCCTGCCGAACAACCCTCAACCTTCGCAGTTGGCGAACACGTCGCGGTCGCGCTCGTACAGCGCCGTCTTCACCTGCATCAGGCCCAGCACCGACGGGAACAGGTTGTCGTGGTCGGTATACGCCGCCGAACGCTTGCGCACGCACTGCAGATCCAACCCACGGCTGCTGGCGAAGCCCGGCGAGAACCACATCGTCATCGGTACGCGGGTCTGCTCGGCCGGTGCGATCGCATACGGCACGCCATGCAGGAACAGGCCCTTCTCGCCCAGCGATTCACCATGGTCGGACAGGTAGATCATCGCCGTGTCGTAATCCTGCATGCCCTGCAGGGTACCAATGGTCTTGCTCAGGAAATGATCGGTGTACAACACCGCGTTGTCATAGCTGTTGGTGATCTCGTCGCGCGAGCAACGGCCGATGTCACGGGTGTCGCAGGTTGGCTTGAAGCGGGCAAAGGCGGGCGGGTAGCGCTCGAAGTAGGCCGGGCCGTGGTTGCCCAGCTGGTGCAGCACCACCACCCGGTCGCCGGGCTTGGCCCGCACCTGGGTGGCCAGGTCCTGCAGCAGGATCTCGTCCATGCAGCGGCCATCGGCGCACAGGCCCGGTGTAGTGGCGTCGGACAATGACTGGAAGTCCAGGCCCTCGCACACGCCCTTGCAGCCGGACTGGTTGTCACGCCACAGCGGCGCGATGCCGGCGCGATTCAGTACGTGCAGCAGCGACTGGTGCGCACGGATCTTCTTCTCGTCGTAGTCGTGGCGGCCCCACGGCGAGAACAGGCACGGCAGCGAGACCTCCGTGCTGGTGCCGCATGAGTGCATGTCCGGGAAATTGATCACGCTGGCCTGTGCCAGTTCCGGAGTGGTGTTGCGGCCACCGTTGAGGCCCCAGTTCTGCGCACGGACGGTCTCGCCCATGACGATCACCAGCAGGCGCGGCTTGCTGGCCGGGGCGCGTGGCGTGGCCTTGGCGTCGGTGCCGATCGGCAGCTTCGGTGCGCGCTGCACCGGGTTGTCGCCACGCAGCGCACGCGGCATGCCCAGCAGCACGTTGGCCGGGGTGGCGAGGTAACGCACTTCGCGCTGGTTGCGCATCAGTGCCGAAACATCCTGGAACGAGATCAACGCGCCGCCGACGGCGGTCACCGCGGCCACCGCCAGGAACCCCAGTCGCCACAGCAGGCTGCGGCCCCAGCTGCGGCGACGCAGCTGCACGCGCCACAACACCGCCATCGGCAACACCGCCAGCAACAGTACCGGCCACAGCAGCGACACGGTCATCAGCTCGCGGCTTTCCTTGGGGTCGGTCGCCAGCACGTTGCGCAGCATGTCCGCATCCAGGTAGATGTGGTAGCGGCTCATGTAGTGCGCGGCGAATGCGGTCACCAGCAGCAACAGGCTGATCACCACCTTGGCGTTCCAGCGCCAGACCAGGATGCCCAGCAGCACGCCGTGAGCGCCCAGCAGCAACAGCAGCAGCGAAAGCGCGTAGCGCAGGCTGCCTGGATGGCTGGCCATCGCGCTGTGCCAGAACAGGCCATTCCCGGCTACCGCGAAGAACAGGCTGGTCAGCGCGATCAGCGCTTCGGTGGACAGCTGCGGCCGCCAGTGGCGCAGACCCGCAAGGGCGGGGAGGCGGGCGGGCCATTGGACCGATGCACTCATGCGTTTGCCTCCTGGCGGTTGGGACGGTCCCGCTGACGGCGTGTCAGGACGCGTTTGACGATCAGATACAGGCCGAGCGAAAGCAGCCAGCAGATCAATGCGGTGGCGACGTCATGCGAGAGGAAGTGCGCGCCGCGCAGCTGCTGGCTGATGCCGAACACCAGACCGGTGCCAAGACCGATCCACAACCCGGCCCAGCGCCATGAAGGGCGCCACAGCAGGGCAAAAAAGTAAAGGGACAACCATGCATAACCCGCGCTGGCGTGGCCCGCCGGGAAGCAGGCCTGCGCGGCCATGCCTGCGGGGCGCGCCGTGAAAAGCCCGATGAAAGGCTGGTGGCCACCGTAGCGGAGCAGATCCCACGGGCATTCCATCGGCACCAGCGACTTCAGCAGGGAGATCACGCCGGTGCCCAGCGCCAGGGCAAGTACGACATAAAGCAGCGCCCACCGCAGGGTGTGATCGCGTCCTTTACGCCAGTGATGGAAGCACAGCAGGAGCACGACCAGCGCCGCCGCAGTGCTCAACCATTTACCGGCCTTGTGCACGACGCTGCGGGTGATCCAGGCGTCCTGCAATGCCCAATGGCCGCCCTCAAGACGGAACAGGTGGTCGGCCACCCACTGGTCGCCGCCGAACCCCATCAGCAGCGCAAACACGGGCAGACCGATTGCGACAGGCAGCCAAAAGTGAGTTACGGCGAATCTTGACGCCAGTGGCGATGTCGCAAGCGGCGCGATCGAATCAAGGGGACGAACGGGCATGCTGAAGGAAGGCGGGTTCGGGAATCCGCAGTCATGCTCGTCACCTGCATGTCGGAGAAGGGTCGGACGCTCGTTCGCGCCGGGTTAATGCTTGCCCGGCACGAGTCAACGTTCAGTCTTCTTCGGCGGTCGAGCCGGCCCGTTCGGCGTGGCATTGCGGATCCCAGGCCGTACCGGGAAGCAGTTGCCAACGATTCCTGTTGGCAACACCGATATCGATCACCTTGGCCGGATCCACGCAGGGGCTCATCGCCTCGTCCAGCACCAGCAGCCAGCGCTTGTCCGGCGCCTCGGCCACCCACGGGCCGGCGTCGTGCCACTGCTCGGCCCAGGGCCGCTTGAAGCCGAACTCGCGTACCGGGCGGTCAGCCTGCAGCAGGTTCTGCTCGCGCCAGGCGACCAGCGCCAGTTCGGCGTCCGGACCGATCCGTGCGCCGACGCGGCGCATCAGCGCCGATGCCGATGCGTAGGGATCCAGTGCCGGAATCAGCACCAGGCCGTAGAGCATCCACAGCATGCCGTGGGTCAACAGCACCAGTGTCGTGGCGCGGCGCACCCGCAACCAGACGACCAGCGTGGCCAGCGCGATGGCGAAGGTCAGCAGGCCATCACCCAGCACCGGCAGCAGCGCATCGGGCATGGCCCGGCGCTCCAGTTGCGCCAAGGCCCACGGGTGCTCGGTCATCAGCATCACGCCGAGCACGCCGGTGGCCAGCATCAGCACCACGCTGTAGCCGAACAGATAGCGGCGCACGCACAGCCGGCGCAGCAAGCCGGGCAACAACGGCGCACCCGCCAGTGCCATCGCAGGCAGCATCGGCAGCACATAGACCTCGCGCTTGCCCGGGCTGGCGCTGAAGAACACCAGCACCAGCAGCGCCCAGCCCAGCAGCAGCCACTGCCGGCGGTCGCCCCGGCGGATGCGGCGCCACCACGGCTTGAACAGCAGCGGCAGCAGCAGGCTGCCCGGCAGCCATAGGGTCAGGATCACCTGCAGGTAGTACCAGGCCGGTTGGCGATGGTGCCAGGCGTTGGCATAGCGGGTACCGGTCTGCTTGAACAACAGTTCATGCGCGTAGGCCTGCAGTTCGGCGCTGGGCGTGTGCAGCAGCGCCCAGCCCAGCGGGGCAAGCCACACCGACACGCCCAGCAGGAAGGCCGGGATCAGCCACAGCAGCGTTGCCGGGTGGGGGCCGTCCACGCTGCGACCGCGGCGACGCTGGTACAGCCACCAGCCGAACCACGGCAGGACCATCAGCAGCGGCAGGAAACCCACGCCTTTGGTCACCGTGCCGAGGCCAGCGGCGAACCCCGCCAGCCACAAGGCAGCCAGGTTGCGGCGTTCGCACAGGTGGCGCATCAAGCCCCACAGGGCCACCGTGGTCATGCCGACCAGCACCATGTCGATCTGCGCGCGCTTGGCCATCAGGCCAAACTGCAGGGTGCAGAACAGCGCCGCCAGGGCGTACAGGGAATGCCGCGGTGACCACAGTCGGCGTGCCAGATCCGACACCAACCACAGGCTGAGCAGGGCGCCCAGCAGCGACGGCAGCAGGAACGACCACTGCCAGCTGCCGACGATCTCGTAGGCCGCCGCCTGCAGCCACATGAAGACCGGCGGCTTCTCCGCATACAGCTCCACGCCCCGGTGCGGCAGCAGCCATTGCCCGCTTTCGACCATGGTGCGGGCCGCCAGCACGAAGCGCGGCTCGTCCGGTGGCTGCGGCTGCCGAAGGCCGATCCCCGCTGCCAGCGCAGCAACGATCAACAGCCACAACAGGGGCAGGCGCCAACGGCGGGGCAGGGCTACGGGCACGGCAGGCTCCGGGAGCAAAACGGGCATTTTGAGGTGGCGGGGGTTGGAAAAGCGTCAGAGGAGGCCGGGGCGACCGCATTCCGACATGCGCAGCGCTACCATGGTACGAACTTCCGTGGATGTTTCGTGCATGCGTCTGTTGGTGATCGAGGACAACCGCCAGCTGGTGGCCAACCTGTTCGACTACTTCGAGTCGCGCGGGCATGTGCTCGACGTGGCCCCGGACGGCATCACCGGCCTGCACCTGGCCGGCAGCCACCCCTACGACGCGGTGATCCTGGACTGGATGCTGCCACGCATGGAGGGGCCGGAGGTGCTGCGTCGCCTGCGCGCCGAGCACGCTTCGGAGGTGCCGGTGATCATGCTGACCGCGCGCGACGAGCTGCCGGACAAGATCACCGGATTCCGCGCAGGTGCCGACGACTACCTGACCAAGCCGTTCGCCCTGCCCGAGCTGGAAGTTCGGCTGGAGGCGCTGCTGCTGCGTGCGCAGGGCCGAAACCCGCGCAAGCGCCTGCAGGTGGGCGACCTGGTGCTGGACCTGGCGACCCTCGAAGCCCAGCGGGGGGGGCAGGTACTCCACCTGTACCCGGCCTGCCGCAAGCTGCTGGAGGTGCTGATGCGTGCCAGCCCCGGTGCGGTCACCCGCCAACAGCTGGAGTTCGCCCTGTGGGGCGATGAGCCACCGGATGGTGACCTGCTGCGCTCGCATGTCTACGAGCTGCGCCGCAGCGTCGACGGTCCGTTTGCCGACAAGCTGATCCACACCCTGCCGCGGGTTGGTTATCGCCTTGCGGTGACCGCGGCCGCCGGTGCAGGCAAGGATGATGATGAAGGCGCGTAGGCCGGGCCCGCTGTACCGGCGCGTGGTGTGGTGGTTGCTGGGCTACCTGGCCCTGCTGTCGATCGCCGTGTTCAGCGTCGGCAACTACGTGCACGAACACGCCGAACATGCCGCCTGGCGCGCGCTGCTCAATTCCGAACTGGACAGCATCGTCGAGCACGTCGAGCATGAGCCGCACTATCGCTGGCAGGATTCGGACACGCTCAGCCTGTACCGCTTCGATGCAGTCAACCTGCCTGACAGCCTGCGTACGCTGCATCCGGGCCTTCACGACGGCGTGATGATCAAAGGCCGGGAGACGGCGGTGATGGTGCGCGAGACCCGGTCGATGGGACGTGTCGCGCTGGCGCTGGACATCTCCGACTTCCATGACCTGGAGCAGTTCGCCACGCGCTGGGTGATGCTGGCCGGGGTGATCATGATCTTCGTCACCGTGCTGATGGCGTCCTTCGGTATGGAACGCATGGTGCGCCCGTTGAGCCTGCTGGCCCAGCACATCGGCGCATTGCGGCCGGGCGTTCAGGGCCAGCGCATCGAGGTCGACCCGCGCGGCAGTTCCGAGCTGCACACCATCGCCGATGCGCTGAACGACTACCTGGACCGCAACGAGCAGTTCGTCGAGCGTGAGCGGGTCTTCATCAGTACCGCCAGCCATGAACTGCGCACGCCGATCGCAGTGATGACCGGTGCAGCCGAGCTGGCGCTGGAGCAACCGGGCCTGCCCGAACGTGCCCGCCAGCAGATGCAGCGGGTCCTGCGCACGGCACAGAGCGTGGAGCAGCTGATCGAGCTGCTGCTGGTGCTGGCGCGTGATCCTGCGCGCCTGGCCGCGCGTGCCGAGCGCATCGCACTGGACCAGCTGCTGCCGGAGATCGTCGACGACCATCGACACCTGCTCGGCGACAAGGACCTGAGCATCGGTATCCAGGCCGCGCCGGTGGATATCGTCGCGCCGCTGGCGGTGGTGCAGGCGGCGATCGGCAACCTGCTGCGCAATGCCATCGAAAACAGCGGCCGCGGCCATATCGAGCTGCAGCTGAGTTCGTCGGCGGTACTGACGCTGCAGGACCCCGGGCATGGGATGAGCCCGGAGGAGATCGCGGCGATCCACGCGCGCATGGCCCGCGGTGAGCGTGCCGATCGAGGCAGTGGCATCGGCCTGGACCTGATCGCGCGGCTGTGCGAGCACCTGGGCTGGACGCTGCAGTTGCAGCCCTGCCAACCGCGCGGGACGCGTGTCACCCTGGACTTCGGCGCTTCGCGCCCCGCCTGATCGGACGGCCGACTTGCTTCGCGCTGCGGCATGACCCGGCGTGAAGACAGTGTTAATCTCGACCTGCGCCGCTTCATGCGGCGCTTTTTTTTCCCGCTCTTTCGATCGACAGAGGATCCCATGCCGACCGAACCCGCTACTGCCCTGATCAGCAACGATATCGTTGGACTGGGCCTGATTGCCGCCACCCTGGCCCTGATCTTCTGGGCCGCCAGTGGTCCGACCCCGCTGTTGAAGAAGATCTTCGCCTGGGTGCCGGCACTGCTGCTGTGCTATTTCATCCCCGCCATCTACAACACCGCCGGTGTCATCGATGGCCACAACACCTCGCTGTACAACCCGGTCGCGCGTGACGTGCTGCTGCCGGCCGCGCTGGTCCTGCTGACGCTGTCGATCGACCTCAAGGGCGTCATCAAGCTGGGGCCGAAGCTGTTGCTTGTGTTCTGTGCCGGTACCGCTGGCATCATGCTCGGTGCGATCGTCTCCTTCCAGCTGATGAAGCTGATCCATCCGGAAACGGTGGCCGGTGATACCTGGGCCGGCATGGCCGCACTGGCCGGCAGCTGGATCGGTGGCGGCGCCAACATGGTCGCCATGCGTGAGGTGTTCGGCACCGATGCCACCACCTTCGGCCAGTTCGCCGTGGTCGACGTGGCCTGCGCCAGCCTGTGGATGGCGATCCTGCTGTTCCTGGCCAACCGCGCGCAGCAGATCGACACCCGCAACGGGGCCGATACGCGCGCCATCGACGAGATGAAGGCACGCATCAGCGCCTACGAGGCACAGAACGCGCGCATTCCCAGCATGACCGACCTGATGGTGATCGTCGGCGTGGCACTGGGTGGCGTCGGCCTGGCCCACGCCATCGCCGCACCGCTGTCGGGCTGGTTCAAGGCCAACGTCAGCTGGGCCAGCCAGTTCAGCCTGGACAGCCAGTTCGTGTGGGTGATCCTGCTGTCCACGGCGATGGGGCTGGGCCTGAGCTTCACCCGTGCGCGCCGGCTGGAAGCCGCAGGCGCTTCGCGGTTGGGCACGGTGTTCCTGTACTTTCTGATCGCCTGCATCGGCATGCAGATGAACCTGCTGTCGCTGCTGGATCGGCCGTGGCTGTTCCTGCTCGGCGCGATCTGGATGGCCACGCATGTGCTGGTGCTGTGGGTGGTGGCCAAGCTGCTGCGCGCGCCGCTGTTCTTCTTCGCGATCGGTTCGCAGGGCAACATCGGGGCGGCCGCCTCGGCACCGGTGGTTGCTGCGGCGTTCCACCCGACGCTGGCGCCGGTGGGGGTGCTGCTGGGTACGGTGGGCTATGCCACCGGTACCGGGTTGGCTTATGTCACCGGCCTGATCCTGAAGTGGATGGCCGGCGCCTGAGTTCTGACCGGACGATCCTGTTGCGGGTTCGCGGCGTGCGCCGCGAACCCGCTCTGCCCGTGTAGTGCCGAGCCCGCGCTCGGCATTCTTTCAAAGAAGGGGTCAGATCCGTTTCCCGGAGGAAACGGATCTGACCCCGGACACCATTCGATCAGCGGCGGTCTTCATCCACGCATGGCGTGAATCTACTGAAGGCCGCTGCAGCGCTGTCGAACCCGAGCATCAACAGCAGCGGCCACCATTGCGCCCGCCGTAGCGCGCTTCCTGGCGCTCGCGGAAGAACGTCTTGTAGTCCATCGGCTCCTGGTCCGGATGCTTTTCCAGCATATGCCGGACGTAGTTGTCGTAATCAGGAATGCCACAGCACAGTCGTGCGGTCTGCACCAGGCGCCGCCAGATGCGGCGGTGCGCCTGGTACTGGCCGGCGGGAACCAGTTGCGTACTCATCACAGATCCACCATTTCATGCGGCTTCAGCGCCACGTAAGGGGTCTCGCGGTCGCTGCGCTGCGGATTGCGGCGTGCCGCCAGGATGGTCTTGATCGAATACACCAGGACTGCGCCCACCACCAGCAGGAACAGCGCGGTCAGGCCGGTATTGACGTAGGCGTTGACCACGATCTGCTTCATCTGCGCCACCGACTTGGCCGGCGCCGTGATCGTGTCGCTGGCGAGCGCGGCCTGGAACTTGTGTGCCTGTGCCAGGAAACCCTGCGCCGGGTTGCTGTCAAAGATCTTGATGAAGCCGGCATAGGTGGTGCAGATCAGCAGCCACACCGCCGGTACCGCAGTGACCCACGCATAGCGGTCGCGCTTCATCTTGAACAGCACTACCGTGCCCAGCATCAGCGCGATACCGGCCAGCATCTGGTTGGAGATGCCGAACAACGGCCACAGGGTCTGGATGCCGCCGAACGGATCGACCACACCGGTGTAGAGCAGGTAGCCCCACAGCGCCACGCAGCCGGCGGTACCGATGATGTTGGCGGTCCACGACTCGGTCTTCTTCAGCGCCGGCACGAAGTTGCCCAGCAGGTCCTGCAGCATGAAGCGTCCAGCACGGGTGCCGGCGTCCACCGCGGTCAGGATGAACAATGCTTCGAACAGGATCGCGAAGTGGTACCAGAACGCCATCATTGCGTCGCTGCCACTGGGGATTGCTTCGTGCAGGATCTGCGCGATGCCCACCGCCAGTGTCGGCGCGCCACCTGCACGATGCAGGATGGTCGGCTCGCCGATCGCCGCCGCGGTCGCGGTCAGCTGCTCCGGCGTGATGGTGAAGCCCCAGGTGTTGGTGATGTAGTGCGCCGCCGACGCAGCATCGGCACCGATCACCGCGGCCGGGCTGTTCATCGCGAAGTAGATGCCCGGGTCGATGATCGATGCGGCCACCAGTGCCATCACCGCCACGAACGATTCCATCAGCATGCCGCCGTAGCCGATGTAGCGCATGTGCGCTTCATTGGCCAGCAGCTTCGGCGTGGTGCCGGAGGAAATCAGCGCATGGAAACCAGAGACCGCACCGCAGGCGATGGTGATGAACAGGAACGGGAACATGCCGCCCTTCCACACCGGGCCGTCGCCACTGGCGGCGAACTGGGTCAGCGCCGGCATCTTCAGTTCCGGCATCACGATCAGGATGCCGACGGCCAGCGCGATGATCGTGCCGATCTTGAGGAAGGTCGACAGGTAGTCGCGCGGGGCCAGCAACAGCCACACCGGCAGCACCGATGCGACGAAGCCGTAGCCGATCAGCATCCAGGTGATCTGGGTGCCAGTGAACGTGAACGCCGGGCCCCACACCGGGTCGGCGGCGACCTTGCCGCCGTACCAGATCGCGGCCAGCAGCAGGATCAGGCCGACCACCGAGATCTCGCCGATCTTGCCGGGGCGGATATAGCGCATGTACACGCCCATCAGGATGGCGATAGGCATCGTCGCGATTACCGTGAACATGCCCCACGGGCTTTCGGCCAGCGCCTTGACCACCACCATCGCCAGCACCGCCAGGATGATGATCATGATCAGGAACGCACCGAACAACGCGATGGTGCCGGGTACCTGGCCCATCTCTTCTCGTACCAGGTCGCCCAGCGAACGGCCGTTGCGACGGCTGGACAGGAACAGCACCATGAAGTCCTGCACCGCACCGGCCAGCACCACGCCCACCACCAGCCACAGCAGTCCAGGCAGGTAGCCCATCTGCGCGGCCAGGACCGGGCCGACCAGCGGGCCGGCGCCGGCGATGGCGGCGAAGTGGTGGCCGAACAATACGTGCTTGTTGGTGGGCACGTAGTCCAGGCCATCGTTGTTGATCACCGCCGGCGTGGCCCGGGTCGGATCGAGCTGCATCACCTTGTTGGCGATGAACAGGCTGTAGAAGCGGTAGGCCACCAGGTACAGCGACACCGCGGCGACGACGATCCACAGCGCATTGATGTGTTCGCCGCGGCGCAGGGCCACGGTGCCCAGACAGAAGGCGCCGAGCAGGGCGAGGACCGCCCAGCCTATTTTGGAAAACCCTTTCATGAGGTGCTCTCTCCCGGAAAGACAGTCAAAGAGTCCCGCGTGCCCTCGACAGGGTCAATTGGCACAGGACGAATCGGCGGTAGTACTTTGGTCGTACGCTTGTTGTGCTGACGTGCAGCGAACATCAGGGATGGAACAATCGGTTGCGGCGCCGTCCATTGGCGTGTGGCCGTGCGGCGTCCATCTTCAGTGGCATCCATCCAACAGGAGTCGCCATGAGCTTTCCCGAACCGGTCCGCGTGCTGCGGACCATCCGTGGCATGCCCACCTCCGACGGTGCCGGCGTGCGCCTGACCCGCGTCATCGGTGGCCCGACGCTGCCCGACCTCGATCCGTTCCTGCTGCTCGATGAATTCGGCACCGACCGCGCCGAGGACTACATCGCCGGTTTCCCGGAGCATCCGCACCGCGGATTCGAGACCGTCACCTACATGCTCGACGGGCGCATGCGGCATCGCGACAACCATGGCAACGAAGGCCTGCTGACCCCGGGCAGCGTGCAGTGGATGACCGCTGGCCGTGGCCTGGTGCATTCGGAGATGCCCGAGCAGGAGAGCGGGCAGATGCGCGGTTTCCAGCTGTGGGTGAATCTGCCGGCGAAGGAGAAGATGACCGAGCCGAAGTACCAGGAGTTCGCGCCTGAGCGGATTCCGGTGGTGCACCCGGAAGCGGGCGTGGAGGTGAAGGTGATTGCTGGCACGGTCGATGGCACCCGCGGCCCGATCGTGCAACCGGCCACCGACCCGCTCTACCTCGACATCACGCTGGCGCCCGACCGTGCCTGGACCTATGCGCTGCCGGAAGGGCACAACGCCTTTGCGTACGTATTCGAAGGTGGCGTGACCGTGGGTGAGCAGGACGCCGCGCGCGACGTCGCCCGCCAGGAACTGGCGGTGCTGGGCGGTGGCGAGCAGTTGCACATCTCGGCCGGCAATGAAGGCGCGCGCCTGATCCTGGTGGCCGGCCGTCCGCTGCGCGAACCGGTGATGCGCCACGGGCCGTTCGTGATGAACACGCGGCAGGAACTGATGCAGGCCTTCGTCGATTTCCAGGAAGGCAAGTTCTGACGTAGTACCGGCCGCTGGCCGGCAACTGCCTCGCATGGAGGCGGATCGGGGTGCCGGCCAGCGACCGGCACAACCGTTGGATGGGGTCGCGCTGCGGGGATGCTGCCAGGCAGTCATCCCCGTCATCCTCAGCGCCCGGCGGCCACGGCCGACGGGGTCAGGCTCATGCCCTGCGCCAGCTGTTGCAGTGACCCCAGCTCCTGCGCGCTGTCCGGATACAGCGAAATCTGCGCGTAACGCCCCTTGTCGAGCTTGACCACGCTGATGCGCCGTTCGGCATACCCCGGCGGTTGCTGGCCGCCCAGGTCGGGCTGGTACCAGTACAGCGATTCACCGCCGAAGCTGCCTTTTTCCTGCCGCAGCGAGCGGTTCAGCGGAATGGACGGGTCACGCGCGCTGAGCATCAGGCTCAGCACTTCGCGGCCATCAGGGGTGCTGGCGCGGCAGACCAGGAAATCGGCCTGCACCTGCTGCTGCCACTGCAGACCGCTGCTGGCCGGCAGCGAAGGACATTCGGACGGCGCCTGCGCGGCGGCGTGGGCCGCAGCGAAAAGCAGGCTCGACAACATGACAGGCACGAACTTCATGCATCCCCCAAGGTGATGAATTGGTTGGCTTCGCCAGCAGAGCCGGCGACCATGGCATCCCATCCCCGGACGCCCCCCATCCGGCATGTGCACGGACGGTCAACTCAACCTTAACGGAACGTGAGCAATCGCACAATTCGCGGTTGCAAGCGCAACCATTGCGGCCGAGGGTCGGCCGCAATGGTTGCTGCGGGGATCAGCGGTCGTTGCCGATCCACTTGTAGATCAGGCCGCCAATCGCGCCACCCAGCAACGGGGCGACCCAGAACAGCCACAACTGGCTGACCGCACCGCTGCCGGCGAAGAAGGCAACGGCCGTGGAGCGGGCCGGGTTCACCGAGGTGTTGGTGACCGGGATGCTGATCAGGTGGATCAGGGTCAGCGACAGGCCGATCGCCAGCGGGGCGAACCCGGCCGGTGCCTTGCCGTGGGTGGAGCCCATGATCACGATCAGGAACACCGCGGTCAGGACCACTTCGCACAGGAAGGCCGCAGCCACGCTGTAACCACCGGGCGACAGCGCGCCATAGCCATTGCTGGCGAACGCTCCGGCCTGGCTGCCATCGATGGCGAAGCCGCTGGCGCCGGAGGCGATCTGCAGCAGGATGAAGCCGGCCAGCAGGCCGCCCGCAACCTGGGCGATGATGTACGGCACCAGGTCCTTGGTCGGGAAACGACCACTGGCCCACAGGCCGACGCTGACCGCCGGATTGAAGTGCGCACCGGAGATATGGCCGAACGCATAGGCGCCGGTCACCACGGTCAGGCCGAAGGCGAGCGCCACGCCGAGGAAGCCGATACCCAGCGGATTGCCGTCACCACCGAACTTGGCGGCCAGCACTGCACTGCCACAGCCACCCAGAACCAGCCAGAACGTGCCGAGGAACTCGGCGGACAAGCGTTTACCCATGCTCATGTGTTGCACTCCTTTGACGGTCGAAAGTGTGATTTATGTCACATTTCAATGATCAGCGGGTGACTGTAGCGTCAACGCCGGGTGCAGGAATACACCCTCGGATGTGTGCAACACGCGATGCTCAGTACTGCGGCAGCGGGATGAACTCCTTGTCGTCGCCGGGGATGGTGCCGAAGCGACCGGCTTCCCAATCGTGCTTCGCCTGCTCGATACGCTCTTTCGAGCTGGACACGAAGTTCCACCACAGGTGGCGCGGGCCATCCAGCGGCTCGCCACCGAACAGCATCGCCTTCACCGGTGTCTTTGCGCGCAGGCGGCCGCGTGCGCCGGCTTCGGGGATGACCAGGTGCTGTGCGGGAATGTCCACGCCATCCAACTGCGCGTCGCCCTCAAGGATGTACAACGCGCGCTCGCGGTGACCGTCGTCGATGTCGATTTCCGCGTCCGGGTCCAGATCGATCGCCACATTGAGCGTATCGGCGAACACTTTCACCGGCGATTCCTCGCCATAGGCGCGGCCAGCGATCACCCGAAGCCAGGCACCCTTGCGGCGCTGCTCGGGCAGGGTGGCAGCGGCATGGTGATAGAACGCCGGCTCGATTTCCTCATGCGACTTCGGCAACGCGACCCAGGTCTGCATGCCGTGGATCGGGTTGTCATGGTCGCGGTCCGATTGTGGCGTGCGTTCGGAATGGGCGATGCCGCGGCCGGCGGTCATCCAGTTGACGTCACCGGGACGAATCACCTGATCCGAGCCCAGGGTGTCGCGGTGGCCGATGGCGCCCGACCACAGATAGGTAACCGTGGCCAGGCCGATGTGCGGATGCGGGCGCACGTCGATGGCGGTGCCGGGGTGCATCAGTGCCGGGCCCATCTGGTCGACGAACACGAACGAGCCGATGCTGCGCGCCTGCAGGGTGGGGACGGCGCGGCGGACTTCGAGGCCGCCGATGTCGTGCACGCGCGGGGCGATGATGGTGGTCATGCGGGCGTTCTCGCTGGCAGGGATCAGGTGGTCAGCATCGCATGCGGCTGTGACGGGGACATGCCTCGTATGGGTAACAGGGTGTTCCAGCCAACGGCGCAGCCCCTCGTGGCTGGTTGCTTGGTCGCTGAAGGCAGAAGCAAAAGCAGAAACCGCGCTTGGCCGGGCGGGTGGGTGGCGCAGGACACGCCGTAAACCCGTCCATGGGGGCTCGATGGCGCCATCCATGGCGCCAACGGTCCTGCGCAACCCACCCGCCCGACCTCTGACAGTTTCCGTGTGCGTCCAGCCACGGAGAAGAAAATAGAAAATCAAACGCCGGTCGCTTCGCTCTTGGTGTCGACCAAGGTCGACACCCGCCAGTTCGTAATGATCCGTGCTGAACAAGGTCGACACCTACAGCCATCGCAGTTCACCCACCGTCACCGGGAAACTGTCAGGGGTGGGGCGGAGTCGGGTTGCGGGGTGTCCGCGGCATGGATGCCGCGGCCAAGCCCCCAAAGACGGGTTTACGGCGTCCCCGCAACCCGACACCGCCCCGCCCAACAAACAGAAAAGCCAGAGCCGGCTGTTGCTCTGGCTCTGGCTCTGGCTCTGGGTTTGGCTTTTGCTTCGGCGGTTGCCTCTGCGGGTACCGGGCCGCAGGCCCGGCCGATCAACTCAAACCACTGGTTCGCGCAGGGCGGGGTTGTCCCAGCCCGGGCGCGGGGCGAAACGGTCGCCGTGGCGCTGCTGCAGCGCCTTCAACCGCTCGACGATCGCATCGGCACCGACCGCACGGATGTGCTGGATCGGACCGCCGCGGAACGGGGCGAAACCGGTGCCGAAGATCACGCCGGCATCCAGCAGGTCCGCATCGGCCACCACGCCTTCGTGCAGGCACGCCACTGCCTCGTTCAACAGCGGCAGGATCAGGCGGTCTTCCAGGTCGGCCGGGGCCTGGTAGTCGCTGGCCACGTCCGGCTTCTTCGGCTTGCCGTTTTCCCAGGTGTAGATGCCCTGGCCATCCTTCTTGCCACGCTTGTCCGGTTCCACCGTCTGCAGCGCGGCCGGAATCTGCAGGCCCAGGAACGGTGCCAGTTCGCGGCCGACTCCGGCGGCCACGTCCAGGCCGACGGTATCGATCAGTTCGATCGGGCCCATCGGCATGCCGAACTTCACTGCGGCCTTGTCGATCACCGGGCCCGGGACGCCTTCGGCGTAGGCGGTGGCCGCTTCCAGCATGTACGGGAACAGCACGCGGTTGACCAGGAAGCCCGGACTGCCGGCCACCGGCACCGGGAACTTGCCCAGCGCCTTGCAGAACGCGGCCAGGCGGCGCTGGGTCTCCGGCGCCATGCCATCGTGGTGGATGATTTCCACCAGCGGCATCTGCGCTACCGGGTTGAAGTAGTGCAGGCCGGCGAACTGCGCCGGGCGCTGGATGTGATCGCGCAGTTCCACCAGTGGGATCGACGAGGTATTGGTGGTCAGCAGGGCGTCCTGCTTCATCTTCGGTTCCAGCGTCTGGTACAGCGCACGCTTGGCTTCCGGGTTCTCGATGATCGCCTCGATCACCAGATCCGCTTCGGCAACCCCATTGCCTTCCAGGTCGGCACGCAGGCGTGCGGCCACGGCGGGGCGCTTGCTTTCGTCGCGCACCTTCTTGGCGAACAGCGCCTGCGCGCGTTCCATGGCCGGGTCGATGAAGCGCTGCTCGCGGTCCTGCAGGGTCACCTCGAAGCCCTTGTAAGCGGCCCACGCGGCGATGTCGCCGCCCATCACGCCGGCGCCGACCACGTGCACGTGACGGATGCCGGAATCACCACTGCCCAGGCCCTTCAGTCGCTCGGTGAGGAAGAAGATACGGATCAGATTGCGCGCGGTCGGTGTACTGGCCAGCTTGACCACGGCGCGCCGCTCGGCGTCCAGGCGGGCCTGGATGGGCTTGCCGCCACTGCGTTGCCAGGTGCTGATCAGCGCGTACGGCGCCGGGTACTGGTCCTTCTTCGCCTTGCGTGCGACCTGCTTGACCATCTGCGGCGCCAGCAGCCTGCGTGCCAGCCAGGTGTTGGTGGCCCATGCCGTCGCGCGCTGCTTGAACGGGCGGGTGGTGCCGGACAGCGCCAGCGCGACGGCGGTGTCGAGCACCACCGCTGGCGCCACCACCTTGTCGACCAGGCCGATGCCACGCGCGGCCGAGGCCGACAGGGTGCGGCCGGTCAGCATCAAGTCCATTGCCGCCGGCGCGCCCACCAACTGCGGCAGGCGGGCGCTGCCGCCCCAGCCCGGGAAGATGCCAAGCTGGGTTTCCGGCAGGCCGATGCGGGTGCTGCTGTCATTGGACGCCACGCGGTAGCGGCAGGCCAGCGCCAGTTCGGTGCCGCCTCCCAGGCAGTGGCCGTGGATCGCCGCAACGGTGGGGCAGGGCAGCTCGGCCAGCTTCTGATAGGTGGCCTGGCCACGACGGATCGCGTCATTGACGGTGCCGCGACGGTCGAATTCCTGGAACTCCTTCAGGTCGGCACCGGCAATGAAGCCGGCCTTCTTCAGCGACTGGACCACCACGCCCTTGGGTGGGTCCAGCGCGATGCGCTCAAGCAGGTCGCCCAGCTCCAGCAGCACGTCCTGCGACATCGCGTTGACGCTGCTGTCCTGACGATCCAGGGAGAGAACCACCACGCCGTCGTCGCGGATCTCGGGGTGCCAGTGGCTGAAGCGGAGACCATCGAAGCCTGAAAGCATGGACGTTCCATCCGGTTGTGTATGGAGAAGCGGCTATGATCCAGAGGTTGTTTCCCTCGCGTCAAATCCCAATAGCAGGGGAGTGGCGCCCCCGGATCCATGGCCGTGGACCGGGACGCTAACGGAACGGTGGTTAAAAGCTGGTGCGGCGCCAGGTGATCGGCGACTGAACTTTTCCCGGGATTGGCAGTCTCATTGCCCGACGTCGGTTGGGCTGACAGGAGTGCGGCCCCTCATGGCCGAGGTTGATACACCACAGGAGCTGGATCTGGAACTGGTCCGGCGCGTGCAGCACGGCGAGAGTGCCGCCTTCGATGTCCTGGTGCGCAAGTACCAGCATCGGGTGGTGGCCCTCGTCGGTCGCTACATCGCCGACTGGAGCGAATGTCAGGACGTCGCCCAGGACACTTTCATCCGTGCCTACCGCGCGATCGGGAGTTTCCGTGGCGATGCCCAGTTCTCAACCTGGTTGCATCGAATCGCCGTGAATACCGCCAAAAACTACCTGGCTTCACACAATCGACGGCCGCCGACCGATGACATCGACATCGGCGATGCCGAACAGTTCGACAGTGGTACGCGCCTGCGTGACACCGACACGCCCGAACGCGAGTTGATGCGCCAGGAGCTGGAACAGACGGTGATGAAGGCCGTCAACGCGCTGCCGGAAGAACTCCGGTCAGCGATCACCCTGCGCGAGGTGGAAGGCCTGAGCTACGAGGATATCGCGCAGAAGATGGGGTGCCCGATCGGCACGGTGCGTTCACGGATCTTCCGGGCGCGCGAGGCGATCGACACCGAACTCCGGCCGCTGCTGGACATCGGCAGCGCCACCCGTGAGAAGAGCCGCGTATGACCAGTAACCCGTTCAACGAATCGCAGAACCATCAATCGCCCGCCGGGCAGCGCCTGGACCAGCGCCATCGCGAGCAGCTGTCGGCCCTGGTCGATGGCGAGCTGGGCGCCGATGAAGCGCGTTTCCTGCTGCGCCGGATGGAGCACGACCCCGAGCTGGCCGGTTGCCAGGAGCGCTGGCAGCTGCTGGGCGACGTGATGCGCGGGCAGGCGTCGGCACTGGCTCCGGCCGGGTTCAGTGCCGCCGTGGCTGCCGCCATCGCGGCCGAGCCGACGCCGCAGGCCGAGCCGCGTCGCCAGGTACGTCGCAGTGGCTGGCGGGCCTGGGGCGGCGGCGCGGCTCTGGCCGCATCGGTTGCTGCGGTCGCCCTGTTCATGGGGGGCGAGAAGCTGAAGGAGGCCACTCCCGGCGAGCCATTGGCCCCCCAGGTGATCGCCAGCCAGGCGGAACTGCCGCCGGCGCCGACCTCGCCGGCCCCGGTGACTGAAGCATCGGTGGATACCGCCGCGATGGCCGTGGCGGCGGCGCCGGCTGTGGCGATGGCTGCTACCAGCCGTCGCCAGGACGCCCGCCGCGCCAGTGCAACCCGCAGCCAGCAGGCCGCGCGTGCCGCCCAGCGCGATGACGCTCCGCAGCGCGCCATCGCCGCCGTGCAGGCACCGCTGGCTCCGACCGTACCGGCCAACGCCAACCGCAACCTGCCATTCGGCGAGGTCGGCGGGCTGCAGGCCCGGCCGTGGCCGCGCTCCAGCCTGGCGCCGACCGCAGGTGGCGCGCTCAATGCCAGTTTCCCGGCCCGCGCCGGCGGTGCCGCGTTCTACCCGTTCGAGCCGCGCCTGCAGGACGACCTGCCGGTGCCGCCGCGCCCGCGCGACTGAGCCGGGCGCCTTCACGCCCCGCCGTCGGCGGGGCCCGTATTCCTCTTTCCATCCGACCCGGAGGTTGCCGTCCGATGACTCCCCGACTTCGCACGCAGGCCATTGGCCTGCTGGCTCTGACCCTTCCCCTGGTGGCCTGCGCGCAGGCGCCGGCGCCTGCCGCCCCGGCCCAGCCTGCGCCGGCCGCGGCGCCGCGGGCGCCTGCACAACCGCTGGTCAGCGGCCTGCCCGACTTCACCAACCTGGTCGAACAGGTCGGCCCGGGCGTGGTCAACGTCGACACCACCATCGTCCGCAACAACCGCCAGGCCTCGCGCGGCCCGATGGGCGACGATGACATGCCCGAGTTCTTCCGCCGCTTCTTCGGCCCTGACTTCCCGATGCCGGGGCAGGGGCCGGGTGGGCAGGATGGCGGTCCCAGCATCAAGGGGCGTGGCATGGGATCGGGCTTCATCATCTCGCCCGATGGCTATGTACTGACCAACTACCACGTGGTGGCCGACGCCAGCGAGGTGAAGGTCAAACTGGGCGACAGCCGCGAGTTCACCGCCAAGGTGGTGGGCAGCGACCAGCAGTACGACGTGGCCCTGCTCAAGATCGATGGCAAGAACCTGCCCACCGTGCGCGTGGGTGATTCCAACACCCTGAAGCCGGGCCAATGGGTTGTCGCGATCGGCTCGCCGTTCGGCCTCGACCATTCCGTTACCGCCGGCGTGGTCAGCGCCGTCGGTCGCAGTACGGGGGGGCCTGACCAGCGCTACGTGCCGTTCATCCAGACCGACGTGGCGATCAACCAGGGCAATTCCGGCGGTCCGCTGCTGAACACCCGCGGCGAAGTGGTCGGCATCAACTCGCAGATCTTCTCGGCCTCCGGCGGCTACATGGGCATCAGCTTCGCGATCCCGATCGACCTGGCGATGAGCGCGGTCGAGCAGATCAAGAAGAGCGGCAAGGTCACCCGCGGCCAGCTCGGCGCGGTGGTCGAACCGATCGATTCGCTGAAGGCGCAGGGACTGGGCCTGCCGGACAGCCGCGGCGCGCTGGTCAACCAGATCGTGGCCGGCAGTGCGGCCGCCAAGGCCGGCGTGCAGGTGGGCGATGTCATCCGCTCGGTCAACGGCAGCGCGGTCAACAGCTGGTCCGACCTGCCGCCGCTGATCGGTGCGATGGCGCCGGGCAGCAAGGTGAACCTGGTGGTTTACCGCGACGGCAAGCCGCATGAGCTCAGTGCCACGCTGACCGCACTGAGCGAGGACGGGCAGGGCAATGCCCGCGGGCCGTCGGCTGGCGCTGGCGAGGCGGCTCCGCAGACCGGTGCCAACGCCCTGCTGGGGCTGGACGTCAGCGACCTGAACGCGGCCCAGCGCAAGCAGCTGGGGCTCAACGGCAATGAAGGCGTGCGCATCACCGGGGTCAAGGGCCAGGCAGCACGCGATGCCGGCCTGTCGCCGGGCATGGTGATCCTGCAGGTCGGCCGCACTGCGGTCGGCAGCGTGGATGCCCTGAACCGGGCGTTGTCCAGCTTCAAGAAGGACGACGTGGTGATGCTGCTGGTCCGCACGGCCAACGGCAACAGCGCCTTCGTGGCGGTGAAGGCCGGCCAGTAAGGCCCCTGCCAGGGCCGCTTCGGCGGCGCCGGCGCCGCCCCCGAAGCCCCGCCCCGGCGGGGCTTCGTCCGTTCTGGACCCGGTCCGATGAGGCAGTTTTCGCGGCCGGGCGCCGGGCGTGCGATAATCGACCGTTACCCTGACGACGCCGCGCGCCGCCGCCACCTATGTCTTCTGATTCGATGCGGAACATCCGCAACTTCTCCATCATCGCCCATGTCGACCACGGCAAGTCCACGCTGGCCGACCGCATCATCCAGCTCTGTGGTGGCCTGCAGGCCCGCGAGATGGAAGCGCAGGTGCTCGACTCCAATCCCATCGAGCGCGAGCGTGGCATCACGATCAAGGCGCAATCGGTGTCACTGCCGTACTTGGCCAAGGACGGGCAGACCTATCACCTGAACTTCATCGACACCCCCGGCCACGTCGACTTCTCCTATGAAGTCAGCCGCTCGCTGGCCGCCTGCGAAGGCGCGCTGCTGGTGGTCGATGCGGCGCAGGGCGTGGAAGCGCAGTCGGTGGCCAACTGCTATACCGCAGTGGAGCAGGGCCTGGAAGTGGTGCCGGTGATCAACAAGATCGACCTGCCCACCGCCGACATCGAGCGCGCCAAGGCCGAGATCGAGGCCGTGATCGGCATCGACGCCTCCGACGCCGTGCCGGTCAGTGCCAAGACCGGCCTCAACGTGCAGGACGTGCTGGAGGCGATCGTCCATCGCATCCCGCCGCCGGTGCCGCGCGACACCGACAAGCTGCAGGCGCTGATCATCGACTCGTGGTTCGACAACTACCTGGGCGTGGTCTCGCTGGTGCGCGTGATGCAGGGCGAGATCAAGGCCGGTGACAAGCTGCAGGTGATGTCGACCGGCCGCAACCACCAGGTCGACAACGTCGGCGTGTTCACTCCCAAGCGCAAGGTGCTGCCGGCGCTGCGTGCCGGTGAAGTGGGCTGGGTCACCGCCAGCATCAAGGACGTGCATGGTGCGCCGGTCGGCGACACCCTCACCCTGGCCGGCGATCCGGCGCCGAAGCCGCTGCCGGGCTTCCAGGAAATGCAGCCGCGCGTGTTCGCCGGCCTGTTCCCGGTCGATGCCGAAGACTATCCGGACCTGCGCGAAGCGCTGGACAAGCTGCGCCTGAACGATGCCGCGCTGCGTTTCGAGCCGGAAAGCTCCGAAGCGATGGGCTTCGGCTTCCGCTGCGGCTTCCTGGGCATGCTGCACATGGAGATCGTGCAGGAGCGCCTGGAACGCGAATACAACCTGGACCTGATCAGCACCGCGCCGACGGTGGTGTATGAGGTCCTGAAGACCGACGGCTCGGTCATCAACATGGACAACCCGGCCAAGCTGCCGCCGGTGAACCAGGTCGAGGAGATCCGCGAGCCGATCATCCGCGCCAACGTGCTCACTCCCGAGGAGTACATCGGCAACATCATCAAGCTGTGCGAAGAAAAGCGCGGAAGCCAGATCGGCATCAACTACCTGGGCAGCCAGGTGCAGATCAGCTACGAGCTGCCGATGGCCGAGGTGGTACTGGACTTCTTCGACAAGCTCAAGTCGGTCAGCCGTGGCTATGCCTCGCTGGATTACCACTTCGTGCGCTTCGACGCGGGCCCGTTCGTGCGCGTTGACGTGCTGATCAACGGTGACAAGGTCGACGCACTGTCGCTGATCGTGCACCGCAGCCACGCCGACCGCCGCGGCCGCGAGCTGTGCGAGAAGATGAAGGACCTGATCCCCCGCCAGATGTTCGACGTGGCCATCCAGGCTGCCGTCGGCTCGCAGATCATCGCCCGCACCACGGTCAAGGCGATGCGCAAGAACGTGCTGGCCAAGTGCTATGGTGGCGACGTCTCGCGCAAGAAGAAGCTTCTGGAAAAGCAGAAGGAAGGCAAGAAGCGCATGAAGCAGGTCGGCCGCGTGGAGATCCCGCAGGAAGCGTTCCTGGCCGTGCTGCAGATGGACAACAAGTAAGCCCGCACCGGCCTCGCGGGGCCGGTCGTCTGGTGACGTTGCAAAGGACCCTGAATGAAACTGTTTGAGATCCTCCTGGTCGTGCTGACCCTGGCCTCGGGCCTGATCCTGCTCGCCGACAAGCTGTACCTCGCCAAGCGCCGCGCCCAGCGCGCGGGCCTGCTCGACACCGAGCCGGTGCTGGTGGACTACTCGCGTGCATTCTTCCCGGTGCTGGCGATCGTGCTGATCGTGCGCAGTTTCATCGCCGAGCCGTACAAGATCCCGTCCAGCTCGATGATGCCGAACCTGCTGATCGGCGATTTCATCCTGGTCAACAAGTTTTCCTACGGCCTGCGCCTGCCGATCAGCAACACCAAGATCGTCCCCTTCGGCGAGCCGTCGCGCGGCGACGTGGTGGTGTTCCACTTCCCCGGCCACAGCGACAACGATCCGGCCAAGGGCGAGAACTTCATCAAGCGCGTGATCGGCGTGCCGGGTGACACCGTGGTCTTCGAAGGCGACGGCGTGATCCTCAATGGCGAACCGCTGAAGTACGACAACAAGGGCATCTATGCCGGGCACAAGGGCCAGGGCGAGGGCGCCAACCTGCTGGTCGAGCACCTGCCGGGCCGTACCCATACCGTGCTGGAGACCGACTATCCGCGTGGCCAGGGCCAGTGGACCGTACCGGCCGGCAAGTACCTGGTGATGGGCGACAATCGTGACAATAGCGACGATGGCCGCTTCTGGGGCCTGCTGCCGGAAGAAAACCTGCGCGGCAAGGCCTTCCTGATCTGGCTGAACTGCCAGGGCTGGTTCTGCAAGGATGGCTTCGAGCCGTCGCGGATCGGCTCGAGCATCAACTGAGTACCTTCACATCCAACGCGTATCTGGGGAGAACGCAATGAAGACGATGAACACGCAGCGTGGCATGACCCTGACCTCGTTCCTGGCGGTCCTGATCGTGGTGGGTTTCTTCCTTTACATCGGCATGAAGCTGTTCCCGATGTACCAGGAGTATTACGCGGTGCGCTCGGCGATGAAGAGCCTGGCCAAGGAGCCGGGCGTGGGCAGCATGGAGCCGGCCCGGATCCAGGATCTGTTCTTCAAGCGCCTGTACATCAATTACTCGGAAAACGTGAAGCCGGCCAACGTGAAGTTCGACCGTCGCGACAATGGCTGGACCCTCAAGGTCAACTACGAAGTGCGCCGTCCGCTGGTCGGCAACCTGGACGTGGTTGGCAAATTCGATTCATCCCAGGACCTGACTCGAAGCGGTGCCGAATAAACCTTTCCAACGTGGTGACCTGATCGGTCATCCCTTCCGCGACCCGGCGCTGCTCAAGCAGGCGCTGACGCATCGTAGCGCCGGTGCGCCACACAACGAGCGCCTGGAATTCCTGGGCGACAGCATCGTCAACATGATGGCGGCCGAGGCGTTGTACCGACGCTGGCCCAAGGCTGACGAGGGCGCGATGACCCGTGCCCGCGCCGAACTGGTGCGTGAGGGCGCGCTGGCGGTGATTGGACGTAGCCTGGAGCTGGGCGAGCGGCTGATCCTGGGCCCGGGCGAAATGAAGTCCGGTGGCCACCGTCGTGATTCGATCCTGGCCGACGCGGTGGAAGCCGTGGTGGCTGCGATCTACCTGGATGCCGGTTTCGAGGCCTGCCGGGCGGTGGTACTGCCCTGGTTCAGCGCTTCGATCGAGGCACTGCCGGCCTCCGGCCGGCCCGAGAAGGACCCCAAGACCCGCCTGCAGGAATGGCTGCAGGCCCGACAGAAGGCGTTGCCGCAGTATGAACTGGTGTCAGAATCCGGTGACGACCACGCCAAGCATTTCCGGGTACGCTGCAACGTAGCCGACCCGGCCGCCAGCACCGAGGGCGAAGGCGCCTCGCGGCGGCTTGCCGAACAACAGGCGGCTGCGGCCGTCCTAGAACAACTGGATTCCAAGTGAGCGAACAAACTCCCCATCATTGCGGCAGCGTGGCCGTCATCGGCCGCCCGAACGTGGGCAAGTCGACCCTGACCAATGCTCTGGTCGGCGCCAAGGTCAGCATCGTCTCCAACCGTCCGCAGACCACGCGCCATCGCCTGCTGGGCATCGCCACCTATCCGGAAGGCCAGCTGGTGCTGGTCGACACCCCCGGCCTGCACAAGGTGCAGAAGCGGGCGATGAACCGGGTGATGAACCGCGCCGCGCGTGGCTCGCTGGAAGGCGTCGATGCCGGCCTGCTGGTGATCGAAGCCGGTCGCTGGGATGAAGAGGACAGCCTGGCGTTCAACGTGCTGCGCGACGCCGGCATCCCGGTGGTGCTGGTGGTCAACAAGATCGATCGCCTGAAGGAAAAGGGCGCGTTGCTGCCGTTCCTGCAGCAGGTGACCGAGGGTCGCGACTTCGCCGCCGTGCATCCGATCTCCGCGCAGAAGCGCAATGGCCTGGAAGCGCTGGTGCGCGACGTGCTGAAGCTGCTGCCGGAAGCCCCGCCGATGTTCGGCGAGGATGAGATCACCGACCGCAGCCAGCGTTTCCTGGCCGGTGAACTGGTGCGTGAGCAGCTGATGCGCCAGCTCGGCGAGGAACTGCCCTACGCCACCACTGTCGAGATCGAGCGCTTCACCGAGGACGGCAACCTGCTGCGCATCGGTGCGGTGATCTGGGTCGAGCGTGAAGGCCAGAAGGCCATCGTGATCGGCAAGGGCGGCGCCCGCCTGAAGGAGATCGGCGCCAAGTCCCGCCTGCAGATGGAGCGTCTGTTCGGGGCCAAGGTGTTCCTGGAAACCTGGGTGCGCGTGCGTGAAGGCTGGTCCGACGACGAGGCCGCGCTGAAGGCCTTCGGTTACGAGTAAGGCGTTGTAGTCGCTTCGATGATGATCGAGGACGACACCGGCTTCGTGCTGCACGCACGGGCCTACCGCGAGACCAGCCTGCTGGTCGAAGTGTTGAGCGCACAGCATGGCCGTATTGGGCTGCTTGCGCGTGGCGTGTCCACTGCCAAGGGCCAGGTGCTGCGCGCCGCCCTGCAGCCGTTGCAGTGGATCCGCTTCAGTGCCCAGCAGCGGGGGGAACTGGCCCAGCTGCGTAGCGCCGAGGCGCTGGATGCCGCGCCACGCCTGGTCGGGCAGGCCATGCTGGCCGGTTTCTACCTGAGCGAACTGACCCTGCGCCTGGCCCCGCGCCAGGACCCGCTGCCGGAGCTGTACCTCGCCTACGGCGAGGCGCGTGCGCGGCTGGCGGTGGGCGCTGGCCTGGCCTGGACCCTGCGCCGTTTCGAACGCGAGCTGCTGTCTGCGCTGGGCCTGGGTTTCGAGCTGGACAGTGCCAGCGATGGCCAGCCGATCGATCCGGCGGCGCGCTACGAACTGGACCCGCAGGAGGGTGCGCAGCGCCTGCTGAGCGAGCGCGGCGGGGAGCGCCGGGCAGCCGCCACCGGGTCGGCGCTGTTGGCGCTGGCGGCTGACGAAGAGCCGGATGCCGCCGATCTGGCCAGCCTGCGCCTGCCGATGCGGCGGGTGCTGGCCCATCACCTGGGGCCGCGCGGCCTGAAGTCCTGGGAAATGCTCGAGCAGCTGGCGCCCCGCAGGTAGGAGGTGTTGAGCAGGGCTTGCAGCCCTGCACCTGCCGAGGCCAAAGCAACAGCAACAGCGTGCATTCCGTGGGATGGCGGGGTGGGTCCGGTTGAGAGGGGCGCTGCAAGTACCCCTCCGGGGCCCGGCCCAGCCGCCAGCGGCTGTGCGTTCGGGCGCTTGCGAAGCAGTGCTTCGCAAACAAAGCGCCCTCACCCATGTAAGCTCGGTCGCCGCTTGCTCGTGTGCGCTGTCCTGCGCACACGGCAAGACCGGGGTTGGGCGTCCTGCCCAACCCGCCCGAGGCATGCCTCGGGCCCATGCGGCTCACGCCCCCTCAACCGGCCCCACCCCGCCTTCGACAGATTCTTGCGAGCTGTCGGACATGCCGACGGGGTCAGATCCGTTTTCTTTCGGAAAACGGATCTGACCCCAGTTTGAATTTCGATATCTGACAGATGTGTCGACCAAGGTCGACACCTACCAACAGCCGAGTGAACCTGTCGAAGGCGGGGCGGTATCGGAGGGCGGGGTGTCAGCCGCATGGATGCGGCTGCCAAGCCCCCATGGACGGGTTTACGGCGTCCCCGCACTCCGATACCGCCCCGCCAACCCACGGGATGCCAGCTTTTGCTTTTGCTGTTGCCTTGGCTTGAAGCATCTGCGGGTGCAGGGCGCAGCCCTGCCGAGCAACCCTCAGTGCAGCAGGGCAGCCACCGCGTCGCGGAACCCCGCCTGGGCCTGCCCGGACTCGGGCGCATGATGCAGCTGGCGCACCGCCCGTCCCAACCGTGCCGCCCCCACGAAGCCACAGCTGGCCTGCAATCGGTGCAACTGGCTGCGCAACTGGCGCTCGTCGTGCTGGTCGACCGCCTGCTCGACCGCGTCGCGCACGCCCGGCAACTCGGCCAGGAACAGTTCGCGCAGTGCGATCAGGTGGTTGCGCTGGCCATTGAGCGCTGCCAGGGCTGCGGTCTCGTCCCAGTCCTGTACGGCCAGTTCGACCGCGGCCGGGGCCTGTGCCACGAAGATCCCCGCCGGGCTGTTGACCAGCGCTCGGCGCACGGCCTTCAGCAGCTGGTCGCGGCCCAGTGGCTTGACCAGGGTGTCGCTGAAACCAGCTTCGCGCAGGCGGGCGTGAATGGAGGCATCGCCGTCGGCGGTATGTGCCAGCGCCGGCGTGTCGGGATGTGAACGGCGCAACTCACGCAACAGCTGCGCGCCATTGCCGTCCGGCAGGTTGACGTCGATCAGCCACAGGTCATGCGAGCCGGGCTCGGCACTGGCCAGGGCACTGGCCAGCGAATCTGCGGTGTCCACATCCGCCGGTAACGTTTCCAACGCCGCCTTGAAAAAACCGCGGCTGATGATGTCGTCCTCGACAAGCAGGAAGCGGGGCCGTGCGGCCCGCGGGGTCATCTGCATCAGGGCTGCCTCCATGTCAGCTGTCCCAATCATCAAGCACGGCGGCCACGGGCGCAAGCGGGTCCGGACCCCATCGGTCAGGATCTGCGACAATACGCCCCCATTTTTGCCCGCAGCCTGTTGCCACGTGGCCCGATCCCGCTCCCGCACCGACCGTACCCCGTTCCAGACCGAGATCCTCGACCTCAGCCATGATGGTCGCGGTGTCGCCCGCCGTGAAGGCGAGGGCGGCAAGGTCACCTTCGTCAGCGGCGCCCTGCCCGGCGAGATGGTGATGGCTGAACAGACTGCCCGCAGCCGCCATTTCGACGAGGCGCGCACCCTGGAAGTGCTGCAGGCCTCGCCGCAGCGGGTGACCCCCAAGTGCCCCCATTTCGGTACCTGCGCCGGCTGCGTGCTGCAGCACCTGGACGAAGACCAGCAGATCGTCGCCAAGCAGCGCGTGCTGATGGATAACCTGGAGCGGATTGGCCATGTGAAGCCGGGCACCGTGCTTGCGCCGCTGATCGGCGAGAGCTGGGGCTACCGCCGCAAGGGCCGCTTCTCGGTGCGCCGGGTCGAGAAGAAGGACAAGACCCTGGTTGGCTTCCGTGAACAGGATCCGCGTTTCGTCGCCGACCTCAGCCAGTGCCTGACCGTGATTCCGGAGATCGGCACCAAGGTCGAGGCGTTGTCCACCTTCATCGAAACGCTCGATGGCAAGCGTGACATCCCTCAGATCGAATTCATCGCCGGTGACCAGGCCGTGGTCCTGACCGTGCGCCACCTGCAGCCACTCAGCGATGCCGACCGCGCGGCCTGGGCCGCCTTCGGCCAGCAGCATGGCTTCGTGATCTACCTGCAGTCCGGTGGCGTGGACACCGTGCAGCCGCTGGACGGGCAGGGCGTGGCGCTGTCGTTCCGGCTGGCGCCGTGGGATGTCGAGCTGGCGTTCCGCCCGCTGGATTTCATCCAGGTCAACGCCAAGCTCAACGAGAAGATGATCGCCCACGCCCTGGACCTGCTGCAGCCGGGTGAGGACGAGCGCGTGCTGGACCTGTTCTGCGGCCTGGGCAACTTCACCCTGCCGTTGGCCCGCCGTGTGCGTGAAGTGGTGGGTGTGGAAGGCGATGCCGGCCTCGTCGCGCGTGCGCGTGAGAACGCGGAGCGCAACGGCCTGGCGAACGCGCAGTTCTTCAGCGCCGACCTGACCCAGGACCAGCGCAGCACGGCGTGGATGCGCCAGGGCTTCGACAAGCTGCTGCTGGATCCGCCGCGCTCGGGCGCGATCGAAGTGCTGCAGCAGCTGCCGCTGAAGCAGTTCAAGCGCATCGTCTACGTCAGCTGCCACCCGGGCTCGCTGGCGCGCGATGCCGGCTATCTGGTCAACGAACAGGGCTTCACCCTGGTCAGCGCCGGTGCCATGGACATGTTCCCGCACACCGCGCACGTGGAAAGCATCGCGGTATTCGAAAAGCGCTGAGCAGCTGTCATCACCCGTGGCGCATAATTGCGCCATGGGCATCGAAATCGAACGCAAATTCCTGGTCAGCAGCGATGGCTGGCGCACCGCCGCGCATCGGGTGATCCCGATGGCGCAGGGCTACATCAACGACATGGGCGCGCTCGACCGCGGCACCCAGAACGCCTCGGTGCGCGTACGCATCGAAGGCGACCACGCCGCGCTGAACCTGAAGTCGCGCACCCTCGGCCATACCCGGCAGGAGTTCGACTACCCGATCCCGGTGGAGGACGCGCGCGCACTGCTGGCGCTGTGTGTCGGCGGCCTGATCGACAAGCGCCGCCATCTGGTCGAACACGCCGGCCTGACCTGGGAAGTGGACGAATTCCTCGGTGACAACGCCGGTCTGGTGGTGGCCGAAGTCGAACTGGAAAGCGCCGATCAGGCCATCGACCTGCCGGACTGGGTCGGCGCCGAAGTGACCGATGACGCCCGCTACTACAACGTTGCCCTGGCCAGCCGCCCGTATTCACAGTGGTGAACCCCCAAAAAGGGGACGGAGGGGATTAAGTCGTCTTTACCCCGCCTGTGCGGAAAGCGACTTAATCCCCTCCGTCCCCTTTTATCGAGGAAGGCGGTCCCCATGTCGTGGACATGAGAATCGACATCTACTCCGACGTGGTCTGCCCCTGGTGCTGGATCGGCAAGCATCGTTTCCAGCAGGGCGTGCAGTTGCTGGGCGCCAATGCGCCTGAACTCGATATCCACTGGCAGCCGTTCCAGCTGGACCCGGATGCGGACGACACCCCGGTGCCGCTGCGCGAGGCCTATGCGCGCAAGTTCGGGGGCGTCGAGCGCACCGAGCAGATCCTCGGCCAGACCCAGACCACCGCGCGCGCGGAGGGGCTGTCGATGGATTTCAACCAGGGCCAGGTGCGGGTGACCACACTGCCGGCGCATCGGGTGTTGTGGCTGGCCGGCCAGCATGGCGTGCAGGATGCGGTGGGTGAAGCGCTGTTCCGCGCCCACTTCGAACATGGCCAGAACCTGGCCGACAACGCTGTACTGGTGAAGGCCGGCGTGGCGGGCGGCCTGGACGGTGGTGAAATCGCGCAGATGCTGACCTCCGACCGCGGCCTGGCCGAGGTCGAAGCCAAGCTGGCGCAGGCCCATGCACTGGGCATTTCTTCGGTGCCGACCTTCGTGATCGATGGGAAGTGGGCGATTTCCGGGGCGCAGCCACCCGAGGCGTTCGCCCAGGCCCTGCGGCAGATCGCGGCAGAACAGGGCGCCCCGGCTGACGGCGACGAGGCCTGCGGCCCGGACAGCTGCAAGGTCTGACCGGCTCCTCAAAAGGGGACGGAGGGGATTAAGACGTATCCAACCCCTTGGGGCCGATTGCGCCTTAATCCCCTCCGTCCCCTTTTTCTGACCACTGCGCCTGTCGGCCGGTTCTGCGACAATGCGGCACTGCGCCATGCGGGCGCGCGTTGTGGAGATCGACCATGCTGCTGATCGGCGTTGCCGGCACCGAACTGACCGCCCAGGAACGTGACTGGCTGCAGCACGACGCCGTGGCCGGAGTAGTGCTGTTCAAGCGCAACTTCGCCTCGCGCCAGCAGGTGACCGATCTGAGCGCGGCCATCCGTGCCGCTGCCCCGCGCCCGCAGCTGATCTGCGTGGACCAGGAAGGCGGCCGTGTGCAGCGCTTCCGCGAGGGTTACAGCGATCTTCCGCCGCTGCAGGACATTGGTGCCCTGTACGCCACCGACCCGCAGCAGGCCCTGGCGCTGGCCGAGCAGCACGCCTGGCTGATGGCCAGTGAAGTCCGCGCCAGCGGCCTGGATCTCAGCTTCGCCCCGGTGGTCGACCTTGGCCGCGGCAACCGCGCCATCGGCAACCGCGCCTTCAGTGAAGACCCGCAGGTCGTGGCCGCGTTCACTGCAGCCTATGTGCGCGGCATGCACGCGGTCGGCATGGCCGCCACGCTCAAGCATTTTCCTGGTCACGGCACCGTGCTGGAAGACACCCACGTCGATACCGCGATCGATCCACGCGCGCTGGACGAACTGCGCGCGCAGGACCTGGTGCCGTTCCAGGCCGGCATCGCCGCCGGTGCCGATGCGGTGATGATGGCGCACGTGATCTATCCGCAGGTGGCAGCGGAGCCCGCCGGCTATTCCCCACGCTGGATCCAGGACGTCCTGCGCGGCGAACTCGGCTTCCGCGGCGTGGTGTTCTCCGATGACATCGGCATGGCCGCCTCGCACAGCGCCGGCGGCGTGCCGGCACGCGTGCACGCGCACCTGGACGCCGGTTGCGACGTGGTGCTGGTCTGCCATCCGGAACTGGTCGATGAAGCCCTGCATGCGGTGCAGGGACGTTCCCTCAATACTGCTGCGCTGCTGGGCCTGCTCGGCCGCGGCGCGCTCGGCTGGGACGGCCTGCTGGCCGATGCCCGCCATGGCGACACCCAATCCCGTCTGCTTGAAACCCTTGGAAGAACCGTCTGATGCCCAACCTCACCATTTCCCAGGCCCTGGCCCAGGCTGACCTGCTGGTCGACCGCCCCACCATCGACAAGGCCATCGCTGCTATCGCCGACGCCATCGCGCGCGATTACAAGGGCGAGGTGCCGTTGTTCCTGTCGATCATGCATGGTGCGCTGCCGTTCGCCGGCCAGCTGGCGCTGGAACTGGGCGCGCGCGGCCAGGACGTGCAGTTCGATTACCTGCACGCCACCCGCTACCGCGGCGAAACCACCGGCGGTGACCTGGTCTGGAAACACAAGCCGGCCACCTCGCTGTTCGGCCGCCGCGTGCTGCTGGTCGACGACATCCTCGACGAGGGCTACACCCTGCAGGGCGTTCGCACCTGGTGCCTGGAACAGGGCGCGACCGATGTGCGCATCGCTGCGATGACCGTGAAGAAGCACGACCGTGCGCTGCCCGATGTGACCGCCGATTACGCGGGCATCGAGCTGCCGGACCGCTACGTGTTCGGCTTCGGCATGGACGTCAACGAGACCCTGCGCTGCGTGCCGGCCATCTACGCAATGAAGGAATAACGGCGCGGCCGCCCGCAGCGCGTTTTTTCCATCGCCGGCATCCTCGGGTGCCGGCGTTCGTCTTTTCATGGAGTGCTTCCAATGCAACAGATCGCCCTGGCCGTGATCGGCGGTACCGGTGTCTACAACCTGGCCAAGCTTGACGACGTGCAGACCCACGAGGTCGACACCCGCTTCGGCCGCCCATCGGGCCCGGTGCGCGTGGGCACGCTGCTCGGCCATCGCGTGGCGTTCCTGGCGCGGCATGGCGAGGGGCATTCGCTGCCGCCGCACAAGATCAACTACCGCGCCAACCTGGCTGCGCTGCAGCAGTTGGGCGCGCAGCGGGTGCTGGCATTGAACACCGTGGGTGGCATCACCGAGAACTTCGGTCCGCGCGTGCTCGCCTGCCCGGACCAGATCATCGACTACACCTGGGGCCGCATCAGCACGATCTGTGAAGAAGAAGGCTCCGACGTGGTCCACGTCGATTTCGGCCATCCGTACACGCCGATGCTGCGCAGCAAGATCCTGGCGGCAGCCAAAGTGACCGGTGTCACGGTCCATGACGGTGGCTGCTATGGCGCAACGCAGGGCCCGCGCCTGGAAACCATCGCCGAAATCGCCCGCATGCGCCGCGACGGTTGCGATCTGGTGGGCATGACCGGCATGCCGGAAGCCGCACTGGCGCGGGAGCTGGGGCTGGATTATGCCTGCCTGGCGATCATCGCCAACTGGGCCGCCGGCTGCGGTGATGGCGAGGAGATTACGATGGCCGAAGTGCTGGCCAATGTGCAGGCGGCCAGCAACGGACTTCCGGAACTGGTGGGCGAATTGGCGCGGGGGTGATTGTCTTCCCCGAGCAAGCTTTGCATACTCAGCTTGTGCGCGGGTTCAGCGTACACCACCCATTCATTGCATAAGGTCTCGCATCACCATGCCGAACGGTACCGTCAAGTGGTTCAACGACGCCAAGGGATTTGGCTTCATCTCGCCGGAGGATGGCAGCGCCGACGTGTTCGCGCACTTCTCCGCCATCAACTCCAAGGGCTTCCGCAGCCTGCAGGAAGGCCAGCGTGTCACCTATGACGTGACCCAGGGCCCGAAGGGCGCCCAGGCTTCGAACATCACGCCGGCCGAGTGATCCACTCGACAGTGCGTTGAAAACCCCGCTCCGGCGGGGTTTTTTTTGCCCTGCGACAAGAATTGCGCTGCCGTGGGCGGAGGCCCCGCTGGGCATCCGGATTTGTGCTCGGGCACAATGCGCCCATGAAGGAACGACTGCGCATCGCCGTGATCGGCTACGGCACCGCTGGACAGGCATTGTCCATCCTGCTCTCCCGTGATGGCCACGAGGTGGAGATCTTCGAACGTGTGCCCACGCCGGGACCGGTTGGCGCCGGTTTCCTGCTGCAGCCCAGCGGCCTGCAGGTGCTGTGGCAGATGGGCCTGCTTGACGCCGTGCGCGCGCATGCCGCGCCGGTGCATCGCCTGTACGGCGATACGCCGTGCGAACGCGCAGTGATGGACATGCGCTACGCCGGCCTGGACGCGCGCCTGCACGGCCTTGGCATGCAGCGCGGCGCCCTGTTCTCGTTGCTGGATGATGCGCGTGCAGGTGCGGGCCAGCTGCATGCCGGCGTCAGCATCGCTGCAGTGGATGCCGAGCACGGCCGCCTGCGTGACAGCGAAGGGCGCCTGCACGGTGCGTTCGACCTCGTGGTGGCCGCCGATGGTGCGGCCTCGACGCTGCGCGGCACGATCAAAGACGGTAACGGACTGGATCGCGTGTATCCGTGGGGTGCGCTGTGGTGCCTGTTGCCGGCCGAAGACTGGCCACACCTGCAGGAGCTGCGGCAGCGCTACGTGGCCGCACGCAAGATGATCGGGCTGTTGCCGGTCGGTACGCGGCCCGGTGATGACACGCCGCGCCTGAGCTTTTTCTGGAGCCTGCCACGCGACGATTTCGAACGTTGGCAGGCCGACGGCATGACGCCCTGGCTGGACGAACTGCATGCGCTGTGGCCGCAGGCCAGTGCACGCTTCGCGCATCTGCGTGACGCCGGCCAGCTGGCACGGGCCGTCTACCGCGACGCAGTGATGACGCGCTGGCATCACGGCCGCATGGTGCTGGCCGGCGATGCCGCGCATGCGATGAGCCCACAGCTGGGCCAGGGCGTGAACATGGCGCTGCTCGATGCGCTGGCGCTGCGCGATGCCTTGCGCGCGCATGGTGGCGGTGCCACGGCATTGCAGGCCTACCAGGCGCAGCGCAGGGCACACGTTGCGGTCTACCAGCGCTGGAGCCGTTGGCTGACGCCGCTGTTCCAGTCCGATCGCGATGCCTGGGCCAAAGCGCGCGACGTGCTGCTCGGCCCGATGGGGCGCCTGCCGGGTGGACGTGGTCACATGCTGCGTGTGCTCAGCGGTACCCAGCATGGCTGGTTCGGTTCGCTCGCGCTGGATCCGGCTTTCGTCGACGCGCTGGCCACTGCGGCGCAGGTGCCTCGCATCAACGCGATCACAGCCACTGCGTGAAACGCGTCGTCACGTGAATTAACGGTTGCCTCACTGCGCATATGCGAGAAGTAGGTTGCACGCGATTGCGCGTCGCCCGTTTTCCTTTCCGTGATCAACATCGCGCGTGGCCCGGGAGGCGCTGCCGTCGCGGCCTGTTGCGGCCCGGATGTGCCGCCTGTTGTCGAAGAGGAGGATGCCATGTTGTTCGCGGTCGAGGAGCTGGAATCGGAAATCTGCAAGCTGCGCGGTCTGTTGCAGATGCTGCACGAGGACCAGCCCGACGTACTGGAGGACGTGTTCGAGTTCCATGTCGGCAGCCTGATCAGTCATGCGTCGCCTGAGCACCACACGCGCATCCGCACCTGCGCGCAGGAGATGCTGGCGGCGATCCAGGCATTGCCGCGGCGACGGGAAGAGGACACGCCTGAGTTCCAGCTGATGCCGCAGCTGGATATCCGTCCGGCCTGATTCAAGCCAGGGGCAGTGCCACCAGGCCGTTGTCCACGCAGGCGACCATCTGTTCGCCGGCAGCGGGAACAGGAACGATTCCGGCGGTGAACGCGGAGAAGGCCGGCAGGAGCGTCATCCTGTCACGCAGCCAGAATGCGGGGAAGCGCCGCCGCAACGGAGGCAAAGCGATCTGTGGATGCAGATGCCCGGCGATCACATGCAGCTCCGCATCGGGCACCGGCTCATGCCGAAGCAGGAACGGTGGCAACCGTACTTCGTCGTGGATCTGCACCTGCAGCTCGGCATGCGGCAGCTGCCGGTCATGATTTCCGCGCAGGACATGCACGTCCAGTGCGGCATTGCGTTCGCGCCATCCCAGCCATTGCTGGTACCACGCAGCACGATGCGCCGGGCCATGCAGGATGTCGCCCAGGATCCACAGCTCGCGGCAGGCATGCCTGTCCAGCAGCCCCTGCAGGCGTTGCAGGTCCTTGCCGGTACCGCCGCTGGGCAGCGCGATGCCTGCGCGGCGGAATACATCGGCCTTGCCCAGGTGCAGGTCGGCGAGCAGCAGTGCCTGCCGCGCGGGCCAGTACAGTGCACGCGCGCCAAGCAGAACCAGCGACTCGCCTGCGCGCAGCAGCGGCAGTTCATCGGCCATGCCGACGCTCCAGCTGCTGGGCCGCGCGTTGCACCCGGGTACGCCAGTCTTCGTTGCTGAACTGCCCGCGCAGGCGTTCGGCCCACAGCGGGAAACCCAACGGCGTGAGTGACGCCGGGCGCTGCACCGAGAGGGTCTGCATCCGAACCTTGGCCAGTACCTGTTGCAGCCCCGGCATGTCGAGGCTGTCATTCAGCACTTCCTGTTCCGCCAGCGCCAGCAGCAGGTGATCCGGGTCGTGCTCGCGCAGTACGTCGTAGAGCAGTCCCGCGGACGCCTGCAGCTGGCGCAGTGCCCGTGGCATGCCACCGGGCAGGCTGGGGACCAGCAGGCCGGCGACGCGTGCGATGCCGCGGAACTGGCGACGCGCCAGCTCGCCCAGGTTCACCGCAGCACGCAGATCATCCAGCAGCTGATCGGTGGAGAACAGCGCCCGCCATTGCGCCGCATCCAGATCGATGGCCTGTGCCGGTGCCAGCACCAGGCCGTGATCGTTCACCGCATAGCCGATGCTGTTGCGCTGCCGGCGGGTACAGCGCAGCGCCAGCAGGGCGGCCAGCGCCTCATGCACGTGGCGGCCGGCAAAGGGATAGACGAACAGGAACTGGCCTTCGCGACGACGCACATCCTCCACCAGCAGATGGGCTGGGCCGGGAAGCGCCGACAACCGCTGCTGCAGTGCCAGCAGGGGTGACAGCCAGCGTGACTCGGCGCTGTCGTCAGCACCGGACAGTACCCACTCCAGCTCGCGGCCCAGCGGCATCGACAGCGGCAACTGGCCGCCCTGCCAGCGCGGCACGATCCCCTCACCGCGTCCTCGTGCCAACCGGACGAAGGCAGTCATGTCGCGCAGCTGCACCAGCTCCAGCAGGCGCCCGGCGAACTGGAAGCGGTCGCCACGGCGCAGGCGGCTGGCGAACTGTTCCTCCACGGCGCCCAGGCTGCCGCCGCGCAGGAACTGCACGCGCACGCTGCCATCGCTGCTGATGGTGCCGATCGACAGCCGATGACGCAGCGCCTGGCGACGGTCGTGCATGCGGTACCACCCATCGGCATCACGCACGACCTTGTGGAAATCGGGGTACTGGGCCAGCGCTTGGCCACCCTGCACGACGAATGTGAGCACGGCCTGCCACTGGTCGTCGCCGAGCGACGCGAAGGCATGGGTACGCCGCACCTGCGCCAGCAGGTCGGCGCTGTCGAAGCCGCCCGCCAGGGCGCGGCTGACCGCATGCTGGGCCAGCACATCCAGCGGCAGCGTCGGCGGCCTGCGCGCTTCGACCACGTTCCCGGCCAACGCACGGCGCACGGCGGCGTACTCGGCCAGTTCCAGCGCATGGCTGGGCACGCACAGGATGGAACCGCTGGCACCCGGGCGGTGCCGTGCGCGTCCGGCGCGCTGGCGCAGGCGCGCCACGCCCTTCGGGCTGCCCAGCTGCAGTACCTGCTCAACCTCGGGGAAGTCGACGCCGAGGTCGAGGCTGGAGGTGGCAACCACGCAGCGCAGCGCGCCCGCGCGCAGGCCATCCTCCACCTGCTGGCGCAGCACCGGGTCCAGCGAGCCGTGGTGCAGCGCAAGCGTGTCCGGTTCTTCCGGCCAGACTGCGGCCAGCGCCTGATGCCACAATTCAGCTTGCGCGCGCGTATTGGTGAACAGCAGGCTGCTGCGTGCCTGCATCAGTGCATCCAGCACGCGTGGCAGCTGCGCCAGGCCCAGATGCCCGGCCCAGGGGAAATGTTCGCCAGGGTCCGGCAGCACGCTGCGCACGCTCACTGCGCGAGGGCGTACGCCCTGCACGATCGGTGCATCCGGTTGCCCGGGCAGCAGTACATCGCGCGCCTCATCCAGATTGCCCAGCGTGGCCGACAGTCCCCACAGCTGCGATGCAGGCGCGGCCTGGCGCAACACTGCCAGGTTCAACTGCAGCAGCACACCGCGCTTGTTGCCCAGCAGTTCGTGCCATTCGTCCACCACCATGCAGCGCAGCCGCTGCATGCGCGGCAGCGTATCCGGATAGCTCAGCAGCAGCGCCAGTGATTCCGGCGTGGTCACCAGTACGTCGATGCGGCCCTCGCGCGCCTGGCGCCGCTCGCGGTTGCTGGCGTCACCACTGCGCAGGCCGACACGCCAACCCAGCCCCAGCCCATCGACCACGGTCTGCAGCGCGCGCGCGGTGTCGCTGGCCAACGCGCGCAAGGGGGTCACCCACAGCACCTGCAGCGGGCGGACCGCGCTGGCGCGGCGGGGGGAGGGTGGCGGGTCGATCATGGCCTGCAGCAGCGGTCCGCCGAACATCGCCAGTGTCTTGCCGCTGCCTGTGGGTGTATGCAGCAGCCCGGATTCGCCGGCGAGATAGTGACGCCACATCGCGCGCTGGAACGGCAGTGAGCGCCAGCCTCTGGACGCGAACCAGTCTTCCAGCCGGCGCAGTGCCTGGCTGCGGTTCATCGTGCCAACGCCTGCAGCGTGGCCAACTGATCGGCTTCGCTGGCGGGCTTGTCGTGGCGCCAGCGCAGGATGCGCGGAAAACGCACGGCGATGCCCGACTTGTGCCGGCTGCTGCGGTTGACCGCCTCGAAGCCCAGCTCGAAGACGTGTTCGGCGCGAACGCTGCGCACCGGGCCGAAGCGCTCGCGGGTGTTGGCGCGGATCCAGCGATCAAGCGCGAGGATTTCCTTGTCATCCAGGCCCGAATAGGCCTTGGCGACCGGTACCAGCGTGTCGCCGTCCCAGACGCCGAAGGTGTAGTCGGTGTACAGCGTGCTGCGCCGCCCATGGCCGGCCTGCGCGTACAGGAGCACCGCATCGATGGTGAGCGGATCGACCTTCCATTTCCACCAGTCACCGCGGCGGCGTCCGGCCTGGTAGGGCGAGGCATGCCGTTTCAGCATCAGTCCTTCCACGCCGCGTTCGCGTGCCACGTCGCGCATTGCCGCCGCCTGGAGCCAGTCGTCGGCGTCAACGCCCGGTGAGAGCTGGATCCGTGCATCGTTCAGTGCACCGACGACCTCGGCGAGACGCGCGCGCCGCTGCTGCAGCGGACGTTCGCGCAGGTCTACGCCATCGAGTTCAAGCAGGTCATAGGCGAGCACCCGCACCGGCGTGTTGCGCAGGGTGGCCGCACCGGGTTTTCGGCGCTGGATGCGCGTCTGCAGCGCAGTGAAGGCACGCGGCAGGTCCGCGGCTTCGTCCCAGGCCAGCAGCTCGCCGTCCAGCACGCAGCCATCGGGAAGCGCCATCGCTGCCTGTTCGATCTCGGGGAAGCGGCCATCCAGCCGCTCTTCGCCGCGTGACCACAAGGCGACCTCGCCGCGCCGGCGCAGCAGCTGCAGGCGGATGCCATCCCACTTCCATTCCAGCAGCCAGTCATCGATCGGGCCGAGTCGTTCGGCAGGGGATCCCTCCAGTGGCGAGGCCAGGAAGAACGGATAGGGCTGCTGCCGGTCCAGCGGCAATTCATCCGGCGACAGCAGCTGGGCCAGAACGCCGGGCGAGGGCACCCACTCGCCCAGCATGCGCTGGGCGATGCGTGCGATGTCCAGGCCGGACCACTCGGCCAGCGCCTGCTGCACCAGTCGCTGCGACACGCCAACGCGCAGGGCGCCGGTCAGCAGCTTGTTGAATACCAGGCGTTCGCCGCTGCACAGTTGCTGCCAGCCGGCGACGATCGCCGCGCGACGCACCGCCTCGGGTTGGTTGGCGACCGCCAGCAGGTGCTGTTCGATCCATTCGGCCAGGGGCCGGTCAGGCGAGGGGTGTGGTGGGTCGTCCAACAGCAGGGTCAGCGTTTCGGCCAGGTCACCCACCTGCGCATAGCTGTCTTCCACCAGCCACGGTGGCAACCCTGATTGCTCGGCGATCCACGCGCGCAGTTCGCCACTGGCGGCGATCTTCCTGCGCGCGCCGCCCACCTTGCCACCACTGAGCAGGTACAGCGCCCACGCCGCATCGTGTGCGCCTGCCTGGCGGAAGTAGTCGACCAGCGCTGCGCGCTTGTCCAGCGTGGCAGTGCTGCGGTCCAGGCGTTGGTAGAGCGCTGCGAAGGACTTCATTCCTCGCTCCCGAAATCGGTACGGAAGGCTTCGGCAGCCACGCCGCGCTCGCGCAGGAACGGAATCAACGCATCGGTATTGCCATGGGTGGCGATCACCCGCTGCGCGCCGGTCTGTTGGATCGTCTGCAGCAGTGCTGGCCAATCGGCGTGGTCGGAAATGACGAAGCCTCGATCGACGTTGCGGCGGCGACGGTTGCCGCGCAGTTGCATCCAGCCCGAGGCGAAGCCCAGCTGGTGACGGCCGAAGCGGCGCATCCAGGGCGTGCCCGCAGCCGAGGGCGGGGCCAGGATCAACTGGCCGGCGGCATCGGGCCGGCGGCCCTGTTCGGCCACGGTGAGCGTCTCCAGCATCGGTACGCCGGCCTGCCGGTACACCGCCACGCCATTGGCGATGGCGCCATGCAGCCAGGCCGGCCGATCGTCCAGTGGCCGCAGCTCTGCCAGCACCCGCTGTGCCTTGCCCAGCGCATAGCACAGCAGGATCGCAGCCTCGCCGCGTTGTTCGCATTCGCGGCGCCACGCCACGATTTCGGCAGCGACGGCCGAAGTGTCCGGCCAGCGGTAGATCGGCAGGGCGAAGGTGGCTTCGGTGATGAAGGTATCGCAGGGCACCACTTCGAACGGCGCGCAGGTTGGGTCAGGCTGCCGCTTGTAGTCGCCGGAGGCGACCCAGACCTGCCGCCCGTCGTCGATGCGCACCTGCGAAGATCCCAGGACGTGACCGGCTGGATGCAGCGATACCTGTACCCGGCCCAGGCGGAACGGCACGCCCTCGACGTGCGCCTGCACCGGAACATCGCCCAGGCGCCAGCGCAGGATCGGCAGGCTGCCTTCGCTGCAGTGGTACTCGCCCATGCCCGGGCGGGCGTGATCCCCGTGGCCATGCGTGATGACCGCGCGCGCTACCGGTCGCCAGGGATCAATGTGGAAATCGCCGGCGGCGCAGTACAGCCCTTCCGGGCGCAGCACCACCAGATCGTCGTTGGCTGCCATGCGATCACTGTGGCCTGCTGCTCGTGCAGACGGTGAGAACCGGCCTGAACACGGGCTTGGCAAGTCATGCGGCACAATCGGACCGCATACCTCTTGCCGCCAGGATGGACCGGATGAGTGGACCAAGCTTCAGCAGCGACGCGCCCTACGAAACCCATGTGGTGTTGAACCAGCCGCCACCGTTCGCGGGGCGCCAGTTGTGGACTGACGACGTGGCGCTGATGGAAGCCGTGCAACGCGAAGGCGCTGGCAGCTTCGCGCCACGCCTGGCGGTCTATGGCGCGCTGGCCGGCGACGAGCTGTACCGGCTCGGCTTCGATGCCAACCGCGATCGCCCACGCCTGCGCACGCATGATGCGCAGGGTCATCGCATCGATACGGTGGAGTTCCACCCGGCCTATCACCAGTTGATGGAGACGGCGAAATCGCACGGTGTCGCCGGCTTGTCCTGGCATGAACCGCAACCCGGCGCGCATGTCGCGCGTGCGGTGTTGAGCTACCTGCACCACCAGGCCGAGGCCGGCACCAGTTGCCCGTTGACGATGACCCATGCAGCAGTAGCGGTGCTGCACACGCAGCCGCATCTGGCCGAGTGGGCACGCAAGGCCGCAGCGCCGGTGTATGACGCGCGCGACGTGCCGGTGGCTGACAAGGCCGGCATCACCCTGGGCATGGGCATGACCGAGAAGCAGGGCGGCTCGGATGTGCGCTCCAACAGTACGCGCGCCGAACCGATCGATGGTGAGCGCTATCGCCTTGTCGGCCACAAGTGGTTCTTTTCCGCACCGATGTGCGATGGCTTCCTGGTGCTGGCGCAGGCGCCGGGAGGACTGACCTGCCTGCTGATGCCGCGCCGACTGGCCGACGGTGACCGCAACGCATTCCGGTTGATGCGGTTGAAGGACAAGCTTGGCGACTGGGCCAATGCCTCCAGCGAAGTCGAGTTCTGCGGCGCGCAGGCATGGCGGGTGGGCGAGGAGGGGCGTGGCGTGGCCACCATCATCGGCATGGTGATGATGACCCGCCTGGATTGCATGCTGGGCGCAGCGGCGGAAATGCGCATGGCGTTGGCGCAGGCGTTGCACCACGCACGCCATCGCCGCACCTTCGGCAAGCTGCTGGTCGAGCACCCGTTGATGACCAATGTGCTGGCCGACCTGGCACTGGAATCGGAAGCGGCCACGGTACTTTCGATGCGCATCGCACGCGCGGTGGATCGCGCCGCCGTGGATGCCAACGAAGCTGCGCTGGCACGGGTGGGAACGGCGCTGGGCAAGTACTGGCTGTGCAAGCGCGCGCCGGCCTTCGTCAACGAAGCGCAGGAATGCCTCGGCGGCGCAGGCTATGTGGAGGAATCGATGCTGCCGCGGCTGTACCGGCAGGCGCCGTTGAATTCGATCTGGGAAGGCAGTGGCAACATCCAGTGCCTGGACGTACTGCGCGCGCTGGCACGTGAACCGGAGGCACTGGCGGCGCTGCGCGCCGAGCTGGCAGCGGTGGCCGATCATGATGCGCGCTACGCGGCGGCGCTGCAGCGTTGGGCAGCGGCGCCGGCACCGGATGAGTCGCAGGCGAGGCTGTTCTGCGAGCGCACTGCGCTGCTGTTGCAGGCAGCGTTGATGTTGCGGGCGGGCAGTCCAATGGCTGAAGCGTTCGTGTCCAGCCGGCTGGAAGGGCAGCATGGGCTGGTGTTCGGGACGCTGCCGGCGGGTGTGGATCTGTCGGCAATGCTGGCGCGCGCGCTGCCGTAGGGCGGCCAACGGCGAAGCCCCTCGTGGTGGCCGCTGATACTGATGGGTGGGCCGCGCGGGCGCCGTGAATACGTCCTTGTAGGCTCGGGCGCGCCATCCATGGCGCCTACGCCCCTGCGCAACCTACCCGCGCGTCCTTGGACACTTTCCGTACGCGTCCAGCACGGAATCAACAGAAAGAGCAGAGAGCGAAAAGCAGAAAAGCCGCGGCAGTGCCGCGGCTTTTCCTGTAGCGCCGAGACGATGCCCGGCTGCCGGTAGGCCTTAGTGCTTGGCTTCTTCCTTGGCGGCGTTGGCCTTGGCGTCATTGGCGACATCACGGGCCTTGTCAGCAACCTTCTGTGCTGCGTCCGCAGTGGCGTCGCTGGCATGTGCAGCGGCGTCGGTGGCCGCAACCTTGGCCTTGTCTGCGGCGTTTGCGGTGGCGTCTGCGGCCTTGTCCAGTGCCTGCTGGGTATCGGCGGCGGCCTGCTCGGAAGCGGCAGCGGTCTTGTCGGCAGCGTTGCGGGTGGCTTCGGCGGCCCTGTCCACGGCGTCACGGGCGGCAGCGCCGGCGCTGTCGGCGGCCTGCTGCGCGTCCTGCTTGGCCTGTTCGGCTTCCGGACCCTTGCAGGCGGCCAGGGCCAGCAGCAGGGAGGCGGCCAGCAGCGTGGTGGTGATCGGGCGAATCTTCATGGCGGTCTCCGGTACTGCAATGGATGGGGACGCCAGCCTATTCATGCCGTTGTGAAGACGGGGTCGCGATCCGAGGCGCGCGCAGGCAGCAGGCCAAAGAAAAAGCCGCTGGCGAACCAGCGGCTTTTCCAGAACAGCCTGAAGAAAGAAGTTATTACTTCTTGGCTTCTTCAGCAGCGTCCTTGGCCTGCTCAGCGGTAGCTTCGGCAGCCTTGGCAGCGTCCTTGGCTTCGCCAGCAGCAGCGTCGGTCGCGGCAGCAGCGGTGTTGGCAGCAGCGTCGGTCGCAGCGTCAGCAGCGGTGGCGGCGGTGTTGGCAGCCTGCTGGGCAGCGTCGGCGGTCTGGGCGCCGGCAGCGGCGGCCTGGTCGGCAGCAGCCTGGGCTTCGGTGGCGGCTTCGTTGGCCGAAGCAGCGGCGTCCTGGGCAGCTTCCTGCTTCGAGCAGGCGGCCAGGGCCAGAGCCAGGGACATCGCGACCAGCAGCTTGTTGATGCTCATTGTGTAAATCCTCGTCGTTAGAATTAGGCAACGCGCATGCTGCGCGCCGACAACATGATGACAAGCCAAGATTGGGTGTCAAGCGATCCCGCATTCATTTTTGCGAAATCGTCGTTAAATCTTTTTAAATCAATTCGATGGCGATGGCTGTTGCTTCACCGCCACCGATGCACAGGGTGGCAATGCCGCGCTTGCCACCGCGCGTGCGCAGGGCGTTGACCAAGGTCACCACCAGGCGTGCACCGGAGGCACCGATGGGATGGCCCAGTGCGCAGGCCCCGCCATTCACGTTGAGCTTGTCGTGCGGGATGCCCAGTTCACGCATCGGTGCCATCGCCACCACGGCGAAGGCCTCATTGATTTCGAACAGGTCGATCTGGTCCAGCGACCATCCGGTCTTGGCCAGCAGTGTGTGGATCGCGCCGATCGGGGCGGTGGTGAACCATTCCGGTTCCTGCGAATGGGTGGCGTGGCCGACGATGCGCGCCAGCGGGGTAATGCCACGTGCGTTGGCGTCTTCCTCGGTCAGCAGGACCACCGCAGCGGCGCCGTCGGAGATGCTGGAGGAGCTGGCGGCGGTGACGCTGCCGTCCTTCTTGAAGGCCGGGCGCAGGGTCGGGATCTTGGCGATGTCGGAGCGGCCGGGTTGCTCATCGGTGGCGACCTCGACCTCACCCTTGCGGGTGGCCACCTTCACCGCGACGATCTCATCGGCGAATGCCCCATTGGCCTGTGCGGCCTGTGCGCGCTTGACCGATTCGATCGCGTAGGCGTCCTGTTCCTCGCGGCTGAACTGGTACTTGTCCACGGCGCATTCGGCGAACTCGCCCATGGCCTTGCCGTCGTAGGCGTTGACCAGGCCGTCGTGGGCCATGTGGTCGATCGCCTGGAAGTTGCCGAAGCGGTTGCCCGTGCGCGAGTTGGGCAGCAGGTGCGGGGCGTTGGACATCGATTCCATGCCACCGGCGACCACGATGCTGGCCGAACCGGCCTTGATCAGGTCATGGCCGAGCATGATGGTCTTCATGCCCGAGCCGCACACCTTGTTGAGGGTGGTGGCACCGGTCGACAGCGGAATGCCGGCGGCGATCGCCGCCTGGCGGGCGGGCGCCTGGCCGAGGTTGGCCGGCAACACGCAGCCCATGAGGACTTCAGAGACGTCGCTGGCCGGCACGCCCGATTGTTCCAGGGCGGCCGCGATGGCGGCCGCGCCGAGGGTCGGGGTCGGCACGCCGTTGAACTGGCCGAGGAAGGAGCCGATGGCGGTGCGCTTGGCGGCGGCGATGACGATGTTGGACATGGCAATCTCGTTGATGCGTAAGCAATGTTCGGAAAGGAGACCGAGGACGTTGGAAGCGCCGCGATTTCCCGGCAGACTGCGTGGGGGTCGACCCAAGTATAGAGGGTCGGGGAGGGCCGCCGCTGGGCGGCACCGCACGCCTGCCGGGATGTAGGCAGGCCAACGTTCATGGGAAGGAATCGATGGAACGCACGATGATGGTGAGGTCGGCGCTGGCGTCGGCGCTGGCGATGGCATTGACGGCATGTGGTGGCGGCGGAGGCGGCGGAAATGTCCGCATCGATCCCCCCCCGACCACCCCGACGCCCCCGACCACGCCACCGCCGACCACACCGCCTCCGGCCAAGCCGCAGGAGCCGGCCTTCGACGCGCACCTGTCCGTGACCAATGCGCGTGCCGCACAGGCCGCCGGCCTGACCGGGCAGGGGGTGCGCATCGGCATCGTCGATTCGGGCGTGCAGCGCAACGCAGTGGCGCTGAACGGGCGCGTGGTCGCCAACCTCAATTACATCGACCCCGCCCGCAACAACCTGCAGGTGGACGACGTGGTGGGCCACGGCACGGCGGTGGCCAGCCTGGCCGCGGGTGCTTCGGTGGGGTCCTGGCCGGGCGGCATCGCCCCCGGCGCACAGATCGTTTCGGCGCGGATCATCGCCGACAAGCCGCCCGTCGATGACGGCAGCGGCAAGGGCAATTCCTTCAGCGGCCCACTGGGCGTGGCGCAGGTCCACCAGGACCTGATCAGCTACAACGTGAAGGTGATGAACAATTCGTGGGGCGGCCTGTACTGGACCGACCTGCCGACCACCGCGCAGGTGGCGGCCGAGTACCGGCCGTTCGTCATCAACCATGGCGGCCTGGTGGTGTTCGCGGCCGGCAACGATGCGCGTCCCGAGCCGAGCAGCCTGGCCGCGCTGCCCAGCCAGCTGGGCGTTGCCGGCTCGCTGCCGGCGGCCGATCTGGAGCGCGGCTGGCTGGTGGCCACTGCGGTGGATCCGTATGCACCGGGCACGCTGGCCAGCTACGCCAATGCCTGCGGCCAAGCCGCGCGCTACTGCCTGGCGGCGCCGGGCAGCGCGGTCTATCCCGATGCCAACGGCGGCAGCTATTACTGGAACTACGGCACGTCCTTCGCCGCCCCGCTGATTTCCGGCGCCGCCGCCCTGGTCTGGCAGCGCTACCCGTACTTCGACAACGACCTGGTGCGGCAGACCCTGCTGGGCACCGCCAAGGACATCGGTGCGCCCGGCGTGGATGCGGTGTTCGGCTACGGCCTGCTCGACATCTCGCGGGCGATCAAGGGGCCGGGGCGCTTCGACTGGGGCGATGTGGTGGCCAATGTCGATGCGCCATCGAGTGGCTCGCTGTGGAGCAATGACATCGTCGGCAGCGGTGGCTTGGTCAAGCAGGGCGGGGGAACCCTGGTGCTGGGGGGCAACAACAGCTACAGCGGTGCCACCCGCATCGAGCGCGGCATCCTGTCACTGCAGAACGGCAGCGTGATCCGCTCCAACGTGACGATCCTGGCGCAGCCCGATCCGGATTCGACCGGCCTGCAGTTCAATGGCGGTACGCCGCGCGTGATCGGCAATGTGGTCAACGGCAGCAGCGTGTTCCTGACCACCGGCAACACCACCGGCACCATCGAGGGCAACTACACCCAGCAGGCCGGCGCGCAGCTGATGATCGCGCTCGGTGCCAATGCGCTGCAGGTCACCGGCAACGCCACGATCAACGGGGGCGTGCGCGTGCACGGCTTCGTCTCCGGCTATGTGCCGCAGAACGGCAGCCGCCAGGACCTGATCCACGCCGCCGCCGGCCTCAGCGGCACCTTCAGCAGCCCGGCCACCTCCAGCGGCCTGCAGGGCCTGTCGCTGCTGCAGAGCAGCTATGGATATGACAGCAACAACGCTTGGTTGAACCTGACCCAGGTCAGCGTCACGGCGGCCGCGACCGGGCTCACGGCCTCGGCGCAGTCGGCTGCGCAACGCGTGGACAGTGCGTTCAGCGTGCTTGATGGCGATACGACGCTGCAGGGCTCGGCCTTCGGTACGGCCGCCGGTGCGCTGCAGTGGACCGGCGGTGGCAGCAAAGGCCTCGAGGCCAGTTTGCAGAGCCTGTCCGGACAGGCGCATGCGCGGGCCGAGTCGGCCACCTTCGACAGCATCGACATGTCACGCCGCGCGATCGCCGAGCGCTTTGATCGCGTGCAGACGGCGCCGCGCCTGCGCGGGGCCTGGCAGAGCGCGCTCGGCGAAGCCGGGCAGGGCAGTTTCGCCGGCAATGCCGCCGACAGCCGCGGTTGGATGGCCGGCCAGGACCTGCCACTGGGCAGCAATGGGCTGATGGGCGTGGCCTTTGGCGAAACCCGCAGCAATGGTGGCAGCAGCGTCGGTGGTGATCGTGGGCGTGATCGCCAGGCGCAGGCGCAGCTGTATGCCGGCTGGAACCTGGGCCGGGGCTATGCGCTGGCGCAGGTCGGCAGCGGCCAGTTCACCCGGGCGCTGGATCGCCAGTTGCTGCTGGGCGCCGGCGCCTACGGTGTCTCTGCACGTTACGGCGGACGTTTCAGCAGTGCCAGTGTCGAAGGCGGCTATCGTTTCGGCCGCGCGGGTGCGTCGTTCACACCCTACGTGGGCGCCAGCAGCACGCGCGTGGATACCGATGCCTTCAACGAACTGGGCGGGTTCGGCTTCGGCCTGCGTGGCGATGCCAACCGCGTACAGCGCAGCCAGATGCTGGCCGGTATCCGCGGCGAACGTGGCTGGGGGCGCTGGACCCTGCGCGGGCATGCCGAATGGCAGCAGCGGCTCGATGGTGCCGATGCGGACTGGCAGGCCAGTTTCGTCGGCGTTGATGCATGGGCGCCACTGGCGGGCTGGAACGCGCCGCGCGGCAGTGCGCTGTTCGGCGTGGCGCTGGAGTCGTGGTGGGGCCGCAACGGCCGCCTGAGCCTGGGCTTCGACCAGCGCGTCGGCGGCGAAGGCGCGCGGCAGGCGGCGTTGCGCTACAGCACCGGGTTCTGAACGGGCGGTCGCGCCGGGTCGAAAGGCCCGGCGCGACATCGGCAGGCTCAGCCGCCGCGCAGGTTGCCCAGGCGCGGGGTGCTGCGACCCAGCGGCATCTTCAGCTTGCCGATCGACAGGATACGGCTTTCGGCGATGCGGTCGGCTGCCCGCTGCGGCGCGATGTTCTCGCGTTGCGACAGTTCGAAGATGCGGGTGAGGTTGTGGTAGATGCTGCGGATCAGGCGCATCGCGCGTTCGCGGTTGTAGCCATCGATCTCCAGCGACACGTTCATCACGCCGCCCGCGTTGACCGCGTAGTCAGGTGCATACAGGATGCCGCGCGCATGCAGTTCATCGCCGATTTCCAGGCTCGACAGCTGGTTGTTGGCGGTACCGCAGATGATCTTCGCCTTGATCCGCGGCAGGGTGTCGGCGTTGATCGCGCCTTCCAGCGCGCACGGTGCGAACACATCGGCGTTCACTTCGTGGATCTCGTCGGGCTTGACCGCTTCGGCGCCGAAATCGCTGACCGCGCGATCAACCAGCGCGCTGTCCAGGTCGGTGACATACAGTTTGGCGCCGCGATCGCGCAGCAGCTTGACCAGCTCCATGCCGATGTGGCCCAAGCCCTGCACTGCGATGCTGGTCTTGCCCACTTCCTCATGGCCGAACTTGAAGCGCATCGCCGCCATCAGCGCCTGCAGCGCACCGTAGGCGGTGAACGGGGCCGGATCGCCGGATCCGCCATGGACCTGGTGCACGCCGGTCACGAACTGGCTCTCCAGGTAGATGTTCTCCATGTCGTTGACGTCGGTACCGACGTCCTCGGCGGTGATGTAGCGCCCTCCCAGCGAGTCGACATAACGGCCGAAGGCGCGGAACAGTACTTCAGTCTTGTCCACCTTCGGGTCGCCGATGATCACTGCCTTGCCACCACCGACGTTGAGGCCGGCCAGCGCATTCTTGTAGGTCATCGTCCGGCTCAGCCGCAGCACGTCGGCCAGCGCCTCGTCGGTGCTGGCATACGGACGCATGCGCACGCCACCCAGGGCCGGGCCCAGGGTGGTGTTGTGGATGGCGATGATCGCCTGCAGGCCGGCATCGTGGTTGTGGCAGAACACCACTTGTTCGTGGCCGGTGGTGGCGAGGGTTTCGAATAGCATGGCGTCTCCGATGGCGCGATCAGCGGCGAACTGCAGCGAACGGCCAGTGAACGGTAGGGTCCCAAAACAAAAAAAGCGACGTCGTCATGGCTGGGGGACGGGTCGCGCGGCGCCATTCTAGTCCATTCCCCTGGCCGGTGCCGTCGACATCGCATGCCTTCCGGTTAAAGAAGATGAAAGTGCGGCCGATGCTGCGACGACGGCGGGTGGCCGGATTGGCGTGAAGAGGCGGGCGGTCAGTGACGGCAAGGACATTGCAACGACAGGGCGGGCGGCGATGACAGCGGCCTGGTGGCGATCGCTGCGCGGCTGGCTGGCGCGTTCGACCGGGGCGGCACCGTCGCGGCTGGTTGCTGCGTCCCGCCAGGCGGTGGCCGCCGCAGCGGCGAGCCTGCAGGGCGAGGCGCTGCCCCCGGCCGAGATCGCTGCACATCTGCAACGTGGCCTGCATGCGCTGGCCCTGTACCCGCGTCTGGCCGGTGAATCCACGCCCGTGCAGGCCGCAGGGCTGGGCGAGGCGGTGGCGCGCGCGCTGCAGGACCGCAACTGGGCGGCCAAGCAGCTGCCCCGCCGGCCGCAACTGCTGCCGCAGCTGATCCAGACCGTCAACGACGATGCCGCCTCAGCGCGGGTGATGGCCGCGATCATCGGTCAGGACCCGGTACTGACCGGCAACCTGCTGCGCATCGCCAACAGCCCGGCCTACAAGGTGCATGAGCGCCCGGTCGAAAGCCTGCAGCGGGCGGTGACACTGGTGGGTACCGACGGCGTGCGGCAGATCATCAGCGCGGTACTGGTGCAGCCGGTGATGCAGGTGCAGTGCGAAGTGTTCCCGCAGTTCAGCACGATCATCTGGGAGCACGCATTGCTGGCCTCGCGCGCGGCTGCAGACCACGCACGCACGGTTACCTTCGGTGATGCTTTCGCCGCGCAGTGGCTGGGCCTGGTGCAGGGACTGGGCGCGTCACTGGTAATGCGCCAGCTGCTGCAGGAAGCGCAGGCCCGCGGCGAGGCCGTGGAGCCGGCGTTGGCCCTGCAGATGTTGCAGCAGTGGTCGTTGCCGTTGGCGCAGCGGGTCGCCGCCGCATGGGAGCTGCCTGAGCCGGTTCACCAGGCCCTGGCGGTGGATGCAGAAGGGGCGCTGGCCGACAGCCTGCGCCTGGCCAGCGCCGCCGCAGCGGCCAGCCTGTTGTGCCGCCATGGGCATGCCAGCCAGAGCCGCATGCTGGCGCTGCTGGAGCAGCTGCCTTCAGCGCCGCCGCATGCATTGCGCTGGATCTGGCGGCGCCTGCATGGGCGCAGCGTGGAAACGCTGGATGATGCCGGACAGGACCAGGCCGGCCCGGCGGCCTGAGTACTACAGCTGCGATTCGACCGGCAGCCAGCTGATGGCCCGCGCGGTCCAGCGCTTGCCCAGGCTCGCGCCGGGTTCGGCCTCCACCCAGTGCGGTGGCGGTTCACGCTCCAGCCAGCGTAGCCGGCCTCGGTCGTCCAGCGCCAGCCACCAGCTGTGCCTGGGGTCCGCCAAGCGCAGGTACTCATCGCGCAGCTGCGCCCCCAGCACCGGGTCGTCGAACAGTACGCCCATTTCGGTGTTGAGGTAGGCCGAGCGAGGGTCGAGGTTGAACGAGCCGACGAAGCCGCGGCGGTCGTCGACCACGAACGCCTTGGTGTGCAGGCTCGCGCCGCTGCTGCCGAACATGCCGGCATCGCCGGACTGCCCCTGCGCCTTCAGTTCGTACAGGTGGACGCCCGCTTCGAGCAACGGCACGCGGTAGCTCATGTAGCCGCCGTGCACGGCGGCGACGTCGTTGGCAGCCAGTGAGTTGGTCACCACGCCGACCTGCACGCCCCGCCCGGCCATGGCCGAAAAGCCATCCAGGCCTTCGTTGCCTGGCACGAAGTAGGGTGAGATCAACAACGTTTTGTGCCGGGCGGCCTGCAGCTCGCTGATCAGGGTCGACACCAGCCAGGCAGCGCGATCATCCCTGCGATGCTTCATCGGCGGGTCCGAGACGATGCGCACTGCACTGCTCCAGTGCAATGGCTCGGGACTCGGGCGTTGCCGCTGGCGCGATTCGGCCACGCGCGCAAGGTAGGGCCGGGCCACGTCCCGCTGCGCCTCATGATCCGATTCGCGCACCAGCAGGCGCAGCTGTGCATCGGTATGGAAGGCAAGCGCGGATACCGGAATGGCGGCCTCGCTGTTCCAGTAGTCGTCGAAGATCCGGTTGGCCTGCTCCACGGCAGGGCCGGCGACCAGCAGGTCCAGATCCTGGAAGTTCACATCGGTGCGCGCGCTGAAGTACTCCTCGCCGATGTTGCGGCCGCCGACGATCGCGACGCGGCCATCGGCGATCCAGCTCTTGTTGTGCATGCGGTGGTTCACGCTGAAGAAGCGTTGCACCATCTCCACCACGCGCAGGATGCCGGTCCGGTTGCGGAACGGGTTGTAGAGGCGGATTTCAATGTTGGGGTGCCGGTCCAGCGCCATCATCAGCGCGTCCTTGTCCTTGGCGTTCATGTCATCGAGCAGGATGCGCACGCGCACACCGCGCTCGGCGGCGTCATGCAGCGCCTTGGCCATCAGGTGGCCGATCAGGTCGTCGTGCCAGATGTAGTACTGCAGGTCCAGGCTGCGGCCAGCGTGCGCGGTGATCATCGCGCGCGCGGCGAAGGCATCCATGCCATCACTGAGGAACGCTACGCCTGATTGCCCGGGATGCGCGTCCTGCAGCGGCACGATCTGCTGGTCGATGCGGGTCTGCGCCGGCTGCAATGGCAGTACATGCGAGGGCGCGCCCTGTGCCTGTGGCGTGAGATGGTCGGCCAGCAGCAGCCCGGACAGGACCAGCAGCAACAGCGCGGCGAGGATGATTGCAGCGACGCGCAACAGGCGTCGCCACAGGGGCATGGGCAGGCTCATGCCTCGATGGTAGATCCACGCCCTGCGTGAAGGAATGCCTGCAGGATCGATAGGGCGTCAGCGCCCTTGACTTCGGCAAGGGATCCGACCCCGCGGGCGTCACGGATGGGGGGCGGACCCGTTTCTGCAGGAAAGGGCCCTGACCCGCAGGCCTCAGAACCGCTCGTCGCTGCCCAGGTAACGCCACTGCGCCGGCGGCAGCGGCCCCAATGCCACGCGGCCGATGCGCAGTCGGCGCACGGCCAGCACCTGCAGCCCGGCGGCGGTCACCGACACGCGCAGCCCCTTGGCGGTCAGCCCCTTGCCGGCAAAGCGCAGGCGCTGCTCGCTTTGCCAGCTGACCTTCGCGCCGCCGGATTCCTGCTGCAGCCGCGCCAGCAGCCACGGTCCTCGCTCGGGGCCGCCTTCGGCCACTTCGATCAGGTATTCCTGTTCGGTGCGGCCCAGATTGCGCTGTAGATGGGCCAGCGTGGCCGGATCCTGGCTGACCACCACCAGGCCGCTGTCGCTGGCCGGAAGTGCAGCGGCCAGCTGCAGGCCGTGGAAATGGCGCTGCAACGGACGGATGTCGCTGGCATCAAGTTCGCTGCGGCTGTCACTGCTGACCAGCGCACACAGGGTCTCAGCAGCAACGCCGGCCGGCTTGTGCAGCAGCATGCTGACCCGCTCGGCCTTTTCATCACTGGCCTGCTCGGCCACGACGATCACCACGCTGTCATCGACCGGGCGCTGTGGCTGTTCCACCACTTCGCCGTCGACCGTTACCCAGCCGCCTTCGATATAGCGCCGCGCTTCGCCGCGGGGGATGCCGAGCAGGGCGGACAGGCGTTTGTCGAGACGGATCGGTTCCATGGCGGGCAGGTCGGGCAGGGGGCGCGCAGTGTAGCTGCTGCGGCCGGTCAGCGCTGGCTGCGGTTGGCCAGCTCGGTCAGGTACAGACGGGTATCGAACTCCAGCTGCAGGTAATCCGGTTCCATGTGCTGGCACAGCTGGTAGAAGGCCTTGTTGTGGTCGGCTTCCTTCAGGTGGGCCAGCTCATGCACCACGATCATGCGCAGGAACGCAGCTGGCGCCTGGCGGAATACCGCAGCGATGCGGATCTCGCGGCTGGCCTTGAGGCGGTTGCCGTGCACGCGGGAAATGGCGGTATGCGTACCCAGCGCGTGCTTGATCACTTCCAGGGTGTTGTCGTAGCAGACCTTGTTGAGCGGCACCGACTTGCGCAGGTAGCGATCTTTCAGCGCCTGGGTGTAGTCGTACAGCTGGCGGTCGCTGCGCACCTCGTGCGGGTCGGGATAGCGCTGCTGCAGCCAGGGGCCGAGCTTGCCCTGCGCCAGCAGTTCGCTGACCTGGGCGACCAGGGGTTCGGGGTAGCCGGTGAGGTACTTCAGGACTGCCATGCAGGGGCGGCGGGGCGTCGGTAGAATGGAAGCATCCAAGATTACACGCGGTATGTACCAACCATGGCAAAGCCCAACGCGCTGCAGGAACAATTGCTCAAGGCAGGTCTGGCCAAGAAGTCGCAGGCCAGCGCCGCCGCGCGGGAGCAGGCCAAGGCCCGCCAGGGCAAGGCCGAATCGGCCTCGGCCGAGGTCCAGCGTGAGGCTGAACGTGCCCGTGCCGAGAAGGTCGAGCGCGACCGTGCGCTGGCCGCCGAGCGCAATGCCCAGGCCAGGCAGGCGGAACAGAAGGCACAGGCGAAGCAGATCATCGCGGCCCATGCAGTACCCCACAAGGGCGATGACGAGTATCGCTTCAGCGATGGCGCGGCGATCCGCACCCTGCTGATCGACCCCAAGCTGCGCAAGGCGCTGTCGGTGGGCGTGCTGGTCATCGTCGCCAATGGCGAGGGTTACGCCCTGCTGCCGCGCGCCGCCGCCGAGAAGGTGCGCGAGCGGGCCCCGGAGGCGATCATCGTCGACCACGGCCAGCCGGGCTCGACTGCCGAGATCTCCACCGGCAACGCCGAGGACGACGCCTACTACGCCCAGTTCCAGGTGCCGGACGACCTGATCTGGTAAGCAAAAAGGGGACGGAGGGGATTAAGTCGCGATCGCCCCGATTGGATCCGTTGGCGTTCTGCTCAGCTTGCTGAAGGCGCACCGGGCACGGCTCGGCGCAACACTGGCCTGCTCCTTTGTGGGCGGGTGTATCGTCCCCATATCAGGCGACACACCTGCGGAGGAAGACCATGGCCACCGGTTGGGCGGGAGATGGAGCGGTCCAGGACCAGATCGACGCCACCGTCGACGATGCGATCGCCCGCGCGCGCCGCCAGCTGCGGCAGGGCCCGGGCCTCGAGCACTGTGAGGAATGTGAAGCGCCGATTCCGTTGGCGCGACGTCGTGCTGTGCCGGGAGTTCGCCTGTGCGTGGCGTGCCAGCAGGCGCATGACGAAGAAGAGCAGGCGCATGCCGGTTACAACCGGCGTGGCAGCAAGGACAGCCAGCTGAGGTAAGGGGTGCTCGGCAGGGCTGCGCCATGCACCTGCTTGGAGCAACGGCAACGGCAACGGCAAAAGCGTGCTATCCGTGGGATGGCGGGGTGGGTCCGATTGAGGGGGACGCTGCAAGTACGTCCATGTAAGCTCGTTCGCCGCATCCATGCGGCTCACGCCCCCTCAACCGGACCCACCCCGCCTTCGACAGATTTCCGCGATCTGTTGGAACTTGCTGCTGATGGTGGGTGCCGACCGTTGGTCGGCACGGGGTCGGATCCAATTCTGACTATCGATATCTGACAGATGTGCCGACCAACGGTCGGCACCCACCAACAGCGCGCGGAATCTGTCAGAGGTGGGGCGGTGTGGGTGGGCAGGACCGTTGGCGCCATGGATGGCGCCATCGAGCCCCCATGGATGGGTTTACGGCGTGTCCTGACCACCCACACCGCCCCGCCATCCCACGGAATGCCGCTCTTGATCTTGCTTCGGCTTCGGCCTCTGCAGGTGCAGGGCGCAGCCCTGCCGAAAACCCCACCCTCAGCCGTCGCCCTGGATGCCGCCGGGGGCCTGCGCCGGGTCGCGCCAGCGGCGCACCGTGCGCTGGAAAAACAGGTTGTTCGGCAGCTGCAGCACCGTACCCTCATGGCCGTCGCCGGTTTCCTGCAGCGTGGTGTAGATCAGGTTCACGTCGATCACCCGCCCCTTCAGTCCCGGCTTCTCGCCGTTCTCCAGCACTTCGATGTAGTCATGCAGGCGGAACGGGCGAGTGGTGAAGATCAGCAACGTGCAGAAGATGTTGGAGAGCACGCTCCAGGCCGCGAAGAAGGCCACTGCGCCCACGGCCGCGAAGCCGGTGAACGCGGTCCACAGCACTGAAGGCTTCGCGCCGAGCAGGCTGAGGATATACAGCAGGGCGCTGAAATAGACCACGAAACTGGTGATCCGGCGCGCGCCCATCACCATTTCAGGTGGCAGCGTGTAGTGCTCGGCAAAGCGCCGGATCAGGCGACGGGCCAGTACCCGCAGCAGCCAGGCGACCAGCAGCACCAGCACGATCTGCAGGGCCACGCCCGCGTAGTTCAGCCATGGGTGGCTCCAGGCCGGCAGGTGATCCTTCAGCGACAACATCATGGGGGCGAGAACAGGTGGCGGGAACGGCCTCGATGTTACCCGGCGCGTGCCGGGGTTTCGACCATCGGCGACCACGCCAGGCAGACTAGCTCCTGTCGATGCTGCTGCAGGCAGGCGCGGCCGTTGTCGGGGCACAACCGCAAGGACAGGCCCGATGCCTGCAGCACGACGCAAGCGACGATTACCAGCAGGGCGGCGCAGGACGGGCTGGACATGGCGGAACTCCCTGGAGGTGTTTTCTCGAATGACCTTCCATGGATGCAGCCATCGTCGAAAAGGTTGCATGGCCTTGATCGGCGATCGGCTCTAAACCTTTTTCCGGGTCGCCGCATCCAAGCGATATGCTCGACACCACCATGCCAGCGCCGCCTGCCGCCCACGCCCCTGTCGACGAACCCGCCCTGGTGCGGGCGGCCGCCGCCGGTGACACTGCGGCCTACGAACTGCTGTACCGGCGCCATGCGCCGCGCGTGTTCGCTGTACTGTGGCGCCTGTGCGGGGGCCAGCAGGCGCGTGCCGAGGATGCCCTGCAGGAAGCGTTCCTGCAGGCATGGAAGGCGCTGCCGGGGTTCCGGTTCGAAAGCAGCCTGTCGACCTGGTTGCACCGGTTGGGCGTCAACGCTGCACTGATGGAACTGCGCGGGCGCGCCGCCGGGCAGGACCACGACAGTCTGGAGGAGGTCGACGGCGGCCTGCAGGAGCTGGCGGTGCACGACCGTTGTGCCGGTACCGAGCGCGACCTGGAGCGCGCACTCGCGACGCTGCCTCCGAGGGCGCGTGCGGTACTGGTACTGCACGACATCGAAGGCTGGAAGCACCAGGAAATCGCCGAGCAGCTGCAGATGGCCGTCGGCAGTTCAAAGGCACAGCTGCATCGTGCGCGCGGCCTGCTGCGCGCACGGCTGGGAGACATGACATGAGTACACACGAACACGATTCCGATCACGATCTGCTGGCCCGGCTGCGCGCGTTGCCCAGCGAGCGAGATGTTCCCGCCGATGGCTGGGCGCGCCTGTCGGCGCAGCTGCCGCCGCGCGAGCCGCAGGCGGCGCCTGTGCCGGCCGACAACGTGGTGGCGCTGCCAGCGCGTTCGCGGCGCCGCTGGTGGTTGCCGGCCGGCGCTGTCTTGGCGGCCAGCCTGGCGCTGTACGCGGTGGCGCCATGGCGCCACGTGCAGCCGGATGCGCCGGTGCCGTCTACCCTGCAGTTGCAGGCTGCGGCGATGACCGAGCAGTACCGGCAGGCGGTGGCCTCGCTGCCCTCAGGCCGGGCACCGGAATGGCAGCCGGCCCTGCACGAACTGGATGAAAGCGCGGCACAGATCCAGGCCGCGCTGGCGCAGGATCCACGTGCGCCTCACCTGCTTGGCCAGCTCAAGCGCACCTATGCGCTGCGGCTGGAACTGACCCGGCAGGCGGCCTATGCCGCCGAGTACGGCCTGACGACCTGAGGAGACCCCCATGACCCGAACCCTGATTTCCTGCTGTGTCGCACTGCTGCTGTCCCCTGCCGTGGCGCTGGCCGACACCCGCATCGACGAGCGCCACACCTTGGCTGCGGGCGGTCGCATCGAACTGAGCAACGTGGCCGGCAAGGTGACCGTGCGTGGCTGGGACCGCAATGATGTGCAACTCACCGGCACGCTCAGCGATGGCCTCCAGCTGCGCCAGGAGAAGAGTGCCAACCGCGTACGCTGGGAAATCGAGTATCCGCGTCGCAACAACAACGGTGGCGCGACGCTGGTGCTGAACGTGCCGCGTTCGGTGGAACTGCTGCTGAGCACGGTCAGTGCCAACCAGGACATCAGCGGCATCGATGTGCGTCGCCTGCAGGCCGACACGGTCAGCGGCAGCCTGAGCGCCTCCGGTCGCAGCGGCGACAGCAAGCTCAACACGGTCAGTGGCGGTGTCAGCGCGCGCCTGCAGACCCCGAAGCTGGATGTGAATACGGTCAGTGGCCGGATCGAGGCCGGCGGCGGCGTGTCAGGTGACATCGGTGCACAGACGGTATCCGGCCGGGTCGAGGTCGATGCCGGGCGGGTGCAGCGGTTGGCGGTGGAAACCGTATCGGGCAGCATCGATCTGTCGGCGGCCGGGCTGGCGCCGGGGGGCCGGATCAATGTCGAATCGGTGAGTGCGTCGGTCAACCTGCGCCTGCCACGCGCGGTTTCGGCGCAGCTGTCGGTGAACAGCTTCAGCGGGTCGATCAACAGCGATGCCGGCCAGGTGGAGCGGCCGCGCTACGGCCCCGGCAGCCATCTTGATACGCGGCTGGGCAGCGGCGACGGTGATATCCGCATCCAGTCGCATTCGGGCAGTGTTCGGGTAAGCCTGGATCGCTGAGCGCGATCCGGCAGGCCGCGGCGGCAGCGCCGCCGCGGTCGGTACTGGGTCAGCTGGCTTTCTTCAGCGCCCAGGTGGTGCCGAGGACTTCGATCTTGCCACCGGCCTTGCGGAACGCTGCCAGGTCCGAAGCGATCGAATCGCTGCTGACCACGGTGCTGGCGGCCGCGCCCTTGCGTTCGCTGCGGATGCTGTTGCTGGCCTTCGCGGGGGTCTTTGCCTTGCGGGGCATGGTTGCTCCTGTCAGGTGGAAGGGGAGGAAAGCGCCCAGGCATCGGCCTGGCGCAGGTAGTCCTGCCGCTCACGGCGGCAGTCACTGCCGCCCATCGAGAACTGGCGGCAGATCGCCGGGCGCTGCGAATAGATCGTGCAGCGCAGGTGATAGGGATCGATCGCCGCACACCAGCCTTCCTCGTTGCGCGCCATCACGGCACGGCCGTGGGTGTCGCGTGACAGGAACTGGCCGGGCACGTGGTCGCCGGGCTGCAGCAACACGGGCAGCCGGCAACAGACCGCGTCACAACGGCGGCAGTCGATGGGTGCATGTGCTGCGTCAGGTTGTAAGGCCTCAGGGGCCTGGCGGGTGCCCAAAGCGGGTCTCGATGGCGGCTCCGGTGGTACGCGGACCATGAACGAGCCAGGAAGGCATGGCCGCTAGGCCCGCAGGGCGGGCCAGGCTGCACCGTGGACACACACCGGCGTGGCCGGTGGAAGGTGCAGCAGGGTTCTAGCCGACCAAGAGTAACTTAGATCGCGTAACGTTTTGTTAATCCTGGCTTGCTGCCGCCAAAGCAAGGCCCTGGACCACGCCCAGCGAGGGCTCGCCGTGGACCATGCGGGCGCCCGGGAAGGCCTCCGCAACGGCCTGGCGCAGATACCCGGCGCGGGACATGCCGCCGGTCAGGAACACCGCGTCCGGGTCGCCGCCGATGTCGCTGCGGACCTGGGCCAGCAGCTCCCGGAGCTGCTCCAGATAACCATGCGCGGCTGCGGCCAGGCCGTCGGCGCTGCTGTCGGCATGCAGGTCGCGGGCGATGTAGTCCAGCGTGCTGCGATGTTCGCTGGCGGCGCTGAGGGCGATCTTGGCGCGCTCGACGTCGCGGTACAGGCGGGCGGTATTGCCGGTGTCCTGCAGGGCCTGCAGGCGCGCGCCCCACGGATTGTCGACATCGTCATACTTGTGCTGGCGGAAGTCGCGCTGGCGGGTCATGTCCTGCACGGTGGCCGCTTCCACATAGTGGTGGGCGGGCACGCGGGTGATGCCGCGGCCGAACAGCGGCATGTAGCTGGACAGGCTCAGCGCCAGGTCGATGTCGGTACCGCCGCGGGCGATGCCCCAGGCGCGGTGGATGCGCGGGGCGTCGTCGCCGCCGACTTCGGCGTGGGCGATATCGGTGGTACCGCCGCCGATGTCGACGATCACGGCCTGGTGCCGTTCGCGGCTTTCGGCGTGATAGTGCATGGCCGCCGCGGCCGGTTCCTCGAGGAAATCGATCTGGTCGAAACCGGCCTGGCTGGCGGCTTCGCGCAGGATGTCCAGCGCCTGGTCATTGCCGGCCGCACCGATCGAGCTGCGGAACTGCACCGGACGCCCAAGCAGGGCCGCTCGCAGCGGCTGGCCGAGCTGGGCGCTGGCGGTCAGGCGGATGTGTTCGAGGATGTGCGCGGCGATGCCGGTGATGGTCTGCTTGGCGCGCGGGTGCAGGTTGTAGCCGAGCATCGATTTCGGGCTCTGCACCAGGTTGCCTTCGTGTTCCTCGAAATAGGCTTCCAGCGCTTCGTCACCGTAGACCGCATTCTGCAGCAGGTCGCTGGCACTGCGTTCCTTGCCGGCACGGGCTTCCATCCATTCCCGGCGCAGCGCGCGCAGGGCTTCGCGGCGCAGCGCCTGCGGCGTGCGTTGCTGGCCGGCGGCGCGCGCCGCACGCGCAGCGCTGTCGATCATCTGCTGCAGCTGGTGCTCCTGGCCGTCATCGAGCTGGAAGTCATCCGGGTCGGGCACCACGCCGGGGAAGTACACGCTGGTACGGAACTGCTCGGCGTCGCCGAAGCGGATCGGCAGCAGTTTTCCTTCATGCACGATGGCGGCGGCGGAGTTGCTGGTACCGAAGTCGATGCCGAGGCGCATGGGGAGTTCCGGGGGGGCGATCAGGGGCCGCGCACTCTGCTGCAGTTCGCCGCTGACTGCAAGGTCCCGCGGTTTCCTGTTCCGGGCCGGGTCAAGGAGGTCGCGGCGTACTGCCCGGAAAATGCCGGGGGAGCCGGGCGGTTACAATGGCAGCTGTTGATTCACTTTGAGGTACTTGCTGATGTCTTCTGCCCCTGCCTGCCCGCAGTGCACCCTGGAAAACACCTACGCCGATGGCGCGCTGTGGATCTGCGCCGACTGCGGCTTCGAATGGACCGCCGAGGAAAGTGCCGGTTCGACCCTGGTCGTGCGTGACAGCAACGGCAATACCCTGCAGGCCGGTGACACCGTCACCGTGATCAAGGACCTGAAGGTGAAGGGCTCCTCGATCCCGCTCAAGCAGGGCACCGTGATCCGCAACATCCGCCTGGTCGAGGACGATGCCGAGCACATCGAAGGCAATTCGGACAAGATCAAGGGCCTGGTCCTGAAGACCTGCTTCCTCAAGAAGGCCTGACCGGCCTTCAGCGCCGGGCCTGCTGCTGTGCGCGCCAGCGGGCCAGGCTGTCCAGCTTGGCCTGGTAGCGCGCCTGCTGCGGCGCCCCGCCCAGTTCCTGTGCACGCAGCAGCTCACGATCGGCGTGCTTGAGCTGGCCCGCCAGGAAATAGACCCGCGCCAGCCCGAAGTGGAACTGGTGCGCGGTGTCGTACAGGCGCACGGCCTGCCGGTAATAGCGGATCGCCTGCTGCAGTTGCCCGGCGCGTTCGGCCTCGGCACCGAGCATGTACTGCGCGAACGGGTCTTCGCGCTGCACCGATTGCAACCGCTGCTCCAGCGCCTGGGCCTGCGCAATCATGCCGAGCTTGCGGTAGAGGGCGCTGGCGTTGGTGAGTGCAGCATCCTGGCGGCCGTCCAGTCGCAGCGCCCTTTCCAGAGCCCGGCGTGCAGCGGCGGTATCGCCCGTGCGGTTTTCCAGCACGCCCAGGTTGTTCCAGGTGGCAGCGAAGCTGCCGTCCTGCGCCAGCGCGGTATCGAAGAAGGTACGTGCGCCCGCCAGGTCGCCGCTGGCCATGCGTTCGGCACCGCGATTGTTGTAGAAGTGCGCCAACGCCCGCGCCTGGCTGATCGGCAGCGGCCCGCGGCGGTCGTACAGCACATTGCGATCCAGATCGACGGTGGCGAAGCGGCCGGCAAAGCCGACCCCGGCATTGACGTGGCCTACGCTGTAGACCAGGCCCTGGGCCTGGTCCTGGTACCACGACACCACCTGGCCAACTTCCTGCACGCGCGCCTGGATGCCGGCTTCGCGTGCCAGTGCGACGAACATCAGGGTAAAGGCCAGGCAGTTGGCGCGTCGCTGCTGCCAGATCTCGCTGACAGTAAGGGTCGCGTCGGCGTCGTACTGCAGGTCCATGCCATGGCGGTCGAAGATCATCTCCACCAGCGCCTGCAGGCGCTGCTCGCGCGAATAGCTGCGACGGGTCACCTGGGTGTGCAGCATATCGAGCATGGCCGGTGGAATCGCGAACACCTGCTGCGGTGTTGGAATCGTCGGCGCGGTGGTGCTGGCAGCGACCGCAGGGGCTTCGCTCGCGTCAGGGTTCAGTGCGATCGCGGAGGGTGCCGCCAATGCGGCCAATGCGAGCAGAACGGATCGGGCGGCAGGACGGTACATGACGGCTCCCGGCAGCGGCGGGCGCTCCCGCCTGAGGCGAGTGTAGACCTGTGCGCGCACCCCTGCAGTGACCGCTGGTCGGTCCGCGCGTTCATCCACAGCCGGTGTGGACCAGCGCTCGACAAAGCTGTGGACAACCGCGTTGGGGCCCCGTGCGGAGAGCGTTGTGAGGGTGTGGTGAAAAAATGGCCGGCTTGCCCGCTACCGGCGCAGGCGGGATGATCCGGTCATGGACTTCTCCCCGCTGACGCTCGCTCCGGCGCAGTGGCAGGCGCTGCAGGACAGCTATGCAACGCCACCACGTGCCTACCATCACTTCGGCCACGTGCGTGCGGTGCTGCAGCACTGCCAGGAGGTTGCCGACGGTCCAGGCTGGCAGCAGCCGGCCGAGGTCTACCTGGCCGCGCTCTACCACGATGCGATCTATGTGGCGGGGCGAAAGGACAACGAAGCGCGTTCGGCGCAACTGGCCCTGCAGGCGATCGCACAGGCGCCGGAACTTGCCATGGTCGACGCGGCCCGGGTCGAGCAGCTGATCCTGCTGACTGCCCGCCATGGCGAGCTCGCCCCGGACGATGTCGATGCCGAGGCCGCGTTGTTCCTGGACTGCGACATGGCGATCCTGGCCGCGCCGGAGCCGGTGTTCAGCGCCTATGACCGCGGCGTGGCCGAAGAGTACAAGGGCGTGGTGCCAGGCTTCCTGTATCGCGCCGGCCGCCGCCGTTTCCTGCAGGGCCTGCTGCGTGCACCGCGCATCTTCCTCAGCGAATTCTTCCACCAGCGCCTCGACTCTGCCGCGCGCGACAACCTGCGCCGGCAGCTGGGCCGCTGAACCAGCCCGGTACACTGGGGCCCGTTTCCACCGATTGCCGCTTCCAACCGTGTCCGTCCCTGATCCCGATCCCCGTCCGCTGCCGCCGGAAGAGCCCGGTCCGAACGAATGTTGCGGCAGCGGTTGCCCGCTATGTGTGCTGGACCTGTATGCCGACGAGCTGCAGCGCTATCGCAAGGCGTTGGCCGAATGGCTGGCGCGGCACCCGGAGGCGTCCACATGAGCCGCGCGCGCCCAGCGGCACTGCTGGCGCTGGCGGCGCTGCTGCTGTTCGTGGCCACCGCGCTGTGGACCCAGTTCGCACGCACCGATCTGGACTGGGTGCGGGCCACGCTCAGCCTCTATCTGCACGGGCCGTGGGGGCTGGCATTGCGCGCGGCCTACTGCCTGCTGGCATTGGCGATCGCCCTGCTCGGCATCAGCCTCTACCGGGGCAGCGTCGGCCCGCGGCGCAGCGCGGCGGCGCCGCTGCTGTTCACTGTCTCGGCACTGGGCCTGGCCACGGTCGCCATCGGTGACAGCTGGCTGCCGGAAGCGACGCCGCTGCTGGCACCGTTCATCCACGGGCTGGCGGCCAACACGGCGTTCCTGTGTGCCAGCGTCGGCATGCTGCTGCAGGCCTGGTACCTGCGCCGCGAACCGGGTTGGCAGTCCGCCGCGAGCCTGCTCTGGGGCTGGGCCTGGCTGGCGTTCGTACTGTTGTGGCTGCATGTGTTGTGGCGCGCCGGTCCGCCGCGCGGGCTGGGCCAGAAGGTCGTGATCGTGGTGATCGTAGGCTGGCTGCTGTACCTGGCGCTGGCACTGTACCGGCGCAGTCGGCGTACCACGGCCGACTGAATCGCCAACGGCCTGCACCGGTACGTGCCGTGCACGCGGTGGCGGCGTATCGTGTGCGCATTCCATCGGGGATGCGATATGAAGCGTGCAGGGCTGGGCAGGGCAATGGGTGTGGTTCTGGCGCTGGCGGCGCTGCCGGCAATGGCGGCGGCCAACGTGCAGCAGTTCAGCCACGGGCGGTTCGAGCAGATTGCGGTGCACATGCCGGCCGGCACGCCGCAGCGGGTGGTGATCTGGTTCCACGAGCCCACCCCAGGGGGTGACACCAGCCGCCTGCCGATCGAAGCCCTGCGTGCCGACGGCGCCATCGTTGCCGCTGTGGACATCGCGCACCTGCGCGGGGTGCTCAAGCGCGAGGGTGATCCGACCTGCTCGTTCGGCGCCGGTGACGTCGAGAACTTCTCGCGCTGGCTGCAGGCGTCCCTGCATCTGCCCGGCTACCACCTGCCGCTGGTCGGCGGTGACGGCGAGGGTGCCGAGATGGCCTATTCGCTCGCGGCGCAGGCCGACACCCAGGTGTTTGCCGGCCTGCTGACCACCGGCTTCTGCCCGGACCACAACCATGAGCGCATGGTCTGCGGCGATGGTGTGAAGCACAACACGCTGCAGCCCGCCGAACTGAATTTTCCGTGGTTGAGTGCCGCTGGCGATCACGGCTGCAAGGTGGGCGAGGCCAGCCGGTTCGTTCAGCAGGTCGCCATGGCACGCGAATTCAAGCGAACCGCGCGCGGTGATGCCTCACCCGGTCTGGTGGCCGCGGCGCGGGTGATCGGCGCGCAGGCCGGGGTCAGTCTGGCACCGCCGCCGGCCGCGCTGAAAGGCCTGCCGGTGGTGGAAGTACCGGCGACCGGTAGCGGCGATACGCTGGCGGTATTCGTTTCCGGCGATGGTGGCTGGGCCGGCCTGGACAAGGACGTGGCGTCGTCGCTCAACGAGCACGGCGTGGCCGTGGTCGGCATCGACTCGTTGCGGTACTTCTGGAGCGAGCGCACGCCGAAGGGCTTCGCCGCTGACCTGCAGAAGATCATCGACCACTACCGCCAGCAGTGGCACCGCGACAAGGTGATGCTGATCGGTTTTTCGCAGGGTGCCGACGTGCTGCCGGCCACCATCAACCAGCTCGACGCGGGTACCCGAGAGGCGCTGGACCGCATCGTGCTGCTGTCGGTAGGCAGGAAGGCCGACTTCGAATTCCATGTCAGCAACTGGCTGGGCGGCGGCGGCGATGGCCTGCCGATCGCTCCGGAAGTGGCCAGGCTGCCGGCGGAAAAAACGTTGTGCGTGTACGGCGACAAGGACGAGGACGCACTGTGCCCGGACCTGCCGGACAATGACGGCGTGAGGAAGGTGAAGCTGCCGGGCGATCACCATTTCGGGGGGGACTACGATCGCTTGGCCGAAGTGATCCTCAAGGGCGGGGCGTGAAGCGGAGAGCGTGCGAACCAACGGTTCGCACCCACCAGAACGAGCCGCGGTAACGCCGGGCCACGCCCGTCAGCGTGTTGGCGCTGGCGTGTCGACCAAGGTCGACACCTGCCGGGTGGTGCGGGTCGTCAGTTGCGCCGCGGGTCCAGAGAGATCAGGCGCGTGGCGTCCAGCAGCGCCGCCGGCAGGTGCATGCCGCCGGGCGCGGCGAGATAGCGCGGCCGCCATTGCGGATCGAACTTCGACTTGAAGCGGCGCAGGCCACTGAACCCGTAGAAACGTTCGCCATGCCGCGCCAGCAGGCCGGCCAGCCGGTTCCAGCGGCCAGCCAGACGATGCTGTGCCAGCCCGGAAAGCGGCGCCATGCCCAGCGAGAAACGTGCATAGCCCTGTGCGCGGCCCCACAGGAACAGCTCGATGAAGAGGAAGTCCATCGTGCCCTTCGGTGCTTCGCTGACGTGGCGCATCAGGTCCACCGACAGCTCGGCGCCTGCCGGTGCCTGCCACAGGTTGGCGAAGGCCACGATCTGGCCTTCGGCCTCGACCAGCGCCACCGGGAAGCGCACCAGGTAATCCGGGTCGTAGCTGCCGAGCGAGAAGCCCTTTTCGTCGCCGGCCTTGTCTTCCAGCCATGCGTTGGAGATCGCGTGCAGGCGCGGCAGCAGGCTGGGAACTTCCTCCACGGGCGCCACGCGGAAGGACAGGCCACCCCGCTTGCCCCGGTTCCAGGCCTGGCGCAGGTCGGCGCGCTCGCGCCCTTCCAGGCCGAAATCATGCAGCGGCACCATCGCTTCTTCGCCCAGCTTGACCAGCCCCAGGCCAAGGTCGAGATAGGTCTGCCAGTAAGTCTCGCCGACCTGGTAGAAGACGGGGCGCAGGCCGAGGCGGTCGGCTTCCTCGCGGAAGCGCCAGATCAATGCGCGGGCGACGTCCGGCGGGCCGACCGGGTCGCCCATCGCGATCAGCGAACCCCCATAGCGCTGCATCATCACGAAGCCGAGTTTCGCTTCATCGCGCAGCACTGCCTTGTCAGCGGTCAGCACCAGGCAGGCCTGGGTGTCGGTGGCACCGGCCAGGACCGGCGCCAGCGATTGCAGCGTCGCTTCATCGGCGGCGGGCAGCGGGCTACGCGTGCTGTGCAGCAGCCGCGCCAGGCCGAACATCACCAGCGCGATGGCCACCACCAGCAACGCGCGCAACGCGCGCGGTGCGTTGCCGGAGACCGCGAACTGCCACCACAGCTCGTTCTGGTATTCGACATGGCTGTAGGTGAAGAACAGCAGCCAGGTCACCGCCACCAGCACCAGGCCCAGGTTGCGCAGCCACGGCCAGGACCAGGCTTCATCCAGCAGCGCACCCTGGCGGTAGAACTCGCGGCGCGCGGCCCACAGCGCCATCGCCACCAGCACCGCCGAGACGGCGATCAACGGTTGGCCACCGCGCAGCCACAGCGGCAGCGGGGTGACCACGCACACCGCCATCGCCAGCATCCACGCCGCGTGGCTGCGCCGGGCCAGGCCCTGCCCGATCAGCAGCAGCGCGACACCACTGAGGCTGCCGATCAGGTGCGAGGTTTCCAGGATCGGCAGCGAGGCATTCACCAGGTGCCGGCGTGGCGTGGGCAGCGTGCCGTCGATGACCAGCGCGGCGCCGATGCTGAACACCGCCAGCGCGATGATCTGCGGCAACCATGGGCGCAGTGCGTTCCAGCCGGCGCGGGTTGCCCCGGCACTGGCCTGCAGCGGCTGGCGCAGCGCGGGCGCAAGGGCGAGCAACGTGGCCAGCACCAGCGGTAGTACGTAATAGGTCACGCGGTAGATCAACGCGGCCGCCAGCACCGCCGCCGGTGCCACCTGGGGCAACAGCTTCAACAGGCTCCATTCGAACACGCCCAGGCCGGCCGGCACGGTCGAGACCAGGCCGGCCAGTACCGCGACGAGGTACAGGCCGACGAAGCCGGGCAGGCCGGTGGGCGTCGAGTCCGGCAGCAGCACATAGAACGCGGCGCTGGCCAGCACCAGCTCGATCACGCTGAGCACGGTGACGCCGAGCATGGTGCGGCGGTCGGGTAGCCACAACGCATGGCCGAACACGCTGAACTGCCGTCCATCGCGACCGACCAGCAGCACGGTACCCAGATAGGCGAGCAGGGCGACGATGCCGACGATGCGCACGGCATCGGGATTCAGTGGCAATGCCAACGCCGCTGCCGCCGGTTCCATGCAGAGCGCCACGCTGATCAACAGCCACGCACCGAACACGAAACCGAGCGTGCTCATCAGCACCACCTGGCCGATCTGCGCCAGGTCCAGGCCGGCGCTGCGGTAGCCACGCAGGCGCACTGCGCCACCGGTCAACGCGGCAAAGCCCACCGTCTGGCCCAGCGTATGCGCAAGGAAGGCGGTAATGCCGATGCGTGCCGGATGCACGCGGATGCCGCTGCGGCGCAGGCCGATGGCATCGAAGCCGATCAGGCAGGCGTAGCTGGCCAGGCCGAGCATCACGGTGAGCGTGATCTGCAGGCCACTTAGCTGGCGGAACGCCTGGCGGATGGCGCGGTAGCCGTGCTCATCGAATTCACTGGCCAGGCCATGCAGGGCCAGCGAGAGGATCAGCAGTGGAACGACAATGGTGAGGACCCGCTTCCATGCCGGGGTGGAGGAAGCGGCGGCGGGGTTGGTGGCTGCGGTCATCGGCGCAAGGGTGCGTCAGGAGGGGCGAGTGCGGTGTCAACGCGGGGCGTGGCGCATCGTGCGCCTGTCGCCGCCATTTGACCAGCAGATGTGTCGGAGCCCGGTAGTGACGCGTCGCGCGGGGGACCCGTGCACCCACCGTTGACCGGATTGGAGGACAATGCGGGCCTGATCACCCGCAGGAGCCACGCCCATGATGGAGCGTTACGACGTCGGACCGCGCATGTCCGAAATGACCGTGTACAACAAGGTCGCCTACCTCTCCGGCCAGATTCCGGAAGACACCAGCCAGGACATCACCGGCCAGACCCGGCAGGTGCTGGCGGAGATCGACAAGCTGCTGGCGCTGGTCGCCAGTGATCGCCAGCACGTGCTGCGTGCGGAAGTGTTCCTGGCCGACATCGCCGACTTCGACGGCATGAACAAGGCGTGGGACGAGTGGGTGGTCGAGGGCGCGACTCCGGCCCGCGCAACCTTCGAAGCCAAGCTCGCCCACGCCGAGTGGAAGGTCGAGATCGTGGTGACGGCAGCGGTGCCGTAACTGCGGGATGGGGTCAGATCCCTTTCCTGCGGAAAGGGATCTGACCCCTGTTACAGGCGCACCAGCTCGATGCAATCCACCGGGCACGGGGGGATGCACAGCTCGCAGCCGGTGCACAGGTCGGCAATGACCGTGTGCATGTATTTGGCGCCGCCGACGATGGCGTCCACCGGGCAGGCCTGGATGCACTTGGTGCAGCCGATGCAGTCGGCTTCGACGATCAACGCCACCTGGGCCGCCTTGTGCTCGCCGCGCGAACGATCGAACGGAATCGCCGGTACGCCGAGCACCTGTGCCAGCGCCCGTGCACCGGCGTCGCCACCCGGCGGGCAGCGGTCCACACCGGCCTCGCCACGTGCCATTGCCTGCGCGTACGGGCGGCAGCCGTCATAGCCGCATTGCCCGCATTGGGTCTGCGGCAGCAGGCGGTCGAGGCGTTCGGTCAGGGGCGGGATCAGGCTCATGCGTGGCGAAGGCTGCGCGTTGGGTTATTTCAGGGGCTTGCCGCGGAACCAGCGCTCGTGGGCCAGCGCCAGCATCGGCTTGTCTTCGGAACTGTCACCGTAGGCATGGATGCGCACGTAGCGCGACAGATCGAACTGGCGGCGGATGTGCTCGACCTTGCGCGGGCCGCAGTCGCCACCAGCGTAACGGCCGGTCAGGCGGCCGTCCTGGCTTTCCAGCCGGTTGCAGATCAGCTGCAGGCCCAGCTGCTCGCACCACGGCCGCAGGTACAGGTCCAGCGAGCCGGACACGATCACGACGGTGTGCTGCTGTTCCTTGTGCCAACGGATCTGCTCCAGCATTTCCGGGCGCACCACGTCGGGCAGGAACTCGCGCGAGAAGCCTGCGGCCAGCGTGGCGATGTCGTCGCTGTGGCGGTCACTGAAGGTCAGGCGGGTGACGCGTGCACGGATGCGTTCGGCCGAGATCAGCTTCAACCTGTACGCGGCCAGCCACGGCCCGACTTTCCACCATGCCTGTGCCAGCTGTTCGGCGGTGGCCACGCGGCGCAGGAAGCGGCCATAGGTATCGCAGGTGGTCACGGTGTGGTCGAAGTCGAACAGCGCCAGTTCCATTGCGTTGCTTCCCATCGCGTTGCCTCCCGGGGCCGGAGCTGCCGGCGGGCGCGGCCGTAACCACGCCCGCTGCAGGCATCAGCGAACCGGCATGCCCGGCTGCGCGCCGCTGTCGGCGTCCAGCAGCGCCAGTGCGCCACCGTCGAAGCCGGCCGACAGGATCATGCCTTCGCTCAGGCCGAAGCGCATCTTGCGCGGGGCCAGGTTGGCGATGAACACCACGCTGCGGCCCACCAGCTTCTCCGGTTCGCCGTAGCTGCCACGGATGCCGGAGAAGATCTGGCGCTTGCCCAGCTCGCCGGCGTCCAGTTCGAAGCGCAGCAGCTTGTCCGAACCTTCCACGAACTCGCAGACCAGCACCTTGCCGATGCGCAGGTCGAGCTTGGCGAAATCGTCGATGCCGATGTAGGCCGGCGCGTCGGCGCTCTTTGCTTCGTCCTTGGCCGGGGCCGGGGCCGGGGCCGGGGCCGGGGCGGCCGGCTTGGCAGCGGGGGCAGCGGCAGCCGCCGGCTGCAGGGTGTCCTTGGAGGCGTCGATCATGGCGTCAATCTTCTTCGGGTCAATACGGGTGAACAGCGGGGTGTACTCGGTGATGCGGTGTCCCAGCAGCGGTTGCACCAGCTCGGTCCAGTCGTTCACCGGCGCGGCCAGGAAGGCCTCGGCCTGCGCGGCGGTGGCCGGCAGCACCGGCTTCAGGGCGGTGACCAGCACGCGGAACAGGTTCAGGCCCTGGCTGCATACGGCCTGCAGCTGTGCGTCGGCGCCTTCCTGCTTGGCGATGACCCACGGCTTGACGTCGTCGATGTAGCGGTTGGCTTCGTCGGCCAGGGTCATGGTCAAGCGGATCGCCGCAGCCGGGTCATTGCGCTCGTAGGCTTCACGGATCGGCGCCAGCCCATCGACGAAGCGCTGGTACTGCGCCGCGTCGGGCAGCTGCGCGGCCAGCTGGCCGTCGAAGCGCTTGCTGATGAAGCCGGCGCAGCGGCTGGCCAGGTTGACGAACTTGCCGACCAGGTCGGCGTTGACGCGGGCGATGAAGTCGCCCAGGTTCAGGTCGAGATCGTCGACGCCACCGCCGGACTTGGCGGCGTAGTAGTAGCGCAGCGCTTCCGGCTCCAGGCCGGCATCGAGGAAGGTACGGGCCATCACGAAGGTGCCGCGCGACTTGCTCATCTTGGCGCCGTCCACGGTCAGGTAGCCGTTGACGTGCAGGCGGGTCGGCGCGCGGTGGCCGGTTCCGTGCAGTACCGCCGGCCAGAACAGGCCATGGAAGTTGACGATGTCCTTGCCGATGAAGTGGTGCAGTTCGGTGGCGGTGCCGGCACGCAGGTGCGCTTCGAAGTCCTCACCGATCCTGCCGCACAGGGTCTGGAAGCTGGACAGGTAGCCGATCGGTGCATCCAGCCAGACATAGAAGTACTTGCCCGGCTGGCCGGGAATCTGGAAGCCGAAGTACGGCGCATCGCGCGAGATGTCCCACGCGCGCAGGCCACCCTCGGCATTGAGCCACTCGCCCAGCTTGGCCTTCACGCCCGGCAGGGCGACATCGCCGGCCAGCCATTCGCGCAGGAACGCATCGAAGTGACCCACCTCGAAGAAGAAGTGCTCCGAATCGCGCATTTCCGGCGTGGCACCGGAGATGACCGAACGCGGTTCCTTCAGGTCGGTCGGTGCGTAGGTCGCGCCGCAGACTTCGCAGTTGTCGCCGTACTGGTCGGGACTGCCGCAGTTCGGACAGATGCCCTTGACGTAGCGGTCGGGCAGGAACATGCCCTTGGTCGGGTCGTAGAACTGCGCGACCGAACGGCGGCTGATGTGGCCGGCCGCTTCCAGCTTCAGGTAGAACTGCTCGGTCAACGCCTTGTTGGCCGCCGAATTGGTCGAGTCGTAGTGGTCGAAGGCCACGCCGAAGGCGGCGAAGTCACGTTCGTGGCTGGCCTGGATGTTGGCGATGAAGGTTTCCGGGGTGACCCCGGCCTTTTCCGCGGCCAGCATGATCGGTGTGCCGTGGGTGTCATCGGCGCAGACGAACCAGGTCCTGCCGCCGCTCATTCGCCGCGCACGTACCCAGATGTCAGCCTGGATGTAGCCGACCAGGTGGCCCAGGTGCAGCGGGCCGTTGGCGTAGGGCAGGGCGGTGGTGACGAGCGCGGTACGGGTCATGGTCGCGGGTGGATCCGAGGGGAACCGCAGATTATCGCATGCCCGCAACGACGTGACCCGGCCGGGGCCGGGTCACGGGTTGACGGAGGTGCGGGGCGCTTATTCGCGCTGCCAGGTCTGCGCGCGGCAGATGAAGGCGATGCAGCCGGACACGTCCAGCCGGGTGCCGCCGGGCTGCAGTTCCATCTTCGACTTGTAGGTCTTGCCGTTGGCCGGGTCGAGGATGGTGCCGCCGGACCACTTGTTGGCGCCGTCGGCCTTCAGGTTCCAGAGGATGGTCATGCCCTTCACCGGCTTGTTCCTGTTGGCGCCTTCACAGCCGTCACAGACCGGGTTCGGGCCCTTGTCCGAGTGCAGGATGTCGACCACCTTGCCGGTCAGCGTGCCGTTGGGGGCCTGGGTGATCTCGACGATCGACTTCACCTTGCCGGTCTTGTCATCGATGGTCTTCCAGCGGCCGGCGGCGCCGTCGGCGGCCTGCGCCGAGAGTGCGGCCAGGCACATCGGCAATGCCAGCAGCAGGGTCTTGAAGGTCTTGCGCATGGTCCCCTCCCAGGGTTCATTCCGGCACGGTGCCGGCATGGGTCGACTGTATACCCATTCGGCGGAGTATGGGGAAGGGGGGCGTTGCAGGGTTGCGCCCTGCACCCGCGGTAGTGCCGGCCGCTGGCCGGCAACCTCAACGGCGGGATTCCGTGGGATGGCGGGGCGGTGTGGGTGGGCAGGACACGCCGTAAACTCCGCTCCGCGGTCCGGCCCAGCCGCTGGCGGCTGGGCGTTCGGGCGCTTGCGAAGCAGTGCTTCGCAAGCAAAGCGCCCTCACCCTTGGGGGCTCGATGGCGCCATCCATGGCGCCAACGGTCCTGCCCACCCACACCGCCCCACCTCTGACAAATTCCTTCGGCTGTTGGTAGGTGTCGACCTTGGTCGACACGGTAGATCCACGCCATGCGTGGATGATGTTTCCGGTGGCGGCGATGGGGTCGGCGATGGGGTCAGATCCCTTTTCCGTCGGAAAAGGGATCTGACCCCCGGGGCCTCAACCGACTTCGTACAGCTCCAGCGGCAGGCCATCCGGGTCGGCGAAGAAGGTGAAGCGGCGGCCGGTGTATTCGTCCACGCGGATCGGTTCGCAGTCCACGCCGTGGCTGGCCAGGCGTTCGATGAACGGCTCCAGCGCAGCGACCCGGAACGCGAGGTGGCGCAGGCCCTGGGCCTCCGGGCGGCTGGGGCGGGGCGGTGGCGAGGGGAACGAGAACAGTTCCAGCTGGCTGCCGTCGGGCAGGGCCAGATCCAGCTTCCAGGAGTCTCGCGCGGCGCGGTGGTTCTCGGCCAGTATGCGCAGGCCGAGGATACGGACGTAGAAGTCTTTTGAACACGCATAATCGCTGCAGATCAGTGCCGCGTGGTGGATGCCCAGCAGGGCGTCGGAACCGGTGTTCATTGCAGGGTGTCCAGCCAGCGCTGGGCGATCTTCTGCGCCAGCGGGTACGGTTCGGGATCGTTGCGATTGGTCAGCACGATCACGGTCAAGTGCTTTTCCGGGTATCGCACGATCACATTTCGGAAGCCGATGCTTTCGCCGCTGTGCCATTGCACCGGGCCGTTCAGGCGCCATCCGAAGCCGTAGTGCGGCACATCCGGTTCGGATGTCGATGTGGCCGGGCTGAACATCGCGCGGCGCGAGGCCTTCGACAGCAGGCGGTCGTCGTACAGCGCCGCATCCCAGCGGGCGAGGTCGTCCAGCGAGGAGTAGATTCCGCCATCGCCGAGCACGGCACTGGTGGCGCTCTGGTCGGTGCGCTGCCAGCGGCCATCGATCCAGCTGTAGCCATAGGCGCGTGCGGCGATGGTATCGATGCCGTCCTGATGGGCCACGGTGTGGGCCATGCCTAGCGGGCGGAAGATGCGCTGTTGCAGGAAGGCTGCGAAATCCAGGCCGGAGGCGCGGCCGACGATCAGTGCCAGCAGCGCATAGCCGCTGTTGCTGTAGTGGTACTGCGTGCCCGGCGCGAAGTTCAGCCGGTCCTGGCGCGACAGCAGGGTCAGCACATCGGCGTCATGCACCTGCCGAGTGTCAGCCGGATCCATCAGGTCTTCGTAGTCGAGCAGGCCGCCGGTGTGCGAGAGCAGCTGGCGGATCGTGATGGCCGCGGCAGCCGGGGGCAGTTCGGGCAGCCACTGCCGGGCAGGTTGATCCAGCCCAAGCCGGCCATCCTCCACCAGCAGCAGCACCGCCGCAGCGGTGAACTGCTTGCTGACCGAGGCCAGCCGGAAGTTGCTGGCCGGGGTGACGGCGGTGCCGTCCTCCACCACCGCCAGGCCGTAGCCACGACGGAACACCGCTTGCCCGTCGTGCAGCACCAGGACTGCAGCGCCGGGTACCTGGCCGTCGTAGGCCTGCATCAGCCCGTCGATGCCCGCATCCGGTGGTTTCAGCACCGGTGCGGCGATACCCGTTGAAGGCAGCAGGCCCAGCACGACGGCGAACAGGGCGACGGCAGGGCGCATGACGGCTCCGGAGGGGTCAAGGTGAAGGCGTGGGCGTAGTGCTGGCCGGCTGCACCATCCAGCGTTCCATCTTGCGGTCAAGCACGTCCAGCGGCATCGAGCCGTCCTTCAGCAGTTCGGCGTGGAAGCGGCGCAGGTCGAAGGCGGCGCCCTGGCGCGCCTTGGCCTTGTCGCGCAGGGCAACGATGGTGGTCAGGCCGGCGACGTTCGACAGTGCCTGGCCGGGCTGGGCCATGATCCGCTCGACTTCGGCACTGGCGTCGTCGCTGCTCATGTCCACGGTCTTCTGCAGGTAGGTGACAGCCTGCTGCTTGCTCCAGCCCTGGGCGTTCACGCCGGTATCGGCTACCACGCGGGCGGCGCGCAGCAGGCGCGAGTACAGGTAGCCGATGCGGTCGTAGGGATCGGTGTAGATGCCCAGGTCCTCGCCCAGCGTTTCGGCGTACAGGCCCCAGCCTTCGACGAAGGCGAGATCGCCACCGAGGCGGCGGAAGCGTGGCAGCTTGGCCAGCTCCTGCTGCAGGCCCAGCTGCACGTGGTGGCCCGGGATCCCTTCATGCAGGTACTGCACCGGCACGTTCCAGCGCTTGCGGCTGGGCAGGTCGCGGGTGTTGATGTACAGCACGCCCGGTTGCCCGGCCGCCGACGGCTGATAGGCGGCAGCGGCGGCGGTCAGTGCGCGCTCCGGCTCCACCGCACGGACCTCCAGCGGTGCCTTCGGCAAGGTATCCAGCACCTGCGGCAGGCGTGCGCTGACCTGCTGCTGCACCTGGCGGTAGCGGTTGATCAGCGTGTTGGCGTCGCCGTACTGGAACTGGCGGTCGTTGCGCATGCTGCGCAGCAGCTTGGTGGGAGAGCCGCGCAGCTTGGCATCCTTCATCACCGTGGCGATCTGCGCCTGCAGTTCCTGCACGCGCTGTTCGCCCAGCGCATGCAGTTGTGCGGCGGTCTGGTCGCTGGCGGTGGTCTGCACGATCAGGTTGGCGTACCAGGCCTGGCCATCGGGCAATGCGCCCAGGCCGCTGCTGGTGCGTGTGGCCGGCAGGTATTCGGTGGCGATGAAGCCGCGCAGGGCGCGGTAGGCCGGCATGATGCGCAGCTCGATCATGCGCTTGTATTCGGCGCTGATGCGCGCCTTGTCCTCAGCCGGGATGGTGTTCGGCATGGTGCGGATCGGCGACCAGAAAATGCTCTCCTCGGCGGTCGGCTTGATCACCGCATCCAGCTGCGGCAGCACTTTTTCCATCAGGTCGCGTGGTTGCACCACGCCGGCCTTCATGCCCTGGCGCATGTTGTCGATGGCCTGGTCGAACAGCTCGGGAATGCCCAGCGAACGGCGTGACCAGGTGTCGTAGTCCTGCACGGTGTTGAATGGCTGCGCGCCCGCACCGGAGCCGAGGATCGCCATGATGCTGCCGATGTTGTAGTACTGGCTGATCGGCATCATCCAGCTCGGGTAGCGCTCGGCGGCCAGTGATGCGCGCGCGTCGCGCACGAAGATCTCGTAGCTGAGCAGGTCCTGGCCCTGCAGGCCGTCACTGCCGAGCTTCTCGACCTTGCCCAGCCATTGCGTGGTGAAGTCGTGCGACTGTTGGCGCCAGGCGGCGGACAGGATGTTGGGCAGCTGGTCGTTGTAGCGGGCCTCGCCCTGGAAGGTCGCCTGCAGTGGATTCAACCGCATCGAGGCATCCCAGTATTCGTCGTACAGGCGCTCCAGCTGCACCTGCTTGGGTACGGCCCGGGCCGGGGCGACCGGGCGGGGCGCGGCGCGGCGCGCCGAGCTGCCACGCGCCGGCGCGGTGGCGCGGGCGGGCCTGGCCTTGGGCTTGGCAGCCTGGCGGGTCTGCGCAGCGGCAGGGCGGCTGGCCTTTTTCTTCGCTGCTTCGGCCGACGGCATGGCACTGAACAGGAACAACGCGGCAATGGCGGCGGCCAGGGCGCGGGTGGGATGCGGCATCAGGAGCTTCCGTGGAACACAGACCGTGGAGCTTGCACGATCCGGCCGCGTACGGCCAGCGTGAAGGCGCAGTCAGCTTTTTGCCGCTGGGGCTTCAGTCAGCCGCGGCCGCGGCGCGCAGGGCGGCGGCCCTATCGGCACCCAGGTAGCGGGTGATCGCACGCCGCATCAGGTACAGCAGTGGAATCAAGGCAATCGCAAAGCCCATCTTGTAGATGTAGTTGACGCTGCTGACGGCCAGGAACAGCGAGGTCGGCCAGTGCTGCGGGCCGAGCACGAAGGCGATCCAGATCACCACGAAGCTGTCCACCACCTGGGAGATCGCGGTGGATCCGGTCGCACGCAGCCACACGTGGCGCTCGCCGGTGGCCTGGCGGATGCGATGGAACACGGCCACGTCGATCAGCTGGCCGAGCAGGAAGGCCACCAGCGAACCGGCGATGGTCCACATGCCCTGGCCGAACACCGCGGCGAATGCCGCCTGGTAGTCCGGCACGCCGTGGCCGTCCATCGAGGTGACCCACCAGCTGGCCGGCGCCAGCGAGATCGCTGCGAAGGCGAACAGGAAGCCATAGGCGATCAGCACCACGGCCAGCCACGAGATGAAGCGCACGCCGCGCTTGCCGAAAAACTCGTTGATCGTGTCGGTCATGATGAACACCACCGGCCACAGCAGGGTACCGGCGGTGAAGCTGAGCGAGCCGGTCTGGCCAAACAGGTTCCAGTTCAGCGGATCGATGCCGAGGGTGTCTTCCAGCGCGAAGATCTTCACCCCGATCAGTTCGGCCAGCACGGCGTTGCCGCAGAAGAACGCGGCCAGCACGATGAACAGCAGGACCGCGCGGTCCTGCAGCGGGCGCTCGATCGGCGCCGCGGTTGTCATTCGCTGCGTTCGCCTGCGCGCGTGAACGGAACGCTGGACGGTGCGACGGCACCGCCGGAAATGATGAAGCTCATGGCCTGGTCGACGGTCCAGTCGGTCGGGGTCAGCAGCTCCACCGGCACGATCTCCAGGTAACCCGAGGTCGGGTTCGGTGTGGTTGGCACGTACACCGCGGCCAGTTCACGGTCGGTGCCGTGCTCCTTGATCACGCGGGTGACCAGCCCGACCGACTTCATGTCGCGGTGCGGGAAGTCGATCAGCACCACGCGCTGGGTGCTGCCCGGTTCGGTCTGCAACATGTCCAGCAGCTTCTTGGCGCTGTCGTAGATGATGCTGGCCAACGGAATGCGCTTGATCACCGCGCCGACCCAGCGCAGCAGGCGCTGGCCGAGCACGCGGCGGCTGGCCACGCCCACCGCCAGGATCACCAGCAGGGTGGCCAGCAGGGCGATGGTGTTCTGGATCCATTCGGCACGGACCCAGCCGAGGTAATGCGGGAAGCTTGTCGCGATCTGCTCGGAAAGCGGCACCACCAATGGGCTGGAAATGCCCGAAAGCAGCACGAACACGAACTTGACCACGACCCAGGTCAGCCAGATCGGCAGCAGGGTCAGCAGGCCGGTAAGGAACAGGCGCTGCAGGGAGGGGCGGGGGACCAGGGCGGGGGCTTCGAGCGACATGCGCGCATTGTAGCGGCCACGGCCGGTCGATTACGCTGGGGGATCGACTGCGGCAACGATGCATGGAAGGGAAGCTGTGTTGAAGATTCTGCGCGGACTGGGCTGGGCCCTGGCAGGACTGCTGGTGCTGGCCATCGTGGTGTGGTGCGCCTCGCGCATGTGGCCGGTGCCGGAATCACGGCTGCAGGCCCAGCAGCGGTTGCAGGCCCGCCTGCCCGCTGATGGCCGCAACGGCTTTGCGCTGCTGTGGACACTCGCGTTCGACGATCTCGACCCGGACCAGCGCGATCAGGCGTTGGCCCGGGATGTACAGCGCTGGGAGGCGGATCCGCGCGGCAATGGCGGCGCCCGTCCGCAGCTGGCAGAAGACCACGTCGAGCTGCATTCACGGCCTTCGGCCAGCTGCGGACCGACCGCCAGTGACTGCCTCGGCCAGGTGCGTGCGGACCCGCAGCGCTTCGTCGATGCCCACGCTGGCCACCAGCAGCTGCATGCGCGCCTGGACCAGCTGGCCGATGCGGATCACTTCGTGTCGCCGTTCCGGCCAAAAGGGGAAGGCATCCTGGTGCCGATGCCGGCCTATGGTTTGGTGATCGACGCCACCAGCGCACGCGCGCTGGCGTATGTGCAGGGTGATATCGACGGTGCGCTGCGTGGCAGTTGCCGGGGGCTGCAGCTGGGCCGCCGGCTGGTGACGGGCGGCAGCTACCTGGTGGAGAGCATCATCGGTGCCAGCCTGGTGCAGGCCAATGCCCAGCTGCTGGCCGACATGCTGGTCGAACTGCCGGCCGACCAACCGCTGCCAGCGGAATGCGAGCAGGCGATGAAGCCGATGCGGGCCGCCGAACAGAGCCTGTGCCGTGCGATGCAGGGCGAGTATGCGATGAGCAGGGCTGCGATCGAAACCTCGGCGCAGGAGTTCGGTGGCGTGCTGGTACTCGATCGCAGCAGCACCCTGGCGCGAGTGGCGGGCAACCTGGGCTGGGCCTGTGGCGCGGCGGCGATGACCGCGCTGGAGGCGGATCGCCCGCTGCCGGTGCCGGCACCGCCGCAGCATGACTTCGGCTGCCTGTCGAACGTCATGGGGTGCGTGCTGGCCGATATCGCGGGCCCGGCCTATCCCGCGTATTCGTCACGGCCCCAGGATGCCGCCGCGATGGTGCGGCTGATCGGTGCGCAACGCTGGCTGCGACAGCAGGCCGAGGACCCTGTGGATGCGCTGAAGCGCTTGCCTGGCCAGTTCCGCTCGCAGGTGCGGACACCGCAGTTGTCGGCCGATGGCCGCCGCCTGCAGGTACCGCGGCGCTCAGCGCCGCGCAGCACCGACGAGAGCCCATGGTTGTCGGTATCGCTGGTGGCAGGGGACGCCCCGGCCGCCGCCGCGCGCGACTGAGCAGCGGCGGCCAGTGCGCGCTGTCCTCGTCATCCTCGCGGCTGCCTTCGCTCCGCGTCGCACCGCAGGTGCACGCGCATACGCGCGCATCGGAGCCTCCCTGCCAGGGCAGCAGAGGACAGCGCCCGCGCCGGATCAGCGCGCGTGTGGCTTCAACCGCAGATAGACCTGCTTGCGCACCTGGGCGACCACCTCGCCGCTTTCGTCGACGACGTCGTTGCTGAACCAGCGCAGCACCTTCTCGCCGCCCGCCGCTTCGGCACGCAGTTCGGACAGCAGCGCATCGTCGATGCGGAACGAGGTGCGCACCGTGCCCCGGCCAGGCTTGAGGAAATCGATCGCACCGGCCCGGTCCCACACGTAGTAGTCACGGCCGAGGATGTGCAGCAGGCCCAGCATCCAGAACGGGTCGGTCATCGCGAACAGGCTGCCGCCGAAATGCGTGCCGACGTAGTTGCGGTTCCACGGCCGCAGCCGCAGCTCGACGTCGATCTGCCGGTAATCGGGCGTGATGCGGGTGACATGGATGCCGGTGAACAGGAACGGTGGCCACAGGTTGATGCCGAAGCGGAACAGGCGGGCGTTCATGCGGGTCCGGGGCGCGAGGCGAGGTGCCCAGTCTAGCCATTCGCATGCGTATGTTGCACCCCGGGCGTGTGTCCAACGGCGGCGTGCATGTCCTGCCTCATGGGCCGTCGATCATGTACCCGTCGCGGCCGTTGGCCTTGGCCTGATAAAGGGCGGTGTCGGCGCCTTCCACGAAATGGTGGGGCTGCAGTTCGCCGTCGGGCACGCGGGTGAATACGCCGATGGTGAGCGTGACGGTATCGTCGCTGCCATCGCCCGGCGCCGGCAATGCGCGCACGCAGGCAATCAGGTCCTCAATCACCTGGCGTGCGCCCTCGGCCGGTGTATCCGGCAGCACCAGCGCGAATTCGTCGCCACCGTAGCGTGCCGCCATGTCGCGCGGGCGGCGCGCATGGGCGCCGATCAGGCGGGCGACATCACGCAGCACGCGGTCGCCCACCTGGTGCCCGTGGCGATCGTTATGGCGCTTGAAGTGGTCGACGTCGATCAACGCCAGGCTCAATGGCTTGCCGCTGCGCCGCGCTGCATCGCATTCCTGCTGCAGCGACTGCTCGAAGCGGAGGCGGTTGCCCAGGCCGGTAAGGGCGTCGCGGTTGGCCTGGCGGTGCCAGGCCGAGATCCGCCACACCGCCCAGACCAGCAGTGCCAGCGTCACGCCCAGCATCGCGCTGGCCGGCGCCCACCACAGGTCACTCGTGCGCAGCAGCAGCCAGCTCAGCAGGGCAGGCATCGGCAACGAACACAGCGCGACCAGCCAGGGCAGGCGCAGGCCGAGCAGGATCACGCACAGCGCTACCAGCACACCGCTGATGGCGTGCTGCCAGGCATGCGGTAGAACATCGATCTGCTTGTGCTGCAGCAGCATCGAGGTGATGTTGGCCTGGTACTCGCTGCCGCTCATCCAGAACTCGCGGGTGGTCGGGGTCAGCAGGCGGGGCGCGATGCCGCTGGCCGTCATGCCAACTACGATGCGGCGGCCATGCAGCATCGCCATGTCCACGTGGCCATCGAGAACGTCCGCATAGGACACCTGTGGCAGCCGCTCGGGGGGGCCGGCGTAGCGCACGCGAACGTAATCGTCGCGACGCCATTGATAGGGCGAGCCCAGTTCCGGGTCGGGATCGGGCAGGCCGCGTACGGCACCGGCAGGCAGGTCGGCCAGTGCCAGGCCCAGTGCCGGCCAGTGCGGCTGGCCGATACCTGCGTGCAGATAGACGCCACGGGCGACGCCGTCGCCATCCACCTCGACATCGGTGTGGCCAATGGCGGCAGCACTGGCAGCGATCTGTGGGATCGGCAGCATTTCCTCGGCCATGCGGTCGCCGGCCGCCGGTGCGGCCAGCACCGGCAGCACCACCCGGCCATTGCGTCGGATGGCGGCCGCCAGTTGATCATCCTGTCGGCTGTCACGGCGATCCGGTTCGGACAGCATCAGGTCCAGCGCGACGCGTTCGGCGCCGGCATCGGTCAGGCGGTCAAGCAGGCGTGCATGCACCGAGCGTGGCCAGGGCCACTGGCCGATGCGCTGCAGGCTGCCTTCGTCGATGGCGACGATCAGCACGCTGGGATCGGGGCGGTACTCCCAGTTGCCGACCAGCGCATCATAGGCCGCCTCGTCCTGCCGCCACAGCCATTGTCCCTGGCTGGCCACGATGGTCAGCCCGCCGGCCAGCAGGGCCAGCAGGATCCGCTTCGACCATGGCAGCGGCGAGCGCCTCACAACAACAACCAGAGCAGCAGGGCACCGCCACCCGCGCCGTAGCACAGGCGGCACGGCAGCGGGACCTGCTGGGCAGGCGAGAACGCGCTGGCGTGGCCGTCATCGTCGATGTACTGCACGCGTACATGCAGGGTGCCGCTCCACGGGCGCTTGAAGCTCACCTGCGGCTGATCCACGGTTTCGTCGACCAGCGGTGCCTTGAAGTCGCCGCGGCGATCCACCTGCACCCGGTAGCGTTGGCCTTCGCTGCCGGCCTGCCAGCGCAGCGTCAGCTCGCCGTGTGCGGCCTCGGGCGGTTGCAGTGCCGGGTCCACTGGTTCATTGCTCAGCTGCAGCGGCAACGCCTGGCCATAGCGGCCCTGTCGGCCTTCGCCATCGCGCGAAGCCACGCGCCAGTAGTACTGGCCGGGCGGCAGCGGTCGCGTCAGGCGCAGGTCGGTCGCATGGGTGGCCTGCTCCTGCAGGGGCTGCAGGAAGCTGGGCTCGGTGGCGATCTGCAGGACGCTGCTGCGCGCACCGGGGGCCTGGCTCCAGCGGAAACGCGGGCGGTCGCTGTTGATCGTCTGCCCATGCAGCGGCGATACGGTCAGTGGCGGTGGTGGCTGGTCACCGAGCTCGAAATCGGCGCTGGCATCCAGGCCTTCGACCCCCTGGGCGTCGACCGCGCGCAACAGGATGCGCAGCTGGCCAGGCGGCAGGTCGCCGATCGCCAGCCGGGTGTCGGCGGTGGTGGCGGCGAACAGGAGGATCTCCGGCGTTGCCGCCTGCACCACTTCCACCCGGTAATGATCGGCGCCATTGACCGGTTCCCAGGCAAGCAGGGTCGGCAGCGGCGCCAGGCGCAGCGCGTCATTGCGCAGCGCCGGCGCCGGCAGCAGTGCAGAGACCGCAGCGGGCGCCGCATCGGCACTGCTGCTGCGGGTGGCCTGGCCCGGCCGGACCAGGCGCTGGCCATGGGAGTTGCCGACCTGCACCTTGCCCTGCAGGACCTCGGTGGCACCGACGTGCCCGTCATCCCCGGCGCTGACCCGGAACACCGTGCCGCGCACGCTGCTGGTCGCGGTGGGCGCATCGATGATGTAACGCGAGGCGGGACCGTGCGCCGGCGTCACCCGGTTGCTGGCTCGCCCCTGCTGCAGGCGCAGTCGGGTGTCGACCATGCCGGTGTGGCCGTAACGGCTCAGCTGATCCAGGCGCAGGCGCGAGTACTCGCGCAGCTGCAGGCGCGAGGCATCGGCGAATTCCAGGGTGATGCTGGAGTCGCCTTCGGTCTCCACGGTGTCACCGATATGCAGCTGTTCGCCGGCCTGGAGCGCGCGGGTCGCCGTGCCATCGGCGCCTGCCAGCGCGACCTTGCCGCGCACGGACAGCACCCGGGCCGGCGCCGGTTCGGTGCGCAGCCAGCTGATCGGGAAGCGCAGCAGCTGGCCCGGCGGCAACTGGTAAGGGTTGTCGATGCGGTTGTGCTGCTGCAGCTGCTGCCAGCGTACCGAGGGCTTCAGGTAGAGCCCGCCCAGGTCCCACAGGGTATCGCCGGGCCGGACGCGATAGTTCCAGTCCTGGGCGCCGGCAAGGGCGGGCATCAGGAAGAGGGCGCAGAGCAGAGCGCCCGTTAAATGCATGGCGAACGACAGAGAGCGGACGACGGTCACAGTTTGCAATCCCGGCAATGCGGGGGTGCAGCTGCAAGACCCCATGGCCCCGACCTCATCCCCCCGAACGGATCGTGGCGACCGCATGGCCACCAGCGCGCGCATTATTGCCCGCGTTCAGTGCAGGGATTCTGAACGGGGCGGGCTCCCGTTCAGAACAGCAGCGACGCCATCCTGCGGCGGTACTGGCCGACCAGGTCCTCGTCGGAGATCACATTGAAGGCGTCGATCAGCGCCTTGCGCGGCAGGCCTTCCTCGAATCCGCGGTCGATCCGCAGCATTTCGAGGAACTGGGCCAGCGCGGCCTCGTCATGACCGCCGAGCAGCAGTTGCACGCCGCGCAGGTGGCGGGCCTTGAGGTCCTTGCCGTCAGCGGCGATGCGTGCCTCCAGCACCTCGGCGGCCGGGGCATCTTTCAGCGCGGCGGCGAAGGCCAGGCGGGCGCGGGCACGCACGGCACGGTCGTCGGTGGCCAGATTGGCAGGCAGGCCGTCGATCAGGGTGCCTGCCTCGTCCACGCCACCGATCTGCAGCAGGGCCAGGGCCAGGTCGAGCTTCAGTTCATCCTTGTCCGGCTCGGCGGCGATCTGCGCACGCAGCACATCGACCTGCGCCTGCGGATCCAGCGGGGTGTCATCTTCGGGGACAGCATCGCCCACATCGGCCGGTACGATGCCGTGCTGGGCCAGGAACTCACGCAGCTGGCCTTCCGGAATGGCGCCCGGGAAACCGTCCACCAGCTGGCCGCCCTTGACCAGGAACACGGTCGGCACCGAGCGGATCTGGAAGGCCGCAGCGATCTGCTGTTCCTTGTCGACATCGACCTTGGCCAGCTCGAACGCACCGTTGTACTCGGCAGCCAGCTTTTCCAGCATCGGGCCGAGGGTCTTGCACGGCCCGCACCAGGTGGCCCAGAAGTCGACCAGCACCGGCGTCTGCAGCGACTTCTGCAGGACTTCGGCCTCGAAGGTCGCAGTGGTGGCGTCGAATACGTAGGTCGTCTCGGTCATGGGGAAAGCATCGCTTGGCATCTGGAGACCGATTCTATGGTGACGATCGATGTCCGTCTCAACCCTGCCATCACATCGCGCGCGACGGCCTCGGGGGCGTGGCACGCAGTACAGCTCGTGGATCACCCGCTTTCCGGAGCTGACCGGCGTAGTGGTCGCGGTGCGCCGGAAGCACCCGGCCTCGGTCGCGCGCTTGGCGCACCGCGTCGCTGCCGCGACAATGCGCTGATCCATTCTTTTCCGGGTGACTGCGCGCAATGTCCATGGTCCGGCTTGATCGTTGGTTGGGACTGCTTGCTGCAGTCGTGTTCGTCCTGGCTGTGTCTGGCTTCGGTGCCGGCCTGGAGGGTTATGCACAGGCGCGCCACCCGGTGGCGCTGCTGGGTGCGCGGGGTGTACCGCATGCGCTGGCCTTCAATCTGCTTGGATTTGTGCTGCCCGGCGTGCTCGCCGCGGTGGTGGCTGAGCGCCTGCGCCGCAGCCTGCCCGCCACTGCCGGCTGGGCATCGAGGGTCGGCAGCCAGATGCTGCTGCTGGCTGGCCTGGGCTTTGCCGCGATGGGCTTGCTGCCGCTGGACGTGGACGATCTGCATGGGCCGGCCAGCCAGCTGCATGCCAGTGCCTGGATGATCTGGGTGCTGGGCTTCGTCGCCGGAACCCTGTTGCTGGGCACGACACAGCTGCGTCAGGCGCATGGCCGCGCCCTGGGCGCCTTGGCCCTGGGCTGCGGCATGCTGGCTGCGGTGGCCGCGTTTGCCCTGCAGGGCGTCCTGCCGGCGCCGCTGGCACAACGGCTGGCGTTCGCCTGCTGGGTGGCCTGGCTGGCCACCGCACTGCCGCTGTCGCGCCAACGCTGAGACGGCTCCCGGGGCATCGCGGCGCCCACCCCCAGCAGGCAGGATTGGAGACGTTTGCCGCACTGCGGTACGCTGTACCGCTTTGCCGCCGCATCCGCGTGTTCCATGACCAGCGCTGAAACCAACGCCTACGACCCGCAGCAGGTTGAATCCGCCGCCCAGCAGTACTGGGACGCCACCCGTGCCTTCGAGGTCGACGAGACCTCGGACAAGCCGAAGTACTACTGCCTGTCGATGCTTCCGTACCCGTCCGGTGCGCTGCACATGGGCCACGTGCGCAATTACACGATTGGCGACGTGATCAGCCGCTACAAGCGCATGACCGGCCACAACGTGCTGCAGCCGATGGGCTGGGACGCGTTCGGCCTGCCGGCGGAAAACGCCGCGATCAAGAACAAGACCGCGCCGGCGGCGTGGACCTACAAGAACATCGACCACATGCGCAGCCAGCTGAAATCGCTGGGCTATGCCATCGACTGGTCGCGCGAGTTCGCCACCTGCCGTCCGGACTATTACGTCCACGAGCAGCGCATGTTCACCCGCCTGATGCGCAAGGGCCTGGCCTATCGCCGCAACGCGGTGGTGAACTGGGACCCGGTCGACCAGACCGTGCTGGCCAACGAGCAGGTCATCGACGGCCGCGGCTGGCGCTCCGGTGCGCTGGTGGAGAAGCGTGAGATCCCGCAGTGGTTCCTGCGCATCACCGACTACGCCCAGGAACTGCTGGATGGCCTGGACGAGCTGGACGGCTGGCCGGAATCGGTCAAGACCATGCAACGCAACTGGATCGGCCGCTCGGAGGGCCTGGAAATCCAGTTCGACGTGCGCGACGTCGATGGTGGCGTGCTGGATCCGCTGCGCGTGTTCACCACCCGCCCGGACACGGTGATGGGCGTGACCTTCGTGTCGATCGCCGCCGAACACCCACTGGCGCTGCACGCAGCGAAGAACAACCCGGAACTGGCCGCGATGCTGGCCGACCTGAAGCAGGGCGGTGTGTCCGAGGCCGAGCTGGAGACCCAGGAAAAGCGCGGCATGGACACCGGCCTGCGCGCGCTGCACCCGGTCACCGGCGAGCCGGTCCCGGTGTGGGTCGCCAATTTCGTGCTGATGGGCTACGGCACCGGTGCGGTGATGGCGGTGCCGGGCCATGACCAGCGCGACAATGAAGTGGCCAACAAGTACGGCCTGCCGATCAAGCAGGTCATCGCGCTGAAGGACCCGCGTACTGAAGAAGAACGCAACTGGGACGGTAGCCGCTGGCAGGACTGGTACAGCGACAAGAGCCGTGCGTTCGAGCTGGTGAACTCGGCCGAGTTCGACGGTCTGGATTTCCAGGGGGCCTTCGAAGCCCTGGCCGAACGTTTCGAGCGCAAGGCCCAGGGCCAGCGCCGCGTCAACTACCGCCTGCGCGACTGGGGCGTGAGCCGCCAGCGCTACTGGGGCTGCCCGATTCCGGTGATCTACTGCGACAAGTGCGGTGCGGTGCCGGTGCCGGAGGAGCAGCTGCCGGTGGTACTGCCGGAGGACGTGGCGTTCTCCGGGACCGGTTCGCCGATCAAGACCGACCCGGAATGGCGCAAGACCACCTGCCCGGAATGCGGTGGCGCCGCCGAGCGCGAGACCGACACCTTCGACACCTTCATGGAGTCGAGCTGGTACTACGCCCGCTACACCTCGCCCGGTGCCCGTGACGCTGTCGACAAGCGCGGCAACTACTGGCTGCCGGTCGATCAGTACATCGGTGGCATCGAGCACGCGATCCTGCACCTGATGTATTTCCGCTTCTACCACAAGCTGCTGCGCGACGCGCGGATGGTGGACAGCAACGAGCCGGCGCGCAACCTGCTGTGCCAGGGCATGGTGATCGCCGAGACCTACTACCGCCCGAATCCGGACGGTTCGAAGGACTGGATCAACCCGGCCGATGTGGAAGTGCAGCGTGACGAGCGCGGCCGCATCACCGGCGCCACCCTGATTGCCGACGGCCAGCCGGTGGTGGTCGGTGGCACCGAGAAGATGTCCAAGTCGAAGAACAACGGCGTGGACCCGCAGGCGATGGTCGGCAAGTACGGCGCCGACACCGTGCGCCTGTTCTCGATGTTCGCCGCGCCGCCGGAGCAGTCGCTGGAGTGGAACGAGGCCGGCGTGGACGGCATGGCGCGCTTCCTGCGCCGGCTGTGGGCCCAGGTGCAGAAGCATGCTGCCGACGGTGCCGCCCCGGCGCTGGACGTTGCAGCACTGGATGCCAACCAGAAGGCGCTGCGCCGCAAGACCCATGAAACCATCGGCAAGGTCGGTGACGACTACGGTCGCCGCCACAGCTTCAATACCGCCATCGCAGCGGTGATGGAGCTGATGAACGCGCTGGCCAGGTTCGAGGACGACAGCGAGCAGGGCCGCGCGGTGCGCCAGGAAGCGCTGCAGGCCGTCGTGCTGCTGCTGAACCCGATCACGCCGCATGCCAGCCACGCCCTCTGGCAGGTGCTGGGCCATGGCGAGACGCTGCTGGAAGACCAGCCGTTCCCGCAGGCCGACAGCAGTGCGCTGGTACGCGATGCCCTGACCCTGGCGGTGCAGGTCAACGGCAAGCTGCGCGGCACCATCGAGGTGGCGGCCGATGCCGCGCGCGAGCAGGTCGAGGCGCTGGCGCTGGCCGAGCCCAACGCGGCCAGGTTCATGGAAGGCCTGACGGTGCGCAAGATCATCATCGTCCCGGGCAAGATCGTGAACATCGTCGCCGCCTGATGTACCTCGCACCGGCCACCCGCGCGGTGGCCGATGCCTTTCCAGAAGCAGGGCCGGGTGCTTGATGGCCCTGCATTCACGCGGCTTCGGGCACGCTGTGTGTTGCCGTGATCGCCCGGCTCCGCCAGACTGTCTCCATGACCCGAATCCTGCTTGCCCTCGTTCTTGTCCTCGGCCTCGCCGGCTGCGGCTTCCATCTGCGCAACAAGCTGATGCTGCCGACCGACACCGCCCCGGTGAAGGTGGTATCCACCGCCCCGTACAGTGAACTGGTCAAGCTGCTCAATCGCAGCCTGCTGGCCTCTGGTGCCAGGCTGGCCGATGAGGACAGCAAGGAACCCAGTACCCAGCTGCAGGTGTTGTCCGAGCGCTGGGGTGACCTCCCGATCGCCATCGACTCGCAGGGTCGTGCGCAGGAGTACAGCCTGCGCTATGCGGTGATCTTCATCTTCCGCCGCGAGGATGGCAGCGAACTGGTGCCGCAGCAGGTGATCGAACTGTCGCGCGACTACGTGTCGCCGCCGACCGACGCCACCGGTACCACCACCGAACGCGAAATCCTGGCCACGGAGCTGCGCCGGGAAATGTCCGCCTCGATCATCCGCCGTATCGACAGCGTGGTCCGCGCCGAGATCGAGAAGGGGGGCAGCCTGTCCGCGCCGAAGGCCAAGCCGATCGAGGGCGCGGTGCCGGCAGAGCCTGCCGCCGCCGTCAAGCACTGAGCGGCAGCGACGATGGAACTGCGTCCGGAGCAGCTGGCCAGCCAGGGCGCTGACACCGCGTTGGCGCCGGTGTACCTGATCGCAGGCCCGGAAACACTGCGCGTACTGGAGGCCGCAGATGCCATCCGCGCGCGTGCGCGCGCCTCGGGCATCGGCGAACGCGAAGTGTTCGATGCCGACGGGCGTGATTTCGACTGGAACCAGCTTGACGCCAGCTTCAATGCGCCAAGCCTGTTCAGCGCCCGCCGCCTGGTCGAGGTGCGCCTGCCCAGCGGCAAGCCGGGCAAGGAGGGCGCCGAGGTGATCAGCCAGTTCTGCGCCAACCCGGCACCGGACGTGGTGTTGATGATCACCGCCAATGAATGGAGCAAGGCCCACCAGGGCAAGTGGGCCGAGGCGGTCAGCCGCATCGGCGTGCTGTCGGTGGCATGGGCGATCAAGCCGCACGAACTGCCGGACTGGATCGAGCGCCGCCTGCGCGGCAAGGGCCTGCGTGCCGACCCGGCCGCCGTGCAGCGCCTGGCCGAGCGGGTGGAGGGCAACCTGCTGGCCGCCGCCCAGGAAATCGACAAGCTGGCGCTGTTGGCCGACGGCCAGCCGTTGGATGTGGAACGGATGGAGTCGCTGGTGGCTGACGCTGCCCGCTACGACGTGTTCCGCTTGGTGGAGGCGACGTTCTCCGGCCAGCCGCCGGCGGTGCTGCGCATGCTGGCCGGCCTGCGCGGTGAAGGGGAGGCGGTGGCCGCATTGATGCCGATCGTGATCCGCGAACTGCTGGCGGGCGCAGGCCTGGCCCGCGTGCAGGCGCGTGGTGGCAACCTGGCCGCTGAAATGAAATCGCGCGGCATCTGGGAATCGCGGCAGGCGCCTTACAAGCGCGCGCTGCAGCGGCACCCGGAAGGCAAGCGCTGGGAGCGCTTCGTGGCCGAGGCGGGGCTGGTCGACCGCATTGCCAAGGGGCGCGCTGACGGCGACGCCTGGCTGGCGCTGGAACGCCTGCTGGTGGCCGTGGCCGAGCCGCGTGCCGTGCGCCTGCTGGTGCGGGCCTGAGTGATGAGCCTGCGGATCTACTACGGGGGCACCTTCGATCCGGTGCACCTCGGGCACCTGGCGATCGCGCGTGCGGCCCGTGATGAACTGCAGGTCGCCGTGCGCATGCTGCCGGCCGCCGATCCGCCGCACCGCGCGGTGCCCGGTGCCACTGCTGAGCAGCGCTGCACGATGTTGTCGCTGGCCATCGGCGACGAGCCGGGGCTGCTGCTGGACCGTCGCGAACTGGATCGTGCCACCCGCTGCCCCGGTCGCCCGTCGTACACCGTCGACACGCTGCGCGAGCTGCGTGGCGAGCTGGGCCCGAGCCGGCCGCTGGCCTGGCTGGTGGGCGCCGACAGCCTGCTGGGGCTGTCCGGCTGGCATGAATGGGAGGCCCTGTTCGGTCTGGCCCACTTCGTGGTGGCCGAACGGCCGGGCAGTCCGTTGCAGGCGTCGATCGATGGCGAGCTGGGGCGCGCCCTGCAAGGGCGCTGGGCCGACAATGAGCAGGCCCTGTTCGCCAGCCCGGCCGGGCGCATCCTGCGCCTGCACCACCCACTGCGCGAGGAATCGGCCAGCGCCGTGCGCTCGCAGATTGCCGCTGGCGGTCCCTGGCGCGCACTGCTGCCACCGGCCGTGGCCGACTATGTCGCTGCACACGGGCTGTACCGCCCGGCCACGGCGTGAATGGCGCGGCCGCGCCATCCCCGTATAATCGCCCCCACGTTTATCGAGTCGATCCATTTTGAGCAACCAGACCCAGCCCCAGACCATCAAGGTCGATCTGCCCAGCCCGCCGCCGTCCGTGCCGGAACTGCTGGCCAGCGTCCGCCAAGCCACCGAAGACCTGAAGGCCAAGGACCTGGTCGAGATCGACGTGCGCGGCCGGTCCAGCGTTGCCGACTACATGATCGTCGTTTCGGGCACTTCGACCCGCCACGTCAAGTCGATTGCCGATGAAGTCGTGCGCTTCGCCAAGAACATCGACGTGATGCCGCTGGGTGTTGAAGGCGAGCGCGAAGCGGAGTGGGTGCTGGTCGATCTGGGCGACGTGATCGTCCACGTGATGCTGCCGCGCGTGCGTGAGTTCTACGCGCTCGAGCGCCTGTGGACCGTCGGCGACCAGCCGCCGTCCAGCGACGACGAAGTGGCCTGAGCCGCACGTTGACGCATCCCTTCGACGGCGCCGATGGCGCCGTCGACGTTTTGGAGGACCGTTGATGAAAGCCCGCCTGATCGCCACCGGTGAACGCGCGCCCAGCTGGGTCGCGCAGGGGTTCGCCGAATACCAGAAGCGGCTGTCGCATTGGCTGCCGTTCGAGCTGGTGGAAATCGAACCCGGCCTGCGCGGCAAGGGGCGCGATCCGCGCCGTGCCACCGAGGATGAAGGCAAGCGGGTCATCGCCGCGCTGCCGAAGAACGCTTACGTGGTGGCACTGGACGTGCCGGGGCGGCAGTTGAGTTCCGAGCAGCTGGCGCAGCGCCTGGAGCATTGGCGCGGGCAGGGCCGGGACCTGGCGTTCCTGATCGGTGGCCCGGAAGGGCATTCGCCAGAGGTCTCCGCGCTGGCCGACGAAAAGTGGTCGATCGGACCGCTGACGCTGCCGCACATGCTGGTGCGTCTGGTGGTGGCCGAGCAGCTGTATCGGGCTGCCGCAATGATTGCCAATCACCCCTACCATCGCGCGTGAAGAGTGGTTATACTAGTCGTCTGCCCGAATAGCTCAGCCGGTTAGAGCACTTGACTGTTAATCAGGGGGTCGTTGGTTCGAGTCCAACTTCGGGCGCCACCTTGAGAAACCTGCATCGCGAGATGCAGGTTTTTTTTTGCCGTGTTGTGGCGGCGAGCCCATGCTCGGCTGCATCCTCCAAGCCGGGCACGCGCTCGCCGCTACAGCGTGATCCGGCCCTTCCAGAACGCTGCCAGCGTGGCGATTGCTACTGCCAGGATCGCGCCGAACAGCGCCCACTCCCAGTGCGTGAAAACCGGCTCGCCGCGCTGGCGCCGGGTCTGCGCAAACAGAACAATGCCGGGCACGTACAGCAGCACCGACAGCAGCAGGTTGTTCAGGCCGCCGGCATACACCAGCCACAGCGCGTAGGCGCTGGCCAGCAGCGCGACCACGAAATCGCGCCAGCGCACGCGTGGCTCACCCGCGTAGGACTGCCCGCGCCAGGCCAGTTGCACGCCGAACGCGGTGGACAGGAAGTAGGGCACCAGGCTCATCGATGCGGCCAGCAGCACCAGGCCGGTGTAGCTGCCCGCATTGAACAGCACCAGCAGCAGGAACAGCTGGATCAGCCCGTTGCTCAACCACAACGCATTGGCCGGCACGCCACGCGCATTCTCGCGTCCCAGGAAGGCGGGCATCGTGCCGTCGCCAGCGGCGGCATACAGCACTTCGGCACACAGCAGCACCCAGGCCAGCAGCGCGCCCAGCACCGAAATGATCGAACCGGCGATGATCACCGTCGCGCCCCATTCGCCGACGATGGCGCGCAGCACGTAGGCCATCGACGGGTTGGGCAGCCCGGCCAGTTCGGCCTGCGACAGCACGCCCATCGACAGCAGGCTGACCAGGACCAGCAGCAGCCAGACCCCCAGGAAACCTATCACCGTGGCACGGCCGACGTCGGCACGGCGCGCGGCACGCCGCGAATAGATGCTGGCGCCTTCGATGCCGATGAACACCCACACGGTGACCAGCATCATGCCGCGCAGTTGCTGGCCGAGGTCGCCGAGCGCAGGCGTGCCGAAGAAGTCGGCGCGGAACACCTCCATGCGGAACGCGCCGGCGGCCAGCACCAGGAACAGTGCGATGGGCAGCAGCTTGGCCACCGTCACCAGGCCGTTGACGATGGCTGCCGTGCGCAGGCCGCGCAGCACCAGCAGGTGGACGGTCCACAACAGTACGGACGAAGCGGCCACGGCGGCTGGCGTGTTGCCTTCGCCGAACACCGGCATGAAATGGCCCAGGCCGCTGAAGATCAGCACGAAGAAGCTGGCATTGCCCAGTACCGAAGCGACCCAGTAGCCCCACGCCGCGGAGAAGCCGATGTAGTTGCCGAAGCCTTCGCGTGCATATGCGTAGATGCCGGTGTCCAGGTCCGGACGGCGGTTGGCCAGGGCCTGGAACACGAAGGCCAGCATCAGCATGCCCGCACCGCTCAGCGCCCAGCCGATCATCGCGGCGGCCGGGCCGGCACTGCGCGCGACGTTCTGCGGCAATGAGAAGATGCCGGCGCCGACCATCGAGCCGACTACCAGTGCAGTCAACGCCGGCAGGCCGAGGCGTTGCGATGTCGTGGCCATTGAGATCCCCTGCGGCCCGGATGCCGCGAGCACACCCTAGCCATGTACTCGTGAACATGGCTGCAAGGCCGGGTGTGCGGGAGCCGGCATGGACAACGAACAGCCAGGAAACGACGAAGGCCCGGGCAACAGCCCGGGCCTTCGAAGCAAACACAGCAGCGGGATTATTTGAACGTGTACTTGGCGCCGACAGTGAAGTAGCGGCCAATCGCACCACTGAAGTGCAGCGGGTTGTAATTGACTGCACCGTAAGTGCTCGGGTCGAGCGGCGCGATGCGGTCGAACACGTTCTGCACCGAAGCGTTCAGCTCGAAGGCTTCGGTGATGTTCCAGCGGCCGGACAGATCGAAGGTGGTGAACGAGGAGATCTTCTCTACCGGCTCGCCGTCTTCATAGAAGGCCAGGTAGTCACCGCCGCGGCGGTCCTTGTTCTCCAGCTTGCTGATGTAGTTGGCCACGCCGCTGATGCTCCACGGGCCCTGCTTCCAGGTGGTGCCGAAGTTGATGCGGTCCTTCGGCGTGCCGATGCAGTTGGTCACGTCGCAGTTGCCGTGGGTGCCCACATAGTCGACGGTGGTATCACCCTCGGTGCGCTCGAACTTGAGCACGTGGCTCCACTGCAGGTCCATTTCCAGCTGGCCCGGGCCGATGTCGAAGGTCTGGCGGATGTCGGTGTCGATACCGCGGACGCGCGAGGAGTTGGCATTCACGTAGGCGGTATTGACGGCCAGGATGGTGCCGCTGTTGGCGACTCCGCCGATGTTGTTGGCATCGCGGAGAACGTTGCCCGCGGCGATGGCGTCGGCCGTGCTGCCCTGCGCGATTTCGTTGGTGCGCTTGATTTCCCACGCATCCACAGTCAGCGAGGTGGTCGAGGTTGGCTGCAGCACGATGCCCACCGAGTAGCTCTTGGACTCTTCCGGCTTCAGGTCCTTGTTCGGCCGCGTGATGATCGCCACCGAGCGCGCGGTGCATTCGTTGGCCGGGTCGATGGCGCAACGCACCGGATCGCGGGCGTTGGAGAAAGCGGCCAGGCCACCGTCACCGTTCTCGGCCGGGTTCGGCGCACGGAAGCCTTCAGCGTAGCTGGCGCGCAGTGCGATCCAGTCGGCCGGGGTCCACTTCACGCCCAGCTTCGGCGTGGCCTTGCCTTCGCCGCTTTCGTACTTGTCGTAGCGGACCGCAGCGCTCAGCTCCAACTGCTCCAGCACCGGTGCGGACAGTTCGGCGTAGCCGGCATACACATTCTGCGTGCCGTCGTAGGCCGAGTAGCCCAGGCCGATGATCTGGCCGATATCGGTGAAGGTCTGCGGCGTCAGGCTGTTGCTCGTCTTGCGCCACTCCGTACCGAAGGCCAGGCCCAGCGGACCGCCCTTGAGATCCATCAGGCTGCGCGAGATGGTGAAGTCGAACATGTCCAGGCTCGACTTGGCACGCGCGCTGATGGTCGGGCTGATGGCATCGTAGACCGACTGCGGCGTCTGCGAGGCATTGTCGCCGATGCGCCAGGTGCCATAGGGGCAGGCCGGATTGCCCAGCACGCAGCGTACTGCGTCATAACGCAGGAAACCCGTGCGCTTGTTGACCAGGTCGGTGCCGGAATGCAGGTAGGCGGTGTCGTAGCTCCAGTCGCCCCAGTTGCCCTTGACACCCACCAGGAAGCGGTTGAACTCATTGGTATTGTCGGTCACGCGCGGGCCCACGTCCCACGCGCTGTAACGCAGGCGGGCCGCGGTGGGCAGCGGGTTGTCCGGATGACCTGCATACAGCTGGGTCGCACCGGCACCGCTGTTGGCGTTGACCGGGCCGCCAGGGTAGCCCCAGCCGCCGGATACGCCGGATGGCGTATTGCTGAAGATCGTTTCCTTCTTCGAGTAACCGATCTCGGTATAGACCTCGCCGCCTTCACCAAACGCGAAGCTGGCGCGGCCGAACACGTTCACGTACTTCTCTTCCGGGCTCAGGTCGCGGTACTGCTGCGCCGGATCCCACAGGCAACCCTGGGCCTGCGCGGTCGCGTCACTCTGCCCGGGAATCGTGGTCAGCCCGGCGCAGCCCGGCAGGGCAACCAGATGGCCGGTGGCATCGAACACCGAGCCATTGGGACCCACGCCGCCGGCGGTACCGCCCGACAGGTAGGCACCGCCCAGGAACTGCGCGTCTGCAGCGTCGTAACCCCAGCGCCGGATATCGCCGGTGCCGATCCACTTGCGGTTCTTGCGGTCGCTGATCTTGATCGCGTCGGTCTTGCCGACGTCCAGGCTGAAGAACGCATTCCAGCCATCGCTGGACAGGTCGCCGGTGCCGGCAGTGAGGGTCGCCTTCTTCGCGTCGCCATCGCCGTCACCGGAAATGCCGTAGGAACCGCGCAGGATGGCGCCTTGGAAGTCGCTGCGCAGGATGATGTTGACGACGCCGGCGATGGCGTCGGAGCCATAGATCGCCGAGGCGCCGTCCTTGAGCACTTCCACGCGCTCGACGGCATCGAGCGGGATGGTGCTGAGGTCGGTGAAGACCTTCTGGCCGTCATCGGCCAGGCCGTAGGTGGCCATGCGGCGGCCGTTCAACAGCACCAGCGTCGAGCCGGCGCCCAGGCCGCGCAGCGAGATGCCGGCGCCGCCACCGGCGAAGCCGTTGCCGAAGGTCTTGGGAATGGAGCCTGCGCCGTCGGCGGTCAGGGTCTGCAGGTACTCGGCGACCGTGGTCTTGCCGGTGCGGTCGATTTCCTGGCGGGTCACCACCTGCACCGGCGACGGTGTCTCGGTGTTGGTGCGCGGGATGTTGGAGCCGGTGACCGTGATGCGGTCGAGGTTGGTGGCCTGCTCCTGTGCAAAGGCTGAGGAAGAAGCCACGGCGCCGACCAGCAGCAGGGTGCTGCCAGCAAGGATATGGGTGATGGACGATGCCAGGGTGGTGCGGCGGCGGCTGGCGGGCCGTTGGATCGGGTGTTTCACAGCTTCTCTCCTAACTGGAAAACCGTAGCGTTGAGGGCTGTCGCCGGATCGATACCGGGACGCGCCAATCTAGGTTTCCAGCAGGTGACGAAGACGTGAATTTTTGCTTAATCAGTAACGCTTGGCTCGGGCATGTCCGCATTTGTCGGGCATTGGCAGGGGCCGGCCCGGCGCGGGGCCGGGCCGGTGGGACGCTCAGTCCGGCAGCGAGAACTGCACCGGCACCATGCCGATGGCCGGAACCGCCACGCCGTCACGCTGGGCAGGCTCGAAGCGCCAGTGCTTGAGCACCTGCTGGCGGGCGGCCTGGTCCAGGTTGCGCGAGCCGCTGCTGCGCTCGACGCTGACCGCGACCGGCTGGCCACGGGTGTCCACTTCCACCCGCAACAGCACCGTGCCCTGTTCGTGGTTGCGCAGGGACTGGATCGGATAGGTCGGCGGCGGAGCACTGCGGTACTGCAGCTGGGCGCCGGCCAACGGGGTGGAAGTGTCGATGCTGGGCGCCAGCTGCGGCGGAGCCGGTTCGGCGGCCGGCAATGCGATGCCCTGGGTCTCTTCCACGGTCGCGGTGGGTGCGGGCAGTGGCGGTACCACCGGCTGCGTCCGGGGCTTCGGTACCACCTGGACGATCTCTTTTGGCGGGACTGGAGCCGGCGGCGTCGGCGGTGGCGGGATCTTCTCGATCAGCCGGACCGGCGTCTTTTCACGCGGGGCCTGCACGGCCTGGTAGGTCGCAGGGATGAGCAGCAACAGGAAGGCCAGCAGGTGCAGGGCGATCGCTGCACTCCAGGCGGCTACGCGGGCGGGGTCGAAGTGCGGGGATGCAACGGGATAGGTACGAACCATGATCCACCTCCATGCCAGTGACGAAGTCCTCAACACACCAGGGTCCGTGGCGGGGTTGCCGCACGCGGCTGGCAGTCCATCAGTAGCGCGGCATGGCGGCCACTGCCTAGAGGCAGGGGCATGCGCGTTGGGCTGGCCTTCAGCCAACGCCGCCGGAATACACGAAAAAGGCGGGCCCCTGCGGGACCCGCCTGCGTCGGCCGTGCCGGGCGCGATCAGCGGCCCAGTTCGAACACCACGTCCAGGTTGACCGAGACGGTCGATTCACCCGGTGCGACCGGGGTAGCCTTGTCCATCGCCGCGCCGGCGGCGATGGTGCGCATCATCGGCATCGGGCGGAAACCGCCGTTGCTGTTTTCAGAGATGCTGACGATGCGGCGCACCTGCAGGCCCAGCGATCTGGCATAGGTCTGGGCGCGGGCCTGGGCCTTCTTCAGGGCGGCCAGGCGGGCTTCGTCATAGACCGGTTCGGGCTGGTCGATCTCAAACTGCGGACCGTTGATCTGGTTGGCCCCCTGCGCGGCCAGCGCGTCGAGCACCTTGCCGAGCTTGGCGATGTCGCGGACCTTCAGGCTGACCGTGTTGCTGGCCTGGTAGCCGGTGATCTTCGGTGCCTCATTGTCGGCATAGCGGTACTGCGGGTTGAGGCTGACGCCGCTGGTCTGCACGTCGCGCTCGGCGATGCCGGCGGCCTTGATCGCGGCCAGCACCTTGTCCATCTGCTGGGCGTTCTGGCGCATGGCGCTGTTGCCGTCGGCAGCCTGGGTGACCACACCGGCCGACAGGGTGGCGACGTCCGGCACGCGGGTGGCCTCGGCGTTGGCCGAGATGTTCAGCAGGGTGCCTTCGGCCGCGGCGGCGATCGACGGCGACGACGGAGCGGCATGAGCAGTCATCGAGGTTCCAAGGGCGAGGGACAGGGCAAGCAGCAGCGGGGTGGCGGTCAGGCGCATGGGATCTCCTTGTTGTGCCGGTGAGGGTGGTGTCGTAGCGATGAACGCGCTGTGAGCCTGTTCGGGGTTGTACGCGTTCCGTAACGGGTTGCCGACGATTCAGGTGGCGGCGTCAGGTTATGCTGTGCCGATGCTCTATCTTGCTTCCCGCTCCCCCCGACGCAACCAGCTGCTGGCCCGACTCGGACGCCCCTTCCAGGCCCTTGACCTGGAGGTCGTCGAGCAGCGCGCGGCCACTGAAAGCGCCGAACAGTATGTATGCCGGGTCGCCGCCGACAAGGCGCGCGCCGGGCTGGCCCGGGTGCTGGCCGACGACCCGCAGGCGCGGGTGCTTGGTTCGGATACCGAGGTGGTCCTGGACGGCGAGGTCTTCGGCAAGCCGGTCGATGCCGCTGACGCGCGGGCGATGCTGGCGCGGCTGGCCGGGCGCACCCACCAGGTGATGACCGCCGTGGTGGTGGTCGGTGCGGGCGGCCTGGACAGCGAGCTGGTCATTTCCGAGGTGACCTTCGCCCCGATCGACGCCGCCGACATCGCCGCCTATGTCGCCACCGGCGAGCCGCTGGACAAGGCCGGTGCCTACGCCATCCAGGGCGGGGCCGAACGCTGGATCGAACATCTTTCCGGCAGCTACTCCGGCGTGATGGGGCTGCCGCTGCTGCATACCGATCGTCTGCTGGCGCGCTGTGGCGTGCCGGTCCCCACTGCCGATGCCGCCAGGGAGGCTGCCGATGTCTGAGGAAATCCTGGTCAATGTGACCCCGCGCGAGACCCGGGTCGCGGTGATCGAAAACGGCATGCTGCAGGAACTGCACATCGAGCGCGGTTGGCGCCGTGGCGTGGTCGGCAACATCTACAAGGGCAAGGTGCAGCGGGTCATGCCCGGCATGCAGGCCGCCTTCGTCGAAGTCGGCCTGGAGCGCGCCGCGTTCCTGCACGCCAACGACGTGGTGCGCCCGGCACCGGTGGCCAGCGCCGACACCGAGAACACCACCCTGCCGCCGCCGGCCAGCGTGCCGATCGTCGAGCTGCTGCGTGACGGCCAGGACATCGTGGTGCAGGTGGTGAAGGACCCGATCGGCACCAAGGGCGCCCGCCTGACCACGCAGATCAGCATTCCCTCGCGCTACATGGTGCTGCTGCCGCAGTCCAAGGTAGTGGGCGTGTCGGCGCGTATCGAGGACGAAACCGAGCGCGCCCGCCTGAAGGCGCTGGTGACCGAACTGTCGGCACAGCATGGTGGCTACGGTTACATCGTGCGGACCAACGCCGAAGGGCAGCCGGCCGAGGCCATCGCCGAGGACATCGCCTACCTGTCGCGCGTGTGGAACGTGGTCGAGCGCCGCGGCCGCGAGGCGCCGTCGTGCAGCATCATCTATGAAGACCTGAGCCTGCCGCTGCGGTCCGTGCGCGACCTGATCCGCAAGGACGTGGACAAGGTGAAGGTGGACTCGAAGGAGACCTTCGGCCAGCTGCAGGCCTTCGTCGCCAAGTACATGCCGGTGCTGGCCGAAAAGCTGGAGCTGTATTCCGGCGACCGCCCGATCTTCGACATGTTCGGCGTGGAAGACGAGATCGGCCGCGCGCTGGACAAGCAGGTGCCGCTCAAATCCGGTGGCTACCTGGTGATCGACCAGACCGAGGCGATGACCACCATCGACGTCAATACCGGCTCGTTCCTCGGCCAGCGCAACCTGGAAGAGACGGTGTTCCGCACCAACCTGGAAGCGGCGCAGGCAGTGGCGCGTCAGCTGCGGCTGCGCAACCTGGGCGGCATCATCATTATCGACTTCATCGATATGGATGATGCAGAGCATCGCCGTCAGGTGCTGCGCACGCTGGAAAAGGCGCTGGCCCGCGACCATGCCAAGACCACGGTGTACGACTTCTCGCCGCTGGGCCTGGTGGAGATGACCCGCAAGCGCACGGTCGAAAGCCTGGAGCGCCAGCTGTCGGAAACCTGCCCGCAGTGCAGCGGCCGCGGCAGCATCAAGACCACCGAGACGGTGACCTACGAGATCTTCCGCGAGATCACCCGTGCCGTGCGCCAGTTCGATGCCGCGCGCCTGCTGGTGATCGCATCGACCAAGGTGGTCGCGCGCATCACCGATGAGGAATCCTCGGCGGTGGCCGAGCTGGAAGAGTTCCTCGGCAAGAGCATCCGCTTCCAGGCGGACGAGCAGTACCTGCAGGAGCAATTCGATGTCGTTCTGCTCTGATCCTCGCCGGCTGCAGGCCGGCGGTGGCCGATGAGCGCGCCGCCGCGCCTGCGACTGCGAAGGATCCGCCGTCATTTCATTGCCGCCTGTGCGGTGGGCCTGGTCGGGCTTGCACTGCTGGTGGGCACCTTCAGCCAACTGCTGCCGCTGGCCGAGCGTCATCCCGACAGGATCGCCGCCTGGCTGAGCGAGCGGGCTGGCCAGCCGGTGCGTTTTGACCAGCTGCAGACGACCTGGACCCGTCGTGGCCCGCTGCTGCAGCTGAAGGGCCTGCGCATCGGTGCCGGGCAGGGCCTGGCGATCGGCGAGGCCGAGGTGCTGGTATCGATGTACAGCGGGCTGCTGCCCGGGCGCTCGCTGACCGAACTGCGCCTGCGTGGCCTGGCCCTGGACCTGCAGCAGGGCGAAGACGGACGCTGGTCGGTGCGCGGGTTGCCGCAATCCGACAACGGGGGGGATCCGCTGGATGCGTTGCGCCGGCTCGGCGAGCTGCAGGTGATCGGCGGCCGCCTGGGCGTGCACGCGCCGGGGATCGGCATCGACACCACGCTGCCGCGCATCGACCTGCGCATGCGGGTCAATGGTGATCGCCTGCGCGTGGGTGTACGCGCCTGGGCCGATGCACAAGCGCTGCCGCTGACCGCGGTACTGGACGTGGACCGTGCGCGTGGCAACGGCCAGGCCTGGCTCGGCGCCGACCCGGTCGATTTCCATGCCTGGTCGCCCTTGCTGGCGGCCGGCGGCGTGCGCCTCCGCGAGGGCAAGGGCGAGCTGAACCTGTGGCTGACCCTGCGTGATTTCGCGCCGGTCGCGCTGACCACCGATTCGGACCTGCGGGACGTGCGCGTCGACGGTGCACCGCTGCCCGGCGTGGCAGCGCCGCAGCTGCAGCTGCAGCGGCTGCAGGCCCGCCTGCGCTGGCAGCGCCAGGCCGATGGCTGGGCGTTGCAGGTGCCGCGCCTGCGCCTGAAGACCGAAGATGGCGAACAGCAGCTCGATGGCCTGCAGCTGCAGATCGGCAAGCAGCTGCGGGTGAACGCCGGTGCGGTGCAGGCCGGCATCGCACTGCGTGCGCTGGCTCTGAGTGATCGCCTTGAGCCGGGCCTGCGTCGCTGGCTGTTCCTGTCCAGGCCGCAGCTGGACGTGCGCGCGTTGCAGCTGTCGGGCGAACACGATGGCCCCCTGTGGGCGCAGGGTGAACTGCAGTCGCTGGGTTTCGCCAGCGTGGGCAACTCGCCCGGCCTGCGCGGCCTGGGCGGGCGCTTTGAAGGCGACGCCGATGGCTTCAGCCTGCAGCTGCAGCCGCAACGGCAGCTGCAGTTCGATTGGCCGACCGGCTTTGGCGTGCGGCATGACCTGCATCTGGCCGGACAGGTCGTGGGGTGGCGCGACGAGGGCGGCGGTTGGCGGATCGGAACGCCGGCGATGCGCGTGGAAGGCACCGACTACGCGGCCGACGTGCGCGGCGGCGTCTGGTTCCAGGGCGACGGTACGCGGCCGTGGCTGCAGCTGGCCGCCAAGCTGGACGACGTGCCGATGACGGCGGCCAAGCGCTTCTGGATCCACTCCAAGATGAGCAAGGGCGCCACCGACTGGCTGGACATGGCGCTGGCTGGCGGCCAGGTGCGTGGTGGTGTCGGCCTGGTCACCGGTGACCTGGACGACTGGCCGTTCGACAACAATGATGGCCGCTTCGAGGCCACCGGCCACATCACCAATGGCGACATCCGCTTCCAGCACGACTGGCCGCTGATGAGCCAGGTCGACGCCGACATCGCCTTCATCGGCCCTGGCTTCGACATGCGTGGACGGGGTGATCTTGCCGGCGTGGCGGTACAGAAATTCGAAGCGGGCATTCCGGACTTCGGGCACCAGCCGTTGTACGTACGTGCCGACGCGCCGAGCGAGGCCGGCAAGCTGCTGGCGATGCTGCGCCAGAGCCCGTTGCACAAGGATTACGGCGATACGCTGGACAACCTGGCCGCCAGTGGTCCGGCCCATGTGACCTTCGATCTGCTGCAGCCGCTGCATCAGGACGAGGGCGAGGGCCACCTGCAGGGCACGGTCGATCTGGCCGGCGTGAAGCTGGTCGACAAGCGCTTCCAGCTGACCTTTGACAACATGCACGGGCAGGCGCGCTACAGCAATGGCGGTTTCGGTGCCGAGGACCTGGCGGTGCGCCACCTCGGCCAGGAAGGACGGCTGAGCCTGCGTGCCGGCGGCTACGTGCACGACAGCACGCGCGCCTTCGAGTCGCAGCTGACGGCCCGCCTTGATGCCGGCGTGCTGATCGACCGCGCACCGGAAATGACCTGGCTCAAGCCCTACATCACCGGCACTTCTGCGTGGACCATCGCGGTCAACCTGCCCAAGGTGGCCCCGGGCGCGCCTGCGCCGCCGAGTGAACTGCGGTTGAGTTCGGACCTGGTGGGCACCCGGCTGGACCTGCCGGCACCGCTGGACAAGCCGGCCGCCGAAGCGCTGGCGACCACGGTGGCCACGCAGTTGCCGATGGGCGCCGGCCGCATCGATGTGGCCTTCGGCCAGCGCCTGGCCCTGGCCGCACGCAGCCACAACAACCAGACCGGCGTGCAGGTCACGTTGGGCAGTGATCATGTTGATCGTGAGCCGCCGCCGAGCGGGCTGACGGTCAATGGCCGCAGCGCGACCCTGGATGCGCTGGAGTGGATCGGCCTGGCGCGGGGCGGCGGTGACGACGATGCGATGCCGCTGCGAGCGGTGGACGTCCAGGTCGGCCAGTTGAAGCTGATCGGCGGCGTGTTCGAGCAGACCCGGCTGCAGCTGCACCCGGGCTCACAGGCACTGGATGTGCGGCTGGACGGCCCGTCGCTGGCCGGACGCCTGACTGTCCCCAATGCGGACGGTGGCACGATCAGTGGCCAGCTTGACCGCGTGCACTGGCAGTCACTGCCGGCGGCACCGGGCGCGCCGGTTGCACCGGCGCGGGTACAGGCCGGTGCCAACGACATGGACCCGGCCAAGCTGCCGCCGTTCGCGCTGGACATTGCCGACCTGAAGTTCGGCAAGGTGGTGCTGGGCCAGGCGGTGCTGCGCACGCGACCGTTGGCCAATGGCCTGAACGTGGATGCGCTGCGTTTCCGTGCGCCGGACCAGGAGATCGACATCAGCGGTCGCTGGCTGGGCCGGACCGGTGGTGCCCGAACCGAGTTGACCGCACAGGTGCGCAGCGAGGATCTGGGTGGGTTGATGCAGAATCTTGATTACGGCGGCCAGTTGCGCGGCGGTTCCGGCCAGGCGCAGTTGCAGGCCTCGTGGAGCGGAGGCCCGTCGGACTTCCAGCTGGGCAACCTGCAGGGCAGTCTCGACCTGCACGCGCGCAATGGCCAGCTGCTGGAGCTGGAGCCAGGCGCCGGCCGCGTGCTGGGCCTGCTCAGCGTCGCGCAGCTGCCGCGGCGCCTGATGTTCGACTTCCGCGACTTTTTCTCCAAGGGCTTCGCGTTCAACCAGATCGACGGCAGCATGCAGTTCGGCCAGGGCATGGCGCGCACCGACAAGGTGCTGATCGAAGGCCCGGCGGCCAACATCACTATCCGTGGCCAGGCCGACCTGCGCAACCAGCGGTTCGACCAGACCATCGACGTCAACCCGCGCGCGGGCAACCTGCTGACCGTGGTCGGTGCGGTGGCCGGCGGCCCGGTGGGGGCCGCGCTGGGCGCGGCCACCAATGCGGTATTGTCCAAGCCGCTGGGCGAGATTGGCGCCCGAACCTACAAGGTGACCGGTCCATGGAAGGAACCGAAGGTGGAAGTGATCGAGCGCAGCCGCGACAAGACCCCATCACCGCCCGTGCCGGCGTCTGCACCGGCCATTCCGCCGACCGTCACCGACCTGCCGCGCTCGCGCTGAGCGCGGTTCCCTGTTCACGGGGCTTGCCTGAGCGCCCCCGCACCCCCAGATCGAAACCATGACTGATATCGCCCTGACGCTTGCCCAAGACCGCCTGCTTCGCCCCGGCGGCCTGGATACCGCTGGCCTTGAGCGCACCTTCGGCCAGTTGCTCGGCCCCGGTGTCGACTTCGGCGACCTTTATTTCCAGCACGCCCGCCGCGAGAGCTGGAGCGTGGAAGACGGCATCGTCAAGGACGGTGCCCATTCCATCGAGCAGGGGGTGGGCGTACGTGCGATTTCCGGCGAGAAGACCGGATTTGCGTACTCCGATGACATCCATGCCGACGCGCTGCTGGCGGCGGCGCAGTCGGCGCGCGCGATCTCGCGTGAGGGCGGTGCGCAGTCCGGGCGATCGCTGCTGCGCGGCAATGCGCGCGCACTGTACCCGGCGCTGGACCCGATCGATGGTATCGGCAACGAAGCCAAGGTCGAGGTGCTCAAGCGCCTGGATGGTTACCTGCGTGCCGCCGACCCGCGCGTGAGGCAGGTGATGGTGAGCCTGTCCGGCGGCGTCGATACGGTGCTGATCGCCCGCAGCGACGGTGTGCTGGCGGCCGATGTGCGTCCGCTGGTACGCCTGAATGTGCAGGTGATCGTCGAGCACAACGGCCGTCGCGAGTCCGGCTATGCCGGTGGCGGTGGCCGTTATGGCTACGAAGACCTGTTTGCCAGCGGCCGCCCCGAAGCCCTCGCCCAGGAAGCGCTGCGCCAGGCGCTGGTGAACCTGGAAGCAGTGCCGGCGCCGGCCGGCATGATGCCGGTGGTGCTCGGCCCGGGTTGGCCGGGCGTGCTGCTGCACGAAGCGGTCGGCCACGGCCTGGAAGGCGACTTCAACCGCAAGGGCACCAGCGTCTACGCCGGCCGCATCGGCGAGCGTGTGGCGGCACCGGGGGTGACCATCGTCGACGACGGCACCCTCGACGGCCGCCGCGGTTCGTTGAACATCGACGATGAAGGCCACCCCAGCCAGTGCACCACGCTGATCGAGGACGGCATCCTGGTCGGCTACATGCAGGACAGCCTCAATGCGCGGCTGATGGGCATGGCCCCGACCGGCAACGGGCGCCGCGAATCGTTCGCGCACCTGACCATGCCACGCATGACCAACACCTACATGCGCGCCGGCGAGCACGATCCGCAGGAGATGATCCGTTCGGTGAAGAAGGGCCTGTACGCGGTCAACTTCGGCGGTGGCCAGGTCGACATCACCAGTGGCAAGTACGTGTTCTCGGCCACCGAGGCCTACCTGATCGAGGACGGCCGCATCACCACGCCGGTGAAGGGCGCGACCCTGATCGGCAACGGCCCGGAAACCATGCAGAAGGTGCGCATGGTCGGCAATGACCTGGCCCTGGACGAGGGCGTGGGCATCTGCGGCAAGGACGGGCAGAGCGTGCCCGTGGGGGTCGGCCAGCCCTCGCTGTTGATCGAGGGCATCACCGTCGGCGGTACCCAGGCCTGAGCGTGGCGATGGCCACAGCAACCGCCCGGGCCGACGCGGACTCAGTCCTCGTCGGCTTCGCCGGTCCCGATGTGGTCGGTGTCTTCGGCGCCGGCCTTCAGGCCCAGCGCGGCCGGCAGCATCAGGCCGCGCAGCACCTGGAAGATCTCGCGGTAAGCGCGCGGCGGCTTGTTCCTGGCCTTCTCGGCCTGCGCGTTGCGTACCAGCGTGCGCAGCTGCTGGCGGTCGGCCTGCGGATAGTCATCGAGCAGAGCGGCCAGTGCCTTGTCACCCTCGGCCAGCAGGCGGTCGCGCCAGTCTTCCACGCGGTGCATCATCGCCACTTCGCGGCGGCCGGTTTCGCTGTTGGCGTCCAGCGCATCGCGGATCGCATCCAGCGTGGCCTCTTCTTCGCGGCGCATGTGCTTGGCCAGGAACGCCAGTTGGCGCTTGTGGGCGATGTGGGCGGTGATGCGCTTGCACTCGGCAATGTGCGGCAGCAGGTCTTCCGGAATCGGCAGGCGCGCCAGCTGGGCCGGGGTCAGCGACACCAGCTTCTCACCCAGGGCCAGCACGTCGAGTGCATCGCGCCGGTTCTGGCTGCGGCTCTTGTCGTGGAATTCACCGGTTTCTTCGTCGCGTCCGCGCATCGTCCCTACCTGATTTCAAAAAAAGTCGCCCGGCGTGATGCCGGGCCCAACCCGTACAGGATAAAGCATTGAACGTGATCGCCCCTGAAGTGGCCGTCGGCGACGACAGCCTGGCCCGGCTGGAACGGCTGGCCGACCTCTCCCAGCAGCTGCTCGACCGCGCCCGCGCGCTGGGCGCCAGCCAGGCCGAGGTCAGCTGCAGCGAGGATCGGGGCCTGGAGGTCAATGTCCGCCTCGGCGAGGTCGAGACTGTGCAGTCCACCCGTGACCGTGGCATCGCCGTGACCGTCTATTTCGGGCAGCGCAAGGGCAGTGCCAGCACTGGCGACCTGAACGAGGCCAGCCTGGCCGCTACGGTCGAGCAGGCCTGCGCGATTGCCCGGCATACCGAGGATGACCCGGCCGCCGGCCTGGCCGAGGCCGCGCTGATGGCCACCGACTTCCCGGACCTGGATGGCTGGCACCCGTGGGCGCTGCAGGCCGATGAGGCGGTGGACCTGGCCCTGGCCTGCGAGGCCGCTGGCCGCGAGGCCGATGCGCAGATCCGCAATTCCGATGGCGCTTCCGTATCGAGCATGCAGAGCCTGTCGGTGTACGCCAATTCGCATGGCTTCTTCGGTCGTGAGCGAGGCACCCACCATTCGGTCGGCTGCGCGCTGATCGCCGGGCAGGGCGACGGCATGCAGCGCGATGGCTGGTATACCAGCGCGCTGGCACAGGGGGACCTGGAAGACGTGGGTCTGGTCGGCCGCCGCGCCGCCGAGCGCACCGTGGCCCGCCTGCAGCCGCGTTCGTTGGCCACTGGCAGCATGCCGGTGCTGTTCGCCCCGGAAGTGGCGCGCAGCCTGGTCGGCCACCTGCTGTCGGCAGTGTCCGGCGGCGCGTTGTACCGCCAGGCCAGTTTCCTGCTGGACAGCGTCGGCCAGCGCCTGTTCCCGGAGTGGATGCAGATTGACGAACTGCCGCACCTGCGCCGCGGCCTGCGCTCGGCCGCCTTCGACGGCGACGGCGTGGCCACCCGTGCTTCGGCGCTGGTCCGTGACGGCGTGCTGCAGCGCTATGTGCTGGGCAGCTATTCGGCGCGCAAGCTGGGCCTGCAGACCACCGCCAATGCTGGCGGTGTGCACAACCTGCAGCTGGCGGCCAATGCCGGCTCGCTCGAAGAGATCGCCCGACAGATGGGTGACGGCCTGCTGGTGACCGAGCTGATGGGGCAGGGTGTGAACGGGGTGACCGGCGACTATTCGCGCGGCGCCGGCGGCTTCCGTGTCGAGAACGGCGAGATCCAGTACCCGGTGGACGGCGTCACCATCGCCGGCAACCTGCGCGAGATGTTCAGCAGCATCGAGGCGGTCGGCAGCGACGTCGACCCGCGCTCGCACATCCGGACCGGCTCGATCCTGCTGGGGCGGATGACCATTGCCGGTAATGATTGATGGCGTCGATGGCGTAAGCTATGCCCGCCTGACGCAACCAGCTTGGTGCTGGTGGGTCAAGACCACCCAATGAAAAGGAGTTTTGTCGTGAGTGAATTCGATAACGTCCCGCCGCCGCCGGCAACCACCAATGCCCCGGCCGACCAGCGCACCATGGCGCTGGCCGCGCACCTGCTGGGCATCTTCACCTGGTTCATCGGCCCGCTGATCATCTGGCTGATCAACAAGGATGACGCCAGCAAGTCCTTCGTGACAGACCAGGCCAAGGAAGCGCTGAACTTCCAGATCACCATCACCATCGCGATGCTGATCTGCATCGTGCTGACCATCGTGATCATCGGCGGCATCCTGGCGCCGATCGTCGGCATCCTGAACCTGGTGTTCTGCATCATCGCCGCCGTGAAGGCCAACAACGGCGAAGCCTACCGCTACCCGTTCGCGCTGCGCCTGATCAAGTAATTCCGGCCGCACGCGCAAACAGGAACGCCCGGCATTGCCGGGCGTTCCTGTTTGGCGGCAGCATCACGCCAGCGATCAGTGATCGCGTTCCACCGCCAGCGTGGCCAGCGCGCGCAGCGCGTCGGCCTCTTCGCCATGGCCGGCCAACGTAGCCTGCATGCGTGCGGCCAGTTCGCGCAGCTGCGCCTTCGCACCGTCCATGCCGAGCAGCGCGGGGAAGGTGCTCTTGTCCTGCGCCTGGTCCTTGCCGGCGGTCTTGCCCAGCTGTTCGGAACTGGCTTCGACATCGAGGATGTCATCGCGGACCTGGAAGGCCAGGCCGAGCGCGTCGGCGAAGCCGTCCAGCTGGGCCAGCTGTGGTTCGTGGGCCTGGCCGCACAGCGCGCCCATGCGCACCGCTGCACGGATCAGCGCGCCGGTTTTCAGCGCGTGCATGCGGGTCAGTGCCGCCAGCGTCTGCTGCTGGCCGGTGGCATCGATGTCCAGCGCCTGGCCGCCGCACATGCCGGAGGCACCGGAGGCGTGGGCCAGGGTCTGCAGGCAGGCCACGCGCAGCGTGGCGGGCAGTGGCGCATCGGCCAGCAGGCCGAAGGCACGGGTCTGCAGGGCGTCGCCGGCCAGGATCGCGGTGGCTTCGTCGAAGGCGATGTGGGTGGTCGGCTTGCCGCGGCGCAGCGCGTCATCGTCCATGGCCGGCAGGTCGTCGTGCACCAGCGAATAGGCGTGGATGAGCTCGACGGCCATCGCCGCTGCGTCAAGGCTTTCAGGCTGCGCGCCGAACAGGTGCCCGCTGGCATACACCAGCAGCGGGCGCATGCGCTTGCCACCGCCCAGCACCGAATAGCGCATGGCCTGGTGCAGGCGCTGCGGTGCTTCGGCAGGCGAGGGCAGGGCAGCGTCGAGCTGGCTTTCGATACGGTCGCGCCAGCGCGCGAACAGAACCTCAGCCGTCATGGCTGGGCGGATCGAAAGGTTCGGATGCTTCCGGCTGCGCCGGATCGCTGAGCAGGCGCACGCGCAGTTCGGCCTGTTCCAGCGCCTGCTGGCACTGGCGGTACAGACCGACGCCGCGTTCGTAAGCACTGAGCGAGGCTTCCAGGCTCAGCTCGCCGGTTTCCATCTGCTCCACCAGCTGTTCCAGCGATTCGAGCGACTGCTCGAACTGGGCGACCGGGGAGGCGTTTTCGGGGGACTTCTTGACCATGCGGCAAGTGTGGACGGGCTGCGCGCGGGGGTCAATTCACCAGCCGCCGGGACGCCACTGCAGCTGCGCGTCGTGGGCCTGCAACCAGGCCTGCAGGGGAGCTGCGATGACCACGTCGGCGGCGGCAAGCAGCTGGGGCCCATCGAAGATCAGCGGCAGCTGGGCCCGCCGCCAGGGGGCCAAGTGCTCGCGTTGCAGGCAGTCCTTCAGCGCATGCGAATGCGGGCGGCCGGGCAGCACGATGCGCTCGCCACCCACGCGTGCACGGACCTGAAGCGGGCGTTCGAAGGCCACGGCGCCCTGCAGGCGCAATTGGCCACCATCGGGCAGCGGCAGGGGGGCACGCCCATCCCATTCGGCCTGCCATCCGCAGGGCAGCGATGGCAGCTGCGCGGGCAGCAGATAGGCGTGATCGCGCCATTGCTGGATGGCATGCTCGTGCCAGCGCAGCCGCGCCTGGCGATCGTTGCTGGCCGGCAGCAGTTCGTGCAGACCCTGCTGCAGTACCGTGGCCGGCAGTGGGGCGGCACCATGGCCGATCACCCAGGCGCGCAGCACGCGCGCGGCGCGTCCCGGTGACACCTGACGCAGCAACTGCAGCGACAGCACGCGTGGTGCCACTTCCAGGTGCGCGATCAGCTCGGCGTCTTCCTCGTCCAGCAGAGCACGGGTCTGCCCGCAGTGCATCGCGCTGCCCGCCAATGCCGCAGCCGCATGCGGCCAGCGCTGGCGCAGCAACGGCAGCACCTGCAGGCGCAGGAAGTTGCGATCGGCGTGGTCGTGGCCATTGCTGGGGTCTTCGATCCAGCGCAGCGCGTGCTGCCGCGCGTAGTCGAGCAGTGCGCTGCGTGGCACCGCCAGCAGCGGCCGCCATAGAGGCTGTTCGCCAAGGCGGCTGTGTGCGGACATCGCGGCAAGGCCATCGACGCCGGATCCGCGCAGGGCCCGCAGCAGGAAGGTCTCGGCCTGGTCGTCCTGGTGCTGCGCCAGTGCCAGTGTTTCGCCGTCGCGCAGTTCGGCGGCGAACGCTGCACGTCGTGCCTGCCGCGCCGCGCCTTCAAGGCCGAGGCCCGCGCGCTTGTCGACCTGCACGTGATGCACGGCCAGTTCAATGCCCAGTGCCGCGCATTGCTGCTGGCAATGCAGCACCCAGGCGTCCGCATCGGCCTGCAGGCCATGGTGTACGTGCATCGCACGCAGCGCCGTGCCGGAGGCCTGTGCGCAGCGCCACAGCCAGTGCAGCAGCACGGTCGAGTCGACACCGCCGCTGTAACCCACCAGCAGCGGCGCATCCAGCGGAACGAGGGCAGGGAAGGCAGTCACGGCGGCAAGTATAGGGTGGGGTTTGCTTGGCAGGGCTGCGCCCTGCACCTGCTACGAGCCAGAGCAACAGCAACAGCAACAGCAACAGCAACAGCTGGTCTGCTGAGGGATGGCGGGGTGGGTCCGGTTGCGGGGGACGCTGCAAGTACGTCCATGTAAGCTCGGTCGCCGCATCCATGCGGCTCACGCCCCCGCAACCGGACCCACCCCGCCTTCGACAGTTTCCTGCGAACTGTCGGATTGCTCATGGGGTCAGATCCGTTTTCCGCAGGAAAACGGATCTGACCCCCGGATTCAATTCGATATCTGACAGATCTGATCCATGCATGGCGTGGACGGTCCAACCGTCACCGGAAATCTGTCGGGGGTGGGGCGGTGTGGGTGGGCAGGACCGTTGGCGCCATGGATGGCGCCATCGAGCCCCCAAGGACGGGTTTACGGCGTGTCCTGACCAGCCACACCGCCCCGCCCAACTCACAGAAAACCAGAGCCGCTTTTGATCTTGATTTGGCTTCGGCTTGGGCTTGGGCTTCGGCTTCGGCTTCGGCAGGTGCAGGGCGCAGCCCTGCCGAAACCCTACTTCACCCGGCGGCCCGCGCGGTCGATGCGGAACCGCTCTCCGCCTTCCATCGGCGTGTGGCCATCGGCATTCGGCATGCCACGCCGGCACCCGTTGCAGACCTCGGCCACGCCATCCTGGAACGGCCAGGCGAAATCGAAGGTGCCCGGCACCACCTGGCGGAATTCCAGATCGAAGTAGCTCACGCGATTGCCGACGCGGCCGCGCAGCAGGCCTTCCTGCGGCGTTTCCGGGCCGTTGTCCCAGGTAAGCACCGGCAGGCTGTGGCCCGTGCGGTCGACGTAGTGGAAGCCCTGGTCGGCATACACCACGGCCAGGCCGTGGTCGTCGTAGTTCAGGTCCTTCAGCGTATCGGCGCTGATCTTCAGCCGGTGATCGACCACCTCGCAGTTGGGGAGCGGCCACAACCCGTGTTCGTCGGTCAGCAGCTTGCATGCCGGTGCCTGTGCCTGTGCATTGGCACTGACCAGCACGCCAAGCATTGCCAGCGACCGCGCAAAGCGGCCGCTGGCAGGGGCAGGGCGGGCCTGCCGCGCGATCACTTGGCCTCGGCCTTGCGTTCGAAGGCCGTCGGTGCCGGCAACTGCACAGGGACGCCCTTGTCATCGCAGGTGCCGGCCTGGCACAGGCGCTCGCGCAGGGCTGGGGTGGCCTGCACGATCATGTGGTAGATCGCGTTCTGTTCCAGCGTGCCGCGGATCGCCTTGCTGCCCGGGCCACGTGCCCAGATGCCGACGTCCTCACCACCATGCGATTCGGACTTCATCGGCACCAGCGCTTCCTGCATGTAGTCCGGATGCTCGGTGTCGACCTCGCGCAGGTTCGGGCGACCGTTGGCCGGTTCGAAGCTGCTTGGGTTGTGCGGGTAGCGCTTCGGCCCGGCCGGCTGCTGGTTGCTGCTGCCGGTGTGGCCTGGGCCGTTGGCGTAGCTCAGCGTGGTGTACGGCTGGCCGGTACCGTCCAGGGCGTAGTCCAGCTTGCCGGCGCCGTCTTCACCGCCCTTGTCCTTCACCTTGCCCAGGATCGGGTTGCCGCGTGCCGGGTAGCCGACGAAGTTCAGCGTGTGCGAGTGGTCGGCGGTGACGATGATCAGGGTGTCGTCGGCCGAGGTCAGCTCGTTGGCCACGCGCACCGCATCGGACAGCGCCACGGTCTCGGTCAGTGCACGGTAGGCATTGCCGCTGTGGTTGGCGTGGTCGATGCGCGCGCCTTCGATCATCAGTACGTAGCCTTCCGGGTGCCTTGAAAGGTTCTTGATCGCCGCTGCGGTCAGTTCGGCCAGGCTCGGCTCACCGCCCGGATCCTGCGGGCGCTCGTACTCGTAGCGCATGTGGTCCGGTTCGAACAGGCCAAGGATGGCCGGCGCATTGGCGGCCGCGGCCAGCTGCTTGCTGTTCCAGACATAGGCACCCTGCGGATGCGCCTGCTGCCATTCCTGGACCAGGCTGCGGCCGTCCAGGCGCTGGCCGACCTTGTCGTCGTATTCCGGGTCGCGCTCTTCCACGGTGGTGAACTCACCACGGCCGCCACCAAGGGCGACAAGCGGGCCGCGCCCATAGCGCGAGGTCGACAGCAGTTGCTGGGCGATGTCCTTGCAGCCGGCCGCCTTGGCCGCTTCAGTCAGGTCGGTGTCGTTTTCCCAGTTGCGCTCGGGCGAGTGCGCGTAGGTGGCAGCCGGGGTGGCATGGGTCAGGCGTGCGGTGGAGACCACGCCGGTGGCCAGGCCGGCGCTGTCGGCCAGCTGCAGCCAGGTCAGCAGGCCCTTGGACAGGCTGTCGGCACAGTCGGTGCGGCTTCCGGCACTGACGCCGATCGCGCCCATGTGGGTCTTCACGCCGGTGGTGATGGCGGTCATGGTGCCGGCCGAATCAGGCGTCTGCGAATCGGTGTTGTAGGTCTTGCTGAACGCCGTGGCCGGGAAGCGTTCCCAGGACAGCAGGTTCTCCTCGCCGGAGCCGCCCTTGCGCTGGCCCTCGTAGATGCGCGAGGCGGCCACAGTGGTCAGGCTCATGCCGTCACCGAGGAACAGGATGACGTTCTTGGCCTTGCCGGACATCGCACCATTGGCCGCAGCCTGGGCGGCCCCGCTGCGGTACCACCACTGCGGGGTCTCGCCGGCCGGATGGGCGACGGGATCGACGGCGACCTTCAGGCCGGCCGGGGCGGACGCGGGGGCGGAGCTGGCGCAGGCGCCCAGCAGAAGGGTGGTGGCGCAGGCGGCCAACAGGGAGACGGAACGACGCATGGACGCTGGGATCTCACAAACTGTAACGGGACATTCATTATGCCCGCCCCAGCAAGGCACGCCGATGACACACTGATTTGCCGGCCGGGCGGTCGTTCTGCGGGCTGCCTTGGGCTATCGTGCCAGCATCCCTTCCTTCCCCTCTGGATTGCCTATGACGCTGGTCTCTGCCTGGCTGCGGATTCCGTTCTGGCAGCGCGTGGTCGGTGGCTTCGTGCTCGGCGCGCTGGCCGGCTGGGCGCTCGGCCCGGCCGCGGAAACGTGGTTTGGCCCGCTCGGTGAGCTGTACGTCACCCTGATCAAGATGATCGCCGTGCCGCTGGTGTTCTTCGCGGTCATCAACGCGATCTCGTCGCTGCACGGGCAGAAGTCCGTGGCCGCGCTCAGTGGGCGCACCTTCCTGTGGTTCGTGATTACCGCTGCGCTGGCAGTGTGTGTCGGCCTGGCCGTGGGTACGGTGCTGCAGCCCGGCGCGGGTGGCCTGCAGTTGTCGATGGCCAGCAACTACGTGCCGCGCGAAGTGCCCAGCGTGGTGCAGGTGCTGCTGGACGTGGTGCCTGCCAATGTCTTCTATGCACTGTCCGGCATCGGCACCAAGGTCAACGCGGCCGGTGAGACCGTGCTGGCTGCGGGTCGCGGCTCGATCCTGCCGGTGATCTTCTTCGCCGGCCTGGTGGGCTTTGCCATCGTCAAGCTGGGCGAGAAGGTGACCGAGGCGCGCAAGCTGGTTGGCCAGATGAGCGACATCATGATCCAGGTGACCCGCTTCGTACTGGAAGTCACCCCGATCGGCACCTTCGGCCTGATCGCAGGCCTGGTCGGCAGCTATGGGTTCGAGAAGCTGCTGCCGCTGGGCCATTTCGTGCTGGCGTTGTACGTGGCCTGTGCGCTGCACATCGTGGTGGTCTACAGCGCGCTGCTGCTGGCGCACGGCCTGAACCCGCTGAAGTTCTTCCGTGGCGCCGCACCGGGCATGCAGGTTGCGTTCGTCAGCTCGTCCAGCTTCGCTGCGATGCCGGTGGCGCTGCGTTCGATCACCCACAACCTGGGCGTGAACAAGGACTACGGTTCGTTCGCGGTGCCGCTGGGCGCCAGCATCAAGATGGACGGCTGCGGCGCGATCTATCCGGCGCTGTGCGCGGTGTTCATTTCGCAGTACAGCGGCGTGCCGCTGACCCCGGAGCAGTACGTGGTGGTGCTGATCGCCTCGGTGCTGGGCAGCTTCGGCACCGCCGGCGTGCCGGGTACTGCGGTGATCATGGCCACGGTGGTGCTGAGCGCAGCCAATCTGCCGCTGGAGACCATCGGCTACCTGTATGCCATCGACCGCATCCTGGACATGATGCGCACGATGACGAATGTGACCGGCCAGATGCTGGTACCGGTGCTCGTGGCCAAGGAGACCGGGTTGCTCGACCAGGCGGTGTATGACAATCCGTCCAGCAATGTGGGCGTGGACGATCCTGACCCGACCCCGCCACGCAGCTGAGGTTGCGTGGAGATGAAAGGCCCGCCCTGACCCGGCGGGCCTTTTGTTTGGGAGCTGGTTGGCGCGGTGGCGGCCAAGGCGGGTCCTGGTAGATCCACGCCATGCGTGGATGGAGGCAGTGCCGACCAACGGTCGGCACCCACCAGGGCAGGCGGCGCGATGCCGACCAAGGTCGGCACCTACTGGGGGCGCAAACAAAAAAGCCGCTGCGGGGCAGCGGCTTTTTGTCTTTCAGGCGGCGCCGTAGCGCCAGCGGGTCAGAGGTCGACCCGGCGGGCCTGCATGAACTTGTTGCCCCAGTAGCCACTGAGCAGGGTGTCCACGCGGACGTCCTTGCCGGAGCTCGGTGCGTGCAGGAAGCGGCCGTCGCCGACATAGATGCCGACATGGTCGACGCGGCCCTTGCGGCCGAAGAACACCAGGTCACCGGCAGCCAGCGCGGTGCGGTCGTTGATCAGTTCGGCGTTGTCATCGTGGGCCATCTCGCGCGAGACGCGCGGCAGCTCGATGCCCAGGGCCGAACGGAACACATAACCGACCAGGCCGCTGCAGTCGAAACCGCTGTCCGGGTTGCTGCCACCCCAACGGTACGGGGTGCCCAGCAGGGTCATCGCGCGGCGCAGCAGCGACTGCACCTTGCCGTTGTCGGCGGCGGTACCGACAACGCTGCCATTGGCGGCGCTGCTGGTGTCGTAGTTGGCGAGCAGGCGGCTGAGGTCGCCGGCCACCACGGCCGAGCGGTCCATCAGCGGAATGGTGTCGTTGGCGGCCAGGTGCGGCAGCAGGGCGGCCAGCGTGGCGCTGGCGGCGGCATCGACGCGGCTGCGCTGCGGAGCGGCAGCCTCGGCCTTGGCGGCCGGTCGGGCGGCGCTGTCGGCCACCGGGGCCGGGGGCACATCGGAACGGTTCGGAGCAGTCTGCGACCAGACCGGAAGGCTGGTCAGGCACAGTGCCAGGCCAAGCAACAACGGGCGGGCACTGCGTGAAGATACGGAAGTCTGGCCTTCGCTTTTCAGGTCGTCAGTCGTCACGCGTCGGTCACAGGAAAAAAACGATGGGGCATCATGCCCTGTAAAACCGCCGATAAGTTAAAAATTCCGTTAGTAAAACGTTATTTCAGTAGTGATTTCCGTCACAGTTTTGAACATATCGCCTGTTCATTTTAGCGAAGGACGCGTTTCGCCCCTGTGTAGTGGTCTTTCCAGTAGGGGCCGCTAAGCGAGTCGAGGCGTACCGTCCCGCCGGTACTCGGCGCGTGCACGAAACGCCCCTCACCTACATAGATGCCGACATGGGTGACGCTGCCTCGGCTGCCAAAGAACACCAGATCGCCGGTGGCCAGGCGCTGCGGATCGATCTTCGGGCCCTGTACCGCGGCCAGGTCGCGCGAGGTGCGCGGCAGTCGCAGGTCCAGCATTTCGCGATAGACATAGGCGACCAGGCCGCTGCAGTCGAAGCCCGAATCCGGGGTGTTGCCGCCATAGCGGTAGGGCGTGCCGACCAGGCTGATGGCCCGCATCAGCACCGAGTTGGCGGCCTCGGGGTTGTCCGGCACGGTCTTCGGCCAGTTCGCCGTCGGCGGGGGCGGCGCCGGGCGGGTGGCCTTGCCGCCGCCACAGGCGGTCATCAACACGGGCAGGGCCAGCAGCAGGGCCGGGGCGAGAAACCGGCGAGGGCCGGACGAAACTGGCGTGATGTGCATGATCTCCGGATAATGCGCCACCTTGGATTGGCCGTCATGATGGCGGCGTCCCCGCCGGGCGACAACCCGCCCCAACCCGCCTGCCTCCGGCAGATCCAGACAGAGTTGCGCATGAAGATCGAAAAAGACCGCGTTGTCCGCTTCCACTACACCGTTTCCGAAGTCGGCCAGGAGCCGATCGAGTCGTCCAAGGACCGCGGCGAGCCGCTGGCGATCCTGATCGGCCACGGCAACATCATCCCGGGCCTGGAAAACGCCATGATGGACAAGGAAGCCGGCGCGACCTTCAACGTCGACGTCAAGGCGGCCGATGCCTACGGCGAGCGTCGTGAAGGTCTGTCCCAGCGCGTGCCGAAGAAGCACTTCGGCAACACCAAGCTGGCCCCGGGCCAGCAGGTCGTGCTGCAGACCAACTTCGGCCCGCGTGCGGTGACCGTGCAGAAGGTCGGCATGAGCGTCGTCGACGTCGACCTGAACCACCCGATGGCCGGCAAGGACCTGCACTTCGACGTCGAGATCGTCGACGTGCGCGAAGCCGGCAAGGAAGAGATCGACCACGGCCACGTCCACGGCGACGGTGGTCACCAGCACTGATCGCAGCGCGATCGTGATGGATGCAGCGGCCCGCTTCGGCGGGCCGTTGCGTTTCTGGAACACGGCGCGGCCATCCATGGCGTACGGGCCGGCGGCATAATGGCGGACCTGCCTGACGGACGCCCCGTGAACGCCGCTTCTCCTTCCCTGCAGCCGGTCGCTTCCGGCGAACGCATCGCCGTGCTGGACGTGCTGCGCGGTGCCGCGCTGCTGGGCATCCTGCTGATGAACATCGAGGCCTTCAGCGGACCGCTGGACCTGGCCTTCACCGGCATCGACGTGCATTGGCAGGGCATCGACTACTGGGCCGATGCCTTTGTGTACGTGTTCGTGCAGGGCAAGTTCTTCACCCTGTTCTCGCTGCTGTTCGGCGCCGGCTTCGCGGTGATGGCGCAGCGCGCTGAGGCCGCCGGGCGCGACTTCACCCCGTTCTACCTGCGCCGCAGCGCTGGCTTGCTGCTGATCGGCCTGTGCCACGCGCTGCTGGTCTGGTCCGGCGACATCCTGGTGATGTACGCGTTGGTCTCGTTGCCGTTGCTGGCCTGCCGGGAGGCGCCGCGCAGCTGGCTGCCGTGGATGGGCGTGACCGTCTATCTGGGCGGCGTTGCGCTGATGCTGCTGGTGGGCGCGATGGTGTCGATGGCTTCGGCCGAAGAGGTGCGGGGCATGCTTGCCGAGGCGCAGCAGAGCATCGACCTGCAGCGGCAGGTGTACGGGCAGGGCAGCTGGGCGCAGGCCACTGTGCAGCGCCTGAGCGAGTTCGGCACCTCGATGGGCGCGCTGCTGATCACCGGCCCGGAAGTGCTGGGCATGTTCCTGATCGGCAGCTGGTTCGCCGGCAGCGGCGCGTTGGCGACGCCGGAGCGCTTTCCGCGGCTGTACGCGGTGCTGCGTTGGGGGGCACTGCCGCTGGGCCTTGTGGTCACGCTGCTGGGTGTTGCCTGGAAGCCCTACCTGGCGCCGGGTGCCTACGGCCTGCCGGTGACGGCGGCGATGGCGCTGGTGACGATCGGTGGCCTGCCGATGTGCCTGGGTTACCTCGCGTGGATCGTGCATTGGCGTGCGCGGTTGGCCTGGCTGGCACCGGTCGGGCGCATGGCGCTGACCCACTATCTTGGCCAGTCGCTGCTGTGTACCTGGACCTTCTACCACTATGGCCTGGGCAGGTTCGAGATGACGCCGCGCAGCGTGCAGCTGTTGTTGGCGCTGCTGCTGTTTGCCGCGCAGGTGATCTTCTCGCACCGGTGGCTGCGCCATTTCCGCTTCGGCCCGATCGAGTGGATATGGCGTGCCATGACCTATCGGCAGTGGCCACCGATGCGGCGCAGGACGAAGCAGGGGTGAGCGATGGGCGCGCATGCGCTGTGCCGATCGGCCGCGCGCTCGCGCGTCCTCACGTCTGGCTTGCAGCGGGGCGTGGCATGCTCGGCATCAGCATGAGCGCCGGCACCGGCCAGCTGATCGCCGATCTCGTCTGCGGCCGCACGCCAGCGATCGATCCTGCCCCTTACCGACCCGAGCGATTCCGATGAGCACTGCACCTTATGATTACGACCTGATCGTCCTTGGCGGCGGTTCCGCCGGCCTGGCCGGTGCCATCCGTGCAGCGCAGCATGGCAAGCGCGTGGCGATGCTGGAACCGGGCGAACTGGGCGGTACCTGTGTCAATGTTGGCTGCGTGCCTAAGAAGGCGATGTGGCTGGCGGCCGATCTGCACGAGCGCATCGGCCTGGCCAATGCGATGGGCTTCGATGTCGAGGCACGCCCGGCGCTGTCGTGGAAGGAGCTGGTGATCCATCGCCAGGCCTACATCACCAACATCCACACCAGCTACCACAAGCGCCTGGATGAAACCGGTGTGGTGCGCATCCCTGCGCGCGGCCGTCTGCTCGATGCGCATACCGTGGCCTGCAGTGACGGCGTGCATTACAGCGCCGAGCACATCCTGATCGCCACCGGCGCGCATCCGCTGCGTCCGGATATTCCCGGCGCGGAACTGGGCCTGGTTTCCGATGATTTCTTCGATCTGCGTGCGGCACCGGCCGAGGTGGCGATCATTGGTGGCGGCTACATCGCGGTGGAACTGGCCGGGTTGCTGCAGGCACTGGGCAGCAAGGTGAGCCTGCTGGTGCGGGGCAAGCGGTTGCTGGAGCGCTTCGACTACGAGCTGACCGACCAGCTGGCCGAGAACCTGAAGCAGCAGGGCGTGCGGATCCACTTCGACTATCGCCTGCGCGAACTGCAGCGCGATGGCGAGCGCGTGCGTGCGTTCGGCCATGACGGCCCGATCGACAGCGTGTTCGATGCGGTGTTCTTTGCCACCGGCCGCCGCGGCAACAGCCGTGATCTGGGCCTGGAAGCGCTCGGCATCGGCATTGGCGAGCACCAGCAGGTGCAGGTGGACGAATGGCAGACCACCTCTGTGCCGAGCGTGCACGCGGTGGGCGACATCGCTGGCAAGGTCGGCCTGACGCCGGTGGCGGTGGCCGCTTCACGGCGGCTGATGGACCGCCTGTTCGGTGGACGTCCGCAATCGAAGATGGATTACGAGAACGTGGCCAGCGTGGTGTTCTCGCATCCGCCGCTGGGTGCAGTGGGCATGAGCGAAGAGGAAGCGCGCGCGCGTTTTGACCAGGTGAGCGTTTACCACAGCCGTTTCCGCCCGATGCTGCAGGCGCTGGCCAACGGCACCCAGCGCAGCCTGTTCAAGATGGTCTGCGCGGGCCCGGAGGAGCGCGTGGTGGGTATCCACCTGCTGGGCGAAGCGGCCGACGAGATCCTGCAGGGCTTCGCGGTGGCGGTGAAGATGGGCGCGACCAAGGCCCAGTTCGACGACACCGTGGCGATCCACCCGACCTCGGCCGAGGAAGTGGTGCTGATGCGCTGAGCCCGCAGTTGTAGAGCCGAGCCCACGCTCGGCTGCTTTTCGCCCAGGCTTGGCGAAGCCGAGCGCAGGCTCGGCTCTACAGGGCACCGGGGGCGCCCGTGCGACAATGGGCGCCCCCACGCCTTACCGGGCCGCTCTGCGCGGCCCGCCGTCGTCCTGATGTCCACGCCCGCTTCCCGCATCGCTACGGCTTCCCCCCGCATCGCGCTGGGGGGTATCGGCCTGGCTGCGATCGGCGCCATTGCTGCTTCCGGCAAGGCCATCATCGTCAAGCTCGGCCTGCGCCACGGCGTGGATGCCACCACGCTGCTCGCCCTGCGCATGCTGATGGCGCTGCCCTTGTTCGCGTTGATGGCCTTGTGGGCCGCGCGCCGGGCCACACCGCTGTCCTGGGCCGACCGCGCCCGCGTGCTGTGGCTGGGCTTCACCGGCTATTACCTGTCCAGCCTGCTCGATTTCCAGGGCCTGCAGTACATCAGCGTGACGCTGGAACGGCTGATCCTGTACTTGAACCCGACCCTGGTGCTGCTGATCAACGTGCTGCTGGCACGGCAGCGGCCGGGCCGCTGGCAGATCGGCGCGCTGGTGCTGAGCTATCTGGGCGTGCTGCTGGCCTTTGGCCACGATCTGCAGCGCGAAGGTGGGCAGATCATCGTCGGCAGCCTGCTGGTGCTGGGCAGTGCGCTCAGCTACGCGCTGTACCTGTTCGGCAGCGGGCAGGTGGTGGCACGCATCGGCGCGGTGCGGCTGACCGCCTACGCCAGCTGCGTGGCCAGCGTGCTGGTGCTGCTGCACTTCGCGGTGACCCATCCGCTGCCACTGCTGTGGCAGGCACCGGCGCCGGTGCAGTGGCTGTCGCTGGTCAATGCCACCGTGTGCACGGTGCTGCCGGTGCTGGCGATCATGCTGGCGGTGCAGCGCGTGGGTTCGTCGCTGGCCGCGCAGGTCGGTATGCTGGGCCCTGTTTCCACCATCGTGATGAGCCTATGGCTGCTCGACGAACCGATGGGGCCGGCACAGATCGCCGGCACCGTGCTGGTGCTGATCGGCGTTCTGCTGGTGACCCGCCTGCGGCGCTGACGCCGGAGCAGGCGCGTGCGCGCATCCTGGCGGTGATCCGCGCGATCCCGGCGGGGCAGGTGATGGGCTACGGCCAGGTGGCGATGCGCGCGGGCCTGCCCGGGCGTGCGCGCCTGACCGCGCGCATCCTGGGCCAGAACGACGACCCGGACCTGCCCTGGCACCGCGTGCTGCGCTCGGATGGGCGCATCGCCATGGAAGAAGGGTCGGCGGGCTGGCGCGAGCAGTCGCAGCGGCTGCGTGCCGAGGGCGTGGTGGTTGAGAACGGCCGGGTGCGGATGCCCACGACCGATCCGGCGGTTGTGCTGGATGCTGCCGTTTGGGGCCCGGGCTGAGCATCGCTGGCGACTGAACAGGCCGGACCTGCCGGTCGCCAACAAGGCGCGGTGCTGCGGCTATGATGGAGGCCGTTCCATGCCGGTGCTCCCATGTTCCCGCGTCTGCCAACCGTCACCAAGGCCCTGCTGATCGCCAACGCGATCCTTTTCCTGCTGCAGCAGCCGTTCCTGCTTGGCATGCAGACCTTCGAGCCGTTCATGCTGCAACCGCTGCAGCAAGGCTTCGATGCGTTCTCGCCGGGCGGCAACTTCCAGCCGTGGCAGCTGCTGACCTATGGCTTCCTGCATGGCAGCTTCGGCCACCTGTTCTTCAACATGCTGGCGGTCTTCATGTTCGGTGCGCCACTGGAGCAGACCTGGGGCGAGAAGCGCTTCCTGCTGTACTACCTGGTCTGCGTGGCCGGTGCCGGTGTCTGCCAGCTGCTGGTGGGTACGCTGCTGGAGAACCCGGCCACGGTGCTGGGTGCCTCTGGCGGCGTGTTCGGCCTGCTGCTGGCCTACGGCATGCTGTTCCCGAACCAGCGGGTGATGCTGCTGTTCCCACCGATCCCGATGAAGGCGCGCACCTTCGTGATCCTGTTCGGCGTGGGCGAACTGGTGCTGGGCATGACCGGCTGGCAGCCGGGCGTGGCCCACTTCGCGCACCTCGGCGGCATGCTGTTCGGCTGGTTGCTGATCCGCTACTGGCGAGGGCAGCCGCCGTTCAACAAGCGCCGACCGCCCGGCCCACCGAAGCGCCCGAACCATCTGCGCAGCGTCAAATGATCCAAAGGATCATTTGACGCTGTAGGTGCCGACCGTTGGTCGGCACGCCTTCTCCCACGCGGGTAGGTGCCAACCTTGGTTGGCACGCTTTGCATGGGATCATTTGACGCTGTGGGCGCCGACCATTGGTCGGCACGCCTCTACAGATCCTGCAACACCACCTGCGCCGCATTGTGACCTGGCGCGCCGGTCACGCCGCCCCCGGGATGTGTTCCCGACCCGCACAGATACAGGCCGGGCAGGGCACCACGATAGCCAGCCTGGCCAACCATCGGCCGTGCCGAGAACAACTGGTTGGCACTGAGCGCTCCGTGGAAGATGTCGCCGCCGATCAAGCCGAAGGTGCGCTCCAGATCCAGCGGTGACAGCACCTGGCGGCCCAGTACGCTGCCAGCGAAACCCGGCGCATACCGTTCAACGGTGGCGATCATCAGATCGGCCACCGTTTCACGATGATCATCCCAGTGACGCCCACCGGGCAGCACGGGCGCCACGTGCTGGCAGAACAGGCTGGCCACATGCTGCCCGGGCGGCGCCAGCGAATCGTCCAGCGTGCTGGGAATGAGCATTTCCACGATCGGTTCGCGTGACCAGCCATTGCGACGCGCATCCAGCCAGGCACGGTCCATGTAATCCAGGCTGGGGGCCATGATGATCCCGGCGCTGAGGTGATCGCCGGGACCGGGCAGAGCGCGGAAGTCCGGCAGCTGCGACAGCGCGACATTCATCCGGAACGTGCCCGAACCGCAGCGCCAGTTCGCCATGCGTTCGCGCGTTGCGTCCGGTACCTGCTCCGGTGCCAGCATCTGCTCGTACAGCAGCTTTGGATTGACGTTGGCGATCATCGCGCGTGCGCGCAGGATTTCGCCGTTGGCCAGCGCCACGCCCACGACACGACCCTGCTCGATCAGCAGGCGTTGCACACCGGCATCCACGCGCAGCTCAGCCCCGGCCTCCCGCGCGGCAGTGGCGATGGCCTGGCTGATCGCGCCCATGCCACCGATCGCATGGCCCCACGCACCTTTCATGCCATTGCACTGGCCGAACACGTGGTGCAGCAGTACGTAGGCACTGCCCGGTGTATAGGGGCTTGCGTAGTTGCCGACGATGCCATCGAAGCCGAACAGCGCCTTGATCGGTTCGCTTTCGAACCAGCGATCCAGATACTCGGCTGCCGACAGCGTGAACAGGTCCAGCAGCTCCTGCCGCAGCGAGGCATCCAGCGTGGCCAGTTCACGACCAAGACGACCCATCTGCCACAGCGCAGGCAACGCGCGCCAACCACCCGCAACGCCGGCATCCGGTGGCGTGCGCAGGGCCCACGCGCGCAGCACATCGGCGAAGATCTCCAGGCGCGCTTCGTATTCGGGTAGCCGCTGCGCATCCAGCTCGGAGAACTTCGCGACCTCGGCCTGGGTGCGGCCCGGTGCGGACAGCAGGTAGCGGCCGTCCGGCAATGGCAGGAAGTTGTTGGCCGGGCGATTGACGATGCGCAGCCCATGCGCATGCAGCCGCAGGTCGTCGATCACCTTCGGCTGCAGCAATGACACCGTGTAGGACGCCACCGAGTTGCGGAACCCGGGGTGGAATTCCTCGGTGACTGCCGCGCCGCCGAGAACGCCACGACGTTCCAGCACCAGCACCTTCTTGCCAGCGCGTGCGAGATAGGCCGCGCAGACCAGGCCGTTGTGGCCGCCACCGATGATGATCGCATCCCAGGACATCAGCACCTCGGAAAAAGGGGACGGAGGGAATTAAGTCGCAATCCGCATCTGCGCACAGGGGGGAAGAAACGACTTAATCCCCTCCGTCCCCTTTTTTGATTGCCGCTTCGATGGTGGCGATGTCGATCTTCTTCATCGGCATCATCGCGTTGAAGGCGCGCTTGGCCAGTGCCTTGTCCTGGCTGGTCACCGCTTCGATCAGCATGCGTGGGCTGATCTGCCAGGAAACGCCCCATCGGTCCCTGCACCAACCGCACTGGCTCTCCTGCCCGCCGTTGCTGACGATGGCGTCCCACAAGCGGTCAGTCTCGGCCTGGTCCTCGGTCTGGATCTGGAAGGAGAAGGCTTCGCTGTGCTTGAACGCGGTGCCGCCGTTGAGGCCGACGCAGGGGATGCCGCAGACCGTGAATTCGACGGTCAGTATGTTGCCCTCCCTGCCGTCCGGGTAGTCGCCCGGGGCGTGGTGGACAGCGGTCACCGCGCTGTCGGGAAAGGTGTTGGCATAGAAGGTGGCGGCCTCGAGCGCGCCGTTGTCGTACCAGATACAGATCGTGTTCTTGTGTGCCATGTCCGGCTCCACGTTGGACGAAGCCGCAGCGATAGCACGCGCAGTGTTAACCCGGGATCGTGCTGCACCCGCAAAAAAAGAGCGCCCGAAGGCGCCCTTTGTACTAACAGTGCGGCCGCGGGCTCAGCGCCAGACCTTGATCTGGTCGGCTTCGCTGCGCTGCATCGGCTGCCCGGCCTTGCAACTGAAGGTGGCACCGAACGCCGGCAGGTTGGCCAGCGTGCCGTTGCTGCGCCACAGGCCCGGTGCGCGGATGTCGGCGGTCAGGCGGCGTGCGGCCTCGTTCGGCGACAGCTGCTGTGCCCACAGCGTCGACCAGGCGCGGAAGAAGCCCTGCTGCTGTGCCTGCTTGGCCTTGGGCTCCTGCGCGGCATACGCCGCCCATGCCAGTTCCAGGCCGGCGATGTCGGCCAGGTTTTCTTCCTGGGTGAGCGTGCCGTTGACCTTTGCACCCTTTACGCCCGGGAAGTCGTAGGCGCTGTACTGCGCGGCCACGCGATTGCCGAGCAGGGTCCAGGCGGTCTTGTCGGCCGGGGTCCACCAGCTGCGCAGCTCACCCTTGGCATCGACCAGCGCGCCCTTGGCATCGATCGCACGGGTCAGCTCATGGCCGACCAGGCCACCGAAGCTGCCGAACTTGTCGGCGGCGTCGGCCTTGGCGTTGAACACCGGGCCCTGCAGGATCGCGGCGGTGACGATCAGGCGGTTCTGCGCCAGGTCGTAGGCCAGCGACGGCTGCTGCGGCAGCACGTCCCAGCGGCGGTCGGCATTGCCCTTGCCGATGCGCTTCATTTCCTCGCGGTGGCGCCAGGTCGATGCAATCAGCATGTTGCCACCAAACGAGCCGCGCCCCATCGGCTGCACGCTGTAGTCCAGGTCGCGCAGTGGAGTGCCGATCTCGATCTTCAGCGCAGCCAGCTTGGCCTGCGCTTCGGTCTTGGCTTCGGCACTCATCCAGCTGCTGTTCTTTACCGCCTCGATCTGTACTTCGCGCACCTTGTCGACGATCCATGCGGCCTGGCGACGATCTTCGGCCGACAGGTAGCGGGCGGCGTACTCGCGGCCGACCATCGGGCCGGCGGCCACATTGATTGCATCCAGCACGGATTCCCAGCGCTGCGGCGGCAGGGTCTGGCCACGCAGCACACGGCCGCGGAATTCGAACTCGGCGTCGCGGTAGGCCTTGGACAGGTACGGCGCCATCGAATCGCCCACGCGCCAGCGCAGGTAGGCTTTCCACTGGTCCGGCTTGAGCTTGGTGACCATGCCATCGAGCTGCTTGAACAGGCCCGGATCGGCCAGCGAGACCAGATCGTCATCCACGCCCTGTGCCTTCAGGAACGCGTCCAGCTGCAGGTTGCGGTAGCGGCTGTTGAGCTCCTTGGTGGAGATCGGCGCGTAGTTGTTGAACGGGTTGTTGATGCCGGCCAGCGACTGCGCGTTGCGCGCCAGCTCGGTCTCCAGCGCGATCACCGCCTGCGATTCGGCATCCAGCTTGGCCGCCGGGGTGCCGGTCAGCGCCAGGATCTGCTTGACGTAGTTGCGGTAGCGGCCCATCAGCGCCACGGTATCGGCGTCGGTGCGGGTATAGAACGCCGGATCCGGCAGGCCCATGCCACCCTGCATGAAGTAACCGATGTGGCGGTCCAGTGCCTTCAGGTCGACGTCAGGGCCGAAGTTGAAGGCGACCGGGATGCCCACCTGGTGCAGCGCGGCGATCGAGGCCGGCACATCCTTGGCCTTCTTGATGGCGTTGATGCGGGTCAGCAGCGGCGCAATCGGATTGGAGCCGTCTGCTTCCACGGCGGCTTCGTCCAGGCCACTGGCCCAGAAGTCGCCCAGCAGCTTCTGCACATTGCCCTGCGGCGACTTCATCGCGGCGTCGAGCAGTTCACGCTGCTGCTGGCGGCTGCGGTCAACCAGCTGTCCCAGCGCGGTGACGGCGCCGGTCTGCGGCACCGGGTTGGCCTTCAGCCAGCCTGCATTGGTGGCGTCGTAGAAGTCGCTGCACTGGGCGCTGACGGCCGGGGCGCGTGCGGCCTTCTTCTTGGCGGCGGCAAACGCATCTTGGGTCGGGACCAGGGTCGCCAGGCTGATGCCCAGGGCGATGGCAAGCGGACGGAAGTTGGGCATGTGGAACGAATCCGTGATGGATTGAGGGCGCGCGCACTATAGCAAGCCAGGCATGGGCGCGGGATGCACGCGTCGCGGTGCATTCGCCGACCAAGGTCGGCAGCTACCGGGGAGCGCCGGGATCAGTAGATCCACGCCATGCGTGGATGAAAGACACCCGGAAAACAAAGGCCCGGGAATTCCCGGGCCTTTGCAGGTCTGCAATAGCGTCAGCCAGGACTTACCAGATCACCACCTGCTGCTCGCCGGTGCGGGCCATCGGCGAACCGGCCTTGCACTGGAACGCGGCGGCGAAGGTCGGCAGGTTCGACGGCGCACCCATGGCACGGAACTGCGCCGGGGCGTGCGGGTCGGTGGCCAGGCGGACCTTGGCGTTTTCCGGGGTGTACTTGGTGCGCCACACGGTGGCCCAGTTGAAGAAGAAGCGCTGGTCTCGGGTGAAGCCATCGACCTTCGCATCTTCCTTGCCGGCGGAGGCCTTCTGCAGGGCGTCGTAGGCGGTGGCCAGGCCACCCAGGTCGGCGATGTTCTCGCCCAGGGTCAGGTGGCCGTTCACCGCCTGGCCGTCGACCTTGTACTGGTCGAACTGCTTGACCAGCTTGCCGGTGAGGCCTTCGAAGTTCTTCTTGTCGGCCGGGGTCCACCAGTCTTCCATGTTGCCGGTCGGCCCGAAGCGTGCACCCTGGTCGTCGTAACCGTGGGTCATTTCATGGCCGATCACCGCACCGATGCCGCCGTAGTTCAGCGCGTCGTCGGCCTTCGGATCGAAGAACGGCGGCTGCAGGATGGCGGCCGGGAACACGATCTCGTTCTGCAGCGGGTTGTAGTAGGCGTTGACGGTCTGCGGGGTCATGCCCCACTCGGTCTTGTCCACCGGCTTGCCGATCTTGGACAGGTTGAACTTGTAGTTGAACTCGTTGGCCGCGCGCACGTTGCCGAGGAAGCTGTCGCGCTGGGTCTGCAGGCCCGACCAGTCGCGCCACTTGTCCGGGTAACCGATCTTCGGGGTGAAGGTCTCCCACTTGGCGATGGCCTTGGCCTTGGTTTCCTCGCTCATCCAGCTCAGGCCCTGGATGCGGTCCTTCAGCGCGGCGGCCAGGTTCTTCACCAGTTCTTCCATCTTCGCCTTGGCTTCCGGCGAGAAGGCAACCTTCACGTACAGCTGGCCGAAGGCTTCACCGGCATCATTCTCGATGGTGCCCAGCACGCGCTTCCAGCGCGGCTTCTGTTCCTTCTGGCCGTTGAGGGTCTTGCCGTAGAACTCGTAGTTCTCCTGCACGAAGGCGTCAGCCAGGTACGGCGAGGCACTGTCCACGGTGTGGAAGCGCAGGTAGGCGCGCCACACCGACGGATCGGTATCGCCCAGCGCCTTGCTCACTTCCTCATGGAACGCCGGCATGGCCAGCGAGAACTTCTCCGGCGCGGCCACGCCCTGCGACTTGAAGAACTCGGTCCAGCTGAAGTTCGGGGTCAGCTTGTCGGCGTCGGCCAGGGTGACCGGGTTGTAGTACAGCTCGACGTTGCGCGACAGCTCGACGCGCGACTTGGAGGCCTTGGCCAGGCGGGTTTCGAACTTGACCACGTCCTCGGCCTGCTTGGCCGCGTCGGCCGCGGCGACGCCGGACAGCTCCAGCACCTTGGCGACGTGTGCCTGGTAGGCCTTCAGCTTGTCGGCGTTCTTGGCATCGGTGTAATAGGTGGTATCCGGCAGGCCCAGGCCGCCCTGGCTGGCGTAGGCCATGTTCATGGTCGAGTTCTTGAAGTCCGCTTCGGCGCCGAAGCCGAACAGGACGTTGTCACCCTTGGCGGCGCTGGTGCGCAGGTAGTTGGCGATCGCCGCCTTGTCCTGCAGGCCGTCGATCGCCGCCAGGTCGGCCTTCAGCGGCTCGATGCCCTGCGCGTTGATCTTCGCTTCGTCCATGCCGGTCGCCCACAGGTCGCCGACGATCTTCTCGATGTGGTTCGGGTTCTTGACCTGCGCGACCTGTTCGGCCAGCTGGTGCTGCACGGCCACCGAGCGCTCGTCGAGGATGGTGAACGCGCCCCAGCTGGTGCGGTCGCCCGGGATTTCATTGGCGGCCAGCCACTTGCTGTTGACGTAGTCGCCAAAGGCGGTGCAGGCGTCCTTGGTGGTGTCCAGGTCGCTCGGCTGGAAGGCGTTGTAGGCCGGCAGCTTGCTCTCGTCCAGCTTATAGGTGGTGGCTTCGGCGGTGGCCGGGGCGGAGGCGGCGGCGTCCTTGGCCGGGGTTTCAGTCTTGCCGCAGCCGACCAGCGCGGCCGAAACGGCCAGGGTCAGCAGCACGATCTTGGGAGTACGGGTCACTTGAATGGCCTCCGGGCCGAGTGAGTCAGGGAGTGGCCGCAGGTGCGACCGTGGGCCGAACGATACGCCGCCGGCCAGACCTGCAAGGGTGTCGAAGGTCATGGTCGGGCGCAAGGGCTTTTGCCGGGCCCGGAAAAGGCAGACCCGGCAAAAGCCGGGTCTGTCGGGTGTTGCGGTTCTGGATGGATCAGAACTTGTAGGTGGCGCCCATGTACATGTAACGGCCGATGTTGTCGTACATCGCCGAACCGACGTCGGAGCCGAAGTAGTTCACCGGCGGATCCTTGTCGAAGGCATTGTCGATGCCCAGGTAGACGTCGATCTTGTCACCCGGGAAGCGGTAGCCGAACTGGAAGTTGTGGTACGTGTACGAGCCGTTGCGGATCGGGCTGGTCTGTCCCGGGTTGGCCTGGTAGCTCTTCGGCTGCACACGCAGGTTCGGGCCGACGTAGGTCATGTCCCACGACGCGCGCCACTGGCCCAGCGAGTACTTGGTCTGCAGCTGGCCACGCCAGCGCGGATCGGTCACCCAGGTGACGTTCTCGTCGTACTCGTTCGGGAAGGCCTGGAAGGCCCACTCGCGCGACTGCAGCAGACGGGTGCCCACCAGGCGGATGACGGTGTCACCCTCGGCCAGCTTGAAGCGGTAGTCCATTTCCAGATCGACGCCGACGCGACGCGAGCGGGCGAGGTTTTCGTTCAGCGCAACCCAGCGGCTGATCGAGTATTCCGGGAAGGTGCGGCCGCCAGCATCGGTCTTGCCGCCCACCGGTGCGCGTTCGATGAAGCCGCAGAAGCTGTTGTTGATCCCCCCCGGCGAATCCACGCAACGGGTTGCATTGGTCTGCGCGGTCACCGCACCAATGGCGTCCTTCAGGCTGATCCACCAGTAGTCGACGGACATGCCGAAGCCCTGCAGGAAATCAGGCTGCCAGACCAGGCCATAGGTGAAGCTGCGTGCGCGTTCCGGCTTCAGGTCCGGATTGCCGCCGCTGACGCCCGGGCGGGTGGCAGTGTAGGTGTCGACCCAGCCGACCGGCACGCCCAGCGCCGAGCAGTTGGCCTGGCGCAGTGCCGGGTCCGCCGCGGTGTTCGGGCGGTTCGGGTTGGTGGCCAGGTAGTTGCAGGGGTCGTTGACCGTGGCGAAGTTTTCGCTCTGCGGGTTGTACAGCTCACCGATGCTCGGTGCGCGCACCGCCTGCGACAGGGTGCCGCGGGCACGCAGCGACGGGATGATGGTCCAGTCCAGGCCCACCTTCCAGGTGGTGGTCTTGCCGATGCTGCTGTAGTCCGACCAGCGGCCTGCGGCGTCCAGGGTCAGGTTGTAGATGCCCGGGATGTCGGCCAGCAGCGGCACGGTGGTTTCAACGAAGGCCTCGCGCACGTCGTACTTGCCCATGCGGTTGGGAATGGCGTTGAGGAAGGTCAGGCCCTGCGCGGCCAGCGGATCGGTGATTTCGCGGCTCTTTTCGCGGCGGTATTCAACGCCACCAGCCACGCCGACGTCACCGGCCGGCAGGCTGAAGAGCGAGCCGTTGGCCAGCGATGCGCTGAACACCGACTGCTGCAGGCGCGAGTAGTTGAACGAATTGACGTTCATCCAGTCACGTGCAGCTTGGGTCACCGCGCCGTTGCCGAACACCGAGAACGGCACGCAGCCTTCGCGGGCGAACTGCGAGTACACGCGGTTGCCGTTGTTGGGGTTGGTCGCGTTCGGGTTCAGCGTGGTGCGGCAGACGATCTGGCCAGTGGCCGGGTTGACCACGGTATCCAGGCCAGCCTGCCAACGCTCGTTGATACGGTTGTTGAGGTTCCAGCGCTTGACTTCGCTCTGGCCCCAGTTGCCGTAAACGTCGTAGGTCCAGTTCTCGGTCAGGTTGCCTTCCATGCCCAGCACAAAGCGCTGGGTGTTGCGCTCCACGTGCTCACCACGCTGGCCGGCGTCGACGTTGAAGCGGCTCAGGGTTAGCTGGCTCAGGCCGGCGCTGGTCATCAGTGCACGCAATTCCGGCGACACGTAAGCGTTATCGCGCTGGATGCGCAGGGTCTGGTCGAACGACGGCTGTGCCAGGAAGTCGGACACCGTTTCGGTGTACTTGCCCTCGAAGTACAGGCGGTGGTTGTCGGTCAGGTCGAAGTTGACGACCGTGTTGATGCTCTTGCGGTCGAACTTCGGCTGCAGGTCGGCAACCGAGTTCAGGTCGGCGAAATCACAGTTCACGCAACTGGTTGCGCTGACCACGGTGCCGTCGTAGCGCTGCTTGCGGAAGGTGCCATCCGGGTTGAACTGATAGCGGTTGCCCCAGGTAGCCGGATTGTTCGGGTTGAAGGTACCAATGTTGAAGGTACCGCCGAAGGAGATCGAGTGGTTGCCGCCCGGGCCTGCAAGCACGGTTTCCGGGTTGCTTTCGCTGGACGGCTTGCTGCTGTCGTAGTTCGGGTTGCGCACCGACACCAGGAACTCGTTGCCGATGGCGCGGTCGGTGCGGACGAAGCGGTCCTGCTTGCTGTACTCAAGGGCGACGGCGGCGTTGCCGCGGCCACCAGCGAAGTCGGTGCCGGCCGAGGCGCTGATGAAGGAGCGGTTGAAGCCGCCTTCGCTGGCCATGCCGGTCTGACCGCGCACTTCGGCGCCGTCGAAGGACTTCTTCATGATGAAGTTGACCACGCCAGCCACGGCGTCGGCGCCGTACACAGCCGAGGCACCACCGGTGATCACTTCCACGCGCTCGATCCATTCCACCGGGATGGTGTTGACGTCCACGGCCGAGGAACCCGAGGTCGCGCCGACGTGGCGGCGGCCATTGACCAGCACGAGAGTGCGCGAGGTGCCCATGCCACGCAGGTCCATCAGACCCACGCCGGCGGTGCCGATGAAGCGGGTCGAGTTGCCCAGCGTGTAGGTCGGTGTCAGTGCTGGCAGGCGCGTCATCAGATCGCCGATGTTGTTCGCACCGGTGGCACGAATCTCCTCGGCGGTGATGGCCGTGACCGGCGAGGGGGTCACAAAGCCCGTACGCGCAATGCGCGAGCCGGTCACACTGACGCGATCGAGGTCGATCGGGTTGGAGGAGGCTTCCTGCGCGAAGGCAGGTGCTGCGGCCACGGCGAGCAGACCGACGAGCAGGGCGCTGCTGAGCGGGTGACGGCCAGGTGGGCGGTTGTACGTCATCGTTATGGGTCCCCTAATGAATTGAAGCGTGCTGTTCCGTCCGTTCGTTACATCTAAGTTCATATAACGGGCGTCGTTCATGGAACCTAACACGGCCTTAACGAGAAATGCATACAAATGTCACAAAATGGTACCTGGGTGCACTTCGGAGTTGGCTGAAAGTGCAACAAATACAATCGTTTAATATCAATTGTGATCTGCCGGCGACAACTTGATGACGCGAAGCTGAACGTGGTGAGATGGGCCACTTTGCGCAAATAGGCGTTTCATCATCCGTCCAGGAGCGGTGTTCATCAGAGGGGCGGAGGAAGCTGCCGTAATTGGCCTGCCGCGTGGCGATCCCCTTGCCTGGCGACTAGGCCGTCGATGTGTCGGAACTGCCTTTGCGTAGCTTTCGTAGTTCCAAATCGACTTCGGGTTGCCCAGCAGGTCCTGGAAGTCCTCACCCGGCTGCACCTGCACTTCATGCTTCAGCATGTTGGTGTAGTTGTCCGAGAACTGCAGCGAACCGAAGCGGCCGATGTCTTGCAAGTACGTGAAGCCGACGGTAAGGGCCTGCAGGTTCTGGCAGGCTCATCTTCGGGGGGGGCACAGCGAGCTCAGGTTGCTGGCCGAATCGCGTACGACCCAGTCGGCCACGTTCTGACGGGTGGATGAGGAGCTCTTCGGCAAGTCGTTGCGGCAGCAGTACTCGGCCAGCAGCAGCGGGTCTATGCTGGCTGCATCAACTTCGTTCTCGATCTTGCAGTTGTAGCAGTCGGCCGAGATCGACAAGTTTCTACAACCGGGGTATGGGCCGATTCGGCCAAGTTGCACTCGGTTTCTACGGCTACATGCCGAAGAATAGTGGTCAGGCGGCAAACGCGCTTGTGCCGTTCGTGGAGCGCGTGGATGCGTTCGATGAGCCCAAGTGCCAGCTCCGCTGGGGCCGGGAATGGGCAGGCCCTGTTCCACCAGGGCCTGTTCTTCCATCCGCTCAGGCCGGACACGAAAAAGCCCCGCCATGGCGGGGCTTTTCCGTTGCTGCGGTTGCGGGATTACTTCACGCCGAACGCGTACTTGGCCTGCACGTAGATCGCGCGCCCGTAGGCGTTGTACAGGTAGTTGTTGTACGGCTGGCCGCTGGTGCCGGCGAAGCTGTAGCGCTGGTTGTCCGGCATCTTGTTGAACACGTTGTTGACCATCAGCGACAGGGTCAGGTTTTCCATCGCGCGGTAGTTCACGCTCAGGTTGTAGGTGGTGTAGGAACCCCACTTGCCTGCCTTGTAGCCGGAGCTGTGGACGTAGTCATAGCCGTTGCCCACGTAAGCCATGTAGTTCGGCGTCTTGCCGATGTAGTTGGCATACAGGGTGGTGGTCCAGTTGTCCTTGGCCCAGCCGATCGAGCCGTCCGCGCGTACCTTGGCGTACGAGTCATACACCCACATCGCATACGGGTCGTGCAGCAGGTCCAGGAACTCGTCACCCGGCTGCGGCTGCAGCTTGCGCTTGAGCATGTCGGTGTAGTTGGCCGAGAACTGCAGCGAACCGAAGCGACCGATGTCCTGCACGTACTTGAAGCTGGCGGTCAGTGCTTCCAGGTTCTGGCGGGCGACGTTCATCTTCGGCGTGTAGATCTCGTCGAGCACGCCCGATGCATCACGGGTGATCCAGTCATCGACGTTCTGGCAGCTGGCCGAGGTGTTGTTGGACTGGCCGTTGCGGCAGTAGTACTCGGCCAGCAGCAGCTGGTCGGAGCTGAGCGTATCGACCTCGTTCTTGATCTTCCAGTTGTAGTAGTCGACCGACAGCGACAGGTTGTTGATCGGTGCCCACACGACGCCTGCATTCCAGACGTCGGCGGTGATCGGCTCCAGGTCGGGGTTGCCCGAGCGGGTGCCGAACACCGAGACGCTGTCGTACGGGCAGCCGGTGGTGTTGGCCGGGTCGTAGCCCAGCTGGCCGCAGCGATAGTAGTCGGTGGAGCCGTTGGCGTAGTAACCACTGCGGCCCTGGAAGGCATCGGACAGGGTCGGTGCGCGGAACGCCGTACCGTACTTGCCACGGAACAACAGGCTTTCGATCGGGCGGAACTCGATGCCGACGCTGTAGGTGGCCTTGTCCACGGTGTTGCTGCCGATCTTGAAGGCGTCATAGCGGCCGGAGCCGGTGACGGTCAGCGTTTCCAGCAGCGGCATGCGCAGTTCGGTGGTCACCGCGTAGTTGCTGCGATGGCCGGCACCGGATACGGCGGTGGTCCCCCACACGCTGCCGTCCATCAGGCCCGGGTCGGGCGTGTAATCCCAGCCTTCACTGCCGCCTTCCAGGACCACGGCGAAGCCAGCATCGCCACCCGGCAGCTTGAACAGCGAGCCATTGGTGACCTGGGCGCGGGCCAGGTTCTGCCAGGTGCGGCTTTCGCTGTAGCTGTAGCCGGTGAAGCTCTGGAAGTCACCGGCGGGCAGCGGTGCGTAGAACGCTTCCCAGTTCGGGCTGTAGATGTTGTAGCCGGTGCTGGTGGTACCCAGCACCGGGCCCAGCACGCGCTGCTCGAAGTAGTCGTTGATCGGGTCGTTCCAGCGCACGAAATTGCGCTCGGTCAGCTTGTACTCGCCACGGGTGAAGCTGAGGCTGTAGTCCCAGTTGCCTGCGGTGCCGCGGCCGCCGAGGGTGACCTGGTAGGCCTTGTTGCGGTCGGTGTTCATGATGTCGCGGTAACCGCCGCCGCCGATGTCCTCCGGCGCGAACACGCGCTGCAGGTTCATGTACTGGCCGCTGGCCTGGTCGTAGAAGCGGCCCCAGCCCGAGGAGGTGCCCCACCAGGTGTAGCCGGAGCCGGTGGCGTACTTGACCTCCTCCAGGCTGTACAGCGCGTCGCCGAACAGCTGGAAATTGTCGTTCACGTCGAAGGTGGCCGAGCTGTAGATCTGCCCGCTTTCCTTGCCGTTCTTGATGGTCTTGTAACCGGTGCCGTAGACCGAGCCGCAGGCCTGGCCGGTCGGACGGGTACCGAGCACGGTGGTGCCGTCGAACTGGCCCGCCACGTTGGCGCACCGGTTCGGGTCCATCATCGCGTAGCGGTTGTTGGCGGCCGGCAGCAGCACCAGGAAATCGTTGGAGACGTACTGCGGGCTGTAACCGTCGGGGTTGTTGACCTTGGTCAGGTCGCGCTGGTAACCCCAGATCGGGCTGGTCTTCTCGTACTGCACGTTGACCAGTGCATGGAAGCGGTCATCCTTGGAGTTGAAACCGCGTGCGCCGCTGAAGCGGAAGCTGTTGCCGCCACCTTCGCTGTAGGCACCGCCGCGCACATTGAGCACACCGCCATCCATGCGCTCCTTGAGGATGATGTTGACCACGCCGGCGATCGCGTCCGAGCCGTACAGCGACGACTGGCCACCCGGCAGGATCTCGATGCGCTCGACGATGTCGATCGGGATGCCGCTGATGTTGTTGAAGGTATCGCCGCCGTTGTACAGCGCCGGATACGAGAGCATCGGGCGGCCGTTGATCAAGTACTTGGTATAGCCCGGGCTGAGGCCGAACATGCCCGCCGCTTCGGCGCCCTGGGTGAAGGATGCGGAGGTCTGGCCACCCTGCAGGCCGCCCGTGGACAGCGAGGACTGCTGCAGGACATCGGCGACGCTGGTGAAACCGCGGGTCTGGATATCCTCGGCGGTGACGGTCAGGACGGGCGTGTGGTTCTCGATCTCGGTCTGCGGAATCAGCGACCCGGTGACGGTCACACGATCAAGCTGGGTCGGCGCATTGCCGTCCTGGGCCAGGGCGGTGCCGGAGGCCAGGAGGGTGCCGAGCAGGGCGAGGGTCAAAGGGTGGCGCGAGAGCGTGGAACGTTGGCGAGACATGGTGGATCCCCGTAGTGAGCAATGTCTTGGCGGCGCATTCCCTGCGCATTAACAATTCGTTCAGTGTGACTCCATTCAGGTCGACCGTAACACGTCGTTAACGCTGCCAACACAGGCCTGTCACATCAATGCGCCGTTGGGAAATGAAAAAACGCTTACGAATCAATGGATAAGGCGATTTGTTTTGGCATGTTTCAAAAGATGGCGGCGTGCAAGGGAGCATGTCGGCATTGCGGATATGCCCTGTAGATCAATGCGTTGCCTTGGATCAGCGCTGCCGGGAACCTGGATGTTTGTGCGCTGTGGATCACACTTTCTGCTACAGGCCGGACGGGAGGGTGGGGCGCAGTGGTGCAAAAAAAAGGCCCCGCCGAAGCGGGGCCTGGTCCAGACACGCGGTCCGGGATACGACGGGATTAGAAGTCGTACTTGACCTGGGCCGAGATCTGACGGCCGTAGACGCTGTAGAAGCCGTCGTTGAACGGGGTCGATTCGTTGCCCGGGTAGTTGTAGCGCTGGCCTTCCGGCAGCTTGTTGAACACGTTGTTGACCATCAGCGACAGGGTCAGATCGTCCTGTGCCTGGTAGTTCAGGCTCATGTTGTACGTGGTGTACGAGCCCCACTTGCCGGCCTTGGCGCCGGAGGAGTGGACGTAGTCGTAGCTGCGGCCGGTGTAGGCCAGGTAGTTCGGGGTGCTGCCGACGTAGTTCGCGTACACGGTGGTGGTGAACTTGGAGATGGCCCAGCCCACCGACACGTCGCCGCGTACCTTGGCGAAGTTGTCGTAGTACCACATGTTGTACGGATCGCTCAGCAGGTCCAGCTTCTGCGCACCCGGCAGGGCCACCACTTCACGCTTGAGCATGTTGGTGTAGTTGCCGGAGAACATCAGCGAACCGAAGCGGCCCAGGTCCTGCTGGTACTTGGCACCGACGGTCACCGCTTCCAGGTTTTGGCTGGCCACGTTGAGCTTCGGGGTGTACACGCGGGTCAGGTTGCCACCGGCGTCGCGGGTCACCCAGTCGGTCACGTTCTGGCAGCTGGCCGAGGTGTTGTTCGGCAGGCCGTTGTGGCACTGGTACTCGGCCAGCAGCAGCTGGTCGGTGCTCAGGGTCTTGACCTCGTTCTTGATCTTCCAGTTGTAGTAGTCGACCGACAGCGAGAAGTTGCTCACCGGGGCCCACACCACGCCTGCGCTCCACACGTCGGCGGTGATCGGCTTCAGGTCCGGGTTGCCGGACTTTTCGCTGTACACCGAGGTGGTCTTGTAGAACGAGCAGGCTTCGTCACGCAGCGCGTAACCCATCTGGCTGCAGCGGTAGTAGTCGTTCTGGCCGGAGGCGAACGAGCCGCTCATGCCCTGGAAGGCATCGGACAGGGTCGGCGCGCGGAACGCGGTGCCGTACTTGCCGCGCAGCAGCAGGCTTTCCACCGGACGGTATTCCAGGCCGATGCTGTAGGTGGCCTTGTCGACGGTCTTGTCGGCGATCTTGAAGGCGTCATAGCGGCCCGAGGCGCTGATGGTCAGCGACTCGAACACCGGCATGCGCAGTTCGCTGGTCACCGCGTAGTTGCTGCGGTGGCCGGCACCGGCCACGGCGCTGGCGCCCCACGCGTTGCCATCGACGAAGGCCTGGTCGGGCGAGTAATCCCAACCCTCGCTGCCGCCTTCCAGCACGACGGCCAGGCCGGCGTCGCCGCCCGGCAGGGAGAACAGCGAACCGTTGGTCACCTGCACGCGACCCAGGTTCTGCCAGGTCTTGCTGCGGTGGGTGCCATAGCCGGTGAAGCTGGCGAACTGGTCCGGGGTGATCGGCGAGTAGAAGGCGGTGTAGTTCGGGTTGTAGATGCCGAAGCCATCAGCAGTGGTGCCCAGGCGCGGGCCCAGCACGGTGTCGCCGAAGAAGCCTTCGATCTTGTCCTTCCAGCGCGCGAAGCGGTTCTGGTCCAGACGGTATTCGCCGCGGGTGAAGCTGGCGCTGTAGTCCCAGTCGCCGACCATGCCCTTGCCGCCCAGGGTGACCTGGTAGGAACGGCTCTCATCGGAGTTCAGGATGTTGTTGTAGTGGCCCGGGCCGATTTCTTCCGGCGCGAAGGCGCGCTGCAGGTTCACGACCTTGCCCAGGCCCTGGTCGTAGAAGCCGCCCATCACCGACTTGGTGCCCCACCACAGGGCGCTGGAGCCGGAGGTGAATTCGGTCTTTTCCTTGCTGTACAGCACGTCGGCGAACAGCTGGAAGTTGTCGTTCACGTCGAAGGTCATCGACGAGTAGAACTGGCCGCTGTTCTTGCCGTTCTTCAGGGTCTTGTAGCCGGCGCTGTACACCGAGCCGCACGATTCGCCCGATGCACGCTTGCCGACGGTGGTGGTGCCGTCGTACAGGCCTGCCACGTTGGCGCAGCGGGTCGGGTCCATCATGTACAGCTTGTTGTCGGCGTTGCCGATGACAGCAAAGTCGTTCGACGGCAGCTGCGCGGTGTAACCGACCGGGTTGTTCTGCTTGGTGATGTCACGCTGGTAGCCCCAGATCGGGCTGCCGTTTTCGATCTGCACGTTGACCAGGGCGTGGAAGCGGTCGTCGAACGCGTTGAAGCCCTTGGCGGCGCTGAAGCGGATGTTGCTGCCACCACCTTCGGTGTAGGTGCCGCCACGGATCGACATCGTGCCGCCGTCCATGCGTTCCTTCAGGATGATGTTGACCACGCCGGCGATCGCGTCCGAGCCATACAGCGACGACTGGCCGCCCGGCAGGACTTCGATGCGCTCGACGATGTCGATCGGAATGCCGCTGATGTTGTTGAACGACTCGCTGCCGTTGTACAGCGCCGGATACGAGAGCATCGGGCGGCCGTTGATCAGGTACTTGGTGTAGCCCGGATTCAGGCCGAACATGCCGGCGGCTTCGGCGCCCTGGGTGAACGCACCCGAGGTCTGGCCACCCTGCAGGCCGCCGGTGGTCAGCGATGACTGCTGCAGCACTTCAGCAACACTGCTGAAGCCGCGGGTCTGGATGTCTTCGGCGGTGATGGACATCACCGGGGTCTGGGTTTCGACCTGGGTCTGCGGGATCAGCGAACCGGTGACGGTGATCTTGTCCAGGTTGGTCGCCTTGTCCTGGGCCATTGCCGGGGCGGCGGCCATCAGAGCGGAAATCAGGGCGACGGCGAGCGTGTTGCGACGTGCGGTATTGCTGACGTGTTTCATGTAGTTCCAATGGAGAGCAAAAAACAAAAACGGCACTGCGCATGCGCCATCGCGCGGGCCGGAACAGCGGGCTCCGCAGCTCAAAACAGTGCTGATCGAACGTAACATGAACTTAACAATCTGTGCACGAATCCGTCGCAATCCTGAATTTCAGTCAGGTTACGTCCAGCTTGTATGATGTTGGGTTATCCCCCTGACTCCGCCGGTGCTCGTTGTGAACAGTTCTCCCCGCCGTCCCCATGCCAGCCAGGTCCAGAAGGGACTTACGCCGCATGCCCGCATCCGCAATGTCATCGCGGTCGGTTCGGGCAAGGGCGGCGTCGGCAAGTCCACCACCTCGGTGAACCTGGCCGTGGCGCTGCAGCAGCTCGGTGCGCGGGTGGGCGTGCTCGACGCCGACATCTACGGCCCCAGCGTGCCGGCCATGCTGGGGCTGTCCGGCCGCCCGGAAAGCCCGGACAACAAGAGCATCGAGCCGCTGCGTGCGTTCGGCGTGGACACCATGTCGATCGGCTACCTGATCGAAGAAGACACCCCGATGATCTGGCGCGGCCCGATGGCCACCTCGGCGATGACCCAGCTGTTCAACGATACCCTGTGGGACGACCTGGATTTCCTGCTGATCGACCTGCCGCCGGGCACGGGTGACATCCAGCTGACCCTGACCCAGAAGATTCCGTTGGCCGGTGCAGTGATCGTCACCACGCCGCAGGACATCGCCACGCTGGATGCGAAGAAGGCGCTGAAGATGTTCGAGAAGGTCGAGGTGCCGGTGCTGGGCATCGTCGAGAACATGGCCGTGCACACGTGCAGCAGCTGCGGGCACATCGAGCACCTGTTCGGCGAGGGTGGCGGCGAGCGCATGGCCGCGCAGTACGGCGTGCCGCTGCTGGGGTCGCTGCCGCTGCAGATCGGCATCCGCGAGCAGGGCGATGCAGGCACGCCGATCACCGTGGCCCAGCCGGATTCGGCACCGGCCCAGGCCTACCGCCATGCCGCGCAGCGCCTGATCGAGGAAGTCGGCAAGCGCCCGCGGGCCTCGATCCCGATCCTGTCCTCGCTGCTGTAAGTGCCGGGGCAGGGGCCGCCGGCGCAGGCCGGCCCCCTGCTAGAATCCTCGCGCCCCCTCGTACCCCCCAGGACAAAGCATGAGCATCAAGAGTGACCGTTGGATCCGCCGCATGTCCGAGCAGCACGGCATGATCGAGCCGTTCGAGGCCGGGCAGGTCAAGCAGGCCAACGGCCAGCGCATCGTCAGCTATGGCACGTCCAGCTATGGCTATGACGTGCGCTGCTCGCGCGAGTTCAAGGTGTTCACCAACATCAACTCGACGATCGTCGATCCCAAGCACTTCGATCCGGGCAGCTTCGTGGATATCGTCGGCGATGAGTGCATCATCCCGCCGAACAGCTTCGCGCTGGCGCGTACCGTGGAGTACTTCCGCATTCCGCGCGATACCCTGGTGGTGTGCCTGGGCAAGAGCACCTACGCGCGCTGCGGCATCATCGTCAACGTGACGCCGCTGGAGCCGGAATGGGAAGGCCACGTCACCCTGGAATTCAGCAACACCACGCCGCTGCCGGCGCGCATCTACGCCAACGAAGGCGTGGCGCAGATGCTGTTCTTCCAGGCGGCCGCCGATGACATCTGCGAGACGTCGTACCGCGACCGTGGCGGCAAGTACCAGGGCCAGACCGGCGTGACCCTGCCGCGGACCTGAAGATTGCAGGCGATCTGTAGAGCCGAGCCATGCTCGGCTTCAAGGCAGGGCAGCCGAGCATGGCCCGGCTCCACATGAAGGAAGGCGGCGCAATGCGCCGCCTTCCTTATTTGCCGCGACCGAACAGCATCGCGATGCCGACACCCACCAGGGCCACCGGCCACCAGGTCAGCAGCAGCTTGGACAGGTTCAGGTGCGTCCAGCCGAGATTGCTGGCGAGCATGAACAGGCCGATCAGGATCAGCAGGACGGCGGCAACGAGGTTGAATCGCATCGGGTCGGCGAAGGCTCAGGACAGGGCCGGATATCCTAGCCGTTCCTTCCAGTAGGCGACATGCTGGTCCAGCGCCGCCGGCTCGTAGCGGTGCGCCGGGCCGCTGCCCCAGACCGGGCCCGGCCAGGCCGGATCACCGTCGTGGCGGCCGATCACATGGAAATGCAGCTGGCGCACGATATTGCCCAGCGCCCCGATGTTGATCTTTTCCACCCCGTCGGAGCCCTTCAGGGCCTTGCAGGCGCGGTTGAGCTCGGTGCGGAGCTTGTCCTGCTGCTCGCCGTCCAGCTCGATCCACTCGGTGACCCCGGCCAGGCGCGGTACCAGCACCAGCCAGGGGAATCGTTCGTCGTTCATCAGCCGCACTTGCGACAACGGTCCTTCCGCCACCAGCACGCTATCGGCGGCCAGGCGTGAATCGAGTTCGAATTCGCTCATCCAAGATGCTCCGAGAAGAAGTCCAGGGTGCGTTGCAGCGCCAGGGCGGCGCTGTCTGGATCATACGCATGTCCGACCTCCCGGTTGAAGGCATGATCGGCCGGATAGACGTAGGTGGCCATCTGCGGCAGCTTCTCGCGGTGGGCCTGCACGGCTTCCGGTGGGATGCTGCGGTCCTGGGCGCCGAAATGGAAGATCACCGGCGCCTTGGGTGTCTCATCGAGGAACTGGACGTTGCGGGCGCCGTAGTAGCTGACCGACGGCAGCCCCAGGCGCACTGCGGACAGCATCGCCACCGTGCCGCCCCAGCAGTAGCCGACGGTGCCCACCTTGCCGTAAGGGGCCAGCCGGGTGGCCGCCGCGCGGACCACTTCCAGTGCCCGCTCCATGCCCAGCGCGCCGACCCGTTCCAGGCCCTGCTTCACGCCATCGGCGTCGTAGGGCAGCGCGTCCGGATCGGCGTCGGGGCCATCGAGCAGGTCAAAGAACGAGGGCGCCAGCACCGCATAGCCTTCCGCCGCGAAGCGCTCGGCCACGCTGCGGATATGCGGATTGGCGCCGAAGATTTCCTGCACCACCACCAGGCCGCCGCGCGCGGTGCCTTCCGGCAGGGCCTGCCAGGCCCGTACCGGGCCGTGATGCGTATCCAGGGTGATCCACTCGGCCATCGTCATCTTCCTCGTTGCTGGAAACAGAACTGCATTGTCGGTGCTGCGCCGGTTAGCGCGGCGTCAGTGGCTGTGCCGTATCGGTCGGCTGGGCATTCAGAGCGCGGCCGCCAACCCCGGTATACTGGCGCCCTTTCAGGCCCCGGCCCCCAGGAACCCCTGCCATGGCGGCAGGGGCCCAGGCCCCCAGAGTCCCGCGATTTCCATGTCCCAGCTGAACCCCAAAGTCGGCTTCGTCAGCCTTGGCTGCCCGAAGGCCCTCGTCGATTCCGAGCGCATCCTCACCCAGCTCCGCTCGGAAGGCTACGACATCGTCCCGTCCTACGATTCGGCCGACGTGGTGGTGGTCAACACCTGTGGCTTCATCGATTCTGCGGTGACCGAGTCGCTGGACGCGATCGGCGAGGCGATGAACCAGAACGGCAAGGTGATCGTCACCGGTTGCCTGGGCAAGCGCCCGGAGCAGATCCGCGATGCGTACCCCAACGTGCTGGCGGTGTCCGGCCCGCAGGATTACCAGAGCGTGATGGAAGCGGTGCATGAAGCACTGCCGCCCAAGCACGATCCGTTCGTGGACCTGGTGCCCGACTACGGTATCAAGCTGACCCCGCGGCACTACGCGTACCTGAAGATTTCCGAAGGCTGCAACCACAAATGCAGCTTCTGCATCATTCCGTCGATGCGCGGCAAGCTGGTTTCGCGCCCGGTGGATGAGGTGCTGCGCGAAGCCGAGCGCCTGGTGCGTGGTGGCGTGCGTGAGCTGCTGGTGGTTTCGCAGGACACCTCGGCCTACGGCGTGGACGTGAAGTACGCCGAGAAGATGTGGCGCGACAAGGCCTACCAGACCCGTTTGAAGGCGCTGTGCGAAGGCCTGTCGGAGCTGGATGCATGGGTGCGCATGCACTACGTGTACCCGTATCCGCACGTGGACGAAGTGGTGCCGTTGATGGCCGAGAATCGCATCCTGCCGTACCTGGATATCCCGTTCCAGCACGCCAGCCCGCGCATCCTGCGCCTGATGAAGCGCCCCGGCGCGGTGGAGAAGACCCTGGAGCGCGTGCAGAACTGGCGCCGTATCGCGCCGGACATCACTGTGCGTTCGACCTTCATCGTCGGCTTCCCGGGCGAGACCGAAGCCGAGTTCGAGGAACTGCTGTCGTTCCTTGACGAAGCGCAGCTGGATCGCGTCGGTGCGTTCGCCTACTCGCCGGTCGAGGGTGCCACCGCCAACGACCTGCCTGACGCCGTGCCGGAAGAGGTGAAGCAGGAACGCCTGGCCCGTTTCATGGAGAAGCAGGCGCAGATTTCCGCCGCGCGCCTGGAAGCCAAGATCGGCACCGTGCAGCAGTGCCTGGTCGACGCCATCGAAGGCGACATCGCCGTGGCCCGCTCCAAGGCCGATGCCCCGGAGATCGACGGCCTGGTGCACATCCAGAATGCCGACCAGGTGCCGCTGCGCGTGGGCGAATTCGTCGACGTGGAGATCACCGAGAGCGACGAGCATGACCTGTACGGTGACGCGCTGGCGGCCGCCCCCCGTCCGGCGTTCGACCTCAAGGTGCTGTGATCGCAGCGACGGCCGCCACCGGCAACGGCGGTGGTTCACGGCGCTTCGTACCGCCGCCACGTGCGGCGGTAGCTGCACGGCGGTTCGAGCACCCGCTGTTTGCCGGGCTTCAGGACTTCCGTGACCTGCTGGACGGCATCGCATGGCCGTCCATCGCGGCGCTCGATGCACGTCTGGCCGTGCCTGGCAAGCGCCTGGTTGAACAGGACGCCGCGCTGCTGGCCGATGGCCTGCATTATGAGGCGCGTATCGCGCAGGGACGCATCGCCACCCGTGCCGGCAACTGGCACGACCTGTTCAATGCGCTGGTGTGGGCCTCACAGCCGCAGCTGAAGCGCGCGCTCAACGTGCGGCAGTGCCTGCATATCGAGGCGATGCCACCCGGCCAGCGCAATCGCGCGCAGGCCGCCTTGACCCAGTTCGACGAAACCGGCGTGATCGTGCGTGTGCGCGATGACTCACTGCTGGCTGCCTGGGATGCACACGACTGGCCCGCGTTGTTTGACCCGGTGAACTGGCAGAGCGGTGACATCGCCATCACTGTGGTATTCGGGCATGCGCTGATGGAACAGGCCCTGCTGCCGGGGCGATTGCTGGTCGGCAAGTGCGTGGTGGTGCAGGGCGATGTCGAAGCCGCCTGTGTCGACGTGGTGAGCGCTGCCATTGCCGAGGGCAGGGCAGTGACCGATCCGCTTCAGCTGCGGCCGTTACCATTGGCCGGTGTTCCCGGCTGGCATGACGTGCAGGATTCTGCCTTCTACCGCAATGCCGACTATTTCCGCCCGCCTCGTGCAGGGCGCACGTACCCGCCACCGTTGTAGAGCCGAGCCCATGCTCGGCTGCGTTGCCCATCAGCCGAGCATGGGCTCGGCTCTACAACGGCGGCGAGGTCGGGCATGGCTCGACGCTACATAGGCTCGTACTCCACGCCGATCACTGCAAAGGTGAACTGCCCGCCGGGCAGCTCCACCGAGAACTCATCATCCAGCCGCTTCTTCAGCAGCGCACGCGCCAGGGGGGAATCGATGCTGATCCAGCCCAGGCCCGCATCGGTCTCATCCGGGCCGACAATGCGATAGCGGCTGGTGTCGCCGCTGTCCACGTTCTCCAGTTCCACCCACGCGCCGAAGAACACTGCGAGCGGATCGGTTGGCGTCGTATCGACCACGCGCAGCGATTCCAGCCGCTTGGTCAGGTAGCGCACGCGGCGGTCGATCTCGCCCAGTTGCTTCTTGCGGTAGGTGTACTCGGCGTTTTCGGAACGGTCGCCTTCTGCTGCAGCGGCGGCGAGCGCTTTCACCACTTCCGGGCGGCGCACGCGCCATAGCTCATCCAGTTCGGCCTTCAGTCGCGCATGCCCGGAAGCGGTGATCAGGGCGGTGCTTTTTTCTGCGGGGGGACGCCAACGGGACATGCAATACGACTTCTTTTCTGGATGACGAATGAGAGAGCAGGGTCAGATCCCTTTCCAGCGGAAAGGGCTCTGACCCCAGCAGGGGCAGCTAGCGCTTGCCGCCGAAGATGCCACCGAGGATGCCGCGCACGATCTGGTTGCCCAGCTTGGTGCCGACAGTGCGCGTGGTCTGCTTGGCCATGGTTTCGATCATGCCCTGGCGGCGCTTGGTGCCGAAGATCGCATCCTTGATGGCCTGGCCGAACCCCCCTTCCTGAGCTTCGTCCTGCTCGCGGCTGCGCGCGGCCGGCGCCTGTGCCTGCTCGATGCTCTTCTGCGCGCGCTGGGCCAGCAGTTCGGCGGCCGATTCGCGGTTGATCGCGGTGTCGTAGCGGCTGCCGACCGGGCTGCCGGCGCGTACCTGTGCACGCTCGGCCTCGGTGATCGGTCCCATCCGGCAGCGCGGCGGCGCGATCAACGTCTGCTGCACGGGCATCGGCACGCCCTTGTCCTGCAGCGTGGATACCAGTGCCTCACCGGTGCCGAGCTGGCTCAGCACCTTGGCCACGTCCAGCTTCGGATTCGGCACGAACGTCTCGGCCGCGGTTTTCACCGCCTTCTGGTCGCGCGGGGTGAACGCACGCAGTGCGTGCTGAACGCGATTGCCCAGCTGGCCGAGAATATTGCCCGGCACGTCGTCGGGGAACTGCGAGCAGAAGTACACGCCCACGCCCTTGGAACGGATCAGGCGCACCACCTGCTCGATGCGCTGCACCAGCGACGGCGGTGCATCATCGAACAGCAGGTGCGCCTCGTCGAAGATGAAGACCAGCTTCGGCTTGTCCAGGTCGCCCACTTCCGGCAGCTGCTCGAACAGTTCCGACAGCAGCCACAGCAGGAAGGTGGAATAGAGCTTGGGCTTGAGCACCAGCTGGTCGGCGGCGAGGATGCCGATCATGCCGCGGCCGTCGTGGTTGACCCGCATGATGTCGGCCAGTTCAAGTGCCGGTTCGCCGAAGAAATTCTCGCCACCGTCCTGCGCCAGGCGCAGCACCGAACGCTGGATCGCCGCGATCGACTGCGCACTGACCAGGCCGTACTCGGTGGAAATGTCCTTGCGCTCCTCGGCAACCAGGCCGAGCAGGGCGCGCAGGTCGTCCATGTCCAGCAGCAGCAGGCCGCGGTCGTCGGCCAGCTTGAATACGATGTCGAGTACCCCGGCCTGGGTGTCGTTCAATTCGAGGATGCGCGACAGCAGGGTCGGGCCCATCTCGCTGACCGTGGTGCGCACCGGGTGGCCCAGTTTGCCGTACAGGTCCCAGAAGATGGTGGGGCTGGCGGCCGGCGCATAGTCGGCCACGCCGATCTCGGCGGCACGCTGGAGCAGGTTTTCTGCGCCGGTGCCGGGCACGGCCAGGCCGGAGACATCGCCCTTCACATCGGCCAGGAACACCGGCACGCCCCGTCGCGAGAAGCCCTCGGCCAGGGTCATCAGGGTCACGGTCTTGCCGGTACCGGTGGCGCCGGCCACCAGACCGTGGCGGTTGCCGAGTTTCGGCAGCAGGGTGACGGCAATATCGTCGGTAATACCTTTGCCGAGCAGAATCGGATCCATTGTCCAGCCCTTGTGATGAATAGCCCAATGTTAACCGCCGGCAGTGACGGTCCGAAGGTCGGCTTGCCCGGACCTTGGCGGCGCCGCTACTCTGCCTGCCTGTTTTGCACACAGTGCCATCAATGCCCGTTCCTGTCCTGATTTCCCGCGGTTGGCCGCTGCTGGCCCTGGCCGGCCTGGTTTCCCTGGCGCCCGACGCCCACGCACAGCGGGTTTCGGCCCGGGACAAGGTGAAGGTGGATGCGCTGCAGCAGCGCATGACCGCCGCCGAGAAGCGCTACGGCGACGCCCTGCTGCTGGTCGCCAATGCCGATCCCAAGGGCAGCAACGAGGCCGATGCCGCGCTGGAGGACATGGAAGATGTCCTCAACGACTGCGTGAAGCAGAAGGGCTGCCAGATGGGGACCCTGCTGGCCAGCTACAAGCGGCTGCTCAAGCACGACGCCGATGCCGCCGCCAGCGATGACGTGGCCGACGAGGGCGGTGATCGCCTGGAAGCCGACCCGGACCACATCGGGCCGCTCACCGCCGACGTGCCCGAGGCCGCGCGCGCTGCCGCGCTGTTGAACGACAAACGGCACGCCTTCGACAGCATGGTCGAGTACAACCCGGCGGTGCAGGCCGGCATCCGTCGCTGGCTGACCGACATGCGACCGGCGCTGCTGACCAGCTACGAGAATTACCAGAACCTGCGCGCGGTGATGTGGCCGGAGTGGGAAAAGCGCGGCCTGCCCGAGGCGCTGCTGTTCGGGATCATGGCCAAGGAATCCAACGGCCGTGTGCATGCTTCCTCGCGCGCCGGCGCCGCCGGCCTGATGCAGTTCATGCCGGCCACCGGCCGCCGTTTCGGCCTGGGCCCGGACGGCACCGGCTTCGATACCCGCTTCGACGCGCGCAGCGCCGCTGAAGCCAGCGCCAGCTACCTCAACGAGCGCCTTCGCGAACTGAACAACAACGTGGAAATGTCGGTGGCCGCCTACAACGGTGGCGAAGGCCGTGCCGCGCGCGTGTTCAAGCAGAGCGCCGGCCAGAGCTTCTGGACCGACAGTGTCTACAACCAGTTCCCGGGCGAGACCAAGGACTACGTGCCGATGGTGATTGCCGCGGCCTGGATCTTCCTGCACCCGCAGCAGTACGGCGTGGAGTTCCCGAAGATCAGCGCGCAGCCGGCCACGCTGCGGCTGGCCAAGTCCACCACCATCTATGAATTGACCATCTGCCTGGGCAGCCACGGTACCCGCGATGGCTACATGCGTGCGCTGCGCAACCTCAACCCGCGCTATGAGGCCGATGGCTGGATTCCGGCCGGTACGCTGATCAACGCCACCACCCGCATCGCCGGCCTGTACCAGCGCAACTGTGTCAGTGGTCCGCGTGCCGACCTCGCCCGCACGCTGATCACCGCTGATCTCAACGCGGCGATCAAGCGCCCGACCGCGGCGAGCTATACCGGCAGCGTGGCGGTGGGTGGTGTGGTGCCGGTGGCCGACGCGGCTGCATCCACCAGTGTGCCGACCGCACCGGTGGCTGCAGTGGCGGCACCGCGCCCGGCGCCGGCCGCCCGGCCGAAGCCGGTGCGCAGCCACAAGGTGGGCAAGGGCGAGACCCTGGGCGCCATCGCGGCGAAGTTCCAGTGCGACCTGCCGACCCTGGCCCGCGCCAACGGCCTGAAGGCACCGGCCTACAGCCTGCGCCACGGCCAGACGCTGAAGCTGCAGGGCTGCGACAAGTAATTCCCAAGACCACTGGAATCCGTATGGACCTCGAAGCCACCCGCAACCTGTTCGCCAACCTCCGCGAGAACACCGACTGGGACATCAACGGCCCGTTGCTGTGGGGGTATTTCTTCGTCCACGCCAGTGCCGAGCCGCTGCAGGCGCTGGCCCAGCACCTGCAGGCGCAGGGCTACACGTTCGTGGAACTGTTCGAGCAGGAACCGGAAGAGGGCGACGCCTCGTTCCACGTGCTGCACGTGGAGCGGGTGGAAATCCACGACGAAGCCTCGCTGGACCGCCGCAACCAGGAATTCGCGGCGCTGGCGGCGGAGCACGGCGTGGAAGACTACGACGGCATGGACGTCGGCCCAGCACCGGTCCTGCAGTAACGCGCGTACCGGTAGTGCCGGCCGCTGGCCGGCATCCCGTTGTGGAAAAGGGGACGGAGGGGATCAAGTCGTTTATGCATGAACGACTTGATCCCCTCCGTCCCCTTTTTTGTCAGCGCAGCTTTGCCAGGGCCTGGCCCAGCTGCACAGGGCTCTCGGCGCCCAGCTGCGGGGCGAATTCGGCTACGCCCGGCGGCAGCAGCACCACCACGGTCGAGCCGTAATTGAAGCGTGCCATCTCGGCGAACCGCTCCAGCTTGATGCCCTGGCCGCGGTAGTCCTTGCGGGTGATGCGATCGCCGTAGGCCGGGATCTCCTCGCCGCTCCACACGGTTTCCACGCCGGATACCAGCAGCGCGCCGACCATCACGCTGACCATCGGGCCGAAGCTGGTGTCGAAGTGGCAGACCAGGCGCTCGTTGCGGGCGAACAGGCGCGGCACCCCGTTGACGGCCGCAGGACCGACACTGAACAGGCGTCCTGGCACGTGCACGGTTTCACGCAGGGTGCCGGTCCACGGCATGTGCACGCGGTGGTAGTCGCGCGGCGACAGGTACACGGTGGCGTACAGACCGTCGTTGTACGGCTTGGCATCCTCGTCGCTGCCCAGCAGCTCGGCGGCGGTGAACGACTGGCCCTTGGCCTGGAAGATGCGGCCGGCCTCGATCTTCCCCAGCTGGCTGATGCGGCCGTCGGCCGGCATCACCAGGCTGCGCGGATCGGCATCGGCCACGCGCGCGCCCGGCTTCAGCGCACGCGTGAAGAACTGGTTGAAGGTGGCATAGCTGCGCGGGTCCGGGTTGGCCGCTTCGTCCAGGTTGACGTTGAACTTGCGGGTGACGGTGTCGATCAGCCAGCGCGACACGCGCGGATCGTCCGAGTACGCCAGCGAGCGTGCCATCGAGGACAGCAGGCGATGGGGCAGGGCGTACGTCAGGGCGGTGGTGAGGCTCATGGGGCGGTTTTCTCGGTCAGCTTCTGCAGGTCGCGGGCGATCGCCGGCGCATTGAACGGGGGGCGCACCAGGCCGGCAAGGCGGCCCTGCGGGTCGAGCACGGCCAGGCTGGCCGAATGCTCGACGGTGTAATCCTCGGGGTTTTCGTCGAAATGCTTGCCCGGCACTTTCTGGAACACGAAACCCAGCGAGGTGGCGAAGCGCTCCAGCGAGGGGATATCGGCGGTGGCGGCCAGGGTGTCCTTGTGGAAGCCGTGCACGTACTCGCCCAGGCGGGTGGCGCTGTCGCGGTCCGGGTCGACCGAGATGAACAGCACGCGCGGGCGCAGGCCATCGGGCAGGGCCTCCCACTGGTTCTGCGCGCCGGCCAGCTCGGCCAGGGTGGTCGGGCAGACGTCCGGGCAGAAGGTGAAGCCCAGGAACACCAGGGTCCAGTGGCCCTTCAGTTCGCCCGGGATCAGGCGGGTGCCGTCGGACTGGGCCAGGTTGAAGTCGGGCAGTTCACGCGGCTGCGGGTACAGGGTGATCGCTTCGGTGGCCGGGGCGTTGGCCGGCGGCTTCGGCGCGAACACGTGCTGGGCGGCGAGCAGGCCAAGCCCCGCCGCCAGGGCGATCAGCAGGATGATGCCGGCATTGCGATTGAACATGGGGGCTCCCACGCGAAATGGGCTCCATCATACCGGCTGCGGCCCGATCGTTTCCGCCGCAACGGATGCTGCCGCGGGCGCCAGCCCCTATAATCGGGGGCCACTTTGCGCGCAGTACCGCCATGACCGCTGAAACGGCCGCCGAACTCCACACGATCATCGATCTGATCCGCTACGGCACCAGCCGTTTCAACGAAGCCGGGCTGACCTTCGGGCACAGCTACGACAATGCGCTGGACGAGGCGACCCAGCTGGTGCTGCACAGCCTGCACCTGCCGCACGACCTCGGCCCGGCCTACGGCCAGGCACGCCTGCTGCGGGCCGAAAAGCTGCGCGTGCTGGAACTGTTCCAGCGTCGCATCGACGAACGCATCCCCGCTGCCTACCTGACCGGTGAGGCCTGGTTCGCCGGCCTGAGCTTCAAGAGTGACACGCGCGCGCTGGTGCCGCGCTCGCCGATCGCCGAACTGATCGAATGTGGTTTCGAACCGTGGCTGGCCGGCCGCGATGTCAGCCGCGCGCTGGATCTTTGCACCGGTTCGGGCTGCATCGCCATCGCCATGGGCCACTACTACCCGAACTGGGAAGTGGACGGCGTCGACCTGAGTGACGACGCACTGTCGCTGGCCGAGGAGAACAAGGAGCGCCTGCAGGCGCACAACGTCACCCTGATCAAGTCGGACCTGTTCAATGGCCTGACCGGCCGCCACTACGACCTGATCGTCACCAACCCGCCGTACGTCACCAACGACGAGACTGATGCCCTCCCGCAGGAGTATTCCTACGAGCCGGAAATGGGCCTGCGTGCCGGTGACGATGGCCTGGACCTGGTGCTGAAGATCCTGCGCGATGCCCCGCTGCACCTGAGCGAAGACGGTCTGCTGATCTGTGAAGTGGGTGAGTCCGAACAGCATCTGGTCAAGCTGCTGCCGGAAGTCGATTTTTCCTGGATCGAGTTCAAGGTCGGCCAGATGGGCATCTTCGCGGTCGAATGCCGCGAGCTGATCGCCCACAGCGCACGCATCACCGAACTGGCGGCGCAGCGCCCGTGAGCTCCAATTCGTTCGGCAAGCTGTTCACCGTCACCACGTTCGGCGAGTCGCACGGGCCGGCCATAGGCTGCGTGATTGATGGCTGCCCTCCGGGGCTGGCGCTGGACGCGGCCGAATTCGCCCACGACCTGCAGCGCCGTGCGACTGGCAAGAGCCGGCACACTTCCGCGCGGCGCGAGGCCGACGAGGTCGAGATCCTGTCCGGCCTATACGAGGGTCTGACCACCGGCACCCCGATCGCGCTGCTGATCCGCAACACCGACCAGCGCAGCAAGGATTACGCCAATATCGGCCAGCAGTTCCGCCCGGGCCATGCCGACTACAGTTACTGGCACAAGTACGGCATCCGCGATCCGCGTGGCGGTGGCCGTTCCTCGGCACGCGAGACCACCATGCGCGTGGCCGCCGGCGTGGTCGCCAAGAAGTGGCTGGCCGAGCGTTTCGGCGTTACCGTGCGTGGCTACCTGTCGCAGCTGGGCGACATCACCCCGGCCGGTTTCGACTGGTCGGCGGTGGAAGACAATCCGTTCTTCTGGCCGCACGCCGCACAGGTGCCGGAGCTGGAGGCGTACATGGATGCGCTGCGCAAGTCTGGCGACTCGGTCGGTGCGCGCGTGGACGTGGTCGCCGACAACGTGCCGCCGGGCTGGGGCGAGCCGATCTACGGCAAGCTTGACGGCGAACTGGCCGCTGCGCTGATGAGCATCAATGCGGTGAAGGGCGTGGAGATCGGCGACGGATTCGCCAGCGCCGCGCAGAAGGGCACCGAGCACCGTGACCTGCTGACGCCGCAGGGCTTCGCCAGCAACCATGCCGGCGGCATCCTCGGTGGCATCTCCACCGGTCAGCCGGTCGTCGCGTCGATCGCCCTGAAGCCGACGTCCAGCCTGCGCCTGCCGGGCCCGTCGCTGGATACGGCCGGCAACGTGGTCGAGGTGGTCACCACCGGCCGCCACGATCCCTGCGTCGGCATCCGCGCCACGCCCATCGCCGAGGCGATGGTGGCGCTGGTGCTGATGGACCAGGCGCTGCGTCATCGCGCGCAGTGCGGCGATGTCGGCACGATCACCCCGCGCATTCCCGGGCAGATCGATGGCTGACACGCGGCCGACCGTGTGGGTGAGCCAGCCGCTGATCGAGGCGGCCATCGCGCCGCTGCGCGATCGCGTGCAGCTGCGCAGCACCGACACCGTCACCGCCTGGTCGCCGGACCAGATCACCGCACAGCTGGCCAGCGCCGACGGCGCGATCATCACCCTCAACGAGCGCATCGGTGCGGCCCAGGTAGCCGATGCCACGCAGCTGAAGGTGATCGCCAATGTCGGCGTCGGCTACAACAACCTGGATGTCGACGCGCTCAGCGCGGCCGGCATCCTGGCCAGCAACACGCCGGACGTGTTGACCGAAACCACCGCCGATCTCGGTTTCGCGCTGCTGATGGCAACCGCGCGCCGGATCACTGAGTCCGAGCGCTGGCTGCGTGAAGGGCAGTGGCAGCAGTGGTCGTTCCAGACCATGCTGGGCGCGGATGTCCATGGCAGCACGCTGGGCATTCTTGGCATGGGCCGCATCGGCCAGGGCATCGCCCGCCGCGGCGCGCACGGTTTCGGCATGAAGGTGCTGTACCACAACCGTTCACGGTTGCCGGCCGATACCGAGGCGTCGCTCAGCGCGACCTACGTGGACCTGGATACGCTGCTGGCACAGTCCGACCATCTGGTAACGGTGCTGCCCTACACGCCGGCCTCGCATCACATCATCGATGCGGCTGCGCTGGGGAAGATGAAGCCGACGGCAACCCTGGTGAACATCGCCCGCGGCGGCATCGTCGACGAACTGGCGCTGGCCGAAGCGCTGGCCAACGGCCACCTGGCTGCCGCCGGCCTGGATGTGTACGAGGGCGAGCCGAAGGTGCGCCCGGAGCTGCTGGCGCTGCGCAACGTGGTGCTCACTCCGCATATCGGCAGCGCTTCGCTGGCTACGCGCACGGCGATGGTACAGCTGGCTGTGGATAATCTGGCTGCCGGGCTCGGCCTGGACGGCGGCCCGTCGCGCATGCCGAGCGCGATCAACGCTGACGCGGCGATGGCCGCGCGCGTGACGCTGGGCAAAAAAACCGGGAAACGATAGGGAACCTCCGCGCGCTCCGCTTGAGGAGGTTCCCCGAACCCAGCTGTCGTGCGTGTTTTTCCCCATTCCCGTTTTCGTGAGAGTTCCCCATGAGCAATGCACAGCGCAGTTTCCACGTCGCCGTCGTCGGTGCCACCGGCGCCGTTGGCGAGACCATGTTGTCGATCCTGGCCGAGCGTGATTTCCCGGTCGGTAGCCTGAGCGTCCTCGCCTCCGAGCGTTCGGCCGGTGGCGAGATCGAATTCAACGGCCAGAAGGTCAAGGTCCAGGACCTGGCCACCTTCGATCCGACCGGTGTCGAGATCGCGCTGTTCTCGGCTGGCGGCAGCGTGTCCAAGGAATACGCACCGAAGTTCGCCGCCGCCGGTGCGGTGGTGATCGACAACTCCTCGGCCTTCCGTTACGACGATGACGTGCCGCTGGTGGTGTCCGAGGTCAACCCGGAACAGGTCGCCAACCGTCCGCGCGGCATCATCGCCAACCCGAACTGCTCGACCATGCAGATGCTGGTGGCGCTGGCGCCGCTGCACCGCAAGTACGGCATCGAGCGCATCAATGTGTCCACCTACCAGTCGGTGTCCGGCGGTGGCCGCTCGGCGATGGAGGAACTGGGCAAGCAGACCGGCCAGCTGCTCAGCTTCCAGGAGATCGATCCGCAGCGCTTCCCGGTGCAGATCGCCTTCAACCTGATCCCGCACATCGATGACTTCCAGGACAATGGCTTCACCAAGGAAGAGATGAAGCTGATCTGGGAGACCCGCAAGATCCTGGGTGACGACAGCATCCTGGTGAACCCGACCGCGGTGCGCGTGCCGGTGTTCTACGGCCACTCCGAGTCGGTGGCGATCGAGACCCGCGACAAGGTCACCGTCGCTGAAGCGCGCGCGCTGCTGGAGCAGTCGCCGGGCATCGAAGTGGTGGATCGTCACGAGGCCGGTGGTTACCCAACCCCGGTCACCCACGCCTCGGGCACGGACGCGGTGTACGTCGGCCGCATCCGCGAGGACCTGTCGCACCCGCGTGGCCTGAACCTGTGGATCGTGTCGGACAACGTGCGCAAGGGCGCTGCCCTGAACGCCGTGCAGCTGGCCGAGCTGGTCGCCGCCGAGCAGCGCTGATCACAGCGGTTGCCTCACCGGTAGTGCCGGCCGCTGGCCGGCATTGCCGTGATGTGTGGACGTGCGTGTCTGCTGGCCAGCGGCCGGCGCTACCGAAGGTCCCCTCGGTGGGTGCGGACCCCGGTCCGCACGCTTTATAGTGTCGCCCATGAATAAACGGGCCAGGGGCGCGAAGCGCCCGCTCCTCTATCTTTCCACCGCGCTGCTGGCCCTGGCCAGCAGTTCGGCGCTTGCCCTGGGCTTGGGTGACATCCGTGTCCTGTCCAAGCCGGGCCAGCCCCTGCTGGCCGAAATCCCGGTAGTCTCGGCCGATCCATCCGAACTGGAGAACCTGCGCGTCGCGCTGGCCTCTGCGGTCACCTTCGAACGCGTTGGCCTGCAGCGGCCGGCCGGGCTGGTCAGCGAGCTGCAGTTCGAACTGACCCGCAATGCGCAGGGCAGGGCGGTGGTGCGGGTGACCTCGCAGACGCCGGTCGAAACCCCGTCGCTGAGCTTCCTGATCGAGGCCGACTGGGGCCAGGGCCGCCTGGTGCGCGAATACTCGGCGCTGGTCGATGCGCCCTCCAGCGCACTGGCGGTGGCCGAACCGGAAATCGTCGCGCCGGCCGGTACCCTCTCCAACACCATCGTGCGAGACGTTGCACCGGCGCCGGCCGCTGCGGAGAGCGCAAGCGCACCTGCGCCGTCCACTGCGGCAGCGCCGGCACCTGCATCGGCTCGCCCGCGTGCAGGGGATGCACCCGCTGCCGCGCAGGCAGCCGATGGCAGCGTCATCGTCCAGCGTGGGCAGACCCTGTCGCAGATCGCCAGCGCGGTGGCCCGCGGCAACCAGGTCAGCCGCGACCGCGCGATGATCGCCCTGCTGCGGGCCAACCCGGAGGCCTTCATCCGCGGCAACGTCAACCTGCTCAAGCAAGGCGCCGTACTGCGCATGCCCGGCAGCGATGCACTGGCGGCGGTCGATGCCGCCGAGGCCGCAGCGCTGGTGCGCGAGCATGCAGCGCAGTGGCGGCAGGCGCGCACCGTGCCGCAACCGGCGGGTACCGTCGCCCCGGTGGCCGCGGCGGCAACCACGAACGCTTCTTCCCCGGCCGCGGCCAATGGGGCACGACTTGAAATCGCCCCGGCGCTGGCTTCCGACGCCGCGCGCGCGGGCACAACCACCGGCACTGGAGCCGGCAGCGAGGGTGACATGCTGGGCAACGAACAACTGCGCCAGGCACGCGAGGACATCGCGACCCGCGATGCCGAGATTGGCGAGCTGAAGCAGCGCGTCGCCGACCTGGAAAAACTCAAGGAACAGCAGCAGTCGCTGATCGCGATGAAGGACAACGGCCTGGCGGCCGCGCAGCAGCGCCTGGCACAGGTACCGGATACCCGCGATGCGGCAACGCCGTGGTACTGGCTGGGGCTGCCGGTGCTGCTGCTGGCGGCCGGTGCAGCCTGGCTGCTGCGTCGTCGCAAGCCATCGCCGCTGCCGCCGCTGCGCGACGAAGACGATGCCGCCGGTCTGACCGCTGCGGTACCGGCGGGCGCGGCGCTGGATACCCTGGCCGAGCAGTCCTCGTGGTCGTCGGTGGTGCCCGAAGCGGGCCGCCAGGAGCCGGCGATGCCGGCTTGGGCGAGCGAAACCGGGGGGCAGGATGACGTGGCTGCCGAACCGGTCGCCGACGTCGCCGCCCAGGCTGACTGGCAGGCGCAGACGCTGCGCGATGACGAAGTAGTGGAGCTGCCCGAGGCAGTGACCGACCTGCCGCGCTGGGACGAGCCGGTGCCCGCGCAGGAGGATGATCCCACGCCGGCCGCCGCAGCGCAGGATGAGCTGCTCGCGCAGGCGGCCCCCGGCGAGGTGGCAGTGCCGGACTACGCGCTGCATGCCGAACAGCAGCCGCAGTTCCGCGGCGTGTTCGACCTGCCGGCCGAGCACCCTGACGGCGAGGCTTCAGGCGCAGCGCCGCACGACGCGCTGGCCGCAGCGCCGCATGAAGACGGTACTGCGGCGCCGGCCGGCGATGCCGGCTGGGCGCCGCGCGCCGGGCAGGAGCGCCTTGAGCTGGCCATCGCCTACCTCGACCTGGGCGATGCCCAGACCGCGCGTACGTTGCTGCAGGAAGTGGCCGAGGGCGGCGACCTGCACTGCCAGGCCCAGGCCCGCGAACTGCTGGCCCGCCTGCCGTGATCGACCCTGCCGACAAGGACCCCGTCATGAGCCGCGAGCGCCGCATCGACTACGTTGAATTCGCTTCCACGGATCCTGCGGCCAGCCGCGCCTTCTTCGAGAAGGCGTTCGGCTGGTCGTTCGTAGACTATGGCAGCGACTACACCGCGTTCGACGACGGCCGCCTGCAGGGCGGCTTCTTCCGCGGCCAGCCGCTGCGGGCCAGCGATGCCGGTGCGCCACTGCTGGTGCTGTACGCTGACCAGCTGGCACCGATCGAAACGGCGGTGCTTGACGCTGGCGGTGAGATCGTGCGGCCGGTGTTTTCCTTCCCCGGCGGCAGCCGTTTCCAGTTCGTCGAGCCCGGTGGCAACGAACTGGCGGTGTGGTCCGAACGCGATCCGGCCTGAGCGCCGCCCCTCCCGCAATATCTGAGGTAGCACATGCGTTACGCGCTTGGCGTCGAGTACGACGGCAGCGATTTCAGGGGCTGGCAGAACCTGGGCGAGGGCGGCCCGAGCGTGCAGGCCAGCCTTGAGCAGGCCCTGTCGTCGGTGGCCGATTCGCCGCTACAGGTGGTCTGTGCCGGCCGCACCGATGCCGGCGTGCACGGCCAGTGCCAGGTCGTGCATTTCGATACCGACGTGGTGCGCGATCCGCGCGCGTGGATGCTGGGCACTACCACCCGCCTGCCGCGCTCGATCGCAGTGCGCTGGTGCGTGCCGGTGGCCGGGGATTTCCACGCGCGTTTCTCCGCGCGCGCACGCCGCTACCGCTACCGCCTGCTCAACCGCGAAGTGCGGCCCGCGCTGGACCGGCAGACCTTGAGCTGGGAGCGCCGCGCGCTGGACGAGACCCTGATGCATGCCGCCGGGCAGGCCCTGCTCGGTGAGAACGACTTCAGTGCGTTCCGTTCGGTGCAGTGCCAGGCGCTGCACGCCCGGCGTGAGCTGCAGTCACTGCAGGTCAGCCGCCAGGGCGAGGTGATCGAGGTTGCCGTGCAGGGTAATGCATTCCTTCATCACATGGTCCGCAATATCGTCGGTTCGCTGATCCTGGTGGGCAGTGGCGAGAAGCCGGTGGAATGGATCGCCGAACTGCTGGCCGGGCGCGATCGCACCGTAGCCGGTCCCACCGCACCGCCGCAGGGCCTGGTGTTCCTTGGGCCCCTGTACCCCGACAACTGGCACCTGCCCGCCGAGGTCACGCTATGAGCCGCTCCTACTACCGCACACGCATCAAGTTCTGTGGCATGACCCGGGCCGGCGATGTCCGCCTGGCCGGCGAGCTGGGCGTGGACGCGGTGGGTTTCATCTTTGCCCGTGAAAGCAGCCGCCGGGTCGCTCCGGCCGAAGCGCGCGCGATGCGCCAGGCGATCGCGCCCATGGTCGACGTGGTGGCGCTGTTCCGCAACAACAGCAAGGAAGAGGTGCGCGAGGTGCTGCGCACGGTACGGCCGACCCTGCTGCAGTTCCACGGCGAGGAAGACGAGGGCTTCTGCCGCAGCTTCAACATGCCCTACCTGAAGGCGATCGCCATGGGCGGGCGTGAAGAGATCAACGCCCGCACCCTGCAGCTGCGCTATCCCAGCGCCGCCGGTTTCCTGTTCGACAGCCATGCCCCGGGCGGCGGTGGCGGCACCGGCGTGGCCTTCGACTGGGGCCGGATCCCGACCGGCCTGCATCGCCCGTTCCTGCTGGCCGGCGGCCTGAACCCGGAAAACGTCTACGACGCCGTGCTGGCCACCCTGCCGTGGGGCGTGGATGTCTCCAGCGGCATCGAACTGGAGCCGGGCATCAAGGACGGCTACAGGATGCGTACTTTCGTCGAGGAAGTGCGCCGCGCCGATTGCACGGTTCTTGAGTGATTGGCGTCACTATTTGCCGTGATCTGGACCTGGATTTGAGCCTGCACGCACTCTTCACATAGGATGGACCCAAGCGCGCCTGCCATGAGGGCCGGCGCGGGGATCGACGGGACGTGCATGGCGCGCCCCGAACGGGCGGCCGCCGCCCACAGCCCAGGAAGGCAAGCGATGCAGGAGTTCCTCACCGTCGTGTTCGGTTTCCCGACCCTGCCGTACAGCATCGTGCTGGCGGTGGCGGTGCTGTATTGGGCACTGGCGGCCTTCGGCCTGGTCGACGACGGGTTTGGCGATGCCGGCGCCGATGGGGCGCTGCATGGCGACCCACATGAGCTGCAGGGACTGTCCGCGCTGCTGGCGCGCTGGGGCCTGGGTGGGGTTCCCCTCATGCTTGTGGTGACGCTGCTGGGTTTCTTCGCCTGGATCGTCACCTATTTCGTCCATCTATTCGTGCTGTTGCCGCTGCCGGACCTGCTGCGCTGGGCGATCGGTGCGGTCGTGGCCCTTCTGGCGCCGTTGCCGGCGGTGCCGTTCACCGCGCTGCTGCTGCGCCCCGTCCGCAGGTTCCTGCTGCGCCTGCGCCCGGTGGCGCAGGCCTCGCTGCTGGGGCGTACCGGCGTGGTTGCCTCGCCGAAGGTGGATGCCCGCAGCGGTCACGCCACCTTCGACGATGGCGGCGCCGGACTGGTGCTGCAGGTGCGCAGCGAGATCGAACTGCAGCGTGGCGAGCGCATCGTGCTGGTCGAACACGTGGCTGATCAACACCATTACCGGGTGGTCCGCGCCGACGCGGTCGCCCTCGACTTCCAGGACAACCTGCTTCCGGGCAACAAGGAGAATCACTGATGACGTTGGCAACCATGGCCCCCTTCCTGATCGGCGTAGCCGTGCTGCTGGTCGCACTGCTCGGCCTGGCCGGCCTGTTCAAGGCCTTCTACCGCAAGGTCGACCAGGGCGTGGCCCTGATCGTCAACGACATGAGCTCCACGCCCAAGGTGCACTTCACCGGTGCGCTGATCATCCCGGTGCTGTACCGCGCCGAGCTGATGCGGATCAGCCTGATCACGCTGCAGATCGACCGCCGCGGCAAGGAAGGCCTGATCTGCCGCGACAACATGCGTGCCGATATCGCCGTGGCGTTCTACCTGCGGGTCAACGAGACCCAGGCCGACGTGCTGCGGGTGGCCAAGGCCATCGGTGCCGACCGTGCATCGGACAAGCATGCCGTCGACGAGCTGTTCAACGCCAAGTTCTCCGAAGCGCTGAAGACGGTCGGCAAGAAGTTCGACTTCACCGAACTGTTCGAGAAGCGCCAGGAGTTCCGCGACGAGATCATCGCGGTGATCGGCAATGATCTGAACGGCTACGTCCTTGAGGACGTGGCGATCGACTACCTGGAGCAGACCCCGAAATCGCTGCTGGACCAGTTCAACATTCTCGATGCGCAGGGCATCCGCAAGATCACCGAATTGACCGCCGCGCAGAACGTGGTGACCAACGAGCTGGAGCAGAACGAGAAGCTCGCCATCACCAAGAAGAACGTGGAAGCGCGCGAAGCGCTGCTGGCCCTGGAACGCCAGCAGGCCGAAGCCGAAGCGCGGCAGAAGCGTGAGATCGAGACCATCCGTGCACGCGAGGAGGCCGAGACCGCCAAGGTGCAGGAGGAGCAGCGCCAGCTGTCCGAGAACGCCCGCATCGAAGCGCAGCAGCTGATCGAGATCCGCGACCAGAACCGCCTGCGCGAAGTGGAAGTGGCCGAGCAGAACCGCCAGCGTGCCGTGGCCATCGAGGCCGAGCGCGTGGAGCGCGCACGCCAGCTGGAGCAGGTCACCACCGATCGTGAAGTGCAGCTGCAGGGCGTGGAGCGTGACAAGGTGGTCGAGCAGGGCAAGATGGACGTGGCCAACATCACCCGTGAACGCATCTCCATCGACAAGACCGTGGCGCAGGAAGAGGAGCGCATCAAGGAAGTGCGCGAAGTCTCCGAGGCCGACCGCCAGAAGCAGGTGCTGATCCTGGAAGCCGAGGCCAAGGCGCAGGAAGCGCTGGTGCGCGAAGTCAAGGAAGCGCAGGCGCGCGAGACCGCTTCAAAGCATCGCGCGGTGGAACTGACCACGCTGGCCCAGGCCGAGCATGAAGCGGCCGGCAAGCAGGCCGAAGCCAAGCGCCTGTTGGCCGATGCCCTGCGTGCCGAACAGGCAGCGCCGGGCCTGGCCGAAGCGCAGGTGCGTGAAGCTTCGGCGCTGGCCATCGAGAAGGTCGGCATTGCCGAGGCCCGCGTGATCGAAGCCAAGGCCGAAGCCAGCCTGAAGCAGGGCAGCAACGAAGCCCGCGTGCTGGCCGAGACCCTGCAGGCGCAGGCACAGGGCGAGGAAAAGATGGGCCTGGCCCGTGCCACCGCCACCGAGTCGCTGGGCAATGCCGAAGCCGGCGTGGTGCAGAAGAAGCTGCTGGCCGAGGCCGAGGGCCTGGTGCGCAAGTTCGAAGCCATCGCCTCGCTGAGTGACCAGGCACGTGGCCATGAAGAGTTCCGCATGATGCTGGACAACAGCCTGAAGCAGGCGCTGGCCTCGATCGAAGCCGGCAAGGAAGTCTCGCGCGAGAACGCCAATGTCATCGCCAGCGCGCTGCGCAACGCCGATATCGACCTGGTCGGTGGCGACGGCGGCATGTTCGAGAACCTGGTCAAGGCGGTGTCGCTGGGCAAGTCGATCGAAGGCTTCGCCGGCAAGAGCCCGATCGTGCAGGAGCTGATGCAGCGCTACCTGGGCGTGGCCGTGGCCGAACCGGCGCCGCGCCAGATCGCCGAGGATGCCGAAGCGGTACCGACCGTGTCGGCTACCGTGGTCGACAGCGCCCGTTGATGCATCGGGCGATGGCCGCCGCCATCGCCCGCCCGCGCCGGCCGCAACCGCGGCCGTCCGCCCGTGAGCCGGAAACCTGCTGATGTCTGAAACCCATCCGTCCGCCGAATCCACTGCGCCGGAGGCCGGCGGTAGCACCGTCGACCAGGCTGTCGCTCAGGGCGGCGCCTACGAAGTCCTGCGCCGCCGCCTGGCCGAGCAGGGCCAGCGCCTGCAGGGCCTGGCCGAAACGCTCAACCGCCAGCGCCTGGCCGAGTTCGGCGACAGCCGCCTGGAGGTGGTCGGGCGCTTCCGCATCCGCAGCGACAACAACTGCGTCGGCCGTGACATCGTGCAGGTGGGCCCGGACCGCCTGCTGTTCGGCTACAACGTGTTCATCGGGTTGAAGACCCAGACCCGCATCGAGGATGTGTTCGGCCTGTACCGGCTGGTGCAGGGCAGCGACGGCTACGACGTCGCTGCGCTGGAACTGAAGGGCAGCTTCCTCGACCAGCCCGGCTTCGTGCACGATTTCAACGAGCTGTATGCCTACTACAAGCACGCGCGCCTGCTGCAGCTGATCGTGGTCGGCGACAAGCTGCTGGCCTCGTTCCAGATCGGCGAGCGCAGCAGCGACGTGCGCGTGTTCCGCTGGGCGCTGTCGCGCGAGGGCGAGCTGACTTACCTGGATGCGCGCGGTGAGCGCGATATCGCACTGCCGCCGCCGTTCGACTTCGAATGGACCCGGGCGACCCGCGACCTCGCGGTCAACGGCCGCCACTCGCACCTGAACATCCTCGACACCCTGTTCGTTGAGACCACCGGTGGCGACCTCACCATCAAGGTCGAAAACAACACCGAAACCGGACAGGGCATCTACAGTGAACCCGTGGAGGACAGCACGCAGTCGCTGGACGACGCCCAGTTCGAGTTCGCCCGGGTCGGCTCGCTGGTATTGCTGAAGGTGCTGCCGTACCGCGAGACCGAATGGCGCGGCCTGATCTACAACACGCTGACCGGCGGCATCGTGCGCAATGATGCGATCGTGCAGGCCTGCGTGCAGCTGCCCGAAGACCATGGCGTGATCTTCCCGGGTGGCTATTACCTGCAGGGCGGCGAGCACAAGGCATTTGATGCCTCGATGGCCGGCATGCAGTTCAAGCGCAGCATCCGTTCGCCAAACGGCGAGGACGTGCTGTACATCTTCTACGAGCGCGAAGGCGGGCGCTCGGCGCTGTTCGTCTACAACACCATCCAGCGCGTGCTGCAGAACCCGGTGTTCGGCCATGGCTACGCCTTGATGCAGGACGGGCGCATGGTGCTGTTCCATGCCGAGGGCAGCGAACCTACCCGCATCCATCCGATGCAGGTCTGGCAGACGCCGTTCAGCAGTGACGAGTTTGCCGCCAGCCGACCGCCCGGCAACACCTTCATGGGCCGCATCGGCAACGCCGAGCTGGTGCGCGGAATCTCCAACCTGTTCAACCTGGCGCGCGAGATTGAAGGCCAGGACGTGTCGGTACAGCGCTACCAGCGCCTGGTGGCAGATACGCGGCGCCTGTTCGATGCGCACCACTGGCTGGGTGACGCGGCCTGCGATGGCGCCGAGGCACTGCTGCGGCAGATCAGCGCGACCGGCGAATCGGTGCTGGACGAGTACGAGAAGGTGCAGTCGATCCGTCAGCAATCGGCGCAGGCGATGCTGGAGGCCGAGGCCGCGCACAAGGCGCTGCTGGGCCGGCTGCAACCGCAGAACTGGAGCGAGGTGCAGGCCTTCGTCGAGGCCCTCAACGCGATCACCGCATTGCGCGGGCGGCTGCTGACCCTCCGCGAGCTGCGCTACATCGACACCGCGCGCATCGAGACGATGACCGTCGAACTGGTGGAGGCACAGGACCGTGTTGGCGCCGCCACCGGTGACTTCCTCGCCGGCGAGGAGGCGCTGGCGCCGCTGGCCACGCGCCTGCAGGCGCTGGACGATGCCGCGCAGCAGGCACAGACGGCGCGCCAGCTGGACGAGCAGTTGGAAGGCCTGCGTGGCATGGCGTCCGACCTGGACATGCTGTCCGAGCTGATGGCCGGCCTGAACGTGGACGATGCCACTGCCCGCACCCGCGTGGTCGAGTCGATCTCGGTGCTGTACGGTCGCCTCAACCAGGCGCGCGCGCGTGCTGACCAGCGCCGCAGGTCACTCGGTTCGGCCGAGGCCGTGGCGCAGTTCGCCGCCCAGTTCGCGCTGTTCTCGCAGTCGATCACCAGCGCGCTGGCGCTGGCCACCGACCCCGAACGTGCCGACGAGCAGTTGTCGCGCCTGCTGGTCCAGCTGGAAGAACTGGAGAGCCAGTTCGGCGAACACGAGCAGTTCCTCGGCGACATCCTGAGCAAGCGCGAAGAGCTGGTCGAGGCCTTCGAAACGCACAAGCAGGCCTTGCTGGATGACCGCCAGCGCAAGGCGCGTTCGGTACTGGATGCGGCCAATCGGATCCTCGACGGCCTGGCCAGGCGCACCGAGCGCTTCGCCACCGCCGATGAGCTCAACGCGTTCTTTGCCGGCGATCCGCTGATCCTCAAGCTGCGTGAGCTGGCCGAGCGCCTGCGCACGCTGCACGACAACGTCAAGGCCGACGACATCGAGGCGCGGCTGAAGGGCGTGCGTGACCAGGCGGTGCGCCAGCTGCGCGACCGCAGTGACCTGTACGAAGCCGGCGGCAACGTGGTGCGGCTGGGCCCGCGCCATCGCTTCAGCGTCAATACGCAGGCACTGGACCTGACCCTGTTGCCGCGTGGCGATACGTTGGCCATCCATCTGACCGGCACCGACTTCCTGGAGACCCTGCACGACCCGGAGCTGGACGCACTCAAGCCGTTCTGGCCGGTCACCCTCGACTCGGAATCGCCCACGCTGTATCGCGGCGAGTACCTGGCCGGCAGCCTGCTGCTGGCCGCGCAGGAGGGGCGCGACGGCCTCGATCTGGCTGCGCTGCAGCACGACGTCGCGAACCCGGAAGCGCTGGATCAGCGCGTGCGTGCGTTTGCCGCACCACGCTATCGCGAAGGCTACGAGCGCGGCATCCATGACCACGATGCGGCACTGATCCTGCGTGCGCTACTGCCTTTGCAGCAGGCGGCCGGCAGCCTGCGCCATGCACCGCGGGTGCGTGCGCTGGCGTTGCTGTTCTGGGCCGCCGAGCAGCGGCGCGAAGCGGTGGCGCAATGGCCGGCGCGGCAGGTGGGCGCCGAGGCGCTGGCACGCCTGCTGGGGTCCGACGAAGGGCGTCTGGCGTTGCGCACAGAAATGGCCGAGACGCTGCTGGCGTATGCGCAGTCCCACGCGTTGCCGTTCGATGCCGATGCCGCGGAGGCTGCATCCGCCTATCTGGGCGAAGAACTCGCGGCGGGCGATCCGGTGTTCAGCAGCAGCCGCCACGCGGTGGCGCTGCTGGAGGCATTGGCCCAGCAGCTGGAGCAGGCGGGGCAGCGTGAGGCGGTCGAGCGTGCCCTGCAGCGCGGCCAGGATCCACTGGCTACGCGTTGGTCATTGGCTGGGCAGTGGCTGCGCGCAGTGGCGCGGATGCCGGCGCATGCCCAGCATGCCGGCTATGTCGACGAAGCCGCCGCGTTGCTGCTGGTGCAGCGCCAGTTGCGCACCCGTACCAGCGATGCCGCACTGCAGGCGGAGGTCAATGGCCTGCTGGGTGAACACGCACGCATCAGCAATGGCACGCTGGTGGTATCGCTGGATGATTTCCTGGCGCGCCTGCAGCAGCACCTGCGTCATTTCGTGCCAGCGTTCCATGCCTACCAGGCGCTGCGCCAGGGCATCATCGGTCGCGAGCGCGAGACCCTGCGGCTTTCCGAGTTCAAGGCGCGGCCGCTGTCCTCGTTCGTACGCAACAAGTTGATCAACGATGTCTACCTGGGCGTGATCGGTGACAACCTGGCCAAGCAGATGGGCACGGTCGGCGAGAACAAGCGCAGCGATCTGATGGGCCTGCTGATGATGATTTCGCCCCCGGGCTATGGCAAGACCACGCTGATGGAATACGTGGCGCACCGGCTGGGCCTGGTCTTCATGAAGATCAACGGCCCGGCGCTGGGCCACGAGGTGCGCTCGCTGGACCCGGCCCAGGCACCGGACGCGACCTCGCGGCAGGAGCTGGAGAAGCTCAACCTGGCGCTGGAAATGGGCAACAACACCATGCTGTATGTGGACGACATCCAGCACACCCATCCCGAGTTCCTGCAGAAGTTCATCTCGCTGTGCGATGGCACCCGCCGTATCGAGGGTGTGTGGCGCGGTCGCACACGCACCTACGACATGCGCGGCAAGAAGTTCTGCGTGGTGATGGCCGGCAACCCGTACACCGAGTCCGGCGAGGTGTTCAAGATTCCGGACATGCTGGCCAACCGTGCCGACATCTACAACCTCGGTGACGTGCTCGGTGGCATGGAGGCCGCCTTCACCCTCAGCTACATCGAGAACAGCCTGACCTCCAATCCGGTGCTGGCGCCGCTGGCTACGCGCGACATGGCCGACCTGTATGTGCTGGTCGACCGCGCGATGGGCAAGGAGGTCTCGACCAACAGCCTCAGCCACGCCTACAGCAGCGCGGAGATCAACGAGATCACCGCCACCCTGCAGCGCATGCTGCGTGTGCGCGACGTGGTCTACCGGGTCAACCAGCAGTACATCGCCAGCGCCGCACAGGACGACCGCTACCGCACCGAGCCGCCGTTCCGCCTGCAGGGCAGCTACCGCAACATGAACAAGCTGGCCGAGAAGATCTCCCCGGTGATGAACGAGGACGAACTGCAGCAGTTGATCTCCGACCACTACCTGGGCGAGGCGCAGCTGCTGACCACCGGCGCCGAAGAGAACCTGTTGAAGCTGGCCGAACTGCGCGGCGTACTGGATGACACGCAGGCGCAGCGCTGGGCGCAGATCAAGCGCGACTTCCTGCGCAACAAGGCCATGGGTGCCGACGACAGCGATGTCGGCGGGCGCGTGGTGGCGCAGCTGGCCGATATCGCCACCGCGCTGCAGCTGCCACCGCCCGCGCCAGAAGCGATCCCCGTTGCGGCCCCGGCGCCGTGGCCGGCGCTGCTGGAGGCCCTGCATCGCCTTTCAGAGGCGCGTCCCGCCGCCGCGCCGGCGCCGGTCGTGGCAGCCCCCAGCGTGCCGGCCACGCCCCTGGCCGAAGACCTGCAGGCGGGCCTGGCGCCGCTGGTGGAGCTGCTGGCGGCATCGCAGGCGCAGCAGGTGCAGGTGTCGCAGACCCTGGCCGCGTTCGCCGGCTGGGCGCGACAGCAGGTCGAGCGGGGCACGCCGAGCGCTGTGGTGGCGCAGCGCGCGCGCGTGCGCCGCGCCGCGACGCCGGAGGAGCGGGCGCTGGATGAGGCGCTGATGCGCCACTTCTACGGCGAGTCATTGCCACCGGAAGACGGCGATGGCATGCCGGCATCCACGCCGAAGCCGCCGCCGCTGCCGTGACCACGCGCGTGCCACTGCCGCCACCGATGCTGCCGGATACGGTCGATGTCGCTGCGCTGGCCGACTATGGTGCGCCGTTGCTGCAGGCGCTGGCGCGGCGCGAAGCGCCGTTGCCACCGGATGCGGGCGAGCGCCTGGTGGCTGCGCTTGCGCGCATCGCGCTGGCTCTGCAGGCCGGCAACCCGGCGCAGATCCGGCAGCAGGAAGGCTGGTGGGGACGGCTGCTGGGGCGCGATGTCGCTCGCGAAGCAGAAGGGCACGCGCTGCAGTCGCAGCTGGGCGTACTGGCCCTGCAGGCGCGTGAGCAGGCCCAGCACCTGCAGCAGCACATGCAGCTGCGGGCCATGGCCATCGTTGAGCATTCCGCGGCGGCCGCGGCGCTGGACGGCTGGGCCGAACTGGCTGCGTCGCGGCTGACGACGCTGGATAGCGCCGGTCAGGCCGCGCTGTCGCATCGGCTGGACCATCTTCGCCGGCTGGCCTCGCTGCGCCGCCTGGAAGCCGGTCAATGGCAGCTGCTGCAGGACCAGGACAACATGCTGCTGCAACGCTTCGCGCGCATCCATGACGTGCTGCTGCCGGCCTGGCGGCAGGCTGCAGTGGCGGGCCAGGCCGCTGCGGGCGCTGCGTTGGCTGGCAATGCTGCCACGTTGCACGCACAGATCGATGACGAGGTGGCCGCGGCTCAGGCTAGACTGCCTTGAGCCGGCCGCCGCTGCCGCTTACCCAACTGCAAGGAGACTGCCCGATGACCCAGGACAGCCAGACCCCCGGTGCCCTCGTACCCGGCACGACCACCGCCACTGCGCTCGACGAAGGTGCACTGCAGGCGCTTGGGCTGGTCCGCGAGGATCTACCGCGCATCGCCGAGATCCGTCTGGAACTGGACGATCTGCGCCCGGGCAACCTGCAGGTGTTCGGCCGCGAGGCGGCCACGCGCACCGCCGCGTTCTCCAGCCAGTTGCTGGACCAGGTGCGCAATCGTGACCTGGATGCCAGTGGCGAGAAGCTGGGCGAGGTGGTGCGCATCGCGCGCAGCCTGAAGCTGGATGGCTTCGGCCAGCGTTCGAAGGTGCCGGTGATCGGTGGCCTGATCGACCGCATGCGCGCCTCCAAGGGCGAGCTGGTGCAGAAGTTCAGCGACACCAACGCGCAGATCGAACAGCTGCTGGCCGACGTCGGCGTGCAGCAGGCGTTGATGGGCAAGCGCGTGGGCGAGTTCGACCGCATGCACGATATCGTCCGCGAAGAACGTCGTGCGCTCGGCCTGTATGCGGCAGCGGGCAAGCAGCGGCTGGCCGAACTGCAGGCCGAACAGCTGGCCGGGCAGGCCAGCGAGGACCCCCAGCAGCGCATCCGCCAGGGCGAGATCGACAATGCGATCCGGTTGATCGAGAAGCGCGTGTCCGACCTGCAGCTGATGCAGCACGCCGCCGATCAGTCGCTGCCGATGATCCGCCTGATCCAGGCCAACGCTCTGCAGCTGATCGAGAAGTTCAACACCGTCCGCGACATCACCATTCCGTCGTGGAAGCGCCAGTTCGCCATCCAGCTCTCGCTGGGCGAACAGAAGGCTGCGGTCGAACTGTCCACGGCCATCGATGACGCCACCAACGAACTGATGCGCCGCAATGCCGACCTGCTGCGCCAGGCCTCGGTGGATACCGCGCGCAGCAACCAGCGCGGCGTGATCGACGTGGCCACGCTGCGCCATGTGCACGACCAGCTGATCGCCACGGTGGAAGAAGTGCGCAGCATCCATCGCGAAGGGATGCAGCAGCGGCAGCAGGCCGAAGTCGAGCTGTCGCGCCTGCGCGAAGACCTGCAGCAGCGCCTGGCCACACCGACCGCCAGCTGAAAAAAGGGGACGGAGGGAATTAAGTCGTTTGTGCCACTTGCGACTTAATTCCCTCCGTCCCCTTTTTGTTGTCAGCGGAGTTGCTGGCCCAGCCAGTCGGCGAGCGCATCCACGCGCGCATCAGGTGGTCCGTCCGGTCGCGCCAGCACCCAGAAACCACCGGTGGCGGCAAACCCCCACGGCGCGACCAGTCGCCCGGCGGCCAGGTCCTCGGCCACCAGTGGCTCGGGTGCGATCGCCGGGCCCAGCCCGGCCACCGCTGCCTCCAGCAGGTAGTACAGATGCTCGAAGGCCGTACCCAGCTGCAGCTTCGCGGGGTCCAGAGCGTGCGCCTGCGCCCACGCCGGCCACGCCTGCGGCCGTGAGCTGGTGTGCAGCAGCGTTTCCTGCAGCAGCGCCGAGGGCGGTACATGCCGCAGTCGCTGCGCGGCCGGATGCGAGGGGGCCACCACCACGCCGACCCGTTCCGGGGCCAGCTCACGCACCTGCCAGCCGCGGGGCCACGGCCCCTGCGCCAGCAGCAATACCGCATCCAGTGCCGCCTGTGCCTCGGTGAAGCTGCCATCCAGCGCTGACCATTGCAGGCGCACGCCGGGCAGGGCGGCCTGCAGCGCAGGCAGGCGCGGGATCATCCAGCGCGCCAGCACGCTGCCGCTACAGCCCAGTACCAGCGCCGGGGCCGCCGCCGGCCGCCGCAGTTCGCGCACGCAGTCTTCGATGCCGCCGAAGGCCTCGCTGCACGCTGCCTGCAGCCGCGTGCCCGCAGCGGTCAGGCGCAGGCCGCGACCGGCACGCTGGAACAGCGCCAGGCCGAGATGGTCTTCCAGCAGCTTCAGCTGGCGGCTGACCGCACCGTGGGTGACATGCAGGTCGTGTGCGGCGCGGCCAACGCCGCCGAGACGGGCGGTGGCCTCGAACGCACGCAGCGCATTGAGCGGCGGCAGCAGGGAACGGCTCATGTGAGATTTCCTGACGATATGCGCCAGATAATATCCATTTTCCGGTCAAGACCCGTGCGCTAGAGTATCCACCTGTCTCGAACCAGCGGTCGCTTCCATGTCTGCCTCCCCCATTGCCGACTACCACGCCTTCCCGGATGCCCAGGGCCATTTCGGCCGCTACGGCGGCAGCTTTGTTGCCGAAACCCTGGTGGGTCCGCTGCAGGAACTGGCCCAGGCGTATGACCAGGCCCGTCAGGACCCGGCATTCCAGGCTGCCTACGACCGCGACCTGGCCCATTACGTGGGCCGGCCGAGCCCGATCTACCATGCCCAGCGCCTGAGCGACCATGTCGGCGGCGCGCAGATCCTGCTCAAGCGTGAAGACCTGAACCACACCGGCGCGCACAAGATCAACAACACCATCGGCCAGGCGCTGCTGGCCGCGCGGATGGGCAAGAAGCGCATCATCGCCGAGACCGGTGCCGGCCAGCACGGTGTTGCCAGTGCCACCGTTGCCGCCCGCCTGGGCCTGGAATGCGTGGTGTACATGGGCGCCACCGACATCGAGCGGCAGAAGATCAACGTCTACCGAATGAAGCTGCTGGGCGCGACGGTGGTGCCGGTCACCTCCGGCTCGGCCACCCTGAAGGACGCGCTCAACGAAGCGATGCGCGACTGGGTGACCAACGTGCAGGACACCTTCTACATCATCGGCACCGTGGCCGGCCCGGATCCGTATCCGCGCATGGTCCGTGACTTCAACGCCATCGTTGGCCGCGAGGCGCGCGAGCAGATGCTGGCCGAGTATGGCCGCCTGCCCGATGCGATCACCGCCTGCGTCGGCGGCGGCAGCAACGCCATCGGCCTGTTCCACGCCTTCCTCAACGATCGCCAGGTCGAGATCGTCGGCGCCGAAGCCGCCGGCGACGGCATCGGCACCGGCCGCCACGCCGCATCGATCGCCGCCGGTCGGCCGGGCGTGCTGCATGGCAACCGCACCTATGTGCTGTGCGACGACGACGGCCAGATCATCGAGACCCACTCGGTGTCGGCCGGCCTGGACTATCCGGGCGTCGGCCCGGAGCATGCTTTCCTGGCCGATACCGGCCGTGCGCGCTACCTCGGCATCACCGATGAAGAAGCGCTGCAGGCCTTCCACCTGCTGGCGCATACCGAGGGTATCCTGCCGGCACTGGAGTCCAGCCACGCACTGGCACAGGCGATCAAGCTGGCGCGTGAGCGTCCGCGTGACCAGATCGTGCTGTGCAACCTGTCCGGCCGTGGCGACAAGGACGTGCACACCATCGCCGCGCGCGAAGGGCTGGTGCTGTGAGCGCGCTGCTGCGGAACAGCGGGGTGCTTCTGCTGGTGCTGGGCCTGGCCGCGTGCCAGCCGCCGGAACCGCCAGTGCTTGCGCCGGCTGCCAAAGCCACCGCGCAGCCCGCACAGCAGCCGGCCGCCAACGATGACCTCGACCCGATGGCGCGTACGCCGATCGTCGATCCGCCGTCTGCGGAAGAGAGCAACGGCGACAACGCCCCCGCCGTCGCCTCGGTGGCACTGGACCATGCCGGCGAAGTGCTGGTCGGCCAGCACATGGGGGACCTGAAGTCACTGGGGCCCTGGAAGGCACAGGGCGCGAAAGAGTTCTTCGAAGGCGACTGCGAGTACTACGACGGCAGGGGGTTGCCGCCGGGCGTGTCGATGATGACCGACGACGACCGCGTGGTCCGTTTTGATCTGAAGCCGGGCGACGACCCGGAGCTGCCGGTTGAACAGCCCGGTCCATTCGGCCTGCGCATCGGCATGACCCGTGCCCAGGCCATGGCACAGTTCCCGAAGCCGCCGGTATCCAGCCCGCATGCCTACGACGGTGACCAGGGCGAGTACCTCACCTGGCAGGACCCGGGTTCGGACCTGGGCATCCGCCTGGAACTGTTTGAAGGGAAGGTCACCCGGATGTACTGGGGAACCAGCGATGCGATTGAACTGATTGAAGGATGTGCCTGAAATGCCCGTATCCCGACTCGATGCCTGTTTCCTGCGTCTGCGCGAACAGCAGCGCAAGGCGCTGATTCCCTTCGTCACCGCCGGTGATCCCTCGCTGGAGGCGACCGTGCCGGTCATGCACGCACTGGTCGAGGCCGGCGCCGACGTGATCGAACTGGGCGTGCCGTTTTCCGACCCGATGGCCGATGGCCCGACCATCCAGCGCAGCTCCGAGCGCGCGCTGGCGCGCGGCGCCGGCAGCCGCTACGTCCTGCAGGCCGTGGCGCAGTTCCGCGAACGCGATGCGCAGACCCCCGTGGTGCTGATGGGCTACCTCAACCCGGTGGAGATCCATGGCTACGCGGCCTTCGCCAAGGCCGCCGTCGACGCCGGCGTGGACGGCGTGCTACTGGTCGACCTGCCGCCGGAAGAAGCGGGCGACGCCCAGCAGGCGTTCGACGCAGCCGGCCTTGCGCTGGTCCTGCTGGCGTCGCCGACCACCAGCGAGGCGCGAGCCGACGAGCTGCTGGCGCTGGCCCGTGGCTATCTCTACTACGTCAGCTTTGCCGGTGTCACCGGCGCGTCCGAGCGCCTGGACAGCGATGCCGCCAGTACCCGACTGCAGGCGTTGCGCGCGCGCGCATCGGTGCCGGTAGTGGCGGGCTTCGGTATCAAGGATGCCGCCAGTGCCGCGGCCATGGCCCGCCAGGCCGATGGCGTGGTGGTCGGAAGCGCGCTGGTGGCGGCGCTGGCAGAAGCGGGCTCGGCGGAAGACGCGGTGCAGCGCGCCCGGGCCTTCCTCGCCCCGCTGCGGCAGGCGCTGGACGCGTAACAGGACTGCCGGCCGCTGGCCGGCCTCCTCCTGATGGCTCGCGTGCAAGGGCTGCCGGCCAGCGGCGGGTACCGCCCAGCACCTAAACGTACGTCCCAGCATGGTTTTTTCCGGCTGCCCCGCGGCTGGAAAGGGGGTGCACGGGCGGGGAAAGCGGAGCTAGACTGTCCGCCTTTGCGGCCCCTGGGCCGCCCTGAACGGAAGTGTCCTCCCGCATGAGTTGGCTCAGCAAGTTGATGCCGTCCGGCATCCGCACCGACAACACCCCCAGCAAGAAGCGCAGTGTCCCCGAGGGCCTGTGGGAAAAGTGCAGCAACTGCGGCAGCGCGTTGTACCGTCCGGAACTGGAAGAGAACCTGGAAGTCTGCCCGAAGTGCGGCCATCACATGGCGATCCGCGCGCGCGCGCGCCTGGCCGCCCTTTTCGACGCCGACAGCACCACCGAGATCGGTGCGCGCCTGGGGCCGACCGACCTGCTCAAGTTCAAGGACCAGAAGAAGTACAGCGAGCGCATCAAGATCGCGCAGAAGAACACCGGCGAGTACGACGCGCTGATCGCCATGCGCGGCCTGCTCAAGGGCCGTGCGCTGGTGGCATCGTCCTTCGACTTCGCCTTCATGGGCGGCTCGATGGGCTCGGTGGTCGGCGAGCGTTTCGCACTGGCCGCAGAAACCGCGGTCGAGATCGGTGCGCCCTACGTGTGCTTCTCGCAGAGCGGTGGCGCCCGCATGCAGGAAGGCCTGTTCTCGCTGATGCAGATGGCCAAGACCTCGGCCGCGCTGGGCAAGCTGCGTGAAGCCGGGCTGCCGTACATCTCGGTGCTGACCCATCCGACCACCGGTGGTGTCTCGGCCTCCTTTGCGATGCTGGGCGACATCAACATCGCCGAACCGCAGGCGCTGATCGGCTTCGCCGGCCCGCGCGTGATCGAGCAGACCGTGCGCGAGAAGCTGCCGGAAGGCTTCCAGCGCTCGGAGTTCCTGCTGGAGCACGGTGCCATCGACCAGATCTGCGACCGCCGCGAGCTGCGTGACCGCCTGTCCGACCTGCTGGCGATGCTGGGCCGTCAGCCGGCGCCGGAGGTGGCATGATGGGAGGCCGCAAGTACTTCGGTACTGATGGCATCCGTGGCCGGGTCGGCCAGGGCGTGATCTCGGCCGACTTCGTGCTGCGCCTGGGCAACGCCCTGGGCCGTGTGCTGGTCGCCCAGCGCGGCCAGGACGGGCGCCGGCCGATTGTGGTGATCGGCAAGGACACCCGCATTTCCGGCTACATGTTCGAGGCGGCACTGGAAGCCGGCCTGGTGGCCGCCGGTGCCGACGTGCAGCTGCTGGGGCCGATGCCGACTCCGGCGGTGGCGTTCCTGACCCGTACGCTGGGCGTGGATGCCGGCATCGTCATCAGCGCCTCGCACAACCCGCACTACGACAACGGCATCAAGTTCTTCTCCGCCCAGGGCGAGAAGCTCGACGATGCCACCGAGCTTGCCCTCGAAGCGGCGCTGGACGTTCCGTTCACCACCGTCGAATCGGAGAAGCTGGGCAAGGCATCGCGTGGCCGCGAGGCGGTCGGCCGCTACATCGAGTTCTGCAAGGCCAGCGTGCCGCGCGCGTTCGACCTGCGTGGCGTACGCCTGGTGCTGGACTGCGCGCACGGCGCCACCTACCAGATCGCACCGCTGCTGTTCCGCGAGCTGGGTGCCGAGGTGATCGGCATTGGCGCCGAGCCCAACGGCGTCAACATCAACGCCGGCGTGGGCTCCACCCATATCGACAATCTCGCGGCCAAGGTCCGCGAAACCCGCGCTGATCTCGGCATTGCCTTCGACGGCGACGGCGACCGCGTGCTGATGGCCGACGACCAGGGCAACCCGGTCGACGGCGATGACCTGCTTTACATCCTGGCCCGCGCATGGAAAGCCGAAGGCCGCCTGCGCGGCCCGGTGGTCGGCACGCTGATGAGCAACTACGGCGTGGAGAAGGCCTTCGCCGATCTGCAGATTCCGTTCGTGCGCAGCAACGTCGGTGATCGCTATGTGCACCAGGCGCTGATCGAAGGCGGTGGGGTGCTCGGCGGCGAAGCCTCCGGCCACCTGCTGTGCCTGGATCGGGCCACCACCGGTGACGGCATCGTCAGTGCGCTGCAGGTGCTGGTGGCGTTGCGCAACAGCGGGCAGACCCTGCGCCAGGCATTGAAGGGACTGGTGCGGGTGCCGCAGAAGACGGTCAACGTGCGGCTGGGCAATGTCTCGGCCAAGGCAACGGTGCAGGCCGACAGTGTGCAGGCCGCGCTGGCCGACGCGCAGCAGTCGGTGGCCGGCCGTGGCCGTGCGTTCCTGCGCCCGTCCGGTACCGAGCCGGTGGTGCGTGTCACGGTCGAGGCCGATGATGCAACGCTGATGCAGGACACGCTGGACCGCCTGTCCGCGGCGGTCCGTGAAGCCGCCGCCTGAGGCCGCTGCACATCAGCCCAACGAAAACGCCCCGGAATGCCGGGGCGTTTTCGTTGAAGGGGCAAGGCGTTGGGCTGCCTACGGCCCCGGCACCATCTTCTTCTGGCGTGCCTTGAAGCCATTGAACAGCGGTGCGATCAGCGGGTTGTAGCTCTGTGCGATGCGTTTTCGCAGCCAGCTGGCCGGGCGGTTGCGGATCGCGAAGCGGTAGATGCGTTCCGGATCGCCGCCGACCACGTTGCGGCCGAACGGGTGGGTGGTGTGCAGGTAGCGGAAGCCGTGCTCGCGCGCCACCTCGATGTGGTCCTGGTCGAAATCGCCGTAAGGCCAGCACAGCGTATCGGACACCTCGCCGAGCTTGTCCCGCAGGACTTCGCGCGAGACTGCCAGATCGTGGCTCAGGCCCGCACGGCGCTGTGCGCGGTCCAGGTCGTCGCGGCGCAGCCAGCGGGTGTGGGTATGGGTGTGGCAATGCACTTCGAAGGTGCCGGCGGCGATGGCCGCGCGCGCTTCGCTCCAGCGCATCATCACGTCGTCGCTGCGGTTCTGCTGGTAGATCGCCGCTTCGCAGCCGCGGTGGTCCGGCGTGGCAGGCAGCACTGCCCCGGCAAGCCCCGCGTGGGGCCGCTCCGGGCCTTCACCCATCCAGCCGGTGACCACGAACACCACTGCGTGCATGCCGTACTTCTGCAGGATCGGGTGCGCATACACCCAGTTGTCCAGGTAGCCATCGTCGAAGGTGATCACGATCGACTCGCGCGGCACCGGCTTGCCGGCCAGGAAGCCGGCGTACTGGTCCAGTGTCAGCGAAGTCCAGCCGTTGCCGGCCAACCAGGCGATCTGGCTTTCGAAATTTTCCGGTGACACGGTGATCATGCCCGGCGACGGACTGACGTGGTGGTGCATCAGCACCGGTACGGTTCGGGCATCAGCCATGTCCCAGCTCCTTCAGCCACTGGCGGTAATAGTATTCGGTGGTCTCACCGTGGCCGTCGGGAGTGAACCGGTGCGCGCTGCGCATCCAGTCCCAGCCCGCGCGGCCCATCTGCCGCCGCCGTTCCGGATCGTCCACCAGCAGGCGCAGGGCGCCTGTCAGGGCTGCATTGTCGCCCAGCCGGGTGAGGATCGCATTGCTGCCATCGACCACCATTTCCGGCACGCCACCCACGCGCGTGGCCACGATCGGCACCCCGACATAGGCGGCCTCCAGGAAGACGGTACCGGCCGCTTCCTTGTGCGAAGCCAGCGCGAAGATGTCGAAGCCGGCCATCAGCCGGCACGCGCCGTCACGATAGCCGAGCAGGTGGACCTGCTGCTGCAGCCCGTGCTCGTCGCGCAGCGCCTGCAGTCGATCCATGACCGGCTGGCCATCGCCGACCACCACCAGGTGCAGGTTCGGGTGCGTCTTGCACAGCGGCACCATCGCCTGCAGCAGGTCGGCGTGGCCCTTGGGTTCGCGCAGCACCGCCACGCAACCGACCACGATGTCCTGTTCGCCGAAGCCGAGCTCGGCGCGCACTTCCGCGCGTACCTCCTGCAGGCATTGCCAGGGGTCGTCCTTGCGGATCTCGCTCCAGCGCGGCGGGACCGCGATGGGCGGCACGATACCGATGTGTTCGGCCGGAATGCCGCGCTCGGCCAGCAACTGCTTGACGAAGCTGCTGACGGTCAGCACCCGGTGCGGCAGGCCGGTATAGGTCAGCAGCGAGTTGACCGGGCTCATCAGGTGGCGCGAGCGCACCACCAGCGGCGTGCCGCCCAGGCGTGCGCCGGCGGCGGCGATCAGCGCGTCACGGCGGCTGGTGGTGTTGACCACGTCATAGCGTTCGCGGCGCACCAGGCGCGAGACCGACCAGATGCCGCGCAGCAGACGCAGCAGGCCGCCCATGCGCAGGGTGTGCACGGTGAAACCGTCGTCGTGTGCCAGCTTGGCCAGTCGCGCTTTGGGTTGGCACAGCAGCGCCACCTCGTGGCCACGCGCGCGCATCACCTGCATGTGGCGGAAGATGTAGATCTCCTGTCCGCCCATTCCCTTGGCGGCTTCGGTGTGCAGGATGCGCAGCGGACGGTTCATGCGGGATCGATCCTTGAAGGTCAACGATTGCGGAAGCGGGTCAACGCTTCCCATGCAGTGCGTACGGCAGCCGCATCAGGGGCCTGCTGGGGCAGCGGGAGGTAGTGCCGGTCCAGCGCTGTGGCGTTGCCGAACTTGTCGAACACGTAGATCGCGTCGCCATGGCGTATCGCGCGCTGCGACCAGCTTTCGACCACCAGCGCACGCGGGCCCTGCGGTTCGGCCAGCAGGTCCTGGCCGGTGCTGTAATCGGTCAGTGCGTTCTCGCAACCCAGCGCGTGGCGCATCAGTGTCGGTACCCAGTCTTCGTGCGAGCTGGTGCGGGCGTCGCGGCCAGCGGCCCTGCCTGGCCAATGCAGCACGAACGGGACCTGCAGCTGGTAGTCGGAGAAGTTGCCGTTGTGGCCCCAATAGTTCAGCTTGAGGTCGTTGAACTCTTCGGCATGGTCGCCGGTGACCAGCACGATGGTGTCCTCGGCCAGGCCCTGTGCGCGAAGGTCGTCCAGCAGCGAGCCGATCAGGCTGTCTGCGTAGTGCACGGCGGTGCGGTAGCGGTTGAGTTCCGGCGTCGGGTCGTGCTCCGGGCCGAATTTGAGGAAGTCGATGTCCGCAGCCATCGGCGTCGCCACGGGCGGGTAACCATCGGGCATGTGGTAGGGCGCGTGGGTGGAGTCGAGGAACACGAAGCCGAACCACGGGCGCTGCGCCGCCTGGCTGGCGCGGATGTCCTGCTGCAGTGCACTGATGATCGCGCGGTCGCGGCCGTCGGACTTCAGTGCCGATGAGCCCTGGTGCAGCTGGTCGCGCACATCGGCGAAAGCCGTGCGATCGAACTCCGGGCTGTACAACGGCGCACTGCCGTACAGGTGCAGGTCGTAGCCCTGCTGGCCCAGCACCTGGAACAGCTGCGAGCCGCGCTGCTCGTCGAGCATGCTTGGCCAGTAGCCACCGGGCAGGCCGTACAGCAGCCCGAACAGGCCGTAGCGGGTGGCATTGCCGGTGCTGAAGTGCTGGTCAAACACGCGCGCGTCCTGCGCCAGCGCCGACGTGTTGGGCATCAGCTGCGGTGTCAGCACGTCCTGGCGCAGCGATTCCAGCACCACCATCAGCACATTGGGGCGATGCGGGTTCTGGCAGCGCAGCGGGTGCAGTGGGTACTGCAGCTGCGCATGGCGCGGGTCGGGCAGGCCGGCCTGCTGCTGGCTGACCACGCCCAGGCGCCGCATGAAGCTCTTGGCGGTGATCGGTTGCGCCCACGGCAGGTAGTTCCACTGCGCGATCACATCGCGGTCGCCACGGGCGTCGTAGTAGGCGGTGGCGACCTGGCCGCCGGCCATCAGAAGCGCGACCGCTGCCCACGCCTGCAGCACCCGTCGCCGGCGCGGCGCTGCCGGCAACAGCTTCCAGCACGCCCAGGCCAGCAGGCCTTCGGCGGCGAAGACCGCGGCGACCAGCAGCGCGACCTGCAGCCAGGTCTTCCAGGACAGGGCGACCTGGTCCTGCAGGGCGCCGCCGAACACCATGTTCACGACCATGGCGTTGAGGTGGAAGCGGTACAGGGTGAACACCTTGGCGTCGACCAGCAGCAGGCACAGCCACAGGCCCTGCAGGAGAACGGCGCTGATGCTCAGCGTACGGGCAGTGCGTGGCCACAGCCCCAGCAGCAATGGCAGCAGGCCGGCCAGCGCACCGAACGCGAGCAGGTGGCCGGGCAGGGCGATGGCGAGGTAGGCCAGGCCCGCGCTGCCGCCTGGATTGTCCCGCAGCGGCACGTTGCCCAGTGCGATCGCCGCAGCCAGGGCCGCATTGCCGGCGACGAACAGCGACCACCAGGCCAGCCGGCGCCAACGCCGGGTGGAACCTTCAAGGGCGGGTGCGGCAGGGGCGGCTGCGGACATGGCGGGGCGGATTCAGGGAGCGGGCAAAGGGGCGGGCCCAACGTGACGGAAGTGTTAATCCGCGCGCGGGTCGCGCATTGTATCGGTTTGTTTCTTCGTATCGAGTGGCGTCCCCCGGGCGATCTGTCACAATGTTCAGGCGGGCCATGAATGCGCTGGCCCCCCAGACCCAATGACAAGCCAGGAACCGCTGTGAGCCAGATCCCCACCCTCGACATCACCCGTTTCGACAGCGACCGCGAGGCCTTCGTGGCCGAGCTGGGCGCGGCCTATCGCCAATGGGGATTCGCGGGCATCCGCAACCACGGCATCCCGCAGGCCGACATCGACGCGGCCTACGATGCCTTCAAGGCCTTCTTCGCCCTGCCGGAAGAGGTCAAGCGCAAGTACCACGTGCCTGGCAGCGGCGGCGCCCGTGGCTATACCCCCTTCGGCGTGGAGACCGCCAAGGGCTCCAAGCACTTCGACCTGAAGGAGTTCTGGCACATCGGCCGCGAGATCGCCGACGACTCCAAGTACCGTGACGTGATGGCGCCGAACCTGTGGCCGACCGAAGTCGAGGGCTTCCGCGAGCGGGGGTACGGCCTGTACCAGGCGCTGGATAACCTGGGGTCGCGCGTGCTGTCGGCGCTCGCCCTGCACATCGGCCTGCCGGAGAATTTCTTCGCCGACAAGACCAACTTCGGCAATTCGATCCTGCGCCCGATCCACTACCCGCCGATCACCACCGACGACATCCCGAACGTTCGTGCCGGTGCTCATGGCGACATCAACTTCATCACCCTGCTGGTGGGTGCCAGTGCCGCGGGCCTGGAAGTGCAGTCGCACGACGGCGAGTGGGTGCCGTTCACCTCGGACGCGGACACGATCGTGGTCAACATCGGCGACATGCTGCAGCGCCTGACCAACCATGTTTATCCGTCGACCATCCACCGCGTGGTCAATCCTCCGGGCGAGCTGGCGCGCCAGCCGCGCTACTCGGTGCCGTTCTTCCTGCACCCGAACCCGGACTTCCTGATCGACGTGCTGCCCTCGTGCATCACCCCGGAGAACCCGAGCCGGTACCCGGAGCCGATCACCGCCCACGGCTTCCTCGAGGAACGCCTGCGCGAGATCAAGCTGAAGTAAAGAAAAGTGAGGCCGCCGAAAGGCGGCCTTGTTTTTTGCAGGGTCGCACCCTGCACCCGCGGTAGTGCCGGCCGCTGGCCGGCAAGCCCAAAGCCAAGGCGGCTCGGGATTCGTGCCGGTTGAGCGGGGCGGTGTGGGTTGGCAGGACACACCGTGAACCCCCAGACCGGCCCAGCCGCTGGCGGCTGTGCGTTCGGGCGCTTGCGAAGCAGTGCTTCGCAAGCAAAGCGCCCTCACCCCTGGGGGCTCGATGGCGCCATCCATGGCGCCAACGGACCTGCCAACTCACACCGCCCCACCCCCGACAGCTTCCCGGTGACGGCGGGTAAATCGCGATTCCCGGTGTGTATCGACCTTGGTCGACACGGTAGATCCACGCCATGCGTGGATGAGATCTGTCAGATCGAAGTGGGGCAGGGCACCCGGAATGCCGCTTTTGCTCTTGCTCTTCTTTTTTCTTTCCGTGGCGGGCGGAACCGCCGGACTGTGTCAGAGGCCGGGCGGGTGGGGCTGCGCAGGGGCGTGAGCCGCATGGATGCGGCGATCGAGCTTACATGGACGTACTTGCAGCGCCCCCTGCGCAGTCCTACCCGCCCGGCCAAGCCCCAGATCTAGCCGGGCTCTCCGCGACCACCCAAACCCCGCCCCCCCCCCCCCCTCCGCCACGAGGGGCTGCGCCGTTGGCTGAAAATCCATGTAACCGCTTACAAGGAAACGGATTTTTGCCGCAACGGGTATCATGACCGGCTGACTTCACACAGGAGCCACCCGCTCATGCGCCGCAAGATCGTCGCCGGAAACTGGAAGCTGCATGGCAGCCGTCAATTCGCCAATGAACTGCTGGGGCAGGTGGCCGCCGGGCTGCCGCTGGAGGGCGTGGACGTGGTGATCCTGCCCCCGCTGCCGTACCTGGGCGAGCTGGTCGAGGACTTCGGCGCGACCGGCCTGGCCTTTGGCGCACAGGACGTGAGCAGCAACGAGAAGGGCGCCTACACCGGCGAAGTCTGCGCGGCCATGCTGGTCGAGGTCGGGGCCCGCTATGGCCTGGTCGGCCATTCCGAGCGCCGCCAGTACCACCATGAAAGCAGCGAGCTGGTCGCGCGCAAGTTCGCCGCTGCCCAGCATGCCGGCCTGGTCCCGGTGCTGTGCGTGGGCGAGACCCTGGAACAGCGAGAGGCCGGGCAGACCGAAACGGTCATCGCCAGCCAGCTGGCGCCGGTACTGGAACTGGTCGGTGCGGCCGGTTTCGCCAACGCCGTGGTCGCCTACGAGCCGGTCTGGGCCATCGGCACCGGCCGTACCGCCAGCAAGGAGCAGGCGCAGCAGGTGCACGCGTTCATCCGTGGCGAAGTCGCGCGTATCGATGCTAGAATTGCCGATTCACTGCCCATTGTTTACGGCGGTAGCGTGAAGCCCGACAATGCCGGGGAACTGTTCGCGCAGCCGGATGTCGATGGTGGGCTGGTCGGCGGCGCCTCCCTGGTGGCCGCGGACTTCCTGGCCATCGCACGGGCGGCGGCCGCGAACTAATCCTAGAAGTATTGTCCGAGGGCGGTTTCCAATGCTGATGTTGATCCTCAATGTCGTCTACGTGCTGGTCGCTGTGGCCATGATCGCGCTGATCCTGATGCAGCGTGGCTCGGGTGCGGCGGCAGGTTCGGGCTTTGGTGCTGGTGCCTCGGGTACGGTGTTCGGTGCGCGTGGCGCCTCGAACTTCCTGTCCAAGTCGACCAAGTGGCTGGCTGTCGTGTTCTTTGGCATCAGCCTCTTCATGGCCTGGTATGCCGGTCACGGCACCCGTCCGGCAGCCGACCAGGATCTGGGTCTGATGTCCGCCCCGGCAGCGGCTGCTCCGGCGGCTCCGGCGGGCGAGCTGCCGGCCGTCCCGAAGGCCGATGCGGTCCCGGCAGCCCAGGTTCCGGCCGCGAATGTGCCGGCTCAGGCGGAATCTTCGGTTTCTGGTGAAGAAAAGCCTTCAGAAGGCTCCCAGAAAGACTGAAGCCGGTTACAATACGCGGCGCATCGGAAAGATAGTCTGATGTGATCGTTTGCCCAGGTGGCGGAATTGGTAGACGCACTACCTTGAGGTGGTAGCGACGCAAGTCGTAGGGGTTCGAGTCCCCTCTTGGGCACCATTTGTAAGTAAAGCGGGTTCGTCTGGCGCGCAAGGCGCCAGGCAGGTTCCCGTCCACTCCCCCATGCCAAAGCGCCTGCAGGCGCGGCGGCAGAGGCAAGAGAGAATCGCTGTGCTGGCCGAATATTTGCCGTCTCTGCTGTTTCTGATCGTTGCCACCGGTATCGGCGTTACGCTGATGCTGGTTGGTCGATTCCTCGGTCCCCGCCGCCCCGATCTGGAAAAGCTGTCGCCGTATGAGTGCGGCTTCGAAGCCTTCGAAGACGCGCGCATGAAGTTCGACGTGCGCTACTACCTGATCGCGATCCAGTTCATCGTCTTCGACCTGGAAATCATCTTCATCGTGCCGTGGACCCAGGTCTTCATGGAACTGGGCGCCCGTTCGCTGGTCACCATGGGCCTGTTCGTCGGCATGCTGTTCCTCGGTTTCATTTACGTCTGGAAGAAGGGAGCGCTGGAATGGGAGTGATTCAGACTCTCGATGGCCTCATGAACAACCCGTCGCCGGAAGGCCGGGTTGATGACATCCTGCGGCCGGAAGGCGACAACCCGCTGCTGGAAAAGGGCTTCGTCACCACCAGCGTCGACGCACTGCTGAACTGGGCGCGCACCGGCTCGATGTGGCCGATGACCTTCGGCCTGGCCTGCTGCGCGGTCGAGATGATGCATGCCGGCGCCGCGCGCCTGGACCTGGACCGCTACGGCGTGGTGTTCCGCCCGTCGCCGCGTCAGTCCGACGTGATGATCGTGGCCGGCACCCTGGTCAACAAGATGGCCCCGGCGCTGCGCAAGGTCTACGACCAGATGCCGGACCCGAAGTGGGTCATCTCGATGGGTAGCTGCGCCAACGGTGGCGGCTACTACCACTACTCCTATTCTGTCGTGCGCGGCTGTGATCGCGTGGTGCCGGTGGACGTCTACGTCCCGGGCTGCCCGCCGACCGCCGAGGCGCTGGTGTACGGGATCCTGCAGCTGCAGAAGAAGATCTGGCGTACACAGACCATCGCCCGCTGACCCCTTCACCTGACTAGAGCGCGCCAAGCCCCCATGGCAGAGCAAGCATCCTTCATCGACCGACTCTCCGCACGTTTCGCTGGTGCGAAGGTCATCGTGGTCGAACCCCGCGGCGAAGTGACGCTGGAAGTGCCTGCCGCCGAGTGGCACGCCACCGCCCTGGCGCTGCGTGACGAGTTTGGTTTCGAGCAGGCCGTGGATCTGTGCGGCGTCGACTACCTCGGTTATGGCTCCGACGAATGGGACACCGCTGACGTGTCCTCGCAGGGTTTCAGCCGAGGCGTCGAAGGCAAGGCCCAGGGCCGCTTCGCGTGGGGCGAGTTCCCCACCGAGGAAAACGGTGCCGACGGTGCCCGCCCGCAGCACATGCCGACCCAGCGCTTTGCGGTGGTCGCGCAGCTGCGTTCCTACCAGCACAACCTGATGATGCACCTGCGCTGCTTCGCCCCTGACGAAGCACTGCCGGTGGTGTCCTCGCTGACCGGCATCTGGCCGGGCCTGAACTGGTTCGAGCGCGAGGCGTTCGACCTGTACGGCGTGATCTTCGAAGGCCACCCGGACCTGCGCCGGATCCTGACCGACTACGGTTTCGTCGGCCATCCGTTCCGCAAGGACTTCCCGCTGATCGGCAATGTCGAAGTCCGCTACGACGAAGAAAAGAAGCGCGTGATCTACGAACCGGTCACCTCGGTGGAGCCGCGCGTCGGCGTGCCGCGCGTGATCCGCGACGACGCCCGTCTGCAGACCGCAGAAGGTGAGCGCGCGCAGGAGGCAGTGAAGTGAGCCACGTACACCAGGCCGGCGAAGCATTCGCCAGCAACGCCGCCGAGAGCCGGCAGGAAATCCGCAACTACACCATGAACTTCGGCCCGCAGCATCCGGCCGCTCACGGTGTGCTGCGCCTGATCCTGGAAATGGACGGTGAAACCATCATGCGCGCCGATCCGCACGTGGGTCTGCTGCACCGTGGTACCGAGAAGCTGGCCGAGTCCAAGCCGTTCAACCAGTCGATCGGCTACATGGATCGCCTGGATTACGTGTCGATGATGTGCAACGAGCACGCGTACGTGCGCGCGATCGAGACCCTGATGGGTATCGAGGCGCCGGAGCGTGCCCAGTACATCCGCACCATGTACGATGAAATCACCCGCATCCTCAACCACCTGATGTGGCTGGGCTCCAACGCGCTCGACCTGGGCGCGATGGCGGTGATGCTGTACGCCTTCCGCGAACGCGAAGAGCTGATGGACTGCTACGAAGCGGTTTCCGGCGCGCGCATGCACGCGGCGTACTACCGTCCGGGCGGTGTCTACCGCGACCTGCCGGACCACATGCCGAAGTACAAGGAATCGCGCTGGCACAAGGGCAAGGCGCTGAAGCAGCTCAATGCTTCGCGCGAAGGCTCGCTGCTGGACTTCCTGGAGAACTTCACCGTCGAGTTCCCCAAGCGCATCGACGAATACGAAACCCTGCTGACCGACAACCGTATCTGGAAGCAGCGTACCGTCGGCATTGGCGTGGTCACTCCCGAACTGGCCCACCAGTGGGGCATGACCGGCGTGATGCTGCGCGGCTCGGGCATTGCCTGGGACCTGCGCAAGAAGCGTCCGTACGCCAAGTACGATGCCGTCGATTTCGACATCCCGCTGGGCAAGGAAGGCGACTGCTACGACCGCTATCTGGTCCGCGTTGCCGAAATGCGCGAATCCAACCGCATCATCAAGCAGTGCGTGGCGTGGCTGAAGGCCAACCCGGGCCCGGTGATGGTGAAGAACTTCAAGGTCGCGCCGCCCAGGCGTGAGGACATGAAGGACGACATGGAAGCGTTGATCCACCACTTCAAGCTGTTCAGCGAAGGCTACTGCGTGCCGGCCGGCGAGACCTACTCGGCGGTGGAAGCCCCGAAGGGTGAATTCGGCTGCTACCTGGTCTCCGATGGCGCCAACAAGCCGTTCCGCGTGCACCTGCGTGCGCCGGGCTTCGCCCACCTGTCCTCGATCGATTCGGTCGTGCGCGGCCACATGCTGGCTGACGTGGTGGCGATGATCGGCACCTACGACCTGGTGTTCGGCGAGGTTGACCGGTAATGCCGTCCGCCACGCCAACGCCCGCTGCAGGCAGCCGGCGCAAGCCGGCGCCGCAGTTTCTGGAATTTCACGTTATGCATTTCGCTGAGGTCGGCCGATGAAGGCGACAGGTAATTTCGAGGCGGCGCGCGACGTCGACCCGATGGTGGTGCTGAGCGACAAGACCCGCGCTCACATCGATCACTGGCTGTCCAAGTTCCCGCCGGACCGCAAGCGCTCTGCCGTGCTGCAGGGCCTGCATGCGGCCCAGGAGCAGAACCAGGGCTGGCTGACCGACGAACTGATCGCCGGCGTGGCCAAGTACCTGGACCTGCCGCCGGTGTGGGCCTACGAGGTCGCCAGCTTCTACTCGATGTTCGAGACCGAGAAGGTGGGCCGCAACAACGTGGCCATCTGCACCAACATCAGCTGCTGGCTCAATGGCGCCGAGGACATCGTGCGCCATTGCGAGAAGAAGCTGGGCATCAAGCACGGTGAATCGACCCCTGACGGCCGCGTCTATCTCAAGCGCGAGGAAGAGTGCCTGGCCGGCTGCGGTGGCGCGCCGATGATGGTCATCAACGGTCACTACCATGAGCGTCTGACCCTGGAAAAGGTCGACGAGCTGCTGGACGGGCTGGAGTAAGGGCATGGCACATCACCACGAATCCAAGGGTCCGGTCGGCCCCGCGCCGCTGCCGCACCAGGTGGTCTATACCACCCTGCATTACGACACCCCGTGGTCGTACGAAAGCTACCTGAAGACCGGTGGCTACGCTGCCCTGCGCAAGATCCTCGAAGAGAAGATCCCGCCGGAGCAGGTCATCGAGATGGTCAAGGCCTCGGGCCTGCGCGGCCGCGGTGGCGCCGGCTTCCCGACCGGCCTGAAGTGGTCGTTCATGCCCAAGGGCAACATGCAGAAGTACATCCTCTGCAACTCGGACGAATCCGAGCCGGGCACCTGCAAGGATCGCGACATCCTGCGCTACAACCCGCATTCGGTCGTGGAAGGCATGGCGATCGCCTGCTACGCCACCGGTTCGACCGTGGGCTACAACTACCTGCGCGGTGAATTCCACCACGAGCCGTTCGAGCACTTCGAGCAGGCCCTGGCCGACGCCTATGCGAACGGCTGGCTGGGCAAGAACATCCTCGGCAGCGGCGTGGACATCGACATCTACGGCGCGCTGGGCGCTGGCGCGTACATCTGCGGCGAAGAAACCGCGCTGATGGAATCGCTGGAAGGCAAGAAGGGCCAGCCGCGCTACAAGCCGCCGTTCCCGGCCAACTTCGGCCTGTACGGCAAGCCGTCGACGATCAACAACACCGAAACCTACGGTTCGGTGCCGGCGATCATCCGCAACGGCCCGGAGTGGTTCAAGGGCCTGAGCCTGACCGCCAACGGTGGCCCGAAGTGCTTCTCGGTGTCCGGCTGCGTGCAGAACGGCGGCAACTTCGAAGTGCCGCTGGGCACCACCTTCGACGACCTGCTGGAAATGGCCGGTGGCCTGCGTCCGGGCCGCAAGCTCAAGGGCGCGATCCCGGGCGGCGTGTCGATGCCGGTGCTGACCGCGGCCGAGCTGAAGGGCCTGCCGATGGACTACGACACCATCCGTGCGCTGGGCTCCGGCCTGGGCTCGGGTGCGATCGTCGTGCTCGACGACAGCGTCTGCTGCGTCAAGTTCGCCTGCCGCATCAGCCAGTTCTTCCACAAGGAATCCTGCGGCCAGTGCACCCCGTGCCGTGAAGGCACCGGCTGGATGCACCGCGTGCTGGAGCGCATCGTCGCCGGCAAGGCCACGATGGAAGACCTGCACCAGCTGAAGGCAGTGGCCGGGCAGATCGAAGGCCACACCATCTGTGCGTTCGGCGAAGCGGCTGCATGGCCCATCCAGGGCTTCCTGCGCCAGTTCTGGGACGAGTTCGAGTACTACATCGTCAACGGTCATTCGATGGTTGACGGCAAGAAGGTGGAGGCAGCCGCTGCATGAGCGCGCAACCCGTAAATCCGAGCGTCCCACCCGATCACGTCACCATCGAGATCGATGGCAAGTCGCTGGTCGTGCCCAAGGGCTCGATGATTATCCAGGCGGCCGACAAGGCCGGCATTCCGATTCCGCGCTTCTGCTATCACGAGAAGCTGCCGATCGCCGCGAACTGCCGCATGTGCCTGGTGGACGTGGAGAAGTCGCCGAAGCCGGCGCCGGCCTGTGCCACCCCGGTGATGGACGGCATGAAGGTCGCCACCCGCAGCGAGAAGGCGCTGAAGTTCCAGCGCTCGGTGATGGAGTTCCTGCTCATCAACCACCCGCTGGACTGCCCGATCTGTGATCAGGGCGGCGAGTGCGAGCTGCAGGACGTGTCGCTGGGCTATGGCCGTTCGGTCAGCCGCTTCAACGAGCGCAAGCGTGTGGTGCCTGACGAGGACATGGGTCCGCTGGTTGCCACCGAGATGACCCGCTGCATCCAGTGCACCCGCTGCGTCCGCTTCACCGCCGACGTTGCCGGTACCTACGAACTGGGTGGCATGTACCGCGGTGAGAACCTGCAGATCGGTACCTTCGACGGCAAGCCGCTGACCACCGAGCTGTCCGGCAACGTCGTCGACGTCTGCCCGGTCGGCGCGCTGACCAACAAGGTGTTCCAGTTCCGCGCCCGCCCGTGGGAACTGACCGCGCGCGAGTCGCTGGGCTATCACGACGCGATGGGTTCGAACCTGTTCCTGCACGTGCGTCGCGGCGAAGTGCTGCGCACCGTGCCGCGCGACAACGAAGCCGTGAACGAGTGCTGGCTGTCCGACCGTGACCGCTACTCGCACCAGGGCCTGTACAGCGAAGACCGTGCGGTCAAGCCGCTGCGCAAGGTCAACGGCGAGTGGAAGGAAGTGAGCTGGGCCGAAGGCCTGGCCGCGGCCGCCGAAATCCTCAAGGCCAACCAGGGCGACAACCTGGGCGTGCTGGTGCACCCGTCGACCTCGAACGAGGAAGGCGCACTGCTGGCCCGCCTGGCCAAGGGCCTGGGCTCGGGCAACATCGACCACCGCATCAACAACCGCGATTTCTCCGACGCCGCAACCGCCGAAGTGTTCGGCCTGCCGCTGGCCGAGATCGAGGGCGCCGACCGCATCGTGGTCCTGGGCAGCAACATCCGCCACGAACTGCCGCTGCTGCACGCTCGCCTGCGCAAGGCGCAGACCACCAAGGGCGCGAAGATCCACGTGGTCAATCCGGTGGACTTCGACTTCGCCTTCAGTGTCGCCGGCAAGCAGATCGTTGCCCCGTCGAAGTTCGTCGATGCGCTGGCCAACGCCGAGCTGCGTTCGGCAGTGCAGGGCGGCAACAACACCGTGCTGATCGTTGGTGGCATCGCCGAGAACCACCCGCAGGCTGCCGCGATCCGCGCTGCCGCGCGTGACTTCGCTGGCGCTACCGGTGCCAAGCTGTGCCGCATCCCGCAGGGCGCCAACGCCGTTGGCCTGACCCGCGCAGGCGTGCTACCGGCTGGCAAGGACGTCGCCGCGATGCTGGCGCAGCCGCGCCAGGCCTACGTGGTGTACGGCCTTGAGCCGGGCCTGGACTTCGCCGACGCCCCGGCCGCCCGCAAGGCGCTGGCGGGTGCGAAGGTGGTGGCCTTCAGCCAGTTCGCCTGCGCCTCGACCCGCGACGTTGCCGACGTGATCCTGCCGATCGGTGCGCTGCCGGAAATCGACGCCACCCTGACCAACCTCGATGGTCGCGAGCAGTCGGCCCGTGCCGGCGGCAAGCTGCCGGGCGAGGCCCGCGAAGGCTGGCGCGTGCTGCGCGCACTGGGCGGCGACATGGCGCTGGCCGGTTTCGACTTCACCGACCTGGCCGGCCTGCGTGCCAGCCTGGCCCCGGTGTCGGTCACCGTCGCTGCTTCGGCGCAGCCGGCAGTTGCCGGTGAAGGCCTGGAAGTGGCTTCGACTGCCGCGATCTACCGCACCGATGCGGTGGTCCGTCGCGCGCCGGCACTGCAGTCGCATCCGCTCAACAACGCCCCGCGCATCGTGCTGAACGCAGAAGATGCCGCTCGCCTGCAGCTGCAGGAAGGGCAGATGGCCAAGGTCGGCACCGACGCCGGCAAGGCCACCCTGCCGGTGGTGGTCGACGCCCGCGTCGCTGCGGGTTCGGTCTGGATTGAATCGGGCCACGGCGCGACCGCGCCGCTGGGTGCCGCTCGCGTATCGGTGGTGGCTGCATGAACGAATTGCTGTTGAACGCGGTCGACCCGCTGCACCAGTGGCTGCTGGGCCTCGGTGACATCGGCGCGCTGATCTGGATCATCCTGAAGATCCTGGTGATCGCCGTGCCGGTGATCATCTCGGTGGCCTTCTACGTGGTCTGGGAACGCAAGCTGATCGGCTGGATGCACGTCCGTCATGGCCCGATGTACGTGGGCATGGGCATCTTCCAGGCCTTCGCCGACGTCTTCAAGCTGCTGTTCAAGGAAGTGGTCCAGCCGAGCAGCGCCAACAAGGCGATCTATCTGCTGGCCCCGCTGATCACCCTGGCCCCGGCCTTCGCGGCCTGGTCGGTGGTGCCCTTCGATTCGCAGATCGTGCTGTCCAATGCCAACGCCGGCCTGCTGTACCTGCTGGCGATGACCTCGCTGGGCATCTACGGCATCATCCTGGCCGGCTGGGCATCCAACTCGAAGTATGCGTTCCTGGGGGCGATGCGTGCCTCGGCGCAGATGATCAGCTACGAAATCGCCATGGGCTTCGCCCTGGTCGGCGTGATGATCGCCTCGGGCAGCCTGAACCTGAGCAACATCGTGATGGCGCAGGCCGGCAGTTCCGGCTTCTTCGACTGGTTCCTGCTGCCGCTGTTCCCGCTGTTCGTCATCTACTGGGTGTCGGGCGTGGCTGAAACCAACCGTGCGCCGTTCGACGTGGTGGAAGGCGAGTCGGAAATCGTTGCCGGCCACATGGTCGAGTACTCCGGCGGCGCCTTCGCTCTGTTCTTCCTGGCCGAATACGCGAACATGATCCTGATCAGCTTCCTGATCTCGATCTTCTTCCTCGGCGGCTGGCTGAGCCCGGTCCAGGGCTGGGTCGATTTCGGCAATGTCTCGCCGCTGGTCGACTGGATCTGGAAGGGCGGTGCACCGTGGTTGTTCGTCAAGGTGTTCTTCTTCGCCAGTGCCTACATCTGGTTCCGTGCCAGCTTCCCGCGCTTCCGCTATGACCAGATCATGCGCCTGGGCTGGAAGGTCTTCATCCCGCTGGCCATTCTGTGGATCGCGGTTACCGCCGTCATGGTGTTCTTCGGCGTGATTCAAAAGGGCGTCTAAGTGATGAACAGGATTACCCATTACTTCAAGAGCCTGCTGCTGCTCGAACTGCTGGCCGGCCTCTGGCTGACGCTGAAGTACAGCTTCAAGCCGAAGTACACGATGATGTACCCGATGGAGAAGTTCCCGCAGTCGCCGCGCTTCCGTGGCCTGCACGCCCTGCGCCGTTATCCCAACGGCGAAGAGCGCTGCATTGCCTGCAAGCTGTGTGAAGCGGTGTGCCCGGCCCTGGCCATCACCATCGACTCGGCCAAGCGCGAGGACGGTACCCGCCGCACCACCCGCTACGACATCGACCTGTTCAAGTGCATCTTCTGCGGCTTCTGCGAAGAAAGCTGCCCGGTGGACTCGATCGTCGAAACCCACATCCTCGAGTACCACTTCGAGAACCGTGGCGAAAACATCGTTACCAAGCCGCAGCTGCTGGCCCTTGGCGACCGTCTCGAGTCCGAGATCGCCGAGCGTCGTGCCGCCGATGCCGCTTACCGCTGAGGTCGAAAGATGGATTGGGTAAATATCGCTTTCTGGGTGTTCGCCATCGCGGCAACGGTTTCGGCCGGTGCGGTGATCAGCGTGCGCAACCCGGTTCACGCCGTGCTCTGCCTGGTGCTGACCTTCTTCTCCATTGCCTGCGTGTGGCTGCTGGTGGGGGCCGAGTTCCTCGGCGTGGCCCTGGTGCTGGTCTACGTCGGCGCGGTGATGGTGCTGTTCCTGTTCGTGGTGATGATGCTGGACATCGACCCCACCAAGCTGCGTGAGGGCTGGGTGCGCTACCTGCCGGTCGGCCTCATCGTCGCGGTGGCGATGCTGGCGCAGATGCTGATCCTGATCGGCGTCAAGGCACGCGCAGTCACGCCGTTCCCGGCCGACAACGCTGCTGCGGTCGCCGCCGACAGTTCCAACATCACCTGGCTGGCACGCACGCTGTTCACCGAGTACCTGCTGCCGTTCGAGTTCGCCGCCGTCATCCTGACCGTGGCCGTGGTTGCCGCCGTCATGCTGACCCTGCGCCGTCGTACCGGCGTCAAGAGCCAGAACCCGGGCGAGCAGACCATGGTCAAGGCCGGCCAGCGCCTGCGCATGGTCAAGATGGGTGCCGAAGCACCGGTCGTGCACAGCAACAGCAAGCCGGCCACCGGCGAGGAGACCCAGCCGTGATTACCCTTGGCCACATCCTTGCGCTTGGCGCAGTGCTGTTCGCCATCAGCCTGGCCGGCATCTTCCTCAACCGGAAGAACGTCATCGTCCTGCTGATGTCGATCGAACTGATGCTGCTGTCGGTGAACATCAACTTCGTCGGCTTCTCGCGCCAGCTGGGCGACCCGTCCGGCCAGCTGTTCGTGTTCTTCATCCTGACCGTCGCCGCCGCGGAAGCCGCCATCGGCCTGGCGATCCTGGTGACCCTGTTCCGTACCCGCCGCACGATCAATGTCGGCGAAGTCGATTCGTTGAAGGGCTGATCCACAGATGGAAATCACTCTCTCCAAGAGTCTGTTGATCGCAGTGGTGCTTGCGCCGCTGTTCGGCAGCATCATCGCCGGCCTGTTCGGTCGCCAGGTCAAGCGCTTCGGCGCGCAGACCATCACCATCCTCGGCGTCGCGGTGGCCTGCGGCCTGTCGATGTACACGCTCTACCAGCTGCTGTGGGGCGGCGCACAGCCGTTCAACCAGAACATCTACACGTTCTTCGAAGTCGGCCAGTACTCGGCCCACGTCGGCTTCATGGTCGACAAGCTGACCGCGATGATGATGGTGGTGGTGACCTTCGTGTCGCTGCTGGTCCACATCTACACGATCGGCTACATGCAGGACGATCCGGGCTACCAGCGGTTCTTCAGCTACATCTCGCTGTTCACCTTCTCGATGCTCACCCTGGTGATGAGCAACAACTTCCTGCAGCTGTTCTTCGGCTGGGAAGCGGTGGGCCTGGTGTCGTACCTGCTGATCGGCTTCTGGTTCAAGCGCCCGACCGCGATCTTCGCCAACATGAAGGCGTTCCTGGTCAACCGCGTCGGCGACTTCGGCTTCCTGCTCGGCATCGCCGGCGTGCTGTGGGTGTTCGGCACCCTGGACTACTCGCAGGTGTTCTCGCAGGCCGGCATGCTGGCTGATCCGCGCGCCCAGCTGCAGATCTGGGACGGCACGATCCTGGGCATGCAGCTGCTCAACGAGCCGGTGATCTGGTCGATCGCTACCGTCATCTGCATCTGCCTGTTCATTGGTGCCATGGGCAAGTCGGCCCAGGTCCCGCTGCACGTGTGGCTGCCCGACTCGATGGAAGGCCCGACCCCGATCTCGGCACTGATCCACGCCGCGACGATGGTGACCGCCGGTATCTTCATGGTCACCCGCATGTCGCCGCTGTTCGAGCTGTCGCAGACCGCGCTGAACTTCGTGCTGTTCATCGGTGCCACCACCGCGTTCTTCACCGGCCTGATCGGTATCGTGCAGAACGACATCAAGCGCGTCGTCGCGTACTCCACGCTGTCGCAGCTGGGCTACATGACGGTTGCACTGGGCGTGTCGGCCTACTCGGCAGCCGTGTTCCACCTGATGACCCACGCCTTCTTCAAGGCGCTGCTGTTCCTGGGTGCCGGCTCGGTCATCATTGCCATGCACCACGAGCAGGACATGCGCAAGATGGGTGGCCTGCGCAAGTACATGCCGATCACCTTCATCACCATGTGGATCGGTACGCTGGCACTGGTGGGTACGCCGTTCTTCTCGGGCTTCTACTCGAAGGACACCATCATCGAGGCGGCCGAGCTGCACGCGCACCTGTCCGACAACTGGGTGGCCACCTACGGCTACTGGGCAGTGCTGGGTGGCGTGATCGTCACCAGCTTCTACAGCTTCCGCCTGCTGTTCCTGACCTTCCACGGCAAGGAGCGTTTCCGCGACGTGCATCATGACGATCATGGTCACGGCCATGACGCTCACCACGCCGCCGACGCCCACCACGGCGATGCGCATCACGATGACCACGGCCATGGCCACGGTCCGCATGAGCCGCACGAAACCCCGTGGGTGGTGACCTTGCCGCTGATCCTGCTGGCCATCCCGTCGATCGCCATCGGTTTCTTCAGCATCGGTCCGATGCTGTACGGCACCGACTGGGCCGGCCATCATGCCCACGATGCCATCAAGGGCCAGGCGCATACGTTCTTCACCGGAATCGTCGACTTCTACGATCCGGCCAAGAACACCATCGGCTTCCTGGGTGAGGAGTTCCACGGCCCGGTCGCCTTCGCGCTGCACGGCATGATGGCTCCGGCGTTCATGCTGACCGTTGCGGGCTTCCTGCTGGCCGCACTGTTCTACCTGTGGAAGCCGGACCTGTCGGGCAAGGCGCGCAAGACCTTCGCTCCGCTGGTGTCGGTGCTGGAAAACAAGTACGGCTTCGACAAGCTGTGGATCGATGGCTTTGCCGGTGGCAGCGTCAAGCTGGGCAAGGTCTCGCGCTGGATCGACAGCAACATCGTCGACGGCGTGGTCAATCTCTCGGCACGTGTTGTGGACGTTGCAGCCGGCGTGCTGCGTCGTACCCAATCCGGTTTCCTCTATCACTACGCCTTCGCGATGATCATCGGCCTGATTGCCCTGCTGGGCGTGCTGATGCATTACCTGCGTTGATGACCTGTACGGAATAAGAAGACGTGTCGAACTGGCCTCTACTCAGTGTCCTCATCTGGCTGCCGATCATCGGTGGCGCCCTGATCCTTGCGATCCGTGATGCGCAGACCGCCCGCTGGGCGTCGCTGGGCGTAGCGGTGCTGACGTTCGTGGCGAGCCTCTCGCTGCTGAGCGGCTACAACGCGGGCATCGACGGTCTGCAGTTCGTCGAGACCCATGCCTGGATCCCGGCGTACAAGATCGGCTACAACCTGGGCGTGGACGGCATTGCCGTGGCGCTGATCCTGCTGACTACCCTGGTCAGCGTGCTTGCCCTGATCGGCGCCTGGAGCGCCATCGACAAGCGCGTGAACCAGTACGTGGCGGCCTTCCTGATCCTGGAAGGCGTCACGGTCGGTATCTTCGCGGCGACGGACGCGATGCTGTTCTACGTGTTCTTCGAGGCGATGCTGATCCCGATGTTCCTGATCATCGGTGTCTGGGGCGGCCCGCGTCGCATCTACGCTGCGCTGAAGTTCTTCCTGTACACCTTCCTCGGCTCGGTGCTGATGCTGGTGGCACTGATCTACCTGTACATGAAGGGCGGCAGCTTCCAGCTGGCCGACCTGTATGCACTGCCACTGTCGGCCAAGGAACAGACCTGGATCTTCTTCGCGTTCCTGATCGCCTTCGCGGTCAAGGTGCCGATGTTCCCGGTCCATACCTGGCTGCCGGACGCCCACGTGGAAGCGCCGACCGCCGGTTCGGTGATCCTGGCCGCCATCGCCCTGAAGATCGGTGGCTATGGCTTCCTGCGCTTCAACCTGCCGATCGTCCCGGACGCGTCGCAGGAATGGGCCTGGCTGGTGATTGCGCTGTCGTTGATCGCAGTGATCTACGTTGGCCTGGTCGCCCTGGTGCAGGACGACATGAAGAAGCTGATCGCCTATTCGTCGATCGCGCACATGGGCTTCGTCACCCTGGGCACCTTCATTGCCCTGTGGCTGGTCCGTGAAGCCGGCAACGCCGATGCCGCCCGCCTGGGCCTGCAGGGCGCCATGGTGCAGATGATCTCGCACGGCTTCGTCTCCGGCGCGATGTTCTCCTGTGTCGGCGTGCTGTACGACCGCATGCACAGCCGCCGCATCGCCGATTACGGCGGCGTGGTCAACGTGATGCCGTGGTTCGCCACCTTCGCCATGCTGTTCTTCATGGCCAACGCGGGCCTGCCCGGTACCAGCGGTTTCGTTGGCGAGTTCATGGTCATCCTGTCGGCCTTCCAGCGCAATCCGTGGATCGCGCTGGGCGCGGCCACCACCCTGATCATCGGCGCCGCCTACACCCTGTGGCTGTACAAGCGCATCTTCTTCGGTGAAGTGGCCAACAGCCATGTTGCCGAACTGAAGGACATCAACGGCCGCGAATGGCTGGTGCTGGGCGTGTTCGCCATCGGCGTGCTGGCCCTGGGCATCTATCCCAAGCCGCTGACCGACCTGATGGAGCCCTCGATCGCGAAGCTGGCGATGCAGATCGCATCCAGCAAGCTGCTGTAATTCCAGGATTTGATGATGACCACCTCGCCGCTGCTGCCATTGACCGCCGCTGACCTGCCACCGCTCGCTCCCGAGCTGGTGCTGATCGGCAGCGCCTTCGCCCTGATGATCCTCGACCTGTTCGTCAGCAACCGGAACAAGATCGTCACCCACCTGTTCTCGCTCGCTGCGCTGGCCGTGGTGCTGTTCATGCTGGTCACCGGCGTGGGCGGGCAGGGCGAGGTCTTCCATGGCATGTTCGTGCGCGATACCGCCGCGGACGTGATGAAGACCGGGATCGTGCTGCTCAGCGGCCTGACCCTGGTCTACGGCTGGCGTTACCTGCGTGACCGCAACCTGTTCCAGGGCGAGATCCCGGTGCTGATCCTGTTCGGCACCGCCGGCATGATGATCCTGGTGTCGGCCGGCAGCCTGCTGATGGTCTACCTGGGCCTGGAACTGCTGGCGCTGTGCTCCTACGCCCTGGTCGCCAGCAACCGCGAAAACGGCCTGGCCTCGGAAGCGGCGATGAAGTACATCGTGCTCGGCTCGCTGGCCTCTGGCCTGCTGCTGTACGGCATGTCGCTGATCTACGGCGCTACCGGCAGCCTGCACCTGGACGTCATCCGTGACGCCATCCCGCACTCGGAAGAGCGCGTGCTGCTGATCACCGGTGCGGTGTTCATGATCGCCGGCGTCGCCTTCAAGCTGGGTGCCGCACCGTTCCACATGTGGCTGCCGGACGTGTACCAGGGTGCCCCGGCACCGATCGCACTGTTCATCAGCTCGGCGCCGAAGCTGGCCGCCTTCGGCATGGCCTACCGCCTGCTGGAAATGGGCGTGGGTCCGCTGTCGACCGAACTGCAGCTGCTGATCGCCGGCCTGGCCGCAGTCTCGCTGGTCATCGGCAACCTGATGGCCATCGCGCAGAGCAATCTCAAGCGCATGCTGGCGTTCTCCACCGTCTCGCACATCGGCTTCCTGCTGATGGGCATCGCCGGTGGTGGCGCACAGGGCTATGCCGCTGCGCTGTTCTACGCACTGGCCTACGCCATCATGTCGACCGCCGCCTTCGGCGCGATCATCGCGCTGTCGCGTGCCGGCTTTGAAGCCGAGAACATCGAGGACTTCAAGGGCCTCAATGCCCGCAACCCGTGGATGGCCGGCCTGGTGCTGTGCATCATGGCGTCGCTGGCCGGCATCCCGCCGTTCCTGGGCTTCTGGACCAAGCTGGCGGTGCTGGGCGCGGCCGTCAACGGCGGCCTGCTGTGGCTGGCCATCCTGGGCGTGCTGTGCGCCGTGGTCGGCTGCTTCTACTACCTGCGCGTCATCAAGGTCATGTACTTCGATGAGCCGGTGGGCGAGGCCATGCCGCGCAACAACGACCGCGTGCTGGGTGTGGTGCTGGGTGTCAATGCCCTGGCGCTGCTGGCCTTGGGCCTGGCCTGGAACCCGATCATGGTCTGGTGCCAGCAGGCATTTGCGCATCTTGCATAAAAGTTGACACAAAGCTGCGCGATTCGTGTAATATGCGCAGCCTGAGTTGTCACTGCAGCGGTTCAGCCAGAACATCGTTGCGGTAGCCCCCCCTCGAAAGAGCAGGGCAGCAGTTCAAACACTTCCGGTGCGGGGTGGAGCAGTCTGGCAGCTCGTCGGGCTCATAACCCGAAGGTCGCAGGTTCAAATCCTGCCCCCGCTACCAACTTCGGATCGGCGCCAACCGATTTGATGAATGAGGGGAGGCTTGCAGTTTTTGGAGCAACCGCTCATAATTCCGCTTCTGATGCGGGGTGGAGCAGTCTGGCAGCTCGTCGGGCTCATAACCCGAAGGTCGCAGGTTCAAATCCTGCCCCCGCTACCAAGTAAAGAGATCGCCTTCGAAGTGCTGCTTCGAGGGCGTTTTTCTTTGGGGTCTGCGTCGTTTCTGCGTGATCGGGGTCAGATCCCTTTTCCCGTGGAAAAGGGGTCTGACCCCGGGTCCGCACCTTGCACCAGCGCGGTGCAGCCGCTATCATCAGCGGCCTAGCAGTACCCCTGAAGGCGGCCTCCCAGCGGGAGTCCGGACCCGGAAGGAGGGCCGCAACCGGCAGGCAATGCAGGTTGCAACCGGAATCCAGTCACCGGAGTCTTTCCGGAAAAGGGGCCCAACGGGCCCTTTGTCGTTTCCGGGGCGTCATGTTTCCACGCCGGCCAAGGCCGGCACCCAACCATAGAGATCAAGGCAGGCTGTGAGCGACAAGGCAACCGACATCGCGAATCTGCTCGCCCCGACCGTTGTGTCGCTGGGCCTGGAGCTGCTGGGCGTTGAGTATCTGCCGGCCCCCGGCGGTGCGACCCTGCGCCTTTACATCGACGTGCCGCTGGCTGAACAGCCCGAGCGCATCATCAATGTCGACGACTGCGAGCGGGTCAGCCGCGAAGTCTCGGCGCAGCTGGACGTCGAAGACCCGATCAGCGGCAACTACACGCTGGAAGTGTCCTCGCCGGGCGTGGACCGCCCGCTGTTCAACCTGGAGCAGTTCGGCCGCCACCAGGGTGAATCGGCCAAGGTCACGCTGAAGTTGCCGCAGGACAACCGTCGTCGCCTGCAGGGCCGCATCGAAGCGATCGACGAGGCCGCGGGCACCATCACCTTCATCGTCGACAAGGCTGAAGTGGTCGTGTCGGCCGACAACATCGACAAGGCACGGATCATGCCCGACTGGGTGGCGCTGGGGCTGGCCCCGAGCAAGCCGACCGGTCCGGCGCCGAAGCGTCCGAAGCCGAACACGAATTCTTCTTCCAACGAGCCGGCGGCAAAGAAGCCGCGCGCGGAGTGAGCCAATGAGCAAGGAACTGTTGCTGGTAGTCGACGCAGTCGCCAACGAGAAGGGCGTGCCGCGTGAAGTGATCTTCGATGCCATCGAGGCCGCCCTGGCCTCGGCAGCGAAGAAGCGCTATCCCGAGGAGGAAGTGCTGACCCGCGTGGTCATCGACCACAAGGATGGCAGCTACGAAACCTTCCGCCGCTGGGAAGTGGTGGCCGATGATGTGGTGATGGAATCGCCGGATCGCCAGATCCGCCTGATGGACGCGGTCGACGAGGCCGAAGGCGTCGAGGTCGGCGACTACATCGAAGAGCAGATCGAGAACCCGGACTTCGGCCGCATCGCTGCCCAGGCCGCCAAGCAGGTCATCGTCCAGCGCGTGCGCGAAGCCGAGCGCCAGCAGGTCGTGGATGCATGGAAGGATCGCGTGGGTGAGCTGATCACCGGTGTGGTCAAGCGCGCCGAGCGCGGCAACATCTACGTCGACCTCGGTGGCAATGCCGAAGGCTTCATTCCGAAGGACAAGGGCATTCCGCGCGACGTGCTGCGTGCCGGCGACCGCGTGCGCGGCTACCTGGCCGAAGTGCGCTCGGAGCCGCGTGGCCCGCAGCTGTTCATCAGCCGCGCCGCGCCGGAGTTCATGATCGAGCTGTTCAAGCTGGAAGTGCCGGAAGTCGGCCAGGGCCTGGTGGAAATCAAGGCCTGCGCCCGCGATCCGGGCGACCGCGCCAAGATCGCCGTGCTGGCCCACGACCAGCGCACCGACCCGATCGGTGCCTGCATCGGCATGCGCGGTTCGCGCGTGCAGGCCGTGTCCAACGAGCTCAATGGCGAGCGCGTGGACATCGTGCTGTGGAACGACAACCCGGCCAACTTCGTCATCAACGCGATGGCGCCGGCCGAAGTGCAGTCGATCATCGTCGATGAGGACAAGCACTCGATGGACCTGGCCGTTGCCGAAGACCGCCTGGCCCAGGCGATCGGCAAGGGCGGCCAGAACGTGCGCCTGGCCAGCCGCCTGACCGGCTGGCAGCTCAACGTGATGACCCAGGACCAGGTCACTGCCAAGTCGGAGGCCGAGCAGGCTGCCGCCCGCCAGCTGTTCATGGACAAACTGGAAGTGGACGAGGAAATCGCCGGCATCCTGGTCAGCGAAGGCTTCGGCACCGTCGAGGAAATCGCATATGTCCCGGTCGGCGAACTGCTGGCCGTGGAAGGTTTCGACGAGGACATCGTCGAAGAGCTGCGCGCTCGTGCCCGCGATGCGCTGCTCAATGAGGCCCTGGCAGTCGAGGAAGGCCTTGAAGACGGCCAGCCGGCGCAGGACCTGCTGTCCCTGAAGGGCATGGACGAAGCCACCGCATATGCGCTGGCCGGCCACGGCGTGCGTACCAGCGAGGACCTGTCCGACCTGGCCGCCGACGAGGTCATGGACTTCGGCATCGAAGGACTGGATCAGGCGCGCGCCGCTGCGCTGATCCTGGCCGCCCGTGCCGAGGAGATCGCCCGACTGGAACGCGGCGAATGAGCCGGCAATGAACAGGGCCCTGAGCCGCTCAGGGCGTAGAATCCGCGCCACCTCCAGATGCGGGGGGGCGCCCACAAGATCATAGGATCCGAATGTCGCAGCAAACCACCATCCGCAAGCTTGCCGAACTGGTCAACACGCCGGTCGAAAAACTGCTGGAACAGCTGGCCGGTGCCGGCATGAAGTTCAGCGGTCCCGACCAGGTCGTGACCAGCTCCGAGAAGGTAAAGCTCCTGGGCTTCCTTCGTCGTTCGCACGGCAAGCCCGAGCAGGCCCCGGAAGAGACCGATCAGTCTGCAAAGAAGATCACGCTCAACCGCCGGAAGCAGCAGGAAGTGACGGTCAATTCCGGTCGCAGCAAGACGACCGTGAATGTCGAGGTGCGCCAGAAGCGTACCTACGTCAAGGATGGTGCTCGCGCCATGACGCCGGACGAAGAGCGCGCCGACATCCTGCGCAAGCTGGAAGAGTCGCGTGCGCGCAACCTCGCCGAACAGCAGGCCCTGGCCGAGAAGGATCGTCTGCGCGACGAGGCCATCGTCCGTGCCCGTGAGGAAGAGGCCGCCGCCAAGGAACGCGCCGAGGCCGAGAAGAAGGCCGCCGAGGAAGCTGCGGCTGCGGCCAAGGCGGCCGAGGCACTGGCCGCCAGCAAGCCCAAGCGTGCTCCGATCGACGAAACCGCGCCGCGCCCGCCGCGCGCCCCGGCCGCCGCCCCGGCTGCGCCGCGTGGTGCTCCGCCGCCGCGCAACGACGAGCGCAACAACCGCAGCGCGCCGCGCAACGAGCGTGGCCCGGGCGACCGCTTCGCCGGCCAGATGCACCTGTCGGCCGCCGACCGTGCGCGTCGTGGCAACAGCAACAACAGCAGTTCGCGTGGACGTCCGGGTGGCCGCAACCAGTCCGGTGGCCGTCGCGACATGTCGCGTGGTGGCAACAATGCCGGTCCGCACGCGTTCGAACGCCCGACCGCACCGGTCGTGCGTGAAGTCGCGATCGGCGAGACCATCACCGTGGCCGACCTGGCGCAGAAGCTCGCGCTGAAGGGCGGCGAGGTGGTGAAGGCGCTGTTCAAGATGGGCGTGATGGCGACCATCACCCAGTCCATCGACCACGACACCGCTGCGCTGGTGACCGAAGAACTCGGCCACAAGGCGATCCGTGCCAACGACAACGATGCCGAAGACGCGCTGCTGGCTTCGACCGGTGAAAACCAGGGCGAAGCCGTACAGCGCCCGCCGGTGGTCACCATCATGGGTCACGTGGACCACGGCAAGACCTCGCTGCTGGACTACATCCGCCGCACCAAGGTTGCCCACGGCGAAGCCGGCGGCATCACCCAGCATATCGGCGCCTACCACGTCGAGACGCCCAAGGGCGTCATCAGCTTCCTGGATACCCCGGGCCACGCCGCGTTCACCTCGATGCGTGCCCGCGGTGCCAAGCTGACCGACATCGTGGTGCTGGTGGTTGCTGCCGACGACGGCGTCATGCCGCAGACCAAGGAAGCGATCCAGCACGCCCGTTCGGCGGGTGTGCCGCTGATCGTGGCGATCAACAAGATCGACAAGTCCGGCGCCGACCCGATGCGGGTCAAGAACGAGCTGCTCTCCGAGCAGGTCGTGGCCGAAGAGTTCGGTGGTGACATCCAGATGGTGGAGATCTCGGCCAAGACCGGCCTGGGCATCGACGACCTGCTGGACGCGGTGTCGGTGCAGGCCGAACTGCTGGAACTGAAGGCCGTCGACGAAGGCCGCGCCTCGGGCGTGGTGATCGAATCGTCGCTGGACAAGGGCCGCGGCCCGGTCGCTACGGTGCTGGTGCAGCAGGGCCGCCTGAAGAAGGGCGACTACCTGGTGTGCGGTATCCAGTACGGCCGCGTGCGTGCGCTGTTCGACGAAACCGGCAAGCAGCCGGAGTTCGCCGGCCCGTCGATCCCGGTGCAGGTCCTGGGCCTGTCCGGTGTGCCGGAAGCCGGAGACGACTTCGTGGTGGTCGAGGACGAGCGCCTGGCCAAGGATGTTGCCCAGCAGCGTGAGACCAAGCGCCGTGAATCGCGCCTGGTCGCCACCGCTGGCAGCCGCATGGAAGACATCATGGCGACCCTGGGCAAGGGCGAGGGCCAGCAGGTCCTCAACTTGGTCATCAAGGCCGACGTGCAGGGTTCGGTGCAGGCCCTGAGCCAGGCACTGGTCGCGCTGTCCAACGAAGACATCCGCATCAACGTGATCCACTCCGGCGTCGGCGGCATCACCGAATCGGATGCCAACTCGGCGGCTGCTTCGAAGGCCACCGTCATCGGCTTCAACGTGCGTGCGGATGCTTCGGCCCGTCGCATCATTGAATCCAACGGCGTTGACCTGCGTTACTTCTCGATCATCTATGACGTGATCGATCAGGTGAAGCAGGTGGCATCCGGTCTGCTGGGCGTGGAGATCCGCGAAGAGATCATCGGTATCGCCGAGGTCCGCGACGTCTTCCGCAGCTCCAAGCTGGGCGCCGTTGCCGGCTCGATGGTCATCGAGGGCGTGGTCAAGCGCAACAAGCCGATCCGCGTGCTGCGCGACAGCGTGGTGATCTTCGAGGGCGAGCTGGAATCGCTGCGTCGCTTCAAGGAGAACGTCGAGGAAGTCCGCAACGGTACCGAATGCGGTATCGCGGTGAAGGCCTACAACGACGTCAAGCCGGGCGACCAGATCGAGTGCTTCGAGCGTATCGAAGTGCCGCGCACCCTGTAATGCTGCAAGGTGGCCCGACCAACGGTCGGGCCCTACCATGTACCTGTAGCGCCCGACCGTTGGTCGGGCGACAATCGAATCAAAGGTAGCGCCCGACCGTTGGTCGGGCGACAACTGAACCAAGAGCTGCTCGTGCCCAAGACTTTCCATCGAACCGACCGTGTCTCCGCCCAGCTGCGCCGTGAACTCGGCACCCTGGTGCACAACGCCGTGCGCGAGCACGGGTTGCCCTCGGTGAGCGTGTCCGACGTGGAAATCACCCGCGACATGGCCCATGCCAAGGTGTTCGTCACCGCCCTGATGCCGGAACGCTCGGCTGAAGCCGTGGCCGGCCTGAAGGAGCTGGGCTACCGCCTGCGCATGGACCTGGCCCGCGCGATGAAGCTGCGCCACGTGCCGGAGCTGCATTTCCACTACGACGACTCGGTCGACCGTGGTGAGCACATCGACAACATCCTGCGCGACCTGCCCGATACGCTGGCCGCGGAGAAGCGTCGCGGGAGCGACGACGAATAACCGCGCGACGCCGGGCATGCCCGGCGTCGTTGCATTCCGGCTGTGCGACGTCTGACGCAGACCGCGCTGCGGCAGCCGAGCATGGCTCGGCCCTACACATTCCTGCCATGACCCGAATTCAGTTCCGCCGCCTGGATGGCATCCTGCTGCTCGACAAGTCGACCGGCATGAGCTCCAACGCCGCCCTGCAAGTGGCGCGCCGCCTGTTCCGTGCCGAGAAGGGTGGCCACACCGGCAGCCTCGACCCGTTGGCCACCGGCCTGCTGCCACTATGCTTCGGCGAGGCCACCAAGATCGCCGGCCTGCTGCTGGGTTCGGCCAAGGCGTACGATGCCGAGATCGTCCTCGGCCAGACCACGGATACCGATGATGCCGAGGGCCAGGTGCTGGTGCAGCGCCCGGTGCCGGCGATCAGCGCCGAGGCCCTGCAGGCTGCGCTGGCGCCATTGACGGGGAACATCCGTCAGCGGGCTCCGATCTATTCGGCGCTGAAGCAGGGCGGGGAACCGCTGTATGTGAAGGCCCGCCGCGGCGAGGCCATCGAGGCTCCGGAGCGCGAGGTCCAGGTGCACGCGATCGAGGTGCTCGAACAGCTGCCCGGGCGCCTGCACCTGCGCGTGACCTGTGGCTCCGGCACCTATATCCGCAGCCTGGCCCGCGATCTCGGCGAACGCCTGGGCTGTGGCGCCCACATCAGCGCGCTGCGCCGGCTGTGGGTCGAACCGTTCCGCGCGCCGGCGATGGTCACCCTGGACCAGTTGCGGGCGATGGCCGAGGCCGGCGACGAGGCGGGCATGGACGCGCTGCTGCTGCCGCTGGCAGCCGGCCTGGCTGGATACCCGCGGGTCGACCTCGATGCCGGGCAGACCCGCCGCTTCTGCGTCGGCCAGCGCCAGCGTGACGCGTCCTGGCCGCATGGCCTGGTGGCCGTGTTCGGTCCGGACGATGCTGTCCAGGGCCTGGGCCAGGTCGACGACAGTGGCCTGCTGGCCCCGCAGCGCCGTTTCAACCTCTGACCGGGGCAGGGTGGTTCAGCCCCGGTCCTTGTCCCGGAAGCCCCTGGCCGTTACAATTTCGCGGCCGTTTTCCGGCAACCTGCCTCGCGCAGGTTTCATCCTCGTAGTCCACGGCGAGCCTGGCGGTGCGCGAAGCGCGTTCCTGCCGGCCACGCATCACAGAGAAAAAAGAAATGTCGATCGACACCCAGAAGGTCATTGAAGACAACAAGCGCAGCGCCGCTGACACCGGCTCCCCGGAAGTCCAGGTTGCCCTGCTGACCGCCCGCATCGAACTGCTGACTGGCCACTTCAAGACCCACAAGAAGGATCACCACAGCCGCCGCGGCCTGCTGCAGATGGTCAACCGCCGTCGCAGCCTGCTCGACTACCTGAAGAAGAAGGACGTCGAGCGTTACAAGGCCCTGATCGAAAAGCTTGGCCTGCGTCGCTAAGCAACGAATCCCCCGCGGCGCAGCGATGCGCCGCGGTTTTGTTTTGTAGCACCGCAATCCCCGATTCAGGCCGGAACGATCCGGCCACCCGCTGGCGGCAAGGGTCGCCGACGGTCCAAATTCGCAGACAGCATCCCCAAGGACACCCTCCGTGGCAAAAATCACCAAAACCTTCCAGTACGGCAAGCACACCGTCACGCTTGAGACCGGCGAAGTCGCCCGCCAGGCCAGCGGCGCGGTCATCGTCAAGATGGACGACACCGTACTGCTGGTCACCGCCGTCGCCGCCAAGAGCGCGCGCGAAGGCCAGGACTTCTTCCCGCTGACCGTCGATTATCAGGAAAAGTTCTACGCCGGCGGCCGCATCCCGGGTGGTTTCTTCAAGCGTGAAGGCCGTGCGACCGAGAAGGAAACGCTGATCTCGCGTCTGATCGACCGTCCGATCCGTCCGCTGTTCCCGGAAGACTACAAGAACGAAGTGCAGATCATCGCCACGGTCATGTCGCTGAACCCGGACGTGGACGGCGACATCCCGGCCCTGATCGGCGCCTCGGCTGCCCTGGCCCTGGCCGGCACCCCGTTCATGGGCCCGATCGGCGCTGCCAAGGTCGGCTACAAGAACGGCGAGTACATCCTGAACCCGACCGTCAGCGAACTGGCTGACTCGCAGCTGGAACTGGTCGTTGCCGGTACCTCCAACGCCGTGCTGATGGTCGAATCCGAAGCCGCGCTGCTGTCCGAAGACGTGATGCTGGGCGCCGTGACTTTCGGTCACCGCGAAATGCAGAAGGTCATCAACGCGATCAACGAGCTGACCGTCGAAGCCGGCACCAAGCCGTCGACCTGGGAAGCCCCGGCCAAGAACGACGCGCTGATCTCCGCGCTGAAGGAAGCCATCGGCCCGCGCCTGGGCGAAGCCTTCCAGGTGCGCGACAAGCTGCAGCGCCGTGACGCCATCTCGGCGATCAAGAAGGACGTGTTCGAAGCCCTGGCGGGCCGCGTGGCCGCCGAAGGCTGGAACCCGGCCGAGCTGTCGAAGGAATTCGGCGAGCTGGAATACCGCACCATGCGTGACTCGGTGCTGGACACCAAGGTCCGTATCGACGGCCGTGCGCTGGACACCGTCCGCCCGATCGCCGTGAAGACTGGCGTGCTGCCGCGTACCCACGGTTCCTCGCTGTTCACCCGCGGCGAAACCCAGGCCATCGTGACCATCACCCTGGGCACTGCCCGTGATGGCCAGGTCATCGATGCCGTTGCCGGTGAGTACAAGGAAAACTTCCTGTTCCACTATAACTTCCCTCCGTTCTCGGTGGGCGAGTGCGGCCGCATGATGGGCCCGAAGCGCCGCGAAATCGGCCACGGTCGTCTGGCCAAGCGCGGCGTGCTGGCTGTCATGCCGTCGCTGGAAGCCTTCCCGTACACCATCCGCGTCGTCTCGGAAATCACCGAGTCGAACGGTTCTTCGTCGATGGCGTCGGTCTGCGGCTCGTCGCTGGCCCTGATGGACGCCGGCGTGCCGGTGAAGGCACCGGTGGCCGGTATTGCCATGGGCCTGGTCAAGGAAGGCGACCGTTTCGTGGTCCTGTCCGACATCCTGGGTGACGAAGATCACCTGGGCGACATGGACTTCAAGGTGGCCGGTACCGCTGAGGGCATCTCCGCCCTGCAGATGGACATCAAGATCGAAGGCATCACCGAAGAGATCATGAAGCAGGCCCTGCAGCAGGCCAAGGCTGGCCGTCTGCACATCCTGGGTGAAATGGCCCACGGCCTGACCGCTCCGCGTGAGGAGCTGTCGGACTACGCGCCGCGCCTGCTGACCATCAAGATCCACCCGGACAAGATCCGCGAAGTGATTGGCAAGGGTGGCTCGACCATCCAGGCCATCACCAAGGAAACCGGCACCCAGATCGACATCCAGGACGACGGCACCATCGTCATCGCGTCGGTCAACGCCATCGCTGCCCAGGCTGCCAAGGCCCGCATCGAGCAGATCACCTCGGACGTCGAGCCGGGCCGCATCTACGAAGGCAAGGTCGCCAAGATCATGGACTTCGGTGCGTTCGTCACCATCCTGCCGGGCAAGGACGGCCTGGTCCACGTGTCGCAGATCTCCAGCGAGCGCGTCGAGAAGGTCGGCGACAAGCTGAAGGAAGGCGATGTGGTCAAGGTCAAGGTGCTGGAAGTCGACAAGCAGGGCCGTATCCGCCTGTCGATGAAGGCCGTCGAAGAAGGCGAAGGCGCCAGCGCCGAATAATCGGTACTGCTGATCGTGCGGTGGGTGAGGACCGTTGGTCCTCACGCTTTCGCAAATGAGAAAGCGGGCTTCGGCCCGCTTTCTCTTTGCCTGGAATCCTGTGGGCGAGGATCGTTGGTCCCTACACCTGCGCGCCTTCTTCCTCCTCTCCCAGCCACCACACCTGGCCCGGCTCGGGGTCACTCAGCGGGTGCTCGCGCTGTTCGATGGCCTCCAGCACGCGGCCGGGGGCTGCAGCAACCCACATCGCCATGAGCTTTTCCACCGCGGCCCGGCCCTGTGCGGCCACGCCGAGGTCACGTTCGCGTCTCCATTGGTCTTCACGTGGTGCCTCATCGCCATGATGGTGAGGCGTGCCGTAGCTGCAGCGGCGGCACAGCCGGCGCACGGTGGCCGTCCAGTCCTCGACCATGCCGATGCCGGGCAGCGTGATGGCCTCCAGGGCAGCGATGTCATCGGCCGAGTCGCACTGCACGAACACGGTGAAGGTCGCCATGTCCGAAGGCTGCAGGCGCTGCATGGCATTGAACACCGGCACCTGGCGCTCGTCATAGGCACGTTGGCCGGTCGAGGCCCCGTCGTGCAGCACGATGTCGCCGAAGCGGAAGCCGCTTTCAGGCAGCGGTACGTTGTCGATGCGTGCACGCACCGGATCAATGCGGCTCATAAACACCACTTCGGCGTCGGACCACGGTGCCAAGCGCACGCAGGCTACGCCGAAGTTGCCCTCGATCGGGCCTTCGCCCTCGGGCAGGGTGATGCCACAGCGGGACCATTGGCGGCGTGCTTCGGCCCAGTCACCGACGCCGGTGGCGGCGATACCGGCATTCCACGCGGTGGCTTCATCGAATTCGCCGCGCAGCTGTTCTGATTGCAGGTTGTCCTGCAGTGAGGAGGCCCAGTCGCGCAGGTACTTGTGTGCCAATCCGCGCATGTAATGCAGGTACGGGACTTCGGCAGCGAGTGCGATCAGCTCGCCGAACAGCGCCACCGCCTGCTGCAGGTCGCCTTCGCGGAAGGCGGCGTAGGCGCGCGCCTCCAGTGCCTCGCGGTCGTCGAGGGTTTCGTCGCCAAGCAGGTCGCCGCCGTCGATACTGTCGTAGTCGATGCTCATGTCCATGCGCGATTGAAGGTCTGCGGCTACCTTAGCCGATGCATGGGGCGGCGGCGTCGGTGCGTGTCCTGCTGCAGTGCATGACGGCAATCGCGTGTCTGCCCCGCTGTCGTCACGGGATGCGGTGTGCCTGTCACGGGGCGACATGCCGCGACATCCGTCCCATGGGTCCTTCCGTTTGCTAACGTGGCGGCGCCTTTGAACCGGGAGATCCCATGTTCCGCCAGACCGTGGCCGTCCTTGCCGTGCTGATTGCCGGTGCCTTGCCCATTGCCGCGCACGCAGCGCCCGCACAGCCGCCGATCTTCGGCGCCTACTACCCTGGCGGATCGGCCGAGCGCTATCCGGTGTCGAGCATTCCGGCCGAGCGCCTGACCCACCTGTTCTACGCGTTCTCCACCATCGAGGACGGCCGCTGCACGGTCGGTGCGGAAGCGCCGAAGAATTTCGCCGCACTGGCCGAACTCAAGAAGGCGCATCCGCACCTGCGCACGCTGATTTCGATCGGTGGCTGGGGCGCGGGTGGATTCTCCGATGCAGCGCTGACCGAAACCAGCCGCAAGCGCCTGGTCGATTCGTGCATGGCGCTGTTCTTCGAGCGCCACGCCGGCAGCTTCGATGGCGTGGACATCGACTGGGAATTCCCGGTCAGTGGCGGACCGAAGGAGCTGGCGCATCGCCCGCAGGATCGCGCCAACCTGACCCGGCTTGCGCAGTCCTTCCGCCAGGCACTCGATGCACGCGGTCGCAAGGTGGGCCAGCCGATGCTGCTGACCGCCGCGTTGGCCGCCGGCCGCCTGCAGACCGACGGTCCCTATGATCCAGCGGCGAGCTACGACCTGCCGGCGCTGGCCAGGGTGTTCGATTTCATCAACCTGATGAGCTACGACATGGGCACCGGCTTTTCGTCGGTGTCGACCTTCAATGCGCCCTTGCATGAAGTGCCGGCCGATCCGCTGGCGCCGGAGCTGCGCCGCTGGAACAACGTGGCCGGCGCCGTGCAGTACTACCGTGAACATGGCGTGCCGGCCGACAAGCTGGTGCTGGGCGTGCCGTTCTACGGGCGCGGCTTCAAGGTCACCGGCGATGCACCGGACGGCCTGTATCAGCCCTACAGTGCACCGGCCGATGCCGGCGACTGGCGGGTGATCAAGGCGCGCTATCTCGACCAGCCGGGTTGGACCAGGCACTGGCAGCCGCAGGCGCAGAGCCCGTGGCTGTACAACGCCGGGCAGAAGATCCTCATCAGCTATGAGGACCCGCGTTCGATCGGCCTGCGTGCGCAGTTCGCCCGCGAGCAGGGCCTGGCCGGAGTGTTCATGTGGGAGCTGACCGGCGACGACGAGCAGGCCAGCCTGCTCAACGCCATGCTGGGTCCCTGGCAGAAGGCGCGCGTCGGCGATTGAGCTGCATCAGGCGATGCCCGGCGCAATGCCGCAACGCCATCGGCCCGACCCCGCACAGCATGTCCATACCCGCAGCGTTACGCTGCGGGCATGATCCATCTCGAACGCCTGGACCATCTGGTCCTCACTGTGGCCGACATCGAACGCAGCTGTGATTTTTACCAGCGCGTGCTCGGCATGAACGTCGTGCGCTTCGGCGCGGGCCGTACCGCGCTGCAGTTCGGTCAGCAGAAAATCAATCTGCATCCGGCCAGTGCCCCGCTGCAGCCGCACGCGCTGCAGCCCACGCCGGGCAGTGCCGACCTGTGCCTGGTCACGCGTACCGCCACGGCCGATGTGCTGGCGCACCTGCAGGCGCAGGCCGTCGCGGTGGAGGAGGGACCGGTGGCCCGCACCGGCGCTCTGGGTCCGATCGAATCGGTGTACTTCCGCGACCCGGATGGCAACCTCATCGAAGTCAGCCGTTACCTGGACGAAGCGCACCTGCTTTGGTAGCGCCGGGCCATGTCCGGCGACGCTTCAGTTCGCCCAGACGCTGTTCGGATCGCCGTTGCGGGCGCGGCGCTGGCTGGCGACGGCCAGGCGGGCGAAGCCGAAGGCCATGGCCAGCGCGATGGCATCGATCCAGAACAGCGGCCACTGGCCACGCGCGGCGGCGCGCCACAGCCAGTCACCATTGAGTGCACCGTGCAGGACCGGCACCAGTGCAGTGCTGATCGCTGCGGCCCACAGCAGTTCGCGCGCGGCCTGTGCGGGGCGGCGCAGTGCAGCCCACAGCGCACAGGCTGCCCAGCTGCCGAAGCAGGCCCAGCGGATGCCGTGGTCGAGCGCCGACGGTGCCAGCCGCTCCAGCACCAGTGCGGTGACGAACGCGACCGAGATCGCCACGCACAGGCCGATGCACACGCCGACCGTGGCCCGCGCCATGTTCACACCGGCACGTGGCTGTTGTGGCTGGCGACGCCTGCGCCGCGACTCGATCCACAGCAGGTTGCCGGAGTAGAACAGGAACGCACCGCCGAGGCCGAGCAGGAAGTACAGCCAGACCACCACGCCGTTGCCGAACTCACCGAAGTGCAGCGCGTAGGCGGCGCTGAGCGTGGCGTGGTTGGCGTCGCGCTGGCCCGGCAGCTGCGACGCGAGCAGGTTGCCGGTGGCGACGTCCAATGCCACGGCACCAAGCGGGCCGAGGGTGCCACTGGCCTCGCCGGTGATCTCGATCGTGGCGTTGGCATCACCGCCATTGGCCAGCTTCAGGTAAGCCGGTTCAAAGTTGGCCACGCCCTGCGCGCGGGCCACTTCAAGTGCGCGCGCATGCAGCACGCGCAGGCTGCCCGGTGGCGCCGGAATCCCGCTGGCATCGCGCACCGGCGCAGTGTCCATCGCGGTCGGTACCGCTTGCAGCGCCTTGCCGTCGTAGATCAGCGGATTGAGCAGGGCCATCTGCACGAACACCAGGCACAGCAGGGCGCCCGTGACTGCGAACATCAGGTGGAAAGGCAGGCTGAGCACGCCGATCACGTTGTGCGCGTCCTGCCACAGCTGCTTCAGGTTGCGGCCCGGGCGCAGCGCGAACAGGTCGCCGAACAGCCTCGGCAGGTGGATCACCAGGCCGCTCAGCAGCGCCATGCCATACAGCAGGCTGACGATGCCCATCACATAGATGCCGGCCACCGGCAGGCCGAGGCTGTAGTGCAGTTCGTTGACCAGTTCTGCCAGTCCGGTCTGCGGCGGCGAGGGGCTGCCGGCGATCTGGCCCGGCCAGGCGTAACGCCAGCTGCCGTCATCGGCCTGCCAGTACGCCAGGGGCTGCGGGTGTTCGGTGCCGGGGAAGGTCATGCCAACGTGGCGGCGGGCCTCCGGGTGTGTCGCCAGTACGTCTTCCAGCAGGTACTGCGCATCGTCCAGGCCCGCCGGCAAGGCGGTGGCTGCGCCCGGGGTCTGCCACAGCGGCAAGTCGTGATGGAACAGGGTCAGCGCACCCGCATAGAAGGCCACGAAAAGGCCGAAGCCGGCGACCAGGCCGACCCAGGTGTGCAGGGTGGTGAACGTGCGCAGCGTCTGCGAACTGAACTTCATGGGGGAGCTCTCATTGCACCGCGCCGGTCAGGCGCAGCAGCCCGAGCACGGCGAAGCCGGCCGCGGCGCTGCCACCCAGAACCAGCCAGGCGCGCAGTGCGCTGCGGAAGCTGAACGCCCACAGGGCGGCCAGCATCCATAACGGGATGAAGGCGATCAGGGTCGGCACCAGTGCGCGCTGCCACGGGCCGGGCGGCAGCCAGGCCAGCAGGCCGGTAGCGGCGGCCGCAAGCAGGAAGCCAGCGATGATGCCGGCGAAGGCGCGCGGCCACATCAGGGTGACTCCGTGCCCGGGCGATGCCAGGCGGCCAGCGCCGGCAACAGCATCGCAGCGAGCATCCAGGTGCACAGCATCGCCACCAGGCCGGCAGCGAAGCCGAGTTCGGCCATCCACAACCACAGGGCAGCAGCGGCGGCGACCAGGCCGATCTGGCGGCCGAGACGACCGGCACGGCGCAGGCGGGGCCAACGGCAGTGCGGCGAGGCGGCATAGAAGGCCAGTGCCGAAAACATCGCTGCCAGCATGCCCAGGCTGCAGAAGCCCAGGGTGGAAAGGCCGACGGTGATCATTGCGGGCGGGCGCCGCGGCAGTGGGCCGGCGAACGCGGGGCACGGGCGGGGCCGGCGGGAGCCGGTCGGAGCGGGTGGCGCATCACGAGGTCCTGGGGGAAGCGGGCAGGCTGGCACGGGGCGGGCTGCGCGGACATGGTAATCATTGCGTTTTCACGCCGCCAGCGCCGGCCATTCAGCGGACCGCACGGCAGCCCTTGGGCTTTCCGGTGCGCTGGTTTAAGATCGTCGCAGACTCCTGACTGGAACAAGGTGGCCCGCGCCCAGCGCCGGCCGAGCGTGCGACATGAGCACTACCACCGCCCACTGTTGACCTGCCCCCGAAGGCCCTGTGTTCCAGGCGCCCTCGCGGCGCTTTTTTATTGCCCGGGCCGCGGCCCGGGAACGCTTTCCAGCCCGCCCCGCGGGCCCCGCACGAAGCCACTGCGATGATCAACATTACCCTTCCCGACGGCAGCCGCCGCGAGTTCGAAAATCCCGTCAGCGTCATGGACGTCGCCCAGTCGATCGGTGCCGGCCTGGCCAAGGCCACCATCGCCGGTTCCGTCGATGGCGTGCTGGTCGATGCCAGCGACGTCATCGACCACGATGCCAGCCTGCGCATCATCACCGCCAAGGACGAGGAGGGCGTGGAGATCATCCGCCACTCCTGCGCCCACCTGGTCGGCCACGCCGTCAAGCAGCTGTACCCGGACGTGAAGATGGTGATCGGCCCGGTGATTGCCGAGGGCTTCTACTACGACATCTATTCCGAGCGCCCGTTCACGCCGGACGACATGGCCGCGATCGAGAAGCGCATGGGTGAACTGATCGCCCAGGACTACGACGTCATCAAGAAGATGACGCCGCGCGCCGAGGTGATCGAGATCTTCAAGGCCCGTGGCGAGGACTACAAGCTGCGCCTGATCGAAGACATGTCCGACGACATCCAGGCGATGGGCATGTACTACCACCAGGAATACGTGGACATGTGCCGGGGCCCGCACGTGCCGAACACGCGCTTCCTGAAGGCCTTCAAGCTGACCCGCATCTCCGGCGCCTACTGGCGCGGCGACGCGCAGAACGAGCAGCTGCAGCGCATCTACGGCACCGCCTGGGCTGACAAGAAGCAGCTGGAGGCGTACATCAAGCGCATCGAGGAAGCCGAGATGCGCGACCACCGCCGCATCGGCAAGCAGCAGGACCTGTTCCACCTGCAGGAAGAAGCCCCGGGCCTGGTGTTCTGGCACCCGAAGGGCTGGGCACTGTGGCAGGTGGTCGAGCAGTACATGCGCAAGGTCTACCGCAGCAGCGGCTACGGCGAAGTGCGCTGCCCGCAGATCCTGGACGTGAGCCTGTGGAAGAAGTCCGGCCACTGGGACAACTACCAGGACAACATGTTCTTCACCGAATCGGAGAAGCGCACGTACGCGGTCAAGCCGATGAACTGCCCGGGCCACATCCAGGTGTTCAACCAGGGCCTGCACAGCTACCGCGACCTGCCGATCCGCTACGGTGAGTTCGGTTCCTGCCACCGCAACGAGCCGTCCGGCGCGCTGCACGGCATCCTGCGCGTGCGTGGTTTCACCCAGGACGACGGCCACGTGTTCTGCACGGAAAACCAGATCGAGTCGGAAGTGACGGCCTTCCACCAGCAGGCGCTGGCGGTTTACCGGCACTTCGGCTTCGACGAGATCCAGATCAAGATCGCGCTGCGTCCGGAGTCGCGCCTGGGTGACGACGCCACCTGGGACAAGGCCGAAGGCGCGCTGCGCTCGGCGCTGACCGCCTGTGGCGTGGAATGGCAGGAGCTGCCGGGCGAGGGTGCCTTCTACGGCCCGAAGATCGAGTACCACCTGAAGGACGCGATCGGCCGTACCTGGCAGCTGGGCACCATGCAGGTCGACTTCATGATGCCGGGCCGCCTGGGCGCCGAGTACGTGGACGAGAACAGCCAGAAGAAGCACCCGGTCATGCTGCACCGCGCCATCGTCGGCTCGATGGAGCGCTTCCTGGGCATCCTGATCGAGCACCATGCCGGCCAGTTCCCGGCCTGGCTGGCACCGACCCAGGTGGTGGTGGCCAACATCACCGACGCCCAGGCCGACTACGTCTCGGGCGTGACCAAAACCCTTGCGGAGCAAGGCTTCCGCGTCAGCTCGGATTTGCGTAACGAGAAGATCGGCTATAAAATCCGCGAGCATACGTTGCAGCGCGTGCCCTACCTGCTGGTCATCGGTGACCGCGAGAAGGAGAATGGGGCTGTGGCGGTGCGTACGCGTTCTGGCGAAGACCTGGGCAGCATGAGCCTGCAGGCCTTCATCGAGCGGCTCCAGGCCGAGGGCGCGTAAGCAAAGGTCCGGTCCGGGCGCACAGGCACCCGGACCGGTTCGATACCCTTGGGAGAACGTAATATCAGCACCCCTGACAACAAACAGAACCGCAAGAATCAGGAAATCCGTGTGCCGCGCGTCCGCGTGATCGGCAGTGACGGAGAAATGATCGGCGTGTTGTCGCGCGACGAAGCGCTGTCCATGGCCGAAGATGAAGGCCTGGACCTGGTCGAGATCCAGCCGCAGGCCGATCCGCCGGTCTGCAAGATCATGGACTTCGGCAAGTTCAAGTTCGAAGCGCAGAAGAAGGCCAGCGAGGCCAAGAAGAAGACCAAGCAGGTCGAGATCAAGGAAGTGAAGTTCCGTCCGGTCACGGACGAGGGCGACTACCAGATCAAGCTGCGCAAGATGCGCGGGTTCCTTGAAGAAGGCGACAAGATCAAGGTCAACATCCGCTTCCGTGGCCGTGAAATGAGCCACCAGGAACTGGGTCGTGAAATGGCCAACCGGATCGAGGCCGATCTGGGCGAGGACATCGTCATTGAATCCCGTCCGCGCCTGGAAGGGCGCCAGATGGTCATGATGATCGCGCCGAAGAAGAAGACCTGAGGCCGGACGGGCCGCCTTCCGGGGCGCCTGGCTGAATGGTTCAGGATAAAGGGACGCCGCTGGCGTCCCTTTGCTTTTGCAGGATGCCGGTGAAGTGCCGGCGAAAGGGCTGCAGGGGCTGGTGGCAGGGCGGTTTTGCCTGTATCATGCCCGGCTCGACCCACCCAGGACGGGTCGTACGCCGATCATGGCAGGACGGAAAGAGCGGCCCAGGCCGCCGCCAGATCAGTCAGAAACCAGGGTCATATCCCATCAAGGACATTGCAATGCCCAAGATCAAGACCAACCGGGCAGCGGCCAAGCGTTTCCGCAAGACCGCCTCGGGCAAGTACAAGTGCGGCCACGCCAACCGTAGCCACATCCTCACGAAGAAAGCGACCAAGCGTAAGCGTAATCTGCGTCAGACGGGCCATGTCCGTGCAGAAGACGCAGGCCGTCTGGACCGCATGCTCCCTTACCTCTGAGGAACTGAAAAATGGCACGAGTTAAGCGTGGCGTACAGGCGCGTCGCCGCCACAAGAAGATTCTGGATCTCGCCAAGGGCTATTACAACGCCCGTCGCAAGGTCTTCCGCGTCGCCAAGCAGGCGGTCATCAAGGCACAGCAGTACGCCTACATCGGCCGTAAGCAGAAGAAGCGCAACTTCCGTTCGCTGTGGATCACCCGTATCAATGCGGCTGCCCGCATCAACGGCCTGAGCTACAGCCGCTTCATGAACGGCCTGCTGAAGGCTGGCATCACCCTGGATCGCAAGGTCCTGGCTGACATCGCCGTGCACGACGCAGCCGGTTTTGCTGCGCTGGCCGAAAAGGCCAAGGGCGCGCTGGCGGCATAAGTCCTTCCCGATGCCGTAACCGTTCACTCGGAACGGTGTCAGGTCAAGGCAATGCATGGGGAAGGGCGCAAGTCCTTCCCCATTCTTTTTTGGGTTCCGGCGAGGCCATGGCGGCAGCGCGGGGACGGCGGTGGCGACAGGGGTCGGCCCTTCGCGCATCGCGATGGCAGATCGACTGGAGTTCCGGCCCCCCATGAGCGACATCCAATCCCTCACCACCCAGGCGCTGGCCGATGTGGCCGCCGCACAGAGTCCCGACGTGCTGGAACAGCTGCGCGTGGCCCTGCTTGGCAAGAGTGGCAGCATCACCTCGCAGCTCAAGCAGCTCGGCGCCCTGCCGGCGGACGAGCGCAAGGCCGCTGGTGAAGCGATCAACCAGGCCCGCGACGCGCTGACCCGCGCGCTGGGCGAGCGCAAGGCGCTGCTGGAGGACGCGGCGCTGGATGCGCGCCTGGCCGCCGAAGCCATCGACATCACCCTGCCGGGCCGCAACGGCGACCGTGCCGGCCTGCACCCGATCACCCGCACCCTGGAGCGCATCACCGGCATCTTCGGCCGGCTGGGCTACGAGCTGTCGGAAGGGCCGGAGATCGAGGACGACTGGCACAATTTCGAGGCGCTGAACTTCCCGCCGCACCATCCGGCGCGCGCCATGCACGACACCTTCTACTTCGGCGACGGCCGCCTGCTGCGCACGCACACCTCCGGCGTGCAGGTGCGCTACATGGGCGACCACGCGCCGCCACTGCGCATGATCGCCGCCGGCAAGGTGTACCGCAGCGACAGCGACCAGACCCATTCGCCGATGTTCCACCAGGTGGAAGGCCTGCTGGTGGACGAGCATTCGACCTTCGCCGACCTGAAGGGCACGCTGGCCGAGTTCGTGCGCGCGTTCTTCGAGCGCGACTTCGAGATGCGCTTCCGCCCCAGCTATTTCCCGTTCGTGGAGCCGGGCGCGGAAGTGGACATTGCCTGGCAGCAGCCCGACGGCAGCACCCGCTGGCTGGAAGTGCTGGGCTGCGGCATGGTCCATCCGAACGTGCTGCGCAACGTCGGCATCGATCCGGAGCGCTACACCGGCTTCGCGTTCGGCATGGGCGTGGAGCGTTTCGCGATGCTTCGTTACGGCGTCAACGATCTGCGCGCGTTCTTCGAGAACGACGTGCGATTCCTGAAACAGTTCGCGTAAGCCGCAACCATGTAGAGCCGAGCCATGCTCGGCTGCTCCTAAATTCGCAGGCCCAGGCGCATGCGCCGGGCCCACCAGGGTGACACCATGAAATTCTCCGAAAACTGGCTGCGCAGCCATGTCCCGACCGGCGCCTCGCGCGATGAACTGAGTGCAGTGCTGACCGCCATCGGCCTGGAAGTGGAAGAAGTGACCGCGCTGGGCGAAGGCCTCGATCACGTGGTCGTGGCGCGCATCGTCGAGGCCGTGCGCCATCCCGAAGCTGATCGCCTGCAGGTGTGCAGGGTCGATGCCGGGCAGGGCGAACTGCTGCAGATCGTCTGCGGCGCACCGAACGCGCGCCCGGGCCTGGTCGCGCCGCTGGCCATGGTGGGTGCGCAGATCGGCGAGCTGAAGATCAAGCCGGCCAAGCTGCGCGGCGTCGAGTCCAACGGCATGCTGTGCTCGGCCAAGGAGCTGGGCCTGGACAACGATGCCTCCGGCCTGCTGGAGCTGCCCGATGACGCGCCGGTCGGCCACGCCCTGGTCGACTACCTGGGCCTGCCGGACGCCAGCATCGAGATCAAGCTGACCCCGAACCGCGCCGACTGCTTCAGCCTGCGCGGCATCGCCTATGACGTCGCCGCCGCCACCCGCAGCGAAGTGCTGGACTTCGCTGCCGAGGCCATTCCGGCAGTCGGCAGCCGTGAGCTGAGCATCCAGCTCGACGCCGGCGCCGAAGCGCCGCGTTACCTGGGCCGTGTCATCGAGGGCGTCAACGCCGCCGCCAAGACTCCGTTGTGGATGGCCGAGCGCCTGCGCCGCAGTGGCGTGCGTCCGGTCTCGCTGCTGGTCGACATCACCCAGTATGTGATGCTGGAGCTGGGCCAGCCGATGCATGCCTACGACCTCGGCACCCTGCAGGGCAGCATTGCCGTGCGCCGTTCGCGCGCGGGCGAGACGCTGAAGCTGCTGGACGGCCGCGATGCCGCGCTGGACGACAGCTTCCTGGTGGTCACCGACGCCGATCGTGCGATCGGCCTGGCTGGCCTGATGGGCGGCTTCGACACCCGTGTCACCGACGCAACCACCGCCGTGTTCCTGGAAGCCGCGCACTTCGCGCCGGCTGCGATCATGGGCCGTGGCCGCAAGCTGGGCCTGCACACCGATGCCGGCCACCGCTTCGAGCGCGGCGTCGATCCGGCGCTGCCGCGCATCGCGATCGAGTACGCCACTCGCCTGGTGCTGGACCTGGCGGGCGGCACCCCGGCGCCGGTTACCGAGGCCGTGCGTGAAGCCGATCTGCCGCAGCCGGCAACCATCGTGCTGCGCCGCGCCCGCATCACCCGCGTGCTCGGCATCACCATCGACGATGCGGAAGTCGAGCGCATCCTGCGCGCGCTGGGCATGGACGTGGTTGCTGCTGCCGACGGCTGGCAGGTGGTCGCGCCGAGCCGCCGCTTCGACATCGCCATTGAAGAAGACCTGATCGAAGAGCTGGCCCGCATCCACGGTTACGAGCAGATCCCGACCACGCTGCCGGGCGGTGCCGCCCGCGTGGCGATGCCGAGCGAGACCCAGCTGGACGCGCTGAGCGTGCGCCGCCAGCTGATCGCCCGTGACCAGCAGGAAACCGTCAATTTCGCCTTCGTCGACGATGCGCTGCTGGCCCAGTGGCAGCTGCGCGACGGCCTGGTGCCACTGGCCAATCCACTGTCGGCCGAACTGGCGGTAATGCGTCCGTCGCTGCTGCCGGGCCTGGTCGCCACACTGGGCCGCAACGCCGCCCGCCAGCTCGGCCGCGTGCGCCTGTTCGAGCTCGGCCGCGTGTTCGCCCAGCAGGCCGGAGATGGCCAGCCGGCACCGCTGGAAACGCCGCGCGTGGCGGCAGCTGTCTGCGGTGACGCGCAGGCGGTGCAGTGGGGCCTGCCGACTCGCAAGGTCGACTTCCATGACCTGAAGGGCGACCTGGAATCGCTGGCGGCTGCCAGTGGTGCGGTACTGGAGTTCCGCCCGTCGGCCCGTGCCTACGGCCACCCGGCGCGGTCGGCCGAGGTGTACCGCGATGGCGTGGTGATCGGCTGGATCGGCCAGATCCACCCGCGTCTGGCCAAGGCGATGGATATCGAGGCCGATGTCTACGCCTTCGAGCTGGATCTGGAACCGCTGACCGCCCGTCGCCTGCCACGTGCCGGCGAGCTGTCGCGCTTCCCGGCGGTGCGTCGCGACCTGGCGTTCCTGGTGCCTGAACAGGTGGCCTGGGCCGATCTGGCGGCGACCGTGCGCCAGGCCGCCGGCCCGCTGCTGCGCGACCTGAACCTGTTCGACCGTTACGTCGGCCAGGGCGTCGAGCCGGGATTCAAGAGTCTCGCTATGGGCTTGATTTTGCAGGACAAGTCGCGCACTCTGACGGACCGCGACGTGGATGCGGTGGTGGCCGAGGCGGTCACTGCCATCGAGCGTGAACACCACGCCCGGATCCGCGGCTGAGCGGGCGGCACTCGGGGGTAGCAGGCAATGGCATTGACCAAGGCGGAGATGGCGGAAAAGCTGTTCGACGAAGTCGGTCTGAACAAGCGGGAAGCCAAGGAATTCGTCGACGCGTTTTTCGATGTGCTGCGTGAAGCATTGGAACAGGGACGTCAGGTGAAGCTGTCGGGCTTCGGTAATTTCGATCTGCGGCGCAAGAACCAGCGCCCGGGTCGCAACCCGAAGACCGGCGAGGAAATTCCGATTTCCGCCCGTACGGTGGTCACCTTCCGTCCGGGCCAGAAGCTCAAGGAGAGGGTGGAAGCTTATGCTGGATCCGGGCAGTAATCGCGAACTACCGCCGATCCCGGCCAAGCGCTACTTCACCATCGGTGAGGTCAGCGAGCTGTGCGACGTCAAGCCGCACGTCCTGCGCTACTGGGAAACCGAGTTTCCCAGCCTTGAGCCGGCCAAGCGCCGAGGCAACCGCCGCTACTACCAGCGCCATGACGTGCTGATGGTGCGGCAGATCCGCAGCCTGCTGTACGAACAGGGCTACACCATCGGTGGTGCACGCCTGCGCCTGGATGGTCCCGATGCCCGCGAGGAATCGGCGCTGAGCAACCAGATCATCAAGCAGGTGCGCATGGAGCTGGAAGAAGTGCTGCAGTTGCTGCGCCGCTGATCCAATTTCCATCGTAATCCGCTATACTTCACGGCCCGCCGCACTGGCGGGCACATCGCAGCATCAGTCGGGGCGTAGCGCAGCCTGGTAGCGCATCTGCCTGGGGGGCAGAGGGTCGTCGGTTCGAATCCGGCCGTCCCGACCAAAAGCAGCGATAGAACAAGGGCTTGCGCCATGCGGTGCAGGCCCTTTTTCGTTGTGCACCCTATTACCACCCTATCGCCACCCTATCGAGGTAGCGCGATACCCGTGGTGACCGGCTGCCACGGCGCTTCATGGCCACCCAGGTAATGCTCAGTCATCGACGCGTTGCCGTGTCCCATCAGCGCTTGAATCTGTTCCGTGGTCCAGCCCGCATCGCGCAGCAGCGCACCGCCCAGGCTGCGGATCTCATGGAATGTTGGCGGTGCTTCGCCACCCACGCCGGCAGCATCGCGTGCCTTTGCGAACGCACGCGACAGCTGCTCGGGCAGCACCTGCGTGTGGTGCGCTCGGTCCTTCGCGCGCTTGTCGCTGGGCCTGGCCTTTTCCGGCAGGCGGTGGATCACGAACGGCGAAACCACGTCATCGCGGCACCTGGCCAGCAGGTCGAGCAGCGGCCCGGCCACGGCGATCTGTAGTCGAACGTTCGTCGAGCCCTCGGTTTTCGACGGCACTACCCACAGGTGGCCGTCGCGCACGTCGGCAAACTTCACCGTCACCAGCCGTATCCTTCCGGCCATGCGTTCTTCCCACGGCTTCCGCACCGCCCCAATCCCCTCTGGCTGGGTCCAGACCGGCGAGCGCTGGGCGCTTTGGTACAACGGCCGGGAGACGGCCAGCGTCACGCCCGACGGCGGTTCCGGGGTCCGGCTATGGATGGAAGGCCAGAAGATGTGGCAGGTGAAGGAAGTGCGCGCGGCCAACGTCCGGCAGGCGAAGCGGTACGCCGAGCGCTGGTGCGCGGCCAGGCTGTATCCCGATCTTCCCCTGCGCCAGGCGGTCGCCCGGCTGACCGACAGCACTCCGATCCAGCCCGAGCCGCCGCTGCTAGGCCTGCCGCCGACGCGCGAGCAGCAGCAACAGGCCCGGCGCCTGGCCGAGGCCGGGCGGTTGGAACTGGCGCGGATCAAGGAAGCGCTGGAACCGCGCCGACCGCCGAAGGAGACCAAGCCCAGGGCGAGGGATCCGATGAAGGCATGGGTCAAGGCAGGTAGAGAGCAGCTGTCCCGCGCTCGAATCTGATCCCCCGTTCAGGGGAGGCGGTCGACTCAAAATGCTTGCCACACTTGCCCTTTCACCAGAGAGAGCAATGATGAACGCTACCAATCGAAAGACCGCCAGCTTCGGAGTGCCGTGGGAATCGGCCTACGGGTACGTACAGGCCGTCCGCGTCAACAACACGATCTTCGTGTCCGGCCAGCTCTCGCACACGCCGCAGGGCGAGCTGGTTGCGCCGGCGGAGCTGGGGGCCGACGGCAAGCCCGCCAACTTCGATACCATGGAAGCCCAGATGAGGCGCACCTACGAGAACGCGCAGGTGCTGCTGGCAGAGCTGGGTGGGTCGATCGCGGACGTGGTCGAGGAAACGCTGTTCGTCATCGACGTTCCGGCCGCTTTCGCGGCCAGTAGCAAAGTCCGGCCGGCCGTGTATGGCCAGCCGGTGCCGCAGGTGGCCAGCAACCTGATCGGGGTCTCGGCGTTGGCCTTCCCCGAGCAGCTGATTGAGATTGCCTTCCGGGCGGAAGTCCAGGGTTAAGGCACTATGTGGGCGGGGCTTGCTCCGCCCGTTCCTTGCGGTGAGTAGGCCACCGATGGTTTTTACGAGCGCCTCGGCCCGGACAAAGCCAGGACGATCTCCGGCGTGCCGTACGCTACTTCTCCGCAGCGGGCTTGGCGCGGGGCTTCAATCTGAAGCTCACGCCCATCCGGTTGATCGCGTTCATGGCCGCAATGGTGAGCGTGAGGTCGACCAGGTCTTTCTCGCCGAATACTGCGGCTACTTTTTCGTACGCCTCATCAGATGCATGGGTTTCGCTCACGAGCGTCACTTCCTCTGCCCATGCCAGTGCGGCGCGCTCTTGTTCGGAGAATAGATAGGCGGCCTCGTGCCAAACAGGTAGGAGAGCGATTGTGTCGAACGGCATGCCTTCCTTAAGCAGATCACGGGTATGAATGTCGATGCAGTGGGCGCAGCCGTTTAGCTGCGACACACGCAAAAACACCAGATGCACCAGTTTCGGCGGCAGAGATGTGTTCGCGGTCACAAAGTGATGCAGTTGCCCCACGGCTTTGGCGCCCTCGGGAGAGACTACGAACCAGTTCGCTCGATTCATTTTAATGGGTCCTTTTCGGGTATCTGTGGGGCCGGAACCGCCCCACCCGAAGCAAGGACGCCGACGGGCAGCAGTTCGTGACACCTGCCTAGGCTCGTCGCGATCCGCTGCATGTACGCTCGCCGAGGAAGGGGATGCTGGCCGTGGGGCGCTAGATACGGGGCGCGGCGGGGAGCACCCGGAGAAGATCCTCGATTGGCGGGACAGGGAAGGGGATTGGCTGATGGGGGGATCGCATCGCCGCCGTTCGGATGGCGTCGGGTAGAGCCGCCATATGCACCCTATCGGCTCGTAAGTGATTGATCGGATTGGGGCGCAATTTGCACTTTTGGGATGCCCTGCGAAGGCCTGAAACCCTTACAGATCAACGGGATGGGCCTATCTGGAACGATGCCTGGGGGGCAGAGGGTCGTCGGTTCGAATCCGGCCGTCCCGACCACTGTGATGAATCAAGAAGCCCGCGCAGCGATGCGTGGGCTTTTTTGTGCGTGCGGTGTATGCTGCGCGCCACTCGTACTACCGCGGCTGCTGAACCCGGTACTCACGAGAACACATCATGGAATCTGCAAGAAACCGTGCCTGGCGTCGCAGCCAGGCCCGCAATCGTGGTGGCGACCGCGCCACGACCGCCTACCGCTACAAGCCCGAGAAGAGCTGGAAGCTGTTGTATACGCGCGATGCCAAGCTCGCGCGTGCACGCCAGCTGGGCTTCACCTATCCGGTCCTCAGCGCCCGGCAACTGCAGGAACAGGAATGATCAACCTGCTGTTCGTCTGCAGCCGCAACCAGCTGCGGAGCCCGACCGCCGAAGCCATGTGGCGACGGCGGCCCGGCTTCAACGCGCTGTCGGCCGGCACCAGCCCGCATGCACGACGCCCCATCGGCCCGGCGGATATCCGCTGGGCCGATGTCATCTTCGTGATGGAGGCCAAGCACCAGCATCGCCTGCGGGCCGCATACGCGCGCCTGCTGGAACACAAGCGCCTGCATTGCCTGGACATCCCCGACGACTATCGCTGCATGGATCCGGTGTTGATGGACCTGCTGGACGCAAAGGTGACCACGTATCTCGATCAGCTGCCGGAAAAGCGGTAGATCAGCTCCGGATCGCCTTCGTCCAATCCATGCCCGATGCCGCTGTCGATGAAACCCGAGGCGGGCATCACCTCGCGGATATGCAGCATCGTCGAGGAAGGATCGGGTGGTGCCATCGCAGGCTCCTGGACTGGATGCGCCCAGTCCATCGATCACGTCGGCCGTGTCTGCGTATCCGCCAAAGCCAGCGTGTGGTCGGCAGTCAATACACGCGGAACTCGGCACGGCAGCCGTCGCTGACCCACACCCCGCGGCGGTCCCAGCCCCAGTTGCGGTCCTCGACGCACGGCGTCACCGACTTCTGCTTGACCAGGCGCACTTCATGGCGCACCCGGATGCGGCATTCCTTGTCCTTCTGCTCGTAGGACTCGCAGACCAGGCGCTCGCCGTCGTCATCCCGATCACGATCCCGGCCGTGCCCCGGCCAGCGGCCGCGTCCCTGTTCGTCTGCCACGAACTCAGCACGGCAGCCTTCGGTGACCCAGAGCATGCGGCGGCTCTGGCCCCAGTTCTGGTCCTCGACGCAGCGGGTGACCGACAGCTGCCTGGCCATGCGCATGCGGCCTTCGATCGGGCACTGCTGGGTCTTGTTGAACTGCGACTCGCAACGCAGCGGCGGAATGTGATCGCTGTCGTAGTCCTGGGCGGCCACCGTGGTGGCCACCAGCAGCAGGGCCAGGGCGGAGGTGGCAATGGGCGGCAACAGGCGATGGGTCATGGAGAGCCTCGGCAGGGGAATGGGCCGCAAGAATGGACCAGCCCGAGGCCGTCGGAACGGATCGTTCCGGCGCTGGCTCAGTGGGGATTTAGTAGTGCGCACCGGCCCATGCAGGGCCTTACATCCCTTATCATCGCGGCACATCCGATCGCATCGGCTTACACCTTCTTACATGTCTCCCACGCATGCCGGCGCAGCCTGTGGCTGCCGTCACTGGCGTGCAGCCGGCTTGCGGAGGAGGATGCGCGGACCACGACGACCACAGGGGGTTGCGTTGATCAGCAGTACCGTCATTCATCGCTCGGCTGGCGCAGAGGCCGGGCAGGTGCGTGTCCTGGACACCACGTTCAAGGGCAAGCATGTGTTCATTGCGTGGGGCCTGCGCGGGCCGGAACTGACCCGCAGCGCAGACCCGCCCGCCACCGTGGCTGCGCGCAAGGCGTTGCACGCCGTGGCCGGCCACAGCGAAGGGCCGCGCAGCCCGGAGGTGTTCATCGCCAACCAGTCGGCGGTGGCGATTACCGTCTATCGGCTGCTGACCGAAGCGCGTTCGGGCGATGCCATCTTCTTCCTGTGTGATTCGCAGGCTGTGGTCGACTGGCTGATCACCGCACTGGAAGTCCAGGGCCTAGGCTGACGCTGCGCGCGGTCGGGCCAGCGCAGCGTCCACCGCCGCAAGCGCGTGCAGGGTGGTCGTGTCGAACAACGGCACCGCACTGTCCTCGGGGCGCACCAGCAGCATGATCTCGGTACAGCCGAGGATGATCGCTTCGGCGCCGCGCGCGACCAGCCGCGCAATCACGCCGGCGTACACCTGCCGCGAGTGCTCGCTGGCCACGCCGGCGATCAGCTCCTGGTAGATGATGTCGTGCACGCAGCGGCGATCATCAGCCTCCGGAACCAGTACCTGCAGCCCGAAGCGGTCCTGCAGCCGGTCGCGGTAGAACGCCTGCTCCATGGTGAAGGCGGTGCCGAGCAGTCCCACCTTGCGGATGCCTGCCTGCAGGATCGCCGTGGCGGTCGGGTCGGCGATATGCAGCAGGGGCAGCGGGCATTCGGCTTCGATCCGGCCGGCCAGCATATGCATGGTGTTGGTGCAGATCACCAGCAGCTCGGCGCCACCGGCCTGCAGTCGCCGCGCGGCATCGAGCATGTGGTTGCCCAGCACATCCCACTGACCGTCGTGCTGCAACTGCTTGATGTCGGCGAAATCCACCGACCACAGCAGCAGTTGCGCCGAATGCGCGCCACCGAGGCGATTCCGCACCGCCTCGTTGATGAGCCGGTAGTACTGCGCCGAGCTTTCCCAGCTCATGCCGCCGATCAGGCCAAGGGTCTTCATGCACTGCTCCATGCCAGGAAGCCGTCATTGCAGCACAGCGGCTGTGGCAGTTGCACTACACATTAGTAGTTGCTAATGTGTTGATCATGATCGAGAACGCCCTGTTCAAGGCGCTGGCTGACCCCACCCGCCGCCACATCTTCGAAAAGCTGGCCGATGGCGGGCGGCATGCCAGCGCGCTGCGCGAGGGCATTGCGATCAGCCAGTCTGCGATGTCCCAGCACCTGGCAGTGCTGCGCGATGCAGGGCTGGTGCGTGAGCAGCGCCAGGGGCGCTTCGTCCACTATGAAGTCGATCCGCGCGGGCTGGCCCACATCGGACGCTGGCTGCAGCGTTACCGGGCCTACTGGCCGGCGCGGATGTCCGCACTGCAGAACCTGCTGGAGGAGATGGACTGATGGACGATGTTCTGAAGGAAGCGGCTCCCGCGCTGGTGATGGAGCAGCGGTTGCCTGCGCCACCGGAACGGGTCTGGCGCGCACTGTTCGATCCGGCACTGCGTGAGCGCTGGTTGCCTGCCGCCGATCTTGCCGATCCAAAGCCCTGCCTGTTCGAGGAGGGGCGGGAGCTCGGATTCCGCTTGCGCGATGCACAGCCCCCACATCTGCACAGCCTGGTGTGTTTCCGGCTGCGCGCTGATGAGGATGGGGGAACGGTGCTGACCATCGTGCATCGGCTCACCGACCGGCGCGCGCTGATACCGCCGGCGTCCAACGATGACCATCGCACGGTGATGCGCGCGGCGTGAGCCGGCGCCTGGATCGAACGCTACAGGGAGCAGGCACATGCGGGACAGAATGCAGCTGGTACCGATGGTGGTGGAACGCAGCGAGCGCGGTGAGCGCTCCTATGACATCTACTCGCGGCTCCTGCGCGAGCGCATCATCTTTCTCAACGGCGAAGTCGATGACACCGTATCGGCGCTGGTCTGCGCGCAACTGCTGTTCCTTGAATCTGAAAATCCGGAGAAGCCGATCCATCTGTACATCAACTCGCCGGGTGGGGTGATCTCCAGCGGCCTGGCGATGTACGACACGATGCAATACATCTCGGCCCCGGTGCATACGCTGTGCATGGGCACCGCGCGGTCGATGGGTTCGTTCCTGCTGATGGCCGGCGAGCCGGGTCACCGCGCGGCGCTGGCCAATGCCAGCCTGCATGTGCACCAGCCGCTGGGCGGGGTGCAGGGCCAGGCTTCGGACATCTTCATCCACGCCGAGGAGATGCAGCGCACCAAGCAGCGCATCACCCAGCTGTATGCGCGGCATTGCGGACGCAGTTTCGAGGAGGTCGAACAGACCCTGGACCGCGATCGGTTCATGAGCGCCGAGCAGGCATGCGAATGGGGCCTGATCGACCAGGTACTGGTACGGCGCGACGCGCTCGCGGCCTGAGCCTGCCTCTGTAACCACCGCATCCATGCTGCACTGTGTGTGCCGCGCCAGGCCGGCGCACTCTATGCTGGTTGGATGTTCTGAAGTGGACGCCCGACATGGCCCTGCATACCTGGTGGTGGTTCCTGGCCACGGTCTTCGTGCTGTGCGGGACGCCTGGGCCCAACATGCTGCACATCCTTGGCCGCAGCGTCGGGCTGGGATTTCGCGGCAGCGTGCCGGCCATGGCCGGCTGCCTGCTGGCGATGCTGCTGGTGCTGGCGGCTTCCGCAGCGGGCCTGAGTGCGCTGCTGCATTCCTCGCCCATGCTGTTCGAGGTGCTGCGCTATCTCGGTGTGGCCTACCTGGCCTGGCTCGGCATCAAGGCCTGGCGCGACAGTTGCCGGCCCGCACCCGCGGTGGCCGATGCTGACGAGGTCACACTGGCGCCGGTACATGGCGCAGGAACGGTGTTCCGCGGCGGCCTGTGGGTCGGCCTGAGCAATCCCAAACTACTGCTGTTCGCCGCAGCGTTCCTGCCACAGTTCGTCGACCCGTCGCGCAGCCAGGCCGTGCAGTACAGCGTGCTGGTGGCGACCTTCGCGGCCTGCGAACTGTTCTGGTACGTGATGTATGCGGCCGGTGGTCACGGCCTGCGCCGTTGGCTCGCCAAGCCATTCGCACGGCGCTGGTTCGAGCGGCTGGTGGGAAGCGTGTTCCTGGCTTTCGCAGTGGCGTTGTTGCGCTTCCGGCCGCGTTGATTCACGCCGCACACGCGGCCCGTTCACGAGCGCCGCATCGGTGGAGGCCTAGCCTGATCGCACCGTTTGCATTCCCTGCTGGGAAAGGATCGACATGATCAAGTGGGCCATCATCTTCGCCATCATCGGCATCATCGCGGGCGTGCTGGGCTTCGGCGGCATCGCTGGCGCCGCCGTGGGCATTGCCAAGTTCCTGTTCTGGGCAGGCATCATCATCGCCGTGGTGCTGTTCCTGATCGGCATGAGCGTGGCGAAGAAGGTCAGCTGAAGAAGGTCAGCTATCGCCGTTCGCGCAGCAGCGTCTTCAGTGCGCGCTGCTGCGCGAGAACAGATTGATCACCAGTACGCCGGCGCAGATCAGGCCGATCCCGATCAATGCCGGTGCATCCAGCCGCTGCTTGAACACCACCAAGCCGATCAGCGAGATCAGCACGATGCCGACGCCGGACCAGATTGCATAGGCGATGCCGGTCGGCACCGACTTCATGGTGACCGACAGCAGGTAGAAGCACAGCCCATAGCCAACCAGCGCGCCCACTGTCGGCCACAGCCGGCTCATGCCGTCCGAGGCCTTCAGCAGCGACGTGGCGATCACTTCCAGCACGATGGCGGCGGCCAAGTAGACATAGGGGTTCATCGTGGGCTCCGGTTCACTGCGGGTCGCACCGGATCAGTCGTCGATGCGAGCGAAGCGCGCCTGCGGGCCGTGTTCGCCCGGAACCTGCTCGATGAACATCGGGTAGGGGCGTACCCACAGGCCGCCTTCGCCATAGAGTGCGCGATAGAGCACCATCGGCTCCAACGTCTCGCTGCTGCGGACGATGTCGATCACCTCGTAGTCGCCGCCCTTGAAGTGGCGATACCGGCCACGGGCGAGATCGGGCAGGGGAGTCAGCTCAGCCATGGCAGGGCGTGCTCACTTGCGCGCCGGGCTGGCGGGCTTGGCGCAGTACGCGTCGATGGCCTCGGCCGTGTTGGCCAGGCCCTGCGCCTGCGCCAGCTCCCAGGGGCGCTCGCAGCGCTGGCTGTGTTCGCACCACTGATACCCGGCAGAGCCGATACAGCCGTGCGCATCACGGTCGCCCCCCACCACCGGCGTCGCTGGCGACGCCTCAGCGGCATCAGCGCGCGCGGTCGCCGTGTCCTGGCTGGCACAGCCGGCCAGAGCCAGCAGGGCCGGGATCAGAAGAAGCACCTTCATGTGCGAGCTCCGCGCCTAAAGCGACATTTTCTGTCGCAAATAGCTCGACAGCAAGCGCTCAATGCACGGCGGCGCGGATCAACTCTTCGATCAGGATCAGATAGCTGGCCACGAAATAGAACTTCAGCAACGTCCAGCGTTGCTGTGAGAAGAAGGTGCGCATGTGGAAGGGGCCCCTGTTGATGACGGTAGTGTGAAGCCAGCCTGACTCCGTGACAAGGATCACGGAATGAACGGGCTAAACGGACTCAGGGATGTGAGGAAAGCCAAGATCCGACGCGAAGGCGCGGCATTTTCGTACAAATCTGATAGGCCATCCCGGAGGCGGTCGCTAGCCTGATGGTGTAACGGCAAGCGGCCCGCTGCCTGCCACTGCACCCTTTCATCCGCAGGAGCCTCCCGATGGTCATCACCGTCCAATGCAATGCCCAGCGCTGGTCCGTACTGCATCCGCAGATGAGCGACACCACCGGTTACGCCCGGGGCGCCGACGCCTTTGATGCCGCCGCCGCGCTGGCCCTGGAGCATCACCGCCGCACCGGCCAGCGCAGCACGGTGCGGGTCGAGGCGCTTGGCAACACGGTAGACGCGCTTTACGTTGGAGAGTGACGCCAGCCCCCCGTAGTGCAGTCAGCCACGGTTGAGTTGTTTGAATGGAGGAACAACTGCCATCGCGCCTCCCTCTGTGCGCCGGGCCGTGAATCCCGGATGCTTGCGCCATCGTATTCATCTGGAGATCTCGATGGGCAAGGCACTCACCTGGCGCACCCTGGCCTGCACCCTGTTGCCGATGCTGGCGGCCGCCGGCGGCGCCCAGGCGCAGAGCTATGGCTACGGCTACGACGACGACCGCTATGGCGGCCGCGATGGCAGTGGCATCGTGCGCTGCGAGTCGGTCAAGAACCGCAGCAACGAGTGCCGCCTGGATGGCCGCGCGCGGCTGATCCGCCAGTTGTCCGGTTCGCCCTGTGTGGAAGGTGAGACCTGGGGCCAGTCGCGCAACGGCGTCTGGGTCACACAGGGGTGCCGTGCCGAATTCGTCGGTGAGTACCGCCGCGGCGGCGGCTGGGGCGGCAATGGCGGCGGCTGGGGCAACGGCAATGGATGGGGTGGCGGCGATGTGGTTACCTGCCATTCCAATGGCCACCGGCAGGAGTACTGCGATGCCCGCATCCGCCGGGGCGTGCGCCTGATCCGCCAGGACTCGCGCAGTGCCTGCATCGAAGGCCAGAGCTGGGGCTGGGATCGCCGCGGCATCTGGGTGAGCGATGGCTGCAGGGCGCAGTTTCAGGTGAACTGAGCTTTACGGATTCAACCCATGAAAATCAGAATAATCTGATACAGCTCACATTTTGAACGCCGTATCGTCTGTGATCAGGGCGCCTTGCGTGCCCTGATTCCCGATGTCGATTGCCGTAGCCGGCATCAGCATCGCGCCGCCGTCGATACGCTGCCTCAAGGAGTGAGCTGCATGTTGATCCGCCTGCAATGCGAACAGCGCCAGTGGCGCGTGCTGCACCCGGATAGGCCGGAGCCAATCGAGTTCCGTGATGGCGCACGAGCCTATGACTTTGCCGAGACCCTGGCCCGCCTGCACTTCGTCGACACCGGGCAGCGCGCCGCCGTGCGCGTGGAGGCCAGCGGGGCGTTCGTGGAAGCGGTCAGTTACGGTTGAGCGTGGGGCGCCTGCCGGGGCGGGCCTGCGGGGTCCGGCCATCCACGCATGGCGTGGAACCACCTGCTTCCACCGTGGAAGGTGCGAGCCTTCGGCTGCACCTTCCCGTGATGCGTGGATTCCTGATCGGCCTCAGCCCGCTGCGCTCAGCGGTGGGCTGCCTGCGGCCAGCTGTGGCCAACGCTTGAGCACGGCGGCGCGGATGCCGGCCGCATCGATACCGGCTTCGGCCAGCAGGTCCTCGCGGCTGGCGTGGTGCTGGTAGCTGTCGGGCAGGCCCAGGTGCAGGATCGGACGCAGCACGCCTTCGGCATTGAGCAGTTCACCGACACCGGAACCGGCACCGCCGGCCACGACGTTGTCTTCGATCGTGACCAGGCCCTCGTGCTGCGCGGCCATGGTCAGCACCAGCTCGCGATCCAGTGGCTTGATGAAGCGCATGTTGACCACGCTCAGGCCCAGTTCGCGGCCGACCTGCTCGGCGGCGGGCACGGTGCTGCCGAAGGCAAGCAGGGCGATGCGGTTGCCCTGCAGGCGCAACTCGCCCTTGCCGATCGGCAGGGTCGACAGGTCGGTGCCGGCCGCAACGCCGGTACCCGTACCGCGCGGGTAGCGCACGGCCGCCGGACCCGGGTGCTGCAGGCCGGTGCTGAGCATCTGCCGGCACTCGGCTTCATTGGAGGGTGCCATCACCACCATGTTCGGCACGCAGCGCAGGAAGCTGAGGTCGAGGTTGCCGGCGTGGGTCGCGCCGTCCGGACCGACCACGCCAGCGCGGTCGATCGCAAACAGCACGTCCAGATCCTGGATCGCCACGTCGTGCACCAGCTGGTCGTACGCACGCTGCAGGAAGGTGGAGTAGATCGCCACCACCGGCTTGCCACCCTGGGTGGCCATGCCGGCGGCGAGGGTGACCGCGTGCTGCTCGGCGATCGCCACGTCGAAATAGCGCTGCGGGTATTCCTTGCTGAAGCGCACCAGGCCAGAGCCTTCGCGCATCGCCGGAGTGATGCCGTAGAGGCGCGGCTCGGCGGCGGCGGCATCGCACAGCCAGTCGCTGAATACATCGGTATAGGTCGGCTTCTTGGCCCCGGCCTTGGCCACCAGGCCCTTGTCCGGATCGAACGGGCCCACGGCGTGGTAACCGATCTGATCGCCTTCTGCCGGCTCGTAGCCCTTGCCCTTGGTGGTCATCACATGCAGCAGCTTCGGGCCCTTGGAGGCGCGCAGCGTCTTCAGGGTGGACAACAGGGCCGGCATGTCGTGGCCGTCGATCGGGCCGGTGTAGTGGAAGCCCATTTCCTCGAACATCGTGGAGGGCACGAACATGCCCTTCCAGTGTTCTTCCCAGCGCTTCACGAAACGCGCCGGGTTGTTCTTCTTGTCACCGAGGATCTTCTTGCCACCTTCGCGCAGCGCGTTGAGCGTACGGCTGCCGGTCGCTCGGCCCAGCATCTTGGTCAGGCCGCCCACTGCCTCGGAGATCGACATGTTGTTGTCGTTGAGGATCACCAGCAGGTTCGGCTCCGGCTCCATGCCACCGGCGTGCATCAGCGCCTCAAATGCCATGCCGGCAGTCATCGCGCCGTCACCGATCACTGCCACAACCTTGCGGTCGTCGCCTTCGGACTGGCGGGCGATGGCCATGCCGAGCGCGGCCGAGATCGAGGTGGAGGAGTGGCCGACGCCGAAGGTGTCGTACTCGCTTTCCTCGCGCTTCGGGAACGGCGCGACACCGTCCTTCTGCTTGACAGTATGGATCTCGTCGCGGCGGCCGGTCAGGATCTTGTGCGGGTAGGTCTGATGGCCGACGTCCCACACCAGCTGGTCGACCGGGGTCTGGTACAGATAGTGCAGGGCCACCGTGAGCTCGATAACGCCCAGGCCGGCGGCGAAGTGACCTCCGCTCTTGCCCACCGATTCGATGAGGTAGGCGCGCAGTTCGTCGGCGACCGCCCTCAATTCGGATTCGTCGAACGTGCGCAGGTCATCCGGTGTCTGGATGCGCGCGAGGCGGGGATAGCGGGCAGAGTCGATCATCATGTTCGCACTTTTTCTGAACGCCCATTTTCGCCCTCAAACGGGGGTGGGGCAAGCAAACGCCGCCGTCCGTGACAGGACGGTGAGGGTTGCATTTTCGGGCGTTCAGGTGCTGAGTTTCGAGCGCTTGGGCAACTGCGCCTTCAGGAAGGCCATCTGGTCGGCCAGGATGTTGCGGTTGGACAGGATCAGGTGCTCGATCCAGCTGGGCCGGTAGGGCACTGCCAGCAGGGGCATGCCGGCCTGCTGCGGGGTGCGGTCGCTCTTGCGCGAATTGCAGTGGAAGCACGCGGTGACCACGTTTTCCCAGCAGTCCAGGCCACCTTTGGACAGCGGCATGACATGGTCGCGGGTAAGCGTCGGGCGGGTGAACTGCTGGCCGCAGTACATGCACAGATGGGCGTCGCGGGCGAACAGGGCCTGATTGGTCAGGTTCGGCGTGGGGTCGATCGCGCGGGAGCGGGCGTGGCCGCGGGCGGCGATGATCGGGTGCAGGTCCATGCCGCTCTGCAGGCCGCTGAAGCGGTTGGTGCCACCGTGGATGTGCAGGCAGGGATCGCCGAGCGTCCAGGCCACTGCCTCGCGGGCGTAGAGGCAGGCCGCATCCTGCCAGGTGATCCAGTCCAGTACGCGTCCGTGGGCATCAAGCGAGAGCAGCCGGACCGAACCGGGGCGATGCAGCGTCGTGGCGTTGGGCGATGCTTCGGCGCCCGGAGCAGAAAACGGAGCTCCGGCTTCGATCAGACCCAAGCGTGTAGTGTCTGTCTCCATCGGGAGAACAGCTTATACCTGAATGTTGACGATTTGTGTATCGCCGACAGGCGATACACAAATCGTCAACATTCAGGTCCGCGCATTCCTCCTAATCCCCGCGCCTGTCGGCGCGCCCCCTTAACAAAAGGGGGCTCTTCTCCAGAGGGATGGTCGGGGGTGGGCTGCCGGGCCGGGGTCGGATCCCTTTCCACAGGAAAGGGCTCTGACCCCTCATCCACGCGTGGCGTGGATCTACTGTGTTGACCAAGGTCGACACCTACCAACAGCAGCGGAAATCTGTCGAAGGCGGGGTGGGGCCGGTGGCGTGCGCCGTCCCCCGCAATTGGACCCACCTCGCCATCCCGCAGGAAGCCGGCTGTTGCGGTTGCCGGCCAGCGGCCCGCACTACCGGTGCCGGGCGGCAGCCCGGCTCAGGCGCCGAAGCGCTCGTCGTCCATCGCCATCAGCGGGGCGGCGCCGGACTGGATCGCAGCGGCGTGGCTGAGCGTGCGCGGCAGCACACGGGCGAAGTAGAACCGCGCGGTCTCGCGCTTGCCCTGGGCGAAGGCGGCGCCGTGTGCGCTGGCGTCGGCGGCGGCGACGCTGCGGGCCCACCAGTAGGCCAGCACCACGTAACCCGAATAGAACAGGTAGTCGTAGCTGGCCGCGCCCAGTTCGTCCGGATTGCCGGCCGCGCGCTGGAGCACATCCATCGTCAGCTTGCCCCATTCGGCGGCCTTGGCGCGCAGCGGGCCAATGAACTCGGCCAGCGCTTCGTTGCCCTCGTGTTCCTTGGCGAAGGCTTCGATCTCGGCCAGCATCAGCTTCAGGCCGGCGCCCTGGCTGGACGCGGTCTTGCGGCCGATCAGGTCCAGCGCCTGGATGCCGGTGGTGCCTTCATACAGCGTGGTGATTCGGGCATCGCGGGCCAGCTGTTCCATGCCGTGTTCGCGGATGTAGCCGTGGCCACCGAAGCACTGCAGGGCGTTGTAGGTGTTCTCGATGCCCCATTCGGTCTGGCAGGCCTTCGAGATCGGGGTCAGGAAGCTCACCAGGGTGTCGGCGCGCTCGCGCTCGGCCGCATCCTCGGCATGGTGGGCAACGTCGATGAGGGTGGCGGCGTGCAGCGCCAGCAGGCGGCTGCCTTCGACCAGCGACTTCACCGTCAGCAGCATGCGGCGCACATCCGGGTGGACCAGGATCGGGTCGGCCGGCTTGTCCGGGAATCTGGCACCACTCAGGGCGCGCGACTGCAGGCGCTCACGGCTGTACTTCAGCGCGTTCTGGTAGGCGCGCTCGGACAGGCCGATGCCCTGCAGGCCGACCCCCAGGCGCGCGGTGTTCATCATGGTGAACATCGCCTGCAGGCCCTTGTGCGGCTGGCCGACCAGGTAGCCCTGCGCGCCATCGAAGTTCATCACGCAGGTGACCGACCCCTTGATGCCCATCTTGTGCTCGATCGAGCCGCAGCGCAGTGCGTTGCGCTCGCCGACGTTGCCGTCGCGGTCGACCTTGAACTTCGGGGTGACGAACAGCGAGATGCCCTTGGCACCCGGGGGAGCGTCAGGCAGCTTGGCCAGCACCAGGTGCACGATGTTCCCGGTCAGGTCATGCTCGCCGGCGGTGATGAAGATCTTGGTGCCGGTGATCGAATAGCTCCCATCGGCGTTCGGCTCGGCCTTGGTCTTGAGCAGGCCGAGGTCGGTACCGCAGTGCGGTTCGGTCAGGCACATGGTGCCGGTCCAGCGGCCCTCGATCAGCGGCTTGAGGAAAGCCTCGTGCTGCCAGGCCTCGCCGTGCTGCTTCAGTGCTTCGATGGCGCCGTGGGAGAGCAGCGGGAAGTTGCCCCACGCCAGGTTGGCGGCATTGATCATTTCGTTCAGCGGCACGCCCAGAGTGTGCGGCAGGCCCTGGCCGCCCAGCTCCGGCGAGGCGGTCAGGCCGGTCCAGCCGCCATCGACGAACTGGTCGTAGGCCTGCTTGAAGCCGGGCGGGGTGGTCACTTCACCGGTGGCCTGGTCGAGCACGCAGCCGATCTCGTCGCCGACGCTGTTGAGCGGGGCCAGTACGGTGGCGCTGAAGCGGCCGGCTTCCTCCAGCACGGCATCGACCACGTCGGCGGTGGCGTCGGTGAAGCCCAGGCGGGCGAACAGGGGTTCGACCTTGAGCACGTCGTGCAGGGCGAAACGGAGGTCGGAAAGCGGGGCGGTGTAGCTGCTCATCGGTACGTCTCGATTTGATCAGGGCAGGGGAGAGCGGCGCCGGGCGCCGCCACGAAAGGCGCGTTCAGCGCAGCACGCCGGGCAGGCCGGGGGCCTGGTTGAGGGTGCTGCGGCTGCTGATGTCGAAGCTGCGCTGCTTCTTTTCCTGCGGCGTGGCCGCCACCGTTCCCTTCAGGCCATAGGCCAGGGTGCGGTTGCTGGCCAGCGCATCGGCCACCACCAGGCGCGCGGCCGAGCTGGGCACGAGGTCGACATTGATGACGTCGGCGGAGGTTCCGCCGATGGAGATGCCGGGCTTGGCGTGCAGGGTGCCGGCTTCGTTGTCGCCGACGGTCAGCGCCAGCGAGATGTCATCGAAGGTCATCGGCATCGAGCTGAAGTTCTGCAGGCGCAGGGCCACGGTCCAGTTGCCGTCGGCACGCACGGTCAGCTGCTGCAGGCTGGCCGCCGGTTCCGAAACACGCTTGACGATGCCGTTGTTGCAGGCAACAAGGGCGAGGGTGCACAGGACAATCAAGGCGATACGGAAACGGTGGAGCATGGGCGCAAGTCCTCTGGAGGGGTGCGTTTGGATAAGCATACTACGGCGTATGGTTGTTTGGATCGCCTGTGGCGACCCGTCGCAGAGGGTAGCGCGTGAAGATGGCGGCCGGGCGTGCGCGGTGCCGGACCGCGCGCGCGCGGCGCCGCGGTTGCGACGCGGTTCAATCGGCGGGCGTATCGCGAAGCGGGGCCATCAGGCGCAGCGGGCGCAGGTCGTAGCCCATGGCCTCGGCTTTTTCTTTCAGCGCTTCGAAGCGTGCGCGATCCATTTCCGGCAGGCGCGAGAGGATCCACAGGTACTTCCGGTCCGGTTCACCGACCAGTGCCCACTGATAGTCCGGGTCCAGCGCCAGCACCCAGTAGTCGGCCCAGACCAGCGGGACCCAGCTCAGCCAGTCCGGCGCGAAGCGCACCTGCAACTGGCCGGGATGGCCGGCCACCGCGCGTGCCACGCCTTCGGCGACCACGCGCTCACCGTCGCCGTTGCGGCAGGCGTTGGTGACACTGATGCGGCCATCGCTGCGCAGTCCGTAGTTGGCGGTGATCTCGCCCACGCACTGCTTCTGGAACGAGACCGGAAGATGCGCAATCTCGTGCCACTGGCCGGCGTAGCGATCGATGTCCAGGCGCTCGACCGCGCGCACAGGTTCAGTGGCGATCACCGGGAAAGCGGCCAGCAGCAGGCAGGCGAACAGGGCGGGGCGCAGAGGCATCGTCAGGCTCCAGGCAGGAGTCTGGAGCGTAGGTGCCGCCGCGCATGCCGGTGTAAATGTTTCGTCAACCGGGCGTGTGCGCGGGCGCCGCATCCGCCACTCGTGCAGTGCGCGAAGCACGGACAAAAAAAGACCTGCATCTCTGCAGGTCTCGAAACATGGTGGCCGAAGACGGAATCGAACCGCCGACACGGGGATTTTCAATCCCCTGCTCTACCAACTGAGCTACTCGGCCAAACTGTGTGGCAATCACGATCAACTGCGATTCCCGAAAAAAAGACCCGCATTTCTGCAGGCTGTCGAACGTGGTGGCCGAGGACGGAATCGAACCGCCGACACGGGGATTTTCAATCCCCTGCTCTACCAACTGAGCTACTCGGCCACGTAGTTCATTGCAGCGAGGTCGCTGCCAAGGACGCGCATATTACGGAGGTCAGCCGGCTACGGCAAGCATTTCGGCAAAAAACCTTCACATTGCCGTCTGCGCAGACGCAAGTACTTGATCCGCCGTCGCGGGGCAGGGGGGCGCTGGATGTCGATTCATCCGTGCGCGGTGGCGCGGTGATCATCGCGTGCGGCGGAATTCTGCGGGCCACGGTGATCGACAAACGCGGCGTGGCGCGGCCTGCGCGTGGACGGCACCGATACCGGACATGGAACGCTGTTTTCGTGACCCCCATGGGGGAACGCTGCGGCGTAGTGTCGGCGTCCCTTTCCTGATGCTGGCAACAGCAGAGACCGTCGTCATGTCCGACTCATCGACCACCACCCGCATCGTGCTGGCGTCGCGTCCGCAGGGGGCGCCCACTGCAGCCAATTTCCGCCTGGAGCAGGCCGCGCTGCCGCCCTTGGGCGACGGTGAGGTGCTGCTGCGCAATCGCTACCTCTCACTGGACCCGTACATGCGTGGACGCATGGATGAGGGACCGTCGTATGCCGCGCCGGTGGCAGTGGAAGCTGTGATGGAAGGCCAGACCGTGGCCGAGGTATTGCAGTCCAGGGCTGCGGGTGTCGCAGTGGGCGAACGGGTGCTGGCGCCGGGCGGGTGGCAGACCCACGCGGTGCTGCCGGCCAAGGCGCTGGGCCGCCGCCTGGACCCGGCCGGGCTGCCGTTGAGTACGGCGCTGGGGGTGTATGGCATGCCGGGCTTCACCGCCTATTCCAGCCTTCATGAAATCGCCCGCCTGCAGCCGGGAGAGACGCTGGTGGTGGCCGCCGCAACGGGGCCGGTCGGCGCGACCGTGGCGCAGTTGGCCAAGCTGCAGGGCGCGCGCGTAGTGGCTATCGCCGGTGGCGAGGCCAAGCGTGCCTATCTGCAGACGCTGGGCGTGGACGTGGCGCTGGATCATCGCGCGGCTGATTTTGCCGAGCAGCTGCGCGCGGCGGTACCTGCGGGTATCGACGTGTACTTCGAGAACGTCGGGGGCCATGTACTGGATGCGGTGCTGCCATTGCTCAACGACTTCGCCCGCATTCCGGTGTGCGGCACCATCGCCACCTACAACAATCGTGGCGTCGCGCAGCCTGGCCCGGACCGCCTGCCGGCGCTGTTCAGCCAGATCCTGCGCCAGCGCCTGACCGTGCGCGGTTTCATCGTGCACGACTTCAAGCACCTGTGGCCGGACTTCGAGCGCGAGATGGCGCAGTGGCTGCGCGAGGGCCGCGTCCAGTACCGCGAGGACGTGGTGGAAGGGCTGGAGAAGGCGCCGGAAGCCTTCTTTGGCCTGCTGCAGGGGCGCAACTTCGGCAAGCTGGTGGTGAAGCTGGACTGAGGGCTTGGCCGATGCCGGCCAAGGTTGGCGGCTACCGGAGGTTGGGGGCGCCGACAAGGTCGGCGGCTTGCGGGTCGCGTCAGCCGTTGGCGAGCTTTTCCCGGCGCAGCAGTTCGCGCTTGCGTGCCACGCCCCAGGCATAGCCGGACAGGTCGCCGTCGCGGCGCACCACCCGGTGGCAGGGCACCGCCACGGCCAGCGGATTGCTTGCGCAGGCGCGTGCCACCGCGCGGCTCGATCGCGGCGCGCCGATACGCGCGGCGATTTCGGCATATGAGGCCGTCTGTCCGCGCGGAATCTGCTGCAGCGCCTGCCATACACGTTGCTGGAAGGCCGTGCCGCGGATGTCCAGCGGCAGCGTGGCGCCTCGCGAGGGATCCTCGACCAGGCCCACCACCTGTGCCACCAGTTGTTCATAGCCGCTGTCGGCCCCGACCAGTTCGGCCTGGCGGAAGCGCTGCTGCAGTGACTGCAGCAGCGCTTCCGGATCGTCGCCGAGCAGGATCGCGACCACGCCGGTGGCACTGCTGGCCACCAGCACGCTGCCCAACGAACTTTCGGCAAGCGCGAAGTGGATGACTTCGCCGCGACCACCGGCACGCCATTGCTTCGGCGTCATGCCCAGCAGCTTCGGCGCGTTCTCGTAGAAGCGTCCGCTGGAGCCGAAGCCGGCATCGTGGAAGGCGTCGGTGATGCGTTCCTGTTGTTCCAGCCCGGTGCGCAGGCGGTCGGCGCGCAGCGCGGCAGCGTACTGCTTCGGGGTCAACCCGGTTGCTTCCTTGAAAAGGCGATGCAGACGGGTTGGGCTGCAACCCGCGATCCCGGCCAGTTCCTGCAGCGAGGGTTCGTCGTGGCTGGCTTGAAGGTGGCGGCAAACCCGTTCGACGCGGGCATCGAGGGCGGTGGTGGCGGTGCTGTCCATGGCCGGATTCTGGCACGTGCTGGTTCTGCGGAAACTCCGTTTCCTGCACCGATGGGCCGGGCCCGGAAACGGAGTGTTGGCAGGCGATAGGCGCGGCATCGTGGCGGCCACTTCACAACCGGTACCACGACCATGCGGCTGAACAACAAGATTGCTCTCATCACCGGTGCCAGCGCCGGCATCGGCCGCGCCAGCGCGCTGCGCTTCGCTGCAGAAGGGGCAAAGCTGGTGCTCAACGCACGGCGGCCAGAGCCGCTGCAGGCGCTGGCCGCGCAGATCCGCGCCGCCGGTGGCGAGGTGGTGGTGCATGCCGCGGACGTGGCTGATCCGGCCACGGCACCGGCGCTGGTGGAACTGGCCCAGCAGTCATTCGGTGGGTTGGACATCGCGCTCAACAATGCCGGCATGCTCGGCCCCGGTGCACCGGCAGCAGAGTTCCCGGTGGATGCGTGGCGCGAGGTGATGGCCACCAATCTCGATGCCGCCTTCCATGCCGCACGCGCCCAGTTGCCGGCGTTGCTGGCACGCGGCGGTGGCTCACTGGTGTTTGTCGGCACCTTCGTCGGCCACACCGTCGGCTTCCCGGGAATGGCGGCCTATGCGTCGAGCAAGGCCGGCTTGATCGGCCTGAGCCAGGTGATCGCCGCCGAATACGGCGCGCGTGGCGTGCGCAGCAACGTGCTGCTGCCCGGGGGCACCGATACCGAGATGGGCCGGCAGGCGGCACCGACCGGTGATGCGCGTGATTTCGTGCGCTCGCTGCACGCGCTCAAGCGCATCGCCGAGCCGGAGGAGATCGCCAATGCGGCGTTGTTCCTGGCCAGCGATGAAAGCAGCTTCGTTACCGGTACCGCAATGCGCGTTGAAGGCGGCGTGTCGATCACCCGAACCTGAGCGCCGTCACGTGCGAGGCGCGTAGCGGATGCCGCTGCTGGCCATGAATCCCTTCGGGTCGAACCGGGCCCAGGCCTCGCCCCAGCCGAAGCGGGCGTGGCCACCTGCCAGTTTGCGCCCCAGTGCCGTGGTCAGGGTGCGTCGCATGAAAGCGACTTCGGCATCGATCGCGGCCTGGGTCGGCCAGCCGTCTTCCAGTGTCGCATCAGGCAGATCGACGCCCATCGTCACCCTGTCGAGCTGTTGCCCGTGGAAGCCCAGGCTGATGCCAGCGGGCGCACCGCCCAGGCTGAGCCGGTGCAGGCTGAGCCAGTGATAGCCGGTGCCGACATCGCGCTCCCCTCGCACCAGCGCGGCAAAGGCGACGCGCGCTTCGTCCAGTGACAAGGTGGGGCCGATCAATGCTGGCAGGTTGCCGAGCTGGATGCTGCCGTCGGTTGGATTGAAGTTCATCGGCACGGTGTGTGCCGCGTGCTGGGCGGGCGGGGGCATGGGTGTACGCGGAATTCGTGCTGCATCGGATTCTGGGCGTGTGTTCACCGTCGCAGCAAGTGGGTTCGTGCACACGCTGTTGGCGCGGGACTGACCTGTGGATTACCCGCCGGCCTCTAGCGTGGGGCAGAACGTCGGCCTGATGCCGATGAGGGAGTAATCAGATGAACGAGCCAGACAAGGATCAGGACCCGAAGCAGGGCATCCAGGAAAGCCGCCAGGACCGGAAGCAGGACAACGTGGCGAAGCAGCGGCCGGGCCAGTGCGACCAACAGGTGCGTGATGCGCATTCGCGCAGCCCGCGCCGCAAGGATGGCGGCCAGGAACCCGGCTAGGCGGATTCCAGACAAGAAAAAACCCGTAGATCGCCAGGATCTACGGGTTCTTCTGAATAGTGGTGGAGCCAAGGAGGATCGAACTCCTGACCTCGTCATTGCGAACGACGCGCTCTCCCAGCTGAGCTATGGCCCCACGGCAGGGCTGCAGTGTAGCGCTGCCTGCCGGGCTTGCCAAGCGCCGGGCAGGGACGACGCAAGGCCTGGATCCACCGCCGTGCCGGCCGGATTCGGGCCAGTGCTTGGCGCAGCAGGGCGAATTCGACAGAGACCAGGCGTTGCGCAAGGCAATGCCGGGGGCGGCAGCAATGAGCAGTCGTCCCGCGAAGCCGTGGCGCCGTAGAAGTAAAGGCGAGAGTTGGTTTCGCAGCGCGCATGCGGGCGACTTGCGAGGGTCGATGTCGCGCTGACCCGGCTGCCAGGAGCTTCGGGGTCAGATCCGTTTTCCTTGGGAGAACGGAGCTGACCCCAAGGTGGTGACGGCGGACTGTGCCGAAACCGCTTGTTTCGCCGGGTTCGGGTGCCGCGCAACGAAATCGTAACAATTTGGGGGATAATGGCCGCTTGCGCAGTTTTCCCCCCTTTTTGCCGCCCGGCTCGCGCAGGCCGCACGGACGCCTCCTCAGAGCATTCCATGCCCTCCCATTCCGATTCCCGCCGCCTGTCGGGTATGTCGTCTTCCTTCGTTTCCTTCCGCCGCCATCCGCTGGCCCTGGCCTGCGCCGGCCTGGCTCTTGTCGGCAGCTTCGGTGCCGTCGCGCAGGACAGCGCGCCGACCCCGACCGGCCTGGACACGATCACCGTGACCGCCGAACACCGTGAGCAGAACCTGCAGGAAGTGCCGGTCTCGGTGGGTGTGGTACAGGGCGAGCGCATGCGCGACTTCACCGCCGGCGGCGACGACACCCTGCTGGCACTGTCCGGCCGCGTGCCGAGCCTGTATGCGGAAACCACCACCGGCCGCATCTTCCCGCGCTTCTATATCCGTGGCCTGGGCAATATCGACTTCTACCTGGGGGCCTCGCAGCCGGTGTCGATCATCCAGGACGATGTGGTGCTGGAGCACGTGGTGCTGAAGTCCAACCCGGTCTATGACGTGGACCAGGTGGAAGTGCTGCGTGGCCCGCAGGGCTCGCTGTTCGGCCGCAACACCACCGCCGGCATCGTCAAGTTCGACACCCTGAAGCCGACCCAGGACTACACCGGCCGGGTCAGCGCCAGCTACGCGACCTACAACAGCGTGTCGATCGACGGCGGCTTCGGCGGTCCGATCAATGACATCGCCTCGTTCCGCGTGTCGGCGCTGTACCAGCACCGCGATGACTACGTCGACAACACCTACAAGGGCCCGAGTGCCGACGGCACGGTCAGCCCGAAGAAGAACGCGATGGGCGGCTTCGATGACCGCAACGTGCGCGCGCAGCTGCTGCTGACCCCGAGCGACCAGTTCTCGATCCTGGCCTCGGCCCACGCCCGTGATTACGAAGGTACCTCGACCCTGTTCCTGCGCGGTGCGCTGACCAAGGGCTCGAACAAGACCGACGTGCCGCGCGACAAGGTTGCCTACGACGAAGCCGACAACAATCCGCAGGCCTACAAGACCTACGGCGGCTCGGTGAAGGCACGTTACGACTTCGGCGCGATCGACTTCACCTCAATCACCGCCTACGAAACCACCTCGGGCTACAGCCGTGGCGACACCGACGGCGGCGCTGCGGTGAACTTCCCGGTGAACGGCGTGCCGAACGGCTACGGCCAGTCGATGGGCCGCATCCGCGACCTGGACCAGTGGACCCAGGAATTCCGCCTGGCCAGCCATGACGACAGCGCGCTGCAGTGGCAGGCCGGTGCGTTCTACTTCAACGGCAGCGACACCACCGACTTCTACCAGCGCGCCTGGTTCCTGCAGGGCGCGGCCCGCAACCCGAACAACTGGGTGCGCCTGCGCAACAAGAACACCTCGTGGGCCGGTTTCGGCCAGCTGAGCTATGCCTTCACCGACAAGTTCACCGTCACGGCCGGCCTGCGCCAGACCCGGGACGAGAAGCACACCCGCCTGCTGAAGACGGCTGACACTGCCGCTGGCGTGGTCACCTACAAGGGCCGCACCGACGTCAAGATGTCCGACACCACCCCGAGCTGGGATCTGAGCGCGATGTATCAGATCACGCCGGACGTAAGCGTCTATGCCAAGGTCGCCCGCGGTTTCCGCGGCCCGACCATCCAGGGCCGCTCGGCCGTGTTCAATGCCGACTTCACCACCGCCGATTCCGAGACCATCCTGTCCTGGGAAGCGGGCGTGAAGAGCAGCCTGTGGGACAACCGCCTGCGCTTGAACGCCACCGCGTTCACCTACACCGTCAACGACATCCAGCTCAACGGCAACGATTCGGACGGCAACGGCGTGCTGTTCAACGCCGACAAGGCCAAGGCCTATGGTTTCGAAGCGGACATGGAGCTGCGCCCGATCCCGAACCTGACCCTGAGCGCCGGCCTGAGCCTGCTGCACAGCGAGATCAAGGACAAGCGCGTCTACGCGCAGGTCTGCGGCCTCAACGGCCAGGTGGTGTGCACGGTGAATGACCCGACCATCAAGGTCGGTGCCAACACCTTCGCGCAGATCGACGGCAACCCGCTGCCGAACGCGCCGAAGTACAACGTCAACCTGGCCGCCCGTTACGACTTCCCGGTCAGCGACGCGGGCACCATGTTCGTGTCCACCGACTGGAACAAGCAGGGCTACACCAGCTTCGTGCTGTACGACAGCAAGGAGTTCAACTCCAAAGGTGATTTCGAAGGCGGCCTGAAGATCGGCTACTCGGGCAACTATGGTGCCTACGAAGTGGCGCTGTTCGCGCGCAACATCACCAACGAGAAGAACCTCAAGGGTGTGATCGAGAACTACATGGCGGCGGTCTACAACGAACCGCGTACCGTCGGTGTCTCGCTGAACATGAACTGGTAATGCGTTGCCACGGTGGCGGGTCTTCCCGCCATCGTACTGCTGGAATGCAAAGGGCGGCCCGGTGATCCGGGTCGCCCTTTTTCATGGCCTTCGACGGTGGCCGGAACGCAATCCCGCGCCGCGCTCGGCACTTCAGCGTGCAGGCAGCAGCGCCTGCAGCCGCGACTCCAGTTCTTGCTGGCGCCAGCCGGCCAGTGCGGCCGGCCATTGGCGGCGCTCCAGGTAGCTTTCCAGATGTTTGCGCGAGGCCAGCACGCCATCCGGCAGACCCAGCTCGCGGCTGCGCTCGGCAACGGCGTCCTGCAGCCTCTTCAGTGCCTGCTTGTTGGTGTCGTTGGCGGGCAATGCCAGCGGTGCCTCGGCCTCATCGGCCAGCGGTGTGTCCAGCGCCTGCCACACCGCGCCGGCGAGCTTGCGCGGTGCCTTCGGGAACTGTTCAAACAGCGTGGCCAGCGCGGCGGCATCGGCCGGTGGCGTGCGTGCCAGCGTGGCGGCCAGTTCGTTGTCCAGGATCCAGCTGCGCGGGCGGTCGCTGCTGCGTGCCTGCACATCACGCCAGCGCAGCAGGCGCAGCAGGCGGCGCTGCGCGGGAGCATCGAGAAACTGCGCTGAGCGCATCGCCAGATGCGGCCAGCGGTCCTCGTCATTGGCGACGCTGGCCAGCAGGCGCTCGCCGTCGTCGTGCAGCCACTGCTGGCGGCCCAGCGCCTGCAACTTGGCATCAATGGCGTCATGCAGCGCGAACAGGTGCTCGACGTCGTCGGCGGCGTATTGCAGTTGCGACTCCGAGAGCGGACGGCGCATCCAGTCCGAGCGGGTTTCGCCCTTGGCCAGCGCCACGCCGGTGATTTCCGCGACCAGCTTCTGGTAGCCCATGCCGCCACCAATGCCGGCCAGCGAGGCGCCGATCTGTGTGTCGAACAGCGGTCGCGGCAACACGCCGCAGGTCCACTTGAAGGCAACCAGGTCTTCGCTGGCGCTGTGCATCACCTTGGTGATCGACTCATCGGCCAGCCACGGCGCCAGTGCCTCGGCCATGCCGGGAATCAGCGGATCGATCAGCAGGATGTCCTGCCCGACCGCCATCTGCACCAGAGCCAACTGCGGCCAGAACGTGCGTTCACGGATGAATTCGGTGTCCAGGCCGATGCGGGCCGGACGCTGCTGGAAGTACGCATCCAGCTCGGCGGGGGTGGTGATCCAGGTTGCCACGGGTCAGGGCCTACTACTCGGGTTTGCTCAGGCAGGGGAGAATAGCCTAACGTCGGTCCGCGTCCGTGCCGAAGGAGATCCTGCTTGCGTTTTCCGCTGTCGTCCGTGCTGTGCACCGCTCTGGCCGTGGCCTTGGCCGGTTGCACGCCGTCGCCCTCGGCAACACCGGAGCCGGGGCCGGCTGCTGGCGAAGACGCGCGGCCGCAGGAAGGTTCACTGGCGGAGCCGACGCCGGGGGTGGGGCAGGGTAGCGTCACCATTGCCGGTGAGGATGCCACCGAGGACGTGCAGCGGTGGACACCGCCACGGGTCGACCGGCAGGGCCGCAGCGTCGCCCAGCTGCGCCGCGCAGCCGAAAAGGCGTTCAGCGAAGGGCACCTGTACGAGGACGCCGACGCGGCGGTTCCGCTGTGGCTGGCGGTGCAGGAGGAAGATCCGGATGATCGCCTGGCCCGCAGCGGCCTGCAGCGTGCTCGCCAGCGCCTGCAGCAGCAGGCCGATGCTCTGCTGGTTCGGCCACTACGGCAGCGCGAGGCGCTGGCCGAGGCGAGTCGCCAGGCACTGGTGCTGCTGACCCTGGCGCCGAAGGATGAGAAGGTGCGCGCGCTGCAGGGCCGGGTGGAGCTCGCCCAGCGCGTGGTGGCCTATAACCGTGCCGGCGAGGAAGACCTGCGATCGGGGCGGATCGGCGAGGACGGTGACGGTGCGATTGGCAACTTCCGTGAAGCGCTGGCTCTGGACGAAGACAACAGCCGGGCGCGGCAGGGCCTGGCGGCGGCCGAAAGTGGCCTGATCCGCCGGGCCGAGGACGCCGCGCGCGTACGCGACTTTGCCAGTGCGGGCACCTGGCTGGCCGAAGCCAGCAAGGTCCGTGACTCGTCACCGACCATTGCCGATGCCTTCGAGCGCATCGAGCAGATCCGCGCCGCCGCGCTGCTGCAGCTGCGTGATGAGGGCCTGCGCGAGCTGGCCACGCCGCAGGGGCTGAAGCCGGCGCGCGAAAAGCTGGCCGAGGCCCTGCGCATCGCCTTGCCGGGGGATGCGGTGGTGGCCCAGCTGCGCGAACGCATCGATCTGGCCACCCATTACGGCAGCTTCCGCCCGGGCCAGGTGTTCAGCGACGCGATGCGTGATGGTGGGCGCGGTCCGCAGATGGTGGTTGTGCCGCATGGCGGCTTCCAGATGGGCGCGGGTGATGCCGAGCCCGGCTCCACCGACGCCGAGCGCCCCTCCCACTACGTGCGCTTTGACCGCGGCTTCGCGATGGCGATCACCGAGGTTACCGTCGGCGATTTCGAGCGCTATGTGAAGTCGACCAATGCACGACCACGTGCGACCCGGCGCGGCCACTCGGTGGTCTATGACGAGCGCAGCGGCAATTTCATCCGCCGCAGCGGCGTCGACTGGCGTTCGGATTACGATGGCGCGCGCGCACTGGGCAACTCGCCGGTGATGCATGTCAGCGTGCGGGATGCCGAGAACTACGCGGCATGGCTGTCCGAGCAGACAGGACGCAGCTACCGGCTGCCGAGCGAGGCCGAATTCGAATATGCGCTGCGCGCCGGGAGCAGTGGCCGCTACCCCTGGGGAGACGCTGGTACGCCGCCGCCGGGCAGCGGCAATTTCACCGGCAGCAAGGACGTCTCGCCTTCGGGTCGGCATTGGCACAACGCATTCATCGGCTATGGCGATGGCTGGTGGGGACCGGCGCCGGTGGCCAGTTTCCAGGCCAATGCTTTCGGCCTGCACGACATGGCCGGGAATCTGAGCGAATGGGTGGCCGACTGCTGGCACGCCAGCTACCGGCGTGCGCCGTCCGACGGTGTCGCCTGGTTCAACCCGGGCTGCCGGTCGCGGGTGATCCGGGGCGGCAACTGGGCCAATGCGCCCGAGCAGACCCGTGCGGCCTGGCGGCAATCGCAGGATTCGGACACCACCAATGCGCGCATCGGCTTCCGCCTGGTGCGCGGCATCTGAGCGGCATCGGGCTTCACCCGCTGCTGGCGTCCGCGCACTAAGATTGCGCCGTGCCCGCCAGCCGGCGGGGTCTGCTGGAAGACCACCGATGCGCAACGATCCCTTTTCCCGCTCGCCCCAAGGTCCGCAGCGACGCGGCCTGTTCGGCAACATCCGCTGGTGGGTGCTGCTGCTGGCAGCGGGCTATGCGGTGTTCTACTGGTTCTCCAATCGCACCGTCGATCCCTACACCGGCGAGAAGGTGATGATCGACAGCAGCCTGGATGCGCGCCAGGAGACCGCGCTCGGTCTGCAGGCCTACCAGCAGATCCTCGCGCAGGAACGGCCGATGGATCCGAATGCGCCGATCGCGCGCGATGTGCGCGACATCGCGCAGCGCCTGATCGCCAAGGTGGATGTGGTGGAGACCGCGCTGGCACAGGAGCACGGCGTGCAGCCGGCGCATTTCGCGCGGGATTTCCAGTGGGAAGTGAATGTGATCCCGTCCGAGCAGGCCAATGCGTTCTGCCTGCCGGGCGGCAAGATGGCGGTCTACACCGGCCTGGTGCCGGTGGCGCGTACGCGTGATGCGATGGCGGTGGTGATGGGCCATGAGATCGCCCACGCGCTGCTGCGCCATGGTGCGCAGCGGATGGCGCAGCAGAAGCTGACCCAGATCGGGCAGATGGCCGGTGCCGCCAGCGGCATGGATGCGCAGCAGCAACAGATGATGATGTCGGCGATGGGCTACGGCTATCTGCTGCCCTATGCGCGCAGCCACGAGACGCAGGCCGATGAAGTGGGGCTGATGCTGGCTGCGGCGGCGTGCTTCGATCCCCGCGAGGCGGTGCCGCTGTGGCAGCGCATGGGCCAGGCCAGTGGCGGCCAGGCGCCGCCGGAGTTCGCTTCCACCCACCCGAATCCGGGCACCCGCATCCAGAACCTGCAGGCACTGATGCCGAAGGCGCTCGAGTACCGGCAGAAGTTCTGCGAGCAGGCAAAGTAGAGGGTGTTCGGCAGGGCTTGCAGCCCTGCACCTGCCGAAGCCAGAGCAACAGCAACAGCAACAGCCGAAGCAAAAGCTGGCTATCCGTGGGATGGCGGGGTGGGTCCGGTTGCGGGAGACGCCGTAAACCCGTCCATGGGGGCTTGGCCGCGGCATCCATGCCGCGGACACTCCCGCAACCGGACCCACCCCGCCTTCGACAGATTTCTGCGACCTGCCGGAATGGCGCTTGGGGTCAGATCCGTTTTCCGCAGGAAAACGGATCTGACCCCGAATTGATTCGATATCTGAAAGAGATTCATCCACGCATGGCGTGGATCTACCCCATCGCGGAAAACTGTCAGAGGTGGGGCGGTGTCGGAGTGCGGGGTGTCTGATCTGGCCCCCTGAAAACGGACGCCATGAAGCCGTTTCAGGCGGCAGCCCGGAGCTGCCGGGCGTAGTTGTTAGGCGAGTGGTAGCCCAGCGCCGAGTGTAGCCGGGCTGGATTGTAGAAGCCGTGGATGTAAGCAGCGATGCACTGGCTGGCTTGTTCCCTACTGGCGTAAGGCTCGGCAGCCTCTTCTGTCTTGAGCGTCGCAAAGAAGCTCTCGGCCACCGCGTTGTCCCAGCAATTGCCAGGCCGGCTCATGCTTTGGACCACGTCATGGGACTGCAGCAGCTGGCGAAACTCGTTCCCCCAGTACTGCCCACCACGATCTGAATGGAAGATCAGGCCGGGTCGTTGTGGATGCAGAGCCCAGGCATTGGCAAATGCTTTCACCACCAGCTCTTCAGTCAGACGCTTGGAAACGCTGTAGCCCAGCACCTGCCGGGTCTGGACGCTGATGACCACGGCCAGATGCAGCCATCCCTGGCGGGTGGGGACATACGTGATATCCCCGACCCACGCCGTCGGTCCGGTTCCGGGGGCAAATTGCCGATCCAGCAGGTTGGGGGGCGAGCTGAGATGAGCCGCCGGAGGACTTGGGTCGGAATCGGCCTTTGGTCTTGCCCTGGATTCGCTCCTCGGCCATTAACCGTGCCACGCGCTTGTGGCCGACTGGATGATTCCTGGCTCGTAAGGCCCTGACCAGCCGACGTCGCCCATAACTGCGCTTGCTGGTCACATGAATGGCCCGAAGCTCGGTACGCAGGGCCGAATCGGCATCGCACGCTTGGGCACATTGCCGACGCAGGTAATCATGGAATCCAGAGACAGAAACCCCAAGAACCCGACACAACAACCTGGTCGGGTAGTGAGTCCTTTGACTGGCGACGAAGGCGTACCTCACTTGGACTCTCTGGCAAAGAACGCCGCCGCTTTTTTTAGGATTTCCCGCTCCATCTTCAGATTGGCGTTCTCGGCCCGAAGGCGGCTGATCTCGCTTTCCAGGTCGGTGGTTGGCCTGCGAGCCTCAGAGGTCAGAGACCGGCCAGCACGGACCGCGTCAAGCCAATTTGCCAGCGTCTTGACCGACATCTCCAGCTGACGGGCTGCTGCGGCAGGCCCGAGCGACTCGGCCAACTCCACGGCTTGGTGCTTGAACTCATCGGTATAGCTACGACGGGTGATACGGGACATAAGGGACCTCCAAGTGCGATCAAAGTATCGCTTCTTGGCGTCCGCTGACGGGGGGCCAGATCAGTCAGCCGCATGGATGCGGCTGCCAAGCCCCCATGGACGGGTTTACGGCGTCCCCGCACTCTGGCACCGCCCCGCCAACCCGCGGAATGCCAGCTTTTGCTGTTGCTTCGGCCGTTGCTTGAAGCCTCTGCGGGTGCAGGGCGCAGCCCTGCCGAACCCCCCTCTACTTGACCTGTACGTCGATCACGCCGTCACCAACGCGGGCCTGCAGGGCGTCACCAGGTTGCACCTGGTCGATGCGCCGCACCAGCGCACCATCGTCGCTGCGGGTCAGGATGCTGTAGCCGCGGGCTACGGTGGCCAGCGGGCTGACTGCTTCCAGTGAACGCGCCAGCCCGCGCAGCCGCAGCGCATCGCGCTCCAGCAGACGCTGCATCGCTGCCTGCGGTCGTCCGCGCAGGGCGGCCAAGCGGCGCTGCATCGTGTCAAGCTGGCGCTGTGGATGGTGCCCGCGCAGGACCGCCGCTGCATGGCGAAGCCGCGCAGCACGGCGCTCCTGCTGCTGGTTGAACGCGGCATGCAGGCGTCGTCCCAGATCGAGCTGGCGTCGACGCAGCAGATCCAGTCGTGCCTGCGGGCTCTGCGCGTTCAGGCGCAACAGGGCGCGGTCGGCGCGCTGCATCGCCTGTTGCATCGCATGCCGGTGCAGCTGCAGCATGCGAACGGCCGTGCGGCGCACGCGCAGGGCCAGTTCGCGCTGGTCCGGTACCAGCAGCTCAGCCGCCACCGATGGCGTCGGTGCACGCAGGTCGGCGGCGAAGTCGCTCAGGCTGAAGTCGGTTTCGTGGCCAACCGCAGACACCACCGGGGTGCGGCTGGCGGCGATCGCACGGGCCAGGGCTTCATCATTGAAGGCCCACAGGTCTTCCAGCGAACCACCACCGCGGGTCAGCAGGATCACGTCGTAGCGGCCGCTGGCATCGGCGGCCTGCAGCAGCCGGGTGATCTGCGCGGCGGCACTGCTGCCCTGTACCAGGGTCGGCAGCAGGTCAACTTCCAGCAGCGGGAAGCGCCGGCCGAGCACGCTCAGCACATCGCGCACGGCAGCGCCGGTGGGCGAGGTGATCACGGCCAGGCGTCGCACGTGCGCCGGCAGCGGCCGCTTGCGTGCCGGGTTGAACAGGCCTTCGGCCTCCAGCCGTGCCTTCAGCTCCTCGAAGGCGCGGCGCAGCGCGCCTTCGCCGGCTTCCTCCATGTGGTCCAGCACCATCTGGTACTCGCCACGGGCGTCGTACAGGGTCACCTTGCCGCGCACCAGCACGCGCATGCCTTCGCGCGGCACGAACTTCAGGTACTGCGCCTTCATCCGGAACATCGCCGCACGCAGCTGCGCGCGCGCGTCCTTCAGGGTGAAGTAGAGGTGTCCGGAGGCAGGACGCGCCACGCTGCCCAGTTCGGCCTCGACCCAGATCGCCGGGAAGCTGCCTTCCAGCAGGTCGCGGGCCAGGGTGTTGAGCTGGCTGGGGGTGAGGATGTCGTTGTTGCGTGGCTGCATGGAAACGGCGTGCTGCGGGCGGAACGGGGGCTCAGGATCGCACGTCAGCGCGCCGTATGCTGGCCCAGTGCCCACTGCACGTGTTCACGCACCAGCGGCGAAGGATCGTCGATGCGGGTCTGCAGGGCAGCCAGCGCTTCGGCCGAGGACGGCGCATTGCCCAGCGCCACGGCGATGTTGCGTAGCCAGCGCTCATGGCCGCTGCGCCTGATCGGGCTGCCTTCGGTGCGGCGCAGGAACTCGGCTTCGTCCCAGGTGAACAGCTGGTCCAGGCGCGCGGTATCGAGGTTGTTGCGCGCGCGGAAATCGGCTTCGTCGGTGCGCTTGGCGAACTTGTTCCAGGGGCAGACCAGCTGGCAGTCGTCGCAGCCATAGATGCGGTTGCCGATCAGCGGGCGCATCTGTTCGGGAATGGCGCCGTCGTGTTCGATGGTCAGGTAGGAAATGCAGCGCCGCGCGTCCAGCCGCTGCGGCCCGGTGATGGCCTGGGTCGGGCAGACATCGATGCAGCGCGTGCAGGTGCCGCAGTGCGCCGTGGCCGGCGTATCGATCGGCAGCGGGATGTCGATGTAGATCTCGCCGATGAAGAACCAGGAACCGCCATGGCGGTCGATCAGGCAGGTGTGCTTGCCGATCCAGCCGAGCCCGGCGTTGCGGGCCAGTGCGCGCTCCAGGACGGGGGCGGAATCGACGAACACGCGGTAGCCCAGTGGCGCGACTTCGTCGTTGATCTGCGTGGCCAGCTTCTGCAGGCGGTTGCGCATCAGCTTGTGGTAGTCGCGGCCCAGCGCATAGCGCGCCACATAGGCGCGGCCCGGGTCGGCCAGCGTCGCCCAGGCTTCGGTGTCATCCTTGTGGCTGTAGTCCATGCCCACCGAGATCACGCGCACAGTGCCGGGCAACAGCTCGGCCGGTCGTGCGCGCAGGGTGCCGTGGCGCGCCATCCAGTCCATCGTGCCGTACAGGCCCTGACCCAGCCAGTCCGCCAGGTGCGCCTCATCCTCGCCCAGCTCGATACCGGCGATGCCGCAGCGCTGGAAGCCATGCGCGCGGGCCAGTTCGCGGATGCGCTGCACGGCCTGGGCCGGATCGACGGGGGTGGGGGCGAGGGACATGCGCACCAGTATAAAATCCCTGCATGGCCAACCTCGCCGATCTGTTCGATTCCGCTGCCGCGCGTGCGCTTGATGCCCAGGCGTCCACCCTGGCGGGGGATGCTGGCTGGGGACTGATGGCGCAGGCCGGCCAGGCCGCCTGGCAGTGCCTGCTGCAGCATTGGCCGCAGGTGCAGCGCATCGGCGTGGTGGTCGGTGCGGGCAACAATGGCGGCGACGGCCTTGTGCTGGCTCGCCACGCGTTGCAGGCCGGACGCGAGGTGAGGGTGATCGCCCTGCCGGGCAGGGCGCCATCGACCGCGCTGGCGCAGCGTGCAACATCGGAGTTCAGGTCCGACGGCGGCGCCATCACCGAGTTCGACGGCTCGCTGCCCGAGGCCGACCTCTGGGTCGATGCCCTGTTCGGGCTGGGCTTCGATCGCGCGCCGGAGGGTGCGGCGCAGGCGCTGATCGTTGCGATCAATGCGCAGGCGGCACCTGTGCTGGCCGTGGATGTGCCCAGTGGCGTCGATGCCGACCGCGGTGCGATACCTGGCGCGGCAGTGCGCGCGGCGCTGACCCTGCAGTTCATCGTGGCCCATCGCGGGCTGTACACCGGCGACGCGCTGGATCATTGCGGGCACAAGGCCCTGGCACCCCTGCAGTTGCCCGCTGCCGCATGGCAAAGCGTGTCGCCTGCCGTGGAGTACTGGGCGCAGGCACGGTTGCCGGCCCTGTTGCCGCCGCGCCGCGCAAATACCCACAAGGGTGAATCCGGCCACGTGCTGTGCGTCGGCGGCAACCATGGCAGCGGCGGTGCCATCGCCATGGCAGCCGAGGCCGCCTTGCGCGCAGGGGCGGGGCTGTTGAGCCTGGGTACCCGCCGCGACCACGTCGCTCCACTGCTGGCTCGCCTGCCCGAGGCGATGACCCACGCGCTGGAAGACGGCGAGGCGCTGCCGGCATTGCTTGACAGGGCAAAGGTGGTGGCGATCGGGCCCGGTCTGGGCCAGGACGAATGGGCGCGCGCACTGTTTGCGCGGGTGCTGGCCAGCGCCAAACCACTGGTGGTCGATGCTGACGCGCTGAACCTGCTGGCGCAGGATCCGCGTGCCTTGCCTGGCGCCGTCCTCACACCGCACCCGGGCGAGGCCGCACGCCTGCTCGGCTGCAGCACCAGCGACATCCAGGCCGATCGCTACGCCTGTGCGCAGACGCTCGCCGAGCGTTTCCACGCGGTGGTGGTGTTGAAGGGCGCCGGCAGCATCGTGGCGGCGCCCGGGCAAACGCCCCGGTTGATCGCCGCCGGCAATCCCGGCATGGCCGTGGGGGGCATGGGCGACCTGCTCACCGGCATCATCGCCGGCCTGCGCGCGCAGGGCCTGTCCGCCTTCGATGCCGGCGCGGCGGGCGCGTTGCTGCATGCGCTGGCCGGCGACGCGGCTGCCGCTGACGGCGCACGCGGCCTGCTTCCTACTGATCTGCTGGCGCCGTTGCGGCGACTGGCCAACCCGGAACGCTTCCCATGACCGATTTCTTCCTTGCCGACAGCGACGCCACCGAACTGCTCGGGCAGTGGCTGGCGACCACCCGGCCGCCGCAGGCGCTGATCGAACTGCGCGGCGACCTGGGCGCCGGCAAGTCCACCACGGCCCGCGCGCTGCTGCGGGCGCTGGGCGTGCAGGGCGCGATCCGCAGTCCCACCTACACCCTGGTCGAGCGCTATCCGCTGGCCAGTGGCGGTGAGGCGTGGCACCTGGACCTGTATCGCATCGGCCAGGCCGGTGAGCTGGATTTCCTCGGCCTGGACGAGGGCAGCGCGGTCTTGTGGCTGGTCGAATGGCCGGAACGGGGCGCCGGCGCGCTGCCGCCGACCGACCTGGTGGTAGCACTGGAGATCGAAGGACAGGGGCGACGCGCCAGTCTCACCGCGAGCAGCGACGTTGGGCATGAATGGCTGAAACGGCTGCCTCAAGGGGGCGACTTGCAGGCCATTTCTGTCGGCTGACGAGAACAAACACCGGCAGGTTACGGATTATTAAGGAAAAAGGTGTTGCATTCCGTTCAGCGCGGTGATTGAATCCTGAGCCATGCGCCCGGGGAACCGTCTCATCGCCATCTGTGCCGCCGTCGGACTGGGTCTGGCGAGCGTCAGTGCGTGGGCGGGTGAAGTCCGCCAGGTCCTGCTGAACACCGGCGCGACCGGCACCCGTGCCGAGATCTCGCTGGTCGGCAGTGGCGGCTACAAGACCCTGTCGCTGGCCGGCCCGAACCGCCTGGTGGTCGATTTCCCCGACTCCAGCGCCGTACGCAACCTGAAGATGCCGGCCGCGCAGGGCGTGGTCACGGCGGTGCGTACCGGACAGCCGGTCCCGGGCACTTTCCGTGTCGTCTTCGACCTTGCCGAATCGGTGGCGCCGTTCCGTCCGCAGATGCAGCGCGAGGGCAATGAATCCAAGCTGGTGATCGAATGGCCGGGTGATGGCCCTGCCGTGGCCACCAGCCGCCCGGCGACGCCGCCGGCGGTGCAGTCGCAGGCGGCCGCTGTGGGGGGCTCAGTCGCGCCCGCGCCGGCCGAGAACGCGCAGTCGCGCACCGATGCTGCGCGGGCCACCGCCCTGCTGACCGCACAGGTGCAGCAGCAGGCCAGCGCCAGCGCCGCCGCACCCGCCACGCCGACCCCCGCACCGACCAGCGCGCCAGCCCAGGTTGCTGCGGCAGGCGTCGCGGCCAGCAGCACGCCTTCATCCTCGCCGGCTGCAATCCTTGCCGGCCAGCGCACTGCTGCGGTGGTGACCACGCCGCCGGCAACGGCCCCCACACCCGCGCCGACGCCGGCCGAGCCGCCGCGTCCGGCGATGCCCAGCGATGCATCGCGCATCCGCATGCAGCCCGGCATGCGCCACCTGGTGGTGGCGATCGATCCCGGTCATGGTGGCCAGGACCCGGGCGCGATCGGCCCGACCGGCAAGCGCGAGAAGGATGTCACCCTGGCGGTGGCGCGTGAGCTGGCCCGCCAGGTCAATGCCACGCCGGGCCTGAAGGCCTACCTGACGCGCGACAGCGACGTGTTCATTCCGCTGCCGATGCGCGCGCAGAAGGCGCGTGCGAACAAGGCGGACATTTTCATCTCGATCCACGCCGATGCGGCTGAAAACCGTTCGGCCACGGGTTCGTCGGTGTACGTTCTGTCGACCAAGGGTGCCTCTTCGCAGCGCGCCCGCTGGCTGGCGGACAAGGAAAACGCGGCCGACCTGGTCGGTGGGGTGCGCCTGCAGCAGACCGAAGGCACCCTGGCCAACGTGCTGCTGGACCTGGCCCAGAGCGGCTACATGAAGGCGTCCGAAGATGCGGCCGGCCACGTGCTGGGCGGTCTGAAGCGGATCGGCAACAACCACAAGCCGAACATCGAGCGCGCCAACTTCGCGGTGCTGCGCACGTCGGACATGCCGGCGATGCTGGTGGAAACGGCATTCATTTCCAATCCGGATGAAGAGCGCCGCCTGACGGACCCGGCATACCAGCGCAAGGTGGCGGGCGCCGTGCTGGATGGCGTGCACACCTTCTTCAGCCGCCAACCGCCGCCGGGCACGTTGTATGCCGCCCGCGCGCAGGCTGAGATCGACGCCGCAGCCACGATGGCAGGCGGCAGCAAGTAAGCCGCCGAAGGCGGATTACTGCTTTCCGTAGAGTCGACTGTCAGTCGACTGCGCGCGCAGTATGGGGGTTTCGGTGGCCGGCGAAGAGCAGTCGACTGACAGTCGACTCTACATGCGCAGCCTCCGTTATCATCCCCGCATGACGTCTGCTACCCATCCGCGCCCGATCCGGCCGTTGCCGGAGATCCTGATCAACCAGATTGCCGCGGGCGAAGTGGTCGAACGACCCGCGTCGGTGGTCAAGGAGCTGGTCGAGAACGCGATCGACGCCGGCGCCAGCCGCGTTGATATCGATCTTGAAGAGGGCGGCGTGCGCCTGATCCGCATCCGCGACAACGGCAGTGGCATCGCGCCCGAGCAGTTGCCCCTGGCGGTGTCGCGCCATGCCACCAGCAAGATCGCCGATCTTGACGATCTCGAATCGGTGGCCACGCTCGGTTTCCGTGGAGAAGCGCTGCCGTCGATCGCATCGGTCAGCCGCTTTACCCTGTGCTCGCGGCGCGCGCACGACGAGCACGGTTCGGCACTGCAGATCGAAGGCGGCAAGATCGGCGAGGTGACCCCGCGCGCGCATGCGCCGGGCACCACGGTGGAAGTGCGTGAGTTGTTCTACAACGTGCCGGCGCGGCGCAAGTTCCTGCGCGCCGAGCGTACCGAACTGGGCCATATCGAAGAGTGGCTGCGTTCGCTGGCGCTGGCACGGCCGGATGTCGAGCTGCGCGTGTCGCACAACGGCAAGGCCTCGCGGCGCTACAAGCCAGGCGATCTGTATTCCGATGCACGCCTTGCCGAAACGCTGGGCGAGGATTTCGCCAACCAGGCCGTGCGCGTGGACCACAGCGGCGCCGGCCTGCGCCTGCATGGCTGGATTGCGCAGCCGCATTATTCGCGCGCGAGCGCCGACCAGCAGTACCTGTACGTCAACGGTCGCTCAGTGCGTGACCGCAGCGTCGCCCACGCAGTGAAGATGGCCTACGGCGACGTGCTGTATCACGGCCGCCAGCCGGCCTATGTGCTGTTCCTCGAACTGGATCCGACCCGTGTCGACGTCAACGTGCATCCGGCCAAGCACGAGGTGCGCTTCCGCGATTCGCGGCTGGTCCACGATTTCGTCTATCGCACGTTGAAGGATGCGCTGGCCGATACCCGTGCCGGCATGTCGGCGCAGGAGATCGGTGCCGGCCCCGCACATCCGGCGGACGCCGCCGCCGTCCCGACGGCATCGAGCGCCGGCGCGTCGGGGTTCGGGCTGGTGCGTGGGGCTGCGCCCGGCTCGGGAGGTGGTGGTGGCGGATTTTCAGGCTGGCGTCCGCAGCAGCCGCTGGGCCTGCAGGTGGCCGATGCACCGGCCGCCTACGCCGCGCTGTATGCCACGCCGGCCGGTGCCGAGCGCGCAGCGGCGTTGCCGCCGATGCCGAGCGAGAACGGGTTGCCGGTAACCAGTGCCGACGCGGGTGTACCGCCGCTGGGCTACGCGATCGCGCAGCTGCATGGCATCTACATCCTGGCCGAGAACGCTGAAGGCCTGATCGTGGTCGACATGCATGCGGCCCACGAACGCATCGGCTACGAGCGCCTGAAGAATGCGCACGATGGCATCGGCCTGCAGTCGCAGCCGTTGCTGGTGCCGATCACGCTGGCGGTGGGCGAGCGCGAGGCCGACACCGCCGAAAGCGAAGCCGACACACTGGCGGCGCTCGGCTTCGAGGTGACCCGGGCCGGCCCCGGGTCGCTGCACGTGCGCAGCATTCCGGCACTGCTGGCGCATGCCGAACCGGAAGGACTGCTGCGCGACGTGCTGACCGACCTGCGCGAGCACGGCCAGAGCCGCCGCGTGGCCAGTGCACGCGACGAGCTGCTGTCGACCATGGCCTGCCATGGCGCGGTGCGTGCCAACCGGCGCCTGACCGTGCCGGAAATGAACGCGCTGCTGCGCGACATGGAAATCACCGAACGGTCCGGCCAGTGCAACCACGGCCGACCGACCTGGGCCCGTTTTTCGCTGGCGGAGATCGACCGCTGGTTCCTGCGCGGACGTTGAGGGGAGCATCGATGCGTTATCGGGGAGTGGCGGGCCTGCTGGCCGCCGTGGTGTTGGCCGCCTGCAGCCCGGCAACTCCGCCGGCGCCGACGGTCGCTGAAGATCCGGCCTACGCGGCCGCGCAGCAGCAATGGCGTGTAGCGCGCTACCAGGACCTGACCCGGCCCGATGGCTGGACGGCCCTGGTCGGCCTGCACTGGCTGCAGAACAAATCCCATTTCGTTGGCAGCGGCGCCACCAACGGCATCCGCCTGTCGGTCGGCCCGGACAGGCTGGGACTCCTGCGTCGCGACGGGACGCAGTGGTGGTTCACGCCTGAAGCCGGTGTCGATGTCAGCCACGACGGCCAGCCGGTGCGTGGCCGCATCCGCGTCGACACCGACAAGGACACGCAGCCGACGCTGCTGGCCTTCGATGGCGGCAAGGGCCAGCTCAGCATCATCCGCCGGGGGCCACGGGACGCGCTGCGGGTCAAGCATGCCGAGGCACCGGCGCGGCGTGATTTCGCCGGCCTGCGGTACTGGCCGGGCGGCGCGGACTGGCAGGTGCAGGCGCGCTTCATCGCGCATCCGCCGGGGAAGACCTTGCCGATCGTCGACATCACTGGCTTGACCACCGAGATGCCCAATGCCGGTGCGGTGGAGTTCGAACGTGATGGCCGCAGCTGGCGCCTGGAGGCCATCGGTGCGCCCGGGCAGCCACTGTTCCTGATCTTTGCCGACCGCACCAGCGGCCGCGGCAGCTATCCCGCCGGGCGCTATCTGGATACCGATGCCCCCGCTGCAGACGGCACGGTGCGCATCGATTTCAACCATGCCTACAACCCACCGTGCGCGTTCACCGCCTACGCGACCTGTCCGCTGGCGCCGCCGGAAAACCGGTTGGACCTGCGCGTGGAAGCGGGCGAGAAGGCCTACCACCTGCCTGAAGGAGAAGGCTGACCATGCCGATCAAACACCTGTTCCGTACCGCGCTGTTGCTGGCGGCCTGCGCAGTGGCGCCACTGGCCACGGCCCGCGATGGCCAGGCCAGCCCTGCCGCGGCCGCGGCCGCGGCCGCAACCGCGGCCAAGCCGCCGGTACCCCTGTTGTGGAAAGTCACCGGCCCGGGCGATGCACGCGTGTACCTGCTGGGATCGTTCCATCTGCTGAAGCCACAGGACTACCCACTGTCGCCCGATGTCGAGCAGGCGTTCGAAGCCTCGCAGCGGGTGGTGTTCGAACTGTCGCCGGAAGACATGCAATCGCCCCAGCTGGCCAGCCGCATGGTGCAGGCTGCGACCCGCACCGATGGCAGCGAGCTGAAGCGTGATCTGGATGCGGCCACCTGGCAGAAGCTGCAGGCTTTTGCTGCCCAGAACCAGTTGCCGCTGGCGCAGATGCAGGGCATGAAGCCCTGGTTCGTCGGCCTGAGCATTTCGATCGGGCAGATGCAGAAGCTGGGCCTGGACCCGGCGCTGGGCCTGGACCGCCACTTCATGGAACGCGCGCAGAAGACCGGCCGGAAGACCGCGGGACTGGAAGATATCGATACCCAGATCGGCATGCTGGACGGGATGACGGTGCAGGAGCAGCGGCAGATGCTGGCCGAAGCACTGGACCAGGCCGGCAAGGCCGATGAGCAGGCGCGGCTGCTGCATGATGCATGGCGTCGCGGCGACGAGCGCCTGCTGTGGACCAAGATGGCGGCAGAGATGCGCCAGCAGTATCCGCAGCTGTACCAGCGCATCAACACCGGTCGCAACGATGCCTGGGTGCCGAAGCTGCAGCCGTACCTGCAGGCCGGGCAGGGCGGTACGCTGGTGGTGGTCGGCACGCTGCATCTGCTGGGCAGTGATGGCGTGGTCGAGAAGCTGAGGGCGAAGGGCTACAAGGTCGAGCGCGTGTGCACGGGGTGCAAGGCCAAACGCTGACGCACCGCTGGAGCGATGCCAAACAAGACGGCGCGCCAGGGGCGCGCCGTTTTCGTATCAGCCGTTGCTGCAGCTCAGCGGCGGGTCTTGCCACCGGTGCCGGTACCGGTGCCGGGTTCGCCGGGCTTGTTGCCGGTTCCCGTTCCGGTGCCGCCCGGGCGCGGGCCACCGAAGCCGCTGCCCATGCTGCGCTGGAATTCCTGCCACAGCTCCAGGTTGCGCTCGGTCAGCTGGTTCATCATCGCCCACGGGGTCTGGCCCAGCAGGTTGCCCATCTGCTGGCGGAACTGCTGCTGCTGGTCGAGGAAGACCTGCATGCTGCGCTCCAGGTAGTTGCCCATGAAGCCCTGCAGGGAATCGCCGTAGAAGCGGATCAGCTGGCTCAGCAGCTGGGTCGACAGCATCGGTTCGCCGTCCTGTTCCTGGTCGGCGATGATCTGCAGCAGGACCGAACGGGTGAGGTCGTCGCCGCTCTTGGCGTCGCGGACTTCGAAGTCTTCACCGTCCAGGATCAGCTGGCGCACGTCCTCGATGGTGATGTAGCTGGAGATCTCGGTGTCGTAGAGACGGCGGTTCGGATACTTCTTGATGATGCGGGTCGCAGCCATGAAGCGGTACTCGTCACAGTAGACGCGCAGCATGGCGCAGTGCAGCAGCGGTTGCAACCGCCCCAGCCCCCGCCAGGCTTGGCTTTCAGGGGCGATCATGTTGCGCAGCAAGGGTTTGCGTGCTGCGCAGCATGACCATCGGCAGGGGCCGTCAGCGCATGCCGCAGCGGCCCCTGCGCGGCTTACCAGCCCATGTGGTGGCCGCCGTTGATGTCCAGGTTGCTGCCGGTGATCCACGAGGCTTCCTCGGCCACCAGGAAGGACACGCCATAGGCGATTTCCTCCGGCTTGCCGAGGCGCCCGGTGGGGATGTCGGCGATGATCTTGGCGCGCACGTCGTCCGGAACCGCCATCACCATGTCAGTGGCGACGTAGCCGGGCGAAATGGTGTTCACGGTGATGCCGAAGCCGGCGTTCTCGCGGGCCAGCGAAATGGTGAAGCCATGCATGCCGGCCTTGGCCGCGGCGTAGTTGGCCTGGCCGTACTGGCCCTTCAGGCCGTTGATCGAGCTGATCTGGATGACCCGGCCCCAGCCGCGGCGCCGCATGCCTTCGATCACCGGACGGGTGACGTTGAACACCGAATTGAGGTTGGTGTTGATCACATCGTGCCACTGGTCCGCGCGCATGCGGTGGAACGTCGTGTCGCGGGTGATGCCGGCATTGTTGACCAGGATCTCGACCGGGCCCAGCTCGGCCTCGACCGCACGCACCAGCGCCTCGGCGCTGCCTGGATCGGAGACATCGCCCGGGAAGATCGACACGCTGTAGCCGCGCTCGGTCATCGCCTGCTGCCATGCGCGGGCCTTGTCCTCGTCGCGGTAATTGGTGGCGACCCGGTGGCCCTGGTCGGCCAGGCGTTGGCAGATGGCGGTACCGATGCCGCCGGTTCCGCCGGTGACCAGTGCGACGCGAGATGTCATGGAATGCTGTCCGGGAATCAGGTGGGGGAAGGGGGATTCTGCAACATCGGCGCGGAAAGTGCGCCGGCCGGCAACAGGATGTCGGTCCGCGGCAGTCGAGCCGGGTCGAATGCCCGTTGCGCAGTGTGCAGCAGCGCATCCCGGTCATCGGCGCCGTCCAGTGCGGCAGGGGCCTGGCCCAGCAGCTGCCAGAGCGCGCGCAGTACCGGCACCGGCCGTGTACTGTCCACCGGCAGCGACGCCAGCGACTTGGACAGCTTGTGGCCGGGGGCGTCTAGCAGCAGCGGCAGGTGCCAGTAGCGCGGCACGGCCAGGCCCAGCGCCTGCTGCAGCAGGATCTGCCGCGCGGTGGAATCGAGCAGATCGGCGCCGCGCACCACTTCGGTCACCCCCTGCGCGGCGTCATCGACCACCACCGCGAGCTGGTAGGCCCAGCAGCCGTCGGCACGGCGCAGCACGAAGTCGCCGACTTCGGCATGCACGTCCTGCTGCTGCGGGCCACGCAGGCCATCGTCGAAGCGGACCAGGTTGCCGGGCGGTACGCGGAAGCGGACGGCAGGATCCGGTCGCGGCTGCCGCGCAACGCAGCGGTGGTGGATGCCGCCGCTGGCAGCCAGTTCGCTGCGGCTGCAGTGGCAGATGAACGCCTGGTCGCTGGCCAGCAACACGTCCAGCGCGGCCTGGTAGGCCTCGCCTCGAGGGCTCTGCCACAGGACCGGGCCGTCGTGGACCAGGCCGAACGCAGCCAGTGCCTGCAGCTGTGACTGTGCGGCGCCGGGTACGGTACGCGGCGGGTCAACGTCTTCGATGCGCAGCCGCCACAGGCCGCCGTGGTGGCGGGCCAGCAGCCAGCTGCCGAAGGCGGCAAGCAGGGATCCGGGGTGGAGCAGGCCGGTCGGCGAGGGCGCGAAGCGGCCGCAGGGAACAATGGCGGTCATGCAGGCTGAATCGTCGGTCAGGTTGGCGCTTGAATTCAAGCTGAGCGCACCGCAAATTGACAGATATCGACCCCTTCCGAGCCGGATTTTCCCATGTTCACCCGTATTGCCCTGTTCCTGGCGACCAACCTCGCGGTCCTGATCCTGGCCGGCATCGTCATGTCGATCCTGGGCGTGGACGCGCGTTCGATGAGCGGCCTGCTGGTGATGGCCGGCATCTTCGGTTTCGGTGGCTCCTTCATCTCGCTGCTGCTGTCCAAGTGGATGGCCAAGCGCTCCACCGGTGCGGTGGTGATCACTGAGCCGCGCAACCAGACCGAGCGCTGGCTGCTGGCCACGGTCGAGCGCCAGGCCAAGGCCGCCGGCATCGGCATGCCGGAAGTGGCGGTCTATGACGGCCCGGAGATCAATGCCTTCGCCACCGGCGCCAACCGCAACAACGCGCTGGTGGCGGTGTCCACCGGCCTGCTGCACAACATGAGCGAGGACGAGGCTGAAGCGGTGCTGGGCCACGAGATCGCCCACGTCGCCAATGGTGACATGATCACCATGGCGCTGCTGCAGGGCGTGCTGAACACCTTCGTGATCGTGCTGGCCCGCGTGGTCGGCGGCATCATCGACAGCGCGCTGTCGGGCAACCGCGAAGGCGGCGGCCGTGGCTTCGCTTACTACATCATCGTGTTCGTGCTGGAGATGGTGTTCGGCCTGTTCGCCACGATGATCTCGATGTGGTTCTCACGCCACCGCGAGTTCCGCGCCGACGCCGGCGGTGCCTCGCTGGCCGGTCGCCAGAAGATGATCGCTGCGCTGGAGCGCCTGCAGCTCAACCACGGCCAGAGCACGTTGCCGACCCAGATTGCCGCCTTCGGCATTTCCGGTTCGACGGCGAAGAAGCTGTTCATGAGCCACCCGCCGCTGGAAGAGCGCATCGCCGCGCTGCGGGCGTCGACGGTGGCGTAAGCCTCCGTGCTTCCGCGGTAGTGCAGGAACGCCTGGCCGCGCGCCGGGCGTTTTTGTTTGCGCGCCGATGCATTGGTGGCGCCGGGATCATTTCCGCGACCGCGGAGAGGTGTCACTTTCTTTGCGCGCAAAGAAAGTAACCAAAGAAACGCTCCGCCGGCCGCGAGCCGACGTGCTGCGCACGCCGGTGCCCTGCGCTTCTCGGCGAATCAGGGGACGGCGCCGAACTCGCTGCGCTCAAACACCGGCGCCTCTTCGCCCCTGATTCCCCTGCGATGCTCGGCTCGCTCAAGGCGGACTGGAAGGTCAAGATCAAGAGCAACAGCATCCACGCGTAGCATGGATCAACCGGGTGCCGCTGTGGCATTTGACCTTGGGTCCGCCTTGAGCGAGCTGAGCACCGCAGGTCCGGCGAGGGCGAAGAGGTGCGGGTGTCTGAGCGCAGCGAGTTCCCGCACCGTCCCTCGACGGGCCGAGGAGCGCAGGGCACCGATGCGCAGCATCGGCTCGCGCCCTGGCGGCGTGTTTCTTTGGTCACTTTCTTTGCACGAGCAAAGAAAGTGACACCCCTCCGCGGTCGCGGAAACGAATCTCCGTGCGCGCAAACGAAAACGGCACCCTCGCAGGCGCCGTCTCCATGAACCGCTTTACACGGAATCTCAGAACTTCGCGTCAAACTCCGCCGCGTAACCGGTGTTGACCAGTACCTTCTGCAGTGACTCGGCCACCTTCAGGTTGCCGGCCACGATCTGGTGGGTCTCCGGGCCACGGTTGTCCATGCGGCCCAGGGTCGCGCCCTTGAAGTCACAGACCTTGCCGCCCGCCTCGCGCACCAGCAGCAGGCCGGCAGCGATGTCCCACGCCTTCACGCCGGCTTCGAAGTAGGCGTCGGCACGGCCGCAGGCCACGTAGGCCAGGTCCAGTGCCGCCGAACCGGTGCGGCGGATGTCCTCGCCGTGCACCAGCAGGGCGTCGACCGCCTTCAGCTGGGCGCTGGCGCGGCTGCGCTCGCGCGGGGCGAAACCGGTGTGGATCATCGTGCCTTCCAGATCCTTGCGGTCGGCCACGCGGATGCGGCGGTCGTTCAGCACGGCGCCGGCACCCCGGCTGGCGGTGAACAGTTCATTGCGCAGCGGGTCGAAGATGACCGCGTCGGTCGGCTCGCCGTTCTCGACCAGCGCGATCGACACGCAGTAGTGCGGCACGCCACGCAGGTAGTTGCTGGTGCCGTCCAGCGGGTCGATGACCCACATCTGGCGGCGCTCGCCCTGCACGCCACCTTCTTCACCGAAGATGCCGTAGTCCGGATAAGCGCGCTTTAGTTCCTTGACGATGACCTTTTCCGCGTCCGCATCCACTTCGCTGGCGTAGTCCATCCGGCCCTTCTGCACCACGTTCAGTGCCTCGAGCTTGTTGATGTTGCGCAACAGGACGTTGCCGGCGAGGCGGGCGGCCTTGACCATGACGGTGACGGCGGGTTTCTGCATGGCGTGGGCTCCCGGAAAGGCAGAAGAGATGGACTGGCGGGGGAAAAGAGCGGGTCCGGCGCAGTGGCCGGCCGCACAGTTTACCATTGGTCATCGTCCAGCTCGACCTTTTCCCTGTTCATGTCCCAGTTTCCCGCCGCCACCCGCCTCCGATTCGTCCTGGTCGGTACCCAGCACCCCGGCAACATGGGCGCCGCCGCCCGTGCCCTGAAGACCATGGGCCTGGCCCGCCTGGTACTGGTCGCCCCCGAGAAACCGCTGGACGAGGAGGCCTTCCGCCGCTCTGCCGGTGCCGAAGATGTGCTGGGGGACGCCCCGGTGGTCGCCACCCTGGCCGAGGCCGTGGCCGATTGCCGCCTGGTGCTGGGCTGCACCGCGCGTGCCCGCCGCGTGCAGCTGGAGGAGTACCTGCCGGCCGATGCCGCCGCTCGTGCGGTGGCCAAGGCGGGCGAGGGCGCCGAGGTGGCGCTGGTGTTCGGCCGTGAGCGCACTGGCCTGACCAACGAAGAACTGCAGCTCTGCCACGCGGCGGTGCACATCCCGTCCGATCCGGCGTTCAGCTCGCTCAACCTGGCTGCCGCCGTGCAGGTGCTGGCCTATGAGACACGCATGCAGCTGCTGGGCGCGCAGCCGGCCGCGGACGCCGAGCCCGGTTTCCGCGAACAGGCAGCAAGCCATGAGCAGATGGAGAGCTTCTTCGCCCAGCTTGGCGACACCCTGGACGAGATCGATTTCCACAAGGGCCGCGCGCCGGAATCGGCGATGCGCAAGCTGCGCCGGCTGTTCCTGCGCAGCGAGCCGAGCGAGCAGGAAGTGCGCCTGTTGCGCGGCATCCTTGCCGACACCCAGCGGATGGCGCGGCTGGCACAGGCGGGCAACAAGGACGGCTGACGACGTTCTCATTTTTTCGGGTAGTCTGTCCGGATACCCAGGGGGGATGAAGCCTGTGTCGGGTCTGCGAAGGGCAGTGCAGAGGGGACTGCTGAGCCTGGTCATTATCCTGCTGGCCGGGACGGTACATGCAGCAGCGGACCGGGTGCTGGTGCTGGGCCGGATCAGCGATGATCCCAAGGCCCATTACGAGCAGCTGCAACCGTTGCTGGACTATGTGGTGGCACGCATGCACGACGTCGGCATCACCGAAGGTCGGATCCTGATGGCACGCGACCCGCAGCAGATGGCCAGCTATCTGCGGCGGGGGCAGGTCGACTGGGTCACGGAAACGTCGGGTACGGCGGTGGCACTGGGCCAGCGCAGTGGCGCGCGGCCGCTGCTGCTGACCGAGCGCAATGGCGTGCGTGAGTACCAGACCGTGTTCTTCGTGCGTCGCGACAGTCCGATCCAGCGGATCCAGGACCTGCGCGGGCATCGCCTGGCGCTGCAGAACACGGCGTCCACCAGTGCCTACCTGGTGCCGGTGATGACGCTGCTGCAGGAGGGGCTGGCGCCGCAGATCCTGGCCGGTGTGTGGGACGTGCCGGGCCGGGACAGCGTGGGGTACGTGTTCGCACGTAGCGAGTTGAACATCGCCACGTTCGTGCACAAGGGCATGGTCGAAGTGGGGGCGGTGAGCAGCGTGGACTGGAATGACGAGCGACGGATGCCGACGGCATTCCGGCGCGACTTCCGCGAACTGCTGCGCACCGAACCCTACCCACGGGCGGTGGAAATGGTTCGCGCCGACCTTGACCCGCGGGTACGTGACCGGCTGCAGGACGTCCTGCTGCAGGCGGCCAGCGACCCGCAGGCACAGGGGGCGCTGCATCGGTTTTTCGGCACTTCCGGTTTCCACCGCGTCGATGCGCATGCGCAGCAGCGGCTGGATGAATTGAAACAAGGATTGACGCGCGTGCGGATGGAAGTGGAATGAAGTGGCTCGGCTCGGGAATGCAGGCCCGGTTCCTGCTCGCGATGGGCGGGGCGATGGTCGTGGTGGTGGCGATCCTGGCGGTGTTGCTGGGGCGGCAGGCGGCGATGCAGGGCGAGGTGCGCAACCTCAGTGGTGGCGTCATCCATGAACTGTTCGACCGCAGCGTGCGCAGCCGCGGCGAAGCGATGGCGCGCGAGCTGTCCGACGCGCTGGCCAACCCGCTGTACTACCGCGACCTGGACCAGGTCGGTGCGCTGGTGCGCAGCACCGCACGGCAGCCGGTGGTGCGCTATGTGCTGGTGTTCGACGAACGTGGCCGGCTGGTGCATGACGGCTCGATCGAGGTGTCCGGCTTCGGCCAGCCGATGACCGACCCGCTGGCCCCCAAGGCCGCGGTGGCGCAGGCGCTGGTGGTGCAGGAATCGCCCAAGGTACTCGACAACACCATGCCGATCATGGTCGGCAACCAGCGCATCGGCGGCGTCCGCGTCGGCATGGCGCTGGACGAGGTGCAGCAGCGCGAACAGGCCGCCAATGCCACGCTCGGCGAGCGCCTGCAGCAGGTCGGCAGCCGCCACCTGGGCTGGCTGCTGCTGATGCTGGGCCTGCTGGTGGTGATCGGCGTGGTGGTGATCCTGTACGTGCAGCGCACCCTGGTGGCGCCGATCCGGGACCTGGCCGCTGCGGCGCGCCGCATCGAGGCTGGCGACTACCAGGCGCCGCTGGCCGAGAACACCCGCGACGACGAAGTCGGCGAGCTGGTGCGCGGCTTCGCCCGCATGCGCGATGCCATCGCCCGCCATGACCGCGAGGTGCGGCGCATGGCCTATACCGATGCACTGACCGGGCTGACCAACCGGTTGGCATTCAGGGAGGCGCTGGACCATCGCCTGATGGCCGCGCGCGCATCCAATCATCGGCTGGGCCTGCTGTTTGCCGATATCGACGATTTCAAGCGCGTCAACGACACCCTGGGCCATGAGGCCGGTGACGAAGCGCTGTTGCAGTTCGCGCAGCGCATCGGCAGTGCGGTTACCGAGGCCGGTGGCGATGAAGCCCTGCTGGCCCGCTTTGGCGGCGACGAGTTCGTGATCCTGGTCGGTGATGGCGACGTGGCGGCCAACGCACGGCTGCTGGCCGAAGTGCTGGTGCGCGAGCTGGGCAAGCCGCTGGTGGTGCAGGGCCGGGAACTGTTCCTGGGCACTTCGATCGGCGTGACCCTGTTCCCGGATGATGCCGCCGATGCGACCACGCTGCTGAAGAACGGCGACATCGCCATGTACCAGGCCAAGATGGCCGGCAAGAACTGCTACCGCTATTACAGCCGTGCGATGGACCACGCGGTCGAGCGCCGCGTGCACATGGAGCAGGAGCTGCGCGGGGCCTGGGAGCGCGGCGAGCTGCGCCTGGCCTACCAGCCGATCTTCCGCATGCGCGATCGCCGCATGGTCGGCGTGGAAGTGCTGCTGCGCTGGCAGCATCCGACCTTGGGCACGATTCCGCCGTCGGTGTTCATCGAAGTGGCCGAGCAGAGCGGGCTGATCGAGCTCATCGGCCCGAAGGTGCTGCGTGCGGCCTGCATGGAAGCCTCGCAGTGGCCACGCGGGGCGGGCGGCGATGATCTGTTCGTGTCGGTGAATGTGTCGCCGCGGCAGCTGCGCGGCGGTGAACTGCCGGCATTGGTCGCGCAGTGCCTGCACGAGTCCGGGCTGCCGGCGTCGCGCCTGCACCTGGAGTTGACCGAAACCGCGGTGATCGGCGACGAAATGGTTGCCGCGCAGCTGCTGGACAAGCTGCACCGCACCGGCGTGAAGGTCTGGCTGGACGATTTCGGCACCGGCTTCTCCGGTCTCAGCCATCTTCGCCAGGTACCGGTGGACGGCGTGAAGATCGACAAGAGCTTCGTGGCCGACATGCAGCGCGATCCCGACGATCTGGCGCTGACCACGGCGATCATCGCCATGGCCCACGCACTGGGCATTACCGTGGTGGCCGAGGGCATCGAGCAGCAGGCGCAGTTCGAACTGCTGGTGCAGCGCGGCTGCGATCTTGGCCAGGGCTACTGGCTGAGCCACCCGGTGACCGCCACCGAAGTGGTGCGGATGATCGAATCGGGCCTCTGACCGACTGACGTTGTGCTGGGGTCAGATCCCTTTTCCGTCGGAAAAGGGATCTGACCCCGGCAGTGCTCCTACACCGGGCGCTTGCTCGGGTCGCCGGGCAGTTCGCGCACCAGTTTCGGAATCAGATAGCCGGACAGGCGTGCGGTCAGGCCGGCAATCAGCGCCTTGGCCTGGGCATCATCCACTTCGAAGTGGGCCACGCCTTCGACCCGGTCCAGCTGGTGCAGGTAGTAGGGCAGCACGCCAGCGGCGAAGCTGCGCTCGCTCAGGTCCTGCAGGGCCTGCACGCTGTCGTTGACCCCGCGCAGCAGTACCGCCTGGTTCAGCAGCTGGGCGCCGACGCCGCGCAGGCGGGCCATCGCCGCGTCCACGCTGGCGTCGAATTCATTGGCGTGATTGGCGTGGACCACGATCGCCAGCGGCCATGGCAGGCTGCCCAGCCAGCACACCAGTTCATCGTCCACGCGTTCCGGCAGCACGATCGGCAGCCGGGTATGGATGCGCAGGCGGCGGATATGCGGAATCGCGCGCAGGGCGTCGGTCAGCTCGACCAGCTTGTGCGTGGCCAGTGACAACGGGTCACCGCCGGACAGGATCACCTCATCGATGTCCGGGTCGGCCGCGATGGCGGCTACGGCCTCCTGCCAGCCGCCCTTGGCAGCGTTTTCCGCGGCATAGTCGAAGTGGCGGCGGAAGCAGTAGCGGCAGTTGATCGCGCAGCTGCCGGTGGCGACCAGCAGGGCACGGCCACGGTACTTCTGGATCACCCCGGTAGCCTTCTTGGCGGCACCATCGCCCACCGCGTCGAAGCTGAACCCGGGCGCCGGGCGCATTTCCTCGTCGATCGGCAGCACCTGGCGCAGCAGCGGGTCGGCCGCATCGCCCACGCGCATGCGGGCCACGAAGCCCTCGGGCACGCGCAATGCGAACTGGTCCATGGCCGCCTCCGAGACACCCAGCGCCGCCGGGTCCAGCTGCAGCCGGGCCAGCAGGGCGTGCGGGTCGCGCAGCGCCTGGCGCCAGAGCTGCTGCCAGCGCGCGGGCGCGCCTGGCGACTGGGGCCGGGGGAAGGCGGAAAGCTGCATGGAGAGGGGGCCTGCGGTTATCATGGGGGCAGAAAAACAGTCGCCCACCGGCATCCGGTGGGCTTTCCATTCTAACGGCTCGCCGCACCCGCGGCGTTTCTGCCACTCAGGAGTTTACGCATGGCCAGCTACGGCATGAACGACGTCAAGAACGGGATGAAGATCCTGGTCAACAACCAACCGGCCGTCATCATCGACACCGAATACGTCAAGCCGGGCAAGGGCCAGGCCTTCACCCGCGTGAAGTACCGCCTGATCAAGGACGGCCGTACCCAGGAAGTGACCATGAAGTCGACCGACTCGCTGGATGCAGCCGACGTCGTCGATACCGACATGAACTTCATGTACAGCGACGGCGAGTACTGGCACTTCATGGACCCGGAGTCCTTCGAACAGGTCCAGGCCACCAAGGCCGGCATGGGCGGCGCCGAGAAGTGGCTGAAGGGCGAAGAGTCCTGCGTGGTCACCCTGTGGAACGGCGAGCCGATCTTCGTTCAGCCGCCGAACTTCGTCGAACTGAAGATCACCGAAACCGATCCGGGCGTCCGTGGCGACACCTCGGGCGGCGGCGGCAAGCCGGCCACCCTGGAAACCGGTGCCGTGGTCCGCGTGCCGCTGTTCGTCAACCAGGACGAAGTGATCCGTGTCGACACCCGTTCGGGCGAATACTCCGCACGCGTCAAATAAGGTTCCGGCCGCAGGCCGACCTTGCTGTAGAGCCGAGCCGTGCTCGGACACGCGCCAGCGCATTCGCGCTGGCGCTCCCATGATCTGCTTCGGCAGATCATGGGCCCCGCTTCACGGGTCTCCAGACCCCGCCGCTTCGCGGCAGCCCCTGACCCAGGGGCGTGTCCCCAGAAGTATCTCGCCGCCCCCCAGCCAGTGAGCCCGCATGAGCGATAGCCCGCACCTCCCCGAAGCCTGCGACCTGCTCATCGAAGCTGGTCATGTCGTTCCGATCGAGCCGCATGCGGTGGTGCTGGAAGACCATGCCGTTGCCGTGCGTGGCAGCGAGATCGTGGCCATCCTGCCGCGTGCCGAGGCGCGCGCACGCTTCCGTGCCGCGCAGGTGGTCAGCCGCCCCGAGTCGGCGCTGATGCCGGGCCTGGTCAACGCGCACACGCACAACCCGATGACACTGCTGCGCGGCGTCGCCGACGACCTGCCGCTGATGACCTGGCTGCAGCAGCACATCTGGCCGGTGGAAGCGGCCGTGATCGGGCCGGAATTCGTGGCCGACGGCACCACCCTGGCCATCGCCGAGATGCTGCGCGGCGGCACCACCTGCGCAAACGAGAACTACTTCTTCGGCGACGTGCAGGCCGCGGTCTACAAGAAGCACGGTTTCCGCGCGCTGGTCGGCGCGGTCATCATCGATTTCCCCACCGCCTGGGCCAGGACCGATGACGAATACTTCGCCAAGGCTGGTGAACTGCACGACCAGTGGCGCACCGATCCGCTGATCGGGACCGCGTTCGCGCCGCATGCGCCGTACACGGTCAACGATGCCAACTTCGAGCGGGTGCGTATGCTGTCCGACCAGCTCGACATGCAGGTGCACCTGCACACCCACGAGACCGCGCAGGAGATCAACGATTCGATCAAGCTGCACGGCCAGCGCCCGCTGGCGCGGCTGGATCGCCTTGGCCTGGTCAACGACCGCCTGATCGCGGTGCACATGACCCAGCTGACCGATGCGGAAATCCACCTGTGCGCCGAACGCGGCGTCAGCGTCGTGCATTGCCCCGAATCGAACCTGAAGCTGGCCTCCGGCTTCTGCCCGGCCTGCGCCCTGCAGCGCGCCGGTGTGAACCTGGCGATCGGCACCGATGGCTGCGCCAGCAACAACGATCTGGACATGTTCAGCGAGAACCGTACCGCAGCGATCCTGGCCAAGGCCGTGGCCGATGATGCCACCGCGCTGGACGCGGCCACCACGCTGCGCGCAGCGACGCTGGGCGGTGCCCGTGCGCTGGGCTTTGCTGACCGCATCGGTTCGATCGAAGTCGGCAAGCAGGCCGACCTGGTCTGTGTCGACCTGTCGGCGCTGGAAACCCAGCCGCTGCACAACGTGCTGTCGCAGCTGGTGTATGCCACCGGCCGCCAGCAGGTCAGCGACGTCTGGATCGCCGGCAAGCCGAAGCTGTTGCAGCGCGAGCTGGTCGGCATGGACCTGCCGGGCATCATCGCCAACGCGCGCCAGTGGCGCGAGCGTATCCGTCATATCCGCGCCTGACCCCCGGCGCCGCAAGGACCCCTCATGACTGCCCCCCACGCTTCTTCCAATTTCGATCAGGCCGAGCTGGACAAGTTCGCCGCGCTGGCCAACCGCTGGTGGGATGCTGACGGCCCGCAGAAGCCGCTGCATGCGCTGAACCCGGTACGCCTGAAGTACGTCGCCGACCGCGTGCCGTTGCGTGGCGCGCGCGTGCTCGACATCGGCTGCGGTGGCGGGCTGCTGAGCGAAGCACTGGCGCAGGCCGGCGCCGACGTCACCGCCATCGACCTGGCCCCGGAACTGGTGAAGGTCGCGCGCCTGCATGCGCTGGAAAGCGGCGCCAAGGTCGACTACCGCGTGCAGGCCGCCGAGGATCTGGCCGCCGAGCAACCGGGCAGTTTCGATGTGGTCACCTGCATGGAAATGCTCGAGCACGTGCCAGACCCGGGCGCGATCATCGACGCCTGCAAGCGCCTGCTGAAGCCGGGCGGCCACCTGTTCCTGTCGACCATCAACCGCACCGCGGCCGCCTTCGCGGTGGCGATTGTCGGCGCCGAGTACGTGGCGCGGCTGCTGCCCAGGGGCACCCACCACTACCAGGAATTCATCAAGCCGGCCGAGCTGGCGCGCTGGCTGCGCGAGGCCGACCTGCAGCTGGTGGATGTCAGCGGCATGGCCTACGAGCCGTGGCGCAACCATGCCCGCCTGAGCAGCCGCACCGACATCAACTACCTAGCCTACGCGGTCAAGCCGGCATGACCTCCGCCCGCTTCCCGCGTGCGGTGCTGTTCGACCTGGATGGCACGTTGCTGGACAGCGCGCCGGACTTCGTCGCCACCTGCAATGCGATGCTGGCCGAGCGGGGCCGGGCAGCGGTCGATCCGGCGCAGCTGCGGCCGGTGGTCTCCAAGGGCTCGCGCGCGATGGTCGGGGCCGCTTTCCCGGACCTGGATGCCGCTGCGCGCGATGCATTGATCCCGGAATTCCTGCAGCGCTACGAAGCGCTGATCGGCCAGTACGCGGTGCTGTTCGACGGCGTGGCCGGCATGCTCGCCGCGCTGGATGAGGCCGGTACGGTATGGGGCATCGTCACCAACAAGCCGGAGTACCTGGCGCGCCTGATCCTGCCGCAGCATGGTTGGCAGCAGCGCTGCGCGGTGCTGGTCGGCGGTGACAGCCTGGCCGAGCGCAAGCCGCACCCGCTTCCACTGCTGCACGCTGCGCAGGCCATCGGCATGGCCGCCGAAGACTGCGTGTACGTGGGTGATGACGAGCGCGACATCATCGCTGCACGTGCTGCCGCGATGCCGTCGGTGGCGGCGCTGTGGGGCTACCGCCTGCACAGCGACGATCCGCTGGCCTGGCAGGCCGACGTGCTGGTCGAGAACGCTGAACTTCTGCAACTGGCCAGTCTCTGGCCGACCCGGCCGGCAGCCCCGGCCCAGCCGTAAGGAATCCCGTAGTGAGCAGTACCGCGCTGGACAGTTTCCTCGACAAGTGGCGCAGCCGTTGGCCGGAATGGTCGGTGGCCGCCCCGTTCGTGGCCGAACCGCAACGCGAGCTCGCAGTGGCGTGGTTTGCGCTGCTGCAGGAGTTCGACGACATGCTCAACACCAGCGGCGATCCGCTGCCCGCCGATGCCAAGCTGGCGTGGTGGGGCGAGGAGCTGCGCAGCTGGGCAGGGCATCGTTCGCGCCATCCGCTGGGCCGTCTGCTGGAGCCGGTGCGTGCGCCGTGGGTGCAACTGGCCGAAGCACTGCCGGACCTCGTTGAAGCGCGTACCGTTGCGCTGGATGCAGCCGGTGCCGAGCGTGCGCTGGCCAATTACGCCGACGCCGTGGCCGCAGTGGAAGCGGCCTTGTTTGCCGACAAGCCGCGCACCGGCGCCGGTCGTGCGGTGCAGCTGCAGACCCTGGCCCAGCGCCTGCAGGACGCCGGCGTGGCCGGTGTGCCGCGCAGCCTGTTGGATGAGGATTCCAGCACGGCCGCGCAGCGCTGGGCCCAGTACCTGTTGAAAGGATGGGGCAGCCGCGTGCCGGGTCCGCGCCCGCGGCGCGTGTGGTCGAGCCTGGCGCGCGCCCGCGTTGCCGCGCAGGCCGCAGGCAAGCCAATCGAAGCCACCCCGGTGCGCACGTTGCTGCGCGTGTGGTGGGCCGCGCGCGGTTGATCCAACTGTCTGGTAGTGCCGGCCGCTGGCCGGCAGCTCGGGCACTGCAGAATTCATGCGGTTGCCGGCCAGCGGCCGGCACTACCGTTATTTGCGTTCCAGCACCAGCAACGGGTCGATGCGGGTGTCGAACCAGTTCATGCCCCAGTGCAGGTGCGGGCCGGTGGCACGGCCGGTGGCGCCGACGGCAGCGATCACCTGGCCCTGCTCCACACGGTCGCCAACTTTTACGTCGATGCGCGAAAGGTGCAGGAAGTTGGAGCTGATCCCGAAGCCGTGGTCGAGCAGCAGCGTGCCACCGGTCAGGTACAGGTCCGGACCGGCGAAGGTCACGATGCCGGCCGCCGGCGCCTTCACCGGGGTGCCGGTCGGCACCGCGATGTCCATGCCGGAGTGACCGGCCCCCGGCTGCCCGTTGTAGACGCGTGCATTGCCGAAGCGGCCGCTGATGCGGCCCTGTACCGGCCAGATGAAGGTCTGGGTGAAGTCGGTGCGGTCGTCATCGCGGGCACGTGCGGCGGTCACCTGCGCCTGTTCGCGCTTGATCCGCTCGGCGATCGCCGCCGGCGGATTGACCGTCTTCGGTGGCACCCCGTTGACCCGCTCGGTGGGCCAGTCGCGCGGCGTCACCGCAATGGTCGCGGTCTCGCTGCCACCATCGGGGCGTTGCACCTGTACGCGCAGCGGACCCTTCTCGTCGCGGCCGATGCCGAACACCACGCTGCCGTAGCCGCTTACCCGCAGCTGGCGGCCGGCATACTGCACGCGACTGCCGGCGGGTACCTTGCCGATCACCAGCGCGCCCTGCGACGCACTGGCCGGGAACACCACGCGGCTGTCGATCAGGCTGCCGATGCCATCCTGCGCCTGCGCCCGGGAAGTGGAAAACAGGGGCGCGGCCAGCAGCAGCGCCCCGAGCATCAGTGCCGAACGCATCAGCGGTCGTAGGTCATGCGCTGGCCGGCGGGTTCACCCACCAGCTTGCTGCCGTCCCACACCTGCTGGCCGTTGACCCAGGTGGAGGCGATGCGCGAGCGGAAAGTGGTGCCCTCGAACGGCGACCAGCCGCACTTGGACAGCACGTCCTCGCGCTTGACGGTGAACGGCACGTCCTCCACCAGCACCAGGTCGGCAAAGTAGCCTTCGCGCAGGAAGCCGCGTTCTTCCACGTCGAACAGCTGCGCCGGCGCATGTGCGAATTTCTGCACCACCTGCTCGCGGGTCAGCTTGCCTTCGTGCACCCGCTCCAGCGCGGCCACCAGCGCGTACTGCACCAGCGGCAGGCCCGACGGTGCCTGCGCGTAGGGCTTCTGCTTCTCTTCCCAGGTGTGCGGCGCGTGGTCGGTGGCCAGCACGTCCAGCACGTCATCGGCCAACGCAGCGGTGATTGCCTCGCGGTCGGACACTTCCTTGATCGCCGGGTTGCACTTGATCAGGTTGCCCTTGGTCGCGTAGTCCGGACGCGCGAAGTGCAGGAAGTGCACGCAGGTTTCGGCGGTGATCTGCTTGCGGCTGCCATCGGCGCGGATCAGCGGGCCCTTCTCGAACAGCGCCAGCTCATCGGCGGTGGAGATGTGCAGCACATGCAGGCGGGTGCCGTGCTTGCGTGCCAGCGACATCGCCAGGCGCGTCGACTTGATGCAGGCTTCGCGCGAACGGATGTCCGGGTGCATGTCCGGGGTCAGCGCATCGCCGTACTTTTCCTGGAAGGCCTTGAGGTTGGCATCGATCATCGGCGTGTCTTCGCAGTGCGTGATGATCGGGGTCGGGCATTCGCGGAAGATCGCGTCCAGCGTTTCCGGGTTGTCGACCAGCATGTTGCCGGTCGAAGCACCCATGAACACCTTCACGCCCGGCGCTTTCTTCGGGTCCAGCGCACGGATCGCGTCCAGGTTGTCATTGCTGGCACCGTGGTAGAAGCCGTAGTTGGCCCAGGCGCGGCCGCGCGCGAGCTCGTACTTGGCTTCCAGGATGGTTGAATCCAGCGTCGGCGGGTTGGTGTTGGGCATGTCCATGAAGCTGGTCAGGCCACCGGCCACGGCCGCGGCCGATTCGCTGGCGATGTCGCCCTTGTGGGTCAGGCCCGGTTCGCGGAAATGCACCTGGTCGTCGATCATGCCGGGCAGCAGCCAGCGCCCGGCGGCGTCCACCACCTGCTCGCCGTCGCGCGGCGCCAGCCCGTTGCCGATCTGCGCAATGCGGCCGTTCTCGATGCGCAGGTCGCCGTCGAAGGTGCGGCCTTCGTTGACCATCCGGGCGTTGGTGATGAGGGTGGAGGACATGTCAGTGTTTTCCTGTGCAACGGCAAGAGGGGGCGTGGGTGGATTCGGGCACCGGATCGAAGCCGCCGGGGTGGAACGGATGGCAGCGGCCCAGCCTGCGCGCAGCCAGCCAGCTGCCGCGCAGCGGCCCGTGCCGGGAGATGGCATCCATCGCGTATTCAGAACAGCTCGGCACGAAACGGCAGCGCGGCCCCAGCAGGGGGCTGATGAAGCGCTTGTAGAAGCGCAGCAGGGCAATGAGCAGGCGCGAGATCACCCAGTCATCTTATGCCAGTTGGCATGAAGGCCGCATTTGTGCAGGATGGGCCGTTGGTCGCATGTCGCCGATGGCCTGCGACCGGTACCAGCACCCGCGGGTGTTGGCCAGGTTCCGTACCGCGCAAGGCGGTCCGTGTTCGTCGGACTGCCACTTGGGCACCTTGACTCCAGGACTGAATGGAGCAGGGTGCCAAGGTTGCTGCTGCGGGTCGGGTAGGCTATAAAGGCCCGCTTTCCCGGGCCCCGGGGAATCCAAGGAAGAGCGTTTCGTGGCTGCTAAAAAAACTGCAAAGAAGGCCGCAACGGCCGCCAAGAAAACCGCCAAGCCTGTTGTGAAGAAGTTGGCGGCAAAGCCCGTTGCCAAGAAGCCGGCCAGCAAGCCGGCGACCAAGGCAGCGTCCTCGCAACCGGCGGCCAGGAAGGCCACCGCAAAGAAAACGCCGGTCAAGGCAACCAAGCCGGTGGCGAAGAAGGCCGCTGCGCCCGCCAAGGCCAAGCCAGCCGCTGCCAGCAAGAAGGCGCCGGTGAAGAAGACCGTCAGCAAGGCTGCGCCGGTGAAGAAGGCCGCCGCCAAGCCGGTGGCCAGGAAGGCAGCCGCCAAGCCAGCGCCGAAGGCGGTGGTGAAGAAGGCTGCAGCCAAGCCGGTCGCCAAGCCCGTAGCAAAGAAGGTCGCTGCGGCCAAACCGGCCGCCACGCCCGCCGCTGTAAAGAAGGTTGCCAAGAACGTTGCCGCGCCGGCCACAAAGCCGACCCCGGCCCCAGTAGTGAAGTCCGCACCGAAGCCTGCTGCCAAGCCGGCTCCGGCCAAGCCTGTCCCGGCCAAGACCGTGGCAGTGGCGGCAGCCCAGCCGGCCTCAACGCCGGCCCCGGCCGCCGCTCCTGTCGCTTCGAAGGCCCCGCAATCCAAGAATCCCGTGCCCGTTTCGAAATCGCCTGCCAAAACCGCCGTGAAATCCGATTCCGCCCCGAAGACCGTGTCGCGCCCTGTCGGCAAGGTTGCCGTGGCCGTCGCCGCCCGCTCGGCAGCACCGGCCCCGCGCAGCAAGTACAAGGTCGTCGAGTACAAGACCGACGAGGCCACTGGCCGCCCGATCCTGCCGGCTGGCTACAAGCCGTCCTCGGAAGAGGAATACATGAGCTCGCTGCAGCAGGAGTATTTCCGCCAGCGCCTGCAGAACTGGCGCGCGGACCTGGTGGAAGAGTCCAAGCAGACCATCGAGAACCTGCGCGAGGAAGTGCGTGACATCGGCGACGAAGCCGAGCGTGCGACCCGCGAGACCGAGAACTCGCTGGAACTGCGTACCCGCGACCGCTACCGCAAGCTGATCGGCAAGATCGACAGCACCCTGAAGCGCCTGGAAGCCGGCGACTACGGGTACTGCGTCGACACCGGCGAAGAAATCGGCCTGGAGCGCCTGGAAGCGCGCCTGACCGCCGAGCGTACCATCGACGCCCAGGAGCGTTGGGAGCACCTGCAGAAGCAGCAGGGCGACTGATTCCAGTTCGTTGTCTGGTCATGCGAAAAACCCGGCCTTGGCCGGGTTTTTTGTTGGGTTCGAGTTGGCTGTGTAGAGCAGCGCCTTCCGGGTATCGGGTGGAGCCTGCGGGTGGGTCCGGGCAGGACACGCTGCAAGTACATCCCTGTAAGCTCGGCCGCGGCATCCATGCCGCGGACGGTCCCGCCCGGACCCACCCCCAGGCTCTCGACGGTTTCCTGCGTGCGCGGCCGATGTAGAGCCGAGTCCACGCTCTGCTCAGGCCGACAGGAGCGGTCATGCGTGCTCGCGGCTGTTGAGTCCGCCTTGTAGCGAGCCGAGCACCGCAGGGGAATCCGGGGCGAAGAGGCGCCGCTGTTTGAGCGCAGCGAGTTCGGCGCCGTCCCCTGATTCACCGAGGAGCACAGGGCACCGGCGCGCAGCGCCGGCTCGCGGATGGCGGAGCGTTTCTTTGGTTACTTTCTTTTCGCGAAAAGAAAGTGACAAGCCCAATCATCGAGGGAGAGCAACGGCCCCAGCCAAACACCCGGCGCCGCCGAATCCGCTGTTAGCAGCGTCACTGCAGGTCGCGAAGATTCAGTTTCCGCAGCGTTGGGTTCTTCCACGCGGTGATCCCGGCCACGCTCAGCACCGCGAATCCGCCCAGCACCACCGCCGGCACCAGGCCGAGCAGCTTCGCCATCGTGCCGGCATAGAACGCGCCCAGCTCGTTGGACGAACTGATGAAGATGCCGTTGATCGACGATACGCGACCGCGCATCTCTTCCGGCGTAGCCAACTGCAGGATGGTCGAGCGGATCACCACCGAGACACCATCGAACGCGCCGTAGAACAGCAGGATCAGCGCCGACAGCCAGAAGTGCTGCGACAACCCGAAGCTGATCACGCACAGGCCGAAGCCCGCCACCGCGAACAACAGCACGCGGCCAGCATTGCGGTGCAGCGGGTGGCGCGCCAGCCACAGGCCTACGCACACCGAGCCCAGCGCAGGCATCGCGCGCAGGATGCCCAGGCCTTCCGGGCCGTGGTGCAGGATCTCGTGCAGGAACGCCGGCAGCATCGCCACCACGCCGCCCAGCAGCACCGAGAACATGTCCAGCGCCATCGCGCCGACCATGATCCGGTTGCCGACCACGAAGCGCGCGCCTTCAGCGATGCTCTTGAAGATCGGGGCGGCCGGACCGGTATGCACCGGTTCTTCCACCTTCAGCGTGGCCAGGCAGGCCATCGCCACCAGCGCAAAAGCGGTGGCCACTGCGTAGGACAGGCCCTTGCCACCGAAGCCGACCAGCACGCCACCCAGTGCCGGGCCGGCGATCATGCCGGCCTGGAACACCACCGCGCCCAGGCCGGCGCCACGCGCGAACTGGTCACGGGCCAGCACGCGGGCGAACAAGGCGTTGTAGATCGGCGACAGGAAGGCGCGGACCATGCCGGTCAGCGCGATGGCCGCGTAGATCGGCCACACGCCGTCAATCGGCAACCAGCCCATGGCCACGCTGGTCAATACCAGTGCAGTGGCGATCAGCCCGCAACAGGCGACCATGCCCAGCCGACGGCGCGGCAGGTGATCCACCAGGTAACCGGCGAACGGAGCCACGCAGAAGAACGGCACGACCTCGGCCAGGCCGATCAGGCCCAGCGAGAACGGATTGCGGGTGACTTCGTAGATGTGCCAGCCGACAGTGACCGCGACCACCTGGTAGGACAGCATCGCAAAGATGCGGTAGGCCAGCAGCCTGGCGAAACCGGGCCGGGACAGCAGGCCCAGTGCACTGTCTTCGGCCGTGGCGGGCTCGCTCACGACGGGTCGCGCTGCAGCTGCGCCTGCGCCGTCTCACGGATGAACGCCAGCATCGCCGCCACGCCGTTGCTGCGGGTGGGCGAGAGGTGGCGGGCCAGGCCGATGTCCTGGATGTAGCTCGGTTCGGTGGCCAGGATCTCCTGCGCCGAGCGCCCGGAGTACACGCGCAGGGCCAGGAAGATCAGGCCGGAGACAATCGCCGAATCGCTGATGGCATGGAAGCGCAGCGACTGCGCGTTGCCTTCCGGCACGATCCAGACCATCGACTGGCAGCCGAGCAGGCGATGCTCTTCGGTCTTCCATTCTTCCGGGAAGGCCGGCAGCTTGCGGCCGAGGTCGATCAGGTACTGGTAGCGCTCGGACCAGTCGCCGAAGAAGCCGAATTCCTCGGCGATGGCGGTCTGGGCCTCGGCGGCGGTGGATTCAAGCGGGAACGGGGAGTCGGTCACAACAGTCTCTACGGTGGGGGCCTGGCCGGCGGACCGGCCACGGGGCAGGGCAGGTCAGCTGCGCTTGCGCGACCAGCGAACGCCCTGCGGGGTGTCATCCAGCACGATGCCTTCGGCGGCCAGCTGGTCGCGGATGGAGTCGGCACGGGCGAAGTCGCGTGCCTTCTTGGCCGCGGCGCGCTCGTCGATCAGGCCCTGGATGCGGGCATCGTCGCCGTCATCGCTGGCCGCGGTGCCGAACCACTGCGCCGGATCGGCCTGCAGCAGGCCCAGTGCCAGGCCGGCGCCGAGCAGTTCACCCTTCAGGCGCGCCTGCTCGGCCGGGTCGGTGGCACGACGCGCATCGGCGGCGATGCGGGCCACTTCGGCCAGCGCCTGTGGGGTGTTGAGATCGTCGTCCAGGGTCGCCTCGACCGTGGCCGGAATCACTGCCGTGGCCTCGATCGACGCCAGTTCGCGCAGGGTGCCGTACAGGCGGTCCAGGGTGCGCACCGATTGTTCGATCAGCGCATCGGACCAGTCCAGCGGCTGCCGGTAGTGGGCCGACAGCAGGGCCAGGCGCAGCGCTTCTGGCGGATGCTGGCGCACCAGATCATGCACGCGCTCGATGTTGCCCAGCGACTTGCTCATCTTGGCGCCGCCGAAGTTGAGCATGCCGTTGTGCAGCCAGAAGCGGGCGAAGATCTTGCCGCCGTGGGCGCATTCGCTCTGCGCAAGCTCGTTCTCGTGGTGCGGGAACTGCAGGTCGACGCCGCCGGCATGGATGTCGATGGTCTCACCCAGGTGAGCCGCGGCCATCGCCGAGCACTCGATGTGCCAGCCCGGGCGGCCACGGCCCCAGGGCGACGCCCAGCCGGGCAGGTCGTCGCTGGACGGCTTCCACAGCACGAAATCACCCGGGTCGCGCTTGTACGGGGCCACGTCGACGCGGGCGCCGGCCAGCATTTCGTCGGGGTCGCGGCGCGAGAGCTTGCCGTAGCCGTCGAAGCTGGCCACTGCGAACAGTACGTGGCCCTCGGCGGCATAGGCATGCCCGTTGGCGATCAGCTGCTCGATCATGGTGATGATCTGCGGAATGTGCGCGGTCACCTCCGGTTCGATGTCCGGCGGTACCACGCCCAGCGCGGCCATGTCTTCACGGTAGGCGGCGGCGAACTTGCCGGTGATGGTGCTGATCGGCACGCCCTGCTCGCGGGCGGCGGTGTTGATCTTGTCGTCCACGTCGGTGATGTTGCGGGCGTAGCGCAGCGCGCCGAAACGGCGCCGCAGCAGATCGGCCAGCACCCCGAACACCACCGGGCCACGGGCATTGCCGATGTGCACGTAGTTGTAGACCGTGGGGCCGCACACATACAGGGTCGGACAGGCCGGGTCGAGCGGAGTGAACGGTTCGAGCTGGCGAGTCAGGTTGTTGTGCAGGCGCAGGGTCATGGGGCTGTGGCTGGGGGACAAGCCTGTGATTTTAGAACGTGTCGGCCCCCTTTGGGGGCACTGGCTGCCACCGGTGGACGCCGGTTCCTCCGGGTGGGGTGGGCAGGAGCAGCGTGGACGGGTAATGTTCAGCCCCTTGCGCTCGCCACTGCCTACACTATTGCCGTGTCCTTGCTCCCGTCGCCAATGAAATCCACCGCGTTGCTGACCCTGGCCTACCTGTCGGCGCTGCCCGCCGTGGTGCTGGCCCAGGAGGCCGAGCCCCGCAACCGGGTGGTGATCGTGGAGAACGTGAAGTTCGACTACGCGCAGGTGCTGAACGTCGAACCCGTGTTCCAGACCCTGCGCGCGACCCGCACCGAGGAGCACTGCGAGCCGGTGTCGACCCGGACCCTGGCCCCGGTGAACGTGACCGGCGAGGAGCCGGTCGAGGACAAGGGCCGGATCAGCCGCTTCTGGGACTCGGTGCGCTCGATGTTCAAGCGCAGTGACGAGGAGGCCGTTGAGGAGGTCGGAACCGAGTCGCCGGCCCCGGCGCCGGCCAACAACGGCCCCATGCTGACCCGCGACTGCCGCATCGTGCCGGTGGGGCGTGAATTCCGCCGGCCCATCGCCTACGACGTGGATTACGTCTACAAGGGCACCAAGTACCGCTCGCGGCTGCCGGAAGACCCCGGCAACCGGCTCAAGATCCGGGTGTCGATCACCCCCTGGGTCGGTCCGGAGCAGGGCGCCGCCGGCAATCCCTGATTCTGCGACCCCGGCCCCTTGCGCCGGTCACGGCCGCATGCAAAGATATTCGGCCATGAAGCTCACCGACTTCCAGCACGACAGCAGCGCAGCCCGACAGGCGTCTGGCATGACCTCGCGTGCGCGTCGACCGGAACCCCACATTCTCGCTGGGTAACCGGAGCTTTTTGCTGTTCGTCCGAAAAAAACCCAGCCCGCCGGCTGGGTTTTTTCGTTTCTGCGTTCTGAAAGCTGCAACTGCAACCTTTTCGCTCCACCTTTGGTTCCTGCTTTTCCCTTCCACTGCGTCGAACCCGGCGCCGCCACGCAAGGAAAGATGATGTCCCCCAAGCACTTCCTGAACACCCAGGACTGGAGCCGCAGCGATCTCGACGCGCTGCTGACCCAGGCCGCGCTGTTCAAGCGCAACAAGCTCGGCGACCAGCTCAAGGGCAAGTCGATCGCGCTGGTGTTCTTCAACCCGTCCATGCGCACCCGCACCAGCTTCGAACTGGGCGCGTTCCAGCTCGGCGCCCACGCGGTGGTGCTGCAGCCGGGCAAGGATGCGTGGCCGATCGAGTTCAACCTCGGCACGGTGATGGACGGCGATACCGAAGAGCACATCGCTGAAGTGGCCAAGGTGCTGGGCCGTTACTGCGACATCATCGCCGTGCGCGCGTTCCCCAAGTTCGTCGACTGGGCCTACGACCGCCAGGACATCGTCCTCAACAGCTTCGCCAAGTACTCGCCGGTGCCGGTCATCAACATGGAGACCATCACCCATCCGTGCCAGGAGCTGGCCCACATCATGGCGCTGCAGGAGCACTTCGGCACCCAGGACCTGCGCGGCAAGAAGTACGTGCTGACCTGGACCTACCACCCCAAGCCGCTGAACACTGCCGTTGCCAATTCGGCGCTGACCATCGCCACCCGCATGGGCATGGACGTGACCCTGCTGTGCCCGACCGCCGACTACATCCTCGACGACCGCTACATGGGCTGGGCCGAGCAGAACGTGGCCGAGAGCGGCGGTTCGCTGAAGATCAGCCATGACATCGACAGCGCCTACGCAGGCGCCGACGTGGTCTACGCCAAGAGCTGGGGCGCGCTGCCGTTCTTCGGCAACTGGGAACCGGAAAAGCCGATCCGTGACCAGTTCAAGCACTTCATCGTGGACGAACGGAAGATGGCGCTGACCAACAACGGGGTGTTCAGCCACTGCCTGCCGTTGCGCCGCAACGTGAAGGCCACCGATGCGGTGATGGATTCGCCGCAGTGCATCGCCATCAACGAAGCCGAGAACCGCCTGCACGTGCAGAAGGCGATCATGGCCGCGGTTGCCGGGCGCTGATCCAACACTTCAGCCGACCAGCGGTCGGCTCTACCGAATTCCCATCCCCCAAGTGGACCTGACCCCCATGAGCAACAAAGACGTCGTTCTCGCCTTCTCCGGCGGCCTGGATACCAGCTTCTGCGTGCCGTACCTGCAGGAGCGTGGCTACAACGTGCACACCGTGTTCGCCGACACCGGTGGCGTGGATGATGAAGAGCGCGATTTCATCGAGAAGCGCGCCGCCGAACTGGGCGTGACCAGCCACGTCACCGTCAATGGTGGCCCGGCCATCTGGGAAGGCTTCGTCAAGCCGTTCGTGTGGGCCGGCGAAGGCTACCAGGGCCAGTACCCGCTGCTGGTTTCGGACCGCTACCTGATCGTCGATGCCGCGCTGAAGCGTGCTGCCGAGCTGGGTACCCACATCATCGCCCACGGCTGCACCGGCATGGGCAACGACCAGGTCCGCTTCGACCTGGCTGTGAAGGCACTGGGCGACTACCAGATCATCGCGCCGATCCGCGAGATCCAGAAGGAACACACCCAGACCCGCGCCTACGAGCAGAAGTACCTGGAAGAGCGCGGCTTCGGCGTGCGCGCCAAGCAGCAGGCCTACACCATCAACGAGAACCTGCTGGGCGTGACCATGTCCGGCGGTGAGATCGACCGTTGGGAAGCCCCGGGTGAAGGCGCGCGTGGCTGGTGCTCGCCGCGCAGCGAATGGCCGGAACAGGCGCTGACCGTGACCCTGAAGTTCGTTGAAGGCGAAGCCGTGGAACTGGACGGCAAGGCGCTGCCGGGCGACCAGATCCTGGCCCAGCTCAACAAGCTGTTCGCCCCGTACGGCGTTGGCCGCGGCGTCTACACCGGCGACACCGTGATCGGCCTGAAGGGTCGCATCGTGTTCGAGGCCCCGGGCCTGGTTTCGCTGCTGGCCGCGCACCGCGCGCTGGAAGATGCCGTGCTGACCAAGCAGCAGAACCGCTTCAAGCCGGACGTCGCACGCAAGTGGGTGGAGTTGGTGTACGAAGGCTTCTACCACGACCCGCTGAAGACCGACATCGAGGCCTTCCTTAAGTCCTCGCAGGCCAAGGTCAACGGCGAAGTGGTGCTGGAAACCCGCGGCGGCCGCGTCGATGCAGTGGCGGTGAAGTCGCCGCACCTGCTCAACGCCAAGGGCGCCACCTACGCGCAATCGGCCGACTGGGGCGTGGAGGAGGCTGAGGGCTTCATCAAGCTGTTCGGCATGAGTTCGACGCTTTACGCGCAAGTCAACCGCTGAGCGGTTGACCTGTGACGGGGGCGCCGGCCGCTGGCCGGCGCTTCGCAGCGTCAATGGAGGGTAGTGCCGGCCGCTGGCCGGCTCGTGGCACGGCTGGATCATTGCGCAGCCGGCCAGCGGCCGGCACTACCGATTTCAAACCCTACGGATATTCAGACACATGCTTGAACAGACGCTCGATCACCTGCAGGCTCTGGTGTCGTTCGACACCCGCAACCCGCCGCGTGCGATCACCACCGGCGGCATCTTCGATTACCTGCGCGACAACCTGCCTGGCTTCAACGTCGAGGTGATCGACCATGGCGCGGGTGCGGTCAGCCTGTACGCCGTGCGTGGGACGCCGAAGTACCTGTTCAACGTGCACCTGGATACCGTACCGGACTCGCCGCACTGGAGTGCCGATCCGCATGTGATGCGGCGCCTGGACGACCGTGTGGTCGGCCTGGGCGTGTGTGACATCAAGGGCGCCGCCGCTGCACTGGTGGCGGCGGCCAACGCCAGCGATGGCGACGCCGCGTTCCTGTTCTCCAGCGACGAAGAAGCCAACGACCCGCGCTGCATCGCCGCGTTCCTGGCCCGTGGCCTGCCGTATGAAGCCGTACTCGTGGCCGAACCGACCATGAGCGAAGCGGTGCTGGCGCATCGTGGCATCAGCTCGGTGCTGATGCAGTTCGCCGGGCGGGCAGGGCACGCCTCGGGCAAGCAGGATGCGGCCGCCAGCGCATTGCACCAGGCCATGCGCTGGGGAAACCGCGCGCTGGATCATGTGGAATCGCTGGCTTCGGCGCGCTTTGGCGGACTGACCGGCCTGCGCTTCAATATCGGCCGCGTCGAAGGCGGCATCAAGGCCAACATGATCGCACCGGCTGCTGAGGTGCGCTTCGGGTTCCGCCCGCTGCCGTCGATGGACATCGATGGCCTTCTGGCGACCTTCGCCGGTTTCGCCGAGCCGGAAGCCGCCGTGTTCACCGAGACGTTCCGTGGTCCCAGCCTGCCCGCCGGTGACATCGCCGAGGCCGAGAACCGCCGCCTGCTGGCGCGCGATGTGGCCGACGCGCTTGAGCTGCCGATCGGCAATGCCGTGGATTTCTGGACCGAGGCGTCGCTGTTCTCGGCCGCTGGCTATACCACACTGGTATTCGGCCCGGGTGACATCGCCCAGGCCCACACCGCCGATGAGTTCGTGACGCTGGACCAATTGCAGCGCTATACCCACGCCGTGCACCGGATCATCACCGCCGGCGCCTGATCGACCCCACAACGCCGCCATGCCCCGGGCATGGCGGAACTGCAACGCGGCGACCGCCGCCTGTGACGAAACCGAAATGTCTCCTGCCCTCCAGCCCCACCGCCAGACCCGCCAGACCATCGTGCGCCTGCTTTCCAGCATGGCCAGCGCGAAGGAGATCAGCCAGTACCTCAAGCGCTTTTCGCAGCTGGATGCCAAGCGCTTCGCCGTGGTCAAGGTCGGCGGCGCGGTGCTGCGCGACGATCTCGACGCGCTGACCTCTTCGCTGTCGTTCCTGCAGGAAGTCGGGCTGACCCCGATCGTGCTGCACGGCGCCGGCCCGCAGCTGGATGCCGAGCTGTCGGCGGCCGGCATCGAGAAGCAGACCGTGAACGGCCTGCGCGTGACTTCGCCGGAAGCATTGGCGATCGTGCGCCGGGTGTTCCAGCAGTCCAACCTGCGCCTGGTCGAGGCGCTGCAGCAGAACGGCGCACGTGCCACCTCGATCACCGGTGGCGTGTTCGAGGCCGAGTACCTGGACGTGGACACCTACGGCCTGGTCGGCGAGGTGAAGAAGGTCAACCTGGCACCGATCGAGGCCAGCCTGCGTGCCGGCTCGATCCCGGTCATCACCAGCCTGGGTGAAACCGCCGGTGGCCAGATCCTCAACGTCAACGCCGACTTCGCCGCCAACGAGCTGGTGCAGGAGCTGCAGCCGTACAAGATCATCTTCCTGACCGGCACCGGTGGCCTGCTGGACGAGGCGGGCAACGTGATCGATTCGATCAACCTGTCCACCGAATACGACCACCTGATCGCGCAGCCGTGGATCCACGGTGGCATGAAGGTGAAGATCGAACAGATCAAGGACCTGCTCGACCGCCTGCCGCTGGAATCGTCGGTGTCGATCACGCGTCCGGCCGACCTGGCCAAGGAACTGTTCACCCACAAGGGCTCGGGCACGCTGGTGCGCAAGGGTGAGAAAGTACTGCGCGCCACCGCCTGGAGCGAGCTCGACCTGCCGCGGCTGAAGGGCCTGATCGAATCCAGCTTCGGCCGCACCCTGGTGCCGGACTACTTCGAAAAGACCAGGCTGCTGCGTGCCTATGTCAGCGAGAACTACCGCACTGCGGTGATCCTCACCGACGAGGCCGAAGGCGTGTACCTGGACAAGTTCGCCGTGCTCGACGACGCGCAGGGCGAAGGCCTGGGCCGCGCGGTCTGGAACGTGATGCTGGAGGAGACCCCGCAGCTGTTCTGGCGCTCGCGCCACGGCAACCCGATCAACCACTTCTACTACGCCGAGTCCGATGGCTGCTACAAGCAGGACCATTGGAAAGTGTTCTGGTTCGGCGCCGATGGCATCGACCGGATCAAGACCTATGTCGACCACTGCGCGCAGCGCGCACCGAGCCTGCAGGGCTGAGCGATGACCAATCCTGACGTTTGGAACACGGTGCCTACCCTGCGCGGCCAGCACGTGGCGCTGCAGCCGCTGCAGCTTGAGCATGTCCCCGGCCTGCGCGCTGCCCTCGAAGGCAGCGGCCTGGACCAGCTCTGGTACACCCAGGTGCCGTCACCGCAGCAGGTCGAGCACTATGTACAGGCCGCGCTGCAGGCGCACGCCGAAGGCAAGGTGCTGCCGTTCGTGATCCGCGACGCCGCCGGTGACATCATCGGCAGCACGCGCTTCTACGACATGGATGCCAGCGTGCCCAAGCTCAGCCTCGGCTACACCTGGTACACGCCGCGCGTGCAGCGCACCGGCGCCAACACCGAGGCCAAGCTCTTGCTGCTGCAGCACGCCTTCGAGGCCATGGGCTGCATCAGCGTGGTGCTGGAAACCAGCTGGTTCAACGTCACCTCGCGCACCGCCATCGCCCGCCTCGGCGCCAAGCAGGATGGCGTGCTGCGCAACCACAAGCGGCACGCCGACGGCACGCCGCGCGACACCGTCATCTTCTCCATCATCGATGCGGAATGGCAGGGCGTGAAGCGCCACCTGCAGTACCGCCTGGACAGTCACGCATGAACGATTCGACCTTCACCCTGGGCATCGTCGGTGCCCGCGGCCATACCGGCGCCGAGCTGATCAAGCTGGTGGCCGCCCACCCGCGGCTGAAGCTGGCTTTCGTCTCCTCGCGCGAGCGCGCCGGGCAGCGCCTGTCCGACCACCACCCGGAATTCCAGGGCGAGCTGCAGTACGAAAACCTGGACGCCGATGCGGTGGCGGCCAAGGGCGTGGACGCGGTGATCCTGGCCCTGCCCAACGGCCTGGCCGCGCCGTTCGTGGCTGCGCTTGAAACCGCGAAGCCGGACACCGTCATCGTCGACCTCTCGGCCGACTACCGTTTCGACAACAGCTGGTACTACGGCCTGCCGGAGCTGACCCGCGGCCGGTACAACGGCCAGAAGCACATCAGCAACCCGGGCTGCTATGCCACCGCGATGCAGCTGGCGGTGCATCCGCTGCTGGACCTGCTGGCGGGTCCGCCGCAGTGCTTCGGTGTCTCCGGCTACTCCGGTGCCGGTACTACGCCGTCGGACAAGAACAACGTCGAACTGCTGGCCGACAACCTGATGCCCTACGCGCTGACCAACCACGTGCACGAGCGCGAGGTGTCCGTACAGCTGGGCGTGGCGGTCGAGTTCATGCCACACGTCGCGCCGCACTTCCGTGGCATCACGCTGACCGCCAACCTGTGGCTGAACCGCGTGCAGACCCGTGAGCAGATCGTCGAGCGCTTCCAGCAGGCCTATGCCGGTGAACCCTTGATCGAAGTGCTGGACGAAGCGCCGTGGGTCAGCCGCATCGCCGGCCGCCACGGTGCCCAGGTCGGTGGCTTCACGCTCGCGCCGGGCGGCAAGCGCGTGGTCGTGGTGGCGACGCTGGACAACCTGCTGAAGGGCGCGGCCACCCAGGCCATGCAGAACCTCAACCTCGCGCTGGGCATCGACGAACTGACGTCGATCCCGCACTGAACACGCATTCCGGAGCCCCCATGGCAGACCTTCTTTGGCAGAAGCCCGGCGTCGCCGTCGACGCCCAGATCCAGACCTTCCTCGCCGGCGACGACGTGATCCTCGACCGCGAGTTCTTCCTGCATGACATCGCTGCCAGCGCCGCGCATGCGCAGGGCCTGCAGCACATCGGCATCCTCAGTGCCGATGAGCTTGCCGGACTTCTGCGCGAACTGGAGATCCTGGCGCAGGACTTCCGCGAAGGACGCTTCGTGCTGGATACGCAGTACGAGGATGGCCACTCGGCGATCGAGGCGCGCCTGACCGAACGCCTTGGTGATGCGGGTCGCAAGATCCACACCGGCCGCAGCCGCAACGACCAGATCCTGGTCGCCACGCGCCTGTGGCTGAAGGAGAAGCTGCAGCGCGTTGCCCAGCTCAGCACCGAAGTGGCAAAGGTCGCGCTGGACCGCGCGCAGGCCGAGAAGGACCTGCCGATTCCCGGTTATACCCACATCCAGCGTGCCGTGGTGTCCTCGGCCGGCATGTGGTGGGCGGGCTGGGCCGAGGCCTTCATCGACAACGCCATCCGCGCCCGTGACACCCATGCACTGGTCGATGCCAATCCGCTCGGCACCGCCGCCGGCTACGGCGTGAACCTGCCGCTGGACCGCAAGCACACCACCGCCGCGCTGGGCTTCGCGCGCATGCAGATCTCGCCGATCTACGCGCAGCTGTCGCGTGGCAAGTTCGAGCTGGCTGCACTGGAAGCGCTCGGTGGCGCCACGCTGGACCTGCGCCGCATTGCGTGGGACCTGTCGCTGTTCACCAGCGCCGAGTTCGGCTTCGTCGCGCTGCCGGCGCAGTACACCACCGGCAGTTCGATCATGCCCAACAAGCGCAATCCGGATGTGATCGAGCTGATGCGCGCCACCCACGCCAGCGTCGCCGCTGCGCGCACCGAGATCGAGCAGCTGCTGTCGCTGCCGTCCGGCTACCATCGCGACCTGCAGTCGTCCAAGGGTGCCATCTTCCACGGCTTCGGCCGTGGCCTGGCCGCGCTGGAGCTGCTGCCGGCGCTGCTGGCCAACCTGGAATGGCGCGACGACAGGCTGCGTGCGGCGATCGATTCGGGCATGTATGCCACCGACGTGGCGGTGGAAGCGGCCGTGGCCGGTGTGCCGTTCCGCGAGGCCTACAAGGCCGCTGCGGCCGGTGCCGACAGTGCAGGGCAGGGACGCACGCCGGAAGGCAGCCTGGCTGCGCGTGTATCGCCGGGCTCGGCCGCTGACCTGCGCCTGGACGAACTTCGCGCGCGCTGGCAGGCGTTGTCCTGATGGCGGCCACGGTGTATCTGGTGCTGGCGATGCGCCGGCCGGACTTCAACGATGCAGCGGTGCAGCCGCATCGTGATTTCCTCGATGCGTTGCAGGCTCAGGGCAAGCTGCAGCTGACCGGTGGCTTCGCCGATGGCAGCGGTGGCGCCTACGTGCTGTGCAACGTGGACAGCCTGGCGCAGGCGCGGGCCATCGTCGCCACCGATCCACTGGTGACGATGCAGGCCTCCGACCTGACCGTGCACGAATGGAACACCCGCTGAGAGCCTGACCGATGATCCAGCACGCTGCCCTTGTCGCCTCGCCGTTCCCCGAACAGGTGCTGCCGCCGTGGCGGCGTGCGGTGCTCAAGGTCGGCAGCAGCCTGCTGGCAGCCGATGGCGGCGGCCTGTCGCCACGCCACGCGCTGGGCCTGGCGCAGTTCGTCTCGGCCAATCTCCTGGCCGGGCGCGAGGTGGTGATCGTATCTTCCGGCGCGGTCGCTGCCGGGCGCGCAATCCTGCCTCGGGCCGATGAGCCTGGCGCGGCGATGGCGGCGAGGCAGGCCCTGGCCGCGCTCGGCCAGGCCCAGCTGATCGGGCTCTGGCAGCGCTTCTTCGAGCGCCCGGTGGCGCAGGTGCTGCTGACCCACGACGACCTGCGCAACCGCCGCCGCTACCTCAATGCACGCGCCACGTTGAGTGAACTGTTGCGCCTGGGCGCATTGCCGGTGGTCAACGAGAACGACACCGTGTCGGTGGATGAGCTCAAGCTCGGCGACAACGACAACCTGGCTGCCACCGTGGCGGCGCTGGTCGACGCCGATGCGCTGTTCATCGCCACCGACATCGATGGCCTGTACAGCGCCGACCCGCGCACCGTGGCCGATGCGCGGCCGTTGCACGACGTGCCGGAACTGGGTGACGAGGTGCTGGCGATGGCGGGCGGCGCCGGCTCGCGCGCCGGTACCGGCGGCATGCGCACCAAGCTGGAGGCGGCGGCGAAGGCCGGACGCCTGGGCATCGAAACCTATCTGTTCAATGGCCGCAGCGGTGACGTGGTGCGCGCGCTGGCGCAGGACCGCCTGTTCGGCACCCGCATCCATGCCGCACGCAGCCGCGAGGCCGCCCGCAAGCACTGGCTGCGGCATGCACCGCTGGCCGAGGGTGTGATCGTCATCGATGCCGGTGCGGCACAGGCGATGCGCGAGAAGGGCGCCTCGCTGCTGCCCGGTGGCATCACCGGTGCAGAGGGCGTGTTCCGCCGTGGCGACATGGTGCAGGTGTGCTGGAACGCGCCGCAGGGCCGTGTCTGCGTCGCGCGCGGCGTCAGCCAGTACGCGGCCGATGATGTGCGCCGGATCGCCGGCCGCCATTCGCGCGACATCGAGGCCGTGCTCGGCTACAACTACGGCGGCAGCGTCGTCCATCGCGACGATCTGGTGCTGCCATGACCGGTTTGAAGGACACACCGATGAGCGAGATCGAAGCGCAGGCGCGTGCCTGCCGTGATGCGGCGCAGATCGTTGCCGGCCTCGACGGCGCGGCACGACGCACGCTGCTGCTGGCGATGGCGCAGGCGCTGGAAGTGAATGCAGGGTTGATCCTGGCCGGCAATGCACGTGACCTCGCCGCCGCGCGCGAGAAGGGCGTGGGCAGCGCCATGCTCGATCGTCTGGCACTGGACCCGCCGCGCCTGTTCGCGATGGCCGAAGCCGTGCGCGAAGTGGCCGGATTGCCAGATCCTGTCGGCGAGGTCACCCGCGATGACGTGCGCCCGAATGGCATCCGCGTGCAGAAGGTGCGCGTGCCGCTGGGCGTGATCGCGATGATCTACGAGGCGCGCCCGAACGTGACCGCCGAAGCCGCGGCGCTGTGCCTGAAGGCGGGTAACGGCGTGATCCTGCGCGGTGGTTCCGAGGCAATTCACTCCAACACCGCGATCGCGCAGGCACTCGCCGGTGCATTGAAGGCCAATGGCGTGCCGCCGGCCGCCGTGACCGTGCTGACCGACCTGCGCCGCGAGGCGATGCTGGAACTGCTGCAGCTGCATGAGCTGATCGACCTGGCGATTCCACGGGGTGGCGAAGGCCTGATCCGTTTCGTTGCCGAGCATGCGCGGGTACCGGTGATCAAGCACTACAAGGGTGTCTGTCATCTGTTCGTGGATGCCAGCGCCGACCTGGGCAAGGCTATCGACCTGCTGGTGGATGGCAAGTGCAGCCGGCCAGCCGCCTGCAATTCGCTGGAGACACTGCTGGTACACCGTGACGTAGCCGATTCCTTCCTGCCGCGCGTGGCGCAGGCGCTTGGCCAGCGTGGCGTTCAGCTGCGCGCCGATACGCAGGCGCAGCCGCTGCTGCCGGGCAGCACGGCGGCGACCGAGGAGGACTACGCCGCCGAGTTCCTCGACCTTGTGCTGGCCGTGCGCGTGGTGGACGACCTCGATGCGGCCATCGCGCACATCCGCCGCTATACCTCCGACCACACCGAAGTGATCGCGACCGCAGACGCCGACCATGCCGAGCGCTTCGTCACTGCGCTGCGCTCGGCGGTGGTGATGGTCAATGCCTCATCGCGCTTCTCCGATGGTGGCCAGCTGGGCCTGGGCAGCGAAATCGGCATTTCCACCACGCGCCTGCATGCCTATGGCCCGATGGGTCTGGAAGCGCTCACCGTCGAACGTTTCGTGGTGCGTGGCGAAGGGCAGACGCGCACATAAGTGGAACCACGCCATGCGTGGGTGTTCTTCGCGGCAGACCCCGGTGCCGACCATGATCGGCACCCACCAGGCACAAGCGCCGACCAGGGTCGGCACCCCACCGGGTTGTCGGGCTACACCACCTCGCGGCGGATGCCGACCGGACGTGCGTGATCATCCATGTGCAACGTGGCGGCCTTGCAGCCCATCAGGCGTTCGGCCAGCCCCGTGCTGGCACCCAGATCGGCGGCCACTTCGTTGAGGCTGGCCAGTGGCCGCGGCAGGCGGCGTTCGTGGCCACGGAAGCGGGCGCGGTTGTACTCGGCCCAGCCGATCAGCAGCACGCTGGCGCCCAGCAGCATCAGCGGCAATGCCACCAGCACGTAGGGATCGAACTGGCTTTGCCGTTCGTACAGCTGCTGCCAGGCCAGCTGGCCGCCAACCAACCACGAGAACAGGGTCACCAGGGGCGCCCACAGGTAGAAGTAGAAGCCCCAGAACGCCAGGGTGACGAATCCCCAGGCGGTGCGCTGGAAGCGCGGCTGGCGGTGTGGCTTGCGGATCATCCGTGAGTCGAAGCGGTTGGACGGGCGTTGCGCGTTCATCGGATCCCCCGGTCAGGGCTGGTCCAGGTGGCGCGCTTGCTGCGACGGCGCAGCAGTGTCTTCGGCAACGCCACCAGGGTGGTGGAAAGGCTGATCAGCCAGTACGCCATCGGGTACCAGATGACCCAGAAATAGTTGCGTCCAATCTGTGTTTCGTAACGCCGGTCGATGATCAGGCTGCTGGCGAACTGCAGCAGGCAGACCAGCGCCAGGATCACGCCATGCCACTGCGGCAGCAGGCTGGCGATATGCAGCTGCGGCGGCAGCTCGACGAACTTGCCCAGTGCCCACAGCAGCACGATGAACAACATGGTGTAGGCCCAGATCACGCTCAGCACGTACTCCAGAAGCACGCCCCACATGCGCCGCTCTTTCCAGTGCAGCAGCGAGCGCGCGTGGCGCAGCATCACCTCCACGCCGCCCTGGGCCCAGCGCAGGCGCTGCCGCCACAGGCCCTTGAGGGTCTCCGGCATCAGGATGAAGCACAGCGCATTGGGTTCGTAGCGGATGTCCCAGTGCGCGCGCTGCAGGCGCCAGCTGATGTCGATGTCCTCGGTCACCATGTCATCCGACCACCAGCCGACCTGATGCAGGGCGGTACGGCGGAAGCCGGCGATCACCCCGGAGATGGTGAAGATGCGCCCGTATACGCGCTGCGCGCGCTTGATCATGCCGATGATCGAGGAAAACTCGGCCACCTGCAGGCGTCCGAGCAGGGTGGAGCGGTTGCGGATGCGCGGGTTGCCGGTGACCGCACCGACCCGGTTGCCGCTGACCAGGTGCCAGATCATCCAGTGCAGCGCATGTTCCTCCAGCATTGCATCGCCGTCGATGCACACCAGGTACTCCGAGCGAGCGGCCAGTGCGCCCATGCGCAGCGCATTGGCCTTGCCCAGGTTACGATCCAGGTGCAATACGCGCAGCCGCGGGTGCCTTGCCGCCAGCACATCCAGCCGCGCGCCGGTGTCATCGCTGCTGCCATCATCGATGGCGATCACTTCGTAGTCGGCGGGGTAACGCTGGGCCAGCGCCGCAGTGAGTGTGTCATCCAGATTCTCTGCCTCGTTGTGGCAGGGCACCAGCAGGCTCGCGAAGGGGGGATCGACCATCAATGGAGGGTCGTTGCGCGGGCGCGAGTGGCGTTCGCGCCGGTAGTAGTAGTAGAGGCCGCCGGACATCCAGAAGAACGCCATCACCATCGGGTAGTAGAAAGCGAACTGGAACAGGACCTGCAGCAGCGGATGCATGTCCATGTCACTTCTCCGGGTACGGGAAGGTGCCGGCGGACATCGCCGCGCGGGCATCGCGGGTGGAGGGCTGGTCGGCGATGAAATCGTCCGGGTACCAGGCGAAGTGGTGCACGCCCTGTGCCTGCAACTGGCGGATCTGTGCGCGCAGGCGCTCGGCGGGAATCGGTTGCCCGTTGCGCCAATCGACGGTCTGCAGCTCGAACAGGGTGTGCTGCAGCTGCGGGTCGTGTGTGCGTACTGCGGCCAGCAGCTGGTCCAGCCAGCGCTCGGGGTGCTTGCTGCCTTCCATCCACGGCATCGCCATCAGCGCGGTCTGGTCATAGGCCTTGTTGAACAGGTCCAGGCGCTGCGCGAACCAGGCCTCGCTCTGCGGGCGGAGTACCGGCTCAGCGTACAGGTTGCGCACGGTGGCCAGTTTCGGGCGCCAGCGTTGCGCGCTGTCGCGCAGCGCCAGGGTGAAGCTGATCAGCGCCTGCGTGCGCGCACTGCCATCGCCGCCGGCTGCCAGTGCCGGCAGCTCGGTGTCGCGCAGGTAGCCGTCGTCATGGAACAGCAGGCCTTCAAAGTAGGAATTGACCGCCAGATCCTCGTAGATGTCGAGCATGATCTGGCGGGCCTTCGGGTTGGTGAAGTCGAGCCGGTACATGCCGTCGGCATCGCCGTTGCGGATCGCCAGCGCCTTGCGCTGCGCCGGGTCGGGCAGCTCGAAGCCAAGCACCGGCAGCCATGCGTAGACCTTCACGCCGGCGCGGGATTTCAGTTGCCAGGCGACGCGGCTGAACAGGTCCGCCCGCATCGGCATGTGACGGTTGGGGAAGTACAGCGCATCGGCCGTGTTGTTGCCGTCCGGATCGGCGAACGCCTGCAGGTAGACGTGCGTCGGCGCGATGCGCTTGACCCGTTCGACCAGCGCATCGAGGTTGCGTGCCTGCTGCGCCGGGTCAGCGTCGTAGACATCATCCAGGTCGATCTGCAGGGCACGGATGCCATCGAGCGCGACATCGCGGCGCAGCTCGTAGGCCAGGCCTTCCACGGTCGGGTTGTCGCTGACCAGGAAACGCGCCAGGCCATGCAGGTCGCTGGCCACCGGCGTGCTGCGGCCCTCCAGATCGAAGGACACCGGCATGCCCAGCTGTGCGGCGATGTCGTTGCTCAACTGGTTGTAGGCCGCGTACGGCCAGACGATGGCGCGCGGGCGCACGCCCAGGTGCTGCTCGATGCGCTGCACGCTGCGCGCGAGGTCGGTGCGCAGGCGCTGCCCATACTGCGCTTCAGTCTCGTAGCTGTGCGTGGCCGGGCTGTAGATGCGGGTGACCACGGCGGGCGTGGAATTGCCCTGTGGATTGGCGAGCACGCCGTGGTGCAGGTTGTCGGTGTGGCTGGCCACTTCGATCAGGCCGCTGTCGTGCATCTGCTTCAGCTGCGCCCAGGTGACGAAGTCATCGCGGCCGAACGGCCGGTACCCGTAGTCGATGGTGCGTCCCGGAGCCATGTCCACGTAGTCGGTGATTACCGCCACCAGTGCCGGGTAGCGGTAGGCCTGCAGCAATGGGAAGGCCTTGTCGTAGACGCTGCGCAGGCCGTCATCGAAGGTCAGCAGCACAGGCTTGGGCGGCAGCGTGGCCCGCCCCTGCGAGGCATCGATCACCTGCGACAGCGAGACCGGGTGGTAGCCATGCGCGCCGAGCCAGTCCAGGTGTGCGGCGAAGTTCTGCGTGCTCACCGCATAGGTATCGGCATCGCCCTTGGCCGCGACCTGGTCGCGGATGTCGTGGTAGCTGAGGATCAGCAGGCCATTGTCGATCGCATCGAGATGCGCGGCCTGCTGCGCGAACGCCGGCGGCATGGCGGCCAGCAGCAGGAGCACGATCAGTCGCAGGAAGCAGGCCATGTCAGTCTCCCCAGCGCAGTGCGGCTTCGAAGCCGATATGACGCTCGCGGTGGCCGTCGTAGACCGGCCGCGACCAGCGCACGCCGTATTCGAGCACGCGGCCCGGGCCCAGCTGCCACTCGTGCATGTAGGACACCGTCGGCACCAGCGCACTGCCGAACCCGTCCTGCCAGTAGTCACCCAGCGAGACGGTCAGCCGGTGCCGGAAGTGGCGCTCGTAGTGGCGCCACAGCTGCTGGTCGATGCGCAGGCCGATCTCGACCATGCGGTCGCGCTTCGGATTGAAGTAGGGCGCGTCGTCGCGGCTGCCGCGGCTGGTATAGGCACTGGCCAGGCCATCGAGCAGCCAGCGCGGGCGGGTCAACAGGCGCTGTTCAATGCTGGTGCTGAACAGTTCGCGATGGTTGCCGTCGTCGTAGCGGAAGCGGCTGGCACCGAGCATCCAATGGGTGAGCTCGCTGCGCCGGTAGTCCACCTGTGCGCTCACGCTGTCGGCGCTGATGCCGGCCGCGCGTGCCTGCATCGAGGCGTCTGGATCATTGCGCGCGGCCACCAGGCCGGCGTGCCAGTAATCGTTGAACTGCCAGCCGACGCCGACCCGCAGGCCGGTATCGCCGATGTGGTCGTTGGCGCGCAGGACGGCCGCTTCCGCATCCAGCTGCCCGAAGCGGTAGCGCACGCCCGCACCCAGCCACAGGGGATCGATGCGCTGGTCCTGGAAATCGGTCGAGCGCCGGTCGGCCAGGGCGAACAACCGCCAGCGGTCATCAAGGATCGGTGTCTCCACTTCCACACCGTAGTGGCGATCGTTGTTGCCCAGTGGCGAGGTGCCACCGCCACCGGAGCTGCGGCCGATGTCGGTCCATGCCTTCAGCTGCCAGCCGCGATGCGCACGCCAGGCCTGGTCCATGCGTTCGACAGCCGGTTGGGTGGGATAGCGTGCGACCAGGTCATCGTGCAGCGGCCGCGCCAGGTCGTCGCGCTGCAGGGCGACGTAGGCCTCTTCCATGCCCAGCCGCGGTTCGATGTCACGCGGGTCCAGCGCGTGTGCCATCTGCTGCCGCTGCAGCGCCCTGCGTGGCCAGCCGCGCATCATGTAGACGCTGCCCAGCGCACTCTGCAGGCCTCCGTTGCCGGGTGCGATGTCCACCATCGACTCCAGGTCGTGCTGCGCGGTGACCAGGTCGCCGCTGTAAGCGCGCACCATTGCCAGGTTGAGATCGGCCTCGTAGCGTGACCAGTTCGCGTACGGTGATTTGCCGTTGCTCCAGCGCCACGCCGGCTCCTTGTCGCGCCATGCCTGCAGCAGGTCGATCGCCTTTTCCTGCTGCTCGCTTTCCAGGTAGGCGTAGGCCAGTTCCGAATGCGAGGCGTCGCGCGCCGGATCGCCAGCGACGGCCGCCTGCAGTACCGGAATGGCTTCTTCCGGGTGCAGGGTGCCCATCAACGAATCGCCCACGGCAGGCAGCACGTAGTCGGGCAGGGTGTGGCCTTCGGCCTGCAGGGCTCGTGCTTCCTCACGCACCTGTACATGGCGGCCCAGCCGGTTGAGCAGGATCAGCCGGTCCATGCGGATGCGCAGTGGGGCCTGCGAGGGTGGGGTGCCTTCGCCGCCGATGTAGCGCTGCATGCGCGCCAGGGTCGATTCGGCTTCTTCCAGGCGGCTGTCCTCGCTGCTGCTGTAGGCCAGGCTCCAGACCACGAGTTTGGCCAGGTAGTCGCCTTCCAGGCGCTGCTTCTGGGCGTCGTCGAACAGCTGCGGCCGCTGCTGGTACAGCTCCCAGGCGCGCCAGGCATTGCCGATGTCGCCCAGGGTCAGCACGCGCAGCTTGAACAGCAGATCGTCGTTGGGCTGCTGCTGGCTGGCGCGCTCGATTGCGCCGAGCGCATCCAGCCAGCGGGCCTGGTCGCGGTAGCGGGCGATCTCGGCCAGGGCCGCGTCGCGGTCGGTCGGAGCGGCGCCGCTGGCCCAGGCCAGAGCGGTGCATGCGAGGCCGACGCAGAGCGCCAGCCGGCGGTGGACAACCATTGGGGACCCCCTTGGCTTCCGAACCAGACAACCTGCGAAAATGTGACGCAAGTCACATGCCAGTATTTGGCGTGGCCGTGGCCCGCGTCACTCCCTTCGTGCGTTCCCGCCCATTGAAGACGGATACAACCCGGACAGCGACCTGCAATGTCTTGTCTGAAACGAGAGTCCCCCGCACACCGAGTGGTGGCCTGGGCGGCGCTGCCGCCCCCATGCCCGATGCCGGCACGCGGCAAGGAAGGGCATTCGTGGGCACTATCCGCCCGGAATTGTCAGTTCGGCGTCAAGATTGCCCGGTGTCTGACGAGCGGTAGGCGGGGCCGTCTGGCGGCCCCGGCCGGGCTACCAGAGATCTTCCAGCTTGCGGGGCTTGCAGGCGACCCACGAGGCGCACAGCATCAGGGTGGCGCAGCCGAACAGGAAGCTGAACGGGAGCGTCCAGCCATTGCTGACGGTATGCAGCCAGCCGACCAGGAACGGGCCCAGGCAGCTGAAGCTGTAGCCCACGCCCTGCATGAAGCCCGACAGCGCGGCCGAGCCGGCCGGGGTGCGGGTGCGCAGGTTGATCAGGGTCAGCGCCAGCGGGAAGGTGGACGGGCCGACGCCGAGCAGGCAGGCCCACAGCAGGGGAGCCTTCATCGGCGCCAGCAGCAGCCCGGTGAAGGCGATCACGAACGAGAAGAAGCCGATCAGCACCAGCGGGAACGGGTTCTGCATGCGTACCGCCATCGACGGAATGACCAGTGACGGCAGCAGGCCCAGTGCCGAGAACACCGCTACCATCACGCCACCGAATGCAGGCGTGCCACCGGCCTCGACCACGATGCGCGGCAGCCAGGTGAACATCGAATAGGTCATCAGTGAGGTCATGCCGAACATCAGCGTCATGCTCCAGCCCAGGGACGTGCGCCAGACCTTTCCGTGCGGCTGCGCGGTGGGATCGGCGGCGTCGGCCAGCGGCTTCGGTGCGCGCCTGGCCAGCACCAGCCACGGCAGCGCGGCGGCCAGTGCAAGCAGCGCCCACATGCCCAGCGACACGCGCCAGCCTGCAGCGTTGGCCACCGGTACTGCCAGTAGCGCCGGCAGCATCGTGCCCAGCTGCAGCACGCTGATGTAGAGCGTGCTCATGGTGCCGACCTTGTTGGCGAAGTAACGCTTCACCAGCGGCGGCACCACCACGTTGCCGATGCCCATGCCGGCCAGCGCGATTACCGAGCCCAGCAGCAGCGTGCCGACGTTGCCGGCGCTGGAGCGCAGCAGCAGGCCGGCCATCGCCATCAGCATTGCCAGCAGCGTAGTGCGTTCCAGGCCCAGGCGCCGCGCCAGTGCCGGCGTGGCCACGCCGAACAGCGCGAACGAGGCGGTCGGCAGCATGCCCAGTACGCCGGTCATGGTGGTACCGAAGCCGAACTGCTGGCCGAGCACGTCCAGCAGGGGCGTGATCGACGTTACTGCGGTGCGCAGGTTGATCGCTGCCAGCAGGATGGCGGCGAAAGCCAGCACGCGCCCGTGCAGCAGCGACGGCGAATCGGAAGTGGAGGAACTCATCGGTGGTCCTTGCAGGTGTCGCACGCCGCGGCAATGGCATGCAGCGCCGGCATCGGTCTACGCCGAAGCGGCAGGTGGGGGAGTGGTGGCTGCAGGTGGGCCGGCAGCGCGGCCATTGTACGTGTGCGCTCCGGCAAGGTCCCGTCATGCGGGCGGCCTGGCGCCGGGTACAAAAAAACCCGGAGGACAGTGATGTCTTCCAGGCTTCTTGGTGACCACCGAAGTGGTCGGGGAGACAGGATTCGAACCTGCGACCTCTACGTCCCGAACGTAGCGCTCTACCAGACTGAGCTACACCCCGAAGGGAGCCGCCTATTCTAGCGATTCACCCCGATGGCGGCAAGGGGTGAATGCTGTTTTCTTCACACTGCCGAAGCAGTGCCACCTCAGGGAGCAAAAAAGCCTGGATGACTTCACCAGGCTTCAATGCGACCACGTGAGTGGTCGGGGAGACAGGATTCGAACCTGCGACCTCTACGTCCCGAACGTAGCGCTCTACCAGACTGAGCTACACCCCGAAGGAGCCGCCTAAGATACCGTGTGAAGGCCAGGGCGGCAAGGTTTTTTTACAGCTCAGCGACGATTTTCTTTCTCGATGCGGTTCTGCTCGCGGGCTTCGAACCACATGCCGTTGAGGATGGCCACCGTCGAGGCGAGGCCGGCACCGAGAATCCAGGCGAAGTACCACATGGTCAATCTCCTTTGTTCAAGAGTGTGCCGACCGTCGGCCGGCACACCGGCAATCAGTAGGCGTTCGGGTTGTTGCCCATCTCTTCGGTGGTGGTCTTGCCCTTCAGCACGCGGTACACCCAGGTGGTGTAGGCGAGGATGATCGGCAGGAACACCGCCGTGGCCAGCAGCATGATCCACAGGGTCAGGTGGCTGGACGAGGCATCCCACACGGTCAGGCTGGAGGTGGGCTGGCTCGAGGACGGCAGCAGGAACGGGAAGATGGCGAAGCCGACGGTCAGGATGATGCCGGCGATGGCCGCACCGGAGGCGATGAAGGCCAGGCCACCACGACGGGCACGCAGCAGCACCGCACTGGCCAGCAGACCCGCCAGGCCGAGCAGCGGGGCCAGGATCGTGGCCGGCATCGCGCTGTAGTTGCGCATCCAGCCACCGGCGGCGCCGAGTTCGGCGGTCTTCAGCAGCGGATTGGTGGCGCCATCGGTAACCACCTGCGAGGTGATCTGGTAACCCGGCAGGCCGAAGGCCACCCAGGCGCCACCCACTGCGAACAGCACGAAGGCGATGATTGCCGCGATGCTGCCGAAGCGGGCCGCACGCTCGGCCACCGGGCCGTCGGTCTTGATCACCAGCATGGCCGCACCGTGGGCGACCAGCATCGACACGCTGAGCAGGCCGGCCAGCAGCGCGAAGGGCATCAGCAGGCCGAAGAACGAGCCGGTGTAGAAGATGCGCATGCTGTCATCGAAATGGAACGGAACGCCCAACAGCACGTTGCCCACGGCCACGCCCATGATCAGTGCGGGAATGAAGCCACCAATGAACAGCGCCCAGTCCCAGGTGTTGCGCCAGCGTTCGCTGGGCATCTTGCTGCGGAACTTGAAGCCGACCGGACGCAGGATCAGGGCGAACAGGATCACGAACATCGCCAGGTAGAACCCGGAGAAGCTGACCGCATACAGCGGCGGCCAGGCGGCGAAGATCGCGCCGCCACCCAGGATCAGCCACACCTGGTTGCCTTCCCAGACCGGGCCGATGGTGTTGATCACCCGGCGGCGCTCGGCATCAGTGCGGGCGACGAAGGGCAGCAGGGTGCCCACGCCCAGGTCGAAACCATCCATCACGGCGAAGCCGATCAGCAGGATGCCGAGCAGCAGCCACCAGATCACGCGCAGCGTGGTGTAGTCCAGAAGAATGAAATCCATCTTGGTTCTCCTGCCTCAGGCCTGGCCGGCGGCCGGCGCCGAGGCATTGTGGGAAGCATGCGGCTGGGGCGACTGCAGCGACGGCAGCAGTTCGTCCGGCCCCTTGCGGATCGCCTTGAGCATCAGCTTGATCTCGACCACGATCAGCGCGGTGTAGATCGCGGTGAAGCCGGCCAGGGTCAGCACGATTTCATGCAGGGCCAGGCCCGATGCCGCATAGAAGGTCGGCAGCACGCCATCGACCGCCCACGGCTGGCGGCCGTATTCGGCGACGAACCAGCCGCACTCGATCGCGATCCACGGTGCCGGCAGCGTCCACAGGGCCAGCTTGAGGAACCAGCGCTTGTCCTGGAAGTTGTTGCGGCACGAGTAGTAGAAGGCCAGCGCGAAGAAGGCGATCAGGTAGAACCCCAGGCCGGCCATCACGCGGAAGGTCCAGAACAGCGGCATCACGCGCGGCACCGTGTCCATCGCCGCCTGCGAGATTTCCTGCGGGGTGGCGTTGAGGATGTCATCGCGATAGCGCTTGAGCAGCAGGCCGTGTCCCAGGTCCTGCCAGTGGCGGTCGAACATCTCGCGCGCTTCCACGTCGTTCTTGTTCGCACGCAGGCGTTCCAGCGCGCCGTAGGCGAGCTGGCCACCGCGCACGCGGTGTTCGGCGCGCTCGACCAGTTCCAGGATGCCCGGAATCGGCTGGTTCAACGAACGGGTGGCGATCAGGCCCATCAGGTACGGGATCTTCACCGCGTAGTCGTTCTGGTGGGTGTCCTGGTTCGGGATGCCGAAGGCGGTGAAGTCGGCCGGCGCACGCTCGGTCTCCCACATCGCTTCGATCGCGGCCAGCTTCATCTTCTGGTGTTCACTGGCGGCGTAACCGCTCTCGTCACCCAGCACCACCACCGACAGCGATGACAGCAGGCCGAACGCTGCGGCCACCGCGAACGAACGACGGGCCAGGTCCTTGTGCTTGTTGCGCAGCAGGAACAGGGCGCTGATCGCCATCACGAACACCGCACCGGTCACATAACCGGCGCTGACGGTGTGCACGAACTTGGCCTGCGCCACCGGGTTGAACACCACCGCCATGAAGTCGACCACTTCCATGCGCATGGTTTCCGGGTTGAACACCGCACCGGTCGGGTTCTGCATCCAGCCGTTGGCGACCAGGATCCAGATCGCCGACAGGTTGGTACCCAGCGCCATCAGCCAGGTCACCATCAGGTGCTTGACCTTGGTCAGGCGGTTCCAGCCGAAGAAGAACAGGCCGACGAAGGTGGCTTCCAGGAAGAAGGCCATCAGGCCTTCGATGGCCAGCGGCGCACCGAAGATGTCACCGACGTAGTGGCTGTAGTAGGACCAGTTCATGCCGAACTGGAATTCCATGACGATGCCGGTGGCGACGCCCATGGCGAAGTTGATGCCGAACAGGACGCCCCAGAACAGGGTCATCCTGCGCCAGATCTCCTTGCCGGTCATCACGTACACGCTCTCCATGATGGCCACCATGAAGGACAGGCCGAGGGTGAGCGGTACGAATAGGAAGTGGTACATCGCGGTCAGCGCGAATTGCAGCCGCGACAGTTCTACGACTGTCTGATCAATCATGGCCTGGCTACCTCGTTGGATAGTGCCGTTGCAGGTGGCGGGAAGGGTGGTCTACGACGTGAATGATGTGACCGACTACTTCAAACAGCCTTGATCCAGATCAATGTATGAACAGGTGCCCCGGTTGATCGTATGCCAACCTGATGAAGACTGCGACTGCTGGCCGCAGAGGCCGGCCATTGCCTGCGCCTACAATGCCGTGTCTCCCCCGTTGCCCGTGAAGACCCCTTGAGCGCTGCCGAAACCTCCTCCGTCGCCCTGTCCCAGGACGCCGAAACGACCCGCCAGCGGCGCGCCCGCAGCGCGTGGCTGGCCGATCTGGCGCGGCCTGCTCGAGGCCGCCAGCGGCTGGCGGCACTGTGCATCAGCCTGTCCGGTGCCCTGTTGATCGGCCAGGCGGCCGCCATCGCCTGGCTGGTGCAGCAGGTGCTGGTAGAGCGCGCGCCGCTGGCCTCGGGGTTGCCGGTGCTGGGCGGTCTGGCGGCGATCCTGGTGGCGCGCACGCTGCTGGGCAGCGCCACCCAGGCCGCCGCCGGTGATGTGGCCGATGCCGCGCGGTTGGCCCTGCGTGAACGCGTGTTCGGACGCCTGCTTGGCCTGGGGCCGCTGTGGCTGCGCCAGCGCCGCACCGGCGAACTGGGCGAACTGATGCTGCATCACGCTGATGCGATCGAGAGCTATTACAGCGGTTTCCTGCCGGTACGCACCGAAGTGGTGGTGGTGCCGCTGCTGATCCTGGCCGCCGTAGCCTGGGTCGACTGGGTGGTGGCGCTGATCCTGCTGTTCACTGCACCGTTGGTACCGTTCTTCATGATGCTGGTGGGCTGGGGGGCCGAAGCGGCCGGCCGCGCGCAGCTGGGTGAGCTGGCGCGGATGAGCGGCCATTTCGCCGACCGCATCAAGGGCCTGGGCCTGCTGCGCCTGTATGGCCGCGGCGAGGCTGAGCTGGAGGGGATCGAGGCAGCTGCCGAAGGCGTGCGCGTGCGCACCCTGAAGGTTCTGCGCATCGCTTTCCTTTCGTCCACGGTGCTGGAGTTCTTCGCCTCGGTCAGCGTGGCGATGGTCGCCCTGTACCTCGGGCTGAGCTATCTGGGCATGATGTCGCTGCATGCAGCGGTACCGACGCTGGGGGCGGGCCTGTTCTGCCTGCTGCTGGCGCCGGAATTCTATGCGCCGCTGCGACGGCTGGCCGCGCACTACCACGACCGTGCCAATGCGCTGGCTGCCGCTGCTGAGGTGGAGCGCCTGCTGCAGTCGCTGCCCGGTGAGCAGGGCCTGATCGAGAACGAAGCCGCGCCGCTGGCGGTGGAGCCGGCCGAGGCCGCGCTGCCGCCGCTGCGGGCACAGGGTCTGGTGCTGCGTCCGCTGGGCGCGCCGCACGATGTGCTGCAGGATCTGGACGTGCTGCTGGAACCGGGCCAGCGCCTGGCCCTGGTCGGTCCCAGCGGGTCCGGCAAGAGTACGTTGCTGGAGGCGCTGGCCGGTTGGCTGCCGCCGCGTGCCGGCAAGCTGCAGGTGCGTCCCGGCGTGGAGGTGGCCTATGCCAGCCAGCGTCCGTACCTGTTCCACGGCAGCATCGCCGACAACCTGCGCCTGGCCGATCCCGGCGCCAGCGATGCGCGCCTGCGCGCGGTGGCCGAGGCTTCGCAGGTACTGCAGTTTGCGCAGCGCCTGCCGCAGGGGCTGGATACGGTGATCGGCGAACGTGGCTTCGGCCTGTCCGGTGGTGAGGCGCGTCGCATCGGCCTGGCCCGCCTCCTGCTGCGTGATCCGCAGGTGCTGCTGCTGGACGAACCCACCGCGTTCCTGGATGCCGATACCGAAGCGGCATTGCTGCGCAGCCTGGCCGCATATGCACGTGGCCGCAGCGTGGTGGTCGCCACCCACAGCCCGGCGGTGATCGCCTGGGCCGATCGTTGCCTGCTGCTGCCGGAAGGCCGCCTGGTGGAACCGGCACAGGCGGTGCGCGCATGAGCCGTTCGCCCGATTCGCTGCGCGCGGTGTTCCTGCGCCATCGTCCGCGCCTGTTGCTGACGATCCTGTTGTTGTGGACCACGATGCTGGCCGGCACTGCATTGCTGGGCCTGTCCGGTGGTTTCCTCACCGCGGCCGCGCTGGCCGGTGCCGCAGGCCTGGGGCAGGGATTCAATTTCTTCTCGCCGTCTGCGGGTATCCGTGGCTTGACCCTGGCGCGCATCGTGTCGCGCTACTTCGAAAAGCTGGTGGGCCACGATGCCACCCTGCGCATCGCCCGCGATCTGCGCGTCTGGTTCTTCCGCCGCGCGCTGCCACTGGCGCCGGCACGGCTGGGCGCTACGCGCACCGGCGAGCTGCTGGCGCGACTGCTGGGCGACATCGGCGAGGTGGATGGCCTGCTGGTACGGGCGATCGGGCCGCTGGTGGCACTGGGTGCGCTGTCGGTGGTGGCGGTTGCATCGGCGGCGCTGATCCTGCCGTCGGCGGCAGTGCTGCTGGCGGTGCTGGCGCTGCTGATCGCCTTCGGTGTGCCGTGGCTGGGCGTGCGTGGCCACGATGAGGAAGAAGCCGACCGCGCCGCGCATCGCGCCGCATTGCGCACCGCGGCCTTTGAAGGGTTGGAAGGGGCGGGAGATCTGGCCGCGCTGCATGCCGATGCCGCGTGGCAGCTGAAGGTGCGCGTGGCAGCCAAGCAGTTGGCCTCGCGTGACCGCCGCCGTCGCTGGCGCCTGGTCGCGGCCTCGACCCTGCACGGCCTGGTGGCCGGGCTGGGCCTGGTGGCGATGCTGGCGTTGGCCCTGCACGCCGCCGAACGGCAGCGCATCGCGCCGGAGATGGCGGCGGGCCTCGTGTTCCTGACCGTGGCGTTGATCGAACTGTGGGCCGGCATGGGCCTGGCCTGGCAGTCGCTGCAGTCCGGGCGCATTGCCGCAGATCGCCTGCAGGCGATCGTCGAGCAACCGCCGACGGTGGACGATCCGCAAGTGCCACAGCCGGTGCCGCAAGCCGCGCGCGTGCATTGGGACGATGTGCATTTCCAGTGGCTGGGCGCGGCGCGGCCGGTGCTGTCCGGTCTCCAGCTGACCCTGGCGCCAGGCGAACGCATTGCCATCCGCGGCGACAGCGGCAGTGGCAAGACCACGCTGTCCAGCCTGCTGCTGCGGCTGTGGGATCCGCAGCAGGGGCGAATCACCTATGGTGGCCGCGATCTGCGCGACGTCGCCCAGGCTGAGTGGCACCAGCAACTGGCGTGGCTGCCACAGAACGCACCGGTGTTTGCCGGCAGCGTGGCAGAAAACCTGCGGTTGGGCGATCCCGATGCCAGCGACGCCGCCTTGTGGGCGGTCCTCCGTCGCGTGCGCCTGGGCGACTGGGCCGAGCGCAACGGTGGCCTGCAGGCCTGGGTGGGCGAGAACGGCGCGACGATGTCGGCTGGCCAGGCGCGACGGCTGGCGCTGGCGCGGGCACTGCTGCGCAACGCGCCGATCCTGCTGCTGGACGAACCAACCGAAGGGTTGGACGTGGATACTGCACGTGCGCTGCTGCAGGATCTCTCCGGGTTGCTGGACGGGCGCAGCCTGTTGATGATCACCCACGACGACCTGCCCGAAGGCGTGGTCGATGCGCAGTACCGGTTGCGTGATGGGGTGTTGGAGCGCGAAGCGTGACAACACCCCGGTAGTGCCGGCCGCTGGCCGGCAACCACGCATCCGCGTCGAACATCATGACGTTGCCGGCCAGCGGCCGGCACTACCCATTCGAACGGTTACCGCGAGAACTCGCGCAGCATCACCGCGATCGAGGCCACGTTGGCCAGCACGCACAGCCAGAACACCCATTGGAACGCGGCCTTGCGGTGCTTGTGGCGGAACATCGCCTGGCCCAGCAGCGCGCCGGGCCAGCCGCCGGCGAACGCCAGCAGCTGCAGCGTGCGTTCGGGAATCCGCCACTGCTTTCGCTGCGCCGCGCGCTTGTCATGGCCATAGAGGCCGAACGACACCGCGCTGGCCAGCACGCACCAGCCACCCAGCCACAGCGGCAGCACGCCGCTGATCATCAATGCAGCCAACGCGCCGAAAGCAGCCAGCGCGAGATTACGCCGCCACGCCACTTACAGCGCGTCGAGGAAGCCGCGCACGGCCGGGCCGAAACGCTCGAAATCGACGAGAAAGGCGTCGTGGCCCTGCGGAGATTCCAGGCCGATGAAGTGCGCATCGGCACCGCCGGCGCGCAGGCCATCGGCAATCTGTTGCTGCTGCTGCACGGGGAACAGGATGTCGGTGTTGGCGCCGATCGCCAGCGCCTTCTCCACCCGGATCTTCGCGAGCCCGGCCAGCACGTCGCCGTCGGCATACTCGGCCAGGTCGAACCAGTCCATCGAGCGGCTCAGGTACAGGTAGCAGTTCGGATCGAAGAAACGCACGAAGCGCCGTGCGTGGCCTTCCAGATAGCTTTCCACCTGGAATTCCAGGCCGAACGGATCGTCGTCGGTCTGGTCCGAATCCAGCCGTACGCGGCCGAAGCGGCCATCCCACTCCAGTGCGGAGCGGTAGGTGATCACGCCCAGCTTGCGCGCCATGCGCATGCCGGACTCGGGGTACTCGGCATCGTCGTAGTGGCCGCCATTCCAGCGCGGGTCAAGGCGGATCGCCTCGCGCTGCAGCGAGCGGATGGCGATCGAGAACGGCAACGCCTGCGCGCTGCCGGAAATGTTGACGTGGCTGCGCGCGATGCCCGGATGCAGCATCAGGATGGCAAGGGCCGTCATGCCGCCCATCGAGTTGCCGACCACGCAGGCCAGCTGCCCGATGCCCAGCGCACGCACGACCTCGACCGCAGCACGGGCACCGTCTTCGATTGACAGTTCGGGGAAATCAAGGCGGTAGGACTCACCGCTGGCCGGGTTGAGCGAAGCGGGGCCGGTCGAGCCCTTGCAGCTGCCCAGCGAATTCACGCACACCACGAACCAGCGGTTGGTATCGATGGGTTTGTCGGGGCCAACCATCGCTTCCCACCAGCCCGGTGCCGGGTTGGCCTCGTTGGCCGCTGCATGCGCGTCTGGGGACAGGCCGGTCACGATCAGGATCGCATTGCTGGCATCGGCGGCCAGCGTTCCCCAGGTCTCGTAGGCCACCCGTGCGCCATGCAGGGCGCCACCGCGCTTGAACGGGAAGGGCGAGGGCAGAGCGTGGAAGCGGGTGCCGGGTGGGATGAATTCAGTCATGCGGGCATTCTAGCGGGGCCGCATGTGGAGCTGGCGACACGCTGGTTTCCATCGGCGATGCAGGTAGTGCCGGCCGCTGGCCGGCAACCTCATGAATCCTGATGCGCCTGCGTGGTTGCCGGCCAGCGGCCGGCACTACCGGGCGGCGCGTTATGGAAACCGCAGCTCCACCACGCCCTCATGCGGCAGGCTTACCTTCACCGGAACGCTCTGCAGGTCATCCTCGCTGCGGTTGGCGCTGCCGCTGCGCGAGATGCGTGCCAGCACTTCCACTTCGCGATGGGCCGACAGCGGTGCGGTTGGCATCGGACTGTCAGCGTCGCCCAGCGCAACCGTGGCCGGGAAGCCGGCCAGCGGCAGCTTGCGAGCGGCCACCGGCATCGGCGGTCCATCCACGGCGCGCGCCAGTACGAACACCTGGGTGCTGGCTGGCCAGTCGGCGTTCTTCAGTGCCGGCAGCTGCACGCGCACCTGCAGCAGCGCCGCTGGCGCCGCAGCGCCAGCATCGGGCGCCTGGCCAGCGGCCTCGCGGGCAATCGCGATCTGCGCCTGCAGCGCCCGCGCGGCGCCCGGTTCCAGTCGCGGCAGCAGGCCGCTCCACACGTCCGCAGCCTCGGCGTTCTTTCCGCGCTGCCGCAGGGCGATGCCCAGCAGCCAGCTGGCGCGCTCGGCGTCGGGGGCCAGTGTACGTGCCTGCTGCAACCAGGCCATCGCGGTGTCGTCGAACTGCTTGCCGGCATCAGCCTGCGCGCGCGCCTGCGCGGCTTCCACCAGCACGCCCGGATCATCCGGTGCCAATTCGGCGGCCTTCGCGAAGGCGTCTGCCGCAGCTGAGGCATTGCCCAGTTCGGCCTGCGAACGCCCGAGCAATGCCCAGCCATCGGCACGCTGAGGGTCGCGCTTCAGTGCATCCTGCAGGGCCTGCACGCCATCGCGCAGGGTGGCTACCGACGGCGTCGGCTGCACCTGTGCTGCACGCGGATCACCGACCAGCAGGTACAGGCAGGCACCGGCCACGCCCAGTGCGAACACGCCGACCACGAAACCGCGACGACCTTGGTGGCGCAACGGCCACAGCACCAGTGCTGCCATCAGCGCAGCAACCAGGCCGGCCAGCACCGGCAGCCAATGGTTCACCATTCGTCTCCTTCATCGGCCTTGCCGGCCGGTGCCGCGCCGACGGTGCGTCCACGTCGGCGGACGATGCCCAGCACCACCAGTGCACCGGCGCCGAGCACCAGCAGGGGGCCACCCCACAGCAGCCAGGTGCCCGGCTGCAACGGTGGTTGATAGAGCACGAACTCACCGTAGCGGGCGACCAGGAACTGCTTGATCTGTGCGTCGTCGTGGCCCTGCTGCATCAGCTGCAGCACCTCGCGGCGCAGGTCCTGCGCGATCTGCGCATTGGAATCGGCCAGCGACTGGTTCTGGCACTGCACGCAGCGCAGCTGCGCGGCCAGGTCATGGAAGCGGCGTTCCTCGGCATCATCGCGGAACTGCAGCGGCTGCGGATCGTGCAGCGGCTGCTGGGCCAGTGCGGCCAGCGGCACCATCAGGAGCAGCAGCGCCAGCAGCCAGCGCATCGGCTCAGGGCGCCGTATGCAGGGTGTTGCCGGCACTGCCCTGGGCCTTCTCGATCTTCTGCAGTGCCGGGATCAGCTTCTCGTCGACCACGCGCTGGGTCATCGCGCCACTGTACTTCCAGCGCACGATGCCACTGCCATCGACCAGGAACGTCTCCGGTGCGGCGGTCACGCCCCAGTCGATCGCGGTGCGGCCCTCGACGTCGCTGAGCACCACCATGAACGGGTTGCCCAGCTGTTCCAGCCAGTGCAGCGCGTCGGTCGGATCATCCTTCCAGTTGTAGCCGATCACGCGCACGCGCTTGCTCTCGGCAAAGCGGGTCAGCACCGGATGTTCTTCGCGGCAGGCCGCGCACCAGCTGCCCCAGACGTTCAGCAGATAGGGCGCACCGCGCAGGTCGTCGCTGTGTACGATCATTTCCGGGTCATGCAATACCGGCAGCGCGAACGCCGGCGCCGGCTTGTCGATCAGGGCCGACGGCAGCACGTCGCGCTGCGGGTCGCCCGATTTCATCACCCCGTAGATCATCAGCCCGAGCAGGCCGAAGAAGAACAGCACGCCGATCACGATGGCTACCGGCGGCAGCGGGCGGGAGGGGCGCGGGGCGGGGGACTCGGACATGGGAACTCCTACGGACGACGGAAACGGCGGTCGGCGGCGGTGATGAATCCGCCCAGGGCCATCAGCAGCGCGCCCAGCCAGATCCAGCGCACGAACGGCTTGATGTGCACCCGTACCGCCCATGCATTGTTGCCCAGCGGCTCGCCCAATGCCACGTAGACATCGCCGTCGAAGCGTGCATCGATGCCGGCCTCGGTCATCACCTGGCCGCCGCTGGCGTACTGGCGCTTTTCCGGATGCAGCAGGGCCAGCTCGCGGCCGTCGAGAAACACGCGCAGGTGGCCGCGGTCGGCGATGAAATTCGGCCCTTCGCGATGGTCCACGCCCTCGAAGCGCACTTCGTGGCGACCGACCACCAGCTGCTGCCCCGGTGCCAGCGCCACTTCGCGCTGCACGTTCAGCGCTTCGACCAGCAGGGCGCCGGCCAGGAACACGGCGATGCCGGCGTGGGCGACGATCATGCCGAGCATTTCGGCGGTGAAGCGGCCGTTGCCGCGCAGGCGCTGCCAGACGAAGCGTGCGGTGCCGAGTGCGACCCAGGCCGCAGCGGCGACGCCGATGCCGGCCTTCCAGCCGTTCTGCGGCGCCTGCCACCAGGCCAGCGCGCCCAGCAGCAGCGCCAGTCCCAGCCAAGGTGCCAGCAGCGCGAAGGCGCGCGAGGGCTGGTCACGCTGCCATTTCACCAGCGGGCCGAACGGCAGCAACAGGATCATCGGTGCCATCAGCAGCAGGAACAGGCTGCCGAAGTAGGGCGGGCCGACCGAGATCTTGCCCAGCGACAGCGCATCGGCCAGCAGCGGGTACAGCGTGCCCAGCAGCACCATTGCGCAGGCGGTGGCCAGCAGCAGGTTGTTGGCCAGCAGCAGGGTCTCGCGCGAGGTGGCGGTGAAGCCACGGCGCGGATCGTCGGCGTCCACGCTCAGCTGGCTGGCACGCAGCGCATACAGCAGCAGGCTGCCGCCCACCAGCACCGACAGGAACACCAGGATGAACAGGCCGCGCGAGGGATCGGCGGCGAACGAATGCACGCTGGTCAGCACGCCCGAGCGCACCAGGAAGGTGCCCAGCAGTGACAGCGCGAAGGCGGCGATCGCCAGCAGCAGGGTCCAGCTGCCGAAGGTGCCGCGCTTTTCAGTGACGGCCTGTGAATGGATCAGTGCCGCACCGACCAGCCACGGCATGAAGCTGGCATTTTCCACCGGGTCCCAGAACCACCAGCCTCCCCAGCCCAGCTCGTAGTAGGCCCACCAGCTGCCCAATGCGATGCCCAGGGTCAAAAAGCCCCAGGCAACGTTGGTCCACGGCCGCGTCCAGCGCAGCCAGCGCGCATCCACGCGACCTTCCAGCAATGCCGCCACCGCGAACGCGAACGGCACCGCAAAGCCCACGTAGCCGATGTACAGCATCGGCGGGTGGATGATCAGGCCCGGATCCTGCAGCAGCGGATTGAGGTCGCGGCCTTCCAGCGGCGCAGGGTTCAGGCGCAGGAACGGATTGGAGGTGAAGATCAGGAAGGCGAGGAAGCCGACGCTGACGATGCCCATCAGCGCCAGTACGCGCGCCTGCACCGATGCCGGCAGGTGCCGCGAGAACAGCGCCACCGCGCCGGTCCACAATGCCAGCACCAGCGCCCACATCAGCAGCGAGCCCTCATGCGCGCCCCACACCGCCGAATAGCGGTAGATCAGCGGCAGCAGCGAATTGGAGTTCTCGGCCACGTAGCGCACCGAGAAATCCTGCTGCACGAACGCGGCGGTCAGCACCGCGAAGGCGCCGGCCAACAGCAGCAGCTGCGCGAAGGCGGCAGGCCGCGCCACCGCCATCCATGCCGCGTTGTTGCGATGCGCACCGACCAGCGGCAGGCCGGCCTGCAGCAGCGAGGCCAGCAACGCACACAACAGCAGGATCTGACCCAGTTCGGGCAGCACTCAGCGCACCTCGGGGGCCGTCACCGGCACGTCGTGCTTGCGATGGGCATCGCCCATCTTGTCGGCCACTTCCTTCGGCACGTACTTCTCATCGTGCTTGGCCAGCACTTCGTCGGCGACGAAGACACCGTCCTGCAGGCGGCCACTGGCGACCACCGCGGTGCCTTCGGCGAACATGTCCGGCAGGATCCGCGAGGTGGTCACCGCCAGCTGTGCATCGCCGTCGGTCACTTCGAAGCGCGCCTCCAGCGAGCCGACCGGGCGGTTGAAGGAGCCCTTCACCACCATGCCGCCCAAGCGGAAACGCGACTGTGCATCGACATCGCCGCGCAGCACTTCCGAAGGGGTGTACAGGTAGGCGATGTTGCGCTCGAGCGCCATCGCCACCAGCGCGGTGGCCAGGCCGGAGGCGAGCAGGGCCAGCAGCACCCACACCAGGCGGCGACGCTGCACCGGGGTCATCGTTCCAGCTCCGTCGACAGCGTCGTCGCCGCGTCCTGCCTGCCAGCGCGGGTCTGCTGCCGCTGCTGGCGGGCCAGTGCCAGCCGGCGCGCCACGCGCAGGCGCAGCCACGAACCGAGGGCATCGGCGCTGAGTACCAGCACGAATACGGCGTAGGCGCCGATCACATAGGGCAGGTGGGTCATGGCTGGGCCTCCCGGGAGGCGCGCGCGGCATCGACACGGCCGCCGACCCAGGCCTTGCCGGCCTCGCGGTCGAGATTGTCGGCGCGGGCCTTGGCCAGCACCGAACCGGCGAACCAGAACTTGGTGCCGATCACCATCCACCACAGCGGCGCGATCATCGCGCTGCTGATCGCCGATTCACCGAACACGCTGATCGACTGGCGCTGGTGCAGGCCACCCCACCAGTCCACCGAATAGCGGATCACCGGCAGCAGGCTGACACCTACAATCGCCAGCAGGCCAGCGGCGCGCGCGGCGCTGCGGCGGTCTTCGATGGCGTGGTACAGGCCGATCACGCCCAGGTACAGGAACAGCAGTACCAGTTCGCTGGTCATGCGCGGGTCCCAGTCCCACCAGGTGCCCCAGGTGCCCTTGCCCCAGATGCTGCCGGTCAGCAGGGTGATGAGGGTGAAGCCGGCGCCCATCGGCGCGCAGGCCATGGCCAGGATCTCGCAGACCTTGATCCGCCAGATCAGCGCGATCGCGGCATACAGCGCCATCAGCGCGAACACGAACAGGCTCATCCAGGCACTGGGCACGTGGATGTAGAGGATCCGGAAGCTGTCCAGCTGCTTGGCTTCAGGCGGCACCACCAGCAGCGCCTGCCACATGCCGACCAGCAGCACCGGCACTGCAGCAAGGTAGAACACCCGCGACCAGCGGGCAGCGAAACGGTCGAACGTGGGAGGCGAACCGAGTTGGTGGAACCAGCGGACAATCGGATTCATGCGTGGCGGCTATCCAGCAGGGGTGGATTGGCTCTCAGCTCGGTCAACTCAGAGAAATACGTATTGCAGCGGCGGTGGCCAGCGGCGCCAGCACCAGCGCGACCAGCAGGCCGGCGCCCAGCATCAGCAGCGCACCGACCGGATCCTGCCCGCGCCCGGCTGCCGCCAGGCTGCCTGCGCCGAACACCAGCACCGGCACGTACAGCGGCAACGACAGCAGCGCCACGAGAATACCAGAGCGCCGGATGCCAACGGTCAGTGCGGCGACCACGCCACCGATCAGGCTCAGCAAGGGCGTGCCCAGCAGCAACGATGCCAGCAACACCGGCAGCTGGTCATGCGGCAGATGCAGCATTTCGGCCAGCAGCGGGCTGACCACGATCAGCGGCAGTGCCGTGGTGGCCCAGTGCAGCAGCACGCGCACCAGTACCAGCCAGGGCAGCGGCACCGGCGCCAGCAGCCATTGCTCCAGCGAGCCATCTTCGGCGTCGGAACGGAACAGCGAATCCAGCGACAGCTGTCCCGCCAGCAGCACGGCCAGCCACAGCACGGCGCCGGCGGTGGCGGCCAGCAGTTGTGGCTCACGACCCTGGGCCAGCGCGAACAGCACCACCACCAGCACCGCGAACAGCAGCGGTTGCAGCGCGTCGCCGCGGCGGCGCCAGAGCAGGCGCAGGTCGCGCTTGAGCAGGGCGCCTGCGGTCTGCCACAGGCCTGGTTCGGTACCCGGCGCGATCATGCGGCACCGCCGAGGTCGAGCTGGCGGGTACGTACCGGCGGTGCGGCATAGGCGCCATGGGTGGTGACCAGCGCAGCGCCGCCGGCGCGCAGGTGCGCCGAAATCATCCGGTTGACCAGGGTGATGCCCTCCAGGTCGAGGTTGGCGTAGGGTTCGTCGAGCAGCCACAGTGGCGCCGGCGACAGCCAGATGCGCGCCAGTGCCAGCCGCCGCTTCTGCCCGGCCGACAGGTGGCGTACCAGAGTGTCCTCGTAACCGGCCAGGCCGACGATGGCCAGCGCGTTGCCGGGCATCTGCCGCGCACGGCGGCCGTGCAGGCCACACAGGAAGTGCAGGTTTTCCAGCGTGCCGAGGTCCGGCTTCAGCGCCGGCAGGTGGCTGAGATAGGCGACATAGCGCGCACGCTCTGCGTTGCTGGAGGGCTTGCCGTCGATCCGCACCTGGCCGGCGCCGGGCCGGGCCAGGCCGGCCAGAACGCGCAGCAGGGTGGTCTTGCCGGCGCCGTTGCCACCCTGCACCAGCAGGGCTTCACCCGCGTCCACATGGAAGTCCAGCGGGCCGAACACCGGCTCGTCATTGCGGGAGAAGCTCAGGCCGCTGGCGGCCAGCAATGCAGGGGTGTTCAAGGGGCAGGGGTCTTCATGCCGGAGTGCGGTCGCAATTGTAGCGGTGAATTCGCAGGGTAGTGCCGGCCGCTGGCTGGCAATTTCTCCAACTGCCAGCCGAGGTTGCCGGCCAGCGGCCGGCACCACCGACGCGCGGATTGCGTAAACTCGGAGGCCTTGTTCCCCACAGTCCAGGCCGATGCAACCCACCACCAAGCTGCCCAAGGTCGGTACCACGATCTTCACCGTGATGTCCCAGCTCGCCGCCGAACACGGCGCGGTCAACCTGGGCCAGGGTTTCCCGGACTTTTCCGCGCCGCAGCGCCTGATCGATGAGACTGCCAAGGCGATGGCCGCCGGGCTGAACCAGTACCCGCCGATGACCGGCGTGGCCCCGCTGCGCCAGGCCATCGCCCAGAAGGCGCTGGACTGCTACGGCGCGCAGGTGGATGCGGACAGCGAGATCACCGTCACCAGCGGCGGCACCGAGGCCATCTTCAACGCCATCCACGCCGTGGTGCGTGCGGGCGAGGAAGTGATCGTGCTCGACCCGGCCTACGACTGCTACGAGCCGGCGATCGACCTGGCCGGCGCCAAGGCGGTGCATGTGTCGCTCGATCCGCAGACCTTCGCCGTCGATTGGGATCGCGTGCGTGCAGCGATCTCCCCGCGCACCCGCATGTTGATCGTCAACACCCCGCACAATCCGTCCGGCGCGATGCTGTCGGCGCAGGACATGCAGGCGCTGGCCGAACTGCTGCGCGGCACGCAGATCTACCTGATTTCCGATGAAGTGTATGAGCACATCATCTACGACGGCCGTCGCCATGAGTCAGCGCTGCGCTACCCGGAACTGCGCGAGCGCGCGTTCGTGATCTCCAGCTTCGGCAAGACCTACCACTGCACCGGCTGGAAGATCGGCTATGCGATCGCCCCGCCGGCGCTGACCGCCGAGTTCCGCAAGGTGCACCAGTACAACACCTTCACCAGCTTCGGCCCGGCGCAGTACGGTTTCGCCGCGATGATCCGCGATGAGCCGGAACACCACCTGGAACTGGGCGCGTTCTACCAGGCCAAGCGCGACCGCTTCCGCGAGCAGCTGGCCAGCACCCGCCTGAAGGCGCTGCCGGTCCCGGGCGGCTACTTCCAGCTGGTCGACTACTCGGCCATCAGCGACCTGCCGGACCACGAATTCGTGAAGTGGCTGACTATCGAGAAGGGCGTCACTGCCATTCCGCTGTCGCCGTTCTACGAGACTCCGCCGGCCGGCCAGCGCCTGGTGCGCCTGTGCTTCGCCAAGAACGAAGCGACCATGGACGCGGCGATCGAACGCCTGCGCCTGCTGTGAGCGGAGGCGTAGACATGCAGGACCTGCGCATTTCCCTCGTCCAGGGCGACACCCGCTGGCACGACCCGGCCGGCAACCGTGCCTACTATGGCGCGCTGCTGGCGCCGCTGGCCGGCACCACCGACCTGGTGATCCTGCCGGAGACCTTCACCAGTGGTTTCTCCAACGAGGCCATTGCCCAGGCCGAAGGCATGGACGGCCCGTCCGTGGCCTGGGTGCGCGAACAAGCGAAGGCGCTGGACGCGGCGGTGATCGGCAGCGTGCAGCTGCGCGACGGCGAGGGCGTGTACAACCGCCTGCTGTTTGCCACGCCCGAGGGCGAGCTGCAGTACTACGACAAGCGCCACCTGTTCCGCTACGGCGGCGAGCACGAACGCTATGCTGCTGGCCGCGAGCGCCTGAGCGTGGAATGGAAGGGTTGGCGGATCAATCCGCAGGTCTGCTACGACCTGCGCTTCCCGGTGTTCTGCCGCAATCGCTACAACGTCGAGCGTCCGCAGCAGCTGGACTTCGACCTGCAGATCTTCGTGGCCAACTGGCCGTCGGCGCGCGCCTATGCATGGAAGACCCTGCTGCGCGCGCGCGCGATCGAGAACCTGTGCTTCGTGGCGGCGGTAAACCGCGTCGGCGTGGACGGCAACCAGCTGCACTACGCCGGCGACAGCGCGGTGATCGACTTCCTCGGCCAGCCGCAGGTGGAGATCCGCGAACGCGAACAGGTGGTGACCACCACCATCTCGGCCGATGCCTTGGCCGCGCATCGCGCGCGTTTCCCGGCGATGCTCGATGCCGATGCCTTCCACCTGGACGAACAGGCCTGAGCCACGGCCTGAACACCGCCGCACCAGCGCGCGCGCCTGCATCCAACGTGCACGCGCGCGCTGCTAGATTCGCCGGCAGTCCGACCGAACTGGAAGTCCTGCCATGAACAAGCCCTTCGCCCTGCTGCTGGCCCTGTCTACTGCGACGCTGGCCCCGGCCGCGCACGCCGCCGGCAATCTCGATTGCCAGCTGCGCTACAACCTGTCCGGCTGGTCGCTGATCTACAAGACCGCCTCCGGCAATGGCACGGTCAGCTGCAGCAATGGCGCCAGCATGCCGGTGCGCATTGAAGTGAAGGGCGGCGGCCTGACCGTGGGCAAGTCGAAGATCACCAATGGCCGTGGCAGCTTCACCGGCGCGGTCAGCGTCAACGAGCTGCTGGGCACCTACGCCTCGGTCGGTGCGCATGCCGGCGCAGTGAAATCCAGCAATGCGCAGGTGATGACCAAGGGCGACATCTCGCTGGCCCTGTCCGGCACCGGCAAGGGCTGGGACCTGGGCGTGGACGGCGCTGCCTTCACCATCAGCCGGCGCTGAGGCGCGTCGGCTCGGCAATTCCCCAGCTGATGCGGATGTAGTGCTGTTCGGAGTCGCTCAACAGCCGTTCGACATCGAAACCATTTTTCAGCAATTGTGCGACCGCGTCTTCGACGAGCTGCTCGCTGGCCATTACCTGGCTGAAGCCGAACACGATGTAGCGACGGCCATTTTCCGAGCCGGCCTGGATGGCGTTGTCGAGGTCGCGGTAGAACAGCTCGATCGGGCGCTTGGCGGCGTCAGCATTGGCGCGGGCCTGTTCGGCGGTGATGGTGATCATGGGCATCTGCCTTGGGTGGGACAGCGCGCACGATAGCCAGCGAATCAAAGCCGTTCCCGGAAGCCGCGCACAGTGCGCTCCATTTGCAGCAATTCCTAGGTCGCAGCGGGACGCCGTCGCTGCAACCACAAGGCCAGCAGGCCACACACGATGAGCGTCGGTCCCAGCAGCTGCACTGCACCGACCAGCGCCATTGCCGCACCGATCAACAGGTAGTAGAGCAGGCCGAACAGCGCGCCTGCGCTGCCGAGACAGTGTGGATAGCCGCGCAGGGCCTGGCCGAGCACATTGGGAATGGCCAGGCCGAAGCCCGTCACCACTGGGACCATCGCCGCGACCAGGGCAGGGTGATCATGCAGCAACGCGGCCAGCAAGCCTCCCGTGAGGACCAGGCCTGCGGCGATGCGGATGCGCGTTGTTGTGGCAACGCCTGCACGCAGCAGGCGGCCATTGCCCCACGCGCCCAATGCCGAGCCCAGTGCCAGCACCGCGCCGCTGGCGCCGAACCAGACGGCGGGCCAGTGCAGGCGCGCAAACACGAAGGGGCCGAGTACATACCAGCTGTACATCGCCACGTTGAACGCCGTCACCAGCAGCGCCTGTGACCAGATCCAGCGATCGCGCAGCAGTTGCCGCAGCAGCGGCAGCATGGGCGTGTGCGGGATATGTGCAGGGCGGCTTTCACGCAGGCCCGCCAGGCATGCGACTGCCAGCAGGGCAGCGATCAGCAGCAGGCCGGACTGTACGCCGACGTAGCCATGGGCGGCGACCAGCAGCGTGCCCAGTGCAAGGCCGATGGCCGGACTCAGGGCCAGGGCCATGCCGATCCAGGAGAATGCCTGCGCCAACGCCGGCCCCTGCAGATGGTCGCGCAGCACGGTCTGGGTGACCACCGAAGCGGAGGCGGCGCCGACCGCAGCCAGCGCTTGGGCCAGCAACACCGGGCCGAAGCTGCCAGCCAGCAGGCCGCACAGTGCAGCCACGGCAAAGACGCCGAGGCCACAGAGAAGGGCCGGGCGACGACCGATACGATCGGCCAGACGCCCCCACAGCAGCACGCCTGCAGCGAAGCCGAACAGATACAGGCTCATCGCCTGGCTGGCGGTACCCGGCGGCAGGGCGAAGCGTTTGGCCAGATCGGCCAGGGCCGGGCTGTACAGGGTCTGCGCCAGCTGGGGAAACATCAGCAGCGCGATGGTGAGCAACAACAGGCGACGCGACATGCGGGCGCTCCACGAACAGGGCCGCGCATTGTGGTCGCGCCTGCAATGGCGCACTCTCTCCATCCTGTCATTGGATATATGAAATCGGACATGGCCTGGTTGCAGCCGGACGCGCCCTTCGACGCTGACGCCTGGAGCGCTCCGGTGCTGGGGATCGCTGCGTCACTGGCGGATCACGATTCGGGTTGGCACCAGCATGCACGCGCGCAGCTGCTCTACACCCGGCAGGGCTGTACGCGCCTGACCTACGGTGATCGCATCAGCCTGCTGCCGCCTGCGCGCGCGGCGTGGATTCCGGGCGGGCTGCGCCATCGCGCGCAGATGCGCCAGGCGGTCGACTACCGTTCGTTGTATTTCGACGCCACCCTGTCGGCCCAGCTGCCCCGGCAACCGGCGATCATCGGCGTAGGTCCGCTGCTGCAGGCCTTGCTGGAGCCGATCACGCAGGCGCCGTTCGACCATGACTGGCAATTGCCGCGCGCATACCATCAACTGGCGTTGTGCGTGCTGGAAATCGCCGCTGCACCGGTGGCGCCGATGGACCTGCCTTTGCCGCGTGATCCACGCATTGCACGTTGCCTGCCGCTGGCCGAACAGCTGCCGCCCGAACTGGGCGAGCTGGCCGAGCGCGCGGGTCTGAGCGTGCGCACCATTGGCCGGCTGATGCAACGTGATACCGGCATGGGCTATCAGGCCTGGCGCCAGCAATGGCGCCTGATGCGGGCCATGGAGCTGCTGCTGCTCGGGCATCGCGTCGCGCATGTGGCGCAGGACACTGGCTTCTCCGCCGAGAGCCCGTTCATCGCCTTCTTCCGCAGCATGGCCGGCACCACGCCCGCCGCTTTCCAGCGCCACGCAAAAGGGGACGGAGGGGATTAAGTCGTTTTCGCCACGCCATGTGTCGAAGGGGCGAAAACGACTTAATCCCCTCCGTCCCTTTTTTAAAGAAAAACCCCGGCCTGGGCCGGGGTTTCTCATTTCAGCGTGGCCTGTGATCAGCCGCCGCGCGGGCCGCTACGGCGCGGGCCGCCGGGACCGCGGTTGCCACCGGGGCCACGGTGGCCCCCCGGACCGCCGGGACCACGGCTACCGCCCGGGCCACGGTTGCCACCACCACCCGGACCACGACCGCCCGGACGGGCGCCCTGTGCCGGCTTTGGGCTGCCATACGGGTTGAAACCCGGGGTTGCATGGTCGGACGGGAAGCTCGGGGCGTTGCCCGGATGACCGTACGGGTGCTTGTTGCCCTGGCCCTGCGAGCGGTTGCCGGCACCGGCCGGACGACCCTGACCGCCTGCGCCGCCACGGCCTTCACCACCGAAACCGCCACGGCCCTGGCCGCCACCGGCGCCCGGGCCCTTCGGCTTGCCGTACGGACGGCCTTGGCCGCCTGCGCCCGGACCACGGGCACCCGGGCCACGTGCGCCCGGGCCGGCATTGCGATGGCCGCTCGGGCCGGTGCTCACGCCATCGGGCACGTACCAGGTGCGGAACGCGGCCGGATTGCCTTCCGGCAGCGAACGGTCATTCTTCGGCGCGCGCTGCTTGAACGGCTTCTGCGACTGCTTGGCCGCTGCTTCACCGCTGACCGTCAGGCCGCCCTTGAAGCCGCCACCCTTGCCGCCGCGACCACGGCCGCGGTCTTCGCGGACGTTGTCGAAACGGCGCAGCTCGCGACCTTCGTCAGCGGTGTTATGGCCATTGACGTAGGCATTGCCGCGGCCACCTTCGCGCACGCGCACGGTGGTCTTTGCGGCGCGGCGCTGGCCGATCACCGGCTGCAGCGTCAATGCCGACGGAGCGCCTTCTTCCAGCTTCAGCTGCGCACGCAGCGCTTCCACCTGAGCGGTGCCCAGTTCCACCGAATGGCCACGGGCCAGTTCGCGCGGCAGGCTCACCTTGCCATAGCGGGTGCGCTTCAGGCGGCTGACCTGGCAGCCCTGCGATTCCCACAGGCGGCGCACTTCGCGGTTGCGGCCTTCCTTCACCACGACGCGGAACCAGTCGTGAGAATCGGTGCCGCCGATGCGTTCGATCTCATCGAACTTGGCCGGACCGTCTTCCAGTGCGACGCCACGGCTGAGGCGGTCGACGATGGCGTCGGAGACCTTTTCCTCGCCTTCCGGTGCACGCACGCGCACCACGTACTCGCGCTCGACCTCGAACGACGGGTGCATCATGGCGTTGGCCAGCTCACCGTCGGTGGTGGCCAGCAGCAGGCCGGTGGTGTTGATGTCCAGGCGGCCGATGGCGATCCAGCGCGCGCCCTTCAGCGGCGGCAGCGACTCGAACACGGTCGGGCGGCCTTCGGGATCTTCGCGGGTGGTCACCTGGCCTTCCGGCTTGTTGTAGACCAGCACGCGCGACGGCTCGGCCAGGGCAGTGGCGACGAAGCCGCGGCCATCCAGTTCGATCCTGTCGCCGCTCTTGACCGACATGCCGGTCTGCGCGACTTCACCGTTGACCTTGACCAGGCCTTCGGCGATGCGCTGTTCCAGCGCGCGGCGCGAGCCGAGGCCGGCCTGGGCCAGCACCTTGTGCAGGCGCTCTTCCAGCTTGAACTGTTCGGAGGTGGCTTCGCGCTTCAGCGAGAGCTTGTTACGGGGGGTGTCACTCATCAGTTTTGCTCCGGCCGACGGTTTCGAGGTCGGCCTCTGGTTCGGAATCGGCTTGGTCAACAGCCACGGTCGTCATCGCGACGGCGTTGTCTTCGCGTTCGTTCACTGGCACCGCGCGCTCGCCCGGCGCGGAATCGGGGTGCCCATCATCGAGGGGCGAAGGTGCTTGCTCATCGGAGGCCGATGCAGGGGCTGCATTGGCGGAATCGGGGGTGTCACTGCCGGCCAGGCCGGCGTCATCGTTCGCGGCAACGCCATCGGCGCTGGCCGAGATGTCCGGACCCTCGGCACCGGCCACGGCCGGTGCATCACGATCCAGGGCCAGCTGCGGTTCCAGCTCGCCCAGGTCCTTCAGTTCCGACAGCGGCGGCAGTTCGTCCAGCCGCTTCAGCCCGAAGTAGTCCAGGAAGCCCTTGGTGGTGCCGAACAGCGCCGGCTTGCCGGGCACGTCGCGGTGGCCGACCACGCGGATCCATTCGCGTTCTTCCAGCGCCTGGATGATGTTGCTGCTGACCGCCACGCCGCGCACCTGCTCGATCTCGCCGCGGGTGATCGGCTGCCGGTAGGCGATCAGCGCCAGGGTTTCCAGGGTGGCGCGGGTGTAGCGGGTCTTGCGTTCGGTCCACAGCCGGCTGATCCAGCCATGTACTTCGCTGGTGACCTGGTAGCGGAAGCCGGAGGCGACCTCGACCAGTTCCACGCCACGACCTTCGCAGGCCTCGCGCAGGCGCTCCAGCGCACGTTCGATGCTGCCCGGCGGTGCCGGTTCCTCTTCCGGAAACAGGTCCTTCAGCTGGGCCAGGGTGAGTGGCTGGCTGGAGGCCAGCAGGGCACCCTCGACAATGCGGTCGATCAGCGATTGATCCATCGGCAGTCAGCGCTCACTCGTTGGCATTGGCGGCGTCGTTGTCGTCAAACTCGCTGCTGAACTGCAGCGGCGCGTTGGTGTTGCCAGCAGCCAGCGACTTCACGTAGATCGGCGCCAGCGGTTCTTCCTGGACGATGTCCAGCAACTGTTCCTTGGCCAGTTCCAGCACTGCCAGGAACGTGACAAGCACGCCCAGCTTGCCTTCTTCGGCGGTGAACAGCCCTTCAAAACGATAGAACTTGCCGTCTTCCAGGCGTCCCAGTACTTCGCCCATGCGTTGCCGCACACTCAGTGCTTCGCGCTTGATGGCGTGGCCGCTGAACAGCTCGGCGCGCTTGAGCACGTCGTGCAGGGCCAGCAGCATTTCCTTCAGGTCCACCGGCGGCGGCAGCTTCACCGTGGCGCGCTCGGGCATGAAGGCATGCGCCACCGTCGTGTCGCGGTCCTGGCGGGGCAGGGCGTCGATGTCCTCGGCGGCCTGCTTGAAACGTTCGTACTCCTGCAGCCGGCGCACCAGCTCGGCGCGCGGGTCGGCCTCATCGCCTTCCTCGCTGACCGGGCGCGGCAGCAGCATCCGCGACTTCACCTCGGCCAGGATCGCGGCCATCACCAGGTACTCGGCCGCCAGCTCGAAGCGCAGCTCGCGCATCACGGTGATGTATTCCACGTACTGCCGGGTGATTTCGGCCACGGGAATGTCCAGCACATCCAGGTTCTGGCGGCGGATCAGGTACAGCAGCAGGTCCAGCGGGCCTTCGAAGGCGTCCAGGATGACTTCCAGCGCGTCCGGCGGGATGTACAGGTCCTGCGGGATCTGCAGGACCGGTTGCCCATGCACCACGGCCAGCGGCATTTCCTGCTGCTGGGGGGCGGGCGGCCGGGTTGGCGGGTTCGCGTCGAGCGCGAGTTCGGAAGTCATCTAATGGACATCAGGATTGCAACGGACCAGTCGCGGCACCGGGTTCGCCGGGCCAACGCCACGGAGCCCCAGGGCACCAGACGCGCCGGGATCGGCGCGATTCCACACATATCAAACAGCAGGACGCGCCGCAGTAAACGGCAGCGACAGAACTACGGGGAGGTCGTCTACGTGGCCCGGCCAGGTGGTCCGGTTTGAAGCAGCGGATCTGTCGTCGGGGGCTGCGTGGCCGCAGAAACCAACGGGCTGCTGCATCCAGCCACGTGCAATGGAGTCTAGGGTAAGCCTTTGCTGCGCCAGTGTCCAGCCGGACCGGGGCAGGGGCTGCATTGGCTAGAATCGGCGGACCCGACAATGCAAGCGAGGAAATGCCGGTGTGGTATGTGATCGAAGGGTATGACGGCCAGGATGTGCTGGCGCAGCGGCTGCAGGCGCGGCCGGAGCATCTGGCGCGGCTGCATGCGCTGCGCGACGCGGGACGCCTGCTGCTGGCCGGGCCGTGCCCGGCGGTGGACAGTGAAGACCCGGGCCCGGCCGGTTTCAGCGGTTCGGTGGTGATCGCGCAGTTCGAGTCGCTGCCGCAGGCCCAGGCCTGGGCCGATGCCGACCCGTACGTGGCTGCAGGCGTCTACACCCGCGTGCAGGTCCGCCCGTTCCGCAAGGTGCTGCCGTGAACGCGGAACGGATCGAGCGGATCCGTGATGCGCTGCAGCAGGCGCTGGCGCCGAGCGTGCTGGAGATCGAGGACGATAGCCATCGTCACGCCGGCCATGCCGGTGCGCGCGACGGGCGCGGCCATTTCAACGTGCATGTGGTCAGTGAGCGCTTCGCCGGGCTGGGGCCGCTTGCCCGGCACCGCGCGGTCTATGCCGCGCTGGGGTCGATGATGGGGACCGATATCCACGCGTTGTCCATCCGCGCGCAGACCCCGTCAGAACAGGGCTGAGCCCTTGTCCCACGCTGTCCTGGCGGGTCCTTCATGGCCTCGCCACGGACAGGTTTTCATGTCCATTTCGGGACATTCGCCTAACGGACTGTTTACAAGCCTGGATGGAAACGCTTACATTCCGCGCCAATGCTGGTAGGTCCAAGCCGTGGAGGGCGGCTTCGTGAACAAGGCAGCTATCACAATCAAAGACGTCGCACGCGAAGCCCGGGTCTCCGTGGCCACGGTTTCCCGCGCGCTCAACGGGCATGAAAATGTCGCCGAACCGGTCCGCCAGCTTGTGCTGGAGGTGGCCGCACGGCTGCGTTACACCCCGCACGCCGCCGCCCGCAGCCTGAGCAGCCGCCGCACCAATACGGTGGGCGTGGTGCTGCCTGACCTGTACGGCGAGTTCTTCTCCGAGCTGATGCGCGGCATTGACGGGGTGGCCCGCAACCGCCGCCAGCACCTGCTGGTGTCCAGCTACCACGGTGACCAGGAACAGCAGGGCGCCGCCCTGCGTGCCATGCGCGGCCGCGTCGACGGCCTGCTGGTGCTTTCGCCCTATGCCGAGAGCCCGGGCTTCCTGACCGACAACCTGCCGCAGTCGTTGCCGACGGTGTTGATCAACACCTATCTGCCCGGGCAGGACCACCCGGTGCTGAGCATCGACGACCACGCCGGCGCAATGGCGATGACCCGCCACCTGCTGGATGCCGGCCACCGCCGCATTGCCTTCATTTCTGGTCCGGACCTCAACTTCGACGCGCGCGAGCGCCTGCGCGGCTTCCGTGACGCGCTGGCGGCTTCTGGCGGTGGCGCCGAAGGCATCGAGTTGCCCGGTGATTTCGACGAAGCTTCCGGCCATCGTGCCGGTCAGGAGTTGCTGGCAGCCGGAGCGCTGCCCGATGCCGTATTCGCCGCCAACGACATGATGGCCCTGGGCTGCCTGTATGCGTTCACGCAGGCAGGGGTCCGCGTCCCGGCCGATGTGGCCTTGGCGGGTTTCGATGACATTCCACTGGCGCGTTTCGTCCACCCGTCGCTGACCACCATGCAGGTCAGCATCGCCGAGCTCGGCGACCGGGCCATGACGCGCCTGATGCAGTTGATGGACGGCACCTCCACGGATGGGGCAGGGGACAAGCAGACCCTGGTTCCCCGCTTGATTGTTCGCGATTCCACCACTCCGCCATCCGGCCGTTGAAGCCAGAGGCGTTTCTTCTTTTTTTGACTGATCGCAGGGACCGCGCAAGCGGTTACCGCCACCCGGAGATTGAGTTGATGATGCATACCACCTTCCGCATGCCGGCGCGCCGGCTGCTGAGCACCGCTCTGGTCAGCTGCCTGATGCTGGCTGCCGCCCCGAACGTCATGGCGCAGTCGGCCAACGCCAGCCTGCGCGGCCAGGTTGCCGGTGCCCAGGCCGGCACCGAAGTGACCGCCACCAACGTCGCCACCGGTACCGTCCGCCGTGGCACCATCCGCGCCGACGGCAGCTACTCGCTGATGGGCCTGGATCCGGGCACGTACAACGTGGTCGCCAACGGCCAGACCCAGAAGGTCACCGTCACCGTGGCTTCGACCGCGACGCTGAACTTCGCTGGCGCAGCCAGCAGCACCCCGGGCTCGACCGCGGCCACCAACCTGGACACCGTCAACGTTGTTGCGCCGACCCTGCTGCAGGAAGTGCGCACCTCCGAAGTTGGCAAGACCGTCAGCCTGCAGCAGATCCAGACCACCCCGCAGGTGTCGCGCAACTTCCTGGAGTTCGCCGACGCGGTGCCGGGCCTGATCTTCACCCGCGATGCCAAGGGCAACACCTCGCTGCGCGGCGGCGCAACCAATGCAGATGGCACCAACGTCTACATCGACGGCGTCGGCCAGAAGAGCTACGTCAAGGGCGGCGGCGTGGCCGGCCAGTCCGGCAGCGCCGGTAACCCGTTCCCGCAGCTGGCCATCGGCGAATACAAGGTCATCAGCGGCAACTACAAGGCCGAGTATGGCCAGGTGTCGAGCGCCGCCGTGACGGCTGCGACCAAGTCCGGCACCAATGAGTTCAAGGGTGAGGCGTTCTACCGCTACACCGATGAAGACATGCGTGCCAAGACCCCGGCCGAGCGCCAGGGTGGCAAGGAGAAGATGGTCTCGGCCGAGAAGGAATACGGCTTCGCCCTGGGTGGCCCGATCATCCAGGACAAGGCGCACTTCTTCGTGACCTACGAAGCCAAGCGCTTCGACCTGCCGGTCACCATCGCGCCGGATGGCGCGGTCACCGGCGCTGCCGGCCTGCTGCCGCCGGCCGGCGCCGCCGGCCTTGGCCCGGCCAGCCAGCCGTTCCAGCAGGACCTGATCTTCGGCAAGATCGACTTCGAGCCGACCGACAACGATCGCATCGAGCTGACCTTCCAGGACCGCGACGAAACCCAGTCGCAGTTCAGTGGCCAGACCTCGCCGGAAGCCGGCCGTGAAGTGGTCAACACCGACCGTCGTTACGCCCTGCGCTGGAACCACAGCGGTGAGCGCTACTACAACGAGTTGATGGTCACCCACGAGGATTCGTTCAACAACCCGACGCCGCTGACGCTGGCCAACGGCATCACCTACACCGCACCGGACGGCCCCGAAGACCGCACCATCGTGAAGATCGGTGGCGCCTCGGCACTGGATTCGCAGGTGAAGGGCCAGAAGGGCTGGTCGATCGAAGACAACCTGACCCTGGATGGCATCCAGTGGGCCGGTGACCACACCATCAAGATGGGCGTGAAGTACAAGCAGATCGACCTGTACGCATCCGATGCGGCGCAGATCAATCCGACCTTCACCTACTCGCTGGGCGATCCGGACTTCCCCGATTCCATTCCGTACAAGGCGCAGTTCGTCAAGCCGGTGACCGGCGTGACCGGCGTGTCCGGCGAAGTGCGTTCGAAGTCCAAGCAGTACGGCGTGTTCATCCAGGACGACTGGCAGGTCAACGATCACCTGCAGCTGAACATCGGCCTGCGCTGGGACTACGAAAAGACCCCGTCCTACCTGGACTTCGTGACCCCGCAGCAGGTGGTCGACGCCATCTATTCGCAGGATCCGCGCGCTCCCGCCGGCCAGACCTATGCCGATTCGCTGGCACTGGGCGGCCTGGACATCAGCGACTACATCAGCAACGGTCACAACCGCAAGGCATTCAAGGATGCCTGGCAGCCGCGCCTGGGCTTCTCGTATGACATCAATGCCGACGAGCAGCACGTGATCCATGGTGGTGCTGGTCGTTCCTACGACCGCGACCTGTTCGACAACCTGCAGCTGGAAACCACCAAGCTGGCCCTGCCGCAGCCGACCATCTACTTCCGCAACCCGGCCACCGGCGCCTGCATCAACGGCCAGGCTGCCTGCTATGACTGGAACCCGAACCTGCTCAACGGCATCGGCAACCTGCAGGCACTGGTCGGCGCGACCAGCAATGCCGGCCTGGAAGTGGACCTGCTGAACAACAAGCTGAAGGCGCCGTACTCGGACCAGTTCAGCCTGGGCATGAGCAACCAGATCGGCGACTGGCTGACCGACGCCACCATCGCACGTACCCTGAGCTACGACGGCTTCGCCTTCACCTTGGGCAACCGTTATCCGACCGGCCAGTTCTTCGATGATCCGCGCCTGTGCGGTGGCACCTCCCCGGGCCTGAGCCAGGCCTGGAGCTGCAACGTACCGGGCTTCGGCAGCCTGATCATCGGCCAGCAGGGCATCAAGACCCGTGCCACCCAGGTCCTGCTGTCGGCGCAGAAGCCGTTCACCAAGGAAAGCGGCTGGGGCACCTCGATCGCCTATACCTGGACCACCGCGCGCCACAACCGCGACATCAACGAGAAGTACGCCTTTGATCGCGGTCTGATCGGTGACTACCCGACCATCCGCTCCAACGGCGCACCGCGCCACCGCCTGGTGGTGACCGGTTCGTACGCGGGCTTCTGGGGCATCACCTTCGGCGGCAAGATCACCCTGGCCACCCCGACCGCCGTCAACGACTGGTACCCGGTGATGCAGGCCAGCGGCTACACCCTGCCGACCCCGCAGGCGGCCGTGCCCAACGCAACCGGCAAGTTCCTGGTGGGTGGCAAGATCTTCGGCTACCGTTCGGTCGACCTGCAGGCGACGAAGACGTTCAAGCTGGCGGGCAACACCGAGCTGTACGCCCGCCTGGACATCATCAACGTGTTCAACTTCGACAACTTCTCCACCTACAACTACGTCAAGACCAACGGCAAGCTGCAGGCCAGCTACAACGAGACCGGCGACATCATCGGCACTCCGCGCCAGGTCAAGGCCGAAGTGGGCTTCCGCTTCTAAGCGGCGCCGCCTGTTGCTGTATCCGATGCCGCCGGTCCGCCGGCGGCATCGATTGTGTGAGAACGGCAATGGCCGGCCCCGTGCCGGTCCATTGCCCACGCCGCTGCCGGGCAGGGGGCAGCGGCGTGGGCAATGATCGCGGTGTCAAACCACGTTTTTCGTGGTTTTTTAAGAGCGCATCTTGTAAACGATTTCAGATCATTGGACGGTATGCTTTCCCATCGATCAGACCACCGGAGGAACCGCGCCATGCAGGCACGCCATCTGTTGTCCGCGGCAGCGTTGAGCCTGGCCGTCGCCGCCTGCCAGCCGGCCCAGCAGGAGCCTGCCAAGCCGCGTCCGCCGGTGATCCTGATCGAGGCCGATGCACCGCCGCGGCCGATGAAGCCGGAGCTGCCGCCGCTGTTCGATGACATCGAGCGCCGCACCTTCCAGTTCTTCTGGGACACCACCAACGAGATCAATGGCCTAACCCCGGACCGCTATCCGTCGCGGCCGTTCGCAAGCATCGCGTCGGTGGGTTTCGCGCTGACCGCTTATCCCATCGGTATCGAGAACGGCTGGGTCAGCCGCAACCAGGCGATCGACCGGACCCTGACCACCCTGAAATTCTTCCGCGACGTGCCGATGGGCCCGCAGCGCACCGGCAAGGCGGGCTACAAGGGTTTCTACTATCACTTCCTGGACATGCAGGAAGGCCGTCGCTACGACAGCTGGGTCGAACTGTCCTCGGTGGATACCGCACTGCTGATGATGGGCGTGCTGTTCGCGCAGTCGTACTACGACGGTGACGATCCGCGCGAGAAGGAAATCCGCCAGATTGCCGATACCTTGTACAAGAAGGTCGACTGGCCGTGGCTGCAGCAGCGTGCACCGCTGATCTCGATGGGCTGGTTCCCCGAGAGCGGCTTCATCGACCACGACTGGATGGGCTACAACGAGGCGATGATGGTCTACATCCTCGCCCTGGGCTCGCCCACGCACCCGGTCAGCCCGGACGCGTGGACGGTGTGGACGCGCACCTATGACAACGACTGGGGTGTCTACCAGGGCCAGGAATACCTTTCCTTCGGCCCGCTGTTCGGCCACCAGTACAGCCACGTCTGGATCGATTTCCGCGATATCCAGGACGCGTACATGCGCGAGCGCGGCAGCACCTATTTCCTCAACAGCCGCTCGGCCGCGCTGGCCCAGCGCGAATACGCCATCGCCAACCCGATGCAGTGGAAGGACTATGGCGAGAACGTCTGGGGCCTGACCGCCAGTGATGGCCCGCAGAACACCACGCAGGAGTACCGCGGCGAACAGCGCCAGTTCCGCCATTACTCCTCGCGCGGCGCCGGCCTGCGCGAGAACTTCGATGACGGCACCATTGCCCCGACTGCGGCGATCGCCTCGGTGGTGTTCGCGCCCGAGCAGGTGATCCCGGCCACGCTGGAAATGCACAAGCGCTACGGCGACTACATCTATTCCAGCTACGGCTTCCTGGATTCGTTCAATCCCAGCTTCAACTATGACATCCCGATCAAGACCGGTCGCCTGGTGCCGGATCGCGGCTGGGTCGCCAGCGACTACATCGCCATCGACCAGGGGCCGATCCTGACCATGATCGCCAACTACCGCAACGACTTCGTCTGGGAAGTGATGAAGAAGAATCCGTACATCCGCAAGGGCCTGGAGCGGGCCGGATTCAGCGGCGGCTGGCTGGCGCCGGAAGGGTCGTTCCAGCCGCTGGAACTGCAGAAGGACGAAAAGGCCGCGGCAGCACGCGCGGTGGGTATCGCCGAATCACGCGCGGCTGCCGCGCAGGAACAGAAGAACAATGCCAACCGCACCACAGGCCAGGGCAAGTAACCCGATGCCGAACTGGATCGACCGCCTGCGCCGCTGGGCGCTGCCTGCCCTGGCCGCCCTGGCCGTGGCCGGCTGCGCCCGCACCGAACCGGGCACCACCACCGTGCGCTTCTGGGCGATGGGCCGCGAAGCCGAGGTGGTCAGCGAGCTGATCCACGAGTTCGAGGCCGAAAATCCCGGCATCAAGGTGGATGTGCAGAACATCCCGTGGACCGCCGCGCACGAAAAGCTGCTGACCGCGTTCGCTGCCGACGGACTGCCGGACGTGTGCCAGCTCGGCAATACCTGGGTGCCGGAGTTCGCCGAACTCGATGCATTGACCCCGCTGCAGCCGTTCGTGCAGCGCTCCACCGTGGTCGACCCGAAAGATTACTTCCAGGGCATCTGGGACACCAACGTGATCCACGGTGAGCTGGTCGGCGTGCCGTGGTACGTCGATACGCGCCTGATCTACTACCGCAAGGACCTGCTGGCCAAGGCCGGCTACGACCACCCGCCGCGCACGTGGCCGGAGTGGGAGGAGCAGATGGCGGCGATCAAGCGCATGCAGGGCCCGAACCGCTACGCGGTGCTGATGCCGATCAATGAGTTCGAGCAGCAGCTGTCGCTGGCCCTGCAGCAGCCCGATCCGCTGCTGCGCGACGACGATACCCGCGGCAATTTCGCCAGCCCGGGGTTCCGCCGCACGCTGTCCTTCTACGCCAACATGTTCGAGCAGGGCTGGGCGCCGAAGATGTCCGAGACACAGATCTCCAACGTCTGGGATGAATTCTTCCGCGGCTTCAACGTGTTCTACATCTCCGGTCCCTGGAACATCCGCGAGTTCAAGAAACTGCAGCCGAAGGAACTGGAAGGGCAGTGGGGCACCGCTGCGCTGCCGGGGCCGGACGGTCCGGGCGCGGGCATCGCCGGTGGCACCAGCCTGGTGATCTTCCGCAAATCGCAGCAGAAGGAGGCGTCCTGGAAGCTGATCGAATTCCTGTCGCGCCCGGAAATCCAGGCACGCTTCCATTCGATCATCGGCGATCTGCCGCCGCGCCGCAGTGCCTGGAACGCGCCGTCGCTGGCCAACGATCCACTGGCCGCCGCGTTCCGTGATCAGCTGGAGCGGGTCAAGCCGACGCCGAAGGTGCTCGAATGGGAGCGCATCGTGCAGGAAATGCGCATTGTCACCGAGAAGGTCGTGCGCGGTGGCCTGCCGCAGGACAAGGCCGTGGCCGAACTGGACCAGCGCGTGGACAAGGTGCTGGCCAAGCGCCGCTGGATGCATGAACAACAACGCCTGCAGGAGCGCGCGCCGTCGCCGCGCTCGAGCAGCGCAGTGGCCGCCGGGAGCGCGCAATGAAACGTACTTCGCTGGCCGGCTGGATCTTCGCCGGCCCCTCGCTGATCGTGCTGGGCGTGTTCTTCGGCCTGCCGGTCGCCTCGGCGCTGGCGCTGAGCGTGACTGACTTCGACCTCTATGCACTGGCCGACAGCAGCAACCTGCGCTTCGTCGGCCTGGGGAACTACATCGACCTGCTGCAGACGCCGATGTTCTGGAAGTCGCTGTGGAACACCACCTACTTCGTGTTGATCGGCGTACCGTTGTCGATCGGCGTGTCGCTGGGCGCGGCCATGCTGCTCAACGCACCGGCCGCGCGCTTCAAGGCGCTGTTCCGTACGGCACTGTTCGCGCCGGTGGTGACCACGCTGGTGGCGGTGGCGGTGATCTGGCGCTACCTGTTCCATACCAGCTATGGCCTGGTGAACTACGGGCTGGGCCACCTGGGCATCAGTCCGATCGACTGGCTGGGTGATCCCAACTGGGCAATGCCGACCATCATGCTGTTCGCGGTGTGGAAGAACTTCGGTTACAACATGGTGATCTTCCTCGCCGGCCTGCAGGCGATCCCGCATGACCTGTACGAAGCCGCGCGCATCGACGGTGCTTCGCGCTGGAAGCAGTTCCTGCACATCACCCTGCCGATGCTCGGCCCGGTACTGCTGGTGGTCGGGGTGATCACCGTGTCCGGCTACTTCCAGCTGTTCGCCGAGCCGTACGTCATGACCCGCGGCGATCCACTGCAGAGCACCGTCAGCGTGCTGTATTTCATGTTCGAGGAAGGCTTCAAGTGGTGGAACCTGGGACGCGCATCGGCTGTAGCGTTCCTGCTGTTCCTGATCATCCTGGCGGTGACCACCGTGATGCTGCGTTTCGGCCGCAAGAGGCAGTTGGTATGAGTCGTGAAATCGGCCAGTCGCGCTGGTATCCGTGGATGATCAATGGTGCGCTGCTGGTGCTGGCCCTGGTCAGCCTTGCACCGCTGCTGTGGATGCTCTCGGTCTCGTTCATGCCGCAGGGTGAGGCCAGTCATTTCCCGCCGCCACTGCTGCCTTCGAGCATCACCACGCACAACTACCACGAGCTGTTCGCGCGCACCGGCATGGGCGGCAACTTCGCCAACAGCCTGCTGGTGTCGCTGGCTATCACGCTGGGTTCGCTGCTGCTCAACACCATGGCCGGCTACGCCTTCGCCAAGCTCAACTTCGTTGGCCGCGAACGCCTGTTCCAGGTGCTGATGGCAGCACTGGTGATTCCGGCGCAGGTGGCGATGCTGCCGCTGTTCCTGCTGATGAAGCAGCTGGGCCTGGTCAACAGCTTTGGCGGGGTGATCGTGCCGGCGCTGGCCAGCGTGTTCGGCATCTTCCTGGTGCGCCAGTACGCGCGTTCGATCCCGGACGAGCTGCTTGAAGCGGCGCGCATCGACGGCGCGGGGGAGTTGCGCATCTTCTTCCAGATCGTGCTGCCGATGCTCAAGCCGGTACTGGTGACCCTGGCGATCTTCACCTTCATGGGTGCATGGAACGATTTCATGTGGCCGCTGATCGTGTTGACCGACCAGGAGCACTACACTTTGCCGGTGGCGCTGGCCACCCTCTCGCGCGAGCACATCATGGACGTGGAAATGATGATGGCTGGCGCGGTCGTCACCGTGGTTCCGGTGCTGGCACTGTTCCTGGTGCTGCAGCGTTACTACATCCAAGGTCTGTTGCTGGGGAGCGTCAAGGGATGAAGCGAGCGATCGCCGTTGGACTGGGCCTGTTGTGGACTTCCCTGGCGATCGCCGCACCACCGGCACTGCCGGCGCCGAAGGTACTGGACGATTTCGACGACATCGGCGCCTGGAAGCTGGTGCTGTCCGACCAGGTCAGCGGTTCGCTGCGGCCGGTGAGCGGTGCCGGTGGCGGCCGCGCGCTGTGCCTGGACTACGATTTCCACAAGGTGTCGGGCTACGTCGGCATCCGCCGCGCGCTGGGCATCGAGTACCCGGCCAACTACCGCTTCGGCTTCCAGCTGCGGGGAGATTCGCCGGGCAACGACCTGCAGTTCAAGCTGATCGATGCCAGCGGCGATAATGTCTGGTGGGTCAATCACCCGGGCTACAGCTTCCCCAAGGCGTGGACGCCGGTCGAATACCGCCGTCGCCAGATCGACAAGGCGTGGGGGCCGTCGCCGGAGAAGGAGATGGCGCGCAGCGCTGCGGTCGAGTTCACGATCTACAGCAAGGTCGGCGGCCGTGGCACGGTGTGCTTCGACAAGCTGACCCTGCAGGGCCTGCCGCCGCAGGATGATTCGGCGCTGGTGCCATCGGTGATCGCCGACACCGCCACCGCGCTGCAGGACCGGATGATTGACGGAAAGAGCGATACGTTCTGGATCAGTGGCGGGGTCAAGCAGCAGACCATCAGCCTGGACCTGCACAAGAGCCGCGAGATCGGCGGTGCGGTGATTGACTGGCTGCCGAACCTGGAAGCCAATCGCTACACCGTGCGTACGTCCGAGGATGGCCGGGACTGGCGCACCGTGCGCGAGGTGGCCGGCGGTGCGGGCGGCCGCGACTGGCTGGCGCTGCCGGATACCGACGCGCGCTACGTGCGCTTCGATCTGCACGATGGCCCGAACTGGCGCTATGGCATCCGTGACATCACGCTCAAGCCGCTGGCGTTCGCGGCCACGCCGAACGCATTCCTGTCCTCGGTGGCGGCCGACCTGCCGCGCGGCTCGCTGCCGCGCGCATATGTGGGCGAACAGCCGTACTGGACCCTGCTCGGCCTCGATGGCGGCCAGGAGCAGGCACTGATCAGCGAGGACGGTGCGCTGGAACCGGCCAAGGGCAGTTTCAGCATCGAGCCGTTCATCCGCGTGGACGGCAAGTTGCTGGACTGGTCGAAGGTGGCCATCACCCAGTCGCTGCAGGATCGCTACCTGCCCATCGCCAATGTCGACTGGGTGCATGAGAAGGCCGGCCTGGCGGTAACCAGCTTCGTGCAGGGCACGCCGGAGCGCGCGCAGCTGATCGGTCGCTACCGGTTGAGCAATCCGGACAAGGTGGCGCACGAGTACACCCTGGCGCTGGCGATCCGGCCGTGGCAGGTGAACCCGCCGACCCAGTTCCTCAACACCGTCGGCGGCTTCAGTCGCATCGATGCGCTGGATGTGGGCGAACAGCTGGTGCGCATCAACGGTGAGCCGCGCATCTATCCGTTGCAAGTGCCGGATGCGCGCTTCGCCAGCACGTTCGATGGCAAGCTCGACGCGATGCATCTGGCCTCCGGGAAATACCCGGCCAGCACGGCGGTGAAGGACAGCACCGGCATGGCGTCCGGTGCGCTGCTGTATACGATCAGGCTGGAGCCTGGCCAGAGCCGAGAAGTGGCGGTGGTGTTGCCACAGACCGGAGGCTGGGCGCCGCAGGCGCTGGATGTGGCCAAGGCGCAGGCGCAGGTCGCAGAGCAGTGGCGGCAGAAGCTGGGGGTGGTCTCGTTGCAGGTACCGGCTGCGGGCCAGGCACTGGTCGATACCCTGCGCACCGCCGTGGCGCACATGCTGATCTCGCGGGTCGGCCCGCGCCTGCAGCCGGGCACGCGCTCGTACGCACGCAGCTGGATCCGCGATGGCGCGATGATTTCAGAGGGCCTTCTGCGCATGGGGCGCAGTGATGCGGTGCGTGATTACATCAACTGGTATGCGCCCTATCAGTTCGAGAATGGCAAGGTGCCGTGCTGTGTCGATGCCCGTGGCAGCGATCCGGTGCCGGAGAACGACAGCCATGGCGAGCTGATCTACAGCATTGCCGAGTATGGGCGCTATACCGGTGACAGCACCTTCGCCGAACTGATGTGGCCGCATGTGCAGGGCGCCTACAACTACATGGAACAACTGCGCGCCAGCGAGCGCACGGACGAGAATCGGACGCGCAATCCGGCGTTCTACGGGATGATGCCGGCGTCGATCAGCCACGAAGGCTATTCGGCCAAGCCGATGCATTCGTACTGGGACAATTTCTGGGCGTTGCGCGGCTACAAGGATGCGGCATCGCTGGCGGCCCAGCTGGGCAAGGTCGAAGCCATGCAGATTGCCGAATCGCGTGACCAGTTCCGTGATGACCTGCAGGCCTCGCTGCTGTCGGCGATGCAGCAGCACAACATCGATTACCTGCCGGGCTCGGCCGAACTGGGCGATTTCGATGCGACCTCGACAACCATCGCGCTGGCTCCGGGCGGTGAACAGGGGCGCCTTCCGCAGCAGGCGCTTGATGCCACTTTCGAGCGCTACTGGAAGGAATTCGTGGCCCGTCGGGACGGCAAGCGCGAGTGGAAGGACTACACGCCCTACGAGTGGCGCAACGTGGCCGCCTTCGTCCGCCTTGGCTGGCGCGATCGCGCCTGGCAGGCGACTGAGTTCTTCTTCAAGGACCGTGCGCCGCAGGCCTGGAACCAGTGGGCCGAAGTGGTCTCGCGCACGCCGCGCAAGCCGTTCTTCGTCGGTGACCTGCCGCATGCCTGGGTCGCCTCGGACTTCGTGCGCTCGGCCCTGGACATGTTCGCCTACAGCCGTGACATGGACGATGCGCTGGTGTTGGCCGCCGGCATTCCGACCGCCTGGCTGCAGGGCGACGGCATCGCTGTGCAGGGCCTGCGCACGCCGCAGGGCCAGCTCAACTACCGCCTGCAGCGCAGCGACAAGCAGCTGGTGCTGGAGGTGCAGCCGGGCCTGGTGCCACCGGTCGGTGGCGTGGTCTTGCCGTGGCCGTACGCCGGTGATCCGGGCGAGGCGACCATCAACGGCGAAGCGGCCGAATGGACCGACAGGGAACTGCACGTGCACCAGCTGCCGGCGCGGGTCGAGATCGATGTACCGGGCGCGGTGCGCCGCGCCGAGCGCAAGGGGCAGTAACGATGAAGCAGCAGGGGGGAAGGGTGCGCACGGCCGTGCGTGCCCTGGGACTGGCCATTGCATTGGCATTGCCGGGTGCCGTGATGGCAGCCGTGCCAACCGCCGCGACAGCGGCTGACATCGCCAGCGCACCAGGCATGAGCATGGTGACCTTCAACCTGCATCACGACCGCGAGGACTGGCCGAGCCGCCGCCGCACCATCCTGGCCGAGCTCAAGCGCCTGCAGCCGGATGCGGTTGCCCTGCAGGAGGTGATCCAGCGCCGCAACGTGCGCAACCAGGCGCAGTGGCTGGCCAGCCAACTCGGCTACAAGTACGTGTTCGTGTCCACCGATCCGGTGGGTGCGCCGAAACGTTACGGCAATGCGCTGCTGACCCGGCGACCGATCCTCGCCCAGGGTGAGCACCTGCTACAGCCGCTGGACGACTACCGGACGGTCGCCCATCTGCGCATCAATGTGGACGGCAAGGCGGTCAACGTCTATGCCACCCACTTCAACGAGCGCAGCGACGAAAATGGCCAGCGCATCCGTCGCACCCAGGTCGAGGACCTGCTGCGCTTCATCGCCAGCACCTCGGCCGGCGCACCGGTGGTGATCGCGGGCGACTTCAACGCGCTGGTCGATGCCAGTGACCTGAGCGAGCTGCGCAGCCATTACGGTGACAGCTACGGCAGCGTGCACGTCAACACCGACCTGGCCGGGGTCAGTACGCTGAACAGGCACTACTACCCGGTGGCCTCGCGGATCGACCACATCTTCTTCCAGCAGGACGCGATGGTCGCACGTGAGGCCAAGCTCCTGTTCGACCAGCCCGATGACAGCGGTCGCTGGGCCTCGGACCATTATGGCGTGTGGACCCGCCTGCAATTCGCTCCGGCGCACTGATGTCCTGGTAGGTGCCACCCTTGGTTGGCACGGACGTGTCCGCGTTCGCTCCAACAACGGCGCCGACCAGGGTTGGCCTCTGCCAGAGCGCTGCACGCGCCCGGCGCACAAACAGAAACGGCGGGGATCATCGATCCCCGCCGTTTTTTCACGCGATCAAAGCGCGATCAGTTCGCCGGCGGCGTGCGCTTGGCGCCTTCTTCATCTTCTTCGTCGGCCTTGGCTTCGGCCGCCTGGGCTGCCGCATCGGCGTGGCCATCGGCGACCGGATCGATCGACGGTGTCACCACTGCATTGGCAACCGGGGCCGCAGCTTCCACCGGTGCGGCTTCAACTGCCACCGGCGCGACCGGCTGTTCGGCGACCGGTGCGGTCTCGACGACCGGTTTGGCTTCAAATGCAGGAGCGGCTTCCGCCACCGGGGCAGCCTCAACGGCCAGCGGCTTGGCTTCGACCGCCGGAGCGGCTTCAGCGATCTCCGGCTTCGATTCCACGACCGCAGCAGCCTCGGCCTCGGCCACGGCCGACTTCACTTCGACCACCGCAGTGGCTTCAGCGACCGGGGCAGCCTCAACCACCACCGGCTTCGCTTCGACCGCCGGGGCTGCCGCTACCGCTGGCTGGGCCGGGGTTGCAGCGTCGATGGCATCAAGCATGCTGGTCTGCACCGGCGACGCCGCCGGTTCGGCCTTGGCGACGGCTTCGACCGGAGCCTGTACCTTCGCCACGACCGGTGCAGGAGCGTCGATCACGGCGCTGCTCACCACCGCGACCGGTGCGGCGACAGCAGCGGCGGCGGCGCGGACCGGCTTCTCGGCTTCGGCAGCGGTCGGTTCGGCTTCGTCATCGAATTCGAACTCCGGCTGCGAACGCGCCGGCTGTGCCGCGGCCACCGGAGTGGTCCCGGCAACGCTGTCGTTGCTCTGCCCGGCGACATCAGCGGCATCGGTGTCATCACCGTCGTCCGCGTCGTCCTGATCATCGCCCAGGCCATCGCTGCCGGCAGCGTTCTCGGCGCCACCACGACGGCGGCGACGGCCACCACGACGGCCACGGCGGCGGCGGGTTGCGCCTTCACCGGCCTGCTCGCCGTTGGCGTCGAGGGCAGCCTCTTCACCGGTCACGGCAATCGCCTCGGCCTCATTGGCGGCGTTGGCAGTGCTGTCGGCCGGTGCAGTGACTGCCGCCGGAGCGGAGGCAGCCGGTGCAACCGGCGCCACTGGCGCAGTGGCTTCCTGCGCGGTCACGACGTTGGCAGCGACGGCCGTAGCGGCTACGGCTGCCGCCACGGCCTCGGCCGGCAGCTCGGCGGCGCTGCGCTGCGGCTTTTCGGCCGGCTTGTCACCGTCCTGCTGCTGGCGCGGCTGCTTGGGCTGCTTCAGCTTCGGCTGGTTCTGGTTCTGGTTCTGGCCCTGCTGCTCGTTGCGCGGCTTGTTCTGCTGCTGCGGCTGCTGCTGGCCATCCTTCTGCTGCGGTTCTTTCTGCCTGCCCTGCTGTGGCTGCTGCTGGGCATTGCCGTTGTTGCCGTTGCGGCCGTCCTTGTTGCGCTGCTCACCACGGTCCTTGCGGTTGCCGCCATCCTTCTGCTGCTGCGCGTTACCGTTGCCACCGTTGCCACGGTTTTCGTCGCGACGGTCCTTGCGATCCTTGTTGCGATCCTTGTTGCGGTCCTTGCGACCACCGTCCTGCTGCTGGCGCGGAGCCGGGGCGGCCGGAGCCGGCGCTGGTGCCGGCTCGCCACCGAACACGCGCTTGAGCCAACCGATCACGCCGCCGCTCGAAGCCGGCGCCACTGGCGCTGCCACGACCGGAGCCGGAGCGGCTGCAGCCGGAGCCGCTTCCTCGCGCACCGGGGCGGGAGAGGTGTGCTTGACCTGGGTCACGGCCGGCGGCGGGATGTTCAGCTGGCCCTTGGTCAGGGCGTGCACCGGCAGCTTGCGCGGGGTGCCGCGCTGGTAGCTGGGCTTGCTGCTCTCTTCACCGAGCTCGTTCTCACGCAGGCGGGTGACGGCATAGTGCGGGGTGTGCAGCTGCTCGTCGGCGACGATCACGATCGGCGCTTCGTGGCGCTGCTCGATCTCGCGCAGGGCGCTGCGCTTCTCGTTCAACAGGTAGTTGGCGATCTCCACCGGCGCCTGGACCAGCACCTGCCCGGTGTTCTCCTTCATCGCGTGCTCTTCGGCGACGCGGATGATCGACAGCGACAGCGACTCGACGCTGCGCATGCGGCCGTGGCCGTCGCAACGCGGGCAGACGATCTGGCTGGATTCGCCCAGGCTCGGGCGCAGGCGCTGGCGGCTCATTTCCAGCAGGCCGAAGCGCGAGATGCGGCCGACCTGCACGCGGGCACGGTCGTACTTCAGCGCGTTGGCCAGGCGGTTCTCGACCTCGCGCTGGTGCTTGTTGGAGGCCATGTCGATGAAGTCGATCACCACCAGGCCGCCCAGGTCGCGCAGGCGCAGTTGGCGAGCCACTTCCTCGGCCGCTTCCAGGTTGGTCTGGAACGCGGTGTCCTCGATGTCGCTGCCCTTGGTGGCGCGCGAGGAGTTCACGTCGACTGCGGTCAGTGCTTCGGTCTGGTCGACCACGATCGAGCCACCCGACGGCAGGCGCACGTTGCGCTCGTAGGCACCTTCGATCTGCGACTCGATCTGGAAGCGGTTGAACAGCGGGATGTCGTCCTTGTAGTGCTTGAGCTTGCGCAGGGTCTGCGGCATCACCTGCTGCATGAACTCGCGGGCGTGCTCGTACATCTCCTCGGTGTCCACCAGGATCTCGCCGATGTCGGCGCGCAGGTAGTCACGCAGGGCGCGCACGATCAGGCGTGATTCCTGGTAGATCAGGAACGGGGCCGGCTTGCTCAGTGCGGCTTCGGCGATGGCGCGCCAGACGTTGAGCAGGTAGTCCAGGTCCCACTGCAGCTCTTCCGCATCGCGACCGACGCCGGCGGTGCGGATGATCACCCCCATGTCGTCGGGAATGTTCAGCTTGTCCAGGGCCTCCTTCAGCGCGGCACGGTCTTCGCCCTCGATGCGGCGGGACACACCGCCGGCGCTGGGCGAGTTCGGCATCAGCACCATGTAGCGGCCGGCCAGCGAGATGAACGTGGTCAGGGCGGCGCCCTTGTTGCCACGCTCTTCCTTGTCGACCTGGACAACGATCTCCTGGCCTTCCTTCAGCAGCTCGCGGATACCGGCCTTGTTGTGGTCGACACCGGCCTGGAAGTAGTCGCGGGAAATCTCCTTCAGCGGCAGGAAGCCATGGCGGCCACCGCCATACTCGACGAAGGCGGCTTCCAGCGAGGGCTCGATGCGGAAGATCCGGCCCTTGTAGATGTTGGACTTCTTCTGTTCCTTCGACGGCTGTTCGATGTCGATGTCATACAACGACTGGCCATCCACGATGGCAACACGCAGCTCTTCAGCCTGCGTGGCGTTGATCAGCATTCGCTTCATTGTTGCGTTCCTCGCAAGCGGCTACCGCGCGGAACGCCATGGGGTTTCGCCTCTGGACACGGCTCGCCGCCCATTCGCGCAAGCGCGGGGAGGGCGGCTTGGGTTTCCAGCGCTACGACACCACGGCAGGCCGCGGGAGCGCTTCACTCTTATGGGTTTTTGGGTGTTGCAGGGCCGCAGGCAGCTGTCAGCCAGGCTGGAGCGCCACGCGGGACATGTTCAGCACGGTTGCGTGTCAGGCATCCGGCGATGGCCGGGAAGGCCGGTGAGCCGCTAACATGGCCGCCCCGCGGGCGGTGGTCGCGCACTGTGCCGGATTCGTCGGAAGCTGGGCTTCTGGCCCTGAGTAACTTCCAACGAAATCAATCCCTTATCTCGCCCCCCGAGTGTAACAGAATAAACAGCCTGATGACCGCCCAAGACCCGACCAAACCCGCTGGCGACAAGCCTTCCGTGCGCATGATCACCGTTCCCGCCGACCGCGCCGGCCAGCGCCTGGACAACTTCCTGCTCGGCCAGCTGAAGGGAGCCCCGCGCAGTCTGGTGTACAAGCTGGTGCGCAGTGGGCAGGTTCGGGTGAACGGCGGCCGCGCCAAGGCCGAGCGCAAGCTGGAGGCGGGCGATGAGGTGCGTGTGCCGCCGGTCCGTCTCAGCGAGGAAGGAGACAAGGCCGGTCCGCCAGAGGCGTTCATGCGCCGCCTGGAGCAGGCCATCGTCTTCGAGGACGCCCGGCTGCTGGCCCTGAACAAGCCCTCCGGCGTGGCCAGCCACGGCGGCAGCGGCATCAGCTTCGGTGCCATCGAGACCCTGCGCGCCTTGCGCCCGGGACAGACACTGGAGCTGGTCCATCGGCTGGATCGCGACACCTCGGGCCTGCTGATCGTGGCCAAGAAGCGTTCGGCACTGAGCGAACTGCAGGCGCTGTTGCGTGAAGACCACGGCGCCGGCATCCGCAAGCGCTATCTGACCCTGCTGGCCGGCCGCATGCCGGACGGCGTGATGACCGTCGACGCGCCGCTGCACGTGGGCCTGCGCCAGGGCGGCGAGCGCCATGTACAGGTCAATGCGATCGGCAAGGAATCGATCAGTCACTTCCGGGTGCTGGAGCGCCGCGGCGGCCATTCGTACTGCGAGGTGCGCATCGAAACCGGCCGCACCCATCAGATCCGCGTGCATGCCCAGCATCTGGGCCATCCGGTGGCCGGTGACGACAAATACGGCGATCCTGCGGTCAACAAGCGGCTTCGTGAGCAGATCGGACTGAAGCGACTGTTTCTGCACGCGGCCTCGCTGGAGTTTGCACTGGACGACGGCAAGAGTCCGTATGTGCTGAACGCGCCGCTGGCCGATGAGCTGGTCGAGGCGCTGGACCGGCTGCGCTGACGGCGGTTCGGCGGCGCCGGGTGCTTGGTCGGCGCCGTCGCTTCCCTGCGGAGAGTGGGCTTGTCACTTTCTTTGCTCGTGCAAAGAAAGTAACCAAAGAAACACGCCGCCATCCGCGAGCCGGCGCCGCGCGCCGGTGCCCTGCGCTCCTCGGTCCGCCGAGGGACGGCGCGGAACTCGCTGCGCTCAGACACCCGCGCCTCTTCGCCCTCGCCGGACCTGCGGTGCTCGGCTCGCTACAAGGCGGACCCGGACATCCGCAGCGTAGGCCCATACCCGCCCGTGACCTCTCGATACTGTGGGACGTACCAGCCGCGAGGGGGCTCAGCCCGTTGGCTGCAAATCCCTCACCACTTGAACAGCACCAGGCTGATCGCCAGCGAGCCCATGCCCGCCACCAGCCCATAAACGGTCTCGTGGCCCTTCGCATAGCGCTTGGCGGCCGGCAACAGTTCATCCAGTGCCAGGAACACCATCACGCCGGCAATCAGCCCGAACACCCAGCCGAAGGTGGCGTGCGAAAGCGACCCGGACAGCAACCAGTAGCCGAGCGCCGCGCCCACCGGCTCGGCCAGACCCGACAGCAGGCTGGCGCTGAATGCATAGGCCTTGTTCTGGGTGGCGAAGTACACCGGCACCGCGATCGCGATGCCCTCGGGGATGTTGTGGATGGCAATCGCAAAGGCCAGTGGCATGCCCACCGACGGGCTTTCCAGCGTGGCGAAGAAGGTCGCCAGCCCTTCCGGGAAATTGTGCGCGGTGATCGCGACGGAAGTCAGCAGCGCGACCCGCTTCAGGTACTCGCGGCTGTTCTCGCGGAACGCAGGATCTTGCTTGTCCAGGCTGTCATGCGGGTTGGGAATGAAGTGGTCGATCAGCACGATCACGATCACGCCCAGCAGGAACGCCAGGGTGCCGTAGGTGAAACCGGTGCGTTCGCCATGGGCCAGTGCGAACGAAGCAATGGACTTGTTGAGGATTTCCGACAGCGACACATAGACCATCGCGCCGCCGGCGAAGGCCAGGCCGAAGGCCAGCAGGCGCGGGTTGGGGCGGCGCGAGAACAGCACCAGCAGGCTGCCGATCGCAGTGGCGAGGCCGGCCGCGAGGGTGACCGCCAGCGCAATCCAGATGTTTTCGGGGGGAATCTGCAGCATCTACCGACGCAGTCCTGGTCAACAGACAACCGCCCCGGACAGGGCCGGGGCGGCGAGGGCGAGGCGGGCGCCGGCTGGCCTCGTCGGGTGCGTGCGATCAGCCGCCGCGGCGCAGGCGCTCTTCAATGGCGAAGCACTGGTCCGGCTTCGGCTGCGGCGGGTTGAAGCTGACCGGCACCTGGATGGTGGCCGGCACCGCCTGGCCATTGCGTGTCGCGGCCTTGAACTGCCAGCCCTGCACGGCGGTTTTGGCCAGTTCGTCCAGCTGCGGGTTGCCCGCGCCAGTCAGCAGGGCGACCTCGCTCGGCTTGCCGTCGGTGCCGATGGTCACCTTGAACGTACTGGTGCCGCCCACGCCCATGCAGGCCAGTTCAAGCGGGTACTGCGGCGGCGGCGTCTTCACTGCTGCGACTTCGGTTGGCGGCGGCGGCGGTGGTGCCGGCGGTTCGGACGAGCCGCAGCCGGCCAGGCCGGCCGCAGCGATCAGGGACAGGCTCAGCAAGCGTACGTTCATGGCAGTTGCTCCGTCAGGGCCGAAGTCTTGGCCGCGCAGATGAAGTCGTTCTCGCTCAGACCGCCCACGTCATGGGTGGAAAAGCGCACGACCGCGCGGTCGTAGTGCACGCCCAGGTCCGGATGGTGGTCCTCGCGATGGGCAATCCAGGCCAGCGCGTTCACGAAGGCCATGGTGGCGTAGTAATCCTTGAAGCGGAAGGTGCGCGTCAGGGCCTGCCCGCCCTCGCTCAGCTCCCAGCCGGGAACCTGCGGCAGCAGTTCGGCCAGGCGGGCTTCGCCGAGCTTGTGGTCGCTGCCTTTGCGTGGCACGCAACGGGCCTGGGCCAGTGGAATCAGGTCGGCCATGGGAATCTCCACCTCGTGTTGACTGAACAATGCGCCGGACGGTGTATAAACCGAATGAGCGGCTGACGCTTACTTGGCTAGAATAGCCTGATGATCCAGATCTCCGACACTGCCCAGACCCATTTCCGCAAGCTGATCGAACGCGAGGGCGTGCCTGGCATGGGCGTGCGCCTGAGCGCGGTCGACCCCGGTACTCCGCGCGCCGATGCCCGGCTGGAGTTCGCCGAACCCACCGACCTGCTGGGCGACGAGTGGGCGGTGGACTGCGATGGCTTCACCCTCTATGTCGATGCTGGCAGCGTTGGCTGGCTCGACGGTGCCGAGATCGACATCGTCGCCGGCACCGCCGGTGCCCAGCAGTTGACCATCAAGGCGCCGCGCATCAAGGGTGAAGCGCCCGGTGATGCGGCCTCGCTGGTCGAGCGCGTGCACTGGGTGGTGGAGAACGAAGTCAATCCGCAGCTGGCCTCGCATGGCGGCAAGGTGGCCGTGCAGGAAGTCTCGGCCGACGGCGTGGTGCTGCTGCGCTTCGGTGGTGGCTGCCAGGGCTGCGGCATGGCCGACGTGACGCTCAAGCAGGGCATCGAAAAGACCCTGATGGGCCGTGTGCCGGGCGTGACCGCCGTGCGCGACGCGACCGACCACGACAGCGGCCACGCGCCGTACATCCCGCGCGACAACGTCGCCTGATCGCTGACGCGTGCCTCTGACCCGGGCCGAGCAACTCATCGATCTGCTGCTGGCCCGCCAGCAGCCCCGCGCCGTCCTTGAGAAGACCACGCGCCTGCCTTATGGCTGGGCGCTGTGGCTGCGCTCGCTGGGGCCGCTGCCGCGGCCGTTGCATGCCCGCGAAGTGATTGCGGTATTGCTGCCGCGTCCGCTGCCCGGCCGGCCAGGCCAATCGCCGCAGTTGTCACCGTGGCAGGCGTTGCGCCGTCTGTTCTGGCAGGACTGGGACGCTGCGCCGCGCGACCAGCGCTGGATGCGCTGGACCTCGGCGCTGATCAGCGCACTGCTGCACCTGCTGTTCTTCATGCTGCTGCTGTGGGTGGCGGTGATCCGCACCACTGCGCCAGACGAAGAGGGCGCCGAGGGCGAGCGCGTGCAGGTGGAGTTCGTCGGCCGCGCGACCCAGGAAGGCGGGGGCGATCAGCCCGGCGCCGAAGTCGCTGCGGCCGCTGCGGCAGGTCGGGTTGCGACGGGGCAGCAGGCGGACGCCGCCACAGCTCCTGCCCCGCGTCCGGCGGCTGCCGAAGCCGCCGCATCTTCCCCTGCATCCGCGCCGACCGCCGGTGTTCCTCCGCCGCCAGCCGAAGCCGAGCCGGCGCCGGTTGCCGCGCCGCCGCCTTCACCGGTCCAGGCCACCGAGGTGGCGCAGGCCAGCACGGATTTCGTGGTGCCGCCGGTCAGCGTGCCGCGAACCGAAGTCAGCGTCGTACCACGTGACAGCACGCCCGTTGTGCGCGAGCGCAGCGTGCAGCCGGTGCAGGCGCCGCCGACGCCAAGCCAGATGCGCAGCCCGGAACTGGCCGTGCGCACGCCGCAGGTGCGTGACATCCAGGTGCGCGAACGCGAAGTCAGCATCGTCGAAGCGCCCGTCGCGCCCAAACCGCTGCGCAGCCCTGAAATGCAGGTTCGCGTGCCACAGCAGGACGTGCAGGTGCTTGAACGTGAAGTGCAGGCCGTGGCCGATCCGCAGGTGCGGATGGCGGCGCTGGCCGGGCGTGAGCCCGCCGTACGCGCGCCCACCGGCCGTGATGTACAGGTGCGGGAGCGTGAAGTGGCCCCGGCACCGGCGGTGGCACCGGCATCCTCCAGTGGCAGTGCCACCGTGACGCCTGCGGCTGCGGCCCAAGGCCGCGCGGCGCAGACGAGCAGCAGCACGCGTCCGTCAGCCTCCAGCAGCACACCGGCAAACGCAGGAGCGCGCCCGGCCCCCGATCCCGGCAACTGGGCGACACCGGCCAAGGGCGATGACTGGGGATCTTCCAGCCGCAGCCGCGACGGCAGCAATGGCGGTGCCCGCCAGGCCAGTGCCGCCGGCAGGGGCAATGGCCTGTTCAATGCCGATGGCAGCGTACGCGTGCCGGGCCAGGACGGCGACGGCCACGCCGAGCGAGGTGCGCCCGGTGGCGCCAACGACGGCTGGAGCAAGGAGCGCATCGCGCAATCGGGCACATGGCTGAAACGTCCGCCGTACGACTACACGCCGACGTCGTTCGACAAGTACTGGGTGCCACAGGAATCGCTGCTGGCCGAATGGGTGCGCAAGGGCGTCAAGGCGATGGAGATTCCACTGCCGGGCACCAACACGAGGATTTCCTGCGTCATTTCGATCCTGCAGGCCGGCGGTGGCTGTGGCCTGACCAACCCCAACATGCAGGACCAGCCGGCCGTGGCACGGCCGCCGCCGGACATTCCGTTCAAGAAAGAACTGCAGGAAGACAACGGCAGCCGCTAGCGGCTGCCGTTGTCCACGCATGTTCCCTTATCCCCGCGCCGTTGGCGCGCCCCCTTGAACAACAAGGGGGCTTTTCGCTGGACCAACAGCGGGATGTGGCGGTCGTGCTGGCGTGCTTTGGTGGGTGCCAACCTTGGTTGGCACAGAAGCGCCGACCAAGGTCAGCCTCTATCAGGGCGTTGCCCTTACGTGCTCTGTGACAGGAACACCCAGAACGGTACATCGCGACCGACCCAATCGCGGCTGGCTTCATCCATCACGTCCAGCAGGGTGTCGAAGTCCCTCTGTGCGTTGGCACGCAGTGCATCCACGTCGGCCAGGAACAGCGCGTAGCCGTTGGCCGGCAGCCATTGCAGATCACGCAGATTGTCTGACAGTGCATCCCAGTTGCCGCCGAAACCGGCCGGGAAATCCAGTTGCGCGGCGAGCCGGGCGAGCAGGGTGCGCTTGTCCGTCACGCCTTCCAGATCAATGCGGATCACCTTCAGGCTGGCATCGCGCATTGCTGCGGCCAGTGCGCCGATGTCATCGCTGTCGATGGCATAGACGCCGGCATTATTGATGTCATGCAGGCCGAGGCCGAAATCATCGTGGCTCATCACTGCGCTCCCTGGGCCGGTACGGTGAAGCTGCGGAACGATTCGTAGTGGTCGTCGGTGTAGTACCACGCCTCCGGCGGATCGCCGCCGGTGACGATGCGGCGCGTGCCACGCGTGCGTGCACCGGGGGTGTTGACGGTGTACTCGCGGTAGTAGCCACGCGGACGTTGCGGCAGCTGCTGCTCGCGGTTGCCGAAGGTGGTGCCGTCCTGGCGGTGCGGGAATGGACCGCCTCGCTGGATCAGGGCAATGGTCTGGCGTGCTTCGGTGGGCAGGAACGCGGGGAGGCCGTTGTCCCGTCCGGGCGTGGCCGTGGCAGGCGCCCGTGCGGTCGGTGTTCCCTGCAGGTCCGGTGCGAACTGTGGCGCCGGCGGCCGCTGCAGGAAATGGTTGGCGACCAGGCCGAGCAGCAGCAGGGCGATGGCGGTGATCAGCAGCCGGGGGTTGCGCATGGGCAGGGGCGGGCGAGGGGTGGTGCACGCACTGTAGCGCCTGCGCGCTGCATGGCGCATGAGGAGGGCGCCGCGTCACTGCTGCGTAACAATTGCCGTCGTGCTCACTGGCAGGACGCAATTTCCTTTACATCCCCCTTGGTAATCTGCGGGTCTGTCCCCATCATTCACGGCGCACCGCCCGACATCGTCGGGTGCCCTCGCAATCAGGAGATGCATCATGGCCTACACCCTGCCCAAGCTGTCCTACGCCTACGACGCGCTGGAGCCGCATATCGATGCGGCGACGATGGAAATCCATCACACCAAGCATCACCAGACCTACATCAACAACGTCAACGCGGCGCTGGAAGGCACCGAATACGCTGACCTGCCGGTCGAAGAGCTGGTGAAGAAGCTCAAGTCGCTGCCGGAGAACCTGCAGGGTCCGGTGCGCAATAACGGTGGTGGCCATGCCAACCACTCGCTGTTCTGGACCGTGATGGCCCCGAACGCGGGCGGCAACCCGGTGGGTGACGTGGCCAAGGCCATCGACAAGGACCTGGGCGGTTTCGACAAGTTCAAGGATGCCTTCACCAAGGCGGCGCTGACCCGTTTCGGCAGTGGCTGGGCATGGCTGAGCGTGACCCCGGACAAGAAGGTCGTGGTCGAGAGCACCGGCAACCAGGACAGCCCGCTGATGGAAGGCAACACGCCGATCCTCGGCCTGGACGTTTGGGAGCACGCGTACTACCTGAAGTACCAGAACCGCCGCCCGGAATACATCGGCGCGTTCTTCAACGTCATCGACTGGAATGAAGTCGAGCGCCGTTACCAGGAAGCGATCGCCTGATTGCGGTGATGGGATGAGTGGAAAGGCCGGGGGAGACCCCGGCCTTTCCTGTTGCAGGATTCATTCGGTAGCGCCGGCCGCTGGCCCGCAATCGTGTGGTCCCCGGGGAGCCGGCCTGCGGCCGGCACGACCTATTCGGCAGTGGCCGTATCGTCCTGCAGGCGCAGGGTTGCCAACACGCCGAGGCGCAGTCCGGGCAGGTCGCCGTCGGCGGGCAGCAGGATCGGCTGCTGGCGGATGCCGCCGAAGTGCTTGACCTGGAACAGCACGTCCAAGCCGTGGCCACTGGCGCCGCCACCACTGGCTGCAGGCGGCTCGGCGCGGCCGCCGGGATTGCGCCGTGCCGGCTGGAAGCCGGGCGTGCTACGCACCAGCTCAACCGTGCTGGCCGAAAAGTCGCCCGCGATCAGGCTGGGCATGCCTTCGGCGGTGGCGCCGATCCAGGTCATCAGGTCGCTGGTCTGGTGTTGGCGGGCGGTGGCCTCGTCCGGGTCCGGGCGGAGCCGCGCCACATAGATGTTGACCAGCGCCTCGCCCAGCTTCAGCCGCATCATGCCGGCCGCACTGAAGGTGCCGGGAGGATGCAGCAGGGTCACGCCGTCCTCGCTCACCGGCAGCCGGGTCAGCATGGCGTTGCCATGGCGCAGTGGCTGGCTGGGTGGGTCGGCGGTGACGAAGTCGCAGCTGTAGCGCAGCCGGCTGGCCAGCCAGCAGGCCGGGTTGCGGCCTTGCTGCTGCAGCACCTGCTGCACCGAGATCACGTCCGGCTGCAGGTCGGTCAGCAGTTGTGCGACCTGCTCGCGGCGCTGCTTCCATTGCGCGTCATCGCGGCTGGGCAGCTCCAGCGCGGCTACCGTCAGCTGCCGAGGTTCGCTCTCACGGGCAACGGCGGCCGGCGCCTGTGGTCGTGCCTGCGCCTGCAATGCCAGCAACAGCGCAAGGCAGCTGAGCAGGAGGCGGGCGGGGGCGAGGGGGCGCATAACGATAAGTTTACGCTTTTGCCGTGCAGATGCCGTGACTTCCGGCAGGGCCTGCACTGCCTGCCACGGATTGGCACCGTTGTCATGCAGCCCTGCAGCGTGCTTCGCAAGCCCCGGTTCCGGTAACCTTGCGCCTTTCGCTTTGCAGGAATGCCTTACAGGATGAGCCACGACGCAGTCGCCCCCATCGCCGGCCAAGGAAAGATGCCGCGCCAGATTCCGTACATCATCGGCAATGAGGCCTGCGAACGGTTCAGTTTCTACGGGATGCGCAACATCCTGGTGCAGTTCCTGATCACCTCGCTGCTGCTGCAGGAAATCACTGCGGAAGGCCGTGCCGGTGAAGCCAAGGACATCATGCACAGCTTCATGATCGGCGTGTATTTCTTCCCGCTGCTCGGTGGCTGGCTGGCCGACAGGTTCTTCGGCAAGTACCACACGATCCTCTGGTTCAGCCTGGTCTACTGCGCCGGCCACCTGTGCCTGGCGCTGTTCGAGAACAGCCGCGAGGGCTTCTTCCTTGGCCTGGGCCTGATCGCGCTGGGTGCCGGTGGCATCAAGCCGCTGGTGGCCTCGTTCATGGGCGACCAGTTCGACCAGAGCAACAAGCACCTGGCCAAGATCGTCTTCGACGCCTTCTACTGGATCATCAACTTCGGCTCGCTGTTCGCCTCGCTGCTGATCCCGCTGGCACTGAAGAACTGGGGGCCGCAGTGGGCGTTCGGTATCCCGGGCATCCTGATGTTCATTGCAACCTTCGTGTTCTGGCTGGGCCGCAAGCGCTACGTGCTGGTGCCGCTGCCGCCGAAGGATCCGCATTCGTTCGCCAATGTGGTGCGTACCGCGCTGACCACGCGCGTGGCCGGCCAGGGCCGTCCGGGCCTGGTGATCGCCGTGCTCGGCCTGGCGCTGGCTGCAGCCTCGTTCGGCCTGGTCGGCTCGCTGGGCATCGTGATCTGCCTGTGCCTGGCGCTGGTGTCGATCCTGGCGGGCATCGGTGGTGGCACCTGGCTGCAGCTCGATCGCGCCCGCGGCCAGCATCCGGCCGAAGCCGTGGAAGGCGTGCGCTCGGTGCTGCGCGTGCTGGTGATCTTCGCGCTGACCACGCCGTTCTTCTCGCTGTTCGACCAGAAGGCCTCGACCTGGGTCCTGCAGGGTCAGCAGATGCAGATGCCGAGCTGGTTCACCGCCTCGCAGATGCAGGCGCTGAACCCGCTGCTGGTGATGATCCTGATTCCGTTCAACAACCTGGTGCTGTACCCGGCCCTGCGCCGCTTCGGCTTCGAGCCGACCGCGCTGCGCCGCATGACCGCCGGCATCGCCTTCAGCGGCCTGGCCTGGATCGTGGTCGGCGGCATCCAGGTGGTGATGGACGGCGGCAACGCCATGTCGATCTTCTGGCAGATGCTGCCGTATGCGCTGCTGACCTTCGGTGAGGTGCTGGTCTCGGCCACCGGCCTGGAGTTCGCCTACAGCCAGGCGCCGCAGGCGATGAAGGGCGTGGTGATGAGCTTCTGGAACCTGACCACCACCATCGGCAACCTGTGGGTGCTGCTGTCGAACGCTGCCGTGCGCAACGATGCCGTGACCCACAGGATTGCCAGTACGGGCCTGAGCGAAGCGGCGTTCCTGATGTTCTTCTTTGCCGGTTTCGCCTTCGTCGCGGCGTTGGCCTTCGGTTGGTACGCGAAACGCTATCGTATGGTCGACAACTACCGTAGCGCCTGAGCCTGACATGACCCCCGTCAATCTGCTGTTGATCGCCATCACCGCCATCCTGTCGTGGATGGCGTTCAACAACCGCAAGCTGGCCGATCGCCTGATCCTGTGGCCGCCGGCCGTCGACCGCCATCGCCAGTACGACCGGCTGGTGACCTATGGCTTCATCCACGCCGACTGGTCGCACCTGATCTTCAACATGATCACCCTGTTCTTCTTCGGGGGATTCATCGAGAGCGTGATGGTGCAGCTGACCGGCAGCTACCTGACCTACCCGGCGTTCTACATCGGCGCGCTGCTGGTCTCGATCCTGCCCAGCTACCTGAAGAACCAGAAGAATCCGAACTACCTCAGCCTCGGGGCATCCGGTGCGGTGTCGGCGGTCCTGTTCGCCTTCATCCTGATCAAGCCGTGGTCGATCATCCTGGTGTTCTTCATCCCGGCACCGGCGATCATCTATGCCGCGTTCTACGTCGGCTACAGCATCTGGATGGACAAGCGCGGCGGCGATCGCATCAACCACAGCGCGCACCTGGCAGGTGCGGCGTTCGGCGTGATCTTCATGCTGGCCATGCAGCCGAGCATCTTCAACCACTTCCTGCGCGAACTCTCCAACCCGACCTTCCGCCTGGGCGGCTGAAGCGTGCCGGGGTCGGATCCTGTGGATCCGGCCCCGGCGTATCCGGTTTCAGGCCTGGGTCGTGTGGCCGTAGGTATCCAGCAGGCGGGCGAATACTTCCTCGCCGATGCGCTGGAAATCCTGATCCTCGGTCTGCCCTTCCACCGCCAGTTGCAGCAGGCCCTCCAGCAGGGCGCGGTCGGTATCGGAATGGGAATCGCTGGCGTGCATGGGAGCCTCCACGGTGGTGCGCATGATCAACGGTCGCAAGGGTCGTGCCAGCCTAGCCGTACCCCGCCATAGGCGATAGCGGCCGGCGACCCTCCAGCTTGAGGGCGAAAACTGACGTGAATGGACTGGACTTGCCCCTGTTCAGGCTTCACGCGATCATGGCGCCCGGCTGCGCACCATCCACGCAGTCGCCGCAGGAGACAGTTCCATGGCTTCGGTCACGCCCCCCGGTCTGGCCTACGAGGTCGAACACGATCTGGCCAACCACCGCTTCACCGCCCGTGTGCGAGGACAGCTGGCGGTGCTGGACTACCAGATCAAGCGCAAGCGCATGGTCATCACCCACACCGAGGTGCCTGAGCCGATCGCCGGCCGTGGCATCGCCGGTGAACTCACCCGCGTGGCACTGCGTTTCGCCCGCGAGCAGAAGTACAAGGTGGTGCCGGCATGTTCCTACGCCGAGGCCTTCCTGCAGCGGCACGAGGAGTACCACGACCTGCTCGTTGGCTGAATGCCAGCGGGCCACGCTTCAGCCATGGCAGGCGATGATGTACAAACATGAACAGGGGATCCCGATGAAGATTGGAAACAACCGGCCACTGCACGGCAGCGTGCTGGCCGGCGTGGTGGGCGTGCTGTTGCTGGCCGGTTGCCAGCGTGAAAGCGAGCCGGCGCCGGTAACCGACGCGGCGCCCGCCGCCGAAGCCACCGCCGCCGGCGAGACGCCGGCCACGGAAGCGCCGCTGGACCTGCGCGACGTGATCGAAAACAACGAGCGCGAAGTGGTGGGCATCAGCTACCCGGCCGGTATCGACCGCTACCCCGGCCTGGCGCGCGCGCTGCAGAGTTATGCGACGAGTGCACGCAGTGACCTGCAGCAGGCTCTGGACGGGCTGGGCAATGACAAGCCGACCATGCCCTACGAGCTGTCGCTGAGCTTCGAGAAGCTGCTGGAAACCCCGCAGCTGGTGGTGGTCAGTGCCGATGGCAGCCGCTACACCGGTGGCGCCCATGGCGAACCGCTGGTGGCGCGCTTCGTATGGCTGCCGCAGCAGCAGCAGATGCTCAGTGCCGACAAGCTGGTGACCGATGCCAAGGGCTGGAAGGCAATCAGCGATTTCGTCTCCGACGAGCTGCGCGAACGCGTGGCCACGCGGCTCAGCGGCGAGGACATGGACCCGGCCCAACTGCAGGAATCGCTGCGCAACGCATCGCGCATGATCGCCGACGGGACTGGCCCGCAGGCCGACAATTTCAGCCAGTTCCAGCCACTGACCGACGACAAGGGGCAGATCACCGCGCTGCGCTTTGTTTTCCCTCCGTACCAGGTGGGTCCATACTCGGACGGCACCCAGACCGCCGATGTACCGGCGGCGGTGCTGTTGCCGCACGTGGCCAAGGACTACGTGGAGCTGTTCGCACGCGGTTGACCGCAGTCGAGGAGGTGACGTGGATACAGGGTTGCAGGAGCGGGTCGCCGGCCTGCTCCACGAAGCCGGGGTCCGCATCGGCGGTACCCAGCCACAGGACATCCAGGTGCATGACCCGCGCTTCTTCGCGCGGGTCATGGGCCAAGGCTCGCTCGGCCTGGGCGAGAGCTACATGGAAGGGTGGTGGGATGCGAACGTCCTGGATGAATTCCTCGCCCACCTGATGCAGGCGCACCTGGATGAACGGGTGCACGGCTGGCGCGAAGTGGCCGATGCGCTGAAGGCGCGCCTGTTCAACCTGCAGGCGGGGCAGGGCAGCTACGAGGTCGGGCGCCGTCATTACGACCTGGGCAACGATCTCTACCAGGCCATGCTGGGCCAGCGCCTGGTCTACAGCTGCGGCTATTGGCGCAACGCCGATGATCTCGACGCCGCACAGGAAGCCAAGCTCGACCTGGTCTGCCGAAAGCTGGGCCTGCGCCCGGGCCAGCGCGTGCTGGACATCGGCTGCGGTTGGGGCGAAGCGCTGAAGTTCGCCGCTGAGCGCTACGGTGTGAGTGGCGTCGGCGTGACGATTTCGCAGGAGCAGGCCGAGTTCGCGCGGAACCTGTGCGCGGGCCTGCCGATCGAGATCCGACTGCAGGACTATCGCGAGCTGGACGAACCGTTCGATGCGATTTTCTCGATCGGCATGTTCGAGCACGTCGGTGACAAGAACTACGCGGGCTTTTTCGAGGTGGCCAAGCGCTGCCTGTCGCAGCGCGGCCTGCTGCTGTTGCACACCATCGGCACCAACATCTCCCGGCATCGCACCGATCCGTGGATCGCGCGCTACATCTTTCCCAACTCGATGCTGCCGTCGGCGGCGCAGATCACCCGGGCGTTCGAAGGCCGTTTCGTGCTGGAAGACTGGCACAACTTCGGCACCGACTACGACCTGACCCTGCAGGCCTGGCGGCGCAACGTAGAGGCGGCGTGGCCACGGCTGGATGCGCGCTACGACGAGCACTTCCGCCGCATGTGGCGCTTCTACCTGGCCGGGTCGATGGCCACCTTCCGCTGCCGGCACGCGCAACTGTGGCAGCTGGTGCTGTCGCCGGAAGGCGTGCCGGGTGGGTACGTGGCGCCACGATGAAGCCAGCGCGGGGTCGGAGACCCCGGGGTCAGATCCCTTTTCACAGAAAAGGGCTCTGACCCCAACCACAACAAAAAAACCGCCCGGTCTCCCGGGCGGTTTTCGTTTCACGCTACCGCGCAGGTGATCAGTTGCCGGCGCCGGTCAGGCCACGCTTTTCCAGCAGCGGTTCGATCTGCGGCTCGTGGCCGGCGAAATCGCGGAACAGCTGCATCGCGTCGACGCTGCCGCCCTTGGACAGCAGGGTGGCACGGAAGTGGTCGCCGTTCTTGCGGCTCAGGCCGCCATTGTCCTTGAACCACTTCTGGGTGTTGGCATCGAGCACTTCCGACCAGATGTAGGCGTAGTAGCCGGCCGAATAGCCGCCCATGATGTGGCTGAAGTACGGGGTCTTGTAACGCGGCGGAACCGGAGCGTAGTAGATGCCGTCCTTCTCCAGCGCGGCGCGCTCGAAGGCCATCACGTCCTTGGCCGCCGGCACCTGGTCCGGGCCGATCTGGTGCCAGCGCTGATCCAGCATGGCCGCACCCAGGTACTCGGTGGTGGCGAAGCCCTGGTTGAACTTGGCCGCCGCCAGCACCTTGTCCAGCAGCGCCTGCGGCATCGCCGAACCGTTCTGGTAGTGCTTGGCGTAGTTCTTCAGGATGACCGGGTTGTCAGCCCACATCTCGTTGACCTGCGAGGGGAACTCGACGAAGTCACGCGGCACCGAGGTGCCCGAGAAATACGGGTACTTCACGTTGGAGAACATGCCGTGCAGGGCGTGGCCGAACTCGTGGAAGGTGGTGTTCACCTCGTCCCAGGTCAGCAGGGTCGGCTGGCCGGCCGGCGGCTTCGGAATGTTCAGGTGGTTGGCGACCACCGGCTTGAAGCCGGTCAGCTTGGACTGCGAGACGTAGGAGTTCATCCACGCACCACCGCGCTTGGAGGCGCGTGCATACGGGTCGAAGATGAAGATCGCCAGCTGGCTGCCGTCGGCGTCGAACACGTCGTAGACGGTGACGTCATCGTGGTAGACCGGCAGGTCGGTGCGCTGCTTGAAGGTCAGGCCGAATTCCTGGCCCGCGGCGTAGAACACGCCGTTCTCCAGCACGTTCTTCATTTCGAAGTACGGCTTCAGCTGCGACTCGTCGAAGTTGTACTTGGCCTGGCGCACCTTCTCGCTGTAGAAGGCCCAGTCCCACGGTTCCAGCTTGAACGTCGGCTTGCCGGCGGCCTTCTGTTCCTGGTCGATCATCGCCTGCAGGTCGGCGGCTTCACGCTTGGCGTTGGCCACCGCGGCCGGGGCCAGCTTGCCCAGCATTGCGTTGACCGCTTCGGGGGTCTTGGCGGTCTGGTTGGTCAGGTTGTAGGCGGCGAAGTTCGGGAAGCCCATCAGCTTGGCCTTGTCGGCACGCAGCTGCATGATGCGCGAGACCAGCGCGGTGTTGTCGAACTCACCGCCACGGCTGCCACGGCTGACCGACGCTTCGTAGATCTTCTGGCGCAGGGCGCGGTTGGCCAGGTTGGTCAGCGGCGGCTGGCCGGTGGTGTTGAGCAGGGTGATCACGTACTTGCCGTCCTGGCCGCGGGCCTTGGCGGCTTCGGCGGCGGCGGCGATCTGCTCCTTGGACAGGCCGTCCAGCGCCTTGACGTCGTCGACGGTGATTGCCGAAGCGTTCACTTCCGACTGCACGTTCTGGCTGAACTTGGTGCCGAGGTTGGCCAGCTCGGCGTTCATCTCCTTCAGCTTGGCCTTGTCGGCCTCGGACAGCTTGGCGCCTGCGCGCACGTAGTTGTCGTAGTACTTCTCGACCAGGCGCACGCCTTCGGCGTCCAGGCCCAGCTGGCTGCGGGTGTCATACAGCGCCTGGATGCGGGCGAACAGCTTGCCGTTCAGCGCGATCGCATCGCTGTGCGCGGCGAACTTCGCCGAGTAGTCGGCCTGCAGCTTCTTGCGGGTGTCGTTGGTATCGGCGCCGACCAGGCTGAAGAACACGGTGGTCGCGCGGTCGAGGATGTCACCGCTTTTTTCCAGGGCGATGATGGTGTTGTCGAAGGTCGGCTTGGCCTTGTTGTTGGCGATGGCCTCCACTTCCTTCAGCTGCTGCGCCATGCCGGCGTCGAAGGCCGGGGCGAAGTCGCTGTCCTTGATCCTGTCGAACTGCGGATAATGCAGGGGCAGCGGGCTTTCGGCGAAGAACGGATTGGCCTGCTGGGCATGGGTGCTGGCAGACGGGGTGACGGCGCTGGCCGAGAAGGCGGGCAGGGCAAGGCCGAGGGACATGGCCACGGCAAGGGCAAGGCGGGTGGTCAAGGCAGGGACTCCGGTAAGGCAAACAAGGGCCCGAGGGTAACCCGGCCGGCGGCGCCCGCACTTGTGTCAAAAGGCATGTTGCCGGCTCCGGGCGCGGGTACCATGCATTCACCACCCACGGCCCGCCATCATGACCAGCGCCTACGATTTCAGCTTCCGTGACCTCGACGGCCAGCCGCAGGCGCTGGCCCGTTATCAGGGCCACCCGTTGCTGCTGGTGAACGTCGCCAGCCGCTGTGGCTTCACCCCGCAGTACACCGGCTTGGAACAGTTGTGGCAGGACTACCGCGAGCGCGGCCTGGTGGTGATCGGCTTCCCGTGCAACCAGTTCGGTGCGCAGGAGCCGGGGGGCGCGGCGCAGATCCGCCAGTTCTGTTCGCTGGACTATCCGGTCAGCTTTCCGCTGTCGGAGAAGATCGAGGTCAACGGCGAGGGCGCTGATCCGTTGTGGGCCTGGATGACGCACGAAAAGCGTGGCCTGCTCGGCAGTGCCCGCATCAAGTGGAATTTCAGCAAGTTCCTGGTCGATCGCCAGGGGCAGGTGGTGTCGCGGCATGCGCCCACCACCAGGCCGGAGCAGTTGCGCAGCGCGATCGAAGCGCTGCTGTGAGGTAGTGCCGGCCGCTGGCCGGCAATCCCATGGTGCCAGGAAGCGCGGGCCAGCGGCCGGCACTGCCGTTGCAGCATCATTTCTCGACGAACGCGCGCTCGAACACGTAGTGGCCCGGTTGGCCGATGCGCGGCGAAACCTGGAAACCCCGGGCATCGAGCACGGTGCGAAGGTCGGCCAGCATCTGCGGGCTGCCGCAGATCATCGCGCGGTCGTTTTCCGGGCTCAGTTCCGGCAGGCCGAGGGTGCGCTGCATCTCGCCGCTCTCCATCAGCTGGGTCAGGCGGCCCTGGTTGGCGAACGGCTCGCGGGTGACGGCCGGGTAGTACAGCAGCTTGTCGCCGATCATCTCGCCGAGGAACTCGTGCTCACGCAGTTCCCTCTCGAAGTAATCGCGGTAGGCCAGGTCCTTTTCGTAGCGCACGCCGTGGCACAGGATCACCTTCTCGAAGCGCTCGTAGGTTTCCGGGTCCTTGATGACCGACAGCCACGGCGCCAGGCCGGTGCCGGTGCCCAGCAGGTACAGGTTCCTGCCGGGATGCAGGTCGCTGATCAGCAGGGTGCCGGTGGGCTTCTTGCCGACCAGTACCTTGTCGCCCGGCTTGATGTGCTGCAGGCGCGAGGTCAGCGGGCCGTCCTGCACCTTGATGCTGAAGAACTCCAGCTGTTCTTCCCAGTTGGCACTGGCAATGGAATAGGCGCGCAGCAGCGGTCGCGCCTCGGTTTCCAGGCCGATCATCACGAACTGGCCGTTCTCGAAGCGGAAGCCGCTGTCGCGGGTGGTGGTGAAGCTGAAGTAGGCATCGGTCCAGTGACGGACCTCAAGCACCGTTTCGGCGCCGAAAGCGGAGGACATGGGCGTATCTATCGAAAGTCGTCGGGGGTAATTCTATCTCAAATGAGACAAGTTCTCATTGGGCGGAACGAGAGGCGTTCTCAGCGGTAACCCGCCGCCTGCAGCTCGAACAGCTCGGCATAGCGGCCGCCCTGCGCCATCAGCTGCGCATGGGTGCCGCTGGCCTCGATCCGGCCATCGGCCAGCACCAGGATGCGGTCGGCCATGCGTACCGAGGAAAAGCGGTGGGAAATCAGTACTGCGGTGCGATTATCCGCCAGTTCCCTGAACCGCTGGAACACCTCGAACTCACTGCGGGCATCCAGCGCTGCCGTTGGCTCATCCAGGATCATCACCTGCGCATTGCGCATCCATGCGCGGGCAATGGCGATCTTCTGCCACTGGCCACCGGACAGGTCCACGCCCTGCTTGAAGCGGCGGCCGATCTGCTGGTCGTAGCCGCCGGGCAGGTCGTCGATGACTTCCTCGGCCATGCCGCGTCGCGCCGCGTCAGCGATGCGTGCCTGGTCGTCCATCGCCTCGACCTGGCCGACGCCGATGTTTTCGCCGGCGCTGAGGTTGTAGCGCACGAAGTCCTGGAAGATCACCCCGAGGTTGGCGCGCAGGTCATCCAGGTCGTAATCGCGCAGGTCGCGGCCATCGAGCAGGATGCGGCCTTCGTCCGGTTCGTACAGCCGCGCCAGCAGCTTCACCAGGGTGGTTTTGCCGGCGCCGTTCTCGCCGACCAGGGCCAGCACTTCGCCGGCGTGCAGCTGGAAATCCAGGTGACGCACCGCCCACTGTTCGGCATCGGGGTAGCGGAAGCCGACGTTCTCGAATACGAAGCCCTGGCGGATCGGTTGCGGCACGCGCACGGCCCCATCGCGCGAGTGGATTTCCGGCTGGATCTGGAAGAACGAGAACAGGTCATCCAGGTACAGCGCCTGGCTGGCCACCTGCGAAAAGCCGATCAGCAGGCCTTCCAGCAGCTGGCGCAGGCGCAGGAAGCTGCCGGCGAGGAAGGTCAGGTCGCCGATCGAGAAGTCCCCACGCACCGTGCGCCATGCGATGTAGGCGTAGGCGGTGTAATACCCCAGCGTGCCCAGCGCAGCCAGCAGCGTGCCCCAGAACGCGCGGCGCCGTGCCAGGGCGCGGTTGGCCTGGAACAATGCCACCGACAGGCGCCGGTAGCGCTCCACCAGGAAGCGGTGCAGGTTGTAGATCTTCACTTCCTTGGCCGTTTCCACGCTGGCGCCCAGCTGGCGCAGGTAGTCGAGCTGGCGGCGCTCGGGCGTCCACTGGAAGTTGAGGCTGTAGCCGGCCGCGTTGAAGTGCGATTCGCCGATGAAGGCCGGCACCAGTGCCAGCGCCAGCAGCAGGATCAGCCACGGCGCGTAGACCAGCAGGCCGACGGCGAGGCTGGCCACGGTGATCGCGTCCTGCACCTGGCCGAACAGCTGGCTCATCAGGTTCATCCGGCCCATGGTCTGGCGCCGCGCACGGTCCAGCTTGTCCTGCAGGTCCGGGTCTTCGAAATCCTCCAGGTCCAGCGTCGCGGCGTGTTCCATCAGGCGGATGCTGGTGGCGTTGGCGAACAGTTCGGAAAGCAGAGCGTCGGCGTAGCTGACCAGCCGGCCGAGCAGGTCCGAGGCGATGGCCAGGCCGAATTCCAGTGCCAGCAGGCCCAGCAGTGGATTGAGCAGGCCGCTGGACAGCGCCTCGCCCAGCGGCGGGAAGCCGGCATCGTGCTGGCTCAGGTGCAGGGCGCTGTCGATGATCAGCTTGCCGACGTAGAGCATCGCCACCGGCAGCAGCGCACGGATCAGGCGCAGCCCCAGGCTGGCCAGGGTCAGCGCCGGACTGGTCTTCCAGACCATGCGCAGGAAGGGGGGCAGATTGCGCATCGCCCTGAAGCGCTGGCGCAGGCTGGGTTTCTTCGCGGCGGCAGTAGGCATGCCGCCATTGTGCGCGCGCACGGCGTGCAGATGGGGTCATATGGGGTCAGATCCCTTTGCAGCGCAAAGGGCTCTGATCCCGCCACCGCGCCTCGGAGTCAGAGCCCTTCGCCATGCGAAGGGATCCGACCCCGCTCTCCGTTACGGCAGCGGTGGCAGCAGCCCCGCACCCAGCCGGTTCCAGGCATTGATCACCGCGATGCCCATGCTCAGGTCGCTGATGCCCTTCGCATCGAAGTGCGGTTCCAGTGCATCGAACGCCGCTTGCGACGGCGCTCCGTCGGTCAAGCGGGTCAGCGCCTCGGCCCAGCCCAGTGCTGCGCGTTCGCGCGCATCGAAGAAGCGGCTTTCGTGCCAGGCGGGCAGGGTGTCCAGCTTGCGCGGCTCGATGCCACCCTTGCGCAGCGCGGTGCCGTGCATGTCCATGCAGTAGCCGCAGCCGTTGAGCTGCGACACGCGCAGGAACACCAGTTCCATCAGGGTCGGGTCGATCGAGCTGTCATGCACCGCCTGGCTGGTGGCCAGCAGGCCCTTGAAGGCCTCGGCGGCCAGGCGGGTGTAGGGGACGCGGGGGAAGGTGTGATCGGACATCGTGGGCTCCACGGCGGCCACGATGGCCGCCTTTCATCACAAGGACGCCGCAGCGTCGTGGTGCGTGACAACCTTCGGCAATTTTTCTGGATTCAGCACGCTGTACACGTTGGCGATGCGACCATCGACCACTTCGATGGTGGTGATCGAGTGCAGGCGGTCACCCTGGAAACGCAGGATCGCCGGTTCGCCGTTGACGTAGCCCAGCTGCGCCGGATGCGCCGCGCCGCGGCGGGCGATGGCCCAGAACAGGCGGCCGATGCGTTCGGCGCCCAGCAGGGGCCGTACCGCCGCAGTGACTACGCCACCGCCGTCGGAGACCAGTACCGCATTGGCGTGCAGCAGGGCCTGGATCGCTTCGCTGTCGCCGCGCTGCGAGGCATCCATGAAGCGCGCCAGCAACTGCCGGTGCTGGATGGCGTCGGCGTTGAAGCGCGGCCGTCCGGCCTGCAGGCGCTGCCGGGCACGGTGCACCAGCTGCCGGCAGTTGGCTTCGCTGTGGCCGATCAGGTCGGCGATCTCACGGTAGTCGTGGTCGAAGGCCTCCTTCAGCAGGAAGGCGGCGCGTTCTTCGGGGCCGAGCTGTTCGAGCAGGGTCAGGAAGGCGACCGAGACCTCGTCGGCCAGCGCATGCAGCTGGGCCGGGCCGGGCGCGGGGTCAGGCTCCAGGGTGACCGCCAGCGGTTCGGCCAGCCATGGGCCGACATAGTGGACACGCTCGCGCTTGGCCGCTCGCAGGCGGTCCAGGCCGAGCCGGGTGGTGGTGGTGACCAGCCAGGCCTCTGCATCGCGGACACTGGCAGGATCGGCGCCGGACCAGCGCAGCCAGGCGTCCTGCACCACGTCTTCGGCGTCGGCGCGGCTGCCGAGCAGGCGATAGGCCAGCGCCATCAGGCGCGGGCGGTGGGTCTGGAAAACGGTTTCGGCGTTCATGTGTGCAAGGACGCCGCAGTGGCGCGTGGCGTGACAGAGCGTCGGGGGGAATCTTGCCGGCCAGCGGCCGGCACTACCACCCCGGGGCCGGGGGAGGGGGTAAAATGGGCGGATTACCCCCGCCAGCCTCGAGCAAGCGAGCAAGCCGTGACATCGATCAAGCAGGAAGACCTCATCCAGTCCATCGCCGACGCGCTGCAGTACATCTCGTACTACCACCCGGTCGACTACATCAAGAACCTCGCCGCCGCGTACGAGCGCGAGGAGTCGCCGGCCGCGAAGGAAGCGATGGCCCAGATCCTGATCAATTCGCGGATGTGCGCCGAAGGCCACCGTCCGATCTGCCAGGACACCGGCATCGTCACCGTGTTCCTGGAAATCGGCATGGACGTGCGTTGGGATGACGCCACCATGGGCGTGGAAGACATGGCCAATGAAGGCGTTCGCCGCGCCTACATGCATCCGGACAACAAGCTGCGCGCCTCGGTGCTGGCTGATCCGGCCGGCAAGCGGATCAATACCAAGGACAACACCCCGGGTGTGGTCAACGTCAAGGTGGTGCCGGGCAACAAGGTCGACGTCATCGTTGCCGCCAAGGGCGGTGGTTCGGAAGCGAAGACCAAGTTCGCCATGCTCAACCCGTCCGACTCCATCGTCGACTGGGTGCTGAAGACCGTGCCGACCATGGGCGCCGGCTGGTGCCCGCCGGGCATGCTCGGCATCGGCATCGGTGGCACCGCCGAGAAGGCGATGCTGCTGGCCAAGGAGGCGCTGATGGAACCGATCGACATCACCGAGCTGCAGGCCCGTGGTGCCTCCAACCGCATCGAGGAGCTGCGCCTGGAGCTGTATGAGAAGGTCAATGCATTGGGCATCGGTGCGCAGGGCCTGGGCGGCCTGACCACTGTGCTGGACATCAAGATCAACGACTATCCGACCCATGCGGCCAACCTGCCGGTGGCGATGATCCCGAACTGCGCCGCCACCCGCCATGCGCACTTCACCCTGGATGGCAGTGGCCCGGTGATGCTGGACCCGCCGTCGCTGGAAGACTGGCCGAAACTGACCTATGACGCGTCCAAGGGCACCCGGGTGGACCTGGACACGATCACCCCAGAGGACGTGGCCAGCTGGAAGCCGGGCCAGACCCTGCTGCTCAACGGCAAGCTGCTGACCGGCCGCGATGCCGCGCACAAGCGCATGGTCGACATGCTCAACAAGGGCGAGGAACTGCCGGTCGACCTGAAGGGCCGCTTCATCTATTACGTCGGCCCGGTCGATCCGGTGCGCGACGAAGTGGTGGGCCCGGCCGGCCCGACCACGGCGACCCGCATGGACAAGTTCACCGAGCAGGTATTGGCACAGACCGGCCTGCTGGGCATGGTCGGCAAGGCCGAGCGCGGCCCGGCCGCCATCGAGGCGATCAGGAAGCACAAGTCGGCCTACCTGATGGCCGTTGGTGGTTCGGCCTACCTGGTGTCCAAGGCGATCAAGGCGGCCAAGGTCGTTGGCTTCGCCGACCTGGGCATGGAAGCGATCTACGAGTTCACCGTGCAGGACATGCCCGTGACCGTGGCGGTGGATTCCACCGGCGAATCGGTGCACAAGACCGGCCCGCGCGAATGGCAGGCCCGCATCGGCAAGATTCCGGTGGTTGTGGAGTAAGCCCTTCATCCCGGACCAGACAACGGCGCCCCTGTGGCGCCGTTGTTGTGTGGGCAAAAATATTGATGTTCCGGTAGCGGTTGTTCTGCTACGGTCGGAACACCCTCGCACAGGACGTGTCCATGGCCCTGCATCGGTTCATCGTGGTAGGCGTGCTGCTGGCCCTGGCCGGTTGCAGCACCCCGGCGTCGTACGAAGGCGCGGATTTCCCCGCATCGGCGCAATGCCGCGTGCAGTGCCAGGCCGGCTATCGCAGCTGCATGGCGCAGAATGACTCCCTCGGCAGCCGCCAGAGCAACTGCGAGCAGCAGGTGGTGCCGGCGCCGGACAAGCGCTGCAAGGACGTGGACAATCCGGACCTGCGCCGTGCCTGCGAACTGAAGACGCACGACTGCGCGATGCGCGCGCCGATGATGTCCTGTGGCGAGCGCCGGGATTCCTGCATGAGCAGCTGCGGCTGAGCCATGATCGCGCGCGTGGGCGCATAATCGGCTGATCCACCCGCACAGGATCTTCCGCATGAGCACCACGCTGTATGGTTCGACCAGTACCGCCGCGCTGGTCGTGCACTGGCTGCTGATCGAGCTCGGCATCGAGCATGAACTGGTGCTGCTGGATTTCGACGCGCGCGAGCACAAGTCGGCGCAGTACCTGGCGCTCAATCCGGCCGGTGTGGTGCCGACACTGTTGATCGATGGCCTGGTACTGACCGAAGCGGCGGCCATCGCCCTGTACCTGGCCGATCGCCACCCGGAGGCCGGCCTGCTCCCGGTGCCGGGCACGCCGCAGCGTGGCGATGCCTACCGCTGGATGTTCTGGTGTGCCAATACGCTGCAGCCGGCCTATCGGGCCTGGTTCTATCCGCATGAAATGGCCGGCCAGGCGAACGTCGAGGCCAGCCGCGAGAGGGCGCGTCAGCGGCTCGAAGCGGCCTGGCAGCACGTTGCCGCTCACCTGCAGGCGCACGGCCCGTACCTGCTGGGCGCCAGGCCCTGCGTGGTCGACTACATGCTGGTGATGCTGATGCGCTGGTCGCGCAACATGCCCAGGCCCAGTGACACCTGGCCGGTGCTCAAGGCGCATGCCACCTCGATGAAGGCGCGCCCGGCGTTCGCCGAGGTCTACCGACGCGAAGGCATCACCGACTGGCGGTGACCAAAAAAGGGGACGGAGGGAATTAGGTCGTTTGTGCACAAACGACTTAATTCCCTCCGTCCCTTTTTCGGGTTACAGGATCTCCAGCACTGTTTCCGGTGGGCGGCACAGCCGCGTGCCCTTGGCCGTACGCACCACGGGGCGATTGATCAAACGGGGGTGTTCGCTCATCGCCGCCAGCAGCGTGGCGTCGTCGGCGCCGTCCAGGCCCAGTTCGGTGAACAGCGCCTCCTTGCTGCGTACCAGTTCCTGTGCGTGCAGCCGGGATTCGGCCAGTACCTGGCGCAGCGTGACTGCGTCCGGCGGGTTGCCCAGGTAGTCGATCACCACCGGCTCGAAGCCCGCATCGCGGATCAGCTTCAGTGCGCCGCGCGAGTTGCTGCAGGCCGGGTTGTGCCAGATCGTCACGTCCATCAGAACCACTCCAGCAGAGACACGCCCACACCCACATAGGTAGCCTTGTGGTTGTAGTCGATCAGGCTTTCGCCGTAGCCGTCGAAGACCTGCACATGACCACGCAGCAGGTTGCTGATCGGGAAGCCGTAGTCCAGCTGCAGCGCACCGTGCGAACGGCTTCCGGTGCGCAGTGAATGGCGCGCCATCAGCGAGACCTCATGCCCATTGCGGTTCCAGGTCAGGGTGGCGTCGCCGCGGCCCATGTAATCCTCGATGTCCGGATTGTTGTCTTCGCTGCGGCTTTCGGGAATGCGGTACCAGGGACGCAGCACCAGCGCCCAGTTCTCGCGGTCCAGACCGATGTTGAGCATGACCCGGTTCCAGCTGCGTGACAGCGGGTCGGCGCGTCCATTGGACTGGTGGTTCAGCGCGATGCCGGTCATGCGCCCGCGCCAGCCACCGATCGAGTAGCCGTTGCGGAACACCATCATCACTTCCGGCTCGTAATTGGTTTCGCGGAACGGGCGCGAATCCTCGCTGTTGTAGGCCTGCCAGCGCGAACTCTGGGTGTAGCCGGCCCAGATGTCGCCGTTGTCGCCGAACAGGTTCTCGACGATCTTGGTCTTGAAGCTGATCTGGAACTTCAGCTCGGCACTGTCGAGTACCTGCGGGGTGGTTACGCTGTTGGCCGGGTTCGGCGAGTGCGGCATGGTGTTGCGATCGCTGGTCCAGAAGGCGGGCAGCAGGTACACCGGCTTGTAGGCGCGCAGTTGGAACGGCCCCAGCTTGGAGTCCTCGGCCAGTTCCCAGCGGCTGTCCAGCAGCGAACCGCGGCCGGCGTTGGCCAGCGCGCTGTCCGGCGTCGCCGGGCGGAACAGGTCGCTCACCCGCTCGCGCAGCTTTTCCTCGCCCTGGCTCACGCGCGCGGTCTGCCGTTCTTCGCGGCGGGCCTGTGCAGCCGCTTCGGCGGCAGCATCAGCGGCGGCGGTAGCCTCCGGGGTATGCCCGAACAGGCGGTCATAGCAGGCCAGCCGGGCCGCGTCGGTGGTAATTGCCGCGCAGGCGGCCGGTGAGGTATCGGCGGTAGGCGCGAACTCCTGCGCAGCCAGCGGTGCACTGGCCAGGGCAAGCGCCAGCGGCGCCAGACGGGGAGACAGCGTGGGGAGGGTCATTGCAGCAGGCCCTTCGATGAATTCGGGAATCACACAGTGTGGCGGCTGTGCCGGATCGCGGCCAGCCCCACGGTTTATGCACGGTCACAGCGTGCGCGTGGCGTGAAGGCCCGGTGGCTCAGAAGAACCAGGCGAACGCGAACAGGCCCAGCATCGCGATCACAACCGCCAGTTTCAGTGCCAGGCCAAGCAGGATGCCGAGCCAGGTGGCCAGACCGACCCTGGTCGAGCGGCCGAGTTCGCGGGTGTGCCAGTACTCGCCGAGCAGGGCACCGACCAGCGGTCCGGCGAACAGGCCGATGGGCATGAAGAACAGGCCGACGATGCTGCCGACGAAGGTTCCCCACAGCGCCTTGCGGCTGGCACCGACACGCTGCGCGCCGACCACCGTGGCCAGCACGTCCACCAGCAGCGAAAGCAGGGTCAGTACCCCAAGCGCGACCAGGGTAGGCCAGCCGACGTGGGCAAAGCCGTCGGCCCAGGCGGCCAGCAGCAGTCCGATGAACACCAGCGGGATGCCCGGGAGGGCCGGCAGGATGATGCCGGCGATGCCTATCAGGACAAAAATGACCGCTAGCAGATACAAGATGAATGAGAGTCCCATGCTGTCCCGTATGGAGTCCGTTTTGGGGTTGACAGTGAAAGATTTTGCCAGTTGCTTTTTCGTTTTGGCCGGGTTAAGTTGCAGTCGCTGAGCTTGGCAAGGTCACCGTGGATCGTGGCCTGATGAAGCAAGATCTTCCCGATCCGCTGCATCGATGCACCTCGCTTCCCCCTTGCTTGTCAGCCGCCCACCAGGCGTTTCCAACAACAAGAGAGAGTCAAAGGGAGTTAGTGAGATGGCTGATCGCGAGACCGGTACGGTAAAGTGGTTCAATGATGCGAAGGGCTTCGGCTTCATCAGCCGGCAGAATGGCGAGGACGTGTTCGTGCACTTCCGCGCCATCGAGACCCAGGGCTTCAAGAGCCTCAAGGAAGGCCAGAGTGTGAGCTTTGAAGTCGTGCAGGGCCAGAAGGGCCTGCAGGCTGACAAGGTCCAGCCGATGTAACACCTGCCGTCCGTCGGCATGAAAAAAGGCCCGCGCAAGCGGGCCTTTTTCTTTGCCTTTGGCCCGCGGCAGGTCAGCGCAGGATGACCTTGCCGTTGACCACGCGCACATAGGTGTTCTCACGGATGCCACCCAGGTCACGCTGGTTGACCACGATGGTGCGGCCATCATCCATGCGCACGCTGATGTCGTAGGTATCGCTGGTCACATTCTTCTGGATCTGGTTGCCGGCCAGGGCGCCACCGACTGCGCCTGCAGCGGCGGCAATGTTCTTGTTGCCACGGCTGCCACCGGTGTGGTCGGAGATTTCATGGCCGGCCACGGCGCCAACGATGCCGCCGAGGATCGCGCCGGTCGCGCTGGGCGCGGTGCGGCCCGAGGGCACGGTGTTGATGCGGGTGACGATGCCACAGTCCGCGCAGCGGCCCTGGTTGTAGCCGCCGTTGTTGCCGTAGCCGCCGTTGTTGTAGCCGTTGTTGTAACCACCGCCACTGTAACCGGGCGAGGTGGCACAACCGGCCAGCGCGAGGGTAGCGATGGCGCTGGCGGCGATGAGCTGAATCTTCATGGGGCGTCTCCTGGCCGTGAAGGCGGGTATGTTGGGTGGTACTGCGTCATGCAGCAGGGTGGACGAATCGTCTCCCTTCGAACGTGAACAACGCGCCAACCACGCACCCGATGCCCGGCTGCAGGATGAACGCGCCTCAGCGGAAATCCTGGTGGCAGGCCTGGCAATCGGCCTGCAGCGTTTCCACGAGCTGGGCCAAGGCCCTGCAGTCGCTTGGCGGTGCAGCCAGCGCCGTGTTGAGGTTGCCGCGAAGTCGGCTGGCGTGCTGCTGGAACTGCGTGCTGTCCTTCAGCCCGGGAAACGCCAGGTCCAGGTCATTGGACAACAGGCGTAGCGCCTGCAGCCGCGGCACGCTGTCGGCCAGGCTGCAGCGGTTCTGCTGCTGGGCCCGCTGCAGCAGCTGCGACTGCCGCTGCATCACCTGCATCAGGCTGTCCGGGAACGGGTCGCGACGCGCCTGCAGGGCGCGGCCTACCATCACCGTGGCGACCAGGCCGATCAGCAGGCCCAGGCACAGTACGAACAGGTAGCGATGGGCAGGGGACAGGCGGCGGGGCGGGCTGGCGTTCATGCGGGCTCTCCGGGCGTGCAACGGTGGGTTCGACGCCGGCGTGCTTTGGGCGCTGGCACCTGCACGTTAAAATAGCCCGATGAACGAACAGGTCAAACAACGCTTTGCCGGCATCGAACGGCTGTATGGCGTGGGTGCGCTCGAGCGCCTGCAGGGCAGCCGCGTGGCGGTGGTCGGCATGGGCGGCGTCGGCTCGTGGGTGGTGGAGGCGCTGGCCCGTTCGGCGGTCGGTCATCTGACCCTGATCGATGCCGACGACATCTGCGTGTCCAACACCAACCGGCAGCTGCCGGCGATGGAAGGCAATTACGGGCGCAACAAGGCCGAGGCGATGGCCGAGCGCTGCCGTGCGATCAATCCGGGGATCGACGTCGATGCCGTGCAGGCATTCCTGACGATGTCCAACATGGCTGAGCTGCTGGACCGCGGGTTCGATCTGGTGATCGATGCCTGCGACAGCTTCCGGGTCAAGGTCGAGGCGATCGCCTGGTGCCGCCGCCGCAAGCTGCCGCTGCTGACCGTCGGCGCTGCCGGTGGCCGCACCGACCCGACCCTGGTACGTATCCGCGATGTCTCGCGCACCGAGCATGACGCCATGTTGGCACTGATCCGCAAGAAGCTGCGCAGCGAGTTCAACTTCCCGAAGAACGCCAAGCGCTATTTCGGCGTGCCGGCGGTGTATTCGCTGGAGAATGTGAAGTACCCGCAGGCCGATGGCAGCGTCTGCGGCATTCGTCCGAACCTGGGTGCCGATGCGGCGTTGAAGCTGGACTGCGGCGCCGGTCTGGGCGCGGCGACCCACATCACCGGCGCGTTCGCCTTTGCGGCGGTGGGCAAGGCGCTTGAGATGCTGCTGGAGCCGAAGAAGGCGAAAACCGAGGTGACCGAGGCCTACGCCGACGCGTGACGGTGGTGCCGGCCGCTGGCCGGCATTGGGTTCGTCGCCGTCGTTACAGCGTGCCGGCCAAGGTCGGGCCCCCGCCGTCACATTGCCGGCAGCGCGAACAGCCGCCGTGCATTCTCTGTCGTGGCCTGTGCCAGGGCCTCCAGCTCCATTCCGCGCAGCGCGGCCACGTGCCGGGCAATGGTTGCCAGCCGTGCCGGTTCGTTGCGCTGGCCGCGGACCCCTGCGTCGGGCTGGTCGGGCGCGTCGGTTTCCAGCAGCAGCTGCTCCAGCGGCATTCCGCGTACCAGCCGTTGCAGGCGCTGCGCCCGCTCGTAGGTCAGCGGACCGCCAAGGCCCAGCAGGAAGCCGTGCCTGTGCAGTTGCGCGGCCTGTTCGGGGCTGCCGGAAAAACTGTGCACCACGCCGCGCAGGCCGCCGACGCGACGGATCGCGGCGATCACCGCATCCACCGCGCGTCGCGCGTGCACGATCACCGGCAGATCGAATTCTCGGGCCAGTTCCAGCTGGCCGATGAAATACGCCTGTTGAGCCTCGGCATCCAGTCCTTCGACGAAGAAGTCGAGGCCGCATTCGCCGATCGCGCAGGGGCGTTCGCGCTCGATCCACTCGCGCAGCAGTGGCAGGTGCCCAGGCTGGTGATCGGCCAGGAACATCGGGTGCAGGCCGAAGGCCGGGTACAGCCCGGGCGCCTGCTGGCAGACCTCGCGCAGTTTCGGCCAGCCGGCAGCGGTGACCGCTGGCACCACCTGTTGGCGCACACCCACGGCCTGCGCCCGCTCGATCACCGCGGCACGGTCAGGGTCGAACGCGCTCGCGTCGAGATGACAGTGGCTGTCGACCAGCACGCTCAACGCTGTTCCAGCGGCGGTGGCGTGCTGGCGTTGCGGCTCTTCCAGTTCGCCAGCAGCAGCGTGCCGAAGCCCAGCACCAACTCATCGATGAACGGGATCGGGTCCGGGATGAACAGCGTCAGCACGAACAGGCCGGCGGTGAGCTTGAACAGGGTGGGGTAGCGCAGCCGGCGCGCCCATTGCAGTACTGGCAGCAGCATCGGGTTGGCCATGGCGGGGATCCTCGTGGGGAATATGCAAACGCTACCACGGGCCCTGCATTTCCCGATGCTGAATGGGTTACAGCAATGAGCAGGAAATGTGGAGATTCCGTTCAGGCAGCGCGTGCTGCAATCTGTCCCGAGAACGTTGCGGATGGTCCGCAAGGAGCAGGTCATGAAAAGCACAACTACAACTGTCCTGGTCGCAGCGGGCGCGCTGCTGGTTGGTGGCATCGCCACCGCCGCCTTCATGAAGAGTGGCGACCGCTCGCCCGACTCCATCAGCGCCGCAACCCCCAATGGCGAGTCGCGCCTGGTCGATGGCAACGCCACCGACGATGGCGTACGTGGTGACAAGCTCGACCCGACCGCGCCGCGCGGGCTGGAATATGCCGATGTGCTGAAGGTCGACCCGATCACCGAGAAGCAGAAGGCCTATGCCACCGTGATCGGCACCGATCCGGTGCGCGAGACCTCCACCACCCAGACTCCGCACGAGGTCTGCCAGGACGTGACGGTGCAGGAACGCCTGCCGGAGCGTGATGGCAACGTCGGCGGTACCGTGGTCGGCGCGGTGGTGGGTGGCCTGCTCGGCAACCAGGTCGGTGGCGGCAACGGCAAGAAGGCCGCGACCGCAGCCGGTGCGGTGGCCGGTGGCTTCATCGGCAACCAGATCGACAAGCGCCATGTGGGCGGCCGCGTGGTCAATCGTACCGAGCGCCAGTGCCACACCGAAACCGCAACGTCCGAGTCGAGCCGCGTCACCGGTTACAACGTGACCTATCGCAACGAAGACGGCACCACCGGCACCATGCGCATGGCCAGCAAGCCGGGCAGCCGCATCGCCATGGGTACCAATGATGTGGTGAAGGGCTACAACGTGACCTATCGCTATGATGGCGCCGAGAAGACCGTGCGCATGGACAACAAGCCGGCCAGCGATCGCCTGCCGGTGGTCGATGGCCAGCTGGTCACGCAGACCGCTGCTGCCGGCGCCACTGCGGCCACGCGCCAGTAATCCAGAACACCCTGCTGCACCCGACGGGCCGGCTCATGCCGGCCCGTTTCGTTGTGCGCACAGGCATTGATCCGTGGGGAAAAGGAATCGACCATGATGGATGCCCCCCCCCCCTTTCGACAAGGAGTCGGCATGAGCATCTTCGACCTGCGCCTGGAAACCGAGCGGCTGATTCTGCGCCCGCTGCTGCGCGAGGACTACGAACCGTACCTGGCATTCTGTGCCGACGAGGAAACGATGCGCACCCTGGGGGGTGTTCAACCGCCCTCGGTGGCATGGCGCGGCTTCTGCAGCCTGGCCGGCGCCTGGCAGCTGTTCGGCTTCTCGATGTTCAGCGTGATCGAGAAATCCAGCGGTGACTGGATCGGCCGGATGGGACCGTGGCAGCCGCAGGACTGGCCTGGAACCGAGGTCGGTTGGGGTATTCGGCATGCCAGCTGGGGCCGGGGCTATGCACCGGAAGCGGCGGTTGCTGCCATCGACTGGGCATTTGACACGCTGGGCTGGGACGAGGTGATCCACACCATCGCCGAGAACAACGACAACTCGAGGGCGGTCGCGCGCAAGCTGGGCAGCACGCTGCTGCGCATGGGAGAGCTGCCGCCACCGTACAACGACAAGCCGATGCAGATCTGGGGCCAGTCGCGAGAACAGTGGCGGCAGCGCGTGCGCTGAGCGTTGCCGGTAGTGCCGGCCGCTGGCCGGCAACCTCGATGTGGCAGGATTCGTGCGATTGCCGGCCAGCGGCCAGCGTTACCGTGTTGCCATGCTGCATCCGCGCTTGGCATTCACCGGCGGGCTTGCCAGACTGCGTGCAGCTGGCCGCCGGCCGGATCCGAGGAAGCAGGCAATGGTGGAAGAGCGCGTCCCGTTGACGGTGCATGGCATGTCGGTGTCCGGCAATTGCCACAAGGTCCGCCTGCTGCTGGAGCAGCTCGGCAGCCGCTACCGCTGGGTGGAAGTGGACAGTGCCCATGGCCAGACCCACACCGCCGAGTTCCTTGCGCTCAATCCCAACGCCAAGGTGCCGTTGATCGTCCGCGACGATGGCCGCGTGTTGACTGAATCCAATGCGATCCTGTTCTGGTTGGCCGAAGGGACGCCCTACCTGCCTACCGACGGTTGGGAACGCGCGCAGGCATTGAGCTGGATGTTCTTCGAGCAGTACACGCACGAGCCATGCGTGGCGGTAGCGCGCTTCATCCGCGGCTGGACACCGCCCGATTCACCGCGCCGTGCTGAACTGCCACGCCTGCACGAGCGCGCCGCCACCGCGCTGGCGGTGATGGAGCAGCACCTGCGCGAAGCGCAGTGGTTCACCGGAAGCGCATACGGTATCGCCGACATTGCGCTGTTCGCCTATACCGACGTCGCAGGCGAGGGCGGCATCAGCCTGGCGCCCTTCCCGGAAGTGCGCGCCTGGCTGCAGCGCGTGCGCGCGCAGCCGCGCTTCGTGGCGATGCCAGCGGTGACCGCCGAGGTGCGCGCGCGCTTCGAGGCTGCCTGATCCCACAGGGTAGCGCCCGGCGTTGCCGGGTGGAATGCAACAACGACACGGAGGGTGTTCGATGTTTGCTGTGGTCCCAGATCCGATTCCTGCGCGCATGCGCGTGCTCAACCGCGCCGAAGTGTGCGACGCCAATTTCCTCGACGCGGTGCGTGGCTGGCGAGGCACACCGCGCGCACGTCCTGCACCGGACGCGCCGATCCTGCCGGGCAGCTTGCTCAGCGCTGCGGCCTTCGGTGAGCTGTTCGATTCCCAGCTGGCCAGTCGCCAGCTGGACCTGATGGCGCGCGTATTGCGCGTGCAGAACAAGGTTTTCTATACCATCGGGTCGTCCGGCCATGAAGGCAACGCGCTGCTGGCGCGGGCCTGCCGGCATACCGACCCCGCATTCCTGCACTATCGCTCCGGCGCCTTCATGGTCGAGCGCTCGCGCCAGGTGCCGGGCATCGACCCGTTGCGCGATGCGGCGCTTTCATTCGCGGCCAGCGCCGATGACCCGGCCAGTGGCGGCCGGCACAAGGTGTGGGGCAGCAAGCCATTGTGGGTATTGCCGCAGACCTCGACCATCGCCTCGCACCTGCCGAAAGCGCTGGGCACCGCGCTGGCCATCGAGAGTGGCAAGCGGCTGGGCCATGCGCTTCCCATTCCGGCCGACAGCATCGTGCTGTGCTCGTTCGGCGACGCCTCGGCCAACCATGCCACTGCGCAGACCGCATTCAACACCGCGATGTGGGCGGCCTACCAGAAACTGCCGGCGCCAATCCTGTTCGTCTGCGAGGACAACGGGCTGGGCATCTCGGTGAAGACGCCGGACGGCTGGATTGCCGAGCGCTTCAGCCACCAGCCAGGGCTGGACTATTTCTTTGCCGATGGCCTCGACCTGGCCACTGGGCACGCCCAGGTGCAGGCCGCAGTGGACCACTGCCGGCGGACGCGGCGACCGACCTTCCTGCATCTGCGCACCACGCGCCTGATGGGCCACGCCGGCACCGACTTCGAGGTGGAATGGCGTGCATTGCCGGAATTGTGCGCGGCCGAGGCACAGGATCCGCTGTTGCGCTCGACGCAGATCGCGCTGGAATCGGGCTGGATGGATGCAGCCGCCATCGAAGTGGCCTACGAGACGATGCGCGCGCGCTGCATGGCCGCCGCTGCCGATGCCGAAGGCCGTGCGAAGCTGCAGTCGCTGCAGGAGGTCATGGCGCCATTGGCACCCTATACGCCCGCAGCGGTGCAGGCCGAAGCCCGGCGCGAGGTCGCCGACGAAGCGCGCGAGGCACTCTATGGCGGTACCGAGGCCTTGCCGGAACGACAGGCGCCACGGCATCTCGCGATCCAGATCAACCACGGCCTGCTGGAACTGCTTGCGAAGTATCCGCAGAGCCTGCTGTTCGGCGAGGACGTGGCTCAGAAGGGCGGTGTCTACACCGTCACCAAGGATCTGCTGCGCCGCTTCGGTCCACGCCGGGTGTTCAACACGCTGCTGGATGAAACCATGATCCTGGGCATGGCGCAGGGCCTGGCCAACCTGGGCATGCTGCCGATTCCGGAGATCCAGTACCTGGCCTACCTGCACAACGCCATCGACCAGCTGCGTGGTGAAGCCTGTTCGCTGCAGTTCTTCTCCAACGACCAGTACCGCAACCCGATGCTGGTGCGGGTGGCCGGGCTGGGCTATCAGAAGGGTTTCGGCGGGCACTTCCACAACGACAACTCGATCACCGCGTTGCGCGACATCCCCGGGCTGGTGGTCGGCTGCCCCTCGCGCGGTGACGATGCGGTGATGATGCTGCGCACGCTGGCCGCATTGGCGCGGGTGGATGGGCGCGTGGCGGTGTTCCTGGAGCCGATCGCGCTGTACATGAGCAAGGACCTGCACGAAGCAGGGGATGGCCAGTGGCTGTTCGACTACCCGGCACAGGGCCAGGCGCTGGTGCCGGGCGAGGGCCGGGTGTATGCACCGGAGGCCGGAGACCTGGTGATCTACACCTATGGCAATGGCGTGCCGATGGCGTTGCGCGCGGCGCGGGCGATCGAGCAGCAGCTGGGCTGGCAGGTGCGGGTGGTCGACCTGCGCTGGCTGGTACCGTTGGATGCCGGCTTCATCGCGGCCCAGGCCGCGAGCGCGCGGCGGGTGCTGGTGCTGGACGAAGGCCGCCACAGCGGCGGAGTGGGTGAGGGCGTGGTCACGGCACTGGTCGAGGCCGGCTTTGGTCACCTGCCGCTGCGCCGCGTCTGTGGCGCCGACACCTACACGCCACTGGCAGGGGCAGCAATGTTCGGGCTTCCAAGCGACAATGCGGTGATTGGCGCCGCCCTCGACCTGGCGCAGGAACCCTGATGCATGTGTGGATTGGCGGGAATGTTGTTGCCGGCGCCGCTGGCGTCGGCCGAGGCGCTGCAGGCGCAGGCGCTGGCCATGGGCCAGGCGCTGCACCATCGCGGGCCGGATGATGGCGGCAGCTGGGTCGATGCCGAGGCGGGCATCGCGCTGGCGCATCGACGCCTGAGCATCCTCGACCTGTCCCCGCTGGGCCACCAGCCGATGGCCTCGGCGGACGGCCGCTACGTGATGGCCTACAACGGCGAGGTCTACAATTTCGCGGCCCTGCGTGAACAGCTGGAGCCGCTGGGGCACACCTTCCGCGGCCATTCCGACACCGAAGTACTGCTGGCGGCGATCCTGCAGTGGGGCGTCGAAGACACCCTGCAGCGCTGCAACGGCATGTTCGCCATCGCGCTGTGGGACCGTCAGGATCGTTGCCTGTGGCTGGCCCGCGACCGCGTCGGCAAGAAGCCGCTGTACTACGGCTGGGCCGGCGACGCGCTGGTGTTCGGTTCGGAACTGAAGGCGCTCTGGCAACACCCGGCGTTCGACAACGACATCGACCGCGATGCGCTCACCTTGCTGCTGCGGCTGGATTACATCCCGGCGCCGCACAGCATCCACCAGCGCTGCTACAAGCTGATGCCGGGCCGGGTGCTGCGGCTGGATGCAGCGGCTGTGGCCGCTGGCGCCGCGGCACACCGCCCGGAGCAGGCGCAGCGCCCGTACTGGGATGCGCGCGCACGCATGCAGGCGGCGTTGGCCGCCCCGTTCCAGGGCCGCATCGAGGAGGCCGAGGAACAGCTGGATACGCTGCTGCGCGATGCGGTGGCGCTGCGCATGGTGGCCGACGTGCCGGTCGGCGTGTTCCTGTCCGGCGGCACGGACTCATCGCTGGTGGCAGCGCTGATGCAGGCGCAGAGCGGGCAGCCGGTGCATAGTTTCAGCATCGGCTTCACCGACTCGGGACATGACGAAGCTCCGCTGGCCAGGGAGCTGGCGGCTCATCTCGGCTGTGATCACACCGAGTTGTACGTCAGTGGCGCCGACGCGCTGGCGGTGGTGCCGCAGTTGCCGGCGATGTTCGATGAACCTTTTGCCGATGCGTCGCAGGTGCCGACCGCGCTGGTGGCACGGCTGGCACGGCAGGGCGTGACCGTCGCGCTGTCCGGCGACGGTGGCGATGAGCTGTTCTTCGGCTACACCCGCTATGTACGCGCGCTGCGCAACTGGCAGATGCTCGGACGCGTGCCGGGGCCGCTGCGGCGCTGGATGGGCGCACGCTCGCAGCAGCAGGGCGAGGCCTCGCGGACCGGTGGCCTGGCGGCGCTGCTGGCCGAGACAGGCGCACGTGGCATCGGCGACGTCTACCGCAACCGCATCTCGCGCTGGCGCGACCCTGCCGCAGCGGTACCCGGTGCGCAGGCGGCCGGCAGCTTCTACGACCTGGCCGATCCGCTGCACGGCGCGGGGACACCGGCCGACGCGATGATGCTGGCCGATTTCGTGACCTACCTGCCCGATGACCTGTTGTGCAAGGTCGACCGGACCTCGATGGCGGTCAGCCTGGAGGCGCGCGCGCCATTGCTGGACTGGCGCGTGGCCGAGTTCGCCTGGTCGCTGCCGCTGGGCTTCAAGCGCAGTGAGACGACCAGCAAGGTGCTGCTCAAGCGCGTGCTGGGCCGTTACGTGCCGCATTCAATGGTGCACCGTCCCAAGCGCGGTTTTGGCGCACCGGTCAGTGACTGGTTGAAGGGCGACCTGCGACCCTGGGCAGAGGACCTGCTGCAGCCGGCGCGGCTGGAGCGTGAGGGCGTGCTGTCGGCGGCGGCGGTGCAGCCGCTGTGGCAGCAGTTCCTGGGGGGGCAGCGCAAGTGGCATACCCACTTGTGGAACGTGCTGATGTTCCAGGCCTGGCAGGCGCATTGGCGGCAGGCGCGGACCGGCGTGACCGGCGGCTGATCTTCACCGGATGGCACGGGCCTGGCGACTAGGCTGGGCCTCCCGCACCGTGAGGAGTATGTCCCGATGTCCGTCCCCACCATCGCCGTGTTCGTTGGCAGCCTGCGCAAGGATTCCTGCAACCGCAAGCTGGCCCATGCGCTGGAGAAGCTCGCCGGTGATCGCGCGCGCTTCCAGTACGTGCAGATCGGCGATCTGCCGTTGTACGACCAGGATTTCGACGCTGATTATCCGCCACAGGGCACCCGGCTGAAGGATCAGGTGCGCGCCGCCGACGCGGTGCTGTTCGTGACACCCGAGTACAACCGGTCGGTGCCCGGCGTGCTCAAGAACGCCATTGATATCGGATCGCGCCCGTACGGTGACAGTGCGTTTGCCGGCAAGCCGGCGGCGGTGATCGGCGCCTCCATCGGCCAGATCGGTACCGCCGTGGCCCAGCAGCACCTGCGCAACAGCCTGGCCTTCCTGGACATGCATGTGCTGGGCCAGCCCGAGGCATTCATCCACTTCAAGGACGGCCTGATCGATGCCGATGGCACGATCCACAACGAAGGCACGCAGAAGTTCCTGCAGGGCTACGTGGACCGGTTCCTGGCGTTGATCGCAGTGCACGTCAAGGGCGATTGACGCCGGCGGGGTCAGAGTCCCCTGCGTCGCAGAGGATCCGACCCCGGGGCGTTGATCTGCGATAATGTCCCGCTCGGGCGCCGCAACGGCGCCCGTCGCAGGCAGTGCGACGCTTTCACGCCAGTCTGGCCAGGTACCGGCGGATATCCCCCGTTTTCCCACGGCTTATCCACAGGCTTGTCCATGGCTGCCGGGGTCGGCACATGCCTACACTCGTCTGGCCCACTTTTGCAGGAAACACCGCAGCATGTCCGCTCGTCCCGGCTTCCGTTCCAACCGCAGAGAGCGCGGTGATGGCTTCGATCGCGATCGCGACGAGTCGCGCATCGACCAGTTGCGGGTACCGCCCCATTCGGTGGAAGCCGAGCAGGCGGTGCTGGGTGGCCTGATGCTGGCGCCCGAGGCGTATGACCGTGTCAACGACCAGCTGACCGAAAGCGACTTCTATCGTCGCGATCACCAGATGATCTATCGTGCGATCCGCGAGCTGTCCGAACGCGAACGGCCGTTCGACGCGGTGACGCTGGGCGAGTGGTTTGAATCGCAGGGCAAGATGGAACTGGTGGGTGACGGCGCCTACCTGATCGAACTGGCCAGTACCACGCCGTCAGCTGCCAACATCGTGGCCTACGCCGAGATCGTGCGCGACAAGGCGGTGCTGCGGCAGCTGATCCAGGTCGGCACCGACATCGTCAACGACGGTTTCCAGCCAGAGGGGCGCGACAGCAGCGAGCTGCTGGCCTCGGCGGAAAAGAGCGTGTTTGCAATCGCCGAACAGGGTGCGCGTGGCCGTACCGATTTCGTGGCCATGCCCGGTGCACTGAAGGATGCCTTCGAGGAGCTGCGCAACCGCTTCGAGAACGGCGGCAACATCACCGGCCTGCCGACCGGTTACAACGATTTCGACGCGATGACCGCTGGCCTGCAGCCGACCGACCTGATCATCCTCGCGGCGCGCCCGGCAATGGGCAAGACCACCTTCGCGCTGAACATCGCCGAGTACGCGGCGATCAAGTCGAAGAAGGGCGTGGCGGTGTTCTCGATGGAAATGTCGGCGTCGCAGCTGGCGATGCGCCTGATTTCCTCCAATGGACGCATCAACGCGCAGCGCCTGCGTACCGGCCAGCTGGAAGACGAGGACTGGAGCCGCGTCACCAGCGCGATCAAGATGCTGAAGGAAACCAAGATCTTCATCGACGACACGCCGGGCGTGTCGCCTGAAGTGCTGCGTTCCAAGTGCCGCCGCCTCAAGCGCGAGCATGACCTGGGCCTGGTGGTGATCGATTACCTGCAGCTGATGAGCGTGCCGGGCAACAGCGAGAACCGCGCGACCGAAATCTCGGAAATCTCGCGTTCGCTGAAGGGCCTGGCCAAGGAACTGAACGTGCCGGTGATCGCGCTGTCGCAGCTCAACCGCTCGCTGGAAACGCGTACCGACAAGCGCCCGGTGATGGCCGACCTTCGCGAATCGGGCGCAATCGAGCAGGACGCGGACATGATCGTGTTCATCTACCGCGACGACTACTACAACAAGGAAAACTCGCCGGACAAGGGCCTGGCCGAAATCATCATCGGCAAGCACCGTGGTGGCCCGACCGGCTCGTGCAAACTGAAGTTCTTCGGTGAGTACACCCGCTTCGACAACCTGGCCCACGACTCGGTCGGTTCGTTCGAATAGCGGTCATGCCGGCCGCTGGCCGGCAACCACCATCGGGCGAGCCAAGGCACCGGCAGGAGCTGCTGTCAGCGCGGGTTCCATGCGGTCGCCACGAAGCGCAGCCGGGCATGGGCATGGGCATGGGCGTGGCGTTGCACTGCGCTGGGCCGGTTTCATCGCCGCCAGCCCGGTTTCGTCGCAAACTGTTTGCCGGCGCCAGGGTAGGGCGCCAAGGTGTCCGCAGGCGGCAGGGTGCCGTCCCAAGGAGACCGTGATGAAGACCCTGTTCGCGCTCGGTGTGTGGTGCCTGCTGTTCGTACTGTGCTGGCCGCTGGCGATCCTCGCCCTGATCGCCTGGCCGTTCGTGTGGCTGCTGAGCCTGCCGTTCCGACTGGTCGGCATCACCTTCTCGGCGCTGTTCGCCTTCCTGCGCGCGCTGTTCATGCTGCCGGCGCGCATGCTCGGTGGCCGGGCGGTGCCCGCATGAGGGCGGTGGTGCTGGTCGGTCTGGCCCTGTTGGCGGGCCCGCTACAGGCCGCTCCTCCAGCACCGCCTTCGGTGTGGCTGGAGCGCCAGCAGGCAGCCGGTGCCGACGAAGCGAATGCTGCTGGGGCGAAGGCTTCGACGGGGCCCGGGGACAGGGAGCGCTGCCGGGTCACGAAGGAATGGAAGGTCGGCGAGACGGTGGTGCAGCATCGGATCTGTGACGATCCACCGAACAAGCCCGCTGGAAAGGTGTAGCGCCGAGCCCAATGCTCGGCGCTACAGGAAAATGAGCAACAAAAAACCCCGCCGAGGCGGGGCTTCTTGAATCCGGGTGAAGCCGGCCAGCGGCCGGCACTACCAGGTGGACGATCAGTTCGCTTTGTGGATGGCGCGCTTGCTGACCGCCATCGCGGCGTCGTGGATCACTTCCGACAGCGACGGGTGGGCGTGGCAGATGCGGGCCAGGTCATCGGCCGAGCCGCTGAACTCCATGGTCAGCACGCCTTCGTGCACCAGTTCGGAGACGTTGGCGCCAACCAGGTGCATGCCGAGGATGCGATCGGTTTCGGCATGGGCCAGGATCTTCACGAACCCCGCCGGCTCGATCATCGCTACGGCACGGCCGTTGGCGGCGAACGGGAAGCTGCCGGCCTTGTACGGAATGCCCTCGGCCTTCAGCTGGGCTTCGGTCTTGCCGACCCAGGCCAGTTCCGGCTCGGTGTAGATGACCCACGGGATGGTGTCGAAGTTGACGTGGCCCGGCAGGCCGGCGATCAGCTCAGCCACCGCGATGCCTTCCTCGAAGCCCTTGTGCGCCAGCATCGGGCCGCGCACGCAGTCGCCGACCGCCCACACGCCGTTGACGCCGGTGTGGCAGTGCGCGTCGACTTCGATCTGGCCGCGCTCGTTGACCTTGACGCCGGTGCCTTCGGCCAGCAGGCCCTTGGTGGCGGCGCGACGGCCGACGGCCACCAGCAGCTTGTCCACGGTCAGGGTCTTTTCGCCTTCCGCGTCAGTGTAGGTGACGATGACTTCCTTCTTCTTGCCCTTGCCGGTGATCTCGGTCTTGGAAACCTTGGCATTGAGCTTGATGTCCAGGCCCTGCTTCTTGAATTCCTTGGCAGCGGCCTTGGCCACTTCGGCATCGGCAGCCGCCAGGAACTCCGGCATGGCCTCAAGGATGGTGACTTCAGCGCCCAGGCGCTTCCACACGCTGCCCAGTTCCAGGCCGATCACGCCGGCACCGATCACCGCCAGGCGGTTCGGCACTTCGGTGAAGTCCAGGCCGCCGACGTTGTCGACGATGGTCTCGCCGTCGAACTTGGCGAACGGCAGTTCGATCGAATCCGAACCGGCCGCGATGATGACGTTGGTGCCCTTCAGCTCGACTTCCGAACCGTCGTGCTGCTTCACCTTGACCACGTTGCCCGGCTGCAGCTGGCCGAAGCCGTAGTAGGCGGCGACCTTGTTGGCCTTGAACAGCATGCCGATGCCGCCGGTGAACTGCTTGACGATCTTGTCCTTGCGGCCAATCATCGCCTCGACGTCGATCTTGGCATCCTTGAAGCTGATGCCGTGGTCGCCAAAGATGTGGCCCATGTTCCAGAACTGGCGCGAGGAATCGAGCAGCGCCTTGGACGGGATGCAGCCCACGCGCAGGCAGGTGCCGCCGAGGGCCGGCTTGCCGTCCTTGCCCAGCGCTGCGTCGATGCAGGCGGTCTTCAGGCCCAGCTGGGCCGCGCGGATGGCAGCGTGGTAACCGGCCGGGCCGGCACCGATGACGACGACGTCGAATTGTTCAGCCATTGAATTATTCCTTGATGCATTACCAGAACCCCTCCGCGCAGGCGCGGAGGGGCGGGAGGTTTCTTACAGGCCGAACAGCATGCGGCCCGGGTTTTCCAGCTGGTTCTTGATGTCCACCAGGAACTGCACCGAGTCCTTGCCGTCGATGATGCGGTGGTCGTAGGACAGCGCCAGGTACATCATCGGCGCGATCACGACCTGGCCGTTCTGGGCGATCGGACGCTCCTTGATGGCGTGCATGCCCAGGATGGCGCTCTGCGGCGGGTTGATGATCGGGGTCGACAGCAGCGAACCGAAGGTGCCGCCGTTGGTCACGGTGAAGGTGCCGCCCTGCAGTTCTTCCAGGCCCAGCTTGCCGTCACGTGCCTTCTTGGCGTAGTCGGCGATGGTCTTCTCGATGTCGGCGAACGACATGCGCTCGACGTTGCGCAGGACCGGCGTGACCAGGCCCTTCTCGGTCGACACGGCGATCGAGATGTCCGAGTAGCCGTGGTAGATGATGTCGTCGCCGTCGATCGATGCGTTGACCAGCGGGAAGCGCTGCAGCGCGTTGGCAGCGGCCTTCACGAAGAAGCTCATGAAGCCCAGCTTGATGCCGTGGGCCTTGACGAACTCGTCCTGCAGCTCCTTGCGCGCCGCCGACACCTTGGACAGGTCGACTTCGTTGAAGGTGGTCAGCATGGCGGTGGAGTTCTTCGACTCCATCAGGCGCTCGGCGATGCGCTTGCGGATGCGGGTCATCGGCACGCGCTCTTCCGGACGTGCACCACCGGCCTTGCCGGCGCCGCCGTTGCGGGCGAAGTTGACGATGTCTTCCTTGGTCACTGCACCACGACGGCCGGTGCCGTCGACGTCGGCCGGGTTCACGCCTTCGGTGATGGCGGTGAAGCGGGCGCCCGGCGGCAGGGTGTCGGCGGCCGACTTGGCAGCCGGAGCCGGAGCGGCGGCAGCGGCCGGAGCAGCGGCGGCCGGTGCGGCTTCAGCCTTCTTCTCTTCAGCGGCCGGGGCCGGAGCCGCAGCCACGGCGCCTTCTTCGATGATCGCCACGACCTGGCTGGAGGTCACGGTATCGCCTTCCTTGAACTTGATTTCCTTCAGCACGCCGTCAACCGGCGACGGCACTTCCAGCACGACCTTGTCGGTTTCCAGGTCAAGCAGGTTTTCGTCGCGCTTGACGGCGTCGCCCACCTTCTTGTGCCAGGTGGCGATGGTGCCGTCGGCGACGGATTCGGGCAGTACCGGGGCTTTGACTTCGGTGGCCATTGCGGGAGCTTCCTGGTTTGTCTTCTAAATAGGGGGAGGATTATTCAGCGAACGTGTCGTTGAACGGGTTGACCAGTGCGTCGGCAATCAGCTGCTGCTGCTCGCGGACGTGGTCAGCCATGTGACCGGCAGCCGGCGACGCCGAACGTGCGCGACCGGCGTAGTGCAGGTTCTGGCCATCGGCCAGGCAGAACTGCAGGTGGTGGCGGATCTGGTACCACGCGCCCTGGTTCTGCGGTTCTTCCTGCGTCCACACCACGTCGGTGGCCTTGCCGTACTTCTTCAGCTCGGCAGCCAGCAGCGCACGCGGGAACGGATACAGCTGCTCCACGCGGATGATCGCCACGTCGTCCTGGCCACGCTTGGTCTGGTCTTCCAGCAGGTCGTAGTAGACCTTGCCCGAGCACAGCACCACGCGCTTGACCTTCTTGGCATCGGCATTGGCGTCGCCGATCAGGTGCTGGAACTCGCCATTGGCCAGTTCGTCCAGGGTCGACACGGCCAGCTTGTGGCGCAGCAGCGACTTCGGCGACATCACCACCAGCGGCTTGCGGGTGGTCATGTGCAGCTGGCGACGCAGCATGTGGAAGGCCTGCGCCGGGGTCGACGGCACGACAACCAGCATGTTCTCCAGGGCGCACAGCTGCAGGAAGCGCTCCAGGCGCGCCGAGCTGTGTTCCGGGCCTTGTCCTTCATAGCCATGCGGCAGCAGCAGGGTCAGGCCGGAAATGCGGCCCCACTTGGCTTCACCGGCGGCGATGAACTGGTCGATCACCACCTGGGCACCGTTGGCGAAGTCGCCGAACTGGCCTTCCCAGATGCACAGCGTGTTCGGATCGGTGGTGGAGAAACCGTACTCGTAGGCCATCACCGCTTCTTCGCTCAGCAGCGAGTCGATGACGGTGGCCTTCTCCGGCGAATCCACCAGCTGCCGCAGCGGCATGTAGTAGTTGTCGGTCTTCTGGTCGTGCAGGATCGCATGGCGGTGCGTGAACGTACCGCGGCCGACGTCCTGGCCTACCAGGCGCAGCGCGTGGCCTTCGTCGAGCAGGGTGGCGTAGGCCAGGTTCTCGGCAAAGCCCCAGTCGCCCGCGATCTCGCCGGCGGCCATCTTGCGGCGGTCGTCGTAGACCTTGGCCACGCGCGAGTGCAGCTGCACTTCGTCCGGGATGGTGTTGATCAGCTTGGCCAGCTCGACCAGCTTGTTCTTCTCGACCTTGGTCGAGACCGGGTCGGACAGCTTGCCTTCCAGCAGCTTCGGCCAATCGACGAACAGCGGGCTGGTCGGCGGAGTCTTCTCGACCTTGGCCAGCTCGGTGGTCACTTCACCGGCGTCCAGCTTCTCGCGGTAGGCATCGACCATGGCCTTGCCGGCACCGGCGGCGATCACGCCCGCCTTTTCCAGCTGCTCGGCATACATCTCGCGGGTGGTCGGGTGCTTGCGGATCACCTGGTACATCAGCGGCTGGGTGATCGCCGGCTCGTCGGCCTCGTTGTGGCCCCAACGGCGGTAGCACATCAGGTCGATGACCACGTCCTTGGCGAACTTCTGGCGGAACTCGAAGGCCAGCTGCGCGGCGAACACGACGGCTTCCGGATCATCGCCGTTCACGTGCAGCACCGGGGCGGCGATCATCTTCGCCACGTCGGTGGCATAGCGCGTGGAGCGCGTATCCAGCGGGTTGGAAGTGGTGAAGCCGACCTGGTTGTTGACCACGATGTGCACGGTGCCGCCGACGGCGAAGCCGCGGGCCTGCGACATCTGGAACAGCTCCATGACCACGCCCTGGCCGGAGAAGGCCGCGTCGCCGTGGATCAGGATCGGCATGACCTGCTTGCGTGCGGTGTCCTTGCGGCGCTCCTGGCGTGAACGCACGGAACCGGCCACGACCGGGTCGGCGATTTCCAGGTGCGACGGGTTGAACGCCAGTGCCAGGTGCACCGGGCCACCGTCGGTGGCGACGTCGGCGGAGAAGCCCATGTGGTACTTCACGTCGCCGGCCGACGCGTGCTCGTCGTGCTCGAACTTGCCTTCGAATTCGTCGAACAGCTTGCGCGGGTTCTTGCCCAGGGTGTTGACCAGCACGTTCAGGCGGCCGCGGTGGGCCATGCCGATCACCACGTCCTTGACGCCATCCTTGCCGGCGCTGCGGATGATGGTGTCCATCATCGGGATCAGCGAGTCGCCGCCTTCCAGCGAGAAGCGCTTCTGGCCGACGTACTTGGTGTGCAGGTAGCGCTCCAGGCCTTCGGCCGCGGTCAGGCGCTCCAGGGTGCGGCGCTGGGTGTCAGCGTCCAGCTGGTAGTTGCCACCGGCCGCTTCCAGCTTCTTGTAGATCCACTGGCGTTGCTCGACCTCGGAGATGTGCATGAACTCCGCACCGATCGAGCCGGTGTAGGTCGCCTTCAGGCGTGCGAGCAGGTCGCGCAGCTTCATGCGCGGCTGGCCGCCGACGCCGCCGGTGCTGAACTCGCTGTTGAGATCGGCATCGGACAGGCTGTGGAACGGCAGGCCCAGGTCCGGGGTGTTCACCGGCGCGGCCAGGCCCAGCGGATCGAGGCGGGCGTCCAGGTGGCCGCGCGAGCGGTAGGCGGTGATCAGACGACCGACATTGCGCTCGCGCTCGTCGCCCGCACCGGTGCCGGTGCCAGCTTTCAGCGCATCCTTGGCCGCGTCCGCGATGTGGGAGATGACGGCCGAGTGCGGAATGTCACCTGCTTCGCGGCCCTTGAAGCCGTCGAAGTAGGTTTTCCATTTGGGATCGACACTATCCGGGGAGACCAGGTACTGCTCGTACAGGTCCTCGACATAGGAGGCGTTGCCGCCGGCGAGTTGCGAAGATTGCGCAAACTGCTTCAGTTGATTGTCCACGATGGAGGGTGTTGATTCGCTTTGTGGGGTATGGCTTCAGAAGGACCCGGCAGGAAGATGAATAGCCCTGCGCGGGCGCGTTCAAACAGCCAAATTGTACCCCCAACGGGACACGAAGGGGCACCACTGCGGGCATCCCACGTCCGCCGGTGCCGGTTCCAGACAGGTTGGGTCAGCGGCGCCGGTTCAGATGCCGAGCGCGCGCAGTTCGCTGCAATCGCGCGAACGGTCCCAGACGCGCTGCAATTGCTGCCCGAACGGCTGCGAACGTGCCGGCAGCGCGATACCGGCCTCGCCGTCGAGGCGATGGCCGATCAGACGAAAGTAGAAGTCGCCCGCATCGTTGAGCAGGCAGGAAGAGGCCAGCGCGCGGTCGACCGGGTCGCTGACCTCGCGGAACTGGATCACGCTTGGCAAGCGCTGGGCCAGCGCCAGCAGCGGTGCCCCGGCAGAGGCGATCGCAGCGGCATCGTGCACGATCACCCGCAGCTGCTTGTCGTGGCGGGCGGTGACGAAGCGGCGCAGGGCGGCCTGCACCGGCGCCGCGTCGAGCAGTCCCGGGTCCAGCTGGCGGCTGTGCAGCCACAGCTGGCGGCGGGCGCGGTGGACGATGGCCGTGGTGATGGCCACCGCCTCGGCGCGGCAGTCGATCGCGCTGGTCGCGCCCAGCCGGCGGCGCATCTGCTGGTGGCCGATGCCGGCCTCCTCGAACGCCTCGCCTTCCGGCAGGAAGCCCTGGCGGGCATAGAAATCGCGGGCGGGTAGTTGGGCGTGCAGGTGCAGCTCGGCCAGGCCGAGCCTGCGCCCGGCCTCGACCAGTGCCTCCAGCAGGGCCTCACCGACCCCGTGGCTGCGATGGCTGGCCAGCACGGCCATACGGCCGATGCGGCCGTCCGGGGCCAGCCGGCCGGTGCCGACCGGCTGGTTGTCACTGTCCAGTGCCAGCACATGGGCGCTGACCGGGTCCAGCGCATCGCGTTCCAGTTCCGCGGCGATGCCCTGTTCCTGCACGAACACGCGTTGGCGCACGTCGTGGATGGCAACGTGGGCGTCGGCGTGGCTGACCTGCTGGACCCGGATCATGGTGAGGGCTCAGGCCCGGCCAGTGCTGTCGTCTTCGTCGTCGTCCTCGAAGTTGACGATGACCTCGATACCGTCGTCGTGCACGGTCACGGAGTGGACATCGTCGGACACCGCGTCGGCGTCGATCGCGTCGACGCGGTCACGGCCTTCGACTACTTCGCCGAGGACCACGGCGTCTTCGCCGTCGTCCTCCTCTTCAGCGTCGTACACCTCGTTCGGATCGATCAGCTGGAACACGCCACCGACCAGCAGCTGCTGGAGCACGGCACGGCCCTTGTCGGACAGGCCGCGATAGGCGGCGGCGTCGAGCTGCTCGGCACCGGCCAGGCGCTGGGCGTCCTTCACCGGCAGCGCGAAGTCCTGGCCGCTGACGTACAGGCTGGCGCCGCGCTTGGCCCGGCGCCAGGCCAGGCGTGCCCACGGGTGGCGCTGCAGCAGCAGGCCGGAGGCCAGCGCCTGGACCACTTCCTCCGGTGCCGGTGCGGCCTGGTGGGCCATCACTTCGCCGGCGGCGCGGTAGGTGGTGATGAAGCGACCGAACCAGTCACCCAGCTTGTCCGGGTCGTTCATGCGGATGGCGTTGAGCGCGGTGATCACCCGCGCCATCGCCACCGTGTCGATTTCGTTCGGGTCGGCCGGCACCTTGAGGTCGGCATCCTGGTAACGGATGTTCTCGTCGGCATCGGCGATCAGGGTGTCGAGGTAGTCGCTGATCAGCTCGGCCGAGGACGGCGCGCGCATGCCGAAGGAGAACGTCAGGCAGGGATCCTCGGCGACGCCGTGGTGCGGCACGTTCGGCGGCAGGTACAACATGTCGCCCGGTGCCAGCACCCAGTCGTGGGTCGGCTTGAACACCTTCAGCAGCTTCAGTTCCACGTCCGGGCGGAAGCCCAGCGGTGGCTGCTTGCCCTTGATCGATTCGCTGGCGTCGATCTGCCAGCGGCGGTGGCCGTGGGCCTGCAGCAGGAACACGTCGTACTGGTCGACATGGGCGCCGACCGAGCCGCCGGTGGCGGCGAAGCTGATCATCACATCATCCATGCGCCAACGCGGCAGGAAGCTGAAGTGCTCGATCAGGGCGCGCACGTCCGGGTCCCACTTGTCCACGTCCTGCACCAGCAGGGTCCAGTCCTGGTCGGGCAGGGCGGGGAACACGTCTTCCTGGAACGGGCCGGTGCGCACGCGCCAGCCGTCCCGGGTCTTGTCGTGCTCGATCAGGCGCGCCAGCACGCCTTCCTCGCAGGCCAGCCCGGCCAGGTCTTCCGGCTGCACCGGGGTCTGGAAGTTGGGGAAGGCGTTGCGGATCAGCAGCGGGCGTTTCTGCCAGAAGTCGCGCAGGAAGGTGGCCGGCGCCATGCCCAGCGGCTGGCCGGGGCGGGCGGTGACTTCGATGAGGGGGGCGGAGGACTTGCGGGCGGCCATGGGGGAATCCTTGCAGCGGAAAGCGGGAGGGGCGGCGTGGCGGGCCGCCGAGGTCTCCATTGTCCGACGTTCGTGGGGATTGCGCACGTGTGGTGGTTTGTCGCGGGGTGTCCGGCCAACGGCGGAGCCCCTCGTGGCGGGGACGGGTTCACAAGCAAAAGCCGCGCTTGGCCGGGCGGGTGGGCTGCGCGGGGGACGCTGCAAGTACGTCCCTGTAAGTTTGGCCGCCGCATCCATGCGGCGGACACCCCCGCGCAGCCCACCCGCCCGGCCCCTGACAGTTTCCTGCGCGGCCCGCCACGGAATGAAAGAAGAAAATCAAAGGCAAAAGCGGGTCGCGCGCTGCGCTTGCTCATGTAGAGCAGAGCCAACGCTCGGCTTGCTGTTGCCCGTGCCCAAAAGCAGCCGAGCACGGGCTCGGCTCTACAAAAGACCCTCAAACAAAGAGGGACGCGGCGAAGCCGCGTCCCTCTTTCAAATTCCGTCCCGACAACCCAATGCTCTTCGATCCGTCACCGGGAAACTGTCAGAGGTGGGGCGGGTTGGGTTCGCGGGGGTGTCCGCGGCATGGATGCCGCGGCCAAGCCCCCAGGGACGGGTTCACGGCGTCCCCCGCGAACCCAACCCGCCCCGCCAAGCGAGGCAGTAACCCAGAGCCGCCTTTGACGTTGCAGTTGCAGTTAAGCCTGCCGCAGGCAGCGCCCGCGGCCGCCGCCGCAAGCAAACCCCTTAGATCTTCTTTGCCAGCGCCTCGGCCAGGCCGGTGTAGCTGCCCGGGGTCATCTCGAGCAGACGCTGCTTCGCATCCGTCGGCAGCTCCAGCCCCTGCACGAACGCACGCATCGACTCGGCCGTGATCCCCTGGCCGCGGGTCAGCGCCTTCAGCTGCTCGTACGGGTTCGGCAGGCCATGGCGGCGCATCACCGTCTGCACGGCCTCGGCCAGCACTTCCCAGGCCGCGTCCAGGTCCGCATCCAGGCGCTGCGGGTTCACCTCCAGCTTGCCCAGGCCCTTGGCCAGCGAATCCAGTGCCACCTGGCTGTGGCCGAACGCGGTGCCCAGCGCACGCAGCACGGTGGAATCGGTCAGGTCACGCTGCCAGCGGCTGATCGGCAGCTTCGCGCTGAAGTGCTCGAACAGGGCGTTGGCGATGCCGAAATTGCCTTCCGCATTCTCGAAGTCGATCGGATTGACCTTGTGCGGCATCGTCGACGAGCCGACTTCGCCTTCCTTCAGGCGCTGCTTGAAGTAGCCCAGCGAGATGTAGCCCCAGATGTCGCGGGCCAGGTCGATCAGGATGATGTTGGCGCGGCGTGCGGCATCGCCGATCTCGGCCACGTTGTCGTGCGGCTCGATCTGCGTGGTGTACGGGTTGAATACCAGGCCCAGGCCGGTCACGAAGCGCTCGGCGAAGGCAGGCCAGTCCACGTCCGGGTAGCTGGCGATGTGGGCGTTGTAGTTGCCGACCGCACCGTTGATCTTGCCGGTCAGTTCGACCGCGGCAATCTGCCTGCGCTGGCGCTCCAGGCGGGCGACCACGTTGGCCAGTTCCTTGCCCAAGGTGGTCGGCGAGGCGGTCTGGCCGTGGGTGCGCGACAGCATCGGCTGGCCGGCCTGGGCGTGGGCCAGGCTGCGCAGGGTGCTGGCGATGCCGTCCAGGGTCGGCAGCAGCACTTCACGGCGGGCCTGTTCCAGCATCAGGCCGTAGCTGAGATTGTTGATGTCTTCGCTGGTGCAGGCGAAATGCACGAATTCCAGCGCCGGAGCCAGCTCGGCGTCGTCCTTCAGCTGTTCCTTGATGAAGTACTCCACCGCCTTGACGTCATGGTTGGTGGTGCGCTCGATCTCCTTCACGCGTGCAGCCTGGGCCGGGCTGAAGCTGGCGGCCAGGGCGCGCAGACGGGCGACGGCGGCGTCGGAGAACGGGGCCAGTTCGACGATGCCCGGCTCGGCGGCCAGCGCCAGCAGCCATTCCACCTCGACCGTGATGCGGGCCTTGATCAGGCCGTACTCGGAGAAGATCGGGCGCAGGGCGTCGACCTTGCCGGCATAGCGGCCATCGAGCGGGGACAGGGCGAGCAGGGCGGAATCGGACATGTCGGCAGGGCTGGGGCGAGCGGCGGGGGCCATATTCTACGACGTGCCGGTCAGGTAGTGCCGGCCGCTGGCCGGCAACCACGCCCGGCCTACGCTTCCATGGATTGCCGGCCAGCGGCCGGCACTACCCCTGCGCGTGCACAACGGCCGTGCAGACGGAACGATCTGGCCCGCGCTCGTCATCCCACGCTGCGGGCAAGGGAGTATCGTTGGCGCAGCCGCCAGCCCGGGAAGCGACACCCTGCCAGCCGCCGCTTCCCTTTCCCCAACTGAAGTAGTGCGGAGTTGATGCAATGAGCAAAGCTGCAAGCAAGGGTTTCAGAATCGAACACGACAGCATGGGCGAGCTGCAGGTGCCTGCCGACGCCCTGTGGGGCGCGCAGACCCAGCGTGCCGTGCAGAACTTCCCGGTGTCGGGCCAGCGCATGCCGCGCGGTTTCATCCGTGCCCTGGGCCTGGTCAAGGGCGCCGCCGCGGGCGTCAACGCGGAGCTGGGCCATCTGCCGAAGAACGTGGCCAAGGCCATCCAGACCGCTGCCGCCGAAGTGGCCGCCGGCAACTGGGATGCGCAGTTCCCGATCGATGTCTACCAGACTGGTTCGGGCACGTCGTCGAACATGAATGCCAATGAGGTCATCGCCACACTGGCCAACCGTGCCGGCAAGGCGGGCAAGACCGCCGTGCACCCCAATGACCACGTCAACCAGGGGCAGAGCTCCAACGACGTGATTCCGACCGCGCTGCGCGTGTCGGCGGTGTTGGCGACGCATGAGCAGCTGCTGCCGGCGCTGGTGCACCTGCGCAAGACCCTGGACAAGAAGGGCCGCAGCCTGCGCAAGGTGGTCAAGACCGGCCGTACCCACCTGATGGACGCGATGCCACTGACCTTCGAGCAGGAGTTCGGCGCATGGTCGGCACAGCTGGCCTCGGCGCAGGAGCGGATCGAAGACAGCCTCAGGCGCGTGCGCCGCCTGCCGCTGGGTGGCACCGCCATCGGCACCGGCATCAATGCCGACCCGCGCTTCGGCGCGCAGGTGGCCAAGGCACTGAAGCAACAGACCGGTTTCAAGTTCGACAGCGCCGAGAACAAGTTCGAGGGCCTGGCCGCGCAGGATGATGCCGTGGAACTGTCGGGCCAGCTCAATGCACTGGCCGTGGCGCTGATCAAGATCGCCAATGATCTTCGCTGGATGAATGCCGGTCCGCTGGCCGGGCTGGGCGAGATCGAACTGCCGGCGCTGCAGCCGGGCAGCTCGATCATGCCGGGCAAGGTCAACCCGGTGATTCCGGAAGCGACCGTGATGGCCTGCGCGCAGGTGATCGGCCACCACACGGCAATCACCGTGGCCGGGCAGACCGGAAACTTCCAGCTCAACGTCACCCTGCCGCTGATCGCGGTGAACCTGCTCGATGGCATCGGCCTGCTGGCCAATGTGTCGCGGCTGCTGGCCGACAGCGCGATCGCCGGGTTGAAAGTGCGCGAGGACCGTGTGGCCGAAGCGCTGGCGCGCAATCCGATCCTGGTCACGGCATTGAATCCGATCATCGGCTACGAGAAGGCCGCGGCCATCGCCAAGCGTGCCTACAAGGAACAACGCCCGGTGTTGGACGTGGCACTGGAAGACAGCGGGCTGGAGGAGGCCGAATTGCGGCGCCTGCTGGATCCGACCGCACTGACCGCAGGTGGCATCCAGGCTGGCGGTGGTGGCGCCGGCGGTTGATCTGCTGGTTGTAGAGCCGAGCCCATGCTCGGCTCAGGTTCCGGGCAGCAGCCGAGCATAGGCTCGGCTCTACAAGAGGAAACGCCGCCCTGGGGCGGCGTTTCTGCTTCAGCGACGGTCGGCGACGATGTTGCCGAACGTGTCGGTGTAATCCTTGAACTCGGGTATGCGCTGGACCAAGTCCGCCGGAATCACTTCCATGCCCTCCGGCGGCTGGATCTTCACCGGTTGCATGTTGGGATCGGCCGGGGCGGCGACCAGGGTGTTCTGGCGCAGCACCTGCAGCTTGCCGAACATCGTCTGCAGCATCTGCTTCTGCCCCTGGTCCAGCGGGATCTGGATCTCGTCCACCTTCATCGTGCCATCGCCGAGGATGATGATGTTCGGTGCCGGCGGGCGACGCACGGTCACCATGCCTTCGCTGACGGAAATCTTGGGCTTGCCGCGCTCGGCGCGGTGATTGCGGTAATCCTTGTCACAGCCGACCAGGCCCAGGCAGAGCAGGGCGGCCAGCAGCAGGAACAACTTCTTCATGGCATTCGGTTCGGGGGCGTCCGGGGCCGCCATTGTAAGCCGGTCGGCACGTGACGGCCGGCAGCGGGGCGCCGCTGCCGGCCGGGTGCGCTGATCTGTCACAGGCCTAGCGCTGGACCACGGTGTCCTTGCCGCAGTCGTCGACGTCACTCTGGTCCATTGTGGCGTAGGGCTTGAACGCGGGCAGCGAAGCGGCCAACGCCTGCTGGCTGGCCAGCATCGCCGGCATGCGGTTGCAGATGCGCTTGGCCTGGGCTTCGATCTTCTCCGCCTCGGCATTGATCCGCTTCTCGATGCCCTCGCTGTCGCCGCTGAAGATGCCCTTCAGGGCCTCTCCGGCAGCACTGGCGCCGAGCTTGGCACCGGCCAGGCCGACATCCATGCCGTCCATTGCAATGGCGACCACGTGGCCGCGGTACTCCTGCAGTTGGCGGCGCTGGGTTTCGTTGGCGGCCACTTCCTTGCCGGCGATCAGCAGGCGGCCATCCGGGGTGATCTCGGCACGCGGCTGCTTGTCGGCCGAGATCTTGATGTTGCCCTCGGTGATGTCCTTGCGGGCATCGTCCATGGCCTCCTTGACAGTCTGGCCGACGCCGCTGGTGGCCTCGGCGACGCTCTTGCCGATGGTCTTGTCGGGTGCGGAAGAAGTGCCGCCGCAGGCGATCAGCGGCAGGCACAGCAGGGTGGCAGGCAGCACGCGCAGCAGATTCATGGCAGTTTCCTCGATCGATCCGTTAGCGGTTACTTCTTACGGGGCAGGGTGACGGTGCCACTGACGTTGCGGTGGCCGACATCGCCGCTGCCGCTGTGGTCGACGGTCAGGCTGCCGCGCACGCCATCGACCTGGATGTCCCCCGAGCCGTGGCTGCGCACATGCACATTGCCGCCGATGTCGGACAGATCAACATCGCCCGAGCCGACCACACCGACCTCGACGTTGCCTTGCACGCGCTTGAACCCGATGTCGCCGGAACCGACCGTGTCCAGTCGTGCGTTGCCGCGGACATCGCTGATCTTCAGGTCACCCGAACCGACAGTGCCGGTGACCGCATCGCCACCGATGTTGCGCACCTTGACGTCGCCGGAACCCAGCGAAAGCAGGTTCAGCGAACTGCCGCCATCAATGTCCAGGTCGCCCGAACCCACCGCTGCGTGGATGCTGCCGCGGGTGCCACGCACGATGGCATCACCGGAGCCGACATCCACGCTCAGCGACTGCGCGTTGTCTACGCTGGCGTCGCCGGAGCCGACCTTCAGCTGCAGGGGCAGGTTGTCCGGCACGCTGCCACGGATGTCCAGCCAGGCGTAGCTGCTGCCCAGGCTGATGCCGCTGTCGCGGCCCTCGCGGCGCAGGCTCACCACCAGCTTGTCGCCCACCCTGCGCTGGTCCAGTACCAGCTGGTCCAGCCATTCCTGGCTGGACGCGCAGGCGCGGCCATCGAGCTGGCCAGTGCCCTTGCCGGCGACGACCTTCAGGTCGTGCTGGTTGACCTCGAGCACCACAGCCCTGGCACCGGCCACATCCAGCTTCAGCGTGCGGGCGGCGGTGAACTTGCAGTTCGGAGCATCGGCGGCCAGCGCCGACAGCGGCAACAGCAACAACGCAGAACAGGCGAGCAGGGAACGCATGGGTGGTGCCTCCGGGTGGATGGAATCAGATCTCGCCGGCGCGCTTGCGCAGACGGATGGCAAGGACGATGAACACGGCGCCGACGGCGGCGCCGATCCACAGTTCCGGCATCGCCAGTGACTTCAGCTGCGAGGCCGGCGACATCAGGCTGACCACCGATTCGAGGTCGCGACGCGTGCCTTCCTCGGCGCTGAGGCGATACACCAGGTCCGTGCCCGGTACGCCGCCCAGCAGCAGCCGGCCAACGATGTTCTGCCAGAACCAGCCCGTGGTCAGGCCGATCAGCGGCATCACCTTGGTCGTGCTGACGATGACGCCGGCGAACAGCGGCAGCATCACCGCCCACAGGAACGGCTTGCTGCGGGCCCAGGACGAGCACAGCAGCAGCCAGCCGGCGGTGGGCAGGGCCCACAGGGCGTAGACCGGGATCCAGGCCAGGTGGCCGGCGGCCAGGGTCAGCGGGCTGGCCGGGCCCCAGATCAGGGTCATTGGGCTGCCGCCGTGCATCAGCGCGACGATGCTGATCACCAGCATGAAGCCGAACATGGTGATGATGCCGGCGATCACCGCGATCAGCGGGGCCACGATCAGTGCGCTGATCACCTTGGACAGCACGGTCTGGGTATCCGACAGCGGCAGTGACTTCCAGAACAGGATGCTGCGGTCGCGGCGGTCGTCGTACAGGGCACCCAGGCAGTAGAAAAACACCACGAAGGCCAGTACCAGGAACGGCCAGGCCGAGCTGAGCACCAGGGTCAGGTCGAGGCCGTTGCCGAGGTCAGCCAGATCCTTGGCACTGATGTCGCGGGTCAGCAGGGCCAGGTCCAGGCCGTTGATGTTCACGTCTTCGCCGTCGATGTGCAGGCCACCATCACGCGCGGCCCGGTGCAGGGCGAACAGGCCGAAGGCGATGCCGATGGTGCTCATCACCAGCGAGATCAGGCCGGCGATCAACGGTGCATACAGGAAACCGCCACGGTTCTCCCAGTACTCGCGCTTGAGCAGCCAGCGCAGGGTGCCCATCGGGCTGACGGGGTGGTTGACGGCATTCATGCGTAGGTCCCCTTCATGATGGCGACGAACAGATCGGCCAGGCCCGGGCTGCGGGTCTCGCCAAGCGTGGAAAGCTGGGCGCGCGGCACGCCATCGAACAGCATCACGGTCTTGCCGAACGCCAAGCTGCGCTCGTCGATCGGCTTCAGCGCACGCGCGGTCTCCAGCTGGTCGGCGTTGACCAGCAGCTCGGTGTAGCGCTGGCCGACATCGTCCATGTCCGCGTCGAGCACGATGCGGCCATCACGGATGAACATGACGTCGCTGAGGATGTGCTCGATCTCTTCCACCTGATGGGTGGTGACGATGATGGTCTTCTGTTCGTCGAAGTAGTCCTCCAGCAGGCGCTGGTAGAACTCCTTGCGATAGAGGATGTCCAGGCCGAGAGTGGGCTCGTCCAGCACCAGGATGCGGGCGTCGATGGCCATCACCAGCGCCAGGTGCAGCTGCACGATCATGCCCTTGGACAGTTCGCGCACGCGCTGCTTCGGTTGCAGCTTGGTATTGGCCAGGAAGCGCTCGCAGCGGGCCCGGTCGAAGCGCGGGTGCACGCCGGCGACGAAGTCGATCGCCTCGCGCACCTTCAGCCAGCGCGGCAGCACGGCGACGTCGGCGATGAAGCAGATGTCATTCATCAGCTCGTCGCGATGCAGTCGCGGATCGCGGCCGAGCACGCTCAGGTCGCCTTCCACCGAGGTGAGGCCGAGGATGGCCTTCAGTGCGGTGGTCTTGCCGGCGCCGTTGGGGCCGATCAAGCCGACGATGCGCCCGCTCGGAATGCTGAAGCTGGCGTTGTCGAGGGCTACCGTGGTCCTGTAGGCCTTGCGCAGGCCTCGCGCGGTGATGACGGGTTCGCTTGCAGTGCTGTTCATCAGACGTTCCCCTGGGGCAGCAATTCGTCGAGGCTCAGGCCCAGGCGCTGAATGCGCTCCAGCACCGCGGGCCATTCTTCGTTGAGGAAGCGCTCGCGCTCGCTGCTGCGCAGCTGCGTGGCCGCCTGCTCGGTCATGAACATGCCCAGGCCGCGGCGCTTCTCGACCAGGCCTTCATCGGCCAGTTCCTGGTAGGCGCGCGAAACGGTGATGGGGTTGAGTTGATAGTCGGCGGCCACCTGGCGCACCGAAGGCAGGGCATCGCCCGGCTTCAGGATTCCGTCGAGCATCATGGCGATCACGCGCTCCTTCAATTGACGGTAGATGGGAGCGCCGTCGCTCCACTGGATGTCGCTCATATTCAGCTCCGTGGGGTCAGCGGCTGGGCGAACGAGAAATACGGCATGGACAGGGAGCTGTGCAGCCGACGCGGGGGAGGGGGGGAGGAATCGGCGTTCCCGGCCGGTGCAGCGGTTGCGTCCTGCGCACTGTCGGGAGAGGCGGGGGTGGTGGGCGTGGCCAGCCAGGCCAGCACGATCAGGGTCGAAACAGCAGCGGCCGCGGGTGCGGTGAGGTTGCGACGGATGCGGGCGTTCACGGCTTCCCCCTGTCTCAGGTGACTGGTGTTGTATGCAACTATAACACCGGCACGCCTGGGTGCAACCCCCTGCCGTCCCCAACTGATGGCAGGGGTGGTCAAATTGCTGAAATATCCTCTTATCCATTTGATTGGAAAGGGAAATAAATTTGATGTGCGGGCTGGTCCAGTTCCGCCTGCCATTCAGTGTTGTCCATGCTATGTCATCACTGCGCCGTCGTTGGCAAGGCCAGCGGGAAGACGCCACGCCGCGCAAAGCCGCTGGCGCTTGCCGCAACGGGGGGGCGGGGGGCGGTGCTATAGTTCGGCCGATTCCCGGCCGCTACCGGCCGGCCCTGTGAATGGCTACCGCGGACCGCTCTCGATGCCCCTGCCGACCGTTATCCCGCGCCGCCTGCGCGGCCTGTCCCTGCTGACCCTGCTGGTGGCCGGCCTGGCCGGTTCCGGCCATGTGCTGGCGGCCGATCTGCTGGACCTGGAGTACCGCCCACTGGCCAGCAAGCAGCAGGTCAACCTGCAGCAGCGCTACCACGGGCAGGTACTGCTGGTGGTCAATACCGCAAGCAAGTGCGGCTATACCCCTCAGTACGAAGGCCTGGAGGCGCTGCAGAAGCGTTATGCCGGCCGCGGCTTTGCCGTGCTCGGTTTCCCGTCCAACGATTTCAAGGGCCAGGAGCCCGGTGACGAAAAGCAGATCCAGGATTTCTGCACGCTCACCTACGGCGTCAGGTTCCCGATGTTCGAGAAGGTGCATGTCGTCGGTGCACAGGCCACGCTGCTGTACCAGAGGCTGACCGCGGCCACCGGCGTGGCGCCGGGCTGGAACTTCCACAAGTACCTGGTCGGCCGCGATGGCAAGGTCATTGCCCAGTTCGCCAGCAAGGTAACGCCGGACGATCCGCAGCTGACCGCCGCCATCGACAAGGCGCTGGCCGCAGCCGCCACGCATTGATATCCGGCACGGATGCCTCGACATCGACGGCATGCGTGCGACAATGTTTCTTTTCGCGCCGACGTCGGCGCCCAGACACTTCCAGGAATGCAGCGAATGAAGATGGGAATGCGCGGCGCCGCGGCGTCGGTTCTGATTCTGGCGATGGGCACTTCGGGTGTCGCTCTGTCGCAACAACCGGCTGCCCCCGCAGCCGTCAAGGAGACCGCAACCTTGAATTCCCCCAAGCAGAAGCTCGGCTACGCCATCGGCCTTGATGTCGCCAAGTCGTTCACCCCGATCGCCGATGAGATCGATGTGGCCGCGCTGCGCACTGCCGTGGAGCGTTCGTTCGAAGGCCTGCAGCCGCAGATCACCCAGGAACAGGCCAAGGCCACCGATGCCGCGTTGCGCCAGGTCGTGATGGCCCGCAGTGGCCAGCAGGTGCCGGGCATGGCGCCGGGTTCGCAGCCGCCGAAGGTCGATCGCGTCAAAGTGTCGCAGATGATCGGTTCGTACTCGGTCGGCCCGTCGCTGGCACAGCTGAAGGACGACATCGATGTCGCCTCGCTGTTTGACGCGATCAGCACAGGCCTGAGCAAGGGCCAGCCGAAGATGACGGAAGCTGACGCGACCGCCACCATCCAGGCCTTCATGGGCAGCAAGCAGGCCGAGATGCAGGCCAAGGCCGCCGCCGCTGCGCAGACCAACCGCGAGGAAGGCAACGCGTTCCTGGCCAAGAACAAGACCCAGCCGGGCGTGGTGACCACCCCGTCTGGCCTGCAGTACCAGATCATCCGCCCGGGTAGCGGCGAGCGCCCGCTGCCGAGCAGCAAGGTGCGTGTGAACTACGAAGGCAAGCTGCTCAACGGCACCGTGTTTGACAGCTCCTATGGTCGCCAGCCGGCCGAGTTCGGCCTGGACCAGGTGATCAAGGGCTGGACCGAAGGCGTCGCGCTGATGCCGGTCGGTTCGAAGTACCGCTTCTGGATCCCGGGTGAGCTGGCTTACGGTGAGAACGGCACCCCGGGTGGCCCGATCGGCCCGAACGCGACTCTGACCTTCGACGTCGAGCTGCTGGGCGTCCTGCCGTAAGCGACCACGGAGCCTGCACGGACATGCGCGTTGCGATTTTCGGTACCGGTTATGTAGGGCTGGTGACCGGTACCTGCCTGGCCGACGTCGGCCACCAGGTGGTCTGCGTCGATATCGACCGGGCCAAGGTCGATGGCCTCAACCAGGGCATCATCCCGATCTATGAGCCGGGCCTGGAACCGATGGTGAAGGCCAACCACGCGGCGTCGCGGCTGGCGTTCACCACCGATGCCGCGGCCGCGATCGGCCACGGCCAGGTCGTGTTCATCGCCGTCGGCACGCCGCCGGACGAGGATGGCAGTGCCGATCTGCAGTACGTGCTGGCTGTGGCCCGTACCATCGGGCGGCACATGAGCGTGCCGACCGTGGTGGTCAACAAGTCGACGGTGCCGGTGGGCACCGCCGACAAGGTGCGTGCTGCCATTGCCGCAGAGTTGGCGGCACGTGGCGCGGACATCGCCTTCGATGTGGTGTCCAACCCGGAATTCCTGAAGGAAGGCGACGCTGTCGCCGACTGCATGCGCCCGGATCGCATCATCATCGGCGCGACCAGCGCCGAGTCGGTGGCGGTGATGCGGCGCCTGTACGCACCGTTCAACCGCAACCACGACCGCGTGGTGGAAATGGACGTGCGTTCGGCGGAGCTGACCAAGTACGCCGCCAACGCGATGCTGGCGACCAAGATCTCGTTCATGAACGAAATCGCCAACATCGCCGAACGTGTCGGCGCCGATGTCGAGCAGGTCCGCCAGGGCATTGGCTCGGATCCGCGCATCGGCTGGCATTTCATCTACCCGGGCGCCGGTTACGGCGGCTCGTGCTTCCCCAAGGATGTGCAGGCGCTGGCCCGCACCGCGCAGCAGGCCGGCCTGGAGCCGAAGTTGCTGAACGCCGTGGAAGCGGTCAACGACGCGCAGAAGGGCCATCTGTTCGCTCTCATCCAGCGTCATTACGACAAGGGTGAAGACGAAGGTGTGCGTGGCAAGACCTTTGCCGTGTGGGGCCTGGCGTTCAAGCCGAACACCGATGACATGCGCGAAGCCTCCAGCCGTCGCCTGCTGGCGCAGCTGTGGGAAGGCGGCGCGACGGTGCGTGCCTACGATCCGGAAGCGATGCACGAGTCGCAGCGCATCTTCGGCGAGCGCGATGATCTGGTGTTCTGCAGCAGTGCCGACGAGGCGCTGCAGGGGGCCGATGCACTGGTCGTGGTGACCGAGTGGAAGCAGTTCCGCAGCCCCGATTTCCAGATGCTGCGCGAGCAGTTGAAGGACGCGGTGGTGTTCGACGGCCGCAACCTGTACGAGCCGGCGGATGTGGAAGCGGCGGGCCTGGCGTACTACGGCATTGGCCGGGGGCGCTCGCTGCATGTCTGATCTGCTGCCAACCGAACGCGAGCAGGCGCTGGAAGCGCGCCTGGTCGAACTGGAAATGCGCGTGTCCTTCCAGGAACAGGCGCTGGCCGAACTGAGCGATGCGCTGGCCGATGCCCGCATGCAGGGCATGCGCAACGCCGACGTGCTGCGCGTGCTGCTGGAAGACCTGGGCAAGGTCCGCAACGCGCTGAATTCTTCCGATCCGGCGAGCGAACCGCCGCCGCCGCACTACTGATCCGAATCCTATGAGCGATACCCTCCGCGACCAGCTGATGGGCCTGGGCTTCAAGCCTGCGCCCAAGCCCGAGCGCAAGAATGATGGCCCCCGCCGTGATGGTCGCCCGCAGGGCAAGGGTGGCAACGGCAATGGAAAGCCGCAGGGCGCTGGCAAGGGCGAGCACACGCCCGGCGAGCGTCGTGGACATGGCCATGGCGGCCCGGGCAAGCCCGGCCAGTCGCGTGGCCCGGGCCAGCAGGGCCCGCGCAAGCCGCGCAGCGCCGAAGAGATGGACCTGGCCAAGGCCTATGCCATCCGCGCGCAGAAGGAAAAGGAAGAGCGCATCGAGACCGAGCGCCTGAAGCAGGAAGAAGCGCGTGTGCGCCGCGAGGCCAAGGCCAAGCTGGAAGAACTGCTGAAGGACAAGAGCCTGAACTCGGAAGTGGCCGATATCGCCCGCCACTTCCCATATGGCGGCAAGATCAAGCGCATCTATGTGACCGCCGAACAGCTGACCGCGCTCAACGCCGGTGAGCTGGGCGTGGTCCAGCTCAATGGCCGCTACCTGCTGGTGACCGCCGAGGTGCTGGCGCAGTCCGAGGCGGTGTTCGCCGCATCGGTGGCGCTGAAGGTCGATCCGAACGCGCCGGCCGAGGAAGATCCGTACGCGGACCCGCAATACCAGGTGCCGGACGACCTGGTCTGGTAATGGACTGAGTTGCCTGCCACGCCCGCCGACGTGGCAGTTGGGGGAGGGGCAGGATGACGGCTGATGCAGGGCGCGGTTACGTACCGCACATCGATGGACTGCGCGCGATCGCCGTATTGGCGGTGATCGTGTTCCACCTGGATCCGGCCTGGCTCCCGGGTGGCTTCACCGGCGTGGACGTGTTCTTCGTCATTTCCGGTTTCGTGGTGAGTGCTTCGGTGCACCGCCTGCCGCCACTGTCGCTGGGGGCATCGATGCTGCGCTTCTACGCGCGCCGCATCCGCCGTATCGCTCCGGCCCTGGTTGCCTGCCTGATGGTCACCGCGGTGGCCAGCGTGCTGTTCATCCCCGAATCGTGGTTGAGCGAGGCCAGTGACAAGACCGGGCTGATGGCCTTCTTCGGCTTCAGCAACTGGGTGTTGGCCGCGGTGGGCAACGACTACTTCGCGCCCAAGGCCGAGTTCAATCCCTATACCCACACCTGGTCGCTGGGTGTGGAAGAGCAGTTCTACCTGCTATTTCCGCTGCTGTTCCTGGCCTGGGCACGGGGCGCGCGTGGGCGCTGGCTCAGCGTGGGCCTGTTCGCGCTGGTCAGCGTCGCATCGCTGCTGCATGCGGCGGTACTGGGCCTGCGCGAGGCCCCGCCTTCCTGGGCCTTCTACGCAACGACCACGCGGTTGTGGCAGCTGGGCGCAGGTGTGCTGCTGTTCCAGCTGTTGCACGTGCGCGCATCGCTCGATCCACTGACCCAGCGCTCGCTGGCCCGCAGCAGGTGGGTGTTCTCGCTGCTGGCCGCGCTGTCGCTGGCCCTGCTGGGCTGGGCGCTGTGGACGGCGCGCGCCGGGCATTCACCTTGGCCGGACGGCCTGCTGCCGGCCTTCGCGACGGCGGGCCTGCTGTGGGCCCTGCACAACCATCCGCAGGCCTGGATCGGCCGCGTGCTGGCCTGCGCGCCCATGCGCCGCATCGGCCTGCTGTCCTACTCGCTGTACCTCTGGCATTGGCCGGTGTTCGTACTGATGCGCTGGACCGTGGGCCTGGATACGCCGCTGCAGATGCTTCTTGCGATGCTGTTGGTGGGCGTGTTGTCCTGGCTGTCGTGGCGCTGGGTGGAACAGCCTTTCCGTGGCCCGTTGGCGCCGCGGGCGACTTCGCTGCGCTGGGTGGTGATGGGGGCGCTAGTGTTGGTAGGTGCCGGCGGGATCCAGTTCGGCCTCTATCGCGAGGCGCACTGGATTTCGTTGAGCACGGTCACCCGACATCCTGCCGACTGGTATCCGGAAGGTCGCGGTGCGGCGGCTGACTATCCCGGTTGCGAACTGGTGGCAGGCAAGCATCCGTTCGCTGGCGGCAATGCCCGCTCATTCGCGCGTCGCGCATGCGACCACGCGCGGGTCGAGGGTTTCCCGCAACGGATCTTCGTCGCCGGTGACTCGCATGCGATGGCATATACCGAACTGTTGAGACGCGTAGCCCTTGAGACGGGCGCTACCGTGATCCTGTACGGGCGCGGTGGTTGCCCGCAGGTAAGCCTGCAGCGATGGCGGGGGGCTGGTGGTGGCTGCAGCGACTACGATGCTGCCGTGCGCGCCGACATCCAGCACCAGGCACGGGCAGGCGATGCGGTAGTGCTGGTGTCGCTGCGCATGCCGCGCCTGTCCGACCAGTACATCCTCTTCGATGCTGCCGAGAAGCTGGCGGATGAACGATCGCCGCGTGCGGCTGAACTGCGCTCGGCCGAGGTGCCCGAGGAGATCGCGCTGTGGAAGCCTGTGGCCGAACAGGGCGTGCGTATCGTGCTGGAAGCGCCCAAGCCGGTATTGCCGGCACCGCCGTATCGCTGTTCAGACACCTTCAACGCCAGGAACGCCATTTGTCGCAATGGTGTCGACAGCACCCGCGCGGACATGGATGCGCTGCGTGCACCGATGCTGGGCAGCCTGCAGCAGGTGGTTGATGGCCTGCCCGGCGCAGTGATGTGGGATCCGCTGCCGGTGTTGTGCGATGCCACCCTGTGCCCGGCACAGCGCGATGGCCGGCCGCTGTACTTCGATGGCGATCACCTTAGTGGCTATGGCAACCGCGTGCTGCTGCCGTCGCTGCTGCAGGTACTGCGGCAGCACTGAAGCGGGGCAGAGCGCTCAACCCGTGCGTGCGCCGCTGCGCCGCGCACGGATCAACGGCAGGCTCAGCGCGAAGAAGCAGAGCAGGGCGCCAATCAGGGCGAAGCCGCTGCCGGCCAGGAACGCGGTGCGGCCGTCGTCGATCTTCCACAGTTGGCCGGCAATGAGCGCGCCCAGCACACCGCCGACACCGGACGAAAAGCCGTACAGCAGTCCTTGGCCGTGGCCGTTGAGACGACCGGGGAAGTAGGTCGCCAGCATCTGCATCGCTGCAGCGAAGAACGCGGCAAAGCCCAGCGCGTGCGCGGTCTGCGCCAGAAGCATCACCGGCAGGTTCTCCGGGAACAGTGCGGTCACGGCCCAGCGCAGGCAGGAACTGACCAGCGCGATCAGCAGCATCCAGCTGGCGTCGTAGCGGCGGAAGAAGCGGCCGATGGTGAAGAACACGCCCACTTCGAAGACCACGCCGATGGTCCACAGCAGGCCAAGGGTGGAGGTACGGTAGCCGTGATGGTCCATGTAGACCGAAAAGAACGTGTAGTACGGGCCGAACGACAGCTGTTCCATGAAGGCGGCCAGGAAGAACGCCAGCACCGGCGGTCGGCGCACGATCTGCCAGAAGCCGCTGGTGTCACCCGCAGTCTTGCCGATGCCGCGCGCGTAGTGGTTGCTGAAGGCCGAGGCAACCAGCAGCACGAACAGGGGCAGCATCATCCACGGCAACAATCCGGCGTGGTTGCCGGCGCCATCGCCTTCGATCAGCCAGCCGAACAAGGTGACCACGGCGATGAAGCCGAGCGAACCCCAGACCCGGATCAACCCGTAGCGGTGGCTGTCGTTGCCCAGGTGGGTGAGGGTGATCGACTCGAACTGCGGCATCACCGCGTTGTAGAAGAAGCAGAACACGATCATCGCCGGGTACATCCACGGCTGCGGCAGTGGCAGCAGGAAGGCAGCGAAGCTGAGCAGGGTCAGCACGCAGCCGACGCGCAGCAGGCGGATCGGCCGCGGTGATGCGGCCGCCAGCGAGGTCCAGGTACTGGGTGCGATCACGCGGGTGGCGTACCACAGGCCCATCATCACGCTGATCGCGGTCACGCTCATGCCGCGCGCGGTCAGGAACAGGCTCCAGTACGGCGTGAACGCGCCGAGCGCCGCGTAGTAGAACAGGTAGAAACTTGAGAGGCGGGCAACGGGAACGGTCATCGCCGAATGATGAAGCAAAAAAGGGGACGGAGGGGATTAAGTCGCTAATGCACAAACGACTTAATCCCCTCCGTCCCCTTTTTGTGTCATTCGGGGTCGTAGTCGAGGTTGGAGGCCAGCCAGCGTTCGGCTTGGGCGCGGTCCACGCCCTTGCGCCGGGCATAGTCGGTGACCTGTTCGCGGCTGAGCCGCCCGACCACGAAGTACTGGCTCTGCGGATGGCTGAAGTAGTAGCCCGAGACAGCGGCCGTGGGCAGCATCGCGAAGCTCTCGGTCAATTCCATGCCCGCGTTCTTCTCAGCCTGCAGCAGGTCGAACAGGCGGCGCTTCTCGCTGTGCTCGGGGCAGGCCGGGTAGCCCGGTGCCGGACGGATGCCGCGGTACTGCTCGTCGATCAGGGCCTCGTTGTCCAGCGTCTCGGCGCGGTCGTAGCCCCAGAATTCGGTACGCACGCGCTGGTGCAGGCGCTCGGCCAGCGCCTCGGCGAAGCGGTCGGCCAGTGCTTTCAGCAGGATCGCGTTGTAATCGTCGTGCTCGGCTTCGAAGCGCGCGACGTGGGCGTCGATGCCGATGCCGGCAGTGACGGCGAAGGCGCCGATCCAGTCCTGCTTTCCGCTGTCGGCCGGCGCAATGAAATCGGCCAGGCAGAAATCCGGGCGTTCGGCTGGCTTGTCCACCTGCTGGCGAAGGAAGTGCAGGGTGGTTTCGCCCTGTGCGTGCTGCACGCGGACGTCGTCGCCGATGCTGTTGGCCGGCCACAGGCCGAACACGGCCTTGGCCGTCAGCCACTTCTCGCCGACGATGCGCTCGAGCATCGCACGGGCATCCTTGTACAGCTCGCTGGCCTGGGTACCGACGATCCCGTCGGTGAGGATCGCCGGGAACTTGCCGGCCAGCTCCCAAGCCTGGAAGAACGGCGTCCAGTCGATGTAGTGGACCAGTTCGGCCAGGGAATAGTCGTCGAACACGTGCAGGCCGGGCTGATTCGGTGTCGGTGGAGTGTAGTTGTCCCAGCCGCCATGGAATTTCTGCGCGCGCGCATGTTCCAGCGTGACCAGGCGCTTGGCGTCGCCCCGGTTGCGGTGGCGTGCGCGGATTTCGGCATAGTCGGCTTCGTTGGCGGCAACGAAGGCCTCGCGCAGATCACGCGAGATCAGCGACTGCGCCACGCCAACCGCGCGCGACGCATCCTTCACCCACACCGTCGGCGCCTTGTAGTGCGGGTCGATCTTCAGCGCGGTATGCGCACGCGAAGTGGTCGCGCCCCCGATCAGCAGCGGCAGGTCGAAGCCCTGGCGCTCCATCTCGCGGGCGACGTGGCTCATCTCCTCCAGGGACGGGGTGATCAGCCCGGACAGGCCGATCAGGTCTGCGTTGTGCTCGCGGGCAGCATCGAGGATCTTCTGCGCCGGCACCATCACGCCGAGGTCGACCACGTCGAAGTTGTTGCAGGCCAGTACGACGCCGACGATGTTCTTGCCGATGTCATGCACATCGCCCTTCACCGTGGCCATGATGATCCTGCCGTTGCTCTTGGCGGTGTCACCGCTGCGCGCCTTTTCCGCTTCGATGTAAGGCAGCAGGTAGGCCACGGCCTTCTTCATCACGCGCGCGGATTTCACCACCTGTGGCAGGAACATCTTGCCGGCGCCGAACAGGTCGCCGACGATGTTCATGCCGTCCATAAGCGGTCCTTCGATCACGTCCAGCGGGCGGCTGGAGGCCTGCCGGGCCAGTTCGGTGTCTTCCTCGACGAAGGCATCCAGGCCGTGTACCAGGGCATGTGCCAAGCGCTGTGCCACCGGCTTGTCGCGCCAGGCCAGATCTTCGGTCTTCGCCGCGCCTTTCTTGCCCTTGTAGCGCTCGGCGATCTCCAGCAGGCGCTCGGTGGCATCGCTTCGGCGGTTGAGGATCACGTCCTCGACACGCTCGCGCAGGTCCGGCTCCAGGTCGTCGTAGATCGGCATCGCGCCGGCGTTGACGATGCCCATGTCCATGCCGGCGGCGATCGCGTGGTACAGGAACACCGAATGGATGGCCTGGCGCACGGTTTCGTTGCCTCGGAACGAGAACGAGACGTTGGAGACGCCGCCGGAGACATGGCAGTGCGGAAGGGTCTGCTTGATGATGCGGGTGGCTTCGATGAAGTCCACCGCGTAGTTGTCGTGCTCTTCGATGCCGGTGGCGACGGCGAAGATGTTCGGGTCGAAGATGATGTCCTGCGGCGGGAAGCCGATCTCGTCGACCAGGATGCGGTAGGCGCGTGTGCAGATCTCGACCTTGCGCGCACAGGTGTCTGCCTGCCCGGCCTCGTCAAACGCCATCACCACTGCCGCGGCACCATAGCGCAGCACCTTGCGCGCGTGCTCGCGGAACAGCGCTTCGCCTTCCTTCAGCGAGATCGAGTTGACCACGCTCTTGCCCTGCAGGCATTTCAGGCCGGCCTCGATCACGCTCCACTTGGAGGAGTCGACCATCACCGGGATGCGCGCGATGTCCGGCTCGGACATGATCAGGTTGAGGTAGCGCGTCATCGCCGCTTCCGAATCGATCAGGCCCTCGTCCATGTTGACGTCGAGGATCTGCGCGCCGCTGGCCACCTGCTGGCGGGCCACGTCCACCGCCTCCTCGTAGCGGCCTTCCTTGATCAGCTTGCGGAACTGCGCGCTGCCGGTGACGTTGGTGCGTTCGCCGACATTGATGAACAGCAGGTCCGGGGTGATGACCAGAGGTTCCAGGCCGGACAGGCGGGTAGGGCGGACAGGCGTCATGGCAGGCGTCGGCTCAACAGCAGTAGGGCGGGAAGTGCGGGACAGTGGCGGCAACGTTCATGCGGCCTGCTCCCGGGTGCCGGGCAGTGCGCGCGGCGGCAGTCCGGCCACGGCATTGGCAATTGCACGGATATGCTCGGGGGTGGAGCCACAGCAGCCGCCGACCAGGTTCAACAGGCCATCCTCGGCGAAGCCGCGCAGGGTGGTGGCCATCTCTTCAGGGCTTTCGTCGTACTCGCCGAACGCGTTGGGCAGGCCTGCATTGGGGTGGGCGCTGACGTAACAGTCGGCGACCTGCGAGAGGGTTTCCACATGCGGGCGCATCGCATCGGCACCCAGCGCGCAGTTCAATCCGATCGACAACGGCCGGGCGTGGGCGAGAGATGCGTGGAAGGCCTCGGCGGTCTGCCCGGACAGGGTGCGACCGGAAGCGTCGGTGATGGTGCCGGAGATCATCACCGGCAGCCGCGCGCCGCGCGCATCGAACGCTTCCTCCAGCGCATACAGCGCGGCCTTGGCGTTGAGCGTGTCGAAGATGGTCTCGACCATGAGGGTGTCGGCGCCGCCGTCGATCAGGCCCTCGATGGCTTCGCGGTAGGTGTCGCGCAGCTCGTCGAAGCTGGTGTTGCGGAAGCCGGGATCGTTGACGTCAGGGCTGATCGAAGCGGTGCGGCTGGTTGGGCCGATCACCCCGATCACGAAGCGCGGCTTGCCCGGGGTGGTTGCGGCCACTGCATCACAGCACGCGCGCGCGACCGCAGCGCCGGCCTTGTTCAACTCGTACACCAGGTGCTCGAGGTGGTAGTCGGCCTGGCTGACCGAGGTTGCATTGAAGGTGTTGGTTTCGACCAGGTCCGCACCGGCCTCGAGGTAGGCGGTGTGGATGTCGGCGACGATCTGCGGCCGGGTCAACAGCAGCAGATCGTTGTTGCCCTTCAGGTCATGGCCTTCCGGTGTGGCGTGATCGCAGCCGGAGCCATGCAGATGGTCATAGCCACCGGCGAAGCGTTCGCCACGGTAATCGTCTTCCTGCAGGCCGTGGCGCTGGATCATCGTGCCCATCGCACCATCGATGATCAGGATCCGCTCGCGCAGGGCGTCGAGCAGGGCGTTGGCACGATCTGGATGCAACCAGGGCAGGGCGGGCATGGCGGTCTCGGGCTCAGGGCTTGTTGGCGATCAGCGAAATCACTTCGAAGTGCGGCGGACGCTTCTCGCGGGTGACCGTCTCCAGGCTGGACACCTGCAGGCCGGCCTTGTCGACGAACCTGCGCAGTTCCTTGTCGCTGAAGCCGAGGTTGACGTGGCCATAGGCCTCCACGGCCGCCTTGTGCTCGTGCCGGGCCAGGCTGCACAGCAGCAGGCGGCCACCCGGTCGCAGTACGCGCGCGGCTTCGGTCACTGCCTGCGCCGGTTTGCTGGCGTAGGTCAACGCGTGCATCAGCACGACCAGATCGAAGCTGCTGTCCTTGAACGGCAGGGCATGCATGTCGCCCTCGCGCACTTCCACGTTGGGCAGGCGGCGCAGGCGTTCACTGGCGGCGGCAACCACGCGCGCGCTGGTGTCGATGCAGATGTAGCGCTTGGCATGCGGGGCAACCAGTTCGGCCAGCACGCCATCACCAGAGGCGATATCCAGCACGTCGCCGGTCTCAAGCAGCGGCAGCGCGGTGCGGGCCAGCGCTTCCCAGGTGCGCCCTGGCGAGTAGTGGCGTTCCATGTCGCCGGCCACGCTGTCGGCCCAGTTCTGGTCGGAGGCGCGGTGGGCCAGCACGGCGGCCACGCGTTCAGCGTCCTGGCGCAGCAGCGGGTCATCGCTTCCGTTGCTCAAGGCATGCCACAATGCACGCTGCGCGGGGTCCAGCTGGGCCTCGTCGAAGCGGTAGTAGGCCGACACGCCGGCACGGCGGTCGCGGACCAGGCCGGCTTCCTTCAGGCGTGCCAGGTGGGTGGACACGCGCGGCTGCGCCAGCCGGGTGATCGCCGACAGTTCGGCCACGGTCAGTTCCTCCTGCTCCAGCAGCGCCAGCAGGCGCACGCGAGTGGCATCGGCGAACACCTTCAGGCGGGTCGACCAGTCTTCCAGATCCATAAACATCTACCTATCGCGATATAGAGATATATTCGCTGAAGGGGCTGTCGCGGTCAAGTCGCCAGCGTACGGAAACTGCCGGGCCCCGGTACAATCGGAGCACCTGGGCGCGCCGTATGCGGCCCATAACTTCATGTACCCGGGAGGGTGTTGTGGATTTCAGCTTTACCGAAGAGCAACTGATGCTGCAGGACGTTGCGCGGCGCATCGCGCAGGAGAAGATCGCCCCCAGTGCGGAGCATCATGACCGCACCGGCGAGTTCCCGCTGGACAACATCCGCCTGCTGGGCGAGAACGGCCTGATGGGCATTGAAGTGCCGACCGAATACGGCGGTGCGGGCATGGACCCGGTTGCGTACGTGCTGGCGATGGTGGAGGTCGCCGCCGCCGACGCAGCCCATTCGACCATCATGTCGGTCAACAATTCGCTGTTCTGCAACGGCATCCTGACCCACGGTACCGAGCAGCAGAAGCAGACCTACGTACGTGCCATCGCCGAAGGCACGGCCATCGGCGCGTTCGCGCTGACCGAGCCGCAGTCCGGTTCCGATGCCACCGCCATGCGCTGCCGCGCGGTGAAGCAGGCCGACGGCACCTTCGTCATCAATGGCAAGAAGAGCTGGATCACCTCCGGTCCGGTGGCCAAGTACATCGTGCTGTTCGCGATGAGCGAGCCGGACAAGGCCGCGCGCGGCATCACCGCCTTCATCATCGATACCGACAAGGCCGGTTTCGGTCGTGGCAAGACCGAGCCCAAGCTGGGCATCCGCGCCTCGGCCACCTGCGAGATCGAGTTCAACGACTACGTGGCGCAGGCCGAAGACGTGCTGGGCCAGGAAGGCGAGGGATTCAAGATCGCCATGAGCGTGCTCGATGCCGGTCGCATCGGCATCGCTTCGCAGGCCATCGGCATCGCCCGTGCCGCCTATGAAGCGACGATTGAATACGTCAAGGAGCGCAAGGCATTCGGCGCGGCCATCGGTACCTTCCAGATGACCCAGGCCAAGATTGCCGACATGAAGTGCAAGCTGGACGCAGCGCTGCTGCTGACCCTGCGCGCGGCGTGGGTGAAGGGCCAGGGCAAGCGCTTCAGCAATGAGGCTGCCATTGCCAAGCTGACCGCCTCTGAGGCGGCGATGTGGATTACCCACCAGGCGGTGCAGATCCACGGCGGCATGGGGTATTCCAAGGAAATGCCGCTGGAGCGCTACTTCCGTGATGCCAAGATCACCGAGATCTACGAAGGTACTTCGGAGATCCAGCGCCTGGTGATCGCCCGCAACGAAACCGGGCTGCGCTGAGTCGCAGGGCCGCGCCGCCGCAATGGCGGCGCGGCGGTAGGTCCACGCCACGCGTGGATGATGGTCATCCAGATGACGTCATTGCCGTTGGCCTGCAGAGACGCATGCTGCTCTAATGCAGTCCGTTTCTTCGAGGATGACGACGTGATCTATCGCGGTTGGGGAATCATGACGCTGGTGACGCCGATTGCAGCGATCCTGCTGCTGGCGTACTTCTTTCCGCATGACGGCCCCAGGGGCAATACTCCGCTGTCACAGGTTCTGTTGGGCGCAGGCCTCGGCGCAGCGGTGAACGTGGTGCTGGGCCTGTGGCTCAACCGTGCGCCGCGGCGGAAGGGGGAGGCCGCGCCCCACCATTTCTTCTTCGTACCCATGCAGTGGGCCTCGCTGATTCTGGTGGCGGTGTGCGCCGTGGTCGCGGTGATGCGCTGAGGCGTTGCCCGAACAGCGCCAACCAAGGTTGGCGGCTACCGGCAATGCCGTTGTTCCGGTAGATGCCAACCTGGGTTGGCATGAATTCAACTGTGGCAATAAAAAGGCCCCGGATCGCTCCGGGGCCTTCTCGTTCTCAGCGCAGCACCGGATCAACGATCCGGACGATGTGCGGCATCCGCATCGCGCTGGCGTTCCATGAACTCCTTGGACGGTTCGTCCAGCTTGTCGCCCAGCATGCGGCGCACGACCACGAAGAACACCGGGATCATCAGCAGGCCGAGCAGGGTGGCGAACAGCATGCCGCCGATCACGCCGGTACCGATGGCGTGGCGGGAGTTGGCGCCGGCACCGGTGGAGATCGCCATCGGGATCACGCCCATGATGAACGCGAACGAGGTCATCAGGATCGGGCGGAAACGCAGGCGCGCCGCTTCGATGGTGGCATCACGCAGGTTCTTGCCCGCTGCGCGCTGCTCCACCGCGAACTCCACGATCAGGATCGCGTTCTTCGCCGCCAGGCCGATCACGGTGATCAGGCCGATCTTGAAGAACAGATCGTTGGGCAGGCCGCGCAGCATCGACAGGCCGAGGGCACCCAGCACGCCCAGCGGCACCACCAGCAGCACCGCCACCGGGATCGACCAGCTTTCATACAGGGCGGCAAGGCACAGGAACACCACCACGATGGACAGCACCAGCAGCAGGGTCGCAGCGTTGCCGGCCAGGATTTCCTGGTAGGACATGCCCGACCAGTCGTAGCCGAAGCCGGCCGGCAGGTCGTCGTTGACGATGCCTTCCATGGTCTGCATCGCCTCACCCGAGCTGGTGCCCGGTGCCTGCGAACCGACGATGTTGATCGCCGAGTAGCCGTTGTAGCGGCTCAGCGACGGCGGCGCCGACACCCATTCGGACTTGACCACCGTGTTCAACGGGATCATCGCGTTGGTGCCATCGGCGTTCTGGGTCAGGCTGGACGGGCTGTAGAAGCTCTTCAGCGATTCCTGGCCAGTGCGGTACGGACCATCGGCCTGCATGGTCACGCGCTTGATGCGGCCTTCGTAGAAGAAGTCGTTGACGTACACCGGGGCCAGCATCAGCTGGATGGTGCTGTACACGTCCGACACCGACATGCCCATCGACTGCGCCTGCACGCGGTCCACGTGCAGCTGCAGCTGCGGCGCGTTTTCCAGGCCGTTGGGGCGCACGCCAACCAGGTGGTCCGGCTTCTGCGCGGCCTGGCCGAGCAGGATGTTGCGGGCCTGGGTCAACTGTTCGTAGCCGGCACCGCTACGGTCCTGCAGCCACATGTCAAAGCCACCGAACTGGCCGAGGCCCTGCACGGTGGGCAGGTTGACCACGAAGATCTGCGCTTCCTTGATGCCGTAGAACGCGCCGTTCATGTTCTGGATGAACTCGGGCGCGGTGAACTTGCGTTCCTCCCACGGCTTCAGGCGGATGAAGCCCATGCCCACGTTCTCGCCGGAACCGACGAAGCTGAAGCCGGCCACCTGCAGCATGCCTTCATAGCCATCCTGCTTTTCCAGGATGCCACGCATCTGCGCGAACACTTCGTTGGTCTGGCCCTTGGTCGAGCCCGGCGGCAGCTGCACGATCGCCAGCGCATAGCCCTGGTCTTCTTCCGGCAGGAAGCTGCCCGGCATGCGGGTGAACAGGAAGCCGCACAGCGCGGTCAGCACCACGAACAGGATCATCCAGCGCGGCGCATGGCGCACCGCCGAGGTGATGTGCCCCACGTAGGTGTGGCTGATCTTGTCGTAGTACTTGTTGAAGGTGCGGTAGACGATGTTCGGGTTGTCGTTGTGCGTCGGCTTGAGGAAGGTCGCGCACAGCGCCGGGGTGAAGCCCAGCGCCAGGAACGCCGAGAACGCCATCGAGATGGCGATGGTCAGCGCGAACTGCTTGTAGATCTCACCGGCGGCACCGCCCTGCAGGGCGGAGGGGATGAACACTGCGGCCAGCACGACGGTGATCGCCACCACCGCGCCGGTGATCTGGGTCATCGCCTTCTGCGTGGCCGGCTTCGGCGCCAGGCCCTCCTCGGTCATGATGCGTTCGACGTTCTCGATCACCACGATCGCGTCGTCGACCACGATGCCGATCGCCAGCACCATCGCGAACAGCGTCAGCTGGTTGATCGTGAAGCCGATCATCCACATGCCCAGGAAGGTACCGAGCAGCGCCACCGGGATGACCAGGGTCGGGATCAGCGTGGCGCGGAAGTTCTGCAGGAAGATCAGCATCACCAGGAACACCAGGAACACTGCTTCAAACAGTGTCTTGACCACTTCCTGGATCGAGATCTTGACGAAGGTGGTGCTGTCGTACGGCGAGAACCAGGTGACGCCGGCCGGGAAGCTGGGCTGCAGCTCGTCCATCTTGGCGCGCACCGCTTCGGCCACGTTCAGGGCGTTGGCGCCCGGCAGCAGCTGGATGGCGAAGGCGCCGGTCGGCTTGCCGTTGTACTGGGTGTCGAAGCCGTAGTTGTTGGCACCGAAGGCGACGCGGGCGATGTCCTTCAGGAGCACGCGCGAGCCATCAGCGTTGGCACGCAGGATGATGTTCTCGAATTCCTGCGGCGAGCTGAAGCGGCCTTCGGCCGAGACCGTGGCGGTGAAGTGCTGGCCTTCCGGCGACGGATCCGAACCCAGCGCGCCGGCGGCGAACTGCACGTTCTGCGCACGCACCGCGGCCAGTACCTGGCTGGCCGACAGGCCGTAGCCCTGCATCTTTTCCGGGTTCAGCCAGATGTTCATGGCGTACTCGGAACCGAACTGCTGGGTGCTGCCGACGCCGGGGATGCGCGAGACCTGGTCGAGCACGCGCGAGCCCACGATGTCGTTCAGCGCGTCACGGTTGATGGTCGGGGTATCGGACTGCAGCGCCACCACCATCAGGAAGCCGGCGTTGGCCTTGGCCACCACCACGCCCTGCTGGGTGACTTCCGAAGGCAGGCGTGGCGTGGCCAGCGAGACCTTGTTCTGCACCTGCACCTGGGCGATGTCCGGATCGGTACCGGTCTCGAAGGTCAGGGTGATCTGTGCACGGCCGTTGGAGGCGGACGAGGAGCTGAAGTACAGCAGGTGATCGATGCCGGTCAGCTGCTGCTCGATCACCTGGGTGACCGACTTTTCCGTGGTATCGGCGCTGGCGCCCGGATAGGTCGCCGAGACGGTGACCTGCGGCGGGGCGATGTTGGGATAGGACTCCACGCCCAGGTTGAGGATCGCGATCACGCCGCTGAGCGAGATCAGGATCGCAACCACCCAGGCGAAGACTGGATGTTCGATGAAAAATTTAGGCATGACGGAAGGTTCCCGTTACTGCTTGTTCGAATCGGTGGCGGCCGGCTTGGCCGCATCGGCCTGCTCGGGCTTGGCCGCGTCGGCCGGTGCCTTGCCTGCAGCCGGTGCAGCGCCCGCCGGGGCGGCGCCGCCTGCGGCCGGCTTGCCGTTGGCGTCCTGGCCAGGGGTCCACGGCTTGGCCACCGCCGGTGCACCTTCCTTGACCTTCTGCACGCCGGCCACGATCACCTTGTCACCGGCGGCCAGGCCGTCGCTGACCAGCCAGTTGCCGTTCTGCGCGCCATCGGTCTTCACGTTCTTGCGCACGACCTTGCCGTCGGCGCCGACCACCATCACGTAGCCGCCGGTGGTATCGCGCAGCAGGGCCTGCTGCGGCACCAGGAAGGCGTTGTTGCGCTCGCCCAGGTTGGCCTGGAAGCTGACGAAGGCGCCCGGCAGCAGGATCTGCTGCGGGTTCGGCAGCAGCGCGCGCAACGACACGGCGCCGGTGGCCGGGTCGACCGTGGTCGAGGAGAAGTCCAGCGTGCCCGGCTCACCATAGGTGGTGCCGTCGGCGAGCTTGACGTTGACCGTGGCCTTGCCGTCGCCGGACAGCGCCAGCGCGCCCTTGGCCTGCTGCGCGCGCAGCTGGGTCAGCTCGTCCACGCTCAACGAGAAGTTGACGTACAGCGGGTCGAGCTGGTCGACGGTGGTCAGCAGGGTCACATCGCCCTGGCCCACCAGCGCGCCCTCGGTGACCTGCTGCTTGTTGGCCACGCCACTGATCGGCGCGGTCACTTCGGCATAGCCCAGGTTGATCCGCGAGGAGGTCACTGCCGCTTCGGCCTGTTTGACCGCGGCCAGCGCGGTGCGCTCGGCCGATTCGGCGTTGTCCAGGTCGGACTTGGAGACGAACTGCTGCGGGGCCAGCGAGCGTGCGCGGTCGGCGGCGACCTTGGCGTTGGCGTAGGTCGCGCGGGCCGAGGCCAGCTGGGCCTCGGAGGCGTTGAGCGAGGCACGCAGCGGCGCCGGGTCGATCAGGAACAGGGTCTGGCCCTGCTTGACCTGCGAGCCTTCCTGGTAGACGCGCTTGAGCAGCACGCCGGGCACGCGTGCGCGGACGTCGGCGCTGCGGAACGGCGACAGGCGGCCGACCAGTTCGCGCTGCAGCGGCAGGGTCTGCGGCTTGGCGTCGATCACGCCCACCTCCGGCGGCGGGGGCGTCTGCTGTTCCGGCTTCTTGCAGGCAGCCAGCGCGACAGCAACGGCGCACGTCAAGGCAAGGGTGCGGAGTGGGGCGGTCATCAGGAGGAACTCCGGGGTTGGTTTGTAGACGGGGCCGGCGACGGCTGAGGCGCGAAGGCGCGCAGGAAGCTGTCGACGGAGAACTCTGCCCAGCGCCGACGCAAGAGCGCGTCATCACGGTGGGGGGTATGGAAGCGCTGTTTGTCGAAATCCTGACCGGCGATCATGCTCAGCAGCAGTTCGGCCATGAAGTGCGGGTCGTCATGCCGGAGCTGGCCCTGCATGCAAACGGTTTCAATCCATTCAGCAAGATGAAGCGACAACGCGCCGGCACCATGCCGGTAGAGCGTACGCGCCTCTTCGGGAAACTGGGCCGCCTCGGCCGCGATCAGCCGGCAGGCCTGCCCTACGTGCGGTTGGTTGAAATGCTCCAGGAAGTCGGTGGCGAACTGGAGCAGGCTGGCACGCAGGTCGTCACTGCGGAGTGCACGAACCATGGCCCCGGTGGCGTGGCCGACGTGGCGCTGCATTACCCGGCGCAGCAGTTGCTGCTTGCTGCCATAGCGCGAGTAGAGGGTCTGCTTGGAACAGCCGGCATGCTGGGCCACCGCGTCCATGCTCATCTGGATGCCCTGCTGGGCCAGCAGTTCGCGCACGGCATCGAACACGCGCTCATCGCGTGCGTCGAGGGCAACGGGGAGGTAGGCCGGGTTCACGCGGTGGACTATACCGTCCAGTTCAGGATTGTGGAATCGAATCGGCGTCGCCGCGTGTGTCTTCCGGTAACACGCTTTGCCGATCCTGTCGGCAGTGCTGAAGCAGGCGCCAGCTCCATACCGGAGCGAACTGAATAGGCGTCTAAACCGCAGCAAACCCGAATCTGCTTATTCCGTCCTGCAGCAAGGCCTTTTCGTGCGGTAGGGCTACAATTTCATTTTCCCAACTGAGCAAGCGCATCGCTCTGCCATGAAACCGCAAAAAACCGCAGCCAAGACCGTGAAAAACAAGACGAAACCAGCAGAGTCGGAGGTCGCAGTGACCGCTGGTTTCTCCCTGGAGCCGGTGTACACGGCCTTGCGCAAGCGCTACCCCGCGGCCGCACAGGCCGAAGCAGTGGCCTTCGCCACTGACTTCTACAAGCGCATGGAGTCGGACGAGTTCCCGCACCACAGCGCTGAAGAGTGGGCCGCTCTCGCGGCTGAGACGCTGGAATTCGCCCGGGCCCGCAAGGCTGGCAAGGCCAACGTCCGCGTGTTCAATCCGACCGCGAAGGCCAACGGTTGGGAATCGCCGCATACCGTGCTGCAGATCGTCAACGACGACATGCCGTTCCTGGTCGATACCGTCACCATGTCGCTGGCCGAGCAGGGCGTGGGCGTCCACGTGCTGGGCCACCCGGTACTGCGTTTCACCCGCGACAAGGCCGGCAAGCTGGTCAAGGTCGGCGAAGGTGATGCCGAGTCGGTGATGCTGCTGGAAATCGACCGCCAGCCGGCCGATGCGATGGCCGCCATCGAGCAAGCCATCAACAAGGCGCTGGATGAAGTGCGTGCAATCGTGCGCGACTGGCAGCCGATGAAGGACAAGGCGCTGGCACTGGCCGACGACCTGGGCAGCCGCCAGCTGCCCGTCGACGACGCGTCGCGCAAGGAAGCACAGGAGTTCCTGCGCTGGGCCGCTGACAACCACTTCACCTTCTTCGGCTACCGCGAGTACCGCGTCGAGAAGCAGGGCAAGGAAGAGGTGCTGGCGCCGCTGAACGACACCGGCCTGGGCCTGATGCGCGGCAAGGACAAGTCCGCCGCCCGTCCGGTCAAGACGCTGGCCGCGCAGGGCCTGAATACCACGTCCGGTTTGAAGGATGCGCTGATCCTGACCAAGACCAATGCCCGTTCGCGCGTGCACCGCGCCGGCTACATGGACTACATCGGCGTGCTGGAGTTCGACGCCAAGGGCAAGATCATCGGCGAGCAGCGTTTCCTCGGCCTGTTCACCTCCAGCGCCTACAACCGTCGCCCGTGGGAAATCCCGCTGGTGCGCCAGCGCCACGAGCACGTGATGAAGCAGTCCGGGCTGGCCCCGGCCAGCCACAGTGGCAAGGCCCTGCGCCATATCCTGGAAACCCTGCCGCGCGAAGAACTGTTCCAGTCCAGCGAGGACGAACTGTTCCGCACCGCGATGGGCGTGCTGGGCCTGCAGGAACGGGTGCGCAGCCGCCTGTTCCTGCGCCGTGACAAGTACAGCCGTTTCATCTCCGCGCTGGTCTACCTGCCGCGCGAGCGCTTCAACACCGACGTGCGCCTGCGCATCGAAGCGATGCTCAAGGACGCGCTGCACGGCGAGTTCGTCGACAGCTCGGTGGTGCTGGGCGAATCGCCGCTGGCGCAGGTTCACCTGATCGTGCGCCCGAAGCCGGGTGAAATGCTCGACGTCGATACCGCCGAACTGGAGCAGAAGCTGGCCCAGGTGCTGCGCAACTGGCAGGACGACCTGCGCGAAGCGCTGGTGAGCCGCCACGGCGAGACCGAAGGCCTGCGCATCGCCGCCCGCATCGGCAAGGCGCTGCCGGCCGGCTACATCGAAGACAACAGCACCGCCGTTGCCGCCAACGATGTCAGCCAGCTCGACGCGCTGACCGGCCCGGACGACCTGCGCCTGAGCCTGCAGGCCGTGCCGCGCGAAAGCGGCGATGGCCTGCGCCTGAAGCTGTATCGCCAGCTGGATGACATCCCGCTGTCGGACGCGCTGCCGATGATGGAAAACATGGGCCTGCGCGTGATCGCCGAGCGTCCGTACCGCCTGTCGGTCGACAACGCGCCGGTGTACGTGCAGGACTTCGAGGTCGAGTCGACCGCTGGCGTGATCGATGCCGCCAGTGTCGATGAAGCCTTCGGCGAGACCTTCGCCCGCGTCTGGCACGGCGACGCCGAGAACGACGGCTTCAACCGCCTGGTGCTGGCTGCTGGCCTGCACTGGCGCCAGGTCGCCATGCTGCGTGGCTACTGCAAGTACCTGCTGCAGACCGGCGTGCCGTTCTCGCAGGCCTACGTGGAAGGCACGTTCGCGCGTTACCCGCTGCTGGCCCGCCTGCTGGTCGAACTGTTCGAAGCGCGCTTCGATCCGGCCACCGGCCATGAGAGCAAGGACGACATCGCGGCCGGTCAGGCCCAGCTGAAGGCGCACTTCGATGTGCTGGCCGCTGGCGACGATGCCACCCTGAAGGTGCTCAAGAGCGTGGTCGATGCCCGCAAGGGGGACCGCGACGCGCAGATGCAGGCCGCGCGCGATGCACTGCTGAAGCTGATGGATCGCGTGTCCAGCCTGGACGAGGACCGCATCCTGCGCTCGTTCATGGGCGTGATCGACGCGACCCTGCGTACCAGCTACTACCAGACCGATGCCAACGGCCAGCACGGCCATGTCATCAGCTTCAAGTTCGATTCGGCGCTGGTGCCGGACCTGCCGAAGCCGCGTCCGTACCGCGAAATCTTCGTCTACGGCCCGCGCGTGGAAGGTACCCACCTGCGCTTCGGCGCGGTTGCCCGTGGCGGCCTGCGCTGGTCGGATCGTCGCGAAGACTTCCGTACCGAAGTGCTGGGCCTGGTCAAGGCACAGATGGTCAAGAACACCGTCATCGTGCCGGTCGGCGCGAAGGGTGGGTTCTTCGCCAAGACCCCGCCGGTGAACGGCGATCGCGACGCGATCTTCGCCAACGGCGTGGCCTGCTACAAGCTGTTCATCCAGGGCCTGCTGGACATCACCGACAACATCGTCAACAACAAGATCGTGCCGCCGGTGGATGTCGTGCGCCACGACATGGACGATCCGTACCTGGTGGTGGCCGCCGACAAGGGCACTGCGACCTTCTCCGACATCGCCAACGGCCTGGCCATCGCGCACGGCTTCTGGATGGGCGATGCATTCGCCTCCGGTGGTTCGGTCGGCTACGACCACAAGGGCATGGGCATCACCGCGCGCGGCGCGTGGGAATCGGTCAAGCGCCACTTCCGTGCGCTGGGCCGCGACAGCCAGAGCCAGGACTTCACTGCGGTTGGCGTCGGCGATATGTCCGGCGACGTGTTCGGCAACGGCATGCTGCTGTCGCGCCACATCCGCCTGGTCGCTGCGTTCGACCACCGCCACATCTTCCTGGACCCGAATCCGGATGCGGCCACGTCGTTCATCGAGCGTGAGCGCCTGTTCACCCTGCCGCGTTCGAGCTGGGCGGACTACGACACCAAGCTGATCAGCAAGGGCGGCGGCGTGTACCCGCGCAGCCTGAAGTCGATCGAGATCACCCCGCAGGTGCGCGAAGCGCTGGGCCTGGACGAGAACGTCAAGGCGCTGTCGCCGAACGATCTGATGAGCGCGATCCTGAAGGCACCGGTCGACCTGCTGTGGAATGGCGGCATCGGTACCTACGTCAAGGCCGCCAGCGAGCAGCACAGCGATGTCGGCGATCGCGCCAACAACGCGCTGCGCGTGAACGGTGGCGAGCTGCGCTGCAAGGTGGTGGGCGAGGGCGGCAACCTGGGCATGACCCAGCTGGGCCGCATCGAGGCTGCCCAGGCCGGCGTGCTGCTCAACACCGACTTCATCGACAACTCGGCCGGCGTCGATACCTCCGACCACGAAGTCAACATCAAGATCCTGCTCAACGATGTGGTGCGGGCCAAGAAGCTGACCGTCGAGCAGCGCAACAAGCTGCTTGCGTCGATGACCGATGAGGTCGCCGAGCTGGTGCTCAACGACAACTATCGCCAGAACCAGGCGCTGAGCCTGATGGAGCGGATGGCAGTCAAGCGCCTGGGGTCCAAGCAGCACTTCATCCGCACCCTGGAACAGCAGGGCCTGCTCGATCGCCAGATCGAGTTCCTGCCGTCCGATGCCGAGCTCTCGCAGCGCAAGGCACGCGGCCAGGGCCTGACCCGTCCGGAACTGTCGGTGCTGCTGTCCTATTCCAAGCTGGTGGCGTTCAACCAGCTGCTGGATTCGGACATTCCGGAAGATCCGTACCTGTCCAAGGAGCTGCAGCGCTACTTCCCGACCCCGCTGCAGAAGAAGTACGCCGACGCGATGGAGCGTCACCGCCTGAAGCGCGAAATCATCGCCACGGCCGTGACCAACCAGACCATCAACCGCATGGGCGCCACCTTCCTGATGCGCATGCAGGAAGACACCGGCCGTTCCATCGCCGAGGTCGCCAAGGCCTACACCATCAGCCGTGAAACGCTGGATGCACGCGCACTGTGGGCGCAGATCGACGCGCTCGACGGCAAGGTGCCGGAGTCGGTGCAGATCGACGCACTGGAAGTGATCTGGAAGCTGCAGCGTTCGTTCGTGCGCTGGCTGCTGTCGCGCCCGGGCGCGATGCCGGGCATCACCGAGGCGGTCAACCGCTACCAGGGCCCGTTCAACGACATTCGCGTTGCTTCGGGCGTGCTGCCGGATTCGCAGCGTCCGACCTACGAAGCCCTGGTGGCCGAGTGGAAGGAAAAGGGCCTGCCGTCCGCGCTGGCACAGCAGCTGGCCGAACTGCACTTCCTGGAGCCGGCGTTCGACATCATCGAACTGGCCCGCACCCGCAAGCTGAAGCCGGTGGACGTGTCCAAGGTCCACTTCCGCCTGGGCGATGCCCTGCAGCTGCCGTGGCTGTTCGAGCAGGTCGACGCGTTGGAGGTCAACGGTCGTTGGCACGCGGTGGCGCGTGGCGTGCTGCGTGACGAGCTGGCAGCCAACCACCGCAACCTGGCCGGGCAGGTGCTGGGCACCAAGGGCAACAGTGCCGAGGCCAAGGTCGCTGCCTGGATGGGCCGCGACGACAACAGCCTGCGCTTCACCCTGGCGATGCTGGCCGAACTGGCCGAGCAGAAGACCCTGGACTACCCGACCGTCTCGGTCGCGGTGCAGCGCCTGGGCCAGCTGGCCGCGCATGGTGCGTAAGCGCATTCGCGCTGACGCCCCACGGATTGCTCTGCAAACCGTGGGCCCCGTGCCAACCATGCTCCCAGACCCCCGCGCCGTTGGCGCGCCCCCCTGACTCAGGGGGGCTCCTGATCTGCAGCAGTTGGAGGAACGGCCCCGCGAAAGCGGGGCCGTTCTGCATTGTCTGGTAGTGCCGGCCGCTGGCCGGCAACCTCATGAATCGCAACCGGGTGCAGCAGCCGGCCAGCGGCCGGCACGACCGGGTATGCTCTTGCTGGCACACCCACCCGGATCCACCGATGAGCGACACCCCCCGCATCGCTTTCCTGGCCAGCACCGCCGAACCTGCACAGATGGCCCGCGCGGCGATGATCTCGCGTTATGGCGATCACGCGCCCGAGCAGGCCGACGTGCTGTGCCCGCTGGGTGGCGACGGTTTCATGCTGCAGACCCTGCACCGGCACGGGCACCTGGGCAAGCCGGTGTTCGGCATGAAGCTGGGCACCGTTGGCTTCCTGATGAACCAGTACCGCGGCGACGATGACGTGCAGGCCCGCATTGCGCGTGCCGAACCGGCCAACCTGCGCCCGCTGGAAATGGTGGCGCTGACCGAGTCCGGGACCAGCACCGGCTCGCTGGCGTACAACGATGTCTCGCTCCTTCGCCAGACCCGGCAGGCGGCCCATATCGGCATCGACCTCAACGGCCAGGAGCGGGTGGCCGAGCTGATCGGTGACGGCGTGCTGGTGGCCACCCCGGCCGGCAGTACCGCCTACAATTATTCCGCGCACGGCCCGGTGTTGCCGCTGGGGTCGCATACCATCGCGCTGACGCCGCTGGCTCCGTATCGGCCGCGACGCTGGCGCGGGGCGATCCTCAAGGCCGACACCGAAGTGCGCTTCCGCGTGCTCGATCCCTACAAGCGTCCGGTGAGCGTCACCGCTGATTCGCACGAGACCCGCGATGTGGTCGAGGTGACCATCCGCGAGTCGAGGGACCGTCGTGTGACCCTGCTGTTCGACCCGGAGCACAACCTGGAAGACCGGATCCTGAGCGAACAGTTCGTTTTTTGAGGACAATGGGCGGCCGGCCCCGCCGACCGCTTGAAGGACCCCCACCGATGGGCGACAACTCCCCCCGTTTGCTGACCGTCGCGGTCACCTCGCGCGCGCTGTTCGACCTCGAGGAAAGCCATGCGCTGTTCGAGAGCGATGGCGTGGCGGCCTATGCCGAGTTCCAGCGCCAGCATGAGGACGATATCCTCGGTCCCGGCGTGGCCTTTCCCGTGGTGCGCAAGCTGCTGGCACTGAACCAGGGCGCCAGCCCGGAGAACCCGCGGGTCGAGGTGATCCTGCTGTCGCGCAATTCGGCCGATACCGGCCTGCGCATCTTCAACTCGATCCAGCATTACGGCCTGGGCATCATCCGTGCGACGTTCACCGCTGGCGAGCCGACCTGGCCGTATGTGAAGCCGTTCGGCACCGACCTGTTCCTGTCGGCCAACCCGGAATCGGTGCGCAGTGCGCTGCGCCATGGCATCGCGGCGGCGACCATCCTGCCCAAACCACCGGGCGAGACCGCTGCGGCAGCGGCCGACCAGATCGATACCGGTCGCCCGGCCGGCCAGCTGCGCATTGCCTTCGACGGTGACGCAGTGATCTTCGGTGACGAGAGTGAGCGCATTTCGCGCGAGCAGGGCGTGGAAGCCTTTGGCCGCCACGAACGCGAACGCGCCCGCGAACCACTCAGTGGCGGCCCCTTCCGCGGCTTCCTGTCGGCCCTGCACACGCTGCAGGAAGTGTTCCCGGCTGGCGACAGCGCGCCGATCCGTACCGCACTGGTGACCGCGCGGTCGGCCCCGGCGCACGAGCGGGTGATCCGTACCCTGCGGGAATGGGGCGTGCGCCTGGACGAAGCGCTGTTCCTCGGCGGCCGGCACAAGGGACCGTTCCTGCAGGCCTTCGGTGCCGACATCTTCTTCGATGATTCGCAGCACAACATCGACAGCGCCCGCGAGCATGTAGCCGCCGGCCACGTCCCGCACGGCGTCGCCAACGAGGGCTGAGCCCGGTAGCTGTTGGCATCGCGGCGCAGCCGCGCCCACCAAGGTGGGCGTCTACCAGAGCGGGGTACAAGGCGGCGGCAGCGCCGGGCCATGCCCGGCGAGCGCAGCGGCATGGGGCTACGGGCTGCCCGACATCCCCAGCTGCAGGTCCACCACTTTCCAGCGCAGGCCCTGCGGCTCCAGCACCACCTTCATCGGTGGCTGGCCGGGGCCGCGATCCACATCGATCACGAAGCGGTCCAGCGCTTCGAAATGATGTTCGGCATTCTTCAACGGCCGCGCCGGTTCAGTTGCGCCGAAGGCGTCGCCACCCTGCAGTTCATTGCGGCCACGCTTCCACAGCACGTGGCCCTGCAGCATCGCGCCGATCCCGGTCGGGGTCACCATGGTTTCCACCGCGGCCCCCCCGAGCTGGTCGCCGAGGCCGTAGAGGAGGGCACCGAACGGGCTGGCCGCCACGTCTGGGCCGGCCTGGCGTACCAGGTAGTCATTGAGCTGCGCGCGCAGGCTGCTGCGCACGCGCGGGAAATCGACGTAGCGCTCCAGGCGCGCAGTGTCGCGCTGCTCGATGGCCTTGGACAGGCCATTGACGGTCAGGTACGGGCCGCCGAACCACCAGGCCGCCAAGGCCAGGACCAGCAGCACAAGTAGTGCGGTGAGCTTCTTCATGCCGGACAGACTGCCGCAACGGCGGCAGTGCCGGGTGAAGACTCACTGACTGGGCGAACCACGGCCATCACCGAAGGCATCGACCAGTCGTTGGCGTTCCGCCGGAGTCAGCGCCTCCAGCCGCGTCGCCAGCACTTCGTCCAGGCTGCGGGTGCGGGTGGTGCCGAGGATGCCGCTGGCAACGCCGGGATGGCCCAGCGCATAGGCGAAGGCGGTCTGGGCCGGGCGCTGGCTGTGGATCGTGGCCACCGCGCGCCGCATCTGGCGGGCACTGCGCATCAGCTGGCGGCTGCTGGGCTTCAGCCACGCGCGCGCCAGATACCAGCCATCGGCCAGCCGTGGCAGGCGCGCACGCGCGGGCAGCAGGTGTCCTTGCGCCAGCACGGTGCCGGCCAGCACGCCGATGCCCACTGCCTGCAGCCGATCGATAAGCGGTTCCCGGTCCTGCTGCAGGGCGTTGTAGTCCAGCAGTACCACATCGAAGGCGTCCGGATGGGCGATCATCCAGCGCAGGGTCGAGGCCGAGTGGGTGTTGATGCCGGTGTACCGGATCAACCCACGTTCGCGCAGGCGCTGCAGTGCCGCCAGCAGGTCGTCACTGATGTCGTGTTCGCTGGCGCCATGCAGCTGGTAGACATCAAGATGGTCCAGGCCGAGGTTGCGCAGCGACGCCTCGCAGCTGGCGGTGATGGCCGCGGGCGAGAAGTTGCGTTGCTCGGCGCCACTGATGCCGGCCTGGCCGGTCAGCGTGCCGCCCTTGCTTGAGATCACCAGTGAATCGCGCGGGTACTGCTTCAGCAACGGGCGCAGGATGCGGCCCAGGCGCGGCTCGGCATGGAAGCCGGAATAGTTGTGACCGGTATCGAGCAGGTTCACCCCGTGGGCAAGCGCATGTTCGACCACGGCAGCCGCCTCATGCTCGGGGAAGCGGCGATGACCCCAGAAGCCGGAGCAGCCCAGGCCGATCGGTGAAACGGCCAGGCCGGTGCGGCCGAGCACGCGCCGCTGGCGGGCCAGCGGAAGATTCTGCGACATCAGAATTCCAGGTCCAGCGCAGCGCACAGGTAGTCGACGAACGGGCCGAGCGCGGCCAGGTCCTTGCCCAGCGTGGACAGCAGGCGTGGGCCGGTCATCGTGGCGTCGTCCAGCGAGCGCCACATCACCCAGTTGCGGTGCTTGAGGTCGTCGATGAACTCGAAGTCGGCCGGGAAGCCACAAGGGGGGCGCACCAGCTTCTCGCTCTCCTCGAAATCGAAGCGCTTGCGCAGGGCCGGCGCGTGCGCGGCGGCCTTCCAGCTGCCCGGGTTGTCGAGGATGAAATGGCGCACGCGGCGCTGGGTTTCCGGTTCCGGATGCCACAGGCCGGCGCCGACGAAGCTCTCGCCGGGTTGCAGGTGCACATAGAAGGACGGCGCGGCCACCTCTCGGCGGCGCTCATGGAACAGGCGCGCACCCTGCCAGGTCTTGTACGGTGACTTGTCGTTGGAAAAGCGCGCGTCACGGTGGATGCGGAACAGCGAGCCACCGACGCCGCGGGTATCGGCGCGGAAGTGCTCGCTGACCTCGGCCAGTGCCGGCTGCAGGTCGCCCAGCAGGCGCAGGAACGGCTGCCGGACGTGGTCTTCATACTGCTGGCGGTGGTCGTTGAACCAGGTCTTGTCGTTGTGCCGCGCCAGGCTGCGCAGGAACTTGAAACTGGCGTCCGAGAAATAGGTGCTCACAGCGTCTCCTGCAGGTGCTGGCCCCAGTCGCGCAACGATTGCAGCAGGGCCTGGCGCCGCGCGTCGCCGGGCGCCTCGGCGGCCAGTGCATCAAGCTGTTGCTGGTACTGGGGCAGGTTGAGTTCGCCCAGGCCGCCGTCGCCGAGCAGGCGCTGGCGGCGGTAATCCTGCCAACGCTGGTGTTCAGCCGGCGCGAGGCTGCCGGGATGGTTGCGTGCGCGGTAGCGGAACAGCAGCTCTGGCAGGCGCGGGTCGCGGAAGCGGCCTTCCAGCGCGGCCAGCTGCTCCGGCGCGGTGGTGCGTGCCAGCGCGAGCAGCGGCTTGTCGCCGTTGCCGAGGAATCCGTCGTACAGCGAGGCATCGACATCGGCCACGGTCGCGACGCGGGGCTGGTTGTAGACCTGGCGTGCCTTCTCGGCCAGCTGTGGAGCGAACGCGCGCAGCCGTTCCACCTTGGCCTCGATCGCGGCCACGTCCAGGCCGAGGCGCGCATGATCGTCGGCGCGCAGGTGGTTCCATGCGATCAGTGCCGGCACCTTGTTCAGGTGTACTTCCTTCAGCGGCACGCGTGCCACGCCTTCGGGCAGCTCGCTGGCCCGCATGTACAGGCGCTGTGCGATCACCTCGGCCGGCAGCTCCAGCAGGTCGTCGATCTCGCCTTCCAGGTCGAACACGATCACCCGGTTGTTGATGGTTGGGTGTACGGCCAAGGGCAGAACCGGTGCGGCGCAAAGGCGGCTGGCAGGGTAGCGCATGGAAATGTGCAGGACCGGCTTCATCGCGGCCACGTCCAGCAGGCCGCCGACGAAGCGCTTGTCGCGCAGCTTCAGTGCGTACTCCCACAGGCGCGGCTGCGACTGCTTGAACAGCCGAGCCATGCCGATGGTGGCGCGCACGTCTGACAGCGCTTCGTGCGCATCGCCTTCGCGCACGTTGTTGGCCTCGGCCAGGTGCTCGAGCTTGAACGAGGTGGCGCCGTCTTCGCGCAGCGGCCACCGGATGCCGTCCGGGCGCATCGCGCGCATCAGCCGCAGCATGTCCAGCAGGTCCCAGCGCGAATTGCCATTGCGCCACTCGCGCTCGTAGGGATCGTGGAAGTTGCGGAACAACCCGTAGCGGACGAACTCATCGTCGAAGCGCAGGGTGTTGTAGCCAAGTGCGCAGGTGCCGGGGCGCGACAGCTGCTCGTTGATGCGGTCGAAGGCTTCGGCCTCGCTGATGCCCTCGGCCAGGGCCTGCTGCGGGGTGATGCCGGTGACCAGGGTGGCCATCGGCGAGGGCAGCAGGTCGTCTGCCGGGCGCACGAAGAAGCTGACCGGCGTGTCGATCTCGTTGAGGTCGGCATCGGTGCGGATCGCGGCGAACTGCGAGATGCGCGTGCGCCGCGGGTCCTGGCCGAAGGTTTCCAGGTCGTAGAACAGGAAGCTGTCTGCCATCAGTGCGCGCCCTCCAGGACCGGCAACTGCGCGTGGACCTGCGCTTCCAGTGCGGCCCAGTCGATGTTGTCCAGTGAATCGTGACCGGCGGTGGCTGCAACCAGCAGGTCGCGCTGCAGTTCGGTGCGGCGCAGCGCCTCGGCGTAGGGCGTGTGCAGGAAGGTGACCATCGTGTAATGCGGCACGAAGCGGGTCGGCCAGCGCCGCTGCAGTTCCTGCTCCAGCTCGCGTTGCAGCAGGAATGCAGGGTCGGCCACGCGGTCGCGCATCTCCAGGTAGTTCTCAAGCGCCATCTGCTGGATGGCACGTGCATTCGGTTTGCGCTCGGCTTCGAACGCGGCGAACGCGCTTTCCAGGTCATCGGCCTCCATCAGCTGGCGGGCCAGTGCAACGCAGTCCTCGAATGCGCAGTTCATGCCCTGGCCGTGGAACGGCACCATCGCATGCGCGGCGTCACCGATCAGCACGGCACGGCCCTGCTGATGCCAGCGTTCCAGGGTGAGCGTGCCGAGCAGGCCCGGCGGGTGTTGTTCCCAGTCCTTGCGCAGGTTGGGAATCAGCGGCAGGGTGTCGGCGAACTCGCGCGCGAACAGCGCCTCGGCCTGCGCACCGGTGTTGACCGTGGCAAAGCTGGGATCGCCCTGGTTGGGCAGGAACAGGGTGACCGTGAAAGTGCCTTCGTGGTTGGGCAACGCGATGCACATGTAGTGGCCGCGCGGCCAGATGTGCAGCGCATTGCGCTCGATGCGGAAGCCGCCGTCGGCGGCCGGCGGGATCTCCAGTTCCTTGTACGAATGGTCAAGGAAGGCGATGTCCTCGCCCAGCGGCGCACGACGGTTCATCGCCGCGCGCAGTGCCGAGCCCGCGCCGTCGGCACCGATCAGGGTGTCAAAGCGGATGTCGTGCGGGCTGTCGTCACGGTCATCGATGAAACGCGCGTAGCCCGCATCGAAATCCACGGTATGCAGGCGGCGATGGAAGTGCACGGTGGCACCGGCCTGTTCGGCCAGTTCCAGCAGCGTGGTGTTCAGATCGCTGCGATGGATCGACCAGATCACCTCGCTGTCGTCGCGGCCATAGCGCTGCAGCTGCGGTTCGCCGTCGCGTGGATGCACCATGCGCCCGCGCATCATCACCGCGCGCGCCATCACCTCGTCTTCCACGCCGGCCTGGCGCAGTGCATTGCGCCCGCGCTCGGCCAACGCCAGGTTGATCGAACGACCGCTCTCGTAGTCGGCAATGCGGGGATCGCCACGGCGTTCGTACAGGGTGATGCGCCAGCCTTGCCGTGACAGCAGGATGGCCAGCAGGGACCCGGCAAGGCCGGCACCGATAATGCTCAACGAGCGGGAGGCGTGTGCGATCAACGAACTGTCCAGCAGCAGGGGAGGGGTCGGCTTACAGGCCGGCCCAGGCTTCCACTTCCTCGACGAAATGGTGCACGTCCAGGTAGCGGTTGTAGAGCGGGGTGGGCGAGATGCGGATCACGTCAGGCTCGCGCCAGTCGCCGAGCACGCCGATGCCGCGCAGGTGCTCGAACAGTGCACGGCCACGCTCGCGGCCACCGATCACGCGCAGCGACAACTGGCAGCCGCGGCGCTGCGGATCGGCCGGGGTAATGATGTCCAGCACCTGCGGCAGGCGTGCGCGGACCAGTGCTTCGAGCAGGCCGGTCAGCGCCAGCGATTTGCTGCGCAGCGCCTCCATGCCGGCACGCTCGAACAGGTCCAGCGAGGCACGCAGTGGTGCCAGGCCGAGGATCGGCGGATTGCTCAACTGCCAGCCTTCGGCACCGATGGCGGGGGTGAACTGGGGTGCCATCTGGAAGCGGGTCGATTCCTCATGGCCCCACCAGCCGGCAAAGCGCGGCAGGGTGGTGTCGCGATGGTGGCGCTCGTGCACGAACGCGCCGGCCACCGCGCCCGGGCCGCTGTTGAGGTATTTGTAGTGGCACCACACGGCGAAATCGGGCGCCACCTCATGCAGGCGCAGCGGCAGGTTGCCAACCGAGTGCGCCAGGTCGAAGCCGATGCGTGCGCCCTGCAGGCGTGCGGCGCGGGTGATCGCATCGAGGTCGAAGGCCTGGCCGGTGCGGTACTGCACGCCGGGCCACAGCACCAGCGCCAGGCGCGGGCCGTGCTCGGCGATGGCGCGTTCGATCGCGGCCAGCGAAATCGTGCCGTTGGCTTCGTCCGGCTGCACTTCCACCAGACACTCGGCCGGGTCGAAACCATGGAAGCGGATCTGAGCTTCCACCGCGTGGCGGTCGGTCGGGAATGCGCCGGCTTCCATCAGGATCACCGGGCGCTGCGTGGTCGGCCGGTAGAAGCTGACCATCATCAGGTGCAGGTTCACGCTCAGCGTGTTCATCGCTACCACCTCGCTGGGCAGTGCGCCGACCACTCGGGCCAGCTGCGCGCTCACCAGGCGGTGGTAGGACAGCCACTGCGTCGGGCCGGTGAAGTGGCCTTCCACCGCCAGTTCGCCCCATTGTTTCATCACTTCCTGCACCGCTGCCTGCGCACCGCGCGGCTGCAGGCCCAGCGAGTTGCCGACGAAGTAGGTCTGCTCGCCGCCTCCATGGCGCGGAATCAGGAATTCGCCACGCAGCGGGCGCAGCGGATCGGCGGCGTCCAGGGCGATGGCGTGGGTGCGGCTGAGCAGGTCGGACATGGTCGGGCAACAGGCTGCAACGGGACCGCCAGTGTAGCGCCTGGCACGGCGTAGCCGGTGGCGGGGATGCGTGCCTGCCGCCGAACCTGTAGAGCCGAGCCCATGCTCGGCTACGTGGGCCCACTGCCGAGCATGGGCTCGGCTCTACAGAAGCAGGTGGTCAGCCCGCCGCCGGCACCGGCAGCGGATCCACGTGCCCGCACTGGCTGCAGGTACGCAGTTCCAGGCTGGCGTGGTAGCGCGCAAACACCTTGGGCAGGTCGGTTTCGATGTTCTGCAGCGGGAAGTACTCTTCGTGCAGCTTGTGGTTGCAGCGCTCGCAGTGCCAGATCACGCCGTCCATCTCATGCGGCAGCCGCTTGCGCTCGACCACCAGGCCGATGCCCCCGGGCGGGCGCCGCGGCGAGTGCGGCACCTTCGCCGGCAACAGGAAGATCTCGCCGGCGCGGATCGGAATGTCGCGTACCGCGCCGTCCTCCTGCACCTTCAGCACCATCTCGCCTTCTAGCTGGTAGAACCACTCGGGGCCTTCGTCGTAGTGGTAGTCGGTACGCGAGTTCGGCCCGCCGACCACCATCACGATGAAATCGCCGTTGTCGATCATCTTGTTGCCCACCGGCGGCTTCAGCAGGTGGCGGTTCTCTTCGATCCAGGCGTGCAGGTTGATCGGTGGAGCGAGCATGGTGGTCATCCGTGTGGGGATCAGTCGCGACGGCCCTTGCGCGGCACGAAGGACAGCGCTTTTTCATACGCTGGCTGCAGCTCTTCCAGCGAACCGACGTCGATGCCCATTTCACGCACGCGTCCGTCTTTCAGGCTGTAGACCCAGCCGTGCACCATCAGCTTCTGGCCGCGGGCCCAGGCATCCAGCACGATGGTCGAGCGGCAGAGGTTGGCGACCTGCTCGATCACGTTCAGCTCGCACAGCCGGGCGTGCTTGAGTTCGTCGTCTTCGATGGCGTCGAGGATGCCCTGGTGCTTCTGCACCACGTCACCGACATGGCGCAGCCAGTTGTCGGCCAGGCCGACGCGGGTGTTGTGCAGGCAGGCATGCACGCCGCCGCAGCCGTAGTGGCCGACGATCAGGATGTGCTTGACCTTCAGTTGATCCACCGCGTACTGCACCACGCTCAGGCAGTTAAGGTCGGTGTGGGCGACCACGTTGGCGACGTTGCGGTGCACGAACACTTCGCCCGGCGCCATGCCGATGATCTGGTTGGCCGGCACGCGCGAATCGGAGCAGCCGATCCACAGGTACTCGGGATGCTGCTGCTTGGCCAGCTGGTGGAAGAAGTCGGGGTCCTCCTTCTCGATGCGGTCGGCCCAGTCGCGGTTGTTCTGCAGCAGCTTGTGGATGTCTTTCATGTTCGGTCCCTGGCGTCGGGTGGGGCGCACCGCAGCCATCCAGCTGCGACGTCGCGGGAATCGGGGGTGTTCAGCCGCTGCGGGCGGCCTGTTCGCGGTGCCAGCGCATCCACTGCGCCAACTCGGTGGAGGAAGGGGTGCCCAGCTGTTCCAGTTCGGCGATCACGGCGCGCTGGTTGGCGTCGGGATGGTTCTGGCTCAGCTTCAGCTTCAGCTGCACGTGTTCGACCTGGAAACGGAAGCCGACGATGGCACGCAGTTCCGGGCCATGTTCGGCACGCGTGGCATCGAACTGCCAGGCCTGGCCGACGCTGGCTTCGAAGTGGTCGCTGATCGCGCCGACCAGCCCGGCCAGCGCATCGGTGTCGTCGAAGGTGTGCAACTGGCCACGCAGCTCGGCGGCGGCGTAGTTCCAGGTCGGCACCCGTGCGGCAGGCTCCTTGTCCGGATACCAGCTGGCCGAGACGTAGCCGTGTGGTCCGTCGACCAGCACCTTGGCCGCACCGCCGTGGCGCGACTGCGGGTTGGCGCGGGCCCAGTGCCCGCGCAGCTCGATGCGCTCGCCCTCGCGCCGGTACAGCACCGGCATCCGGGTCAGCTCCGGCAGGCCATCGCTGCCGGGGGTGAGCACAGTGACGAATGGATCACGCGCCAGCAGGCGGTCCAGCCAGAGCAGGTCGGTCTCGGCGAAGGCGCGTGGAGTGAACATGCCTGGATCAGGCGCGCGCGCCCAGCGACTGGATCATGCGGCCGCGCAGGCCTTCGTCGTTGTCGGCCTGCGGCGGCTGCACTTCGTGCAGGCTGAAGCCGCGCACCAGCGCGTCTTCCTCGTCCAGACCGTCATATTCGACGAATTCGGCGTCGAACAGCTGCGAGCGGGCGGTGTCTTCGCTGTCATAGCTCAGCGTGTTGCCGTCGCTGTCGAGCACTTCGGCGGTGCCGGCCGGGCGAACGCGCAGGCGCGCCCAGATCAGGGTGTTGCCGAGGCTGGCCAGCCACCAGCTGTCGCGCGAGGCGGAAATGTCATTCATGGGGGTTACCAGAGCGAGGCCAGCCAGAGCAGGGCGGCCATGCCCAGTCCGGCCAGCAGGGTCAGCAGCGATACCCAGGCCGGCGTCGCCAGCCCGGACAGCGAGCGGTCCGGCTGCTGGCGATAGTCGCGGCGCAACAGCCAGGCCAGGGCATCGGGCTTGAGGAAGGCGCCGCTGCCGAAGCGCTCGGCGAGCGCCGGATGGCGGTCGCGAACGTGCACCAGGGTCAGCGGCCAGAAGATCACGAAGGCACTGAACCCGGCCACTGCAACGCCGACGAAACACAGGGCGAAGAACAGGGTCATGGGAGCCGTACCTCCGTGGACGTGTGGGGCTTAGAAGTCCGCGCTGCCCGGGGCGCGCGGGTAGGGGATCGCATCGCGGATGTTGGACAGCCCGCAGACGTATACCACCAGGCGTTCGAAGCCCAGGCCGAAGCCGGCGTGAGGCACCGAGCCATAGCGGCGGAAGTCGCGGTACCAGCTGTAGTGCTCACGATCCAGGCCGAACTGGGCCATGCGCGCGTCCAGCACGTCGAGGCGCTCCTCACGCTGGCTGCCACCGATGATCTCGCCGATGCCCGGGGCCAGCACGTCCATCGCGGCAACGGTCTTGCCGTCGTCGTTCAGGCGCATGTAGAAGGCCTTGATGTGCTCCGGATAGTTGGTCACCACCACCGGACGGCCGACATGCTCCTCGGTCAGCCAGCGCTCGTGCTCGGTCTGCAGGTCCAGGCCCCATTCCACCGGGAAGTCGAACTTCCTGCCGGACTTCTGCAGCAGGCTGACCGCATCGGTGTAGTCGATGCGCTCGAACGGTGCGTTGATGAAATCTTCCAGCTTGGTGATCGCGTTCTTGTCCACGCGCTCGGCGATGAAGGCCAGGTCGTCGCTGCGCTCGTTCAGCACGGCGCGGAACAGGTACTTCAGGAACTCTTCGGCCAGGCGTGCGTCTTCGGCCAGGTCGGCGAAGGCGATTTCCGGCTCGATCATCCAGAACTCCGCCAGATGGCGGGTGGTGTGGCTGTTCTCGGCGCGGAAGGTCGGGCCGAAGGTGTAGACCTTGCTCAGCGCCAGGCAGTACGCCTCGACGTTCAGCTGGCCGGACACGGTCAGGAACGTTTCCTTGCCGAAGAAGTCGCGGCTGAAGTCGATCGCGCCCTTCTCGTCACGCGGCAGGTTCACCATGTCCAGGGTGGACACGCGGAACATCTGGCCGGCGCCTTCGGCATCGGAGGTGGTGATGATCGGGGTGCTGATCCAGTTGAAGCCGTTCTCGTGGAAGAAGCGGTGCACGGCCTGGGCCAGGCAGTTGCGGATGCGGGTGACTGCGCCGAACAGGTTGGTGCGCGGGCGCAGGTGCGCCACTTCGCGCAGGAACTCCGGCGACATCGGCTTGGGCTGGATCGGGTAGGTGAGTGGGTCTTCGACCCAGCCGACCACGTCCAGTGCGCTGGCCTGGATCTCGAACGACTGGCCCTTGCCCTGCGACTTCACCAGGGTGCCGGTGCCGATGACCGAGCAGCCGCTGGTCAGGCGCTTGATCTCGTCGAAGTTGGCCAGGGTGTCGTTGGCCACGATCTGGATCGGGGCGAAGCAGGAGCCGTCGCTCACATTCACGAAGGCCAGATTCGCTGAACCGCGCACCGTGCGCACCCATCCGCGTACCGTGACTTCGCCGCCTTCCGGGATCTTCCCGGCAAGCGCATGTTCAACGCTGACCACCGTCATGACTTGAATCCTCTGCTGATCGACTCGATCTGTGAACACGGGAGTTTACCGGTTGCAGCGTTCTGCTTGCGAGGCATTTTTCGCGGCAACGGCTCCTTATAATGTTCCCGTACCTCTGGAGTAGCCCCATGGCCGTCAGCCTGACCCCCATTGCCTTCGAGCGCGTGCAGCGCTTTGTCGCCCAGACCCCCGGCGCGCTGGGCCTGCGTTTCGGCGTGACCAGGACCGGCTGCTCCGGTTGGGGCCACGTGACCGACCTGGCCCGCGACGAGCGCGAGGGCGATACCGTGTTCGACCAGGACGGCGTGAAGATCTATGTCGACGCCAAGAGCCTGGCGCTGGTGGACGGCACCGTGATCGACTTCGGCAAGCATGGCCTGAGCGAGACCTTCACGTTCAGCAACCCGAACGCCACCGCCGAGTGCGGCTGCGGCGAAAGCTTCACCACCGACGCCGACAAGGCCTGACGCGCGGCTTTGGCGCCCGCCGGACATGGCCCGGCGCTACCCGCCTGGTGGGTGCCGACCTTGATCGGCACCGGGGCAGGGCACCCCGGTTCAGAAGGTCGGGTGCCCCCGGTTGCCCGCCATCCCCATCTGCGCCATAATGCGCGGCTTCCTGCCTTCCTGGCGGGAATCCTTGCCCCACCGCGGTCTCAACGGCGGGGGGCTGTCCGGCCGAAAGGCCACATCCGAAAGGTAGAAAAAACATGAGTCGTCATTACGAAATCGTGTTCATGGTCCACCCGGACCAGAGCGAGCAGGTCCCGGCCATGATCGAGCGCTACAAGTCGCTGGTCGAGAACGGCAACGGCACCATCCACCGCCTGGAAGACTGGGGCCGCCGCCAGCTGGCGTACCCGATCCAGAACCTGGTGAAGGCCCACTACGTGCTGATGAACATCGAAGCCGACCAGGCCGTTCTGAACGAACTGACCGAGAGCTTCCGCTTCAACGACGCCGTGCTGCGCAACCTGGTCATCAAGCGTGACGAGGCTGACACCGAGCAGTCGCTGATCATGAAGAGCAAGGACGAGAAGGGTGACAAGCCGGAGCGCGGTGAGCGCCGTCGTCGTGACGACGAAGAAGGCGAGTCCACCACCACCGCTGACAACGAAGCCGGCGACGACGCCGCTTCCGCCGCCTAAGGAGCCTTCCCATGTCCAAGTTCTTCCGTCGCCGCAAGTTCTGCAAGTTCACGGCTGAAGGTGTGAAGGAGATCGACTACAAGGATCTCAACACCCTGCGCCAGTACCTGACCGAGAACGGCAAGATCGTGCCGAGCCGCGTCACCGGTACCAAGTCGAAGTACCAGCGCCAGCTGGCGACCGCCGTCAAGCGCGCTCGCTTCCTGGCCCTGATCCCGTACACCGACAACCACGACGTCTGATGCCGGTGGGGCGGCCCGGTGCCGCCCCCGCTGTGCCAGCTATTCGGACAGCCTTTGTTGCGGGGCATCGCCTCGCTAACGAATAACTCATCTGGAGCAATACCATGCAGCTGATCCTCCTGCAGAAAGTCACCAACCTCGGCAACCTGGGCGACCTGGTCGACGTGAAGCCGGGCTACGGCCGTAACTTCCTCGTGCCGCAGGGCAAGGCCGTGCCGGCCACCGAGAGCAACAAGGCCGAGTTCGAAGCCAAGCGCGCCGAATACGAAGCCAAGGCCCAGGCCATCCACGCCGAAGCTGACGCCCGCAAGGCCAAGCTGGACGGCGCGAGCGTGACCATCCCGGCCAACGCTTCGACCGAAGGCAAGCTGTACGGCTCGGTCGGCGCCCGTGAAATCGCCGATGCCTTCACCGCTGCCGGCCTGCCGGTCAGCAAGAGCGAAGTCATCCTGGGCGAAGGCGCCTTCCGCAACATCGGCGAGTACGACGTGCTGATCCACCTGCACGCCGACGTCGAGACCACCGTCAAGGTCGTCGTCGTCGCCGAAGCCTGATCCCACGCCGCAAGGCCTGGCATCACCGCAGAACGGGCGCCCGCAAGGGTGCCCGTTTTTCATTGAAGAAATGGGCGTTGTGTCATTGACATGTGGGCGTGCCATAGTGACACTTCTTTCACTTCGGAAAATTTCTACTATGGCAAAGACAAAAAAAAGCAATCCAGATAACGAAGGCACTCTTGTGAAGTTAAAGCCTTCTATACTCCCTATGGGCTTCGCAATTGGGCAAGTTGAGGAGGATTTTATTGTCATAGAGTTCATAGACTCTTTTGATGGGGTGACGACAATTATTGAGTCGATTGCGCTTCCGAAATCTAAGGCGTCGCAGCTCGCGAACGCGTTGACAAAGGCTCTTGAGAGCGATGTCGAACAATCTTAAGAAAGAACTATCTCCCCCTACTGGCGGCTTTACATCGCGCTCAGGGATTGGTGATAAATTTTCAGTTGCGCAGAGTCACTTTTTTAAGGCGGATTTTAAGAAGAGTCAGGTTTCCGCTGTTTATTTGAAAATGAATAATGTTGTGGCGCGAAGGGGGCCATATGCTGATGCGCTCGATGCAGCGCATTGTGCTAGTTATGCTGAGTGGGTAGATTTTGTTGAAGGGATGTCGTTTGATTTCTCTCGATTATCTGCAGTTCGGGAAGAAATTAGATCGCTGAGATCGTCGGGCAGCTTTGATTTTTGGAGCTCGATGTTTCATAAAATTGAATCTGCCGTTAGATCGTATGATGAATTCCGGTTATCGGCTTTGGGGGCGCCTTCTATTTCGGAAGAGTCCGGAAAGCGATTGTTTCTTTTAATACCTGTTCTGGCTGGTCGCGAGCCAAATTTCCATGTCGATGCCAGCGATGGTTGCTTCAGTGTAGATTTGGGGGCTGGCGGTGGGCGAATTATGAGCGTGCATGTTGGTCATTCTGGGCACGTCAATTTTTCCTACGTGGGGAAGAATCGGAAAATTCTTAAGATAACAGGAACCGCCAAGTTTCGAGATTTTGGTGATTTCGAAGAATTTGAACGAGTTCTGAGGATGCTATGACTAATATGGATGTTGCGGGCCATGCTCTTCTAGAGGGGGACGCCTCTCGCTACTTCAAGCTGGATTGGATCAAAGACGGTCGAGTGGCTGGTGAGGCCTTTGATCTGCGTCAAGGCGAGCACCCAGAAACTTATGTCTCCCACTTTCTTGTGGAGGGAGATGGGGCTCTCGCTAAGTATCGATCTGCGTACGAGATTATTCATAAGCGGATGCGCGGGGGGGCGTCAGGAAAGTTGAGGCCGTTGAATGGCGGAATTTCTCTTCTGAGTATTGAGCAGGTTCTTGAGGAGGTTAACTTTGATTCGCCATTGGTTCAGTATAGGGGGGAAGGTCTTCCTCATTGCGGGCTTTACTATTTGACTGAAAATGCACGGGATCGTAATGAGGCAAAAGCGACTCTTTGCTACATGGCCGGTCAAAATATGATGTCCGCTCCTGCTTTGGTCGGAGAGCAGTTGTTAGTAAGGATGCTTGTAGCAGAAGGGGAGGGTGCCTAAGCGTCGCGCCAACATCTGACCCGCCGATTTCCGGCTAGCTTCAGTAATTTGTACTTCGCGGCCATTGGCAGTTGATCCTACGTGCCGGCCACATCGGTATACTCAGGGCGTCCCACCCGTTCCACGGGCATCGATCCCAACAGGATCAATGACTTGGAGGGTAAACGCAGGCCGCTTGCCGGCCCCAGTCCGGAACCCCTATGCGTCTTTCCACGATCAAGCTGTCCGGCTTCAAGTCGTTCGTCGATCCGACCACCCTGCACCTGCCGACCAACATGACCGGCGTGGTGGGCCCCAATGGCTGCGGCAAGTCGAACATCATCGACGCCGTGCGCTGGGTCATGGGCGAGAGCTCGGCCAGCCGCCTGCGCGGCGACTCGCTGACCGACGTGATCTTTTCCGGTTCCAATGCCCGCAAGCCGGTGTCGCAGGCCACGGTCGAGCTGATCTTCGACAACTCCGACCACACGATCTCCGGCGAGTACGCCGCGTTCAACGAAATCTCGGTCAAGCGCACGGTCAGCCGCGACGGTACCAGCAACTACTACCTCAACGGCACCAAGTGCCGCCGCCGCGACATCACCGACCTGTTCCTCGGCACCGGCCTGGGCCCGCGCAGCTACTCGATCATCGAGCAGGGCATGATCAGCCAGATCATCGAGGCGCGCCCGGAAGACCTGCGTGTGTACCTGGAAGAGGCAGCCGGCATCTCCAAGTACAAGGAGCGCCGCAAGGAGACCGAGACCCGCATCCGCCACACCCGCGAGAACCTGGACCGGCTGGGCGACCTGCGCGACGAGATCAGCAAGCAGCTGGAGCACCTCAAGCGCCAGGCCAAGCAGGCCGAGCAGTACCAGGCCCTGCAGGAAGAGCGCCGGGTCAAGGACGCCGAGTGGAAGGCGCTGGAATTCCGCGGCCTCGACGGACGCCTGTCGAAGCTGCGCGAAGGCCTGTCGCAGGAAGAGACCAGGCTGCAGCAGCTGATCGCCGACCAGCGTGATGCCGAGGCGCGCATCGAGACCTCGCGCGCGCGGCGCGAAGAGGCCGCCGACGCGCTCAACACCGCGCAGGCCGCGGTCTACCAGGTCGGCAGTACGCTGGCGCGCCTGGAACAGCAGATCCAGCACCAGCGCGAGCTGTCGCAGCGCCTGCACAAGGCGCGCGATGAAACCCAGCAGGCGCTGGCTGAACTGGGCCAGCACATCAGCGGCGACGAGGCCAAACTGAGGGTGCTGCGCGAGGCGGTGGAGGCCGCCACTCCGCAGCTGGAAGCACTGCAGGAAGAAAACGAGATCAAGCAGGAAAGCCTGCGTGAGGCTGAAGAGCGGCTGGCCAGCTGGCAGCAGCGCTGGGAACAGCACACCTCGCAGAGTTCGGAAGCCTCGCGCGCCGGCGATGTCGAGCGCACGCGCGTGGACTACCTGGACAAGCAGATCCTCGACGCCGACCGGCGTCGCGAGGCCCTGGCCGCCGAACGCGCAGGCCTGGACGTGGACGCGCTGGAAGAAGCCTTCGAGCAGCTGCACCTGCAGCACGACACGCAGAAGGCCGCACTGGATGAATTGAGTGAAGACGTCGAGCTGCGCAAGCAGGGCGTGACGGCAGTGCAGGAACAGCAGCGCAATGGCCAGAACGAACTGGCTGAACTGCGCAAGCAGGCCAACGGCCTGCGCGGTCGCCTGGCCTCGCTGGAAACCCTGCAGCAGGCCGCGCTGGGCCAGGAGCAGGGTGCAGCCGTGGCCTGGCTGAAGGCGCGCGGGCTGGATTCGGCGGCGCGCGTCGGCGAACGCCTGGACGTGGATGCCGGCTGGGAAAACGCGGTGGAAAGTGCGCTGGGCCAGCTGATCGAAGGCGTGCTGGTCGATGACCCGGCCAGCCTGGTCGGCGCGCTGGGCGAACTTGGCGAAGGCCACATTGCGCTGGTCGCCGACGATGCTGCTGAACTGAAGGTGGCGCCGACCTCGCTGGCGGCACGCGTGCGCGGCCCGGCGGCGATCCGTCGGCTGCTGGCCCATCTGCATGGTGCGAAGGACCTGTCCGAGGCGAAGGCCCTGCAGGCCAGCCTGCCGGAAGGCGATTCGATCATCACCCAGGGCGGCGAGCGGCTGGGCCAGGGCTGGCTGCGCGTGTCGCGCTCCGGTGCCGCCGAGCAGGGTGCGCTGCTGCGCGAGCGTGAGATCAACAAACTGCGTGAGCAGATCGAGCAGCTGCAGGACCGCGAGGCCGAGCTGGAAGAGCAGCTGAGCGGTTTCCGTGAGCAGCTGCAGGCGGCCGAGCAGCAGCGCGAGGATGCGCAGCGCGCGCTCTACCAGGCCCACCGCGCGGTGTCCGAGCTGGCCGGCCAGCTGCAGGGCCAGCAGGGCAAGGTGGAAGCGGCACGCACCCGCATCGACCGCATCGAGGGCGAGCTGAAGCAGTTGCAGGAAACGCTGGAAGCCAACAACGAGCAGGCGCGTGAAGCGCGCTCGCGGCTGGAGAGTGCGGTCAGCAGCATGGGCGACCTGGAATCGACCCGGCAGCGGCTGGAGGGCGAACGTCGGCAGTTGACCGAGGCCCGCGACCTGGCCCGCGATGCCGCCCGCGCGGTACGCGAGCGCGCGCATTCGCTGGCCTTGACCCTGGAATCGCAGCGCGCGCAGCTGGACTCGTTGAGCCAGGCGCTGGAACGCATGGGCACCCAGCGCGGGCAGCTGGACGCGCGGCTGGGCGAGCTGCACTCGCAGCTGGACGAAGGGGATTCGCCGGTCGAATCGCTGCAGGCCGAACACCAGAACGCGCTGGAAGAGCGCGTGCGGGCCGACCGTGTGCTGACCGAGGCGCGAACGCTGCTGGACGGCATCGACGCCGAGCTGCGCAACTACGAGCAGACCCGCCACCAGCGCGACGAGCAGGCGTTGGCCCAGCGCGAGCGCATTTCGCAGCGCAAGCTCGACCAGCAGGCCTTGGTGCTCAGCGCCGACACCCTGCAGGCGGCGGTGGAAAAGGCCGGCTTCGTGCTGCAGGACGTGCTCAATGCACTACCCGAGGACGCCCGCCTGGGCGACTGGGAGCAGGCCGTGCACCAGATCGACGCACGCATGCGCCGGCTGGAGCCGGTCAACCTGGCCGCCATCCACGAGTACGGGGAGGCTTCGCAGCGTTCGGACTACCTGGATTCGCAGCACGCCGACCTGACCACGGCGCTGGAAACACTTGAGGATGCCATCCGCAAGATCGATCGCGAGACCCGCGGGCGCTTCAAGGACACCTTCGACCGCGTCAACGCCGGCGTCCAGGCCCTGTATCCGCGCCTGTTCGGTGGCGGCCACGCCTACCTGGAACTGACGGGTGAAGACCTGCTCGACACGGGCGTGACCATCATGGCGCGCCCGCCGGGCAAGCGCGTGTCGAGCATCTCGCTGCTGTCCGGCGGCGAGAAAGCGATGACCGCGGTGGCGCTGGTGTTCGCCATCTTCCAGTTGAATCCCGCCCCGTTCTGCCTGCTGGACGAGGTGGACGCGCCGCTGGACGAAGCCAACGTCGGCCGCCTGGCCAACATGGTCAAGGAAATGAGCGAGAAGGTGCAGTTCCTGTTCGTCAGCCACAACAAGGCGACGATGGAGGCCGCGCACCAGCTGTCGGGCGTGACCATGCGTGAGCCGGGCGTCAGCCGCCTGGTCAGCGTGGACCTGGAAGAAGCCGCGCGATTGGCGGGCGCGGCCTGACGTGCCATCCTAGTTACCTGAATGAACTAGCCGGAGAACCTATCGAATGTCCGACACGGCACTGTTGCGCATCGGCATCCTGGCCGCCGGCCTGCTGTTGATCGCCGCGATCTTCCTGTTTGGCCGTCCGAAGAAAAAGCCCCAGGGGCGCCGCGTGGAAAACGCGGAACCGACCAGTGGCGAGCGCCGCGAACCGGTCCTGGGCGAGGACGGCGTCGTGGTGGCCGAGGGCCGCGTCGAACCGGGCATGGGCGGCGAAGGCGAGCAGGCCGAACTTGGCCTGGCCGACACCGATCCGGGCGCGGCCAACGACCTCGGCAAGCGCGCCACCCAGGATTTCGACAAGATCGTCTCGCTGTTCGTGGCCGCCCGTGCCGGCGAGCAGCTGCGCGGCGAAGACATCGTGGTGGCGGCGGAGAAGACCGGCCTGGTATTCGGCCACATGAACGTGTTCCACCGCCTGGTGGAAGGCCACCCCGAGCGCGGCCCGATCTTCTCGATGGCCAGCATCATGAAGCCGGGCAGCTTCGACATGGCCAACATCCGTGCCATGGAAACCCCGGCCATCGCCTTCTTCCTGACCCTGCCGGCGCCGCTGACCGCGCTTGATGCCTGGGAGAAGATGCTGCCGACCGTGCAGCGCATGGCCGAGCTGCTCGATGGCGTGGTGCTGGATGACAGCCGCAATGCCCTGGGCCGCCAGCGCATCGCGCACATCCGCGACGAGCTGCGTGCCTACGACCGCCAGCACCAGGCACCGCCGCTGACCAAGACCCCGCGCTGGTGAGCGCCATGGCGTGCCGACCAACGGTCGGCACCCACCCCGACCAACGGTCGGCATCCACCCCGACCAACGGTCGGCATCCACCCCGACCAACGGTCGGCATCCACAACAGCAGATCCACGCCATGCGTGGATGGGGCGAACCAAGTTCGCCCCCACCAACGGGGTCAGGCCGGTACGCCGGCCACCTTGGCGAACGCACGGCGGAATGCGGCCATCTCGTCTTCGGTGCCGACGGTCACGCGCACGCGCTGTGGCCAGATCGGCCAGATGCGGCCAATGATCACGCCGTTGTCTGCCATCGCCTTGGCAAAGGCGGCACCGTCGCGCTGCACATCCACCACGAAGCAGTTCGCTTCCGACGGGACGCAGCTGAAACCACGCTTGCCCAGCCACGCGATGGTGGTCTGCCGCACCTGGGCATTCTGCAGCCGCCGCTGCGCGATCAACTGGGGATCCTGCAGGCTGGCCAGTGCTGCGGCCAGTGCTGGCACGGGCAGTGGGTTGTCGCCCAGGCTGGCCAGTTCGCGCAGGCGGTCGGGATGTGCGGCCGCCACGCCCAGGCGCAGGCCGGCCATGCCGTACAGCTTGGAGAACGTGCGCAGCACGATCAGGTCATCGCGCTGCGCTACCTGCGCGATCAGGCTCGGCTGCTCGCTGTACTGCAGGTAGGCTTCGTCGACCAGCACGCGGGTCGATGCGGGCTTGTGCGCCAGCAGCCAGGCGAGCTCATCCGGTGGGCTGATCGAACCGGTCGGGTTGTTCGGATTGCACACATACACCAGCCCGGTCGGGCGCGCTTGCGCGGCGGCGACCATCGCACGCAGGTCATGCGCGCCGTCGTCGCGCAGCGGCACCTTCTGCACATGGGCGCCGCGAGCAGCGGCGACCTCGCCCAGGGTCTCGAAGGTCGGGTCGGCCACCACCAATCCCGCCTGCGGCCCGGTCCACAGCGTGGCGGCGCGGTTCAACGGCTCGCTTGAGCCGGGATAGAGGCGCACGTGGTCGGCCGGAATACGTGCCTGCTCGATGAAGGCATCGCGCACCTGTGCGGCCAGGGCGAAGCGGTAGCGGCCGCAACTGGCGATACTGTCGCGCGCGGCCTGCTGGGCCGCCGGCGAGGGGCCGTAGGGGCACTCGTTGAAGTTCAGCAGTACCACGCCTTCGGCAGGGGCCGGGGCGACGGCAGCCGCGGGTTGGGCCTGGCCAAGCCGCGGCAGTCCGCTGCCAGCGACGGCGAGGCCGGCACCGGCCAGTTGCAGGAAGCGTCTACGGGAAGCAGGCAGGGTCACGGGTGGGATTCCGAGGAGTAGCCTTCGCACGCTAGCGCTGGTTGCGGTGGGCGGCAAGCCCGCTTTTTGTAGTGCCGAGCCATGGTCGGCTGCAGGTGTGCCAACCAAGGTTGGGCACCTGCCGGGGCGGGGAGATGGTTGGCATCCACCAGGGCAGGGGGGCGCCCGTCGAGCATGGCTCGGCGCTGCGAAGGGGGGGCATTACAGGGCCTGACGGCCGGGCGCGGTAGAATCCCCGGCCATCCCAGAACCACCGGATTCCGATGAGCTCCAGCCCCGCCGAACGCGCCGAAGATCTCCGCCGGCAGATCGCCCAGGCCAACCGCGCCTACCATGAGCTGGACTCCCCGGAGATCCCCGACATCGACTACGACCGGATGGTGCGCGAGCTGGAAGCACTGGAGCGCGAACATCCGGAACTGGCCCGGGCCGACAGTCCGACCCAGCAGGTCGGCGCGCGTCCCTCCGGCCGTTTCCCCGAAGTCCGCCATGCGGTGCCGATGTTGTCGCTGTCCAACGCCTTCAGCGATGAGGAAGTGGCGGATTTCGTGCGCCGCATCGATGAACGCCTGGGCCGCCGCAGCCTGCAGTTTTCGGCCGAGCCGAAGATGGACGGCCTGGCGATCAGCCTGCGCTATGAGGATGGTCATTTCGTGCTCGGCGCGACCCGCGGCGATGGCAGCACCGGCGAGGACGTGACCGCCAACCTGCGCGAGATCGGCGATGTTCCCAAGCGGCTGCACGGCAAGGACTGGCCGGACGTGCTGGAGGTGCGCGGCGAAGTCTACATGGCGCGCGCCGATTTCGAGGCGTACAACGAACGTGCGCGCCTGCACGGCGGCAAGGTGCTGGCCAACCCGCGCAATGCGGCGGCCGGGTCGCTGCGCCAGCTCGACCCGAAGATCAGTGCGCAGCGCAGGTTGAGCTTCTTTGCCTACGGTACCGGTGAAGTGCAGGGCGGCGAGCTGCCCGATACCCATTCGGGCACGCTGGCGCAGCTCGGCGCCTGGGGTTTCCCGGTCAGCGCGCTGTGCAAGGTGGTGGAAGGCACCGACGGCCTGCTCGGCTACTACCGCGATATCGGCGAGCGCCGCGACGGCCTGCCGTTCGATATCGATGGCGTCGTCTACAAGCTCGATGACCGTGCCGGCCAGCAGGCGATGGGCTTTGTCTCGCGTGCGCCGCGCTGGGCCATCGCGCACAAGTTCCCGGCACAGGAACAGAGCACCACGGTGGAGGCGATCGAGATCCAGATCGGCCGCACCGGTGCGGCCACACCGGTCGCGCGGCTGGCACCGGTGGCCGTGGCCGGCGTGATCGTGTCCAACGCCACGCTGCACAACGCCGACCAGATCGCACGCCTCGACGTGCGCGTCGGCGACAGCGTGATCGTGCGCCGTGCCGGCGACGTGATCCCGGAAGTGGTCAGCGTCATCCTCGATCGCCGCCCGCAGGGCACCACGCCCTGGCAGATGCCGACGCGCTGCCCGGTGTGCGGCTCGGAGATCGTGCGCGAGGAAGGGGCGGCCGCATGGCGCTGCTCGGGCGAGCTGTCCTGCCCGGCGCAGCGCAAGGAAGCCATTGCCCATTTCGCTTCGCGCCGCGCGATGGACATCGACGGCCTGGGCGACAAGTACATTGAAACCCTGGTCGACGCTGGCATCGTCAAGAGCGTGGCCGACCTGTACCGGCTCAGTCGCGACCAGCTGCTGCACCTGAAGCTGGTGCTGGACGCTGAAGATCCCTCGGCGCTGGCCGCCGCACTGAAGCTGCACCTGCCGGCTGAAGGCAGTGGCGCGGTGCTCAATGCGGTGCTCAGGCTGGACGGCAACGATCCGGGCTGGCGCGCGCAGGCGCTGGCGCAGCCGGCCCGCTTCGAATGGAACACGAAGAAGATCGCGACCAAGTGGGCCGACAACCTGATCGCGGCCATCGACGCCAGTCGTGCCGCCACGCTGGAACGGCTGCTGTTCGCGCTGGGCATCGAGCACGTGGGCGAAAGCACGGCCAAGGCGCTGGCGCAGTGGTTCGGTGACCTGGAACTGATCCGCCACCTGCCGTGGCCATTGTTCAAGCGCGTGCCGGACATCGGTGGCGAAGTGGCGCGGTCGCTCGGCCACTTCTTCGAACAGCAGGGCAACCAGCAGGCCATCGATGACCTGCTGCAGGTCGGCCAGGTCCGCATCAGCGATGTGCACGCGCCCAGCGCCAGGCTGCGCGAGGGGCTGGACCTGGCGCAGCTGTTGGTCGAATCAGAGATTCCCGGCATCACCCGCCTGCGCGCGGAGAGACTGGTGGCCGCGTTGCCCGGTGCCCAGGCGGTGCTCGACGCCGAGCATGGGCAGTTCGTCAACGCAGGATTGCCGGACGACACCGCGCGTGGCCTGGCCCAGTGGCTGGACAGCGAGGGCCATGGCGCGATGCTGCTGGCAGCCGAGAAGGCGATGCAGCAGATCCTGGCCAAGGCACCGGCGCTGGCCGAGATCGTGGCCGGCCCGCTGGATGGGCAGACCGTGGTGCTGACCGGCACCCTGGCCCAGCTCACCCGCGATGCCGCCAAGGAGCGCCTGGAGGGCCTCGGTGCAAAGGTCTCCGGCAGCGTCTCGAAGAAGACCAGCTTCGTGGTCGCCGGTACCGAAGCGGGTTCCAAGCTGGACAAGGCGCAGTCGCTGGGCGTGCCGGTGTGGGACGAAGACCGCCTGCTGGCCTATCTGGCCGAACACGAGTGACGATCCCGCCGGGTGTCCCCGCGCCCGGCATGAAACACAAAGGAACACCGATGCAGACCGCCCCGCTGGATTACCGCCTGGCCACCCGTGCCGACGAGGAGCTGTTGATCGCGCTGATGCGCGAGTTCTACGCCGAAGACAGGATCGACTTCGATGACGCGCGCGTGCGTCGCGGCGTGGACGCGCTGCTGGCCGATCCGCGCAATGGCGAAGTGCTGTTGTGGATGGACGAGGTGGGCGAGGTAGTCGGCTATGCGGTGATCGCGATGGGCTTCAGCCTGGAGCAGGGCGGCCACTTCATGCTGCTGGACGAGCTGTACCTGAGCCATCGTGCGCGCGGTCGTGGCCGCGGCAAGCAGGCGCTGGCCATCTGCGAACAGCGCGCTCGCGGTCGTGGCGTCAGTCGCCTTCGCCTGGAAGTGAACCACCACAACGAACTGGCACGCCGCCTGTACCTGGCCAGCGGCTACATCGACGATACGCGCGATCTGCTGACCCTGCCGCTCGACCATCCGCGCCCGGAGGGCATCCTGTGAGCGAGGCCCTGCTGCGCGCGCTGCAGCAGCGTGCCGAGCTCAATGCGCTGGTGCGCCGCTTCTTCGCCGAGCGCGATGTGCTGGAGGTGGAAACGCCGATCCTGTCGGTGGCAGGCAACACCGAGCCGAACATCGACAGCTTCCACACCGATTTCACCGGCCATGTCGATGCCGGTGGCCGTCGTCGCTGGCTGCGCACTTCGCCGGAGTATCCGCTCAAGCGCCTGCTGGCGGCCGGTGTGGGCGACTGCTACGAGCTGGGTCGGGTATTCCGCAACGGTGAGGCCGGCGGCCGCCACAACCCCGAATTCACCATGCTGGAGTGGTATCGGGTCGGCTGGGACCACCATCGGTTGGTACAGGAGACCGCCGAGCTGATCGGACAGGCGCTGGCCCTGGTCGGACGCCGTGCAACGCTGCACGTGCTGAGTTACCGTGAGCTGTTCCAGCAGCACCTTGGCGTGGATCCGTTCGAGGCGGATGAGTCCACGCTGCGTGCCGCGTTGGGCGAGGTGCACATTGACCCGGTCGGATTGACCCGTGATGACTGGCTCGACCTGCTGATGACCCATCGTATCCAGCCGCATTTCGACGACGCGGTGATGACCGTAGTGCATGACTGGCCAGCCAGCCAGGCCGCGCTGGCACGCATCCGCGCCGGCACGCCGCCGCTGGCCGAGCGTTTCGAGCTCTACCTGGGTGCAGTGGAGCTGGCCAACGGCTATCACGAACTGAACGACGCCGACGAGCAGCGCGCCCGCTTCCGGCGCGACCAGCAGCGCCGCCACGAACGCGGGCAGGTGCAGCCGCCACTGGATGAGGCGCTGCTGGCGGCGTTGCCAGCGTTGCCGGCCTGTGCCGGCGTGGCGGTGGGTGTCGATCGCCTGCTGATGGCGATGAACCGCACGCCACGCATTGCCGATGTGCTGGCCTACGACTTTGCCCACGCGTGACGCCCGCGTGTTGCTGAACATCCCAGGCTGAACGAAACGCGGGTTCTGCGCGCTTGCGTCGGCAAGCGGGATGATGCTTTTATCACGGCCAATGCCGGACACTGGCATGCAGTTCATCCATTCCTGCTGGGGAAGGCTTTGGTCAAGTGGTTTGCGGTTGTCGCTGCACCGGTGTACTCCATCGCGCTCTGGGGTGCCTGGCTGCCGTCGCCGGCGTCGGCCCAGCAGGTGGGCTACGACGATGAAGTGGTGACCTGCGAGTCCCACGACATGGGCTGGGTGCACTGCGACATCGATGTGGCCAACGGCGTCGATCTGGTGCGCCAGCTGTCGAGCAACAGCTGCATCCGCGGCAGCGAGTGGGGCACCGACCGCAGCGGCGTGTGGGTCACCCTTGGCTGCCGCGCCGAGTTCCGTGCGCGCCGTGCGCAGGGTGTGGCACCTGCGGCAGCGGAAGGCAAGCGCCTGGTGCGCCGCGTGGTGCGCTGCGAATCCAATGGCCGTCCGCAGAGTTGCCCGGTACGCCTGGATGGCGCGCCGGTGCGCCTGCTTCGCCAGTTGTCGGTGCTGCCGTGCCGGGAAGGCCAGGGATGGGGCTACAAGCGCAATGAAGTCTGGACCAGCCGTGGCTGCCAGGGCGATTTCGAGGTGGCCGACGAGGATGGCCGCTTCGTCGATGTGCCGCGCCGCCTGACCTGCGAATCGAAGTCGAAGAAGCGCCGCTTCTGCGGCGCGAGCATCTCGGTGGGTGCTGTGGTCTCCGAGCAGCTGTCCAGCACGCCCTGCGAGGAAGGCAGCACCTGGGGCTGGAACCGCAACGGGATCTGGGTGGATGGCGGCTGCCGCGCCGAATTCTCGGTGAATTGAGCCGGGGCAGGCTCCAACCACGCGGGGCGTGGCCCTACAATGGGCCCATGAACACTGCCTCCGACATCGACTACGCCCGTTACGACCACATCCGCCCGATCCTGTGGACCGGCGATGCCTTGCAACTGCTGGACCAGCGCAAGCTGCCGTTCGTGGTCGAGCACGTGGTCTGCCATGACAGTGGCGAGGTTGCCAGCGCCATCCACGCACTGACCGTGCGTGGCGCGCCGGCAATCGGCATTGCCGCCGCCTGGGGCGTGGTGTTGGCCGCGCGCGAGGTGCAGGCCGCAGACGGTGCGCACGCGTTGCAGCAGCTGGAGCCGGCACTGCAGCGCCTGAACGCATCGCGCCCTACTGCGGTCAATCTGGCCTGGGCGCTGGCACGGATGCGCCGTTGCCTGAACGCTGCCGGCGCCGACTGGAAGGCGTTGCTGGAGTCCGAAGCGCAGGCGATCGCAGAGGAAGACCTGGCGGCCAACCGCCACATGGGCGCACTGGGCGCTGGCCTGATCGAGGCTGGCAGCGGTGTGCTGACCCACTGCAATACCGGCTCGCTGGCCACCGCCGGCTTCGGTACCGCGCTGGGCGTCATTCGCGCCGGCATGGCCCAGCACCGCATCGCGCGCGTGTTCGCCGGCGAGACCCGGCCGTGGCTGCAGGGTGCACGCCTGACCGTGTGGGAGCTGCAGCAGGACGGTATCGATGCCACCCTGATCGCCGACTCGGCGGCCTCGCACCTGATGAAGACCGGTGCCGTGCAGTGGGTGATCGTGGGCGCAGACCGCATCTGCGCCAATGGTGATACCGCCAACAAGATCGGCACCTACCAACTGGCCATTGCCGCACGCCACCACGGCGTGAAGTTCATGGTGGTGGCGCCGTCCTCGACCGTGGACATGGAGACCCTGGACGGCAGCCAGATCGAGATCGAGCAGCGCGACCCGGGTGAGCTGTATGGCGTGGGCGGTGCCCGCACCGTGGCCGAAGGCATTGCCGCCTGGAACCCGGTGTTCGATGTCACCCCGGGCGAGCTGATCGACGCCATCGTGACCGAGCGCGGGGTGATCCTGAACCCGACCGCCGAGAACATGCGCGCCGCCTTCGGCGGCTGACGCGCGGGGAGGGGCCGCGTGACCTCCGCCCCCGATGGTGCCGGCCGCGGGTCGGCAACCCCCTAAGTTCCTGATTTGTGCAGGTAAAATAGCCGTAAAGGGAGGCGGAAAACGGCCTGTTGTGGTAATATCCGCAGGTTGAATCGAGGTTCCGGCACGACCCCCTCCCGCAGGGGGCTGCGCCGGACTGGACCGCTACCAGACAACGGAACCCGAATGGCAGAAACCGCCAAGGAAATCATCCAGGTCAACCTGGAAGACGAGATGCGCAAGAGCTACCTCGATTACGCCATGAGCGTGATCGTGGGCCGCGCGCTCCCGGATGCGCGCGACGGCCTCAAGCCGGTGCATCGCCGCGTGCTGTTCGCGATGAATGAACTCAACGCGCACAGCAACAAGCCCTACTTCAAGTCGGCGCGTATCGTCGGTGACGTCATCGGTAAGTACCACCCGCATGGCGATCAGTCGGTATACGACACGCTGGTGCGCCTGGCACAGCCGTTCTCGCTGCGTTACATGCTGGTCGATGGCCAGGGTAACTTCGGCTCCATCGATGGCGACTCCGCCGCGGCAATGCGATACACCGAAGCGCGCATGTCGCGCCTGGCGCATGAGCTGATGGCGGACATCGACAAGGAAACGGTCGATTTCCAGCCCAACTACGACGAGAAGGAACTGGAGCCGACGGTCATGCCGACCCGGTTCCCGAACCTGCTGGTCAACGGTTCGGCCGGTATCGCGGTGGGCATGGCGACCAACATCCCGCCGCACAACCTGAGCGAATCGATCAACGCCTGCATCGCGCTGATCGACAACCCGGAAATCGACGTCGACGGCCTGATGGAGTACATCCCGGGCCCGGATTTCCCGACCGCCGGCATCATCAACGGCACCGCCGGCATCGTCGCCGGCTACCGCACCGGCCGTGGCCGCGTGCGCATCCGTGCCAAGGCCGATATCGAAGTGGCCGACAACGGCCGCGAATCGATCATCGTCACTGAAATTCCTTACCAGGTGAACAAGGCGCGTCTGATCGAGAAGATCGCCGAGCTGGTCAAGGAAAAGAAGATCGAAGGCATCAGCGAGCTGCGCGATGAGTCCGACAAGGACGGCATGCGCATCTACATCGAGATCAAGCGCGGTGAATCTGCCGAGGTTGTGCTGAACAACCTGTACCAGCAGACGCAGATGGAATCGGTGTTCGGCATCAACATGGTGGCGTTGGTCGATGGCCGCCCGCAGCTGATGAACCTCAAGCAGATGCTGGAGGCGTTCGTCCGCCACCGTCGCGAAGTGGTCACCCGCCGTACCGTGTTCGAGCTGCGCAAGGCGCGCGCCCGCGCCCACGTGCTGGAAGGCCTGACCGTCGCGCTGGCCAACATCGACGAGATGATCGAACTGATCAAGACCTCGCCGAACCCGAACGAAGCACGCGAGCGCATGCTGGCCCGCGTGTGGGAGCCGGGCCTGGTCGGTGCGATGCTGGGTGCCGCCGGCGCCGAAGCCTCGCGCCCGGAAGACCTGCCCAAGGGCGTGGGCCTGATCGAGGGCGGCTACCAGCTGACCGAGATCCAGGCCACCCAGATCCTGGAAATGCGCCTGCACCGCCTGACCGGGCTGGAGCAGGACCGCCTGACCGACGAGTACAAGCAGCTGCTGGAAGTGATCGCCGGGCTGATCCACATCCTGGAAGATCCCGACCGCCTGCTGCAGGTGATCCGCGAGGAGCTGGTCAACGTCAAGGCCGAGTTCGGCGACGAACGTCGCACCGAAATCCGCCACAGCGAAGAAGACCTGGACATCCTCGACCTGATCGCACCGGAAGACGTGGTGGTCACCGTGTCGCATGCAGGTTACGTGAAGCGGCAGCCGGTGAGCGTGTACCGCGCACAGCGCCGCGGTGGGCGTGGCCGCAGTGCGGCGGCGACCAAGGAAGAGGATTTCATCGAACAGCTGTGGCTGGTCAACACGCACGACACGCTGCTGACCTTCACCAGCTCGGGCAAGGTGTTCTGGCTGCCGGTCTACCAGCTGCCGGAAGCGGGTTCCAACGCCCGCGGCCGTCCGATCATCAACTGGATTCCGCTGGAACCGGGCGAACGCGTGCAGGCCGTGCTGCCGGTGCGCGAGTACGCCGATGGCCAGTTCGTGTTCTTCGCCACGAAGAACGGTACGGTCAAGAAGACCCCGCTGGGCGAGTTCGCCTTCCGTCTGGCCCGCGGCAAGATCGCGATCAACCTCGATGAGGGCGATGCGCTGGTCGGCGTCGGCCTGACCGACGGCCAGCGCGACATCCTGCTGTTCGCCTCCAACGGCAAGACCGTGCGCTTCGGCGAGGACAAAGTCCGCTCGATGGGCCGTACCGCAACCGGCGTGCGTGGCATCAGGATGCCGGCCGGCGAGGAAGTGGTCAGCCTGATCGTGGCCGAAAGTGCCGGTGGCATCGAGGACGAGAACGAGGACGACAACGGTGTCGAGGAAGCCGCCGCCACGGGTGATGCGGTGATCGATAGTGCCGACGACGCCAGCGTGCAGTACATCCTCACCGCCACCGAGAACGGCTACGGCAAGCGCACCCCGCTGCCGGACTACCCGCGCAAGGGCCGTGGCACGCAGGGCGTGATCGGCATCCAGACCACCGAGCGCAATGGCAAGCTGGTCGCCGCAGTGCTGATGGGCTCCCGCGACGAAGTCCTGCTGATCTCCGACGGCGGTACGCTGGTGCGTACGCGTGGCTCGGAAATCAGCCGCGTCGGCCGCAACACCCAGGGCGTGACCCTGATCCGCCTGTCCAAGGACGAGAAGCTGCAGGCGGTGGAGCGCATGGATGCCTCGATCGACGAGGACGAGGACGAGGTGGCAGTCGCCGCCCCGGCCACGACCGACAGCGCCCCGGCTGCGGCCAGCAGCGAGGACGCCGCACAGGACTGATCCTGCCGCGAGCCTGAGGCACCCGACGACGCCGGCCCTGTGCCGGCGTCGTCGTATCCGGATGCCACGCATACGCGCGCGCTTCACGCAGGCGGTGGGATAACGACGCATGCTGCCCCCGGAGATCGACGATGTCCGCCACGCCGCAGTCCGCTCCTGCTCCCGTCCGCGCTTCCCGGCACCCTCTCGTTACCGTGCTGTCGCTGCTGCTGGTCGTGCTCGGCCTGGTCATCGGCGGGCTCGGCGCGTGGCTGCTCAGCCTGGGCGGGTCTGCGTACTACGCCATCGCCGGGGCCGGCCTTCTGGCCAGTGGCCTGTTGTTGTTCGGCAATCGCCGCAGCGGCGCGCTGCTGTATGCGCTGGTGTTCGTCGGCACGCTGCTGTGGACCTGGTGGGAATCGGGCAGCGACTACTGGCGCTGGGTGCCGCGGCTGGGCCTGGTGACCGCGCTCGGCATCGTGCTGGCGCTGCTCGCGCCGACCCTTCGCGAACCGGTTTCAAAGCGCCTGTCGCGCAGCGTGGCGGGCGTCCTGATGCTGGTGTTCGTTGCGGCGTTCGGGTTGGCGTTCGCGCCGCACGGCGAAGTGGACGGCCACCAGCCGTTCCCGGAAGGCGCGGCCAGCGCCGGGCTGGAACCCATGCGGGATACCACCGGCCTGCAACCGGCCGACCTGCCTGCCGAAGGGGACTGGCCGGCGTGGGGCCGCAGCAATGCCGCCACCCGCTATTCGCCGCTGCAGCAGATCACCCCGGCCAACGTGGCCACGTTGCAGCTGGCCTGGCAGTTCCGCACCGGTGACCTGCCGAAGAAGCGCTGGGGTGCGGAAACCACGCCGCTGAAGATCGGCGGCCGTCTGTACCTGTGCACTGCCCGTAACCGCCTGATCGCGCTCGACGCCGCCAGTGGCAAGGAAGTGTGGCGCTTCGATCCGAAGGTGAAGGACGCCTCGATCCCGTACACCGCGGCCTGCCGTGGTGTGAGCTACTACGAGCAACCGGCAGCGCCGATCCTGGCCGATGCCACCCTGGCCGATGCCGCGGCCGATCTGGCGTTGCCCGAGCCGCCACCCAGCGTGAGCCGCAGCGCTGCACCGGGCAGTCGTCCGGCGTGCTGGGCGCGCATCATCGAAGGCACGCTGGACGGGCGCATCATTGCAGTGGATGCAGATAGCGGCCGTCCCTGCGCGAACTTCGGCAACAACGGCCAGGTCGACATCACCCTCGGCATGGGTGAGGTGCCACCCGGCTATGTGTCGATCACCTCGCCCCCGGCCATCGTGCGCGGCGTGATCGTCACCGGCCACCAGGTGCTGGATGGTCAGCGCCGCGACGCGCCATCGGGCGTGATCCAGGCCTACGACGCGATCACCGGCAAGCTGCGCTGGGCGTGGGACATGGACCAGCCCGAGCGCAGCGGCCTGCCGCCGCATGGGCAGACCTACACGCGCGGCACGCCGAACATGTGGACCACCGCGACCGGTGATGAGGCGCTGGGGCTGGTCTATCTGCCGCTGGGCAATTCTGCGGGCGATTACTGGAGTGGCTCGCGTACGGAAAACCAGAACCGCTATGCGACGTCGCTGGTGGCGATCGATGTGGCCACCGGCAAGCCGGCCTGGCATTTCCAGGCCGTGCGCAAGGACGTGTGGGATTACGACCTGGGTTCGCAGGCCAGCCTGATCGATTACCCGACGGCGGCAGGCAAGGTGCCGGCACTCCTGCTGCCGACCAAGCAAGGTGATCTCTACATCCTCGACCGCCGCAACGGCCAGCTGCTGACCGCTGCCGAAGAGCGCAAGGTGCCGGTCGGCGGTGTCGAACCGGAACAGCGCTCACCCACGCAGCTGTTCTCGCTGTACCACACGCTGCGCCGCGAGCATGACCTGACCGAGCGCGACATGTGGGGCATCACCCCGATCGACCAGCTGATCTGCCGCATCCAGTTCCGCAAGGCCTATTACGAAGGCTTCTACACGCCGCCGAGCAGTGATCGCCATTCCATCGAATACCCCGGCTACAACGGCGGTTCGGATTGGGGCAGTGTTTCCATCGATACGCGCCGCGGCGTGATCGTGGCCAACTACAACGATATGCCCAACTACAACCGGCTGGTGCCACGTGCCGAAGCCGATCGCTTGGGCTGGCTGCCGCGCGAGAAGATCCGTGCCGACAGGGGCGGTGGCGAGGGGGCCGGCGATCCGCAGGTGGGAACGCCGTATGGCATCCAGGTCAACGCTGGCTGGCGGCTGCCGTTCACGGGTCTGCTGTGCAAGCAGCCTCCCTACGGCGGCATCCGTGCCATCGACCTGCGCACCGGCAAGCTGTTGTGGGATCGTCCGTTTGGCAGTGCGCGCGGCAATGGGCCGTTCGGCATCCGTTCCGGCCTGCCGATCGAGATCGGCACGCCGAACAACGGCGGTTCGGTGGTAACCACCAGCGGGCTGATCTTCATCGCCGCCGCCACCGATGATCTGCTGCGCGCCATCGACCTGAAGACCGGCAAGGAGCTGTGGCACGCGGCGCTGCCCGCGGGCGGGCAGGCTACGCCGATGGTGTATGAACAGGACGGACGCCAGTTCGTGGTGATCATGGCCGGCGGCCACCATTTCATGGAAACCCCGAACGGCGATTACGTGATGGCGTTTGCCCTGCCGAACTAGCGGTTGCCGGCCTGAACACGCACGCGGGGCTGTGACCGCTGTAGCCGAAGTTGCGCTGGCGACCGGGCAGCATCCATCATCGGAACAGGACGGGGCCGGCCAACCCCCCCAGGGAAGGAAACGCATGCTGAACTCTGAACGCCTATCGGGGCGTGGCACCCGGTTGCTGGCAGGACTGCTTCTGCTTGGCCCCTGCCTGTGGGCAAGCGCTCAGGCGCAGCCCCAGCCCGCCGCACGCAAGGTGCCCAGTGGTGCCGAACTGATTGCCGGCGATGCACGCCTTCTGAGCCCTGCCTATGCGCCCTGCATGGCGGCCGCGGTCACCGCACTGGACGCCCGTCGTCGTTGTGTCGACGCTGAATTCAAGGTGCACGACGATGCGCTCAACGCCGCCTACAGTGCGGCGCGCTCCACGCTGACCGCCAGTGATCAGCAGGCGCTGCGCGATCTGCAGCGGCAATGGCTGCGCCAGCGCGACAGTCGTTGCCCGGAAGGCAGCACGGCCGTTGCCCAGCTGGATTCACAGCAATGCCGCACGCACATGACCCTGCTGCGTGCCCGCCAGCTGCAGGGCGGCGGTGCGGCGGCGCTGGTGGCGGAAGCCAGGGCGGCCCCGGCGCCGGCGCAGGCCGCTGTGCATACCGCCGATGCCGCGCCCGACAAACAGGGCAGGATCGTCCTGCGGCCCGGCGAGGGCAGGATCACGCCTGCATTGCAGGTGGTCTTCCAGGTGGCCGACTGCGGCGGCACCGACAACGTGACGACCTGCAGGGTGCGGAGCATGGGCGTGACCCGTGGCGGGCGCAACGTGGCGGTCACGGGCGTGCAGCCGCGCCTGACCCGCGCTGGCGCCGATGCCCAGGGTGCGGCGGCCGTGCTGCTGACCGTTTCGGATTTCAATGGCGATGGCGTGCCGGACCTGCAGGTGTGGCAGGACAACAACGGTGTCTACAACGTTCCGGCGCATGCGTTCTACCTGTTCGACGCCAAGGTCAACCGCTATGTGCGTGCCAAGGCATTGGAAGCGGCCATCGGCGGGCGCGACATCGACCATATCGACAATGGGCGGTTCGTGCTGCGCGCGAAGGTCAGCCCGTGCGAGCGCGAGGACAAGGTCATCCAGCTGCGCGGAACCGGGCCACGCACGCTGCTGCAGCGCCGCTATGACACCTGCAGGGGCGAGGCCCCTACCGAATCGGACCTGCTGAAGTAGGTCTTCCCCCGACGAACGGATGCGTTCCGGAACTGGCGAGCTGAAGGATGAGCGAAGGCTATGGAAAAGGTGGGGTGGGCTTCGGCCTGACCCGGGACCAGTCGGTCGAGATGATCGTGCGTACCAGCATCGACAACGGCATTACCGACCATCGGCAGATTGCCTATGTGCTGGCCACAGCGCAGCACGAATCGCGGGATTTCGCCGCGCCCGAGGAAGCGGTGCGGTACCAGATCGGCATGGGTGTGGAATCGCTGCCGTATGAGCGGATCGAATGGCATCGCATCGAGGCGTTCGCCGTCACGGTCGAGGTGTTGCGGCAGAGTCCCTAGCGTGGATGCAGCTGGGGTGACGACCGTCATGGACCTGGCCAATCTGCGGCAGGTGAAGCGGTTCCAGATCGTGGGCGCTGAAACGCCGGACAAGATGAAGCTCGCCCAGGCCTGCAAAGCGGAGCGCTGGTCTCACCTGCATTGCTGCAGCGGGCCACCACGGCGCAGAACCACAAGGGCTGGTATGGCTTGGTTTCGTGGTGCAGGGCGAGGGTAGGGAGCACCGGTACGGCCACGAAGACGGTGCGCCTGCTTCCCGCGAACGGCAGTCGACCAGCGGTCGACTCTACCCAATCAATGTTGCTCGGTTGGTGCCGGTACCCGCACCATCTTCGTCATCAGGTGGTCCACCACACCCGCCGGGTCGGCAGTGCGGCCGACATGCGTGCTCGACATCTGCACAACCGAGCTGCGCTTGGCGGTGAGGAAGTGGAAGCGCGCACGCGCGGGCAGCTGCGCGATGGGGCCGGCGCTGGCGTCGCCGCGGCAGATGGCCACGATCGCATCCAGCCACGGCTGCAGCGCCTCCTGATCAAGCGCTGGAGCGAACGCGTGCAGGCGTGCCGGATCGATCTCGATGGCCGCTTCCAGATGGCGCGCGCCGGGGCAGGAGACGATCACTCCGACGTTGATGAACTCCTCGCGTTCCACCCGCGGTACCACGCGGATGACCGCATAGTCATACGTGTGCAGCGTGGGCACGGACGGCCTCCTGCACGAACACCGCACGCACTTTCAGGCGATGCTTGAGATAGTCGATGTAGCCCTGGCGATAGGCCTGCGGACTGTCGAATGCCGGCTCGTTGACCAGCCAGCTGTCCGGCACCAGGCCGACGATGCGCTCGATCTCGGCATCGCTCAGGCGCGCGGCCAGTTCGGCATCCACCCCGGCGATGCGGCTGGCGAACGACAGCAGCACATGGTCGCGGATCAGCACGAACGGCTTTTCGCAGGCATCGCCGGCGTTGGCCCAGTCGTGATGGAAATACATGGCCGCACCGTGGTCGATCAGGTACAGCCTGCGGTGCCATACCATCAGGTTGGGGTTGCGCGTGGTGCGATCAACGTTGCTGGTGAATGCATCGAACCAGACGATGCGCGAGGCCAGGTCTGCATCCACCGGCATCGCCGCCGGATCGTAATTGATCGCACCCGGCAGGTAGTCCAGGCCCAGGTTCAGGCCCTCGCTGGCGCGGATCAGCTCCTGGATTTCCGGGTCGGGCTCGGTGCGGGCGAACTCGCGGTCCAGCTCGACGAACAGGATTTCCGGAATCGGCAGGCCCAGCGTGCGTGCCATCTCACCGGCAATCAGCTCGGCGATCAACGCCTTCGGGCCTTGGCCGGCGCCGCGGAACTTCAGCACGGCCATGCCGTCGTCGTCGGTCTCGACCACGGCGGGCAGGGAGCCGCCTTCCCGTAACGGGGTGATGTAGCGGAGGGCATGTACGGTGCGCATGGGCGCATTCTAGCGTGGGTGCAGGTACAACCCTCTGATCGGCGAGGACCGATTTCGGCCTTCACCTGTCCCTTCCGCCTGCGATGGCAGCATCGTGCTCCAGGAACCCTTGGGTTCATGGGCGCACTGGCACTCTCGATGCCGAGGCTTCGGGCTGGGCACCTGCTCGGCTGCCAGCGACGCGCACTGCGAAGCGGAAACCTCATCCACGATGTCCAGCAGGCTACGGAGGTGCACCGATGAGCGATGAATTCACTCCCATGCTGCCGCCCTTGGACGATGCCAAGGTCGAGGAAATGATCGGCAAGGTGGTGCTGGTGGGCGTCACCCGCTATGGCGGTGACGGCCAGGTGCAGGGGCTGGAACAATACGCCGGTACGGTGCTGCGCATCAGCGCCGACGAAGGCGTGGTGCTGGCGGACGAGAATGACGGCCATGAGCGCTATCTGCCGCCGATGCTCGACCAGTACCTGCCCGCCGAGCCCGGCGAGTACCGCATGCGGAACAGTGGCATGATCGTGGTCGACCCCGATTACCTGACTGCCTGGGACCTGCACGCCCAGCAGTGACGACAGACCACGCCTGGCAGATGCCGGTCCATTGCCGGCCTCTCCGGGCGTGTCCCACTTTGCCCCATCCGGCCACTAGCCCTTCCGGCCCATTCACGACAACCCCTGCGGTGCTAGATTCGGGACCTTGCCCGATTCCGGGTACCCATTCACACCCAGGGGATAAGGATGCTCATCCGTCGAACCTCTCTGGCGGCGGCCGTTGCCGTTGCCACCTTCGGCCTGCTGGCCGCTGGCCCGGCGCTTGCAGACTACGCGAAGCCGCCGGAGCACCTGCTCAAGGTGTTGAAGGCACCGCCGCCGCCGGCGCCGAACGTGGCCCCGGGTGGCCAGCGCCTGCTGCTGACCACTGCGCAGACCTACCCGTCGATCAGCCGTGTCGCCCAGCCGTACCTGAAGCTGGCTGGCGTGCGCCTGGAACCGAAGAACCGCAGCCGCCATGACACCCCCGGTGGCTATGGCATCCCGGCCTGCGTGGCCGACTTCACCCTGGTCGACATCGGCAGTGGCCAGCAGACCAAGGTCAATCTGCCGCAGGGCTGTGCCACCGGCGCGCTGTGGTCGGCCGATGGCAGCCACTTTGCGTTCCAGAACGCGGTCGATACCAGCGTGCAGCTGTGGGTGGGCGATGCCGCTACCGGCCAGGTGAAGCAGGTGCCGAATGTGCAGCTGAACCCGATTTTCGGCTATACCGTGCAGTGGCTGGGCGGCAGCCAGAACCTGCTGGTGAAGCTGGTGCCGGCCAACCAGGGCCCGGCGCCGTCCAACGGTGGCGTGCCGACCGGCCCGGATGCGCAGGAGTCGCTGGGCAGCAGCGGCGAGAGCAGCACCTACGAAGCCCGCGATACGCTGACCAGCGTGCATGACGAAAAGCTGTTCGCCTACTACGGTGCCTCGCAGCTGGCCGTGGTCGATACCGTCGCCAACAGCGTGCGTCCGGTCGGCCAGCCGGCACTGTTCAACGACGTCAGTGCCGCACCCGATGGCGTGCACGTGCTGACCGAATCGATCAAGGCACCGTATTCGCACGCGGTGACCTACCAGCGCTTCGCCAACGACGTGGCCGTGCTGGACATCGCCAGCGGCAAGTCCACGCCGATCGCCAGCCTGCCGTTGGCCGACCGCGTGCCGGTGCACGGCGTACCGGAAGGTCCGCGCGGTTTCGACTGGCGTGCCACCGATCCGGCCACCCTGGTCTATGCCGAAGCGCTGGACAAGGGTGACTGGAAGGTCAGCGTGCCGCATCGCGATCGCGTGCTGATGCTGAAGGCGCCGTTCAACGGCAAGCCGGTCGAGATCACCCGCACCGCACAGCGCTTCGAAGGCTTCGCATGGACTGCCGATCCGGCCGTGGCGTTCCAGTTCGAGAACGACGAGAACCGCCACTGGATGCAGACCCGCATCGTCGATGTGGACCAGCCGAAGAAGGAAGGCCGCCTGCTGTGGGACATGTCCAGCGATGAGCTGTACGGCAACCCCGGCAACCTGGTCTTCACCCGCCTGCCGAATGGCGCGCAGGTCGTGCGCCGGGAGGGCGATCACGTGTTCCTGAGCGGCCGTGGCGCCTCGCCGCAGGGCGACCGTCCGTTCCTCGACCGCCTCGACCTGGGCACGCTGAAGAGCGAGCGCCTGTTCCGCAGCAGCGCCGATGCCTACGAGCAGTTCCTTGGTTTCAGCAATACGCCTGGGCGCTACCTGACCTGGCACCAGTCGGTGATCGATCCGCCGAATGCCATCATCCGCCAGCAGGGTGAGGCGGTGGCCGATGCGAAGACCGGCGAGGCGCAGTTCGCGTCCACCGCCACCGCGCTGACCAAGCTGGTCGACCCGACTCCGGAAGTGCGCCAGATCAAGAAGCAGCTGGTGACCTACAAGCGTGCTGATGGCGTGGACCTGTCGTTCACCCTGTACACGCCGCCGGGCTACAAGGAAGGCCAGCGTGTGCCTGCGATCCTGTACGCCTACCCGGCCGACTTCGCCAACGCCGCGCAGGCGGGGCAGGTGTCCGGTTCGCAGCAGACCTTCACCCGCCTGCAGCCGTACCGCCTGATGCTGCTGGCCGGCTACGCGATCATCGACAACGCCTCGTTCCCGATCGTAGGTGACCCGAAGAACGCCTACGACACCTACCTGGAGCAGCTGGAAGCTGACGCCAAGGCGGCGGTGGACAAGGCGGTGGACATGGGCGTGGTCGATCGCAACCGCATCGGCGTGACCGGCCACAGCCATGGCGGCCTGATGACCGCCAACCTGATCGCCCATACCAACCTGTTCAAGGCTGGCGTGGCGACCAGCGGTTCGTACAACAAGACCTTCACCCCTTTCGGCTTCCAGAACGAACGCCGTTCGGTCTGGCAGGCGCAGGACGTGTACCTGAAGGCCTCTCCGTTCTTCTATGCCGACAAGATCAAGCTGCCGCTGCTGCTGGTCCACGGCGAGGACGACGCCAACCCGGGCACTGAGCCGTTCCAGTCGCGCAAGCTCTACCAGGCGATCCGAGGCAACGGCGGCATCACGCGGCTGGTGATGCTGCCGAACGAACCGCACTGGTACACCGCGCTGGAATCGAACGAGCAGCTGGTGGCGGAAATGCTGAACTGGTTCGACACCTACGTGAAGAACGCCAAGTAAAGAACGCCAAGGCCGCCTCCGGGCGGCCTTGGCGTATCGGAGGAGGGAGTCAGACCCTGCACGTTGAATTCATTGCACATTGACAGAGAGTCAGCTCCTTTCGGATGATCGCAGCGTCAGGCAGCATCCAGGAGCGGCATGCGGGATCGGGAGCGATGGATTGTCATGGACGGCCCGGCACGGAGGGCATTGATGGTCGTCCTGCTTGTGTCACTGGCCGGTTGCGGACGCAGTGAAGCCGAGCGGGCCAAGGAAAGGTTGACGGGGGTCATCGGTGGTACTGCACTGAATGCCAGAGCCCAGGCGGTCTGGATCTGGGAGCTCGATCGGGAAGCTGATAACCAAGGCATCACGCCATGCGGGCCGACCCTGCGCAGTGCAACCTTCCAGTTGCGCTGGCCCGAGATGGCTCCTCGTACGAAAGCCAACCGCGACGATTACAACACCCATCACTCCGGTGGAACGGGTGATTCACAGTGGATCGAGATTGGGATGTCTCAAGGGGGACCGGGGGAGATCGTCTCGTTGCAGGGAACGCGGGAGCGTGCGCTCGGTCGTGATCCGGCATGGGGGATGCCATACCAGGTTTCGCTCGAGTTCGGATGGGATGAGACCTTGGGACTTGAGATGGCACGGCCCAGCGTTTCCGAGCCCAAGAGCTACAATTGGAATCGGATCAATTATTCCGATACCTTCGCGATCGGGGCAACGCCCAACGTGCTGATTCGTTGCATGACCGGGCCGCAGTACCGACCTCCGCACTGGACGCCGCTCTGCGAGGCGACGCTGGAAGATGCCAATCTGAAGCAGGTCCACCTGAGCATCAGGTATCGTCAGAACCTGCTGCCACACTGGCGCGATATCGAGCGTGATGTCCGCCAGTTCCTGCGGAGCGTCCAGAGGGAATGCCCGATGCCGGGCCACGGGCCTGGCATCGCAGCTGGTACAGCGGCTTGATCGCCTGTTTCGGCCTGCCTGCATTGCGCGGCAGTCCGTGATGCGGCAGGAGCCGGGCAGGAAGGTGCAGAGGCTGCGCAGCTGGCCGCCTGGGTACCGGTGCGGCGGGTGGCACGCGAGGCCCCCGTGGCGGTTCTCAACAGTACCTGATGGATCCGGAGGGTGACCTCGTGTCATTGGCCGTTGCGATTGCGTAACCATATGTGATGCGGGTGCCATGGCGTGCGGAAGCTGCGATACGCTGCAGGCCTGTTGCTGTCTGCCATGGGTTTCACCTATGAAGTCCAAACGTGTTGTCGCAGTGTTGGCGCTGGTGATGACGCCGAGCCTGCATGGCCAATCACTCCCCTCCGAACTGGCGCAGCTGGGCATTGTCGCCGGCATGCCTTATGCCAAGGCCAAGCGCCTCATGGATGCGGCAGGGTGGCAGGTGAGTCCGGTTCAGGGCGCGCCTGAGTCACTCGAGGGCTTTCCGGAAGTCGGATGCCAAAGGGGCGCCAAGCAGTGCGCGACGACCTTCGAAAAGGAAGGTCAGCAGATCGCGGTGCGGCTGGGCACTACCCTGGCAGGGCAGCCGTTCGTGCAGGGCGTGGACTGAGCGCTCATTGCGTTCAGGCCAGCGGTAACCGGTCCTGCGCGTGCGACAGCCGATCGTGCAGCTCGCGCACATGCTCGGCCTTGGCATGCACCCGGGAGGTGTCGCCGAAGCTGCGCAGGTAGGTGCACGCGGCAAAGCCGGCACTCTTCTTTTCGTACTCGGCAATCCAGGCCAGTCGATCCGGATTGTTGGCCTGTTCGGCTGACCACGCGGCCACCGGCGGCCGGATGCGGTACTTCAGGCCGACGCGCCACGGCTTCGGTGTCAGTCGCGCACGGAAACAATGCTGCAGCCGGCACATGCGCGCGTACAGGGTGTCGGTGCCCAGTGCCTTGAAGAATGCCTGGAGCTGCTCGTCCTCGGGCGAGAAGGTGGCATGCATCGCCAGCACGCGCAGTCCGGCGGGTGTGCGGTAGGCACGCAGGTGCCAATCGGGATGCTGTTCGCTGAAGGCGTCCACGCGTTTCAGCGCAAGCCCTTCAGCACCGCCGGCGGCGGCCAGGCGCTGCTTCCGCCGCATCAACAGTGTCGCGTTGACCAGCAGCACTGCCGCCACGCCCAGTACCAGGCCCACCAGCCAGTGCCAGAGCAGGGTGCCGATGACGGCGCCGGCAAGCAGCACGATCGCAGCCACGATGGCCGGTATCACGCAGCCGGCCGGTGGCTGCGCATGGTCGATGTCGGCAAACAGCACGTCGGGGCTGTTGAGGCACAACGCACCATAGCTGTTGCGGGTGATGATGACGTCGCCGTCGCGCTGCACGATCTGCTCGCGGATAGGTACACCTTCCACACCGTAGTTGCTGCGCACTTCGCGTCGCGGCAGCACCTGGCCGGCAAGGATGGCATTGAGTGCTTCGTTGGCACGGCGGTCGGCGTGAGCCTGGGCCTCGGCAGGGCCCTCGTCAGACCAGCCGAAGCGGCGCACGACCACCGGCCGGCCACGGAAACGGGCCTGCAGGCGGGCTTCGGCCCAGTACGCGGGAACGATCATCATCGTGCGGTGCTCCATCATCCATGGCAGGTGCCTGAGTGAGTCTGGCACAGCCCCGAAGGGCCTGCATGTGCCCGCTGCGGTGGCCTGGGCGGAGTGATAGATTGCGCGCTTCGCATGCACTCCACCAAGGACGGAGCGATGTCCAGCTTCCTGCGTTGCCTGCTTGCCCTGGCCTGTGCCGGGGCGGTTGGCGTGGCGTCGGCGGGTACCCCGCCGGGGCCGCAGATCCTCACCACCGATGCCAGCCGCTTCTACGCGCTCTACGACAGCACCGGCGGCAAGCCCAGCGTCGCCCAGCTGGCCGGTTACCTGGCCGAAGGCAGTCCGGGCCTGAGTGAACTGGCGAAGGCGCGCCGGGTCACGCCCGAACGCATGGCCGAAGCCATTGCCAGCCAGCCCGGGGTGTATGCGCAGGGCCGCAGCTGCCTGGCGGAGCTGCCGGCGGTGAAGCAGCGCCTGGTGCAGGTGTTCGGCAACCTGCAGGCGATCTATCCGCAGGCCGCGTTTCCTCCGGTGACCCTCGCGGTCGGCCGTGGTCGGCCGGTCGGGTTGACCTCGAAGAGTGGGGTGATCATCGGCCTGGAAGCGCTGTGTGCAGCCGATTTCATGAATCCCAACGTGCAGGACCGTTTCGTGCACGTGATCGCGCACGAGTACGTGCACATCCAGCAGACCGGCCTGACCGATTTCGAGCCCGGCGACCCGCATGCGACGGTGCTGCGTGTTTCGCTGGGCGAAGGCATCGCCGAATTCATCGCCGAATTGATTTCCGGCAACGTCGGCAACAGTCGCCATGCGGCATGGACGCGCGGCCGCGAGGTCCACATTGAAAGCGCCTTTGCGCTGGATGTGGACAGTACCGATCTGTCGCCGTGGCTGTACAACTACAAGCCCGGTTCGCAGGAGCCCTATGACCTCGGGTATTGGGTGGGCTACCGCATCGCCAAGGCCTATTACCTGCAGGCCAAGGACAAGCGCGATGCGGTGCGTGCGCTGATCCAGCAGGACAACCCGAAGGCAATCCTGGCTGCCAGTGGCTGGACGCCCGGCATGTGGATGCCGGCCAAGGTGACCGGCGTGGCCGCGCGGTCGGCGGCGCGGTAAGCGCGGGGCCGCGCGCTAGACTGGCCCGGACATTCAAGGGAGAGACCCCATGCGTTCCTTGTCCGGCGGCCTGGCCGCAGTTGCCCTCGGTATCGCGCTGAGCGCCCACGGGGTGGCGGCCGAGATGCCCGCGATCAACCCTTTGCTGCTGGAGCCTGTCGAAAGCCTGCGCGCGGACGAAGTGCGCTTCATGCAGCAGCGCCTGGCCGATTGGCCGCAACTGCAGCGTTATCGCGACGCCAACGCGCGACTGCCTACCGCTGTACCGGGGCAACCACGCGTGGTGTTCTACGGTGATTCCATCACCGAAGGCTGGGGCAGGGAAGGCAGCGCATCGTTCTTTCCCGGCAAGGGCTGGCTCAACCGCGGCATCAGTGGCCAGACCACGGCGCAGATGCTGGTGCGGTTCCCGCAGGACGTGCTGGCCCTGAAGCCACAGGTGGTGGTGATCCTGGCCGGCACCAACGACATTGCCGGCAACACCGGCCCGTCCACGCAGGCGATGATCGAAGACAACCTGCACGCGATGGTGGACCTGGCACGTGCGCACGGCATTCGCGTGGTGCTGGCGTCGGTGCTGCCGGTCAGCGATTACCCTTGGATGCCGGGGATCACACCTGCTCCCAAGGTGCGCGCATTGAACGCGGCATTGAAGCGCTATGCCGATGCGAAGCAGCTGGTCTATCTGGACTACTACACGCCGATGACCAATGCCGCCGGAGGGCTGGATCCGCAGCTGGCCGAGGATGGCGTGCATCCCACGGCGAAGGGCTATGCGGTGATGGCGCCGCTGGCCGAGGCGGCGGTCAAGCGCGCGCTGCAGCAGAAGTAGCGTCAGCGGGCAGGCTCGCCAGCAACCACTCGCAGAAACTGATCACCAGCGGATCCGCCGCGCTGTCCTCGTGCACCAGCCAGCTCCAGCGCGGGCCGCGCACGCGTGCATCATGCAGGGGTTGCAGCAGCCCTTGTTCGCAGGCGCGTGCGGCCAGCAGCTCGCTGACCAGCGCGATGCCCAGCCCTTGGCACGCAGCATCCAGCAGCTGCCCGGGCTCGGAGAAATTCATGCCTTCGCGGCGCTGGCCAACATCGGCGCCACCCTGGACCTGCCACTGGCTCCAGTCCATTTCGCGCTCGCCATGCAGGGTCAGTCGTTCGTGCACCGGTGTGGCGAGCAGGGCCGGATGGCAGGCCGGATAGAGGCGGTCCTGCAGCAGCACGCGGTGCTGGCACTGCGCCTGTGAGTCGAGGTCATCGCGTACCGCTACGTCCAGCGTCTGCGTGGTCATGTCCGGCGCTTCCTCGCTGGTCAGCAGCCACAGATCGGCGTCGGGATGCAGCCGGTGGAAGCTGGCCAGGCGCGGCACCAGCCAATGGCGGGCGAAGGCCGGGCTGGTGTTGACGATCAGTTGATTCGGCTTGCGGTACTGATCGAGCCGGCGGATGCCGCTGGCCAGCTGCCGCAGCAGGGACTGGGTGGTTTCCAGCAGGTCGATGCCGGCGTCGGTAAGGGTGACGCTGCGGCCCTGCCGGAAGAACAACGGCTGTTGTAGCGACGCCTCCAGGCCCCGGATCTGCTGGCTGATGGCCGACTGGGTCAGGTGCAGTTCCTCAGCCGCACGGTGGAAGCTGCCGAGCCGGGCGGCAGCCTCGAAACCCCGCAGGGCGTTCAGCGGTGGCCAGTGCTTGAGCATTCCAATAAGTAAAACTGTTCAATTGTTGGCTGAATCTATCGTTTGTTCTTATGTGTCGGCAAGCGCAGCATGGCGCCCATCCCACACCGGCCATGGAGCCTGTCATGAGCAACCGTCGTCACTTCCTCACCCAGCTGGCGGGCGCCGCCGGTCTTGGTGGCCTGGCCGCTCTTGGCCTGGCCGGGCTGCCGGGCCGCGTGTCCGCAGCGGGGCCGGGTGCGGGCATCTGGCGCATGCCGGACGAGCACGGCCCGCAGGAGCGCGTTTTCCTGGCCTTCGCCGCGCAGCCTCGGGTCTGGGGCGCGCAGGCTGATGCGGTGAACACCGCCGTGGCGCGGCTGGCCCGTACCATCGCCCCCCACCAGCCGGTCAGCGTGCTGTGCCGCCCGGCGCAGTTGAAGCAGGCGCAGGACCGCTGCGGCCGCGACAACATCGAGTTCCTCGAGGTTCCGCTGGATGACATCTGGGTGCGCGATTACGGCGGCTGCTTCGTCACGGATGGTCATGGCGGGCTGGGCCTGGTCGACTTCAACTTCAATGGCTGGGGCGGCAAGCAGAGGGCGCGCAACGATGGCGCCGTGGCGCCGTGGCTGGCGCAGGTGACCGGCGCCACGCTGTTGGAAAGCGACCTGGTGGGCGAGGGCGGCGGCATCGAAGTTGATGGCCACGGTACCGCGATCCTCACCGAGAGCTGCTGGGTGAACCGCAACCGCAATCCGGACTGGTCGCGCGCGGATATCGAGGCGGAGCTGAAGCACCACCTCGGCCTGCGCAAGGTGATCTGGCTGCCCGGCATCGCCGGCGAGGACATCACCGATGCGCACGTGGATTTCTATGCGCGCTTCGCGCGCCCGGGCGTGGTGATCGCCAACCTGGACAATGATCCGGAGTCCTACGACTACGATCTGACCCGCGAGCACCTGGACATCCTGCGCGGGGCCACCGATGCCGATGGCCGTCGCCTGCAGGTGCACACGCTGCCGCCGCCGCTGGACGGGCGCGACAACGTGCATACCCGCGACAACGACGATCTGGCCATGGGCTACATCAACTACCTGCCGATCAACGGCGCCGTGGTCGCGCCGCAGTTCGGTGACGACGAAGCCGATGGTGTCTGCCGTGAACTGCTGGAAGACATGTATCCCGGCCGTGTGATCGAGCAGGTGGACATCGATGCGATTGCCGGCGGCGGTGGCGGCATCCATTGCGTGACCAAGAACATACCGAAGGTGTAGTCGGCCAAGGTACAGTGGCGCCGAAGCTGGCCACGCAGCGTGGCCGCCAGGGACGATGGGGTGGGTGATGCGGAAGGGAATCCAGGGATGGCTGCGCCGCAGCGGCGCAACGATGGCACTGCTGCTGGCGGCCGTGCCGGCGTTCAGTGCAGACACGGCGGCGTCTTCGCCGCTGACGCGTGAGCCGGTGGCCGGAGTTTCACTGGCCGAATGGACCGCCCGCTGGTGGCGCTGGGCCGACGCCCAGGGCGGCGCGCCCTATCTCGACCCGGATGGCCGTGTATGCGATGTGGGCCAGGAAGGCCCGGTCTGGAACCTGGCCGGCACCAATGGTCGTTTCCGGCCACATCGCGAATGCGTGGTGCCGGCGGGCAAGTACCTGTTGCTGCCGATCATCAACATGGCGCACTACCAGGTGGATGAGACTGTGCCCTGCAAGGAGCTGCAGGCGGGGGCGGCGGTCAACAACGATTATCTGATCAGTGCAGTGGTGCTGCTGGATGGCCAACCCCTGGGCGACATGCGCATGCATCGGGTGCGCAGTGAAGGCTGCTTCCGCATGGATGACGATGACGCAGACTCACGGCTGGCCGCCGCCGACGGCTACTGGGTGATGCTCAAGCCGTTGCCGCCAGGCCGGCATACCCTCAGCGTGGGCGCCAACTACGGCGTGCCGGAGGGTGGCGCGTACAGCCGCATGCGGCAGTCCTTCGAGTACGTGCTGCATGTGGGAGGGCGCACCCAGGTCGTATCGCGCAAACTGCACGCGGTGCCGCTGGCCGCCCCCTGAAGCTCAGGCATCGTCCTGCTTCAACGCTGCATCGGCCGCCAGCAACGCTTCGGCGGCCGCACTGAGCGGCGGCGAGGGCGGGGCAACCACGCCGATCGCTTCCATCATCTTCGGCATGCCCAGGAACTGGCGCGCGCGGCGGTCGTAGATGCCGGTGACCAGCAACGCGCGCGTGGCGATCTTCTGCTCGGCACCGATCAGCACGCGCTGCTCCATGATGCCGCGCGAGCCGACCCAGCCCACCAGTCGTGTTTCGAGGGTGAAGCGCTGGAATGGCTTCAATTCGCGGCGGAACTGGATGGTGCCAGCGCCGACGATCGGCGCCCATTTCTCGCGCAGCGCCACCCGGCCCAGACCCATGCGCAGGATCAGGTCCAGCCGGCCCAGGTCGAAGATGTTCCAGTAGCGGCCGTTGGTCATGTGCAGGTTGCTGTCCAGGTCGTTGGGCAGCACCCGGAACTGCAGCCGCGAGACCCCGAACGGGGCCTCCAGCTTCGGCCGGAACAGGCTGCACAGCAGCAGGTGGAGCAGACGGAACCAGAGATTCATGGCTATGACGACTGTTATAGAATCGCCGGTACGCTAATCTATGACGACTGTCTTAGCAAGGAGACCGCCGTGAGCCCGCGACCGTCCGATGCCCCACAGCGCGTGATCGATGCCGCGGCGCAGATGCTGGCGCGGGTGGGCCTCAATGCCACCAGCATCCGCGAAGTGACCAAGCTGGCCGAGGCGCCATTGGGCTCCACCTACCATCACTTTCCCGGCGGCAAGCAGGAGCTGCTGGCGCGCGCCACCCACATGGCCGGCGACAAGGTGGAGGCGCTGCTGGTGGAGCTGTTGAAGGATGGGGCGGTACAGGGCCTGCAGCAGTTCCTTGCGATGTGGCGCGAGCGTCTGCTGCGCTCCGGGTTCCGCGCTGGCTGCCCGGTGCTGGCCGCTGCCGTGGAGGAGCCGGTGGAGGCGACACCCAGCCAACCCCGCGCGGCGGCCGCCGAGGTGTTCGCACGCTGGCACGGCCACCTCGCCTCGGCATTCGTCGCCGAAGGACACGCCCCGCCAGCAGCGGCTGAGCTGGCCAGCCTGGTGATCGCCAGTGTGGAGGGGGCGGTGGCGATGTGCCGTGCGCTGCAGGACATCGCCCCGTTCGATCAGGTGGCCGCGCAGCTGCTGAAGGCGGCCACGCGGCCTTGATCGGCCGGTGCCGACAGGCCAGACTCGCCAGCAGCCCACGACTGGATGCCGCCATGGACGAATTGCACCATCGTCAGTTGATCGAGCACTACCTGCAGGCCTACAACCGCTTCGATATCGACGCCATGCTGGCGGTGCTGGCGCACAACGTACGCTTCGAGAACCACAGCGGCGGCCAGCTGACGATGGTCACCGAAGGCGTCGATGCCTTTGGCGAACTGGCACGCCAGTCTGCGCGCCTGTTCCGGGAGCGCGAACAGCGCTTGCTGGCGCTGGTGTTCGATGGTCATCGGGCGACGGCGACGATTGGCTGGCGCGGCGTGTTCGCACAGGATGTTCCCGATGGACCGCGTGCGGGCACTGAGCTGGAACTGCAGGGCCAGAGCGAGTTCGTATTCGCGGGTGACCGCATCGAACGGATCGTTGATCGCAGCTGAGGAACGGCCGCTTGGAACCGCCGTCTGGACAGCGGAGCTGCCCGCGGTAGAATCCGCCCAACACCGCCTACGCGTGCCCGGCAAGGATGTCCGCATGCAGCATCAGGTTCCCGAGGTCCCTGGCCGCGATGCCTCCTGCTCCCTGGCGGCGGCGTGAAGCGCTCGCGCCATTTTTCACGCAGTTCACTGACATTGCCGATGAACCGCGGCAGCGAAGTCGTGCGTGCGCGCCGGCACCTGCAGCAGCGTGGTTGGCCACGCCTGCAGATGGCGCTGATCGTCGCCCTGACCGGCGCTGCAGGTTTTCTTGCCTCGCACCTGCTGCGCCTGGCCGGTATCGACGCGATGTGGTTTCGCTACCCGATGGCCGTCGTGCTGGCCTACGGCGTGTTCCTGCTGCTGATGTGGATCTGGATCCGCTGGCGTTGGGACAACGTACTGGATGGCCTGTCGCCGGATGTGGGCGGTGGCAGCCCATCCCCTCGCGGCAGTGCCGTGGAATCACCGTGGAGCGGCGCCGGCGGCGGTACGTCGGCCTCGTGGAACGAGCCGGCATCGGTGAGCAGTGGCGACGCCGGAGAGCTGCCGTTGGCCGGGCTCGCTGAAGACGAAGCGGGCTTGCCGTTGCTGGCCATCCTCGGCATCGTCGCGCTGGTGGCGACCGTCCTGCTGGCCAGCGTGTGGGTGGTGTGGTCGGCGCCGGTGCTGATGGCCGAACTGCTGGTGGACGCGGCGATCGCCGGCGGCCTGTACCGGCGCATGCAGGGCATGCACGAGCAGGGATGGTGGCGGGTATGCGTGTCGCACACGGTCTGGCCGCTGATCGGCCTGTTGCTGTGCTTCGCGGTGCTGGGCTGGCTTGCTCAGGAACTCGTGCCGGGTGCGAGCCACCTGCTGCAGGTCATCCAGGGGCTGTAATGCGGTTGCTTCCTTCATATGGCCCGGTCCCGACCTGTTTTCAGCCGCCCTGAACAGTGGGCTATGATCGCGGTCGCCGAGGATTCGTGTCCTGGCGGTTTCACCTATCCGGAGCTTGTCGTACTGCATCGGGAACCGGGGCGCTGGATGGCCGAACGCCCACTGAGACACACAACCACTGACGAGGAAGAGCGCATGGATGTCGCTGCACGCAGGAACAGGACGTTGTTTCGTTGGATCATGGTGACGCTGCTGGCGGTGTTGTTGCCGTTTGCAGCACTGGCGCAGCCGGCAGCCGGGCAGGGCGATGGCGCTGAAGCCGGCACTGCCGCGGAAGAGGCGCAATGCCGCGCCTGCGCCTATGAGCGCATTGGACCGAAGGTTGATATCGGCCTGGTGGCACTGGTGTCGCTGCTGGTGGTGGGTCTGCTGGTAGCGGTGTCCCGCGAGTGGGGAACCACCTCGCAGCGCTGGACCTGCCGCACGCTGTCCCTGTTGCTGGTGGGCATCGGCCTGGCGTTGTCGTGGTGGGCTGGCAGCATCCTCTACCTGGGTTACAACCCTTGGCAGGAGCAGCTCGCACCCAGCGACGGCTCGCTAGGTTCCACGCTGCTGAGTACGTCGCCGAAGTGGCTGGCGGCACTGGTGCTGATCGGCTTGGCGCCTTCCATCTGGAAGCGCAGCGAGCGCCTGCCAGCGTGGCGTATCGGCTGACCCAGGAACGGCGGCGCCGGATCACGCCCGGCGCCGCCTTCTGCCATCAATCAAAGCGCCAGCGCACGCCTGCATAGAGGCCACGACCTTCGCCCGGGGTCGAGCGCGCAACATCCCTGCCGGCGTCGTCGTAGCCCGGCGTGACCGTGGCGGCATAGTGGCGGTTGCCGAGGTTGCGCATCTCCGCCCAGGCCTGCCAGCGACCGCCGGGGGCGTCGTAGCCGATGCGGCTGCCGAAGATCACATGGCTGTCGGCCCAGTAGCTGTTGGCATAGTCCACCGCGATGCGCGAGGCGTATTCGGTGTTCAGTGCCGCGTACAGGCCGGATGCATGATCGAAGCGCAGCTCGGCCTGGTAGGCGTGGCGCGGCAGGCCGGGCAGGCGGTTGCCGCCGAAGCGCGCATCGTGGAGGTAGCGGAAGTCGCTGAAGGTATACGCCTGGCGCAGCGACAGGCGGCCCGGTGCAGCCTGCCACAGCGTGCTGTCCAATCCGGCCTCGATACCGCGGTGCACGGTGGGGCTGGCATTGTTCTCGGCGATGAACAGGTTCGGCAGCGGTTGCAGTTCGACGCTCAGCAGTTCGTGGTTCACGTGGGCGTAGTAGCCGGTCAGTTCCCAGCGACCCAGCGCCGCATCACCGCGCGCGCCCAGTTCCAGCGTGGTGGCGGTCTGGTTCTGCATCGGCACCGGCGCGCGCTGGCGGCCGGTAGACGGGCCATTGCCCGGCCCGAAGTACTGGTTCGAGCCCCAGATCATCGACCATGGGTGCGGTGCCTCCACCGAACGGCTGAGGTTGCCGAACCACTGGGTCTGCGCGCTGTGCTGCCAGGTGAAGCCCAGTCGCGGCGCATAGTCCCAGTCCTGCTCGTGCAGGCGGCCGCCGCTGCTCGGCCAGGTCACCTGCACATCGCGGCGGGTGTTGATCAGCGCCAGCCCAGCCTGCATGCGCAGGCGGTCATTGAAGGCGAGGGTGTTGCTGACGTGCAGTGTGCTGTCGGTGCCGTGGTGGCGGAAGTCGCGCGTGCGCGTGCCGGCGGTATAGCCGTTGCTGGCAAAGCGCAGCGACTCGCGCACATCGGCATCCAGGTCATGTGTGACGCGCAGGCCGACCGTGGTCTCGCTGTCCAGCCCGAACAGCCGGTGGCGGCGGCGGTAGTTCAGTGTGGCGTTGAGGTTGGCGTAGTCCAGCTGCTGGCGGTACAGGCTCTCGTTCAAGTCCATCGGGTAGGTGTGGTAGACCAGCCCGGCCTGCAGCGACGAATCCTCATCGATCTGCAGCGTGGTGACATTGCCCACCCAGGTGCTGCCCGGCTGCGGGCGGCGCGCATCGATGGCCAGGTTGGCCGCATTCGCGGCATGTGGATCGTTGCGGATCTGGTCGCGGGTCAAGCGACCGGGCGTTTCGTGATTGGTTTCGCGGTAGCGCACGAAGAAGCGCGTCTGCAGATCGGGCGTGATCTGCCAGCCGATGTTGGCCATCGCGCCCTTGCCGTCGCCGTGCGCATGGCGCTGGTAACCGTCGAACTCGGTATCGGTGTAGGCCAGGAAGTAGTCGACATCGCCGTTGACGCCGCCCCAGCTGAGGCCGCGCTTCTGGTAGCCACGGCTGCCGGCTTCGTAGTGCAGCTGCACGCCCGCCGAATCACGGCCGCTGCGGCTGACGTAGTCGATGGCACCGCCCAGCGCGAGCGCGCCGCGCTCGAAGCCGTTGGCGCCGCGCAGGACTTCCACGCGCGACAGCCACAGGGGTTCCAGCAGTTCGTAAGGCGTGCCACCTGGGCCGGTCAGCGGCAGGCCGTCGATCGACACCGCAATGCCCGAGGCATGCGCGCCCGGGCCGCGATTGATGCCCGAGCCCCGGATCGAGACCTTGGTGCCTTCGTTGCCGGGCGATTGCGCGCTGATGCCGGGCTGGTAGGCCAGCACATCGGCATTGCTGGACAGTCGGCTGTCGGCTTTGGCCACGTCGATGACGTTGCTGGCGCCGGGTACGCGCTTCAGCGCCTCGCGCGCCTGCGCGCTGGCATCAGCAGCAGTGACCTGCACCGCATCCAGCGTGGTGGCCTGCGGGGCCGCGGCGGCGGTGGAAGAAAGGCCGAGGGAAACGGTCAGAGACAGCAGCGAGGGGATGGGGCGGTACGACGAGAGCGACATGCGGAAATGCTGTAAACCACGAAGGTGGAGCGCAAGTTAACAGGTCGACGGCGCCACGTCACCCATCGGCGGCGTATGGCCGCCCGCCGTGTTCCTGTAGAGCCGAGCCGACGCTCGGCTAATCGCGCGCAGCGCGGGTTGTCTGCCATCGCGACAAAGAGCAGCCAAGCATGGGCTCGGCTCTACAGCAGGGTTTACGGCGAAGGTTTCGTCAGCGTCTTCGACTTTGCGTAGAACTGATCAGCTGCTTCCTTCTCGCCCAATGCCGCATGACACTCGGCCAGGCTGTCCCACACATTGGCCGAATCCGGATACAGCTCGGTGTTGAGGGCGAATACCTTCAACGCCCTGCGTGCACCAAGGCTCTCGCGGATGGCATAGCCGCTGGCGTTGATCGCTCGTTCCAGCTCGCTGCCCGCCACCCGGTTGTTATCGCGCAACCAACTGCGTATCGCCTGGGCAGCGCCTGCATCATCATCCAGCGCATACGCGACCAGCCCCTCGGACAGCACCGCGTGCGGAAACGCCTGCGGCGCCGCGACCGCCATCGTGCTCTCCACCAGCGTGCTGGACCAGACATTGCGGGCGCTGCCGTTGGTCAGGTACACGAACACCCAGTAGCCGCTGGCCAGCGTGTCCTTGTACGCCAGCCGCGCACGTACACGGGTGCCGCCATCATGGCCGACCTGGGTGTAGCCGTCGCTGCGGGTGGTGTCCCATCCCGTGGAGAAGAAATTGCTGCCGCCACCGCTCAGTTTCTGCGGCTGCCAGAGCTTTTCCAGGGTCTTCGTACGCACCAGCGTGCCGGTCGCCAGCGCCTGCAGGAAGCGGTTCATGTCGCCCACGGTGGTCTGCAGATCGGCATGGCCCCAGCCGTAGTCCGGCCAGGGATCTTCATTGGCAGGCTGCAGTTGGCCATCCTTGCCGATGTACGGCACCGCCGCGCGCCGGGCCGGCACGCTGGCAACGCCCCACGAGGTGCTGGCCATCTTCAATGGCTGCAGGATGCGTTCGCGCGCGATGGCCGGGTAGGACTTGCGGTAGTGCGCTTCCAGCAACGCCGTCAGCACCAGGTAGTTGGCCTGGGTGTACTGCACGCGGCTGCCGGTGGCGAACTGCATCGGTACAGCGCCGGCCACCTTCAGCGCAGTGCCAAGGTCAGGCGCTACACCGGGGTAGCCCTTGCTCACCCAGCGGTTATCCACCCGGTTGTAGTACTCGCCGATACCCGAGCTGTGGTTGAGGAAGTCGCGCACGTGGATTGCCTGCCATGCAGTCGGCAGGTCCGGCACATAGCGGCTCGCCGGCGCATCCAGATCCACCTTGCCCTGATCGACCAGTTGCATCACCAGCGTGCTGGTCAGCAGCTTGGCCATCGACTGCGCGGCGAAGATGGAATCGACGGTGGCAGGTGTGTGCGTAGCGCGATCACGTTCGCCGCTGGCGCCCTGGTACAGCACCTGGCCGTTGTGGGCGACCAGTACCGCCTGACCGGCGATGCCGTAGCGTTCGAGGTTGGCCTGCAGTTGGGCGTCAAGCTGGGTAGAGAGGCCGGCGGAGAGGTCACTCGCTGATGCGGGCGGAGCAGCGAACAGGACGCAGAGCAATGCAGCAGCAAAGGTGCGGTACATCGCGGTGATCCATCAGCGGTGATGGCGCATCTTGGCATGTAGAGCCGAGCCCATGCTCGGCTGCCTTCGGGCCAGGCATCATGCACCCGGAAAAATGAGCCGAGCATGGCTCGGCTCTACAGGTGTTTCCGGGTAGTGCCGGCCGCTGGCCGGCACCCCTGCGATCAGCCCAGGATCCCCGGTAGATCCAGTCCCTTTTCCTTCGCGCAGTCGATCGCGATGTCATACCCCGCATCGGCGTGGCGCATGACGCCGGTGGCCGGGTCGTTCCACAGCACGCGGCCAATCCGCTTCGCCGCTGCCTCGGTACCGTCGCAGACGATCACCATGCCGGCATGCTGGGAGAAGCCCATGCCCACGCCGCCGCCATGGTGCAGCGAGACCCAGGTCGCGCCGCTGGCGGTGTTGAGCAGGGCGTTCAGCAGCGGCCAGTCGGACACCGCGTCGGAGCCATCGGCCATCGCTTCGGTTTCGCGGTTTGGCGAGGCCACGCTGCCGCTGTCCAGGTGGTCACGTCCGATCACCACCGGCGCCTTCAGTTCGCCGTTGGCGACCATCTCGTTGAACGCCAGTCCGAGTCGATCGCGATCACCCAGGCCGACCCAGCAGATGCGCGCCGGCAGGCCCTGGAACTTGATCTTCTCGGCGGCCATGTCCAGCCAGCGGTGCAGGTGGGGATTGTCCGGAATCAGTTCCTTCACCTTGGCATCGGTCTTGGCGATGTCTTCCGGGTCGCCACTCAGTGCTGCCCAGCGGAACGGGCCGATGCCGCGGCAGAACAGCGGGCGGATGTAGGCCGGCACGAAGCCGGGGAAGTCGAACGCGTTCTCCACGCCTTCTTCCAGCGCCATCTGCCGCAGGTTGTTGCCGTAGTCCACGGTCGGCACGCCGAGTGCGTGGAAGCCGAGCATGGCGCGGATATGGTTGGCCATCGACGCGCGCGCTGCTTTCTCCACTTCCTTCGGCGCGGACACGCGCTTTTCGTCCCATTGCTCGACGGTCCAGCCCTGCGGCAGGTAGCCGTTCACCGGGTCGTGCGCGGAGGTCTGGTCGGTCAGCAGGTCCGGCTTCACGCCGCGCTTGAGCAGTTCGGCCAGCACGTCGGCGACGTTGCCGAGCAGGCCCACCGACTTCGGCGTGCCGGCCTTGCAGGCTTCATCGATCAGGCGCAGCGCTTTGTCCAGGTTGTCGGTCCAGGTGTCCAGGTAGCCGGTGCGCAGGCGCATGTCGATGCTGCTCTTGCGGCACTCGACGGCCAGGCAGGAGGCGCCGGCCATCACGGCGGCCAGCGGCTGTGCGCCGCCCATGCCGCCGAGGCCACCGGTGAACAGCCACTTCCCGGTCAGGTCGCCACCGAAATGCTGGCGCCCCATCTCCACGAAGGTCTCGTAGGTGCCCTGCACGATGCCCTGCGCGCCGATGTAGATCCAGCTGCCTGCGGTCATCTGGCCGTACATGGCCAGGCCCTTCCTATCCAGCTCGTTGAAGTGGTCCCAGTTGGCCCAGCGCGGTACCAGGTTGGAATTGGCGATCAGCACGCGCGGCGCATCGACGTGGGTGCGGAACACGCCCACCGGCTTGCCCGACTGCACCAGCAGGGTCTGGTCGTCGTCCAGGCGCTTGAGCGTTTCGACGATGGCATCGAAGCTCTCCCAGTCGCGTGCGGCGCGGCCGATGCCGCCGTACACCACCAGTTCCTGCGGGCGCTCGGCCACATCGGGGTGCAGGTTGTTCATCAGCATGCGCAGCGGCGCTTCGGTCAGCCAGCTCTTGGCGTTGAGCGTGGTGCCGGTCGGCGCGGCGATGGTGCGGGACGGGTCGTTGCGGGTCATGCGGCGCTCCGGTTCGTAGCGAATTCAAGGCAGGCATTGAGCACCTGCGCCAGGGTGTGGCGCAGCGGTGCGGCGTGGTCGGGGTCGAGCGGCGTGGGCCAGCTGTGCTCGTCCACCTGGTCCGGCAGGGGTTCGTGCATGTAGCCGCGGCAGGCCAGCTCCATCTGCAGGCTGTGCACGCCGCCGGCGATGTTGCTGTAGTGGCGGGTGATCCAGCCACCCTTGAAACGGCCGTTGCGCACCTGGCTCATGCCACTGATCTTCAGCAGGTTCTCCACCACGTCGCTCAAGGCGTTGTCGCAGGACGTGTCAGGTGCGCCGGACGGGCCAGCGGTGCCCAGGTTGAACTGCGGCAGCTCCCCGTCGAACAGATGCGGGATGTGTGAGCGGATCGAGTGCGCGTCGTACACCACCACGGTGCCGTGGCGTGCACGCAGGCGCGTGATCTGCGAAGCCAGCGCATCGTGGTAAGGCAGGAAATACGTGTCGCGGCGACGGGCGATTTCTGCGTCGTCCGGTTCGCGCCCGGCGTGGTACAGCGGCTGGTTGTCGAAGGTCGTCAGCGGGCACAGGCCGGTGGTGTTCTGGCCCGGGTACAGCGACACGCCGCTGGGATCGCGGTTGAGGTCGATCACCGAACGCGAGATTGCCGAGCGCACCGTGGTCGCGCCCATGCCACGCACGAAGTCGTACAGCTCGTGCACCCACCAGTCGGCGTCGCGGCGTGCCAGCCACGGCGAGTGGTAGTCGCCGATCAGGTCGTGCGGCAGCTCGCTGCCGGTATGCGGGAAGCTGACGATGAGGGGGGCGTCGCCCTCGTGTACCGTCAGCCATTCGGGAAGGGTCGTCATGCCTGCGGTTCCACGGTCGGCAACAGATCGCCCAGGCCCTGCGCCAGCGCACCGCTGCGCACCAGATTCGTGGCGGTCACCATGTCCGGATGGAAGTAGCGGTCTTCTTCCAGTGTCGGCACCTGCGCACGCAGGCTGGCGCGCACGCTTTCCAGCGCGGCACTGGAGCGCAGCGGGGCGTGGAAGTCGCAGCCCTGTGCTGCGGCCAGCAGTTCGATACCGATCACGTTGGCGGCGTTCTCGGCCATCTGCATCAGGCGGCGTGCGCCGTGCGCGGCCATCGACACATGGTCTTCCTGGTTGGCCGAGGTCGGGATTGAATCAACGCTGGCCGGGTAGGCGCGCTGCTTGTTTTCCGAGACCAGTGCAGCCGCGGTCACCTGCGGAATCATGAAGCCGGAATTCAGGCCCGGGCGCGGGGTCAGGAACGCCGGCAGGCCGGACAGCGCCGGGTCCACCAGCATCGCCAGGCGGCGCTCGCTGATCGAGCCGATCTCGCACACCGCCATCGCCAGCATGTCGGCGGCGAAGGCGACCGGCTCGGCGTGGAAGTTGCCGCCGGACAGTGCTTCGCCGGTGTCGGTGAACACCAGCGGATTGTCGGAGACGCCGTTGGCTTCGATTTCCAGCGTGGTCGCGGCCTGGCGCAGGATGTCCAGCGCCGCGCCCATCACCTGCGGCTGGCAGCGCAGGCAGTACGGGTCCTGCACGCGCACATCGTTGTCGCGGTGCGATTCGCGGATGTCCGAGCCCTGCATCAGCGCGCGCAGCGTCGCGGCAGTGGCAATCTGCCCGCGCTGGCCGCGGATGGCGTGGATGCGCGGGTCGAACGGCGTGTCCGAGCCCTTGGCCGCTTCCACCGACAGCGCGCCGGTGACCAGTGCGGCCTGGAATACGGTCTCGATCTCGAACAGGCCGGCCAGCGCGTAGGCGGTGGAGAACTGCGTGCCATTGAGCAGCGCAAGGCCTTCCTTCGCTCCCAGTTCGATCGGCTGCAGGCCGGCACGTGCCAGGGCATCGACCGCCGGCAGGCGCTCGCCATCGATGAAGGCTTCGCCCACGCCCAGCATCACGCTGGCCAGGTGCGAGAGCGGCGCCAGATCGCCCGAGGCACCCACCGAGCCTTGTGCCGGCACCACGGGCAATACGCCCTTGACCAGCATCGCTTCGAGCAGCAGCAGGGTTTCCTCGCGAATGCCCGATGCGCCCTGCGCCAGGCTGACCAGCTTCAGCGCCATCATCAACCGCACCACGCTGGCCGGCATCGGCTCGCCCACCCCGGCGGCATGCGAGAGCACGATGTTCCGCTGCAGGGTGGCCAGGTCTTCGCGCTCGATGCGCACGCTGGCCAGCTTGCCGAAGCCGGTGTTGATGCCATACACCGGTGCGCCTTTGGCGACGATGGCGGCGACGGCTGCGGCACTGGCGCGCACCACCGGCAGCGCGGCCGGGTCCAGTGCAAGCGGCGCACCGCGATAGACCTGCCGCCATTGGGCGAGAGTGACATGGCCGGGGCGAAGAACCAGGGTGTTGCTCATGTGTTGCTCCAGGAGGCAGGCAGGTCGGGCTGGCCGCGCACCACGCGCGCGTGCAGCGGGTTGAATCCAATGCGATAGACCAGGTCGGCAGGGGCGTCGATGTCCCAGATCGCCAGGTCACAGTCCATGCCGACGGCGAGGCGGCCGATGCGCTCGCCATGGCCGAGCGCGCGCGCCGCTTCACGGGTGAAGCCGGCGATGCACTCGTCCACGGTCAGGCGGAACAGGGTGGCGCCCATGTTCATCGCCAGCAGCGGGCTGGTCAGCGGCGAAGTGCCCGGGTTGCTGTCGGTGGCCAGCGCCAGCGGCACGCCGGCCGCACGCAGCGCAGCGATCGGCGGCAGGGTGGTATCGCGGGTGAAATAGAAGGCGCCGGGCAGCAACACGGCGACGGTGCCGGCGGCAGCCATCGCGACGATGCCAGTGTCGTCCAGATGTTCGATATGGTCGGCGGAGAGCGCACCGAAACCGGCCGCCAGTTCGGCGCCATGCTGGTTGCTCAGCTGCTCGGCATGGATCTTCACCGCCAGCCCGTTGGCGCGCGCCGCTTCGAAGACCTGCCGCGCCTGCGCCGGCGAGAAGGCGATGTTCTCGCAGAACACGTCCACCGCTTCGGCCAGGCCTTCGGCGGCGATGGCCGGAATCATCACCTCGCACACCTCGTCGGTGTACTCCTGTGCCTCGCGGCCCGGCGGAATCGCGTGTGCACCGAGGAAGGTGGTCACCACGTTGACCCGGCATTGCTCGCCCAGCGTGCGTGCAACCTGCAGCTGCTTGCGTTCGTCGGGCAGGGTCAGGCCGTAGCCGGACTTGATCTCGATCGTGGTCACGCCTTCGGCGCGCATCGCCAGCAGGCGCGGGCGGCTCTCGCTGGCCAGTTGCTCGGGCGTGGCAGCGCGGGTGGCGCGCACGGTGGAGACGATGCCGCCGCCGGCGCGGGCGATCTCGGCATAGCTGACGCCCTGCAGGCGTTGCTCGAATTCGTTGGCGCGGTTGCCGGCGTAGACCAGGTGGGTGTGGCAGTCGATCAGGCCCGGCGAGATCCAGCGACCTTCGCCGTCGATGCGGGTGGTCGGCTGCAGGTGCGCATCGCTGCCGGCAGCGCCGACGTGGACGATGCGGCCCTCGGCGCAGGCCAGTACGCCATCGCGGATGACACCCAGGCCCTCGCCATCGAGGGTGATCAGGTGAACGTTGGACCAGAGGGTATCGACGTGCATGGCATCCACAACGCGGCTGTGCTTATATGTCTATACAATATAGGCGTCCATTTCGGGTTGTCCAGCCATGTACGATTCGCGTTCCCTGCTCAGTTTCCATGCCACCCACGCCCTGCTGGCCGAGGGCTGGGCCCGCGATGTCCGCCTGCAGGTGCGGGACGGCCGCATCACGGCAATCAGCAAGGGGCAGGCCGCGCAGGGCGGTGACACCCGCGTCGGCATCCTGGTGCCGGGCCTGCCCAACCTGCACAGCCACGCGTTCCAGCGCGGCATGGCCGGCCTGACCGAGATCGGCGGCGGTGACGGCGACAGCTTCTGGAGCTGGCGCGAGCTGATGTACCGCTTCCTGGCCCATCTGCGCCCGGATGCGGTGCAGGCCATCGCCGCCCAGGCCTACATGGAAATGCTGGAAAGCGGCTTCACCCGCGTCGGCGAGTTCCATTACCTGCACCACGACGCCGATGGCCATGCCTATGCCAATCGCGCCGAGATGAGCGCGCGGATTGCCGCTGCGGCCGATCAGACCGGCATCGGCCTGACCCTGCTGCCGGTGTTCTACGCGCATGCCGATTTCGGTGGCGCGCCGCCGAATCCGGCGCAGCGCCGCCTGATCCACGACGTGGACGGTTTCGCGCAGCTGCTGGACGGCGCCAAGCCGGCGTTGGCCGCGCTGCCCGATGCGGTGCTCGGCATTGCACCGCACAGCCTGCGTGCGGTCACCGGCGAGGAACTGGGCGCGTTGCTGCCGTTGACCGACGGCCCGGTGCACATCCATATCGCCGAGCAGGTGCGTGAAGTCGAGGCCTGCCTGGCCTGGAGCGGCCAGCGCCCGGTGCAGTGGCTGTACGACCATGCACCGGTCGATGCGCGCTGGTGCCTGGTGCATGCCACCCACATCACCGATGACGAGCGCGCGGCCATCGTCGCCAGCCAGGCTGTGGCCGGCCTGTGCCCGATCACCGAAGCCAATCTGGGCGACGGCCTGTTCCCGATGCAGGCGTTCGCCCGCGAGGGCGGGCGCTTCGGTGTCGGTTCCGATTCCAATGTGCTGATCGATGCAGCTGAAGAACTGCGCCTGCTTGAGTACGGCCAGCGGCTGACCCTGCGCGGACGCAACGTGCTGGCGCCGGATGGCACCCGCAGCACCGGTCGTTTCCTGTTTGAAGGTGCATTGCACGGTGGCGCACAGGCGCTGGGCGTGGCCGCTGGCCTGCAGGTGGGCGCCAGTGCCGATCTGGTCGAACTGGATGCCGCACACCCGGCGCTGCAGGCGCGACAGGATGACGCATGGCTTGACAGCTGGGTGTTCGCCGCACGTAATGGCGCGCTGCGATCGGTCTGGCGGCATGGCCGCCAGTGCGTGGCCGACGGCCGCCACCTGCAGCGCGAGGCGATCACCACCGCCTTCGCCGCCGCCCTGAAGGGCGTGCTGGGCTGATCGTCTCCGCCACCGGGATCCCATTACGTGAAGGCCAGCAAGTCCGCCACGCTCAACCAGCGTATCCGCAGCGATCTGGAAAGCCGCATCCTCAGTGGGGAGTGGGCGCCGGGCTTCCGGATTCCGTACGAGCACGAGCTGATGGAGCAGTACGGCTGCTCGCGGATGACGGTGAACAAGGTGCTGACCGCACTGGCCGAGAGCGGCATGATCGAACGCCGCCGTCGTGCGGGTTCATTCGTGGCGCGTCAGCCGCCGCACCTGGAGCAGGTAGCGCTGGAGATTCCCGATATCGCGATGGAGGTCGGTTCGCGCGGCCACCAGTACGCGTACCGCCTGCTGCAGCGCGAGCTGCGCCTGGCCGACGGCGGCAATGCCGGTGAAATGGAGCTGGCCGGCAGCGAGAAGCTGCTGGCGATGCGCTGCCTGCACCTGGCCGATGGCCGTCCGCTGGCGCTGGAGCATCGCCTGATCAGTCCGGTGGGCGTGCCCGAGGTACTGGAAGTCGATTTCAGTACCACCGCGCCGGGCAGCTGGTTGCTGCAGAACGTGTCCTGGACGCGCGCGCAGCATCGCATCAGTGCCTGGGGTGCGGACACCGCCACGGCCAGGCTGCTGGACGTGAAACCGGGCACCGCCTGCCTGGTGATCGAGCGCCTGACCTGGCGCGGTGAACAGCCGATCACCCGCGTGCGCCAGGTGTTCCTGGGGGATGCCTGGGACCTGGTTGCGCGCTTCGCGCCGGGCGCTCGCTAGGGATTCCATCCACGCATGGCGTGGATCTACTGGTCCGGTACGGCTGTCGTCTTGAACTCTGTTGGTGCGTGTGTGCGATGTGTATCGTCCCTGCATGAAGAGCAGGGACCTCATCCGGGGTCTGGAGGCGGCAGGTTGGACCTGTTGCAGGATTCGCGGATCCCATCATGTATTCGTGCACCTCGCAGTGGCCTCACATCATCACCGTGCCTCACCCCAGAAAGGATCTGGGCAAGGGGCTGGTTCAGGCGTTGCGGAAGCTCGCAGGACTGACGTAGGAGGTCCCATGCGCTATCCAGTCTTGATTGAGGCCGGCGATGAACGCACCGCGTGGGGGGTCATCGTTCCCGATCTGCCGGGGTGCTTCTCGGCAGCCGACACGCTTGACGATGCACTCAGCGCGGCCGAGGAGTCTGCGCTTGCCTGGATCGATGCGGCCCTGGATGAGGGGCGCTCGATTCCGAGTCCTTCTGCGCCACAGAAGATCGTCGCCGAGGCTCCCAGTGGTACGGCCTGGATTCTTGCCTACATCTGCATTGATACATCTCTGCTGGACGACACCATCGAACGGGTCAACATCAGCCTGCCGCGTCGCATCCTGGCCAGGCTGGATGCGCAGGCCAGGGCGGCCGGCGAATCCCGCTCCAGTTACATCGCCCATCTCGCAGCATTGGGCTGAGCGGGCGCCCTGTAGAGCCCAGCCCATGGTCGGCTGCTGTTCGCGCGTTGCGCGATGAGTCGAGCGTGGCTCGACTCTGCAAAGGCATCCACGCATCGCGTGGATCTACCAGAGATTCGTGTGTCGGGATTCAGTAGGTCCACGCCATGCGTGGATGTTGCCCCATCAATACGTAGCGCACTGCCGCCAGCGCACCGGCTCATCCACGCCGGGGCGGGCATTGAGCTGGATGCGCACGTTGCGCAGGGCAGGGTAGTGCAGCACTTCCTCACAGACCTGCGGCCAGACCTTTTCCAGTTCACCGGTGCGGTTGATCGCCAGCGTCTGCCGGGTCAGCCAGACACCGCTGGCGATGCCGGGCTTGCCAGCCAGGGCACGGGCCAGATCGGCCTGGTAGCGATCCAGCGTGGCTGCATCCGGATTGGGGTTGCTGCGCGGGTCGGCCGCCGGGGCGACGGCAGCCGCGGGTGAAGAGGCGGCCGGGAGCACTGCCGCGGTGCCAGCAGGTTCCGCCGCAGGCGCGGTTGAAGGCGTCGCCACCACCGACGCTGCAGCAACCGGCGCGGCCTCTTCCACACGCAGGCCCTGCAGGCCCAGGCCAACCAGCAGCCCCAGCGTTGCCGAACCCAGTGCGGCGATGGCGATGCGGCGCAGCGCTTCGTGCCGGGCGCTGGCGCGCACGCGCGCTTCGATGTCGCCGGGCAGGTAAGGCTGCAGCAATGGCCACAGGCGCGGGCCGTCCAGCACTTCAACCGCCTGCTTCTCGGCGGCGCTGCGGCCGTCGCGCTCGATGCGGCCTTCGGTCAGCAGCACGCCGCCCTTGGCGCCGGCCAGGCGCGCGGCCGCACCCAGCTCGTTCACTGCGGCGGTGCCGATGCGGTAGGCCAGGCCATGCTTGCACGACACCAGCCAGTGGTTGGGGCCATCGCTGAGCATGAAATCGCTGCTTGGCTCGCGGGCTTCTTCCGCCGGATCGATCAGTTCACGCAGGCCGCGCTGTTCGCGCAGCATGCGCTTGACCAGAACGGAGAATTCGCGCCAATGCATGCCCGCCAGGGCCTGCAGGCCGAGTTGCATCTCCTTCTGCCGCCGCTTGACCCACCACAGATAGATAACGGCCAGGAAACAGCTAAGCAGGGCCGACAGCAGGGCCAGGATCCAGGGGAGCATGCAGGAGTAGGGCGGAAGGGGCGAAAGCGGAGAACGACAGTGTAAAGGTCGCGGTGCCTGGCCGGGTCAGGATGTTCCTGACAGAAAGCGTGATGGAGCGCGCAGATCGGCGTACAGCGGGCACGAAAAACCCGCCAATCCTGAAGCCGTGAGGGGAGGGAACAAACGGCAGCCGAAGCGATTGGCGGGTTGCTCGCGATTGTCAATCAATTTTTATTGCATTGCAACAATCGTGGTCAGGGCACGCTGTCCGGTGACTGATGGCTGCCCGGAGCAGGGGCATCGGTGCCGGACGCGGCGCGGTTTTCCAGCTTGGCCAAGCGCGCGTGCAGGGCATCAATGCGCGCCTCCAGCGCGGTCACTTCGTCGGCGGTGGGTACATGCAGGCGCTTGAGTACGCCCTGCACCTGGTCATCGAAGGCCTTCTCGACCTTGTTCCAGGTGCCGGAGGCCTTCTCGCGGGCCTCGTCCAGCGAGGTCTCGACATTGTCACGCCAGCCCGGGCCCTGGTCGCCGTTGCGTTCACGGCGGCGGGCTTCCCAGGCTTCGCCTTCCTTCACAAGGCCGTCGAAGAAGCGGCTGCCCTCGGCCTGGGCGCGACCCAGCGCACCCAACCCGGCCAGCCAGACCTGCTGGGCCGAATCGCTCAGCTTGCGCGAGAAGCGCTCGGCCTGGTCACCGAAAGAGGCATCGTCGTTACGGCGGTCGTCGTTCTCGTAGTGGTTCATCGCACTTCCCGTGGGAGTTGGGCCTGCCCCCGAGAGTAGCGCGCACCGGCGTTGCACGGCCGTGACGGCCGCCGCCGGGGTTCAGCCCAGCTTTTCCTTCAGCACACGCTGGATCTCGCCTTCGACCATGCCCTTCATCGCCGACAGCAGGAAGCCCAGCTTGGCGGTTACGCGCACCGCGCCCGGCTGCAGTTCGATCGCACCGTCCACGCCGCTGCCGGAGAAGTTCAGTACGTCGGCGGTCCAGGACGACTTCAGGCCAAAGCGCTCGGACAGCTTGGCAGCGACCTGTTCGATCGCGGCGCGCGCCTGTGCATCGGGCAGGGCGTGGGCGTGGCGGACATCGATGGTGGACATGCAGGCTCCTGGCGCAGGGCGGGGATGGTCGAAGAGGGCAAGCATTGTGCGCATCAAGGGCCGCCGCGCCAAGCACTCATCGTGGGTTCTTCTTCGTTGGCGACCAACCTGCTAGGCTGCGCCGCGTGCAGAACCTGCTTGTTCACTTCAGTCAACAACAACAGCCCGACCAGCCCTTGCGGCCCGGGGTGCAGCGCATCGTGCGCCAGGCCAACGGCAGCGTGCGGCTCGGAGATCCTGGCCACGGCGCACTGCTGCTGGCCCAGTTCTGCATGGATGATCGCGGCCTCTGGCTGCAGGTCGGCAACGGCATCCGCGGCGTCCACGTCAACGGTCGCCCGGTACGCCGGATGGCCCTGCTGCGTGCAGGCGATGCGGTGTATGTGGATGGCGTGGAGATGGTCCTGCAGGGCGAGGTCGAAAGCCTGCTGCAGGCGCCTGCGCCGAAAGCCGAAGATGGCAGCGACGAGCAGCAGCGGCTGCTGCGCGGTGTCGGCGGTCTCCATCATGGCCGCAGCTTCACCCTGTCGCGGGCCCGCCTGATCGGGCGTGGCAACGAGGCCGACATCGCCATCGATGACCCGGCTTTTGCCGAGCAGCATGCCCGCGTGGAAGTGCACGGCGAACGCGTGCTGCTGCGCGATCTCGGCAGTGCCGACGGCACCCGCGTCAATGGCGTGGCCGTGCGCCATTGCTGGCTGCAGGCCGGCGACCAGGTGGTGTTCGATGGCCAGCACCGTTTCGTGCTGGAAGTGCCGCATGATCCGCGCCGACGGTCGTTGCCGGTCGAGGACGAGTCGGGCGAGGACGTGGAACAGGCGCCGGTGCTGCCGGCCGCGCCGCGCAGGGTGCGGCGCTGGCCGTGGCTGCTGGTCAGTGCGCTGCTGCTGGCCGCGCTGCTCAGCCTGCTGCTCTGGTTCGGCGCGCGCTGACGGTAGTGCCGGCCGCTGGCCGGCAACCGCCGCCCCGAATCCGTTAGGTTGCCGGCCAGCGGCCGGCACTACCTGGTCGCGTTGCCGATGGATTCCGATGAAACCAAATTTCCCTTGCCGCACAAGGCCGCAAGGCTGGTGCACTGCGGCATACTAGGGGTCTTGCCCCACAGGTGTGACATGACGCGCGCGTTCAACTTCAGTGCCGGCCCTGCGACCTTGCCGGAATCGGTCCTGCGCCAGGCGCAGGCGGAAATGCTGGACTGGCACGGGTCCGGCGCTTCGATCGTGGAAATGAGCCATCGCGGCGCGGAATTCATGTCCGTGGCCGCCGAGGCCGAGGCCGACCTGCGTCGCCTGCTCGATATCCCCGAAGACTACGCGGTGCTGTTCCTGTCCGGTGGTGCCACCACCCAGCAGGCGTTGATCCCGCTGAACTTCGCCGCCCCCGGCCAGCGTGCCGACTACGTGGTCAGTGGCCACTGGGGCAAGACCGCGGTCAGGCAGGCCGGTGTCTACGTGGACGTCAACATCGCCGCCAGCAGCGAGGCCGATGGCTATCGCACGCTGCCGCCGCGCGCCGACTGGCAGCTGTCACCCGATGCCGCCTACGTGCACATCACCGCCAACGAGACCATCCACGGCGTCGAGTTCCGTGATGTGCCCGACACCGGCAACGTTCCGCTGATCGCCGACTTCAGCTCGTCCATCGCCAGCGAGCCGCTGGACGTGCGCCGCTACGGCGTGATCTATGCCGGCGCGCAGAAGAACCTGGGCCCGGTCGGCATCGCGGTGATGATCATCCGCCGCGACCTGCTCGAGCGCAGTGGCCAGCCACGCGCGGACATCTTCGATTACCGCTCGCATGTCGCCCGCGATTCGATGCTCAATACCCCGCCAACCTGGAACTGGTACCTGGCCGGCCTGGTGTTCAAGTGGATGCTGGCCGAGGGCGGCGTGGCCGAGTTCGCCAGGCGCAATGCCGCCAAGGCCGCGCTGGTGTACGGCGCCATCGACGGTTCCGGCGGCTTCTACCGCAATGAGGTTGCACACGCGGCCCGTTCGCGGATGAACATCCCGTTCTTCCTGCCCGATGCCGATCTCGATGCCCGCTTCGTGGCCGAGGCCAAGGCCGCTGGCCTGCTGGCGCTGAAGGGGCACAAGGTCGTCGGTGGCATCCGTGCCTCGCTGTACAACGCCATGCCGCTGGCCGGGGCCGAGGCGCTGGTCGCCTTCATGGCCGATTTCCAGCAGCGTCACGGCTGAGCAATGAACGGCGCGCACCGTCGGGTGCGTGCCCCGCAACAAGGAATTCCGATGGCAAGCAGCAAATCCAGCAAGAAGGCGCCGAAGAAGGCCGAACCGGCCAAGGACAGCGTGCCCACCAAGGCGAAGGGCAAGGCCAAGGCCACCTCGAACCCGGCACCCACCCTGGCGCCGCTGGCGCTGGCCGATGTGCGCTCGAAGATCGACCAGATCGACCGCGACATCCAGAGCCTGATCGCCGAGCGCGCGCGCTTCGCCCACCAGGTCGGCAAGGCCAAGGGCAAGCTCGCCGCCGCCGTCGACTACTACCGCCCCGAGCGCGAAGCGCAGGTGCTGCGCATGGTGGTGGACCGCAACGAAGGCCCGCTCAGCGATGAACTGCTGGTGCACGTCTACCGCGAGATCATGTCGGCCTGCCTGGCCCAGCAGGAGCCGCTGAAGATCGGCTACCTCGGCCCGGAAGGTACTTTCAGCCAGCAGGCCGTGCTCAAGCACTTCGGCCGCTCCGCGCTGGGCCTGCCGATGGCCAGCATCGAAGAGGTGTTCCAGGAAGTGGAAGCGGGCAACGCCGATTTCGGCGTGGTGCCGGTGGAGAATTCGGGGCAGGGCACCATCCAGATCACCCTGGACATGTTCCTGACCTCCAACCTGAAGATCTGCGGCGAAGTGGAACTGCGCGTGCAGCAGTTCCTGATGTCGCGCAGCGGCCGCATCGAGGACATCGAGCGCATCTACGCGCATCCGCAGTCGTTCATGCAGACCTCGGCGTGGCTGCGCGCCAACCTGCCGAAGGCCGAGAAGATTCCGGTGTCGAGCAACGCCGAAGGCGCGCGTCGTGCGCGCAACGCCGACGACGCGGCGGCCATCGGCGGCGAGAGTGCAGGCCACGTGTACGGCCTGAAGAAGGTGGTCACCAAGCCGATCCAGAACGATGCCGACAACACCACCCGCTTCCTGGTGGTGGGTCGCAACATTTTCCCGACCTCCGGGCACGACCGCACCTCGGTGCTGGTGTTCATCCATGACAAGCCCGGTGCGCTGTTCGACGTGCTCAGCCCGTTCGCCCGCCACGGCATCAGCATGAACCGAATCGAGTCGCGGCCGTCACACCACGGCAAGTGGGAGTACGGCTTCTTCATCGACCTGGCCGGCCATATCGACGACGCGCCGATGCAGGCCGCGCTGGCCGAACTGGAAGCGCACTCGGCGCAGATCAAGGTGCTGGGCTCCTATCCGGTGGCCGTGCCCTGAGTGCTGCTGTGGCGGCAACAGCCGCCGCTCCCTGATGCATCGCCGGCGCTGCCGGTGTTTACGGAATGATCGAACGATGAGCAACGCGCAACACTGGATTGCCCGCAAGGGCCAGCCGCTGCAGGGCAGCCTGACCATTCCCGGCGACAAGTCGGTCTCGCACCGCTCGGTGATGTTTGCCGCGCTGGCCGATGGCACCTCGCACATCGAAGGCTTCCTGGAAGGCGAAGACACCCGCGCCACCGCGCGCATCTTCAGCCAGCTGGGGGTGCGCATCGAAACCCCCAGCCCGTCGCAGCGCATCGTGCATGGGGTGGGTATCGACGGCCTGAAAGCACCGCAGGCACCGCTGGACTGCGGCAATGCCGGTACCGGCATGCGCCTGCTGGCGGGCCTGCTGGCAGGCCAGGCCTTCGACTGCACGCTGATCGGCGATGAATCGCTGTCCGGCCGACCGATGCGCCGCGTGACCGGCCCGCTGTCGCAGATGGGCGCAAGGATCGACACCCAGGACGACGGCACGCCGCCGCTGCACGTGCATGGTGGCCAAGCGCTGCACGGCATCGATTTCGCCTCGCCGGTGGCCAGTGCGCAGGTCAAGTCGGCGGTGCTGCTGGCCGGGCTGTATGCGCAGGGCGAAACCAGCGTGACCGAACCGCACCCGACCCGCGACTACACCGAGCGCATGTTGTCCGCATTCGGCGTGGACATCGCGTTTTCGCCGGGCAAGGCCCGCCTGCGCGGTGGCCAGCGCCTGCGCGCCACGGATATCGTGGTACCCGCCGATTTCTCTTCGGCCGCGTTCTACCTGGTCGCCGCCAGCATCATTCCCGGTTCCGAGCTGCGCCTGAAGCAGGTCGGCCTGAATCCGCGTCGCACTGGCCTGCTGCATGCGCTGCGCCTGATGGGTGCGGACATCAGCGAAGAGAACCCGGCAGAACAGGGCGGTGAACCGGTGGCCGACCTGGTGGTGCGCTACGCCCCGCTGAAGGGCGCACGCATTCCGGAAGAACTGGTGCCGGACATGATCGACGAGTTCCCGGCGCTGTTCGTGGCCGCCGCGGCCGCCGAGGGCCAGACCGTGGTGAGCGGTGCGGCCGAACTGCGAGTGAAGGAATCCGACCGCCTTGCGGCGATGGCCACCGGCCTGCGTGCGCTGGGCATGCAGGTGGACGAGACCGAAGACGGCGCCACCCTGCACGGCGGCGTTCGGCTGGGGAGTGGCACCATCGAAAGCCACGGTGACCACCGTATTGCCATGGCGTTTGCCATTGCCGGCCAGATCAGCGACGGCGAAGTGCGCATCAACGACATCGCCAACGTCGCCACCTCCTTCCCGGACTTCGACGGCCTGGCACGCAGCGCCGGCTTCAACCTGGCCTGATCGGCCGATCAGGTTTTCCGGTAGGTGCCAACCATGGTTGGCACGCGCCCCCTGTCCGGTAGGTGCCGACCTTGGTCGGCACGCTTCTCCGCATAAAAGGACGGAGGCCGAAGCCTCCGTCTAAACATCACGAACCCCTCGTCCGCGATCAACGCTGTCCGGTACGGAAATCCACCGGGACCCGCACCACACTGGCCACTGCACGGCCTTCATGCATCGCCGGCTGGAACTTCCAGTTCTGCACGGCGCTCAGCACCGCACGATCCAGGTCACGGCTGCGCTCGCCGCTGCGCGAAACAATCGCAGCATTGGTGACCTGGCCGCGGGCATCGACATTCAGGCTGGCGATCACGCTGCCCTGCACGCCATTGCGCAGCGCGGCAGCGGGGTAGGTCGGCTTGCTGTTGCCTGCCAGCGGGCGCGCCTCGCGATTGCGTACGGCAGGGGTGGCCTTGCGCTGGTTGCCGGCCGCTGCGGCCTGGCGTGCCGCAGTCTGCTGTACGTCGGCGACCGGCGCCTGCTCGGGCGCGGGCAGCATGCGCTCGCCGACCGGTGCCGGCGCCACGTCTTCCTGGTTCGAGTGACGCAGCCAGAGCAGCGCGGCGGCAAACATCGCCACGATCAGCGCGATCCACATCCAGGGCGACGTGGGCTTGTGCTGTTCGCTGGCGTCCTGCTGCAGCTGCGGCGAATGAAGGTCTTCGTGGGTGGTGGCGGTCATCGCAAACTCCTTCCGTCAATGGACGACGGGGAGAGTGTTGCGCGGGCCAGTGGCGGGAAGTGTCAGCGTTGCGTCAACGCGACCGGCAGGGTTCAGTTTGCCTGCCGGGAAACGTTCAGTTACTGGGTCTTGAAGTCGAACGGCACTTCAATGCTGCCCGGTACGGCCTGGCCGTTGCTCTGCGCCGGGGTGAAGCGCCAGCGGCGCACCGCATCGGTCGCGGCACGGTCGAGCTCGCGTGAGCCGCTGCGCTGGATCACCGTGGCATTGTTCGGATAGCCGGTGGCATCCACGTCCACGCGCACCACCACGCTGCCGGTCTCGCCGGCGCGCAGCGCGGCGGCCGGGTAGGCCGGTGGAGGCGACTGGCCGGCAATCGGCATCGGCTGGCTGTTGCCTGTAGCAGCCGGCGCCGGGGCCGGTGCGACCGGGGCCGCTTCAGCGACGGGCGCCGGCGGTGGCGGCGGGGTTTCGACCAGCTTCGGGGCTTCCTCCTCGACCGGGGCCGGCTTGGCATCGGGCATGTCGCTGGAACCGGCGGCCGCAGCCAGCGGTTCGGGCAGCGGTTCCACCTGCGCCGTCTCCTGCGGGGTCTGTGCGGCCGGGTCGGCGCGGAAGAATTCCTTGTCGCGACCGGTGTACCAGACCAGCACGAACAGCAGCACGCCCACGCCGAAGGCGATGCCCGCGATCTTCAGGGCGTTGCGCGGGATATGCACGGTAAACGATTTGGCGGACGACGAGCGGGGTGCAGACATGGACCGGACCAGTACGGAATGCCCCGATTCTGCCACGGCGGGAATGAACCGGGCGGCAGAAATCCGTATAACAAGCGATAATCCCATCCCTGATACCCACCACGACACCTGCCATGCTTGATCCAGCCCTGCTCCGCCACCAGCCCGCCGACCTCGCCGAACGCCTGCGCACCAGCCGCGGCTTCGAGCTCGACGTGTCTGCCCTGGAGTCCCTGGAGGCCGATCGCAAGCGCATCCAGGTGCGTACCCAGGAGCTGCAGAGCCTGCGCAACAGCCGTTCCAAGGCCATCGGCCAGGCCAAGGCCAAGGGCGAGGACGTGTCGGCCATCATGGCCGAGGTCGCTGCATTCGCCGACGAGCTGAAGGCCTCGGAAGTGGCGCTGGACGAGCTGCGCGAGAAGATCGAAGCGATCTCTATGGGGATTCCGAACCTGCCGGCCGATGACGTGCCGGCCGGTGCCGACGAGAACGACAATGTCGAGCAGGCGCGCTGGGGTACTCCGCGCCAGTTCGACTTCAAGGTGCTCGACCACGTTGAGCTGGGTGCGCGCAACGGCTGGCTGGACGGCGAGACCGCGGCCAAGCTGTCCGGCTCGCGCTTCACCGTACTGCGCGGCCCGATCGCGCGCCTGCACCGTGCGCTGGCCCAGTTCATGGTCGACCTGCACACCGGTGAGCACGGCTATGAGGAAACCAACGTGCCGCTGCTGGTCAACGCCGATTCGCTGCGTGGCACCAGCCAGCTGCCGAAGTTCGAGGACGACCTGTTCAAGACCGCCGTGGGCGACTCCACGCGGTACCTGATCCCGACCTCGGAAGTGCCGCTGACCAACATCGTGCGCGACGAGATCGTCGACGCCGAGCGCCTGCCGCTGCGCATGACCGCCCACTCGATGTGCTTCCGTGCCGAGGCCGGCAGCGGTGGCCGCGACGTGCGCGGCATGATCCGCCAGCACCAGTTCGAGAAGGTCGAGCTGGTCTCGATCAGCCGCCCGGAAGACAGCGACGCCGAGCACCAGCGCATGACCCGCTGTGCCGAAGTGGTGCTGGAAAAGCTGGGCCTGCCGTACCGCAAGGTGCTGCTGTGCACCGGCGACATGGGCTTCTCGGCCATCAAGACCTACGACCTGGAAGTCTGGCTTCCGTCGCAGGAGACCTACCGCGAGATCTCCTCGTGCTCGAACTGTGGTGACTTCCAGGCCCGCCGCATGCAGGCGCGCTGGCGCAACCCGGCCACCGGCAAGCCTGAGCTGGTGCATACCCTGAACGGCTCGGGCGTGGCGGTTGGCCGCGCGATGATCGCGGTGATGGAGAACTACCAGAACGCCGACGGCAGCATCACCGTGCCGGAGGCCCTGCGCCCGTACATGGGCGGCCTGGAAACCATCGCCTGATTCTCTGGCTGGGTGGGTGCCATGCTTGCATGGCACCGTATCCACGCATGACGTGGATCTACTTGAGGATGTTGCACGCGCCGGGAATGAATTCAACGATGCCCCAGTAGATCCACGCCATGCGTGGATGAACCCCCGCGATCACTCCACAGCGCGCAGCTTCTCCAGCGGTACCCATCCCGGTTCGCCGGTCTCCGGCACGCACCACGCCCAGCCATTGAGGGGGCGCAGCCCGCGCAAGATCTGCCCGGGATCCACATCCAGCTCCCGCGCGCAGTAATCCTCCGTGGCATAGGCGTCACCCTGCGCATAGCGACCGATCACCGGCGCCGGCACGAAACCGGGCTGCTGCCCTTCGGCTTGGCACAGGAACCAGTCTTCCCAGCCCTCCGGGCCTTCATAACGTTCGCCCACCACCAGCGCCTGGCCACGGCGCAGGGTGATCGGGTGCGGAAATTCGCTGCGGTGCGCAGCCGTCACGATGTAGTTCATGCCCCCAGCCTAGCGCGTCGCAAAAGAAAACGGCCCCGCACAGCGGGGCCGCCAGGGTGGGCCGGGATGGGGGAGGGGATCCCGGCCCGCGTTCAGCGCCCAGACGAGGAGAAAGGGGCGCCGAACGTTGGAACGCGTTATGCGGCGACGGGTTCGGCCGCTTCGTGCGACGGCAGTGCTGCCAGCGCACCGGCGATGGCGTCTTCACGGTGCTGCGGCGAATAGGCGATGCCCTCGGCGCGCACGAATTCGACCTCGTTGATGCCCATGAAGGCGAACACCTGGCGCAGGAACGGCTCCTGGAAGTCGGCCGGCGAGTCGGTGTAGATGCCGCCACGGCTGCTGGCGATGATCACCCGCTTGCCACCGGCCAGTCCCACCGGGCCGTTCTCGGTGTACTTGAAGGTGCGGCCGGCCACGGCCACGCGGTCGATCCAGGCCTTCAGCGTGGACGGAATGCTGAAGTTGTACATCGGCGCGCCGATCACCACGATGTCGGCGTCCAGGAACTGCTGCATCACCTGTTCAGCATCGGTCGCCTCGGCCGCGTCGGTCCTGGCCAGCGAGCTGCTGCGCAGATGCGGTACCGGATTGGCGTCAAGATCGCGATAATCGACCTGCAGGCCATCAATCTGGCTGGCGAAGCGGGCGACCACGGCGGCCGACAGCTGGCGCGAGACGGAGTTGTCGCCAAGCACGCTGGCGTCGAGATGCAGAAGCTTCATGGCAGTCACCTGTGTTCTGGGAGGAAGGGGCGGGGGGCCCCGCCGACGGAGAGAACGATAGGTTGTTGCAAAGGCGGGATAAAGGTGATTGAATGCCACGTATTGTTCTAGATATGGAACTCGGGTATGCATGACCTGAATGACCTGTATTACTTCGCGATGGTGGTCGACCACGGCGGATTCGCCGCCGCCGAGCGCGCACTGGGTATTCCCAAGTCGCGCCTGAGCCGCCGCATCAGCCAGCTGGAAACCGACCTGGGCGTACGCCTGCTGCAGCGCTCCACGCGCCGTTTCGCGGTCACCGATGTCGGCACCAGCGTGCACCGCCATGCGCAGACGATGCTGGCCGAGGCCCAGGCCGCACGCGAAGTGGTGGACCGCCTCAGCGCGGAGCCGCGCGGTGTGGTGCGCGCCAGCGTGCCGGTGTCACTGGCGCAGATGCAGCTGCCCAAGCTGCTGCCCAAGTTCCTTGAGCAGTACCCGAAGGTGCGGCTGCAGCTGAACATCAGCAACCGCCGCGTGGATATCATCAATGAAGGCTACGACGTCGCCCTGCGCGTGCGTTCGCGCCTGGATGACGACGGCAGCCTGGTGATGCGCAGCTTCGGCCAGGTGCAGGAACTGCTGGTGGCCAGCCCCAAGTACCTGGACCGCGCCGGACGCCCCAAGGACCCGGAAGAGCTCACCCAGCACGTCACCCTCAGCATCAGCGAAGACGAAGCACGCCAGCGCTGGGAACTGCATGGCCCGGAAGGCGAAGTGCGCCGGGTCGACTTGCAGCCGCGCGTGGCCGGTTTCGACTTCCCGCTGCTGCAGAGCATGGTTAAGGACGGTTTCGGCATCACCATGCTGCCGGAGACCGTGTGCGCCGACGCCGTGCGCAACGGCGAGTTGGAAGTGGTGCTGCCGGACTGGTCGCTGCCGCAGGGCGTGTGTCACGCCGTGTTCGCTTCGCGCCGCGGCCTGCTGCCGGCGGTGCGCGTGTTCATCGACTTCCTGGCCGAGCACCTGCCGCCGCAGCTGGAGGCCTCGCGCCTGGATTGCGGTGGCGCCTGTGAAAAGGCCAAGGAGCGGATCAAGGCCAGTGCGCTGGGTGCGCTGGCGGTGGATGCGGGCTGAGAGGTCTTGAAGGCAGCGCCGGGCGATGTCCGGCGTTGCTGTTCTACGGCGAAGGCCCCACCGTGCCGGATGCGGAGGGCAGGGGCATGGTGGTCTTGGGCAAATGCCCGTCACGTGCGAGAATACGGCGCTGCCCGGGCGACCGGGACCCGATTGGAGAGATGGCCGAGCGGTTTAAGGCACCGGTCTTGAAAACCGGCGAAGGGTCAAACCTTCCGTGGGTTCGAATCCCACTCTCTCCGCCAGTTGATTCAAAGAGCCCCTGGATTCAGGGGCTTTTTCGTCTCGTCAGTCCACGCCATCGATCTGCACGCGAGCCGGGGTAGCACGGCGGCCTTGCATGAGGAGCCCGACGCCGGCCACGAGGCAGGCCGCCAGCGTTGCGATGGAGAGCGGAAGCAGGAACTCGTCACGACCGGCCGCGGCGAAGCCCACATGAATCATGGCGGTGCCGGCGCCAACTGTCCCGCACAGGCTGGCATACGCCCGCGCGGAGGGCTTGGCCAGCACAACCTGGCGATAGCCATGCAGCAGGGCGCCCACAGCGATCAGGTTGAAAGCCAGAAACCCCTGGATGCCGCCGGGAACGCCGAACAGGGCCCACTCGTGCCAGAACGCTGCATCAATCTGGTGCAGGACCAACGCCAGCAGTGTTGCCAGATACCACCGTTCCATGGGGTCGTCCATTTGAATGTCGGCAAAGTCTAGCAGCCGGAGTGAGTAGTCGATCTCCGCCTGGGCGAAGCTCACGGTGACGGTGAGGGCAGTGCGCACATCGCCAGGAAAGCGCAGAGAATACGCTCACCCACGACGCTCACCCTTCGGCTTGTTATGGCACAACGGGTAACTCGAGCACGACCGGAACGCCCCGTGCGGCCCATTGCGGTCCACGAACACGCCCACCTTGCACACCGGGCAGCGCTCTTCGTGGATGGCCGCGCCTGAAATCGCGGTCACTTCTACGGCCCCGTCCTTCACCAGCTCATCCAGGAATGGCGAGTGCCTGCCCTGCAGGGTGAACATCGCAACCGACCGTCGCGCACGCGTCAGCGCGACATAGAACAGGCGCCGTTCTTCGCTCAGCGGATAGGTATCGCCGTCCGGCATCGCCAGCGAAAGCACCGGGTCATCCGCGCGCAGGTTCGGGAAGCTGCGGTTGATCATGCCCGGCAGGATCACGTAGTCCGCCTCGCGCCCCTTCGATCGATGTGCGGTCAGGAACTCGACGTCCATCGTGCTGCCAAAGGCCGTCTTCCAATCCGAAGGCACTGCACCGCGATCCGCGCGATACCGCCCCAGAACAAAGACCGTCACGCGTCCATTGCGGCCCTGCGCCACCGCGCCTGACAACAGTTGCTGGTGCAGCTTCGAAAGGTACTGGCGAACGCCATCCTGCACCTCCTCACGCCGGTTCATCTGGAACGCCTGCAGCACCGGGCCGACTGCCGGCGCAGCAGAGCGGACCTTCTTGGCCATCTGCGCGGGGTTGCGGCTGATGAAGCGGCTGGAGACGTCGCACAGTGCCTGCGGGCAGCGGAACGTCTGCTCCAGTTTCAGCACCTGGCCATGCCCCATCCATTCACGGAATCCGGTCATCACCGAAACGTCGGCGCCAGCGAAGCGATTGATCGATTGCCAGTCATCGCCCACCGCAAACAGATAGCGGCCCGGTTGGCTGACCAGCGCACGGCAGAGGCGCGCACGGGCGCGCGAGGCATCCTGGAATTCGTCGGCCATCACCAGATCGTAGGGTGATTCATAGTGGCCCTGTTCCAGCAGCCCGGCGGCCATGTTGAGCATGTCCTCGAAGTCGATGCTGCGCTCGTCAGCCAGCGCGTTGTCCCAGGCCTGGAAAACCGGCCCGGCGATCTCCAGGAAGCGCCGGTAGCGTTCCTTGAACTGATCCTCGGGCATCTGCCGCAGGCGCGCCGCCATGTCATCCAGCGTCAGGCAGTTGCTCTTGGCATGCGCAATGAAGGTGCGCATCAGGCCAATCAGGTCTGCATCCGGCATCGGCTTGGCGCCCTGGTCAGGCAGCTCGCGGTCCGGGTGCGGGTCGAGTTCGACACCAGACGCACCCAGCCGCTCGGCAAGATGCTGCAGGGCCTGTCCACTGCGCAGGCCGAACGACGTCGTTTCGACCAGTGCGGTGCCGCGTGCCGCATGCTGCTGCCGCTTCCAGTGCATCCCTTCGCTGTAGTTGGCAAAGTGCTTCGGCGGATGGCCATCGGCATCCAGCGCAAAGTGCTCGTGATACAGCCGGGCGTCCGGATAGTAGAAGTCCGGACGATACTGGCGGTGGGTATCCGTCGCGGTATCGAACTCGTAGCGCCGCTCGTAGTCGTACGCCACTCCGTTGTAGAACAGCCAGTCGGCGATGACGCACTCTTCCAGGCTCTTCACCCGCTCACCCTGCAGTGTACGTATGTAGGGTGTGCCATCGCGGTCGTAACCATCGGCCATCATGTCGGCACCCAACGGCGGCAGATCGCGTCCGAACACCAGGCGGAACATGTCCCACTGGGTGCGGAAGTGGGTCGAACGGTCCTTCAGGTCGTCCACCAGTTCGGCCAGCTTGTTGAAGCCCAGCGTTGCGTCGACCGCCCATTCCGGGATATCGGGCTTGCGCCCTGTGGCCTTGGCGATGAGGGACAGGCCCAGGGCGTGGAAGGTCCGGGCTTCCACCACGGTGTCGCCCATGCCGAGCCGGTCGAAGCATCGCTGCGCGCGCTCTTCCAGCTCCTTGGCGGCGTCCTTGTTGAAGGCGAGCATCACGATCCGTTCGGGCTCCACGAAGCCGCGATCGATGGCATAGGCGGCCTTGGCAACCATCGTGGAGGTCTTGCCAGAGCCGGCCGCGGCCACGACCTGCACCCGGTTGTCGAAGCAGATGACGGCGCGGGCCTGCTCCGCGGTCAGCGGCCTGCTCTCGACCCGGTCCAGGAAGGGCTTGGCCAGACCCAGTTCACGGGTCGCCATTGCCTCATTGGCGTCCGCCCACATGGCGGGCCAATCCAGCTGCCAGTCGTGCAGTGCATCCAGTGCCATGCGGTGGCGGTCCGAGTGCAGGTCGTCATGCACCTCCTCGTCGAGGAACAGCTGCTCCAGCTCGGCTGACGGGAGGGGCAGGGACGGGCGTTCGGCCAGCAACGCCTGCTGCTGTTCGTACGTGATCCAGCGGCGGCCGGTGGTGCCTCGGTCGGTAAGCGCATCTGCCTCGGCCAGCCACGCCTGGATCTGCGCCAGAACGTGCTCAAACAGTGCCTTGCGCCCTCGTCTGGAGCGCGCGAAAAGCACGTGCTGAACGGCAGCGGCAAGCCGGGAGCCCTGGCTGTTCGGCAGCCCATCCACGGACAGTGCTTCACCGTGCTCGGTCGTCAGTTCGACCCGGGACCAGAGCACGCCGCGAACGACCCGCACGCTGTGTTCGTTCGCCACATGCTGGTGGTATTGCCTGCCGTCGATCAAAAGCGCGAGCTGTTCGCCATCCAGCCGCAACTGCCAGTCCGGCGAGCGGGTGACACGCTGGCCCCAGACCGAGGGGCGCCATTCCATAGACATCCAGATACTGCCTTGCGTACGTCACCGGGCGTAAAGCGCCCTTGCCGCCCCATGATAAGGCGGCTTGGCGTGGCACGCTGCGTTTTCCGGTCAGTCGCGCGCGTGAGCCAGCGATGGCATTGCACCCTCGCCAGCGCGACAGGCCTCAGGCGTTCACATCCACGACGATGCGGCCGCGCACCTTGCCGGGGATGATCTGCTCATAGACATCCAGCACCTCGGCGAGGCCGATCTGCTGCACGGTGCTTTCCAGCTTTTGCGGGTCCAGGTCGGTCGCAAGCCGATCCCAGGCGCGCTGGCGAACCTCTTGTGGGGCATTCACCGAATCCACGCCGGCCAGGGTCACGTTGCGCAGGATGAAGGGCAATACCGAGCCGTGCAGAGCGTCGCTCTGCGCCAGGCCGCACGCGGCCACGGCACCGCGATACTTCGTCTCGGCGATGGCGTTGACCAGGGTAGGGCCGCCGGCCACATCCACCACGCCGGCCCAGCGTTCGGCACTCACCGGCCGCTCGCGCGGCTCCGAAAGCTGCGCACGATCGATGATCTCGGCCGCACCCAGGTTGTGCAGATACTCAGCATGCTCCGGGCGTCCGGTGGCGGCTACCACGCGATAGCCCAGCTTCGACAGGATCGCCACCGCAATCGAGCCGACGCCACCGTTGGCGCCAGTCACCAGCACATCGCCCTTCTCGGGCGTCACCCCGGCATGTTCCAGGGCCAGCACGCACAGCATCGCGGTATAGCCAGCGGTGCCGATGGCCATGGCATCGCGGGTGCTCAGGTTGCCGGGAATCCGGTTGAGCCATTCGCCGCGTACGCGGGCGCGCTGTGCCAGGCCGCCGTGGTGGCCCATGCTCAGGTCCCAGCCATTGAGCACGACGCGGTCGCCTGGCTTGAAGTCGGCCCTGCTGGATTCCAGCACCACGCCTGCCAGATCGATGCCGGGAATGAGCGGGAATGTCCGGATGATCGGACTCTTGCCGGTGAGCGCAAGCGCATCCTTGTAGTTGAGCGTGGAGTACTCGACCTGCACCAGGACGTCGCCGTCCATCAGGTCCGCCTCGTCGAAATCGACCAGCTCGGTCGAAAGCTGGTTGTTCGTCTTGCCGGTCAGCAGGGCTTTGAACGTCATGGATGGCCTCACATTGATGGAATGGGGCCATGCTAGGCTCGTGCCACTATTGCAACAAGAACGATGATTTTCCGTAGGTACTATGGTTTTCCGGAGTATGCATGCGTAGCAAACGGTGGGACGGCAAAAGCGGTTGCGCGGTGGAAGTCACGCTGTCGGTGATCGGCGGCGTGTGGAAGCCGATCATTCTTTTTCACCTGATGACCGGCAAGCGGCGTTTCATGGAACTGACGCGGCGGGTGCCCAATGCCACCCAGTCCATGCTGACCAGCCAGTTGCGTGAACTGGAAGCCGATGGCGTGGTGATCCGCCACGTGTATCCGGAAGTGCCGCCGAAAGTGGAATACGAGCTGTCCGAGTTCGGCCGCACGCTGGCGCCGGTGCTGCTGGCGATGCGCGAGTGGGGCGAGACCTACCGCGGCTATCAGAGCACCCAAGGCGATAGCTGAAGGCTGCGCGGCGTTGCGCTTGCCGCATGCGGGTTTCGCGAATGCCTACAGCCATCGGCGGGTCTTTGGCACCGCGAGCGCGCATGTCGTATACGGCTGGATAGGGCGTCCGGAAAGTACGCGTCGATGGTAGTCGCCTGCTGGCGAAGAACGCCAGTCAATGGACAACTCGACATCCACTGACGCAACTAACGTAGCGACGTGATCGATCAGGATTTCCCTGCTTTCCACCGCCGGTTCAGGGCGGTAACCATGTCCGCGCCAAGGCATTCGCCGTGGCCGGGATTGGCGTCCCGAACTTACGTAGTACAAGGCGTCGTAGTTGCAACGTATGTTGCGATCACGACAATGCACCTTCTGTCAGTTCATGGCGGATGGTGCGTGGGGGTCTTAGGGCCCGTCGGCTTTCGTACTACGTATCCGGCACGCCAACCCGCACCGTCCGCCACCTTGCATCTGCAGGTGGCCACATCGTGAGGTTGCCGTCATGCCCGAACGTCTTCCCGACCATCCCCGCCTGCATGCGCTGCTGGGCGCCGCCGTGCGCGATCTTCCCGCTGCCTTGGCCGAGACGCTGGAGGACGCGCTCCGCGAATCCGCCGAGTTCGTCACGCCATCGGCATTCTTTGCACATCTGGCAGGCCACGGCAGGAACCTGCGCGCTGATGGCGAGGCCTGGAGTGAAATGTGCCTGAGCCCCGGCCGCGCCTTCGACATGGCCCTGGCGACCCGCAGCATTTCGGGCATCACGGCGTTGACCGCGGTGCTGCACGCTGCGCATGTGGCGCGGGAGAGCGACGATCCCGCCTGCTGTCCCTCCGCCGCCGTGGTCGAGGGCCTGTTCAACGCCTGCCAAGTGCTGTCACTGCAGGTAGAGCGCTGCCTGGTTCCATGAAGGGCTGCGATGCGGTTCCTGTTCGGTTGACGCCCGGCTCCTTATAGTGGCGCTGGAACCCTGCAATGGAATGCCCATGCACGTGATGTCCCCGAGCCGTTGCCTGACGCTTGCACTTGCCGTCGCGGTGAGCGCCAGCGCATGTGCACGGTCACCGTCCACCGAACACGAAAGGAATCCCGCCATGTCCGGCGCAACGCAGACCGGCCGCACGATCAACGGCCACACCTATACCGATGCGCCCGTGGACGTGAAGCTCGGGCCGAATACCTTCCGCATTCCGGCCAACTACCTGGACAGCCAGATCGCACCGTGGCCAGGCGAGGGCGTGACGCTGGTCATCGAGTGGCCGGACATGAAGCCGACGGCGCCGGGCGCCCGGGCCAATCCGCGTACGAATGATTTCCGGAAGGAGATTGCTGTGGCGATCGACTACATCGATCGTGCGCCAATCGAAACATCATTGGAGCGCTTGTCCTCCAACCAGGCATCCACCGAGGAGGGGTCGGTGGAGCGAAAGGATCCTCGGGATCGGCTCGATCTGCGGATTGCGCAGCCCGATGTCATGGGCCTGACGCCTTACGCCATCGATGAAACGAGGATGGCGGTTTTCTCGAAGGAGTACGAGGCACGCTATGGACAACCGCCCACCCGCAATCCTGCCTATGAAGATGACTGGTACATCGCGCGCGCTCCCAACGGCAACCTGACCACATTCATCAAATGCGAAAACACGGCGTTCCGGGGGGACGGCGTTCGACTGCAGGGCGATCAGGTCATCAGTGAGCAGGGACAAGCCGCCGCGGGGTGCTTCCACTATTTCTCGGATGTGGAGAACAAGCTTTCCATCTCGCTGAACTACAAGCGGGCCTTCCTGGCGGACTGGAAGCGGATGGAAGATGCGGTGCGGGATGTTCTCGCGCGCTCCCGGGTCCGGAAGTGAGTGCATTCAGGAGCAGGCGATGGGCGGATTGACGCAAGAAAATCTCAAGATTCTGGCCAGCTATGCCAAGGCTGGAAACCGCGAGTTGTACTGGAACTATCTGTCGCAGCTGCCGGACGCGGATGGCTATGGGACGCTTGCGCTGGGCGTGGTTCGCAACGACAGCTTGCCTGGCCGCGTTGCAAACAGCTATGCACAGGAGTATGCCCGGCATCAGGAAGGCAAGGGCTCCGGCTTTCCCGACGCGCAGCTGAGCGAGCGCCAATGGGAGATGTTTGGGCAGACGCTTCTGCGCCAGGACCTGGAGCGACGCCTGTTTTGGATGGAGCAGGGGCGATCCGACCTGGCACTGAATCTTCCCGGCAAAGACGTGATGCTGGCTCACGACCGCGCATTTGAACGGCATGAACTCGATCCCAACTGCTGGACGCCGCGCGTGTTGCTGCAGGCGGCTGAACAGAAGAGCGGCCCCGAGAAGCTGGAGCAGATCTGGACCAACATGCTCAACAACGACTACGCCGGCGGCCCGCGCGTAGGCAATACCAGTGTCGATGCCATCAGCCAGATGGGATGGGCGAAGGGCGGCCAGTACCTCACCCGGTTGAGCGTGCTGGAAGCCACTCAGGCATTGGAAGGGCGCTCGGCGGTCGATCCGAACGTCATCGGTGGCAACAGCTACTACGCAATGTACTTCGCAGCGGACAGGAAGTGGGCCAGTGTCAGCGCGGGCGGCGGCCACATGTCGATGCGGGAGATCACAGACCCCGCACGCATCGCCGAGCTCAACGACGCGCGCGAGGTTCGTCTGGAGCGCCAGGAAAAACGCACCCAGTTCCACCCGGACGACCCGTACCGGACCATCACCCGCAGCCCGCTGACCGCAGCTGTGGACGACGTGCCGGATTTCTCGCAGGCACCGACCCGCCTGGCCGACATTGGTCCGGGCCACCGCGACTACGCACTGATGCAACAGGTGCGCGAAGGCGTGGCCGCGATCGATGCCGGCGCCGGGCGTACCCACGACGAGAACAGCGAGCGCCTCGTAGCGAGCGTGATGGCATTGGCCCGTCGCAACCAGCTTGAACGGGCCGACCATGTGCTGCTGAGCGCGCAGACCGCCGAGCATCCGGCCGGCCGCAACGTGTTCGTGGTGCAGGGCGAGATGAGCGATCCCGCGCATCTGCGAGCGGTCATGCCTACGGACACGGCAGTGCAGACGCCGGTCGAACACTCGCTGCGGCAGATCGAGGCCGCCAGCCTGGAACGACAGCAGGCGGCCATGCAGCGCCAGCAGGACAACGACGTCCACGCGCGTGACAACCCTGCGATGCGGATGGGCTGAGGTTACGCAGCAGAGCCGAGCGGGCGCCCGGCTCTGCTGGAAGGCCTTCTCAGAAGCTGTAAGCCGCCTGCACATACACCCGCCGCGGCTCGCCCGGGAAATGCCCGTTGCGCTCGATGAAGCCGCTGGCCGCGTACACCTTGTCGAACAGGTTCTTGACGTTGGCCTGGAACTGCCACTGCTTCCACGTGGTCTTCCAGCTCATGTCGAATACCGTGTATGCCTTGACCGCCTGCCCATCCAGGCTGACACGCTCGCCCACATGGTCGGCGCCGAAGCCGATGGCCGAGTTGATTGACGGCAGGTCGTAGCGCGTCCACACGCCGAGCTTGTTGCGTGGCGCATTGGCGAAGCGGTCGCCGGAGGCATTGGTGATGCCGTTCGGTCCGGCATCCTTCACCCGTGCGTCGTTGTAGGCGTAGGTCAGGTTCACCACCCAGCGCTCGGTCACGTCGGCCAGCAGGTCCAGTTCCATGCCCGTGCTGCGTACCAGGCCCAGTGCAGCGAGTTGGTTTACCCCGCCGATCACCTCGCCGGTGGCCTGCACGATGTTGCTGCGGTCGATGCGGTAGGCCGCCATGTTCAGGGTCACACGGTCGGCCAGCAGGGATTTCAGGCCGATTTCCCATTGCCTGCTGCGCTCCGCGTCGAAGGGCCCACCGGCCGACGGATTCTGGTTGGCGGCACTCTGCGGCACGAAGCCACTGGCGACGTTGGCGTACAGGTTCACGCCGTCCCGGGCGGCAAAGGTGCTGCCCAGACGCCAGCTGAGCGCATTGCCATCGACGCTGCTGCGACCCATGCGGTCCTCATCCTTGAAGCCATCCCAGCGCAGTCCGGCCAGCACATGCCAGCGCGTGCCCAGTGCCAGCTCATCCTGCAGATAGCCGCCGTAGCGTTTGCTGCGGGTGGCGGTGCTGCGCCAGGGTAGTGCGGCCAGGTTGTAGTCGTGCCAGGTGCTCGCGCCATAGACCGGGTTGAACAGGTCGATGCCGCGCACAGGGCCGGCGCCGCGTGCCAGGTCGGCGCTGTTGGCGGTCTGCGCGGTGAAGTCGGCGTCGAGCTGATACACGTCGGCACCGAACAGCACCTTGTGTTCGATACGGCCGGTGTTGATCCGCCAGACGGCATTGCCGCTGGCGGTGAAGGCCTCGTTGTCGCGGATCTGGTTGCGCAGCTGGCGCGTCATCCACTCGGCCACGCCGTCGCGATCACGATCAATCAGCCCCATCGGCTCGTGGTACATCTGGTGCTCGTTGTTGCTGAACCAGCGCGCGGCAATGTCCACGTCCAGGTTGTCGCGCGGTGCGAAACGATACTGCGCCAGTGCGACCTTGGCGCGCATGTCGAGGAAGTCACTGGCCTCGTTGTGGTTCCATCGCCGGTCGGTCAGGAAGCTGCCGGCATCGTTCACCGGCACGCCGCGCAGGCGGTTGCCGCCCAGGTTCTGGGTGATGTCGGTGAACTGCAGCACCAGTTCGCCGGTCTGGCCGACATCGAAGGCCAGCGAGGCATCGCCGATCACGCTTTCGCTGTCGGCATTCCAGCGTACGCCCTGCTCGCTGTCGGCATACAGGCCGGCGCGATAGCGAATGCTGCCGCTGGCATTCAAGGGGCCGGTGCCTTCGATCGATCCGGCGCGGAAGTCCCTGTCGCCTGCCTGCAGCTCGATGCGGCGTTCGGCGCGCGCCTTGGGCTTGCGCGTTACATAGTTGATGACACCGCCCGCATCACCACCGCCGTACAGCGCACCGGCCGGACCTTTCAGCACTTCCACGCGTTCGATATTGAACAGTTGCGGCACCGAGAAGCCTGCATAGGGATCACCGCGCAGTCCGTCGTAGAGCACGTTCTCCTGGCGGAACCCGCGCAGGGTGACGCCGGCATAGCTGAAGAAGCTGATGCCGCTGATGCTGCGGTACAGATCGGTGACCTGGCGCGCCGCCTGGTCGTCGATCAGCTCGCGCGGCACGACCTGGATCGACTGCGGTACCAGTTCCAGCGGGGTATCGGTGCGGGTGCCGACGGCCGCATCGTTGGTGCGATACAGGGTCTGCGCGCGGCCGCGGACTTCCACTTTGTCCAGGTCCTTCGGGGTGTCAGCGAAGGCCTCGGAAGCCAGTGCAGGTGTAGCCAGGGAAAGGGGCAGCGCCAGGCAGAGGGCGCGCTTGAGCGGGGTTGGAAAGGGCATGAGGGACGAGGCTGGGCTGCAAATGAGAAAGATTAGCATTTGCAGTGCTTCGGGACCTATCCCCCGGATGCACTATGGACGCGGGCCCGGGTCGGTATACGGGGTGCCGGCCAGGGCCACCAGCACGCCGGTGCCGCCGCGTACGATCAGCTGCAGCACCGCCTGGCGCGGATCCTCACCCTCCTGCTGGCTGGCCAGGCCTCCCTGATAGGCCGCCACCATCGACGCCAGCAGCATCGCCGCACCCAGGCGTGCCTCGGCATCATCCGCTGGCCGCCCGACCGCGCTTGCCATCAACAGCGTGAGGTCGTCGGCCAGCAGTGCCTGCAGCCGTCGCGCGTGCGCGACCAGCACCGGACTGTCGGCCACGGTGGCCCAGAAGGCCGCTGCACCGGAGTTGATCCGCAACAGGGGATGGCCGCTGTCGAGCAGCTCCCTCACCAGAGACTGGAAGGCGGCCAGCGGCGTCATGCCGCGGCGCGCCGCCATGCCCTCGCGCAGCAACGCCCGCGCCTCCTCGTCGCGGTCGAATACCAGGTCCTCCTTGCTGGCGAAATAGTTGAAGACTGTCTTGCGCGAGACCCCGGCGGCCTTGGCGATCTCGGACATCGACACCGCCTCGAAGCCACGCCGGATGATCAGCGCGGTGGCGACATCGGAAATTGCCTGTCGGGTCTGTGCCTTGCGTTGCTCGCGACGGCCTTGGGGCGGGGTCATGGCGGTTGGCTTGTGTAAACGTACACCGAGTGTAACATTGTGCGCACCAGAGCGCCGGGCCGGCGCAGGCGGGGGAACCTGATGCTGTACGACGTTGTCATTGCCGGGGCCGGCCCGGTCGGCCTGTTCCTGTCCTGCGAGCTGGCCCAGGCCGGCTGTTCGGTCCTGCTGCTGGAGCAGGCTGAGTCGCCCGATTCAGCCCTGAAGCGCCTGCCCTTTGGCCTGCGCGGCTTGAACGCGCCCACGTTGGAAGCGCTGGATCGGCGCGGCCTGCTGGACGCGGTCGCAGCCCGCCAGGTGCTGAAGCCGGACAAGGGCGCACCGCCGCCCGGCACCGCCCATTGGTTGGCACAACCGCGGCCGCTGGGAGGCCACTTCGCCGGCATTCCGTTCGCGCTGGATGACGTGGACAGCGGGCGCTGGCGTGATCGCCTGCCGACCCCGGTACCCACCCAGATGGCGGTGGAGCTGCAGTCGCTGGAGACGGTGCTGGCCGAGCGCGCAGTGTCGCTGGGTGTGCAGATCGAGCGTGGCTGTTCGGTGCAGGCAGTGCAGGCACACGACGCACAGATGCAGGTGCAGACCGGTCGCGGGCTGATGCGGGGCCGATGGCTGGTCGGTTGCGATGGCGCCCGCAGCACGGTACGCAAGCACTCCGGCTTCGAGTTCGCAGGGACGGCGCCCGAGTTCACCGGGTACACGCTGCAGGTTGAACTGGCCGATCCGTCGGTGCTCACCCCGGGGCGTCGGTTCACCAAATACGGCATGTGCAATTTCAACCCGCCGGGCGTGCTGGCGCTGGCCGATTTCGACGGTGGCGCAGGCCACCGCGGGCCACTGGACCTGCACGCCGCCCAGGCGTTGCTGCGGCGGGTGTCCGGGCGCCAGGCAACGATCACCGCGTTGCATCTGGCCACCACATGGACCGATGCCGCGCGCCAGGCCACGGCCTATCGCAGCGGCCGCGTGCTGGTGGCTGGTGATGCGGCGCACATGCATTCGCCGCTGGGAGGGCAGGGCCTGAATCTCGGCATCGGCGATGCGATGAACCTGGGGTGGAAGCTGGCCGCCGTGGCGCGAGGCGACGCCGCCGAGACGCTGCTGGACAGCTATCAGGCGGAGCGCCATCCGATCGGCGCGCGGGTGCTCGACTGGTCGCGTGCGCAGGTGGCGTTGATGCGACCAGGCCCAGGGCAGCGCGCGCTGGCGGCGGTCTTCGCCGACCTGGCCGCGACCCGCGACGGTGCCACCTATCTCGCTGAGCGGTTGTGGGGCGTGGCACAACCACCGGTGTTCAACGGCGAGCATCCGTGGGTTGGCCAAAGCGTGCCTGACGTCCAGCTGGCCAATGGCGATCGCATGGGGGAGCTCCTGCGCGCAGGGAAGGGCGTGCTGCTGGGGCTCGATACCGGCGTTTCACTCGGCCCGGTCTTTGCGCGCTGGCAACGCTCGGTTCCCTGCGTGATATCCACGGCGCGCGATGCGATGGGACTGGGTGCGTTGCTGGTCCGCCCTGACGGTATTGTGGCCTGGGCCTGCGATGCTGGCGGCGACACGTCGGGGCTGGAGTCTTCGCTGGAACGCTGGTTCGGTTTGCCGTGGTGAACGGCGCGCTAGGGGGATGCCATCATGGCCTGGGCGCGGTGCCCGGTCTCGGTCATCACCGAGGCCAGCTGCTTCAATGAGTACGGCTTGCGCAGCAGGGTGAAGCCATGGCCAGGATCCCGCGCCAGCAATTCGCTGTAGCCGCTGGTGAGGATCACCGGAAGCTCCGGGAAGCGGGCGCGGATGGCACGGGCCAGATCCAGGCCGTTCATGCCTGGCATTACCACGTCGCTGAACACCACATGGAAGCGCGCGGCATCCCGTTCCAGCTCGGCCAGGGCCTCGTCCGCATTGCGTGCAAGGACCACGCTGTAGTCGAGTTCGCGCAGGGCGCCCACCGCAAATTCGGCCACGTCGACGTTGTCTTCCACCACCAGCACGCAGACGCCATGACCATGCTGCAGCCCCGATTGCGCCGCCGGCCGTTCCGCCGTTTCTCCTGCCTGCGCCAGTGGCAGATACAGCGTAAAGCGGGTACCGGCGCCGGCCTGGCTCTGCACGTCCACCTCGCCTTCTGACTGCTTGACGAAGCCGAATACCTGGCTGAGACCGAGTCCGGTCCCAGCGCCCACGCTCTTGGTGGTGAAGAACGGCTCGAAAATGCGGTCAACCACCGCAGGGTCGATGCCCGCTCCGGTGTCGGTCACACTGATCGCGGCAAAGTCGCCCTTCATCGGCGCGGCGAAGCGCACCGAAGGCACGGCGGTTACCCGTTCCACTTCGATGGTCACCCGGCCGTGTCCCTCGATCGCGTCGCGGGCATTGACCGCGATGTTGATCAATGCGGTGTCCAGCTGGGTCCGGTCCAGCAGTACCGGCATCGGTGTATCGGGCAATGTCAACGACACCTGGATGCGCGCGCCAAGTACCGTGGTGATGATATCCGAGAGCGCGTGCACGCTTTCGCAGAGGTCGAAGACCTCCGGCGACAGGCTCTGGCGACGCGAGAATGCAAGCAGTTGCGCGGTCAGCTTGGTGGCGCGGTCCGACGCTGTTGCAATGGCCTGGATGTAGCGGCGCCGGGTGTCGTCTGCCGGCCACGTGTGCAGGAGCATGTCTACCGAACCGGTGATGACCTGCAGCAGGTTGTTGAAGTCGTGGGCCACCCCGCCGGTGAGCTGGCCGATCGCCTCCAGCTTCTGCGACTGGCGCAGCTGCTCGCGGGCGCGCACCAGTTCCAGATGGGCCTCCCGCGCCTGCTCGGTGATCGCCGCGACCTGGCGGCTGTGCAGGTCGCGCTCGATCACCCGTTCGGTCTGTTCGCTGACCACGCACAGGATGCCGGCCACACTGCCGCAGCCGACGCGCAGCGGCGAATAGGAGAACGTCCAGAATGTTTCACGCAGCGTGCCGTCGCGATCCATCATCAACGGGAGGTTCTTGAAGCTGCGGCTGGTGCCGGCGAAGGCATCGTTGACGGCCTGCACCACGTCCGGCCATACGTCCTCCCAGACATCCTCCAGGCGGTTGCCCATCGCGCGGTGCAGTTTTTCCCCCAGCATGGGCAGGTACGCATCATTGAAGAAGAACGCCTTGTCTTCCTTGCCCCAGGCAAGCCACAGGGGTTCTGGCGAATCCAGGATCATCGCCAGTAACGTGCGAAGTTCGGCGGGTGCGCTTGCGGCAGTGGCCGAGCGGGCCCAGTCACTGTCCTGCAGCAGTCGGTAGGCGAGCTGATCAGGTGCAGAGACTGGCAGGGGAAAAGGATGCATGGCCGCCATTGGCGCAGGAAGGTGGCGCAGCATAGCCGAGCGCATGTCATGACGCTCTGCACACCGCCGACATGAAGGCCTCGCCACTTCGCCGCCGACGTGGCAGCGATGCACCCCTTGTTCCGCAGGTTGCCGCTATCGCGGCGCAGCGCGAAGGGAGGCGGAGCTGGCCTGAGCGGCGGGTCTAGCCCTCACGACCTGCCTGCGCGGTGAGCGCATCCCGGCCAGCCTCGGTGAGATCGATATCCCCGTCCTCTGCCTGTACAGCCCATCCGGCGGTCACCGCCCAGGTTGCGGCATCACCGCGCACCGGTTCTGCAGCGGCGATCGCTTGGAGTATTTTCCGCTGTTCCGCAGTCATTATCACGTCGCGGTCCTCAGATACCCAGCAACGACGCCGGTTGCCAGTCCGACAGCCGGGCATGGCTGACCGGCTGATGGCAGCCGCACCCGTCGCAGCGGAACAATGCTCCACCTGGCAAGTGCACCAGATTGTCCTCACTGGCCGAACTGGTCGATGTGCAATGCCGGCAGGTGACCGTGAGCGCGGTGATGCGCTGCACGCCCCCTGACAGATCGAACACGGCCTCGAACGCGCGAATGACAGGGTGGGCAGTGTCCGGCATCTGAATCTCGACAGGGTGGGGAGACCTCATCGTCGCGCGCCGGTTGTGATGGGCCAGTCAGCCAGGTGCATGGACATGATCAAGCCAGCTGCGGCAACCGGCAGCGCTCCATTTCAGAGATCCTTTTTCTTTCCGCTCAGGTCCAGCGGCTTGTCACTGCCGCCGCGCTCGCTCGACCACACTTCCACACCCTTGTTGCAACGGCTCTCGCGGGCAGCGACCTCGCGTGGCAGATCCTTCAGATGGGGTGACTCTTGGCAGGTCGGATGCATGGCGCTGTCGTCGTAGGTGGCGCAGGCGCTGAGCGACGCCAGAGCGATGGCAGTGAGGGTGGCGCGGAATGAAGGCTGCAGGTTCATGGGGTGGCCTCGGGTAATGCCAGGATGGTCATGGAATTCAAATCCGTGACGCCGGGCATGCACAATCGGACCCATTGCACTTGTTATTCTGTAACAAATGCGCGATAGTCCGGCCCCTGCTGGGTCAGGCGATGCAGATCATCAGCACCATGCACAGCGCCACCATCAGCACGAACACACGACGGCTCAGCGCCAGGCAGGCCAGATAGGCTGCGAGCGCCCAGGCAGCCAGCAGTGCGCAGGCCACCACCCACAGCCCGATCCCCATCATCGAATCGGCTGCCAACGCGGACAAGGCGATGGCCTTGGACAACGCCACCCCCAACACGCTGCCCAGCATGCCGGCCTGCAAGGCGATGGCATCGTGGCGGGCAGGGGCGCGAGGGTGGTGCATTGCGGGTCCGGTGCAGGCCGAGAAAACGGCGTCGGCTGCACTGTGCCCAAATGCACATCCACGAAATGTGTTCATCGCGCGTCAGGAGCGCGACGAAGCCGGCTCAGTCGAACGGTTGACCTGTGGATGCGGTCGTCCGTTCTTCAGTGGTTGCCGGCGGCGACGGTCTTGCGCTTCCTGTCCAGCATCACCGCCACGCACCACAGCAGCAGGCCGCCGATCGCGGTGGCTGCACCGACATAGCCGGTACTGGCCGGGCCGAAGCCGGCGCTGATCGCCATGCCGCCCAGCCACGGGCCGAGTGCGTTGGCGGTATTGAAGGCGGCGTGATTGGAGGCCGCCGCCAGCGTCTGCGCTTCGCCGGCCACGTCCATCAGGCGCGTCTGCAGCACCGCCGCCAGCGCACCCATGGTGCCGACCGTGATGATCATCGGGCCGATGGTCCACACCGACTGTGCGGCCAGCGGATACAGCAGCAGCATCACGATCGACCACAGCAGCACCACGGCGGCGGCCTTGAAGTGGAACTTGTCCACCAGCCAGCCACCGGCGATGTTGCCGATGATCGCGCCGATGCCGAACACGCCTACTGCCAGCGGCATCCACGATTCGGCCACACCGGTGACCTGCACGAGGGTGGGTGCGAGGTAGGTGAACACGCAGAACATGCCGGCGAAGCCGACCGCACCGATCGCCAGCGCCAGCCACACCTGGGGAGTGTTGAAGGCGCGCAGTTCGCGCATCGGCGAGGTACGCACTTCGTCCGGGTCCGGCAGCAGGAAGCGCGCGATCATCGCCACCGTGGCAATGGCCAGCACGCTGACCAGGGCAAAGGCGGTGCGCCAGCTCAACTGCTGGCCCAGCCAGGTGGTCAACGGATTGCCGACCAGGATCGCGATCGACAGGCCCAGCAGCACCCGCGACATCGCCTGGCCGCGCTGGCCGGCAGGGCTGATCGCAGCGGCCACCAGCATCGCAACGCCGAAGTAGGCGCCATGCGGCAGGCCGGCGACGAAGCGTGCCACCAGCATCGTGCCGTAATTCGGTGCCAGCGCGCTGGCCAGGTTGCCGATCGCGTAGAAGCCCATCAGCGCCAACAGCAGCTTGCGGCGCGGGAAGCTGGCACCCACGAAGGCGAGGATCGGGGCACCGACCACCACGCCGATGGCGTAGGCGCTGATCAGGTGCCCGACCTGGGTTTCGGAAATCGACAGGCCGCGGCTGATCTCCAGCATCAGGCCCATGCTGGCGAATTCGCTGGTGCCGATGGCGAAGCCACCCAGTGACAGAGCGAGGATGATCAGGGTGCGCTGGCGGGGCGTCAGCCGCGCAGCCAGGGAAGAGTTGGGGCTCATGCGGGGGCGCGATGGGGCGGGGGAGCCGTTCATTGTACTGCTGCACTGCAACAGGAGCAGCAGCACTCAGAGTAAATCAGCGTTTGATCGGTGACACGCCGGCCCTCCGCGCCGCCTCGCGGCGGGCTCAGATGCCCAGCGCCGCCCGGGCATGAGCGTATTTGTCGCGAAGGCGCCCTGCCGTGGTCCCGTCCAGCATCGCCAGCCGCTGTGGATCGGCGTTGTCATCCAGATCGGCGCGCTTCACTTTCAATGCAAGCGGGTGGGCGGCAATGCGCGCGTAGTAGCTGTCCGCGTCAGGAGCTGCATCGCGGTTGAGCAGTTGCACCGCCTCGCGCAGCGGCGCCGGAAATACCTCGATCCGCGCGGCAAACGCCGGGCAGTCCTCGGCCACGTCATGCAACCAGGCCACCACTTCGGCGTCATCGTCGCCGCGCACGGCGGCCGCCACCCGCGCCACATGGCCGATATAAGGCTGGCCGGCCTTGTCGATCTGCCCCGCGTGGGCCTCGGTGGCCAGCGTACGGGCAAGTGCTACCCAGTCCATTGCAGTCTCCTTGGATATCCGCGCACAGTTTCGCGCAAAAGCCGCAGCGGTTGTGGATGCGCCCATGACGCTGCCACGGGCATGATGGCGAGGCAGGGGACGCAGTGTTGCCCCGACAAGGAGGAGTGAGATGCAGGAATTCAGGCATGTGCTGGAAACCCGTGGGCGCTATCAGCTGGTAGCGGTGTCCTACGAGCCGGTGTACGCTCCCGGCGATGTGGTCGGCCATGCGGTCGTCGCCGACGATGGGGATCGTCTGACCGACCTGATATCACTGGCCGAAGCGCGCCAACGCTTGCTGCAACTGGTGCGTGAAGAGGGCGAGGAGCCCGGGCTGGAAAACGAGAACCACCTGCGGAAGAAGGCGTCGCGCTGGCGCCACCGCTAGGCCGTCGCGCCGCGTGCGCATCATGGAGGATTCGGGTGTTGCCCAGTAAGAAGTATCTGCTCATCGCCATCATCACGCTGGCGACCCTGCTGCTCGGTTTCGTGTTTTCCGGCTATCTGACCCTGCTGTTCCTGGGGCTGGACACCCAGCTGTTCACCTGGAACACCTACTACCAGTACGTCCACGCCATCGGCCAACCGCAGGTCGCGCCCTTCGTGGGCAAGATCAAATGGGCTGGCTACGTGGGCTTCGGCCTGCCCCTGCTGGTGCTGCTGGTGGCCGGCCTGGTGCTGCTGCTGAAGAAGGACAAGCGCTCGCTGCACGGCGACGCGCGCTTCGCCACCGGCGCCGACCTGGCCAAGCACGGCATGTTCAAGAAGACCGGCCAGAGCATCGTGGTCGGCAGCCATGGCGGCAAGCTGGTGCGCCTGGATGGCCAGCAGTTCGTGATCCTGGCCGCGCCGACCCGCTCGGGCAAGGGCGTGGGCGTGGTCATCCCGAACCTGCTGGAGTACGGCGAATCACTGGTCGTGCTGGACATCAAGCAGGAGAACTTCGACCTGACCAGCGGTTGGCGCGCCAGCCAGGGCCAGGAGATCTACCTGTTCAATCCCTTCGCCGAAGATCGGCGCACGCACCGCTGGAACCCGCTCAGCTACGTCTCCGATGATCCGGCCTTCCGCGTCTCGGACCTGATGAGCATCGCCGCGATGCTGTATCCGGACGGGGCCGAGGACCAGAAATTCTGGGTCAGCCAGGCGCGCAACGCGTTCATGGCCTTCACCCTGTACCTGTTCGAGAACTGGGACGACGAGCGCAGCAGCGGTTTCCCGGGCGGCGCCGGCACGCCCACGCTCGGTGCGGTGTACCGGCTGTCCTCCGGCGACGGCACCGACCTGAAGAAGTACCTCAAGACCCTGTCGGAGCGGCCGTTCCTCAGCGCCAACGCCCGTTCGGCGTTCGCCAACATGCTGTCGCAGGCCGATGAGACCTTCGCCTCGATCCTGGGCACCTTCAAGGAACCGCTCAATCCCTGGATCAATCCGGTGCTGGACAAGGCCACCAGCTGCAACGACTTCCTGCTGACCGATGTCCGCAAGAAGAAGATGACCATCTATATCGGCATCCAGCCGAACAAGCTGGCCGAGAGCCGGCTGATCATCAACCTGTTCTTCAGCCAGCTGATCAACCTCAACACCAAGGAACTGCCCAAGTCCAACCCGGACCTGAAGTATCAGTGCCTGCTGCTGATGGACGAATTCACCTCGATCGGCAAAGTGGAGATCATCGCCTCGGCGGTGTCGTACATGGCTGGCTACAACATCCGCCTGCTGCCGATCATCCAGAGCATGTCCCAGCTCGACGCCACCTACGGCCGGGAAGTGTCACGCACCATCATCACCAACCATGCCCTGCAGATCCTGTACGCGCCGCGTGAGCAACAGGATGCCAATGACTATTCGGACATGCTGGGCTACACCACGGTGCGCAAGAAGAACGTCACCCATGCCCGCGAGAAGACCCACAACTTCACCGAGGAACGGCGCGCGCTGATGCTGCCGCAGGAGCTGAAGGCAATGGGGCCGGACATGGAGGTGTTCCTGTATGAGGGCATACCGCATCCGGTGAAGTGCGACAAGATCCGCTACTACAAGGACCGCTACTTCACTTCGAGGCTGCTGCCGAAGGTGGACGTTCCGATGCTGAACGTCTAATTCACGACGCTTAATTTGTGAATTTGATTCGAAGTTAAGAATGTGAATTCGTGATTTCGGTCAAGAATTTGGCATTTGTTCATGGATTTTCAGACTTGTCTGACATGGAATTGACGCGTGGTTGTGCGACCCTGTGCATGTCGTCCAGAAGTGTGTGCTGGATGTCGAAGATGTAGCAGCAGGGTGGCCAGGAGTTTGTGCCATGGAAACAAGGATGGTTTCGACGTTGGTGAGGTATGCGGATGTGTTGTCGGCTGCGCCGATGGCCCCGCGACCTGGTTGGCAGCCTTTGGGCTGCAGGGGAGCCGGAGTGGGTGCGCTGCACACAGCGTGTCCCTCCGATTCCGGCGTGCGCGATGCAGCGCCGGACGACCAGGGGACCAATGCTCGGGACTGCTTTTTCGTACGTCAAAGTGAAGCCCGTATGAATCAGGCGTTTATCGCGAAAATGTCCATCGCCGCAGTGGCGGCGCTGATGGTGGCCGGTTGCGCCACCAAGTCCGCTCCGGATTTCGGAGGCCGCTGGAAGCCGGTCAACCGCTTTGCTGCGACGACGACCGAAATTCCGCTGTACTCCAGCTACGTCTACCAGGCCTCGCCGATGGATGGCACGCTCAAAGCCATGCTCGAGCGTTGGGCCAAGGATTCCGGGCGCACGCTGGACTACCGCCTCAGCTCGGATTTCACCCTGTATGGCGCGGTCTCGAACATCGACACCACCAACGCACAGCAGGCCGTGATCGATCTGACCGCAGCCTATGCGGCGCAGGGCATCTCCGTCTCCATCGTTGGCAACCAGATCGTTGTGCAGAGCGCTGGCTCGACGCCGACCGCGTCGGCGCAGGGCGCTGATTCCAACAGCGGCACCTGAGTCCACCTCGAAATCATCGAACGTGCCGCTCCCCGCGCCTGTCGCAGGGGTGCCACGCCCATTGATGTTTCAGCAGTACGGAAGAATCCATGTTCCGCAAGAAGGATCCCGGCAATAGTCCCAAGGTCGAGCAGTCGGTCGCCAAGGCGGTCAGCTACGAGATCACCGTGGCCGACATGGCGCGCCGCAGCGAGCGGCGCGCGTGGTGGGTCGCCACGGGCTCGTTGTTGATGTCGCTCGCCCTGGCGGGCGGCTACTACTACATGCTGCCGCTGAAGGAGAAGGTGCCGTTCCTGGTGATGGCCGATGCCTACACGGGTACCGCGACCGTCGCGCGCCTGAGTGGCACCTTCCAGGGCGAGACGATCACCACCAACGAAGCGATCAATCGCAGCAACGTCGCCCAGTACGTGCTCGCGCGCGAATCGTATGACTCGGCGGTGATGGGCCTGCGTGACTGGGAACTGGTGTTCGTGATGTCCACCGATCCGGTGGCGCAGTCCATGCGTGTCCGCTATGCCGGCAACAATCCGCAGAACCCGTTCGTGATGTATGGCCGCGAACGCGCCATCCGGGTCAAGATCCTCAGCATCACGCCACTGGGGGCCGAGCCGAACGGCAGCTTCCGCGGCGCTTCGGTGCGCATCCAGCGCAGCCTGCTGGACAAGCGCACCGGCGTCTCTACCTACCTGGACAACCAGCTGGTGACGATGCGCTTCGAGTACAACCAGAACCTGGCGTTGTCCGAGCAGGATCGCATCCTCAATCCGCTGGCGTTCCAGGTCACCGAGTACCGCGTCGACAACGACTACTCGCGTGGCGTGCCGGTGCCGGATGACGGCGCCATGCAGGCACAGGCGCAGCAGGCCGCGCAGGCCGCGCAGCAGGCGCAGGGTGTCTACGATCCCAACAATCCGGCCGCGGCCACCATGATCGACCCGGCCACCGGCCAGCCGGTCGCGGTGCCAGCCAACGGCCAGGTACCGGGTCAGGCAATGCCGGGACAGCCTGTACAGGGCCAACCGATGCCGGGTCAGCCGGTGCAGGGGCAAGCAATGCCGGGGCAGGCCATGCCCGGACAGCCGGCCATGAGGCCGGCGCAGAACAATTCCACCGGAACTGCTGATGGAGCAAGCAACCGATGAGTAGTCGAAATATCAGGGGAAGCGCGCTGGCGCTGCTGTCGATGTTGTCGTTGCTGTTCTCAGCAGCGGCGATGGCGCAGGCGGTTGACCACTACGAGTACGAGAAGGACCGCATCTATCCGGTTCGCACCGGCCTGGGCCTGACCACCCAGATCGAGTTGAGCCCTAACGAGAAGATCCTCGACTACAGCACCGGCTTCAGCAGCGGCTGGGAACTGACCCGCCGCGAGAACGTGTTCTACCTCAAGCCGAAGAACGTCGACGTCGACACCAACATGATGGTGCGCACCGAGACCCATTCCTACATCTTTGAACTGAAGGTGGTGGCCACCGACTGGCGCCAGCTGGAGCAGGCCCGCCGCGCAGGCGTGCAGTACAAGATCGCCTTCGTCTATCCCAATGACACGGTGTTCGGCGTCGCCCAGGAAGCGGTCGAAGAAGAGGCCAAGCCGTTGTTGAGCTCGGAACTGGCCAAGGACCGGCAGTACAACTTCAACTACTCCTATTCGACGAGCAAGGCGAAGAAGATGGGGTGGCTGATCCCGGTCAACGCCTACGACGATGGTCGTTTCACCTACCTGAAACTGCCGAATTCGCCGGAGTACAAGACCGGCATCTTCCCGGCGGTGTTCGGTCGTGAAACGGAATACGGTGAAGACTTCGTGGTCAACACCACGGTTGAAGGCAATACGCTGATCGTGCACGGGACGCACCCGTACCTGGTCATCCGCCACGGCGACTTCGTCGTCGGCCTGCGAAGGAACGTGAAGAAATGAGCCAGCAGAACACTCCCGGAAACGACCCGAACAACGGACGCGACGAGAGCCAGAGCCCGTACGGCGCACAGGGTGCGGCGGACGCGCCGTCGAATCCCTACTTCGGCACGACCCAGGCCGAGCCCGCGCCGGATCTGGATGCGGCCGCGCCGCAGCTGCGCTCGGCCGAAGAGCAGCGGTTGAACCGCAAGGCGCTGCTGTTCCTCGGCGGTATCGTGCTGCTGCTTGTGGCCATGGGCTTCCTGCTGTTCCGGAAGGGGCAGGATGACAAGAATGCCGTGCAGAAGGTGCCGGAAGTTGCGCGCGTGTCTACGCCGACGCTGCCGGACGCCGTGCAGACGGATCCGGTTCCGTCGCAGGCGATGCAGCCCGCTGACCCGATTCCGATGCTGCCACCGCTGCCGCCGCAGGAGAGCAATGCCATTTCGCCAGCGATGATGGGCACGCGTCAGGAGCGCGAGATCGAGCGTGGCCCCTCGCTGCTTGATCGCCGCATTGCCGGGTCTGGCGGTGGCGTGGGTGGCATGGGTGAAGGGCAGGGTCAGGCTGGGGGTCCTCCTTCATCCTACGAACAGGCCATGCTCGCCACGCTGCAGGCGCAGAACGGCAACACCGCTCCCGCAAAGGTTCGCCGCGGCCCGGACGTCGAGGATGTCTCCAGCGCCACCTACATCCAAAGCCCCGATGCGCTGCTGGTGCGTGGCACCTACCTGCGTTGCGTGCTGGAAACCCGCATCATCACCGACCTCGCCGGCTACACCTCGTGCCTGCTGACCGAGCCGGTGTACTCGATCAACGGTCGCAACCTGCTGCTGCCGAAGGGCTCCAAGATCTATGGCGCCTACGGCGGCGGTCCGATGGGCAAGCGCGTGGAAGTGATCTGGGATCGCATCACCACACCGAATGGCATCGACGTTGCGATGTCCAGCCCGGGCGTGGATCAGCTGGGTGGCGCCGGTCATCCGGGCCAGTACAGCGCGCACTGGGGTAGCCGTATCGCATCGGCGCTGATGATCAGCCTGATTTCCGACGCCTTCAAGTATGCGGCCGCCGAGCACGGTCCGGAGACCACGACCATCGCCAACAATGGCATGACGGTGCAGTCGCCCTACGAGAGTGCTACCGCACGCACGATGGAGCGCCTGGCCAACGAGGCACTCAGCAGCAACCGTCGTCCGCCAACCGTCACCATCAACCAAGGCACGATCGTGAACGTCTACGTCGCCAAGGACGTCGACTTCACCAACGTGCTGCATCCCCGCCGGTAACCCAACGAACGATCATGGACGCCGAAGTGTCACCCCTCGCCCTCGTCTCCAGCGATTTCCTGCGCTATCAGTACGAAGTGCTGGGCATCGCCGAGTACATGACCTCTCCGGAAGTGACGGAAATCTGCATCAACCGTCCCGGTGAGCTGTACCTGGAAACGCGGGCCGGGTGGCAGCGGGTGGACGTGCCGAGCCTGACCTTCGAGCGGGCCCGGCAGTTCTGCACGGCGGTGGTGAACGAGAGCAACACCGGCCAGCGCATCACCGATGCCGATCCGGTCGTGTCGCTCACGTTCCCCACTGGCCAGCGTGCGCAGTTCGTGATTCCGCCTGCATGTGATGCAGGCAAGGTGTCGATCACCATCCGTCTGCCGTCCAAGCACACCAAGTCGCTCAGCCAGTATCACGAAGACGGCTTCTTCAATCAGATCCTGGAAAGCGATGGCAGCATCAGCGAGCAGGATCGCGAGCTGCTGGAGCTGCGTCATTCGCGAGAGTACGCCGAGTTCTTCCGGCGTGCGGTGATGTACCGCAAGAACATCGTGGTATCCGGTGCGACCGGCAGCGGCAAGACCACCTTCATGAAGGCGCTGGTCAACCATATCCCGGACAACGAGCGCCTGGTCACCATCGAGGACGCACGCGAGCTGTTCCTGACCCAGCCCAACGTGGTGCACCTTTTGTATTCCAAGGGCGGGCAGAGCACCAGCAATGTGACGGCCAAGAGCTGCATGGAAGCCTGCCTGCGCATGAAGCCCGAGCGCATCATCCTGGCCGAGCTGCGCGGTGACGAAGCGTTCTACTTCATCCGCAACTGCGCGTCCGGCCATCCGGGTTCGATCACCAGCTGCCATGCGGGCAGCCCGGAGCAGACCTGGGACCAGCTTGCACTGATGGTTAAGGCTTCAGCCGAAGGTTCGGGCCTGGAGTTCAACGTGATCAAGCGGCTGTTGATGATGACCATCGACATCGTTGTGCATATCAAGGCGCATGCTGGCTCGCGCTACATCACCGGCATCGACTTCAATCCTGGGCGTGCCCAGGGGCAGGAGGGCTGAGGGATGCTGCCAGGACTGGAAATGATGGCGTGCCCGGAGATGGCCGTGTCGATGGATGTGATGCAGCACGTCATCAACGTCGAATCGTCGCGCAATCCCTACGCCATCGGCGTGGTCGGCGGTGCACTGGTGCGCCAGCCCAAGGCGTTGGATGAAGCGCTGGCGACGGTGCGCATGCTGGAAGAGAAGGGCTACAACTTCTCGATCGGGCTGGCCCAGGTCAATCGCTACAACCTGGGCAAATACGGGCTGGATTCGTACGAGAAGGCCTTCCAGCAGTGCCCGAACCTGCAGGCCGGTTCGCGCATTCTCGCCGAGTGCTACAAGCGCTCCGGTGGTGACTGGGGCAAGTCGTTCAGCTGTTACTACTCGGGCAACTTCGAGACCGGCTTCCGTCACGGCTACGTGCAGAAGATCTACGACTCGATCCGCCGCGGCCAGCAGGTTGCCAGCAATGGTGTTGCGCCGATCGACGTGGTGAGCCGCGGCGAGCGCCGCAGCGTGAAGGTCGAACATCATCCGCAGCTGGCCTCTCCGGCGCAGGCGCGCATCGTTGCTCAATCCAACGGCCCGGTGTACGTGCCGTCGGAAGATCCCGCACGCGCCTATGTCGTGTACCCGTCCACCGGGGCGATGGCGCGGGGTAGTTTGCTGAATCTCGCCGACCAGGCGCTGTCCAAGGTGGTGCTGGGTTCGGTGGACAGGATGATGCAGCCTCAGGCGCAACCCAGCCAAGGGGCCGCCTATCCGCAGCAACAGTCCGGTGGTATGCCGCAGCAGTTGCCTCAGCAGCGTGCTGCGCAGGCCATGGCCATGCCGCAGCAGTTGCCGGGCGCCGCCGGTGCCAGCAATGAGGGGCCCGTGATGCTGCGGCCCTGGAGCGAGCGTAACCAGCCTGTGGCGGGTGCCGACAATTCGTACAACGCGCCGGTGCAGGCCGCACCGGTGCAACAGATTCCCGCAGGGGATGCGGCCTTCGTGTTCTGACGAAGTCGTGGTGCGGCCAGTCCCCCGGCTGGCCGATTCAGTTGTGTTAGTCCATCAACAAGGAAATCAATCCATGAAGCGATCCAATCTCGACCTCGTCCAGGCCCAGCGCACGCTGAAGACCCTGCTGATGGCCACGATCTTCGTTGGCGCACTGTTCGCCCCGCAGGTGTTCGCCACCGGCACCGACTTCGGCGGCACCGACAAGAAGGTCTGCGGTTTCTTCTCCAACATCAACGGCCTGCTGAACATGGCCTCAATCGCCGTGGTGACCATTGCGGTGATCTTCGCCGGCTACCAGATCGCCTTCGCGCACAAGCGCATCGGTGACGTCGCGCCGATCCTGATCGGTGGCGTGCTGATCGGTGCCGCTGGCCAGATCGCACGCATGCTGCTGGGCGAAGGTAGTGATGGGAAGTGCGGTGCTGGTACCAGCACTGGCTACTACCTGATCAAAAACGCGATCCAGTACTACAGTGCATAAGAACGTCGTGTTCCGCGGCTGCACGCGCCCGGCCATGTTCCTGGGTGTGCCTTACCTGCCATTCTTCATGGTGGCAGGCGGGTTGCTGCTGCTCAGCATGTATACGAACTTCTGGTTCCTGCTCACCATTCCGGTGGCGGTCTTCATCATGCGACAGATGGCCAAGCGTGACGAAATGATCTTCCGCCTGTTGGGCCTGCGCCTGATGTTCAAGCTGAAAGTCCGCAACGTGCAGGAACACGATGGCATGTGGGTGTTCAACCCCAACCATTACCGCGACAAGCCGGCCCGAATGGATTGAGGTCCGGATCCGGCCCGGCGGGCGCAAGCGCCCGTCGGGTCTGTTGAAACTTCTTGGCAGTACCTCTTTGGAAGCAGTCGTATGTTCAGCCCAGACACCTCCATCAGCGAGTTCATTCCATTGTCGTCGCACGTCGCCCCGAACGTGGTCAAGACCACGGGCGGCGACTACCTGCTGACCTGGCATCTGGAAGGGCTGCCGTTCGTCGGCCGTGAGGAGTGGGAGCTGGAGCATCGCCACAACACGTTCAACCGCCTGCTGCAGACGCTGCGTGCTCCCGACTTCGTGAACGTGGCGTTCTGGGTGCATGACATCCGTCGTCGCCGCACGCTGAAGGGAAAGAGCAACTACAAGCAGCGCTTCAACCAGGACGTGTCCGACCAGTACATGGGCATGCTGTCCTCGCAGCGCATCATGCAGAACGAACTGTACCTGACCATGATCTACCGCCCGGTGGTGGCGGGTAAGCGCTTCGTCGAGAAGTCGGCGAACGTGGACAAGCTGCGCGCGGAGCAGGAGCAGGCAGTCGAAAAGCTGATGGAACTGGCCGGCAACGTCGAGGCCGTGATCCGCGACTACGCGCCGTATCGCCTGGGCATGTATGAGGCCAAGAATGGCGTGGTGTTCTCGGAAACGCTGGAGCTGTTCGGCTACCTGATCAATCGCATTGACGAGCCGGTCCCGGTGCTGTCGGCACCAATCAAGGACTACCTGCCGGTCAGCCGGCACATGTTCTCGTCCAAGACCGGTGACTTCGTCATCAATACCCCCAATGGTGCCAACCACTTCGGCGCCATCCTGAACATCAAGGAGTATGCCGAGGGAACTTACCCGGGCATCCTCAACGGCCTGAAGTACCTGGACTACGAGTACGTCATCACCCATTCGTTCAGCCCGATGGGGCGTCAGGACGCGCTCAAGGTGCTCGACCGCACCAAGGGCATGATGATCTCCTCCGGCGACAAGGCAGTCAGCCAGATCGTCGAGCTGGACCAGGCGATGGATCAGCTCTCGTCGGGTAATTTCGTGCTCGGCGAGTATCACTTCATCATGGCAGTCTACGGCGACAGCCAGGCCAAGCTGTCGCAGAACGTGGCCACGACGCGCGCCGAGCTGTCCAATGCCGGTTTTGTATCGACCAAGGAAGATCTGGCGGTTACCTCGTCTTTCTACTCCCAGCTGCCGGCCAACTGGCGCTACCGCACCCGCCTGGCCAATGTCAGCTCGCTGAACTTCCTGGGCCTGTCGCCGCTGCATAACTTCGCGACCGGCAAGCAGCACAACAACCCGTGGGGCGATTGCGTCACCACGCTGCAGACCACCAACGGCCAGCCGTACTACTTCAATTTCCACGCGACCCATCCGTCAGAGAACTCGCTGGGCGAGAAGGCGATCGCCAATACCATGGTGATCGGCAAGTCCGGTACCGGTAAGACCGCGCTGATCAACTTCCTGCTCAGCCAGGTTCAGAAGTACGAGCCGTCGCCGACCATCTTCTTCTTCGACAAGGACCGTGGTGCGGAGATTTTCGTGCGCGCCTGCGGTGGTAACTATCTGGCCCTGGAGAACGGTGCGCCAACCGGCTTCAACCCGTTCCAGTGCGAGAACAATGAAGCCAACGTCCAGTTCCTCGCCGACCTGATCAAGGTGCTGGCCGGCAAGCGTGAGTACAGTGCCCGCGAGGAAGAGGATATCTATCGCGCTGTAGAGAGCATGCTCGATACGCCGATGCACCTGCGCAGCATGACCAACTTCCAGAAGAGCCTGCCCAACATGGGTGACGATGGGCTGTACGCGCGCATGCGCCGCTGGACCTCGGGCAATTCGCTGGGCTGGGTCTTCGACAATCCGGTCGACACCGTTGATCTGAGCAAGGCCAACATCATCGGCTTCGACTACACCGACATCATCGACAACCCCGAAGTGCGCGTGCCGGTCATCAATTACCTGCTGCACCGCCTGGAGTCGCTGATCGATGGTCGTCCGCTGATCTACGTGATGGACGAATTCTGGAAGATCCTGGACGGCGAGGGTGGCCTGAAGGAATTCGCGAAGAACAAGCAGAAGACCATCCGTAAGCAGAACGGTCTGGGCATCTTCGCAACGCAGAGCCCGGAAGATGCACTGAAGAGTGACATCTCCGCCGCGCTGATTGAACAGACCGCCACGCTGATCCTTCTGCCCAACCCGAACGCCAGCAAGAGCGACTACATGGACGGCCTGAAGCTGACCGAGGCCGAGTTCAGGGTGGTTACCGCCCTGGACGAGCGCTCGCGCTGCTTCCTGGTCAAGCAGGGTCATGCCTCCAGCGTGTGCCAGCTCAACCTGCGTGGCATGGACGACATCCTGTCGGTGATCTCGGCCTCGACCGACAACATCGACATCATGCATCGGGTGTTGCAGACGGCTGCAGTCCGCAATCGGATCACCGTGGACGAGCTCACGCCGGAACAGTGGTTGGAAGATTTCTACAAGAATCGAAAGGGTTCGGGCAAGACGGCGAGTGCTGAGGCCGTGGCATGAGTCGGGTGTCCCGACGCTCTTGAACGACCGACTATGGAGACGATGATGAACAGTCTGAGCAAGAACAGGAAGAAGGCCGGTATGCCGCGCAGCACTCGACTGAGCGCGTTGGCATTGGGCGCCGTGATGTCGTTGGCAACCACGACGGCGAACGCAGGCTGGCCGGTGTTTGATTACTCGAACCTGATGCAGGCCATCTATGAGTACAAGAACTCGATCACCAGTTACGCGGCCGACGCTGCCGAGTATGCCGAGCAGGCAGAGCGTTGGAAAAGGACGCTGGACCAGTACGCTCAGGCGCTGGTGAAGGTGCAGGCTCAGATGCGCAAGATCGGCCTGCCGGAGGGGCAGCCGTTGGTACCCGTGCCTGCGGACTATCTGGTGGCGGAAACCTGTGGCAGCAAGAGCAGTTTCTCGCCCGGCGATCTTTTCAAGAGTCTTGTGTTCAATCCGACCGGTGACATGAAGGAGCAGCAGACCCAGATCTGCGTGAACATCCGCATGATGCAGAATCGCAAGTACAACGATTCGGTCATGTTCCTCGCGCAGTCCATTCCCCAGATGGAGTCGGGCCTGAAGGAAATATTCGATCTGCGCATCTTCAGCAATGATCAGGGCAACGTCCAGGGTTCGGACAGCGAAGCGACCCGCATGGCCAACAACCTGGAAGTGGCAGCGCAGAGCTGGGAAGGACGCATGCGTTCTTACGATGCCTACATTGAAGTCATGGAAGCCAACCAGAAGATTGTGGCACAGGCGGCGCTCAAGGGAGATCCCACCAAGACCCTTGCGAGCGATCTGGTGAAGACAGTCGCGCTGAAGGCTGCACTGTCCATCGATTGAGGCAGGCGGTGGGGTGGCCAGAGCAAGTGCAAGGGGCGGCCACCGGTGCAAAAGCGGTATTACCAAGGGATTGCAGGAATGACGATCAGGTCGATTGCCAACTTTGATTTTTCGGGCGGGTTCCAGGATCTGATGGAGCACGCTGTGCGTATCCAGTCGATCGGCGACTTCGTGTTCTTCAAGCTGATTCTTGACTACCTGCGCGACAGGATTGGCAAGTTCGGCTTCCATTTGATGGAGAACATGATGACGTGGGTCGGCGGCATCGCGCTGACCCTGATGACCCTGTGGGTGCTGGTACAGGGCTATCGGATCGTCACCGGCCGCAGCCGGGACTCGATGATGATCCTGGTGACCAACATGGCGCGCGCCGCCCTGATCGTGGCGGTGGCGACGAGCATGGGCATGTTCGGTCGCGACCTCCATGAATTCCTGACGGAAGACGTGAAGGGGCTGATCACGCACGTTGTGACCGGCAAGGACGAGAAGCCCGAGGCGCAGATCGACAAGAGCCTTGCCTGGATGCAGGTGGCGCTGTCCAGCATCGATGGGATCAAGATTCTCAATGATCCCGAGCTGCAGGCTGACAAGACCCGCGCGATGTGGTTCATCGGCCTGGGCACGGGTGGCCCTGCGGTGACGGCAGGTTCAATGCTGCTGCTGTATGAGGTCGCCATGGCCCTGTTCATCGGCTTGGGACCACTGTTCATTCTTTGCCTTCTGTTCGACCAGACCAAGCAGCTGTTCCAGCGATGGCTGTTCTACGGCATTGGAACCATGTTCTCCATGGCGGTACTGGCGGCGATGGTATCTATCGCGCTGGACATGGTGATCCGCGTGTCGGCCTCGTTCTGGATGACGGCGCTTGTGAACAAGTTCCCGCTCATGGGCGCGTCCAGTGACGGCATGACCAGTCAGGCGATGCAGCAGGGCGGCATGGGATTGATCCTGACTACCTTGATTCTGACTGCGCCCCCAATGGCGGCCATGTTCTTCCAGGGCACCTTGGGTAGCTTCATGGCATATTCGCAGATAGGTGGTAGCGCAGCCGCTACTCCGAGTGCGGATGGGCGTCCACCCGGCACCTATACACCAGCTGCTCCTTCGAAGCAGGATTCTGTCAATCCGGAAACCAGTAATTCAGCTGGGAATGGCAGGCTCACTGTTCCGCAAGGGGGGCTGCTGTCCCCCCAGGAGACTGGGCTCCGGGCTGCGAATAAGATCAGCGGCAATTGATGAAGAGGTAAATATGTCTTTGGCTTCGCGCGTGATTCTTCTGATGATTACGTTGGTAGCTGCCGGCCAAGCATTTGCAGAAGGGCGTTGCCCGCCAGGTCAGTACCCAATCGGTGGCCCGGGTGTCGGTGGGTGCGCCCCGATTCCAACTGGGGGGGAGAGCGGCACATCTGCGCCCAGGCCCGACGGCCGTTGGATCAAGACGTGGGGTGCCATCTCTCTGTCACCTGCGTCCGGTGACATGGGGGCATCCAAGGGTCATAAGGATAAGTCGGCAGCCGAGACAGAAGCCCAAGAGCGATGTGCGCAGTATGGGGCGACCGACTGCAAAGTCCTGACAACTTACAAGAACCAGTGCGTTGCCTACGCGACCGCGCAGGAAGGACGGAAGGTAAGGACGAACACGGGAGCATCGCGCGAAAGTGCAACCCAGAATGTGCTGGCTGCGTGCAGTAAGGAGAGCATTGGGCAATGCAAGGTGCTCTATACCGACTGCACTGAGCCGCTCTTCAAGTCTTACTGAGCGAAGTGCGACCGGGGCGTACAGGCATGAGTTGTTAGAGGTCGCATTACGGCTTGTTAGCGAGTATTGACCAAACCAACATTCAGAGCGTTTGCTGTACGAGGTCGCTTTGGGCCTCGTTCTTCGTCCTGCGGTCCCTGTGCATCTTCTGTCTGCTGTTTGCCTAGGCCAAGCAGCTGTTCAAAGGTAGTTGTTCTACGGCATAGGCACCATGTTCTCGATGGTGGTTCTTGCGGCGATGGTATCTATCGCGCTGGACATGGTGATCCGCGTGTCGGCCTCGTTCTGGATGACAGCGCTTGTGAACAAGTTCCCGCTCATGGTCGCGTCCAGTGACGGTATGACCAGTCAGGCGATGCAGCAGGGCGGCATGGGATTGATCCTGACGACCTTGATTCTGACTGCGCCCCCCAATGGCGGCCATGTTCTTCCAGGGCACCTTGGGTAGCTTCATGGCATATTCGCAGATAGGTGGCAGCCCGGTGGCACAGGCGCCTGGCCCGAGCGGGCAGCCGCCGGGTAGCTACTACACGCCGGATAAGCCTTCGACGAGCAAGGGAAGTGAAGGCGCTAATGAAGTTGGTGCTCCAACAAAGATGTTCACCGGTCCTTCTAACTCCACGCCCGAGCATGATCCAGGCAGGATGGGGATTGGCAATAAACCGAGATAGAGCCAAGGTGATTGTGATGCGTGCAGCGAATAAATTCAGGGCGAAGCAACTGGTAGCAGCGTACGCCTCGATGCTGTCTTTGCTGTTGATCCTCTTCTTGGTGGATGCTCCGTCCGCTAGCGCAGAAGGTCGTTGTCCACCCGGACAGTATCCCATTGGTGGGCAGGGCGTGGGGGGGGTGTACACCGATTCCGGGCGGGGACAGTGGGGCGAATGCAACGGCGGCGCCTAGGCCAACAGGCCGCTGGTTGAAAACTTGGGGAGCTATTGCCACTGCTCCGAGCGGTGATGCCGGTGCATCAACGGGTCAGAGTTCGAAAGGCGCTGCAGAAAAAGAAGCTATTTCGCAGTGTGCCCGCGGAGGCGCTAGTGATTGCCGAGTGACGATGTCCTACAAAAACCAATGCGCTGCAATGGTTACCCCTTCGAGTCTCGAAAGAGGAGGAGCGGTGACGTGGCGAGCCGAGACGGAGGCTCTCGCGACGAAACTTGCAATGGATGAATGCACAAAGCGGGGAAGCGCAGGGTGTAAAGTATTTTATTCCGCATGCTCTGATCCGATTTTTCAGGAGTACTAGTGGAACTTCAGCGTGAGCGAATTTTGAGACTGGCTTGCAAGTATGCCTGCTTGGCAGGTGGGGTCTGGGGCTGACGGGTGGTGCGCGTTGGCGCTAGATTTAAGTGGCGTCCGTTTAGTTGAGAAGGCTTAATTCAGTTGGGCTCCTCAATATGATGTCGCGAATCGCCTCCAAGTTCGTCAGGCCGTACCGCTATCCCGCGTGCAATCCTGTGGGTGTGTTTCTGATGATGCGCGTATACGCTGAGCGCGCATTGGATTGTTAAGCTTGGGCTCACTTCGTGGGAAGTGCTCAAGGGATATCGGCTCATCAATGATGGCCTTGGTGATTCAAGAGACGAACGCCAGCCCTGATCGTGGCGGTGGCGACGAGCATGGGCATGTTCGGTCGCGACCTCCATGAATTCCTGACGGAAGACGTGAAGGGGCTGATCACGCACGTTGTGACCGGCAAGGACGAGAAGCCCGAGGCGCAGATCGACAAGAGCCTTGCCTGGATGCAGGTGGCGCTGTCCAGCATCGATGGGATCAAGATTCTCAATGATCCCGAGCTGCAGGCTGACAAGACCCGCGCGATGTGGTTCATCGGCCTGGGCACGGGCGGACCTGCAGTGACGGCAGGTTCCATGTTGCTGCTGTATGAGGTCGCCATGGCCCTGTTCATCGGCTTGGGACCACTGTTCATTCTTTGCCTTCTGTTCGACCAGACCAAGCAGCTGTTCCAGCGATGGCTGTTCTACGGCATTGGAACCATGTTCTCCATGGCGGTACTGGCGGCGATGGTATCTATCGCGCTGGACATGGTGATCCGCGTGTCGGCCTCGTTCTGGATGACAGCGCTTGTGAACAAGTTCCCGCTCATGGGCGCGTCCAGTGACGGTATGACCAGTCAGGCGATGCAGCAGGGTGGCATGGGATTGATCCTGACGACCTTGATTCTGACTGCGCCCCCAATGGCGGCCATGTTCTTCCAGGGCACCTTGGGTAGCTTCATGGCATATTCGCAGATAGGCGGTAGCCCGGTGGCACAGGCGCCGGGCCCGAATGGGCAGCCGCCGGGTAGCTACTACACGCCCGCGCAGGAGAAGAATTCATCGCAGGGGTCCAGTGGTCCCTCTCCGCAACTTGAAGGGCGCTCGGTGATGGGTTCTGGTCAAAATCAGCATGTTGAATCCAAGTCGCCGGGTGCCTTGGGCAACGCGTTGGTGAAATGAAGACCCGTTTTTCGTTGAAGGTGAAGATGATGAAGACTCTGTTGCTCTTGGCGATTTTGTCGATTCCTGCAGCGGCATATGCCGAGGGCAGGTGTCCGCCAGGCCAGTATCCCGTGGGTGGTGCTCAGGGTGTTCTTGGGTGTGCCCCGATTCCGGGGGGAGCTGATTCTTCGTCATCGCCGACCGCACCCGCTCCATCTGGGAAGTGGGAAAAGCGATGGGGCGCGATTGCGGAAGACTCCAGCGCCAATGCTCGTAGGGTCGTCAGCGCTACAGGCGTTTCGGAATCTCGCAAAAGCAAGTCCGAGGCGATCTCTGTGGCTCTGGATCAATGCCGTTTGGGAGGAGGGCAGAAGTGCCAGGTTCTCATCGTTTACAACAATCAGTGCGTGGCGCTTGCGGATACTCCTAAAGGCGCGACTTCGGCAAGCTCGATAGCTGCCCGCGCGGAAACCTTGGAGCTTGCAAGGCGTAACGCATTGGAACAATGTAAGGCGGCTGCGAATGGTACCGAGTGCAGCGTCATCTACTCGGCCTGTAGTGAGTCTGAGTTCAAGTCTTTCCGTTGATGTGATTCCTGACACTGGCTGGGCTTGGTTGCATACTGAAGGTCTGCTTTTTTTATTTTAGGGGTGGCCCGCTAAGACGTGGGCCATTTCTATTTTCGCTTTCGCTTTCGCTTTCGCTTTCGCTTTCGCTTGAGATGGCGAAGTTGCGCCAAGGGTGGGCGCTGTTGTCCACGGGTTCGGTCAACGTGAGCGCGAGGTGATTACTCTTGGAGATAAAACGTCGTTCTGTAATTCATTTGTCTACTAGCTTCTGCCTTTGGCGCTGAGTTGATTGGTTCGGGGCGCAGTTCATCCTTAGTCTATTGTTCGATCAGACCAAGCAGTTGTTCCAGCGATGGCTGTTCTACGGTATTGGAACCATGTTCTCCATGGCGGTGCTGGCGGCGATGGTCTCGATCGCGCTGGACATGGTGATCCGCGTGTCGGCCTCGTTCTGGATGACGGCGCTTGTGAACAAGTTCCCGCTCATGGGCGCGTCCAGTGACGGCATGACCAGTCAGGCGATGCAGCAGGGCGGCATGGGATTGATCCTGACTACCTTGATTTTGACTGCGCCCCCAATGGCGGCCATGTTCTTCCAGGGCACGCTGGGTAGCTTCATGGCATATTCGCAGATAGGTGGCAGCCCGGTGGCGCAGGCGCCGGGCCCGAATGGGCAGCCGCCGGGTAGTTATACGCCGGCGCAGACGAAGGACGGCAGTAGTGCGAACACAGCAAGTGGAGCCTCAGGGGCTGGCGCTGGATATACGGTCATGGGCAGCCACAATGCGGGTCAAGGTGCGCAGCAGCAGGTAGGCAAATTCGGGAACGCTGGAATGAGCGCTGGAAGTTGAGTTGATTGTTTGGAGTTGACTGCCATGAAAAGAATGTTCCTTCTGGTCTATCTGCTTATCGCTCCCTCGTTCGCGTGGGCGGAAGGGCGCTGCCCTCCTGGTCAGTACCCCATTGGCGATGATCGACAGGGGGTTGGTGGATGTGCGCCGATTCCTGGCGGCCAGAGTCAAGGCAGTGCTCAGCCAAGTGCTCCTGTACCTACCGGGAGATGGGAGACTCGCTGGGGAGCGATTGCTCAGGATACCTCTCCTGCGCAAGGGGCGATGCTCGCAATCGGCGTCTCGGAGTCGAGGGCTTCGAAGCGAGAGGCGGCTTCGGTCGCAATTTCGCAGTGTGCTAAAGCTGGGGGCGCGAGTTGTAAAATCTTAATGGAGTACCACAATCAATGTGTTGCACTCGCTGGGCCAGAAGTAAGTGAGTTCAGGATGAAAGGGGGGGCAACATATTCGTCGAGAGCTCCATCGGAGAGTGAGGCAAAAACGAATTCGCTGCGTGAATGCCAAGCGCATGGTAATGCTGCGCGCTGTGAGTTGATCTATTCGGCATGTAGCATGTCTGAGTTCAAGTCATTCCGTTGATGTGAGTTCTAGCGGCAGTAGAGCTCTGTTGCTCGTTACAATTATGCTGTGATTTTTCGAGAAAAAGGGGCCTGATCAATGCCTTTTCCTTTTTCGGTTGCGCGCCTCGGACGCTAGCTTTCTGCCAACCGGAAATGTCGCCAATTGTCAGGTCAGACTGATTCTGCATGCAGCAAACGCCCTTGGGCATGAGGGCGATTCCTGTGGTCATGGTGTCGATGGTGCTGCACACGCTGACCCGCGTGTCTGCCCCGTTATGCGTGACAGCGATTGTGAAGAGGTTCCCGCGTACGGCCGCGTCCACCGGTAACATGACCAATCGACGATCTGGCAGGGCGGCATAGGTCCGATCTTAACGACGCGTTTCCCGACTGCGCCCCCAATGGCAGCCATGTTCTTCCAGGGCACCTCGGGTAGCTTCATGGCATATTCTCAGATAGGTGGCAGCCCTTTGGCGCCGGCGCCGGGCCCGAACGGGCAACCGCCAATGCTGGTGTTTCAACCGGTACTCAGGATGCGACCGCTGGAGTATCACGCATGGGTTTGCCGCAAAACTCGACGATTGGAGTACAGGAGACGGGTCTTCGGGGAGCAAATCGTTAGGTCCTCCTTCCTCCATGATGGCCGTTGCACCGAATTGTCTTGGTCGTTGAGTAGAGCTTATGAAAATTGAGAAAGTGATCCTGTTAGTTCTGCTGCTCGCGTTCTCTGCAAGTGCATATGCGGAGGGGCGTTGTCCGCCTGGACAGTACCCGATTGGCGGCCAAGGAGTAGGCGGCTGCGCTCCGATCCCTGGGGCGGGTGACGGATCGCTCAAGACGCCGCAACCGGCAGGGAAGTGGATCAAAACGTGGGGTGCGATCTCTGTTTCTCCTGAGGGCGCGTCTGGAGTGTCTACCGGGAGGCGTAGTAAGTCTGACGCAGAGGCAGAGGCTGTGATGCAATGCCGGCAATCAGGTGGTCGTGCCTGTCGAACTTCTTTCTCCTACGAGAATCAATGCGTTGCTGCGGTGGTCCCCAGTTCGGGTTCCGGCGGCACCAGCTTTGGTGGAAAGGCGACTGTTGATGAAGCAATTCAATTGGCAACTCGTCTTTGTATAAGGGATGGGGGTCAGGGATGCCATGTCGTGTACACCGCGTGCTCAGTTCCTGAGTATGTGCGGAATTGAAGCGAGGATAGCGCCGGGCTAGCGCGCTGGTTGTTTCGTTGGCCCGGCCGTAGTGCTTCAAGGCTTTGGAAATTTTCACCGCAAACGACTGATGCCGAGCGCCGCAATGGGGCTTGTGTTCGGGCGGGTTCGTTACGGCCCCTGATCTTTGAGTTGTCGTTACTTGGAACGAGCGTCAGTTTTGTTCAGAAGCGCTTTGCCCGCTTGAGCATGTTCAACTGGTGGTGAATGCGTCGGGAGACGGTGCTCTCCGGATTCAATCCATGGCTTAATCACCCGGCTTCTTGCCCGCCGGAAAATTGAAGACGCGTGCGGTTCTCAGCTACGGCTGGGCTCCGTTCCACATTGAAGCTCGGGCTCGCTTGCGGGGACGATGACTGCGTGGCGTGTGTCACCCGATCCGTGTTCGCCGCCCCCGTTCCGCTTGCGTCTGCACGAGTGTTAAGTGCCTGATCAGCGCTGCCGTCATCTCCAAGTGGGCATCCATTCACGTTAACCGCGCTTTTTCTGTGATCAAGTGCGCTTTTCATCCCAAGCCCCCTTCGACGAGCGCCGCCTCCTCGAAGTAAGCTGCGTGCGCGTCAAAATCCCGACGCGCCGGTGCCATCGAACGCAGGAGCTTTTCCGTCCATGAGGACTGTGTCCCCCCGCGATGCGGGTGACGCTTGCCACCATCGCGGTTGCCGTGGGCTCGGGGCTATCATCCGCCATGGCGGCCGCAGGGCACGTGCGAGGCATCGCCCCGTTTCCGGCCTCCGCTCGGGAACTGGCAAGACGGGATTGAAGGAGTTGCAGGGGATGGAGAAGGGGAGTGGCGTACACATGGACAATGCCTTGGCGTTCGTTCCGTCCGGCGCGAACCTGCTGGAAGCCGTGCGCGGTGATCTGACCGGCAATGGTTTCCAGGACCAGCTCCTGGTGATCGACCAACCTCCTCCGGAGGGCTTGCTGCCCGGCGAGCACGGTCCCAACCGGGTGCTGTTGCTGCTGCTGGGCGACGCCACGGGCCGATGGCAGTTGGCGGCGCGCAACGACAAGCTGGTGCCGTGTTCCACCCGGGGAGGCATTGCCGGCGATCCTTTCGCGTACGTGACCATCGAGGATGGTGCGTTCAGTGTGATCACCAACGGCGGCAGTCGCGAACGCTGGAGCAGCGTCTACACGTTCCGGTATGCACCTGCCGAGCAGGCGTGCTGGGTGCATGGCGTGCAGCGCAGGGTGGTCGACACCGAGACCGAGGCCACCCATACGCGTGACTTCTCGGCTGCCGAACTTGGCCGGGTGCGGTTCGAGGATTTCGATCCGTCCGTCGTCGCCGACGTCAGCTTGCCCTGAGTGCCATGCCGGTGAGGAGGCGGGAGTATCCAACGATGATCGAGCAGGAGTTTCACCGTGTCGCAGGATAGGGAGTCGCAGCTGTTGCGGCAGGCCACGGAGGCCGGCATGACCTCGTCCCGGGAACTGGCCAACTTCATGGCGCAGGCCGGGCACGAGTCCCGTGGCCTGAGCCGGCTCAATGAAAGTTTCAACTTCACCCGGGGTATCTCGCAGATCCCGGTGGAAGCGGCGTGGCGCAATGGCAATGGTGCGCTTGAGAGCGCGCGCCAGGAGGCGCTGCGTGGGCGGCCGGAGAACCTGGCCGAACTGATGTATGGCGGGCGTATGGGCAATGACGCGCCTGGCGATGCGCTGAAGTATCACGGCCGTGGCTATCTGCCTCTGGTCGGCAAGGAGAATTACGAGCGTGCCGGCAAGGCGCTGGATCTGGACTTGGTGAATCACCCGGAACTGGCCGCGCAGCCCGAGCAGGCAGGCCGCATTGCCGTGTGGCAGTGGCAGACGCGGGTGCCGGAAGCGGCGCGCGAGGACGTGCGCGAAGCGACGCGCGCGATCAATGGTGGCCTGAACGGCATCGAGGCCCGCCAGCAGCGATTCGAGGTGTGGCAGCAGAAGTTGACGCCTGATGTGATGGCGCGGCTGGAGCGGGGCGAAGTCGGGGCGCCGGCCCAGCAGGCCACCGTGCGCGACATGTCGCAGCCTGGCGCGCCGGGGCATGCCCTGTTCCAGGGCGCCCGCCACCATCTGCAGCAGATGGGACCACAAAGCGGTCTGCGCAGCGTGCAGGAACTGGACAATGCTGCCGGCGCACTGGCGCTGAGCGCGCAGAAGGCGGGGATGTCGCGCATCGATCATCTCCTGGCTGGCAACGACGGCCGCACGTTGTTTGCCGTGCAGGGCGCGCTGGGTGACCCGGCCATGCTGCGCGCTTCGGTCGAGCGCGAACAGGCGGCGCAGCAGCCGCTGGCGCAGAGCAGCCAGCAGTTGGCCGCCAGTGTCGCCCAGCAGGACCTCGCGGCCGCGCTCGCCCGCGAGCAGGAGCAGCGCTCTCGATCCCTGTAGCACCTGATGCCGGCGGGCAGAGTGCCCGCCGGCGCTTTACGTACGACGCGTGGCGCCCTTTGGCGCCGACATGGAAACCCACTCGTAAGGACACCACATGCGAATCGTTCCCTCGAATACCCGGCACGCCGCTGCCCGCTGCACTGCATCCGTGCGCCGCCTGCCGCCGCTCTGGCTGCTGTCACTTGGACTTGCCGCAGCGTCGGCACAGGCTCAGGAGGCAGCGGCACCTGTGGTGGGGACGCCCCCCGCTGCCGAGGCTACCGTTGAGGCGCCTGCAGAGGCGGCGCCCGTTGCAGCGCCCGCGGCGGCCAACGCCGTTGTCGCGGCGCCCGCTCCCGAAGTGCCGGCTGCCGTGACTCGCCCTGCGACACCGCGGGTGGACGCGCAGCCGGCGCCGGCTGCGGATCCGGCGCCGGCGCCCGTTGCGCCCGCAGCGGCGGCACCTGTGGCTGCACCGCCCGCCTCCGTCGAGCCAACCGTTCCCGCAGTAGCGCCCGCTCCGCCCGCATTGGCCATCGTGCCGTTGCCGCCAGAGCAGGCGACCGAGCGGGCGCTCGGTGCCCGCTGCCCGGTGGATCTGGCCGGGCGGCTGGCGACCCAGGGCGACCTGCTGATTGGCGCCTGCCAGGGCACCATGCCGGCGCATCTGGCCGCGTTGCTGGTCGCGCTGCCCGCGCAGGACATCCACCTGCCGCGCAGCTGGCGCGAGCGTGAGGTGCGGCAGAAGGCCTGGTTCAAGGCTGTGCCGGGCTATGGCCAGCGCCCGGACTTCATCGTGCGGATGGGCGACATCTGGGTGCGTTCGCTGGAAGGGCGCGACGCCGACAGCACGTTCTATCTGGTGTCGGCGCCGTTCACCTGCAGCGACCAGGTCGCCAACCGTGATGAGTACGGCGCGGAGCCGGTTCGTGTGCCAGCGGGTGATTGCCGCGAGGCTTATGTAGCCCAGCGTGTGTACCAGGTCCGCGGGGATGCGGCGCCGAGGGATGTGACCGCCGATGCCATGCCGACGATGCCCCCGGTCACGGAGGCCGATCGTGCGCGCCAGCTGTCGCGTGAGGGCCGGATCAGCCTGGACCACAGCAAGCTGCAGTACGGCCCGGCCATGCGTTGGTTCGTGCAATACCCGGAGTCGGCGCAGAAGGGTGGTCCGCGCGCCTACAGTGACTGGAACCGTGAGCACATCGCGTTCGTGGTCTGGACCGGTGATCGCTTCGAGCTGCGCGAGAAGGTCGCGCGCGCGCAGTGGCCCTGTGACCCGGTGGCACCCGGCGATCGCGCCTGTGGCGGATTCCCGGATTCCGGGCCCGATCTGTTCGTGACGGCCGCAGCATCCGTGCCAATGGCAGCGTCCGGCCCCTGAGCCGGAGTCTCGAAGTGATGCGGGAGCCGGGCTGACCGGCTCCCGCGCTGCATCAGGCCTGCAGGCTGGGGGTCTGGTTCCGCTGCTGTTCCAGCTGCTGGTCGCGCTCCAGCGTAACGCGCTGGTCGGCGGCCTGCTGGTCGATGCGCTGGCTGCTCTGTTCCAGCGGGGTGTTCATCGCCACTGCCGTATCGACCGATACGCGAAGGTGGGCGGGGTCGCCGCCCTGGCCCTGCACGGCGAAGCTGCGCGAGGCATCGGCATTCATGACCACTTCGTCGATGCGCTTGCCGCCTGCTGCGTGCATTTCGGCGGCCAGGCTGCCTGCCAGTTGCGTGCTCATCACGTCTGGTACCCGGCCGACGCGGACATCCTGCGCGTGCACGCCACGGATCGCGTCGTTGAACAGTGGGTTGCCCACATGGTTGGCATCGTCCATTCGCAGCATGCTGGTGTGATGGCCGTTCTTCTCCGCTTCGCGGCGTGCCGGCTCACCGGGCTGCAGCGGGCCGCGGATGTGGTCGTACAGGTCGACGGCGCCGCCTGGAATGCCCCGCGCCGCGCGGGTGACACCACGGCGCAGTGATTCAACGTCGTCGCGGTACTCCTCGATCATCCTGGCGTTGTCTTTTGCCAGCTTCTGCGTTTCCGGGTGCTGCAGCACCGAGCCGTCACCGAGGAAGTTGCCCAGCTTGTGCGCGCCGAACGAGCTGCCTGCGGCGATGATCGGCCGGTCGGGGATAAGGGCGCGCAACGAGTGATTGCTGAAACCGTTCGCGGCGAGCGTGCTGATTTCATTCGGCCTGGCGTAGATGCGCACCTGGCCGAAGTGCGGCGACGCCGCGCTGACCGGATCGGAGGCCATGACATGGTTGATCATGGTGTTGCCGCCTTCCGGGATGCGGTAGCTGAGGCTGACCGCGCCATAGGCGTTGAAGGTTTCGCCCTTGACGTTGAAATGGTGCGAGGTGATCTGGGCCAGAGCGCCACCGAGGGAGTGACCGGTGACGGTGACTTGAGGAGTTGGTCCGCCGCTCAAGCGGGACTGCGCCGCTGCGGCTTCGAGCGTTCTCTGCGTCAATGCGATCGCGTCAGGTGCCTGCACATTGGTGCGGGCGACGACCATGCCTCCATCCGTCAGGATGCCATCGCGCCCGATCTGCTCGGTGCCCCGATGTGCAATGACGATTTCCTTGCTGTCTACGCGTTGATAGACCGTACCTTGATAACCATTGAGCCGATTGTCGACATGCTCAAGGATCTTGTACTCATGGCCGTTCAGTATGACCTTCTCTTCTTGACCAGGGGCGCGTCGACCGACAGCGCGATCCTTATATGCGTCATTGGATAAGGCGGCGTAGTCTTGTGAGGTGATGGTCACGGGGCCACCTCACTTGCAGAAAGACTGATCGTGAACAAATTGTCCCGCAGATCGACGGCATAACCGCTGCGATCGGACTCGCCACTTGCCGGGAAATTGGGAACACGGTCTGTCCGCGGATAGACGAGATCAGGATAGAAAAGCGTGTGCGTTTTCCCTTCGATCAGCGGTTCCGCGTCAGCGAAGGTCAGGAAGCGGGTCTCCTCTTCAGCACCCGTTGCCTTCAGCATCGCGCCTGCACCGGTGAATTCCCATTTGCAGACACCACGACCGTAGTAGTCCTCGTCCAGCATGCGGTCCACATACAGCGTGCCCCGGTACTCGCCATCGGCGACCTTGCGCAGTTCCACCGGTTCCTGGCTGGTAATCCGTGCAGCCGTGCCGGTGGCCGGCTCGATGTGGCCGCACTGGTCTTCGTTGGTGACGTCGTACTGGGCCACGCCTTCAACCACAGCGAAATCACCCGGGGCGTCCTTCAGGCGCAGCACCAGTTCATAGGCCTTGCGCGGGCTGGGGTTGAGCTTTGCGAGCCCGCGCCCACCCTGGGCGACATCGGCTTCAGCAGCGGCACGTTCCTGGTTCATGGCGGTCTCCGGATGGCAGGCGGTCAACAGAAGCAGAGCAAGGCACGGAATCATCTTGTGGCGCAATGTCGGCCTCCTTGGGGGTAGGTGTAAATGTGACACTGGCAGTTCATGGCACAAGCTTCTGCACAGTGGTGGTAGATGAGAACAGCGCATTGCGTAGATCCTCCCTGTAGGCTGACGGATCTTCTTTACCGCTGGCAGGGAAGTTGGCAGCAAGCTCGGCGCGGGGATAGGCAGTCTTCGGGTAGTAGAGAGTCAGCGGCGATCCTGCGTCCATGCGCTCTTTATTGACGTAGGTCAGGAATCGCGTATCGGCTTCGCCGTTCGTCGCACGCAACATCGCGCCAACACCGGTCAGCGTCCAGTGGCACGTACCGCGATCGTAATAGTCCTGATCCTGCATGCGGTCGAGGTAGAACGTACCGCGGTATTCGTTCTCGCCAACCCTGCGCAGTTCCACCGGTTCCTGGCTGGTAATGCGGCTTGCCGTACCGGTGGACCATATGATCCGCCCGCAGTCTTCGTAGTTACTGACGTCGTACTGGGCCACGCCCTCCACGATCGCGAACGGGCCCGGCGCGTCCTTCAGTGTCAGCACCAGTTCGTAGGCCTGCTTCGGCGCCGGGTTGAGTTTGGCCAGGCCGCGTCCACCCGCGGCGACGTCACGCTCGGCGTCGGCGTAGGGCGAACATGCCGCCAGCGGGACGAGGGCGAGCAATGCCAGGAGCGGCCGCCCCCTGGGTTCGGGGCGAGCTACACCCATGGCGCGAGCCTGCATCGTGCGTCCATGTCCATCTATCCTTCCTGGGTGGCAGGTATCTCGATTATGGAACGTGCCGGGAGCGCTGTGCCACCCTTGGAGACGGATTTTTGACGCCCCGGGGAAGCATTGCCCGGGCGGATCGCTTGCCGCACAAGGCTCGCGATCATCACGTTGGCATTGCTGCCGGAGGCAGGTCTGCGGCTGAATCCGTGACTGAAATCAATCATTCACATGTCCATCACTTCATTGAAGGCGCCCTCCTTGAACTGCACGATCCGCCCTGAAATCCGCGAAGACCGCGCTGTCATCCACGCACTCACCGAGGCAGCCTTCCGCGAAGCCCCGCACAGCAGCCACACCGAGCAGTTTATTGTGGATGCACTGCGTTCGCGTGGAGAGCTGAGTCTCTCGCTGGTCGCCGAGAAGGACGGGCAGGTCGTCGGGCATGTTGCCTTGTCGCCGGTGACGATCAGCGATGGCAGTACGGGCTGGTTTGGCCTGGGACCAATCTCGGTGCTGCCCGGATGGCAGGGGCAGGGTGTCGGCGCGGCGCTGATGCATGCGGCGCTTGATGCACTGCGTGAGCAGGGGGCGCAGGGCTGCGTATTGCTGGGAGAACCCGCGTACTACGGTCGATTCGGATTCCGCGCCGAGCCCGGCCTGGTGCTACCGGGTGTGCCGCCAGAGTACTTCCAGGCGCTGCACCTGAGGCCGTCGATGGCGCAGGGAGAGGTGCAGTACTCACCGGCATTCGAAGCCACGGCCTGATGATCGGGGGCGGGCCTCGAATATCCGTCCAATGTCAGCCGTCGTGCCGGAGATGGATCAGAGGATACGGACGGCCCTGCGAATCTAGCGGTGAGCGGCCGGTTTCGACGAAGCCCATGCGCAGGTAGAAGCCAACGGCCTGTGCGTTCTGCTCATTGACGTCGGTACTCAGCTGCGGATGCCGGGCCAGCGCGTGCTGCAGCAGTTGCCGGCCGATACCAGTGCCGCGCACGTCCGGATCGATGAACAGCGCTTCCATGTGCGTGCCGTCGATCAGCATGAAGCCCAGTGGCCGATCCTGTGCATCGACCGCAACGGTCATCGGCGCCTGCGGCAGGAAGCTGGCGACTTCGGCATCGATGGCCTGCCGGTCTTCGGCGCTGAGGAAGTCGTGGGTGGCGTCGACGGCGCGGCGCCAGAGGTCGACGAGGGCGGCGCCGTCGTCGGCGCGCGAGGGGCGAAGGGTGGTCATGGGTTCACCAAGGTGCTTGCGGAAGGGCCCAGTATGAGGCCTGCAGCCTGGCTTCAGCGCGCTCGCTGCTTGGACCGCCGGTCGCGCGCAATGGCACCGCCTGTACGCGCGCCGCCTGCACGGCCGCGGGCGTACAATGCGGCCCCGGCGGCCGTCCTGGCCCTGCAGACACGCGAGAACCGCCATGACCGATGCCCTGGGTGTACCGGTGCACGACGCCGATGAACACTGGATGCGCCATGCGCTGGCGCTGGCCGAGCGTGCGCAGCGCGAGTTCGACGAGATTCCGGTCGGCGCGGTACTGGTGGGCGCCGATGGCCAGCTGCTGGGCGAGGGCTGGAACCTCAACATCGCCTCGCACGATCCCAGTGCGCATGCCGAGATCGTGGCCATGCGCGCCGGCGGCACGCGGCTGGCCAATCATCGGCTGCTCGGCAGCACCCTGTACGTGACCCTCGAACCCTGCGCGATGTGCGCGATGGCCATCGTGCATGCACGCGTCGCCCGCTTGGTCTACGGCGCCAGCGACCCCAAGACCGGCGCCTGCGGCAGCGTGTTCGACCTGCTGGGTGATGCCCGGCACAATCACCGGGTGGAAATCCACGGTGGGGTGCTGGCCAAGGAGGCCAGCATGCGCCTGACCAATTATTTCCGCGCCAAGCGCGGCAAGCCGCCGTTGCTGCTGGAAGACCATGCGGGCGAGGGCTGAGGGGCGAACGGGTATGATGGGCGCCTCTTTCCTTCACCGGTAGGCCGCGCGCCTGCCCAGCAACGAGGCGACACAATGGCGGACACCGGCGCGGCCAACGAGCGACTGATCTGGATCGACCTGGAGATGACCGGGTTGGATACCGACAACGATTCGATCATCGAGATCGCCACCGTGGTCACCGATGCCCAGCTCAATGTGCTGGCTGAAGGCCCCGAGTTTGCCATCCACCATCCGCTGGAAACGCTGGAAGCGATGGATGAGTGGAACCGCAACCAGCACCGTCGTTCCGGCCTGTGGCAGCGCGTGGTGGACAGCACCACCACCCTGGGCCAGGCCGAAGCGCAGACGGTGAACTTCCTGGCGCAGTGGATTCCGGCCGGTCTTTCGCCGATGTGCGGCAACTCGATCTGCCAGGATCGCCGCTTCCTGCACCGCCAGATGCCGAGGCTGGAGAAGTACTTCCACTACCGCAACCTGGACGTGTCCACGGTGAAGGAACTGGCCAAGCGCTGGGCGCCGAGCGTGGCCGCCGGCGTCGGCAAGAACAGCAACCATACCGCGTTGAGCGATGTGCACGATTCGATCGCCGAGCTGCGCCACTACCGTCAGTTCATGGGCGCGCTGTCGGGCCTGCCGGCTGCCTGAACGACGCCGCCGGGTGACACGCCCACGGGTAGTGCCGGCCGCTGGCCGGCAAGGCGCCGGATCCGCCCCTTCTGACGTGACCCACGACGAACCGTTCAACTTCCGGGCGCTAAGATCGGCGCCATGAACGAGCCCATCCTGCTTCCCCGCGACATCGCCCATGACGCCCGCGACTGGTCCGACCTGCAGCGCGCGGTGGCGCTGCTGGAAGCGCCGACCCTGACCGCGCGCATGGCGAACCTGGTCGGTACGCCGCTGGAGTTCGCGGTGAAGGCGCTGCCCAGTTCGGTCTCCAACCGCATCCACGGTGCGGTGCAGGCGGCACTGTCCAAGTCGGCGCAGGCAGCCCTGTGGAGCATGGACAACTCGCCCGGCAAGGGAGCGTCGACCCGCTGGCACAAATTGGCGGCAGCCACCTCCGGTGCGGTCGGCGGTGCCTTCGGCTTTGCCGCCCTGCTCATCGAGTTGCCGGTGTCGACCACGATCATGATGCGTGCGGTGGCCGACGTCGCCCGCAGCGAGGGGTTTGACCTGTCCGAGTTCAGCACCCGCCAGGCGTGCCTGGAAGTGTTCGCGCTGGGCGGCAACTCGCCGCGTGATGACGCCAGCGAGACGGGCTATTACCTGGCCCGCGGCTTCACCACCGATGTGATGCGCCACCTGTCGGCCGAGCTGGCCGGGCGGGTGGTGACCGGCCGCGACCTGACGCTGGGCGTGGCGCCGAAGGAAGCCGGCAAGCTGCTGGCGAAGATGGTGGAGAAGGTGGCGGCGCGCTTCGGCGTGGTCGTTACCGAGAAGTTCGCCGCGCAGGCGGTGCCGATCGTTGGTGCCGCCGCGGGTGCAACGCTGAACACCATGTTCACCGACTACTACCAGGACATGGCGCGTGGTCACTTCATCGTGCGCCGGCTGGAGTTGAAGTACGGGGAAGATGTGGTGCGCGCCTGCTATGACCGCGTGGCGCATGGCGGCGTGCTGATCGAACCCACGCTGTAACCGGCTTCGGGGTCGGAGCCCTTTGCGGTGCAAAGGGATCCGACCCCGGTTGCGCGCGGGGCCGGATCCCGTTCCGCAGGAAGGGGCTCTGCCCCCCGGCTGGCCATCCTTGCCTTCGGGGAACAACTGTTTTGCCAGTGCATGCCTGTTGCCTGGCAGTTGGCATCCCCATCCTTTGCGGCAGTCCCCCCGCAAGAGATCGCCGCCATGTTGTTCACTCCCCACCGCTTGGGCGCCTTGACCCTGCCCAACCGCATCGTGATGCCGCCGATGACCCGCTCGCGTGCCGCCGACGGCAACGTCGCCACCGCGGACATGGCCGCCTACTACGCCCAACGCGCCAGTGCCGGCCTGATCGTCAGCGAGGGCACCCAGATCAGCCCGCAGGGCCAGGGCTATGCCTGGACCCCGGGCATCCACAGCCCGGAACAGGTGCAGGGCTGGCGTCGGGTGACCGATGCGGTGCACGCTGCCGGTGGTCGCATCTACGCCCAGCTGTGGCATGTCGGCCGGGTCTCGCACGTGGCGCTGCAGCCGGGTGGCGCCGCGCCGGTGTCGTCGTCGGCGTTGTTGGCGGAAGGCGTGAAGGTGTTTGTCGACCCGACCGGGGCAGGTCCCGAAGCCGGGGTGGGCGAAATGATCCAGCATTCGATGCCGCGCGCGCTGCGCGAAGACGAGATTCCCGGCATCGTCGCCGACTACGCCCAGGCGGCACGCAGCGCGCTGGACGCAGGCTTCGATGGCGTGGAGTTGCACGGTGCCAATGGCTACCTGATCAACCAGTTCATCGACTCGCAGGCCAACCAGCGCACCGACGGCTATGGCGGCGCGTTGCAGAACCGCCTGCGGTTCCTGCGCGAGGTGGTGCAGGCGGTGGTTGCGGTGGTCGGTGGTGATCGCGTCGGCGTGCGCCTGGCGCCACTGACCACGTTGCAGGGTGCGGTGGACGATACGCCGCAGGCGACCTATCTGGCGGCAGCCCACCTGTTGGGTGAGCTCGGCGTCGGTTACCTGCACATCGCCGAGGCCGACTGGGATGATGCACCGCTGATGCCGGTGGCGTTCAAGCAGGCGCTGCGCATGGTCTACCCGGGCACGCTGATCTACGCCGGCAAGTACACCGCCGAGCGCGCCGAGCAGGCACTGGCTGAAGGCTGGGCCGACTTGATCGGCTTCGGTCGCCCGTTCATCGCCAACCCGGATTTGCCGGAGCGTCTGCGCCTGGGTGCGGAACTGAATCCGCCGGATCGTGCGACGTTCTTCGGTGGCGGGGCGGTCGGCTTCACCGATTACCCGACGCTGGAAGAGAGCGTCGCGGCCTGATCCTGAAGGCTGCCGGCCAGCGGCCGGCACTACCGGTGCATGGAGATGGGTGGGTGCCGGCCAGCGGCCGGCACTACCAGGGGGCGCGGGGCAGGGTAGTGCCGGCCGCTGGCCGGCATTTCTGTTTGGGATCAGGGCTTGTCGCGCACCAGCGCGTCCGCCTCGACCACACCGCCATCCTTCCCATGCAGGTACAGGTGCATGTCCTGCTGCGGGTACGGGATGTTGATGCCGGCCCTGTCAAAGCCCAGCTTCAGCTGCTCCAGCAGCGTGACCTTGGTGCCGAACCAGTCGGCTGACTTCACGTAGCAGCGGATGCCGAGGTTGATCGCGTGCGCCCCCAACTCGTACACCACCACGTCCGGTGCCGGCGTCTGCAGCACGCGCGGGTCGGCCTTCATCAACGCCAGCGCGGTATCGCGCGCCAGCTGGATGTTGTCCTCGTAGCCGATGCCGATCACCAGTTCGACGCGGCGGGTCGGCTCGGCGGTCAGGTTGATGATCGGTGCGGCGGTGATCAGCGTGTTCGGAATGGTGGTGTGCTGGTTGTCGGCACCGGTGATGACGGTCTGGAAAATGCGCACTTCGCGCACCGTGCCGGTCTGTCCGGCAACGGTGACCACGTCGCCGACGCGGAACGGCCGCAGTGTCACCAGCATCACGCCCGAGGCGATGTTGGACAGCGAATCCTTAAGGGCAAGGCCAACGGCCAGGCCGGCGGTGCCGAGCACGGCCAGCAGCGGCGTGATCTGCACGCCCAGCGTGCCGATGGCCAGCACCACCACGATCACCAGCGATGCGGCGTACACCACGTTGCGCAGGAAGCTGCCCAGCATCGGGTCCACGCCCATGCGCGCTGTGGCGCGCGGCATCGCGTTGGACAGGCGACGCGCCACCCACAGGCCCACCAGCAGCACCACGATGGCGGCCAGTAACGGCACACCGTAGGTTTCCAGCAGGCGCTCCCAGTTGAGCGAGTGGAACCAGGGCGTTGCGGCGGGGGCGGGGGTGGGAGGTGCGGCGGCGATCATGCGGAAGTCCTTTGCTGCGTAGCGATGTCTGCGTGGGGCCCGGCGTGCGTGGACGCCAGAAACAGCAAGCCCCGCAGAGGCGGGGCTTGCGTGCAGCAGCAGTATGGGCGGACGTCGATGAAAGCGACGTCAGCCCATCACGGCATCAGCCGTTGGCCTTCAGCTTGGCCAGGCGCAGCCAGGTATCCACCACGGTGTCCGGGTTCAGCGACACCGACTCGATGCCTTCCTGCATCAGCCATTCGGCCAGATCCGGGTGATCGGACGGGCCCTGGCCGCAGATGCCAACGTACTTGCCCTTGGCACGTGCCGACTTGATCGCCATCGACAGCAGTTTTTTCACCGCCGGGTTACGTTCGTCGAACAGGTGCGCGACGATCGACGAGTCGCGGTCCAGGCCCAGGCTCAGCTGGGTCAGGTCGTTGGAGCCGATCGAGAAGCCGTCGAAGATCTCCAGGAACTCATCGGCGAGCAGTGCGTTGGACGGCACTTCGCACATCATGATGATCTTCAGGCCGTTCTCGCCCTGCTTCAGGCCGTTCTGTTCCAGCACCTCGATTACCTTGCGGCCTTCTTCCAGGGTGCGCACGAACGGAATCATGACCCACAGGTTGTCCAGGCCCATTTCGTTGCGCACGCGCAGTACGGCCTTGCACTCCAGCGCGAAGGCGGCCGAGAAGCTCGGATCGACGTAACGGCTGGCGCCGCGGAAGCCGATCATCGGGTTCTCTTCGTGCGGCTCGTAGTTGCTGCCGCCGATCAGGTTGGCGTACTCGTTGGACTTGAAGTCCGACAGGCGCACGATCACGGCGTTCGGGGCGACCGAGGCGGTGAGGGTGGCGATGCCTTCGGCCAGGCGGTCGACGTAGAAGCTGACCGGATCACCGTAGCCGGCGATCTTCTCGTCGATCTTCTTCTTGGTCGCCGCATCCTGGCGGTCGTATTCCAGCAGCGCATTCGGATGGATGCCGATGTGGCTGGCGATGATCATTTCCAGGCGGGCCAGGCCGATGCCGGCGTTCGGCAGCTGGCCGAAGTCGAAGGCACGTTCCGGGTTGGCCACGTTCATCATGATCTTCAGCGGCGCCGGCGGCATGTTGCCCAGATCGGTGGTGGTGCGTTCAAAGCCGAGCTTGCCTTCGTAGATGAAGCCGGTATCGCCTTCAGCGCAGCTGACGGTGACCAGCTGGCCATCTTCGATGACCTGGGTCGCGTTGCCCGAACCAACCACGGCCGGCACGCCCAGCTCGCGCGCGATGATCGCGGCGTGGCAGGTGCGGCCACCGCGGTTGGTGACGATGGCCGAGGCGCGCTTCATCACCGGTTCCCAATCCGGATCGGTCATGTCGGCGATCAGCACGTCACCGGGCTGCACGCGGTTCATGTCGTCCAGCGTCTTCACCACGCGGGCCACGCCCGAACCGATCTTGGCGCCGACGGCACGGCCCTCGGCCAGCACCTTGCCGCCCTTCTCGGTCAGCGCGAAGCGCTCGATCTGGGTGGCGTGGCTGCGCGACTTCACCGTTTCCGGGCGCGCCTGCACGATGAACAGCTTGCCGCTGACACCGTCCTTGGCCCACTCGATGTCCATCGGGCGGCCGTAGTGCTTTTCGATGACCAGCGCCTGCTTGGCCAGTTCCTGCACGTCCTCGTCGCTGATCGAGAAGGTGGTGCGCAGTTCGGCCGGCGTGTCTTCGATACGGACGCGCTCACCGGGGACATCCGAATACACCATGCGGATCGCCTTGCTGCCGAGCGAGCGGCGCAGGATCGCCGGCTTGCCAGCCTGCAGGGTGGGCTTGTAGACGTAGTATTCGTCCGGATTGACCGCGCCCTGCACGACCATCTCGCCCAGGCCGAACGAGGAGGTGACGAACACCACGTCGCGGAAGCCGGACTCGGTGTCCAGGGTGAACAGCACGCCGGAGGAACCGACGCCCGAACGCACCATCAGCTGCACGCCGGCGGACAGGAACACGTCCTCATGCTTGAAGCCGTGGTGCACGCGGTAGGCGATGGCGCGGTCGTTGTACAGCGAGGCGAACACTTCCTTGACCTTGTGCACCACGTCGTCGGCACCGGTCACGTTGAGGAAGGTTTCCTGCTGGCCGGCGAAGGACGCATCCGGCAGATCCTCGGCAGTGGCAGACGAACGCACGGCCACGGCCACGTCGCCGCCGCCATTCTCGGCGCTCAGCTTGGCGTAGGCGGTGCGGATGTCCTGGTCCAGCTGCGGCTGCAGCGGGGCGTCGATTACCCAGCCGCGGATTTCCTTGCCGGCGGCGGTCAGCGCGTTGACGTCCTCGACGTCCAGCGTGGCCAGCCTGTCGAAGATGCGCTTGGACAGGTCGTTGTGCGCGATGAAGTCCTTGAAGGCTTCAGCGGTGGTGGCATAACCGCCCGGCACCGAAACGCCCAGACCGGCCAGGTTGCCGATCATCTCGCCCAGGGACGAATTCTTGCCGCCTACGCGGGCCAGATCGGCCAGACGCAGTTCGTGCAACCACAGGATGTTCTCGTTCAAGCGCGATGCTCCGTTTGGCCATCGCCCGAGGCGGGCTGAGTGGCCGCGTCCGTAGGAAGAAGCCGATATGATGCCGGGCAGAGCACCGTCGGCACAAGCTTGTGCTGGCGGCCTTTTTAAGCTTCGTAGGGGGTAAAAGCGCGCATGTCGACCATCCGTCCGGTGTTCTACGTTTCCGATGGAACCGGTATCACCGCTGAAACCATTGGGCATAGCCTGCTGACCCAGTTCTCCGGGTTCAGCTTCATTACCGATCGGATGTCGTTTGTCGACGACCCTGAAAAAGCGCGTGAAGCCTGCGCCCGGATCCAGGCGGCGGGGGAGCGGTACCAGGTCCGGCCGATCGTGGTGAACTCCTGCGTGGACCAGAGCCTGAGTCTGATCCTGGCCGACAGCGGTGCCCTGATGCTGGATGTGTTCGCGCCGTTCATCGAGCCACTGGAGCGCGAACTGGCCAGCCCTCGCCTGGCCCGGGTCGGCCAGGCCCACGGCATGGTCGATTTCGACACGTACCACCGCCGCATCAACGCGATGAACTTCGCCCTGACCCATGACGACGGCATCGCAGTGAACTATGACGATGCCGACGTGATCCTGGTGGCGGTGTCGCGCGCCGGCAAGACGCCCACCTGCATCTACCTGGCTCTGCATTACGGAGTGCGCGCGGCCAACTACCCGCTGACCGACGAGGACCTGGAAAGCGACCGCCTGCCGCCGCGCCTGCGCAACTACCGGCGCAAGCTGTTCGGGTTGACCATCGATCCGGACCGCCTGCAGCAGATCCGCCAGGAGCGCCGTCCGAACTCGCGCTACGCGAACCTGGACACCTGCAAGCGGGAGGTGGCCGCGGCCGAGACCATGTTCCGCATGGAGCGGATCCCGACCCTGAGCACCACCCACACCTCGATCGAGGAGATTTCCAGCAAGGTGCTGGCCACATTGGGTCTGCAGCGCGAGCTGTATTGATCCTTTCCGGCGCGCCTGGCTGCGCCCGTAGAGCCGAGCCCACGCTCGGCTGGGCCACCGGGTTCTGGCCGAAGCGCAGCCGAGCGTGGGCTCGGCCCTGCAGGGGGATCGTCGTCGTCGGGTTGGCTGTGGCTTGAGGCGCCCCCACGTTGAAGCACCAACGTGTAGGATCGACCCATGGCCCGAGCCTTGCCCCGTACCGAACGCATTCCCCGCCTGAGCCGGCTGAGCTGGCTGATGGGCCTGTACGCGGAGAACTACCGCCATCTGGTGCGCCTGTTCGAACCGGCGGGACTGGCGGCGGGCAGCTACATTTCCTCGATCGGCGACGGCCTGGATGTCCGCCTGGACGTGATCGAGTGCCACCGCTATACGGTGGAACTGCGGCTGACCTACGACATTGCCGACCCGGTCACCGGCGAGCCGGATCCCTCGGCCTATGTTCGCCTGTACCGTGACGCGCGCCAGGCCGAGACCACCCATTGCTACGTCGGCCGCCGCTGGCAGGACACCATGGGCCTGTACCCGCCGCCGGCGGAGTTGATCAGTCATCGCATGCGGATGAACACCTTCCTCGGCAAGTGGCTGGAATACCTGGCCGAGCGCGGCCACGGCGTCGCAACGCTGCGCCGTGATCCCGATGGCGCCGGTGCGCCTGCCGAGCGCCGCCTGTCGCTCGTGCGCTGATCGGCCATAATCCAGGGCTGACCTGCCGCTGGATGCCGCCCCATGCCGTACACCCCGATCGTCGCCACTCTGGGCTATGTGCTGTCGCCCGATCGTCGCCAGGTGCTGATGATCCATCGCAATACGCGCCCCGGTGACCATCACCTCGGCAAGTACAACGGCCTGGGTGGCAAGATCGAAGCGGACGAGGACGTGGCGGCCAGCATGCGCCGCGAGATTGCCGAGGAAGCCGGCATCGACTGCACCGGCATGCGCCTGCGCGGCACTCTCAGCTGGCCCGGTTTCGGCAAGCACGGCGAAGACTGGCTGGGCTTCGTGTTCGTCATCGACAGCTTCGAAGGTACCCCGCACGGCGGCAACCACGAAGGCACGCTGGAGTGGGTAGATCTGGACAAGCTGGACACGCTGCCGATGTGGGAAGGCGACCGCAACTTCCTGCCGCTGGTGTTCGACGCCGACCCGCGCCCGTTCCACGGCGTGATGCCGTACAAGGACGGGCGCATGGTCAGTTGGTCCTACAGCCGGCTGTGACCCGGTGAATCGGGGAGGTGCCAACCATTCCGGGGAGTGCCAATCTGGGTTGGCACGCTCTTTTGGTCGATTAATGCCCGGGCAATATTGACAGCCATAAATTACCCGGGCAATATTCGCGCATCACCTCTGATGCCATTGCCATGCCTGCGTCCCGACTCCCTCCCTTCAGTTGTTTCGACGGCCATCGCCTCGTTGCCTGCGGCAGCCCGGAAGTGGCGGCACTGGCGCTCAAGCGGCTGCGCGCCGACAACGCTGCCGGACCATTGCTGGTGTTCGACAACGCCACCGGTCGCACCCGCGATTTCGATACGCGCGGCAGTGACGAGGAACTGCTGGCGCGGGTAACCGAAGCGTTTCCCGCCTCTGACGAGGCGGATGCCGAAATCACTGCCGAAGACGCTGCGACCCCGCGTGGCCGTGGCCGCCCCAAGCTGGGCGTGGTCGCCCGTGAAGTGACCTTGCTGCCGCGCCATTGGGCCTGGCTGGCCGAGCAGCCGGGCGGCGCCTCGGTGGCATTGCGAAAACTGGTGGAGACGGCCAGCCGCGCCGGTGCGGACAAGGACCGCCGGCGTCGCGATGCCGAACGCGCCTATCACTTCCTGCAGACCATCGTCGGCGACCTGCCGGGCTTCGAGGAGGCCATCCGCGTGCTGTTCGCGCACGACCGTGCGGGCCTGGAAGCGGTGCTGCATTCCTGGCCCAGGGATGTGCGCGACCACGCCCTGCGTCTGGCGTTCGACAGCGCTGACGGCTGATCCATCGCGCCGTCGTTGAACGGCGGCGCCACCTGATCGCGGGCCACGGCCCGGTCCCCTGTGCTTGCTTTGCTGGTGGAAACGCCGGGCAGGGCAGCGCCTTGCCCAGAGAACCCCATGAACTCCCCTGTACATCCCACGCCCCTGGTCGCGCCGCCTCTGTGGCGCACCTACCTGGCCCTGCTGCTGCCGATGCTGCTGACCAATGCGCTGCAGCTGGCCGCAGGCACGCTGGACAACATCTACCTCGGCCATCTGCTCGGTACCCAGGCGGTGGCCGTGGCCGCCGCGTTCTTCCCGGTCTTCTTCCTGCTGCTGGCCCTGGTGATGGGCCTAGCGACCGGCGCGATGGTGCTGATCGGGCACGCCTGGGGTGCGGGTCGGCCGCAGCAGGTGCGCGCGGTGGCTGGCAGTGCGGTGGCGCTGATCCTTGTGCTGTCGGTGCTGGTGATGGCTCTGGGGAGCGGTTTCGCACCACAGCTTCTGATGTCACTGGGTACACCGGCACCGATCCTCGGTGAGTCCATCGTCTACGCGCGCGTGCTGCTGCTGGCGGCGCCGGCGTTCTTCCTCCTGTGGCTGGCCACTGCCGTGAGCCGCGCAGTAGGCGATGCGAAGACGCCGCTGCATGCGCTGCTGCTGGCCACGGCGGTCGGCCTGCTGTGCACGCCGCTGCTGATTCTGGGCTGGGCCGGCCTGCCGCGGCTGGGATCGGCCAGTGCGGCGGTGTCGGCGGCGTTTGCCTCGCTGTTGGCCCTGGGCTGGCTGTTGTTGCGTTGGCATCGGGCAGGACATCCCCTTGCACCGGGCCCTGAGTTGTTGCATGCCATTCGTTTCGATGGCGCGATCATCCGATCGATGCTGCGCATCGGCATACCCTCCTCGCTGCAGATGCTCAGCCTGGCCGTCGCCGAAATCGTGTTGCTGGGCTGGATCAACCGTTACGGCTACACCGCTACGGCCGCCTACGGTGCGGTCAACCAGCTGATGAACTGGGTGCAGTTGCCGGCAATGTCGTTGGGGATCACCGCCACCATCCTCGCGGCGCATGCGATGGGCGCCGGGCGTACAGCACGGCTGCCGGCCATCGCCCGGACTGGTGTGCTGGTGGCGCTGGCGACGCTGAGCGTGGTGGTGGTGCTGGTTGTGGCGCTGGCGCGCGGGCTGACCGGGCTGATCCTGGCGGCAGCCGACGTGCGCGAGCTGGCTGCGTTGCAGCTGCGCACTGTGGTGTGGGGCGTGCTGGCGATGGGAATCAGCGCGGTGCTTGTCGGGGTGATGCGCGGCAGCGGCACGGTATGGTTGCCAGCGTTGCTGGGTATGGCAGCGGTGCTGCTGGTGGAACTGCCGCTGGCGATGTGGATGCAGGCGCAGCACGGGCTGGCCGGCGTGTGGTGGGCGTGGCCGCTGGGGTTGCTGGCCATGCTGGTGCTGCAGGTGTTGTGCTTCGCGCGTTGGCGGCGGGTGCAGGCTGGGTAGTTGCCTGCCGCCGTCCGGCACCCCGGAATGGCAGGGGCAGCCGGCCAGCGGCCGGCTCTACCACTTCAGCGCCGCTGCGCCAGCAGCAGGCGGAAGTACAAGCACAGGGTGTTGACCGCCAGTGCGGCGCTGCGGCGGGGCCTTCGCAGCTGCGCGGCCAGGGTGGAAGCATCCGGCATCATCATCGCCCGTCACCAGGAATCGGGCGTGGCGGCGGCGGGCCCGCCGGTGACCATAGCGCCGACCTCGCGGCTTGGGAAGTAGGGAAACCCCGCGTCAGGGTGATGAGGAAATGTCCACCGTCGCAGTCGGTGAGATCTGGTTGTCCACAGGGGGTGTGGATTACGCGTGGGCAACTTTGTGGATAAGCCGCGACAGGCGCCACCCCCCTAGGCTGTCAAGATGGGTGGCGAAAAATTCACCGCCGGTGAGGGCGGGTGAGGGGGCGGTGAAGGGTGGACCCCGTCAGCGCTGTCACCAGCGACGGCGCTCGCGGTAACCTGTGGGCCTTGATGCTCCGTGAGTCCCCATGAAACGTCACTTCTCGATGCTGCGCGAGTTCCAGCTGGCCGACTGGTTCACCCTGGCCAATGCTTTCTGCGGCACCGGTGCGGTATTTGCCGCCATGCGCTTCCTGCAGGACGGCGAGCGTGGCTACCTGCTGTTCGGCATGGCGCTGATCCCGTTGGCCTTCATCTTCGACGCCCTTGATGGGCGCATCGCGCGCTGGCGCAAGTCCAGCTCCACCCTGGGCCGCGAGCTGGACTCGCTGTCCGACGTGATCTCCTTCGGGGTGGCCCCAGCGGCGCTGGCCTATGCCTGCGGCATGCAGGGTGGCTGGGACTGGCTGGTGCTGAGCTACTTCGTCTGCTGCGGCGTCAGCCGCCTGGCACGCTACAACGTCACAGCCGAGGCAATGACCGGCGATGAGGGCAAGGTCACGTATTTCGAGGGCACCCCGATCCCGACCAGCCTGGTGCTGGTGATCGTACTGGCGATCGCCGCGGGCACCGATGCCATCGGCCAGAACATCTGGTTCGGCCAGTGGCAGATCGGACCGTGGCAGCTGCACCCGATGGTGCTGTTGTTCGCCCTGTCCGGGTCGCTGATGATCAGCAAGACCCTGCGTATCCCCAAGCCATGAGCCAGCCCTGCGGAGGCCTGCGATGACCAGCTCGGCCCACGATGCCGGCAGTAGCGATTTCGAGACGCTGGCCCGGCAGTACTTCGGCGCCTGGGGTGATGCTCTGCGCCATGCGGGCGCGCCCGCTGCACCTGCCGGTGACGACCCCGGCAGCTGGCAACGGTTGTTTGACTGGTGGGGCCAATTGCTGCCCGAACAGGCGCCCGGCGCGCCGGAAGATGCCGTGCGCCGGTTCCGCGAACAGGCGGGCAGCTGGTACGGCACCATGCAGGAGGTCGCCGCACGGTTTGCCGGCCGCGACGCCAGCAGTGCCGACGTCGCCCAGGCCTGGCGCGAGGCGGTGCAGGGGCAGGGCGACGGCATGCTGCAATGGATGCTGCAGGGCGCCCGTGGCAGCACCCACGCCGGCGCCGCGGTTCCGGAGTTCGCCGCCTGGCTGCAGCAGTTCCAGCTGCAGGCGGGCCCGTGGCTGCAGAGCCCGGCATTCGGCCCCGGCCGCGAGCACCAGGCGCGTTGGCAGGCCCTGCTGCGTGCGCAGGAGGAATACCAGCAGCATTCGCGCGCCTATGTCGATCAGATCAAGCAGGCACTGGACGAGGCCTTCGCGCTGTTCGAGCAGCGCCTGGCCGAGCACGAGCAGCCCGGCAGCCAGCTGACCAGCGCCCGCGCGATGTTCGACCTGTGGATCGAAGTGGCCGAGGAGGCCTACGCCAAGGTCGCCATGTCCGAACCGTTCCAGCAGGTGTACGCCTCGCTGGGCAACGCGCAGATGCGTCTGCGCGCCGGCCTGCAGCGCGAGGTGGAACAGATGAGTGAACGTATCGGCCTGCCGACCCGCAGCGAGATGGATGCCGCACACCGCCGCATCGCCGAGCTGGAGCGCAGCCTGCGCCGGCTGCAGACACAAGTGGCGGTGCTGGCTGGAACCGCTGCGGTCGATCCGGTGGCGCAGCCGACGCCGGCGAAGGTGAAGCCAGCCGCCCGCAAGGCCGCGAAGAGGGCCGCGCCGGCAAAGAAGGCGGCTGCCAAAAAGTCCGAATCTCGCACCACCTCACGGGCACGTGACCGATGAAGGGACCGCTGGGCTTCAACGCCGATGACCTGATGCAGGAAACCATGGCGATGCAGCGCAAGCTGATGGAAGGGCTGAAGCTGCTGCCGCAGGTGGAAGACGTTGACTATGGCGTGACCGCCCGCGAGGAAGTGTGGCGCGACGGCAAGGTGGTGCTCTACCGCTTCGTCGGCGAACAGGCGCCGACCCGGCGCACGCCGCTGCTGATCGTCTACGCGCTGGTCAACCGGCCGTACATGGTCGACCTGCAGGCCGACCGCTCCCTGGTGCAGAAGCTGTTGGCGCTCGGGCAGGACGTGTACGTGCTGGACTGGGGCTACCCGGATCGTTCGGAGCGCTTCCAGACGCTGGAGGACTATCTGCTGCGCTATATCGATGGTGCGGTGGATGCACTGCGCGTGCGCAGTGGCGGCCCGATCGACCTGCTCGGCATCTGCCAGGGCGGTGTGTTCGCGCTGTGCTATGCCGCGCTGCGCCGGGAGAAGCTGGGCAAGCTGATCACCATGGTCACCCCGGTCGATTTCCAGACGGCCGACAACATGCTCTCGCACTGGGCGCGGCAGGTGGACGTGGATCTGCTGGTGGATACGCTGGGCAACATACCGGCTGACCTGATGAATGCCAGCTACCTGATGCTCAAGCCATTCCGCCTGAACGTGCAGAAGTACGTCGGTCTGCTCGATATCCTCGACGACAAGGCGGCGCTGGAGGATTTCCTGCGCATGGAAAAATGGATCTTCGATTCGCCGGACCTGGCGGGCGAGGCGTTCCGTGACTTCATCAAGCAGTTCTACCAGGGCAACGGCCTGGTGAACGGTACGGTGCGGATCGGCGAGGAAGCCGTGGATCTGTCGCAGGTGACCTTGCCGGTGCTGAACATCTATGCCGAGCAGGACCATCTGGTACCGCCGGACGCCTCGCGCGCGATGCGTGGGCGCCTGGGCACGGACGACTACACCGAGTCCAGTTTCCGCGGTGGCCACATTGGTATCTATGTGTCCGGCCGCGCCCAGCGCGAAGTGCCGGCCACGATTGATGGCTGGTTGAAGGCACGCGACCTGTAGAGTCGAGCCATGCTCGACTGACCTGGGGGGATGATGACGTACCGGACTTTGTTGATTCTTGCGCCACTGCTGGCAGCACCACTTGTCCACGCCGCACCCAGTGCCGATGCACGCCGGGAGATCGCCCAGCTGATCTCCAGCCTGGACGGCTCGCAGTGCCGGTTCCAGCGCAATGGCAGCTGGTACGACGGCAGCGATGCGCGCGCCCATCTGCAGCGCAAGTACGACTACCTGCTGAAGAAGGACATGGTGGACAGCGCCGAGCAGTTCATCGAGCGCGCCGCCAGCCAGAGCAGCATGAGCGGGAAGCCTTACCGCATCCAGTGCCCGGGGCAGCCTGAACAGACCGCGGCCGCCTGGTTCGGTGCGCGCCTGCAGGCGCTGCGTCTCCGCACGCCGTAGACACGGAGGCGGTGTAGAGTCGCGGCGTGCTCGACTGATTCTGCCCGCAAGCCGAGGAGACACCGCCGTGAACACCACGCCCAAGACGCTGTCGCGTTCATTGAACGACCGCATGATTGCCGGCGTGATGGGCGGCATTGCCCATCGCTTCGGCTGGAACCCCACCCTGGTGCGGATCGTGTTCGTGCTGGTATCGATCGGCTCGGCCGCCTTCCCCGGCATTCTGATCTACCTGATCCTGTGGCTGCTGATTCCGAACGAGGCGGATTGAACACCGCCGCTCGATCCTGGCCGCTCTGGCTGCGCGCGCTGCAGATGCTGGGCGCCGCATGGACGCTGCCCAACACACTGATCGGCCTGATCGGCGGCTTGGCCGGCATGCTTGGCGGCGCGACGCTGCGATGGAGCGGGCGGGACTGCGCCGTGGTGTTCGATCACTGGCCGTGGGGGCCGGGCGGTGCGATCACCCTGGGCAACGTGATCCTGCATACCGGCCATGACCTCGGCATCTGCTGCCGGACCTATGCGCATCAGGCGGGGTGGGGCGTGGAGCCGCTGATCCGGCTGGACGACCACGAGCGCGCGCACGTTTACCAGTACATGGTGCTGGGGCCGCTGTACCTGCCGGTGTACCTGCTGTGCGGCGGGGTGAGTGCACGCAATCCGTTCGAACGCGCGGCCGATCATTTCGCCCGGTTCGGGCGTGGTTGGTGGCCGTAGTTTCCAGCCAACGGCGCAGCCCCTCGTGGGTGGTGATGCCTGGTTGTCAAATGCAAAACCCTCGCGCTGGTCGGTCGGGTTGGGTTCACGGCGTCCCCGGCCTACCCACCCTCCCGGCCAGCCCACAGGAAACCGGCTTTCCGCGACCAACCAAACCACCCACGAGGGGCTGCGCCGTTGGCGGGAATCCCCCACCGATTCGTTAGCCGGAAGTTAAAGATCCGTAAGCATTCTGCTGCGATCCCGCAGTCATCTGCATGCAACCGATCGTCATTAGCCTTCGTGACGTTCCAGTCAGGTTCGACGCGGTAAGCTCTTCCTTGATGAGCTCGCAGCATCGCTCATCGAGCGCAGTACGCAGTAGCAATTTGGAGGAATACATCACATGGCAATCGTTCTTTATGTCGGTGGTAGCAAGGATGGCGAGAAGGGCGTGGTGCCCTACGGCTTCAGCAAATCCCGCGCCGACACCGCGCTGGGGCCGGAGTTCTACACGGAGCGGTTCATGGAACTGCAGGGTGTCGGCAAGGTCCGCCTGATGGCCCTGGAAGGCATGCGTGACGACATCGTCATGCAGCGCGCCGCCCGCCACTACCGCTGACCGTCGCAACACGCGGCAGGGCGCGCCCACCATCGCGCGCCCGCGCCGGCATCCCAGCCCCGGGCCAGTCCGAGCCCGCTCTTTGCCAGGATGCCGGCGTCCAATCCGGCTTCGCCGCTGAACCTCGCCCCCTGTCAATGCCTTGTCCGGCTCCGTCGCGGATTGCCAGAATGGGGGCTTCCCGAAACGCGGCACAGACCTGAAGCAATGCACGACGCCAAGAACGCCCAGAGCGCGCTCGCCCAGCAGATCGCCCAGACCATCGCCGACGAAATCGGTGCCCAGTCCGCCCAGGTACGCGCCGCAGTCGGCCTGCTCGACGAAGGCGCCAGCGTTCCGTTCATCGCGCGCTACCGCAAGGAAGTGACCGGTGGCCTGGACGACACCCAGCTGCGCAACCTGGAAACCCGGCTGACCTACCTGCGCGAGCTGGAGGACCGCCGTGCGGCGGTGCTGGCCAGCATCGGCGAGCAGGGCAAGCTCAGTGACGAGCTGCGCAATGACATCCTGGCGGCCGACACCAAGAGCCGGCTGGAAGACCTGTACCTGCCGTACAAGCCCAAGCGCCGCACCCGTGCGCAGATCGCCCGCGAGGCCGGCCTGGAGCCGTTGGCCGATGGCCTGCTGGCCGACCCGACGCAGGACCCGCAGACGTTCGCGGCCACCTTCGTCGACGCCGACAAGGGCGTAGCCGACACCAAGGCCGCGTTGGAAGGCGCGCGCGCGATCCTGATGGAGCGCTGGGGCGAAGACGCCGCGCTGGTCGGTGAACTGCGCACCTGGCTGGGCGAGAACGGGGTGATCCGTGCCCGCGTCGCCGAGGGCAAGGAAACCGAGGGCGCCAAGTACCGCGACTACTTCGAGCATGCCGAGGCGCTGGCGAAGATTCCGTCGCATCGCTTGCTGGCACTGTTCCGTGCGCGCCGCGAGGAGATCCTGCTCCTGGAACTGGACCCGGGCAGCGATGCCGAGGCTGGCCATCAGTACGCCGAAGGACGCGTGGCGCGCAAGGCCGGCATCGCCGACCAGGGCCGCGCCGCCGACCGCTGGCTGCTGGATGCGTGCCGGCTGACCTGGCGCGCCAAGCTGCACACCCATCTGCTGCTGGACCTGTTCAACCAGGCCCGCGAAAAGGCCGAAGCCGAAGCCATCGCGGTGTTCGGCGACAACCTGAAGGACCTGTTGCTGGCGGCACCCGCCGGCCCGAAGACCGTGCTCGGACTGGACCCGGGCATCCGCACCGGCTGCAAGATCGCCGTGGTCGATGCCACCGGCAAGCTGGTCGCCACCGACACCATCTACCCGCACGAGCCTCGTCGCCAGTGGGAGCAGTCGCTGCAGACGATCAAGCAGCTGTGCGCCAAGCACAACGTGGAACTGATCGCGATCGGCAACGGCACCGCCAGCCGCGAAACCGACAAGCTGGCTGGTGAAGCGATCAAGGCCGCTGCCAACCCGAAGCTGCAGAAGGCAGTGGTCAGCGAGGCCGGGGCGTCGGTGTATTCGGCGTCCGAGTTCGCGGCCAGGGAGTTCCCGGAGCTGGACGTGTCGCTACGTGGGGCGGTGTCGATCGCCCGCCGCCTGCAGGACCCGCTGGCCGAACTGGTGAAGATCGAACCCAAGGCGATCGGTGTCGGCCAGTACCAGCACGATGTGGACCAGTACCGCCTGGCGCGCGCGCTGGATGCCCGCGTGGAGGACTGCGTGAACGCGGTGGGCGTGTACGTGAACACCGCTTCGGCTGCACTGTTGTCGCGGGTGTCCGGCCTGTCGGCCACGGTGGCCGAGAACATCGTGCGCCACCGTGATGCGAACGGCCCGTTCAAGCGCCGCAAGGACCTGCTGAAGGTCGCGCGCCTGGGCGAGAAGACCTTTGAACAGTGCGCGGGCTTCCTGCGCATTGCCGACGGTGATGAGCCGCTGGATGCTTCGGCGGTACACCCGGAAGCCTACCCGGTGGTCGAGCGCATCGTGGCCAGCACCGCGCGCCCGATCAAGGCGCTGATCGGTGATGGCAGCTTCCTGCGCGGCCTGAAGGCCGAGCAGTTCACCGATGCCACCTTCGGCGTGCCGACCGTGCGTGACATCCTCAAGGAACTGGAGAAGCCGGGCCGAGACCCACGTCCCGAGTTCAAGGCGGCACGCTTCGCCGAGGGCGTCGAGGACATCAAGGACCTGCGCGAGGGCATGGTGCTCGAGGGTGTGGTCAGCAACGTGGCGGCCTTCGGTGCCTTCGTCGATATCGGTGTGCACCAGGACGGCCTGATCCACATCTCGGCGCTTTCCGATACGTTCGTGAAGGACCCGCGCGACGTGGTCAAGGCCGGTGATATCGTCAAGGTGAAGGTGCTGGAGGTGGACGTGGCGCGCAAGCGCATCGCCCTGACCCGGCGCCTGGACGATACCCCCGGGCAAGCGACCAGCCGCCCGGGCCAGCGTGATGAGCGCGGCCATGGGCAGGGTCCGCGCCGCGATGCAGGCGGCCAGAACCGCGGGCCGAACCGGGGCCAAGGCAATGGCAGCCGTCCCGCCGCGCCCGCGCCGCCGGCCAACAACGCCCTGGCCGAGGCCTTCGCCCGCGCCAAGCGCAGTTGAGGACCGCGTTCCCCGTCACACTTGATTCGTGGCGGGGGACTTGTCGATTTTCCCCGTGATTGCGCACACTTGCGCTTGAGGGGAGGCGTCCGGCCACCCCGCTGTTGCTGGGGAGGGCCATGACGCCAGCACGACCCGCCATCTTCGTTGCAGGCCGCAGCGTTCCGCTGCGGTCGGCGCCTGCCCGTGCCGGCAGGGGACCGGATTGATGCCGGGCCAGGGCACCCACGGCAATGGACTGCTGGAGCGCCGCCTGCAGGAGCTGGCGGAAGAGCGTCGCCGCCTGGCGATGATCATCGACGGTACCGCCGCGGGAACCTGGGAATGGAACGTGCAGACCGGCGAGATGCGGGTCAACGCGCGCTGGGCTGAGATCGTCGGCTACCGCCTGGAAGAGCTGCAACCCATCTGCCAGAAGACGTTCCTGAAGCTGGTCCATCCCGATGACATCGCGCTGTCCGATGCGGCGCTGGATGAGCATTTCGAAGGCCGCAGCGACAACTACGCCTGCCTGCTGCGCATGCGCCACAAGAACGGGCAGTGGATCTGGATCCAGGACCGCGGGCGGGTCTTCGAATGGGATGGGCAGGGCAAGCCGCTGTGGATGGCCGGCGCGCATGCTGACGTCACCGAGCTGCAGCAGGCGAGGCAGGACGCGGCCGAGACCCGGCAACGCCTGCAGGCCGTGGTCGATGCGTCCGATGAGGTAGCGGTGATCGCCACCGATACCGATGGCACCATCACCCTGTTCAACACGGGTGCGGAGCGCCTGCTGGGCTACAGCGCAGCGGAGGTGGTCGGCCAGCGCCGGCTCGATGCGTTCCACGATCCGGAGGAACTGAAAGCCTGGCTGGAGCCGTTGGCCGATGCCGAGGGCAACCTTCCCGACGTGTTCGAAGCGCTCAGTGCTCGCGCTGACGGGCAGACCTACTCGCGGCAGTGGACGTTGCTGCGCAAGGAGGGCCTGCCACGCCAGGTGCGCCTGTCGATCAGCCGCATGGAAGGTGCCGATGGCGCACGCATCGGCTACGTCGGCATGGCCATCGACATCACCGAGATCCTGCAGGCACGGGCTGAGGCGCGGCTGTCGGCGGAGAAGTTCGCCGGTGCATTCACGTCGGCGGCGTTGGGCATGGCGCTGGTGTCGCTGGAGGGGCGTTGGCTGGACGTCAATGATGCGCTGTGCCGGATCCTGGGTTACCCGCGCGAAGAGCTGCTGCAGGTCGACTTCCAGCGCCTGACCCATCCCGATGACCTGCAGACCGACCTGGCCCTGGTGCAGGACCTGCTGGCCGGACGGCGCAGCCATTACCACCTTGAAAAGCGCTATCTCGACCGCGACGGCCGCATCATCTGGGCGCGGCTGTCAGTGTCGCTGGTGCGCAGCGAGCATGGCCAGCCACTGCATTTCGTGTCGCAGATCCAGGACATCACCGCCCAGCGCAGCAGTGAGCAACGCCTGTTCGAGAGCGAACAGCGCAGTCGCATCACCCTGGATGCGGTGGCCGACCTGGTGCTCAGCGTCAACCTTGACGGCCGCATCGACTATGCCAACGCGGCCGCGGTACGCACCCTGGCCGGTGATGGCGCGCTGTCGCTGGCCGGGCACAGGGTGCAGGACGTGCTGGCGCTGACCACCGAGTACGCGCCCGGCTCGGTGCTGGATGTGCAGGTACTCCTGGACCCGGAAAGCAACGCGGTGGACCTGCATGCCGACCTGCTGCTGCGCCTGGGCACGGCAACGGTGCCGGTGGATCTGACGCGGGCCTGGCTGCGCGATGACGAAGGCCATGTGCGCGGCGCGGTGTGGGTGCTGCGCGACGACACCCAGCAGCGGGCGCGGCAGCGCGAAGCCCGCCACCTGGCCGAGATCGATCCACTCACCGAACTGAGCAACCGCCGCGGTTTCGAGGTGCACCTGCAGCAGGCGATCACCCGCGTCGAGCGCACCGGGCAGGCCGCCTCGCTGATGTACATCGATCTGGACCGCTTCAAGCCGGTCAACGACACCTGGGGCCACCTGGCCGGCGATGCCGTGCTGTGGGCGGTGGCCAGTGTGCTGCGACATGGTGTGCGTGATTCGGACGTGGTGGCGCGGCTGGGCGGCGACGAGTTCGCGGTGATCCTGTCCGGGTGTACGCCGCGTCGTGCCGCACGGATCGGCGGTGAGCTCCTGCAGACCCTGTCAGCGCTGTCCATTCCATGGGATCAGCACCGGCTGCGGGTCGGTGCCAGCATCGGCATCGCGCCCCTGGCGGGGGGCATGAGCGTGGACCAGGCAGTGGCCGCTGCCGATGCACAGTGCTACCGGGCCAAGGCGCTGGGGCGCAACAACGTGCAGGTGCAGGGCGAGCTGTCGGGGCTTCCAGGCGACGATGCCGATGCCGCCCAGGACTGATCTCAGCCTGTGAGAGGACGCGCGCGAATACTGCGCGCATCTCCACTCAAGCAGGTGAACCCATGAATGCCTGGAACCCGGTTGCGGTGCGCATGTTCATTCCGGCCCTGATCGGCTGGTGCCTGGCGCTGGCCACCTGCCTGCGCGCCGAACAGCTGCGCGGCGACCCGTACGCGCAGGCGTTGTTGCCCGTGCTGCAGCAAGGCGCGGTCGCGCTGCTGGTCCTGAGCCTGGCGTGCACGGTTGCAGCCTGCCTGTTGCTGTGGCGGCATGGCCGCAGCGTCGGCGGGCGTCTCGCTTCCGGCACTACACCCGTGCGGCGTCCATCAGCAGGACCCGGCACGGTGCGCGCTGGAACGCGTTGATCTGAGGCACCAGACGCTGGAAGTGCTCGCTGGCGCAATGGATATCCAGTGCGTCGCGGTCCGGCCATTGCTCGATGAAGACGAAATGCCCGGGGTCCCTCTGGTCGACGAACAGTTCATAGCCGAGGCAGAGCGGCTCTCGCTGCGTGCATGCGACCAGCTCGCGGTACAGGGGAAGCACGGTATCCACGGCATCGGGATGGATGAAATCCTCGGCGATCACTTTCAGCATGTCGGCACCTGCAGACGGGCCTTGCAGGATAGTGCCAGCGCATGGCCGGCACCTATCCTGGTCAACGCAGTACTGCGTCCGTACTGACCAGCTGCACGTCGTGCATCTGATTGAGGTAGGCCTCGTAGTAGCCCTTGTGCGAGGCACCGACGATGGCCAGCATTCGGCTGCCAGGGTGCAGGCCCAGCACGTCGCGGATGTTGGCGACCATGCGCAGGTTGCGGGTTTCCCAGTAACCGACATACATCCGGCCGAACGCCTTGGAGGACGGCTCGACGAGCGTCGCGCCGAAGTCGCTCTGGTACGCTGCCATCGCTGCCGCCGGGCTGTTGTAATCCCGATACAGCGCCATGACGCCACCGGGCTTGTCCAGATTGGCCACGAGGCGTTCATCGGCCTCCCGTCGCGCCCGCAAGTACGTATTGTTCCAGGCACCGGTGATGGCTGCACTGGCCGCCGCCTTATCCTCCGCCGGTGTGGGAGAATCGGCCGTGTGGTCGTCCACGGCCCACAGCCGTTCATGCCCGAGGCGGGCGGCAACGACGGCGGCGATCAGGCTGGTTTCATTGCGGCGGACCAGGCCTTTGCGGAGGATCTCGACCAGGGCCGGCGTCAGCCCATCGCCGGCTTTGCGCTCGGACGCAGGCAGGCGCAGCCATTGCACCTGCGCCGACCCGCGTTCGCCCGCAGCCAGGAACAATGCGGCGAGCCGACGACGCTGGGCGGGCGTCGGCTCGTCCGGCCAGGTCGCAAGCAGGCGCTCGGCCTGGGCGTTCGCTGAAGGCACGTCCAGGCCGGTGGCAGCCTGCGCAGCGGTGGTGTCGAAGCAGTAGGTGGCCACGCTCTCCGCATAGCGTTCCGGGTAGCGACGCATGGAATCGCACTGGAGGCCGGACAGGTCTTCGGTGGCGATCAGCCCGGGCTTCCAGGCGACCAGTCGCTGCAGCAACGGTTCAAGCAAGGCGGGCTGGAAGGACTTGGGCAGGCCGGACAGGTGGGCGGTGCCCAGTACCAGTACCTCGTTCGGTCGCCCTGCAGGCGGCCCCTTCAGCTGGTCCGGCTGGAAGGCGGGCCGATAGGTGGCATCGGCAGCGAGGGCGCCGGTACTGCACAGGCCCAGGATCAGGAAGCTGGCCAAGCGTGGGAACATGCGATCTCCGTGTCAGTGAGCGTCCTGCGGTTCGCTGCATGCTGGCCATTTTCACCTGCCATGGAATCGCCCGTTGGTCATGCAAACCTTTTGGGCTTGAACTGCATCGGCGTGCCGGGCAAGGCTATGCCCAGTGACGGCGGCAACGCGCGATATGTTCCGTGACGACACCCCGTGCCCCGCCGAGCGTGAGCAGAATGTGAAGTACATCGCGATTGTCTACCGCGTCCCTGCAGCCGCATCTGAAGTTGCGACGGACGTCGCGTAATCCGGCTAAAGCCACCGATCGCCTCGCCGATACTCCCTCTGGATCCCGCTCCAGTCACCCGCCTCAGTACCCCAGGCCGTCCCCGATGGGCGGCCCGCGCTGTGTGTTCCGCCGCTCCCAGATGCCGATCGCACCCGCAGCAGACGTTCGTGGCAGTCGCTCGAGAGGTGCCGGTTGGCACCTGTAGTCCCTGGCACCTGAAGTTGCCGCCGGGCATCCCGCCCGTCGGGTCGCAACCGCTTACCGGACACCGAGGATCAGACAATGCTCATTCCAGGCTTCACGGCGGGCGCGCAGGCGCCGGCCGAGCTGCATACCCGTTGGTCGCCGTGGCGTGCCCTGCTGGGCGCGCTGGCTCCCCAGCACCGCACCGGCGCCGAGGCCGTGTCCGATGGCCGTGCCGAGCTGGAAGCCCAGGTCGCGGCGCTGCACCGGGTCCAGGCGGTCATCGAGTTCGCCCTCGATGGCACCATCCTGCAGGCCAATGACAACTTCCTGCAGGCGATGGGCTACCGGCTGGAGGAGATCCAGGGAAAGCATCATTCCCTGTTCGTCGATCCCGAGCAGGCGCGCAGCGCCGAGTACCACGAGTTCTGGGCGCGGCTGGGGCGTGGCGAATATGACGCTGGCCAGTACCGGCGCTTCGGCAAGGGCCAGCGCGAGATCTGGATCCAGGCCTCGTACAACCCGGTGCTGGACCGGCAGGGGCGGCCATACAAGGTGGTCAAGTTCGCCACCGACATCACTGCGCAGAAGCTGCAGGCAGCCGACTCGGCCGGGCAGCTGGCGGCGATCGACAAGTCGCAGGCGGTGATCGAGTTCGGCATGGACGGCCGCATCCTTTCGGCCAACGACAACTTCCTGGCCGCCACCGGCTACAGCCTGGACGACGTGCGTGGCCAGCACCACTCGCTGTTCGTCGAGCCCGAGTATCGTGGCAGTGCCGAGTATCGCCAGTTCTGGGAGAAGCTCGGCCGTGGCGAATACGATGCCGGCCAGTACCGGCGCCTCGGCAAGGGCGGGCGCGAGGTCTGGATCCAGGCGTCCTACAACCCGATCCTGGATCTCAACGGAAAGCCGTTCAAGGTGGTCAAGTACGCCACCGACATCACCGCGCAGGTGCATGAGAACCAGGCCATGCAACGTGCCGTGGCGCAGACCCGTGAAGTGGTGGCGGCCGCGAAGGAGGGCGACCTGACCCGGCGCGTGGCCACTGCCGACAAGAACGGGCCGATCGCCGAGCTGTGCGAAGGCGTGAATTCGTTGGTGGAGGCGATGGCCGCGATCATCGCCCAGATCAAGTTCGCCGCCGACACCATCGCCGTCGGTGCCACCGAGATCGCGCAGGGCAACAGCGATCTGTCGCAGCGCACCGAGCAGCAGGCCGCGTCGCTGGAGGAGACCGCGGTGTCGATGAAGGGCCTGGCCGAGACCGTGCAGCGCACCGCGACCAACGCACGGCAGGCCAGTCAGCTGGCCGGTGGTGCTGCTGATGTCGCTGCCCGCGGTGGCAACGTGGTGCACGAAGTGGTCGAGACCATGGCCGTGATCAACGCGTCCTCGCGGCGCATCGTCGACATCATCGGCGTGATCGACGGCATTGCTTTCCAGACCAACATCCTTGCGTTGAACGCGGCGGTGGAAGCAGCGCGTGCGGGCGAACACGGGCGTGGCTTCGCCGTGGTCGCCACCGAGATCCGCGAACTGTCGCAGCGCTCGGCCAGTGCCGCGAAGGAGATCAAGCAGCTGATCGATGCGTCGGTGGCCAATGTCGGCGCCGGTACCGCGCAGGTTGAGAGCGCCGGACGCACCATGGACGAGATCGTGGTCAATGTGCGCCGTGTCAGTGATCTGATGTCCGAGATCAGCACGGCCGCGCAGCAGCAGAGCGACGACATTCAGCAGATGAATCATGCCGTCGATCTGATCGATCAGGGCACCCAGCAGAACGCCGCGCTGGTCGAGGAAGCCTCGGCCGCAGCGCGCAGCATGGAAGAGCAGTCGGCGCAGCTGCTGCAGACGGTGGCCAGCTTCCGGGTGCAGGGCGGGGCCGGGCACCTGCACGGTGGGGCGGTGCTGCGCGCGGTCTAGGCCCGGCGGTCGGAGTGCTGTTCCCCGGCCTTGTTGGGCGGCCTGCTCATGTGCAACCTGCCAGGCTACGCCGATGCTGATGGTCACATGGGCCTCAGCGGCGGGCAGCGCGGTGGCTTCCACGGCGGCGCGCAGGCGCTCGCAGGGCGGCGATGAATTCCTCGCCGCCGTCGCGGGCCAGCAGGTCATCACCGCGTTGCGGGCAGCCGTCGAGGACCGCGGCAGCCGCCTGCAGGTTGTTGGCGTCCCAGCGCCCGGCGCTGATCGGATACGTCAGGCAGATGGCGGGCGATCTGCAGCGCCATCGCCCGTTCGGAAACGTCGCCCCAGCTGGTGTGCTCGATCACGCCTGGCAGCGAGAAGTAGTGGGACCGGGCGACGGCGTCGGACGCCCGCAGGAGGGGCAGCGCGCGGGCAGGGCATGCTGGGGCATGCTTGCCAGTGTCGGGCGCTCGGACCCGGGAAATGCAAAAAGCCAGGTCATGGACCTGGCCTTTGATGCAGTGGTGCCGGTGAAAGGACTCGAACCTTCATGGGGTCACCCCCGGCTGATTTTGAGTCAGCTGCGTATACCATTCCGCCACACCGGCAGGCAGCGTGCGAGTGTAACCGAGGTCGGCAGGCGATGCATAGTAGGAGGGCCTATGAGGGCGGTTCCTGTCGGCATTGGCCCCTTGATAGCTATACTCCCAGCGTGCAATTGCCTCCAGGAGCGGTAGCCGATGACAGTGTTGCAGGACCTGAGGGTGCTGGTGGTCGAGAACGACGAAATGAGTGCGGCCCTGCTGCAGATGCAGTTGGTGCATGCCGGCGCGACTGTGGTCGGGCTTGCAGCGAGCGTGTCCGAAGCCCTGCAGCTGCTGGAGCAGAGCACCCCGGACGTGGCCCTGCTGGACTACCGGCTGGCCCGCAACGAGACCAGTGAACCGGTGGCTGCAGCGCTTTCGGCACGTGGCATTCCGTTCGTGCTGGCCACCGGAACGCTGGCCGAGCAGCTGCCAACACCGATGTTGGCCGGCCTGTTGCTGGTCAAGCCCTACCTGTCGGCCGATCTGTCACGCGCGCTGGCGCGTGCGGTGGGTCGCTCCAGCGTCAAGGCCTGAGCCGTCCGCCACGGACCTGCAGGGGATACTGCCGGGGGGTGAATGCTCGCGTCTGCGATGTTCGGCGGCAACCCCTGATCCAGGAACCCCGCCCAGGCGGGGTTTTTCAATTGCGTCCGGCGCTCAGCCCGCTTCCTTGTACACGTAACGGATCTCCTCGCGGTCGTCGAGGATGCGGTACTGGCGCGCCAGGTCATCCGGTTCGGGGTTGAGCCAGGCGTCGAGGTGTTCCTTGCGGATCGGCACTACGCCGCGGTCATGCCCGGCAGCGGCGACGTCGCTGGGCGGTGCGTCGGTGATCGTGGCAAACGACAGCAGGCGGCCTTCCGGTCCTTCCCATTCTGCCCAGAGGCAGGCCAGCAGCAGGTCGCGCGGCGGATCGGGACGGAATTCGAGTACCACGTCCTGTTCCTTTTCGTCGGCACCGAGGGTGCGGCCGGCGATGGCGTGGCGGGGCACGTGCTCGTAGAACGCCTGTACCACCACCACGCCATGGCGCAGTCCGAACGCACCCCGCCAGTAACCTTCCAGGCTGTCGCGCCGCGCATTGTAGGTGCCGGGGTAAAGCACGTCGTTGCGCGCCGGCTTGTCCGGCAGCCGGCACTGGTAGCGCATCGGCCTGATCACGCGCTGGCCGTTCTCGCTGACCATCACCGGTGCGTAGGTGCCGGGGAAAATGCGGTTGTCACGCGGCAGCAGCTGCACCCGATGCAGGTCTTCCAGCCGGGCCTGTGCGCGCTCGATGCGGTTGCCGGCCACGCGCAGGTCGTTGCGCGCCTTCTGCGTGGGCCGGGTGGCCAGCGTGGCATGGGCAATATCGCGTCGTTCGCGTTGCCGGGCCAGTTCGGCCTCCAGTGCCTGTTGCTCCTGCGCATGCCATTGCTGGATCTTCACCACGATGTCCCGCCCCTGTTCGGTACGCGCACCGGCGAATCCGTCATCCATCGCCTTCGGGGTCTTCGGCCGCTTCTTGCCCGGATCGTGTGCGTACAGCTCGGCGAAGTCCTCCAGCGACAGGATGGCGCCGAACTCGCGTACCAGCTTGGCGTAGTCAGCGCGGATCAGGGCGGAATAGCACATGGGACTTTTTGGGCCTGGGTCGCAGCGGCTGCGACGTGGATGCGGCAGGATAGCCCGACCCATCCGGAGATGCCGCATGAATGGTTCCATCACCTGCCAGTTCCGCGAAGCCGTACCCACGGTCGAGGACTACTGCCAGTTGCGCGTGCTCGCAGGCCTCAGCGCCAAGTCCCGCGAAGCAGCCGCCCGCGCGCTGCCCAATACGTTGTTCGGCGTGTGCGCTTACCAGGGTGCAGAACTTGTGGCGATGGGCCGTATCGTCGGCGATGGCGGCTGCCACCTGCAGGTCTGTGATATCGCGGTGCTGCCGCGTTTGCAGGGGCAGGGCCTGGGCAAGGAAGTGATGCGGCGGCTGGACGGCTGGATGCAGGCCAACCTGCCGCCGTCGGCTTACGTCAGCCTGCTGGCCGATGGCGAGGCGCATCGGCTGTATGCACAGTTTGGTTTCGCACCGACTGCGCCGGCATCGATCGGGATGTATCGGCGGTTCTGAGCCGTGGGCGGGGTGAAGTCATCTACGCGCAGGGCGGTTTGATGGCAGATCGCGGGCAAAGAAAAACCCCGGCCGAAGCCGGGGTTTTCAAGAATTGGCGTCCCCACGGGGATTCGAACCCCGGTCGCCACCGTGAAAGGGTGATGTCCTAGGCCTCTAGACGATGGGGACGCACGAAAACTTCAAGTTGTAGATCCTTCGACGGCCTAATGTCGAAGTGGTGGAGCCAAGCGGGATCGAACCGCTGACCTCCTGCATGCCATGCAGGCGCTCTCCCAGCTGAGCTATGGCCCCATGAAACTCTGGATATCTGCCAGGAGCAGAGTCCGTTTTGAAACTGGCGTCCCCACGGGGATTCGAACCCCGGTCGCCACCGTGAAAGGGTGATGTCCTAGGCCTCTAGACGATGGGGACGCACGAAAAACTTCAAGTTGTAGAACTTTCGACGGCCTAATGTCGAAAGTGGTGGAGCCAAGCGGGATCGAACCGCTGACCTCCTGCATGCCATGCAGGCGCTCTCCCAGCTGAGCTATGGCCCCGTGTTACCGAGCCGCCTATCATACCTGCGTGTTCACGTTTGTGGAAGCTTTTTTCGAACTTTTTTCGTCCCGGTTCAACCTTCGCCACCAAGGGCAGGGGAACCGCAACGCCACAACCTGAATGCCGGTAGGCGGTGAACAAAAAAGACCCGGTTATCGGCCGGGTCCTCGTTGTTCGTGATGAGTGGCGTCCCCACGGGGATTCGAACCCCGGTCGCCACCGTGAAAGGGTGATGTCCTAGGCCTCTAGACGATGGGGACGCAATTCTCATCAATGTTCTTTAGCGACCTTTCGACGGCCTAATGCCGAAAGATTGGTGGAGCCAAGCGGGATCGAACCGCTGACCTCCTGCATGCCATGCAGGCGCTCTCCCAGCTGAGCTATGGCCCCACGTCGCTGAGGAGCGAAATAATAGCCTTGCCCCAGAGGGTTGGCAAGCATTTGTTGCACTTTTCTTCACGTGCGTTGCGAGGGGGGCGACGATCGCACGTACTCAGTCGGCGCCGTCGGTCAGCGCCGCCAGGATCGGGCACTGATCCAGGGTGCCGTGGCCGGGGCAGGCGTCGACCAGCTGCGAGAGCGCGCTGTGCATGCGTTGCAGTTCAGCCATGCGCTGCGCGATGTCCTGCAGTCGGGCTTGCGCCGCGTCGCGCACGCTGCCCATGTCCTGCGGATGGCGATCACTGAGTGCCAGCAGTTCGGCGATTTGTTCCAGGCTGAAGCCCAGCGTCTTGGCGCGGCGGATGAAGCGCAGCCGGCGCAGGTCCTGCTCACCGAAGATGCGGTAGCCCCCGGCCGAGCGTGCCGCGGTGGGCAGCAACTGCTGGCGCTCGTAGTAGCGCACGGTATCGATCGGTACGCCGGCCTGGCGCGCCAGTTGACCAATGTTCATGGCGGATTCCTGCGGATGCTGCCGGTCATTCTGAAGCCTGGAGTCAGGTCCAGGGTCAAGCTCCCGTCGCTGACGGCGCATTCAGCGCACTTTGCAACTTTCTTCATAGCCCCGCCGTCGTGGCAGTTCCTACCCTGCGCCTGAACCGGCCGCTGGATGGCCTGCAACGAACCGAGGAGATGCTCTGTGGAAGGATTCAGGAACGAGGGATTCGTAGAGGTCGCGGTGGTCGAGTACCCGGGAGGGGACCCGTCGGCGGCCTCGGTGCTGACCGAAATGGCACACGTCGCCAACCGGCTTGCCCAGCAGCAGCGTCGCCCGTTCAAGCGTGTCCTGGTGACCCGCTGGGTCGTGCCAGCCAGCCAGACCGGCGTGCATCGCATTGCCGGCGCGGAGATGCTCGAGGCGGACATTCCCGCCGTGATCGCCGTGCCTGGCCAGATCAGTCAAGGCGTCTGCCTGCGCGCCGATGAGGTCCTGCTGGATTGGCTGCGCGCGCATTACGATGGCGGCAGTCTGCTGGCAGCTGCCAGCGATGGTGTCAGCATGCTGGCACGCGCGGGTCTGCTTGCCGGGCGCACCGTCAGTGGGCCGGACCTCGGGCGCCATCCGGGCCTGCAGGGGCAGTCGGCCAGCTGGGTGCCCAGTGAGCGCGCGCTGGTCGACGACGGTGATCTGCTGACAGTGGCCGGTTCCCAGGCCTGGCGCTTCCTCGCCCTGCGGCTGCTGTACCGGCTGCACGGCCAGGGCGTAGCGAGTTCCGTGGCGCAGCAGTTGGGGATCACGGTGCCCGCGGCGATCCAGCAGGATCTGGAGCGTTTCAGTGCCAACTTCGCCCACGGCGATCGCGACGTACTGAAGGCGCAACGCTGGCTGCATACCACCGCTGCGCGTGGGGCCACGCTCGGAGCGATCTGCGAGGTTTCCGGACTGGAACCGCGGACTCTGCAGCGGCGCTTCCTGAAGGCCACCGGCCTGCGTCCGATCGAGTATTGCCAGCGGTTGCGTATCGCCAAGGCGCAGACATTGCTGCAGCAGGGGGCGGGTATCGATGAAGTGGCCTGGGGCGTGGGCTATGCAGACCAGAGCGCATTCCGCCGCCTGTTCCTGCGCATTGTCGGAATGACGCCGGCCAACTATCGCCGGCAGGTCAACAACAATCGGCGCGAACGACCGCTGTTGTCGTCGGTGGCGGGCAGCCTGCGCGGGCTGCAACCGGCGCCTGGCATGCAGATGCCGCGCAGCGCGGCCTGAAGCCTGCGGTGGGCGTCGCACTTGCAACCTGGGCGCGACGCTTTGACCATGCAGGCAACGAGATGATGTGACAGGTGGGTTGATGTCGAGTGTTGGACCGGTGCCGATGCCGGTGGTGCTGATCCTGATGTGCGTGCTGCTGGCCATGGCGGTGGCACACCTGTGGCCGCGGCCGAAGGACGGGATGGCAGTGCCTTCCGGGGCCAGCCTGGTCCTGGACATGTTGCTGATCGGCCTGCTGTGTGGACGCATCAGCTTCGTGGCCTTGAACTTCGCGCTCTACCGTGAGGCCCCCTGGAGCATCCTGCAGATCGCCGACGGTGGGTATCACCTTGCAGTCGTGCTGGTTGCGGGCCTGGCGTGGGGCACCTGGCGGCTGCGGTTGTGGCGCGCGTTACGTGCGCCGGTGTTGGCGGGGGCGCTGGTGGGTGTGGTGCTGTGGGCGGCGGGCAGCCACCTGCTGGCAACATGGCAGGAGCAGCGGATGCCGCTGCCGGCGGCACAGGTGGCCGATCTGCAGGGGCGCAGGATCGATCTGCAGCAGTTCCGTGGCAAACCGGTAGTGCTGAATCTCTGGGCCAGCTGGTGTGGTCCCTGCCGTCGCGAGATGCCGGTACTGGCATCCGCACAGCAGACCCACACTGACGTGCAGTTCGTGTTCCTCAACCAGGGAGAAACCCTGGACGAAGTGAAGGGTTTCATCGCATCCGAACAGCTCCGGCTGGGCAATGTATTGCTGGACGATACCGCCTCGGCGTCAACCGTGCTGGGTGTACAGGCCTATCCATCGACGCTGTTCTTCGACGCCGAAGGCCGCCTGCGTGAACTGCACCTTGGCGAACTGACGGCGGCGGGTCTTGAACACAAACTGCGCCGGCTGCGGTAGCCTGCGCGGGCATCTCACTACGGAGTTCCCATGTTGTCGACTTCCCTGCGCATCGCTTCGGCGGTGCTGTTGCTGCCGGTCATGCTGGCATTGGCCGCCTGCAGTCAGGCCCAGACCCCGCCAGGCAAGGCAACGGCAGCGCCGGCAGCGAGCGCTCAGGCCCCAGCGGCCAAGGGCGAGCGCCCCGCAGTGCTGAAAGGCATCGAGAAGCACGGTTTTGAAGTCGTTGCCGAGTTCGATGCACCGGGTGGCCTGCGTGGATTCGCTGGCGTGGTGGGTGGGCAGCAACCGGCCGCAGCCTATGTCACCGCCGACGGCAAGCATGTGCTGGTAGGCAGCCTGTTCGATGCCGAGGGCAACGACGTGGCCGCCGAGGCGGTGGAGAAGCTGGTTTCAGCACCGATGTCGGCCAAGATGTGGACCAAGCTGGAGGCCAGTGCCTGGGTGCGTGACGGCAAGGCCGATGCGCCGCGCGTGGTCTATACCTTCAGTGATGCCAACTGCCCGTACTGCCACAAGTTCTGGGAAGCGGCGCGTCCGTGGGTCGACGCCGGCAAGGTGCAGTTGCGCCACATCATGGTCGGCGTGATTCGCGAGGACAGCCCGGCCAAGGCTGCGGCCATCCTGTCTGCGCGTGACCCGAGTGCGGCCTTGCTGGAAAACGAACACCAGTTCGACCGTGGTGGCATCAAGGCCCTGCCGAGCATCAGCCGCGAGATCGCCGCCAAGCTCGACGCCAACCAGGTGCTGATGATTGAAATGGGCTTCCAGGGCACGCCGGGCATCCTGTTCCAGGATGCACAGGGCCAGGTGCAGCGTCGCGCCGGCCTGCCACAGGGCGCTGACCTGCAGACGGTGCTGGGCCCACGCTGATCGGCACCCATGTCGTGATGCGACACCACAGGCCCGCATGGCAGCATGCGGGCCTGTTGCGTTTCGTCACTTGTGCGGGTGATGCAGGCTGCGCACCACCTGTTCGTCGTCACGTCTGAATCGTGACTGACATCAAGCATCGCGCCTTGATTCCAATCAAGGCCAAAAACGACAGGCGGACTAGCCTGTGACGCATGGAATACAGCGTCAACGCGCCAGGGATGCCGCGCCTGACACGCCCTGAACCGGGGCAGTCGGCACAGCCATTCACGACGTTCTCACTCCTTGGTTGTTACCCAGACTGCTGCGGTCGCCACCTCTCCGGCAGTGCGGCCCTGATGGCGTCGATATCGGTACGGGCGGGGCAGTGTCATCGTCCTGTTGCCTGCCACGCGCAGGCTGGCCGGTGTCGTCGACGCAGTACCCGCATTTCCAGCAACGGCAACGCAACGTCGGAGCTGCGCCTGCGCGCGCGCCGTCAGTGCGCTGCGAATGTTCGTCCAGGGAGGATGCAATGCGCTTTGCGGTACTGAGTCTGGCCTGCCTGACCGCGCTGGCGGTCACGCCAGCATCTGCGCAGCAGAATGGCCAGGAGGATGCGCACGCATTGCGCCAGGAAATCGCTGCCATGCGGCAGGCACTGGAGGGCATGCAGAAGCGCCTGGATCAGCTCGAACAACGCGAGGGCGCTGTCGCGGCCGCTGCGCAGGTAGCGGCGCCGGTGACACCACCTGGCAGCAGCGCCAACCTGCTGCATCCCACCCAGGTGCCGGGTGTGGCGCAACCGGTGCTGCCGCAGCGCGAATCGGTGGCCGATCCCTCAACGGCGGCCTCGCGTCCCGACAGCGCTGCTGGGCCGACCGACCCGGATCTGAAGGGCTTCTTTGCCATTCCAGGTACTGACACGGTGATCCGCATTGGCGGCTATGCCAAGCTCGATGCGATTGCAGATTCGCGTGCGGCCGGTGACGAGGATCAGTTCATCCCTTCGTCGATGCCGGTGGGCGGCAGCCATCGCGATGTTTCCAATTTCAACATCCACGCCAAGCAGACCCGCTTCAGCTTCGAGGCGCGGCGCCCGACCACGCACGGCAACCTGCGCTTCTACCTGGAGAATGATTTCTTCGGCAGCAGCGATGGCTACGCGTTCCGCCTGCGCCACGCGTATGGCCAGCTTGGCAATACCTATGCCGGCTACGGTTACTCCAGTTTCATGGACCCGGACAGCCTGCCCGACACGCTCGACTTCGCCGGTCCCGGCGGCGCCGGCTATCTGCTGGTGGCCGGCATCCACCACAGCTTCGCGATGGGCAAGGGCAACACCCTGACGCTGGCCGCCGAAGACCCCAAGACCGAACTGGCCGGTGCCAGTGATGAACGGGCCGCAGTGAACCGGCTGCCGGATGTGACCGTGACCGCACGCATGGAGCGTGACTGGGGCCATCTTCAGCTGGGCGCGGTGGCGCGCAGCCTGGCCTATGACGGTGAGGGCGAGCGCGACCGGCGCATGGCCGGCGGCCTGCAGTTCAGTGGCTCGGCATCGGTAGGCGAGCGCGATCTGTTGCTGTTCGGCGCGCTCGGCGGGCGCGGCCTCAGCCGCTACACCGCGGACCTGACCGGCTCCGGGCTGGACGCGGTGGTCGGTGCCGATGGCCGTCTCGACGCGCTGGACCTGCACGGCGGCTTCGTCGGCTACACGCATTACTGGTCCGAGCTATGGCGTTCGAACCTGATCTTCGGCCAGCTGACCCTGGAGCGGAACGCGGCACTCGCTGCCGACGCCTTCCGGCAGAGCCGATACGGCGTGTTCAACCTGATCTGGAGCCCGGCGCCGTCGTGGACGATGGGCATGGAGCTGCTGTACGGCCGCCTGGAACAGCAGGGCGGCGCGCGCGGCGACACGGTCCGGGTGCAGGGCAGCCTGCAATACAACTTCATCAAATAAGCGCCAGCGGCGTTACGCCAGCGCAACCGTCCCCACGCCCGGCCGCACCGGGCTCATGCCAGTACAGGAGATTGTCATGGCAGAAGCAAAGAAAATCGGGGTGGTCGGAGCCACCTTCCTCGTCGCCGGCAACATGATGGGCTCAGGCGTGTTCCTGTTGCCGTCCAGCCTGGCCAAGATCGGTACCGCATCGATCTGGGGCTGGCTGATCACCACGGCCGGTGCGCTGTTGCTGGCCTTCGTATTCGCCAAGCTGGGCAAGCTGGCGCCGAAGGCGGGCGGTCCGTATGCCTATGCGCGTGACTGGTTCGGGCCTTACATGGGCTTCCAGACCAATACCATCTACTGGTTCGCCAACTGGATCGGCAACGTTGCCATACCGATTGCCGCGGTGGGCTACTTCAGCTACTTCTTCCCGATCCTGTCCGAGCCGCTGGTGCGCTGCATCGCGGTGCTGATCCTGGTGTGGGCGCTGAGCTTTGCCAACGTGATCGGCCCGGCCTTCGTCAGCCGTGTGCAGACGGTCACCACCAGTTTCGCGCTGGTGCCGATCCTGGGCATCGCCATTTTCGGCTGGTTCTTCTTCGATGCCGACATTTTCAAGGGCGCCTACAACGTGTCCGGTGAGTCCAACTTCGGTGCGATCTCCAGTGCCGCGGCACTGACCCTGTGGGCTTTCATCGGTGTCGAATCGGCTTCGGTCACGGCTGGCGTGGTCGAGAACCCGGAGAAGAACGTGGCCCGTGCCACTCTGGCCGGTGTGTTCCTGGCTGCCATCGCCTACATCGCCAGTTCCTCAGTGATCATGGGCATGGTGCCCAATGGCGAGCTGCAGACCTCCGACGCGCCGTTCGCGCTGGCGGCGGCCAAGGCGGTCGGCGGCTGGGGCGGCGCGCTGGTCAGCCTGTGCGCCTTCATCGGCGCCGCCGGTTCGCTGGGTGGCTGGATCCTGCTGACCGCGCAGAGTGCCAAGGCGGCCTCGGATGATGGCCTGTTCCCGAGCATCTTCAGCAAGACCAACAAGGACGACGTGCCGGTCAAGGGCGTGCTGATCGTGGCGGTGCTGATGACCCTGGCGGTGCTGGTGACGTCCACCTCGGAAACCGCGTCGGCCCAGTTCGACGTGATCACGTCGGCGGCCGTGGTGCTGACCCTGCTGCCCTACATCTACTCGTGCGTGGCCTGCTACTTCGTGGTCGAGCGTTCGCACACCCTGGTCCATACCGGTGCGTTCTGGACCCTCACCAGCCTGACCGTCGTGTACTGCCTGTGGGCGATCTACGGCTCGTCGGGAACCATCGTGCAGTACGCCTTCCTGTTCGTGCTGTTCATCACCGTGTTCTATCCCTTCTTCAGCGAGGAGCGCCGTCAGCAGCGGCAGCGCGCCCGCGAGGCATCGGCCATCAGCGCCGGCGCCCAGCGTTCCTGAGTTCGACAAGGAGAATCAACGTGTACTTCAAGTCCCTGGACTACCCGGTCATTGTCATCGACAACGACTACGAGTCGCCGCGCATCGGCGGCATCCTGATCCGCGCCCTGGTGGAAGAGCTGCGCAGCAACGACCAGCGGGTGCTGTGCGGGCTGAACCTGGATGATGCGCGTGCCGGAGCCCGTACCTACGTGGCGGCCTCGGCGGTGCTGATCTCGATCGATGGCAGCGAAGAGGTGGATGGCGAGTTCCAACGCCTCACCGCCTTCCTGCGCGAGCAGAGTGCGCGCCGCGCCAACCTGCCGGTGTTCCTGTACGGCGAGCGCCGCACCATCGAAAAGGTGCCGAGCAAGCTGCTCAAGTACATCCACGGCTTCATCTTCCTGTTTGAAGACACCAAGAGCTTCATCTCGCGGCAGGTGATGCGCGCGGCCGAAGACTACATGAAGAATCTCTTGCCGCCGTTCTTCAAGGCGCTGATCCATCATGCGGCAGAGTCGAACTACTCCTGGCATACGCCGGGCCATGCAGGCGGCGTGGCATTCACCAAGTCGCCGGTCGGCCGTGCGTTCCACCAGTTCTACGGCGAGAACACCCTGCGCAGCGATCTGTCGATCTCGGTGCCGGAGCTGGGCTCACTGCTGGATCACACCGGCCCGATCAAGGATGCCGAGGAAGAGGCGGCGCGCAACTTCGGTGCCGACCATACCTTCTTCGTCACCAATGGCACCTCCACCGCCAACAAGATCGTCTGGCATGGCACGGTGGCCCGCGGCGACGTGGTGTTCGTCGACCGCAACTGCCACAAGTCGCTGCTGCACGCGCTGATCATGACCGGCGCGGTGCCGGTGTACTTCACCCCAAGCCGCAACGCACACGGCATCATCGGCCCGATCAGCCTGGATCAGTTCACACCGGAATCGCTGCAGCAGCGCATCGCCGTCAACCCGCTGGCCAGCCAGGCCTACAAGGCCGGTTCCAAGCCGCGCATTGCGGTGGTGACCAACTCGACCTACGACGGCCTGTGCTACAACGCCGAGAAGATCGCCGACGAAATCGGCAGCGCGGTCGACTTCCTGCACTTCGACGAAGCCTGGTACGCCTACGCCGCGTTCCATCCGTTCTATGAGAACCACTACGGCATGGCCAAGGGCAAGCCGCGCGAGCAGGATGCGATCATCTTCACCACGCATTCCACCCACAAGTTGCTGGCCGCGTTCTCGCAGGCGTCGATGATCCACGTACGCAACTCGGCGCAGCGCGACCTGGATGCCGAGCGCTTCAACGAGTCGTTCATGATGCACACCTCGACCAGCCCGCATTATGGGGTGATCGCGGCCTGTGACGTGGCCTCGAAGATGATGGAGGGCGAGGCCGGCCGTTCGCTGGTGCAGGAAATGCATGACGAGGCGATCGCCTTCCGCCGCGCGATGCTGCACGTGCGTGACGACCTCGGGCGCGACGATTGGTGGTTCAGTGTGTGGCAGCCGACCAAGGTCGAGCGCAGCCTGGACAAGGGCGATACGCCGGCTCCGCTGGTGGCCAAGCGCGAGGAGTGGTACCTGCAGCCGGATGCGCACTGGCACGGCTTCGAGAATCTGGTCGATGACTACGTGCTGATCGACCCGATCAAAGTGACCCTGCTGACCCCGGGCCTGGCGATGGACGGCAGCATGGGCAAGCTGGGCATTCCGGCGGCGGTGCTGAGCAAGTTCCTGTGGGGCCGCGGCATCACTGTGGAGAAGACCAACCTGTATTCGGTGCTGTTCCTGTTCTCGATGGGCATCACCAAGGGCAAGTGGAGCACGCTGGTCACCGAGCTGATGGCCTTCAAGGAGCTGTACGACTGCAACGCGCCGTTGAGCCAGGCATTGCCGACGCTGGCGGCGGACTATCCGATTGCCTACGCTGGCTGGGGACTGCGTGACCTGTGCGATGCATTGCACGCGTTCAACCAGGAATTCGAGGTCGCCAAGGTGATGCGCGAGATGTACGTGGATCTGCCAACGCCGGTGATGACCCCGGCCGATGCCTACAACCACCTGGTGAAGGGCGAGATCGAGCGGGTCGACATCGAGCAGCTCAGTGGTCGCGTCGCGGCGACCATGCTGGTGCCGTATCCGCCGGGCATTCCGACCATCATGCCGGGCGAGCGATTCGGCGACAGCGACGAGCCGATCATCCAGTCACTGCGTATTGCCCGTGAACAGAATGCGCGTTTCCCGGGCTTCGAGTCGGATGTGCACGGGCTCATCATCGAGCACGATGGCGATGTGACCTCGTACAGGGTGGAGGTGCTGAAGGCCTGACCGGCGACGGTCGGCCCTTCGGCGAGCGATGGATACCGCGCGCGAGCAACGCATCCTGAAGTTCTCCATCGGGGTGACCATCGCGGTGAGCGCGGTCGGCTTCATCGGTGGCCTGCTGGTGGGATCGCAGGCCATCCTGTTCGACGGCGTGTACAGCCTGGTCGACGTTGCCTTGACTCTGGTTTCGTTGTCGGTACTGCGGCTGGTGGCGCGGGAGCAGAGCCCGCGCTTCCAGTATGGCTATTGGCACCTGGAGCCGATGGTCGAGGCACTCGGTGGGGTGATCCTGTCGCTGGCCTGCGTGTACGCGCTGGCCAACGCGGTCATCGGCTTGACCACAGGCGGGCACGAAGTGAAATTCGGGCCCGCGCTGTGGTGGGCGGCGCTGCTGAGTGCCTGCAACCTGGCAATGGCGACGTTCGTCGCGCAGCGTGCGCGGCGCCTGCGCTCGGCGTTGTTGTGGCTGGATGTAAGAGGCTGGCTGCTGGGTGGATTGATGAGCCTGGCGGTGGTGCTGGCCTTCGTGCTGGCCCTTGTCCTGCATGGCGGCAAGTGGCACCACTGGGTCCCGTACCTGGATTCGATCGTGCTGGCGTTGATCAGCCTGGCGGTACTGCCAGTGCCGGCGCGCAGTGCATGGAAGGCCATGCGCGAAGTGCTGCAGGTGGCGCCGGATGACCTGGACCGGCGCGTGCAGCAGGTAATGCAGGCATTCGTGTCCGAGCGTGGCTATGCCGGTTTCACCAGCCACGTGGCGAAGATGGGGCGGATGCGCTTCATCGAGATCCATGTGCTGGCAGACCCCGGTACGCCATTGGGCTCGGTGGGCGAGGTCGATGCGATGCGCGATGAGATCGCCGTGCGGCTGGATGCGCGGGGCAGCACGTTCTGGTTGACCATCGATTTCACTGCGGATCCGGCGTGGACGTAGCCCTGCCTCTTTCGCGCCGGGGCCTCGCCCGGCCAGGTTCTGTTCCCCTGTAGAGCCGAGCCCATGCTCGGCTGCCGTTCGCATGGAGCAGCCGGGCATGGGCCCGGCGATACAGCACGCTGCGATCGTTGCACACGGCGGACTGCTCTGTTGCGCCGGATGTGTTTGACCTGAACCTGGGTTGAGGTTGCAGACTGCAGCACAGTTCCACAACGCCTAGCGCAGGTAGTACTCCACCGGCACCACCAGTTCCTGTGGTGCCTTCAGTTCATCGGGAATGGGCGGCAGCGGCTGCGCGCGGCGGAAGGTCTGCAGTGCGGCGCCGTCAAGCATCGGCTGGCCACTGGACTGCTCCAACCGCAGGGCCAGCAGGCGTCCCTGGCGATCGATGCTGGCCCTGACCCAGGCAGTGCCCTGCTGGCGCCGTGAGCGGGCCGCAGCAGGGTAGTAGCGATAGCGCTCCAGCCGCGCCATCAGGCGGGCTTCCCACTGATCGCTGGCGGCGCCGGCCTGGAAGTCCGCCGGTGGGGCGTCGGGAGCGGGCGGCGCGGCCGTGATCGATGCCGGTGCGGGACTTGCATCGGTCGCGGCCGCAGGCGGGGCGACCGGCAGGGCTTGCCGGCCAGCGCCACTGCGTTCGCTGGCGGCCACTTCGCCCTCGCGTGCGGCGGTGGGCTTCGGTGGAGGGGGCGACTTCGTGGGTTGGGATGCGCGCGCCTGCTGCGCCTGGCTGGGGGTGTCGGCCTGGCGTTCTTCCACTGGCTGCGGCGGCGTCGCCGGTGCCAGGAGGCGCAGGCTGATGCGCACGTCCTGCTCGGGCGGCGGCAGCAATGGCGGCGCGGCCACCCAGTGCACCAACAGCAGCAGGGGCAACAGGTGAAGCCCGATGCTGATGGCGATCGCCTGCCAGTGTTGGCCGCGCTCACTCATCGTCCAGCACCCATAGCAGGTCGGCGTCGGTCGCATCGACGGATGCACCGACTGAAGCGAGCGCGATCACCAGCGCTGGTGTGCCCGCTGGCAGGTAGCCCGGCATGCCAGTACCGCGCAGTACATGCCAGCGACCGGCCACCAGCAGCGCGGGTGCCGCGGCTCAGGTTGTGGGCGACGCGGTACAGGTAGGCGCGGCCATTGCTCAGCAGGCCACTGGCGGCGATTCTGACGACGCCCAGCCAGGTCTCCTGGACGACATCATCGGCGTCGCTGCGTTGCGGGAGCTTACGGCGGACATGGGCGTGCAGCGGCTGGTAGTGGGCCGCGCACAGCTGCGCGACATCCGTCGGTTCGACAGGCGTGGACACGGGGCGGGCGACAACTGGGAAAGGGAACAGCCCGCGGCGGCAAGGGCAGCGGCTACACCTTACGGCAAAAGAGAATCATTTGCATCCATGGACGCGAGTCGCGGCATGCGTGGCCGACTGCGAGGTCAGCGCGGACGAAAGTCGCAGTGGATCTGCAGGGCTTCGGTGGGGTTGTGATGCAGCTCGAAACCGCAGTGCTGGAGGCTGCGCTTCACCCGGGCGATCGCTTCGGCATGGCGGGCGGTGCGACGCTGCTGCCAGCGCGGCGGGGTGAACACGCCCAGTGGCAGCAGCCGCAGCCGCTTGCCGTGCAATACCACTGAGACATCGATATGACGGCCATCGATGTCGTGGCCGTTGGCGCCGAAGATGGCATCGACTTCATCATGGCGCTGCGGATAGCAGGCGCGGAACACCGCGATGCCGAGCCAACGCACGCCACGACGGAAGCCGCCGAGCCGGCTGTGGCTGGGTTCGAAGCCGCGCGTGACGAGCAGGCCCAGCCCGGCAGGCAGCAATGCCTGCGCGTCGAGCAAACGTTGCAGCACTTCTTCTTCCAGCTGGATGCGGGTAGAGGGCCAGCGCGGTGCGATGAGCAGTCCGTGGTGGCTGCCGCGTTGCAGGGTCAGCATGGGTGAAGCTTCGCACGCGGGCGAACAGCCGGGGTAGTGCCGGCCGCTGGCCGGCAAATCTGTTGCCCGTCAGGTGCCGGCCAGCGGCCGGCACTACCGTGACGATCGTCAGAGGTCGCGGTACTGGATCTGCGAAGCCAGTACGCGCAGGCCATCGGCATTGCTGGACAGGATGCGCTCTTCGCCGATGCCTTTCTGCCGTTTCAGCTGGAAGCCCTGGTCTGCAGGCAGCTGTGCGGCGATGGCGTCCATGCGTTGCATGGCATCGGGGCCGCTGCAGTCGAAGTGGCCCCAGTAGGCGCCATCGCGGTGGATCTGCAATCGGTAGTTCATCGCGGTAGCTCCGGCAGGTCCTGCAGCCAATGGTCGAACATCGCGGTGGCGGCCGCGGCCAGTGGCGCGCCATAGCGACGCGCCTGCGTGCGCAGGTCGTTCGGATCGATGCCGGCCTGCGCCAGTTCCAGGGTGTGACCGATCAGCCAGCGCTCGAACTGGCGCGCGTCCAGCTCCGGATGGCATTGCAGTGCCAACGCATGGTTACCGATGGCAAAGGCCTGGTGGCGGCAGGCCGGCGTGCTGGCCAGGCGGCGTGCACCCGCTGGGAGTTCGAACGCCTCGCCATGCCAATGCAGTACCGGAATGCCCTGCAGGGCCTGCAGTGGCGAGCGCTGACCGTCATCGGTGAGCAGCAGTGGCGCAAAGCCGATCTCCTTGCCACCACTGGCGGCGACATCGGCACCGAGTGCACGTGCCATCAGCTGCGCGCCCAGGCAGATGCCCAGCGTGGGCCGCTGCTGCTGCAAACGCCCTTGCAACAGCGCGATGCTATCGTTGAGGAACGGGTAAACATCAACATCGTTGACGCTGATCGGGCCACCCAGCACCACCAGCAGGTCAGCCGCTTCGGCCGGATCGAGTGCATCTACACCCGCCTGCAGCACCTGCAGCTGCCAGCTCTGGGCCAGCAGCAACGGTTGCAGGGTGCCAAGGTCCTCGAAGGCAACGTGTTGCAGGACAACCGCGTGCTTCATGCCGGGGCTCCATTGCTGGGCCAGTAGAAACTGTCCGGGGTGGCGCGTGCGCCGAAGATGGCCTGGCCGACACGGACCACGGTGGCGCCTTCCTCGATGGCCACTTCGAAGTCGCCGGACATGCCCATCGACAGCTGCGACAGGTCGATGCCGGGTGGGGCGGTACGCTGCAGCTGCTCGCGCAGTTCGCGCAGGCGCACGAAGCACGCGCGCACACGTTCGACTTCGGGAGTGAAGATGGCCAGAGTCATCAGGCCACGCACGCGTAGCCGGTCGAAGACTGGCAGCTGCTGCACGAATGCCTCGACGGCAGCGGGTTCCAGTCCGTACTTGCTGGGTTCGGCGGAGGTGTTGACCTGCACGAAAACATCCAGCGTGCGGTCTTCCAGCTGCAGGCGCTGCTGCAGCGCTTCGGCCACGCGCAGGCTGTCAAGCGCCTGGAACTCGCTGGCGAAGCGCGCCACGTAGCGCGCCTTGTTGGTCTGCAGATGCCCGATCACCGACCAGTGCACGCCCAGATCGGCCATCGTCTCGGCCTTGCGTTGCGCCTCCTGCACCTTGTTCTCGCCCAGCTCGCGGCAACCGGCGGCCACCGCCATGCGGATGCGGGCGTCATCGACGGTCTTGCTGACCGGCAGCAGGCGCACGCTGGCCGGGTCCCGGCCGACGCGGGCACACGCATCGGCGATGCGTTGGCGCACCGTGACCAGGTTGGCGGCGATCTGTTCAACAGACTGGGCGACGGGCCAGTCGGCGGCGGCAAGGGGCATGCGGGCACCTCCAATGCAGGGCGGCCAGGGTGGGATACACTGGCACAGGACAAGAATTATTTTGGCATAGGACAAAATGAAAATCACCGGGCATAGCGCCGAGTCGATCTTCGACAGCATCCGCGATGGCATCGGCAAAGGCCGTCTGCCGGCCGGCAGCGTGCTGCCGCCGGTTCGCGATCTGGCCGATCAGTTGGGGGTCAATCGCAACACCGTGGCCGCCGCCTACAAGCGATTGGACGCGGCCGGCCTGGCCAGCACCGCAGGCCGGCGCGGCACGGTGGTGCGTGGCCTGCCGCCGATGCTGGCGCGCGAGGGCAGTACGCCGGGGTTGGCGCTGCAGGACCTGGCCGGTGGCAACCCGGATCCGCGCCTGTTGCCCAGCCTGCGCCTGGCCGCGGCGGCACCGCGGTTGTATGGCGTGGGCACGGTCGACCCGAGGTTGCAGGCGTTGGCACGCGCCTCGCTGGATGCGGATTGCCCCGAGGGGTACGCGCTGGAGCTGACCCATGGCGCGGTCGATGGCATCGAGCGCCTGTTGGCGGCATGGCTGCTGCCGGGCGATCGCATCGCGGTGGAGGATCCATGCTTCCTCGGTAGCCTCAATGTGCTCAATGCCGTCGGCCATGCGCCGTTGCCGGTGACGATGGATGCGCATGGCATGCAGGTCGAATCGCTGCGACAGGCGCTGGAGGCCGGTGCACGCGCGGTGCTGTTGACACCACGGGCGCACAATCCGACCGGGGCCAGCCTGGATGCGAAGCGGGCACGGGCGTTGCGCCAGCTGCTGGCGGCCTATCCGCAGGTGGCGGTGCTGATCGATGACCACTACGCACTGCTCTCGCAGCAGGCCTACCACTCGGTACTGCCGCTGGATGGCCGGCGCTGGGCGCTGCTGCGTTCGCTGTCCAAGCCGCTCGGCCCCGACCTGCGCCTGGCCTGGCTGGCCTGTGATGACGAGACCGCGATGCGGTTGCGGTTGCGGTTGGCGTCCGGCATCGGTTGGGTCAGTCATCTGCTGCAGGATGCCGCCACTTCGGTGCTGGCATCAGCGCCGCAGCGGGCAAAGATCGCCTCGGCAGGCGAGCGGTACCAGCAGCGCCTGCAGTCGCTACAGGAACTGCTGCGCGTGCGTGGCGTGCCGACGCCGTTGCCGATGGAGGGATTGAACCTGTGGCTGCCGTTGCCGGCCGACAGCCATCCACAGGTGCTGGCGCTGGCTGCGCGCGGATGGCATGTGCGTGCTGGCGAAGTGTTTGCGGTGGCTGCACCAGCGCATGGCCTGCGCATCACCTGCGCGGCGCTGGGGGCGGCGCAGCTGCGGCAGCTGGCCGATGACCTGGCGGCGGTGTGTGGGGTATAGCGCCCAGCCATGCTCGACGCTAGAAGCAGATCAGGGCGCGGCGTTGGCGTTGGGGCGCACGTAGTAGGACTGGCCACTGTCATCGACGAACATCAGCTCCGGCTTGCCCTGCCAGGACGTGAGCATGGCGCCGGTATTGTTCTGGTGCTTGACCATCAGGCTGGCGCCACGGTCCGGATTGGCGACGACCTTGAAGACTTCGGTGGTGCCGGTGGCATCGTCCAGAGTGAGTAGGGCTTCGCCCCCGCGGTCGCTGGTGCCATAACCGCCGCGCTCGGAACCGTCGGGGCCAAGCAGGATCAGGCCGGACAGCGCGGTTGCACGCGGTCCTTGGGTGCGGCCCCTGCTGAGGGGGTCCGGCACCGGCGCACCGAGGATCAGCCGTGGTTGGCCAGTGCCATCGTGGATGACCAGGCCGCGCGCTTCGATGATCCGCTCAGGCGATTGGCTGCGATGCAGGCTCCAGGCGGTCCAGCCGGAAACGAGCAGGGCAAGGGTCGAGACCACCAGGGTGGTCAGCAGCAGCACACGGGGCATCGGGTCGTCCTTCCTTGGATAGGCCGACGATAGCGGATGCCAGCGGGCAAAGGCCAGTTCGTTGTGTGACGATCTGTATCGTCAGTGGAAATCGCGGCTGTGGCTGCGCAGTCCCTGCAGCAGCTCATCCAGGCAGTGCATGCGCTGCACGATGACATGCTGCACGCCATCAACGCGCTCCAGGCGGCCATCGATCTGCATCAGCTGGGTGTCGACCAGCACCCGGTGCTGGCGATCGGCCAGGTGGCGCCAGACCACGGCGTTGACCATCCCGGTCTCGTCTTCAAGGGTGAGGAAGGTAACGCCACTGGCGGTCTGCGGGCGCTGGCGCATGCGCACCAGTCCGGCGATGCGCACGCGGCGGCCATGGCCGTGCCCGGCCAGCTGCGCGGCATCCAGGCAGCCGCGGCTGCGCAGCTGCGCGCGCAGGAACGAGATCGGGTGGCGGCCGAGGGTGGTGCCGGTGCTGCGGTAGTCGGCCTGCATGTCCTCCCAGGCGCTGGGCAGTGGCAGGGGCACGCGGGCTTCGGCAGTGGCACGGGCCTGGTCGAACAGCGGCAGCCGGTTCTCTACGCCCGAGATATCCCAGCGTGCACGATGGCGATGGCCACTGAGCCCGCGCAGTGCGCCGGCATCGGCCAGCAGGCCCTGCTGGCGGCGGTCCAGCGCGGTGCGCTGGCACAGGTCGCCGACGTCGTCGAACGGGCGCCGCGCGCGCTCGCGCATGATGGCCTGCACGGCATCTTCGTTGCAGCCGTCGATCAGACGCAGGCCCAGACGGATCGCCGCCGGCCCCCTGCTGAAGTCCAGCGTGCAGTCCCAGTCGCTGTGGCGTACGTCCACGGGAAGAACGGTAATGCCATGCCGCCGCGCGTCCTGCAGCAGCTGGTCAGGGCTGTAGAAACCCAGCGGCTGGCTGTTGATCAGGCTGGCAGTGAACGCGGCGGGATGATGGCACTTCAGCCAGCAGCTGGCATAGGTCAGCAGGGCGAAGCTGGCGGCATGACTTTCCGGGAAACCGTAATCGCCGAATCCCTTGATCTGCTCGAACAGGTGCTCGCCGTATTCGCGGCTGAAGTTGTTTCTCAGCATGCCGGCCAGCAGTTTCTCGCGATGTGGTTCCAGCCCACCGCGGCGCTTCCAGGCCGCCATCGAACGGCGCAGGGCATCGGCCTCGCCCGGGGTGTAGCCGGCCGCATCCACCGCCAGCTGCATCACCTGCTCCTGGAACAATGGCACGCCCAGCGTACGCGCGAACACGCGTTCCAGCTGCGGTGGGTAGAGCGGGTTGTCCGGGTCGTTCAACGCGTCCGGGCCTTGTTCGCGCAGGATCCGGCGCCGCTCCAGGTAGGGATGCACCATGTCGCCCTGGATCGGGCCGGGACGCACGATCGCCACTTCGATCACCAGATCGTAGAAGTTGCGTGGCTGCATGCGCGGCAGCATCGCCATCTGTGCGCGCGACTCGATCTGGAACACGCCGATGGTGTCGGCGGCGCTGATCATGTCGTAGGTGGGGATGTCTTCGTCGGGGATCGCATCCATGCGCCCGCTGTGCAGGCCATGCTGTTTCAGCATCGCCAGGCATTTGCGGATGGCCGTGAGCATGCCCAATGCCAGGCAGTCGACCTTCATCAGGCCGGTGGCATCCAGGTCATCCTTGTCCCACTGGATGACGGTGCGGTCGGCCATCGCCGCGTTCTCCACCGGTACCAGGGTCGACAGTGGATGCTCGGAAATCACGAAACCGCCCGGGTGCTGCGACAGGTGGCGCGGAAAATCGATCAGCTCTGCGGTGAGTGCCAGCAGGCGCCGCATCAACGGCGTGTCCGGATCGAAGCCACGCTCGCGCAGGGTTTCCGGCAGCGGGATGTTGCCGCCCCAGTGGTCCATCGCCGCGCCCAGTTCGTTGACCTGGTCCATCGGCAGGCCCAGCGCGCGGGCCACGTCGCGGATCGCGCTGCGGCCACGGTAGCTGATCGCCACCGCGGTCAGTGCGGCGCGCTCGCGGCCGTAGCGCTTGAACACGTACTGCAGCACCTCCTCGCGCCGCTCGTGCTCGAAGTCGATGTCGATATCCGGTGGTTCGTCGCGCTCGGCGGAGATGAAGCGCTCGAACAGCAGGTTGCTGCGTGCCGGGTCGATCTCGGTCACGCCCAGCACGAAGCACACCGCTGAGTTGGCCGCTGAGCCACGGCCTTGGCAGAGGATGTCCTGGCTGCGCGCAAAGCGCACGATGTCCTGCACGGTGAGGAAGTAGGAGGCATAGTTCTTCTGCTTGATCAGCGCCAGTTCGTGCTCGATCTGCGTGCGTTGCTTCGCTTCGATGCCGCCTTTCCAGCGCCACTGGATGCCGCGCTCGACCAGCACGCGCAGCCAGCTGTCCGGATCGTGTCCTTCGGGCACCAGCTCGCGCGGATAGGTGTACTGCAGCTGTTCCAGGGTGAAGTGGCAGCGCTCGGCGATGCGCAGGGTTTCAGCCAGCAGTTCGGGCGGATACAGCTGGGCCAGCGCGGTACGCGGGCGCAGGTGGCGCTCGCCATTGGGAAACAGGCGCCAGCCGGCCTCGGCCACGCTGCAGCGGTGGCGGATCGCGGTCAGCGTATCCTGCAGGGCGCGGCGGCGTCGCACGTGCATGTGCACGTCGCCACTGGCGACCAGGGGCAGGCGGTGGCGTTCGCCGAAGGCCTGCAGCTGCTGCAGGCGGCGTGCGTCATCGTGTTCGCGGTGCAGTTCCACCGCCAGCCACAGCCGATCATTGAAGCCGGTGCGCAGCAGTTCCAGGTCGGTAGCGGCCGGTTGCCGGTCCAGCCATAGACAGAGCAGGCCGTTGGGCAGGCCGAGCAGGTCCTCGCGCAGGCAGAGGTACTCGCCCTTGGCAGCCCGCCGCCGGCAGGTCGTGATCAACTGGCAGAGCCCGGCATAGGCGGCCTGGTCGGTGCACAGCAGGGCCAGCTTCGGCCCGTCCTCGACCTGGAATTCGGCACCGACGATCAGCGCCACGCCATGCGCCTTCGCCGCTTGCCAGGCACGCACGATGCCGGCCAGCGAGCATTCGTCGGTGATCGCCAACGCGCGGTAGCCCTGGCCAGCGGCGCGCGCGAACAACTCTTCGGCGATCGAAGCACCGCGCTGGAAACTGAAGGCCGACAGGCAGTGCAGTTCGGCGTAGCCGGGCAGTTCGCTGCGCATGGCGGCTCAGCCGAACCAGCCGTGCAGCATCCACGGCGCATGCGGATCGTTGCGCGCGCGGAAGGCCCAGCCGCGCTGGCCATGCGCGGTTTCCACCACGTAGTAGTCGCGGCGCGCGTCAGCCTGGTCCCACCAGCCCGATTCGATCCGCTCCGGCCCGGCGATGATGCGCAGGCGCGGGTCACGCAGCGGCTGTGGAGCGTCCAGCAGCCAACCGGGGCGCAGTGGCCAGTATGCCGGTGGCCTGGCTGCTGGCTGGGTGCCGCTGGCGCGTTCGGGGCGATGGTCGGCCTGCACTGCCAGCGGCTGCACGGCGTCATCGCCGAGCCGCGCGCGCAGGCGCTCACGCAGCTGGTTCCACGGCATCGCCTGCGCCGGACGGGTATCGAACAGGTCACGCGCGGCGGGCACGAACGGCGGCAGCTGTTCGGCCTGCAGGCGCAGTGCGCGGCTGCCGGCCGGCAGGGCGAACGCTTCCATGCGGTTGCGCGCGATCTCGAACAGCAACGCGGGATCGCGTTCGGGCGCCAACAGGCCGATGGTCAGCACGCTGGCCGGCAACAGGTCATGCTCGAAATGCAGGTCGAAGCGCTGCACGCCGCCATCGCGCGAACACAGGAACGCGGCCAGGTCGAGCAGCAGGCGGCGCAGCGGGAACAGCAGGGCCTGGCTGGATTCGATCTCGTATTCGAATTCGATGCGCGCATCGAAACGGTCCGGTGGCTGGTAGTAGCGCAATGGCGCGGTGGGCAGCCCGCGCAATGCATCCAGCTGCTGCAGGACCTCGGGGGCGAAGCGCCGGGCCAGGCTGTCGCGCGGCAGCTTGAGCACCGCGCCCAACGTGCGCAGGCCGGAACGGCCAAGCACCGTCACCGCCTCGCTGGGCAGGCCGCAGCGCGCCAGGGGCAGCTGCGCCAGCGCCGCCGGCAGCTGCTGCGCATCAAGGCCGAGGCCATCGTGGACGTTGGCCAGCACGCGCGCGGCATGTGGGGTAGGCGCGGCCACCAGGCGGTGGCGGAAGCCGAGTTCGTGCAGTTCGTTGCGCAGGCGCTGCTGGATCGTCAGCCAGTCACCGAACAGGGCGCGGCTGGCACCGATTTCCAGCACCAGCGCATGCGGAAAATCGAGGCTGACCTGCGAGCTGTAGGCATAGGCCCAGCTGGCCAGCAGCTGCCGGGTGTGCTGTTCGGCATTGGGGTCGTAGTCGTGCAGGTGCATGTCCTGCACCAGTACCTGTGCAGCCGACAGCAGCATGCCCGGGCGCAACCCCGCGGCGCGTGCTGACGGGCTGACTGCACGCACTACGCGTCGCTGTGCCGGCCCCTGCAGCAGCACCAAGGGCCGCTGTGGGTCGGGCTGCAGGCGCAGCACGCTGTCCAGCGCCAACTGCGGCAACAACAGGCAGGCCCAGTGCATGGCGCGTCCTCAGTGGGCGATGGCCAGCGGCAACGGTTGTGCCGGCGGCAGGCCGCCACGGCACTTCAGCACCCGCACCTGGCCGTGGTCGAGCTGCAGGCGCAGGCTGGCCGGGGAGGGATTGCGCGCGGCCTGCGCCTCGCGGAACACGAAGCCCAGGCACTGGCCGCTGTCGGCGGCCACCTGCAGGCGGCGCAGGGCGCGGTCGTCGGCTTGATGCGGCCAGCACAGTACCGCCGCGCAGGCCGCAGAGCGCAGGCACTGTTCGGCGGCCCACAGTGCCTGCTTCGGCGTGGCCTGGATGACCTGCAGCTGGGCCAGTTCCAGCCCGGCCGCTGCCCAGGCCGGAGCGTGCGGGCGATAGGGCGGAGCGACCAGCACGATCGGGCGGTCGCGCTGGCTCAGCCTGGCCAGTGCCGGCCATACCAGCGCCAATTCGCCAACGCCGGGCACCGCCTGCAGTACCTCGCACAGTCCGCTGGCCGGCCAGCCGCCGCCGGGCAGGCGTGCATCCAGTGCCGGATGGCCGCTGGCCAGATGGTCGCTGGCTGGGCCCTGGCGGGCCGGGCCGCGCCACAGCTGGCGCCCGTCCAGCAGCCGGTCGAGGGCAACGACCGCACCCATCAGCCGATCCTCCAGGGGAGGCGCCGGGTGGGCTGGAAGCGGCAGGAACGGGCGGAAACGGCGGGCATGGCGCGAGTATCGACGAGCCGGTATCAGGGGCTGAGACCAGACATGCTACTCGCGTTGTAAGTAGAATTACTAATGAAATCGGAGGGTCCGGTTTCAGGTTGCTGAAGGGGGAAAGCATCCACGCATGGCGTGGATCTACTGGAGAGCCACGGCAAATCCATGCCGCAGCCTGGTAGATCCACGCCATGCGTGGATAGCGGTAAAGAGCGGTGCCGACCAAGGTCGGCACCCACCCGGCATGGCCCGTTGCTACCCGGGGATGCCCCTGGTTACGGGCGCACCGGCAGCGCCACCGGGCGCAGTGGCGCGGCATCGCCACCGCGGATCTTCAGCGGGCCGCCGATGAAGGCGAATTCGTAGACCTTGTCGCGGGCCAGTTCGTCCAGCGCCACCAGCTCGATGATCGGCGCACCCTGCTGTGCCAGCAGGTAGGTGTGCAGCGGCACGTAGTCGTCGGACACCTCCGAAGGGAAGGTCTCGAAGCTGAGGTTGTCGGCGCCGACGATCATCGCGCCGCCGTCCTCGACCAGGAAGCGTGCCGCGTCCAGGCCCATGCCCGGCGGGTTGGCCATGTAGGCCCTGGGCTGCTCGAACAGGCGCATGCGGCCGGTGCGGATCAGCACCACGTCACCCTGCTGCAGTTTCACCTTCTGGCGTGCCAGCGCATCCTTCAGGTCCTGGCGGGTGACGCGGTAGCTGTCCGGCAGCATGTCCACGCCCTTGGCGCCGGCCACGTCGATCAGCACGCCACGCGCGATCAGCGGCGGGAATTTCTCGATGCCGGTGACATTCCAGCCGCGGTCGCCGAGGTGCTTGTCGGCCTCGAAGCCGTTCCAGATCTTCCCGTGGATGCCGAAGTGGTTCAGCGCATCGATGTGGGTGCCGGTGTGGCTGTACATCGAGAACGCGGTGCCGGTGTAGCTGCGGGTGAGGTTCATGGCCTCGCCCACGCCCATCGGATCGTCCATCACTGTGCCGCGCGGGGTGTGGGTCATCCAGAACTGGTAGTGCGGGTCGCCGGCATCCTGCCAGCTGGGCATGCCGACGTAGTAGTCGGTGGCCAGGTCATAGGCCTTGCCGCCGCTGACCCGCGACAGGATCGCCGCACGCGAGGCTTCGGTGATCAGGTTGAGGCGGCCGATCTCGTCCTTCGGCCCCCACGGGCTGGTGCCGACCTGCTGGCCGGAGGGAACGCGTTCGTGCGCGGACACGGTGGTGGACGCGGCGGTGGCGGCCAGCAGCAGGGCCAGCGCGGTGGACAGGGTACGTGGGGTCATGGGGAAATCTCCTTGCAGGGTGGGGGAGGGGGCGGCTCAGGCCGCGACCAGGGGCGCCAGGGCCTGGCGCAGGTGTGGGAGCGGCAGGGTCTGCAGGCGCAGGCCGTTGCCGCCGATCACGGTGGGGATGGAGCGGATGCCGAGCGCGGCAGCTTCGGCGCGATCGGCCTGCACGCGCTGGCGCACCGCGTCGCTGCGCATGTGGTCAGCGAAGGCGCCACGTGGATGGCCCAGCGATTCGGCAATATCCAGCAGCACTTCGGCATCGCCGATGTTGCGGTGCTGGTGCAGGTGCGCCCATTGCACCGCGTCGAACATCGCGCCATGGGCATCATTGCCACCGATCAGCCCTGCGGTCTGGCAGGCCAGTGCGCCGAGCCAGCCGGACGGATACTCGAAGTCCTGTGCGCGCATGCCTTCGATATCGATGCGCGCGATGTCTTCATGCGCGGCGCAGTCGGTCCAGTGGCGCAGGATGATCGCCTTGGCGCGCGCCATCGAGCCGAACACCTCGACCATCTGCGCGCGCGAGTCCTGCAGCACGAAGCTGCGGTGGCGCACCTGGATGCCGAGTTCGGCGGAGACCTGCTGCAGGCGCGGGGCCAGCACGAAGCACCAGCCGCAGACCACGTCGTGGAAGAAATCGACCACCGGCGCTGCGGTGGCGGGGGAAGGAACGGGAGACATCTGCCTGCCATCGGTGAGAGGAGAGGCGGCAGAGTAGGCAGCGCGGCGTGGCCGAAACAGCACGCTGCGGACAGCTCAGTTTTCGCTGGCAGTTACGAATCCAGGCCGGCGCAGCCGGGCAGCTCGGCGTGCAGGAAGTCGATGAAGGCACGCACCTTGGGCTGCAGGTGGCGCGAGGTGGGGTAGACCGCATGCACGAAGCGCGGCGGATAGCGGTGGTCGGGCAGCACCTGCTGCAGTTCGCCCCGCGCCAATGCCGGCGCGGCCAGGAACGAAGGCAGGGCGCCGATGCCCATGCCCGCCACCAGCAGGTCACGCAGCAGCAGGCTGTTGTTGACGGTCACGCGTGCCGGAAGGGTGATCGTCACCTGGCCATCCGGGCCGAGCAGCGGCCAACTGCCCGGTGAGTCGGACAGGCTGTAGGCCAGCACGCTATGGGCCTGCAGATCCCCTACTGCCTGCGGTGCCGGATGCTGCCGCAGGTAGGAGGGCGCCGCGCACAGCACCTGCTGCAGCGAGGCCAGCCGGCGTGCCACCAAGCGTGAATCATCCAGCTCGGCACGCAGCCGCAGCGACACATCGAAACCCTCACCGACTGCATCGAGCAGGCGATCTTCCATCACCAGGTCCAGCGACAACTGTGGATGCTGCTGCAGGAAGCGCGGCAGCAGCGGCGACAGCGTGCTCAGTGCGAATGACTGCGGCGCGTTCACGCGCAGGCGCCCGGCCACCTCGCCGCGCTGTTCGGCGATGCCGCGTTCCAGCGCTTCCAGCTCGTCGAGCAGGCGGCAGCATTCGCGGTAATAGGCGTGGCCGGTTTCGGTCAGGCTCATGCGCCGCGTGGTCCGCTGCAGCAGCACCACGCCCAGATGCGTTTCCAGCGTGCGCAACTGCTTGCTCAGGCCGGCCGGCGACATGCCCAGGTCTTCGGCGGCACGAGCGAGCCCGCCGCGTTCGACGATGCGGCGGAAGGCGCGCATCAGGTTGAAGGAGTCCATGCCGGTCCCGGGCGCGATGAGAGCGTCATTGTAGATCCACGCCATGCGTGGATGTGGGAAGCGTGGTGCCCGCAGGGTTGCGCCGTTTGTTCAAGCCAGCAACCCACACGCCACGCCAGCATGCAGGCCCCTCACTTCCCGGGTTGCCCATGAAGCACTGGATGCTCCGCCTGTATGCCCCGCTGTTCCTGCTTGGATTCGTCGCCACTGCCGTCGTCTGGGTGGGCCACTGCCATGGCGATCCGTTGTGGCTGCTGACCCTGCTGGCGATCGCCATTGCGGTTTCGTTCGTCGCCGAGCGCGCCTGGCCGTATGACCCTGCGTTCAACCGTGACCACGGCGACCGTGTGCGTGACGCCCTGCACGCGCTGGTCAACGAAGGCCTGAACCTGTTGTCGATCGCGGCGGTGCCGCTGCTGGCGGCGATCATTCCGTGGCAGTTGTGGCCGCTGCAGTGGCCGTTCGCACTGCAGCTACTGGTGGCGATCATCGCTGCCGATCTCGGCATCACCCTGGTGCACTACGCCAGCCATCGCATCGGCTGGCTATGGCGCCTGCATGCCGTGCATCACAGCGTGACCCGCATGTATGGCTTCAACGGGCTGATGAAACACCCACTGCACCAGGCCGCCGAAGCGGTGGGCGGCGTGCTGCCGCTGCTGCTGTTGGGCCTGCCGATGCCGGTGGCGGCGGTGCTGGCGTTTGCCATCGCCATCCAGCTGCTGCTGCAGCACTCCAACGTGGACATGCGCCCGGGTGTGCTGGGCCGGGTGATGGCGTGGGCACCGCTGCATCGCTTCCATCACATACGTTACGGCACCGCCGGTGACGTGAACTTCGGCCTGTTCCTGACCGTCTGGGATCACCTGCTGGGGACCGCCTTCGATGCGCCGGGCTATCGACTGCAGCAACGCGACCTCGGCATCGGCAGCCAACCTGACTATCCACGCGATTACGCGGGGCAGCTGCTGGCGCCGTTTCGTGAACTGCCGCATGGCGAGGTGCCGGAGCTGCCCGAAGGCCTGCGCAGGCGTGGGTGATCGGCCGTGTCAGGTCGCGCGCAACTGCAGGCCCTGCAGCTGTGCGGCACCGATGCCGAACATGCGGCGCAGGCTGCGCGAGAGATGGGCCAGGTCGGCGAAGCCGGCGGCATGCGCGCTGGCGGTCAGACTGTGCCCCTGCAGGTGGTGCGCGAGCGCGGTACGCAAACGCTGCCACAGCACCCAGCCGCGCAGGGTCACCGCCAGGTCGGACTGGAAACGCCGGTGCAGCTGGCTGGTCGACAGGTGCGCGGCTCCGGCGATGTCGGCAGCCGGCACCGGGCCAGGCAGGTAGTGGCTGATGCGGGCCAGCGCCGCCTCTACCCGCCGGTCCAGTGGCTGCGCGCGGCTCAGCCGTGGCAGCCAGCGGTGCAGCCCGGCCGCAGTGCCGGGCAGCGAGTGCAGGTGCTGCTGGATCTGTTCGAGGTCGGCATGCGCCGGCTCAAGGAACACCGTGCAGCCCGCGTCCGGTGCCGACAGGATCGCGTGCGGCCGGAACGACGGCACCCACAGCCGTTGGCCCTGCTGGCGCACACCGTCGATCTCGACGTGCCAGGGAGTGGCTTCGCTCAACAGCAGCTGATGGGCATAGTGCGCGTGTACATCGCTGTCACCGGCACGCCCCTGCAACACGGCCACGTGAGCATCCAGCAGCAGCGTGCCATTCCAGGGCAGGGCGGGGGAGGGCATGGAGGGATTGTAGATCCACACCATGCGTGGATGAATCTCCATCGAAATCGAGTAATTCGACGATTGATCGAAGAGCATCCACGCATGGCGTGGATCTACTGCAGATTGCGACGAACTGTCGAAGGCGGGGTGGGTCCGGTTGCGGGGGCGTGAGCGCCATGGATGGCGCGACCGAGCCTCCAGGGACGGATTCACGGCGTCCCCCGCAACCGGACCCACCCCGCCATCCCACAGGAAGCCCGCTTTTGCTTCGGCTGTTGCTTCTGAGGTTGCCGGCCAGCGGCCGGCACTACCGCGGGGGCCGGGCGCAGCCTGGCCGTTCGCCCCCTCACCGCCCCTGCGGATCCGGCCGGTGATGCACGTACTCGACCACCGTGCCATCGGGATGCACCGCATTGAACGCCGCCCCGGTCGGGACCACCTGCAACGGGAAGATGATCTCGGCGCCGGCGGCAACCAGTTTGTCGTGATAAGGCCGAACGTCATCGACCAGCAGTGTCCCCGTGGTCGAGGTGAACGGCGCCAGCGCCGCCTCGCTGCCCTCGATCAACAGGAACGCACCGACCATGGCCAGGCGCAGCCCGGCCTCCGGAAACGGAAAGCCCGCATCGGCCACCACGCCCTGCAGCTGCTCGTAGAAGGACACGCTGCGTTCCAGCTCACCGGGGGCCACGAACACCCGGATCAGCACGCGCGGTGCGCGCTGGCTGGAGGTATCGCAGCGGTCGCGCCAGAGATGGTCGAAGTCGCGGTGGACGGTCATGGGCTCGGTTCGTGGCCAGGGACCTTCATTATCGGCAGCCTCGCACGGCGCGCTGATGACCGCCGGTGATGGCCTGATAACTGCAGGCTGGGATCGCCCCTGTGACTTAGGTCCTGTTGACAGGTGTGAACGCCCTCGCACAATCTTCACAGGATTGGGTCGCCCTGCGCGGCCCGGGCAGGCAGGTTGTCACGGCGGGAGGAGGGTCCCGCGCGCAGACCGGCCCGTCCTTCGGCCTGCGGGAGGTTGCCTGGCAACCCCTGCGCGGCATGAACGCTGCACCCTTCGGCGGCACTTTCCCTGGACCGATTGCCTTGGCAACGGAATTACGCCCGTCGATGAAAACGTTTACAAAGCAGCTTGTACTGTCCCTGGCCCTGTCCGCTGCACTGGCCGCTCCGGCCTGGGCCGACCCTGCCGCGTTCACCGTGCTGACCCTGGAACAGGCCCCGACCGCCGAGGCGATGCCGGCCCTGGCCGCCCAGCTGAAGACCCTGCAGGTGGACGCGGTGAGCGTGCGCCAGGTGCAGCGCGGCATCGGCCAGGTCGATCCGCTGCAGGTGCTGGCCGACGGACTGGGTTACGAATACCGCTTCATTGCCGCGGGCAGGGATGATGGCCAGACCCAGCGCGGCCAGGCCGTACTGACCCGGCTGCCGATCGCCGCTGAATCCGGCCCGGACCAGCCGGGCCTGAACTACCTGCGCCTGGACGATGGCCGCCACACCGTGGCGGTCTATACCGATGCCGGTGCAGGTGCCGCGCAGCTGCCAGCGCTGGTCACCCGTTCGCGGCTGGGTGCACCGGCGGTGCTGCTCGGCGCGGTGGCCGGTGAATCGGCCAAGGCCGCCGGCTTCGATCCGGCGCGTGTGGCGCTGGAAGCCGATGCCAGCTATTTCAGCGATGGTTTCCAGGCCGCCAGCAGCGCGCCGTTCAAGGTGGAAGGCAGCGCCTTGCGCGCCACCCTGCTGACACTGGCCTATGCCGCCGACACGCATGGCGACAGGCCGTGGATGGACACCACCCTCAACGCCGATGCGCGCGCCGCGCTGCTGCTGAAGGCGATGACCGAGGATGAGAAGTTCCAGATGCTGCACAGCTACTTCGGGCTGGGCAAGGATGGTGGCCCACTGCCGGAAGGCGCGGTCGGTTCGGCCGGTTTCGTGCCGGGCGTGGCGCGGCTGGGCATTCCGTCGCAGCAGTCGGCCGATGCCGGTGTCGGCGTGACCAATCCGGGCGGCATCCGCCCGGGTGATTTCGCCACGGCGATGCCATCGGGCCCATCCACCGCGTCCAGCTGGAACCGCGAAGTGGCTTTCGCCGGTGGCGCGACCATGGGCCGCGAGGCATGGCAGCAGCGCTTCAACATCCTGCTGTCGGGCAGCGTCAACCTGCAGCGCGATCCACGCAACGGCCGCAACTTCGAATATGCCGGTGAAGATCCGCTGCTGGCCGGTTCGATGGTCGGCGCGCTGATCCAGGGCGTGCAGAGCCAGCACGTGATCTCCTCGATGAAGCACTTCGCGCTGAACGACATGGAGACCCGCCGCAACTTCCACGACGTGCGCATCGGCGAGCAGGCCATGCACGAGTCGGACCTGCTGGCGTTCGAGATCGCGCTGGAAGCCGGCCGCCCGGGCGTGGCGATGTGCTCGTACAACAAGATCAACGGCACCTACGGCTGCGAGAACGGCTACCTGATGAACCAGGTGCTGAAGCAGGAATGGAAGTTCCCCGGTTTCGTGATGTCCGACTGGGGCGGCGTGCACAGCGGTTCGAAGGCGGCGCTGGCCGGCCTGGACCAGCAGTCGGCCGGTGAAGTGTTCGACGCAGCGGTGTTCTTCGACGAACCGCTGCGTCTGGCCGTGCATGGCGGCGTGGTGCCGCAGGCGCGCCTGAATGACATGGTCACGCGCATCCTGCGCACGATGTTCCTGCACGGCAACTTCGACAACCCGCCGCAGCACCAGAAGGTGGATGCCGAGGCCGGCTTCGCCGTGGCCCAGCGCACGGTGGAAGAGGGCAGCGTGCTGCTGCGCAATGAAGGCAACCTGCTGCCGCTGGCCGACAGCGTGAAGCGCATTGTCATCATCGGTGGCCACGCCGACAAGGGCGTGATCGGTGGCGGTGGTTCGTCGATGGTGGGCGTGACCGCCAAGGGCACCAACGCGGTGCCGGGCGTACTGCCGACCACCTGGCCGGGCCCGGTGATCTTCCACCCGTCCTCGCCGCTGGAATCGCTGCGTGCGGCGCGCCCTGACGCAACCATCGAGTATGTGGACGGGACCAATGCCGCCGCTGCGGCCAGGGCCGCCGCGCAGGCCGATGTGGCCATTGTGTTTGCCACGCAGTGGGCCGCCGAATCGGTGGACCTGCCGGACATGCAGCTGCCGGACAACCAGGACGCACTGATCTCGGCGGTGGCCGCGGCAAACCCGAAGACCGTGCTGGTGCTGGAAACCAACGGCCCGGTGCGCACCCCTTGGCTGGGGCAGGTGCCAGCGATGCTGCAGGCCTGGTACCCGGGCATCCGCGGCGGCGAAGGCATCGCCGCGCTGCTGACCGGTCAGGTCAATCCGTCGGGCCGCCTGCCGGTGACCTGGGTGACGGACGAATCGCAGCTGCCGCGCCCGCATATCGATGGCCTCGGCTTCAAGCCGGCCAAGCCGTTCGGTGATGTGTTCGATTTCGATATCGAAGGCGCCAACGTCGGCTACAAGTGGATGGCGGTCAAGGGCCTGACCCCGACCTTCGCCTTTGGTCATGGCCTGTCCTACACCTCGTTCGCCTATGACAACCTGAAGGTGAGCGTGGAAGGCTCGCGCCTGGTCGCCAGCGTCGATATCCGCAATACCGGCAAGCGCGCCGGCGCCGATGTGGCCCAGCTGTACCTGAAGCTGCCGGCAGGCAGCACCACGCCGATCCGCCTGATCGGCTACGACAAGGTGAACCTGCAGCCGGGCGAACAGCGCCGCATCCGCATCGAAGCCGAGCCGAAGACCCTGGCCCACTACGATGCACAGGCGCGCCAGTGGAAGATCGACGGTGGCACCTACCAGGTGCAGCTGGCGCGCAATGCCGCCGAGCCGCTGCAGACCGTGGACGTGCAGCTGGTGGAGCAGGTGCTGCGCTGATGCCTGACGACACGGCCCGCACAGGGCCGTGTCTGAAAAAGGGGACGGAGGGGATTAAGTCGTTTATGCATAAACGACTTAATCCCCTCCGTCCCCTTTTTATGTGGCGAACCGGTCGCGCAGGAAATCAATCAGCTGCCGTACCTTCGGTGAGGGCTGCGTGCTGTGCGGGTAGACCGCGTAGACACTCTGCTGCGGGAAGCGGTGCTGGCGCAGCACCGGGCGCAGCCGGTCCTGGGCCAGGTCGTCCTCGATCAGCCAGCGTGGCAGCACGGTGACCCCGGCGCCGGCCAGGGCGAACGCGCGCAGGCTGCTGGCACCATCCACGCGTACCACCGCGTTGCCCGGGTTGGTGGCAAACAGGGCGCCGCTGCCATCAGGCGCGATCACCGGCACATCGGCCAGGCGCGGATAGCCCAGGCGGGGCAGGGTGCCCAGCTGTGCCGGGTCATCGGCAGCCTCGGCAGAGGGCAGACGCGCCAGCAGCGAGGGAGCGGCCACCGCGCACAGTGGGTGGCGCTCCAGTTCACTGGCGTGAAGGCCCGAATCCGGCAGGCGGCCGAGGCGGATCGCCAGGTCGAAGCGTTCGGGAATGAGGTCCGCTGGCGCTGGAGAAGTTGATAGGTGCAGCTGCAGGGCCGGGTGCTGCGCGCGGAACGCCTCCAACGCGGGAATCAGGCGTAGCTGGGCGTACTCCGGTGTGGTGGTCAGGCGCAGCACGCCCTGCAGCTGGTGCTGGTCGCGGCGCGCGGCATCGATCGCCGCCTGCGCAGCATCCAATGCCTGCACGCAATGTTGCAGGAACTGCTCGCCGGCCTCGGTCAGGGCCAAGTGGCGGGTGCTGCGCAACAGCAGGGTCACGCCCAGCTCCTGCTCCAGCCGCTTCAGGTTGAAGCTGACCACCGCGCGGCTGAGGCCGAGCCGATCGGCCGCAGCGGTCAGGCTGCCGGCTTCGACCACGGCACGGAAAATATCGAAGCGATCGAGGCTGACCATGGCGATTCATTGTCAAAACAGTTTTGACAGTGTCGCAGGTGATGTCGTGTTTTTCCAACAACCCCCCGGGCGGCATGCTGATGGCTTCTCTGTTGGAGCGCCGCCGATGCCGTCCCCCCGCCTGCGCCATGAGGCGATTTTCCTGCTGGTATTCGCCCTGGATCTGGTCAACATGTTCATCGCCACGGTGGCCTATCCGGCATTGGCAGCGGAGCTGCACGCCGACGTCAGCACCCTGGCCTGGGTCGGCACGGCGTACATGCTGGGCCTGAGCGTGGTGATTCCGCTGGCGCCGTGGCTGGCCGCGCGCTGTGGCGAGCGTCGCTTGCTGCTGGTGGCGTTGCTGTTGTACGCGGTTGCCGCTGCGCTGGCAGGTTCCGCATCGGGGATCGGCTGGCTGCTCGGATGGCGCCTGCTGCAGGGGTTGGCCGGCGGTCTGCTGATTCCCGTGGCACAAGCCGCGGCGTACCGGCAATGCACGGCCGGGCAACGTGGCGCGCTGACCCGTCGCATCCTGCTGGTGGCGCTTCTGGTGCCGGCCCTGGCACCGGCACTGGGCGGGCTGCTGGTGCAGTGGCTGTCCTGGCGCGGCGTGCTCTGGGCCAGCCTGCCATTGGCGGTGGTGGCCATCGGTCTGGTGCTGGCCTGGATGCCGGCCGACTGCGCGCGCAGTGCGCCGCGCCTGCAGGCCTATGCCCTGTCCACCGCGATGCTGGCGCTGGGCGCGCTGCTGCTGGCGCTGACCTGGCTGGGCGAATCGGGACATCGCGGTGCAGGTGCCGTGTTGCTGCTGGCCGCGCTGTTGCTGGCGGCGACGCACCTGCGGCATGCACGTCGGCAGGCGCAGCCACTGCTGCGCTGGTCGTTGCTGTCCCATCGCGGGCTGCGGCTGGCGATGCTGGTGTATCTCGCCGTACCCGGTGTGTTCATCGGCAGCCAACTGGTCAGTACCCTGCAATTGCACCACGCCGGTTACAGCGCGGCACGCATCGGCGCGCTGATGCTGCCCTGGGCGCTGGCTGCGGCCATCGCGATCATGGCCAGCAAGCGCCTGCTGGCTCGCTTCGGTCCGGCCGCGGTACTGCGCGCCGGCATGCTCCTGCAGGCCAGCGGCCTGTTGTTGATGGCGCTGCTGCCGCAGCCGGCCTTCGTGCTGGCCGGATTGTTGTTCGCGTTGATGGGCGCCGGCGGCAGCCTGTGCAGCAGCACCGCGCAGACGCTGGCCTTCCATGGCGTGGAAGGTGAGGCGTTGGGCGATGCCAGTGCACTCTGGAACCTCAACCGCCAGCTCAGCTTCTGCCTCGGCACCGCCGCCATCGCACTGCTGCTGGCATTGGCCATGCAATGGCTGCCGGCACGCGCCACCAGCGTGGCGCTGGGTTTGGCCGCTGCAATGACGCTGCTGCCGATGGCGCTGCTGCGCCGTTCGCAATCGATCTCTCTTTCCCAACCCGAGACAATGCAATGACGATGACCGCAGAGAACGAGTTCCATGATCTGATCGCCAAGCTGCAGGCCTGGTTCCGTGCGGAAGCAGCCGCCAGTACGCTGGATGCGCTGATGGATCATTTCTGCACCGACTTCAGCATGGTCGGTATTGCTGGGCAGCGCCTGGACCGCGAAGCACTGGCCGGCATGTTCGCTGGCGGCCACGGTGCCCGCCCGGGCCTGTGTATCGAAATCGATGCCCTGCAGTTCATTGCGGTGCCGGCACCGTTGGCAATGCTGCGCTACCGTGAAGGGCAGGGCGTTGCTGAAGGTGGGATGGCCTGGCGTGAAGCACTGGCCGTGCTGCGGCAGGAAGACGGCCGTTGGCGTTGGCTGGCGTTGCATGAAGTAACGGCAGCCTGATCGGGTAGTGCCGGCCGCTGGCCGGCAACTTCATGATCCTGGGGCGCGTTACGCGGCTGCCGGCCAGCGGCCGGCACTACCTTTCGCCGACGAGCGCAGCGGCACCGCAGGCACATGTGCCATCAGTCCTGCCCGCATCCACCGAAGAATGCAAAGCCTGCGCACACTTCACGGCGCCAGGCAGGAGTAGGCTTGGGGCTTTCCTGCCGGGAGGGGTTGTCCATGCGTGTGCGTGCCGTCGCTGTAGCCATTGCCCTTTGCCTGTCCAGCACCGTGCTGGCCGCCGATACCCCGCCGATGACCCCGGATATCAGCGGCAAGCCGTTCGTTGCCCCGGATGTCGGTCGCGACTACGACAAGCGCGTGGTGATGGTGCCGATGCGTGATGGCACCAAGCTGTACACGGTGATCGTGGTGCCCAAGGGCGCCCACAATGCGCCGATTCTGCTGACCCGGACCCCCTATGATGCTGCCGGTCGCGCCAGCCGCAGTGATTCGCCGCGCATGCGCGACCTGTTGCCGCAGGGTGACGAGGTGTTTGTCGACGGCGGCTACATCCGCGTGTTCCAGGATATCCGCGGCAAGCATGGCTCCGAGGGCGATTACGTGATGACCCGGCCGCTGCGCGGGCCATTGAACAACACCCAGGTCGACCATTCCACCGACGCCTGGGACACCATCGACTGGTTGGTGAAGAACGTGCCGGAGAGCAATGGCAAGGTCGGCATGCTCGGCTCGTCGTACGAGGGCTTCACCGTGGTGATGGCGCTGACCGACCCGCACCCGGCACTGAAGGTGGCCGCACCACAGAGCCCGATGGTCGATGGTTGGATGGGCGACGACTGGCTCAATTACGGTACGTTCCGCCAGGTCAACTTCAACTACTTCGCCATGCAGACCGAGAAGCGCGGCAAGGGTACGCCGCTGCCCAGCCTCGGCTACGACGACTACAGCACCTTCCTGCGCATCGGTTCGGCCGGTGACTATGCGCGCTTCACCGGCGTGGACCAGCTGACCTGGTGGAAGAAGCTGGTCGAGCATCCGGCCTATGACGGCTTCTGGCAGGGCCAGGCGCTGGACGCGGTGATGGCAAGGACACCGCTGAAGGTGCCGACCATGTGGCTGCAGGGCCTGTGGGACCAGGAGGACATGTGGGGTGCCAACCACGCCTATCAGGCGATGGAAGGACGCGATAGCGGCAACAACCGCAATTACCTGGTGATGGGCCCGTGGCGACACAGCCAGGTGAACTACAGCGGCAGCGAACTGGGTGCGCTGAAGTTCGACGGCGATACCGCGCTGCAGTTCCGCCGCGACGTGCTCAAGCCCTTCTTCGACCAGTACCTGGTGGATGGCGCGCCGAAGGCCGATACGCCACCGGTGCTGATCTACAACACCGGCGAAAACCACTGGGACCGCTTGAAGGGTTGGCCGCGCAGCTGCGACAAGGGGTGTGCCGCCAGCAGCAAGCCGCTGTACCTGCGCGCCGGCGGCAAGCTGGCGTTCCAGGCACCGGCGGCGGGCGAGGGTGATTTCGAGGAATACGTGTCCGACCCGGCCAAGCCGGTGCCGTTCGTGCCGCGCCCGGTGCGCTTCGGTGACCGCGACATGTGGACCACCTGGCTGGTCAAGGACCAGCGCTTTGTCGATGGTCGCCCGGACGTGCTGACCTTCATCACCGAACCGCTGACCGCGCCGCTGCGCATCGGCGGCGCGCCGGTGGTGCACCTGCAGGCCTCGACCAGCGGCACCGACAGCGACTGGGTGGTGAAGCTGATCGACGTGTATCCGGACCAGGAAGCGTCGACGCCGGAAATGGGGGGCTATGAGTTGCCGGTGTCGCTGGCGATCTTCCGTGGCCGCTACCGCGAGAGCTTCAGCGATCCGAAGCCGCTGCCCGCCAACCAGGTGCTGCCGTACCGTTTTGACCTGCCCAACGCCAACCACACGTTCCAGAAGGGCCACCGGGTGATGGTGCAGGTGCAGTCCAGCCTGTTCCCGTTGTACGACCGCAACCCGCAGACCTACGTGCCGAACATCTACCTGGCCAAGCCGGGCGATTACCAGAAGGCCACGCAGCGCGTGTGGCACAGCGCGGCGCAGGCCAGCTACATCGATCTACCGGTGTATTGAGGCCCGCAGGGTGACGCCGGGCCGTGCCTGGTAGCACGTGGTAGTGCCGGTCGCTGGCCGGCATCGGCGATGGCGCGAGAGCGTGTCGACCAAGGTCGACACCTACCGGGGCTGAGTCATGGCAGGTTGATTCAGGCGGGTGTGGTAGTGCCGGCCGCTGGCCGGCATCGGCGATGGCGCAGGAGCGTGTCGACCAAGGTCGACACCTACCAAAGCTGGGCCATGGCATGCCGATCGACCAAGGTCGACACCTACCGGGCAGAGGCTTTCAGCCGACCTTCGAGGGGCCCGTACGCCAGCGGCTGGGGACCAGGCCGAAGCGCTTGCGGAACGCGGCGGCGAAGTTGCTGGGGTGGCGGTAGCCGCTGGCGGCGGCAGCCTGCTCGACGGTCCATCCGTTTTCGCGCAGGCCCTGTTCGGCATGGCGCATGCGCTGCTCATGCAGGTAGTCGAACACCGAGCTTCCATATTGCTGGGCAAAATGGCGGCGCAAGGAGCTGGGGCTCATGCAGGCCAGCTGGGCCAGTTCGATCAGGCTGTGGGCATGGCTGGGGTCGTCATGCAGATAGCTGCGCACTCGCTCCAGCCGCTCGCGCTGGCCGGCGCGCAGCGTGCGTATATGCTCGGTCTGCATATCCTCGGCCTGCAGGCCGACGGCCAACACCTGCAGGGCCACGCCTTCGCGCCACAGCGCATCGATGTCGTCCTGCCAGGGGCTGTCGAACAATTGGGCGAGCGTCGGCAGCAAGGCATGCGGAATGGCCCAGTGGCGGCACTGCAGAGGGGAATGAAGGACCCGTTGTAGTGCCGGCAGGCGCAGCATGTCCACGTCCAGATCGGCCGGTACGCTCAAGCTGACCCCGCGCAGGTGGCTGCCACCGGGATGCAGCCCGGCCATCGACACAGGTTCATGGTGGCTGGTGGTCATGCCTGTGCCGGCGCGCAGGGTGAACCCCTTGCGACGAGGAAACTGGACATCCACTTCGCCCTGAAGCATCAGGCGGATGGTCAGGCCGGCACCGTGCACAGCGGTGGCCGTGTAGGTGAACCGGTTGTGCACGTCAGAGGCGATCAGGCCCAGGCCACCGCGCAGTGACTGTTCGTGGACGTCGCCACGCCCTGCCCATTGGTCGTCGCGAAGTTCACTCCCTTCGATCCGGTAGTCGTAGCCATGGCGTTCGCCGAACTGGCGGTAATCAGCAAAAGTGAAATATCGGGACATCGCTCTGCGCAAACACAGGTTGAATTGAATGTGTCGAAGAATCTGGAAGCGTTTCCCATTGTCGCCGCGATTCGCGCGCTTTTGACTTCGATAAGGTCAAAACGATTGGCGATTACGGCCAAAGTGAAAATGCCGAAGAACATACGCCGGCGTTTTGCACGCATATCCGTACGTAGTTCCATACATAAACTGCGGTTGAGGTTTCATGGCTGGAACGATCTGGAGATGCGATGTCAGCCCGACCATCACGGGCGTGCGCGTAGGGTGGGTGGGTTGGCTGTTGCAGGCCACTTTGATACCCCCACCGATGGAGAATGAAGATGATTGATTACCAGTTGACCGGCAAGACCGCGATCGTGACCGGCGGCGTGTCGGGCATCGGCCTGGCCGTGGCCCAGACACTGGCCACATCCGGTGCCCGTATCTCGGTCTGGGACCTCAAGCAGGATGCAGTGGATGCCACCGTGGCGCAGTTGCGCAGCACCGGCACACAGGCCATCGGCATCGCGCTGGACGTCACCGACGACGCGGCGGTGGAGGCAGCGGTGCAGCGCACGATCAAGGAACTCGACGGCCTGCACGTGGCGGTCAACAACGCCGGCATCAGCGGGCCGGCGGCCAGCAGCGGCGACTATCCGATTGATGGCTGGCAGCGCGTGATCGATGTCAACCTCACCAGCGTGTTCCTGTGCCAGCGTGCGCAGATCCAGGCCATGCGCGCGGCCGGCACGGGCGGCAGCATCATCAACATGGCCTCGATCCTGGGCCAGGTGGGCTATGCCGGTTCCACTGCGTACGTGGCGGCCAAGCACGGCGTGGTCGGGCTGACCCAGACCGCCGCCTGGGAGCATGCGGCCGACGGCATTCGTGTCAACGCGGTCGGCCCGGGCTTCATCAGCACACCGCTGCTGGAGAAGATGGACCCGAAGGTGCGCGCCACGCTGGAAGGGCGGCACGCGTTGAAGCGGCTGGGTACGCCGGAGGAAGTGGCCGCATTGGTAGCCTGGCTGGCCAGCGACGATGCCTCGTTCGCGACCGGCACGTACTACGCCATCGATGGTGGCTACCTCGCGCAGTGATGCGCTGAACGCGGGTTGCGGCGTCGCCGGGCATCGCCCGGCGCTACCGGGTGAACGCACTGTGGGGTGGTCTTCACCTCTGTGCCACGCATGCCACGCGACGCTCGGGGAAATACCCGGAGCCTGCCCATGGAACTCACCCAGGATGTCTCGATCCTGCTGCGCGTAGCCGCAGCGATGCTGTTCGGCGGTGTGCTCGGTGTCGAGCGGGAAATGGGCAAGCACGCCGCCGGCCTGCGTACGCACATGCTCATTGCCGGAGCGGCGGCATTGATCGTCGGTCTCGGCGACTCGGTGGCCGAGCATTTCCAGCAGGAGCGTTACCGCGATCTGCTGCAGGTTGATCCGGTGCGCCTGATCGAAGCGGTGGTGGCCTGTGTCGGCTTCGTGGCCGCTGGCACCATTCTGCGCGGCTCACGCGAGGACCAGGTCAGCGGCTTGACCACGGCCAGTTCGCTGATCATGGCGGCGGCGATCGGGATTGCGGTGGGGATCAGCAAGTACGTGATCGCGATCGGGGTCAGCGTGCTGTGCGTGCTGGTGCTGGCGGTGATGCGGCGGTTGGAGAAACGGATCTCGTAGGGAAGGTCGAGTTGTCGGCCAGCGGCCGGCACCATAATGGCTCTAATGGTCTGACCAATATGAAGACTAGCCCTATGGTCTAATAGGCTCTTCGTCGGAGAGGCGGTTAAATCCGCTGCAAGTGGTCTGATCGCGATCATTAATGGTAATACCAATGATCGACGGCCACGGCGACCCACCGCCTGCGGTGGGCTCCTTCCGTTTCCAGTCGAGAGTCTTCATGCAGCCCTGGCAACACCTGTACGACCCCGCCGGCAACCTGTGGTTGTCGAGCCTGATCGCGCTGCTGCCGATCGCGTTCTTCTTCGTTGCCCTGGCAGTGCTGCGCATGAAGGGCTGGCTGGCCGGCACGATCACCGTGGCCATCGCACTCAGCGTGGCCCTGTTGTTCTACCGCATGCCGGTGCCCCAGGCGCTGGGCGCGGCCGGCTTCGGTTTCGTCTACGGCCTGTGGCCCATCGCGTGGATCATCATCGGTGCGGTGTTCCTCTACAAAGTTTCGGTCAAGACCGGGCAGTTCGACATCATCCGGGCCTCGATCCTCTCGGTGACCGAAGATCAGCGCCTGCAGATGCTGATGGTCGGCTTCGCTTTTGGCGCCTTCCTGGAAGGGGCGGCCGGTTTCGGTGCGCCGGTGGCGATCACCGCAGCGTTGCTGGTCGGGCTGGGCTTCAAGCCGCTGTATGCCGCCGGCCTGTGCCTGATCGTCAACACCGCGCCGGTAGCGTTCGGCGCGATGGGCATTCCGATCATCGTGGCCGGGCAGGTCACCGGCCTGGACGCATTCGAGATCGGCCAGATGGCCGGCCGCCAGTTGCCGTTCCTGACCATCATCGTGCTGTTCTGGATCATGGCGATCATGGATGGTTGGCGCGGTATCAAGGAGACCTGGCCGGCGGTGCTGGTTGCGGGTGGTTCGTTCGCCATCGCGCAGTACCTGACCTCCAATTTCATCGGCCCGGAACTACCGGACATCACCGCGTCGCTCGCGTCGCTGGTGTGCCTGACCCTGTTCCTGCGCCGCTGGAAGCCGGTGCGGATCTTCCGTTTCGACACCGAAACCAGCGCCGAGGCGGCCGCACAGGCACTGGAGGCACCGCGCCACAGCGTCGGCCAGATCGCCAGGGCATGGTCGCCGTTCCTGATCCTCACCGCGATGGTCACGCTGTGGAGCATCAAGCCGTTCAAGTCGCTGTTCGCGGCGGGCGGTCCGCTGGAAGGCTGGGTGCTGAAGATCCCAGTGCCGGGCCTGGACCAGCTGGTGCAGAAGATGCCACCGATCGTGGATGCGCCGCTGAGCTATGACGCCATCTACAGGTTCGACTGGTTCTCGGCCACCGGTACCTCGATCATCCTGGCCGGGGTGATTGCCATCATCGTGCTGCGCATGCCTGCACGTTCGGCGCTGCAGACCTTCGGCGAGACCGTGCGTGAGCTGCGCATGCCGATCTACTCGATTGGCATGGTGCTGGCGTTCGCCTTCATCGCCAACTACTCGGGACTGTCTGCCACGTTGGCCCTGGCGCTGGCGCATACCGGCGACGCGTTCCCGTTCTTCTCACCGTTCCTGGGCTGGCTGGGCGTGTTCCTGACCGGTTCGGACACCTCGTCCAATGCCTTGTTCTCGGCACTGCAGGCCACCACCGCACAGCAGATCGGCGTGTCCGACGTGCTGCTGGTAGCGGCCAACACCACCGGCGGTGTCACCGGCAAGATGATCTCACCGCAGTCGATCGCCATTGCCTGCGCGGCGGTCGGCCTGGCCGGCAAGGAGTCGGATCTGTTCCGCTTCACGGTCAAGCACAGCCTGATCTTCACCACGATGGTCGGCCTGATCACCCTGGCCCAGGCTTACTGGCTGACCTGGATGATTCCCTGAGCCATGCGCGGCTGGCCGACCACCCGCTGCGCGCTTCGGGCCACAATGGCGCCATGAGCACGCAACGTATTTCGGACAAGGTGGCTGCGCAGCTGCGCGGCCTGGTGCAGGAACAACAGCTGCGGCCGGGCGACCGGCTGCCGGCCGAGCGCACCCTGGCGGTGCAGCTGGGGGTCTCGCGCACCGCGCTGCGCGAGGCCATCGCGCAGCTGGCCAGCCAGGGCCTGTTGACCGCACGGGTCGGTGGCGGCACCTACGTGGCCGAGCCTGCGGCACGCGCGCGGCAGGCGCTGGATGAACCGCTGGCGCCGTACCTGCCGCTGTTCCAGGGCGACCCGGAATACCGCTTCGACGTGCTGGAGATCCGCCACGCGCTGGAAGGTGCCACCGCCTGGCATGCGGCGCTGCGTGCCACCGACGAGGACCGCGCGCGCATCGCACAGGCCTTCCAGACCATGATGGACGCGCACGGCAAGGACGACCCCACCGGCGAGGCGGAGGCCGACGCGGCCTTCCACCTGTCCATCGCCGAGGCCTCGCACAACCTGGTGCTGCTGCAGGTGATGCGCGGGCTGTTCGAACTGCTGCAGACCAACATCTCGCAGAGCCGCGAAAAGCTCTACACCTCGGCGAGGACCTTCTCGCCGCTGTCCGACCAGCACCGCGAGATGATGGATGCGGTGCTGGCCGGCGACCCCGAACGCGCGCGCGCCGCCGCGCATGCCCACCTCGAGTTCGTGCACACCACGCTGCGCACCCTCGATGACAACGAAGCCCGGCGTGCGCGGGCCTCGCGCCTGCCTTCCCCCCACGGTTGACCCCATGATCATCTCCGCCTCCACCGATTACCGTGCTGCTGCCGAACGCCGGCTGCCGCCGTTCCTGTTCCACTACATCGATGGCGGCGCGTATGCCGAGCACACGCTGAAGCGCAACGTTTCCGACCTGTCCGACATCGCGCTGCGCCAGCGCATCCTGCGCAACATGTCCGACCTGAGCCTGGAAACCCAGCTGTTCGGCGAAAAACTGGCGATGCCGGTGGCGCTCGCGCCGGTCGGCCTGACCGGAATGTATGCGCGGCGCGGCGAGGTACAGGCGGCGCGCGCGGCCGACAGCCGCGGCATCCCGTTCACCCTGTCCACGGTGTCGGTGTGCCCGATCGAGGAAGTGGCACCGGCCATCCAGCGGCCGATGTGGTTCCAGCTGTACGTGCTGCGTGACCGTGGCTTCATGCGCAACGCGCTGGAGCGGGCGCAGGCCGCCGGCGTGACCACGCTGGTGTTCACCGTGGACATGCCGGTGCCGGGCGCGCGCTACCGCGATGCACACTCGGGCATGAGCGGCCCGAATGCCTCGCTGCGCCGTATCGGCCAGGCCATCACCCATCCGCACTGGGCGTGGGACGTGGGCCTGTTCGGCCGCCCGCATGACCTCGGCAACATCTCCACCTACCGCGGCAACCCGACCGGGCTGGAGGATTACATCGGTTGGCTGGGCAGCAACTTCGATCCCTCCATTTCGTGGAAGGACCTGGAGTGGATCCGCGAATTCTGGAAGGGCCCGATGGTGATCAAGGGCATCCTCGACCCGGATGACGCGCGTGATGCGGTGAAGTTCGGTGCCGATGGCATCGTGGTCTCCAATCACGGTGGCCGCCAGCTGGACGGCGTGCTGTCCACCGCACGTGCGTTGCCGGCCATCGCCGATGCGGTGCAGGGCGACCTGAAGATCCTCGCCGATTCCGGCATCCGCACTGGCCTGGACGTGGTGCGCATGTTGGCGCTGGGGGCCGATACCGTGCTGCTGGGCCGCGCCTTCATCTATGCGCTGGCCGCGCAGGGCGAGGCCGGCGTGGCCAACCTGCTGGACCTGATCGCCAAGGAAATGCGCGTGGCGATGACCCTGACCGGTGCGCGCCGCATCGCCGACATCGGCCGCGACTCGCTGGTCAGCCTGCCATGAGCGGCCACGACGCCGTGCTGGCACAGTTGCGCGATGCGGTCGGCAATCGCCATGTAATGACCGGCGACAAGGCTACGCGCCGCTTCCGCCGCGGCTACCGTTTCGGCGATGGCCCAGTGCTGGCGGTGGTGCGCCCGGGGACGCTGCTGGAACTGTGGCGCGTGCTGCAGGCAGCGGTGCAGGGCGGCGCGGCGATCATCCTGCAGGCGGCCAACACCGGCCTGACCGGCGGCTCGACCCCGGACGGCGATGACTATGGCCGGCCGATCGTGCTGGTCAACACGCTGCGCCTGACCGGCATCCAGTTGTTGAACGAAGGCCGCCAGGTGCTGTGCCTGCCCGGTGCCACGCTGGACCGCCTGGAGCAGACGCTGGCCCCGCTGGGTCGCGAACCGCATTCGGTGATCGGCTCGTCCTGCATCGGTGCCTCGGTGCTGGGCGGCATCTGCAACAACTCCGGTGGCGCGCTGGTGCGACGTGGCCCGGCCTACACCGAGCTGGCGCTGTATGCGCAGGTCGATGCGCAGGGCCAGTTGCAGCTGGTCAACCATCTGGGCATCGCGCTGGGTGATACGCCCGAGCAGATCCTGCAGCGCCTGCAGGCCGGTGACTACACGGCCGCCGACGTGGGCGATGGCGACGGCCGTGCGGCTTCCGATCCACGCTATGCCGAGGAAGTACGCAAAGTCGGTGCCGATACTCCCGCACGCTTCAATGCGGATCCCAGCCGCCACTTCGAGGCAGCGGGATCTGCCGGCAAGCTGGCAGTGTTCGCGGTGCGCCTGGACACCTTCGAGAAGGAGGCTGCCGAGGTCTTCTATATCGGCAGCAATCGCACCGACAGCCTCACCGCGATCCGTCGCCAGCTGCTGACCGGCTTCGAGCGCCTGCCGATCGCGGGCGAGTACATTCACCGCGATGCCTATGACATCGGCGAGCGCTACGGCAAGGACAGCTTCCTGCTGATCGATCGCCTCGGTACCTCCCGTGTGCCCGCGGCGTTCGCATTGAAGAGCCGCGTTGATGGCTGGTTCGAACGGCTGGGCCTGCGCGGGGTGACCGACCGGGTGATGCAGGTGCTGACCGGCCTGCTGCCCTCGCACCTGCCAAAGCGCATGGGCGAGTTCCGGCAACGCTACGAGCATCACCTGTTGCTGAAGGTCTCTGCCCAGGACGCTGCGGAAACCGAGGCCTGGTTGCGCGGGTTCTTCGCCGGGCACGAAGGCGGCTATTTCCACTGCACGGCCGAGGAGGGACGCAAGGCGTTCCTGCATCGCTTCGCGGTGGCCGGTGCGGCAGTCCGCTATCGTGAAGTGCATCGTGAGCAGGTGCAGGACATCGTCGCGCTGGATATCGCATTGCGCCGCGACGATACGGATTGGTTCGAGCAGTTGCCGGCCGATATCGACGGCCGCCTGCTGCACAAGCTGTACTACGGCCACTTCCTGTGCCACGTGTTCCACCAGGACTACATCGCGCGCAAGGGCGAAGACCCGGTGGCGATCGAGCATGCGATGTGGGCGCTGCTGGACCAGCGTGGCGCCGAGTATCCGGCCGAGCACAACGTCGGCCACCTGTACCCGGCCAAGCCGGCGTTGGCAGGTTTCTACCGGCAGCTGGACCCGAGCAATACCTTCAACCCGGGTATTGGCCAGACGTCGAAGGCGAAGGGGTGGGGCAGCTGCGATTGCAGTGGGCATTGAGGACGGACAGGGCAGTCGAGCGTGGCTCGACGCTACAAGGGCGATGCCGGGCAGGTCCGCCGCCGTCCGGGTAACGGTTACCATCGGAATCCCAGCCACAGGAGCCGCCCATGCCTTCCATTCCCGTCCGCGCCGCCCTGTGCGCTGCATTGCTGGCGACCCCGCTGCTGGTGCTGGCGCAGTCTTCTATCCTGCCGCAGCAGCGCGATGCCGCCGGCAACGTGATGGAACCGCTGGGGCAGGTGCTGGAACAGGGCGGGCAGGGCGAAGTACGCACGCAGTACTGCACGCTTGATCGTGTCTGGTGCGTGCGTGTGCAACCGGTGGCCGAGGACGGTGATCGGCCAACGACGCTGGAAGTCTCTGAACGGGTGGCCGGCGAAAGCGAAGCGCATACCTACCACGTCAGCATCGACGTGCCGCAGGAAAGCGAGCTGTCGCTGTGGCCGTGGATCGTGCGTCTGGCTCCGGGTATCGGCAGCGATGAGCCGGTGACCGACCCGCAGCAGCGCGCCCACCAGAATGTGCTGGTAGGCGGCATCGTCAAGTTCAACACCATGTACTCCGGTGGAGGTGCCGACGCGTCCACGCTGCAGTTGGCACGCGTGCGCCACCTGCAGGACGACATCCAGGTGGACGACGACGTGCTGACGGTGCCATGGCTGGGCAATGCGATGATCCGTGCGTGTTTCAGCGAGCAGGACATGAAGCAGCGCGCAGGCGCCTGCCACGACGAATACGGGTTCTCGGCCAGGCTCGGGCTGGATCCGGTGGCCGAGGGCATGCCGGTGCTGCGCTACCAGACGGTGGCAACCCGCTTTCCGGCGGGCGTTTCGCGTTTCGAGGATTCGCTGGCCAAGGGCCCGCTGAAGAAGAAGGACCTGCGCACCGAGCAGGACCCGGCATGCAGCTACACGCGGCTGTTCCGCTTCAATGATGGGGTGTTCCACCCCGACCAGGCGCTGCCGGACTGCGCGGGGTATACCGAACCCTGAGCCCTAGAGAGCCGAGCCATGCTCGACTCGGGTTCTCGCATGGCCCGACCGCAGAGCAGCCGAGCGTGGGCTCGGCTCTACAAAAACTAAGGCGGCGCTTACTCGCAACGGGTAGCGGTGATGATGTTGTCCTTGTCCACGTACACGCGCAGGCGATCCTGGCGGATGTCCTTCGTGGTGATGGTGCTGGGGCCGATCGGGTTGACCAGGCCGGCGCCGCTCTCGCTGGACAGGCGGCGGATGTTGGGTTCGTTGGCCGGCTGGCCGATTGCCCAGCCCAGCTGGCTGGCATCGCAGTGGCCGGTACCCTTGACCTGCGGGCCAGGGGTGCTGACGCAGGCCGACAGCAGCAGGGCCGACGCAGGCAGTAACAGGGACAGACGGAAGGCGGACATGCGAGCGCTCCTGCGCAGGGAAGATGGCGGAACGATAGCACCCGTCGCGCGAAAGGCGTCAGCACTCCGGTCATTGCCGGCACAGCGTGGTCATTGCATAGTGGGAGGGATGGCTGGCAGCACGCCAGCGGGCAGGCCGGGCCATTCCGGTGCAGGTGTTGGATACGCTATGACGGCAGGCAGTTTGCGCGACAAGCGCAGGGCGAGAAGAGTACTGGCAGTGTCGGTGCTGGGCGTGGCGTTTGCCGCCTCTGCCATCGAGCCGACGCCGGACGCCGCTGCGGAAGCGCCGGTGTTCGGTGCCTGGCGCAACCTGCAGACCGAGGCAGGCTACGCACCCGCCCAGCGCAACCTGGCGTTCGCGATGCTGCCGCAGGCCGCCACCCGCGGCGATCGATTCGCCATTGTCGATCGTGAGGGCAAGCGCGCGGTGTGCTGCCTGCAGGTGGCCAGCCCGTCGCTGGGCGTGGCCGCACTGCGCGAGCAATACCACCTGCCACAGGCCTGGGTGACCGACCTCAGCAATGGCCGCAGCCCGGCACGCCCCTACCTGCCGCACGTCTATGCGATGCAGCGCGTGGATGAACTGGCTGACTATGGTTTCACCGATGTGCCGGGGGCCTACAGCGACCTGGGGGGCTGCTGATTCCCGAAGGTGCCGCGCTGGAGGCCGATGGCAGCGCCGTGCGCCTGGGTGATGACCGTTATCCCCTGCATTTCCAGCGCCAGCCGCACGCCGAAGATGATGGCGCACTGGACCGCTACACCCTGCAGGCGGGCGAGGGCGTGGCTCCGGTCGTGGTTGAAGTGCCGTTCGGCACCTACTGATTGCAGCACCGCGCTGGCTAGAATGCAGTGCGGCGCCGCCTGCCGTGCCTGTTCCGTGAGTCGCCGCCGTGTCCCTGCGCTCGTTGCTGCTGTCGCCCCTGCTGCTGTTGTCCGCCTGTGCGAGCGCGCCGCCTCCGCCGCCCGTCCATTCCGATGCGCTGTGGCGCCTGATCGAGCGTGACTGCCAGGCAGCTGACGGCCCGCGCGGCAGCTGCCTGCGGGTGGAGACGGCGGCCGGCCGCCGTGACGTGCTGGTCAAGGATGCACACGGTGACTACCAGTTCCTGCTGATGCCGCTGGACAAGGTAAGTGGCATCGAGAACCGCGGTCTTTACCAGCGTGGGGCGCCCAACTATTTCGCGGCCGCCTGGCAGGCGCGCGCGCACACCGAACAGGCCCTGGGCCAGCCATTACCGCGCAACGTAGCCAGCCTGGCGCTGAATTCACCGCACGGACGGTCGCAGCACCAGTTGCATATCCATGTCGATTGCCTGCGCACGGACGTGCTGCAGGCCCTGGATGCACACGCCGGCGCCCTGGGGCCACGCTGGTCACCGTTGCCGGTGCTTCTGCGCGGGCATCAGTACCAGGCCTATCTGTTGCCCGGTGCGGAAATGACCGCCAATCCGCTCAACCTGCTGGCCTATGGCCTGAGCGGCGTAGGCGATGTGGGCCAGTGGAGCCTGGTGGTGGCCGGACGCGATGACGTGCAGGGTGGCCCCGGCTTCATCCTGCTGGCCACCCGCGTGGATGCCGCCAGCGGCAACGATGCCAGCGGCGAAGAACTGCAGGATCACGCCTGCACGGTGCTGACCGGCGCGGGTGCGGCACTGGAGCGGGTGCGCTAGCCGATCCGCTGCAGGTGGCTGTGCCACGCTGGCGCGGTAAGCGCCAGCAACTGGCGGTCATGCCATCCCTCGGCGTCCAGGTGGAAGTCGCGCAGGATGCCTTCACGCATGAAGCCCAGGGCCTGCAGTGCCTGGGCGAAAGGGGTGGTGCAACCCGGTGGCAGCAGTACGAAGATGCGATGCAGGCCGACATTGTCGAACAGGAACGGGCACAGCGCGCGCAGTGCGGCCTGTGGATGGGCGTTGCGGTGCTGCAGCGACTGCAGTTCTGCGCAGCGCGAATGCAGTGACTGCAGGCGGACATGCAGTTGGTCGTGCAGGATGCCCTGCGCGTCGTCGAACACGCCCAGTACCAGTAGATCGTTGTCTTCCTGTAGGCGTGAACGATGGACGCTGGCGAGGAAGCGGGCCTCTTCATCAATGCCGTAGGAAGGCCGTTGGCCGCGCTGGCGACGGTCGTCGAAGGTGCGCCAGCGCGGCAGATCGGTGCGCTGGAAGGAACGCAGGGTGATGGGCGTTGCCTGGAGGTGCAGCAGGTGGCGACGCAGGACGGGGCGCAGCGGGGCGAGGTGAGTGTAGGTGGCGCGGTTGGTCATCCATGCACGATGCGTATCGGAAGCGCGCCAGACCATGCAATTCATTGCAAAAGTGTGGCGGTGCCGTGGGTCCGTCTGATTCGGTTCAGGCATAAGCCCATCAGGGCTGGTCATTTCCGTTGAAACCACCCATTCAGGACACTTTCGTTACGGGATCGTTATGTGCCGCACAGGCCACGGCTCCCCCGTACCACCCGCCCACTCCCCCAGGAAGCCCATGTCCGCCTCCCACAAGGCGTTGCGCCCGCGTCCGCTGGTGCTCGCGCTGTCGTCCCTGATGCTGGTCTCGCTGCCGGCCTTCGCGCAGGAAAGCGCACCCACCACATTGCAGGAAGTGAAGGTCACCGGCTCGCGCATTCCCCGTGCCAGTGTCGAGGGGCCCTCGCCAGTGACGGTGATCAGCCGCGAGCAGATCGATGCGCAGGGCTACCGCAATGCCTTCGACGCGCTGAGCGCGCTGACCGAGAACACCGGCAACGTGCAGGGCGAGGACTTCGGCAATACGTTCACGCCGGCCGCCAACACCATCAACCTGCGTGGACTGGGTCCGAACCGCACGCTGGTGCTGGTCAACGGCCGCCGCCAGGCCGACTACCCGCTGGCCTACGAGGGCTCGGTGAACGTGGTCAACCTCGCCAACATTCCCAGCGCCCTGATCGAGCGCATCGAGGTGCTCGCCGCGGGTGCGTCGGCGGTGTATGGCTCCGATGCCATCGCCGGCGTGGTCAACATCATCCTCAAGGACCGCTTTGAAGGCGTGGACGTGAACGTGCGCGCCGGCGGCACCCAGCAGGGCGGGGGGGACAACCAGCGCGCGCAGGTGGTCGGTGGCAGTTCCGGCGAGCGTTGGGATGCGCTGTTCGGCTTCGAGTTCGACGTGCGCAAGGCGATCCACGCGCGCCAACGCGACTTCATGGATTCACTGGACGATGATCCGGCCGGCAAGGCGCCGCAGGCGACCGCGATCGCCTATCGCCGCAATGCTGCCACCGGCCGCAACATCGATCCGGGCGTGAGCGGCTGCGACGCAGCGTCGGGCATTTATGGCGGCAGCGTGTTCCGTGCCAACAACCCGCGCCAGGGCTGGTACTGCGGCAGCAACGAGGCCGCCGCCAGCTACTGGACCGTGCAGACCCAGAAGCGCAACCTCAATGGCTATGGCCTGTTGACCTTCCACGTCAACGACACCACCGACCTGTTCGCCGATGTCGCCGTGGGCAGCGCGCGCATCTACAACAACACGCGCGCGCCGACCTGGACGTCCTCACGCAACTACTTCTACAACCAGAACAGCGGAAGCCTGGAGAGCTGGTACCGCCGCTTCGCGCCGGAAGAAATCGGTGGCCTGCCGCGCAATGCCAATCGGTTCCTGGAGAACTCGTGGTCGTTCAACGTGGGCGCACGCGGCCAGATCGGCGACAGCGGCTGGGACTACGAGGCGGTCTACAGCCGGTCGCGCTACGAGAACCGAACCCGTCGCCCGGTGCTGCTGGCCGGCATCAACGAGTACCTGCTGGGCCCGAAGCTGGGCGTGCGCAATGGCGTGGAGGTCTATGCGCCGGACCCGGTGCGCCTGTTCAAGCCTTTGACTCCGAACGAGTATGCGGGCCTGTCCGACTATCAGGAAAGTCGCAACGCGGCGTGGCTGCAGACCTTCAGTGCCAGTGTCAATGGCCGCCTGTTCGCACTGCCGGGCGGCGATGCTGCGCTGGCCGCAGTGGTCGAGGCCGGCAGCCAGGGCTACCGCAACCGCCCGGACCCGCGGCTGGGCACCGGCGAGTTCTGGAACACCAGCGCCGGTATCGGTGCCGGCGGTGATCGCGATCGCTATGCGGCCGGCGTTGAACTGCAGTTGCCGTTGCTGCAATCGCTGACCACCACGCTGGCCGGCCGCTACGACCAGTACCGCGCAGGCGGCGAGCACATCGGCAAGGCGACCTGGAGCTTCGGCGTCGAGTTCCGCCCGATCGAGAGCCTGTTGATCCGCGGCTCTGCCGCGACCAGCTTCCGTGCGCCGGACATGAACTACGTGTTCGCCACCGAGACCCGCGGCTACAACCCGGGCATGACCGATTACTGGCGCTGCCGTACTGCAGGCCAGTCGTACGACAACTGCGACTACAACGGCCTGTCGATCGACTACAGCAACCGCGCCAACGCACAGTTGCAGCCGGAAACCGCAAAGTCGTACGGCTTCGGCGTGGTCTGGTCGCCGCTGTCCGGGCTGGATTTCAGCGCCGACTACTACGACATCCGCATCGACAACGAGGTGACCAGCCTCGATACCAGCCGTATCCTGCGTGACGAGGCCGATTGCCGCCTGGGCCGCACGCTGGGCGGCGAAGCGCGCGATATCGGTTCACCGCTGTGCCAGGACGCACTGTCGCGGGTGATCCGCAATCCGTCCAACGCCACGGTGCAGCCGGACCAGGTGACCCGCGTGCTGATCAATCCGATCAACGCGGCCTCCGAATCGGTGCGCGGCCTGGACCTGAAGGGCAACTGGCGTTTCGATGCCGGCCGCTATGGCCGCTTCACCACGCGCCTGGCCTACACCGTGGTGCTGGAGCACAAGTACCGGCAGTTCTCCGATGATCCGGAGCGTGACATCCGCAATTCGCTGGATGATTACCAGTGGCGCAGCAAGGCCAATGGCAGCATCACCTGGAACCAGGGTGACTGGACCACCACGCTGTACGGCAATCGTTTCGGTTCACTGCCGAAGACCGATGGCAGTGGCCGCATCGCGCCGTACATGACCTACAACGCCAGCGTGTTCCGCCAGTTCGGCGAGAACCTGTCGGTGGGCGTGATCGTCAACAACCTGCGTGACAGCCGCCCGCCGGCAGACAGGAACGGGGGCGGCTGGCCGTTCTACCCGGTCGGCAACTACGACCCGTATGGCCGCCAATACTGGCTGCAGCTGGACTACCGGTTCCGCTGACCGGGCGGGCAGACAGAAGGCCCGGCAATGCCGGGCCTTCTGCTGTCTAGACACCGCGGTGATGGCGCGCGCGGTCGCCTAGGGCAGCGCCTGTTGCAGGTACGACTCGATGACGTAGCTGAAAGGCTGCTGCTGGCGGTCGCGCAACAAGGCACGCACCTCGAGGATCACGCCGTGATCGCCTTCGCCCCGCGGCGGCCAGAACGTCTGGTCAGCCAGGGTCTGGCGCTGGAAACCGAGCGGGCCGACCACGCGACCGAACGGTTCGTCGGTGCTGTCCAGCACCTGGTTCATGGCCGGGCTGAGGTGGCCAGGCAGGTACCAGTTGTCGGCCTCGGACAGCACGCGGCTGCCGCAGACCAGCTGTACGCGGCGATAGCGCAGTTCGGTACCCGGCGTCGCGCCCAGCGCCTGCAGAACGTCGGCGGGGGCAGGCTTGTCCTGGCCGTGCACGCGCACCGCGCGCACCCGGGCTTGTTCGGCCAGCCCATGTTCGGCGCACCAGTGTTCCAGCGTGGCGGTGGCGCTCTGCCCGGACAGCACGCGCTGGTGCAGGCGCTCGACCAGTGCAGCCGGTGCGATGCGCTGCTGGCCCGGCGGCGACTGCAGCGGTGCAGCGGCCGCAGCATCAGTGGCGGACAGGCTGGCGATCGGGGCGGCGGCAAGCAGGGATGCGGCCTGCCAGCGGCGGAGACGATCGTGGCGGTCGGACGGGCCCATGCGGCATCACAACGGAAACAGGCGCCTATGTTACCTGTTCAGGGGTGTGCACGGCGTGGCTGCGACCGGTTGTCGCAGGCGCAATCATCGTCCTGGTGAATGCGTGCCATCCAGATATTTCGTTGGTCGATGGGTGCAGCGGGGCGCACGATGGCGGCAGTCTTGGCATTCCAGGAGTTCCCGATGACCCTCCAGTTCGTCCATGGCGGTGTCGACCGCAACGGTGCGCCGCTGCATTTCCATATCCGTGATGGCCGCATCAGCGGCCTCAATGGCGAGGCCTCGCCGGCCGACGGGGCGGAATGCGTCGACCTGCAGGGCTTCGCGGTCCTGCCCGGGCTGGTCGACGGCCACATCCATCTGGACAAGAGTTTTGTCGGAGACCGCTGGCACCCGCATCAGCCGGTGAACAGCCTGCGTGAGCGGCTGGCGGTGGAGAAGGCCGCGGTAGCGGGTGCCGCGCCGATGGTGGACCGTGCCGAGGCATTGATCCGCCAGTGCAGCCGCTTCGGCACGGTGGCCATGCGCTGCCACGTCGACATCGACGGCAGCACGGGCCTGCGTCATCTCGAGGCGGTACGCGAGGCCTCGCTCCGCTGTGCCGGCCTCATGCGCATCCAGCTGGTAGCGTTCCCGCAGGCCGGGGTGATGTCCTGTCCGGGTACCGCCGCCGTGCTTGAGCAGGCCCTTGCAGCGGGCGTGGAGGTGCTGGGAGGCATCGACCCGACCACGCTGGATGGCGATGCCGAAGGCCAACTGGCACTGCTGTTCGGCCTGGCCGAGCGCTATGGCGTGCGCCTGGACATCCACCTGCACGAGCCCGGCGAAACCGGACTGGCCCAGTTGCTGCGCATTGCCGCGCGGACCCGGGCCGCTGGCCTGCAGGGGCGGGTGGCGGTCAGTCATGCCTACTCGCTGGGCGAAGTGCCGCTGGCGCGCGCGGTGCAGGTGGGCGAGGCGCTGGCGACGGCGGGCGTAGCGATCATGAGCAACGCGCCGGGGGATCATCCGTTCCCGCCGCTGCGTGCGCTGCATGATGCCGGCGTGCGCGTGTTCGCTGGCAATGACAACATCCGTGACTGCTGGTGGCCGTACGGCAACGGCGATCTGCTGCAGCGGGCGATGCTGCTGGGCTACCGCTCGGGCTTCTACACCGATGCCGACCTGATGCTGGCGCTGGACATGGTCACCACCCACGCCGCGCAGGTGATCGGGCTGCCGCAGCACGGCATTGCCGAAGGCCTGCCGGCCACCTTCGTGGCGGTGCGCGCCGATCACGGTCCGGCGGCCGTGGCCGCAGTGCCGGTGGAGCGACGCGTGGTGGTGGACGGCCGCTGGCTGTAGATCCAGGCCGCGCCAACCTCTGTAGCACCGAGCCATGCCCGGCGGCTTTCAGGCGTAATCGTCGGCGCCGGTAGCGACGAATTCTTCCAGCCACGCCAGCAGATGGGCGATGTCGATGACCTCGCCCTGCTCCACGCGCTTGAGCAGCAGGGTGCTGGCGCCGATCTGCAGGCTGCTGTCGGCATAGCGCAGCACCGCATCGATGCCCCAGGCATCGGTGACCTGCATCCAGGCCAGGCCCGGCACGCGCTGGGCCAGAATGTCACCGAACGCCACGCCCAGCGCTTCCCAGCCGCCGCAGTCGTCACGATCGATCAGTTCGGCATCGACCACGCGCTGCAATGTGCTGGCGGCCAGCGGCCATTGCACCGGCAACGTCGGGAAGCTGGCGGCCACGCGTGAGGCGATCCGTGCACGCTGGTGCTGCAGGTGCGTCTGCAGGGCTGCAGGCAGGGGATCGAATCGGGTCGGGGGTTGGTCGGACATGGCGAGGCGCCGTGGAGCACGGAAGCAGGGGGCACTGTACGAGGCGATGATTCCCGCCGTGCGGCAAGATTGATCAGATATCGATGATCAATGCGCGAAAGGCATCCACGCGTGGCGTGGATCTATCGTGGTCAGTCCGGTTCGCGCTGTACCTGCCGCCACAGCTCGCTGGCCAGTGCCCGCACCGCATCATCGGCATCGGCACGATGCAGCAGACCGATTTCGTAGTTGTCGATCACCGGCAGCCCGCGCTCGCCATCGATGATGCGGTGCTCGCGCGTGACCGCGCGGCGCGGCAGCAGGCTGACGCCGATGCCATCAGCCACCGCGCCCTGGATGCCACTCAGCGACGAACTGGTGAAGGCAATGCGCCAGCGCAGGCCCAGCGCTTCCACGGCGTGGGTCATCTCGTCGCGGTACAGCCCTCGCGGCGGGAAGGTGACCAGCGGCAGCGGGTCCTGCTGCAGGCAGCTGCTGCGCAGGCTGTCGATCCAGTGCATCGGCTCGTGCCGGCAATGCACCGCCTGGCGGCTGTTGCGGCGTTGCTTGACCAGCACCAGGTCCAGCTCGCCGTGGTCGAAGCCCTGGGCCAGGTCACGGCTCAGGCCGCTGCTGATCTCCAGCTTCACCTGCGGGTGGCGGCGGCTGAAGGCGGCCAGCATGCGGGTGGTCTGCGGGTTGACGAAGTCTTCGGGTACGCCGATGCGGACCGCAGTTTCCACCGTCGCGCCGGCCAGCGCCTGTGCCATTTCCTCGTTCAGGTCGAGCATGCGCCGCGCATAGCCGAGCAGGGTGTGGCCGGCGTCGGTGGGGTGTACATCGCGGTGGCCGCGCTCGAGCAGGCGATGCCCGGCCAGTTCCTCCAGCCGCCGTACCTTCTGGCTGACCGTGGACTGCGTCGAATGCAGGCGCGTGGCCGCCGTGGTGAAGCTGCCGCAGTCGGCCACCATCACCAGCGCCCGCAGCAGGTCCAGTTCGAACAGGGTTCTATTCGATTTGGCACTGTCTTGCATTTGAACATTTCACTTCTGGATACCCAGGCCGACTTCTACCATGCGGGGCAGGGGCCGGCAATGCGCGGCTCCTGCGACCATCGCCCTGCGGCGATGGAGAAAAGGAGACACCGTGATGCGCTTCCATTGCCCTGCTGGCTGGCCTGCACCGTTCACGCGCGTGCTGTTGTTGTGTCTGCTGGCCATGGTCACCCCTGCCTGCACTGCCACCTCCAGAGCCGACGCAGACGCGCGCCTGCGTGATGCCGCCAGCCGCGGCGACGCCGATGCGGTGCGACAGGCGATCGAGGATGGCGCCACGCTGGAGGCGCACGATGGCCAGGGCCGCACGGCGCTGCTGCTGGCCACGCAGGGCAACAACGTGGATGCCGCGCGCGAACTGATCGAGGCCGGGGCGGACGTCAATGCCAAGGATGCGCTGCAGGACAGTGCCTACCTGTATGCCGGCGCGCGCGGCCTGGATGAGATCCTGGCGATGACCCTGGCGCACGGCGCCGATCTGCGCAGCACCAACCGCTATGGGGGCACTGCGTTGATTCCGGCCGCCGAGCGCGGCCACGTCAGCACCGTGCGCATGCTGCTGCGTGCAGGTGTGGCGGTGGACCACGTCAACCGCCTGCACTGGACCGCGCTGCTGGAAGCGATCCTGCTTGGCGACGGTGGTGAACGCCATGTGCAGATCGTGCAGCTGCTGCTGGAGGCCGGTGCCGACCCGGAGCTGGCCGATGGCGATGGCGTAACGCCACTGGCGCACGCGCGCCAGCGTGGCTATGCCGGCATTGAAACCCTGCTGCGCCAGCACGGCGCGGCGCGCTGAACCGCTACTCCTTCCACCCGCACGCTGGCCGTGCCTACCAGGATGCTGTCCATCATGTTCCGTTCCCGCCCGTTGTCCCTTGCCATCCTTCTTGCGGTGGCGCCGCTGTCGGTATCTGCTGCCGAGCGCGCCGACCTGCTGATCCGCAATGCCATCGTGGTCGACGTCGAGCACGCCAGCACGCGGGCCGGGCAGAGCGTGGTGATCCGCGGCGAGGACATCGTCGCGGTGGGCCCGGACGCGCAGCTGCGCAGCCAGTGGAGCGCGGCCCGCCAGATCGATGCCAAGGGCAAATACCTGATCCCGGGCCTGTGGGACATGCATGTGCACTTCGGTGGTGGCCCGGCGCTGATCGAAGAGAACAAGGCACTGTTGCCGCTGTACATCGCGCACGGCATCACCACCGTGCGTGACTGCTCGGGCGACCTGCCCGAGCAGGTGCTGCAGTGGCGTGGCGAGATCGCCAGGGGCACGCTGTTCGGCCCGCGCCTGCTCAGTTCCGGCGCGAAGATCGAAGGCATCAAGCCGGTCTGGAAGGGCACGATCGAAGTGGGCAGCGAGGCCGACGTCGACAAGGCGATCACCCGACTGCAGCACGACAGGGTCGACTTCGTGAAGATCACCGACAGCACGCTGAAGCCGGATCTGTTCCTGTATTCGGCCAGCGCAGCGCGCAAGGCCGGCTTCAAGGCCTCGGGCCACATTCCGATGGCGCTGACGGTGGAGCAGGCGGTCGATGCCGGCCTGGCCTCGATCGAGCACCTGGACTACGCATTCAAGGCCGGCAGCAGGGACGAAGCGAAGATCGCCGCCGACTTCGGCGCCGGCCGCATCGACCGCGCGGAAGCCAATCGCCGCCTCGACGCCAGCTTCGACCGTGACACTGCGATGCACGCTTACCGTGATTTCGCCAAGCGCGGCGTATTCGTGACCCCGACCCTCAACGGTGGCCGTGTCCTCGATTTCCTGGACCAGGATGACCACGCCAACGATCCGTACCTGGCCTACATCGGCCCGGGCCTGCGCGCGACCTACCAGTGGCGCGTGGACCGCGCGGCGAAGGCGACGCCGGCACAGATCGAGGCGCGCCACGCGCAGTACCACCAGGTGGCTGCCGTGCTGCCGTTGCTGCAGGAGGCGGGCGTGACGATCATTGCCGGCACCGATGCGGGCTTCCTCAACTCGTTCAACTTCCCGGGCATCGCCCTGCACCAGGAACTGCAGCTGTTCGTGAAGGAGGGCCTGAGCGCGCCGCAGGCGCTGGCGGCCGCAACCCGTTCCGGCCCGGCCTGGTTTGGCCAGATGGACCGTTACGGTGATGTCGCGCGGGGCAAGGCCGCCGACCTGGTGCTGCTGACCGCCAACCCACTGCAGGACATCGCCGCCACCGAGAAGATCGACAGCGTGATCCTGCGCGGCAACGTGTATGACCGCGCCGCGCTGGACAAGATGCTGGCCGACACCAAGGCCAAGGTCGCGGCGTGGAATGCCGAGGCTGCGAAGGCGCAATGATCGACAGGGTCGGATCCCTTCTCAACGGGAAGGGCTCTGACCCTGTGGTCTTGAACAAAATCCACGCCATGCGTGGATGATGGGGCCGGTGACCTAGCGCGGTGCCGGCCGCATTCCGTGCAGCTGCGGCAACGCAGCCTTCATCGCATCGATGAAGGCGCGCAGCCGTGGCGGCTGCTGGCGCGCGGCAGGAAACACGACGTGTACCGGCAGTGCCGGTGCCTGCCAGTCCGGCAGCAGCTGCACCAGCCGCCCTTGTGCGAGGTCGTCGGCCACCAGCCAGGCCGAGACCACCGCTGCGCCCAGCCCGGCGCGTGCAGCCTGCTGTACCACGAACAGGTTGTCGCTGAGCAGGCGCGGGCTGATTGACAGCGTATGCGCCCGGCCCTGCGCATCATGCAGCAGCAGGCGTTCGCGGTAGTAGGTGACCAGCGAGATCCACGGCAGTGACTGTGCCTGTTCCGGCGTACTGACCGCCGTGGCGTCCACCAGCGAGGGCGCTGCCACGACGATGCGCGGCACTTCGGCGAGCGGCAGTGCAACCATGCGCGGTTCGTCGACAGGGCCCACCCGCACCGCGCAGTCGATGCCTTCTGCGATGAAATCCGGGCGACGATCTTCAAGGATCCACTCCAGGCTCAGCTGCGGGTGCTGGGCGAGGAATGCGAGCATGGTCGGCAGCAGCTGCGCCTGGCCAAAGGCGTGCGGCACCATCACCCGCAGGCGTCCGCGCAGCGTTTCCGGTTCGCCGTTCAGCTCGGCCTGCAGCGACTCCCATTCGTCGACCACGCGCTGCGCATGACGCTGGCAGCGCAGGCCGTCCTCGGTCAGTTGCAGGCCATGGGTGGAGCGCTGCAGCAGACGCAGGCCGAGCTGCCGCTCCAGTGCCTGCAGGCGTCGGCTGACCGTCGGCTGGGTGGTGCCCAGCTGCAGGGCCGCAGCAGACAGGCTGCCGGCATCGACGATGCGCAGGAAGGTGCGCAGCAGATCCAGGCGATCAGCGCCGGTGGCGAGGTCATTCATGCGTGTGGCGTATGAAATATATGTGCCAGAGCCTACTACAGACGTTTGGCGAATACAGGCAGGATACGCTCACTTCCTCTACGGGGCTCCCCCATGTCTACCCCCTCGCTGTCTGTTGCGGCCGCACCGGCGACCGTGCCTTCCGCCCCATTGGTGCTGGCAATGGCGGCCGGTGCCGGCTTCTCGGTCGCGTCGCTGTATTACAGCCAGCCCATGCTGGGCCTGATCGCCCAGGACCTTGGCGCCGGTGAGCGCGCCGCCGGCCTGGTGCCAACCTTGACCCAGCTCGGCTACGCACTGGGCATCCTGCTGCTGGCACCGCTGGGCGATCGCTTCGACCGCCGCCATCTGATCCTGTTGAAGTCCGCGCTGCTGGCGCTGGCACTGGGCGCCGCCGCGATGGCCGGGCACCTGCCGGGCCTGCTGATGGCCAGCCTGCTGGTCGGGCTGATGGCAACGCTGGCGCAGGACATCGTTCCCGCCGCTGCGGTGCTGGCACCGGATGCGCAGCGCGGCCAGATCGTCGGCCGGGTGATGACCGGCCTGCTGCTCGGCATCCTGTTGTCGCGGGTGGTCAGTGGCGTGGTGGCTGAAGCGTGGGGCTGGCGCACGCAGTTCGTGCTGGCGGCGGTATCCGTGGCGGCGATGGGCGCGGTGATGGCGCGTGCACTGCCGCGTTTCGCGCCGACCAGCACGCTGCGCTATCCGGCGTTGCTGGGTTCGTTGCTGGCGTTGTGGCGCGAGCAGCCGCAGCTGCGCCGTGCGGTGGCCAGCCAGTCGCTGCTGGCCGTGGGATTCAGCGCGTTCTGGTCGACCCTGGCGCTGATGCTGCATGCACGTCTGGGCCTCGGCAGTGCGGCGGCGGGTGCGTTCGGTATCGCCGGTGCGGCCGGTGCATTGGCCGCGCCGTTTGCCGGCCGTTTCGCTGATCGACTCGGGTGCCATGCGGTGGCACGGCTGGCGATTGCGGTGGCGCTGCTGGGCTTCGGCCTGCTGCTGGCCGAAGCCTGGTTGCCGGCCGCCGCGCTGTTGCCGTTGCTGGTGGTGAGTGCGCTGCTGTTCGACTTCGGCTTCCAGTCGGCGCTGGTGGCGCACCAGACCCTGGTCTACGGGCTGGTGCCGCCGGCACGCAGCCGGCTCAATGCGCTGTTGTTCACCGGCATGTTCATCGGCATGGCCGCCGGTGGTGCGCTGGGGAGCCTGGCGCTGGCGCAGTGGGGGTGGCACGGCGTGGCCTGGCTGGCGGTGGTGTGTGCGGGGGGCAGCCTGGCACTGCGTTTGAAGTAGGGGGTTGTTCGGCAGGGCTTGCAGCCCTGCACCTGCTGGAGGCAACAGCAACAGCAACAGCAACAGCGGGGTTCCTGTAGGGAGGCGGGGTGGGTCCGGTTGCGGGGGACGCCGTGAATCCCCAGTCCGGCCCAGCCGCTGGCGGCTGGGCGTTCGGGCGCTTGCGAAGCAATGCTTCGCAAGCGAAGCGCCCTCACCCATGGAGGCTCGGTCGCGCCATCCATGGCGCTCACGCCCCCGCAACCGGACCCACCCCGCCTTCTGTTGGAATGGCTCTTGGGGTCAGATCCGTTTTCCGGAGGAAAACGGATCTGACCCCAGATTGATTTCGATATCTGAGAGAAGTGTCGACCAAGGTCGACGCCTACCGACAGCCGCAGGAATCTGTCAGAGGTGGGGCGGTGTCGGAGTGCGGGGTGTCAGCCGCATGGATGCGGCTGCCAAGCTTACAGGGACGTACTTGCAGCGTCCCCGCACTCCGACACCGCCGCGCCATCCCACGGAGAGCGCGCTTTTGATTTTGCTGTTGAAGTTGCCGGCCAGCGGCCGGCACTACCGCGGGTGCAGGGCTGCAAGCCCTGCCGGACAACCCCCTAATCGTGACCGCTGTCGTCCAGGCTGATGATGCCGCGCCGCAGCGCCTGGGTTACCGCATGCGTGCGATCACCCACGCCGAGCTTGTCCATCAGGCTTTTCATGTGCGCCTTCACCGTCTGCTCGGAAATCTGCATGCGCTCGCCGATGCGCTTGTTCGACAGCCCTCCGGCCACGTGCCGCAGTACCTCGGTCTCGCGCGGCGACAAGCGATCTTCCACTACATGCGCGGCGATGCTGGCCGCCACGGCCGGGGGAATCGGTGCGCGCCGGCCGCCGGCGACCATGCGGATGGTGTCGACCAGTTCATGGCGCAGCATGTCCTTCAGCAGGTACGCGCTGGCGCCGGCCTGCAGCGCCCGCACCGCACGTACGTCACCACGGTAGGTGGTCAGCACGATGATGCGCGCGCGCGGATCCATCGTGCGGATCCGCACGATGGCTTCCACACCATCCAGGCGTGGCATCTGCAGGTCCATCAGTACCACGTCTGGCTGCAGCTGCTGATAGCGCGCGATGGCTTCCTCGCCATCGGCGGCCTCGCCGAGCAGGCGCAGGTCGGAATGGGCGCCCAGCAGCGCAGCCAGGCCGTCACGCAGCAACGGGTGATCATCGACCACCAGTACGCCGATCGGGGTAGGCGATTCAGTCATGGCTCGTTCTACTCCAGGGCCAGCGCCAACGCGATGGGCGGCGGTGATACAGGCGACGGGCGGGAACCGCCAGCGCGATCTCGGTGCCCAGCCCGGGGCGGGTCCACAGCTGCAGTTCCGCGCCGAGGCGCTGGGCGCGCTCACGCATGCCCTGCAGGCCCCAATGGCCATGGCCGGCGTTCTCGTCGGCAATGCCGGCGCCGTCGTCGCGCACGTGCAGCAGGAAACAACGCGTGCCATAGGACAGTTCCACTTCAATGGCACTGGCATTGGCATGGCGCAACGCATTGCGGATGGCCTCGCGCCCGATCAGGAACACCTCTTCGGCCGCGTCGGCCTGCAGCGGTGGCGTCGCGCCTTCCACGGTCAGGCGCAGGGGATTGATGCCATGCCCGGCGTATTCGGCGTGCACGTCGGCCAGCGCCGAAGCGAGGTCGCGGCCCGCGAACGGCGCCTCGCGCAGCGCATTGACCCGCTCGCGACCCTCGGCCAGGTTGCGCTCGGCCAGCTGCATCGCTGACTCAAGCTGACTGCGCACAGGCTCCGGTGTCTGCGCTGACTGGCTGATCGCGTGCAGGCGCAGGATCAGGCCCTGGCTACCCTGCAGCAGGGTGTCGTGCAGGTCGCGCGCGATGCGTTCGCGCTCGCCGTTGCGTTCCTGCAGTCGGGCGCGGAACAGTGCGGCCAGCTGCCCGCTGCGGATGCGTACCGCCAGCACCAGCAGTGCAAGCACGGCGGCGGTGCACAGCAGCTTGAACCACACTGTCTGCATGAAGGTGGGAGCGATGCGGAAGCTGCGGCTGGCCGGTGCGGTGCTCCAGATGCCGTCCTCGTTGGCGGCTTCCACCTCGAACCGGTAGCTGCCGGGCGCGAGGTTGGTGTAGTACGCACGTGTGCTGCTGCCAGCGTCCTGCCAGCCGTCATCCACGCCCGACAGGCGGTAGCGGTAGCGGTTGCGCTCCGGACGTGCCAACGACAGCGCCACGTACTCAATCTGCAGCTGGCTGGTGCCGGCCGGGAGGCGCAGGCCATCGCGTAGCGGCGCGTGCTCGCTGCCATACAGCACCTCGCCGATGCGCACGCTGGGAGCCATCGTATTGACGTGCGAGCGGGTGGTGTCCAGCCAGGCCAGGCCCTGGTTGGTGGCCAGCCACAGCAGGCCGTCGTCGGCCAGGGCGGCGGTAGCGATCGGTCCGCTCTGCAGGGCGATGCCGGGCATGCCGTCGATGGCATCGAACAGGCGTGGCGTCACTGGCAGACCGGTGCGCAGGGCACGGCGCAGCAACCCGCTTTCCATCCGTACCAGGCCACGGCTGCCGTTTAGCCACAGGTGCCCATTGGCATCGGCGACCATGCCGGTGATGCCCTCCAGGACACCGGCCATGTCGGTGCGCACCGGAACGAACCGGCCGTTGTCCAGCCGTGCCGCCAGCCCCGCTTCGCCGGCGACCAGCAGAAGGTCCCGGTGGTGCAGCATCGCGGTGATCGGCCCTACCGACAGGCCGTTCCCGGCGTCGAAGGTCTCGGTGCCATTCGTACCCAGGCGGCGCAGGCGGCCATCGGCATAGCCGAGCAGCAGCTGGCCATCGGCATCCAGCGCCAGCGATGAGCAGGCCTGCTCTGGCAGGCGGATTTCACGTTGCCACTGGTCATGCTGGTAGTGCAGCACCCCGCGTTCTCCGGCGCAGACCCAGGCCTGTCCGTCATCGGGGAACAACAGGGCATGCAGCGGCTGCCCGGTGAACGGCGCCGGCAGCGGGATCAATGTGGTGTGGCCGGCGACCGTGCGCGCGAGGTTGACCCAGTCGAACTGCCAGATCGGCGTGGGTGCCTGCCGAGCGGCGGCCTGCAGCTGCGTGGCGCTGCCATCCAGCAGGGGGCGCCGCAGGTCGTAGGGCTTGAGGTCTTCGCCATAGCCATACACGCGGCCATCACTGGCCCGCACCAGCGAGCGGTACGGATCGCTTGGGCCGACCACCAGGGCGTGCACGCTGCGTGCGCGGAAGCGGTTGAGGCCGAGATTGGTGCCAATCCAGAGATTGCCTTCGCGATCGACGATGATCGGCACTGCCGATGTGGCGGTCAGTCCTTGCGGCGAATCGAAGCGTTCCATGCGCACGGCCCGGGTGCCGTCGAAGGTGATGCGGGCGACGCCGCCGTGCGGGCTCATCGTGGCCCACAGCGCGCCATCGGCAGTGAACTGCAGGCGCGCAGCAACCAGTTCCGGCAACCGCCGCGCCTCACGTTCGCTGTCTGCCAGCAGACCCTGCGCGTTGGCCAGCGGCGAGGTGCCTCTCACCCGGTCGGCCAGCCACACTTCACCCTGCGGGCTTTCGGCCAGCGTCGCCATCTGCGAGACCGCGATGCCGGTGTCCTCGAACGCGGTCTGGCCCGCCGCACGCATCCAGATCTTCAGGTCGGCCAGCACCCAGAACCTGCCCCGGCTGTCGTGCAGCACCCACTGCACACGGCGCTCTGGCAGGCCGGCAGCGGCCGGCAGTGGCTGCCAGCGATGTCCGTCAAAGCGGCGCAGCCCGCCATTGATCGCCGCCCAGAGCTGGCCCTGGCGATCCTGGCTGAAGCGTGGGACCACGCCGACCGGCACCCCCTGCTCGCGGCCGTAGCTGCGCAGCTGCCCATGCGTGAACTGGCTGATGCCGGCCTGGAAGTAGCCGATCCACAGCGCACCGCCGGCGGCATGCGCCAGCGTGACCATGTTGGTGGACGGGAACTGGCTGCCGGCGGGCGCTGCCTGCCGTTCGAAGCGACGGCCATCGAAGCGGTACAGGCCCGAGCCGGTAGCCAGCCACAACAGGCCCTCACGGTCCTGGGCAATGTCCCAGATATCGCCCGGCGCGCCCTGGCCGACGCGCCAGGCGGTGTGTTCGTAATCGGGCAGCCCGCCGCTCACCGGCGGGCGCTGCACGGCAAAGGCGGGCAGGGAGGTCAACAGGAGCAGGCACGTCAGCAGCGTCGGCAGGCGACGCACGGACGGGAAGGGGCGGCCACGCATGGCGCGCATTCTGGCAGGTGTGGGGAAGTCCGGGGTGACCCGAACGGGGTAGGCGGCGTGCGCCGGCGTCGGCTATCACGCCGGCATGCCCTCCGGAGCCCCGCCATGCAGCGCCTGTTCGTGATGTTCCCCGACCGCGGTCCGGGCATCGGCCTGCTGTGGTTGCGGTTGTGCCTGTCCGCTGCGCTGTTCACGCCCGGCATGCAGGCGGGCGGGTGGTCGGCGTTGTGCCTGCTGGCAGTGCTGATGCTCGTGCTGGGTGCGTTGACGCCGTTGGCGGCGCTGATGGCGGCCGTGGGCATGTTCGCGCAGCAGGCGCCGTGGCCGCAGGCGGTGCTGCCATTGGCGCTGTTGATGCTGGGCCCTGGCGCCTATTCATTGGATGCGCGGTTGTTCGGGCGCCGCCTGCTCGGCCGTCGGCCTCCCCCATTCGGGTAGGTGCTGGCCTCGACCGACGGGGGTGGGGCATCACGCAGGGGTCACGCACCATGGGGCACCCCTTCGCGGCGTCCCGCATGGCCACCCTCTTCCCGCCTGATCCGCCCGCCGCTTCACTGGCACCGCAACAGGCCGCCGCGTTGCAGCGCGCCCTGCGCTATGTCGATGAGCATCTGTCGCAGCCGCTGCGGGTGACCGAGCTGGCGGCGGCCGCCTGCGTCAGCCGCTTCCATCTGGTACGCCTGTTCCGCGCCGGTACCGGCGCCAGCCCGCTGCGCTATGTCCGCCGCCGTCGCATCGAGCGCGCGCGCCAGCTGCTGCCGGGCGCGCAGCTGCCGATGGCCTGCCTGGCCCAGCAGCTGGGCTTCTTCGACCAGAGCCATTTCGTCCGCAGCTTCCGCGCGGAGACCGGCTGCAGCCCCGGCCAGTACGTTGCCGGCGATGCCGCCCTGTTGCATCCCCTTGATCGTGTTTCCAACGGAGTCCACCCATGAGCCTTGCCACCGCCACTCCCGCCCCGGCGCTGCTGTCGCCGACCGACCACGCCCTGGTGCTGATCGACTTCCAGTCGCAGATGGCGTTCGCCACCCACACCATCGACATTTCCGCGCTGCGCAACAACGTGTCGCTGATCGGCAAGGGCGCCAAGGGCTTCAATGTACCGGTCGTGCTGACCACGGTCGCCGAGGCATCGTTCTCCGGGCCGATGTTCCCGGAACTGCCGCAGATCTTTCCGGGCCAGACGGTGTTCGATCGCACCTCGATGAACACCTGGGAAGACCAGCCTGTGATCGATGAGATCAACCGCATCGGCAAGCGCCGTCTGGTCATCGCCGGCCTGTGGACCAGCGTCTGCATCGTCGGCCCGGCACTGTCGGCGCTGGCGCAGGGCTTTGAGGTGTATGTGATCACCGATGCCTGTGGCGATGTCAGCGAGGAAGCGCACGAGCGTGCGATCACCCGCATGGTGCAGGCCGGCGCGGTGCCGATGACCAGCGTGCAGTACCTGCTCGAACTGCAGCGCGACTGGGCACGGGGTGAAACCTACGACCTGACCACCGGCATTGCGCGCGATCACGCTGGCGGCTACGGCATCGGCATCCAGTACGCCAAGCGGATGTTCGGTGCGCAGGAAGGCGGGCACTGAGCATGGTTGCCGGCCATGGCCTCGACCTGGCCCTGCTGATGCTGCGCGTGGCGGCAGGAGGCTTCCTGCTGCCGCACGCGCTGGGCAAGCTGTTCGGCTGGTTCGGGGGGCCGGGGCTTTCCGGCTTCGCCACCGAGCTGCGCGGTTTCGGGCTGCCGGCAGTGGCACCGTTGCCATTGCTGTTGGCCTTGCTGCAGGTGTTGTCCGGGCTGGCCGTGCTGCTGGGGTGGCAGACCCGCATCGCCGCGCTTGCGGCGGCTGCCTTCATCGGCTTCACCGTGCTGTTGGCCCTGCCCAAGGGCTGGTTCTGGATGCGCGGCGGCAGTGAGTACCCGTTGATGTGGACCACGGTGCTGCTGGCCCTCGCGCTGGCCGGCCCCGGCGCCTGGGCGCTGGACGGCCAACGCCTTCCGGGAGAATTCGCATGAGTCACGATCCCCTCGATCACGGCCGCCGCAACGTGGTGCTGGCCAGCGGCGCCGCTGTTGCGCTCGGCCTGGCAGGTCGCGCCGGTGCCGCACTCGATTCCACTTCCAAGGAACGTCGCATGAGCACGCTGGTCATCCGCAATGCCCGCATTACCACCCTCGACCCGCAGCAGCCGCATGCGCAGGCGCTGGCTGTACAGGAAGGCCGCATCGTGGCCGTCGGCAGCGACGAGGAGATCATGCGCGGCTGGGGCAATGAAGCGACCTTGATCGACGCCCAGGGCCGGCGCCTGCTGCCCGGCCTCAACGACAGCCACACCCACCTGATCCGTGGTGGCCTGAACTACAACCTGGAACTGCGCTGGGACGGCCTGCGTTCGCTGGGCGATGCCCTGGACATGCTGAAGGTCCAGGTAGACCGTACTCCCGCGCCGCAGTGGGTCCGCGTGGTCGGTGGCTTTACCGCCGCGCAGTTCAACGAGAAGCGCCTGCCGACGCTGCAGGAGCTCAACGACATCTCACCGGATACGCCGGTGTTCCTGCTGCACCTGTATGACCGCGCACTGCTCAACCGCGCCGCGCTGCGCGCCTGCGGCTACAGCAAGGACACGCCGGATCCGCCGGGTGGCCAGATCGTGCGTGATTCGCTGGGCAACCCGACCGGGCTGCTGCTGGCCAAGCCCAATGCGCTGATCCTGTACGCCACGCTGGCCAAGGGCCCGCGCCTGCCGATCGAATACCAGGCCAACTCGACGCGCCATTTCATGCGCGAACTGAACCGGCTTGGCATCACTTCGGTGATCGACGCCGGCGGTGGCTTCCAGAACTACCCCGAGGACTACCAGGTCATCGAGCAGCTGCATCGCGATGACCAGCTGACGGTGCGCATCGCCTACAACCTGTTCACCCAGAACAAGGGCAGGGAAGTGCATGACTTCCGTGGCTGGAGCGAGATCCTGCAGCCGCGCCAGGGCGATGACCTGCTGCGCCACAACGGCGCGGGCGAGATGCTGGTGTTCTCCGCCGCCGACTTCGAACTGTTCAACGAGCCGCGCCCGGAACTGCCGCCGGAGCTGGAGCCCGAACTGCACGACGTGGTGAAGCTGCTGGTCGAGAAGCGCTGGCCGTTCCGCATCCACGCCACCTACGACGAGAGCATCACCCGCATCCTGGATGTATACGAACAGGTCAACCGCGAGGTGCCGTTCGATGGCCTGCACTGGTTCATTGACCACGCCGAGACCATCACTCCGCGCAATATCGAGCGCATCCGCGCGCTGGGTGGGGGTATCGCCGTGCAGCACCGCATGGCCTACCAGGGCGAAGCCTTCGTCGAGCGCTACGGCGTGCAGGCGGCACGGCACACGCCGCCGGTCAAGCGCATGTTGGCCGAGGGCGTGCCGGTGGGCGGAGGCACCGACGCCACCCGCGTGGCCAGCTACAACCCGTGGGTGGCGTTGTCCTGGCTGGTGACCGGGCGCACCGTGGGTGGGTTGGCCCTGTATGGCGAGGAAAACCTGCTCGAACGCGAGCAGGCGCTGCGCCTGTGGACCCAGGGCAGCGCCTGGTTCTCCGGCGACGAAGCAGTGAAGGGAACATTGAAGGCTGGTCAGCTGGCCGACTTCATCCTGCTCTCGGCCGATTTCTTCCGCGTCGACGACGCGCAGATCGCCGACATCACCAGCATGCTGACCGTGGTCGGCGGGCGCATCGTGCACGCCGACGGCGATTATGCTGGGCTGGCGCCGCAGCTGCCGCCGGCGATGCCGGACTGGTCGCCGGTCAACCGGTTCGGTGGTTACCACGTTGGTGGTGCCGCCACCGGATTGGCCGCCGCCCATCGCCACCATCACGGTGTGGCCTGCAGTACGCATGGTGCTCACGGTCATGCCGCGCATCACGCGGCGCCGACCGATGACCTGGCCGGGTTCTGGGGCGCGATGGGATGCTCGTGCTTCGCGTTCTGAGCCTGGCGCTGCTGTCCGTGCCCTCGCTGGCACTGGCCTGCGAGGGCGGCCGCTGCAGCGACGCGGGCAACGGCGAGCTGCAGCTGGACGCATCGCTGCGCCTGCGTGGCCTGTACTACGACCCGACCCGGTTTGGTATCGGCGGCAGCGAAGATGGCTATGGCCTGCTGCGCGCACTGGCTTCGGCCACCTATGTGGAGGACACCTGGCAGGCAAAACTGCAGCTGGGCGTGCATGCCGAGAATGGCAAGGCAGGCGGCCCGGGCCGCACCGACCGTGGTGCCTTGGACGTGCAGCAGGCGTACTGGCGCTGGCAGCGCGGTGGCTTCCATGTGCAGCTCGGCCGGCAGGAAGCCGGCTATGGCAGCTCGCGGCTGTTGTCGGTACGCGATGGGCCGAACATCCGCCTGGCCTTCGATGGTGCGCGCCTGGGCTGGAAGGGGCGGCTCGGCACGCTTGACCTGATGGCCCTGCGGCCGGTCGAGAACCGGCCGGGTGCCTTTGATGATCGCAGCGAACACAGTGCGCACCTGTGGGGTGCCTATGCCACCGCGGCACGCGGTCAGGGCGTGGGACAGTGGGATCTGTACCTGCTGGACTATCGTCGCGACGGTGCGCGCTTTGCGGCGGGCTCGGGAACCGAGCGCCGGCAGACACTCGGTGCGCGCTGGTTCGGCCAGTCAGGTCTGCTGGACTGGAACAGTGAGCTGGTGGCGCAGGGCGGTGAACTGCGTGCCGCCACCGGCCCACTCGACGTCCGTGCCTGGACGCTGGCGACCGACACGGGTTGGCGCTGGAGGGAGCGGCCACTGCAACCGCGGCTGGGGCTGAAGGCCGACATCGCCAGTGGCGATGGCAACCTGCACGACCGGCGACTGGGCACCTTCAATGCACTGTTCCCGAAATCGGCCTACTTCAGCGAGGCCAGCCTGCTGGCCCCGGCCAATCTGATGGACCTGCAGCCGACCCTGACCCTGCGCCTGCACGACGCGGTGACGACGGAACTGGGCGTACAGATGGCCTGGAAGCATCGTCGTGCCGATGCGGTCTACACCACGCCGGCGCCGCTGGTGGCGTTGCCGGGCAGCGCCGGTGGCGCGCGCCGCATCGGCACCCAGTACAAATCCGAAACCCGCTGGCAGGCCAGCGAACACTGGCAATGGCAGCTGCAGCTGGCCTGGGTCGACGCCGGTCCTGCACTGAAGCAGGCTGGAGGCCAGGACACGCTGTTCGCCTCGATCGTTGGAGCATGGCAATGGTGAACGCAACCGCGTCGCAACCCCCCGTACAGGACGCAGGTGCCTGGTCCCCGCTGAAGATCCAGATGTTCCGTTCGATCTGGCTGGCGATCCTGGCCAGCAACATCGGCACCTGGGTCAATGATGTGGCCGCCGCCTGGGTCATGGCCGAGCGCACCGGTTCGCCGCTGATGGTGGCCCTGGTGCAGTCGGCCACGACGGTGCCGATCGTGCTGCTGGCGCTCGCTGCCGGCACCCTGGCCGACATTGTCGATCGTCGGAAGTACCTGTTGGCGACCCAGGGCTGGATGCTGCTGGTGGCCGCAGCGATGGCTGCGTTGACCGCGATGGACCTGCTGACCCCGCAGTTGCTGGTGCTGCTGACCTTCTGCATGGGCTGCGGTGCGGCGATGGCAATGCCCGCGCAGGCCGCCATCGTCTCCGAACTGGTGCCACAGCCGATGCTGGCCTCGGCGGTGGCGCTGAACTCGATCGGCATCAATATCGCCCGTTCGATCGGCCCGGCCATCGGCGGCGTGATCGTCGCCCAGCTGGGTGCGGTCTGGGCGTTCGGCTTCAATGCCATCACCTTCGCCGCGATGCTGTTCGTGGTGTGGGGCTGGAAGCGCGACCCAAAGCAGTCGAGCTTGCCGCCGGAAGGCTTCGGTGCCGGATTGAAGGCGGGCCTGCGCTACGCGAGCCGTGCCGGACGGCTGCAGGCGGTGCTGATCAAGTCGGTCGGCTTCTTCTTCTTCGCCGCGGCAATGAACGCGCTGTTGCCGGTGGTAGTGCGTGGGCAGATGCAGGGTGGGGCGGGGCAGTACGGCATGCTGCTGGGCTGCATCGGCATCGGCGCAGTGGGTGGTGCGTTGCTGCTGCCGAAGCTGCGCGCACGGATGGATCGCGACCTGCTGGTGCTGCTGGCGACGTTGTCGCTGGCCCTGAGCCTGGTCGGGCTGGCGCTGACCCGCAGCTGGTACGTGCTTCCGGCGGTGATGCTGGTCAATGGTCTTGCGTGGATCACCGTGCTGTCGTCGCTGCAGATCGCTGCGCAGACTGCGGTTCCGGCATGGGTACGTGCGCGTGCGCTGGCGCTGTACATCATGGTGTTCTCTGCCGGCATGGCCGCCGGCGGCCTGAGCTGGGGCGCGCTCGCTCAGCGCACCTCGCCCGAACTGGCATTGCTGGTGGCAGCGGCCGGTGCGGTGATCGGTGGGTTGCTGGTGTGGCGCGTGCGCATCGCCGGCACCGAAGACCTGAACCTGCGCCCGGCCGGGCACTGGCCGGCACCCGAGCTGTCGGTGCCGGTGTCGAACGATCGAGGCCCGGTGCTGGTCACCATCGAGTACCGCATCGATGATGCTGATCGTGCCACGTTCCAGGCGCAGATGCGCGCGCTGGGCACGATCCGCCGCCGCGATGGCGCCGTGGTCTGGGGCGTGGTCGAGGACGTGGCCAGCCCGGGCATCCACCTGGAGTATTTCGTGACCCCGTCGTGGCTGGAGCACCTGCGCCAGCATGAGCGCATCACCGCCGACGACAAGGCGATCCAGGAAGTGCTGCGGGAACTGCATCGCGGTGAGCGCGCACCGGTGGTACGCCACTTCGTGGGTGGCCATGATCCGCTGCCGAAGACCGGGGTACCACACCATCACAGCGATATCTGACACAAAAAGGGGACGGAGGGGATTAAGTCGTTTGTGCACAAACGACTTAATCCCCTCCGTCCCCTTTTTTGCGGCGGCGCTGGGTAGCGCCGCCGCGATACCTCACTTGCGTGCGAACGCCAGCAGGTCGGCGTTGAACTGGTCGGCGTGGGTGATGGTCAGGCCATGCGGCGCACCGGCGTACACCTTCAGTTCGGCATCCTTGATGATCTGCGAGGACAGCTTGGCCGAGGCATCGAACGGCACGATCTGGTCGTCATCGCCGTGCACGACCAGCGCCGGCACGTCGATCTTCTTCAGGTCCTCGGTGTAGTCCACTTCCGAGAATTCGTGCACGCAGTCGTACTGGCCCTTGACGCCACCGAGCATGCCCTGCAGCCAGAACGCATCGCGCATGCCCTGGGTGACGTTGTTGCCATCCCGGTTGGCGCCGAAGAACGGGGTGGTCAGGTCCTTGAAGAACTGCGAACGGTCGCCGCCGGTGCCCTTGCGGATGCCGTCGAAGACCTCCAGCGGGGTGCCGGCGGGGTTGCCAGCGGTCTTCAGCATCAGCGGTGGCACGGCGCCGACCAGCACCACCTTGGCCACGCGCGCGCTGCCGTGGCGGCCGATGTAATGGGCCACTTCACCGCCGCCGGTGGAATGGCCGACCAGGATCGCGTCCTTCAGGTCCAGCGCTTCGATCACCGCGGCCAGGTCATCGGCATAGGTGTCCATGTTGTTGCCGTTCCAGGTCTGGCTGGAGCGTCCGTGGCTGCGGCGATCGTGGGCGACCACGCGGAAGCCGTTCTGGCCCATGAACAGCATCTGCGGATCCCAGGCATCGCAAGACAGCGGCCAACCGTGGGCGAACACGATCGGCTGGCCGGTGCCCCAATCCTTGTAGAAGATGCGGGCGCCATCGGCGACGGTGACGAAGTTGCTCATTGCAGGTTCCTTGGCGGAAGGGAGGGAAGGCTTCGGCAGGATGCCGGTGCCTTCGGCAGTACAGCGCAGGCGCAGGCGACCGACTTGCACGGCTGTGCTGGATTGCATCGGATGTGACGCGTATCGCTCTGGCAGGACGGGAGCCGTATGCCGAGGATGAGCGCAGCCCGCCACAGGAACGCACGGATGCCCGCCATGCGATGGTCGCTGATGCTGTGCCTGCTGCTGCCCATGGCAGCGCCGGCACAGACCCATGTCTACAAGTGCGTGGATGGACCGCACCCGGTCTACCAGCAGACACCCTGCCAGGGGCGTGCCGCATGGCGCTGGGACGTGCCCGCGGAGCAGTCATTGTCCCGCGGCGCTATGGCGCCAGCGGCCTCGACACCGAAGCCAACGCCGCGGCCACGGCGTGCGGCGCGGGCGCACGGTGCGCTGATCACGATCAGCACGGATGCGGCAGCCTGCGAGCGTGCCCGGCGTGATCGTGAGAAGGCGTTGCTCAAGCGTCGGCGCCTGGATTTCGTGCAGCGCCGGCAGCTGGATGACGCGGTCTACGACGCCTGCCAGTGATGCGGGACGCTGAAGTGTCGAAAACGACAACGGCGCCATAGGGCGCCGTCGCGTGAGTACCGTGAGTGCAGCTCTCAGCGACCGTCGCTTGCGGCGGCCGGTGCGGGCACACTGTCCGGCTTGGGCAGGCTCAACTCCGGGTTGCCCTGTTCGGCCTGCAGGATCTGGATGCGGCGCTGCAGGGCGTCCAGCTGGCTGTTGGTGCTCTGCACGTCGGTGCTGAGGCTCACGGCCTGCTGCTGGGCCTGCTGCAGGGCCGCGCTGACCTGTGCCGACTGCGCCTGCTGCTGTTCCATTTCCTGCTGCAGGGTGCGCAGGCGTTCTTCGTTGTAGGCCACCAGGCGCTCGGTGTAGCGCTTGCCGGCTTCAAGACGGGTGGTGTCGATGTAGACCTGGGCGAGCTGTTCGGACTGCTGCGCGAAGGTGCGGTAGACGCGCTCGGCGTTGTCCACCGCATCGGTCTTGATCACCCGCCAGAAGTTCTTCTCCTGGAACAGGGCGACGTAGTAGGTCAGGGTGTTGGCATTGAACAGCAGGCTGGCGCCGTAGTTGCCGTTGTAAGTGGTGCGCAGCTCGGTCAGCTGGCGCGAGTCCATCAACTGCTTGAGTTCGTCCACGGTATTGCGCACCACAGGCGCGCTGCGCGCCGGTTCGGCTGCCACCTCGCGGTCGCCACGTGCAGCCATCGCTGCCGGTGCCACCAGCATCATGACCACGGCCAGCACTGCCGCGCTGCGCGCGTGCCGGGCAAAGACCGCGCCCCCTGAAGTTTCTCGCATGTCTAGACCATCCACGGATGAGTGTGGGTTGAGATGAAGGTGGTTCCCCGCCGGGAGTCTAGCATGGGTGTGGGCGCCGCCAAGGGCGCCCGTCACCGGTCAGTAGACCAGCTGTGCGGCGCTGCACTGGATCGACTGCACATTGACGTCGGTCCGGCCCAGTTCAACGCCCAGCACGCTGGCCAGCAGGTTGGTCAGCAGGGTGCCAATACTGTTGAGCACCGGCCGCAGTGCGGCCAGGATCGGCTTCAGCAGGGTGCACAGCAGTCCGCTGCAGCTGACGCTGCCATCGGGGTTGGTGACACCCGTTCCCCCGGCACCATCGAGAAAGCCGGCCGGTGCGGTCTGGATGTAGGACGCCAGATTGTTGCGCACGCAGCCGTTGTAATCGATCAGGTTGCCGAGCAGGCTGTCGCAGCGGTTGATCAGCAGGCCGCCGACCAGCGAGCCGAGCAGGCCATCGAGCAGGCCCAGGCCCTGGCCGGTGACGGTCGTCCTGTAACCGGTCCACACCGAACCGTCTTCCCAGCAGGTGGTCAGGCCCAGCAGGCAAGGCTTGGGGACGCCATTCTTCACCGTCCAGTTGCCCAGCGGGGCGAGATTGCGCGCCGGATCGCCATCGCGCAGCAGCGGGATGACCTGGTCGACGTTGTAGCGTCCGCCAGTCGGAAAGGCCGCCTGCAGGTAGCGATCGGCCAGCGCCTTGGCGGTGTCGTTGGCGTTCATGCCCTGCTTGGGCGAATTGAGCATGCCCGACAGCACCCGTAGCAGTTCGTTGACCAGGCTCGACACTGCGTCACCAATTGCGAGCGGATTGAACCGGGTCGAGCCGGTCTCGCCGGCGGCCAGGGTCAGGGTCTGCGTGCTGGTCAGGGCGGGCAGGGTAATCCTGTCGTTGATCAATGGTTGGCCCAGCAGCTTCAGCAGCTGTTCGTCCTGCAGCGTGGCATCGCAGACATTGGCCTTGGAGAAGCGCTGTGCGGGGTCGACATTGCCGACGCAGGCGCGCAGCACCGACGAGTCCACCTGGATCGTGGCCTTGGGTGGACTGCCGCCGCACTGGATGCCGGTCAAGGTGCCCATACCGTTGGCCACGTCGACGTGCAACGGCAGGTGCAGGCGCGTGCCAAGCAGGTTCAGCAGCGGCCCCAGCGCGAACAGGTTGTTGCTGTCCACGTCCGCCATCAGCCGCACCTGCGCGTTGTAGGCACGGCTGCCGACGCCGCCGATGGCGATCGATGGCGGCTCGACCACGCCGGCCTGGATCCTGATGCCCAGCAGGTCCAGTCCCTTGACCGCCACGCCGTTGCCATCGTTGGCGATGGAGATCGCGGTGTTGATCAGGTTGAGCACGTTGATCTGTGACTCCAGTGCGCTGCCGACCGTGCCGTCGGGCGAGACAACTTCGGCAAATAGGCCACCGCCGCCGGACTGGCTGCCAAGCACGATGTTGAGCTTGTTGATGTCCAGCTGGGTGGCAACCAGATCGGACAGCGCGCGCAGCTGCACCCCCACTGCGGAGTCACGGCCGACTACGGTGGCGGTAGCATCGACCAGCTGTGCCAGCGAAATCTTGTTGACCGACAGCAGGCGATTGAAGTCGGCCACGCTGAGGTTGGCGCTTACCGGTATGTTGAGCGCTTTCAGCAGGCCGGACGGAGTCACGTTGGCCTGCGCCAGGCCGTCATAGGACAGCACCGTGGCATTGGTGACGTCCAGGCCAACCAGGCGCAGGGTGGACAGCAGCACTGAATCGCCATTGGTCCGCAGCAGCTGCGAGCCGACCGCAAACACCGCGGTGGGTTCGGCACGGCGCGCCACGGCCTGCACGCTCACGGTGGGCAGGCTGGAAGTCTGACCGAAGAAGGGCAGCACGCTGCGCTCGGCGATCACCTGAACCGCATTGCGGGGATTGCTGGCATCGACGCTGGTGACGAAGCGGGTGCCGGTGCCACGGCTGGCGCTCCAGTTGCCGCAGCGGATCTGCAGGGTGCCTGCGAACCCGTTCTGGACCACCGCATTCTGCCGGGCAGCGCTGTTGTCGCTGTTGTCCGGGCTGCACAGCTCCAGCCGCTGTGCGCCGGCCAGTGCGGCAAGGTCGGCCACCTTCTGCGCGTCACGCTTGGCCCAGAACAGATAGCCGATCTCGATCAGGCCCAGCATGGCCACCAGCGCCAGCATGACCAGCATCATCGTGACCGACATGCCGCCGCGTGCGCGGCTGAAACTGAACTGTCGTGGGCGTTTCATGGCCGACCTCAGCGTCCGGAGGAGGAGGCGTCCCTGGACCGGGAGACATCGGTCTCAAAGAAGTCCGGGATCTCGTGTTCAAAGCTCTTCAGGTAACGCGCATAGCTCAGCGTGGCCTGGTCACCCAGGATCGGCAGCCGTTGGCCGGCTTGCTGCCCGGAGGCCTGCAGGCGGAACAGGTTGCGGGTCGCCTCGCCGCTCTGCAGGCGTGCACGTGGTGCGGCGGGCGGTGCTGAAAGAGGTGCGACGTCGGTTGCGATGGTCGACGCTTGCGCTCCAGTCACCTCGGCGGATGCAGCCGGTGCGGCCAACTCCACGGTGGGGAGCGGTTCGGCCTGCATCGGCGCTGTAGCCGGTGCCGACAGTGAGGGGCCACCGAGCATCTGTCCGGTCAATGGCTGTTGCTGTGCCTGCACGGCACCGGCCACAAGCAGGCAGCACAGCACGGGCAACAGGCGTCGGATCTGGCGCATCGTGGTCATGGTGTGCTTCCGGTCGGGTGGTCGGTGGCGCTGAAGCGTTCCAGCATCGAGGGTGGCAGGCGCTGCGGATCGCGTTGGTCGCGCGGGTCGCGGCGGGGTTCGCTCGCCAGCCGTGCGCCGCCCGATGCACGAGCGCCACTCTCGACGCTCGCCGTGTGTGCAGGTGTGGCTGCGTTGGCGGCGGCAGCGGCCTGTCGTTGCTGCAGGCGCGTGCGGATCTGCTGGGCCTGCTGCTGGATGCTTCGGCGCGTTTCCTCGTTGAGGCTGGCCTGTGCCGATAGCCGCTCCGCCGTGGCCTGGTCGCCGCGCAGTACCGCCCAGAGTGCAAGGTTGGCCGTTGCCTTGGCGTTGCCCGGTGAAAGTTCCAGGGCCTTGGCCAGCGGCTCGCGGGCCTGATCGAACTGGCCGGCACGCAGCCGTGCATAGCCCAGGTCGCCCAGATAGTCGGTGTTCAAGGGCTGCAGCTGCGTGGCGCGCGCCAGCGCCTGTTCGCTTCCGGCGTCGTCGTCGCGGCGTGCAGCGATCAGGCCCAGGCCGTGGGCGGCCGCCGCGGCCTGCGGCCCGCTGGACAGCTCGCGATACAGCGTGACCGCCGCGTCGGCCTGGCCGGTCTCGCGCAGTGCGTCGGCCTGCAGCAGGCGCAGGGCAGGGCGATCACCATAGCGCTGGCGGAAGGCCTCCACGTGGGCCAGCGAGGCATACCAGGCGCCCTGCTGCTGCATGCGTTCGATCAGCTCCAGATAGGCGTTGCGGCTGTCCTGCGGATCGGGTTCCGACGGCGCAAGGCTGGGCGCCCGCACATATTTCGGTGTGGTCGAGGCGCAGCCACTGGCCAGGGCGGCGAGGGCGACGGCAAGCAGCAGGCAGGAGGTGCGCAGGGCAGGCATCAGGGAGATCCCATCTTGGACAGGGTGGTGGCCAGCGCGACCAGCGCCGGGCCGGCAAGCACCAGCATCAGTGCCGGCAACAGGGTCAGCATCATCACCACGGTCATCTTCACCGAGAGCTTGCCGACCTTTTCCTTCAACGCGTTGCGGCGCTGTTCGCGCAGGCGGATGCTGAACTGGCGCAACGGCTCCTGCACTGCGCCGCCGTGCGCATGCACCTGCAGGATCAACTGCATCAGGCTGGCCAGGTCATCATCGGCGTAGACCTCGCTCAGCCGCCGCAACGACTGCGCGCGCGTGCGGCCATGGGTATAGGCCACATTGGCTTCCTGCAGTTCGCCGCCGAGTACCGGCAATGCATCGCGCAGCTTGTCACCCAGGGTCTGCAGGCTCTGGTCCATGCTGAAGCCCACGCCCTGCAGCAGGCGCAGCAGGTCGATCAGCAGGGGCAGCTCGTTCTCGACCGCGCGGCGGCGGCGCTTGACCCACGACGACAGCACGAACTTGGGCAGCAGCAGCCCGGCCGCCAGCGCACCGATCACCACCATCACCTTGGCAAGCCCGTGCGCGCTGCTGAACGCCAGCGCCAGCGCCAGCACCAACAGGGCAAGCAGCAGGCGCAGGCCGAGATAGATCGCGGTGCCACGGCGCGTGTTCCAGCCAGCCAGGTCCAACAGCAGCTTGTCTTCGTTGGCAAGCAGCGCCGCCTCCAGGCGGCCGCCACTGAGCGAGCGCCCGAAGCGCTCGATCCAGCCCAGCGAGTCGCGGCGCGTGGCCCCGGTGTCGCGGCCTTCCTCACGCGGCTGCAGGGCGGTTTTCAGTGTGGCTGAGGTGCGGTGCTCGCGATGGCTGCGCACCCAGCCGGCGATACCGAGCAGGGCGACGCCGGCCGCCAGCACCAGCAGCGAAAGGGCGAACCAGGCGCTGGCGCTCATCGGGCACCTCCGGGGCGGCTGTGGGCGGTCATAGTGATTTGGCCAGGCGGTACAGCAGGAACGCCCCTAGCAGTTCCAGGCCCAGCGCGATCAACAGGATCCTGTGACCGAGCGGGTCGTGCAGCACCGGCTGGAAAAACGCCGGGCTGGAGATTGCCATCAGCACCGCACTGGCGGGCGGCAGCAGCCCCAGTACCCAGGCCGACATCCGTGTTTCCGAGGTGGTGGCCGCCAGTTCCTGCTGGGCCTGTTCCAGGTCGCGCATGAAATCGCCCATGCGTTGCAGGATCTGGTCGGCGCGGCCACCGATGCGCACGCTCACGCCGATCACCACTGCCAGCACCTTCAGTACGTCCATCCGGTACGGCTGCGCGGCCAGGCTCAATGCACGATCCAGGTCCATGCCGCTGCGCGCATAGCGCACCGTGGTGTCGAGCAGGCCGCGCAGTGGTGCGCTGGTCTGCATCGAAGACACCTGGAACGCGGCCTGCAGGCTGTTGCCCAGCGCGGTGAGGCGGACCAGGTTGTCGAGAAAGTCCGGCATCTGGTGCAGCAGCTGCGCGCGCAGCTTCGTGATCCGGCGCATCACCCACAGCCAGCAGCCCAGCAGGTACAGCAGCAGGGTCAGCGGAAACATCCAGGCCGTGCCCAGCCGCATCGCCGCCACGACCGCAAGCATCAGTCCCGGCACCAGCAGCATCAGTGGCAGCTTCCAGCCCGGCGGAAGGCCGGCGCGCTGCAGGACACCGTCCCACGGCAGTACACGGGTTCCGGTGCTGGCCGGGCGGGTCGAATCGTTGGCCGCCGCAACGGCAGGCCCGGCCGGTACCGCGCCGGCCGCGCTGCCGCGCGCCAGTTGTTGCTCGGCATGCTGCAGCGAGGCCTGGCGCTGCTCACGGCTGGCGGCGGTGCCCCATAGCCAGACGGCCAGCGCCAGCAGCACCGAGATGATGCTCAACACGCCCAGCAGCAGGCCGGTGCCCATGCTCAGAAGTCCCCGTAGAGCGATTCACGCAGTTGCTGGCGGAACGGCTCCAGCTTGTGCGAGTGCGGATGGAAGCCCAGGCCGATCCAGCGGTCGGTCTCGCGGCCGGTGGCGTCGATCTGCACCTCGTGGCGGAACATTTCCTGGGTGGTGATCAGGTTGTCGCTGACCCCGGTGATCTCGGTGATCGAGACCAGCACCCGGCGCCCGCTGCCCAGCCGCGAGATCTGCACGATGAAGTCGATGGCGCTGGCAATCTGCCGGCGCAGGCTGTCCTCGCTGCCCTGGAAGCCGGCAAAGCCTGCCAGCATCTCGATGCGGTACAGGCAGTCGCGTGGCGTGTTGGCGTGGATGGTGGCCATCGATCCGTCATGGCCGGTATTCATCGCCTGCAGCATTTCCAGCACTTCAGCGCCGCGCACTTCGCCGACCACGATGCGGTCCGGGCGCATGCGCAGACTGTTGCGCACCAGGTCGCGGATGCTGACCGCGCCCTGGCCCTCGGCGCCGCCGATGCGGCTTTCCAGGCGCACCACGTGCGGATGGTTCAGCGAAAGCTCGGCGGTGTCCTCCACGGTGATGACGCGCTCGCTGGGTGGCACGTAGCTGGCCAGTGCATTCAGCAGCGAGGTCTTGCCGGAACTGGTGCCGCCGGAGACCAGGATGTTGCAGCGGCCCAGCACCATCGCCTTCAGCAGGGCCTGCATCGGTGCGTCGAAGGTGCCCTTGGCAAGCAGCTCGTCGGGGGTGAACGGGTCCTTGCGGAACTTGCGGATGGACACCATCGGCCCGTCCACCGCCAGTGGCGAGATGATCGCGTTGAGGCGGCCGCCGTTGGGCAGGCGCGCATCGACCATCGGATTGGAATCATCCAGCCGGCGGCCAAGCGGCGCGAGGATGCGGCGCAGGATGCGCAGCAGGTGGGTGTCATCGGTGAAGCGCTGGGTGGCACGCCGGAGCTGGCCACCCTGCGAAACGTGCACGTCCTTGAAACCGTTGATCAGGATGTCTTCGATGGAGGGGTCGTGGAGCAGGTCGTCCAGCGGGCCGAAACCGGTCAGCTCCTTGACCAGGCCCTCGGCAACCACCTGCATCTCTTCTTCGTTGATCGGGATGCGCCATTCCTGGATGAAGCCCACGGTCTGTACCTGCACCCAGCGGGCGATGGTATCCGGGGCCCAGGAATCGATGTCGATGCGCTCGTCCTCGATGCTGTTGAGCAGGTGCTCATGCGCGGCCGACAGCACCTTCTGGTACTGCTCGGTCTGTGCGAACGGCAGGTGGCCCGGGCTTTCGTGCAGCAGCGGGCGGGCAACGGCATGCGGGAACGGGGTTACCTTGTCTTCCATTGCGATCCACCCAGGGCAAGGGAGAGTCTTTCCCGCAGGCCATGCGGCTGGACCGGGCAGGCAGCCGGGTCCAGCCGTGACACGAGCGGGGCGAGGGCACGCAGGTAGGGATCGCGCGGCGCATCCTGCAGCAGCAGGCGGCCCTGGCTGGCGGCAAGGCGCACACGCGGTCGTTCAGGCAATGTCGCCAGCAACGGCAGTTCGAAGCGGCGTGCGATCTGTTCCGGGCTCATGCCGCTGCTGTCGTCGTGGCGGTTGATCACCAGTTGCAGGCGCTTCTCGCGCTCGCGCTGGCCTGCAAGATGCTTCAGTGCCTGGTCCAGCGAGACCAGCGTGGCGATCGACGCATCGGTGACCAGCCAGATCTCGTCTGCCTGGTCCAGCAACAGCGGCGGCAGCTGCCGCAGCGGGCAGCCGCCGGCATCACACAGCACGCTGGCGAACACCCCGCGCAGGCGCTGCAGCAGCGCGCCAGGGTCGGACGGGGGCACGGCATCACTGCCGCCGGCACGGTCCAGCAGCACCAGCCCGGAGTCATGGCGCGCCATCGCGGTGCGTGCGAGGGTGGCGTCGATGCGGCTGGCGTTGCGCAGCGCATCCTCGTAGTGGAAGCGGCTGTCGAGATTGAGGTACAGCGCAAGGTCACCGGTGGGCTGTGCCAGTTCCATCAGGAGGCCGTCCTGTTGCACTGCATCGCCCTGGGCGAGGGCCCGCGTCTGTTGCGCCAGCACCGAAAGATGTGCGGCCAGGGTACTGGTGCCGACGCCTGCGCGCACGCCCAGCAGCACGATCAGGCGCGCCTTGTGCGCATGCTGCGCCACCGCGGCCGGGCGCGGTGACAGTGCGCGCCGCAGTGCCGCCTCGATGCCGGCGTTGTCACTGTCCAGGTCCAGCACATCGCGCAGGCCGGCGCGCAGCGCGATCACCACGCCTTCGACCTGGCCGGCGCTGGTGGCGCCGACCGCGACCAGCGCCAGGTCCGGTTGGGTCTGCTGCAGCTGCTGTGCCAGTACGCTCGAGGCAGCCGCGTGCTCGGGCCGGAAGTCAAGCAGCACCAGGCTCTGCGGGCCGCGTTGCAGGTCCTGCGCCGACGTCGGCGCACTGCTGTCCTGCCAGTGCAGGGTGGTGGTCGGCGGCAGCTTGGCGGCCAGCCGGGGCAGCAGTTCGCGGTCGATGCCGTACAGGACCAGGTTCATCGGCGGTCCTTGCGGATGCAGCGGCTGGGCGGTGGCGTAGGGCATGGGCGTGGTTCTACAGGCATCATGGAAGTCAGCGCGAGAAGCCGGGCACCGGGTCCTGGCTGACCGGCCCCAGCAACCACGATCCCCATTCGGGAAGATGCGGCTTGGCTTCGCGCTCGCCAGGCAGCGGCAGTTCGGTATTGCGTGCCAGCGGCTGCACAAGACGCGGGGTGACGATGATCACCAGCTCCTTGTCCTGGCGCTTGTAGTCGAAGTTGCGGAAGAACGAACCAATGATCGGCAGGTCGCCCAGCAGTGGAATCTTGTTGACGTTGGAGACGATGTTGGAACTGACCAGGCCACCGATGACGAAGCTCTCGCCATCGCCCAGCTCGACCGTGGTATCGGCGCGACGGGTGGTGATCGAGGGAATCTGCACGTTGTTGAGCACGATCGCGTTGCTGTAGTCCAGGTCGCTCGCCTCCGGCGCCACCTTCAGCGCGATCCGGTTCGGCGCCAGTACCGTTGGGGTCACGGTCAGGCCGATGCCGAAGGGCTTGTAGGTGATGGTGGTGGTGCCAAGCCCCTGCGGCTCCAGGATCGGCAGCTCGCCACCGGCCAGGAAGCTGGCGCTCTGGCCGGACAGTGCCACCAGCGTCGGCTCGGCCAGCACGCGGGCCATGCCATTGCTCTGCAGCAGTTCGACATCGGCGTTCCACAGTCCCTTGGTCGAGCCGAACACCAGCCGGAACGCCGAGGAAATCGGCGACACGGCCTCGTTGCTGCTGTTGCCTTCCTTCATGCCGGGCAGCAGGCCGGTATTGCCGGGCAGGCCAGTGCCGGGCCGCGCGAAGCCATAGGCGAAGCCGCCATTGCGGTTCTGGAAGTTGATGCCGATCTGCTTCATCGCGGTCTTGTTGAACTCGACCACCTTGACCTCGACCTGGACCACGCCCCCACTGTTGATGGTGGACGCATCGGCAAGCATGCCGTCCTTGCCCAGCGCCATCGCCGCAGTGCGCTGTTCCTGCATGTGCGTGAGCATGCTGTCGGTGCTTCCCTGCAGGAGGCCCTGCTGGTCCTGCTGGGTGAACACCAGCCCGGTACCGCTGGTGCTGGCAGCGCCCTGTACGGCGCTCTGCACCCGTACCGTCAACCGCTGTGGCTCGGCCTGTCTGCGGTGCCACAGCAGCAGGGTGGTGGTACCGGGCATCTTGCCGACCAGCAGCGCCTGGCGCTGCCCGCGCAGCATCACGATGTCGGCCACACCCGGGTCGGCAATGGCCACCCGCTCCAGGTCGGCCGGCAGGTTCCAGGGACGCTGCTCGCGCGCCTGCAGCACCAGGTCATCGGCGGCCACGCTCGTTGCCGGCGCCAGCAGCACCAGCAGCAGGGCCAGCCAGCGCTGGCGGAGGGAGAGGCGTGGACGGCGGCGACGTTCGGTCATGGATGCACTCGATGCAGGTCAAAGGGAGGCACGGGATGCGGAACTGTCGCCGCGGATGATCTCGATCCCCGGCGCGCGCGGTGCACTGCGACGTGGCGCCGGCGCGCGCGACGGTGAATCCGGGGTGCCGCGTTGCGGTGCACTGCCACGTCCGGCCAGCGCGTCGCTGTCGATACCGGCAAAAGCGTGGTTCTCCGGCCGTTGCAGGGCGAGCTGCTGTTCGGCGTCGAGCCCACGCAGCGGGTCGATCACTCCGCGCGATTGCGGGAACAACGCCAGGTCGGGCAGGCCGGTATCGGCGGGATTGCGCAGGGCCAGGAAAAGCTTGCCCTGCTGCGCACCCAGCAGCAGCCGGTTGGCGTCGGCCACCGGTACCGCAAGCACCGCGCTGCGTGCGGGTTGCGGCGCTTCATTGCTGTTGCTGTGCGTGCTGCCACTTCCGGTGATGTCGGCAGCGCGCGGGTCGTTGCGGGAGTCGGCCTCGCTGTTGGAAGTAGTCTCTGTGGCCACCGGCACGATGTCCTGCTGGCCGTAGCTCAGGACGCGCAGGCGCGACAGCAGCAGGCGCGTCTGCGCGGCTTCGCCAGGGCTGTTGATGTTGGGCTGGGCGTTGCGGAGGTTGAGGAAGACGTCGACGAAATCACCGGGAAGGATGCGGTTGCCGGCACCGACCAGTTCGTCCACGGGCACGGCCAGGGCACGCTCGCCCGGCCGCAGCTGCAGCGAGAAGCCCTGAGCCAACGCGCTGCCGTTGATCACACTGCCTTCGGCAATGTCCTGCACCGGCACCTTGCCGGTCACGGCGGCAATGCTGGTAGCGGCGCCGGGGACGGGTGAGGTGCGCTGGGCCAGGCGCAGGCCGTTGGCGCTGATCGGCTCGCCCGCAGGCAGGCGTGCCACGGCTTCGACCACGGTGATCGCCTGGGCCTCGTTGTGAGCGACTGGCGCGACCGTTGCAGGTGCGGCGGGTTTGCGCCCGATCATGAAGGCGATCAGCGCCAGCAGCACGGCCAGGCCGATCAGGGCGACGGCAGCGATGCGGGTCAACTTGAGCATGGAACCGTCTCCAAAGTACCGATCATCAATTGCCGCTGCCGAGATCGAGCTGCGCGACCGCGACGCTGCGGATGGGGGCCTGCATCACCCACTTGTAGAGCGTGGCGGTGCCGGGCAGGAAGGGATGGTTGGCGTAGTCGTAGCTGACCGTCACGGTCATGCATTGGGCCGTGGCCAGACCGGCGCAGGGCGCCTGTGCCGACACCACGATGGCGTTGCTGCCCCCCGCGCTGCAGTCCACGTTCTGCCTGGAAAACTGCAGCAACCATTGCATCGAGGTGCGTGCGGCGACGCAGGCGGCTGTGCGTCGTTCGCTGGCGGTGCCGTAGCGCAGCGAGGCACGCGCGCCTTCGGCCGAGGCGGTGGCCAGGGTCTGTTGCGCCGCCATGATCATCACCCCGGAGAAGGTGAACAGCAGCAGCGGCAACAGGCCGAGCATCAGCATCAGGGCGAACTCGATGCTGGCGACACCGCGTTGCAGGCGTGGGCTGCGGATGTTCATGGTGCACCTCCGTAGATGCTGGCCAGCACCCAGCCGATGGCGGCCAGTGCCAGGTAGGCTGCATAGGGAATGCCATGTCGTCCCTGGCGGGCGGCCTGCATGTCACGCAGCACCGGATGCGCTTGCCACTGCGTGCTGGTGCGATTGACCTGCATCTGCAGGTGACCGGGCAGCAGCACGCCCAGGCGGCGACCGGCCAGCACCAGCACGGCATGCAACCCAGCCGCGAGGCTCGCTACCAGCCAGACCGGCAGCAGCGCCTGCCAGCCCAGCATCAGGCCCACCACGGCGAAGAACTTCACGTCCCCGGCGCCCATCCAGCGCAGGGCATGGAACGGCAGCAGCGCCAACAGGCCGATCGCCGCGCCGGCCAGGTGGGGCAGCCACGGCTGGCGCGGCGCACTGAACTGGCCGACCACGATCACCGCAGTGGCGATCACGCATGCGGCGACCAGCCAGGTGTTGGGCACCCGACGGGCATACAGATCACTGATCGCGATCCGCAGGCAGACGCCGATGGCCAACAATCCCAGCACTGTCATCGCACACTCCATCGTCCGTCACTGGACGGTCTTCGCCTGGTTCCATGCGCCCCGCCGTCGCGGCCCTGCCGGCCGCGCGCGGTCGCCGCTCAGGTCGTCGAGCCCGACGCCTTGGTGGCCAGTGCGGAGAGGTTCTTGAACAGCGTTTCGAAGAACCCCTTGATCTGGTCGTTGCCGACCGCAATCAGGACGCCAGCGATGACGGCAGCCAGCAGCCCGTACTCGAGCGCGGTGACGCCGTCTTCTTCCTTCAGGAATTTGCGGATCGATGCGTTCATGACCAATGTCTCCCTCTACCTGTCTGCGGATGCAGTACACCTGCGTTGGGCGGTGGCCCGGCTCCGCCGGGATCGTCCGTGGGCCTCCGCGCGTCCTGGCGGAGGAGGCACGGCGGGACTGGCCCGCTGTGCTCAAGCAGGGTGATCGTTTCCAGGCGGGACATCGGCCGCACGGTCGCGACCGGACGGCCCGGGGCCGGTGGTCGAGGCATCCAGTGATGCGTGCGTGGTCATGCTGTCCCCCTGGGTGCGGCCAGATGGCCGGATCACCGTAATGTCGACTTTGCCTGAATGGCGGTTGGCTGCAACCGGAACCTATATGCAAATTCGGCAGAAACCCCGGAAGCCTGAAAATTTCAGATGGTTTCTGTGACGAAAATCCGTTCGCACGCAAAACGATTCATTGTCGTGCAGATAATGTGATTCGCTTTGTGGTCCATGCGAAAACCGTGCCAGCCGCTCCGACATTTTCTTCACTTGTGTATCCATTTTCATCATGCCGGGCCGCGGGTTTACCTTTGCCGATTATTGGGCATACTCGCATTCAAGCTCTTGCATTGATTTGTACGATCGCATCGACGCCGGTGCTGCCGGCGTGGCAACAGAAATGGATTCTGGATCGTTGCGCGCCCTGTCAGGCAGTGGGGGCCGCAGCGGATGGCGGATCAACGGGGGGACAACACTGTCATGGTCGATGGTGGGGTAGAGGACAGCGACGACAGCGGCCTTCGGTCCATAGACCTGGCCACGCTGAGCGGCGTGCTTCGCGTCTGTGATGTCGAACTGCTGCTGCTGGATGGCAACGGGCCACGGGCGGCGTTCGCTTCGCGCGTGCACGAGGAAGCCCTGTTCTGCAGCATCAGCTGCGGCTTCCATTGCCGTGGCCGTTTCATGCTGCCGCCGGACTGGGCGATGCTGGGGTACCTGCACGCCACCGATGAAACGATGAGCTGGTGCCACGGCGTGCCGCTCACGCCGGGCATGGCGCTGACGATCATGCCGGAGGGCATCAGTGAGTTCACCCTGAGCCCGGGCACGCACATGACCCTGATGCTGGTGCCGGTGGCCCGCGTCCAGCGCAAGCTGACCGAACTGAGCCTGCGCAGCACGCCACCTGCCGGCCAGGCACTTTCGCTGTTCAACCTGGCCAGCGACGCCACGCCGCTGGCGCGCCATTACCAGCAGCTGCACCTGCAGCTGGGACAGGGGGCAGGGCTGCAGCCGGATGAAACCGAGAACCTGCTGCATGAGCATGTGCAGGCCCTGCTGGGCGCCGGTGCGGCGGATCGCCCGGGCTGCACCCGTGCGCGGCGCACGCATTATCTGATCGCGCAGCGTGCAGAGAACTTCATGCGGCTCAACCTGCGTCGCAACATCTACATGAACGAGATCTGCGATGCCGCCGGCGTCAGCGAGCGCGGCCTGCGCTATGCGTTCGAGGACCTGTTTGGAACCTCGCCGAACCGCTACCTCTCAATGCTGCGCCTGTGCGCGGCCTGCCGCAGCCTGTCGATGGCAGACTCCAGCCGTCGCTCGGTGAAGGCGATCGCCCTGAGCTGCGGGCTGTGGGACCTGTCGCGCTTCGCTGACAACTACCGCAAGGTATTCGGCGAACTGCCGCGCGACACCCTGATGCGCGCACCCGCGCAGATCGGCCAACCGGCCTGATCCAGGCCCGGCAAGGGTTTTTGCGGTGTTTATGCCGGAATTGCGTATCCGCTTGCCGATCGTGTTGCCGCTTATGCATAGCCGGCTGCCGATTCCGGCCGTGGATTTGCCGGAATGCGCGATTGCCGTGCCGGATTGAAGTGCACCGCCCTCGTTGCAACCGCTGAAATGTCAGTCACCTGCCTAGCGGCAAGTCCACAGACATTCCAGTTGTTCGCCTACGGGGGAAATGCTCATGAACCGCATCTACCGGCGTGTATGGAACCGCCAGCTCAATGCTCTGGTTGTGGCCTCGGAACTGGCCACCGGCGACAGCGGCGGCAGCGCCGCACGCGATCCGCGCGCCTTCCTGCTGATGCCCACGGCCCTGGCGCTGGCACTGCTGTGTGCGCTGGCCAGCGGTCACGCTGGGGCCTCGGAAACCAATCAATCGCTGCGTGACCTGCAAGCACTCGCGGCAAAGTATGCGCAGCCGATGCCGGTCAAGGTTGACGCGGAAGTGGCCCTGGCTGCTGCCGCGCGGCAGGCGCAGAACAGCCCCGCAATCAGTGCGGATGCTCGTCTGGGCCTGCAGTTGAGTACCACGTCGCTGCCGTTGGTACCTGACGTGTTGCCGGCCACAGTGCAGGTGAAGCTGGCAGCGAACACCGTGCCGAAGCAAGTGGCCGTGCCGGCGCTGGCGGCTGATGTCCGCGCCAATGTTGGCGTGGGCAACGCTGCGGCCAGGGCGGCACAGGTGGATGCATCGCTGGCTGCGCACGTTGCGCCCGGCGCCCAGGCGCCGCTGGGCGTCGCTGCCGATGCGCGCGCCAGGGCCAAGGTCGGCATCGCTGGCCGCCAGGTCGCTTCGATCGATACGGGTGCCCGGGCGGCCGCCGGCCTCAGCGGTGCAGCCGCCGGATCACTGCCTGGGCTGAAAGCCACCGTCGACGGCAAGGCCGACACGCATCTGGCGGTCGCTGGCCATCACATCGAAGGGCAGGGCCAGGCCCGGGCGACGGCGGCAGTCACGCTGCCCGCCAAGGAGGAGCTGCCGGGTGAGACCCATGATCGTGCCATCAGCGCCGCCTTCGATGCCGGCGTCGCCGGCAAGGTGCGCGTGCAGGCGCCGGACGGCCAGGAGGTAGTGGCCGATCGCAACCTGAAGCTGGCCGGACAGGCGACCGTCGCGGCGCAGCACAGCGCACTGGGCGTCGGCAACCTGGTGGGTGGTGCGGTGGGTGCTGTCGGTGGGACGCTTCACAGTGCCGCGGGTGCAGTTGGTAGCGCAGTGGGTGGCGCGCTGAACGGCACAGTCAGCACGGTTGGCAGCGCCGTGGGTGGCACGCTCAACAACACGGTGGGCGCAGTCGGTGACGCAGTTGGCGGTGCTCTGAACGGTACTGTCGGTACCGTTGGAAGTGCAGTGGGCGGCGCACTGAACGGCACCGTCGGCCAGGTCGGCAGCGCCGTGGGCGGCACGCTCAACAACACGGTAGGCGCAGTCGGCGGCGCAGTGGACGGTGCTCTGAACGGCACTGTCGGTACCGTTGGAAGTGCAGTGGGCGGCGCACTGAACGGCACCGTCGGCCAGGTCGGCAGCGCCGTGGGTGGCACGCTCAACAACACGGTGGGCGCAGTCGGTGGCGCAGTTGGCGGTTCTCTGAACGGTACTGTCGGTACCGTTGGAAGTGCAGTGGGCGGCACGCTCCACAACGCGGTCGGCGCAGTCGGTGGCGCAGTTGGCGGTGCTCTGAACGGCACTGTCGGTACCGTTGGAAGTGCAGTGGGCGGCGCACTGAACGGCACCGTCGGCCAGGTTGGCGGCGCCGTGGGTGGCACGCTCAACAACACCGTCGGCCAGGTCGGCGGCGCCGTGGACGGTGCTCTGAACGGCACTGTCGGTACCGTTGGAAGTGCAGTGGGCGGCGCACTGAACGGCACCGTTGGCCAGGTCGGCAGCGCCGTGGGCGGCATTCTCAACGGCACCACCGGCAGCCCCACCGGCGGCCTGGGCGGCGTGCTGGGCAGCACGCTGGGCAGTGTCGGAAGCGCGGTGGGCAACCTGCTCAACGGCAATCTCAATGGCACCGTCGGCAACCTGGGCAGCGCCGTGGGTGGCCTGGTGGGAGGCACGCTGGGCAGCCTCGGCCTGACCCAACCCTCGGCGATTCCGCCAACCAGTCCGAAGGCGCCCGCGCCGGCCGACCCGAATGCTGGCCTGATCATCGGCACCGGTGGCCTGGTCGGCAATGTCGGCCAGCTGATCGGGCCGACCACCACCAGCCTGTTCGGCGGCAACGGCTACCTGAGCAACGGCAATCTCAAGCTCAGCAACGCCAACGTCATGCAGACCTATTCGACGGTCAATGTGCTGGGCCTGCCGGTGGTCAACCTGTCGCCGGTCGGCAGCACGCTCAATGGCCTGGGCGGCGCAGCCACGGGCGGCAGCTCGCACCTGACCCTGATCGGTGGCGTGACTTCCGACAGTTACATCTACAACATCAACAACGGCAATCCCGGTGGCCTGCTGGGCCTCCTTCTGCCAACCGACTCGCCGGCGTGGGCGGCCAAGTGCCTGGACATCGCGCTGGCCGATATTTCCTGCTGGGCGGTCAACGCGGCACAGGACTACCAAGTGTTGATGGGCGATGGCGCCTTCGCCAACGGGTCCAAGGAAGTGGTGATCGGTGCCAATGCACGCCATGAACTGCCGAAGGTCGATGCCAATGTCGCCTTCCCCGGCGATGGCGTGAACGATCCCAGCAATCCGACCGGCGTGCCGACGGCCGACTATGCCGCCCGCATGGGCCACTCGGTCGTCGTCGGTGACAGTGCCGTGGGCACCGCCAACGGACAGACCCTGCTGGGTGCCGAAGCCACTTCGAACCAGGCCAACTCGGTCGCGCTGGGTTACCGCTCCGCTGCACTGCGCGGCGCTCAGGCCAGCTACAGCGCGTACGGCCTCACCGCACCCCAGGTCTCGGCCGGCGAAGTGTCGGTGGGCACAGCCGGTGGCGGCGAGCGCCAGATCACCAACCTTGCCGCGGGCAGCGCCAATACCGATGCTGTCAACGTGGCCCAGCTGAAGGGCGCCATCAGTCTGATCGACGATGTGGCCTCCGCAGCGGTCACCTATGACCTGGACGGCTCGGGCAACCCGAACTATCGCCGGGTCACGCTCGGCGCAGGCACCGGCACCACCACCATCGGCAATCTTGCCGCCGGCGCGGTCACCGCCGGTAGCCTGGAGGCTGTCAACGGCGGCCAGCTGGCGGCTACCAACAGTGCCATCGCCAGTTTCTTCGGTGGTCATGCGGCTTTCGATCCGGCCAGCGGCATCTTTACTGCACCGTTGTTCGAGATCAGCACGATCTCCACTGGTGGTGCCATCGCCAAGGGCCTGTATGAGAATGCCACCGATGCCTTCGCCGCAGTCGATGGCTCGCTGGTCAACCTCAATACGCAGATCACCGACATCCGCAACGGTGGCACCAAGTACCTGCGGGTGAACTCGACCGGTACCGAGGCGGTGGCCAGCGGCGCCGACTCGATCGCGGTGGGTACCAATGCCCGCGCCACTGCCGCCAACAGCATCGCGGTCGGCGCCGGCAGCCTGGCCGACCGTGCCAACAGTGTCTCCATCGGTGCGGCCGGTGCCGAGCGCCAGGTCACCAACATGGCGGCCGGTACTGCTGCGACCGACGCGGTCAATGTTGGCCAGCTGCAGGCATCGGAACAGGGCGCGCTGCGCTATGACCTCAACGCCGATGGCAGTGTCAACTACGCCAGCGCCACGCTGGGCCAGACCGGCACGGCAACCACGCTGCGCAACCTTGGCCCGGGCCAGGTCAGTGCCACCAGCAGTGAGGCCATCAATGGTGCCCAGCTGTTTGCCGCCAACCAGGCGGTAGCCACCCATCTGGGCGGTGGTGCCGCGGTCGATGCCAACGGCGTACTGACCGCACCGACCTACTCGATCAACAACGTCGCCGCCAACGGCACCGTGACCAAGGGCAGCTACAACGATGTTGGCACCGCGTTCGATGCCGTCAGCAACTCGCTGGCCAACGTTGCCGACCAGACCGGCGAGATCGACAAGCTGGCCGTGAAGTACGACGTCGATGGCAGTGGCAACGTGCTCAACAGCGTGACGCTGACGGGTACCGGCACCGGCGCGGTGAAGATCACCAACGTCGCCGCCGGCAGCATCCTGGCTGGCAGCAGTGATGCCATCACCGGCGACCAGCTGTTCAGCACGAACAGCACCATCGCCACCTACTTCGGCGGCACCACCGCCTACAACGGCACCACCAACGTGTGGACCGCGCCGACGTTCAGCATCTCCAGCATCGCCACCGATGGCACCTTCACCAGCGGCGACTACAACAACGTCACCGCCGCCTTCACCGCTGTCGACGGCTCGCTGAAGGTCCTAAACCAGCGCATCACCAATGGCGGTGGTGGCAGTGCGTACCTGGCGGTCAACTCAACGGCGGCCGCAGCCACCGCGGCAGGTGCGGAAGCGGTGGCGGTCGGCCCGCAGGCCAGCGCAGCCGGTGCGAACAGCGTGGCGGTCGGCAACGGTGCCAGCAGCAGTGCCGGCAACAGCGTGGCGCTGGGTGCCGGTTCGGTCGCCAGCGTCGGTGCACAGAGCGGCTACACCGGCGCCTACGGGCAGACCGGTGCCAGCAATTCGGCCGGTGAGGTCTCGGTCGGCAGCAGTGGCAGCGAACGCAAGATCACCCACGTAGCCGATGGCTCGGACACCTATGACGCGACCAATGTCGGCCAACTGAAGAACGGCGTGAACTACGCCATCGACGAGTCGAAGAAGTACACCGACCAGAAGATCCAGAACATCACCAACGTGGCGGGCAGCTTCCGCGCCAACAACACCAACAACCTGGCCGATCCGTCCGCCAGCGGCGCCAACTCGGCCGCCGGCGGCGCAGGCTCCACCGCCGCCGGTGCCAACTCGACCGCGCTGGGCAATGGTTCGCAGGCGCAGGCCGACAACTCGGTGGCGCTGGGTGCGGGTTCGGTGGCGAACCGGGCCAACACGGTCTCTGTCGGTGCCGCCGGTGCCGAACGCCAGGTGGTCAACGTGGCAGACGGCTCGCAGGCCACCGATGCGGTCAACGTGCGCCAGCTGCAGGCTTCGCAGCAGGGCACGATCCGCTACGACACCACGGTGAACGGCGCGACCAACTACAACAGTGTCACCCTGGGCAGCACCAGCAGCGGCCCGACCACGGTGCGCAACGTCGCCGCCGGTACTGCTGGCACCGATGCCGTCAACGTCGACCAGCTGAAGTCGGGCATGGCGCAGACCCTGGACTGGTCCAAGGCCTACACCGACGAGCGCATGGGCGGCTTCGAGCGCGACCTGCGCAAGACCGACAATCGTGCTTCGGCCGGTATCGCGTCGGCGATGGCCACCGCAGCGCTGCCGCAGCCGAGCGAGGCGGGCCGCAGCATGGCCTCGATCGCGGCTGGCAGCTACAACGGCGAATCGGGCGTGGCGGTCGGTATCTCCGGTGTCTCCGAAGGCGGCCGCTGGATCTACAAGTTCAGCGGTTCGACCAACAGCCGTGGCGAGGCCGGTGTGGCCGTCGGTGCCGGCATCCAGTGGTGATCCCCGCCGCCGGGCCGCACCCGCGGCCCGGTATCGCGGAAACGTCTACAGGGGGAACGACATGAAACAGCATCGCATCGCCCGCGCCGGCCAATGTGCCGCCACGCTGGGCCTGATCCTGGGGATGGGCCTGCTGGCCGCCTGCCGCAGCCATGCGCCGGCCGCCGACGGTCCTGCCGAAGCCACCGCCGTGCACTTCCCGGAGGCCTCCAAGGCCTCGCTGAAGGAAGGCATCTATCCCGACGTCGCCGACCTGCGCCGCTTCGCGCCGGGAATGAGCAAGCGGCAGCTGTACACGCTGCTGGGCACGCCGCACTTCAATGAAGGCATGTGGGGCGTGCGCGAGTGGAACTACCTGTTCAACTTCCGCACCGCGCAGGGCGCGGAGTACTTCACCTGCCAGTTCCAGGTGCGCTTCGACAGCAAGGGCATCGCGCAGGGCGGTTATTGGAAGCCGGAGTCGTGCGCGGCCGTGCTCGAACCGCCGCGGCCACCAGCGCCGCTGGCACCGGCACCGCTGCCGGAGCAGCCCCTGCGGCTGTCGGCCGACGCGCTGTTCGGATTCGACAGCGCGGTACTCAGCGCCGAAGGCCAGCAGGCGGTGCAGGGCATCCTGGCGCAGGTACGCGAGGCCGCGCAGGTGCAGTCGATCAAGGTAACCGGCTACACCGACCGCATTGGCAGCGCCAGCTACAACCAGGCACTGTCGCAGCGCCGCGCCGATGCCGTGCGCAACGCCCTGGTGCAGGGGGGCGTGCCTGCAGCCAGCATCAGTGCCGAAGGACGCGGTGCGGCCGAGCCGATCGTGCAGTGCGAGCAGCGCAACCGGCGCGAGCTGATTGCCTGCCTGGCGCCGAACCGGCGCGTGCAGATCGCCGGGATGGCACAGCCACGTTGACCTTCCTGCGCCGGGGCGATGCCCCGGCATCCCGAGTCCCCCCTGACCGCCGGCAGGCGTGGCAACGTCTCCCCCGTCGTCCACGCCTGCCTGCGGCTCAGGTTTCCAAACGGTGCACGCGATGAATGCCCAATTCCTGCCCCTCTCCATGAAGACGGAAGCTACGCTCAGCGTGTACGGCCAGCTCGGCAACCATGCCGTGGTGCGCATCCCCGGGCGGCGCCTGCCGGGCCTGATCCTGCAGGCCGATACCGTGGCCGGGTTCCTGGCCCAGCTGCAGGAAGCCCAGGCCTGCCTGCGCAGTGGCCGCGCACAGCGCACCGATGCCGAGCTGGACATGCTGATCGACGTGCTGCAGCAGTGGTACGCACTGATCGAATCGCGCCTGGCCGACGCCGGCGAGGCCCTCTAGCAGAAAAAGGGACGGAGGGGATTAAGTCGTTTCCGGCACAACCGGGGCATATGCGACTTAATCCCCTCCGTCCCCTTTTTTCAAGCGTGGGCGCGGATCAACCAACATGCGGCATCCACGCGAACGCGGTCACCTTCGATGAACGGCGCGAATGCGGCCAGTGCTTTTTCGCGAAGCACTGCGGCGCGGGCTTCCGGCATCGATCGCAGGGCCAGTCCCAACGGTCCCAGGTGACCGACATAGGTCGGCAGGTCTTCGCGGGCGAGCGAACAGGGCAGGTCCACCGCAACCACTTCCACGTCATTCCAGCCGGCGGCCTGCAACAGGCGCTGCACGCGCTCGCCATCGGCAAAAGCGAACTGTCCCGGTGCGCCGGGTACGCGGGGCGGAAGATCCAGTTCATCGCCAATGGCGCGCTCGGCGGTGGTCATGAACGGATTCTCCCCGGCACTGCGCCACGCGATGAAGCGCAGCCCAGCGCCCGGTGTCCTGGCACGATGCAGGTTGGCGAACGCGGCCTGGCTGTCCTCGAAGAACATGACGCCCAGCCGCGACTGGATCCAGTCGAAGTGCGCGGGCGGCAGCGGATGGCGCTGCGCGTCTGCCACGATGAAGTCCGCGTCCAGTCCTGCCGCCTTGGCGCGCTGATGGGCCAGCGCCAGCATCGGCGCGGAGATGTCCAGGCCGGTGCAATGTGCCGCGGGACGCGCTGCGGCCGCGGCCAGCAGGCTGGCGCCGGTGCCGCAGCCGATGTCGAGCAGTTCGGTAACGGTCTCAGGAAGTTCGGTGACCAGCAGGTCAGCCATCGGCTGGAACAGGCCGTCAAGAACAGCCTGTTGCGCAACCCACGCCTGGCCGCCAGGGCCGTTCCACAGGGCGTTCTGATCAATGGGAGATGTGCTTGCCATGGCCTTGCCTCGCCGGGTAGTTGCCCATAGCTTGGTGCTTGAAGGTCACTTGAGGTCAAGCCCGTGCGCGAACTGGATATCGGCGAGGTGGTCAAGCGCAGTGGCGTGCCGGCCTCGACCCTGCGCTACTACGAACAGCTGGGGTTGCTGCAGGCGCTGGGGCGCCGCGGCCTGCGCCGGCAGTACGACGCGCAGGTGCTGGAACGGCTGGCGCTGATCGGCCTGGGCCAGGCGGCCGGGCTGTCGCTGCAGCAGATCGGTGCAGCGCTGCCGTCGCAGCAGGGGTGCATCTCACTCGACCGCGAGGCACTGCTGGCACAAGCCGAGGTGCTGCAGCGGCAGATCACCCGGTTGCAGCGGGTGCGCCGGCACCTGCAGCGCGCAGCGGCCTGCCCGCAGGCGGAGGATGCCCGCAAGTGCGGTTCGTTCCGGAAACTGTTGCGCGCGCAGCAGCGGATGAGGGGATGAGAGAAGAGCCTCCACGCCCCGCGTGGATCATCAATCGCGGGTGCTGACTTCCCACGTGGCATGCAGCACGCCCGGCACCTGCTCCATCCGTGCCAGCACCACGTCCAGTTCATCGGCACTCACGGCCGTACTGACCAGCACCGCGATCACATCGGTAGGCGCGTCGGCATGCTCGACCACCTGCACATCGCCCACCGGATACTGCGCCGCTTCCAGCGCATCGACCAGGCGCTCGCGCACCCGCGGCACGGCGTCGGCATCCACGCTCAGGCGCACCTCGTAGGTGGCTTCGGTCGCTGCCTCGTTGATCGGAATGCGGTTGATGGCATTCACCAACGGCCGCAGCAGGGTGTTGCCGGCGATGATCAACACGGTCAGCAGCACGCCTTCGGCCAGCATGTCCGCGCCGGTGCAGCTGCCGACCGCTGCAGAGCACCACAGGGTGGCGGCGGTGTTCAGGCCACGCACGTTCATGCCTTCCTTCATGATCACGCCGGCGCCGAGGAAGCCGACACCGGAGACCACGTAGGAGATCACCCGCACCGCCTCGGCACTGCCGGCGATGCGCATGCCCAGGTCGACGAAGGCGGCGGCGCCGACTGCCACAAGCACGTTGGTGCGCAGGCCGGCGGTGCGTTGCCGGTACTGGCGCTCGGCACCGATCAACGTACCCAGCACGAAGGCGGCCAGCAGGCTGACCACGGTGTCGGCGAAGGGACCTGCCTGGAAAGTCTCAATGAAGCGCATGGCCGGAGTCTACCCGGTCGAGGTGACAGTAGATCCACGCCATGCGTGGATTTCGAAAGTGCCAGAAGCGACTTAATCCCCTCCGTCCCCTTTTTGTCGGGTCAGTCGGTGTCGTCGACGCGCTCGCCCATCAGTTCGCGCTGGCGCTTGTCCAGCTCCTCAGCGTAGCGCTTGCGTACGAAGGCTTCGGACACTACGCCCAGCACCTGGCCGTCGGCGCCGACCACGGCCAGTTCATCGGCCTGGGTCTGGTCGAAGCGCTGCATCACGCTGACCACGTCCGCGGACGGCGACAGCGACACGTCACGGTTCTCGGCCAGCTCGCCAATCGCCGTCTCCGGTTTCACGCCGTCGCCGTAGACGCGCGGAATCTGCACGATGCCGGCGTAGTGGCCCTCGCTGTCGATCAGGATCACCCGGCTGCCCGAGCCCAGCGGGAAGCGCTGGCGGAACGTGGCGGCGTCAAGGTCGGACGGGGCGGTGGCCACGCCCTTGCGCATCAGTCGGCCGGCGTTGAGGTTCTGTACCCAGCCCACGTCGCGGGCACTCTTGATGGTCTCCCCGCGCAGGTGCATGCGCCAGGTCGAGAACGAATAACCAAACCACTGCCGTACCAGCGTGCTGGACACCAGCACCGCACTCATCACCACGCTGGTCAGCAGGAAGTCGTGGGTGCCTTCCAGTACCAGCATGGCCATGGTCATCGGCGCGCCGACCACGGCTGCGGCCAGCGCTGCCATGCCGGCCAGCGCGGCGGAGGTGGCGTCGACCACCGGCACGCCGGTGGCCATGGCCAGCAGGCCGGCGAACAGCGCGCCGACCAGGGTGCCCATGAACAGCGAGGCGAAGAACAGGCCGCCACGGAAGCCGAAGCCCAGCGAGATGCCCGAGGCCAGGCACTTCAGGGTCAGCAGGCCGCCGATCCAGATCAGCGGCAGGTGCGTGGTCAGGTCCAGGTGCAGGGCGCCATGTCCGGACGACAGCACCTGCGGGCTGGCCAGGGCCAGCGGTATCAGCAGCAGTCCACCGACCACCGGCCGACCCCAGGCAGGCAGCGGGCTGCGCTTGACCGTGCCCTCGATCGAGGCGATCAGCCGCATGATGGCAATGCCGACCATCGCGCAGCAGCAGCCGAGCAGACCGTAGATGGCGTAGTCGGCGGCGCGAACGTCGATGGTCGAGGCAGCGGGCAGCAGGTAGGCCTCGATGCCAGCCTGGTCGGCCACGAACGCGCCGGCCAGTGCAGCCACCGCCACCGGCGCCAGTGCGGCCGGGGTGTAGGCGCCGATGACGATCTCGAACGCATAGAACGCGCCCGCCAGTGGCGCACCGAAGGCGGCGGCGATGGCGCCGGCGGCACCGGCGCCGACCAGGATGCGCACGTCATTGCGGCGCAGGCGCATCACCCGGCCCAGCTGCGAACCACTGCCGGCGCCCATCTGCGTATACGAAGCCTCCAGACCCACCGAGGCGCCGCAGCCATTGGACAGCAGGGTCTGGGTCAGCACGATCAGGTTGTCGCGCATCGACATGCGGCCGCCATGCAGGGCATTGGCTTCCACCGCATCGAGCAGGGGCCGCTTGAGCCGGGTCGCGGCCAGGCTGACCAGGCCGACCAGCAGGCCACCCAGCGGAAGCACCAGCAGCGCGGTCCAGGTCAGCGAGGGCAGGGAGCTCAGGCGCATACCGTCGTCCAGGCCATACAGCGTGCCCTGCAGCCAGCGCGCGATGCCCGACTGCAGCAGGGTCAGGTAGCCGGCGATCAAGCCGACCAGCAACGCCAGCGCGATGAACCACAGGTCGCTGCCACGCAGGCGCAGGCGCAGGCCCTGGAAGGCCAGATGCAGGCGCGATGGCGAAACAGGCAGTGACATGGTGGCGGCATGATACGCCGCCACCGTGAGCGCCACCGTCACCGCATCGGGTGGCTACCGCCTCAGAAGCGGTAGCGGCCCTGCACGTAGAACGTGCGCGGCGCGGCCACCATGCGGCCGGCGTTGCCATCAACGTTGCGGGTGTACCAGCGCTTGTCGGCCAGGTTGTTCACGCCCAGCGCAATCTCGCTGTCGCCCAGGCCCGGCACCTGCCAGGCCACCTGCGCGTTCCACAGGCGCACGCCCGGCACGCGGCCCACGCGCGCATCGGCGGTTTCTTCCCAGGTGTTGGCGGCATCGGAGAACTGGCCGCTCTGGTGGGTGCTGGAGACATTGAAGGTCCAGCCGGCCAGCGCGTAGCGGGCGCCGACGCTGTCGGTGTCGCGCGAGTAGAACGGCACGTCCAGGCCACGGTTGTCGCCCGACTGCTGGATCGCCTTGGTCCAGGTGTAGTTGGCGTACAGCTCCAACCCGGCCAGCGCACTGTCCTCGGCGAAGTGGTACTCCAGTGCACTCTCCACGCCCTTGTGGTCGGTGGCGCCGATGTTCTGGAAGGTCGGCGGGGTGATTCCCGGCACCTGCAGGATCTGGTTGTCGAAGCGCATCTTGAACACGGTCACTTCCGCGCGCAGGGCGCCGTCCTGCCAGCGCGCGCCCAGCTCGGTGGTCCTGGCGATTTCCGGGTTCAGCGGGTTGTTGGCCGTCTGCGAATTGAGCTGGATGTTCTGCACCGGCCCGAACGAGGTGGTGTAGTTGCCGAACACGGTCAGCTGCGGAGTCAGCAGATAAGCGATGTTGAGCGAGGGCAGAGCCTTGTCGTTGCGGCTGCTGAAGGTCGCCGCGCCACCGGTCTGGCGGCGGTCCATGTCGATCCACTCCATGCGCACGCCCGGGGTGATCCGCCACTGGCCGATCGCGATGCGGTCGTCGATGTAGAAGGCGTGCGCGTCGGTGGCGTTGTCGAAGCGGGTGGTGGCACTGGCCGCGCCGGTGCGGCGGGCGACGGTGTAGCTGCGGTCGTTGCCGCGCTCGCGCAGGAAGCGGTAGCCGGCGGTGATGTCATGCATCGCGCTGCCCCAGTGCAGGCGCTGGGTATAGCGCGGCTCGATGCCGAGCACGCGGTAGTCGCGCGGCTGCACGGTCAGCTGGGTGTTGGCGGCGTTGATCAGCGAGCTGGCTCGGCTGCTTTCGTTGTAATAGGCCAGTACCTCGAACTCGCTGTTGGCCGACAGCGTGTTGGTGTAGCCCAGGTCGACGCCGGTGCGGTGGCCCTTCCAGAAATCGGTGGGGCGGGTGTTCTGGAACGGATCGGCCTCGTACTGGGTGCGGGTCAGGCCGCCCGGGGTCAGCGAGCGCACATCGTAGTAGGACAGCTTGGCGCGCAGTTCCTGCTGCGCATCGATGGCGTAGGCGAACTTCAGCGCGAGATCATTGAAGCGGTCATCGCTGCCCCGGCGCCAGCCGCGACCATCCTGGCCGGAGTACAGCAGGGCCGCGCCCAGGCCATTGTCGCCGGTACCGCCGAGGAAGGCGTTGTACTGGGTGCTGTCACCGCCGCCATGGTCGTAGGCGGTGTAGCGCATGCCGGCTTCGCCGTGCAGGCCGGCCTCGGTGGGAATGGAGCGGGTGCTGAAGTTGATGATGCCGCCCACGTTCTGCGGCCCGTAGCGCACCGCGCCGCCGCCGCGCACCACGTCGATCGACTCGATGTTGGACAGGCTGGTCGGCGCGAACGACAGCTGTGGCTGGCCATACGGCGCCACCGCTAGCGGCACGCCGTCCAACAGTACGGTCGAGCGCGGCGAGTAGCGCCCGGTGAGGCCGCGCACGCCGATGTTCAGCGACACCGAACTGCCCGCGGTGCCGGAGTTGTCGGTGACCTGCACGCCGGGGATGCGGCGCATCGCATCGCCGAGGCTGGCCGCGCCGCTGGCCTCGATGCGCTGGCGGTCGACCACGGTGCGCGCGCCGGCGAAGCTCTTCACGCTGTCATGCAGGCCGGTGCCCAGCCAGCTGCCCGAGACCTGGATGCTGTCCAGCGTGGTGGCGCCGTCCTGGGCGAAGGCGGTGGCGGCCGGGAGCAGGCACAGGGTAAGGGCGGCGGCCAGCGGCAGGCGGGCCGGTTGCAGGGCAGGGATGGGCATCGGTGCGGGCTGTGGAAGGCGGTAAATGAGAATTATTGCTGATTCCATTCGCGAATGGAATGCGCCGCCGGTTCACACTGTTCCCCCAGTGGTAGAGTGGGCGATCGCTTCCTGACTCGCTGAGATCTGCCATGTCCCAAGCCGCCTTCTACCCCGTCGGAACCCCTGGCCAGCCGTGGGGAGCGGCGGAACGGGAGACGTGGCGTGGCCGCCAGCAGCGCCTGCGTCGCTATGACGAGGAAGTGCTGCCGCGCATCGAGGCGCTGGCCTCGCGCTTCGACAAGGTGGCCTACGGCCAGCTCGACTACGCTGGCGAGACCTACACCCTGTTCGCTCTGCGCAGCCGCGATTGGAACCCGGTGCTGCCGGCTGCCCTGGTTACCGGTGGCGTGCACGGTTATGAGACCAGCGGCGTGATGGGCGCGCTGGAATTCCTCGAAAAGCACGCCGCCGACTACGCCGGCAAGGCCAATCTGCTGGTGGCACCGTGCGTGAATCCGTGGGGCTTCGAGCGCATCAACCGCTGGAACTTCGATGCGATCGACCCGAACCGCAACTTCCGCGCCGGCGGCCCGGCGCGTGAATCAACGGCGGTGATCGATCTGATCGCGCCGTACAAGGGCCAGTTCGTGCTGCACATCGACCTGCACGAGACCACCGACAGCGACGAGAGCGAGTTCCGCCCGGCGTTGGCCGCGCGTGACGGCAGGCCGTTCGAACCGGGCCTGATCCCCGATGGCTTCTACCTGGTGGATGACAGCGAGAACCCGCAGCCGGCCTTCCAGCAGGCGGTGATCGCCGCGGTGGAGAAGGTCACCCACATCGCGCCGGCTGACGACAAGGGCGAGATCATCGGTTCGCCGCTGGTGGCCCACGGCGTGATCGAATATCCGCTGGTGAAGCTGGGACTGTGCGCGGGCATCACCGGTGCGAAGTTCACTACCACCACCGAGGTCTACCCGGACAGCCCACGGGCGACCCCGCAGCAGTGCAACGACGCGCAGGTGGCCGCGGTGTGCGCGGCACTGGATTACGCGCTCGCCCATCGTTGACCGGTAGTGCCGGCCGCTGGCCGGCAACTCGTATCACCCCAACGCGTCGGCCCACCACAGTGCGGCCGGTCCCGGCGGCGCGTCGCGGCGCCAGAGCAGGTCGCTGTGGATGCGCCGCGGCCAGCCGGGCAGCGTCAGTTCCACCAGTCGCCCGCGGTCATAACGTTGCACCAGTGCCCGCGGCAGCTCGGCCCAGCCGATGCCGTCCTCGGCCATCTCCATCACCATCAGATAGTCGGTGGCGGTCCAGGCCAGGCCGGTGACGATGTGGGATTGATCGACCTCCGCACTCAATCGCACCTGCCGGTGCCGCGCCAGCTGTGCGGCGCTGCGACGGCCGGCGCTGGCCAGTGGGTGCTCGCGCGCCACGTACACCGACAGTTCGCTGTGATGGGCCAACGGCCGGGCCATCAGGCCATCCGGATAGCTTTCCTGTTGCGGCAGCAGGCCCAGCGCGGCGCGGCCACTGCCGACCAGCTCCAGCACGTCATCGCCTTCGGCATCCAGCCATTCCAGTTCGATCTCCGGGAATGCTTCGGCAAAGCGCTGCAGCACGCGCTGCTCCGGATCGAGCTGGTACACGTCGGAGAACACCACGGTCAGCCGCGCTTCGACCGGCGCGGCCAGGCGCACACTCAACTGCTGCAGGCGGGCATCGGCGGCGAGGATTTCCTGGGCATGGCCGAGCACCTGGCGCCCGGCCTCGGTCAACCGGGGGTAGCGCCCGCTGCGGTCGAACAGGCTCACGCCCAGGTCGGCCTCCAGATGGGCAATGGCGGTACTGACCGTTGACTGGGTCTTGCGCAGGCGGCGCGCCGCCGCCGAGAACGAGCCCAGCGCGGCCGCTTCCACGAAGGCCTGCAGGGATTCGGGGGAATAGGGCATTGATCCATCGCTCCTGTCGATGGGATCCATTTTGGTGCCACCGTAAAAGGCGATGATACTGGCCGCCGTCGCCCCTGTCTGCGGGCGTTCCGGACCCTCCACGCATGCCGTGGACCCATTGAAGAGGCGGCGCGGTCCCCGCCTGCAAGGAGCTTCACATGTCCCGTACTGTTCCCGCCCGTGGCGCGCTGGCCGCCTGGGCCTGCCTGACCGTGGCGATCATCGCCGAGGTGGTCGGCACCTCGTTCATGGCCCATGCCGCCCGCGACGGCGGCTGGAGCGGCTATCTGATCATGGCCGGCGCGTTGGCGCTGTCCTACTTCTTCCTGGCGCAGTCGGTGCGCCGCATTGCTGTAGGCGTGGCCTACGCGGTGTGGGAAGGCCTTGGCCTGACCCTGCTGACCGTGGTCGGCCTCACTGTGTTCGGCGAGAGCCTGTCGCTGCAGCAGCTGGCCGGCCTGATGCTGGCCGTGGCCGGCATCGTCTGCGTCACCCTCGGGGAGGCGCACTGATGAACACCCTGGCCCTGTTTTTCGTGATCTGCTCGGCGCTGATCGACGTCGCCGCCAACATGATGGTGGCCAAGTCGGAAGGTTTCCGTCGTTGGCGCTGGGGCGTCGGTGCGATCGTCCTGGTCTGGATCGCCTTCGCCCTGCTGGGCCAGGCCGTGCGCTACATGGATCTGGCCACGGCCTATGCGATGTGGGGGGCGATCGGCGTGATCGGCACCGCCAGCTGCGGCCGCCTGTTGTTCGGCAACCGCCTGCGGCCGATCGGCTGGGTCGGCATCGGTCTGGTCACGGCGGCGGTACTGCTGCTCAGCACCGCCAAGTAGCAGCACGCCCGGACGCGAGCGGGGCGGCGATGGTGCAGCGATTTGCGAAGTCGCCCGCGCTCATCGACACTGCGGTTTTCCACATGGAGTGCCCGCATGTTCAGCCACATCACCGTAGGGACGAACGACATGGATGCCGCACATCGCTTCTACGACGCCCTGTTCGCCGCGATGGACGCGCGTGCGGGCGTATTCGACGAGAAGGGACGGCTGCTGTACTTCAAGGATGGACGGATGTTCGGTGTAACCGCGCCGATCGATGGGCAGCCAGCGTGCCATGCCAACGGCGGCACCATCGGTTTCAGTCTGGGCAGTGCAGAGGCCGTGCGTGCCTGGCAGGAAGCTGGAGTGGCTCACGGTGGCAGCGCCATCGAAGATCCGCCCGGCGTCCGCAACATGTCCGGTCGGCAGGTGTTCCTGGCCTATCTGCGTGACCCGGATGGCAACAAGCTGTGTGCGGTGCATGTAATGTCGTGATCGGACAGGATGCGCGTGGCCGCGCCGCAGGCGGTGCGCGCGGCCCGCGCAAGCAAGGGTGCGTCGCAGCGCGCGCGTGATACCACGGAATGAGCGGACGGGCCTGCGACCACAGGCCGCAACTTCATGCTCTGTCCACTGCGGTTCAGCCAGAATCGGTCGGCTAACCCTTTGATCTTCCGGAGAACGCCGCCCCATGGAAGTACTGGAGCCGCAACAATCCCCGGTGCGCACCCTTCGGCCTGTGTTCGCCTTCGCGGCGATCGTTGTCGTGGCGTTCGCGCTGTTCGTCAGCCTGTTCCCGCTCGGCGCGGGCCGCCTTCTGCTCAAGGCACAGGACTGGGCCGCCCTCAACGTCGGCTGGTACTACCTGCTGGCCATGACCCTGTACCTGGTGTTCGTGGTGGGCGTGGCGTTGTCCAAGTACGGTGGCATCAAGCTGGGTGCCGACCATGACGAGCCGGAGTTCAGTTACCTCTCATGGGCCGGCATGCTGTTCGCCGCCGGCATCAGCATCACCCTGTTCTTCTTCTGCGTATCCGAACCGCTGACCCACTACCTGCAGCCGCCGCAGGGCGATCCGGCCGCAGGCGAGGCTGGCGCGCGCCAGGCCATGCAGCTGCTGTTCCTGCACTGGGGCCTGCACGGCTGGGGCGTGTTCGCGCTGGCGGCGATGGCGATGGCCTACTTCGCCTATCGCCACAACCTGCCACTGGCCCTGCGCTCTGCGCTGTACCCACTGATCGGCAAGCGCATCAATGGCCCGATCGGCTACACCGTGGATGCGCTGGGCATCGTCGCCACCGTATTCGGCATCGGTGCCGACATGGGCTTCGGCGTGCTGCACCTCAATGCCGGCCTCTCGCACCTGTTCGACATTCCGCACTCCAACCTGGTGCAGATCATCCTGGTGGTCAGCATGATGGGCGCGGCCGTGGCCGTGGCCGTGTCCGGCGTCGAGAAGGGCGTGCGCTGGATGGCCAACATCAACATGCTGCTGGCGATCGCGCTGGTGCTGTTCATGCTGTTCGCCGGGCCGACGCAGTACCTGTTCAGCACGCTGATGCAGAACCTGGGCGACTACCTGGGCAGCGTGGTCGGCAAGAGTTTCGATGTGTACGCCTATGGCGGCCGACCGGAATGGCTGGGCGGCTGGACGGTGTTCTACTGGGCCTGGTGGATCGGCTGGGCACCGTTCGTCGGCCTGTTCATCGCGCGCATCTCACGTGGCCGTACCATCCGCGAATTCGTGTTCGGGGTGCTGCTGATCCCGCTCGGCTTCACCCTGGCCTGGCTGTCGATCTTCGGCAACAGCGCGCTGGACCAGGTGCTCCACCACGGCCAGCAGCAACTGGCGCAGCTGGCGGTGGATGACCCACCGACCGTGTTGTATGCACTGCTGGATGGCTACCCGTGGAGCCGCACGGTGATCGCGGTGACGGTGCTGGTGAGCTTCATCTTCTTCGTGACCTCCGCTGATTCGGGAGCGGTGGTGTTGTCCACGCTGTCGTCGCATGGTGGATCACCCGAAGACGATGGTCCGCGCTGGCTGCGCGTGTTCTGGGGCACAGTGATTGCGGTGCTGACCGCAGGGTTGTTGCTGGCCGGCAGCATCGATGCATTGAAATCGGCGGTGGTGCTGGCATCGCTGCCGTTCTCGGCGATCCTGCTGCTGATGATGTGGGGCCTGACCCGCGCGTTCAGTGACGAGTCGCACCGCAAGCGCGCGCTGCAGTACCGGCCGTCGCCGTTGATCGGAGACGATCGCCATCATCAGGGCTGGCGCCAGCGCCTGAGCCAGGCCATGCACTTCCCGGTGCGCGACCAGGTCTACCGCTTCATGGATGACACCGTGAAGCCGGCGATGGAGGCGGTGGCCGAACAGCTGCGCGGGCAGGGTTGGGATGTATCCACCCGCTTCGAGGCCGGCGACATGGAGCTGACGGTGAACCACGGCGAGCAGCAGGACTTCCTGTACCGGGTGATCCTGAGCGGCTACCTGACCCCGTCGTTTGCCGCGCAGCAACTGCGCAACCAGCGCTACTACCGCGCCGAGGTGCATCTGTTCGAAGGCAGCCAGGACTACGACCTGGTGGGCTACAGCCGCAAGCAGATCATCAACGACATCATCAGCCAGTACGAACGGCACCTGCAGTTCCTGCACCTGAGCCGGTGATGGTAGTGCCGGCCGCTGGCCGGCAACGCGAACGGGGCGGCGCATCATCGCCGCCCCGTTGGCGCATCAGAACCGGTAGCGCGCACCCAGCGAGACGAACTGTCCGCGCAGGTTGTACTGGCTGATGTCGAAGCCGTTGGAACCGCCAGCCGGATCGAACGGCGGATCCTTGTCGGTCAGGTTCAGCACCGACAGCGACAGCGTGGTATTCGGAATTCCCTCGTACGCCACGTAAAGGTCCAGCTGGTGATACGGCTTGACGCGGTTACGCAGCCCCGGATTGCTGGTCGCCGTCGCCACGCGCTGGTCGTAGCCGCTCACGTACTGCAGGCTCAGCGTGCTGCTCCAGTCGCCCACCGCCCAGTTCAATGAGGTGGTGCCGCGCGTACGCGGCAGTGCGCCGTGGCGGTTGTTGCCGGCGCCTTCGTACGGCGACTGGCCAGCCACCAGCGGCTGCTTGAAGCTCAGCAGGTGGGTCCAGCTGCCGGCCACGGTGAAGTTGCCCCAGCCGTGGGTACGGAAGGTGCGGCTGGCGTCCAGGTCCAGCCCCGAGGTGGTCAACTCGCCCTGGTTGGCATACTGGTTGGAGATGAACTGGATGCGTCCCTGCGCATCACGTTGCACGCGGCCCGGGAACAGGGTCGGGTTGTCGACGATGAACTGCGCGCTGTCCGGCTTGACCAGGTTGTCCTGCTCGATGCGGTACCAGTCCAGGCCGATGCTGGTATCACCATCCGGAGACCACACCGCACCCACGTTGAAGTTGCGCGAGCGTTCGGCCTTCAGGTCGGGGTTGCCGGTGCGGATGTTGGTGACGCCACGGCTGCCGCCGGGCTGCAGCGGATCCAGCGGATCGATCACCGAGCCGTAGCTGACGGTCTGGCCCGGCGCGATCTCCGGCAGCGAGGGGGCGCGGAAGCCACGCGAGAACGAACCACGCAGCAGCAGGCTGTCCAGCGGCTGCCAGCGCAGCGCCACCTTCGGCGAGAACGCCTTGCCGAAGTCGTCATAGTGATCGCCGCGGCCGGCCACCTGCAGCTCCAACGTGCGGTGCAGTGGCACGCTCAGTTCGGCATAGGCGGCACTGACCTGGCGCTCGCCGTTGACCACGTTGATGGCCGGGCGCAGTTCGGTGCCCGACAGCACCTGCGCGCTGGTGCGCGCGTCAAGCGATTCCTTGCGGAACTCGGCACCCCAGGCAAAGCCGACCGTACCGGCCGGCATCTGCCACAGCGAGGTCGAGGCCTTCAGGTTCAACGCGTGCAGCTTGTACCAGCCTGGCCGCTTGGTCTGCAGACGCAGTGCATCCAGCGCGCCCGGCGTGGCGGACGGGTTGAGGAAGTTGTAGCTTCCGTCGCGCAGGATCTGTTCGAACGCATAGCGGTTGACGAAATTGTCGACGTACTCGCGCTGCGCGCTCTGCGAGGTCAGCGCCGCGACTTCCCAGTCCCAGCGTTCACCGCTGCCGCGCACGCCGGCCAGGGCACGGTAGAACACCTGCGTGTTGTCCTTCAGGCGCGGGCCGAGATCGAAGAAGGTGTACTCGAACGGCAGCGGCGTGCTGCCCGGGTTGTTCGGGTGGCCGACCGGCAGCACCGCCGGCACGTCAATCAGCGTGCCGGTGGCCGGGTTGTACGCGCGCAGGCCGGGGCCGACGGTCAGCGGCGCGCTGAAGATCTGGTCGGCCTTGTTGTGGCTGTACAGCATATCGGCGAAGGCCTCGACGCTGTCATTGAAGCGGTAGGTTGCACTCAACGAGGCCTGCAGGCGCTCGGCGCCGGGTTGCAGGGTCTTGAACGGCTGCGCATTGAAGGCGCAGGCCTGGCCGGGCAGGGTACTGCCGAAGTCGCTGTACGGGCGCAGCTGGCTGCCCTCGGGGCAGTTGGCGAACGGCTGAGGTGCACGTGGGTTGGACAGCCAGTTGCCACCGGCGGTGGACCAGCCGGCCAGGCGTCCGCCGGGCTTGTCGCGGAAATCGCCGCTGCGGGTATAGGCGCGCTGGTCGGCGTCGAGGCGATCACGCTTGAGCAGGTCCAAGCCGAACAGCACGTTCCAGCCCTGCTGTTCGAGGTCGCCGAAGCCGGCCAGCAGGTTGGCCTTGCGTTCGTTCAGGCCGCCCTGGGTGGCGGTACCGAAGCCGCCACCCACTTCCACGCCCTGGAAGTTCCTGCGCAGGATGATGTTGATGACACCTGCGATGGCATCGGAGCCATACACCGCCGAAGCACCATCCTTGAGCACTTCGATGCGCTCGACTGCGCTGATCGGCAGCGCGTTGAGGTCGACGAACGTGTCCTGGGTATTGAGCGCGAAGCCGAAGTTGGATACGCGGTAGCCGTTGACCAGCACCAGCGTGTTCTTCGGCGACAGGCCACGCAGGCCGATCGATGCAGAGCCGGCGGCGAAGCTGCCCGTGTACTGCTCGTCGAAGCTGTTGCCGGCATTGGCCGACAGATTGCGCAGCACGTCGGTGAGGGTGGAGCGGCCGGTCTGCTCGATCTGTTCACGGCTGACGATCTGCACCGGGTTGGGCCCGGCGGTATCGCTGCGCTTGATGTTGGAGCCGGTCACCAGCACGGCGCCGAGGGTGGTGCTGTCCTTGCCGGCATCGGTGGTTTCAGAGGCGCTGGCGGTGCCAGCAGTGAGGCCCAGCGCGATCGCGCCGGCAAGCAGGTTCAGGGTGGTGCGGTACATGGAAGCGGCAACGCCGAACGGGGGGGAGCCGTCAGTACCGCATGCAGGTACCTGCGCCTTCCAATGACGAAAGCGCATTCAGTTATACATCACAGGTTCTTAACGAGCCGACTCGGTGGGTGCGGACCGTTGGTCCGCACTCCTCCTGGGGGTCACTCCTCCTGGGGGTCAGATCCCATTCCGTTGGAAAAGGATCTGACCCCGGTTGTCCGGCCATCACGGCCGCAGCAGCACCTTGCCGTTACGGCCCGAACCGGCGCCCGCCTTCGCCGCTTGGGCGATATCGTCCAGCGCGAAGATCTGCTCCACCGGCAAGGTCAGTTCGCCGCTGGCCGCGCGCTTGAGCAGCTCGCCGACCAGCCGGCGCTTGTCCTCCACCGCCATCGCCTGGCTGACCTTGCTGCCCCAGAAGCCCTTCACCGTGGCCTCCTTGTAGATCAGGCCGCCGGCGGGAATGTGCATCGGTTCGCCACTCATCACACCGAACGACACCAGCGTGCCGTGGTGGCCGAGCAGGTCGACGAGATCGCCACTGGCGTCGCCGCCGATGGAATCCACTGCGGCCGCGGCCTGTGCTTCGCCGGTCGCCTCACGCACGCGATCCTTCCAGCCGTCCACCGAGGTGTCGAATACATGATCGATGCCCAGCGCCTGCAACTGCGCTACGGCCGCGGCATTGCGCACCAGGTTGGCCACGTGCACGCCGCGCGCCTTTGCCAGCATCGCCAGCGACTTGCCGACCGCGCCGTTGGCGGTGTTCTGCACGATCCACTGGCCTGCTTGGACGTGCAGGAATTCCAGCAGCATCAGCGCGCTCAGCGGCATCGCGATCAACTGTGCGGCCATCTCGTCCGGGATCGCCTCCGGCATCGGAATCACCATGCGTGCCGGTGCGACGAAGGCCTCGGCCCAGGTGCCGTGCACCGAGGCGGCGGCTACCCGCTGGCCGATCTGCAGGCCGTCCACGCCATCGCCGAGTGCATCGACCAGGCCCAGTGCTTCACTGCCACCGATCGCCGGCAATGTCGGCTTGTACCCGTAGAGGCCACGCACGGTCAGCAGGTCGTGGTTGTGGATCGAGGCCAGCACGGTGCGGATGCGCACCTCGCCGGGGCCGGGCTCGGGCAGGGCGGCATCGGCAATGGCGAGGACGTCGGCCGGGTTGCCGAAGGAGGAGTACTGGGCAGCGCGCATGGGGCGGTGTTCCGGGGAAAGTGGATGTTGTACCGAACTGGGGACGCAGGGCATGTCGACAAGGCGTCACCGCTGCAACACGGCATCCTGCGACTGATCGTCGCGGCATGTCGTGATTACCGCATCTTGTGTTGACGGTGCGCGTCATCCCCACTATGTTGTGGCTGTCACTCCCGGTCAGCCGCCGCCGCCGGACATGCAGCAAACGTCCCGCGGCCCGCCCCTGAAGGCTTGCCGTGTCGACGCGGCCGCCATCGTGCGGACGCAGGTCGCCCCCCACGGCCCGGATACCGGCCGCAGGCGCAGGCAGATGCCGACGACCTACGTTCCCGCACCCTGGCAATCCACCCGTTCGCCCCGTGCGCCGGTATCGCGTCCAGGGCCGCCATGGCATCGAGCGCCAATGCGCGTGCGAGCCTGGAGTTTCACCACCATGACCGACAGTACCTTCCGCGTGGCCGATCCGGCCGGCGCTGGCGACGCCTTGCGCGCCGGTGGCGAGCGCGTACCGACCTGGATCACCAAGGAGGCCGGCAACCGCCGCCTGCCGTTCGACGCCGAGCGCCTGCAGCGCAGCATCGATGCCGTGCATGCCGAGTTCCCGCAGCTGGATGTGAGCGACTACCGCCGCGTGGTGCAGGCAATGGTCGAGCGCAAGCCCAGCATCAGCGCCGATGACCTGGTCGATCTGTTGATCCGCGAGGCCGAATCGCGGGTGGACCTGGTCGCGCCCGAGTGGGAACAGTTCGCCGCGCGCATCTACCTGCGCCGCCTGTACAAGCGTGCCAGCCGCAACCGCTTCTACGATGTCAGCCTGAAGTACGGCTCTTACGTGGGCCTGCAGGAAAGCCTGGCTGACCGCGGCATCTACAGCAACGACATCCTGCGCTGCTATTCGAAGGAAGAGCTGCAGCAGGCCGGTGAGATGATCGATCCGGAACGCGACCGCCTGTTCGCCTACAACGGCCTGTACCTGCTGGCCACCCGCTATCTGGCCAGCGACCGCAGCCGCGAGGTCTATGAACTGCCGCAGGAGCGCTGGCTGACCATTGCGCTGTACCTGATGCAGGAGGAAAAGCCGCGCGAACGCCGCATGCAGCTGGTTGGCGAGGCGTACTGGGCGCTGTCCAACCTGTACATGACCGTGGCCACGCCGACGCTGGCAAATGCCGGCAAGGTGGGCGGCCAGCTGTCCAGCTGCTTCATCGACACGGTGGACGACAGCCTGCAGGGCATCTATGACTCCAACACCGATATCGCGCGCGTGTCCAAGCACGGCGGCGGCGTCGGTGCCTACCTGGGCTACGTGCGCAGCAGCGGCGCACCGATCCGTGGCGTGGCCAACTCCTCCGGCGGCGTGGTGCCGTGGATCAAGCAGCTCAACAACACGGCGGTGTCGGTTGATCAGCTTGGCCAGCGCAAGGGCGCAGTGGCGGTGTACCTGGACATCTGGCATCGCGACATCGAAGCCTTCATGGACCTGCGCCTGAACAACGGCGACCAGCGCCTGCGCGCGCACGATGTGTTCACCTCGGTGTGCGTACCCGACCTGTTCATGGAAGCGGTGGAACGCCGCGCCGACTGGTACCTGTTCGACCCGCACGAGGTGAAGCAGGCCAAGGGCTGGTACCTGCAGGACTTCTACGATGAGAAGCGCGGTTCGGGCAGCTTCCGCGACCGCTATGCCGAGCTGGTGGCCGATGAGCGCATCAGCCGCCGAACGGTGAAGGCCATCGATCTGTTCAAGCGGATCATGCTCAGCCAGCTGGAAACCGGCAACCCGTTCCTGTTCTACCGCGACGAGGTCAATCGCAGGAACCCGAACAAGCACGCGGGCATGATCTATTCCAGCAACCTGTGCACCGAGATCCTGCAGAACATGAGCCCGACGCGGATGATCCAGGAGATCGTCAGCGGCGACCAGATCGTCACCACGCGCCGTGCGGGCGACTTCGTGGTCTGCAACCTGTCCTCGATCAACCTCGGCCGGGCGATCAGTGCGCCGGATGACCTGCTGGCCACCGATGTGCTGGAGCGCCTGATCCCGATCCAGGTGCGCATGCTCGACAACGTGATCGACCTCAATGCGTTGCCAGTGCCGCAGGCCACGATCACCAACCGCAAGTACCGCGCCATCGGCCTGGGCACGTTCGGTTGGCACCACCTGCTGGCGCAGCAGGCGATCCAGTGGGAATCTCCGGATGCCGAAGAATTGGCCGACCGTCTCTACGAACGCATCAACTTCCTGACCATCCAGGCCAGCGCGCAACTGGCGCAGGAGAAGGGCAGCTACCCGATGTTCGCGGGCAGCGACTGGCACAACGGGCGCTACTTCCGTGACCGCGACTACACTGGCGCCGCATGGGACAGCCTGGCCCGCGAGGTCGCCACGCACGGCCTGCGCAACGGATGGCTGCTGGCCGTGGCGCCGAACATGAGCACCGCGCAGATTGCCGGTTCCACCGCTTCGATCGACCCGATCTACAGCGCGCTCTACTACGAGGAGAAGAAGGACTTCCGGCGGCCGGTGGCAGCACCGGGACTGTCGCTGGAGACCTGGCCGTACTACGAGAAGGGCGCCTACAAGGTCGACCAGTTCGCCAGCGTGCGCCAGAACGCGCGCCGCCAGCGGCATGTCGACCAGTCGATCAGTTTCAACCTGTACGTGCCCAGCACCATCCGTGCGAGCACGCTGCTGGAGCTGCACCTGAGCGCCTGGCGCGAAGGCCTGAAGACCACCTATTACGTGCGCTCCAACGACATCGACATCAGCGAATGCGAGTGGTGCGCCAGCTGACCACCGGCGACCCACGGTAGTGCCGGCCGCTGGCCGGCAACACGATAGAAAGAGAACGAAGGCAGAAGCCCATGGCAACCCCCCTCGACCGCATCAAGATCCTCGAACCGCGCCATCCCAACCGCAGCACCGGCATCATCAACGGCCAGACCAGCGGCATCCTCAACTGGAACGATATCCCGTACCCGTCGTTCTATCGGGCCTACAAGGAGCTGTCGACCAACTTCTGGATTCCCGACGAAGTGGACATGAAGCTGGATGCGCGCCAGTACGGCGAGCTGTCAGGGCGCGAAAAGAACGCCTACGATTCAATCATCGGCCTGCTGGCCACGCTGGATTCACCGCAGACGCGCTTCATCTACAACGTGGCCGAGTACATCACCGACCCGGCCGCGCATGCCAACGCAGCCATCATCGGCCAGCAGGAAGTGATCCACAACGAGAGCTACAGCTACGTGCTGGCCTCGATCACCGACCTGCCGAACCAGAACCGGATCTTCGAGATCGCCCGCACCCACCCGACCATCATCAAGCGCAATGCCCCGATCATGGGTGCGTACGACGACTTCATGCGCGAGAAGACCGCCGAGACCCTGCTCAAGTCGTTGATCCAGTCCTCGATCCTGGAGGGCATCAATTTCTATTCCGGGTTCGCGTACTTCTACAACATGGTGCGGCAGAACCGCATGAACGGCACCGGCAAGATCATCAGCTTCATCAATCGCGACGAGCTGGCCCATACCAAGTTCATCAGCGAGCTGATCCGCGCCATCATCGGCGAGAACCCGGAGCTGCAGACCAACGAGCTGACCGCCTATGTGCACCAGTCATTCGAACATGCCATCGAACTTGAGACGCAGTGGTCGTCAGAGGTGCTGGATGGCATCGATGGCATCGACGTGGACGAGATGGTGCGCTACGTGAAGTACCGCGCCAACAAGATGGCCGGCATGCTCGGCATCGAGCGCCTGTACAGCGACACCACCGACAACGTGATGCCTTGGATCAGGGCCTACGCCGACAACTTCACCGAGACCAAGACCGACTTTTTCGAGATGCGCAATGCAAGTTACAAGAAGACCAACGTCGACAACGGCTTCGACGACCTCTGAGCCCGGCACCGCGCTGAGCATCCTGATGGTGGTCGCCTCCTTGAGCGGCAACACCCGCGAGCTCGGCCGGCAGATCGCCGAGCGCTGCCGCGCCGCAGGTCATGCGGTGCACTGGCAGGAGGCCGACGACCTGCGGCAGGCGCCGCCGCTGGCTGCCGGCGAGGCCGACCTGGTGCTGCTGGGCTGCTGGACCGACAACGCCGGGCGCACGCCAGCGGAGATGAAGGCGTGGGTGGCTGGCATTGCCGAGCGCGATCAGCAGCCACGCCAGCTGGCGGTGTTCGGCACCGGCGAAACGCAGTGGGGGCAGGAGTACTACTGTGGTGCCGTGCACCGGCTGATCCGCTATTTCCGCAGCGACTACCCGCCGCTGGAGATCGAACAGATGCCGCATGGCGAGCGTCATGCCGAAGCCATCGACGCCTGGACCGATGCGGTCCTGGCCCACTACTGGAGCAACCACGATGCAGATCATCGACGCCACCACGCCTGAGCAGTTCCAGCAGCTGCTGGCCGAGCACCCGCGGGTGCTGGTGGATTTCCACAAGGACCAGTGCCCCGGGTGCCGGATGCTGGAAGTGTCGCTGCACCGCGTGGCCAACAGCGTGGCGGGGCAGGGCACCACCTTGCTTCGCGTGCAGCTGGAAGTGCTGGGTGAGGCGTTCTTCAGGGAACTGGGGCTGCGGCAGACGCCGACGCTGTCCCTGTTCCGTGATGGTAACGAACGCACGCGCCTGGCCGGGTTCCAGTCGCCGCAGCAGATCGAGGCCGCGATCGCGTTACATTTGTAGAGCCGAGCCATGCTCGGCTGCTGTTCGTGCCGGGTGCGATGAGTCGAGCATGGCTCGACTCTTCAACGGCGCCTTGGCATTTCACGCTATGCGCCGTTGAAGGTATCCACCAGCAGCTTCACGTTCAACACCACGATCACCAGCGCGATCACCCAGGCGATCGCGCCCAGCCAGCGCGGGGCCACCAGCGCCCCCATCGTCACCTTGTCGGTCACGATCCGCACCAGCGGGATGATCGCGAACGGCAGCTGCATCGACAGCACCACCTGGCTCAGCACCAGCAGCTTCACCGCGCCCTGGTCGCCGAACAGCAGGATCACCACCACCACCGGAATGATCGCCAGTGCGCGGGTGATCAGCCGTCGCAGCCACGGCGGCATTCGCAGGTGCAGGAAACCTTCCATCACGATCTGGCCGGCCAGCGTCGCGGTCACCGTCGAGTTCAGGCCGGAGGCCAGCAACGCGATCGCAAACAACGTCGCCGCCGCGCCCACGCCCAGCATCGGCGCCAGCAGCTGGTGCGCCTGCTCGATGTCTTCCACGTCGAAACGACCATTGGCATGGAACACCGCCGCCGCCAGGATCAGGATGCTGGCGTTGATGAACAATGCGAGTGTCAACGCGAGAGTGCTATCGGTAACCGCCCAGCGCAGCGCACTGCGGCGGCCTTCATTGGTACGCGGGTAGGCGCGGGTCTGCACGATGGACGAATGCAGGTAGAGATTGTGCGGCATCACCGTGGCACCGATGATGCCGATCGCGATGTACAGCGCGTGCGGATCGGTCACCACCTGCGCGCGCGGAATGAAGCCTCCCAGCACCGCCATCACTGGCGGCGCAGCCATCGCGATCTGCACCACGAAGCAGGCGAAGATCACCATCAGCAGCGCGATCACGAAGGCTTCCAGCGCGCGGAAGCCGCGGTTCATCAGCAGCAGCACCAGCAGCGTATCCAGCGCAGTGATCACCGCGCCCCAGAGCAGTGGCAGGTCGAACAGCAGCTTCAGCGCGATCGCGGTGCCGATCACCTCGGCCAGGTCGCAGGCGATGATCGCCGCCTCGCACAGCGCCCACAGCGCCAGGTTCACCGGCTTCGGGTAGCGGGCGCGGCAGGCCTGCGCGAGGTCCATGCCGGTGGCGATGCCGAGCCGTGCCGACAGCGCCTGCAGGATCACCGCCATCAGGTTGGAAATGAGGATGACCGACAGCAACAGGTAGCCGAAGCGCGAACCGCCGGCGAGGTCGGTGGCCCAGTTGCCTGGGTCCATGTATCCGACCGAGATCATGTAGCCCGGACCAAGGAAGGCCAGCAGGCGGAACCACCAATGGCCCTTGTCGGGCACCGCGACCGAGGCGTTGAGCGCACCCAGGCTGGCCGGAGTGGAGGCCGAAGGGTCGCGGGGTGCCAGGGTGTTCATGGGTCCGAATATAGCTCCTGCTATAGTCATTAGCAATGTGAAACAATCGTCTTTATCGCGTTACTGGTCCAGAATTCAGGTTCAACACTGGATCACCCCGGAAGGACAGGCGCAGGCGTGGGCAAGACCGACGATTCGACATCGCTGAAAAGCACCCCCTTGATCGAGGCCGAGCGCCAGGTCGAGAGCTTCCGGCAAGTGCGCGAGGCGCACCGGATGGAACTGGTGGAGGACTATGTCGAGCTGATTTCGGACCTGCTGGCCGATGGCGGCGAGGCCCGCCAGGTCGACATTGCCACGCGCCTGGGTGTGGCCCAGCCCACCGTGGCGAAGATGCTGCGGCGCCTGGCCCGTGATGGTTGGGTGGTGCAGCGGCCGTACCGCGGCGTGTTCCTGACCCCGGAAGGCGAGGCGCTGGCCCATGCCAGCCGCCAGCGGCACCAGACCGTGGAGCGTTTCCTGCTGGCGCTGGGCGTGGACGCAGACACCGCGCGGCGCGATGCGGAGGGCATCGAGCACCATGTCAGCGAACAGACGCTGGCGTTGTTCGAGGCATTCGTGCGCAGGGCCGAGGGCGGCTGAGCCACGTTTCCTGTAGAGCCGAGCCATGCTCGGCTGCTGTTCGCGCGATGACAGGGAGCATCCACGCATGGCGTGGATCTACAATCCAGGCGGGCAGCGCGCCTGCTGTTGCGCGCACGCGCGTTTCGTCCATTCCTTCAACACTGGCTGCAGGCCTTCATAGCGCCGGCCCTGCCATCCGTTGGCCAGCACCTTCCCATCCGCATCGATCAGCACCAGGTTCGGTGGTCCCAGCCGGGCCAGTGCCTGCAGTGCGGGCATGCGCGCGGCGCGGCGCGGGTCCAGTACCGGCCACGGCATGTCCTGCGCGTGCATGTAGCGCCGCAATGCAGCCTCGCTCTCATCCAGGCTGACGTACACCACTTCGGTATCGGCGCCGGTCTCGCGCAACGCGTCGCGCACACTGCGCAGCGTGGGTACGAAGGCATGGCACGGTGCACACCAGTCGGCGCCGAAGTACAGCGCCACCAGCTTCGGTGGCGGCGACCATTGCATGGGCCGCAGTGACCGCTGTTCTGGCCGCATCAACGAGGCGGCGACCTGCGCGTGCAGGTCTGCCGCCATCGCCGGTACGGCCAGCAGGAGCGCGCCGGTCAGCAACAGCGTCCGCAGTGCTTCAGAACGCATAGCGCAGGTTGAGGTACCACGAGCGCGCGAAGCGCGGCCCGTAGACATAGTCGCTGTCCCGCAGCGCGCCCACTTCGAGGTCCTTCTGGCGCTGGTCGAATACGTTCTTGACGCCCGCAGCTACCGACACTTCCTGCTGCGCCTGTGCGCCCAGATGCCGGTGCCAGCGCGCACCAAGGTCGGTGACCAGGAACGAACGTGTGCGGTGCAGCTCGCCCAGCCGGTTGTTCAGCACCGACATCGGCCCGGTATGGCGCAGCGCGACGAAGGTCTCCCACGGTTCGGCCGGAATCCAGCTGAGCTGTGCCAGGCCGGTCCAGCGCGGTGTCTTCAGGTAGTCGCGGCTTTCGATCACGGTGTCACCGCCGTCGCCGGTGTCATCGAAGATGCGCTGCGGTTCGCGGAAGCGTGAGCGGTACCACGAGGCACCGGCGGTCAGGCGCCACTGCGGCGACGGCTGCCAGCCGAGGTTGGTTTCCGCGCCCAGCACGTTGGAGCCGGAAGCGTTGTAGCGCAGCTGGCTCAGCTGGCCGTCATCGCCGCGCTGGATCTCGCCCAGCGCGAAGGTGTCGCGGATGCGTGCATAGGAGGCGGTGGCATCCCAGCTCCACACCGGATTGGCCGGGTCCGAACGCCAGTCGAAGCCGAACAGGGTGGTCAACGCGCGTTCCTCTTTCAGACCGTCCGTGTTGCGCACGCGCACCTGCTCGCCACCCAGCGTATCGACATGCACGTCCTCGACGAAGATCTCCGGGGCACGGAAGCCGGTGGCGATGCCGGCGCGCCACTTCAGGTTCGGGGTCGCCTGCCAGGCCAGCGCGATACGCGGCGAGAACACTGCGCTGTCCAGTTCCGAGCTCTTGTCCACGCGCGCACCCAATACCAGGTCGACGTTGTCGCGCAGGCTCCACTCGTCCTGGATGAAGGCGCCGATGTTGTGGAAGGTGGCGTCTTCCAGCACCGCCAGGCGCTGGCCATCACCGGTACGATTGTCGTCGCCCAGCGCCTCGTGCTTGTACTGCACACCGAAGGCCAGTGCATGCGCGCCCAGCCGCCAGTTCAACTGGCTGTCGATGTAGTGCAGCGGGTTGTGGGTGTGGCCGTACTGGCGCCATGAACGCGAGGCCGCGCTGCCGGCCAGGTTGCGGTCAAGCTGCAACGGGTCATGGCCGGGCGCCGAGGGATCGGTGACCACGTCGCCCAGGCCGCCGTAGAAGCTGTCGCGGTCGATGTCGGCGAAGGCGTAGGCCAGGCGGAAATCGACGTCGGCGGTGATCTCCTGGTCCCACGACACACTGCCGCGGCGGTATTTCGTATCCAGCGATTCGGCGATGTTGGCCAGGTACTCTGGCTGGTCCAGGCGATTGCCGCCGCGGCGGGTTTCATCGGTCACCTGCAGGTCCAGGCGCAGCCGCGTGCCCGGCGTGGGCGCGTACCAGGCCTGCAGCCCGCCGACCTTGAGGTTCTTGCGGGTGATCTCGGTGTAGCCGTCACCGTTGTAGTCGATGCCGTTGTTCCAGTTGCGCTGGGCAATCACCGACAGACCGGCGTCTGCGTCCTTGGCGACCAGGTCCAGTCGAACGTCGGCGTTCTTCTGAGGTGTACCCTCCAGCACATCCACGCCGGCCTGCACATGGCCGCCGCTGCGCGCCGGCAGCGGCGGAATCAGGTTGATCACACCGGCAACCGCGCCCGGTCCGTACAGCGCCGATCCACCGCCCTTGACCACTTCGATGCGGTCGACGAACCCGGCCGGGATCTGTTCCAGGCCGTACACGCTGCCCAGCGTGGACAGCAGCGGGATGCCATCGAACAGGAGCTGGTTGTAGGCGCCGGGCAGGCCCAGCAGCTGTACTTCGCTGGTGTTGCAGTTCTGGCAGTTGCTCTCCACGCGCAGGCCGTTGATCAGCTCGGCGGCGCGCGAGAAGTCGGTGGCCGCGCGCAGCGCGATGTCTTCCTTGCGCAGCACTTCCGTGCGGATCGGCACGTCCGACAGCAGGCGTTCACTGCGCGTGGCGGTGCTGACCTTGACCTGCACACGGTCCAGTTCGGTCGGTTTCGGAGTGTCAGCCAGTGCAGGCAGCGGCAGGGCCAGGGTAATGGCGGCGGCCAGCGGCAACCTTCGGAAGCGGTGGGGGATAGAGCACATGAGGGCGTCGTCCTTGGGGGAAGAAAGGCGGCGAGGGCGACCTGGCTGATGCATATGGAAGTAGCGGCTTATCAATATAGCAAGTGCTATATAACGAAGCCGCAGCAATTCCGAGTGGAGCGCCGGCCGGGTCAGATCATGAGAGTGTTATAACATTACATATGGCAGCTGCAACCCTGCCGGTGGTCATGTCCGGAGGATGGAGTTGCCGTGTGGGCAGTGAGGTTGGGGTCAGAGCCCTTTCCTTTGGAAAGGGATCCGACCCCAGGGCGCGATCGTCAGCCGCGGCGGAATGCGGCGGGCGTGCGGGCGCCGACGATGATCATGCGGATCATCGTGGAGATCTGTTCGACCAGCTCCGGATCCTTCTCCGGCGGCAGGTCCATGGCGGTGGCGCCCATCGCGAACACCAGCCGGGTGATGGCCTTGGCTACCAGTTCCGGAGCGTGCAGCACCGCGCCATCCAGTGCGGCCAGGCGCACCAGGTCGTGCTGCAGCTCTTCCTCGAAATAATGCAGCTCGCGCTCGACTGCGTGCTTGAAGTCGTCCGAGCCGACCGCGCCTTCGCGCAACAGCACGTGCAGCAGCTTGTCGTCGGCGCGCAGCTGTTCCATGAAGGTCTCCACCGAAACCCGCACCACGCTGGTGGCGGTGGAGGTGGCGCGCTGGCGGGCCTCGCCGATGATGGTGCGCAGCGAGCGGCCGGCTGCGTCGATCAGCGCTACGGCCAGTTCGTCCATGTCGCGGAACTGCCGGTAGAAGCTGTTCGGCGCGATGCCGGCCTCGCGTGCCACTTCGCGCAGGCTGAGCGTGGACAGGCTGCGGTGCGGCCCGATCAGCTTCAGGGCGGCGGCCAGCAGATCTTCGCGGCTCACCGTACGGCGGGCCGGGCTGTTGGCATCTTCAGGCGTCGACAAGACGGTGGCGGCGGCCATGACGGTTCCGGTGGGGCGAGGCTGAATCATACCCAATCCGGTTCAATATACACATGTATACACAGGTGTATGTGCGCCCGTATAGTGCGCCCATGAGCGCTGTCGTCCGTCCATCCCTGTTCTCTCCGTACCGCTGGCTCTCGCCGTCGCTGTTCGATTTCTGGGCGGGCCAGCTCAATCCCCTGTGGACCCTGCGCGAGCCGGTGGCCCGCCTGGTCCGGCGCGAGCCGGCCGGCGAGGGCGCGGCGACCCTGGTCCTGCGCACCAACCGGCACTGGGCCGGCATGCGCGCGGGCCAGCACGTCACCCTCGGCGTGGAGATTGAAGGACGCCTGTGGCAGCGCAGCTACAGCCCCACCGCACTGGGACCGCGCGAACTGGCGATCACCGTCAAGGCGGTCGAGGGCGGCCGGGTCAGCCAGCATCTGGTCAACCATGCGCAGCCGGGCGAGCTGTTCCGCGTGGAGGCTGCGTTCGGAGAATTCCAGTTGCCGGCCGCGGCTCCGGTATTGCTGCTGGCGGCCGGTAGTGGCATCACGCCGATGCGCAGCCTGCTGCGCGACGCCTGCCAGCGCCCGCTGGCCGCGCCGGTGGACCTGTTCTACTGGGAGCGCAGTGCCGCCCAGCTGCAGTTCCGTGATGAGCTGCAGGCGCTGGCCGCGCGCCAGCCGAACCTGCGTGTGCACCTGCTGACCACCCGCGAGGGTGATGTGCCTGCCGCACGCATCGATACTCACGATCTGCAGGTCGCCGGCGATGACACCCCGTTGGCGCAGCGCCACGTGCTGGCCTGTGGCCCGGATGGATTCGTTGCCGCTGCGCGCGAACGCCTGGCGCACCAGGTCGCGGGTTTCCAGGCGGAAGCGTTTACTCCGCCGGCGCCGTTGCGCGACGCCAGCAGCGAAGGCGAAGTGTCGCTGACCCTTGCCCGCAGTGGCCGCCAGCTGAGCGTGCCGCGCGGCCGCTCGTTGCTGGAAAGCCTCGAAGCCCATGGCATCAAGCCCAAGCATGGCTGCCGCATGGGCATCTGCAATACCTGTAGCTGTGACCGCGTCAGTGGCGCCACCCGCCACCTGCGCACCGGCGACCTGCAGTCCGAATCGGCACAGCCGGTGCGGATCTGCGTGAGCGCACCGACCACCGACCTGACCCTGGATCTCTGAGGACGCCTGCCATGACCCGCGCCACCGACCGTGCCCTGAGTACTGCCGAGATGCATGCCTTCGGCGAGGAACTCGACGCGATCCGCGACCGTGTGATCGGCAGCCTCGGCGCCTCCGATACCCGCTACATCCGCCGCGTGGCCGCCGCCGTGCGCTGGTTCGGCGTGGGTGGCCGTGGCCTGCTGTTCCTGGCAGCGTTTTCGCCGCTGTTCTGGATGCCGCTGCTGTGGCCGGCCGCGATCACCGGCACGCTGCTGCTGGCGCTGTCGAAGATCCTGGAGAACATGGAGCTGGGCCACAACGTGATGCACGGCCAGTTCGACTGGACCGGTGATCCCAAGCTCAATGGCAACACCTACGAGTGGGACATCGTTGCCACCGCCGACAACTGGCGCAAGACCCACAATTTCCGCCACCACACCTACACCAATGTGCGTGGCATGGACGATGACATCGGCTATGGCCTGCTGCGCATCTTCCCCGAACAGCGCTGGAAGCCGTTCTACCTGCTGCAGCCGATCATCGCGCCGATCTTCGCACTGCTGTTCCAGTGGGGTGTGGCCGCGCAGGACCTTCGCCTTGGCCGCTGGCTGAAGGGCCGCATGAGTGCCCGTGCGATGTGGCTGCAGACCCGGCCGGTGGCGCGCAAGATGCTGCGCCAGGTGCTGAAGGACTACGTGTTCTTCCCGCTGCTGGCGGGTCCGTTCTTCCTCACCGTGATGCTGGGCAACCTGGTCGCCAACGGCCTGCGCAACATCTGGACCTACGTGATCATCTTCTGCGGGCACTTCACCGCCGAATCGGAAACCTTCCCCAAGGAGTGCCTGCGCAATGAGTCGCGCGGCCACTGGTACCTGCGCCAGCTGCGCGGTTCGTCCAACATCAGCGGCGGCTTCCTGATCAACGTGCTGTCGGGCAACCTCAGCCACCAGATCGAGCACCACTTCTACCCGGATCTGCCGGCCAACCGCTACGCGGCCATCGCCAAGGAAGTGAAGGACATCTGCCGCCGCTACGGCCAGCACTACAACAACGGCTCGCTGCCGCGCCAGTTCGGCCAGGTGGTCTGGCGCATCCTGCGCCACGCGTTCCCGAGCAAGCCGCGCCGCCTGCCGATGCCGGACATCATGTCCGCACCGGCATCGGCCAACGCGGGCTGATCGACTCAGCCCGCCTTCGCCAGGGCCGCCTGTTCGCGGTCCAGGCGGCGCAGGAACACCTGCATTTCCTTGCGTGCCTGCTGGTCGCCCTTGCTGCCGGCCACGCTCAAGCCGCGCTGCCACGCCTCACGGGCCGCCTGTGGCTGGCCACTGGCCAGCCAGGCTTTGCCCAGCAGCTTCCAGGCCGCCGAGTACTGCGGATCAAGCACCACGCAACGGCCCAGGTGGGTTGCCGCGCGTACCGGGTTGCCGGCATCCAGCCAGCCCTTGCCCAGGCCGAAGCGCAGCAGCGCGCCGTCCTTGCCGGCGGCAAGCATGCATTCCAGAGCTTCGATGTTCATCCGCGTACCTCCGCCAGCAGTTCGGCCGGACCCGGCTGGAACCGACCGCGATGGAACAGCAGCGGCGCGCCGCCGTTCTCGTGCACTTCGATGATGCGACCGGCCAGCAGCAGGTGATCGCCCACCGGCCACTGCGCGTGGCGGGTACAGGTGAGATGGGCGACCGCACCGGTGATGCGGGGTGGGGCGTCCTCATCGTCATCCAGCAATGCCAGGCCGTCGAAGCGGTTGCGGACCTGCGGATCGGCGAAGCGCCGGGCCAGCGCTTCCTGGTCGGCCGCCAGCACGCTGAGCGCAAAGCGCGTGGCGCGCTGGAAGGTGGACAGGCTCTGTGCGTGCAACGCCAGGTTCCACAGCACCAACGGTGGCTGCAGTGAGACCGGCACGAACGAGTTGATGGTCAGGCCGACCGGCTTGCCCTGTGCATCGCGCGCGCAGACGATGGCCACGCCGGTCGGGAAATGGCCGAGCAGCCGCCGCAGGGCACGCGGCGGCATCTCGACCGATGGCACCGGGGCCGGGGCGGGGAACACCCCGGCCCACGGCCCGGCGTAGGGCAGTGTCTCGCCGCTCATGAGGCCCGGGCCTGGTGGTAGCGCCGGCCGACTTCGGCCCAGTTGATGATGTTGAAGAAGGCGCCGATGTAGTCCGGGCGGCGGTTCTGGTAGTGCAGGTAGTAGGCGTGTTCCCAGACATCCAGTGCGAGGATCGGGGTGTGGCCGGACAGGCCTACGGCTGCACCCATCAGCGGGCTGTCCTGGTTGGCGCTGCTTTCCACCTGCAGGCGACCATCGCGATCGCTGGTCAGCCAGGCCCAGCCACTGCCGAAGCGGGTCTGCGCGGCCTTGGTGAAGGCCTCCTTGAAAGCATCGAAACCGCCGAGGTCACGGTCGATGGCGGCGGCCAGTTCGTCATCGGGTGCACCACCGGTGGTGCTGAGCACGGTCCAGAACAGGCTGTGGTTGGCGTGGCCGCCGCCGTTGTTGCGGACCGCGCCACGCTGGGCCTCGGGCACGGCATCGAGGTTGGCGATCAGCGCCTCGACCGGCTGCTCGGCGATGCCGGCCTGCTCGATGGCGGCGTTGAGATTGTTGACGTAGGTCTGGTGGTGCTTGCTGTGGTGGATCTCCATCGTGCGCGCATCGAAATGCGGCTCAAGGGCGTCGTAGGCGTAGGGGAGCGGGGGAAGCGAGTACGACATCGAAGCAATCTCCGTGGGAAGGCCAGGGGGCTGGCCGTGGGGAGATCGTTATCGCACCTCAACATTGGTTGAGGTCAAGGGGCGGGATTGAGGTGCGTGCGCGTTCATCGCTTTGATTCTTCCTGCAGGACAGCACTACCAGAACCCGCTTTTCTAACCTCACCGGCGCGCTGAAGTGCTGCCCGCGCTCGCAGGAAACCGTCCGGTGGCGGGGGGAGGGGCTGGCCGGGACCGTTGGCGCCATGGATGGCGCCATCGAGCCCCCAAGGATGGGTTTACGGCGTGTCCCGGCCAGCCCCTCCCCCGGCCACAACCGGCATCAACAAAGGCGCCGGCAGGCGAACCAGCCGCCCGCGTTTTCATCAACTCAACTCAACCAGTCCTTGCACGCGCCATCCACCTGTTCACCGCACGCCTGCTGCATCCTCTGCTGCAATCGCGCCAGCGTCTCGGCACCCTGGTGCTTCCCGCTCCACGCCTTCAGCTGCCCGGCCAGGCGCTCGAAACGCTGGCGGGTGCGCTGGTGGTAACCCGACGGCTGCGCCTCCAGTTCGGCGATCAGCGAGGCGGTGGCCTGCTCGATGCGCGGCGCGTCGTTCGGCGCCAGCTTCAGCAACCCTTCCACGTACAGCACGCCCCATTGCACGCGGGTGGCCGGGCCCTGCGCACCGTCGTAGGCACGCTTCAACCACTCCAGCGCACCGGCAGTGTCGCCGCGCTGCTCGGCCAGTTCGGCCAGCTCGGGCATGTAGTAGTAGGGCTGCTCGCTGCGCTTCAGCTCCGCCAGCAACAACGCCTCGGCACCGGCGTCGTCACCGACCTGGCGCAGTGCGTAGACCGCGCTGCTGATCGTGGCCTGGCGTGCATGCGCATCAGTGGCGGTGGCGTCGGCCGCGGCCACGCGCTGCTTGACCCGATCAACCAGCGGCGCGGGCAGTGCGCCCTTCGGCTGCTGCTGGCGGGCCAGCGATACTTCCGTCAGTGCGCGCGACAATGCGTCGTCGGCGCGGTCGCCGCGCTCGGCATCTGCGCGTTCCAGCGCGACCAGCAGCTGCTGGCCCAGCGTGTTGCGGGTGGCCGGCCCAGTACTGGCCTGCGTGACCAGCTGTGCGCCTGCATAGCCCAGCAACTCACGGTTGCGGCGGACTTCGGCCGGCTGCGCCAGCACGGCCTGCAGCAGCTCGCGTACTTCGGTAGGCGAGCTGGCGGGCGTGTCGGCGGTGGCCAAGGCCAGCAGGGCGAAGCGGCGCTGCAGGGCGGCATCCGGTGCCGCCTTGGACAGCTGGCGCAGTACATCCTGACTCCTGCGCTCGCCGGCCAGGCGGTTGGCGTCGACTTCCCAGCCGTAGTCGCCCAGTACCTGCCAGTCTTCTGCAGCCAACTTCTCCGGCGTGGCCAGGGCGGTGGCCAGAGTGGCAGCGATTGCACTGCGGCGCCCGGCGGCAACGGTCAACGCCCGGGTCAGTTCGGCGGCGTCGTTGCCACCGGCCACGCGGGTAAGTTCATTGCGCTGTGGGTCCAGTACGATCAGGGTCGGGTAGCCGCGCACCCCGAAGCGTTCGCCCCAGGCCTGCGCACCTTCCTCGTCGCCATCCAGATAGACCGGCACGAACTTGCCGGTCAAGGCGATGAAGGCCGGGTCCTTGAACAGGCCGGCCTTGAGCTGGTTGCACGGCGGGCACCAGACCGCGCCCCAGTACAGCAGCACCGGCTTGCCGCTGTCTGCGGCTTCGGCGAAGGCATCATCGACGTCACCCTGGCGCCACGCGATTCCCTTGGCCGGCGCAGGTGCCTCGGCGGAGTTGGCGGTGGAAACCGGGGCCGGGGCGCAGGCACTCAGCGCCGAAGCCAGCAGCAACACGGAAAGCGCGACGCGCATCGGCAGGATCTCGAAGGGCAGGGTGACAGGGCATTGTAGGAACGCGCAGGGAACCCGCTGATTCAGTTTGCTCATGACGGACATGCGCCGGGGCATGACGCCCCGGGCATTGGCCGGGGCCCGTGCCTTCAGGCGGCTGCCCGCACCATCTGCTGGTAGACCAGCCCGTTGAACTCGCCGGCCTCACCGTCAATCACGAAGCCATAGCGCAGATAGGTCGGCACAGCGTTGAGCGATGCGCGTACGGTCAGGGCCGGCTCGCGTACCTGAGGCAGCACCGCCTCGAACAGTGCATGGCCGATGCCCTGTCCCTGGCAGCCGGGATCGACGAACAGCATCGCCAGGTGGCGACCTTCCTTCAGCTCGACCACGCCGACGACACGGCCGTCCTGCTCGGCCACCAGGATGTGGTTGTCGCCGTGCAGGCGTTCACCGAACGCATCGGCGGCGGCGACATTGCCGAACGTGGCGATGCCGGTTGCGCTGAGCGAGGGCGCCACCGCCGCAGTGAACGCGGCCAGGCACACCGCGCTGATCGCGGGCAGGTCATCGACGCGGGCAGGGCGGATCGTCGGCATGCAGTGTTCTTCCCGTGGCGGGCTGCGCGTCATCGCTGCCCCGTGCCTGCACGCTAAGCTGCAGGCATGAGTGATTTCAATCCCGCGTACGCTGCGTTGTTTCCAGGGCAGGGCTTGAGCCTGGGCCTGATGACGCCGGTGGCGTCGCAGGGGCTGGCCGATCCGCATCAGGCGCGGCGCATCGCGCGGTTGGCCGACGATCTTGGTTTCGCCGCGTTGTGGGCGCGCGATGTGCCGCTGATGGTGCCGCAGGGTCCGGACGCGACAGCAAGTGCGCTGGACGATCCGTTCCTGTGGCTGGGCATGCTGGCGGCCGCGACGGGGCACATCGTGGTCGGCAGCGCGGCCATCGTGCTGCCATTGCGCCAGCCGCTGCAGGTGGCGAAGTCGGCGTTGAGCCTGGACCGGATCAGCGGCGGACGCTTCGTACTGGGCCTGGGTTCGGGTGACCGCCCGGAAGAGTTCGCCGCATTCGGCGAGGATCTGGAGGGCAGGGCGGCGACCTTCCGTGAGCGTTGGACGTTGTTGCGGGCGGCGCTGTCACCGGCCGCCGATGAGCGCACCGCCGCATTGCAGGCCACTGGTGGCTTCGACGTGCTGCCAGCGCCGGCAACCCGCATTCCGATGCTGGTGGTGGGTACCGCGCGGCAGAGCCTGCAGTGGATAGCGCGTGAGGCCGAAGGCTGGGCCACCTATCACCGCGAAGAGGCCGCGCAGGAAGGGCGCATCGGCCTGTGGCAGCAGGCGCTGGCGCAGCGCGGCGGGCCAGGCAAGCCGTTCGTGCAGTCGATGCTGCTGGACCTGCAGGCAGATCCGCAGGCGCCGCCCGAGCCGCTGCCGCTGGGCCTGAAGGTCGGCCGCGAAGGCCTGCGTGAGTATCTGCTGCGCGTGCATGCGCAGGGCGTGGCGCATGTGATGTTCAACCTGATCGATAACGGGCGGACGATGGATGACGTGCTGCGCGAGATCGGGGAGCAGGTTCTGCCGGATATGCCCGGGTAGGTGTCCACCTTGGTGGACACGCTCTCGCCGCTGCGCCCGCTGAACTGCTGAGCGTTTCCTTCAGTAGCCGAGGCAGAAGCAGTCGAGCACCGCTCGACTCTACATGCAGCAGGCATCTGCGTATCATTCGCATTTGATATCCCGATGCCGGAGCCCCGCGTGACCCAACGTTGCCCCATGCACCCGACCGGACGCCTGTTCGCCGCGGTCGCTTTCATCGAGGCCGTGACCTGGGCCGGCCTGCTCATCGGCATGTGGATGAAGTACGGCCCGATGGCCAACGTGGCGCTGGTGAAGCTGTTCGGGCCGCTGCACGGCGTGGCCTTCCTGGTCTATGTGGCAGTCACCCTGTTTGCTGCCGTGCGCCTGCGTTGGCCGTGGTGGGCCAGTGCCCTGGCCCTGCTGGCAGCGATCCCGCCGCTGGTGACGCTGCCCCTGGAGTGGTGGTTCAAGCGCCGTGGCCTGCTCGGCCTGCGTGCAATGCGCTGAACCCAGTGTTGCGCGCCCATTCAAGAGAATGGGTATCAAATGCAAATACGAGCCGTTATCATTTGAGGGTGGCATCTGGCCCTGAGCAGAGTCGGTGCCGGGTGGGGCGTGCAGGCGCGCCCGGCCAATCCTTTCCTGTTACGGCTGGTGTTTCATGCACGCACGTCCCGTCGTTCCCGGCTTGCCGGCGCTGGTGTTGGCTGCCCTGATTGGCACCATGGCGATGATGTCCTTCGTCGCCGTGATCGGCCCGGTGGTCCGCATGCTCGGTTTGTCCGAGTGGCATGCCGGGCTGTCAGTCACCGCCGCAGGCGTGTTGTGGATGCTGGCCGCGCGCCCCTGGGGCCAGCTCAGCGACCGCATCGGCCGCAAGCGCGTGCTGATGCTGGCGATGAGTGCCTACACCGTGGTCTACATCGCGCTGGCGGTGTTCATCGACGTGGCCCTGCAGGCGGTGCCGCCGGTGCTGGTGTCAGTGCTGGTGCTGGTCGCTGCGCGCGGCCTGATCGGCCTGTTCTACGCAGCGGTGCCTCCTACCGCAGCTGCGCTGATCGCCGACAAGGCACCGACCGGGCAGCGTGCGAAGTTCCTCGCCCGCCTGGGCAGCGCCAACGCATTGGGCATGGTGCTGGGCCCGGCTGCCGCGGGTTGGCTGGCCTATACGAACCTGTCGCTGGCGCTGTACGTGGCCGCACTGTTGCCACTGCTGGCGTTGGCGCTGCTGGCCTGGCGACTGCCGGCGACGCCGCCCGTGGTGGGCGTTTCCGCCCAGCGCCGCGCGCCGATGAGCTGCCTCGACCCGCGCCTGCGCCTGCCGCAGCTGGCGGCGTTCATCGCCATGGTCTCGGTGACCATCGCGCAGGTGACGGTGGGCTTTTTCGCGATTGATCGGCTGGGCCTGGATGCGGCGGCCGGTGCGCGCATGGCCGGCATCGCGCTGACGGCGGTCGGCGTTGGCCTGATCCTGGCGCAGGCGCTGGTGATGAAGCTGGAGGTTCATCCGCGCCGCTGGATCGCCCTCGGCGCCGTGATCTCAGGCATTGGCTTTGCTTCGGTGGCGGGCGTGCAGCAGGGCTGGCAGCTGCCGGCGGCGTACGCGCTGGCCGCGTTCGGCATGGGCTGCGTGTTCCCTTCGTTCCAGGCGCTGGCCGCCGACGCGGTGGAAGCGCATGAGCAGGGCGCTTCGGCAGGCACGGTCGCTGCCGCGCAGGGGCTGGGCATGGTGGCCGGGCCGATGCTCGGCACGCTGTTGTATCGCGGCGGGCCCAGCCTGCCATACCTGCTGGTCGGCGCGTTGCTGCTGTTGCTGTGCGCGCTGGCTGCAGCGCATCGGATGAAGGAGACCCCATGAACGATTCCCTGATGCAGGGCGCGTGGCCGGAGGCTGCGCCAGCGCCGCAGGAGAGCAGCGACGACGCGACGCTGTTCCTCCTGCGGCACGCTGGCCAGCACGTGCACGCACGCGGTTGCCGCGCCACGCTGCCGGCCGGTGCGCTGGCGACGTTGGCGGAACGCGTTTCGGTGTTCTTTGCCCAGCAGCGCGGCGGCCCGGGCCTGCTGGTTGGCGCAGTCCCATTCGAACCCCGTGCCGACGACGCGTTGTACCAGCCCGAGCGCCTGCTGCCAGCGCTGGCACTACAGCCACAGGCCGCGCCAGCGCTGGAGGGTGCCCTGCAGGCCGAGCCTTCGGCGCAGGCGTACGCGGCGTCGGTGGCTGCGGCGGTGCAGGCACTGCGCGCGCCCGAACTGGACCTTCAGAAGGTGGTGCTGGCGCGCAGCCTGGTGGCACGCACCCACCGGGTGCTGTCTCCGGACGTGCTGCTGGCACGGCTGGGCGCGGATCCTTCGGTGGCGACCTATGCGGTTCCGCTGCCGGTGGAAGTGGGTCAGGCGCCAGCGTGGCTGGTGGGCGCGACCCCGGAATTGCTGCTGCGCAAGCGTGGTGCTGAGCTGTTGTCGCACCCGCTGGCGGGGTCTGCGCGGCGCTGCGCCGATGCTGCCGAGGACGAGCGCGCCGCGCAGAACCTGCTGGCCTCGACCAAGGACCATGACGAGCACCGTCATGTGGTCGAGGCGATCGTCGAGGGTCTGGCGCCGTATTGCAGCCACATCGATGCACAGCCGCGGCCGGCGCTGCATGCCACCGCCAGCATGTGGCATCTGGGCACACGCATCCATGCCACGCTGAAGGATCCGCACACGTCGGCCGCCGAGCTGCTGGCGCAACTGCACCCTACGCCGGCGGTCTGCGGTACGCCGCGGTTGGCGGCGCTGCAGCGCATCCGCGAGCTGGAACCGGTGCCGCGCGGCTTCTATGCCGGCGCCGTGGGCTGGTTGGACGCGCAGGGTGACGGCGACTGGTATGTGGCAATCCGCTGCGCACGCCTGCAGGGAATGCAGCTGCGCCTGTTCGCCGGCGCCGGCATCGTTGCCGACTCGCAGCCCGAGGCCGAGGTGGCCGAGACCGCTGCGAAGTTCGCCGCCCTGCTGAATGCGCTGGGTGTCCATGAATCCGCGCCTGCGATCGAGCCTGCCGCATGACTACCTCCACTGACGCTTCCCGCCTGCCACTGCAGCAGGTGTGGCCGGATGACCTGATGGCGCGCTATCGCGAGGCTGGGCATTGGCGTGGCGAGACCTTCCCGGGGTTCCTGCGCGAACGTGCAGAACGCTATGCCGATGACATTGCGGTGGTCGCCGGCGACGTGCGCCTGAGCTATGCGCAGCTGTGGCACGAGGCCGGGCGGATCGGTGCCGGCCTGCTGACGCTCGGCCTGCAGCCAGGGGAGCGGGTGCTGGTGCAGCTGGGCAACACGGCAGGCTTCGTCACAACGGTCTGTGGCCTGTTCCGCGCCGGACTGGTGCCGGTGTACGCGTTGCCGGCACACCGCATCACCGAGCTGGTGCACTTCGCCAACAAGGCCGAAGCCAGTGCCTACATCACCACCGGGCTGCATGATGGCTTCGACCATCGCGGACTGGCGCGGGCGCTGCAGGCCGACGTGCCGGCGGTTCGCCATGTAGTGATCGACGGCGATGCGGCGGAGTTCATTGGGGTGGAGGCACTGCAGGGCGATCGCAGCCGGTTGCCGGCCGATCCGGACCCGCAGTCTGTGGCGTTCCTGCAGATTTCCGGTGGGAGCACCGGGCTGTCCAAGCTGATTCCACGCACGCATGACGACTACATCTATTCGTTCCGTGCCAGCAATGAAATCTGCGGCATCGACCGCGACAGCGTCTACCTGGTCGCGCTGCCGGCCGCGCACAATTTCCCGATGAGCTCGCCCGGCTTCTTCGGCGCGTTGTATGCCGGTGCCCGCGTGGTGCTCAGCCCCGGCCCCGGGCCGGACGCCGCATTCCCGCTGATCGCACGGGAGCGGGTGACCTGCTGCGGCCTGGTGCCGCCGCTGGCGCTGCTGTGGGCGCAGGCCGCCGCCACCAGCAAGTATGACGTGTCGAGCCTGCAGGTGCTGCAGGTGGGCGGTGCCAAACTGGTGCCGGAAGCCGCACGGCGAGTGATCGACGGCCTTGGCTGCACGCTGCAGCAGGTGTTTGGCATGGCCGAAGGCCTGGTCAACTACACGCGGCTGGATGATCCGGAGGACCTGATCGTGGCTTGCCAGGGTCGGCCGATCAGTCCGGACGACGAAGTGCGCGTGGTCGATGACCATGACCAGCCGGTGGCCGAAGGCGAGGTGGGGCATCTGCTCACCCGTGGCCCGTACACCATCCGTGGCTACCACAACGATGCGGTGGCCAATGCGCGCTCGTTCACCGATGACGGCTTCTACCGTACCGGTGACCGTGTGCAGCAGCTGCCCGGAGGCTACCTGGTGGTGCAGGGGCGTGCGGGTGACCACATCAACCGGGCGGGCGAGAAGATCTCTGCTGAAGAGATAGAGGACCACCTGCTGGCACATCCGGGCGTGTTCGATGCGGCCGTGGTCTCGATTCCCGACGAGTACCTGGGCGAGCGCAGCTGCGCCTTTGTGATCCCGCAGGGCGAACCGTTCAAGGCGCCGGCACTGAAGGCCTGGATGCGCGGGCGCGGCCTGGCGGCGTTCAAGGTGCCCGACCAGATCGTGTTCGTCGACAGTTTCAATACCACGGCGGTCGGCAAGATCAGCCGCCGCGAATTGCGCGCGCAGCTGCGTGCGCGTCATCTGCAACAGACAGGAGGAACGCGCTGATGGCGCTGCCCCGTATCACCGACTATCCCTTGCCGACCGCCGCCGAACTGCCGCAGGCGCGTGGCCCGTGGCGCCCGCAGCGCGATCGTGTGGCTTTGCTGGTGCACGACATGCAACGCTACTTCCTGGCGGCATTCGACGCCGGCAGCACGCCCTTGCGGCCGGCGGTGGACAACATCGTGCGCCTGCTGGCGCACTGCCGCGCGCAGGGCATTCCGGTGTTCTACACCGCCCAGCACGGTGACCAGGACCGTCGCGACCGCGGCCTTCAGGCCGACCTGTGGGGACCGGGCATGCGTCGCAGCGCCGATCATGAGCCGATCATCGAGGCGCTGGCGCCGCAGCCGGGCGAGCATGTGCTGGTCAAGCATCGCTATAGCGCCTTCCAGCGCAGCAACCTGGAGACGCTGATGCGGGTACGTGGGCGTGATCAGCTGCTGGTGACCGGCGTGTACGCCCATATCGGCTGTACCGCGACCGTGGTCGATGCCTTCCAGCGTGATATCGAGGCCTTCATCGCCGCTGATGCGGTGGCCGACTTCTCGCGTGCCGATCACGATCAGGCGCTGCACTGGATCGCGCGCACCTGTGGTGTGCCGATGACCACCGATCAGCTGCTGGAGGTGCTGTGATGGCTGCCATGGGTGAGGCGCTGGATCTGGAGCGGATGCGTGCCGACGTGGCGCGTGTCCTGGAGTGCACGCCGGCCGAGATCGGTGACGACGACAACCTGATCGACCTGGACCTGGACTCGATGCGCATGCTCGGCCTGGTCCTGGCCTGGGGCAACAATGGCCTTCCGCTGGAGTTCTCGCAGTTGGCCGAGCACACCACGCTGCGCCAGTGGTGGGGTGTGGTGCAGCAACTGCAGGCCGCGCAGAACGCATGAACGCCGCAGCGCTGGCCACGCCGGTGGCGTTGACCGAGGCCCAGGCGGGGCTGTGGTTTGCACAGCGGCTGGCACCGGACAATCCGTCATTCAATACCGCGCACGCGGTATGGATCGACGGCCCGCTGGACGTGGCCGCGTTCGTCGCAGCGGCAGACCGGGCTGCGCGCGAGGCCGAGGCTTTCGCATTGCGCTTTGCCGAAGGTGCCGATGGCCAGCCACTACAGTGGCATGACCCGGTACACGTACCGCTGCTTTCCGTACGCGATGTGTCCGCCGAGGCGGATCCCGCCGCTGCGGCACGCAGCCTGATGCACGCCGACCGGCTGAGCCCGGTCGATCCCACCCGCGACCGGATCAGCCAGCAGGTGCTGCTTGAACTGGGTGGGCAGCGCTGGGTCTGGTACCTGCGGGTGCATCATCTGGCTGCCGATGGCTACGGCATGGCGCTGTTCACCGATCGCGTGTGCGCGTTGTACGCCGGCCGCAAGGGTGAGCCACTGCCAGGACTGTCCGCTGTGCTGGCCGATGATGCCGCCTACCGTGCCGATCCGCGCCGCGTGCAGGCCGGGCAGTGGTGGCGTGAGCACATGCAGGGCGCACCGGCAGGCGCAGGCCTGGCCGGCACGCTCGCGGCCAGTGACGACGCGCTGCGCTGGGTGCAGCCGCTCGATGCGGCATTCCGTGAGCTGTTGCTGCAGGCTTCGGTGCGTTGGCTGCAGCCTTGGCCGGATGTGCTGGTCGCACTGGCGGCCGAGTACCTGCGGCGGATGAGTGGCGCCGATGAAGTGGTGCTGGGCGTGCCCTACATGGGGCGGTTGGGCAACGCGTCGGCGCGGGTGCCGGCGATGGTGATGAATGTGTTGCCGCTGCGCGTGGCGGCCGGCGAGGGCAGCGTCGAGGCCTTTGCCCGGGGCCTGGGTCGCCAGCTCAGTCAAGGCCGCAGGCACGGCCGCTACCGGGGCGAGCAGCTGCGCCGGGACCTGGGCCTGGTCGGCACGCAGCAGCGCCTGCACGGCCCGCTGGTGAATGTGCAGCCGTTCTACAGGCCGCCGGCCCTGCCCGGCGTGCAGGCGGCGCTGGAGGTGCTGTGCACCGGGCCGGTGGATGACCTGGCGCTGGGTTTCCGTGGCGATGGCCAGCACCTGCTGGATCTGGAGATCGAGGCCAATCCCGCGCTGTACAGTCGCGAGGATGTCGAGGCGCACGCGGCGCGGCTGCTGAATTTCGTGTCGGCGGCGCTGCAGGCTGACGATATCGAAGCCGTACCCTTGGCCACGCCCATGGAGGCGCAAGAGGTGCTGCAGGGTTTCAACGCCACCGCGCACGCGCTTCCTGAGACCACCCTGGTTGAATTGCTGCAGCAGGGCATGGATCGGGACCCGCACGCGCCTGCGCTGGTGTTCGGCGATGCTGCCATGGATTACGCAACGCTGGAAGCGCGCAGTTTCGCGCTGGCGGCACAGCTGCGGGCGATGGGTGTCGGCCCGGGCAGCGTGGTGGCGGTGGCATTGCCGCGCTCGCTGGCGCTGGTGATCGCGCTGGTGGCCGTGCTGCGCGCAGGCGCGGCCTACCTGCCGCTGGACCTTGCCCATCCCGACGAGCGGCTGGCGCGGATCTTCGCCTCGGCGCAGCCGGTGTGCGTTCTGGCTGCGGCGGAGGTTTCGGCGCGCATGGCCGGCGTACCGGTGCTCGCGCCGGAGCAGTGGACCGCGCTGAGCTTCGCCGCGCCGTGGGCCGATCCGGCGCCCAGCGATGCGGCCTATGTGATCTATACCTCCGGTTCGACCGGGGAACCGAAGGGCGTGGTCGTCGAACACCGTGCCATCGTCAACCGCCTGCTGTGGATGCGCGAGCACTACGGCATCCGCGCCGATGACCGCGTGCTGCAGAAAACCCCGGCCACCTTCGATGTCTCGGTCTGGGAGTTCTTCCTGCCGTTGCTGTGCGGAGCCACGCTGGTGGTTGCCGGGCCCGATGCGCATCGCGACCCCACCGAACTGGCGCGGCTGATCCGCGGGCATGGCATCACCACGGCGCATTTCGTGCCGTCGATGCTCGATGCCTTCCTCGCTGCACCGGCCTCCGAAGGCCTGCAGCTGCGACGGGTATTCACCAGTGGCGAGGCGCTGGACGCCGCGTTGCGCGACCGCTTCCACGCGCGCATGCACGCCGAGCTGCACAACCTGTACGGCCCGACCGAAGCCGCGGTGGACGTCAGCTACTGGCCGGCGTCGGCGCAGGATCGATCGCGGCCGGTGCCGATCGGCTTCCCGGTCTGGAATACCCGCCTTTACGTGCTGGACGCGCGGATGCAGCCGGTGCCGGTCGGTGTGGCCGGTGACCTTTATCTGGGCGGTGTGCAGCTGGCGCGTGGCTATCTCGGTCGCGAGGACCTGACTGCCGAACGCTTCCTTGCCGATCCTTTCCTGGCGGGCGAGCGCATCTACCGCACCGGCGACATAGCGCGCTGGCGCAGCGATGGCGCGGTGGAGTACCTGGGCCGCAGCGACCATCAGGTGAAACTGCGCGGCCTGCGCATCGAGTTGGGCGAGATCGAGGCGGCTTTGCGCGAACTGCCGGGCATGGAGCGGGTGGAAGTGCTCCTGCGCCACGACGCACCCGGCGATGCCCGGCTGGTAGCCTATGTGCCGTCGGCACTGGCCGACGCCAGCATGCTGCGTAGTCATCTGGCCACACGCGTGCCGGATTACATGGTGCCGTCCGCCTTCGTTGGCGTGGATCACTGGCCGGTGACCGCCAACGGCAAGTTGGATCGCAACGCGCTGCCCGTACCACCGCGGCAGGAGATCGCCGGGCTGGCGCCGCGCACGCCGTTGGAACAGGAGCTGGCTTCGCTGTTTGCCCAGGCACTCGGGCGAGATGCGCCGGTGGCGGTGGATGCGGATTTCTTCAGTCTCGGCGGTGACTCACTGTCGGCGGTGCACCTGCTGCTGGCGATCGAACAGCGCTGGCGCTGCGATCTCGGTCTGGGGGCCTTGTTTGCCCAGCCCACCGTGGCTGCGCTGGCGGTTCGCATTGCCGAGCCGCCCGCGCTGGCCGATCACGCACTGGGGCCGGTGATTGCGCTGGCCGCGACCGAACCGGCCGGGCCTACGCCGCTGTTCGTGCTGCACCCGGCCGGCGGCATCGCCTGGAACTACCGCGCCCTGGCCCGGGCACTGCAGCCGGCACGCCCGGTATATGGCCTGCAGTCGCCGGCACTGGACGCGCGGCAGCCGCTGCCGAGCAGTATCGAGGCGATGGCCAACGACTACGTACAGCGTGTGGTCGCATTGCAGCCGACGGGGGCGGTGCATCTGCTGGGCTGGTCGGTGGGTGGCATCCTCGCCCAGGCGATGGCGGTGCGACTGCATGAGATCGGGCGCGAGGTCGGCGAACTTGTACTGCTGGACGCCTATCCCAGCGAGTGCTGGCGGGCCGAGCCGGAGCCCGATGCCATCGCCGCATTGCGGGCACTGCTGGCGATTGCCGGTCATGACCCGGATGCGCATCCGGAACTGGACAGCCGGGAACGCATTCTCGCGTTCCTGCGTCGTGGCGGCAGTGCGCTGGGTAGCCTGCCGGATGTCGTGCTGGATGGCGTGGTGCGCGCCGTGACCGGCACCAATCGACTGATCCGTGAACATATCCACCGGCCGTTCGATGGCACGCTGGTGCATGTGCGTGCCGGTCGAGATCACCAGGCGCGGCCACAGTTGCGGTCGGCGTTGTGGCGGGCACACGCGCGCAGGGTGCAGTCGTTGGAACTGCCATTCCTGCACGCAGAGCTGACCGGACGCGATGCAGTGGCGCAGCTGGCGCCGTGGTTGTCGGCACGCTTGCGCCAATGGGACGAACAACAGGAGATCGCAACATGCAGTTGACCGGTTTCAAAGGCCGCGTGGCGTTGGTGACCGGCGCCGCCGGTGGCATCGGCGAGGCACTGGTACGGTTGCTGGCCGAGGCCGGTTGCACCGTGGTGGCGACCGATCGCGAGGCGCCTGTTACGGCAGATGTGCGTGTGCATACCTTCGCACTCGACGTGACCGACAGTGCCGCCGTGGACGGCTTGGTGGATCAGGTCGAGTCCAGCATCGGGCCGATCATGCTGGCCGCCAGCGTGGCCGGTGTGCTGCATGTGGGCGGCGTGACCGAGACCGGCGATGACGACTGGCGCCGGGTGTTCGCGGTGAACACCGACGGGGTGTTCCATGTCGGGCGTGCCCTGGCGCGGGTGATGTCGCCGCGCGGGCAGGGCGCGATGGTTACCGTCAGCTCGAATGCGGCCGGTGTGCCGAGGCATGGCATGGCCGCCTATGCGGCATCCAAGGCCGCCGCCACGATGTTCACCCGCTGCCTCGGGCTGGAGCTGGCGCCGTTGGGCATCCGCTGCAACATCGTCGCCCCGGGGTCCACGCTGACCCCGATGCAGACCGGCATGTGGCAGGACGAGCACGGAGCCGAACGGGTGATCGTCGGCAGCCTTGAGACCTACAAGGCCGGCATCCCACTGCGCAAGCTGGCCACCCCGGAAGACATCGCGCACTCGGCGATGTTCCTGCTCTCCGAGCAGGCCGGGCACGTAGCGATGAGCGACCTGTACGTGGACGGCGGCGCCACCCTGCGCGGCTGAGGTCTGGTAGTGCCGGCCGCTGGCCGGCAACCTCATTCAACTTCAGACATCTCCCAACCCCCATCGAGGCTTGGCCTGACAGCCAACGCCCAATGATCGACCCACCATGGCGCATGAGCAGCCATCGCCTCCGCCTGGGCCGTCACTCGATCATCGGCCAGGCCTATGTCCTGACAACCACGACCCACCAGCGCCGCCGGCTCTTTGAAAGCGAAGCTGCAGCAGCATGTGTAATCGACCAGTTCCATTACGTCGAACAGCGCGGGCTCGTATGGTCACACGCATGGGTTGTCATGCCGGATCACGTCCACTGGATGTTCGAGCTGCGTGCAGTTCACCTTCCAGACGTCGCGCGCCGGATGAAATCGTCGAGCGCACTTGCCCTGAATCGCCTGGCGGGCCGTCGAGGTACGGTGTGGCAGCCCGGCTACTTCGATCATGCAGTAAGGACCGAAGAGTCGCTGGCGCGGCAGGCCCTGTACATCCTGGGCAATCCGGTGCGCGCCGGTCTTGCTGGGCAGATTGGCGAGTATCCGTATGCGTGGTCGGCCTGGGGGTGATGCCGGCCAGCGGCCGACACTACCACAGCGCAGATCCCGTTCCGGTGCACAGGGCATCCGTAAGGGTAGTGCCGGCCGCTGGCCGGCAACCGCAGGAACCCGCAGATGCGTAGCTGCCGGCCAGCGGCCGGCACTACCATTCAACGGTCAGCGCGGCTTGCGTGTCCGTTTCGGCTTTGCGGTATCACCGCCGCTGGCGGCGCCATCCTGCAGCGCCTGTAGCCAGGACAATGTGTCCACATAGTCGATGAAGTGGCGCAGGTAGCCGGGGCTGGCGGCCTGCATCATGTCGAGCATGCGCTGCACCAGCACCGCTGAGTTCAGCGGGCCGCCGTCAGCCGGGGCCTCGGCGCGCAGCGAGCGGCGCACCTGAAGTTCGCTGCGCAGCTCCGACCATTCGCGCTGCACCTGCTGCAGCATCGGCACCTGTGGGTAATGCGGCAGCGAGCGCGACCCCGCATCAAGGTCACGCACCAATGCGCGCAGGCCTTCCAGCGCGGGCGGCTTACTTGCCATCCGCCGCCTTGGGCTTGGGGATCGGCGCGATTTCCACACGGCGATTGCGCGCGCGGCCTTCCTCATTGGCGTTGGAACTGACCGGCTGCTCGCTGCCGAACGCGGCGGCGAACACGGCGTCAGCCGGTACGCCATCGGCGATCAGGGTGCGGGTCACGGTCAGCGACCGCTGCGCGGACAGCTCCCAGTTGTCGGCGAAGCGGCGGTTGCCTTCGCGCACCGGCGCATCATCGGTAAAGCCGCTGACCATCAGGATCTCTTCGCGGCTGCCCAGATAGGCGGCCAGCGGTGCGGCCAGGCTGCGCAGCAGCTCCTGGCCCTCCGGCTGCAGCTGGTCCGAGTTCAGTGCGAACAGCACGCTGCCGCTGATGCCGATGCGGCCATCGACCAGGGTCACGCGACCGGCGGCCAGTGGGCCGGCCAGCGCCTGTTCCAGGGTCTGCAGGCGCTTGGCTTCGGCCTGGCGCTGCTTCATTTCCTGGTCCAGCCGCTGCGACAGCTCCAGCTGCACCGCGACCACACCCACCAGGATCAGCACGAACGCACCCAGCAGCACCGACATCAGGTCGCCGAAGGCGGCCCAGATCGGTGCGTGCGAGCCGCCATCGACCTCCAGCTCGTCGCTCATGCGCTACCGGCCTTGCCGCGGCGCGTGGCCAGCTGCTGCAGTTCTTCCATCACCTGCTTCTGCGACAGCAGGCTGAGGTCGACCACCTCGCGCGCCTGCGCCACGTAATAAGCCAGCTGCTCATCGCTACGGGCCAGCGAGGCATCCAGTGCGCCACCGATCTGTTCCAGGCGGCCGGAAAGCGCGGTGGCGGCACTGCCGAACTGCGCGACCGCTTCACCGAAGGCGCCGGCCAGCTGGCCGACGTCACCCGCGCTGCCGGTGAGTGCTGCCGCAATGCCATCCAGCTTGCCGGTCTCGGCCGCGATATGGTCGGTAAAGCGGTTGCCAACACGCTCCAGCAGCTCGGCCGAACCGCCAACCAGTGCGTCCACCGCGGTGCGCTGTTCGTGCGATGCGTGGTTGATTGCATCCAGCAGGGTCTGCACGGTGGCCAGCAGGCGACCGCGCTCTTCCAGCATCGCGTTGTCACGCACCAGGCTTTCAGAGAGCGTGCTGCGCAGCTCGTTGATGACGTCGGCAGCAGCTTTCGGTGCCGCTGCCGCGGTCTGCAGCAGGGTGGACACTTCGGCCAGCGTGGCGCTGGCCTGCGCGCGACCGTTCTCGCCGATCTGCTGCGCGGTCGCCGCCAGCGTGTCGCAGACCTGTTGCTGCTGCGCAGCCAGGCGTTCGCCATTGGCCTGCAGGCGCTCGGCCAGCTCGGTGGAAACGTGCTGCAGGGCATCACTCCAGCGCTGCAGGCGCTGTTCGTCGCCAGCCTGCAGTTGCGCCTGCAGGGCGGCGTGGGCCTGCTGCAACTCGGCGCTGACCGCGTCCCAGCGCGCTTGGCGCTGCTGCTCGCGGCTGTCCAGGCTGGCCTGCAGTTCGGCGTGCGCAGTCGCGGCGGCGGCCTGCGCGGCCTGCCACTGCTGCGAGCGCTGCGCTTCATGATCCTGCAGCAGTGACTGGTTGGCGCTGTGCTGCTGTTCCAGTGCCTGCAGCAGCGCCTGCGCACGCGCATCCAGATGTTCGCTGGCGGCGATCAACGCCTGCTGCTGGCGCTCGACCAGCGCGCTGTTGAGGGCCTGCTGCTGCTCGGCGGCGGCACGCAAGGCGTCTGCATTGCTCTGTGCATCGGCCTGCAGGCGCTCGCCGAGGCGCGCGATCAACGCTTCGGCATGCGTGCCCTGGCCATCGCTGAAGGCCTGCAGGTGCTGGCGCAGATCACTCACCAGCGCCTGCTGCGCCTGGGTCTGTTCACTCACCACCTTGGCCCAGCTGGCTTCGGTGGCGACCCGGCTGCGTTCGAAACCGTCGCTCAGGCCGGCCAGCTGCTGCTGCACGGCCTGCTCGACGCGGGCATGCAGTGCTTCGCCGTGATGGGCCAGGCCAGCCAGGGTGGTCTCGGCCATCGGCTGCAGCGCGCCACCGATGGCCGCGGCGCTGGCTTCAGCACCTTCGCGCAGCGACTGCTGCAGCGACAGGGCCAGGCGTTCCTGCAGCGCTTGGCTCTGGGTCAGGAACTCGGCCTGGCCAGCCAGCAGGCGCTCATTGGCGGCGGCACTGTGCTGTTCAAAGGTGCTGGTCATCGCCTGCAGGCGGTCGACCAGCGCCGGCAGCGCTGCGGACTGCGCCTGCAGCAGGCGCAGCGATTCGGCACGCTGCCAGGCCTGCGAGTACGGATGCAGGTCGCTGGAAATGGCGCGGTCCAGCTGCTGCACGGCCAGCAGACGGTCACGACGCAGCAGCGCCGCCAGCAGGCCGAGCATGGCCGAGCTGGCCACACCGGCGATCGAGGTACCGAAGGCCACCGCCAGGCCCTGCACCGGCGAGGCCAGCGAGCCGCGGATCGCGGCCATGTCGGTCGCGCTCTGCAGGGCCAGGCCGGTGCCACGCAGCGTGTCCATCATGCCCAGCAGGGTACCGAGCATGCCCAGCAGCACCAGCAGGCCGACCAGGTACGGGGTCAGCACCGGTGCGGGCAGGGCGGTGCGCTCGCCTTCCACGCGCAGGCGCACGGCGTTGCGCAGGCCTACCGGCACGCGCTCCAGCCATGGGGCGAGGCTTTCCTTCGCGCTGGACAGGTCATTCAGTGCGGCGCGCAGGCCGTTGCTGGCCTGGCGGTAGCGGTACAGCTCCACGCCGCCGGCGATGTAGCAGGCCGCAATGATCGCCGCCACCGCTGCACCCAGCGGATGCACCGAAACGTAGCCAATGCCGATCCAGCACACGGCCAGCAGGCCGACAAGGAAAACAACGACATGGAGAGCAGTTCTGGACATGGTGTTCCGGTCAGTGGGAGCGCAGGGCGTCTTGCAGCCCTTCGATCGGGTGGAAGCGCAGCTGCAGCTCGGCGAGCAGCAGCGTGCGCATGTCATGGCGGAAGGCCGCGCGCCAGCCGGGCTGGCCATGCACGCGTTCAAAACGGGCGCCGAGCACCGCCGGCGCGGTGGCCAGCAGGCTGTGCTCGCGCGGGGTGAGTGTCTGTTCCATCACCGCATCAACCTCGGCCAGTCGCGCCAGCTCCGGCGAGACCTGTACCAGCTGGTCGCGCAGGCGGCCGCGCAGGCGCCCGGTGGCGGTCTGGATGGCCTGCTGCAGCACCCGGTAGCGCTGACGCAGCGAAGCGAAGTTGGGTGCGGCAGCGGCCTCGGCCAGGTCCAGCAGGCGCTCGGCCTCGGCGTCCTCGCGGATCGAGGCCAGCAGGCTGGCATGGGCCTGGGCGCAGTCGGCCAGTACATCCTCGGCCCCCTCGGCAGCTTCGCCGGGCTCGGGCAGGCGTCCGCCCAACGCGCCGGACAGGGCCACGGCACGGCTCCAGTCCACCCACTGGCCGAGGCGATCGGTCAGGGCGGGACTGCTGGCCGGCATCGCGCCGTCGCTGAGACGGGCGAGCAGGCGGAGGAACTCCGGTCCACCCAGGACCGGCTGCGCTGCGTTCGCCATCAAGGGGTGAGGGGCCAAAAACCGTTGATTTTACAACCAGATGACCCCGGCTGGATGAAGGCGGGGCCTGGGTGGCGGTACCCACAGGCGCGACAAGGCTTAGAATGTCCGGCTGCATCCCCCCGTTCGACCCCTGGAGTACCCCCATGACTGTTGCGCAGTTCTACCCGATCGGCACCCCCGGACAGCCCTGGGGCGACGCGGAACGCGCACAGTGGCGGGCCCGCCAGCAGCGCCAGCGCAGCTACCACGATGACGTGGTGGCCGCCCTTGAGCGCCTGGACGACAGCGTTTTCGACGTGATCCAGTACGGCCAGCTGGACTATGCACCGGACCATTACCCGCTGTTCGCCGTGGTCAACCACGACTGGAACCCGGCGCTGCCGACCGCGCTGATCACCGGCGGCGTGCATGGCTACGAAACCAGCGGCGTGCACGGCGCCCTGCAGTTCCTGGAACAGCAGGCCGAGCGTTACCTGGGCCGGCTGAACCTGATCGTCGCGCCATGCGTCAGCCCGTGGGGCTACGAGCGCATCCAGCGCTGGAACCCGGATGCGATCGATCCGAACCGTAGCTTCCGTGACGGCGGCCAGATCAAGGAAGCCGCCGCACTGATGGCCTGGGTGGGCGAGCGCAAGGCGAACCTGCTGGTGCACCTGGACCTGCACGAGACCACCGACAGCGACCTGAACGAGTTCGATCCGGCGCGCTGCGCGCGCGACGGCAAGCTGTTCGAGCGCGACACGATTCCCGATGGCTTCTATGTGATCGGCAACAGCGAAGATCCGCAGGCCGAGTTCCAGAAGGCCCTGATTGCCGCAGTGGCGCCCATCACCCACATCGCCCCGGCCGATGCCGACGGCAACCTGGTCGGCCTGCCGCTGCAGTCGCCGGGCGTGGTCTGGGGCGAGTCGCGTTCGATCGGCGCCTGCGCCGGCTTCACCGACGCACGCTTTGCGACCACCACCGAGGTCTACCCGGACAGCCCGCGCACCAACCCGCAGGAATGCAACGACGCCCAGGTGGCGGCGGTGTGTGCGGGCCTGGATTTCGCCCTGGCGGCGCAGTAGCGCGCCACGTTGCGGGCGGTGACCGGCATCAGCCGGTGCCGCTTCTTCGCCGGCGCGGCGGCCACAGCCGGCGAACCCGACGGGCGGCATCCGGCAAACACATCCAGATTACGCTGGTACACCGTGCTGCTGACCCCGAACAGGCCCAGCAGCGAGTGGAAGATGTTGTCGTGGCTGTGCGCCCGTTGCAGCGCATTCCCACGCAGGCAGGCCATGTCGAGGCCCGCGTTGCGGCCGAAGTCCGATGAGAACCACATCACCATCGGCACCTGGGTCTGTTCGCGCGGGGCGATGAAGTAGGGCGTGCCATGCAGGTACATGCCGCGTTCGCCGAGCGACTCGCCGTGGTCGGACACATAGATCAGCGCAACGTCGCGCCGGTCCGAATAGCCTTGCAGCAGGTCGATGGTCTCCGCCAGCACCCGGTCGGTATGCACCAGGGTGTTGTCATAGGTGTTGACCAGCGCCTCGTTGCTGCAATGCTGGATCTGGTTGCTGTCGCAGGTCGGGCTGAAGGCCCGCGAGGCAGCCGGATAGCGCTCGAAGTAGGTCGGGCCGTGGCTGCCCAGCTGATGCAGCACGACCAGGCCGTCGCCGTTGATCGCGTCGATGCGTGTGCCAAGCTGGTGCAGCAGCACGTCGTCGTAGCAGGTGCCGTCGGTGTTGACGCACTGGCCCGCCACCTTCAGCGCAGGCATGTCCTCGGTCGGCACGCGCTCGCACACGCCCTTGCAGCCGCCATTGTTGTTGTTGCGCCAGAGCACGCTGACGCCGGTACGCTGCAGGATGTCGAGCACGTTCTCCTCGGTCGCCGCGCGAACGTTGTCGTATTGCTGGCGGGTCATCTGCGAGAACATGCACGGCACCGAGATGGCCGTTGCGGTTCCGCACGAGGAGACATCACTGAAGCTGATGACGCCTTCCGTGCGTGAGAGCCGGGGATTGGTTGCGCGTGGGTAGCCGTTGAGCTGGAAGTTCTGTGACCGCGCGGTCTCGCCGACGACCATGACCACCAGCTTCGGGCGCGGGCCGGGTATGCGCCGCGCGTCCATGCCGATCGGGCGCAGCGGTTGCTGGCGGGTGCTATGGAGGCTTTTCAGGTAACCGTGGGTATGGCGCATCACGTTCAACGGCAGTACCTGGTCGCGGATGTAGCGGTTATTGCGCAGCAGCGAGGAGTAGTCCTTGTAGAACGCAAAGCCGATCACCAGCAGCATCACCAGTGACGCCAGAACGTTGGCCGGCCACACCAGCAGCGACCGTATCGAACCCGCTCCGCTGGCGGTGCGCACCAGGGCAAGCGCTGCAGCGGGCATCGCGCCCAGCGCCAGCAGGGTCAACAGCAGCGGCAGCGAGAGATAGGCGTTCAGTTCGGCCTGATTGGTCTCGAACACGTTCTGCACCATGCTGCGATCGATCAGCACGTTGTAGTGCAGCATGAAATAGCTGCAGGCGGCGCTGGTGACGATGAGTACGGCCAGCAGCGGCTTGCGCACGAAGGGTAGTGCCAGCAATGGCGTCAGCAGCAGATTGAACAGGCAGAACAACACCAGCGGCAGGCTGGCCAGGAACAGGATGCTGCGCACACCGTTGAGATCGGTCAGTTCCCACAGCGACTTCCAGAGGGCGATGTTTCCAATCGTGGTGAAGAAAAACGCTGCGGCCCAGACCAGGATGATCGGATGGGGCCGTGGAAAACGGAGGCATTGACGCACGAGCAGGGTCCGCGGAACAGGAGTGCGCGCAGTATCGAAACGGCCTTATCAGGAAGTTGTCAGGATTGCCGGCCTAGCCCAGCAGGATCACGCCCCACACCGCGCCGACCATCAACAACGCGGTGGTCTGTGCGGCGCTGCCCATGTCCTTGGCGTTCTTCGACAGCGGGTGCTGCTCCAGCGAGATGCGATCAACCACGGCCTCGATTGCCGAGTTGAGCAGTTCCACCACCAGGCTGATGAAGCAGACCGCCAGCACCAATGCGCGCTCGACCGCGCTGATGTCCAGTACGAACGCTGCAGTGATCAACAGCGCGTGCAGGAGCAGCAGCTGGCGAAAAGCAGCCTCGCCACGAAAGGTAGCGATGAATCCGTCTCGCGAATGGATCAGGGTGTGGAAGATGCGGCCCAGGCCGGTCTTGCCATGCGGGTACTTGCCGCTGTCCTTGGGGTGCTGCATGCCGTTTCCGCCGTGAAGTGAGCAATCCCCAGCATGTGCACGCACGTGTCAGGAAACCGTCAGGCGGGCCATTCCAGGCTGAACCGGCATCCCTGCTGCGAGGAGTGCACCGTCATCCTCCAACCCAGGTGCTCGACGATGCGCTGCACGATGGACAGCCCCAGTCCCTCGCCACTGTGCGGGCTGCCGGGCACGAAGCGCTGGAACTGCTGTGGGTCGATACTGGAGGGCAGGCCGGGTCCGGTGTCGGCGAAGGTGAGTGCGGTGTCGTGGAGGGTGATCCTCACTTCGCCCCTTTCGGTGTACTGGCAGGCGTTGCGCAGCAGGTTCCAGATCACGCTGTGTGCCAGATCTGCGTTGGTGTCCAGCACGGCGTCATGCCGGGCATCAAACGCAACGATCACCGGCTTGCCGGAAATCCACAGTTGGCAGCGCTCCATGCAGGATTCGATCAATGGGCGCAGGGCCACCTTGTTGCGCGGCACGGAGCCGGGGGTACGTGAGAGCAGCAGCAGGCAGGACAGCTGGCGCTGCATCTCCTGGGTAGTGCGCAGGATACGCTCCGCGCTGGGGACCAGGTGGCTGTCGGACGGAAGCTGGCAGGCAAGGGTTTCCGCAGCGCCGCCGATGATGGCCAAGGGCGTGCGCAGCTCATGGCTGGCATCGCCGCTGAAGCATTGCTCGCGATGCAGGAACCGTTCGAGCTCATCACTGTGCCGGGCGAAGGCACGGGCGAGTACACCGATCTCGTCGCGGGCGTCCTGACAGGGAAAGGGCTTCCGCCCGCTCTGCACGGCATCGGCCAACTGCGTGATGGGCGCGATGACGTGCGATGCCACCCTGCGACCGATCAGGAAGGCGCCGAGCACGCAGATCGAAATGACCACCGCGGCAAAGGCATTGATCAGGTGTTCCAGGTAGCCATAGGGTGCAGCGTCCTGCAGCAGGTAGTAGCGCTGGCCGCCACTGTCGAACACACGCAGGTGCCACTCGTCGGGTCCCGCTTCGCCGTGGTAGCCCAGGCCGTACTGGCGCAGCACCATCGGCACGCTATGGCTGTCGTACAGGTGGCTGCCCGGGGGCAGGGCGGGGCGCTCGCCACGGGCCAGTGCCGCCTGCAGCTTGTGCACGGCACTGTCCTGGGTCCGGGCGATGACCGCGGCCCTGACCTGGTCGTAGTCCACCTGTTCGGCCAGGACGATGAAGCCCATCGCGCCGGCCATCAGCAGCACGAACGAAATCGTGATGCGGGTACGCAGGGCCAGGCGGCGGTAGAGAGCGGCAGGGGTCACGCCGGCATGCGCCAGCCGACGCTGTGCACCGTGGCGATCAACGTGGTGTCGAAGCTGCGGTCCACCTGCAGGCGCAGTTCATGGATGTGGGTACGCAGCGCGCCGCTGTCCGGTGGCTCGTCGCCCCAGACCAGGTATTCCATCTCCTGCTTGCGCACCACGGCCGGGGCCGCGCGTACCAGGCACATCAGCAGTTTGTGCGACGTAGGCGTCAGCGCGATGCAGCGTCCCTGCCGCCAGGCCTGCGGCGACCGCGTATCGACCTGCAGGTCCTTCCACGCCAGTACGCTGTCGACCTGGCGGCCCTGGGCGCGTCGCACCAGGGCCTTGATCCGCGCATCCAGCTCCTTCAGCGAGAAGGGCTTGACCAGATAGTCATCCGCGCCCAGCGCCAGGCCCTGCACGCGGTCTTCGACCGGATCGCGCGCCGTCAGCATCAGGATCGGCACCGGATTCTGGAACTCCTGGCGCAGCTTCCGGCACAGCGCCATCCCGTCCAGGCGTGGCAGCATCAGGTCCAGCAGGATGGCATCGTAGTCGTTCTGCGTGGCCCGACGCAGGCCGCTGGCACCGTCGCGGGCGTCGTCCAGCACGTAGCCGATAGGCTCAAAGAAAGCGTACAGGTTGGCTACGAGCTCGGGGTTGTCTTCGATGATCAGCAGGCGGGTCATGGCGTGCGTCCTTGCGCGTGGCCGAACTGTGCCCGATCCCTGACTGATTGCCAATGCGCATGCTGAATGGATCGCGGCCTGGGTTCGGCCGCGTCAAGCGACGTTTAATGGGCCGGCATCTTCGGAAACGAACTGCCAGCCGATATCTTCCGGTTTGTCCGAAAAGAACAGGCTCATGTAGGTCGGCTTGTCCTTGTTGATCAACGAGGTGCGGAACGATTCGACCACCTGTTCGATGGCATTCACATCAGCCGATGATGGGCGCTGGCTTGCGTGTGCCGGCAGGCCTGCGGCGAGGCACGCAGCGAGAAGCGCGTTCTGGATTCCGGTGGTTCGCATCGTTCATGACGGCCTTCGTAGGGTGGAAGCGCCGCCGGGGCCACGGCTACAGGGCCCCGGCGCGCTCCGCATTCAACGATGCAGCGCGTCGATGATCAAGCCGGTCGCGATCTCCACCAACAGGTACTCGGTGTCGGACTGGCGCACCCAACGCTGGCCGCGACCCGGATTGCGCAGGTCATAACGCGCGTAATCGTCCACCCAGTAGCGGCGGTCCACTTCGGCCCAGGGCAGGCGGTCGCCACGACGCCAGGCCTTCTTCTGCCAGCCGGGCGGCGGCGCATCACGGTTGTGCGGGCCGCCAGCATGCGGCGGCGGGCCGTTGCCGCGGGCGTGATGCGGCGGGTCAGCGAAGGCGGGGGCCGCAGCCAACGCGGTGGCGGTGGTCAAAGCGATGGCAAGCAAACGTGTGGTCTTCATGGAAGTGCCTCCGTCATGGCCGCAGCATGCGCCGCTGTGGCGGGAATATAGGGCAGTCAGTGTGAATGAATACGGGTTTGGGCGGCACTTTTCTGAACAGACGGCGCGGCCTGCAGCCGCTGCCAGTCAACGGGTCACTGGACCCCGCCCGGGGCTGAATCTGTTGCAGCCCAGCCTCCACCCAACGACAGGAAAAGATCCATCTGCCGGTCAATGCGCTCCGCGCGCGAGACGGCCAATGCGGACTCCGCATCTGCCAGCGCGGCCTGGGCCGAAAGCAGGTCGAGAAAATCGATCCTGCCGAAACGGTAGAGCTGCTGCGCCTGTCCCGCGGCCCGCGCTGCGTCCCCATGCGCCTGTGCCAGGCTGCGCTCGCGTTCAAGCGCCTGCGTGCAGGCAGAAAGCGCAGTCTCGGTCTGGCGAAGTGCCTGCAGCACCGCGCCGTCAAAGGAAGCAAGAGCCGTATCTGCATTGGCACCGGCCGCTGCGATGCGGGCCTTGGCCACGCGGCGGTTGGGCCAGTGCCATGACAGCAGCGGCCCGACGCTCGCCCCGAAACTGTCGGCGGAAAGCAGATGCGCCGGTGTGCCAGCCACGCCCGAAGAGGCGCCCAAGGTGATCTGCGGATAGAGACCCGCCGTCTCGACACCGATCATTGCAGTCGCGGCGGCCAGGCTGCGTTCGGCTGCGCGTACGTCAGGGCGCCGCTGGAGCAGCTGCCAGCCGTCACCGACCGGCAATGCCTGCTGCAGCTCAGGGGGCTGTGGGCACCCTTCGGCCTCCCTGGGATAGTCTGCCGGGACTTTGCCCATCAGTGCGGCCAGTTCGAACAGTGAGGCCTGCCGTTCCGCCAGCAGGTGCGGTACCGCCGCCGCGCTGCGATTGACGGCTGCACCGGCACGGCTGACATCGAAGTCCGTTCCGCGTCCGCCCGCAGCCAGGCGTCGGGTTGCCTCCAGCGTGGCGCGCTGTATCGCCAGCACCTGCCGGGTTGCAGCGAGCGTGTGATTGCTTGTGCACACCTGGAGATAGGCACGGGTGACGGCCGCAGCGACGACCACGCGGACCTGGTCGCGTGCCGCAGCAACCGCCTCCGCGTCCGCGTTGGCGGCTTCGATGCCGCGGCGGATGCCACCTGCAAGATCCAGTGGATAGGAGAGGTGGAGGCCCAGCGCGTACGACTGCGGCGCGGCCGACGCCTGGGTGTAGCCACCGGCATGGACGAGCGTGCCCGATGCATCCACGTCGGCCTGCACGGCACCGCGCGCGCGATACTCCAGCACGGCAGCGCTGGCGCGCCGAAGGTTGGCATCGGCGGCGCGCAGGTCGGTATTGGCCGCCAGTGCATCGCGTACGTAGGCGTCAAGCTGGGGGTCGCCATACAGTTCCCACCACCGATCCGGTGGTGGGTCGTGGCTGAACGATGCCTCTTTGCCCGAGACGAACGCCTGCGCCGCGCGTGTGGAGGCAGCGACGGCATTCGCAGGCAGGTGATAGTCGGGGCCGGAGACGCAGGCCGTCATCGGCAGCAGCAGGGCAAGCAGCCCACCGCGTAGTGTTCGCAGGCTCACTTGCAGGTTCCCTGTGCCGAGGGCGTGATGGTCACACTCGCAGTGCGACCGACGATCAGGCGGGTATCCGGCCGCGCATCATCAATGCGGATGCGTACCGGGATCCGCTGTGCCAGCCTCACCCAGGTGTAGGTCGGCGCCACCGCCGGCAGCAGGTTGTGGGTGCTTGAGCGCTGATCGTCGGCAATGCCGGCGGCGATGGTATCCACGTGCCCGCGCACGTCGTGGTCGTCGCCCATCAGCCGGGCCACGGCGGCATCGCCCTCGGTGATGCAGGCCAGCTTGGTTTCCTCGAAATAGCCCTCGATGCGCAGGCTGCGGGTGTCGATCAGCGCCAGCGCCTGTGCCCCCGGCTGCAGGTAGTCGCCCGCGTGCAGGTCCAGGTTGGTGACGATGCCATCGGTGGTCGCACGCACCTCGGTGCGTTGCACATTGAGCCGGGCAACGCGCTGTTCGGCCCGCGCCTGCGCCAGGGCGGCCAGCTCGGTATCGACCTTGGCGGCATTGCGTTCGCGGGTTTCCGAAGCGACCAGGTTGCCCAGTGCGTTGTCCCGCGTCGATTCGCGGCGGGCCAGTGCCAGCGTGGCGCGTGCGCTGCTGGCCGCTGCGTCGGCCTTCTCAAGTGCGGCAGCGAAGCGCGGCTGGTCCAGCACCAGCAGCAGCTGTCCGGCGCTGACCCGCTGGTTGTCGTGCACCAGCACCTGGGTGACCAGCCCGCCCATGTCTGACGCAACGCGCACCACATCGGCGCGTACCCGTCCATCGCGCGTCCACGGGCGTGTTTCGTAACGCTTCCAGATGGACAGTGCGGCAACGACAGCAATCGCGAATACAACCAGCGTAGTGCTCCAGCGCCCGATGACGGCAAGCAGGTGTTTCATTTCATTTCTCGAACAGGGGCGCGAGCCGGATCATCAGCTCCGCCAGGATCACGAACAGGGACAGGCCCACCAGTGGCCACGCGGCGAACAACCGGTACAGACCGAGGCTGGCGAGGAAACGTGAGGTCAGTACCGACAGCGCCAGCGCGGCGACGGCCACCGCAAGCAGGCCGGGAATCAGCACGCCGTCAATCGAAAGATCAGGAAGCATGAGGTCAGCGCCGGTGGGTGAACAAAGGTACGAGAAGGTCGCGGCGCAACCCGCAGAGCAGGTGCGACAGATGCTCCCGATCAGCCCCACTGCTGGTAACCACTGCTTCGCGCATTCGGTCCAGCACTTCCAGAAGATGGGTGTCGATACGGCGCGGCGGGTGGGCACGAACCCTGAAATGCTCGGCGATGCGTTCGATCAGCAGTGCATGAAGCGCCCGGACCTGCGGATTGTCCAGGCACCTTTCCAGTGCGCGGAGTTGGCTGGATGCACGTGCCGCACGAACATCCGCAAACAATGCCCGCAGGTCGTGTCCTGCGCTGGAACGGCTCTGCAGCCTGGGAGCGAGCAGCCCGATTCGATCCAGCATGCGGCTGAGCCAGGCGCGTGTCACATCACCTTGTCCGGCGGCGTGTCGTGCGATATCCCGGCGGATCGAACGCTCCAGCCGTGCGCGGTTGCGGCCCGCATCGGCGGTCTGGAACAGCTGCATGCTGCACAGTGCCACCGTCGTACCGATGAACAACGCAACGCTGTTGTTGAGTGCGCCGACGATGTTGACCGTATTGGTCGCGCCCAGTCCCGCGATGAGCGGAAACGTCAGCACCACGCCCAGCGCAGCCATGATGAAGGGAGGCCGGGCCAGGAACGATCCGCACAGCAGCAGCGCAGGCGCCAGCGCGGCAATCAGGCCGACGAAATCGGACAGCGCGGGGAAGATCAGCAGACCGTAGAGCAGGCCGACGGCAACGCCGATCAACGACCCCACCAGATAGCGCATGACATGCGGCGCAGGCGCTTCGATCGTGCCGAACAGCACGCACGCCGTGCCGATGATGGACACCGCCGTGGCGCCGTCCGACCAGCCGGTAACGATCCACAGAACGCAGCTCAGCAGGATGCCGACGAACGCGCCCAGCGCGCTGCGCAGGGCAAGCCGATGATCCCGGTGAAGTACCGCACCCTGCACATGTCGCGCAAGGCGGGCAGGTACATGCCGACGCCAGTCGGGGCGGGCAATGTGCAGTTGTGCCTGCAGCACGCGGCAGTCGGCGTGGGCCAGGTCGAGCTCGGCCTGTTGCACGGCAAGGCCGGTCTGCATCAGCTCGCGCCAGCCAGGCGAATCCATCACGCGGGCCTGGGGTGAGCGCAGCCGGTCGATGGAATCTTCCACCGCGCTGGACAGCATCAGGACGTCCAGCATCCGGTCGTGCAGGGCGCGCAGGATCTGCACCTGCGCCACGCCGTGGGCGCTGTCGAAGGGCAGGTGGATCGACAGTACATGCAACTCGAGCAGGTCGGCGGCCACTTTCGAGCGGTCCGTCGCCAGCACCGTGTCCGATGCGCCGGCGCGCAGGTCCCGTGTCCATCGTTCCGCGTCATCCAGCACGGCAGCAACCCGTGCGTGCACGCGCGACGAAACCCGGCGCGGCAGCACCAGCCCATGGACCAGCGTTGCGGCCAGGATGCCGATGGCGATTTCCTGCACCCGCGTGATGGCAATGGTGAACACGTCTGCCGGCACCATCACCGCAGGAAACCCGATCAGGCTGGTGGTATAGCCGGCCAGCAGGAACGCATAGGCACGTGGCGTGCGGTCGAGCATCGCCAGATACAGGCAAAGCGACATCCAGGTGGCGAGCGCGGCGCTCAGCACCAGGGGTGCATTGGCGAAACGCGGCACCAGCACGACGGTGGCGACGGCCCCGCCCACGGTACCGAGCAGGCGGAACAGGCCGCGGCTGAGTGTCGCCCCGGACAGAGGCTGCGATACCAGATAGACCGTGCCGATCACCCAGAACGGGCGATTCAGGCCGATCCTTAGAGAGACATACAGCCCCAGCGACGCGGCGAGCAGGCATTTGAGCGAGAAGAGCACCGCCTCCTGGTCGGTCCTGAGGGCAGGGCTTTTCAATCGGGCAATTGCCTGGAGCACGTGGGGGCGGAACGGGGAGGGGGAGTGCATGCGGCTCATGCTAGTGATCGGCCGCACTGGCGAATTTCGCTACAATGACAATCAATCGCTAAAACCGGTCAATGTGAGAATGGCTCGCATTTCGCTCCCCGGCTTTGACCTGGACCCGGACGAGACCGATCGCCCGGCGGTCGCCAGCCGCCTGCAGGTGGCCGAGCACGACGCGGAAATTCCGGTGCATGAGCATCGAAAGGGCCAGCTCATTCTTGCGCTGCATGGGGCGGTGACCTGCGAAGTGGCCAATGCGCTGTGGATCGTGCCGCCCCAGTGTGGCGTCTGGATTCCGGGCGGCATGCCGCACAGCAACCGCGCCACCGCAAACGCGCGCCTGTGCTACCTGTTCGTCGAGCCCGGCATCGTCGACCTGCCGGCGCAGTGCGTGACGCTGGCCATCTCGCCGATGCTGCGCGAGATGATCCTGCACCTGGCCGACGCGCCGCTGGACTATCCGCATGGCAGCCACACCGACCGGCTGGCGCGGGTGTTGCTGGACGAGCTGGTACAGATGCCGGCTGAGCATCTGTCGCTGCCGGTCAGCCATCACCCGAAGGTGCGTGCGCTGGCTGCGGCGCTTTCTGCGGATCCGACAGACCGCAGCACCATCGGCCAGTGGGCCGTGCGCCTGGCCCTGGGCGAGCGCACGTTGACCCGCCTCATCGAACGGGAAACGGGACTGTCTTTCGGGCGCTGGCGGCAGCAGCTGCACCTGCTCATCGCCATTCGGGAACTCGCCGCCGGTGCACCCGTACAACGCGTTTCCGAGACGCTGGGCTATGAGTCGGTGACGGCCTTCATCACGATGTTCAAGAAGGCGCTTGGCCTTTCCCCGGCGCGGTACTTTGCGGTGCGCCTGCGTGGGCAGTAGCAGGGAACAGCGGGGGAAGCCCCTGCCTGGAACAGCTACTTTAAAGTGCCTGAGACAGATTGAATCGCGGCCACCACCGCAGCAGGATCCTCGCGCTGGAGGGTGTGCCCGGTCGCCAGGTAGCGATGCGAGCCGCGCGTGAATCCCGAGAAGAGCAGGGCGTGCTGTGCTTTCCAGAGCGCCTTGCCCGCTGCGGTCTCTTCGAAGAACAGCGGTTCGGCAGCCAGCTGGGTTGCAGTCAGCAGCGCTACCGGCACGTCCGGCATTGTGCGCGGGGTTTCCGCACCGGGTGCATCCAGCTGTTCGGTCAGCACGGCATAGTCGGCGGCCATGGCCGGCGGCAGCATTGCCTGCAGCTGGGCATCGTCTGCCTGCACGCGTGCACTGTCGGCCTGCTTGAACGCATGGCGCTGCCCCATCGTGGCCGGGTCCACCAGCACCAGGCCCTGCAGCCGCTCCGGATGGCGGCGTGCAAACTCCGTGGCCAGCAGGCCGCCATAGGAGTGACCCACCAGCACCACGCGGCGACCGGGAGCGAGCGTATCGATCACGGCCGTGAGGTCGGCCAGATGCGCATCGATGCGCTTGGGGTGACCGTCGCTGCCGGACTTGCCGAGTCCCGCACGGGCGTAGGTGATGCTGTGATAGTCGCGCCCCAGACCCGCGACCACCTCCTTCCAGGCGCCCGCGCCCTGGCCGAAACCGGATTCAAAGACCACGGTGATCGGGCCTGACCCCGTTTCTTCGGCCTGCAGTGCGTAAGCGCCTCGATCCACCTGGATTTCCCCTGCGTGCGCGGTGCCCACTGCGGCCATCATCGCGGCCAGCGCCCACAACGTCACTCGGCTGCTCTTCATTGCCGTTCCCCTGGGCCGTGCGCGTGCCAGTCCTTCCGATGGGTCAGGTCTGCAGCGGAGTGCCACAGCCTGGCGACCTCGCGACGGGTCGTGCTGGTAATGTAGTGAGGTATAACACCTGCTCCCTGTGCAGGAAGTCATGGTGCATGAGGTCGCTGCGCCTGCGCTGCGGGTTCTTCCGCCCCCCTATCAACGCGGCTGACCTTGCCGGCATCTGGTGCGTCGGATCTGACGCTGCTTTTGCCCTTTGTCGCCGGCGTTGCAGCAGTTGGAGGAAGGGATGCCGGCAATCTATTGGGTTGCATTGGGTATCGTCTGCGCTATGGTTGGAATTCAAACTGTGTATTGAGCCCTATGAAGCTGACGCGCGGATGGTTTCTTGCACTATCTGTAATGTGGCTGGCCATTTTCACTTTGATGCTGTGGCTTGACCGAATCTGGGATGCGTGTGGCGCGTTGCTAGCTGCGACAGCCTTCTTTCTCGTTGCCTTGAGGAGAAAGCAGCATTTGGCTGGTGGATCACAAGAGTAGCGTGCCTTCTCAGCCCCCTCTTCGAAGGGGGGGGCTTGAGAATCTTGACTCCACCGGTAATCGCACCCCGCTGACCACTTCGGCAGGCACCGCCAGCTACACCTATCCCCCAACCAGCCATCGCCTGGCTGCGGTGGATGGCGAGGTACGCAACCATGACGCAGCGGGGAATACCACCAGCATCGGCAGCAAGACGTTCATCTACAACGATGCGAACCGCATGAACGCGGTGAGGCAGGGTGATGCCGTGCTGGAAAGCTACGGTTACAACCATCGCGGTGAGCGCGTGCTGCGCACCCCGGCCGGTGGCGCGGCGCAGATCACGCTGTACGACGAGGCAAGACAGTGGCTGGGCAACTACTCGGCCACGGGCCAGGCGCAGCAGCAGGCCATCTGGCTGGATAACTTCCCGGTGGCGCTGATCAATGTGCCGGCTACCGGCGTGCCGGCGTTGGCCTACGTCCAACCAGATCATCTGGGTACGCCGCGCGTGGTGATCGATCCGGTGCGGAATGTTGCAATCTGGGGGTGGAGCAACAAGAGCGAGGTATTCGGCAACCAGATTCCGAGTGCAGACCCGGACGGGGATGGTGTGGCGTTCGAACTGGCACTGCGCTTCCCGGGTCAGCAGGCAACGAGTGCGAGTAGGTTGTTCTACAACTATCAGCGCGAGTACGACCCATCCGTGGGGCGCTACTCTCAGAGTGATCCCATCGGGCTGGATGGCGGCATCTCCACATTCTCTTACGCTGAAAGCAATCCTCTGTCCTATGTTGATCCTCTAGGGGAAATGTCGCGACGCAAAGGTGAGCGCAATTTGACTCGCTCGCCAGATGGCACAGGCAACCCGGATAAGCATTGGAAGGATGATCCCAAGCGGCCAGGATGGGGTTGGCAGCTGGATGGCCATTCAGGCAAGCCGAAGTACAAAAAGAGACCGCACTACCTGCTTCCCCCAAAGGCAATCGGGCCGGGTCTGGTCCTCCGGGTTGCCCTTCAGGTAGCCTGTGAGAATGGCGACCTTGCCTCCTGCAAGACGCTCTGTACTCTGTTCCCTGAGGTCTGTGGCAATGTTGACTTCGCCGGACCCAATGTAGCGATGTGTTCAACTGAGGGGCCGTCGTTGAATTTGCAGTGATAGGCAGTGATCCGTCGATCTTCATGGTTCCAGGCACAATGCGGCCTGGATTCCGTGATGGTTCGCAGCATGCCTGTAGATGACAGGACGTGGAGTTGATAGTGAAGTCATTGCATTCGCGAGCGAAGATTGACTTGGCGCCCTTGACCGCAAGGGCTCTAAGAAAAATAGTGGGGAGTCTGTTCCATCGCCGGCACGACTATGGTGATTTCGAGCCCGAAGAACTGCTGGATGAGCTTGCGCGGCTAGGTGTTACAACGGCCAAGCAGTTCAGGCTGCTTATGAAAAAACATCGTCGCGCAATTCTTCGGGACGAGAGGGCGAAGATGTCTAGAAGAAAGATGCTCTACCTCTTGGACGAGTTCGGCCCTGAAGGTCTTGACATGCATACCAATACCTCTTGGTTCGCGACTTCGGGATTGGTGCGGCAAGCCATTGAGAAGGAATTCGGCTGGGAGGCATTTATCGCTTTGTACGATCGCCGGCCAGGCGCCGCCTCTGGTTCTTCTGAACAGTCGGCGCCCTAGCATGAAGTCCATTGCGCTTTGGAGAATGAAGCGCGAGGCCAAGAGGAGCGGTCTGCGAGTCGTTGGCAATTTTTTGATTGCGTTACATACGCGCGATGTTATCTCAGGTTTCACGTTGGATCCTGCGCCATCCTCTACCTATGTATGGACCTTCGTAATTCCGACATATGATGATTTGCCCTACCTGCACATGTCTCTAGGTCAGAGGATTGCAAGCGCGGAAGTGGATAAAGGTTTTTTCTGTGGAATGCATGAGGCGCATGCCAAAAAGCTTGAGACAGTGAGAACGGCGGCAGACTTGTTGCTCTATGTCGACAGTCTTGACTTCACAAGCGACTATTCGGAATGGGTAAAATACATATCCGCCATCCGGCTTGGCGATTTCGTGGCGGCGGACGCGACGCTGAAGACGCTTTTGAAGTTGCCAATGTCCAATGCTATTAAAAGTAGATTAGATGCGATTCTTTCTGTACTGAAGAATGGTGGTGAATCCGGCGCGCAGCATCTTTTGGAGGCGTGGTCTGTTCAGACGGATCGATTAGTGGGTGGCAGCTCCTGGGGCAGCGGACGGTAGCGAATCGTCGCGCTGCACGCAGCCCTAATGCAGCAGGGAATACCACGCTCTGACAGCAGATCGTTTACCTGCAGCGATACCAACCGCATGAACGCGGTGAAGCAGGGTAATGCCGTGCAGGAAAGCAACGCCTACAACCATCGCGGCGTGCGCGTGCTGCCTACCTCGGGTAGTGGCGTAGCGCAGATCACCCTGTACGACGAAGCAGGGCAGTGGCTGGGCAACTACTCGGCCACCGGCCAGGCGGAGCAGCTGGCCATCTGGCTGGACAACTACCCGGTGGCGCTGATCAATGTGCCGGCTACCGGCGTGCCGGAGCTGGCCTACGTGCAGCCGGATCATCTGGGCACACCGCACGTGGTGATCGATCCGGTGCGCGATGTGGCGATCTGGGAGTGGAGCAACAAGAGCGAGGTATTCGGCAACCAGCTTCCGAGTGCCGATCCGGATGGCGATGGTGTGGTGTTCGAGCTGGCGTTGCGCTTCCCGGGCCAGCAGGCCACGGATGCGAGCGGGTGGTTCTACAACTATAGTGGTTCGATAACTATAGTGGTTCGATCAAAACATCAAGGGCGACTCCACCGCTGACTCCGCTGCGGATCAGCTGGCAAACCGCCTCGGACGATCATCTGGACAAATGAGCCGTACGCGGAGTTGCTCGCAGATGTGCGGGAGCTATCGACCCGGTGGAAACTTCCCTTGCTGATGACTCGGATGCCTCAGATGTACGCCCCCAAGCTGCTCCCAATCGTGACGCTGTCAATCGCACTTTCTGGTTGCATGGAAGTTGCCAGCACCGAGTATGCAGACCGCAATCAAGCCGTCTCAAGGCAAGCAATCGGTGAATCGAAATGGTTGCCTTCATGGTTGCCTGAGGACGCAGTCAACATGCGCGAGTCGCACGACATGGACACAAATGAATCGTGGCTGGTTTTCCGCCTGACCAGTGGGGTTCTTGCTTTGCCCGAAGAATGTAGGCTGGTGAGCAGACCGGAGATGTCCAGCGCGCGAGTCATGCGGAGATTTCCACAGTTTGCTCGCAGCGCGTGGTCACGAGCATCAAGCTACTCCGGGAAGTTCTATCTGTGCCCGGAGGGTGATGCTGGTCGCTGGGTCATGCGCGATGAAGAACTGGGCCTTGTTTACAGCGGAGTAGCGCTATAAGTGGCTGGGCGGTCTCGCCTGGGAAGCGAAATGCGTGGCTGGCACTTTGCGATCTCCTTTCCCGGTGCCTGATTCGCTAATCCGGCCGAGCGTCGAGGTCGGGCATGGGTCACATCGACCTCGCCAGTGGCCATGTTCGCGAATGGGAAGGCGCTGTCAGAGAATCGCAGATTCCGGCACGTCCTGGGGCGCGTGGCCGTGGTGACGACTGTATGGGAGGGGTTCTGTGATATCGGCTCCATGCTCTATTGTGGCTGCAGCGCAGGCGGTGGATGGAGGCGAATGGAAATGAAAGACAAACTGAGAGAAAGAGAGGCGCTGTCGCCAACTGGCTTCTATGACCAATACTATGCGGACAGTGGCCTGGATCAGGAAACCGTAGTGGAGCTGCTGGAGCATGTTGCAGACGAGCTTCGTTTGCCCTCCGGGAAGCTCCGTCCTGGAGATCGATTTTCGAAGGAACTGTCGCCTGGTGAAGCTGATGGCTGGGACTCGGGGTATGGAGTTTTAATATTCGAGCTTCAATCGCTCGCGAAAGAACGGGGTATTGCAGTCAATCGGCGGGTGGATTCGCTCGACGACTACATTCGTATCATGGCGGGTATCTATTGATGAGGTTGATGCGTACCTGAATGGTTGTATGCGTGAGACGTCGCAGTGCGTACTGAGGATCCGAGGATGCCAAAGGTGAGGTGTGCCGCAGCTGTCATGGCCGGTCTGGTTCTGGCCGGCTGTGCAACATTGGGTGGCGATATGATCGTGCGCGTCTCGGGAAGCGTGCCGCCAGGTCAGGGTGACGTTCGCGCTCTGGATTGTGAGCTGAGCATGCTCGGGGAGGGCGAAGGTGTAGTTTCGTCGAAACCGGTTGGAAGCACATTCTCGGTCCCCATGATGGTCGTTGCAGGGCCGGAACCCCAGAGCTACCAATTCGCCGTTGAATGCACGGACGGCCGGAGGTTCGCATCCAAGCCGGTGCTGATCAGTAGTCGGCGCTCCTATGCTCGGGATCTCAACCTTGGGGAGCTTCAGGAGTGGTGAGAGAGAGGAAGGGGCGGACGAGGTCGCACCACCGTGGTATGCATCTGGTGGATTCCAGTAGATGAACCAAGATTTCAACTCCCTCGAATGGTGTGACGCCACGTTGCTGGCCATCAACATTGATAGGAGCAAACCTGGCGTATGCGACGAGGTAAAGGTCCACGTGCGCTGGCCGGACGGCCGGCAGGCAACCGTCTGCTTCTCGGAAGCCTACGGGTGCTCGGCGCTCATGAACTTCGGCGTACTGGGGGAGGAGGGAATAGAGTTCGCCAGGGTCGAGGACGACGAGCCGGGGCTTGCTCATCTTCTTGATCGTTGGAAGGCGGTCGGCTATCCGTTGTCCGGCCTGAAGTGTTTCCGTATCGAGACCACCTCGACCGGAAGCGTAATTCTCATCTACGCCAGGACATGGCGGATCGAGCATCTGCCGATGGCAGGTGCAGTGCCCTGAAGGACATTCCGTGTCCAGATTCTTCACCCCCGACAAGGTCTCCCTCATCCAGGGGAAGCGGCCTGTGAAGAACGAGCGGAGATGTGCTTGGGGTCATGATTCTTGGCCCTGCGGCGACGTTGTCCGCCACACTCTGCAAACTGGGGTCTTGATGATGGTGAGGATCCTGACAGCACTACTTCTGATTGGATTCGGACTTGGATTCTCTGGCGGTGCATGGGCTGTAGGAAAGCGGCCCTTCAAGATGATCCAGTTCTGCGTGCATGACCAAGAGGGCGTGAATCGGTTCAAGCAGACCCTCAGCTCTATCGCCAAGGACGAAGGAATGCAGTACTTCGATTGCAGCGCTGAATCGGATCACCAGCTTGCCAGGGCAAAGGTGGACGTGAAACGCCCTGTCGTCTACGTCGGAGTGAAGCGGGAAGATGGCTCAGGACTGGAGGCGGGGAACCTCGGATTGGATCGCTTCGAGATAGCTATCGGCTTCTCTGAAGGGAAGATGCCCGCCGAGGCACGGTCATTTTCTGTTCGCGTCGAACGCACCTTGGCCGAGCGCTGGAATGTACTCGCGATTCCCTCGGCGAAGGGCGCTACGCCGCTGGCATGTCGGGTGGAAGGCGGTTCTCGCTGAAGGGCGTTGCACATGACATTCACCCTTCGGGCTGCAAGCGCCCCACCGCCTGCGCGCACAACGACTGGCAGGCCATGACCAACCCCTCCATCACCCGGTCGCCCACGTACTGCCCGGGTTCGCCATTCTGCCGGGTGCGCTCCGCCGCCAGCAGCATTTCCAGCACCACCCGCAACCCGCTCAGCGCGCAATCGGCATCGGCGAGGGCCAGGCAGCGACCGGGCAGCTGGTGACGCTCCGGCCAGGGTTGCCCGTCGGCCGCCGCACCGGAGCCGATGCGGTGGAGGTTGGCAATGAAGGTATTCCTGTCCACTGGCGGCGCGGCTTGTGGCGAACCGTCGTCGCCGGCGGTGCTGCGGTAGGCGTGCAGATGCGGGAAGTCCGACTCGTTCATGGCAAGGCTCCGTGCAGGGCAATCGGCAGCCGCCACTCATAAAAGTGGCGGACGGTACGTGGTTCGAATCCGGGTTGGTCCCAAGCCGGTGGGCGCGAACGCCCCCACGCACCGCCCGCCATAGCCGGCAGACGGATTGCCAGCCGGCGCCACGGAATGTGGACGCCGACTGGCAAGCGCAATCACTCAGGACCAACTCGGGATTCGAAACCCGGCCACCCTTTTCCGGTGGCACGCCATCTGAGCCCCTGGCGCTGTGCAATGCCAATCAGAAGAGTTGTAAACAACACTCGATTGGAGACGCTTTCGGCATTCTCCCATGCTGTTAAGCACTGCCAGCGCTGGCTGGCGCGGCGGTCCGCCCGCACCGTGCAATCTGCGACAGATGTCGAGGTTGGGGGGCGTTAGGGAACAAGGGGGGGAGGGGCGATGACGACAGGCTCTGCGGGGAGCGACCTGTGTCGAGCACGGCCCGCGTCTACAGGCGCCAAAGCGTGACGTGCGACTCGGGTTGACGTTCCCAGCCACCAAGCGCAGGCTTGCTCAGCACGTTTCCTAAAACAGAAGGAGACTTATGACCGCCACCGCTTCGCTGCACCCCACCCCCGACACCCAAGGCCGTTCCCGCCTGTGGAGTGTGTTCTGGCTGCAGGGCGTCATTCCCAGCAACATTCTGTGGGCGGTGGCCCTCTGGGCGCTGGCCAACCAGCGCACCACGCTGCTGCTGGGGCTATTTGCCGTGCTGCTGCTCTATACCGGCTGGATCATCCCGGCGGTCTGGCGGGCGGCGCCCACCGCGCACAACCCCAACCTGGGCGTGGCGGCGCGCGGGCTGACCGTGGCCTGGGGGCTGAACACCGTGCTGGTGATCTTCTTCCTGACCCTGCAGCTGGTGGCTCAATAGAACTGAACGGGCTCGCCGCCACGGTCGAAGGCGGCGAAGCGGCCGATCTGACCGTCATGGATGGCGTTGACCATCAGCCGCAACGGGCGCGCGGCTTCGTCGCTGTTCGGCGCGAAACCGCCACGGCCATCCAGCGCCGCTACGAACACCAGGTCCCAGTCGATGCCGGTGGTGGTCGATTCGGCCGCCAGCGCCTGGAAGCTGGGCACCTCGGCCGGCAGCTTGTCCACGCACAGCACCGGCGACAGGGTGCCGCCCTCGCGGCGGTCATGCCGGTCGCGCTGGTCGCTGGTGGGCGATTCGGGCAGCTCGGCGCGCACGAATACGAACAGCAGGCGTTGCGGTTCAGCCTGCACGCCGGCGGCGTGCAGCAGTTGCTGGAAATCGTTCATCATCATGAGGGTTGTCACACGCCCGCTGCACGGAAAGCCGCATGCTGCCACAACGCCTTCCGCGCGGGGCCGAACGCGATTGATTTAAGTCATGCCGATGGAACTGAAGGCCGCGTACTCTGGCAATCGTTCCAGCAGGCGAGGGTATCCGGGCCGTTCCGGGCACAGGCAAGACGGTGGAGCAACAAGGTGGACCAGCCATGAGCCAACTCACCGACGGTTTCGGACGCAGCTTTCCGTACCTGCGCCTGTCGTTGACCGAAGTCTGCAACTTCCGTTGCAGCTACTGCCTGCCCGACGGTTACCAGGCCGATGGCCGCCCGCGCTTCCTGCAGGTGGATGAAATCGCAAGGCTGGTGCGTGCGTTTGCCGCGCTGGGCATGAGCAAGATCCGCCTGACCGGCGGTGAGCCCAGCCTGCGCAAGGACCTGGACGAGATCATCGCCACCGTGGCGGCGGTGCCGGGCATCCGCAAGGTGGCCATCACCACCAACGGCACGCTGCTGCCGCGGCGCCTGCCGGGCTGGCACCGGGCAGGCCTGACTGCGCTGAACGTGAGCATGGACAGCCTGCAGCGCGAACGCTTCAAGACCATCACCGGCCATGACCGCCTGCCGGAGATCCAGCAGGGCCTGGCCCTGGCGCAGGCGTTGGGCCTGCCGGCGATCAAGCTCAACGCGGTGCTGCTGCGTGGCCTGAACGACGACGAGCTGCCGCAGTGGATGGACTACCTGCGCAACCGCCCCTTCAGCGTGCGCTTCATCGAGCTGATGCGCACCGGCGACAACGAAGCCTATTTCCAGCGCCACCACCTGCGCGCCGATCGGGTGATCGAGCAGCTGCTGGCCGCGGGCTGGCACGAGCGCCCGCGCGCGGCCGATGCCGGCCCGGCGCGCGAGTTCGGCCACCCCGACCATCGCGGCAGCATCGGCATCATCGCGCCGTATTCGCGTGACTTCTGCAAGGGCTGCAACCGCCTGCGGGTGACCGCCAAGGGCGACCTGCGGCTGTGCCTGTTTGGCGAGTTCGGCGTTCCGCTGCGCCCGCTGCTGCAGCGCGACGAGGACCGCGACGCGCTGCTGGCACGCATCACCACCCAGCTTGGCCTGAAAGCGGCCGGGCATGGACTGCACCAGGGCCAGACCGGGCTGACCCCGCACCTGGCCTCCATCGGAGGATGAGCAACACGATGAGTGGGGAATTGAATGCGGCCTTCCATATGGCCGATGTCCGTGACAAGCGCATCACCCGCCGCCGTGCGGTGGCGGTGGGCGAGTTGCATGCCGGTCCAGTGGCGTATCCGCTGATCGTCGAGCGCCGCCTGCCCAAAGGCGATGCGCTGGTGATGGCCGAGATTGCCGGCCTGCAGGGCGCCAAGATGGCGTCGATGCTGATGCCGTTATGCCATCCGCTGCCGCTGGAACTGGTGCAGGTGTTCTGCGCGCCGGTGCCGGAGCGGCAGGCGATCCGCGTGTGGTGCGAGTGCGCCAGCGAGGCCCGCACCGGCGTGGAGATGGAGGCACTGGCCGGCGTCAACGCGGCGCTGCTGACCCTGTACGACCTGAGCAAGCCGGTGGAACCGGCGCTGCGCATCGAAGGTATCCGCCTGCTGTTCAAGGAAGGCGGCAAGCGCGGTGTCTGGCTGCACCCGGATGGCATGGACGAGGCCGAGCGTGAGCGGTTCAAGCCGCGTGCGCCGAAGGGGCTGCAGGGCGCGGCCTGCGCGGTGATCACGCTGAGCGATCGCGCCAGCGAAGGCACCTATGAGGATATCTCTGGCCCGACCCTGGTGACCGGGCTGAAGAAGCTGGGGGGCGAGGTGGTAGCCGCCGAGGTACTGCCCGATGGCATCGAGCCGTTGGCGGGCCGCCTGCAGGCCTTGGCCGCCGAGGGCGTGCGCCTGTGCCTGTGTACCGGCGGGACCGGGCTGGGCCCGCGAGACCTGACCCCGGAGGCGTTGCGTTCCTTGAACGCGCGGCCGGTGCATGGCCTGGCGCAGATGGTGCGGGCACTCAGCGCACAGCACACGCCGATGGCCTGGCTGAGCCGCGCCGAGGTGGTGCAGCTGGGCAACATGCTGGTGTTTGCATTGCCGGGCAGCCCGAAGGCGGCGGCGCAGTGCCTGGACATCCTGGCGCCGGTACTGGGCCACGCCCTGGCGATGGTCGAGGGTGGTGGCCACGGATGATTGCCTATAGTGAAGCCTTGCAGCACCTGCTGGACGCGGCCACGCCGCTGCCGGCCGAACGCCTGCCGCTGCACGAGGCCGCGGGCCGCACGCTGGCCCGTGACATCCACAGCGCACAGTCGCTGCCGCCGTTCGACAATTCGGCGATGGACGGCTTCGCGCTGCGCGCCAACGGCGTGGCATTCGAAGCCGGTACCGAATTCGGGGTACAGGGCTGGCAGGCGGCCGGCGATGCCGGTGCCGAAGGCGGCGAGGGTGCCTGGGAAATCATGACCGGCGCGCGCATGCCGGTCGGGCTGGACACGGTGGTGCCGGTCGAGAATGTGGAGATCCTCGCCAGCGAAGGCGGTCGCCCGATCCGCATTGCCCTGAAGGGCACGGTAAAGCCCGGCCAAAATGTGCGCATGCGTGGCGAGGACGTGAGCGACGGCGAGCGCGTGCTGCAGGCCGGGCAGGTGCTGGATATCAATGCGCGCACCCTGCTGCATGCGATCGGCGTGGGCGAGGTGGCGGTGGTGGCGCGGCCGAAGGCGGCAGTGATCGCTACCGGCAAGGAGTTGGTGACCGAGGCGGCGCAGACGCTGGAATCCGGCCAGATCCGTGACAGCAACCGGCCATACCTGGTCGGCCGCCTGCAGGCCGGCGGTGCCGAGGTGGTGTGGCAGGGCACGGTGGGCGACGAAGTGGCCGCGTTCAATGCGGTGCTGGATGAAGCGCTGGCTGCGGGTGCGCAGCTGTTGATCAGCACCGGCGCGGTGTCGACCGGCCGGTACGATTTCGTTCCCGACGCGCTGCGCGGACGGGGTGCGCGCATCGTGTTCCACAAGGTGGCGATCCGCCCCGGCAAGCCGTTGCTGTTTGCGGTGCTGCCCAATGGCGCGCTGTATTTCGGTCTGCCGGGCAACCCGGTCTCGGCGGCCGTGGGCCAGCGTTTCTTCGTCGAGCCGGTGCTGCGCCGCCTGCTGGGGCTGGCGCCGGAGCCGGTGCTGACGCTGCCGCTGCAGGCCGACGTGCGCACGCCGCCGGGCCTGCGTTTCCATGCGCGGGCGCGGGTGGAAGTGGACGCGCAGGGGCGCCTGAGTGCGCGCGTGCTGTCCGGGCAGGAATCATTCCGTTTGATGTCCATGCTGCAGGCCAACGCCTGGGTGGTGTTGGAGTCCGAGGGAGACCTGGCCAGCGCGGGCACCTATGTGCGGGTGCAGGGCTGGGGTCACCACGAACCGGTGCAGCTGGTGAGCCAGGAGTCATGATGAAACAGGTGAATCTGCAGTTGTTCGGTGCGTTTTCCGATCTGGATGCCAGCCGTGAAATCGCGGTGGAGGTGGCCGGTGGCACCGTGGCCGATCTGCGCCAGGCGCTGCGCGAGCTGCTGCCACTGCGTTGGCCGGGTTTCCGTGCCGGCCTGCTGGATTACTCGGCATTCGCCGATCAGCAACGCGTGCTGCGCGACGACGAGGCGCTGCCCGACGATGGCCGGGTGGCGATCCTGCCGCCGGTGAGCGGGGGCTGAGCGATGAGCGAGACGATCATTGCCAAGGTGGTGGACCGCGCGCAGGCGGCGATCGATCCGGCCGAGGGCATCGCGGCGGTCTCCGATCCGGGCTTCGGCGGCATCGATGTGTTCATCGGCAAGGTGCGCGACGTCAACATCGGCCGGCCGGTGACCGGGATCACCTACGACCTGTTCGAGCCGCTGGTGTTGAACGAGTTCAAGCGGTTGGCCGCCGAGGTCGAGGCGACGTTTGGCCCGAAGCTGAAGCTGTATGTGGCCCATGCCAAGGGCCGGCTCGGCATCGGCGATGTGGCGGTGGTGGTGGCCGCCGGCAGCCCGCACCGTGACGAGGCGTTCCGCGCCTGCCGGCAATTGATCGAGGTGGTCAAGCATCAGTGCCCGATCTGGAAGCAGGAACATTACGAAGACGGCGACAGCGCGTGGAGCGAGGGCTGCAGCCTCTGCCACGCGGACAGTGAACCTGCACATGCCCATGACCATGCGCACGATCATCAACATTGATGCCGGCGCAGCCACGCATGGCGTGGCTCTACTGCGATGAGCATCACCGGCATCGTGCTGGCCGGTGGCCTGTCCACCCGGATGGGCCGCGACAAGGCGCTGCTGCCGTGGCAGGGGCGCACGCTGCTGGAACACATGCGGGGCCTGTTGATGCAGGCTGGCGCACGCGAGGTCTGGGTCAGCGGAAATTACCCGGCGTTCGGCGGCATACCGGACCGCCTGGCACGTTGCGGGCCGCTGGGCGGGCTCTACAGCGTGGCGATGCGCATGCCCGATGGCCCGGCCTGGGTGGTGCCGGTGGATACACCGCTGCTGCCGCCGCGATTGCTACAGCAATTGCGTGACGGCCATCGCGGTCCATGCACGATCTTTGCGGGCCACCCCCTGCCCATGCTGGTGGATATAGACGATGCTTGCCGCAACGTACTTGGATCGATGCTGGATGACCCGGACGGCCCGCGCTCGCTGCAGGCCCTGCAGCGCCGTCTTGGCGTGAATTCCGTGGCCCTGGCGCCGGTTGACGAGGCCGGGCTGGTCAACTGCAATACCCCCGAACAATGGGAGGATGTTGCGTCATGAAAGTGCAGTTGCAGGACCAATCGGTACGGCTTCGCCTGGACGAGGCCGAACTGGCGCGCCTGCTGGCCGGTGAATCGGTCGAGAACATGACCCGCTTCGGCGGTATCGAGGGCTGGGGCATGGCGGTGTCGCTGCATGGCGGCGAGCGGCCGGTGCTGCTCGATGGTGGCACCTTCTGCCGCCTGGTGCTGCCGCGCCCGGCGGTTGAGGCCTTGGCGGCGCGGCTGCCGTGCCGGGATGGCCTGCCATTCGACATTGCCCTGGAAGATGGCAGCCGGCTTCAGCTGCAGTTCGATGTGGACGTGCGCGACAGCGTGCGCCAGCGCGGAGTCACGCGCCGCAATACCGCTTCATCGGTTTGACATTTGTCAGGGGCAGGGTGAAAACCGGCCCCTGATTGATCCAGATCAACCCCGTCGTAGTTGCCGCACGGCCTAATGGCTGCACGACGACGGGTCACAACTTGAAAGCAATACCCACGTCATTCCACAGCCTTGGAGCCATGTATGACCGTCGGTAGCGATCCTGTTGTCCGCAGCACTGCCCGTCCGGGTCGCGTCATCAGCGACTGGACGCCGGAGGACCCCGGCTATTGGGAGCGCACCGGCAAGCGGGTTGCCACCCGCAACCTGGTCATCTCGATCCCCTCGCTGCTGCTGGCCTTCTCGGTCTGGGTGCTGTTCTCGGCGGTGTCGATCAGCCTGCCGAAGATCGGCTTCAACTTCAGCACCGACCAGCTGTTCTGGCTGGTGGCGCTGCCCAGCCTGTCCGGCGCGACCCTGCGCATCTTCTATTCGTTCGTGATCCCGATCTTCGGCGGCCGCCGCTGGACCGCGCTGTCGACCGCCTCGCTGCTGGCGCCGACGCTCTGGCTCGGCTTTGCGGTGCAGGACCCGGCCACGCCGTACTGGGTGTTCGTGGCCATCGCGATCCTGTGCGGCTTCGGTGGCGCTAACTTCTCATCGTCGATGTCCAACATCTCCTTCTTCTATCCCAAGCAGAAGCAGGGCCTGGCGCTGGGCCTGAACGCTGGCCTGGGCAATGTGGGCGTGTCGGTGGCGCAGGCGGTGATCCCGCTGGTCATCACTGTAGGCGTGTTCGGTGCGCTGGGTGGTGCACCGCAGCCCACGGTGGAGGGTGGGGCACCGCTGTTCCTGCAGAACGCCGGCTTCATCTGGGTGCCGGCCATCGCGCTGTGCGCCATCGCGGCCTGGTTCGGCATGAACGACCTGACCAGCGCCCGCTCGTCGTTCTCCGAGCAGGCGGTGATCTTCCGCCGCAAGCACAACTGGCTGATGTGCTGGTTGTACATCGGTACCTTCGGTTCCTACATCGGTTTCTCGGCCGGCTTCCCGATGCTGGTGAAGAGCCAGTTCCCGGACGTGAACCCGCTGGCCTACGCCTTCATCGGCCCGCTGCTGGGCGCACTGATGCGCTCGGTGGGTGGCAGCATGGCCGACCGCTGGGGTGGCGCACGCCTGACCTTCTGGGTGTTCGCGCTGATGATCGCCGCGGTGTTCGGTGTGTTGCACTTCCTGCCCAGCGATGGCCAGGGCGGCAACTTCCATGGCTTCCTGCTCAGCTTCATGGCGCTGTTCGTGCTCAGTGGCATCGGCAACGGCACGACCTTCCGCATGATCCCGGTGATCTTCCGCACGCTGCATGAGCGCTGGTCGGCCAACGACAACGCCGAGGGCAAGGCTACCGCCGCGCACCAGGCCAGCATCGAGTCGGCTGCGGTGGTCGGCTTTTCCGGTGCGATCGGCGCCTACGGCGGTTTCTTCATTCCCAAGAGCTACGGCTCGTCCATTACGTTGACCGGCAGCCCCGACATGGCGCTGTACGGATTCGTTGTTTTCTATGTCACCTGCCTGGCCGTGACCTGGTGGTGGTACTACCGGCGCGGTGCCGAGACACCCTGCTGACGACATGAAAACGCACCGCAGCCAGATGACACACACAGCCACGATGCCGATGTCCGCAAAGGGAGATCCCCGATGAGTTATTTCCTCGATCGCTTGCAGTTCTTCAAGCGTGACCCCCAGACCTTTGCTGATGGCCATGGATTTGCCAAGAGCGAGGGCCGCGACTGGGAAAACAGTTACCGCGCCCGCTGGCAGTACGACAAGATCGTGCGGTCCACCCATGGGGTGAACTGCACCGGCTCCTGCAGCTGGAAGATCTACGTCAAGAACGGCCTGGTCACCTGGGAAACCCAGCAGACCGATTACCCGCGCACGCGTCCGGACCTGCCCAACCATGAACCGCGTGGCTGCCCGCGTGGCGCCAGCTACTCCTGGTACCTGTACAGCGCCAACCGGCTGAAGTACCCGCTGATCCGCGGCACGCTGCTGCGCCTGTGGCGCGAAGCGCGCAGGAGCAAGGCCCCGGTCGATGCCTGGGCCAGCATTGTTGAAGACAAGGAGAAGGCGCGTTCGTACAAGACCCGCCGCGGCATGGGCGGCTTCGTGCGCCTGCAGTGGGAAGAGGCCAACGAGATCATCGCCGCTTCCAATCTGTACACGGTGAAGCAGTACGGCCCGGACCGCGTGGTCGGCTTCTCGCCGATTCCGGCGATGTCGATGGTGTCCTACGCCGCCGGCGCGCGTTACCTGTCGCTGCTGGGCGGCGCCTGCCTGTCGTTCTACGACTGGTACTGCGATCTGCCGCCGGCCTCGCCGCAGATCTGGGGCGAGCAGACCGACGTGCCCGAATCGGCCGACTGGTACAACAGCCGCTACATCATCGCCTGGGGCTCGAACGTGCCTCAGACGCGTACGCCCGATGCGCACTTCTTCACCGAAGCGCGCTACAACGGCACCAAGACGGTGGCGATCTGCCCGGACTATTCCGAGCTGGCCAAGCTGACCGACCACTGGCTGCACCCCAAGCAGGGCACCGACGCTGCGCTGGCGTTTGCGTTCGGCCATGTGATCCTGCGTGAGTTCCATGTCGATTCGCCCTCGCAGTATTTCCAGGACTACTGCCGCCAGTACTCGGACATGCCGATGCTGGTGCGCCTGGAGCGCCGCGACGATGGCCGCCTGGTGGCGGGCCGCTTCCTGCGCGCCAGTGAGCTGGGCGGGCTGGGTGAAGCCAACAACCCGGACTGGAAGACCCTGGCCTACGACGAGAACAGCGGCCAGATCGTGGTGCCCAATGGCTCGATCGGTTTCCGCTGGGGTGAAAAGGGCCGCTGGAACATCGAAGAGAAGGCCAGCAATGGCGCCGACACGCGCCTGCGCCTGAGCTTGTCCGACGCCAATGACGGCATCGAGGCGGTGAGCTTCCCGTACTTCGGTGGCATTGAAAGCGACGGCTGGACCGCCGCACCGGCCGAAGACGTACTGGACCGCAACATTCCGGTGCGCCGCCTGGCCACGGTCGACGGCGGCGAGACGCTGGTGGCCACGGTCTACGATCTGCTGCTGGCCCAGTACGGCGTGGACCGTGGCTTTGGCGGCGGCAACGTGGCATCGAGCTTCGATGACAGGGTGCCGGGCACGCCGGCGTGGCAGGAGCGCATCACCGGCGTGTCGCGCGCCGAGGTGATCGAGATCGCCCGCGAGTTCGCGCGTACCGCCGACAAGACCCACGGCCGCTCGATGATCATCGTCGGCGCGGGCATGAACCACTGGTTCCACAACGACATGAACTACCGCGGCCTGATCAACATGCTGATCATGTGTGGTTGCGTGGGCCAGACCGGCGGCGGCTGGGCGCATTACGTGGGCCAGGAGAAGCTGCGCCCGCAGACCGGCTGGCAGCCGCTCGCGTTCGGCCTGGACTGGAGCAAGCCGCCGCGCCACATGAACGGCACCTCGTTCTTCTATTTCAACACCGGGCAGTGGCGTTACGAGAAGCTGCAGGTGGACGAGCTGCTGTCGCCGCTGGCCGATGCCCGCAAGTACAGCGGCAGCCTGGCTGACCTGAACCTGCGCGCGGTGCGCATGGGCTGGCTGCCGAGCACCCCGCAGCTGGACCGCAACCCGCTGCAGCTGGTGCGCGAGGCCGAAGCGGCCGGCGTGGCCCCGGCGGACTACGCGCTGGGCAAGTTCAAGGATGGCTCGCTGGACTTCGCCTTCGCCGACCCGGACGCCAGTCAGAACCACCCGCGCATGATGTTCATCTGGCGCTCGAACCTGCTCGGTTCCTCGGGCAAGGGCCACGAGTACATGCTGCGGCACCTGCTGGGTACGCGCCACGGGCTGCAGGGCAAGGACCTGGGCGAAATGGGCGCAGTGAAGCCGCAGGAGGTGAAGTGGCGCGACGAGGCGCCGGAAGGCAAGCTGGACCTGCTGGTCACGCTCGACTTCCGCATGTGCACCACCGCGCTGTACTCGGACATCGTGCTGCCGACGGCAACCTGGTACGAGAAGGACGACCTCAACACCTCGGACATGCACCCGTTCATCCACCCGCTGTCCAAGGCGGTGGACCCTGCGTGGGAATCGCGCAGCGACTGGGACATCTTCAAGGAGGTGGCCCGCACCGTGAGCGAGATGGCGCCGGGCGTGCTGGGCGTGGAGAAGGACCTGGTGCTGGTGCCGACCCTGCACGACACCCCCAACGAGCTGGGCATGCCGTTCGGCGTAGCCGACTGGAAGAAGGGCGAGTGCGAGGCCATTCCGGGCCAGACCATGCCGTCGATGACGGTGGTGGAGCGTGACTACCCGAACCTGTACCGCAAGTTCACCTCGCTCGGCCCACTGCTGGACAAGCAGGGCAACGGCGGCAAGGGCATGAGCTGGGACACGAAGCACGAGGTCGAGTTCCTCGGCAAGTTGAACCACACCGTGCACGAAGAAGGCATAAGCCAGGGGCGCCCGGCCATCTCGACCGCGATCGACGCGGCCGAAGTAATCCTGCACCTGGCGCCGGAAACCAACGGCCACGTGGCGGTGAAGGCCTGGGAATCGCTGGGCGCCTTCACCGGTCGCGAGCATACGCATCTGGCGGTGGGCAAGGAGCACGAGGCGATCCGCTTCCGTGACATCCAGGCGCAGCCGCGCAAGATCATCTCTTCGCCGATCTGGTCGGGACTGGAAGACGACAACGTCAGCTACAACGCCGGCTATACCAACGTGCACGAGCTGATTCCGTGGCGCACGGTGACCGGTCGCCAGCAGTTCTACCAGGACCACGAATGGATGATCGACTTCGGCGAGGCCTTCATGAGCTATCGCCCGCCCGTCAACACGCGCACGGTGGAGCCGCTGCTGAACCAGCGCCCGAACGGCAACAAGGAGATCGTGCTGAACTGGATCACCCCGCACCAGAAGTGGGGCATCCACAGCACCTACAGCGACAACCTGATCATGCAGACGCTGTCGCGCGGTGGTCCGATCGTGTGGATCAGCGAGGACGACGCGCGCAGTGCCGGCATCGTCGACAACGACTGGATCGAGCTGTTCAACGTCAACGGTGCGATCGCCGCGCGTGCGGTGGTCAGCCAGCGCGTGATGCCGGGCATGGCGATGATGTACCACGCGCAGGAACGCATCATCAACGTGCCGGGCTCGGAGATTTCCGGCACCCGCGGCGGCATCCACAACTCGGTGACCCGCATCGTGCTCAAGCCGACCCACATGATCGGCGGCTACGCGCAGCTGGCCTATGGCTTCAACTACTACGGCACCTGCGGAACCAACCGCGACGAGTTCGTGATCGTGCGAAAGATGGACAAGATCGATTGGCTGGACGATGAGGCAGTACCTGCAGCTGTAAAGGAGGTGGTGTGATGAAGGTCCGTGCACAGATCGCGATGGTGCTGAACCTGGACAAGTGCATCGGCTGCCATACCTGCTCGATCACCTGCAAGAACGTCTGGACCTCGCGCGAGGGCGTCGAGTACGCTTGGTTCAACAACGTGGAAACCAAGCCGGGCATCGGCTACCCGAAGGAATGGGAGAACCAGGACAAGTGGAACGGCGGCTGGGTGCGCAGCCGCGCCGGCAAGCTGGTGCCACGCGCAGGTGGCCGCTGGCGCATGCTGGCCAAGATCTTCGCCAACCCGGACCTGCCGCAGATCGACGACTACTACGAGCCGTTCGATTTCGACTACCAGAACCTGCACACCGCCAAGGACAGCCAGCACCAGCCCACCGCACGCCCGCGTTCGCTGATCAGTGGCGAGCGCATGCAGAAGATCGAGTGGGGCCCGAACTGGGAGGAGATCCTCGGTTCGGAGTTCAGCAAGCGCTCACGCGACTACAACTTCGACCAGGTGCAGAAGGAGATCTACGGCGCCTTCGAAAAGACCTTCATGATGTACCTGCCGCGCCTGTGCGAGCACTGCCTGAACCCGGCGTGCGTCTCGGCGTGCCCCTCGGGCGCGATCTACAAGCGCGAGGAAGACGGCATCGTGCTGATCGACCAGGACAAGTGTCGCGGCTGGCGCATGTGCGTGTCGGCGTGCCCGTACAAGAAGATCTACTACAACTGGAAGAGCGGCAAGTCGGAGAAGTGCATCTTCTGCTACCCGCGCATCGAGATGGGTGAGCCAACCGTGTGCTCGGAAACCTGCGTGGGCCGCATCCGCTACCTGGGCGTGATGCTGTACGACGCCGACCGCATCGCCGAGGCCGCTTCGGTAGCCGCCGAGAAGGACCTGTACCAGGCCCACCTGGACATCTTCCTGGACCCGAACGATCCGGCAGTGATCGCCGCCGCGCGCAAGGAAGGCATCCCGGACAGCTGGCTGGATGCGGCCAAGCAGTCGCCGGTGTACAAGCTGGCGATCGACTGGAAGCTGGCGCTGCCGCTGCACCCGGAATACCGCACGCTGCCGATGGTCTGGTATGTGCCGCCGCTGTCGCCGATCCAGTCCGCCGCCGAGCGTGGCCGCGTGGGCATGAGCGGCGAGCTGCCGGACGTGGCGTCGCTGCGCATCCCGATGCGCTATTTGGCCAACCTGCTGACGGCCGGTGACGAGGCGCCGGTGGTACGCGCGCTGGAGCGGCTGATGGCGATGCGTGCCTGGCGCCGGGCCAAGAACGTGGACGGCGTGGAAGACACCGCCGTGCTGGAACAGACCGGGCTGAGCATCGCCCAGGTGGAAGAGATGTACCGCTATCTGGCCATTGCCAACTACGAGGACCGTTTCGTGATTCCGACCGGCCACCGCGAGTACGCCAACGACGCCTTCGGTGAGCGCGGCGGCTGCGGCTTCAGCTTCGGAAACGGCTGCAATGGTGACAGCCCGGCGGACCTGTTCGGGCAGCGCAAGACCACCACCTTCGTGGTGGACAAAGGCCCGAACCAGCGCCGCAAGGAGGTGGTGTGATGAGCGTGCTCAAGCTGGTCGGGGTGTTGCTGGACTACCCCCGCGAGGAACTGTGGGAGCACGGCGAGGAGCTGCTCGCCGCCTGTGACGACCCGGCGCTGAACCCCGCCCGCCGCCAGCAGCTGCGCAGCTTCGTGCAGCAGCTGCTGGCCACCGATGCGCTGGATGCACAGGCGGCGTGGCTGGCCAGTTTCGACCGCGGCCGTTCGATGAGCCTGTTGCTTTTCGAACACATCCATGGCGAGTCGCGCGACCGCGGCCAGGCCATGGTCGATCTGGTCGAAACCTACCGCCGCAACGGCTTCGAACTGGATGCCCGCGAGCTGCCGGATTACCTGCCGTTGCTGCTGGAGTTCCTGGCCCACCGCCCCGGTAGCGAGGCCCGCGAGTGGCTGCACCACATCGGCCATATCGCCGGCATGCTGGCCGCGCGTGCCGCCGAGCGTGAGCTGCCGCACCGGGTGCTGTTCGAGATCCTGGTCGAAGCCGGTGACGGCAAGGCCGATCTGCAGGCGCTGCGCCAGCGTGCCAGCGAGGAAGTCCGCGACGATACCGCCGAGGCCATGGACCGCTTGTGGGAGGAGGAGGCGGTGCGCTTCGGCGCCGAAGCCCCTGCCGAAGACTGCAAGCCGCCCGTGCGTTCGCCGGCCCGTCCTTCGCATCGTGAGGTCCAGCCATGAGTTACTCCCTGCATCAATTCGCCTTCCAGTACTACCCGTACATCGCCGTGGCAGTGCTGCTGATCGGCAGCTGGGCCCGCTATGACAAGGCCATGTACACCTGGCGCACCGGCTCCAGTCAGATGCTGTCGGACAAGGGCATGCGGCTCGGCAGCAACTGCTTCCACATCGGCATCCTGGCCATCCTCGGCGGCCACCTGGTCGGGCTGCTGACGCCGCACGCGGTGTACGAGCACTTCATCACCTCCTCGCAGAAGCAGATGCTGGCGATGGTGGTCGGTGGTGTGTTCGGCGCACTGTGCTTCATCGGCATCAGCATCCTGCTGGTACGCCGCCTGTTCAATGCGCGTGTTCGGGCTACCGGCAGCTTCGGTGACACCCTGGTGCTGGTGCTGCTGTTCGCGCAGCTGTGCCTGGGCCTGTACAGCATCCGCGTCTCGTCCGGTCACCTGGACGGTGGGGTGATGGTGCAGCTGGCCGAGTGGGCGCAGCACATCGTGACCTTCCGTGCCGGAGCCGCTGATTACATCGAGGGCGTCAGCTGGGTCTACAAGATGCATATCTTCCTGGGCCTGACCCTGTTCCTGATCGCGCCGTTCACCCGCCTGGTGCACGTATGGAGCATTCCGATCAGTTACCTGTGGCGGCCCTACCAGGTGGTGCGCCGCCGTCAGGCCACGCTGCGCTATGGGCCGCGGGAGTAAACCATGCGCAGCCTGCCGAAATTCCTGCCGATTACCGTGATCGACTCCGCCGCACCGGTTCCCGCCGAGGCGCATTCGCACCACCATGACGCGGCGGCGCAGGGGCCGCGTTCGCTCGGGCAGCCGGCACCGTGCCGGCTGTTCGTGGACGAGACCGCGATCAGCGAGGCCGACATCGCCCGCGAGATGCAGCACCACCGGGCGATGCGCCCGCAACAGTCACGTGCCGAAGCGGCACGCGCACTGGTGGTGCGCGAACTGCTGCGCCTGGAAGCGCAGCGGCTGGGCCTGCAGGCGCCGGAGGGTAACCGGGTAAGTGACGAGGAAGTGCTGATCCAGCAGCTGCTGGAAGACGCGATCGAAGACCGCGTGCCGACCGATGAAGACTGCCGGCGCTACTTCGAGCAGAACCCGGAGCGCTTCCGCTCCCCCGACCGTGTGCGCCTACGCCATATCCTGCTGGCCGCACCGGCCGACGACGTGGCCGGGCGCTTCGCTGCACGCACCGAGGGCGAGCGGCTGCTCGGACTGCTGAAGGAGTCGCCGCACCTGTTCGCCGATTTCGCTCTGCGTCATTCACGCTGCCCGTCCAGCAGCGAAGGCGGTGACCTGGGCTGGCTGCAGCGTGGGCAGACCACGCCGGAGTTCGACCGACAGGTGTTCCGCCTGCGCGAAGGCCTGGCCGGTTTCCCGGTGGAATCGCGCTGGGGCTACCACGTGGTCTGCGTCGATGCCCGCGAGGAAGGCCAGCCGCAGCCGTTCGAGGCCGTGCTGCCGCAGCTGCGTGACTACCTGGAGTTGCAGGTGCGGCAGCGCGAGGTGCAGGCCTACCTGCTGCAGTTGCAGGAACGCTACCCGGTGCGCGGGCTGGATGAGATCGAAGCCGAAGCGGATATCGGCTGAACCCCTTTGAACGAGGAAAATTCATGAACCAGGCCCTTGCCCCCGCCAGTGCCGGGCAGCAGCAACGTGCGCTGTGGCTGAGCACGTTCGCCTTCACCGTGTGCTTTGCGGTGTGGATGATCTTCTCGATCATTGGTATCCAGATCAGTCAACAGCTCGGCTTGAATGACACCCAGTTCGGTCTGTTGATCGCCACGCCGGTGCTGACCGGCTCGGTCAGCCGCGTCTTCCTCGGCATCTGGTCCGACCAGTTCGGTGGCCGCAAGGTGATGGTGCTGGTGATGCTGTGTGGTGCAGTCGCTACCTGGATGCTGACCTACGCACAGACCTACAGCCAGTTCCTGGTTGCCGCGCTGTGCGTGGGTATCGCCGGCGGCAACTTCTCGGTGGGCGTGGCCTACGTCTCGAAGTGGTTCCCGGCCAGCAAGCAGGGCACTGCGCTGGGCATCTTCGGTGCCGGCAACATCGGTTCGGCGGTGACCAAGCTGCTGGCGCCGCTGGTGATGGTGGCGGCCGGCTGGACCATGGTTGCCAAGGTCTGGGCCGTCGCGCTGGCGGTCACTGCGGTGCTGTTCTTCCTCTTCAGCAAGGAAGACCCGTCTCTGGAACAGCGCCGCCGCGAAGGCGTGAAGCCGGTGCCGTTCGCCGAGCAGATGGCACCACTGAAGAACCTGCAGGTATGGCGGTTCTCGCTGTACTACTTCTTCGTCTTCGGCGGCTTCGTGGCGCTGGCGTTGTGGCTGCCGCACTACCTGGTTGGCGCCTATGGCATGGACGTGGGCCACGCCGGCATGCTGGCGGCGTGCTATTCGATCCCGGCCAGCCTGTTCCGCGTGGTCGGTGGCTGGATGTCGGACCGGATGGGCGCGCGCCGGGTGATGTACTGGACCTTCGGCGTGTCGGCCATCTGCACCTTCCTGCTGGCCTACTCGGATACCGAGTATGTGGTGAAGGGTATCCACGGGCCGCTCCATTTCCATCTGGCCATCGGCGTGGTGATGTTCACCGTGCTGGTGTTCGTGCTGGGCTTCTTCATGTCGCTGGGCAAGGCCGCGGTCTACAAGCACATTCCGGTGTATTACCCCAGGCATGTGGGCGCGGTGGGCGGCGTGGTCGGCATGATCGGCGGCCTGGGTGGCTTCGTCCTGCCGATCGTGTTTGGCGCGTTGAACGATGCGGTGGGCATCTGGAGCAGCTGCTTCATGCTGCTGTTCGTGCTGGTGGCGGCTGCACTGGCGTGGATGCATTTCGCGATCCGCCGCATGGAACGTCGCCACTTCCCGCAGATCGACCGCGAAACCGACCTGCCCGAAGCCATCGACGCGGCTGCCGCCGAGCGGGTGCGCGGCGGGTGAAGGGTGCTGCCGGCCAGCGGCCGGCACTACCAGGACGATACGCGGCGGGTGAAGGGGTGATGCCGGCCAGCGGCCGGCACGACCGAGTGGTGGGTGAAAGGGTAGTATCGGCCGCTGGCCGGCAGGAACCATCAGATGCGCCACGCTTGATTTCAATCAGGGCCACGCGAAGAGGAACGCCCGAAGATGTCTGCCATGAGCTTCCACGTTGACGAGAGCGAGGACACTGCGCTGCAGGCGGCATTGCTGCGGCAGCCACGGCACGTGCTGTTTCCGCCGGCTGACCAGTTCAGTACCGGCTTTGGCGAAAGCGGGTGGCGCGCCGCCGTGCGCGCCAGCAACGAGCACCTGATCCCGCGTGGTTTGACGCTCGGCTTCCAGGCGGGTCGTGGCGGGCGCGACGTGCCACCGCAGGCGTATCTGGACACCCTGCTGCTGGCGCTGCGCCTGCAGGCCGGCGCGCTGGCTGAAGATCGCGAGGTGGTGGCAATGGTGCTGCAGTTGGGGCTGGCCGAGACGCTGCCGCCACCACAGCTGGGCCAGCTGCTGGATGCCGTGCCGCAGTACTTGCGCACCGTGGCGCGGCCACAGGTGGAGGTGCGGCTGGACGCGGGCAGCGCGCTGGCGCCGGCACAACTGCGTGCGGTGGGCTGCACCCGCCTGAACGTGATTGATCGCGCCGATGCACCCGGGCCGACGCTGCTGGCGCATGCGCGACAGGTGGGCTTTACCGCGCGATACTACCAGTTGCGGGTGCCCGGCAGCGCGGATACCGGCTTCATCGAACGACTGCATGAGGTGCTGGCCGAAGCGCCCGAGCGCATCCTGCTGCCGGCGCCTTGCGCGCTGCCAGAGCATCCCTCGGCGGCACGATGGCTGCAGAGTTGGCGCCTGCTGCGCGCAGCAGGCTACGAACCGATCGGTGGTGACCACTACCAGCGCGGCGACCTGCCGATCCCGCATGGCCCGGGCGATGGCCAGCGTCATTGTGACCTGGCCGGCGTGCCACGCCGCGACCGCAGCGATTTCATCGGGCTTGGGCTGTCCGCCTGCAGCCAGATCGGCGAGGTGTTCTACCGCCTGGAGGACGAACTGGGCGAATGGCATGCGCGGCTGCAGGCCGGGAATATGGGCGTGTCTGCCGGATTGATCCTGTCCGAAGACGAGCGACTGGCGGCCGAGGTGGCGCAGAGTATCGCCTGCGATCACGCGCTCGATGCGGCTGCCTTCGAATGGCGCAACGATGAACCGTTCGAAGAATGCTTCGCCGGGCAGCTGCCAGCATTGGCACCGTTGCTCGCGCGCGGCTGGGCGCACTGGGATGCGCGCGTGCTGCGGCTGGCCGAAGAAGGGCGCCTGCTGTGGCGTATGATGGCCGCATGCTTCCGGCCGGCGGCCGCCATCGCTTGAGTCTTGCCCAGATGTCTTCGAATCCGCCTTCGCACGGCCGCCTTGGACAGGCCACCCCGAACCCCGCCGCCGCCGATGACGGCGACGCGCTGCACTTCTGCAGCACCTGCGCGTTTTCCGACGCCTGCATGTCGCAGGGCTACGACAAGACCGCACTGGGCGATCTGCACGTGCTGGTCGACCACGTCGGTCCGTTCCATGCGGGTGACTACATCTTCCGCGCTGGCGAGTCGTTTGATTCGATTGCTGCGGTGCGCGCCGGCATGGTCAAGACCTTCGTCGACGACAGCCAGGGCAACGAGCAGGTGCTGGGCTTCAGCCTGCCGGGCGAAGTGATCGGCCTGAATGCGATCCACGGTTCGCGCTTCCCCTGCAATGCGGTGGCGCTGGATACGGTGCATCTGTGCCGCATCTCGTTCCCAAAGCTGAGCTCGCTGGCCACGCGCATGCCCGGGCTGCAGGCCAAGCTGTTCAGCCTGCTCAGTGCGGAGATCGGCAAGGTCGCCACGCTGGCCGCCAACCACCGTACCGAAGAGCGCATGGCCGCATTCCTGCTGGACATGTCCGAGCGCTACGCGCGGCGCGGTTTTTCTGCCACGCGCTTCAACCTGACGATGGCGCGTACCGAGATCGCCAACTACCTGCGGATGGCGCCGGAAACCGCCAGCCGCGTGCTGCGCCGCCTGAGCGATGATGGGATCATCGCGGTGAAGCAGCGTGAGATCCTGCTGCTGCAGCCCGAGCGCCTGGCCGCGCTGGCGGTGGCCGACGAATCCGATCCGAACTGAACCTGGCCGGGAGCCGACGATGAAGCGAGCTGGACTGTTGTTGCTGGGCCTGCTGGCCACGGTGCCGGCCTGGGCGGCCACGCTGACCGTTTCGGCCGCATCGAGCCTGACCGAGAGCTTCCGCGAACTGGGCAATGCCTATGAGAAGGCGCACCCGGGCACCAAGGTCGATTTCAACTTCGCCGCGTCCGGCGTGTTGCTGCAACAGATCAGCCGCGGTGCGCCGGTGGATGTGTTCGCCTCGGCCGACGAAACCACGATGGACCAGGCCCAGCAGCAGGATCTGCTGGCGGCCGGCACCCGCGAGGTGTTCGCGGTGAACGCGCTGTGGGTGGTGGTGCCACCGCAGGCCAAGGCGGCGCCGCGTACCTTGAAGGACCTGGCCGGTGCCGGTGTGCAGCGCATCGCACTGGGCAACCCGGACAGCGTGCCGGTCGGCCGCTATGCCAAGGGCGCACTGGAAGTGGCGCGCCTGTGGTCGTCGGTGCAGGGCAAGACCATCACCACGCAGAACGTGCGTCAGTCGCTGGATTACGTGGCGCGTGGTGAAGTGGATGCCGGCTTCGTCTATGCCACCGATGCGCAGGCGATGCCCGACCGGGTGCGCCGTGCGTTCGCGGTGCCGGTGTCCGGGCGCATTGCGTATCCGCTGGCGGTGACCAGGGCCAGTACGCAGCCGGCAGAGGCACGGCGCTTCGCTGCCTTCGTGCGTTCGGCACAGGGCCAGGCGATTCTGGCCAAGCACGGGTTCGGCAAGCCCTGAGGCATGGATCTGGACTGGACCGCGCTGGGGTTGTCGCTGAAGGTGGCCGGCTGGGCCACCGCGATCAATCTGGTGCTGGGCGTGGCGCTGGGCGCGTTGCTGGCCCGCCGTCGCTTCCCCGGGCGCGAGCTGCTGGATTCGCTGCTGACCCTGCCGATGGTGCTGCCACCGACGGTGCTGGGGTACTACCTGCTGGTGTTGATCGGTCGCAATGGTCCGATCGGTGCGTGGCTGCAGTCGTGGTTCGGCATCAACCTGGTGTTCACCTGGCAGGCGGCCGTGATTGCTGCGGCGGTGGCCTCGCTGCCGCTGGTGTTCAAGCCGGCACGCGCGGCGTTCGAGGAAGTGGACGGGCAGCTGGAGCAGGCCGCACGCACGCTGGGTGTGTCCGAAGTGGCGGTGTTTTTCCGCATCACGCTGCCACTGGCGTGGCGCGGCATCCTCGCCGGCCTGCTGCTGGCGTTTGCGCGCGCAATGGGCGAGTTCGGCGCGACGCTGATGGTGGCCGGCAGCATTCCGGGCCGGACGCAGACGTTGTCGATCGCCATCTACGAGGCGGTACAGGCCGGCCAGGACGGCAAGGCCAATGCGCTGGTGATTCTCACCTCGGTGGTCTGCATCGTGATCCTGTTGCTGGCCGCGCGGCTGGTGGGCGGGCGTCGCCGGGAGCTGCGCGATGTGGCTTGACCTGCAGGTGCAGCGTCGCCTGCAGGCGGCCGGCCAGGAGTTCGTGTTGGACGTATCGCTGCAGTGCACGCAGCGGCAGGTGGTGTTGTTCGGGCCTTCGGGCGCGGGCAAGAGCCTGACCTTGAAGGCGGTGGCCGGGCTGCTGCGGCCGGGCCAGGGTCATGTGCGCGTGCAGGGGCAGACCCTGTTCGATGCGGCCACCGGCGTGGATCTGCCGCCGCAGCGCCGCCGGCTGGGCTATGTGTTCCAGGATTACGCGTTGTTCCCGCATCTGAGCGTGCGCCAGAACGTGGCGTTCGGGCTGGAGAAGGGGTGGTTGAATCCACGGAACCGCCAGCGCTTCGGTGCGGTGGAGCAGTGGTTGCACGCCTTCCGCATCGACACCGTGGGTGATCTGCTGCCCTCGCAGATTTCCGGCGGGCAGCGCCAGCGCACCGCACTGGCGCGGGCGCTGGTGACGCAACCGCAGGCGCTGCTGTTGGATGAACCGTTCTCCGCACTGGACCACGACCTGCGCCAGCACCTGCGCCAGGAGCTGGAAACCGTGCTGGACCGGACCGGGATCCCGTTGTTGTTGATCAGCCACGACCCGCAGGACGTGGCCATGTTCGGCCAGCAGGTGGCGCGCATGGTGGACGGCCGCATTGTCGGCAATTGACCCGTGATGGACGCACCGGCGATGGTTGGTCACATCTGATGGTAGTGCCGGCCGCTGGCCGGCAGCCACGGAATCCTGAGCAGCCGGCCAGCGGCCGGCTCTACCGGTTCAAGGTCCGTGCGGTCCGGTGGTCATGGATCAGTACAACTCGCAGTGGGTGCGGCCTTCGCCCCGCAACGCGTCCCAGTGCCCTTCACCACCGATGGCATCGATGGCCTTGCGCACCGCGCCTTCCAGGTGGCTCTTGTTGCCGCACAGGTACAGGTGCCCACCGCGGGCCAGGACATCACGCACCTCGCTGGCGCGCTGCTGCAGCACGTGCTGCACATAGACCTTTTCGGCGCCATCGCGCGAGAACGCGGTATGCAGGCCGGCCAGCACGCCTCGCGTGTGCCAGTCCTGCAGCTGGTCGCGGTACAGGTAGTCGTGCTGGCGGTGCTTCTCGCCGAACACCAGGTGCACTTCACGTTCGCAGGCGTTGGCCTGCAGTTCCTGCATCAGGCCCATCAACGGTGCGATGCCGGTGCCGGTACCGACCAGCAGCAGCGGTGCCTGGCCGGTATCGGGCAGGTGGAAGCCGGGGTTGGAACGGCAGTACACCCGGGCGTGGTCGCCGCCGTGCAGCAGGCTGCCGGTGGCGGTGCCGAAGCGCTCGCGGTCGCGCAGGGTGTAGCGCACTTCGCGCACGCACAGGCTCAGCTGGTCGTCGCAAGGGTGAGAGGCGATGGAATAAGCGCGAGGCAGCCGCGGTGACAGCAGCCCGCGCAGCCGGGCCAGAGGAACGCTGTGCGGGGTGGCGTGGTCCTGCAGCACGTCCAGCAGGTCCAGGCCGTGCAGGTAGGCGTCCAGCTCGCGCTTCTGGCTGACCTTCAACAGACCCTTCAGTACCTCGCTACCGCCGAGCCTGGCCAGTTCGCGCAGTACGCCCTTGCTCAGCAGGCGCAGCTCGCGGTCGTGCAGGGCGGCCACGGCGGCGGTGTCGCCATACCAGGCAGCCAATGCCTGCAGCAGGGCGGGATCGTTCTCGGGTACCACGTGCAGGGTGTCACCTGCGCGGTAGGCCATGCCACTGCCGGCAATGTCCAGCTGCAGGTGCCAGGCAGCGGGGTCGCTGCTGTTCAGGCGGCGACGTTCGAGAATGGGGGCGGCAAACGCATTGTCTTCGCCATAGGCGGTGACCTGCAGGCGCAGGTCCTGGCCAGCGTTGAGGTCGCCCTCCAGCACCTGGCCGAGCACCGGCCGCCATTGCTGGAAGAACTGCTCGTAGCCCAGGTCGGCGTCCACCCGATGCAGCAGCGGCTGCGCCTGGCGCTCGCTCAGTGCAGCATCCAGCGCCTTGGTGAAGCCGCAGAAGCTAGGGTAGCCGGTGTCACCGAGGCCGAACACTGCATAGCGCAGCCCAGCCAGCGTCGGGGTCTGGCGCAGTGTTTCGAAGAACTGTTCGCCATTGGCCGGCGGTTCGCCATCGCCGAACGAGCTGGAAATCGCCAGCAGCACGTCGCCGTGACCGAGACTGGCCACCTCGATGTCGTTGAAAGGGAGCACCTGCGGCGCGTGCGGCTGCAGGTCCGCGCCCAGGCGCTGGGCCAGGGCGCGGGCATTGCCCGACTCGGACGCGAAACCCACCAGCAGGCGGCTGAAGGGCGTACTGGTCGGGAGGGCGTTCACGCGGCCTCGTAGAAGTCGTCGAACTTTTCCTTGCTGAACTCGACCAGGTCGTAGTTCTGCATCAGGTCGTTCACCACGCGGCGGATGCTGATGTAGGAGGTGATGTTGCCGTCGGCGTCGAACAGCGGTTGCACGGTGGTGTCGACCACGTAGAGCACGCCGCCCTTGCCGAGGTTGGGCACGATGCCGGTCCAGGTCTTGCCGGCCTTGATGGTGTCCCACATGTCCTTGTAGACCGCCTTGGGCACATCCGGGTGGCGCACGATGCTGTGCGGCTGGCCGATCAGTTCCTCGCGGGCGAAGCCGGTGAGGGTGCAGAACAGGTCGTTGGCATAGGTGATGTTGCCCTGCAGGTCGGTGGTGGAGATCACCATGACGTTCTGCATGGCGTTCAGCAGCTGGGCGTTGTCGGGGGTGTAGCTCATCGCAGGGTCCTTGTGGATGCCGGTAACGCCGGCGTGTTCGGGTCCTGCATAGAGATACGCCCGCACCGCAGCGGGCGGTTTGACATTGGTCAAGCGGGTGGCGCGAAGGGCTGCGACCGGGTGTCGCAGGGAGCGTTCACTGCTGCAGGGGAAAGCCGATCGTCTCGTGGCAATGCTGCACGAGGTGGCGACCTCCCTCATTGATGTGCAAGGTGTCTGCGTCACCGAAGAACCGCAGCAGTGCTGCCCCGGTCGTACTGCCCGCGTGCGCGGAGCGTCTGGCTGCAGATGGCAGGAACGGATCAGCTCGCGGATCGTGTCCGCCCGGGAGGTTCGCGCGCGCAAGGGTGCCTTCGATCAGCAACTGCGCACATGCGCCAGCCAGATAGGCGACTGGTTCCCGTTGCCGGCCGCGCCGAGGCTGCCCTGACAATGCGGTGGCGATATGCTGGAACTCATGAGCGGTGGTGGCGATCACGCGCCTGCGCAGCGAATCAGCGTCCGGGCCGGAGGGAAACCAGAAGCTGACCACCTGGCCCGGCCGCTCTGGTCCTGGCAGTTGTCGCCAGATGCCGCCTCCGTCATTTACGATCGTGAGCTGATAATGCACAGGCGTCCGTTCCTGCCCATTGGCCTCGAGCGGCAGTCCAGCGGATCGTGCAGCGGACTCGCAGAGCTGTGATGCTTGCATGGCCGAAAGCGCTCCATCTGCCCAGAGAAGTCGAGTTGCGACGGATGACCACCCGCACTCGATGGACCGATTGGGATACTCCGAGCTTTCCGGGCCGGGTAGCACCGACACTGTGCTGATCTTCAGATGTGAGGATGGGCCTCGCAGCAGGGTGGCATACCCTCCATCGGGACTGACCAGGTCCCGGGGAGGCAGTTGGATGGATTGGCACGCACTTGTGGCCAGAAGGATTGCCGCCAGCCCAGCATAGAGCCCGAGGGCGGAGCCCGATTGGGTACGCTTGGGCTGACGGCGCTGCATCAGGGGGTCAGCCCGCCAGCAGAGATGAGGGCGATACCGATTGCTGCCACGATAGCTCGTAGATTGCTCATTGGTACTCTCCAGGTTTGACGTCGATTGACCGATCAGTTCAACTCGCTGGCTCGGTACTCAATGCGTATCGACTCTGGCTCGATCAGGCAATCGGAATTGTTTCAAACACCTGCAGTAGTTGGCTCCGGGTCACATTCGATGCACCAGAGACATGCGCAGGTCGCGCCAATGGCGACACTTGCGCATCCAGTCACACCCTGTGGGGAAGTCGCGGGCGCGTCAGCCCATCAGATAGCGCAGCACACCCGCCGAGACCACGCCGATCAGCACCGTCGGCAGCATCGACAGCCGCGTGGCGGCCAGCAGGGTGATCGCCAGTGCGGCCAGGTCGGCCGGCTTGTCGGCGACGAAGTCCGGGGCGATCACCGAGATCAGCACGCAGCCCGGCGCGGCTTCCATCACCGTCACGGCGCGTTTGCTCAACGTGCGGTTGCGCAGCGCGAGGAAGCCGACGATGCGGGTCAGGTAGGTGGCGGCAGCCATCAGCACGATGGTCAACACCGAGGTCCAGTGGATCAGTCCATTGAAGATCATGCCGGGTCCTCCGCCAGCAGCCAGGCGGCGGCCAGGCCGGCCAATGCGCCGCTGGCCACGTACCACGCGCCCGGGATCAGCAGGTAGGTGGCGGCGGCGACGACCAGGCTGACCAGCCACGGTCTAGCCGCCTTCATGCCCTGCCACATGCCGCGCAGCAGTACCAGGAACACGGCGGGGAAAGCCATGTCGAAGCCATAGGCGTGGATGTCGCCCAACATCGGCCCGACGATCGCACCGAGTGCGGTGCAGGCCACCCAGACGGTGTACAGGCCTGCCGACACGCCCAGGTAGTAGGCCAGGCTGAAGCCCAGCGCGCGTCGACGCGCATCGGCCACGCCCATTGCCCAGCTTTCGTCGCACATGAAGAACAGCGCCGGCAGCACGCGGCGGCGCGGCAGGTGCTGCAGCAGCGGGGCCAGGCTGGCGCCCATCAGCAGGTGGCGGCTGTTGACCAGCGCGGTGATCGCCACGATCAGTGCGATGTGCGGTGGCGAGGTCCACAGTTCGACGGCGGCGAACTCCGAACCGCCAGCGAAGTTGAGGCCGGTCATCAGCGGTACTTCCAGTGCGCTCAGGCCCTTCTGGGCCGCCTGCGCGCCGAGCACCAGGGCGAACGGAATGAAGCCGATCATCACCGGTACGGCGGCGCGCAGGCCGCGCAGGAATTCGGCACGCGGCGCGGTATCGCAGGTGTCTGGCAGGGGGAGGGTGGTACGGGCGTCCATGGAACGGCACGACGAGGTGGGGGTGGCCCATGCTAGCGGTCCGATCACGAAATCGGGTTGCGTTGATGCCACTGGATTCTGGATGATTGATATTCCATGCGGCCAGAGTCGACTAGGACGAAATTTCATGCAGTACCAGCTCGACAACCTTGATCGCCGCATCCTCGACGCCCTGCAGCGCGACGGCCGCCTGCAGAACCTGGAGCTGGCCCGTCTGGTCGGGCTGTCGCCGTCGGCCTGCCTGCGCCGGGTGCGGCTGCTGGAGGAGGGCGGTTACATCGACCGCTACGTGGCGCTGTTGAACGAGGCCAAGGTGGGCCGCGGCTTCACCGTGTTCGTGCGGGTGTGGCTGCGCGGGCAGGACGAGGACACCACCAATCACTTCATCAACAGCATCAAGTCTTTCCCGGAAGTGCTGGAATGCCATCTGATGGCCGGTGACTGCGACTTTCTGCTGCGGGTGGCGGTGGCCGACCTCGACGCCTACCGGCAGTTCCAGATGCAGCACCTGAACCGGATCGCCGGAGTGCAGAACACCAAGACCGAGATTCCGATGCAGCGGATCAAGCAGACGACCCAGCTGCCGCTTTGAGGGATGGGGTTTGCGGCCGGGTTGCACCCGGCACCCGCCGGTAGTGCCGGCCGCTGGCCGGCAACCTCAGAAGCAACGGCCGAAGCAACAGCGTGCATTCCGTGGGATGGCGGGGTGGGTCCGGTTGCAGGGGACGCCGTAAACCCTTCCATGGGGGCTTGGCCGCGGCATCCATGCCGCGGACACCCCTGCAACCAGACCCACCCCGCCTTCGACAGTTTCCCACGACCTGTCGGGGTCGGATCCCGTTGCTGCGCAACGGGCTCTGACCCCAGGGGCAGATGATCATGTCTGTTCGATTCATTGATTCCTGATGCGTGACTGGCCCCACGGAGCCTGCCTCGGCGTCAGCCGTGGCGGCGGTCATCGCAATGACATGTGCCCTCGGTACGGTTTGAGCCCGCTTGCGGGTCGCGCGTGGGCCGGGGTTCCGGTTGTGGTGCGCGACCGTTGCAGCTGCTGTCGCTGCCGAGGGTCATGTGTTCTACGTCAGGGGGCTGAATGGACACCATGCGGTCAGAACTTGGAAGGTGGCCATCGCCGCATGGCTGCTGCTGTCCTTTGCCGCTGCCGCACAGGACGCGGTTCACGCCTACGACATCCCTGCGCAGCCGCTGGAACAGGCGGTCGAGCGCTTCAGTGTCATCAGTGGGTGGTCGGTGATGTACCCCGGCGACCTTGCTTCGGGCCGCAGCAGCCATGCGCTGCGCGGGAGCCTGGCGCCGCTTGTGGCGCTGGAGTCGCTGCTGCAGGACACCGGGATCGAGGCCGAGGTGATCGGCGAGCAGCGTGTGGTGCTGCGCCGGGGCAAGCCCTCGGCCGCGGAACCCGATGTTGGCGCGGGGCTGCCCGAGGCCGAACGCCGGCGTCGCTACGGCGGGTTGCAGCAGCGGCTGCGTGCGGCGTTCTGTGACGACCCGGAGATTGCGCCCGGCCGCTATGCCGCAACGCTGCGCTTCCGCATCGACAGCGCGGGCCAGGTGAGCGAGCCCGAGCTGCTGTCCGGCAGTGGCAGTGATCGCCGCGACGCACGCCTGCTGCAGGCGCTGCACGGCCTGGTGCTGGCGGCCGAGGCCGCCGCGCTGCCACAGCCGGTGACGCTGCAGATCCGTCCTTCCGGCACCGACCACGACTGCGGCCGGCGCGCGCCCCTTCCATGACTTCAAGGATTCGAACATGAGCAACGGTACGGCTGGGGCGGTTGATCTGATGGACCACCTCCTGGGTGCCTACGACGAGCTGAAACGCCGGTTGGTGCGCAAGCTCGGATCGGAAGAGCTGGCCGGCGACGCGCTGCAGGACACGTGGGTGCGCCTGAGTGCGCGCCGTGACCGCCTGGACGCGGTGCAGAACCCTGCGGCCTACCTGCTGCGGATGGCGATGAACACCGTGATCGACCGCCAACGGGCAGATCACCGCCTGCTGAGCCTGGAGGAGGTGGATACGCTGATGGACATGGCCGACCCGGGGCCGGGGCCGGCGCAGGCGGCCGAGCTGGACTTCGCGCTGGAAGACATGGTCGGCCTGCTGCAGCGCATGCCCGAGCGCCGTCGTCGCATCCTGCTGGCAATCCGCGTCGATGGCCTGCAGCAGCGCGACGTGGCCGACCACCTCGGTGTGTCGCTGCGGTTGGTGCAGCGGGAGCTGAAGGCAGCCCAGGACTACCTGGCCGAACGCAGCGGGCAGGGGCGCCAGGTGCGGTTCTGAGCGACGGCATCCGTCTACACTTTGACGCCGAGCAGAACCCCGCAGCGTGCGGGTCCGGCATGAGACCCATGGATCCTGACGACCGCCCGCAACGCCCGCTGGATGCCGTTGAGCGTCAGGCCCATGCGTGGGTGGTGCGGCTGACCTCGGGCGAGGCGACCGCTGCCGATGGGCGCCGGTTCCGTGCATGGTGCGAGTCCGACCCGCGTCATCGTGAAGCGTTTGGCCGTGCGCGCCGGCAGTGGGAGCAGGTGCGGCTGGCCGGCGAGCGACTGCCCGCCGGCGCGCGCGAACCGGTCGCGCCGACGCCGGCCCAGCGCTGGAGCCGGCGCGCCTTCCTGGGCGCTGCGGTGGCAGCGCCAGCCAGTCTGGTGGTGGCGGCGGCGCTCCGCCCGCCGCTGGGATTGTGGCCCTCGGTGACGGCGATGGCGGCCGATTTCCACACCGGCACAGGTGAACGACTACAGATCGCGCCCTTGCCGCAGCTCAAGATCGAACTGGATACGCAGAGCAGCCTGCGTCGCCGCGCGCACGCGCAGGGCGAAGGCTTCGAGCTGGTGCAGGGCCAGGCCTCGATCGAAACCGGCGCTGGCCTTCGCCTGGCGCTGTTCGCGGGCCCGGGTTGCGTGATTACCGATGAAGGTGCGGTGCGCCTGGACGTGCGCAACACCCACGGCCAGGTACGGGTGACCTGCCTGCAGGGTAGCGCCCGTATCGAGCACCCGCAGGGCCGCCTGCAGCTGCAGGCTGGCCAGCAGACCCGGTTCGACGAGCGCCTCAGTGGCGTCGTGGCCGAGGCCGTAGCTTCGGAAGTGAGTGCCTGGACCGAAGGCATGCTTGTGTTCCGCCGCGCACCGCTGGGCGAGGTGGTGGACGAGATCAACCGTTACCGGCGGGGCAAGGTACTGCTGGGTGAATCGGCATTGGCGCGCGCGCCGGTCAGTGGCCGCTTCCGCATCGATGATCCGGACGCGGCGCTGGAGCAGCTGCGACTGACGATGTCGCTGGATCTGCGTCGCTTTCCGGGTGGCATCGCCGTCCTTGGATAGATGAAGGCGCTGGCCGTGCGCGCCGCGCAGGGCTGTTGCAAGCGAGGAGAAGCCAAGGATGCGCAACGAGACCATCGGTGTGCTCGATCTGCGTCGCAATCTGTCTGCATTGCTGGAAACCACCCAGCGAAGGCCCTTGATGGTGCATCGCTATGGTTCGCCCTGGGTGTGCGTGGTGTCTGACGCGCAGTGGCAGCAGCAGGCGGTGCTGCTGGACTTCAATCCGCAGTCACACCCATTGGCGATGCTGCTGCGGCTGCAGCAGCAGGAGATGCCCTTGGTCGAATCCGGGGCGCTGCCGCCTGCGGCGCTTGCACGCGCACTGCTGTTGGCGGACATCCATGGCATCGACGATCTCACGCAGCTGCATGAGCAGGTGCTGCATCATCGGCTCTGGCACTGGTTCGTGGCGGGCGCCCATGGGGTGATGGACGGGTGGCAGCTGCCCGCACTGCGCGTCGCGCTGGCGTCATGGTGCGATGACGTGGACATGACCGATGCACTGGTCGCATTCGCTGCCCGCAGCGACGTGGCGGTACTGGCCCGCCGTTGTGGGGGTGACGCACCGCGGCTGCAGCGCGAAGCCTGCAGGCGGATGACGCTGCGATGACGTTGCCGATGAAGCGCCACCCCGTGCACAGAGTTGCATTCGCGGTGTCGCTTCACCTGCCTTGCTGACGTCTTCTCCAGAGTACGACGCACCACGCGTCGCGGAGCACGGGCGGCGCAGATGGAAGACAGTCGCAGGATCAGCATGCTGGAGCTGGATCGCCACCTGAGCCAGTCACTGGAACAGGCACGGCACACGCCACTGAACGTGCAGCGCTACGGGCGCTCGTGGGTCTGGGTGCTGTCCAGTGACGCCTGGGTGGATGCGGCACGCTGGGCGGCACTGGACAGCAGTGCGCATCCACTGGCGGCACTTCGAAAGGCCCTCGACCTGCGGCTGTGGCCCTGGCCCGACGCGGCCATGAGCGCGCTGCCGCTTGGCGCAGCCGATGCGCGGCTGCTGCAACGTGCAGCGCTGCTGGTGGTCGTGCGTGATCTCAACAGTGCACAGCGTGTGTACGACGACCTGCGCTACCACCAGGCCTACCGGATGTTCATTGGCCTCGACCACGGCACCGCGTGGTCGCCGACGCAGTGCGTGCGCCTGTTGCAGGCATGCGTGCATCCGTTGCTGCGCGAATGCATCGACGAAACACTGGCCAGCGTGCCGCCTCACCTGTTCGAGGCGGCACGCGCGCCGGCTGCACGAGCGGCCGCACAGGCGACCGCGCAGCGAATCGCAGGCGGATGTTTATCGTACTGACACATGCACCGCTGACCATGGTGCAGCGGTCTCTTCCAGGATGACGAGGGCGGAACAATGGCAAGGCAGGCAGGTGGTCGCAGGGCTCGGCAGCAGGGCTTCAGCCTGATCGAGATCATGGTGGTGGTGGTGATCATCGGCATCCTTGCCGCGCTGATCGTGCCGCGGTTGATGGACCGTCCGGACCAGGCGCGTGTGGTGGCGGCGCGCCAGGACATCGCGGCGCTGATGCAGGCGCTGAAGTTGTTCAAGCTGGACAATGGGCGCTATCCCAGTGCCGAACAGGGCCTGCAGGCGCTGGTGAAGCCGCCGCAGGGCAGCGGTGCGTTGCCGGTGACGCCGTATCTGGATCGCCTGCCGAATGATCCGTGGGGCCATCCGTACCAGTACCAGGTTCCAGGCACTCATGGCGACATCGATGTGTTCTCGCTGGGTGCGGACAGCAAGCCCGGTGGCGACGCCGGGAACGCAGACATCGGCTCCTGGCAGCTGTGAGGCGTGCTGATGGCAGCCCGGACGCGTTCGATTTCATGCATCCACCAGCGTGGCGTGGCGGTGATCGTCGCCTTGCTGGTGGTGGCATTGGTGGCCGTGATTGCCACTGCGCTGCTGACCCGGCAGTCGGCGCAGCTGCGCGCGCTTCGCGGCGACCAGTTGCGCGCACAGGTACGCATGGCGGTGGATGCGACGCTGGAGCGTGCGGCGCAGCAGCTGCGTGAGGATGTCAAGGAACAGCTGACCACGGTGCGCAGCGGGCGCTGGGCGCGCCCGTTGGAACTGCAGGCGCCATTGCCGGTGCAGCTGCAACTGGTCGATGCGCAGTCGATGTTCAACCTGCGCAACCTGCTGGCACAGGGCAGACCGGACCCCGAGGCGCGGGGCGCGTTCGTCGCGTTGTGCGCCGGGCAGGGGCTGGGCCAGGGCACCTGCGCATCCGCGGTGGACCACATCCAGGCGCGCCTGCGCGACGGCGATGTGCAGGCGCAGGCACCGCTGCCGCGCGAATCACTGATCGAACAGGCGCTGGTCGGCGCTGACCCGGTGGCGTTGCAGGCGTTGGTGCGGCGCACAGTGGTGTTGCCGGCGCAGACCCTGGTCAACGCCAACACCTGCGACCTGAGCGTCCTGCAGGCGGTGGCGCCTGCGGTGGAACCGGCAAGGCTGCAGGCGCTGCTCGCTGAGCGCGACGCCGGCCACTGGCTGCTCAACCGCGGTGACATCGCCAACCGACTCCAACTGAGCAACGAACAGATGGCCGTGCTTCCGCTGGGTATCCATAGCGAGTGGTTCCTGGCCGTGGGCCGGGTGCAGGCTGACGGCAGCGCGGTTGATTTTCGCGCGCTGCTCTGGCGCGAGTACCGCGACGACGGGGTACGTGTACAACGGGTGTGGACGAGGATCGGCGCATGACGGTGCAGCTTCGGGTGCGCCTGCCGCCGTTGGCGCACCTGCGCGCCGACAGCGCGGTGGACTGGGCGCAGCTGCACAAGGACGAGGTAGTGGCACACGGCCGCGAAACGCTGGCCGCGCTGGGTCTGCGGCATCCGCGGGCCACAGTGCATGCCTGCCTTGACCCGAACGACCTGATCCTGCTGGAACTGCAGCTGCCGCCGCTGTCCGGGCGCCGCCTGCAGGCGGCGTTGCAGGGTGAGGTTGAGGCCATGCTGCTGGATGACCTGCAGGACGTGGCGCTGGCCCACGGTCCGCAGGCGGCAGACGGTACGGTTCCGGTGGCCTGGCTCGGCCAGCAGGTCATCTCGCAGGTGCAGCAGCTGCTGGCCTCGTGTGCGCTGCAGCTGCAGGCGTTGTATCCGACGCCACTGCTGTTGCCCTGGCAGCGCGGCCACGCCACGCTGCAGGTCAGCGGCGAGCATCTGCTGGTGCGCAGCGGGCGCGATCGGGGACTTGTCCAATGGTATGGCGGACGTGACGCGTCCGCGGTGATGCAGGCGTTGGCCCCCCGCCTGCAACAGGCCGGGGTGCGGGCCGTGCAATGGATCGACAGCGTACCGCCGGCGTGGCCGGACAGCCTGCCGGCCAGCGCCGTTGCACATGAGCAGCAGGCCTGTGGTCCGTTGCCGGGTTGGTCATTGCCGCTGCCCGGCGCAGGCCGTCAAGCGCCGCGATTGGCGATCGGCCTGGCACTGGCGGCGGTGCTGCTGGCTGCACTTGGCCTGCAGTGGCAGGTCTCGCGTTGGCGGATCGAGGGTGAGGCGCTGCAGCAGGGCATGGCACGGCAGTTCAGCGCACGCTTTCCGGAGGTCACCGATGTGGTGGACCCGGTGTTGCAGGCAAGGCGAGCCCTTGCGGTTCCACCGCCGACGCCGCCGTTGCCGGCGCTGCAACGTCAGATCGCCAGCACGCTGCACGCGGTTCCGGAGCTGGCGGGTCAGGTGCACAGCCTGCACTACCAACCCGGGCAGGTGTACCTGGAGCTGGACGCCGATGCCCAGGCATTGGCCGACGATCCACAGCGGCTTGAGCGCTGGCAGCAAGCGATGCAGGCGCAGGGACTGCAGCTGGCGCGCGATACCGGTGGACGCCTGCGGGTGAGCGGAGCGGGACAGTGACGACCCGAACCCTGCGGCTGGGTCAGGGGCTGGTGGGCCTGCAGCAGCGCTGGCAACGCCTGCCACCGCGCGACCGGCTGATGCTGTGGGTGATGGTGGTGGCGCTGCTGGTAGCGGGCCTGTGGTCGTTATGGCTGGAGCCCCTGCTGAAGCAGCGCACGCACTGGCAGGCCGAACTGCCACGGCTGCAGGCGCAGTCCCGCGCACTGGCGCCGCTGCTGCGCGCGCGTGAGCGCCAGCAGCTGGCGCAGGGCCAGCATCCGACCCTGGCCGGGCTGCGTGACCAGATCAAGGCTGCCGGTCTGGCCGACGGCCTGCATATCGAAGCGCGCGACGGGCGCTGGCACCTGCAGGTACGGGCCGTACCCGCCGATGCGCTATGGAACTGGCTGCTGCCGCTGCTGGCCGACCCGGCCATCGAGTTGCAGCAGCTGCAATTGACACGCACAGGGGATGCGAACATGCCGGCGGCACGGATTTCAGGACACATCGTGATGGTGGCAACTGCGGGTGCCCATCCATGAGGGCGATGCGCAGCCTTGCCTGCAGTGCCGCATTGGCGCTGATCGTGTGCATGGGCCACGCGCCGGCACCCGTGCTGGCGCAGGAGACCCGCGATGAACCGGTGCAGTTGAACCTGGTCGACACCGACATCGGCGGCGTGCTGCGCATGGCCGCGCGCTTCACCGGGCGCCAGTTCCTGGTCGACCCACGCGTGACCGGCAAGATGACGGTGGTTTCCGATGGCCCGGTCAGCCGTACCCAGGCCTACCAGTTGCTGCTGGGCGCATTGCGCATGCGTGGCTTCGCCGTGGTCGAGAACGGCGGCGTCAGCCGGGTGGTGCCGCAGGCCGATGCCAAGTTGCTCGGTGGACGGGTGGGCAGCGGTGGTGCAGGGGGCGAGATCGCCACGCGCACCTTTGCGCTGCGCTATGAGAATGCGGCGGCGCTGGTGGCTGTGCTGCGGCCGATGATCAGCCCGGACAATCCGATCACCGCCAATCCAGGCAACAACACCCTGGTGATCACCGACTACGCCGACAACCTGGATCGCATCGCGCGGGTGATCGCCAGCGTCGACACGCCCGCCGGCATGGACACCGATGTGGTGAAGCTGCAGCAGGGCATTGCGGTGGACGTGGCGGCAATGGTCGCACCGCTGCTGGATGCGCAGGGTGCCGAGCCGGGCCAGAAGGTGGTGGTGATGGCCGACCCGCGCAGCAACAGCGTGCTGCTGCGTTCCAGCAGCCCGGGCCGCACCCGCCTGGCGCGGCAGCTGGTGGAAAAGCTGGACCGTGCCCAGGACGAGTCCGGCAACCTGCATGTGGTCTACCTGCGCAACGCCCAGGCCAACCAGCTGGCCGGTGTGCTGCGTGGCGTGGTAGCCGGACAGAGCGATGCACCGGCAATGGGCAGCAACCAAGGAATCACCCCGCTGCCGGGTGACGCCAACCGTCCCACGCCCACCCAGACGTCGCAGCCGCAGCAGGCCAAGCCCGGGGGCAATGCGCTGGAATCGCAGCGGCTGGACCCGAGCCGGGGCGACCCGATCGATGCAGGAAGCACCGGCTTCAGCCAGAACGGCATTTCGGTACAGGCGGACGTGGCCACCAACACCCTGCTGATTTCGGCGCCGGAGCCGGTGTACCGCAACCTTCGGCGGGTGATCGACCAGCTCGACCAGCGCCGTGCGCAGGTGCTGGTGGAAAGCCTGATCGTGGAGGTCAACCAGACCGACGCGGCCGAGCTGGGCGTGCAGTGGATGCTGGGCAACGGCCGTACGTTTGGCGGCACCCATTTCGGGGGCGCTACCGGCGGTAGCGGGCTCAATACCGGTGCGCGTACCACGCTGGACGTGCTGCCCAAGGATGGCCTGAAGATCGGCGTGATCGACGGCACCATCAATCTGCCCGGTGTCGGCCAGATCCTCAACATGAAGGCGCTGGCCACTGCGCTGCAGAGCAAGGGCGGCGCCAACATCCTGTCGACGCCGAACCTGATGACGCTGGACAACGAGGCAGCCAGCATCATGGTCGGCCAGACCGTGCCGTTCGTCAGTGGCCGCTACGTGACCGACGGTGGCGGCGGCAGCAACAACCCCTTCCAGACCATCGTGCGCGAAGACGTGGGCCTGAAGCTGCGGGTGCGCCCACAGATTTCCGAGGGCGGTACGGTGAAGCTGGACATCTACCAGGAAGTCAGCAGCATCGACGCGCAGAGCGCGAACAGCACGGCCGGCATCATCACCAACAAGCGCGCACTCGATACCAGCGTGCTGCTGGACGATGGCCAGATCATGGTGCTCGGTGGCCTGCTGGAAGACAGCGTCAGCCACGGCCGTGATGCGGTGCCGGGGCTGGGGAAGATCCCGGTGCTGGGTGCCTTGTTCCGCAGCGACTCGCGCAAGCGCGCCAAGACCAACCTGATGGTGTTCCTGCGTCCGCACGTGGTACGCGACCCGGCCGCAGGACAGCGCCTGACCCGCGACCGCTACGACTACATGCGCAATGCGCAGGCCGGCGCGCAGCCCGTACAGAGCTGGGCCTTGCCCGCGCTGTCGGCGCCGCAGCTGCCACCGCAGGACCTGTCGGTACTCGGCCAGGGCAATGCGCGCGATGGCCACGGCCAGCCGTTGCAGAACACCAGCCTGGCAGCGTTGTATCCGGCCGGTGACGGCGATGCGCAGCTGGTGCAGTTCGCACAGGGGCTGGAGCCGAGCCGTGCCAGCCAGGGCGTGGCGCAGGTGCGGGCGCTGGGCCTGCAGGCCTACGCGGAGGCGACGCCGGGCGAGAGTGGGCAACGCCTGCGCGTGCGGCTGCCGCGTGATCCGGTGAAGTTGGACCCGGCATTGCAGCAGCTGCGCGGGCTGGGCTACACGCCGGAACTGGTGATCGGGCCGTGAGCGCCGTTGTGCCGCTGCCGTACGCGTGGGTGCGCAGCCACGGCGTGATGCTGACCGAAGCCGGTGGCGAGCCGGTGCTGCTGGGAACGGACGATACCGCAGCGTGGGCCGTGGCCGAGCTGCGCCGGCGGCATGGCCCGCTTCCGTTCCAGGCATTGGATGCCGCGACCTGGCAGCAGCGGTTGGGTGAGCAGTACCGTGACGGCGGTGATGCCGCTGCCGTGGTCGGTGCCGCCGAAAGCGAAGTCGATCTGGACCGGCTGATGCAGGACATGCCGGAGGTCACCGACCTGCTGGATGCGCAGGACGATGCACCGGTGATCCGCATGATCAATGCGCTGCTGGCACAGGCCGCGCGCGATGGCGCCAGCGATCTGCATATCGAGCCATTCGAGACCCATTCAGTAGTGCGCTACCGGGTGGACGGCACCCTGCGCGACATGGTGCAGCCACGGCGCGCATTGCACGCGGCGCTGGTGTCGCGCATCAAGATCATGGCCCACCTGGACATCGCCGAGAAGCGGTTGCCGCAGGACGGGCGCATCGCGATCCGCGTGGGCGGGCGGCCGCTGGACATCCGTGTTTCCACTGTACCGACCGGGCATGGCGAGCGCGCCGTGCTGCGATTGCTGGAAAAGGATGCCGGCCGCCTGCAGCTGCAGCGCCTGGGCATGGCCGATGACACCTTGGCCACGTTCACCGGATTGATCCGCCAGCCGCATGGGATCGTGCTGGTGACCGGGCCGACCGGCAGCGGCAAGACCACGTCGCTGTACGCCGCGTTGGGCCAGCTCGACAGCAGCACCAGCAACATCCTCACCGTGGAAGATCCGGTGGAGTACGACTTTGCCGGCATCGGCCAGATCCAGGTCAATGCGCGCATCGGCATGAGCTTCGGCACCGCACTGCGCGCGATCCTGCGCCAGGATCCGGACACCATCATGATCGGCGAGATCCGTGACCTGGAGACCGCACAGATCGCGGTGCAGTCGTCGCTGACCGGGCACGGTGTGCTGGCTTCGCTGCACACCAACGATGCGGTCTCGGCGGTGACCCGCCTGGCCGACATGGGCGTGGAACCGTTCCTGCTGGCCTCGTCGCTGCGCGGTGTGCTGGCGCAGCGGCTGGTGCGGCGGCTGTGCACGCAGTGCCGGCGTGCCGAGCTGGATGGCGAAGGCCGGACCGTATGGCGCGCAGTGGGCTGCACGGCCTGTGCCAACAGTGGCTATCGCGGACGCACGGGCATCCATGAGCTGTTCGTGGTGGACGACCGGGTACGCGCACTGATCCATGAAGGGCAGGGTGAGCCTGCGCTACGCGAGGCGGCGCGGCGGGCCGGCATGCGGACCCTTCGGCAGGACGGCCAGCGCTGGGTCGACAGCGGGGTGACCACGCTGGAAGAGATCCTGCGCGTCACCGGCGACGATTGAGGCCTGCATGGCACTGTTCGACTACCAGGCTGCCAACGCGCAGGGCCGCATCAAGAAGGGTCAATTGGACGCCGACAGCCCGCGCGGTGCTCGCCAGCTGCTGCGTGGGCGCGGTCTGACACCCGTGCAGGTCAGCGCGGCACGGAGTGCAGGCACTGGCTGGGGCGCTCGCCGCCTGTCGGCCAGCGAGCTGGCCTGGGCCACGCGCCAGCTGGCCAGCCTGCTGGCGGCCAGCCTGCCGTTGGAAGCTGCATTGAGTGCGGTGATCGAACAGGCCGAGCGCCCGCACGTGGCCCAGGCACTCACCGCTGTGCGCGCCGACGTGCGCGCCGGCCAGCGCCTGACCGTGGCACTGGCCGCGCGGCCACGCGATTTCCCGCCGATCTATCGGGCGCTGGTGGGTGCAGGTGAGGATTCCGGCGATCTGGCGCGGGTGATGGAGCGTCTGGCCGACTACATCGAGGAACGCAATGCGCTGCAGGCCAAGGTACTGACCGCCTTCATCTACCCGGCGGCGATCAGCCTGGTATCGGTGGCGATCGTGATCTTCCTGCTCAGCTACGTGGTGCCGCAGGTGGTGACCGCATTCGTGCAGGCGCGGCAGACGCTGCCGATGCTGACCCAGGTAATGCTGGCCGCCAGCGCGTTCGTGCGCAGCTGGGGCATGTGGGTGGGGCTCGGCATCGCTGCACTGGTGGTGGCATGGCGGTTGGCGTTGCGCCGGCCGGAACTGCGCCTGCGCTGGGACGCGATGCTGCTGCGGCTGCCGATGGTCGGGCGCTTCGTGCTGGGCGTGAACAGTGCGCGTTTCGCCTCGACGCTGGCGATCCTGCTCGATGCCGGCGTGCCGCTTCTCCGTGCACTGGAGGCGGCGCGGCAGACCCTGGGCAACGCGTTGCTGGCGCGCTGCGCCGATGATGTGTCCGCGCGCGTACGCGAAGGCGCTGCGTTGGGTTCTGCATTGAAAATACAGAAAGTGTATCCGCCGATCCTGGTGCATCTCGTGGCCAGCGGAGAGAAGACTGGCTCGCTGGCGCCGCTGCTGGATCGCGCCGCGCAGACCATCTCGCGCGAGATCGAGCGTCGCACGATGGCGCTGACCGCCCTGCTGGAACCGACCATGATCCTGGTGATGGGTGGCGTGGTGCTGACGATCGTGCTGGCCGTGCTGATGCCGATCATGGAAATGAATCAGCTGGTGCAGTGATGCGCAACGCGCAGCGCGGCACGCTTTCGATTCTCCACACAATCCTCCACACCTTTTTCCGATCTTCCACAGGTTTCTTAAGCGGCCTGTCATCGGCGCGGACCAGCATGGACCCGTCGCCGCAGAGTGGGCTGGGAGGCCCTCGGCGGCAGCAGGCGTGTAGTGACCGTTCCTCCCTTGGTGTTTCCCTTCGCAGTAAACCCTTCAGGAGAAGATCATGACCAAGTACAAGACCCTGGCCGCGCTGGTTGCCACCGCGCTGCTCGCTACCGTGGGCGCCGCTTCGGCGCAGACCGTTACCGGCGGCGGTGCCTCGCTGCCGGCCGACCTCTACAAGGGTTCGGCCGACAGCATCCTGCCGGCGAACTTCACCTACGCCGTGACCGGTTCGGGTACCGGCAAGAAGGCCTTCCTGGAAAACAACTCGGCGCTGTTCTCGACCACCGGCACCGTGCATTTCGCCGGCAGCGATTCGGTGCTGAGCAGCACCGAGCTGAGTAGCTACACCACCAACTTCAACCAGCCGACCAACGCCAACCGCTACGGCGCGCTGATCCAGGTGCCGTCGGTGGCCACCTCGGTCACCATCCCGTTCAACAAGGCCGGTTCGGCAGTGGACCTGAGCGTGGCGCAGATCTGCGGCGTGTTCTCGGGTGCGATCAGCGACTGGTCGACCATCGATGCCAACCGCAGTGGCCCGATCCAGGTGGTGTACCGCGCGGAAAGCAGCGGTACCAGCGAAATGTTCAGCCGCTTCCTGACCGCGGCCTGTGCCGCTGAGAACGCTGAAACCTCGAAGCTGGTGGGCGGCAAGTTCGCCATCAAGTCGACCTTCGCCGACCTGTACAAGCGCGATGCCAACGGCAACCTGCCGGCGTTCCTGGTGGCCGCCCCGGCCACCGGTGGCACCTCGCTGTACAACACGGTCTACGCTGCTGAAGGCCGTATCGGCTACGTCGGCCCGGACGTGATCCCGAGCCTGACCGATGCGACCAAGGTCGCCAAGGTCAAGGGCTTCTCGCCGGACCAGGTGAGCGTGCAGGCCACCCTGGACACCGTCGCTCCGCCGACCGGCACCGATGCTGAGAACCCCGCCAACTGGGTGCCGGTGTTCGGCAACCCGTCGGCTGGCTATCCGATCGCCGGCTACACCAACCTGGTGATCGGCCAGTGCTACAAGGATTCGAGCGTTGCCACCAGCCTGCGCGGCTTCCTGGCCCGCCACTATCCGGCCACCTACACCGTCACGTATGAGAAGTCGATCACCGACCACGGCTTCATTCCGCTGACCAAGGCGTGGCGCGATGCGATCCGCAACCGCTTCGTGCTGGCCAGCAGCACGGCCGGCCTGAACAACCCCAGCACCTGCGCCGGCATCGGTCGTCCGCTGTAATCCGCAGCACCGGTTGAATCCTGCTTGACGCGACGCCGGCCTCTGGGCCGGCGTCGCCATTTCCGCGACGGTGCCGCCACCGCAGTGTTTCGCTGTCGGTTTCGTGCCACGTGAACCGTCTATCAGTGGCAGGGCATGCGTTGCGCGTGCCTCCCCGATCGTCGCCGCAGCCGCGGCCCACCAGGTTGATGAGGTTCCGATGTCGCACCCGCTCCCGTCCGTTGTTCGTCCGGCCGCGTCGATGCGCCGCAATCATCCGATGGCGTGGGCCATCGCAGTCGCACTGGGGAGCATGGTGGCCCCGGCCAGCCAAGCGCAGCAGGCGTTCAGTCCGGGCTGGTTCGCCGAACGAGGCGCGGCCCAGGGCAGCGCGGCACAGAGTGGCCGGATGCCCAACGGCGTGCCGATCCAGTTCCAGTTGCCGGCCCAGCAGCAGGACGCAGCACGGCAGAAGCTGCAGCAGTCGATCGACAATCTTGGCACGGCGGCGCAGGCGATTGCCCTGCAGCAGCGCCTGCAGGAACAGGCGCGGCAGGCGCGCCGCGAAGCTGGCTTCATCGTTGCCGATGGCCTCGGCAAGGACGGCCTGAGCGTCGACCAGAATCCGCTGACCCGTGGCTGGCTCAATGCGCGCGAGGCGATCCAGTCGCAGGGCAGCGACGGGCGGGTGCAGGTCACGGTCGAGCAGACCGCGGACAAGGCGATCCTGAACTGGGAGACCTTCAACATCGGCGGCAACACAACGCTGAACTTCCTGCAGCACCCTGACTGGGCAGTACTGAACCGCGTCAACGATCCGCAGGCGCGTCCCAGCCAGATCCTGGGCCAGCTGAAGGCCAATGGCACGGTGTTCGTCGCCAACCGCAACGGCGTGGTGTTCGGCAACAACAGCCAGGTCAATGTACGCAATCTGCTGGCGGCTGCAGCACGGATCAGCGATGCGCAGTTCCGCGACAATGGCCTGTACAGCCCCGACGCCAGCAGCAGCACGCTCAGCGATGCATTCGGCAAGGTGATGGTGGAGCAGGGTGCCCGCATCGCGACCCATGAGCCGACCAGTGCGACGCGCGGCGGTGGCTACGTGCTGCTGGCCGGGCACAGAGTGGAGAATGCTGGCCATATCGAGGCGCGCAAGGGCCAGGTGCAGCTCGCTGCGGGAGACAGTTTCGTGATCCGGCGCGGCGTGGGTACGGCCACCAACACCAGCTCCACCACCCGGGGCACTGAGATCGCGCCGCGCTTCATCGCCGGCAGCACGGCTGGCAGCGTGCGCAACACCGGCCTGCTGCGCGCGCTTGAGGGTGACGTGACTCTGGCCGGGCGCAGCGTCGAGCAGGCCGGTGTGGCCGTGGCCAGCACCACGCTCGCACAGCGCGGCACCGTGCATCTTCTGGCCTCGGCCAGTGATGCCGGCAGCAGCGTCACGCTGGCCGATGGCGCCACTACGGCGGTGCTGATCGAGGACGATGGCAAGGCCACGGTGCTGGATACGCAGCGCGACAGCCTCATCAAGGAGTCGGCAGAGCAGGACGCGATCCGCGCTGGCGCGCGCTCGGCAACCTTCGACAATCTGTCCCAGCACAATGATCGCCGGGACCAGTCGCGGGTGGAGATCGTCTCGGGTGGCAACATCCATTTCAGCAGGGATTCGCTGACGGTTGCCACGGGCGGCCAGATCATCGCCGATGCGGTGGCCCGCAGCTACGTAGACGACGCCGCGCGCGTGGACGTGTCCGGCGCAGTGGGCGTGCAGGTGTCGATGGAAAGCAACAATGTCCAGGTCAAGGTGCAGGGCAACGAACTGCGCGATGCCCTGGACAACCGCGACAGCGGCAAGCTGACCAGCAGTGAAGTCTGGGTCGATCGCCGCAGGCTGGTCCACGTTCCGGCCGGTACCGGGGGCTACGAGGGGGAGCGCTGGTACGCTGCAGGCGGCCTGCTGGAGGTGGGTGGCTACCTCGACAACCAGGGGCACTCGATCGGCGAGTGGGCTGCGCAGGGAGGCACCGTCCTGTTGGGCGGCAGGGAAGTGATCACGAACGGTGGCTCACGCATCAACCTTGCCGGCGGCAGCCTGGATGTGCAGAGCGGCGTGGTCCGGCAGAGCTGGGTGCGCGGCGTCGACGGCCAGGTCTACCGCCTTGATGAGGCGCCGGCGGAGATGCTGTTCGATGGCCTGTACAGCGGCCATGAAGTAAAGCAGGAGCGCTGGGGCATCACTGAGACCTTCCGTGATCCGATCGTATTCGCGGCGCAGCGTGTCGATAACGGATACACCGTCGGCCGCGATGCAGGTCGGCTGATCGTCTCCGCACCGACCGCAGTGCTGGATGGGAAGGTTGAGACGACCACCTTCCAGGGCGCGCAGCAGAACCGCAGGCCGGAGGCCGCGCTGGATGGCTATGCGCAGGCGCAGACGGCAGTGGCGCGCAATGCGCAGCTGTACCTGGGGCGCTACGACGGCCAGGGCCGCAGTGGTGTGTTCGGCTCGGATGTGCGCCTGGATGACAAGGCTCCGGCGAAGGCGGCGTGGTCGCTGCTGGCTCCGGTCAACGAGGAGCGGCGTGACACGGTGTGGTTGGATATCGCAGCGCTGAGTGCCCAGCAGTGGGGACGGATCGACCTGGCGACCGCCGATCGCATCCGCATCGACGGCAGCCTTCGGCTTCAGGCAGGTGGACAGCTCAACCTGACCGGCAGCGAGGTGGAACTGGCAGGCGACATCGGCATTGCCGGCGGCCAGCTGTCGGCGGGCAACCTGCTGGATGTCCAGGGGCGGCCGACGGCGCTGCTGCACGATGGCCGCGCCCGCACCGCCATTGCCGGCGGCACGCGGATCGATCTCTCCGGTGAATGGAGCAACGCGTCACTGGCGATGCCGCTCGACGCCAGCGGTGCCTGGACGGATGGCGGCCGCCTGAGCCTGAGCAACAGTCATGACGTGGTCGTGGGCGCCGAGGCAACGGTGGACGTCGAGGCCGGCGCCGCGCTGGACCTGCGCGGCAAGGGCCGCATCGGCAAAGGGGGCAGCGTCAGCCTGCAGGCCAACAGCAGCACGGTTACGACGGACGGCAGTGGCCGGGTGCAACTGGGCGAGGGGAGCCGGTTCAGTGGCCGAGGACAGGGCAGTGGTGCCTTCTCGCTGGGAACCGGTGGCCGCGTTCGAGTGGGCGATGCGGACCCGGCGGACGCGTCGCTGCGACTGGATCCCGGCCTGTTCGGCAGTGGCTTCGCACAGTACGACATCAACGGCCACCGAGGCGTGGCGGTGGCCGACGGCGCGCGGCTGGTCGCTGCCCTGCCAGGCCTGCGCCTGACCCAGGACGCGCAGATGGCAACCGATCGGGCGTCCGCACTGGCGGCGTGGGATGTGCCGCTGTACAGCGCCGATCCGTCGAACGGGCGCGTCAGCCAGCGCGCCGGTGCGAGTATCAGCCTGCGTTCGGACCGCAACAGCGTGGGCGGTGACCTGCGGGTCGGCAAGGATGCGCTGGTGGCGGTCGATCCAGGGCAGACGATCTCGCTGCTGGGTGCAGGCAACATCGATGTTGAAGGCACACTGCTTGCGAAGGGCGGCCGTATCGTGATCGACGATGTGCGTCCGCAGAATGCGCTGTACGCCGGGCAGCGCACCGAACGCACCTGGCGTTTCGCCGAAGGCGCGCTGCTGGATGCCGATGCAGACGCAATCTCGTTGCCCGATCCCAGCGGCCGTCTGCGTGGGCAGGTGCGCGCGGGTGGACGCATCGAGATCGGCGGGGCGCTGGACTGGGAGACCGCAGCATTCGTCGACAACCGACCACCGGAAGCGTTCGTAGTGGTCGAACGCGGCGCGCGCCTGCAGGCGCGGGGGGCGTCGGCCGAGCTGGATATCGACGGCCAAGGCCGTGTACGCGTGGACAGCGACGGCGGGCAGATCGTGCTGCGCTCGGCCAATGCGCTGTATCTGGAGGGCGGAATGGACGCGGCCGCCGGTGGTGCCGGCGCACGCGGTGGCACGCTTGGGCTGGCCTTCGGCGGCAGCATCCATGCACGTGGCGCCAGCGAGGAGGTACTGCGGGCACGTGCGATCACCCTCAGCCAGCACAGCGCACCGGTGCAGCCACTGCCGGCCGCATTGGAGTATGGCCACGCCGCGTTGTCGGTCGAGCAGCTGCAGGCGGGCGGCTTCGACAACCTGTCCGTGTTCGGTGACATCCGCGCCGTTGGCGATGTCGACCTGCGCCTGGCCCAGAGCCTGCGCATCCATGGCCAGGGCACTTCGAGCCTGGGCATGGCCGTGGCTGCCGGGCCGTCGTCGGCGTTGCGGCTGAGTGCGCCCTACGTCCGCCTGGCGCAGGCGCGCTGGGGCCAGCTGGCGGGCGAGAACCTGCAGGGCACTGCGGCGGTCGCTTCGGCCGGGCCGGACGATCACGCGCTGGCGGTGCAGGCCGCGCTGATCGACATCCGCGACGTCACCTGGCTGCCCGGGTTCGACCACGTGGCGCTGGAAAGCCGCAGTGACGTGCGCCTGACCAACGGCATTGCCAGCAGTGGCAACACCAGCGCGTTGATGACGGCCGGTTCGATGGACGTCACCGCTGCGCGCCTGTACCCCACCACAGGCGCGGTCGGCACACTGGTGGCCGGCGCTTCGGCGCAGACCGTGCAGACCGCTGATTACTGGGCCGATCCAGCTGCCGTGCTGCGAATCCACGGCACAGGTGCGGCCACGCAGCCGGCGCCGGAATCGGCGCTGGGCACGCTTCGCCTGGTGGCCGCCACGGTGCAGCAGGGCGGCAACGTGCAGGCGCCGATGGGCACGCTGCAGCTGGGCGGCCTGATCCAGAACGGAACCATCGGCAGCCGGGTGGAACTGCTGCCAGGCAGCGTTACCTCCACCAGCGGTGCCGGCCTGTCGCTGCCCTATGGTGGCACCGTCGATGGTGTCGACTGGCGGGTAGGCACGCGCAGCCTGAGCTCGCTGGCGCCGGCCGGCATCTCCTCGATGGGGGTGACCCTGAAGGCCAACGAGATCGAGGTGGCGTCGGGGGCACTGCTGGACATGTCCGGCGGTGGTGAGTTGACCGGTGCCGCCTTCGTGTCCGGGCGCGGCGGCTCCGTCGACGTGCTGCGCACGGCGTTGGCCGACGCCAATCCGCGCTACGCGTTCAGTGCGTCGGGCAACCCGGTGTACGCGATCGTACCGGGACGCGCCGAGGCGTTCGCCCCCAGCGGCGAGGAAGGATTCGCAGCTCCGGCGGTGGGCCAGCAGATCACCGTGCCGGCTGGCGTGCCCGGCCTGGCGGCCGGCACCTACACGCTGATGCCGGCAAGCTATGCGCTGCAGCCCGGTGCATTCCGGGTGGAGCTGGGCGCTACCGGCACCTCTGGCATCGTGCAACCGATTGCGACCGGCACCGGCACCTGGCGTGTGTCCGGGCAGCAGCGCACGGCGCTGGGCGCGGCAATCTCGCCGTTGCTCACCGACATCCTGCTGACGCCCGCCGCAGTGGTACGCCGGCACTCGGGCTACAACGAAACCTCCTACAACAGCTTCGCGCAGTCGGTGGCCGACCGCCGCGGCGAGTCGCGTGGCTGGCAGACCATCGATGCGCTCGGGTTGACCCTAGCGCTGGGCGAAGGTGCAGGTCGTGCAGACACGCCTGCCATCCGCTTCGCCGGCACCGCGCGGTTCGGCGCCGCCACCGACAATGGGCGCGGCGGCACGCTGGCAGCCACGTTGGCGAGCCCGGCGGTCGGTTCACTGGAGATCGTTGACGGTAGCGCGCAATCGCAGGCCCGTGATCGCGGCGCCACCTTCAGCGACGACGCGCTCAATGCCTTCCTGCCTGCGCGGATGATCATCGGCGGGCAGTTCAGCCAGGAGGCCTCGCAGGTGGCGGTGACCGGCCAGGCGCGCAGTGTGGCGATCCGTTCCGGCGTCACCCTGAACGCACCGGAAGTGCTGGTGGCAGCGGCCTCCGGTGGCAGCGGCGTGCTGGTCGAGGCCGGTGCGACCCTCGATACACTGCCGTTCGCAACCGCCAACGCGGGTGCCAGCGCGACGCTGCCTTACCAGGTCTCCGGCGGCCTGCTGGCGGTGTCCAACCAGCGCCTGAACCTGATCACCGGCACCACGGGCGTGGAGGCCGGTCCGGTGGCGATCGACATCGGGGGGTGCCAGGCGGCGTGCGACGGCCAGGCCCGGCTGGTTTCCGATGGCAGCATCGCGGTAGCGACCGATGGCACGCTGCAGATGCGCGACTCGGTCAGCTATGGCACCCGTCAGCTCGGCCTGAGCATGGCGGCGCTGAACCTCGGCAGTGCCGAAGCGATCGCACAGGCCGCTGCGTCAGGGGCACTGCCCAGTGGCATGACCATGAACCAGTCCGTGCTGCAGCAACTGCTGCGCGGCAATGATGCCACCGGCGCGCCGGCGCTGGACACGCTGAGCCTGGTCGCGCGGGAGTCTGTCAACGTGTTCGGCAGCGTCGACCTGGACGCGCGCGACAGTGCCACCGGCCGCAGTGGCCTGCAGACGCTTGTGCTGGGTGCGCAGGCCATCCGCGGCTACGGCTCGGCGACCGACCGTGCGCGCATCCTGGTGGACACGCTGGTCTGGGACGGCGCATTGGCGGCGAGCCAGGCGCCGGGCAGCGACGCGTCGGTGCCGCCGGCCGATCCGATGGTGGACCGGCTCGGCGCCGGGCAGCTGGACCTCGTCACCCGCCAGCTGCAGCTCGGGCGGGCACCATTCAGCCGTCCCAGCTCTGAAGTACCTGCGAACCGGCAGGTGCTCGGATTCAGTGCGCTGAGCCTGAGTGCTTCGGAGCAGCTGTCGTTCTCCGCGCAGGGCACGCTGGACGTGTTCCAGCAGCGCGGCGACTATCTGGCCGACAAGGGCTGGCAGTACAGCGGAGGCAGCCTCGGCATCGATGTCCCGTTGTTGACCGCCGATCCCGCCGCGCAGCTGCGCGTGCGCACTGGCGGCGAGTTCCGCCTGCAGGGGGGCACCGGCAAGGCGGGCGGCGATGCACTGGGCAGTGAGCTGAGCATCGACGCCAACCGGATCACGCTGGACAGCACGATCGCGCTGGCGTCAGGACGGCTGTCGGCGAGCGCACGCCAGGGCATCACGCTTGGCGGCCGGGCGGTGCTGGACCTGGCCGGGCGCAAGGTCCCGCTGTACGACGTGGACAAGTTCAGCTGGGGCGGTGATGTCCTGCTGTCCAGCGACACGGGTGACATCCGCACCGATGCTGCCTCCCGCATCGATGTTTCTGCCCGCAACAACCGCGCCGGGCGCATGACGGTCACCGCAGTGGCCGGCCAAGCCGATCTGGCCGGTGTTCTGCAGGGTGCCGCCAGTGGCCGCTACGATGCCGGCGGCACGCTGGTGCCCTACGACGGTGGCGAACTGGTGGTGCGGGCACGCCAGCTGCAGGACTTCGCCGGCCTCAACCAGCGATTGACCGCCGGCGGTGTCGTCGGCGGCCGCAGCTTCCAGATCGGTGAAGGCGATCTTCGGATCGGCGACGAAGTGAAGGCGCGCCGGGTCGACATCAGTGTCGACGCGGGCAGCCTGACCGTGGCCGGCCGCATCGATGCCAGCGGCGAGCAGGTCGGCAGCATCCGCCTGTACGCCCGCGACCAGTTGCAGCTGGACGGCACGCTGGACGCGCACGGTACCGGCCTGCGCGTGGACAGCCATGGCAAGATCATCGACAGTCCGAACCGGGCCACCATCACGCTGGGCAGCGCCGAAGGCGCCGTGGGTCTGGGCAGCGCGGCGCACCTGGACCTGCGTGCCGGCAGCGGCGTGGCCGTCGGCGACGGCGCTGGACAGAACGACGGCATGGCGCGGGGCTCGCTGAAGATCGATGTGCCGCGGGTGGGCAGCAACGACGCGGCGATTGCCGCGGCCAATGGCCTGCGCATCGATGGCGCGGCCGACATCCAGCTCAATGGTGTCCGCCGCTACGACGATGCGCCCCTGGCCAGCACCGCTGATGTGCGCGGCAATCGCGCGCAGCTGGTTACCCAGCAGTGGCTGGACCAGGTGGTCGATCCGCACAGCGTGGCGTGGATCGATGGTGCGCTGGGCAACCCGGACCTGCAGCAGCGCACGCGCGCGCTGGGTGACGTCCGCCTTCGTCCCGGCGTGCAGGTGGTGGCGCGGCGCAGCGACGCCAACCCGGACGGCGACCTGACCATTGCCGGCGACATCGATCTGTCCGGCTACCGCTACGGACCCGAAGCCAACCGCGCCGATCCATCGCGGCGTGGCTTCGGCGAATCGGCCTCGCTGGTGCTGCGGGCCGAAGGCAACATCAACGTCTACGGCAGCATCAACGATGGCTTCGCACCGCCGCCGTCCACGCCGGATGAGGGGGGCTGGCAGCTGTATGAGGGTCGCAATGGCAGCGCGGGGCACACCCCCTTCGGCAGCGGCCTGGTGGTGCCGGTGGACGGAGTGAAGCTGCAGCCCGGCACCGAGTTCCAGGCCGGCACCCGCCTGAACTACGACGTGCCGGTCGAATCGGTAACGCTTCCGGTTGGTACCGTGCTGCCCGCGCCGATGGTGATCTCGCAGAATCTGCGCCTGCCCGCGGGTACTGTACTGGGTGCGGCAGTGACCACCGACTCCGGGCAGACGCTGGCCGCGGGCACCGTGCTGCAGGAGCCGCTGGTGCTGGCGGCAGGTGCGCGGCTGGGAGCCGGCTTCCGCCTGCGCAGTGCGGTACAGGTGGCGGCACAGGAGTGGCCCGCCGGCGCGGTGTTGCCGGTTGCGCTGCGCCTGGCACGGGAAGTCGCGCTCAAGGTGGGCGCGTACATTCCTTCGTTGACCAAGGTGGAACTGCCCGGCGACGCGCCAGTGAATCTGCGGCCGGCCGATGCCAACGGCAACCAGGGGCGCAACTGGGCGCTGGCGCCGATGCTGGCCGAGGGCACCACCTCCTGGGACTTGACCGTGGTTGCCGGTGCCGATGTCGGGGCGGCCGATCCACGCAGCCGGCGCTGGGGCAGCGAAGGCAGCGTGGTGCTGGCCGATACCCACCAGGGCTCGATCGGTACGGTCAAGACCGAGATCATCTGGGTGGGTGATCGTGCGTTGACCGAGCGGGCATCGCTGGACTGGATCGGCGACACGTCCTATGCGGGCCGCCCGATCGCAGAGCTGGCCGACATGTTCGGCTTCACCGAAGATGAGTTCTGCGCGATGTCGGCCGACTACTGCGGCCCGGCACCCCGCCAGGTGGCCGCGCAGGGCTCGCTGGATTACTGGGGTGACGAGTCCTACGTGGGCACCCCTGCGAAGGACTTCGCCGCGATGTTCGGCATGACCGAAGACGAGTTCTGCAGTACCGCGCCCACCTACTGCGCCGGCGGCGGCACGCAGACCGAAGTGACCACCTACGGCAAGCGCGCGGGCACGCCGGCGTGGAGCGTGCTGCGCACCGGCAAGGGGGACATGGAACTGCTCGCTGCCGGTGACGTCGTGATGAAGTCAGGCTTCGGTGTCTACACCGCCGGCACTCCCACCGCGCTGGGTGGGGGCCACGACGCTGCCTTCAATTCGCCCCGTGCAGCGGCTCCCTGGAACACCGCACTGCTGGGGCCGAACCTGGTGCCGGGCAGCTATGACGCAGCGATCGCAGGCTACCAGGCCTGGTATCCCGATCATGGTGGCAACCTGCGGGTCGAAGCCGGGCGCGATATCGTCGGCGACGCCTGGACCGCGCGCGCGGAGTCGGGCACCAGCGAGCGCGACTGGGCGCTGTACTCCAGTGCCGCGGTCGGCAATTGGCTGTGGCGGCAGGGAACCGGCAGCACCACCGGCGTGGAGCCGGTGCCGACCAGCTGGTGGGTGAACTTTGGTACCTACACCAACGTGTCCGCTGCCGCTGGCGCCTCTCCGCGGATGGTCGGCTTCACCGGCTTCGGCACCTTGGGTGGCGGCGACCTGACGCTTGAGGCCGGGCGCAATGCCGGCGTCCGCGATCCGATGGGCGACGCGCTGGGCTCGCTGAGCGCACCACGCTCGGGCGCGATCATCGCGGCGGTGGGATCGACCGGCCGCGTCAGCAATGGCCAGCTGCACCTGACCGGTGGCGGCGACCTGCGGTTGCGCATCGGTGGCGCACTGAATCCGAATCTGCAGGCGACGATCTCCAGCCTCAATCCCTCCAGGGCGGGACAGAATCTCGACCTCAACGGTACCTTCAGCAATCTGCGTGGCAGCCTGAAGCTCGATGCCGGGCGCATCGGTGCAATGGGCGTCACCCTGGAAAACTACGCGACGCTGCGTCAGCAGCGCGCGGCAGACCTGTTTGCGCCCGACGCCGCCCGCGCAATGGGCGGACCGGTGCTGGTGCTGGGCGATGCGGTCGCGCAGCTACAGGCACGGGGCGATGTGGTGCTTGGCGGGGTCGCCGATGCAGGCCGGGTTCCGCTGGCCAACTACAGCGCGGTGCTGCAGGATGATGGCGCGCGCGCTGCAGGCAGCACGTGGTTTTCCCTGTGGACCGCCAGCACGGCCGTGGATCTGTTCAGTGCCGGTGGTGACCTCGCGCCAGGCCTCGCCGGGCCGGATAACGTGACCGGCAGCAATCTGTGGCGCGAGCAGGTCCAGCTTGATGTGCGTGGTGGTGATGATCTGCTGAATTACTGGCTCTATCCTTCGCGCTTCAGCGCCATTGCTGCGCAGGGCGACATCAAGCTGGACCGGATCAGCGCCACGCCGGGGACGCAGGATGTGATCCTGCTGGCACCCTCGGCAACGGGACGGTTGGACGTGCTGGCCGGTGGCAGCATCTTCGCCCAACGTGGCGCGACCCAGATCGCGCGCTCGGGCGCGGATGCGCGCCTGCCGGGACCCTTCGACCCCGCATTCCTGGCCCAGCTGGGGGATTCCGGCGGCAATGTGACCCGCTCGCGGCACAACCTGTCGGTCGACGGCAACATTGCATCGCCGGACGCGTCGCTTCCGCTGTTTGCGTTCGGTCCGAATACTCCGCTGTCCTCCGTGTCTGCGGCCCTGGCGCCGAGCCGTTTCTACGCGGTGCAGGGCGACATCATCGGTCTGGCCACCGGCGCCCGGCGCACGCTGGATCCCAACGTGGGGCAGCGCACCCAGCTGAACTGGTTCGAGGCCGCCGGCGCCGTGCAACTGCGGGCAGGCCGGGACATCCTCGGGGTGTCGATGACCGCGTTGAACACCGCGCCCACCGATATCACGGTGGCAGCGGCGGGCCGCGACATCGTGCATCTGAACGCGACCATCGCCGGCCCCGGCAACGCCGAGATCAGTGCCGGCCGCCAGCTGCGCCAGGAGGATGCGGGCAGCATCGTCAGCCTCGGTGGCATCGTGCAGGGCGACACCCGTCCCGGCGCCAGCATCGCGCTGACGGCCGGCAACCAGCAGATCGATTTCGCGGCCCTGCGTGCCCGCTATCTGGACCCCGTCAACCTTGCCGATCCCGCGCAATCGCTTGCGTCGCAGCCGGGCAAGGCAGTCAAGGTCTACGACCAGGAACTGAAGCAGTGGCTGCAGCAGCGCTTCGGCGTGGCTGCCGACGGCGACGGGGCGCTGGCTGCCTTCGATGCGCTGCCGCAGGAACAGCAGCACATCTTCCTGCGCCAGATCTATTACGCCGAGCTGCGCGAAGGTGGACGGGAATATACCGATGCAGAAGGACCCCGCTTCGGCTCCTACCTGCGTGGGCGAGAGGCCATCGCTACGCTGATGCCAGACAAGGCTGCGACCGGCGCGACGATCGACCGTACCGGCGACATCGTGATGTACGGCGGCTCCGGCGTGCGCACCGAAGCGGGTGGCAACATCGAGCTGATGGCGCCGGGTGGGCAGATCGTGATCGGTGTGCAGGGCGTGGTGCCCCCGGCCAGTGCCGGACTGGTGACCCAAGGGCAGGGCGATATCCGGCTGTTCGGCCAGGACAGCGTGCTGCTGGGCCTGTCGCGGGTGATGACCACGTTCGGCGGCGACATCCTGGCGTGGTCGGAGCAGGGTGACATCAATGCCGGTCGTGGTTCGCGCACGACCCTGCTGTACACGCCACCGCGCCGCGTCTATGACGGTTGGGGCAATGTGATCCTGTCGCCTCAGGCCCCGGCCAGCGGTGCTGGCATCGCGACCTTGAACCCCATCGCCGAAGTGCCGCCGGGCGACGTCGATCTGATCGCACCGCTGGGCACCATCGATGCGGGCGAGGCCGGTATACGCGTCTCCGGCAACATCAATCTGGCCGCGCTGCAGGTGCTCAACGCGGCCAACATCCAGGTGCAGGGCGAGAGCAAGGGTCTGCCGGTGCTGGCATCGGTCAACGTCAATGCGCTGGCCGCGGCCAGTGCGGCAGCCAACAGCGCCAGCCAGGCGGCACAGGACGTGATGCGCAAGAGCCAGGACGACGCACGGCGCAACCAGCCGTCAGTGATCAGCGTGCAGATTCTGGGCTTCGGCAGCGGAACCAGCAGCGTAGCGCCGCCGGCCCGTGGCACTACCGCCAACAGCGGCTACGACGCCGACAGCGCATTCCAGTTCCCGCAGGCCAGCCGCGACGACGGCACGCAGCGCCGCTAGGTGCCGACCCTGATCGGCACGATCGCGGCCGGCAGTAGATCCACGCCATGCGTGGATGGGACTGACCAGGAAGAACGGACGGCATCGGGCCAGCCGCCAGGGAATGGTGGCGGCCCCAGCCAGGACGGCACGGAGGGCAGGGAGCGGCCATCGGCGGTGAGGACCACCGACACGGCGCCGCCGGGCGCAGGATGGCACCCGGCGGCAGGCTCGGCAGTAGATCCACGCCATGCGTGGATGGCTGGGCCAGCATCAGTGCCGACCAACGGTCGGCACCCACCAGGGCAGGCCGGGCAGTAGAAGCCGCTCGGCAGTAGATCCACGCCATGCGTGGATGGCTGGGCCAGCATCAGTGCCGACCAAGGTCGGCACCCACCAAAGCAGGCCGGGCAGTAGAAGCCGCTCGGCAGTAGATCCACGCCATGCGTGGATGCTTTGCCTGGGAGGAATCCTAAAGCTCCAGCACCCGCCGGTAGCTCAGCGGCCCACGCCCATCGCGCAGGCCCAACCGCAGTTCCAGCCCGGTGGCCGGCAGCACCTCGCCTTCGCTCGGCAACAGCGCCCACCCCGCGCCCGGCTGCCAGGCGCGTATCTCGAACCGCTGCACATCCCTGGCCACCGCAATGCCTTTCGACGGCTCAGGCGCGGGCAGGGGGTATCGATCCGTCGCCGCGCCACTGGCCCGCCACAGCGTATTGCCCTGCCGCCACCAGCGCACCCGCTGCCAGCGTAGTCCATCACTGCCGACACTGCGGGTGATCTCCAGCGCGAAGCTGCCATCCGGGTGCCGTTCGCTTACCAGGGACGGAGGCAGCAGCCGCTGCGGTTGATCGGCCGGACGCACTGCACCATTCATCAGCGCGTCGTCGGCACGCATCTCGATATCGCGCTGGAACTGCTGCAGGATGCGCAGCGCCGTCGTGGTTTCGGCATCGGCCCGGCGCAGGCGCTGGTCGCTGCTGGCCACGCTGTCCAGCGCACGCCAGCAGATCAGCGCCAGCACACCCATGATGGTGATCGCGATCATCACTTCGATCAGGGTGAAGCCACGCGCGACCCGCTTCATTGCATGGTGGTCCATGGCAGCTGCATCCGCGCCAGGGACTGCTGCGGTGCATCTTCGGCCACCACGCTCAGTTCCAGTTGCGGCTGGCTGTCGCTGCCGGTGCCGAGATGTTGCAGCACCAGGAACGTGCTGCGCCCCTGCACGCAGCGCTGCCGTGCATCCTGCGGCGGCTGCCCAGCCAGGCGCAGCTCCTGCCAGCGGTCCTGCGCGCACATCAGTGCCAGCCGACGGTCGCGCAGGCGCGATTGATCGTCGGTAGCCACCGCCACCGAACGCATCACCGCCGCCAGTGCGATTGAAACGATCGCCAATGCGATCAGCACTTCGATCAGGGTGAACCCGTGCCTGTTCCGCTTCACTGCACGACCTGCAACTGTCCGCTGCCATCATCACGAAGACGCAGCTGGCGGCCCTGCAACGACAGCGTCAACTCCCACGCCACGCCAATCCATTCGGGGCTCAGTTCAATCGGCGTGGTCGGCTGCACCGCGATGCCCGCCAGCTGCCATGGTTGTGGGCGCAGCAGGTCGTCGCGCTGCACATCCACCCAACGGGTGCCTTCGCGGCGGCTGAAGCGGTAGCCGGCGGCGTCGGCCTGCCAGCGCAGGGGGCGGCCATCGATCCGGGCCTCGTCGCGCGCCACCTGCAGGCGCTGCGCCAACTGTTCGGCTTCCTGTCGCAGCTGCCGGCCCGGGTCGAGCAGGCTGCCCAGGCCCAGCCCGATACCCGCCGTGCAGATACCGATGATCACCAGCACCACCATCAGTTCCAGCAGGGTGAAACCACGCGGCACGCGCTGCATCGACGTTGCCTCCTGTCCGGGTCGATGCCTGCCAGCGTAGGCCCGCATGATGAAACAAAAGCGTCAGCCGCACCTGCTAGCGTGGGCAGACATGAACGTGGCGATGGTGCGGAACATGGACGGCAGGCGCTGGGATCGCAATCGCATGTTGGCCCTGCTGGCGGCGGCGCTGCTGCTGGCGGTGGTGGCCTACTGGAGCGTCACCCTGTCTGCGGTGGCGCCGGCGGCCGTGGCCAGCGAGGCGAAAGCCGAGGCGCCGGTGCGGCCGATGTTCGATGCAGTGGCCAGCCTGCCGCTGGTGCGCCTGTTGTCCCCCGGCGCAGTGCAGACCGAGGTGGTGGTGCTGGGCGTGTTGGCCGGCGACCACGCACCGCTGGCGCTGCTTTCGGTGGATGGGCGTCCTGCCGAAGCGTACGCGCCGGGTCAGCGGTTGGGGCCCTGCACGGTTCTCGCCAGCATCAGCGCCAACGCGGTGGAGCTGAACCAGGCGGGGCAGTTGCGCAGCCTGCCGGTTCCCGAGCTGCCGCCGGTACCAAGCGATGGCATCGTGCCGGCCGGTCGGCAGAGCGGCACGCAGTAGCGCCGAGCCTGCGCTCGGCGGCTTTCGCGCCGTGGCATCGCCGATGAATGCAAAGACAGCCGAGCGCGCGCTCAGCCCCACAGCTGCGGAGGCTCAGCGCGCAGGTCGCTGCGGCACCACCGAGCGACCGAACGCATCGCCCATGCGCTGCCGCGTGCCTTCCAGGTTGTACTGCATCAGCTGGTTGCCGGGCTGCTGCATCAGGCGTTCGGCTTCGGGGAGCGCCGCCGACTTCGCCGGCCTTGTCGCAGGCGCCAGCTTGCGTTGCAGACAGTCCCAGGCCGGAATCCGCTCGCCGTTGACCAGTACTTCGATGCAGGGCGCAGCTTCTTCCTGCTTCTTCGCCTCGTCGGCGCGACCCGATGGCAGCGCCAGCAGCAGGGCGAGGGCGAGGGCAGCGCGCAGGTCCGGCATCAACGATTCACACATCTCGAATCTCCCGCAGCAATCGATGTCCTGCAATGAAGACGGGTGGCCAAGGCAGGGTCCGCCTGCGTGCGTTGCGGCGCTTTCAAAAGATGACAGTGCTGTCACAAAACTGTTGGCGGCTTTGACGCGATGTACACGTCCTGTTGGTAGATCCACGCGCCGCTCCCTGGCCCCTCCCTTCGATACGACGCGATGCCTTCAATGAATCCTGTTCCGTGCCGAGCCGTTCGCCTTCCGCTGTGCCTGCATCCGCTGGTGCTGGCCCTGGCCGCGATGCCGCTGCCGCTGTTCGCGCAGGAGGCAGCACCCGCGCCCAGCGTGAACATCAACGAATACGTCGTGCGCGGCAACACGGTGCTCGATCCGCGGCAGATTGAACGTGCGGTGGAACCGTTCCTCGGCCCGGGCAAGACCCTGGCCGATGTTGAGAAGGCGCGCGATGCGGTCCATGCGCTCTACCAGCAGGCCGGCTACCAGTCGGTCTACGTCGAGCTACCCGAGCAGCAGGTCAGTGGGGGCGTGGTGCTGCTGAAGGTGCAGCAGACGCCGATCGGCCAGCTGCGCGTGGTCGGCACCCGCCACGAGTCGCCCGAACGCATTCGGGAACGTGTACCGGCGCTGGCCGAGGGCAAGGTGCCTGACTTCGACCAGGTCCAGAAGGAATTGACCGCACTGAACGAAGGCGGACGTCGCCAGGTGATGCCACTGGTGCGCGAAGGCCAGGTGCCGGGCACGATGGATGTGGACCTGCAGGTCGAGGAGAAGTCGCCGTGGCGTGCCAGTGCGTCACTCAACAACGACCATAGCGCCGACACCGAGAAGCTGCGCCTGAGTGCATCGCTGGCCTACGACAACCTGTGGAAGCGTGGGCACAGCGCCAACCTCGGCGTGTATCTGGCGCCGGAAGACACGAAGCAGGCCGAGGTGTTCTCGGCCTCGTACACGATGCCGTTCGAAGGTACGCCGTGGAGCGTGGAAGCCTCCGGCTACAGATCCGACAGCCGCGTGTTGAATGCAGGTGGGCAGGTCGGTACCGGCACCGGCACCAATGTGATCGGCAACGGCCATTCGATCGGCCTCAAGCTCAACTACCGCCTGCCGGGCAGCAGCCAGTGGTGGCGCCAGCTCAGCCTCGGCGTGGATTTCAAGGACACCGAGGAAGACACGCAGATGGGCAAGGAGAGCCTGAAGACGCCGCTGAGGTACGCGCCGATCACTCTGGCGTTTGTCGGTGTACGCCAGGGCGAGCAGGATCAGTTGAGCATCAACACCCAGCTGGTGGCCGGTACGCGTCGCTTGTTCGGCTACGGCAGTGACGCCACCGCGTTCGGGCAGAAGCGCTACTGGGCCGACCCGAGTTTCGTGGCGTTCAAGGCCGACGTGGCCAACACGCATACCTTCGGCAGCGACTGGCAATGGTATGCGCGCGGCTCGCTGCAGGTAACCGATGCGCCACTGGTGTCGGCCGAGCAGTTCGCCGCAGGTGGAATGTACACCGTGCGCGGCTACCTGTCGGCCGAGGCGATCGGCGACTACGGCGGCCTGGCCAGCCTGGAATGGCGCACGCCTGCGTGGTCACTGTGGCGCGGCACCGACCTGCGCGTCTACAGCTTTGCCGACGCGGCCTATCTGCGCCTGCGCCAGCCGCTGCCCGAACAGCGCGACAAGTACAACCTGGCCTCGGTCGGCCTGGGCGCGCAGCTGCGCCTGGGTCAACACCTGCAACTGCGCCTGGACTACGCCTGGCCGTATGCCGATGGCCCGGTCACGCGCAAGGACGACCCGCGCCTGCATTTCAACATCAGCACCAGTTACTGACCCTTCCCTTGAACATGCGTTCTCCGGAGACCCTTCGCATGGACCGTTTGCTTTCCCGAGTGTTGTTGCTGCTGGCCGCGCTGGTTGCGCTGCCGGTGGCTGCGGCCGATTCCAATTGGTGGCAGGCCGAATGGAAGTACCGCAAGCCGATCACCATCGACGCCGGCCCGCAGGGCGCGGGCCTGGCCGGTGACCCGGGCCGCACGCCGCTGCTGCTGCGCCTGCATACCGGCAACTTCGGCTTCGACGGAACCCAGGATGCGGGCAACGACCTGCGCTTCGTCTCGGGTGATGGCCGTACCGTGCTGGCCCACCAGATCGAACAGTTCGATCCCAGGATGGGCCTGGCCCTGGTCTGGGTCGACGTACCGGCAGTCAGCGCTGCCGCGCCGCAGACGATCTGGATGTACTACGGCAATGAGAAGGCACCGGCCAGCGGCAACGGCCAGCAGGTGTTCGATCCGGACTACACGCTGGTCTACCACTTTGCCGAGGCCAATGCGCCGGCACGCGACACCACCGCCTATGGCAACAATGCCGGTGCGGTGGTGCCGCCGTCGGAAGGCTCGGTGATCGGCCGTGGCGTGCAGCTGGGCGCCGGTCCGCTGCCGCTGCCGGCCAGCGCATCGCTGGCTCAGGAAGCGGGCGCGCCGCTCACCGTTTCAGCCTGGATCAAGCCGGGCGGCAACACTGCGGCGCAGGCGATCTATGCGCGTCGCGACGGCGCATCCGAGCTGGTGCTGGGCATCGAGAACCGCGTGCCGTTCGTGCAGCTCAATGGCCAGCGCAGCACGCCCGCGCAGCCGGTTCCGGAAGGACAGTGGGCACACGTTGCACTGACGGCAGAGAAGGGCGCGTTGCAGCTGTACCTCAACGGGCGCGTCGTTGCCCAGCTGAGCGGTGCGCTGCCGGCGCTGGGCACGGCTCCGGTGGTGGGTGCCGATGCGCCGGGGGCGGTGCAGCCACTGGCCAACTTCGAAGGTGCGCTGGATGAACTGCGCGTCTCGCGCGTGGCACGGCCGGCCGCGCTGCTGCTGGCCGATGCCACCGCACAGGGTGCCGATTCGCGGCTGATCAGCTACGGCGCGGACGAGCAGTCAGCCGGGCAGAGCCACTTCGCCTTCATCCTCAAGGCGATGCCGTTCGATGCCTGGGTGGTGGTCGCGATCCTCGGCCTGATGATGCTGCTGTCGTGGGCGATCATGATCGCCAAGGGGCGGCACTTCGGCCGTACCAGCAAGGCCAATGCGGTGTTCACCGAGAGCTTCGGCAAGCTGTCCGGCGTGCCGCTGCGCACCCTGTCCGACATGGACCGCCAGGGCAAGGCGCCGGCCGCGATGCACGATGGCTCGTTGTGGCGCATCTACCAGGTGGCCATCGATGAAATGCAGCAGCGCCACCAGCGCGATGGCAACAGCGGTTACCTCAGTGGTGCCACCATCGCGGCGATCCGTGCCTCGATGGATGCGGTGATGGTGCGTGAGCAGGAGGCGATGGCACGGCGCATGAACTGGCTGTCGACCACCATCGAGGGGGCCCCGTATGTGGGCCTGTTCGGCACCGTGATCGGCATCATGCTGGTGTTCGTGGTGGCGGCGATGGCTGGCGCGGTCGACATCAACTCGGTGGCACCCGGCATGGCAGCAGCGTTGCTGTGTACTGCGGCTGGCCTCGGCGTCGCGATCCCGGCGCTGTTCGGCTACAACTACCTGGGCGCGCGTGCCGAAGCGATCGGCGCGGACATGGCGGTGTTCATCGACGAGTTCGCCGCGCGCCTGGCTGAAGAGCAGGACGGGCGCGGCCCGGCCGCGATCCAGGGCTGAGGAGCGCGCCATGGGCCAGAAGGCGAAGTTCGGCATCAAGAAGCGCGAGAAGGGCATCAACGTGACGCCCTTCGTCGACGTGCTGCTGGTGGTGCTGGTGATCTTCATCCTGACCAGCAACGCCTCCATCCCCGGTATCGAGGTCAACCTGCCGAAGGCGAGCAACAGCGTCGCGCTGGAGAAGCCGAAGACCAAGGCGATCACCATCGACCCCAGCGGCCAGGTGTTCCTGGATGCCTACCCGGTGACGATGGCCGAGCTGGAAGATCGCCTGCGTACCGAACGCGCGACCACGCCGGATTTCCCGGTGATCGTGCGCGGAGACGCACAGGTGCAGTATGCCCGCGTGGTCGAGGTGCTGGACCTGCTGCGGCGCCTGGAGCTGGCCCAGGTGGGCCTGGTCACCGGCAAGGCGCAGGGCTGAGGCATGACCGCCCATCACCCCCCCCGGCCGGAGCCCGGCATGCGTGGTCGCCCGTTGCTGGTGACCGCCGCGCTGGTGCTGGTCGCGTTGCTGGTGCTCGGCGTCGCGCTGTGGTGGCTGTTGTTCAAGGACACCGCCAGCACCCGCCGGCCGGTGGTGCAGCCGCCGATGCTGGCGTTGCCGCCACCGCCTCCGCCACCCCCGCCGCCACCGGAAGAACCGCCGGAACCGGAAACGCCGCCGGAAGAGACGATGCCCGAACCGGAGCCGCTGGATCAGCCGACGCCGGCCGAAGAGCCGACGCCGACCCCGGACAACAGCGATCCGGTGACGATGAACGCCGACGCGCAGGCCGGTGGCGACAACTTCGGCATCCAGTCCGGCAGTGGTGGCGGTTCGTCCGGTGTCGGTCGTGGCGGTGCCGGCAACGCCACCTATGGGCGCTACCTCGGCTACCTGATGCAGCAGGCGATCTCGCGCGACGACAAGGTCAAGCGCCTGGCGTTCCAGTTGCAGGTGAATGTGTGGCTGGCCAGCGATGGTCGCCTGGAAAAGGTCGAGCTGGTGCGTGGCAGTGGCAACGAGGAGGCCGACGCGGCCGTGCTCGATGCACTGCGTCGCATCGGCAAGGTCGACCAGGCACCGCCGCCGTCGCTTGATTTCCCCGCCCGCGTCCTGATCCAGGGCCGCCGGCCCGGGGCCTGATTCCCCGACCTCCATGATTTCCCTTCATTCGATGAGAACCGTGATGAACGACCACGTCCGCGCACGAACCGATTCCCGCCGCCCGCGGCCGGCCCGACGGGCGCTGCTGTGCTGCGCCGTGCTGCTCAACCTGGCCGCCCCGGCCGGCGCGATGGCCGCCGAAACCACCATGGTCAAGCTGATCAAGGGGTTGATCGCCAGCGGTGCACTGAAACCCGAAGACGGCCAGGCATTGCTGGTGCAGGCGCAGGCCGAAGCAGCAGCGTTGCAGCACACCGCGGCCGCCGGGACACCGGCCGCCAGTGGTGGCGTGGCCCTGGAGGCCGGTGACGTGCGCGTGCCGTACGTACCGCAGAGCGTGCGCGACGGCATTCGTGACGAAGTGCGCCAGGAGGTGATGACGCAGGCCAGGTCCGAGGGCTGGGCGGCGCCGAACGAAGTGGCTGAGTGGACCAAGCGCATCAAGGTCACCGGTGACATGCGCGTGCGGAGCGAGTCGCGCTTCTTCTCCGAACGCAACAGCGACATCGTCAGCAACTGGTCGTCGATCAATTCCGGCAACGGCTTCGACACCAATACCAACACCAACCTGCAGCTGCCACCGCTGCTGAACACCCGCCAGGACCGCCGCAACCTGTGGCGCATCCGCGCCCGCCTCGGCATCGAGGCGACCATCGGCCAGCACACCACGGCTGGCGTGCGCCTGGCCAGCGGCAGCAGCAATGGCCCGGTGTCAACCACCGAGCAGCTGGGTGGTGGCCTGAGCAAGAAGGACGTGTGGCTGGACCAGGCCTGGCTGGCCTATAGCCCGGCCGACTGGGTGACGGTGCGCGGCGGCCGCTTCGGCAATCCGTTCTGGACCAGCGATACGCTGTTCTCCAACGACCTGAACTTCGATGGCCTGGCCGCCAACCTGCAGTACGACTTCGACGGCGGTGACCTTGGCCTGTTCGGCAATCTGGCGGTGGTACCGCTGGAGTACACCTCCGACAGCGCGCCCAGCCAGAGCCGGGTCAAGACCCCGAACGAGAACAAGTGGCTGTCCGGTGCACAGGTCGGCGTGAACTGGCGTTTCAACGATGACAACGCGCTGCGCGCGGCGCTGGGTTACTACGACTTCAAGAACATCAGCGGCCGCCTGTCCTCGCCGTGCGCGCTGTATGCGGGCGCGGTGGGCTGCGATACCGACTGGTCGCGCCCGGCGTTCATGCAGAAGGGCAACACCCTGATGCTGATCCGCGACATCGCACGCAACCCGCTGGATCCAGCCAACACGCCCACCCCGCAGTACGTCGGCCTGGCCTCGGCATTCCGCCTGGCCACGCTGAACCTGCGCTGGGATACGCAGCTGGCCCAGGGCATCGGCCTGCGCCTAGACGGCGACTACATCCGCAACCTGGCCTACGACAAGCAGGCGATGTTCAGCCGCGCCAACAACGGCATCGTCAACAACTACGGCGCCGGTGGTACCGCCAGCATCGACACCTTCCGCAGCGGCGACACCGCCTGGATGGTGCAGGCCACCTTCGGTGCCACCGACCTGAAGGAGAAGGGCCAGTGGCAGGCGCTGCTGGGCTACAAGCGCATCGAGGCCGATGCGCTGCCGGACGCCTACAACGACCCGAACTTCCACCTCGGAGGCACCAATGCCCGCGGCTACTACGTGGGCGGCGCCTACGCGCTGGACGCGCGCAGCTGGATCAGCGGCAAGTGGATGGCGGCCAAGGAAGTGTCCGGTGCTCCACTGTCGATCGATGTGTTCCAGCTGGAGTTCAATACCGGGTTCTGAGTGACGGCGTGATGTGGATCACGTAGTGCGTGGCGGGGGCGCAGCGATGCGCCCGTCTAAGGAAAGGAGACCACGCGCTGCACATAAGGAGGAGTGGATGAGCCGTCGCAAGCTGTTCGAGAGTTCCGAACCGTCCAGCCGATCGCTGGGCATCGGCCCGGCCTATGTCTCGGTGGAGGGGCTGCGCCAGCACCTGGCGGAGTTCCTGCTGTACGCAGGCCGGCCGGTGGTGATCATGCGCGGGCGCAGCGAAGTGGGGTATTTCCTGCCAGCGCGCTGCTGGCGCCAGCGTGACGATGATCCGCTGGCCGCCGCCGCCGCCGACGAACTGCTGGACGCGGCCGGGTTCCAGGCCGAGGATATCCAGCAGGTAGAGCAGGAATTCAACGCGATGCGCCAGCGCACCGTACTGCATTCACGGCGCTGAGCCTTTTGCAGAGCCGGGCATGGGTTTGGCTCTACAGTAGATCCACGCCATGCGTGGATGGGGTTACGCAGCACCCCCGTGCTCACTGGTGATGCGTGCACCCTCGCGCATCACCAGGGTCACCGGGGTCTTCTCCACCACCTCCAGCAACCGCTGCCACTGCGCATCACTCAGCTCGGCGCTGGCATGCAGCACGCGGTGCACGTGGAAACGTCCATCCTCGTCACGTTCCGAGCGCAGCTCGGCATGGAACTCGCCCAGATCCCAGCCCTTGCGCTGCGCATACATGCGCAGGGTGATGGCGGTACACGCCGCCAGCGAGGCCAGGTACAGGTCGAACGGCGCAAAGCCCTTGCCCTGGCCACCCAGCGAGGCAGGCTCGTCCGCATCGACATCAAAGCTGCCGTTGCTGATGTGGTGCAGATAGTCGTCGGCGGTCGAAACAATGTGTGCGTAGGCCATCACGTTCTCCATCTGTCTGTGGCGTCGAGCCACGCTCGACTGCGCCAAAAAGGGCGGCCCCAGCCAGGACCGGGGCCGCCACCCCATCACTCGGTACGATCGTACGAGAACTGGATGCCCGCGGTACCACCGGTTGCGATGAAGAGGTTCATGAAATCCGGGACCGTTGCCGAGCGGGCCCAGTCGCGCTGCAGTTCGCAGAGCACCTGCCATGCGTGGATGAACGAGCCCGCGGCTTGCCGCCCACGGCCGCGCAGCCCACAATCCACGTCCGGACCGTCGCCATCACGCCCATCATTCCCCGGTCCGGCCTTGGCACCTATGTCTCCCAATGCCCTGGCGCTGGTCGAGCTGCTGATCCGCGAGCGCCGCGCGTTGTCCCGCTTCATCGCACGCTATCTCGACCCGGCCAGTACCGAGGACACCCTGCAGAACCTGTACCTGAAGGCCAGCAGCGTGCCCGGCGATCCGCCCATCCTGGAGCCGCGCGGCTATCTGTACCGGATGGCCTACCATCATGCGCTCAACCGCAGCCAGGCCGACGCCCGCGAGCGACGTGCCATGGCCGAGTACGCCGTCGACATGGCCGAGGCCAGTCGCGATGGCGAGGCACAGGCGCTGGACCAGGCGCAGCTACGCGAGATCACCCAGACCATCCTCGCCCTGCCGGTCCAGGTGCGCGAGTGCTTTGTCCTCAATCGATACCTGGGCCTGAGCGAGCGTGAGATCGCTGCGCGCCTCGGCATTTCCAAGAGTCTGGTCGGCAAGCATGTGCTGCGTGCAGCGTTGCTGATCCAACAGCATCAGCAGGGGGCGCGGCGATGAGCGGCGATTACCGTGGGCAGATCGCGCCCGCCGTTGTCACAACAGGAAAGCGCACCCGTTCGTGGTGCGGCAGGCCACAATCATGACCACCTCCGAACCCTCGCCGCGTCAGGCCAGGCAGGCGTTGCGCTGGGTGATACTGCGCAGTGCAGGCCCGCTGCCGGAACGCCAGCAACGAGCCCTGCAGCGCTGGCTGCAGGCCGATCCCCGCCACGCGCGGGCCTGGCGCCAGCAGCAGGCCTTCTGGCAGCGGTTGGACGCTGCCGGGCCGGAGGTGCTGGCAGCGCTGCCCGAGCTGACCGCAGATCGGCAGGGGCTGCGCCCGATCGCACCGCGCCGCCGTCTGCCCTGGCTGCTCGCCAGTGCTGCGGCCGCAGTGCTGATGGTCGCGGCCGCACCACACGCGTTGCTGCTGGCGCGCAGCGATGTGCGCAGCAGTGATGCGCCGCGCGTGGTGCGGCTGGACGACGGCAGCACGGCGGTACTCGATGCCTGCACCGCACTGGCATTCACGTTCGATGGCCAGCAGCGGCGCGTGCAGCTGCTGCGCGGGCAGGCCTGGTTCCAGGTGGCGCATGAGCAGCGACCGTTCCAGGTCGAGGCCGGCGGTGGCCAGATCCGCGATATCGGTACGGCGTTCAGCGTGTCGATGCAGGGCGCCACCATCACCACCGACGTCAGCGAGGGCGTGGTCGATGTGCGCCCGGGCGATGGCAGCGTGCAGCGCCTGCGCGCCGGGCAGGTGCGCGCGTTCCGTGACGGGCGCTGGTTGCAGCCGCTGCGGGAGGCCGCGCCGGAGGCGATGGCGCCGTGGCGCCGTGGTGAGGTGGTGATCGACGGTCTGCCTGCCGCGCAGGCCATCGCCGATCTCGGCCGCTACCGGCGTGCCCCGGTCTGGGTGGTGGCCGGGCAGGGCACACGCGTGCGGGTCAGTGGCCTGTTCCATCTGCAGCAACCGGACACGGCCATCGACGCCGTGGCCGCGCAGGCGGGACTGCGGGTGCAGCGCTTGCCCGGTGGTGCGTTGCTGGTGTGGTGAGGCGCCCGCGGAGCACGCATGAACAGGCTGCATGAAAAAACATGAAAAAACCGTGGGCAGTCGTCGTACCCCGCTGTCTATAGAGGTATAGCCAGAGCGAAACCGCGTTTCTTCTCAAGCCAGACACACCACCGGGCACCGGTCGTGACCGTGGTCCCGCCCCGCTTGAGGAGTTCCTGTCCATGCCGTCCACGGCATCCGCCTGTCATCGTCGCGCTACCGTCCTGTCCTTGGCGATCTCCACCGCATTGTTGCCGTTGGCCTGGGTGCCGGTGGTGCAGGCGCAAGCAGCGGTGGCCGCACCGCTGCGCACTTACGCCATTCCGGAACAACCGTTGGCCGATGCCGTGCGCAGCTTTGGCCGCCAGGCCGATGTGCAGGTGGTCTTCCGCAGTGACCTGGTGGAGGGCCGTCGATCCAGCGCGGTGAGCGGCGAGTACAGCCAGATGCAGGCCCTGCAGCAGCTGCTGCGCGGCAGTGGGGTGCGTGCCCAGCGCGGCATGGATGGCACCTGGAGCCTGCGCGCCGCAGCGGAGGCGGGGGAAGGGGACGGGGAAGGGGTGCGGGTGACCGAAACACTGGACGTGGCCGGTCGCCTGCAGTCGGAAGGGGGCGAGGCCCGCGATCGGCGCGGCTACGACGATGTCTTCGCGCTGGATCTGACCACGGCGTACTCGGGGCGCGACCGGGTGGAGCGCTACCGCGGCTCCAATCCGGCCGACGTGGTCAAGGATCTGGTCGGTGTGTTCAGCGGTGATGCGCGCAACAGCGGCGCGCTGGACATCAACATCCGCGGCATCCAGGGGCCGGGGCGGGTGCCGGTCAGCATCGACGGTGGCGAGCAGGCGCTCACGGTCTGGCGCGGCTACAACGGCGTCAGCAACCGCAACTACATCGATCCCAACCTGATCGGTGGCATCCAGGTCATCAAGGGGCCAGGGCTGGTGCGCGATGTGCACAGCGGGATTGGTGGTGCGCTGGTGATCAAGACCATCGACGTTGACGACATTGTTGCTGCCGGCGAGCGCTTCGGCGGGGAGCTGAAGATCGAAGGCAGCAGCAATGCGGTGGCGCCACGCCTGCCGCGGCTGCATACCGGCGAGGATTACCGCACGGTGGCGGGGTTCCCGCAGGGCTCGCCCTCGGCACCTTATGCCGACAGCACGCTGCTGGTGCCGGTGAAGTCGCGCGGTTCTGAAACCAATGTGTTCGCCGGGGAAGACCAGGCCTGGCGGCTGGCGTTGGGCCTGCGTGGCGAACACGTGGACCTGATGGCGGCCTATGCCTGGCGCAAGCGGGGCAACTACTTTTCCGGCACCCGGGGCGCGGCGTACTACGACCGGGATCCGCGCGAGCAGTTCGAGTACAAGGGCCTGGACTACATCACCACGCTGGCGCGCTACTTCAAGCCCGGCGACGAGGTGCCCAACACCTCCAGCGAGCAGGAGTCGTGGTTGCTGAAGGCGACCTGGCAGATCAGCGACGACCAGCAGCTGCGCGCGACCTGGCGGCGCACGCTCTCGCACTACGGCGAGATCATGCCCTCGCGTATCCTGTCCGCGCCCGACTACGGTCGCATCCAGTGGCCGCTCAGCCGCGTCGATGCCGATGCCTGGAACCTGGAATACCACTGGCAGCCTGCCGGCAGCCGCTGGCTGGACCTGCGTGCCAACCTGTGGCGCACCGAAACCACCAGCGATACGTACACCGCTGGCGGCTTCCCCAATTTTGCCAGCAACCCCGACTGGAACCCCGGCAGCAGCCCGATCCTGCGCAATACCGCGCTGGCCAATGCCCGCAACGACCGCACCGGCCTGACCCTGAGCAACCGCTTCGCGTTGCATTCCACCCTGGACCTGACCGTGGGCGGCAACTGGCAGTTCGAGAAACTGCGCTCGGCGGACCCGTACTTCGGCGTCAGCGATGGCTGGCGCATGTATCCGCGCGCGGGGCGCCGCCAGGAAGGCGAGGGCTACCTGGTGCTGGACTGGCGGCCGGTGGATTTCCTCTCCCTGAGTGCCGGCGTGCGCTACGCGCGCTATTGGGCCTTCGATGATTTCCTGCAGGACCACCCGGAGCTGATGACCACCTCGGTGTTCCCCAAGGAGGCCCGCTACCGCGTCAACGAACTGCCCGAACGCCCGGCCAGCCTGCAGGGCGAGATCGACGCCATCGAGTCGCAGCGCGCGTTCTGGGACAGCATCGGCATGGGCTTCATCGTTGATGATCTGCTGAAGGGCCTGCTGGGCAGGTATGAGACGCCGGTTGCGGTGGACCACACCATTCCTTGGCTGCCGGATGCGGACGGCAACTACAGCCGTGCCAGCAACCCTTGCCTGAATGGCGAGGTGGCGGCCATTCCCGGGCTGTTGCCGGTGCAGGGGTCGCAGATCCTGTGCAGTATCCAGAGCGGACGGCCGCAGACGGTGTCCGGGCGCAATGAGCGCAGGCGCGACCATACCTGGCTGCCGACCTTCTCGGCCACCGCGCATTTCTCGCCCAATGCGCGCGCCTACGTCCGTTATAGCGAGGCGGTGCGTTTCCCCAGCATGTTCGAGAGCACCATCGCGTTCTCCAGCAGCCTGAACCCGCTGTACCCGCTCAAGCCCGAGCACGCCTACAACTACGAAGTGGGCTATGTGCACAACCTGTCGGCGCTGTTCGGCAACACCGCTGATGCCGACGTGAAGCTGGCCTACTACGTGCACAAGACCCGCAACGTGATCGAGCGCGACGGCAATTTCCTGTTCGACAACCTGGACAAGCAGCGCATCCGCGGCGTGGAGCTGCAGGCGCGCTTCGACAACCGCCGCTTCTTCACCGACCTGGGCATCACCCGCACGCTGGAAAACAAGGTCTGTGATGAAAGCATGGCGGTGCAGCTCGACGCACTCGCCGGCAAGGTGCCCAACTGCGTGCAGGACGGCTTCGTCAGCGGCTACCTGCTGACCCAGGCCATTCCCCGCTTGTCGGTGAACGCGTCGCTGGGCACCCGGCTGTTCGATGAGCGCCTGGAGCTGGGCAGCCGCATCGTGCATTACCAGCGCCACCAGAACCCGGACCTGCAGGCCTACCGTGACCGCCTGTACGCCGGCAGTGGTGGCCTGATCTGGCAGAACGTGCCGTTCACCTGGGGAAACATCACCACCGTCGATGCCTACGCGCGCTGGCGCATCAACGACCATGCCAGCGTCGAGCTGGTCGGCACCAACCTCGGCAACCGCTACTACGTCGACCCGGCCACGCGCTCCACGCTGCCGGCGCCAGGGCGCACGCTGAAGCTCGGTGTCACCGCACGCTTCTGATGACCTGCCTCGTTGTTGTACCCGTTGTTCCCTCAACCCAAGGAGTAGTTCCATGAAGATGATCTCCCGTTCCGTACTGGCCATGGCCGCCACCTTCGCCCTGGCCGGTGCCGCCCAGGCCGCCGACATCGTCGGTGCGGCCAGCCCGGCCACCGATTCGCAGCTGTACGTCAAGGTCGGTGCCTCCGAAGTCAATGGCGGCCCGCACAGCGCAGGCAAGGCCGGCATCGGTGTCGGCACCGTCTCCAACGCCAAGCCGGTCGATTTCCAGGGCCTGGCCGCATACTCGGCCCCCACCACCGTGGGCAACGTGACCGTACGTACGCTGGCCATGCCGATCACCGGCACCCCGGGCAATCATGCCGGCATGGGCCACTTCAACTTCGTCAAGGTGGGCAGTGGCGATGTCTGGTTCGGTGAATGGTCCAAGGATGGCGCCGCAGGCGGCTTCAACAATCGCCAGGTGTACTTCGCTGGCGACCGTGCGGGCACCACGTTGCCCAGCGGCACCGCCACGTACGCGGTGGCTGGCCTGAACAAGTTCAACGGCAGCAACCTGCTCAGCGGCACCTTCGCCGCGAACTTCGGTACCGGCAAGCTGACCGGCGGCCTGACCGGTGGTGGCCAGACCCTGGCGATCAGCGCCAACATCAACAGCGCCGATGCGTCCTTCGCCGGCACCGCTGTGGCCAACGGTTCGGTCACCGGCAACAGCCAGGGCCAGTTCTTCGGCGCCAACGCCGCCACCCTGGCCGGTATCGCTACGTTCGCCGGCAACAGCCAGTACGACACCGCCTTCGGCGGCAGCAAGAACTGATTGCCACGCCCTTGACGGGGCAGGGCAGGGACAAGCCGCGATCCGCCAGTCCCTGCTTCGGCCCGCTGCATGCACCACCACAGATCGCCCATGCGCCCCCCCATTTTCCTTGTGTTCCTGCTGCTTGTTGCCGCCGACGTGCGCGCCCAGCAGGACGATCTGCGCCGCGTGCTCGAACAGGGCAGTGAACTGCGCCACCAGCAGCAGGACCAGCAGCGCCTGCAGCAGGCCGAATCGCAACGGCCGACGCTCACCATCGATGGCCAGACCGTGCGGGTGGAGCGCACCGTCGATGATCTCGGCCAGGCCCTCTACCTGTCATTGCAGCATCAGCAGTGGCCGGCCGCTGCGGCGTTCCTGGCCGAATACCTCGAGCTTCCGGGGCACGATCCGCTGCTGCGCCACTACGCGCAAGGTGCGTTGGCCCGCGTGGCCGGTGACCATTCGCGCGCCGCACAGGAGTACGAAGCACTGCTGGCAGCGCAGCCGGACTTCCTGCCCGCCCGCCTTGAACTGGCGCGCGTCTATGCCGAAGACCAGCGCGACCGCGAGGCGGTGGCATTGTTCGGTGCAATCAAGGCCGGTATCGACAGCAACGATCCGGCCACCGCGGGTGTGCGCGCACGCGTGGACAGCTATCTGGACGCGTTGCAGGCACGCGGGCGCTGGAAGGGTGCGGTCGCCGCCGGGCCTGCATGGAGCGACAACATCAACCGCAGTTCGGCCAGCCGCACCTGCCTGTTCGGTGTCGGCGACACCTGCCTGATCGAACGCACGCTGCCCGAAGCGCAGCGCGCCACCGGCCTGGACTACGACGCCAGCCTGGAACGGCGCTGGGCGTTGGCAGGCCATCATGGCCTGTACGTGCGTGGGCTGGCGTTCGGCCAGGCCTGGCGTGGCTACAGCGCATACAACGAGCTCAACGCCAGCGTGCAGGCCGGCTACAGCTGGCGCAGTGCACGGCACACCCTGCAGCTGGCGCCGAGCCATGACTACCAGGCGCTGGGCAACCACGCCCTGCAGGGCGGCAGTGGTGTGCACGGCGAATGGCAGTACGCCCTGGACGCGCGCAGCCTGCTCAAGCTGGAGGCCGACTGGAAACGCCAGCGCTACCGGCAGCCGGGCCTGGCCGACAACTACGATGGCGAACTGGCCGCGCTGTATGCCACCTGGTTCCGCGCGCTCAACCCGCGCTGGACCCTGTTCGCGGGCGTGGACCTGACCGACAGCAGCGCAGCCGACCCGGCCAACGGCTACCGCCAGCACGGCCTGCGGCTGGGCGCGGCACGGCAGTGGAGTGGCACCACGGCCACGGTGTTCGTGTCGTTGCGTCACCGTGACTATGGTGCCTGGAGTCCTTTGCTGGAGGCGCGCAGGCAGGACGACGAACAGAACCTGATCGCCATCGTGCGCAGCGAGCGGCTGGCGGTGGGCGGGCTGGTGCCCAGCCTGAGCCTGCGCTACGCCTGCATCGACAGCAACGTCGGTTGGCTGTACAGCCATGACCGCAGCCTGCTCAGCCTGAAATGGGAGCGTGCGTTCTGAACGCACCGCTGCCATGCCGGAGTGAATGCGCCGCGGCTGCGATCTTCATCGATCATCACGCGCCCTTGTAGCCCGGTTCGCGCATCCTACGGCCGTTGCGGCGGAGGTGGGCCGCGTGTATCGAGGAGCGCCGGTCGTGCTGGAAGCGGGCAACAAACCAGAAGGCCTGAAAGGGTTGAGAGTACTGGTGGCGGAAGATGAATTCGCCATCGCGATGTTCCTGGTGGACTACCTGGAGCTGAAGGGCGCGCAGGTGGTGGGGCCGGCCGGGGACCTGCAGGCACTCGGCCGGCTGCTGGATGACAACCCCATCGATGTGGCCCTGCTGGACATCAACCTGGGCGGTGAACAGGTGTATCCGCTGGCCGACCGGTTGGCCGAAGCGGGTACGCCGTTCATGCTGACCTCTGGCTACGATGACAACCTGCCCAGCCGCTTCGCGGATGCGCCACGCTGCACCAAGCCCTATCACATCGAGGCCCTGGTCCAGCAGCTGGCGGGACTGGTGGCGACGCCGCAGGCCCCTGCGGGCATCGCCTGATTGCGCGGCATGTCGCGCCACACCGAAGGCCTCCGGGCCGTTGAGCGCCCGGCGGGCATGCCGCCGTCGCTGCAGGCGCATGCGCGCCATGACGGCATGGCCGCCCGTATTGCCCGGCACGACTGGTCAGGCACGCCACTGGGTGCGATCGAGCAATGGCCGCCGCACCTGCGCGCCACCGTCGACCTGATGCTTGCGCACGGCTTTCCGATGATCGTGCTGTGGGGCGAGCAGCTGGTGCAGCTCTACAACGATGGCTATGCCGAGATCCTGGCTGACAAGCATCCTGGCGGACTGGGCCAGCCGACGCGCGAGTGCTGGCCCGAGGTCTGGCACATCAACGGCCCGATCTACCAGCGTGTGTGGCAGGGCGAGACCATCACCTATGAGGACAAGCTCTATCCGCTGGCGCGGCGTGGGCGCTTGGAGGATGTCTGGTTCACCATCACCTACAGCCCCATACGCGGAGAGGACGGGTGCATCAACGGCGTGCTGGTGACCATGTTCGAAACGACCGCTGCGCACGTCGCGCAGGCGGCCCGCGAACGCGAGGAACAGAAGCGCCGTGAGAGCGACCGCCGGTTGGCGCTGGCCTTCAAGGTGCTGCCGGTGGGTGTCTGCATTGTCGACGCCGACGGCAACCTGCAGCTGTCCAACGACCAGATGCGGACCTATCTTCCCACCGGCAAGGTGCCCTCCACGGATCGCCCCAACCACTACCGGTGGCAGGGGGTGCATCCCGATGGCTCGCGCATCGAACCCCACGATTTCGCCATCGCCCGCGCCCTGCGGGGGGAGACGATGGTCCCGGGCCTGGAGTTCCAGTTCATCCATGACGACGGGCGCGCGCGCTGGACACGCGTCGCCGCCGCACCGCTGCGTGATGCCGATGGCGCGGTGAGTGGCGTGTTCGCGATCGCAGTGGACATCGACGATCTCAAGCGTGCCACCGAGCGCCAGTCGGTGCTGCTGGCCGAACTGCAGCATCGGGTGCGCAACATCATGTCGACCATCCATGCCATTGCCTGGCGGACCCGCGTATCGGTCGGCAGCGTGGACGAGTATGCCGAGCGCCTGTGCGCGCGGCTGATGTCACTGGCGCGCACGCAGAGCCTGTTGACCCGCGGCGCCAATGTAGGGGTCTGCCTGCGCGGCATGCTCGAGGAGGAGATCGCGGCGCAGGCACCGGCGGCCGCCGCCTGTCACCTGCAGGGCGAGGATGTGCTGTTGCCACCGAAGGCGGCCGAAGTACTGTCGCTGGCCATCCATGAGCTGGCCGCCAATGCGCTCCGGCACGGCGCGTTGGCCCACGAGGACGGGCGGGTTGATGTCTGCTGGCACCTGCAGGTGCAGGACGGGCAGCCGTGGCTGGGCCTGCACTGGTGCGAGCGCCATGCCGAGGTGGAGGGGTGGGAGATGCCACGCCAGCGTGGCCTGGGCCGGGTCCTGATCGAGCAGCGGGTGCCCTATGAACTGGCCGGCAGCGGCGAGCTGCGCTTTACCCCGCAAGGCCTGGATGCCTGGATCCGCTTCCCGCTGCGCGATCGCGACAGCCTGCTGCAGACCGACGCCCCGGACACCGGGCTGCCTGGGTAAAAGGGCATTTATCTCCAATTTGGCCAAATTGGGTATAGTGGTTCCCATCCGCCCCGCCTGGAGCCGTGCCATGACCCTGCCGCTGGATCTGCCTGGCCTCGAAAAGGCCCCGGCCTCGTCGGTGAAGACCCGCGGCTGGCCGAGCCTGATGCGCACCGTGCGCGAAAAGCAGGCGCTGGTCATCACCAACCACAATCACCCGGAAGCGGTGATCGTGGACATCCGCACCTACCAGGAACTGCTGGCCAAGGCCGCTGGCGGCGATGCCGGTGAGCGCAACGAGGAACTGCAGCGCCTGCGCAACGAGTTCGACCAGACCCTGGCCGGGCTGCAGCGCGGTGAAGGGCTTGGCAAGGTGCTGGGCCAGCCGATCCGGCGCGGCCGCAAGGTCACCCTCGGCCGCCCGCTCTGATCGATGGGACGCATCCTGGCGCTGGCCGGTGTCAATGGCGCCGGCAAGAGTTCGCTGCTGGGCACCTGGCTGGACGCCGAAGGGCTGAGCTGGTTCAACCCGGACGCGTTCACCCGTCGCCTGGTCGACGCCGGCTGGTCGCTGCCGGAGGCCAACGCCGAGGCATGGCAGGAAGGCACCCGCCGCCTGCGCCAGACCATGGCCGATGGCACCGACTTCGCCTTCGAGACGACGCTCGGCGGCAACACCATTGCGCGCCTGCTGCGTGAGGCCTGCGAACGGCATCAGGTGGCGATCTGGTTCTGTGGGCTGGCCGATGTTGAGCTGCATATCGCCCGTGTTGCTGCGCGGGTGGCCGCCGGTGGCCATGACATTCCAGTCGAGAAGATCCGCGCGCGTTTCGATTCCGCGCGCGCGAACCTGCTGGAGCTGCTGCCGCACCTGGCCGAGTTGCACGTCTACGACAACAGCGCACCGGCCGACGCGCAGGGTTGCGTGGTGCCGCTGCCGGTATTGGCCATGGCTGCAGGCGAACTGCAGTACCCGATTGCCGTAGCCGACCTGCTGCACACGCCCGGCTGGGCCAAGCCCATCGTGATGCGTGCAATGGAATCGAACACCCCGCGCTAGATCCACGCCATGCGGGGATGCCTTGGCTGTGGTTAGACTGGCCGCACACCCAAGGAGGATGACATGCACGGACCTGCGATGTTCCGCTCCACTTCGACCTGCCTTGCGCTTGCTGCGCTGGCGCTGTCCAGCCTGACGGCGATGGCCGCGCCGGCCGCGTCCAAGCGGGTGGTGGCGCCGCCCAGCCTGGTACAGGCGTATCGGGCCGCCGAAGCCAATCTGCGGCTGATTCCCGGCGATGACATCGAATCCGAGTTCCGTCCGGTGTGGACCGCTGTTGCCGATCTCGATGGCGATGGCCGTGCCGAGGTCGTGTATTTCTACACGTCCACCTACACCGGCGGCAGCTTCGCGCAGAGCAATGTGGTGGCGGTGATGACGGCGCTGACAGCGAACGATCCGCGTGGCCAGGAGAACCCGAAGAGCCTGTCGCCGGTGGAGGCAGAGGACTATGCCGCCATCCGCAGGTATGGCTATGGCGATGATGCCGGCATCCAGATTCCGGGCGCGGTGCAGTCGATCCGAATCGAAGGCAACCGGATCATCGTTGCCTTCACCGTTACCGCAGGCGCAACGGTCTGCGAAATTCCCCGCGATTTCCGCCACGTCTGTCCGCCGGACGGAAACTACACCTGGACGCTGCGTTGGACGCCGGGGAAGCTGACCCGCATCAAGACGTAGCGCCATGCAGCGCCGGGCGTATCCACCCGGCGCCACTTGGCCCATCGATCCACGCCATGCGTGGATCGCATTCTGCACCCGGCCTCAGGCAGGCTTCACCTGCTCGGGCTCGGCAACATCCGGCAGCGGCGGCAAGGTCGGGTCCACCGTCACCGGCACATCGCTCTTCAACAGCGCGGCCGCTTCCTTGTCGCTGCCGACGGCCGGCGGTGAACCGCGCAGCGGCAGGCCGGCGGTTTCCTTCACGAACAGCATGGTCACCAGGCCGATCACCGCCGCGCCCATCAGGTAATAGGCCGGCACCAGCGGGTCGCCGGTACGCTCCACCAGCCACGCGGTCACCAGCGGCGTGGTGCCACCGAACAGCGACACCGACACATTGAAGGCGATCGACAGCGCGCTGTAGCGCACCGGGGTGTAGAACAGCGCCGGCAGCGTGGACGGCATCGAGCTGGTGAAGCACACCAGCGCCAGCCCCAGCAGCATCAGGCCCAGGAAGATCAGTCCGTCATTGCCGCTGCCCACCAGCAGCAGGCAGGGCACCGCCAGCACCAGCAGCGCGATGCAGGCGCCAATGATCATCGGCCGGCGGCCCAGCCGGTCACTGAACAATCCGCCGACGATGTTCAGCGGCATCATCACCAGCATCACGATGATGATCAGCAGCAGGCCCTTGCTCTCGGCATAGCCCATGGTGACGCTGAGGTAGCTGGGCATGTAGGTCAGCAGCATGTAGTCGGTCACGTTGAACACCAGTACCAGGCCCATGCACACCAGCAGCTGGCGGCCATGCACATGGAACAGCGCGCCCAGCCCGGGCCGGTCGTGCTCGCGCTTCTCGGCTTCCTCGGCGAAGGCGCGGAACGCCGGGGTTTCCTCCAGCTTCATGCGCATGTACAGGCCGAGCAGGCCCAGCGGGCCGGCCACCAGGAACGGAATGCGCCAGCCCCAGTCCAGCATCTGTTCGCTGCTCAACACCATGTGCAGCGCGGTCACGGTACCGGCGCCGGCGATATAGCCGCCCAGCGTGCCGAACTCCAGCCAGCTGCCCATCAGGCCGCGGTTGCGGTCGGTGGAGTATTCGGCGATGAAGGTCGCCGCGCCGCCATATTCACCGCCGGTGGAAAAGCCCTGCACCACGCGTGCGAGCAGCAACAGCACCGGTGCCCAGATGCCGATGCGCTCGTAGGCGGGAATCAGGCCGATCGAAAAGGTGCCCAGCGCCATCAGGACCATGGTGAACGCCAGCACTTTCTGGCGGCCGTAGCGATCACCCAGCGGGCCGAACACCAGGCCGCCCAGCGGCCGTACCAGGAACGCTACGGTGAACGTGGCGAACGCGGCGATCACCTGCGCGGTGGGATTGCTGGAGGGGAAGAACACCTGGCCGATGGTGACCGCCAGATAGCCGTAGACACCGAAGTCGAACCACTCCATGGCATTGCCAAGTGCGGCCGCGCCGACGGCGCGCTTGAGCATGGGCTTGTCGACGACGGTGATCTCATCGACCTTCAGGTGGCGGCGGCGTTTGAACCAGCCGAAGTGGGCGTGTGCATCGGGGGTGTCCTGCATGGGGCTCCCTTGTAAGTGGAAGAGGTGAATAGACGGTGGGCTAGGTCCCGGAAATCGGAAACGGCGATGCAGGCGCAGGTGGCGCAGGGGCATCGGTGAGTGGCGTGGGGGCCGGGGAATGTGTGCAGGCACGACGCCACGCGCACGGCAACGCACCGCCGCAACGGCGGAAACGCAGCAACAGGATCACTGCGGTCGCGCAGTCAGCGGCCGGAGGTCACAGCAGCGTAGGGAGGGCAGGCCAGAGCGCCTGCGGGCGTCATCCGCCAGGATCCAGCGCGAGGCGGTGGAAGGGCAGGGCGGGAGCCATCGTGGCAAGCGAAGCGCCGGTCGGCAGTGCTTTCCACGTAACAGGTGCGCCCGTCACGTAGTGGGTCATGTCGATCATCCGTTCATCATAACGGCATCGGCGTGAGCATGCAGAGAAGCGGCCTGATCTGCACGCTGTGTTCCATCACGCCTGTTCATCCGCGCAGCGTGCAATGACATGCGTTGAACGAACTCTGGCCGCAGCGCTCACGCAACGCTGTCTACGGTAGCGCTGAACGCAATCGAGAAGGAGCATCGCATGACCCGTCGCATTCCCGAAGGTACGCTGATCATCGTCGCCGATGGTGGTTCGGCCCGCGTGTTCACCAACGTCGGCAACGAACATCAACTGGCGTTGAAGCAGGAAGGCGAACTGCGCCTGCAGGACATCAGCGAGCAGGGTGTCTCCGGGCAGGGGCCGGCCGGTGCGGTGCCGAAAGACATGTCCATTTCGCAGCTCAACGAGGCGACGTTCGCCAAGCAGGTGGCGGAGCAGTTGAACGAAGATGCGCTCAACAACCGCTTTGCACACCTGGTGCTGGTGGCAGACCCCACCACCCTGGGCCGTATCCGCCCGCTGCTGCACAAGGAGGTCCAGGCCCGCCTGCTGGGCGACATTGCCAAGGACCTGACAAACGCCCCGCTGGCGGATATCCAGAAAGCGTTGGCGGCGTAACCGGCATGCCGTTCATGCGTGACTACCTGGCGGCGGAGCCCGCTGGCGCGGACGTGGACGCGCAGGCGGGCTGGCTGCTGCTCGAGTTCGGTGCACCCTGGTGTGGTCACTGCCAGGCCGCGCAGCCCGCACTCCAGGCGTTTGTCGACGCCCACGATCCGGTGCATTGGAAGATCGAGGATGGCAAGGGAAAGCCGCTGGGGCGTGCTTTCAAGGTAAAACTGTGGCCCACCGTGGTGCTGTTGCATGACGGCCAGGAGGTGGCGCGGGTGGTGAGGCCGATCGACAGCGCCGACCTCGCCACCTTGCAGGGCGCATTGCCGGGCTGAGGGCAGCAATCGCTGCGTGCGGTGCGCACGGCGCCGAGCAGGTTCGGCTGCGTCGCGGTCTAGTGATAGGTCACCTTTTCCGCTTCCGCACGCGGCTTCTGCAGCAACGACCGACCATGCTGGCTCAGCATGACCATCGCGTCGGCGATCTCTTTGGCGTTGTAGCCCATCGGTGCGGGTGGCTTCGGCTCGGGGCCGTACTGCTCGCCGATGAGGATGGCCATGCCTTCGGCACTGTTGAGGGCATGTTCGATACGCTGGAACAGCGATTCCATGGCCGGGCTGAGCGGACGCGTGTGTTTCATGCGGAAACTCCTTGGGAAGCGAGGGCCACCGCAAGGGTGGCGGGCGATGCGTGCTTGGAACTCCCGGAAGGAACAGAGAAAACCGGAGGGCCTGACGGCCACACGCAGCGCCCGCCGCAGTTACGACGAGCTATCTCTGTCCTTCTTTTCGGGGGTTCCAATCCCGGCAGCGGGATGTCCGCTGCGGCGCCATTCTGGGCAGATCGAGGCGCTGCGCACCAATTGATGGTTCGTCTCGCTTTGTCCCGCTCCGAAGGCGCGGTCTTTCAGAAGTGCATGTGTGGACATCCACTGCCGTATTGGCACCGATCTGGAAGCGGGAAGCCGGAAGCCTATGAGGCGATTCGTCGTCCGGCCATGCAATTATGTGCAAATCATCGTGCCGGTTCCGGCGGCCGCACTGCAGCATGCGACAGGGCAGGGCCGGTGCTACTCTCTGACCACCATCTGAATCGATCCAAATGCCGATGCCCACGCTGGACCGTCGTCTCCTGATCGCTGTCGCCGCCACGGCGATGTTCGCTTCCGGCCTGGCCAGTGCGGCCCCAGCCAGAACCGCCGCCGACAAGGCATACGCCTCGGTCGATCCGTTCATCGGCACCGGTGGCGAGGGCCATACCTACCCGGGGGCCACGGTGCCGTTCGGCATGGTCCAGCTCAGCCCGGACACGCGTATCCAGCCGCGTGAAAAGGCCTATGGCTGGGCGGCGGGCTACCGCTATGACGACAGCAGCATCGTCGGCTTCTCGCATACGCATTTCTCCGGCACCGGTCATTCAGACCTGGGCGACATTCTGCTGATGCCGTTCACCGGCAATCCGGGCCTGGAGCGCGGCGATCCGGAGAAGCCGCGCAGCGGCTATGCCTCACGCTTTCGCCACGCTGACGAGAAGGCCGAGCCGGGCTACTACGCGGTCACCCTGGATGACTACAAGGTGCGCGCCGAACTGACCACCAGTGCGCGCGTGGGCGTGCACCGCTATGCCTTCCCCAAGGGCACCGACGCCAAGGTGCTGCTGGACATGCGTACCAGCATGTACGACTACCCGGGCAAGGTGCTGTGGTCGCGGGTGCGGGTGCGCGCCGATGGCACGGTGACCGGCTTCCGCGAAACCCGAGGCTGGGCGCCGGGCCGCCAGCTGTACTTTGCGATGCGCTTCTCACGCCCGCTGGCCGGGCATGAGCTGCACAACACCGAGCAGGACATCGTCTACAAGGGCTTTCCGCCGCCGGGCGAAAAGGACCCGGCACAGCGCGCCCAGATCGAGGGTCGTCAGCTGGTTGGTACGTTCGCTTTCGGCAAGCTCGATGCACCGCTGGTGGTGAAGGTGGCGATCTCGCCGGTCAGTGAAGCCGGTGCCATCGCCAACCTCGACGCGGAAGTGGCCGACTTCGATTTCGACCGCGTGCGTGCACAGGCGAAGCAGGAGTGGACGCAGGCACTGTCCGTGCTGGACATTGACGCGCCGGAACATGCGCGGCGCAGTGCCTATACCGCGCTGTACCACACGATGCTGGGGCCGACGCTGTTCATGGATGCCGATGGCCAGTACCGCGGCGCGGACAATGCCGTGCACAAGGCCGATGGCTTCACGCACTATTCGACGTTCTCGCTGTGGGACACCTACCGCGCGCTGCACCCGCTGCTGACCTTGGTGCAGCCGGGAAAGCGCAACAGCGACTTCATCAACTCCATGCTGGCCCACCACGAGCACAGCCCCTACGGCATGCTGCCGGTGTGGTCGTTCCACGGCCTGGAGGACTGGTGCATGATCGGCTACCACGCCGTGCCGGTGATCGCCGATGCCTACGTGAAGGGCATTCGTGGCTTCGATGCGGACAAGGCTTTGAACGCGATGGTCGAGACCGCGAACTACGGCCCGTATGATGGCATCGCGCAGTACCGCGAGCTGGGCTATGTGCCGATCGACGAGGAAGGTGAAGCGGCCAGCAAGACGCTGGAGTACGCCTTCGACGACTGGACCATCGCACGCATGGCGCAGGCCATGGGCAAGGCCGATATCGCGGCGACCTTCGACAAGCGCGCAGGCAACTGGCGCAATGCCTTCGACAAGGACACCGGCTTCATGCGCGCGCGCAAGCGCGATGGCAGCTTCCGCACGCCGTTCGACCCCAGCGCCAGCGGCTACGGCACCGACTACACCGAAGGCAACGCCTGGCAGTACTCGTGGTACGTGCCGCAGGACGTCGCCGGCCTGGCCGCCGCGCACGGGGGCAGCGACAAGCTGCTCGCGCGCCTGGACGAGGTGTTCAACGCCAAGGTGGATCCATCGATCTTCGAGCACATGGAAGACATCACCGGCCTGATCGGCTGGTATGCGCACGGCAACGAGCCCAGCCACCACGTGGCCTACCTGTATTCGTATGCCGGCCAGCCGTGGCGCACGCAGGCGCGGCTGAAGCAGATCATGGATACCCAGTATGCCGACCGTCCCGATGGCCTGGCCGGCAATGATGACGTTGGCCAGATGTCGGCCTGGTATGTGTTCACCGCGCTGGGCTTCTACCCAGTGGCGCCGGGCTCGGGCGAGTACATCCTGGGCCGTCCGTTCCTGCCGAAGACCGCGATGCGTCTTCCGAACGGCAAGACGTTCACCATCGTGGCCGAGGGTCTGGATGACAAGCACACCTATGTGGGCAGCGTGACGTTGAATGGCAAGCCGCTGCAGCGTGCCTTCCTGCGCCACGACGAGATCCTGGCCGGTGGCGAACTGCGCTTCAGCATGCAGGCCGAGCCGAACAAGGACTGGCCGGGGCAGGGCGCGCAGGCGCCGTATTCGATGAGCCGGTGATGCGCACGTGGTAGGTACCGACCTTGGTCGGCACGCTTCACGGGTGACCTGATACCTGTAGAGCCGAGCCCATGCTCGGCTCAGGCACCGTGCCAAAAGCAGCCGAGCATGGGCTCGGCTCTACAAGGGCAATTCGACAAAGGTCAACGAAACCGCAACCCCACCCGCGCACCGCCGATCGGGGCGGTATCAATCATCAAGGTCGCGCCATGTCGCTGCGCGATCTCGGCCACAATCGCCAGCCCCAGCCCGCAACCGTCGCCCTCGCTGCTGGCCCGGTAGAAGCGTTCTGTGACGCGCGCGCGTTCGGCTTCGGCGATGCCGGCGCCGTCATCGTCCACCCATACCTGCACGCCGTCGGTTCCCTGCCGAACGCCGAGGGTGATGACTCCGGGCGTGGCGCCGTAGCGCAGCGCGTTGTCCAGCAGGTTGCCCAGCGCCTCGCGCAGCAACTGCGCATCGCCCTGTAGCTGCACGCCGTCGTCGGGTCCGTCGTAACCCAGGTCCACGCCCGCAGCCAACGCACGGTCAGCGTAGCGCTCGACCACGCCACGCGCCAGCGCGGCCAGATCCAGAGGCTGCAGCGGCAGTGCGCTGCCCTGTGGATCTTCCGAGCGGCTGAGCATCAGCAGCTGGTTGACCAGGTGCTGCAGCCGTGCCAGCCCGGCCAGCGTGCCGGACAACGCCAGCTGCTGGGCCTGCGGATCCTGTTGGCGGAGTGAGCTCTCCAGCTCCACCTGCATTGCCGCCAGCGGCGTGCGCAGCTGGTGCGCGGCATTGCTGACGAAGCGCCGTTGCGCGGCCTGCATGGCGTCCAGTCGTTGCAACAGCGCGTTGTAGGCCTCCACCGCCGGCCACAGCTCGCGTGGCGCCTCCTGCGCGGGTTCCAGGGGCGCCAGTGGGTCCGGGCGGGGGCTGGCCAAGCGCCGCGCCACCTGGTTGGCATGGCCTGCGGCCGCGCCGGTCCCGGACCAGGCCAGCCACGCGGCAAGCGTGAGGATCGCAGCCTGGAACGGGATGCTGGTCAGCAGCAGCTTGCGCTCCAGCCGGTGGCGCTTGCGCAGCGTCTCGGCTACGCGCAGCCGGATATCGTGGCCCGGTCCGGCACTGACGAGGACTTCGACCATGCGCACCGGCTGCCCGCGCAGGCGCGCATCGTAATAAACCGCGTCGTCGCTTGATGCGGCGGTGGCCGGGCGCGGCAGCGCTTCGGCCAAGTCGCCATACAAGCGTCCACCCGCAGCATCGACCACTTCGCCATGCACTTCGTCGGCGGTGTCCCAGCTGAACATACGTGACACCGCGGGCGTGATCTCGATTGATGCATGACCCTCCTGTACCGTCACCAGCTCGGACAGGGACATCGCCGAGTCCAGCAGCCAGCGGTCATAGACCTGACCGGCGTAGAAGCGCGCCAGCGCGAAGGAACCCACCGCGCTGCACATCAGCAGCACCAGCAGCGGCAGCCACAGGCGGCGCAGCAGCAGGCTCCGCAGGCTGTGCACGCGCTCAGTCACCGCTGGCCTCCAGGCGATAACCCAGGCCACGCAGCATGCGGATGCCGACGCCGGCACGCGCGTGTTCCAGCTTGCGGCGCAGGCGACTGACATGCACTTCGATCACCGACAAGCTGGCCTCGTGGTCCCAGCTGTACAAAGCGTCGAACAGGCGCTGCTTGGTGACGGTGCGGCCGGGATGCTGCATCAGTGCTTCGACCAGCGACAGCTCGCGGGCGGTCAGTTCGATGCGCTGGCCGTCCACCTGCGCCTCATTGCGGATGCTGTCGAAGCACAAACGGCCCAACCGCTTCTGCGCCGGTGCATCGCTGCGGCGACGCGACAGCGCACGCAGGCGGGCTTCCAGTTCCCCCAGTGCAAATGGCTTGGCGAGATAGTCGTCGCCACCCCGGTCGAGGCCGAGGATGCGGTCCTCCACGCCATCGCGCGCCGTGAGGATCAGCACCGGCAGGGTGACACCGTCGTTGCGCAGGCGCGAGAGCAGGTCGAGGCCATCGACGTCGGGCAATGAAAGGTCGAGCACCATCACGTCATATGGCGCGCTGGCCAGTGCAGCGGGTGCATGCAGCCCGCGCGAGAGGTGGTCGCACAGATGACCCGCGCCCTGCAGGGCACGGATCAGTCCATCGGCCAGGGCGGCGTCGTCTTCGATCAGCAGGATTCGCATTGCAAGCTTCGTGCAAGGTTGGGGCAAGTTTGGCGCAAGTGCGTCACCTTACCGTGACGCGCATGAACTTCTTCCCTTGCCTTGCGGCTGTGTTGGCCGCCCTCCTGTGCGCACCTGCGGCGTCGGCACTTTCCCTGCAGGAGGCGCAGCGCGCCATGGAAGCACACAACCCGGACCTGCGTGTGGCGGCACTGGCGCTGCGTGGCGTGCAGGGCGACGCGCAGACGGCGGCGCTGCGTCCAGCGACCGAGCTGTCGATCGGCACCAGCAAGCTCAGCCCCAGGCACGGCGTCGGCCCGGGCCGCTGGCAGGACAAGCGGATGGACAGCACCGTGGGCCTGGGCTGGACCTGGGAACGCGGTGGCAAGCGCGCGTTGCGTATCCGCCAGGCCGATGCGCTGCTGGAGGTGGCCGGGCTGGAGATGCTCGATGCGCGGCGTCGCCAGCAGGTGGCGCTGCATGAGGCCTACTTCGGCCTGAAGCGCGCGCAGGAGCGGGTGCAGATTGCCGAGGCCAACCGCCAGAGTTCGGCCGAACAGATGGCGGCAGCCGACAAGCAGGTTGCCACCGGGGCGATGGCGCCGGTCGACCGCGCGCGGCTGGCGGTGGACGACCTGGCGGTGGCCGACGCGGCGCGCGAGGCGGCCCTGGATCTGCGCGATGCACGGCATGCGCTGGGCCTCCTGCTCGGGCGTGACGACAGCGGTGACCTCAGCGCCGATGATCCCTGGCCGGACCTCGCAGGCGTTGCCGCAACGCGCGCGTTCGATCCGCAGCAGCGTGCCGATCTGCGCGCAGCGCGTTCGCGCCTGGCCGCGGCCGATGCCGGTGTAGCACTGGCGCGCAGCGAGCGCCATCGCGATGTCCAGCTGGGTGTGGAAGCCGAACGCGAGCCGACCGACATCAGCGGTGTGACCTGGGGCGTGTCGTTGACCATTCCACTCGGTGGCCCATCGCGTGCACGCGGCGCGATGCAGCGTGCAGAGGCCGACCGTGATAGTGCGGCGCTGGAACTGCAGGTGCTGCAGCGCGAAGCGCGCGCCGAACTTGACCTGCTGCAGGCCAGCGCGCAGTCCGCCGCGCAGCGCCGCAGCGACTACGAAGGACTGCAGTCCGACGCCGCGCGCAAGGCGGTGCAGGGCATCGAACTGGCCTACCGGCGCGGCGCCGCCAGCCTGACCGATCTGCTGGATGCGCGCCGCAGCTGGCGCGAATTCGAGGCCGCGTTGATCGAAGCGCGTGCCGACCATGCCATTGCCCTGGCGCGCTGGGAAGCGGCCACATCCGTTGTTGAAGGAGAGTCCCGATGAAGTCCACCGTCGCCCGTCGCCTGCGTGCGCGACATGCCGTGCTGCCGGCCCTGCTGGCGCTGGCCCTGCTGGGCGGCTGCGGCCGCGAACCGGCGTCGTATACCGAGGACGCGCCGCAGGTCAGTGCCGGCCAGATCCAGTTTCCAGCCGGCAGCCGCCAGCTGGACGTGCTGCGCAGCGAGGCGGTGACCGCCGGCGCCAGCGCCAGCCTGCAGCTGCCGGGCCGGGTGGCCTGGGACGAGACACGCTCCAGTGCACTGCGCACGCCGTTGCCGGGTCAGGTGGCGCGCATCGAGGCGCAGCCGGGGCAGAGAGTGAAGGCAGGGCAGGTGATCGCCTGGATCACCTCGCCGGAGTTCGGCCAGGCCCAGGCCGAGGGCGCGCGTGGCCGTGCCGAACTGCAGCAGGCACGCAAGGAGCTGGAGCGCACCCGCGAGCTGCACGCCGCGGGTGTGGCGTCGGGCCGTGAACTGGATGAAGCCGAAGCGAGCTTTGCCGGCAGCCAGGCCGATCATGCGCGCGCGACTGCATTCGCCCGGGCCTATGGCAATGGCCAGCGCGTGGACCAGCTCCTGCCGCTGCGCGCCCCCATCGATGGCGTGCTGGTGGAGCGGCGGATGAATCCGGGCATGTCGGTCAGTCCCGACAGCGAGCAGCCATTGGCAGTGATCGGCGATCCGGACCGCCTGTGGCTGCTGCTGGATGTTCCTGAAAGCCTGGCAGGGCGGTTGAAGGCCGGCATGCAGGTGAGCGTGCCCGGCGCCGATGGACAGCCGCTGCAGGCGACCCTGCAGCACGTGGATGACTTCATCGACAGCGAACGCCGGGTAGTGCAGGCGCGTGCCGAGCTGGACAACCGCGCACGTGGCTTCAAGGCCGGGCAGTACGTGCGCGCCCAGGTGGCGTTGCCGTCCGAGGGCGGTGTCTCGCTGCCCGACGCCGCGGTGTTGCTGATCGACGGAAAGCAGGTGGTGTTCGTGGAGGAAGGCAAGGGCCGCTTCGTGCGCCACGCGGTGCACGCCGAGGAGCTGGGTGACGGCCGCCTGTGGGTGCGTGAAGGCCTGGCGCCGGGCAGCAGAGTGGTCGTCGAGGGTGGCCTGCTGCTGCAACAGCTGGTGGACAGCGCGCCGGCAGCCGTCAGCACCGGCACGGGGCGCGCCGCGCCATGATCGATCGCCTGATTGCCTATTGCCTGCGCCAGCCGCTGATGGTGATGCTGGCGCTGCTGCTGTTCATCGGCGCTGGCATCGCCGCGTTCCGCGTGCTGCCGGTGGAAGCCTTCCCGGATGTGTCCGACACCCAGGTGACGGTGGTGTCGCTGCACCCGGGCCGTGCCGCCGAAGAGGTCGAGCGCGAGGTGACGATGCCGCTGGAAGTGGCGCTGTCTGGCATTCCGCATTCGGTGCGGGTGTTCTCGCACACCCAGTTCGGCCTGTCGATGATCATCCTGACCTTCGACGACAAGGCCGATGACTACTTCGCACGCCAGCAGGTGCTGGAGCGCCTGCAGGGCGTGGAGCTGCCAGAAGGGGTGACCCCGGAGCTGGAGGCGATGAGCTCGGCGGTGGGCGAGATCTACCGCTATGTGCTGAAAGGCCCGCACCTGACCCCGACCCAGCTGCGCACCGTGCAGGAATGGACGATGGAGCGTAGCCTGCGCACCGTTCCTGGAGTGGCCGATGTGATCAGCTTCGGTGGCTTTGCGCGCACCTTCCAGGTCAAACCGGATTTGGACAAGCTGCGTGACCGCGGCATCAGCCTCGGTGAGTTCGCCGAGGCGCTGGAGAAGGGGAGTTCGAACGCGGGCGGCGGCTATGTGGAACGCGGCCAGCAGCAGTTCCTGATCCGCGGCGTCGGTCTGATGCGTTCGCCGGCCGACATCGGCAACGTGGTGGTCGCGCAGCGCAGTGGCACGCCGATCCTGGTGCGCGACCTGGCCGGCATCGCCGATACCGGCCTGCCCCGGCAGGGCCTGGTCGGCCAGGATGACAACGACGATGCGGTGTTCGGCATGGTGCTGATGCGCAAGGGCGAGAACCCGTCCGACGTGCTCGATGCCCTGCATGCGCGCATCGCCGAGATCGAAGCGAACCAGCTTCCGGCCGGTGTCAGCATCGAGCCGTTCTACGACCGCTCGTGGCTGGTCTCGACCACGCTGAAAACCGTCTTCCGCAACCTGCTGGAAGGCGCAGTGCTGGTGTTCCTGGTGCTGTGGCTGTTCCTGTACAACGCCCGCGCCGCGCTGATCGTGGCGGCGATGATGCCGCTGGCCCTGCTGTCGACCTTCCTTGGCCTGCATCTGTGGGGCGTACCGGCCAACCTGTTGTCGCTGGGTGCGATGGACTTCGGCATCATCATCGATGGCGCGGTGATCGTGACCGAACACATCGTGTCGCGGCTGTCGAAGCTGCCGCCGAACGCTGACAGGAAGACGCGCTTCTCTACCGTACTCTCGGCAGCCTCCGAAGTGGGGCGCCCAACGTTCTTCTCGATGCTGATCATCATCGCCGCACACATCCCGATCTTCACCCTGCAGCGCCAGGAGGGCCGAATGTTCGCGCCGATGGCGTACTCGGTGACCTCGGCGTTGATCGGTGCGTTGATCCTCGCACTGACCGTGGTGCCACTGTTCTGCTACTGGTGGCTGCGCCGCGACCGCATGCGCGATGGCAATCCGCTGATGGACCGCCTGACCGGCTGGTACAAGCCGATCCTGGAGCGTGCATTGGCCCGCCCGCGTGCGGTGGTACTGACCGCAGTTGCGCTGCTGGTCGGCACGCTGGCATTGGGCACCCGGTTGGGTTCGGAGTTCCTGCCCGAGCTGGACGAAGGCTCGATCTGGTTGACCGCCACGCTCGACCCGAGCACCAGCCTGGCCGAGGCGCAGCAGCAGTCGCGGCGCATCCGTGAGCTGGTCGGCACTTTCCCGCAGGTATCGACCGTGGTGGCCAAGTTGGGGCGCCCGGAAGACGGATCCGATGCCAAGGGCGCCAACCAGATCGAGGCGCTGGTGGCGTTGAAGCCTGAGAAGGAATGGCCGAAGGGCGTGGACAAGCGCCAGCTGGTGAGCGATCTGCAGCGCACCTTGGAGCAGCGGATTCCCGGGCCGGAGTTCTCGATCTCGCAGCCGGTGCGCGACAACATCCTGGAGAGCATCTCGCAGATCAAGGGCCAGGTGGTGATCAAGGTCAGCGGCTCGGACCTGGATGTACTGAACCAGCACGCGCAGGCGATCCTGGGGCAGGTGCGTGGCGTGGAGGGCGTAGAGAGTGCCTTCATTGATCGTGACGGCTCATTGCCGCAGCTGCAGATCGAGATCGACCGCGATCGTGCGGCACGCTATGGACTGAATGTGCGCGACATCGACGAGGTGATCGAGACCGCACTGGGCGGGCGCCAGGTTGGTGAACTGTGGGAAGGTGACCGCAGGTTCCCGATCACGCTGCGCCTGGACGACGCCGACCGTGACCTGCAACGGTTGCGCACGGTGCCGGTGGGCATTGGCGATGGCCACACCGTGACGCTGTCCGACGTGGCCGAGTTCCGCATGGCCAGTGGCGCGATCAACATCTCGCGTGAGAACGCACAGCGGGTGAAGGCGGTGAGCATCTTCATCGCCGGCCGCGACATGGGCAGCGTGGTGGCCGACATGCGCAAGCGCGTGGACGCCAGCGTGCAGCTGCCGGACGGCTACCGGCTGGAGTGGTCTGGCGAGTTCGAGAACCAGCAGCGTGCGATGGAGCGGCTGGGCTGGGTGATTCCGCTGTCGGTGCTGATCATCTTCGTGCTGCTGTTCGATGCCTTCAAGGACATCAGCAGCGCTGCGCTGATCCTGGCCAACGTGCCACTGGCGATGATCGGCGGCATCCTGGCCCTGTGGCTGACCGGCATTCCGCTGTCGGTGTCGGCGGCGATCGGTTTCATCGCGTTGTTCGGGCAAGCAGTGCTGAACGGGGTGGTGATGCTCAGTCGCTTCGCCCAGCTGCGCGAGCAGGGCATGGACCTGCTGCAGTCGGTGGTGCAAGGTTCGCTGCAGCGCCTGCGCACGGTGCTGATGACCGCACTACTGGCGATGTTCGGCCTGCTGCCGATGGCCACCTCGCATGCGATCGGTGCTGAGACCCAGAAGCCGCTGGCGGTGGTGGTGATCGGTGGTCTGCTGTCGGCGATGCTGCTGACCCTGCTGGTGCTGCCGACACTGTACTACTGGGTGCATCGCCGCCGCGAGGCGCGCATCGCCTGACCTACCTGTAGAGCCGAGCCCACGCTCGGCTGCTTCTGGCCTTCGCGCGAAGAGCAGCCGAGCATGGGCTCGGCTCTACACCGGCTTCGCGTCCTGCGTGGATTCGATCAACCGCCACGGGTTCCCAAGCAGATCCACGCCATGCGTGGATGCCGTCCGCGCGACCTAGACCATCCCACCGTTGGCGCGCAGCACCTGGCCGTTGATCCATCCTCCATCGGCACTGGCCAGGAACGCCACCGCGCCGGCGATGTCTTCCGGCGTACCCAGCCGCTCCAGAGGATTCATCTTCGCCAACCGCTCGATCAGTTCCGGTGACTTGCCGTCCAGGAACAGGTCGGTGGCGGTCGGGCCCGGCGCCACCGCGTTGACGGTGATGTTGCGCCCGCGCAGCTCCTTGCTGAGGATCGCGCCCATCGTTTCCACCGCCGCCTTGCTGGCCGCGTACACGCTGTAGTTCTCCAGCCGGATGACGACCACGCTGGTGGACAGGGTGATCAACCGGCCACCGTCGCGCACCCGTCGTGCACTTTCGCGCAGCACATTGAAGGCGCCCTTGAGGTTGATGCCGATCACCCGATCGAACAGGGCGTCGTCGGTGTCGGCCAGCGGCGCCAGCTGCAGTACGCCCGCGCTGTTGACCACCACGTCGATGCCGCCGAAGCGGTCTTCGATGGCATCGAACAGCTGCCGCACCGCCTGCGGATCGGCGACATCGGCCTGCAGCGCGATGGCCTGTGCGCCGGCCGCGTTGAGTTCGGCCGCCAGCGCTTCGGCGTCGTCGCGGCGCCCTGCATAGTTGATGGCGATAGCGTGGCCATCGGCGGCGAGCCGGCGGGAAATGGCGGCGCCGATGCCACGGGAGCCGCCGGTGACCAGGGCGACAGGGCGGGCGGGGGAGAGGGTCATGGTGGCTTCCAGTCGGGCACGCCGGAGTGGCGCAGGACTATCTTCGCGACATTGCCCGTTCGGATAATCCTGCATAATCCGCCAACATCATCCGGATCACCGAACAATGGATCGCTTCACGGCCATGCGCGCCTTCGTCCGTATCGTCGAGCGCCGCAGCTTCACCCGGGCCTCCGAAGACCTCGGCCTGCCACGGGCCACGGTGACCGACGCGATCAAGGCACTGGAACAGCGGCTGGGCGTGCGCCTGCTGCACCGGACCACGCGGCGGGTGGTGCCAACGCTGGAAGGCGAGGCCTTCTATGGCCGTTGCCTGCGCCTGATCGCCGACATGGATGATGCGGAGGCCGCGTTCCGTGACGCGCCGCCGCGCGGCCCGTTGCGCATTGAAGTGCATGGCACGCTGGGCCGGCACCTGCTGTTCCCGCACTTGCCGGAATTCCTGCAGCGCTACCCCGAGATCGAACTGGAGGTCAGCGAAGGCGACCGCTATGTCGATCTGCTGCGCGAAGGCGTGGATGCGGCGTTGCGGGTCGGGACGCTGGCCGACAGCGATCTGGCGGCGCGCCGGTTGACGATGCTGCGCGAGGTGACGGTCGCCTCGCCTGGCTACGTGCAGGCCAGGGGCGTGCCGGGCAGCATCGATGCCCTGCAGGACGGCCACCAGATGGTCGGCTTCCGCTCCAGCGCCAGCGGCCAGCTGATTCCGCTGGAGTTCCAGCAGGGCGGGCAGGTGCGCTACCTGCCGCTGCCGGCGCGGGTGCGTGTGTCGGGTGCGGATGCGTTCCTCGGCGCTGCGCTGGCGGGCCTGGGCATCATCCAGGCACCGCGCTACCGGATGGACCCGTATATCGCGCGCCGGCAGCTGGTGGAGCTGCTGCCGGAGGCGCCGCCGACGCCGAGTCCGTTGAGCCTGGTCTACCCGCGCAATCGCACGCCGTCGCCCCGGTTTCGGGTGTTCATCGACTGGGTGGCCGGAGTGTTCGACTCGTTCGAGGATGCCGGCCAGCGGCCGGCTCTACCGACACAGCACGCGAAGCTGTCCGACCGGAGGGGGTAGTGCCGGCCGCTGGCCGGCATCACAGCGCTGCCAACGGCCCCTGCATGCGATGGAAGCTGCCATCGGTGGCGGTGAACCAGGCCAGCGAACGCCCGCCCACGAAATCGTCGACATGCACGACCGTAGCGCCATCGGCTTCCTGCCACGAAATGGCATAGACCCCGTCGCTGATCCGCTGCCACTCGCAGGCGGCCTCGCCCTGCGCACCGGCATGGGCGCCGGAGACGATGGCGTACTGCACGTGGCGGCCATCGGCGCTGTAGACATTGTCGGCGGCCAGGCCGTCATAGCTGACGCGGAAGCGGCGGCCGGCGAACACGGGAAGGTCAGCGGCGGTGTTCATCGGATCGCCACCGGGTTGATGTTCACCTGGGTCGAGCCGACGTACAGCGGCTGGCCGAGCACGAACAGGAATTCCCAGGCCTTGTCGCGCACCAGCGCCCGGCTGTCGATCAGCTCCAGGTTGTAGATGCCGCGCTTGGCCAGCATGTACTGGTTGATCGGAAACTCCTCGGCACCGTCCGGGTTCGGGTAGACCTCCGAGGCCCAGGTGTCGCCACCGAAGGCGACGATGCCCTGGTCGGCCAGCCACTTCGCCGCCTCCATGCCGATGCCCGGTTCCACTTCCAGGAACTGTTTGTCGTCCTTGCCGATCAGTTCCAGCCAGCCGGTGTTGAACAGCACCACGTCGCCCTTGCGCAGGCTCAGGCCCTGCTTCTTCAGCACGGCCTGGATGTCGGCCACGGTGAACTCGGTGCCACCGGGCACGATCGCCTTGCCGTAGTACGCGGTCATGTCCAGCACGACGCCGCGGGTGACCATTGGCGGCACCTTCTCGACGCCGAGCTTGCGCACACCGTCCACGGTGACGAAGTCGGCGGCCTTGTTGCCGTTGTAGTAGACGTTGTCGATGCCGATATGGCCGATACCGTTGAGCTGGGTGCCAACGCCGGTCCAGGCGTTCACCAGTTCATCGTTGAAGGTGAACCTGTTGGGGCCCAGCGATTTGCCGGCCTGCTGGCCGACCTGAACGTTGTACAGGCGGAAGCTGCGGTGGCGGAACGCGGGCAGGTTCTTGTCCACCGGCACCGCCAGCGGATAGGTCTTGCCGGTCCTGACCAGCGAGACCGCGTGCTTGACCACGTCCGCGGTCAGCAGGTTGGCCGCGCCGATCTCGTCGTCGGCGCCGTAGGCGGAGGGATACCAGTCCTCGGCGGTGGCCTGGAAGGACAGCGGCAGGGTGGCCAGCGCAAGCGCGGCCAGGGTCTTCATCTTCATGGCAAAGCTCCGGTAACTGTCAGGCCGTCGCGGCGGCGGCAAGCGGGGCATGCGGCGCAGCGGCGCCGGCATGGGCCGGGAAGTGCGGCAGCACGTACTCGGCGATTTCGTGGAAGGTTTCGGCCAACGGCCGTTCATTGCGGCGGAACTGCAGGCCGATGTGGTCGACACCGGCTGCCTGCATGGCGTGCAGCTCGGCCAAAAGGGCGTTGCGGCCGCCACGCAGGCCGAAGCGCCAGCGCTGCAAGGGGGCATCAGCATCGGCCACCAGGTCCAGGTGGATGAAGCTGGCATACGGCTTGTTGCCGGCCACGGCGCGCCAGGCCGCCACGCGCTGCGCATGGTCCTGTGGCGTGCCCGGGTAGGCCAGGCAACCCTCCATGTGCTGGCCGATCCATGCCGGTTGCTGCTGGGCCAGGCCGGCCACGAACAACGGCAGGGCCGGGCCACCTGCGGGCAGCACGTCCAAGCCCTGCGGCAGGTGCGCAGCGGCGCCTTCGCGCAGCAGTGCGATCTGCTCGCGGAAGCGGCGGCCACGGCTGTCGAAGTCGCGGCCGAACAGCGGGTACTCCACCGGGCGGTCGCCACTGGCTACGCCCAGCAGCAGGCGGTCGCCGCTGAGCCGCTGCACGCTGCGCGCCGACTTCAGGGTCAGCAACGGCTCCCGGATCGGCAACACCACCGCACCGGTGCCCAGCAGGATGTGCTCGGTGATGCCGGCCAGGTAGCCGAGGTAACTGAATACCTCGAACACCTGCGCCGCATCACCGAAGGCCGGGTCGTACACCGGCACGTCGCGTACCCAGAGCGCACGGAAGCCGAGGCGGTCGGCCAGCCGTGCCAGTTCCGCATGGCGCTGCAGGTCCGGTTCGCCGGGCAGGCGTCGCGCGGCGCGTCGTGCCTGTTCGCCCAGCGGCGTCCAGTCATTGTCCAGCGGTGCCTCGATGCCGATGCTGAAGCCACCGGCCTGCAGACGCGTCAACGCACTGCCCATGGCGAGGCGCCTCAGTCCCAGTCCGGGGCCAGGCCCGGCGGATCGACTTCGCGGCCGTTGCGGTCAAGCGCGGCGATCGCGGCCATGTCATCGGCATCCAGGTGCAGGTCCTGGGCGAGCAGGTTGCTGGCCAGGTTCTCGCGCTTGGTCGAGGACGGAATGACCGAGTAACCCCGCTGCAGGGCCCACGCCAGCGCGACCTGGGCCACGGTGGCCTGGTGCTTGTCGGCGATGCCGGCCAGCACCGGGTCCTTCAGCACCTTGCCGTAGGCCAGGGTCATGTAGGAGGTGACCGCGATGCCCTGCTCCTGCAGGAAGGCGGTCAGCGCCGGGTTCTGCAGGTAGGGGCTCAGTTCGATCTGGTTGGTGGCGATCTCGCCGGTGCCGACCACCTCGATGGCCTGCCGTGTCAGTTCGATGTTGAAGTTGGACACACCGATCTGGCGGGTCAGGCCCAGCGTCTTGGCTTCAGCCAGTGCGGTCATGTATTCGCGCAGCTCAACGCCATTGCCCGGCGCCGGCCAGTGGATCAGCAGCAGGTCGACGTACTCGGTGCGCAGCTTGGCCAGGCTGTCGCGCAGGCTCGGGATCAGTTTGTCGGCAGCGTAGTTGTCGACCCAGATCTTGGTGGTCAGGAACAGCTGGTCGCGTGGCACGCCGGATTCGGCGATGGCCTGGCCGACCTCGGCTTCGTTGCCGTAGATCTGCGCCGTGTCGACGGCACGGTAGCCGACGTCAAGCGCGTTGCGTACCGAGTCGATGACGGTCTGGCCGCTCAGGCGGAAGGTGCCGACGCCAAAGGAAGGAACGCTCATGATGGACTCCAGGGATTTCGTTGCGAGCCGGCGGCTCGGGACAGGGCGAAGTGTGGGCGCTTTACATTTGTTGATTAAGCCGTGTATATGGGAAATGCTTTTGCGGCGAGGTAAATAATGAAAACCACCCTGGATGAGCTGAAGGCCTTCGTGGCGGTGGTCGATGGTGGCTCCATCACGGCGGCGGCCGAGGCGCTGGAGCTGACCATCTCGGCCACCAGCCGCACCCTGGCGCGGCTGGAAGACAAGCTGCAGACCACCCTGCTGCGGCGGACCACGCGGCGGCTGGAACTGACCGAGGAGGGCGCGGCGTTCCTGGAGTACGCGCGCACGATCCTGGCCACGGTGGACGAGGCCGAGGAACAGATGGCGGCGCGGCGGCTGCAGCCGGTCGGGCGCCTGCGCGTGGACGCGGCCACGCCGTTCATGCTGCACGTGATCGTGCCGCTGCTGGAGGGCTTCCGTGATCGCTACCCGCAGGTGGAGCTGGAGTTGAATTCCAACGAGGGCATCACCGACCTGATCGAAAAGCGCACCGATGTGGCGTTCCGCATCGGCGTGCTGCGCGATTCCACCCTGCATGCGCGACCGATCGGTCACAGCCGCATCCGCGTGGTGGCCAGCCCCGAGTACCTGCGACGGCACGGCACGCCGACGCGCGTGGAGCAGTTGCGCGAGCACGACCTGCTGGGTTTTACCCAGCCCAGTTCGTTGAACGAATGGCCACTACACGATGCCGATGGCGGGCCTTTCGTGATCGAGCCGGCGATCGCTTCATCCAGCGGCGAGACGCTGCGGCAGATGGCGGTGGCCGGGTTGGGCATCGCCTGCCTGTCCGACTTCCTGACCCGTCAGGACCGGCGTGATGGCCGCCTGGTGCAGCTGTTGGCCAGGCAGATGCAGGAGGTGCGGCAGCCAATCAACGCGGTGTACTACCGCAACACCGCGCTGGCTGCGCGCATCACCTGCTTCGTCGACCATGTGACGCAGACGCTGGGGCAGCGTCCGTTTGACGAATAAGGAGGGGTAGAGCCGGCCGCTGGCCGGCTGCCGGGAGTGCATCAGTAGATCCACGCCATGCGTGGATGGTGTTTTCCGTCCGGCCAGCGGCCGGCACTACCGTTGGCTGTGTTGCATGTTTCAGTAGATCCACGCCATGCGTGGATGGCGTGTTCCAACCGACCCGCAGCCGGTGTTAGCGGTTGTGCAGCGCCCGCCGATTGCCGATGTGTGCTGCCGCCAGCATCATGCCGCCGCACGCGGTGGTGACGCCATGCCAGAGCAGTGATTCCTTCAGCGGCAGGTACAGCGAGGCTGACAGTAGAAGGATCGCGCCGACGCACGCCAGCCGCAGAGGCCGCCCGCGCCCGTGCCGGTGCAGCCCGGCCGAGGTGCTCGCCAAGGCCAGCGACGAGGCCAGCAGCGCGAACAGCCATTCCCAGCGCGACATCATCAGCAGCACGGTCATCGCGCCATGGCCGGGGTGCTGGAACGAACGCAGCGCCATCATCGCTGCCGGCACGAAGGCCAGCAGCAGGGGCAGGGCGATGCAATGGGCGGCGCAGGCCAGGGACAGCCAGGCACCGGCAAGATCGAAGCGGGGGTGCCAGCGTGCCGAAGTTGGCGGCTGGGCCAGGGCCCTTGCGGGCGTCGTGGGGATGTGGTCCATAATGTTACATAGTAACAATTGGAGTGTCCCCCATGAAGCTTTCTGCTGCTCTTTTCCTGCTGCTGGCCGCCAGCGCCGCGCAGGCCCACGATATCCGCCAGCACGCACCGCACGTGCACGGCCAGGCCAGCGTCGATGTTGCGCTTGACCAGCAGACGCTGGAATTCGCCCTGCAGGCCCCCGGCATCGGCATCCTTGATTTCGAGCGGCCGCCGGCCAATGCGGCCGAGCAGTCCGCGCTGGCGCGTGCGACTGCGCTGCTGCAGGGCGGCAGCTGGGTCACCTTGCCTACCGCCGCGGGCTGCCGCCTTTCAGGCAACGATGCCAAGGCCGAGGGATTCGATGCGACGGCTGCCGCACCGCCATCAGGTCAGCATCGGCACGCGGGGTTCAGCGCAACGCTGCAGTACCACTGCGCCAAGCCTGCCGAGCTGCGGGCCATTGTCGTGCGCCTGCCCGCATTGTTCCCGGGCCTGCACGAAGTAATCGTCAACAGTGCCACCGCCCATGGCCAGAACCGCAGCGTGCTGACCCCGGACAACCTGCGCGTGGTGCTGGCTCCGTGAGCATGCGACCGGTGATCGCGCTGGATGGCGTGCAGTTCGGCTACGGCCGGCAGCTGGTGCTGGACGTGCCGCGGCTGTGGATCGAGCAGGGCAGCAGCGTGCTGCTGCGCGGGATCAGTGGCGGTGGCAAGAGCACGCTGCTGGGCCTGCTCGCGGGCGTGCTGCTGCCCTGCAAGGGCAGCATCGAGGTCGCCGGTCACGCGCTGCAGGCGATGCGTGGTGCCGCGCGGGACCGCTTCCGCGCCGACCACCTGGGTGTGATCTTCCAGCAGTTCAACCTGCTGCCGTTCCTCACCGTGCGCGACAACATCGCGCTGGGCCTGCGCTTCTCGCGCCTGCGCAGCGCACGCATCAGTGGCCCGTTGGATGCCGAGATCGCCCGTCTGCTGCAGGCCCTGCAGCTGGACCCGGCGCTGATGCAGCGGCGCGCAGGCACGCTCAGTGTCGGCCAGCAACAACGCGTGGCGGCAGCACGCGCCCTGATCGGTCGTCCGGCATTGCTGCTGGCCGATGAGCCCACCTCGGCGCTTGACCGCGACGCGGCAACCGCGTTCCTGAAGCTGATGTCCGCGCAGTGCCAGGCGGCCGGCACCACGGTGCTGGTGGTCAGCCATGACGACAGCCTGCAGCCCTTGTTCGACCGCACGATTTCACTGTCCGAGATCAACCAGGCAGGTGCCGGCCATGCTTGAGCTTGCCTGGGCCAGCCTGCGCAGCCGTGCGTTGAGTGTGGGACTGACCGTGCTGGTCATCACCCTCAGCGTGGTGTTGCTGTTGGGCGTCGAGCGTGTACGCACGCAGGCGCACGAGGGGTTCGCCAGCACCGTATCGGGCACCGACCTGATCGTCGGTGCGCGTTCGGGGCCGGTGAACCTGCTGCTGTATTCGGTGTTCCATATCGGCGACCCGACCAACAACGTGTCCTGGCAGTCCTACCAGGAGCTGTCCGCCTTGCCGCAGGTGAAGTGGGCGCTGCCGCTTTCGCTGGGCGATTCCTGGCGCGGCTACCGCGTGGTCGGTACCAGCGATGGCTATTTCGAGCACTACCGCTACGGCGCCGGGCACGCGCTTGCGTTCGCGGACGGACGGCCGTTCGATGATCTGTACGACGCGGTGATCGGCGCGGAGGTGGCACGCGCGCAGAAGGTCGGCCTCGGCGATGAGATCGTGCTGGCGCACGGCACGGGCGCGGTCACGCTGGCCACGCATGCCGACAAGCCATTCCGTGTTGCCGGCATCCTGCAGCGCACCGGCACGCCGGTGGATTCGTCGCTGCTGGTTTCGCTGCCGGCGATCGAAGCGATCCATGTCGACTGGCGATCGGGCGTGCAGCTGCGCAGCCAGCGCGTCAGCGCCGAGCAGGCGCGTCATCTGGATCTGACCCCGACCAGCATCACCGCCTTCATGCTCGGCCTGAACTCGCGCATTGCCACGTTTTCGGTGCAGCGCAGGATCAACGAGTATCCCGACGAGGCGATGCTGGCGATCCTGCCCGGCGTCACGCTGCAGCAGTTGTGGCAGTCGCTGGGCATGGCCGAACGGGCGCTGCAGCTGATCAGCGCGATGGTGGTGGCACTGGGCATGGTCTCGCTGGTGGCGCTGCTGGTCTCGACCCTGCAGGAGCGGCGGCGCGAGATGGCGATCCTGCGTGCCACCGGGGCACGGCCGGGTTACATCGCTGCCCTGCTGGTGGTGGAGGCGGTGGCGACCAGCGCGGTGGCCTGCGCGCTGGCGCTGGTGCTTCTGGTTGCCGCCAGCATTGCCGGGCGCGGCTGGGCGCTGGCCAACTTTGGCCTGTCGATCACCCATGTCTGGCCGGACGGCCGCGAGCTGGCCTGGGTGGCAGGCGTGCTGGCGATCAGCGCTGTGGCCGGGCTGGTGCCGGCGTTGCTGGCCTACCGGCGCACGCTGGCCGATGGCCTGTCGCCGGGAGGCTGAGCATGCGCTGGATGCTGTCGCTGCCGATGGTGTTGGCCCTGGCCGCCTGCGAGCGGCCGGTGGATACCGGTGTGCAGGCCTTGCCACCCTCGCCGGTTGTCGACCGCGCTGACGCTGCGGATGCGGCAGAGCAGGAACTGGACTGGTTGCAGATGATGCCGAAGGACGAGCTGGCCGCGCTGGAGCGGGGCGAGGGCCCGGAGGTCGAGCACAACGGCAACCGGCGCATGCCGCAGTTCGGTACGTTCCGTACGGTGGATACGGTGCTGCAGCGACCGGTTCGCCTGCCGGGTTACGTGGTACCGCTGGCCAACGCGCAGGACGGGCGGCTGACTGAATTCCTGTTCGTGCCGTACTACGGCGCCTGCATCCACGTGCCACCCCCGCCGCCGAACCAGATCGTGCACGTGGTGCTGCCACGCCCGATCGACATGCCCGACATGTACTCGCCGTTCTTCCTGGCCGGCACACTGCGTGCCGAACGGTTGGATGACGATCTGGCCGGTTCGGCCTACACCATGCGTGATGCACAGCTGAGGCCCTATGAACCGTAGCCACCTGCTGCTCATGCTGGGATGCCTGTGGCTGGCGGGCTGTACGGCGCCGGGCAGCGACGCCGTGGTGGTCACGCCGCAGGACAGAGCGGCACCCTCGGCCACGGGCGAAGCCCCCATCGACCGTTGGGACGCGTTGCGGCCCGACGAAGTGACCTACCAGCGACCGCCCCCTCAGATCGGCCTGTCACGCAATGGGATGGAGGGCGTGGGTGGCCTGATCGACGACACCGGCTCGGGCACGCCGCCGGGGCAGGAGATCGACCATTCCAGCCCGGATCGCGCCAAGCAGTTCGGCTCTTCGCGGGTGGTCGATGCTGTCGATGGTCGCGCGGTGGATCTGGATGGCTACGTGGTGCCGCTCGGCACCAACGATGCAGGATTGGTGGATGAACTGCTGTTCGTACCGTTCTATGGCGCGTGCATCCACGTGCCGCCGCCACCACCGAACCAGATCATCCACGTGACCCTGGCCACGCCGATCGCGCTGGGCGATCTGTGGGATCCGTACCGGCTTGCCGGCCGCCTGCAGGTGAAGCGTTTCGACGCGGACATCGCCAGCGCGTCCTACGATGCCGCGGCGGCCACGCTGACGGCGATCCGCAACTGATGCGCAGGCGATGGATCATGGCTGCCGGGGTGCTGCTGGGCGCGGGGGTGCTGCTGTGGTGGCAGCGGCAGCGCGCACCCATCGCGCCGCCTGCGGTCGCGTTTCCGGCGCCGACGTCCAATGCCAGCCAGCGCATCGAACAGCGCCTGGGTGACGACCACGCATTCCGCAACGACGTGCTGTTCCTGCTCGCGGCAACATTGCGCGACCGCTGCCAGCCGGCGCAGGCGGGAGTGTTGGCGCGCATGGCCAATCGTGCATCGCTGCCTGTGCTGGCGGCAGTCAGCGCGGTGACCCAGCAGGATCCATCGCTGGACCGGCCGATCTACCAGTACATCCAGCATCGCGCCGACGCGACGCCGTGCGGGCAGACGCTGCAGATGCCGTTGGCCGGTGGACGCCGCATGGCCGTGGACATCGAACAGTACGCGCGCACGTTCCCGGACAGCTACTTCGACCCGCAACGCAGCAGCGAACCGCGGGATTTCGGCGGGCTGTCGTTGCAGCAGCGCGCCGGCAATGCCTGCAACAGCGTGGTGTACTCGGTGTTGCCTTTGGGCGGCACCGATTGGCGGTGCAGCAGCCTGCGCGCACAGGCCCGTGCGCGGGTGCGCGGGCTGTGCGAGGACGAACTGCGGCGCCAGCATGGCGGAACTAGCGGGGAACTGGACATGGCTGTGGGGAAGGGCATGCAGGCGGCGGTGGTATCGGCGGTTGCCGCGCTGCCGGAAGACTGTCGGTGATGATCCCTGACACCGGGCACGACCCGGCATGAGGGCACGACAACATGAACATTGCCCGGGCCCCAATCTGAATCGGCGGCGCTGTTTTCATAACTATACAGGACATCCTGTATAGTTATGGCCGTTTTCCGCTCCCCATCAGGTTTCCCCATGGCTTTGTCCCAGCCCCTGGCCGGTGCTCCGGCCCTGTCGCGTGCCCGTCGCTGGGCGCTGTTGTTTACCGTCGCCGCCGGCCTGCTGCTGGTCACGCTCGACAACTCCGTGCTCTACACCGCACTGCCTACGCTGACCGAGGAACTCTCGGCCAGTGCCGGCCAGGCGCTGTGGATCGTCAACGCCTATCCGCTGGTGATGGCCGGCCTGCTGCTGGGTGCGGGCACGCTGGGCGACCGCATCGGTCATCGCCGCATGTTCCTGATCGGCCTGGTGGTGTTCGGCGTCGCCTCGCTGGCCGCGGCGTTCGCCGACACCGCAGCTCAGCTGATTGCCGCACGAGCCCTCCTGGCAGTCGGTGCCGCAGCGATGATGCCAGCCACGTTGGCGCTGATCGGCCTGAGCTTCCACGAAGAGCGCGAACGCAACATCGCCATCGCGATCTGGGGTTCGGTGGCCATCATCGGTGCGGCGCTCGGCCCGATCATCGGCGGCTGGCTGCTGCAGCACTTCTGGTGGGGCTCGGTGTTCCTGATCAACGTGCCGGTGGTGGTGGTCGCGTTCGTGGCCACGCTGCTGCTGGCGCCGGAAGGACAGCGTGACACCTCGCGGCCATGGGACCTTGTGTCCTCGGTGCTGGCATTGGCCGCACTGTCCGGCCTGGTGCTGGCGATCAAGTCGCTGATCGCTACGCCGCCGTCGTACGCGCTGGGCGCAGGCGCGCTGCTGTTGGCCGTCATCAGCGGTGCGGCGTTCGCGCGCCGCCAGCAACAGCTGCCGTACCCGCTGCTGGACTTTGCGATTTTCCGCAATCCTGCGTTCCTGGCCGGCACGCTGTCGGCAGTGTTCACCCTGTTCGCGATGGCCGGCCTGCAGCTGGTCACCACCCAGCGCTTCCAGCTGGTGGCAGGCTTCACGCCGCTGCAGGCGGGTCTGCTGGTCTCGGTGGCGGCAATGGGCAGCCTTCCGAGCGCGCTGCTGGGCGGCAGCATCCTGCACCGGGTGGGCCTGCGCCCGCTGATCTGTGGTGGCCTGGCCGCAGGTGCGCTGGGCGTCGGCATGGTGGCGTTCGGCTTCCCGCACGGCCTTGGCTGGGTGGTGGCTGGTATGGCCATCACCGGCTTCGGCATGGGCTCGGCCATCTCGGTGGCATCCACCGCCATCCTCAACAATGTGCCGGCACACCGCGCAGGCATGGCCTCGTCGGTCGAAGAGGTATCCTACGAATTCGGTGGCCTGCTGGCGGTGGCGATGCTGGGCAGCTTGAGCGCGGCGATGTACAGCGCGTTCCTGCCGGTCTCGGCCGATATGCCGGTGCTTGCCCGCGAGGGTTTCACCCAGGCGCTGCATGTCGCGCGCGAGAGCGGGCAGGGTGAGTGGTTCGCACTGGCTGCGGCCGCGTATGACCGTGGCTACCAGATCGTGCTGCTGGTGATCACGACGGTATTGGCAGTGGGCGCGGCGATCATCGCGCGCCTGCTGCGCGGCCGCATCGGCGGCCGCGAGGGCGCGGCCGATCGCGTAAAATGACGCGATGAGAACCAGCAAGCGCGACCGCATCCTCGACGCCGCCGTCAACGTGATCAATCGTGACGGCGTGCGCGCGGTGACCTTCGAGTCGGTGGCGGCCGAGGCCAAGCTGACCCGTGGCGGCCTGCTCTACCACTTCCCGTCGCGCGAGGCGCTGCTGCGCGGCATCGACGAGCACCTGGTGCAGGCCTGGGAGTCGTCGATGGAAACGCTGCTGGGCAAGCGTGCGGACGAAGCCTCGGCGCTGGAACGTTACCAGACCTTCGTGCGCGTCTCGGCGCAGAGCGCTACCCGTGCCGAGCTGATGTTCATGCTCGAATCGGCCGACCCGGACGCCGATGAGCGCCCGTGGGGCCCGGCGGTACGCCGCTGGGCGCCGTTGCCGCCGTCGGCCGGGCAGAATGACCCGGCCGCGCTCGACAATTTCGTAGCACGGCTGGCCGCCGACGGCCTGTGGATCTACGAGGCGATGTACGAAGGGCAGCTGGATGAAGGCGTGCGCGCCCAGGTGGCCGAGCGCATCGCCGGGCTGCTGGCGAAGTCTGACGGCACGTCCAGTTGAGCGGCCGGTCGGCGCGCAGACATCGCCCGTGGTAGAGCCGACCGCTGGTCGGCTGCTCTGCGGCCAAGCCATGAAAACCCCGCGCTTTGCGCGATGGTCGGCCAGCGGCCGACCCTACCCTGACGCAATTACCGAGCCTGGGCGGCGCTCGCGGCCAACCAGGCCCTGGGCGACGCCCCCAACCGTTTGCGGAACGCCTTCGACAACGACGCGGTATCGGCAAACCCCACCTCGACCGCCACCTGCTTGACTGCCACGCCGGCCCGCAGCTGCGCGCAGGCCAGGCTCAGCCGCCAGTCCAGCAGATAGGCGGCCGGCGTCGCCTGCATCACCTCCTTGAACACTGCCGCGAATGCGCTGCGCGACATGCCGGCGGTCGCCGCCATCCGGGGCAGCGTCCATTCGTCCTGCGGTGCCTTGTGCATCGCCACCAGCGTGCGTGCCAGCCTCGCGTCGGACAGCCCGCGCATCAGTCCATGACTGACACCCGCTGCATCCGGGTGGTCGACCACCCAGCGCAGGATCTGGATCAGCGCCACCTCGAACAGGCGATTGGTCAGCAGCCGTGAACCGCAGCGCTGGCGATCGGCCTCGGCAAACAGCAGCTGCAGGGTGTCATCCAGTTCGCCGATGGCCGCCAGCGGTACTACCATTACCGGTGGCAGCGACTGCACGATCGGATTGCGCGCACCGCCATCGAAATCCAGCGTGGCGCAGGTGAAATCCGGGCCATCCAGCGGCGCGTTGAAGAACACATGGTGCAGCGGCTGCGGGTACAGCAGCAGGCTGGGTGTGTCGATCTTCAGCCGGGGCAGCGCGCTATCGCCGTCGGGATGGCGGACTTCCATTTCACCCTGGCGCAGGATGTGCAGGAACGCACGGCCGGGTTGCGGCTCGAAGACATGCTGCCCGCACAGCGGGCCACTGTGGAACAGCGCCGCCTGCACCCGGAAGCGTTCCAGCAGGCAGGAGAGTCGATCTGGCGCAGGGGCGGCGGCGGGCATGCTCATGGACGTATGGACAACATGTATGGCGAATTACGACTGATGCGTCCTGCGAGTCTACCTAGGATGAGCGGGTCGTCCAATCCCGGGCGCTTTCCCAAGGAGATCCACCATGTCCCGTGTCCCCCTGATCGATGCCGCCAACGCCACCGCCGACCGCCAGGCCCTGCTGGGCCAGGTCCACGCCGCCTTCGGCGCCACCCCGGCCATGTTCCGCGCCGTGGCCAACTCGCCAGCCGCCCTGCAGAGCATGTGGGGTTCGTTCGGCGCGCTGGGCGGCGGTCGCCTGTCGCCGCTGCTGGGCGAGCAGATCGCCGTGGCCATCGCCAACCGCAACGCCTGCGAGTACTGCCTGGCCGCGCACACGGCATTGGGCCGCAAGGCCGGCGCCAGCAGCGAGCAGATGACCGCCGCGCAGATCGGCCAGTCCAGCGACCCGGCCACTGCGGCGGCGCTCGACTTCGCATTGAAGGTGGTCGAGCAGCGTGCGCAGATCGCCGACGGCGACGTGCAGGCGCTGCGCGCGGCTGGCTTCGATGATGAGCAGATCGTGGAGATCCTCGCGCATGTGGCGCTCAACCTGTTCACCAACTACGTCAACGTAGCGTTCGACGTGCCGGTGGACTTCCCGAAGGTCGCGCTGCGCTGAGTGCAATTGCTCCGGGCAGCAGAGTGCTGCCCGGACTCAGGCCCGCAGCTCAGTGGCTACGCCGGCTGGAAGCTGAAACCGCGTTCGCGCAGCGCTCTGATGTAGCCGTTCCCGTCGAACGCATCTGCAATATCGAGCATCGCAAGCGTGGTTGATCTTCCCGCAGTTACGGTTTCCACTGCGCTGAGCCAGGCCTCGCGTCGAAGCGTGTCCAGCTCGTTGCTGCCAGTCGCTGTCACGTGCACATCCATAGGCACGTCATGCCCACACATGCCAAGGGCATCGCCCTGCGCCCAGGCCTTGGACTGAACACGGGCGGTATCGTGAAGGCGACGGAGTCGTTCGACCTGCACCGCAAACCGTGTCGTGTCATCCAGTGCAGGATGCGGTTTACCGCAGTCGTCAGCTGCCGCGATGTCGATAGCCAGTTCAGTGCGCGGCACGAAGTAGCGGGCTCCACCCGCGCGTCCTATCCTGCGCAGCTCCTTGCAGAATGCCTTCGGCGACTCCAGCTGATGCCTGGCCATGACGGCCTTGCGCAGCGCTCTGGCCGCGAAGTGGGGACGCAGGCGTTCCAGCTCGATTGGATCGATTCCGCACTCATTCAATGCCGCTTGCCATTCTGCATGGACGTCCGCCGGCAGAACATTCTTCAGGGTCAGGTTGTCGGGATTGTGGTGGATGGTTTCGGCTTCAGACACCGCACGGGCCAGTGTGAACAACGCGCTCAGTCCCGAGCCCTCCCATCTGCCGGTGATGTCCACCTTCGGCCGGCCCAGAATGGTGTGCGCAACCGCGGCAATGCGTCCTGCTTCGCCCGTCACGCATCGCATCGATCCGGGTAGCGCGGTGGGGACGGGCAGGATCCACAGGTGGGCCTCTTCACGCCTTGCCTGCCAGAGCGCCGGACCTTCTGCACGGATCGTGGGGGGGGGGCAGGGCATCCGTTACCTTGGTTCCGCGGCTTCCGGAAGCCGGCGCACCTGCCAACGTACGGTGCACGGAAACATCAAGGGAAACCGACAGCAGTGAACGTGGTTGCCGGGCAGCCGACATGGGAACTCCAGAAAGGACCATGATGAGTGTCCTCGATGGTGCGTGGCGCGCCGATTGCTGGCTATCGGACTACGATGATTTCGCCTTGGCTGGGCGAGGGGCCCGGAAGCCGTTGCGGTAGAGTCGACAGTTAATCGACTGCTCGTCCTTGTGCCCGGAAACCTCGCGCCACGAGTGATAGTCGACCCTACGCAGCGGAGATTACCGGTCGTCCGCCTGCAACCGGTCCGGATGGGTATACACATTGAACCCGCTCTCCCGCGCGAACCCGACCAGGCACAGGCCGGCACTGCGGGCCAGGTCGATCGCCAGCGCGGTCGGTGCCGAGACTGCAGCCAGTACGCTGGCACCGGCGCGCACCGCCTTGCTGACCATTTCGTAGCTGGCCCGGCTGGAAATCACCAGCAGGCCGCCTTCGATGGCGTGTTCGTTGTGGTGCAGCGCACCGATCAGCTTGTCCAGTGCATTGTGGCGTCCGACATCCTCCCGCAGCCAGCCGATGCGCCCACTGGCATCGGCCCAGGCCGCGGCGTGGGTGGAGCCGCTTGCCGCATTCATCGGCTGGTGCTGCGTCAGCGTGGCCAGCGCGCGCTGCAGAGCGGCGGGCGAGTAGCTGCGTCGCTCGCGGATCTGCGGCAGTGGGCGCAGCACTTCTTCCAGCTGGCGCGTGCCGCACAGGCCACAGCCACCACGACCGGGCAGCAGGCGTCCATTGGACGGGTCCAGGTCGGCACCGGGTGCCTCCTCAGCCACGGTCATCTGTAACTCGATGCCTTCCAGCTGCGGGCGGATGTCGATCGACAGCAGCTGCGAGGGGGTGTCGATCAGGCCTTCGCTGAGCGAGAAGCCGAGCGCGAAGTCTTCCAGGTCGCACGGTGTGGCCATCATCACCGCAAAGGCGGCGCCGTTGTAGCGCAGCGCCACCGGCACTTCTTCGGCCACCACATCGACCTGCTGCTGTTGCCCCTCGTTGCGCCAGCGCTGCAGCGGGCGTTGGGCGGTGCCGGCAGGTGGGGTGTGCGGCGGGATCGAATCAGGCATGCAGCGCGTCCGGACAAGGGAGAAACGCGGGCGGGCCACCGCCTGCGGTTTCGAGGATAGCGCAGTGGTCGCGCGCAGACGCGGCTGTAACCGTTGCCATGGCAGGTTGTGCTGAAAACCGCCTGTACCCTCTGGCGAAGCCGCGCAGGCCGTGCTTGACTGTGCGGCTGGTCGTGCCATTGACTGCGCCGCCGGACCGCGTTGTGCCGATTGTTGCTGCGTTCCTTCCGTAAGGTTCCCGAACATGTCCGAGCAGAAACCGCCGCGTTACAAGCCCTACAACCAGCCTGCCGGCGGCTGGGGTGCCGCCGGTGCCACCGCCAAGGTGCTGCTGCAGCAGAGTGTGATCGGCAAGGGGTCGAAGGCGCTGCTGGCGATGAACCAGCCCGGTGGCTTCAAGTGCCCCAGCTGCGCGTTCCCCGATGCCGACGAACGCAGGAAGCTGGAGTTCTGCGAGAACGGCGCGAAGGCACTGGCCTGGGAGGCTACGGAGTTCCGGGCCGGCCGCGAGTTGTTCGCCCGCCACACCGTCACGGAGCTGATGGCGCAGACCGACTACTGGTTGGAGATGCAGGGCCGGCTGACCGAGCCGATGCGCTACGACGCAGCCACCGACCACTACGTGCCGTGCAGCTGGGACGATGCCTTTGCACTGATCGGTCGCCACCTGCAGGCGCTGGACAGCCCACACCAGGCCGAGTTCTACACCTCCGGGCGCACGCCCAACGAAGCGGCGTTCCTGTATTCGATCTTCGTGCGCGAGTTTGGTACCAACAACTTCCCGGACTGCTCGAACATGTGCCACGAGCCGACCAGCCGCGGGCTGCCGCCGGCCATCGGGGTGGGCAAGGGCACCATCGTGCTGCAGGATTTCGAGCACGCCGAGGCGATCTTCGTGATCGGCCAGAACACCGGCACCAATTCACCGCGGATGATGAGCAACCTGGTCGATGCGCGCAAACGCGGCATCCCGATTGTGGCGGTCAATCCGATGCCCGAGCGCGCGCTGATCCGCTTTGCCGAGCCGCAGGACGTGGTGCAGATGGCCACGTTCGGTTCGACCGAGATCACCAGCGAGTTCGTGCACATCCGCATCGGCGGCGACCTGGCCCTGATCAAGGGCATGATGAAGGTGATGTTCGAGCGCGAGGCGCAGGGCGAGCGCGTGCTCGACCATGATTTCCTGTCAGAACACACAGTGGGCCTGGAGGCGCTGCGCGAGGATGTGTTGGCGCAGGACTGGGACCAGATCGTGCAGGTATCCGGCATCTCGCAGGCGCAGATACACCGCTGTGCGGAGATCTACATCCGCTCCAAGGCCACCGTGATCTGCTACGGCATGGGCCTGACCCAGCATCAGTACGGCTCGCGCCTGCTGCAGCAGGTCGCCAACCTGCTGATGCTGCGTGGCAACTTCGGCAAGCCCGGTGCTGGCATAGGGCCGATCCGTGGTCATTCCAATGTGCAGGGCGACCGCACCGTCGGCATCGACGAGAAGCCCAAGCCGGCCTACCTGGACCGCGTGCAGCAGGTGTTCGGCTTCGATCCGCCGCGTGAGCATGGCCACCATGTGGTCGAGTCCATCGAGGCGATGCTGGACGGCAGCGCCAAGGTGTTCATCGGCCTGGGGGGCAACTTCATCCATGCGGTGCCCGATACGCCTCGCGCGTATGAAGCGATGCGTGGGCTGGACCTGACCGTGGGCATCGCCACCAAGCTCAATCGAGGTCATCTGGTTCATGGCCGCGATGCGCTGATCCTGCCGGTAGTGGCGCGCTCGGAGCGCATCGTCACGCCGGCCGGCGAGCAGTTCGTCACCATCGAAGACGCGATGTCGAACGTGACCGCCTCGCGCGGCGTGCTCGAACCGGTCAGCACGGAGGTGCTGCCCGAGGTCGAGATCGTCTGCCGCATGGCGATGGCTGCGCTGCCGCACAGCAAGGTCGACTGGGCCCGCTGCATGCACGACTATGCACCTATTCGCGAACTGATCGCTGCCGTGTACCCGGAGATCTACACCGGCTTCAACGCGCGCATCCAGCAGCCGCACGGTTTCCATCTGGACATTCCGCCGCGCCGCCGCGTGTGGCCCACGCCCAATGGCAAGGCCAACATCCTGGTGATGCCCGGCCTGGACGTGGACGATCCGGTGCACGATCCGGACATGTTGCGGTTGGCCACCGTGCGCTCGCATGATCAGTACAACACCACCATCTACAGCTACAACGATCGCTATCGCGGCGTGTACAACGATCGCATGGTGCTGTTCATGAACATCGAGGACCGGCTGGCGCGCGGTCTGGAGAAGGAGGCGCTGGTCAGCCTGGAGACGATCAGCCGCGATGGCGTGCAGCGGCGCGTCGAGGGCCTGACCGTACTGGACTACCCGATGCCGCGCGGCGCGCTGGCCGGGTACTACCCGGAACTGAACCCGTTGTTGCCACTGGACTACTACGACCGCATCAGCGGCACGCCCGCTGCCAAGTCGATTCCGGTGCGGATGAGTGCAATGGCGGCGGCGACTGCGTGACACGCGCATCGGCTATCATCGGCAGGTGAACCTGCCTGGCCTGCTGCTGCGATGGATGCTGCTTGTCGCCCTGGTGCTGAATGCACCGGCGCTCGCGCTTGCCTCATCTTCGTACAGCGGGTCGGCCAACCAGGATCACTGCGCTGCACCGCACTCGGCCGCGATGGCGGCAGCCGGCTGCTGCGATGATGCGGCCCCGGCGGCCTGCCAGAGTGGTGAGTGTGAATGCCCGCCGGCCTGCCTTGGCATGCTGGCCATGTCGAGCGGTATGCCCGCCTCGCCGTGGCGCGAGGCGCCGGTAGCCGCCAGTACCCGGCAACGCGCACCGCCGCCGATGCCGGACCCGTTGCGGCCCCCTATCGCGTGATTCCCTGCAGGCCTCAAGCGCCTGCCGTAGTTGCTCGACTTTTCTCGACTCTGCCTGTGCCTTCGATGCGCGGGCGACGGGCCGCGTTGCCCGCCTCTGCAAAGGAATCACGCAATGAACCGTACTCTCTCCCTCGGCCTGCTGCTGGGTACCGTGTTGGCCACGACCGCCTGTGCACGTGCCGCCGAAGAATCCGCCGCCGCACCGATCGCCAGCGCAGCACCGGTGGCACCGATCCAGGCCAGCCCGGCCAAGGTCGATCCGGCCTTGCCGGTGGCCATCGTGCACAAGACCGCCAGCTGCGGCTGCTGTGGCATCTGGGTCGACCACCTGAAGGCCGCCGGCTTCCAGGTGGAGGTGCATGACACCGACGACATGAACCCGATCAAGGTTCGCCTGGGCGTGCCGGTCGGCAAGGCGTCCTGCCATACCGCCGAGATCGGCGGGTATGTGGTCGAGGGCCACGTTCCGGCCGAGGACATCAAGCGCCTGCTGGCCGAACGCCCGGCCGCGCGCGGGCTGGTGCTGCCCGGCATGCCGGCCGGTTCGCCGGGCATGGAAATGCCGGATGGCTACGTGCAGCCGTACACCGTCGAGCTGGTGCGCACCGACGGCAGCACCGAGCCGTTCGCCCAGCACGGACAGGGTGGCTGATGGACGGCGGGTGCCGGTCGTTCTGACCGGCACTCTTCGACGCATCCTGTGTAGAGCCGAGCCCACGCTCGGCTGTGTTTGGCCGGCAAGCCGAGCATGGGCTCGGCTCTACGGGATCAGCGTGCTGCGGCCGTTTCCTTGGCCAACTGCGCGTCGAACTTCTTCTCGGCCGCATCCGCGTAGGCCTTGCAGTTCAGTGCCTTGTCGCTGGCCTTGCTGCCAGCGGCATAGTTCCAGTTGCTGGCGCCCGGATGCGGGGTCAGCAACAGGTCGCAGGGCAGGCCGCGCACCGTAGCGAAGCTGCGCCGGTAGTCCTCGACCAGGTGGGGATAGCGGGCGTTGCCCTGCAGCTGGTAGCCCGGCGCACTCAGGCTGTCGGCGTAGGCGATGCGCACCGGCTTGCCATCGCGGGTATCGGTCCAGGTCCAGGCGGTGCTGCCCGGGGTGTGCCCCGGCATGAAGTGTGCAGTGAACGCGATGCCACCCACCGTGACCACTTCGCCATCCATGATGATGCGGTCGGTGCTGGCCGGCGGAAAGGTGATGCTGTCGCCAAAGTGCAGGTCGTTGCTGCCGCCGCGCGCCAGCAGCACCGCTGATTCGGCGTTGGCTACCACCATCGCACCGGTACGGCGCTTCAGTTCTGCCACCGGGCCCGCTTGGTCGGCATGCGCATGGCTGAGCAGGATCAAGCGCAGGTCCTGCGGCGCCACGTCGCGCACCTTCATGTTGCTGATGAGGTGGCTGGCCATCTGCGGCATGCCGCCGTCGAGCAGCACCGCGCCGTCGGCGGTCTGCACCAGTAGCGCGGTCAGGTCCTCAGTGCCGATCTGCCAGGTATGGTCGGCGATCTGCAGCGGCGCCATCGGCTGCAGCCAGGATGGGTCTACGGTGTAGGCCTGCAGCTGTGGCAGCGGTGTGTCGGCGGCAGTGACATCGAAGGCAAGTGTGGCAGTCAGGGCAAGGGTCGTCAGGCAACGGCGCATGGCGGAGAGGGGTCTGGATAGGGTCGGATGAAGCTAGCACGTACCCTGGACGGCCCGTTTCGCGAATAACTCATGGCTGCCATAAGGTTCGCCGCAGCCGATGCCGGGATTGTTCGCTTGCTCTGGACTGTGAATCCATCTCCACGGGCTGTTGCGCACAATCGGCCGGGGCTAGCCTGTTCCCGGGCTTAAGGAGGTGGACCATGCATGTGCTCATGGTGATGCTCGGCGGCGTGCTCCTGCTGGGCGTGTTCCTGCTGTTTGGCCGTCTCTGGAGCGTGGGCACCTCGCAGCTGCCCACGGCACTGATCGCCTTCATCGCTACCTGGCTGCTGGTGGCCGTTGCCAACATGTGGGTGGGGGTCAGCAAGGCCGGTTACGCGGTACGCGAGGAGTTGCCGATCCTGTTGCTGGTGTTTGCCGCGCCGGCGTTGCTGGCCGGTTTCCTGTACTGGCGCCTGGCGCGCTGAAGGAGTTCCATGCGTACCCGACTGCGCTTGCCCGCGCTGCGCCACCGCGACGGCCACCATGCCCGCGTGACCTACGAAGAACTGTTCTTCGATCTGGTCTACGTATTCGCGGTCACCCAGCTCAGCCACCATCTGCTGCACCACCTGGACCTGGCCGGTGTACTGCAGACGCTGGTGCTGTGGTTCGCGGTCTGGCTCGGCTGGCAGTACGCGTGCTGGGTCAGCAACTGGTTCGACCCGGAGGTGCCGCGCATCCGCGGCCTGCTGTTCGCCACCATGCTGCTGGCGTTGTTGATGTCCTCGTCCATTCCCGAGGCGTTTGCCGATCGTGCGTGGATCTTCGCCGGGGCGTACGCCACGATGCAGGTCGGACGCACCGCGTTCGTGCTGCTGGAGGTCGGCCGGAGCCATCCGTTGGCACCGAACTTCCGCCGCATGCTGGCCTGGGTCAGCGTGTCGGCCTGCTTCTGGCTGGCCGGCGCGGCGGCCGAGGGCAACCTCCGCCTGGCATTGTGGGCGGTGGCGGTGGCCTGCGAATACATCTCGCCGATGTTCGGCTTCGCGTTCCCGGGCATGGGCCGTTCGCACACCCGCGACTGGACCATCGAGGGCGGACACCTGGCCGAACGCTGCCAGCTGTTCGTCATCGTCGCACTGGGCGAGACGTTGCTGGCAACCGGGGGCGTGCTCAGCGACGTCGAGCATTGGAGCCTGGAAGTGGTTTCAGCGGTGTTGGCCACCTTCGCCGGCACGATTGCCATGTGGTGGCTGTACTTCGGCATCTCCAGCCGCGATGCCACAGAGGCCATCACCCACGCCGAAGACCCCGGGCGGATGGGCGCCAACTTCCACTACGTGCATGCATTGCTGATCGCCGGCATCATCGCCACGGCGGTGGGCAATGATCTGGTCATGGACCATCCGGGGGTGGCCGTCACCCCGGTTTACGTGACCGTGATGGTGGCAGGCCCGCTGATCTATCTGCTGGGCAGTGCCCTGTACAAGCGCGTGGTCTATGGGCACGCGCCGCGCTCGCATCTGCTGGGCGCTGCCGCGCTGCTGGTGCTGTGCCTGGTGTTGCCATGGACGCACCTGCTGGCCGCCGGATGGCTGACCAGCCTGGTGCTGCTGGGCGTGGGCGTGCTGGATGCGCGGCTGAAGCGGCGCACCCGGTCGTTGCCGGGCTAGAACCCGCCGCCGGTCTTGAAGCCACCGCCGCCGCTGATACCGCCGCCGCTGTGGAAGCTGCTGCCGCTGGAACTGGAACCGGAACTGGAGCTTGAGCTGGAACTCGAACGCGAGCTTGACCTCGAGCTGGAACTGCTGGAACCGCCCGAAAGCAGGTCGAACAGGCTGCCAGAGGAGCGGGTGGTGCTTTGGCCGCGGGTGGTGCTGAAGAAGGATGCGGCGACGGTGGCCGGCGCGGCGGACCGGTAGCTCGGCGCCTCGTAGGCCTGGCGTTCGATGTCTGCTGCTGCCTGGTAGCTCCTGCGCGCAGCCTGCAGGCTGTCCAGGCGCTTCTTCAGCACGGCCATTTCACGGGTGTGCTCAGCCACCATGCCGTCGATCTCGCCCAGGCGCAGGCGACTGCCATGGATGCGTTCGAGCACGGCATCGTCCTCGCCGGAGGCGGTGGCGGCGACGCGGCGGTACAGGTCGTCCATGCTCTTGGCAGACAGCGTGCGCGCCAGCGCGGTGAGCAGGGCGCCGCCTTCGGCATCGGTCCAGCTGCGGAAGCCATCGATCTGTGCCTGCTTGGCATCCACGGTCTGCCGATGCAGCTGCTCGGCCAACAGTGCCTGCGCCACTGCGCTCTGTGCCGCCTGCAGTTGCTGGCGCAGCGGGTCGCCACCGGCATGGGCGAGAGCGGCGTCGCGGGCCTGCTGTACCGGCTGGCGGGCCGCCTCGATGTCGGCACGGGCCTGTCCGGCATGTTCCTGCAGATAGGGCGGAAGCTCCACCAGCGTGGCGTACTCGCGGCGGGCACGGTCGAAGCCGCACAGCTCGGCCAACCAGCCATCGACGGTGCGCACCAGCGGCCAACCGCGATAGGCCGTGCTGCCGAAGCCGCGTCGATGCAGGTACATGAAGATCGGGTCGGCCTGGTAGGCGCCGGCCTTGGCGTCACGCTCCGACTGCGCGGAGGCGGCCATCCGCTCCACCGTGTCAGCGCGCGCCACGGCCAGCTGCAGATCGTCCTGCAGGGCCCTGTAGGTGGGTTCCGCTTGCAGCGCGGTGTCCACCTGATCCTGCAGGGCCTGCCAGCGTCCACCGGCGGCGTCGCGCGCGGTAACGGCCTCCTGCGACCGCTGCTGCAGCGACTGCTCGATGTCCAGCAGCGCCTGCAGTTCGTCGGCCAGCACCGCCGCTTTGCGGTCACGGCGCTGCAGATCGGCGCTGGACTGCTGCAGCAGGTCCCGGGCCAGCATCGGCGGCGCATCGGTAGCGGCCTCGGCCTGCAGGCGGGCCAAGGTGTTGAAGTCGTCGCGGACCCCGCCGTGCAGCGCTTCCTGTTCCTTGATCAGTTCCCGGCACTGGTCGCCACGCGCGGCCAGTTGTGCCTGCACCTGGCCGATATCGGCTTCGACATCAGCAATGGCCTCGTTCAGATCTCTCATGTCAGTTCCTTACCCATCACCATTCGGTGATGTAGCCGCCGGTGGTGGGCATGCGGAACCGCGGCGACAGGCTGCCGCGCGGCTTGCTGCCGATCTGGTCGTCTTCGATGATGCCGTTGTCCTGCTTGTCGGCGGCAACGCGGTTGTAGGTGGCCTCGGGCACGCGCACGGCGAACAGCGAGGTCCATTCGTCCTTGCCGGTTTCCTCGTTGCGGATCAGCAGTTCGGTGGCCTTGCCGGCCTCGTCCAGTGCTTCGGTCACCAGGTAGTAATTGCGGCCACCGTTGGCCTTTTCGTTGTAGCGCCAGACGCCGGTGCGTTCATCGTCGCGGTTGACGATGCGGTAGACCAGGGTCTGCGACAGCAGCGCCACCAGCTGGCTGGCCTCGTCCAGGGCCGGCCCGGCTTCGGCCAGCGTCTCGACCCGGATCAGGTGGGCGGCCTGCTCCAGCGCACGCTCGAAGCGCTTGCGGTCTTCGCCGGTGACGCCGGTGGAGAGGCCATCGGCCTTGAGCTGGGCCAGGCGCTCGCTGAGCGCGGCCAGTTTGTCGGCGCTGCCGATCAGGTCCTTCAGGGTCGCTACCGCCTGCCCGGCTGCGGCGATGTCGCCCGCGCGCAGTGCCACGTCGCCGCCGGTGTAGGCGCGTGCGCGCACCTGCTCGGCATCCGGCGCGAGGCGTGCTGCCTTTGCAGCGGCGTTGGTGGTATCCAGCAGCTCGCTGGCCTCGATCGCCTGGCCGAGGGTGTTCACCCGCTCGGTCAGCGGAGGCAGGGTGTCCTTGGCCTGCGCCAGCAGTTGCGCCGCTGCCAGTCGGTGCTGTTCCACCTGCGCGGCCGCCTGCTCGCCGGTGGCGCTGCCACCGCTGCTGAGCCGGGTGAGCTTGTCTTTGCGCACAAGGGTCGGCAGCGTTGCCATCGCGGCGGGAACGTCGGCAAAGCGCCGCTGTGCTTCGGCCAGCGCGGTCTGTGCACCTTCGGTCAGCGGCTGCAGGCGCTCGCCGCTGGCGGTGGCACGTGGCAGCAGTCCCTGCAGGGCCTGTTCCTGTGAGGCCAGCAGGGCGCGCGCTGCGGCAGCCTCCTGTTGCTGCGCGGCCACCTTGTCGTTCAGCAGCTGCACGTTCTTCTGCACGTTGCTCTCGTGCACGAACGCGCCGAAGCTGCGCGCCATCACCAGCAGGACACCGAGCATCAGCAGCACCAAGGCTACCATCAGCGCCCATTTCAGCAGCCGGCTGCGGTCGATCCAGCGCCGCGCCAGCCAGGCCTTCCAGCCTCGCGGCGCGGTGTAGAGGTAGCGCTGCTCACGCTGGGCCTGGATGCCGGCCTCGAGGATCTCGTCGGAGACCTCGATGCCCTGCGAGCGGTACAACTCAAGCAGGCGCTGCTTCAGCGTCGCCTTGTCATGGCCGCTGTCGGCCAGCGCCTTCATTTCGGCATTGCGGTAACGCAGCTGGTCGACCACATCCATGGTCAGCAGCGCATCCTGCAGCTCGGCAGGGGCCATCGTCGCACTCACCTCAGCGCGACTCCGGGCTCGGCGGTGCCTGCAGCAGGGCAGCGAAACGCTGCTTGCCCTGTTCGACATACTCGGCGATCTCCGCCGAATCGCGCGTGGCCTGTCCACGCAGCTGCTCGATCTCCTGCAGCGAGGTCTCCTGGAAGCGCACCACCGCATCGACCAGCTTGCGCACCGAATCGACGCCGATGGTGGCGCCGTAGCCGGCCTTCAGGCCCTCGTGCAGCACGTCGTCGCCAATGTTGGCCACCGCTTCCAGGCCCTTTGAGGTGCCCTCGGTCATCGCATTGAGCGCCTGCGTGGACTCATGCAGGCCCATCTGCGTGGTGAATGCCAGGTTCAAGGCGGTGAAGCTGGTCTCATTGGTGGAGAAGAACACCACCGAGCGCTCGTTGACGCGGCGCTTGACCTCATGCGACTGGTCCACGCGCAGCATGATCGCCTCGGAGGTGGCGTAGTTCACCTGCAGGTTCTCGGCCAGGTCCTTGGCCAGCTGGTAGCGCGACTCCTCGGCCTGGTTGTTGCGCAGGGCCTCGTCGCGGGCCATGACCAGGCGGCCGGTGTCGGCGGCATCGGCGGACGGGTCGGCCGATTCCACGCGCTGCTGCGCCTGCTTCAGCGCCTCGCGCGCATCGGCCAGCGCCTGCTCCTGCAGCTTCAACAGCTCATGGGCCTGGATCTCGGCATCCTTGATCGACAGGCGGAAGTCGCCGTACATCTCCAGCACTCGCGACTCACGCTGCAGCTGCTCGGCCGAATCGCGGCTGACGTCCAGGAACGTACGGCGGATCTTCTCGAACCGACTCGGAATGTCGCCGCGGGTGACCTTCATCCACAGGTTCTGCAGGCGCTCGCCCATGTCGATCTTGCCGTCACGCACCTGCTCGACCATGGTGCTGGCGTCATCACGGATGCTGTCGAAGGCGCGGATGATCTCGGTATAGCGGTCGGACACCTTGGCCGAGCTGATTTCATCACGCATCACGGCATTGAAATGGCCGGACTGCTGCAGCACGCGGGCAATGGCCACCACGCGGCCCTGGTCGAGGGTGGACAGCTGCGAGACCAGCGCGATGGCCGGTGCGTTGTTGTCCTGGGGGGCGGCCAGGCCCAGGCTGCGCAGCGTGGCCATGGCGCGGTCGAGGTACTTGATCGGCGCGGTGACGGCCGGCGTGGCAAGGAGGGTGTTCTCGGGCATTTCGACGGCTCCGGTCAGGGCAAGCGATGAGGAACCTGCCATGCGGAACGGGCAGGTTGCTGCGAAACGAAGGGGAGGGGAAGCAGCAGCCGTGCGGTGCACGGCAGGCGGGCCCGGTCAAGGGACGACGGCCCGGCAAGGGCGAGGGTGGTGTCCTGTTCACGCATGGCGCATTCCCTGCAGATCGCCCCCCTGGCGATTCCTCACCCATTGTAGCGGTGGTGATGGGCAGGTGAAGCCCCACCGATGGCAGGGTGGAGTAGCGTTGGCGCACGCTCATCCGTTCCGGCAAGCGAGGGCTTCGTGCAGAACGTACCGCAGTGGTTGATATGGGCTGGACTGTCTGCCGCCTTCGCGGCGATGACCGCGCTGTTCGCCAAAGTCGGCGTCAAGGGCGTCGACTCGGACCTGGCCATGGCCATGCGCACCCTGGTGGTGGCAGCGGTAGTCCTGCCGCTGGTGGTGGTCACCGGCAAATGGTCCAACCCGTTGCTGCTGCCGGGGCGCACCCGGCTGTTCCTGGTGCTGTCGGCGCTGGCCACCGGAGCGTCGTGGCTGTTCTACTTCCGCGCATTGCAGAGCGGTGAGCTGGCCAAGGTGGCGGTGGTGGACAAGTTCAGCGTGGTACTGGTGATCGTGCTGGCCTATCTTCTGCTGGGCGAGCGGCCCAGCCTGCGGGAGTGGAGCGGCATCGGCCTGGTGCTGACCGGGGTGATCGTGCTGGCCACGAAGAAGTAGCAGCGTTCAAGCGACCAGAGGGGAGAGCAGGATGCAGGGTGAAGCACACGGTACGTTTGAAGTGGATCTGCGAGCGATCGGTGGCAATGACGGCCCGATCGCGGTGATGTCGATCAACAAGACCTTTGCCGGCGACCTGCACGGCAGCAGCGTCGGCCAGATGCTGGCCTTCCGCACACCGGTGCAGGGCTCGGCCGGCTACGTGGGGATGGAGCGGGTGACGGCCACGCTGGCCGGGCGCCACGGCGCGTTCACCCTGCAGCACAATGGGTTGATGACCCGTGGCACGCCACAGCTGAGCGTGGTGGTGGTGCCTGATTCCGGCAGTGACGGCTTGCTGGGCCTGGTCGGCACGCTGGAGATCACCATCAGCGAGGGTCGCCATGACTACCGGCTCCTGTACAGCCTGCCGGAAGAGCGCTAGCGCAGTTCCGCTGCCATCGCCGCGAGCCGGGCGACGGTGTTGAGATTGCGTGCCGTGCCCTGTGCCGAACCGGGAATACGCAAGCGCGAGTCGGCCATGCCGGCACCGTAGTGGATGAAGATCTCGCGCGTGCCGAGTGCGAGCTGTTCATCGCGCCGGCCGGTCACGCCGTCCAGCGGATCGGCAGGCAGGCTGCCGTCGAGGAACAGCGCGACCACACGGTTGCCGGCGGCCTGCGCAAACGGGTTGCGTGCCACCACGCCTACGATCTCGTTGGCCGAGCGCACCAGCACGCCCACCGGCTTGCCGGCGTACGCCTGCAGCCGTTGGGCGAGGGCCTCCCGTACGGTGGATTCATCAAGCCCGCTGCGGAACACCACATTGCCGCTGGCGATGTAGGTGCGGACATCGGCGAAGCCTGCGTCCTCGCACATCGCCACCAGTTCGCGCATCGGCAGCTTGCCGGTGCCGCCGACGTTGACCGCGCGCAGCAGCGCGACGTGGACGTTCATGGCGTACCCGCCTGCAGGCGGTCGTACATGCGCACCAGGTCAACCAGGGTGCGTGCGCCCATCTTGCGCATCACCTGCGCACGGCGCACCTTCACCGTGATCTCGCTGACGCCCAGGTCACCGGCGATCTGCTTGTTGAGGCGGCCGCGCACCACGCCATCGACCACCTCGCGCTCGCCGGCATTGAGGGTGTCCCAGCGCAGCTGCAGCGCGCCGAGTGCCTCGCCCTCGCGGCGGCGCTGGCGGTCGATCTCGATGCCCTTGTGGATGGCATCGAGCAGTTCCTGATCACGGAAGGGCTTGGTGAGGAATTCGATGGCGCCGTCCTTGATCGCGTTGACGCCCATCGCGATGTCGCCGTGGCCGGTGATGAACACCACCGGCAGCTGCAGGCCGTGGCTGCCCATCGTGCGATGGAATTCAAGACCGCTCTGGCCGGGCATGCGCACGTCCAGCACGAGACATGCCGGTGCGTCTTCCAGCGCGTGTTCGAGGAAGGCCTGGGTGGAGGCGAAGGCCCGCACCTGCAGGCCCATCGAGGCCAGCAGGTCTTCCAGTGCCGCGCGCACCGACGGATCGTCGTCGACCACATAGACGATGGGTGCCGGATCGGGGTTGGCGGCAGTGGGCTTACGCATGGTGGGCGTCCGTGGCAATGGGCAGGTCGAACACAAAGCAGGCACCGCCGCCTGCCGGTCGTTCGGCACGGATCTGGCCGTCGTTGGCTTCGATCATCGAGCGGCTCAGGCTGAGACCCAGCCCCAGACCGTGCGACTTGGTGGTCCAGAAGGCATCGAAGACGCGTTCGGGATGGTCGGCGGGCAGGCCGACACCGCGATCACGGACGCTGAGGCTGACCCGCTGGCCGTCGCGCCGGGTCAGCAGGGACAAGCGCCGGTCGGCGGTGGGCACGGTCTCCATCGCGTCCACCGCATTGAGGATCAGGTTGCCGATCACCTGCTGCACCTGCACGCGGTCGGCCTGCACCGGTGGCAGTTCGGCGTCCAGCAGCAGCGCCACGGCCACGCCATGCCGGTCCAGCTCGCTGCGCGACAGCGCCAGCATTTCCGCCACCGCCTCGTTCAGATCGAAGGCGCGTCGCTGCGGTGCCGCGCCCTGGGTCAGGCCGCGGATGCGGGCGATCACGTCACCGGCACGATGTGCATCGGCCAGGATGCGGGCCACGGTCTGCCGGGCCTTGTCCACGTTCGGTGGGTCCTGCGCGAGCCAACGCTGGCAGGCTTCGGCGCTGCTGGCGATGGCCGCCAGCGGCTGGTTCACTTCATGCGCGATGGAGGTGGTGAGCTCGCCCACGGTGGAGGCGCGCGCCACGCGCAGCAGGCGGCCCTGTGCTTCCTGCACGGCGGCCTTGGCCGCTTCCATGTTCAGGGCAAGGTAGGTGGTGATGCCGATCACCAGCATGCCAATGACCGAATTGACCAGGCCGATGCGATAGGTGCCGAAGCGGGTCAGGAAGAAGCTCAGCCCGGTCAGCGCGATGCAGGTAATGGCCAGGGTGATCAACCCGCGTGCGCCCAGCACGCGCGATGCGGCCAGGATGACCGCCGCGTAGAAGCAGGCAGCGGCAACTGCGTAATCGGTGACGGTGTCGATCAGGAAGATCGCCGCCATCACGACGATCAGGGCCAGCAGCACCAGTGGGCGGCGGGGCGACAGCGATGGCATCGGGGAAGCTCCCTGGCGTGGGGTGAAAGGATAGCAAAGCCGCCATCGGTGGATACCGGCCTTGGTCGGCACCGGTCAAAGCGATGCCTGGTAGTGCCGGCCGCTGGCCGGCATCTGCAGGGTGCTTCCGGAGATCATCAGGTTGCCGGCCAGCCGCCGGCACTACTCCTCCAGGCTGGCGTTCCAGAACCCCTGCAGCACGCCGGGCGTGGTCGCCAGCGTCGCCAGTACCGCATCCAGTTCGCCGGCATCCACCGTGGTGGCATACAGCACCGCTTCGATTTCCACGTCGCGCTCGCCGAACGGGCGCTGGTTCACCGCGCGCACCGGGTACTGCGCCTGCTCAAGCAGCAGCAACAGCTGGTCCAGTACCTCGGCCTGCTGCTCGCGCTGGCAGACCACGTTGATCGCATAGGTTGCCTCGCTGAACGCTTCCGGCAGCGGCTGCCGCTGGATGCGGTTCACCACCGGCCGCAGCAGGGTGTTGGCGGCCAGCACGAACACCGCGGCAAGCACTGCTTCGGGCAGCAGCTTGATACCGGCACATGCTCCCACCGCCGCCGATCCCCACAGGGTGGCGGCGGTGTTCAGGCCGGACACTTGCGCGCCGTCCTTCATGATCGCGCCGGCACCAAGGAAGCCGACGCCGGAGATCACATAGGCCACCACATGCAGCGGTGACGGTGGACCGCCGTACAGGTCATGGAAGCGCACGGCCAGATCGACGAACACCGCCGCTCCCACCGCCACCAGCGTGTTGGTACGCAGGCCCGCGGTGCGTTGCCGCAGCTGGCGTTCCAGGCCGATGACCGTGCCCAGCACGAACGCCACCGACAGGCTGATCAGCGAGCTGAGCGTGGCACCGGCGTCGAACGCCGGCAGGTTCGGATTGATGTCCATTGTGTTTCTCCCTGGACAAAGCGGCGGGCGCTTACTGCCAGCCGTAACGACGGATGTAGAACCGCTTCAGCGCAGTGGTCAGCACCGCGTAGCCGAACAGGATCGCCACCAGGAACGGCCAGTAGCCGGCCGGCAGCGCCTGCAGCTTGAAGTAGCCGGCCAGCGGGCTCATCGGCAGGGCCACGCCAATGGCCATGATCAGGCCGGTCATCAGCAGCAGTGGCGGCGCGGCGATGCTCTGCAGGAACGGCAGCTTCGGCGTGCGGATCATGTGCACGATTAGGGTCTGGGTCAGCAGGCCGACCACGAACCAGCCGGACTGGAACAGGCCCTGGTCGGCCGGCGTGCGTGCATCGAACACGTACCACATCAGCGCGAAGCAGCTCAGGTCGAAGATCGAGCTGATCGGCCCGAAGAACACCATGAAGCGGCCGATGTCCGCCGGGTTCCACTTCAGCGGCTTGCGCACCAGCTCCTCGTCCACGTTGTCGAACGGAATGGCGATCTGCGAGATGTCGTACAGCAGGTTCTGCACCAGCAGCTGCAGCGGCAGCATCGGCAGGAACGGCAGGAAGGCCGAGGCCACCAGCACCGAGAACACATTGCCGAAGTTGGAGCTGGCGGTCATGCGGATGTACTTCAGCATGTTGTTGAACGTGCGCCGGCCCTGGATGACGCCTTCCTCCAGCACCATCAGGTTCTTTTCCAGCAGGATGATGTCGGCGGCCTCCTTGGCGATGTCCACCGCACTGTCCACGCTGATGCCGATATCGGCTGCGCGCAGCGCCGGTGCATCATTGATGCCGTCGCCGAGGAAGCCGACCACCTTGCCCTGAGCACGCAGCTCGCGCACCAGGCGCTCCTTGTGCAGCGGCGTCAGCCGGGCGAACACGCAATGGTGGTGCAGCGCCCGCGACAGCGCGCCGTCATCCATGCGCTCGATCTGCGGCCCGGTCAGGATGGTGTCGGCGTCCAGCCCCACCTGCGCGCAGACACGCGCGGTCACCAGTTCGTTGTCGCCGGTGAAGACCTTGACCTCCACGCCATGCGCGGCAAGCGCCTGCAGCGCCTGCGCGGCCGATTCCTTCGGCGGGTCGAGGAACGCCACGTAGCCGATCAGGGTCAGGCTACATTCGTCGGCCTGCGAATAGGTGGTCTGGCTGGCCGCGGTCTCCTTCATCGCCACCGCAACCACGCGCAGGCCCTGTTCGTTCAGTTCCTCGGTGGTCTGCCGCACCCGCGCCAGGCGACGCTCGTCCAGCGGCATGTCCTGGCCGTTCTCACGCACGGTGCTGCAGACTGCCAGCATCTCTTCCACGGCTCCCTTGCAGATCAGCTCGTGGTGGTCCTCGCGCTCGGAGACCACCACCGACATGCGGCGGCGCTCGAAGTCGAACGGGATCTCATCCACCTTGTGGTAGTCCTGCGACAGCCGCAGCGAGCTCTGCAGCTCCACGTGCTCCAGTACCGCACGGTCCAGCAGGTTGATCAGCCCGGTCTGGAAGTGGCTGTTGAGGTAAGCGAACTTCAGTACGTCTTCCGAATCGTGGCCGAACACATCGGTGTGGCGCTCCAGCGCGATCCTGTCCTGGGTGAGGGTGCCGGTCTTGTCGGTGCACAGCACTTCCATCGCGCCGAAGTTCTGGATGGCATCCAGGCGCTTGACGATCACCTTGCGCCGCGACAGCAGCACCGCGCCCTTGGCCAGGGTGGAAGTGACGATCATCGGCAGCATTTCCGGCGTCAGGCCCACCGCCACCGACAGCGCGAACAGGAACGCCTCGGTCCAGTCGCCCTTGGTCCAGCCGTTGATCAGCAGCACGAACGGCACCATCACCAGCGCGAAGCGGATCAGCAGCCAGCTGACACTGTTGACGCCGGCCTGGAATGCGGTGGGCGCACGGTCGGTGGCGGTGCTGCGCTGGGCCAGGGTGCCGAAGTAGGTGCGGTTACCGGTGGCCAGCACAATGGCGGTGGCCGTACCGGACACCACGTTGGTACCCATGAACAGCAGGTTGTGCTGTTCCAGCAGGCCGGCCAGGCCATCGCCCGGGTGCGCGAATTTCTCCACCGGCAGCGACTCGCCGGTCATCGCCGCCTGCGCCACGAACAGGTCCTTGGCGTTCAGCACGCGGCAATCGGCCGGAATCATGTCGCCTGCCGACAGCACGATGTGGTCGCCGGGCACCAGTTCACGGATCGGCAGGTCCAGCAGGCGTGCAGGGCGACGGCTGTGCAGGCGCGCGCCGAAGTACTGGTCTGCCACATCCGCAGCTTCGGTGCCGGGATTGCGGCGCAGCACGCGCGCAGTGTTGCCGACCAGTGCCTTCAGCCGCTCGGCCGCTCGGTTCGAACGACCCTCCTGCACGAAGCGGATCAGCGTGGACAGCAGCACCATCGCACCGATGACGATCGTCGCCTTGATGTCCTCGGTCAGCCAGGACACCGCCGCCAGCACGGTCAGCAGCAGGTTGAACGGATTGCGGTAGCACTGCCACAGGTGGCGCCACCACGGCAGCGGCTTCTCGTGATCCACCTCATTGGGGCCGAGCGTGGACAGTCGCTCCTCGGCCTCATGGGGACTGAGGCCATCGGCATGCGAGCCCAGCGTGGCCAGCAGCTCGGCTTCGTCCTGCTGGGCGAGCGTGACCAGGCCGGTGGTGAGCGCGAACGGCGCCGCTTCGGCGCTGCCCGGACCAAACCCGACTTCGGGCATCGCGCGGCGGCGGAACAGGTTGCCTGCGCGACGGCTGCGCAGGAAGGCGTTGAACCAGGCGTTGAGCAGGCTCATGGGACGCTCCTCGAATGTCAGAGCCGGCCGCAGCCGGAACACGAACGGAATGGGTGACACAGATCAGGCGTGGCGCATCGCCAGCACCGCCGGTGACCATGGCTGCATGTGCAGCCGCTGGCTGCCACCGATGCACAGCGGCTTCATCGCATCGCGCAGGGGATAGGGCAGATGACGCAGCACAGTGATGCGCTCGCTGATCGGCAGCAGCGACAAGGCGTCGGCCACCACGCGCGGCGAACCGAGCGACAGCGAACGGGCAAACATGACCGGGCCGTATTGCAGCAGCTGGCTGCGCAGGGCGGCAACATCGCGCTCGCCGATCAGGCGGCGCAGGGTGATGTAGAGGATCTTGTAGGACATGGGGGCGATCTCCAGGCAGGCGGCGCCTGGCGGTCCCCCGTCACTCAGGCAGGCAGGGACCGGCGGGCAGGCGCCAGGAACAGGCAACAGGCGGTGATCCGGGGTGCGGCGCACCCGGCAGGGTCGGGGTCCATCTGCGTCTCCATGAGGGGAAGTTGGCAGCCAGGGTTGCCCTGGCCAGTGGTGCTATTGTCCGCCCCTGAATGGGACAGGCCTAGAGACTCGTGGGTTAGCCCGGCTATACCTTGGTATAGCCGGGCATGCACAGCGCCAATCGAGGGTTCAGTGATGGATCAATGCGAAGCGCTGGTCTGCTTGCACACGTCGTACTCGCCACGGGTCAACGTCTTGTCACGGTCGGTATCGCAGGCATGCAGCCGTTCGGCCCAGTCCGGTGCTACCGCATCGACTTCCGCCAGGGTGACGATGCCGTCCTTGTCCTTGTCCAGCGATTCGTAGGCAGGGATGAGCCTTACTTCTGTCACGTCCTCGGCGGCGGTGGCCTTGCTGGCCTCCTGGGGATTGGAACAGGCGCCCAGCAGCAGGCCCGCAGATAGCGAGAGAGCGATGGGAAGGCAGCGATAACCGGTCATGGCGTGCTCCTGGGGAAAGGGCGAACCACCGGTGCGGTGGTCACCGCCGGATCTTCTGCGCGGAGCTGTAAGCGGGCTGCGAAGAATGGGGCCGTGGACCGTTGCCGGTGGGTCGCCATTCACCTGGCCGCGCAGCAGCGATTGCGCGGAGTCGAAGCTACCCTCGAACGGTGGGATGCCGGCCAGCGGCCGGCACTACCATCTGCTCAGAAACGGTCGGCAAAGGCGTCCGTGGCCCGCACCAGCGCATCCACCGTGGCCGGCTCGTTCGCGCTGTGGCCGGAGGTCACCATCTCCAGCCGGGCTTCCGGCCAGGCCTTGGCCAGATCCCACGCACTGCGCGGCGGGCAGATGATGTCGTAGCGCCCCTGCACGATCACGCAGGGCAGGTGGCGGATGTGATCGATATCGCGCAGCAGCTGGTCCGGCTCCAGGAAGATGCTGTTGCGGAAGTAATGCGCTTCAATGCGGGCCTTTGCCAATGTGTCCAGCGGGTCGTCGGTGGATTGCGCATCCACGTCGTGCTGCAGGGTGGCCGCGTTGTCCTCCCAGCCCAGCCAGGCCTGCGCGGCTTCGATCCGGATCGCCACATCCGGGCTGTCCATGCGGCTCCAGTAGGCTGCGATCATGTCGCCGCGCTCGGCTTCCGGAATGTAGGCCTCATAGCGGTCCCAGCGCTCCGGGAAGATCCAGCGCGCACCGCCGTTGGCTTCGGCGAACCAGCGGTTTTCCATTTCGCGGCCGAGGAATACGCCGCGCACGATCAGGCCGGTGGCGCGCTCGGGATGTGCCTGTGCGTAGGCCAGTGACAGGGTCGACCCCCAGGAGCCGCCATAGACCAGCCAACGCTCGATGCCCAGGTGCTCACGCACCTTCTCGATGTCGGCCACCAGGTCCTGCGTGGTGTTGTCGCGCAGCTCGCCGAACGGGGTGGAGCGGCCGCTGCCACGCTGGTCGATCAACACAATGCGGTAGCGTGCCGGATCGAAGAAACGGCGATGGGTGGGTGAAATGCCCGCGCCTGGGCCGCCGTGCAGGTACACCACCGGAATTCCGTCCGGTGTGCCGCACTCTTCGACATGCAGCGTGTGCAGATCGCTCACCGGCAGGGTGAACTCGCGGTAGGGTTCGATGGCGGGGTACAGGGTACGCATGGCAGGTGTCTCACAAGCTGGGGCGGCCAGCATAGCGCCGCCACCTGCGGGCTGCAGCGACGGACTCCTGCGCGGCGCTGGAAATGGGTTGGCCGATGCGCATAAGCTTCCGCGATGCAAGCGACCACGACCGGGACGTCAACCTTCAACTTCACCCTTGGCAGCGGCGCGCGCGAGCTGCTGAAGTGGATCGCACTGCTGGCCATGACCGGTGATCACGTGGCCAAGGTGGTCTTTGGCGGCTACGTACCGGTGGTCAGCGAACTGGGGCGCATTGCCTTCCCGCTGTTCGCGCTGGTGATGGCCTGCAACCTGGCCCAGCCCGGGGCCGACCTGCGCAAGTCGATGCGTCGGCTCGCGCTGTGGGGGCTGATCGCGCAGCCAGTGCACGCATTCGCGTTTGGTTCCTGGCTGCCGCTCAACATCCTGCTGACCTTTGCCCTGGCTGCGGTGGCCGTTCATGCGCTGGCGAACCATCGGCCCGTTCAGCTGTTGCTGGCTGCCGGCGTGCTGCCGATGTTCGTGGATTACCAGTGGGCGGGTGTCGGCTGCGTGCTGCTGGGATGGATCGCGTTCCGGCATCGCGCGTGGTGGCTGCTGCTGGTCGGGCTCGCAGCGGTGTGCTGGGCGAACCACAACGGCTGGGCATTGCTGGCCGTACCGGTGGTGCTGCTGGCCGCGCGGGTGACATGGCCACTGCCGCGCTGGCGGTGGGTGTTCTACGGGTACTACGTGGGACATCTGGCGGTGCTGGCGTTGATTGCACATCTGCTTGCGTAATGTCGGAACTGGCGTGTCGCGCGTCTTGAAAGCCGGATGCGGTCAAGGAACGCATGGTGCCGATGCAGGTGAAGCCAGGCGCCATCGGCATGGTGCAAGTTGTTGAATTTCGGCTCGATTGTCGATATGCGACAATGCTGCCACTGCGTGAACGTTGCTGTCTTTGCACGTGGGTTGTTGGCGCCTGCCACCCCGTTGTGCACATGATGGGGTGCCGCCGGAAAAGGGTGGCCGGGGCCTGGAAACCCCGTTGGTCGCGTGTAGTTTGCGCACGCCAGCCGGCGCCGCTTTGTGCGGTGCCGGCTGGCAATTCGCCCGTGCTTTATGGCGGGCGGTGCGTGGAGGTGGGCGATAGCCCACCTGCCGGTTAGTGCTTACGCGACCGCCGGATTTCCAGCCACGTACCGTCCGCCGCCTTTGTTAAGGGCGGTGGCACCGTAGCCTTGTACGGAGACTTGCCATGAACCCTTCGGACATTCCCCCTCTGCGCACCCAGTACGCCCCGGCCAACGCCGATGAAGGCGAGGAAGCGAGCGCAACGCCCGACCCCAACAACCTGATCGCGCTGCTGCACCAGATCGGCCGCGGCGTGGCCGCGGACGGCCAGCCTTGGCCCGAGCGTCACCAGCTGCCGGGCCGTTGCCTGGCGCTGGCCGACAGCGATGGCGCCCTGGCCGGCCTGCGCATCATCAACGAGATCCTGCTGGCCGCCGAGCGCGCCCGCCAGAACGGCGGCCCGGAGCACTACGTGGGCGACCGCGTGATGGAAGGGCTGAAGCTGGCCGCGCTGGCGCTGACCAACCACGCCATCTTCCGGCTGCACCCCGAGTAGATCCACGCCATGCGCGGATGCTGTTCATATAGAGCCGGACAAAACGCAGCCGAGCATGGCTCGGCGCCATGCGTGGACGCTACCGCGGGTACCTCAGCGGCCACCACGCGGCAGCCGCACTGGCACCCCACGCCACCCACGCGCCCAGCCCCACGTAGTCCAGCGCCTGCAGGCCGGCCGCAAGCACGAACGGTTCGGCGCGCTGTGCCATCGGCAGGCATACGCCACCCAGCACCAGCAGGCCGGCCAGCAGCCATGCTGCCGAGCCCATCGACGCTCGCTCCCGGGTTGCACGCGGCAGCACCGCGCAGGCGGCTGCTACGCAGAACGGCAATAGCAGCGGCAGGGCCTGCCAGGCCACACCCACGGCCAGGCTGACGCAGGCAATGGCAGCCCAGCAGATCCGCTCGCGCACCGCCGGGTGTTCGTGGCGTGCCAGCGATGTCCCCAGCGCATGGATTCCCGCCGCGATCGCACTACCCAACAGCAACCCTGCAGCAACATCGCTCCAATAGTGAACCCCCAGCCAGACCCGGGCCATTCCAGCGATCACCCCGGCCAGCAGCGCGATACCCAGCACTGCCGAGCGTTTGAACCTTCCGGTGATGTGTTGGCGTGCCAACAACCACAGCGCGACCAGCACGAAGAAGCAGGTGGCGCTGGTGGTGTGTCCGCTGGGCAGGGAAGGGCCGGCGGCACCGGCCAGGCTGAGCGTGGCGTCGAAGCTGAAGGGGCGTGGCACCGGTGCGAAGACCTTGATGCTCTGCACGGCCAGCGTGACCACCATCAACGCCATCAGCATCAGGCGGGATGCCTGCGCGCCGAACGCAACCCACAACACGGGCATTGCCAGCAGATAGAACCAGAATTCGCCCAGGACGTTGCCAATCATCGCCAGCCCGCGCACCGGCCACTGCTGGGTGCGCTGCACGCAATCCAGTTCCGCTTGGCGGAAGGCCGAGGCGGCCCCGAAGCGCGCGACGGGGCGTACTTCACTCTCGGCTACTGCGTGCAGCCGCTGATACGCGCGCTCCAACTGCTGCGGGAAACGCGTGCGCAGTGTACGCACCTCGTCGCGGCTGACCCAGCGCGCCTGGATGATCTCCCGCCCGAGGTGCGGCGCATCCAGCACATTCACCGCATTGCCGTGCACCTGGACGGGTTCGAGGGCACGGCAGGCGAATACATGCACACCCAACTTGTCGTCCAGCAGGTCGGTGGTGGCGACGGCAAGCCCGGTTTCTTCCAGCGCTTCGCGGGCAGCGGTCTGTTGCGGCAATTCACCGTGTTCTGCCGTTCCGCCAGGCAGCTGCCAGCGCGAGGTGACATCCTGCACCAGCAGCAGGCGCTCACCCGAGCGCATGACACAGATCGAGGCGGCGGTTGCCAGCGAGGGTACGAGAAGGAGTGTTGCGAGCAGCACATGTCGCAACGACGTGGTGAACGAAGGAAAGGCTGGAAGGCGCATGGCACCACCGCGTGAGGAGGGTCACGCCGATGGTGGAGTCCGGCCGGGAAGGACACTATCGGATTCGTACGAACCCGACAGTGCGCTTTTGTAGATCTACGCCCTGCGTGGATGCCGATCGCGGATTGCCTGACGATCCGTAGAGCCGTGCCCGCGCTCGGCTCCTCGGACCAGACGGAACCTTGCATGGCTCAGCGCTACAGGAACAGCGCTGTGCGGGCGTACTGCGAGAAAAGACAATCGCGATGGCGCATGTCTTGTTTGGCTGGTTGCAGCTTTCGTACTGCGGATGGATTTGCAACAAGTTGCATGGCATTCGGTGGCGTACGGGGCGAAAGTTCCTGCCTATACCACCTTTCGATTCCTGGACGCCATGAACAACCTCACCCGACAGCCTCTGGCGGCAGCATTGATGCTGGCCCTGGTTCTACCCGCAGCATCGGTTGCCGCCGCTCCTCCCGGCGTGCCCTGCCCGAGCATTCCGCGCCCGGCTGATCCGGGTGATCCTGCTGTAGAGGTGTCCTACCTGTGTGGCGTTGAAATCGCGGCCCACGATCTCTGGTTCGATCGGTCGCTGGAGGTCTACGACGCCACCGTGATCGGCAGTCGCGATCGCTGGCCAGGCGTGGAGATGGATATCAATCAGCGTGGTTATCTGGTGATGGAAGACAGCCTGGTCGAGACTGCAGGGACGATGTCCGACGCCTTGGTGATGACCAGCAACCATGTGGACGGCGCAAGGATCAGCCGGTCGCACCTGCGGACCTCCGGCGAGGCTTCGACGGGGCTGTACGTAGGCAATATTTCGCCGGACGCGTCAGGATTCATCGCCAAGGCGAATACGACCACCGTGATCGACAGCTCGATCTTCACGCAGGGCCAGGATAGTGCGGGCGTCGCGCTCAATCCCAGTGCGTGGCTGCAGCTGCGCAACGTGGACATCGCGACCCAGGGTGACAGGGCGTTCGGCCTCTGGAACTATCGATCGGATGTGGCCATGCAGGGCGGCAGCATTCGCACAGCGGGGGAAGACAGTACGGGGCTCTACGTCGAGTCGGGTCACATTGGTTTCGGAGGCCCGTCGTACGCCTACGTGGGTCGTGCCCAGCTGTACGGTGTGCAGGTTCGCGTTGAGGGCAATGGTAGCAATGGCATCGTTGCAGGCTATCGCGGCGCTGACGCGGGCCGTGCAGGCATGGGCGCCGAACTGATGCTGCAGGACAGCCAGGTACAGGCGCTGCAGGGCGATGCAGTGCGCTTCCTCGATGGCGATGCCAATCGATTGGAGATGGTCAACAGCGTGGCAGAGGGCAGCGACGCGGCGCTGCGCATGGCGGTTGGGCATGGTCAGGTGCGGGTGAACCTGCACGCATCCAAGCTGCTTGGCGGAGGGGCTGCGGCGATCGTCCTGGAGGCACCCGATACCCGGGTGCAGCTGCGCGCGCAGGCGGGCAGCGTACTTGCGAACGAGCGCGGTGCACTGTTCGATATCGGCCGCTTCGCCGCGGCCGATGTCCAGCTGCAGGGCAGCCTGATGCGGGGGGGCGCCCGCGTCGCGGATGTTGGCCGGCTCGATGTCGCATTGCGCGAGCGCAGCGTCTGGCAGGTGGACGGCAACGCCATGGTCGATCAGTTGAGTGTGCAGCGCAGCGAGGTGTCGCTGGCCAACGGCCATGCAGGTGATCGCTTCGTCGTGCGCGGCGATCTGCTTCTTGATGACGGTCACCTGCGCCTGGATACGGTGCTTGGCGGTGACGCCGCGGCCAGTGATCGCTTCGACGTCCAGGGCGATTTCCTGGGCAACGGCACGGTCTCGGTGGTCGGCGTTGGCGACGGGGCCGCAACCGACAAGGGGATCCCCTTGATCACCGTGGGCGGGCAGTCGCTGGCGACGCTGGCCCTGTCCGGTCGTGCGGTCGGCGGCATGTATGAGTACTTCCTGCATCGCGATAACGCCGATGGTGACTGGTACCTGCGCTCGCAGTTGACCGCCGTTGACCCATGCGATGACGATCCGGCTCTGCCCGGCTGCGGCGTCGATCCAGTTCCTGGTCCCGATCCGGCACCGGAGCCGACACCGGAGCCGGGGCCTGATCCAACCCCGGAAGTTCCATCGCTGCCTGACCCGGCAGGCGTGCTGCGACCGGAAGCGGGTGCCTATCTGGCCAACCGGTGGGTGCGACAGGCGCTGCTGCAGCCACGCCAGCCTCTGGCCACGAATGAGGGGCGGGAGGGCGTACGCGGGTGGACCCGGGTCGAGAGTGGTCAGGCGCAGCTGCCGGGACTGGTGGATCAGCTGCAGCAATCCGCGCAGTGGAACAGCCTGCAGCTGGGCGCCGACCTGGGCGTGTTCGACGCCGGGCGTGGCCGCGCTGGCGTGCTGCTGTCGTCCGGGCGTGCCGATGCGCAGTCGCGCTCGTCCCTGACCGGCTATGCCGCCCGCGGCCGGGTGCAGTCCAATGCCCTCGGCGTGTACGCCGGTTGGCAGGGTGAGGCCGCTTATGTGGATGCTGCAGTTGTGCATGCGCGCTTCCGCAATCGCGTGCAGGGTGATGCGCTGGCACCCGAGCACTACCGGTCGCGTGCACGCCAGGCATCGCTTCAGGCCGGCTACCGCCTGCCGCTGGGCACGCTTGGCGGCACCGTGCTGACCTTGCAACCGGATGTACAGATCGTCCAGTTCCGCGATCGCGGCAACCTGCACGTGGAGGCAACCGGCACCCCGATCGCACATCCAACCAGTACCGCGTGGTCACGGCGCCTGGGGTTGCGCCTGGAGGGGCAGGGTGCCGGAGGACAGGGCGCAGTGGTCAGTCCATGGCTGGCCGCCCACGGGTATCGCGATACTGGCCGAACCGAGCTCGGTTTCGGCAACGAGACAATCGCCGGTATTGCACCGCGCAGTCGCTACGAAGTGGGAAGTGGGGTACGCATCCAGTTCCGGAGCGGCCTGTCCGCCTGGGGTGGCCTCAACGTCTCGCGTGGTGATCACGGCTACCGCCAGACGAGCGCACAGCTGGGCGTGGCACGGCGCTGGTAGCAACAGCATCGTTGTAGCGCCGGGCCTACGCCCGGCGGCGTTCCTGGCTGCCAGCGCGGGTCTGCAATGCGGGCCGCGCAACGCCAGATGAACCCGCCGACCCCTGTACTGCCTGATTGCAACAAGTTGCATGGATGGCCTCCGCGACAGAAAGGACCATTTGCGACATTGCCTTTCGTCGGAGTGCTTTCATGTGTCGCAATCAACGTGTCGTCCCCTCTTTGGGGCTGCTTGCTGGCGTGCTCGCCGGCTTCCCGGTGCTGGCGCAGCAGGTCATCGCCGATGGCGATGAGCAGACGCCTGCAGCCGGTGACTATCGAGCCTCCAGCCGTCCACTCTTCCACGCGCTCAACGGCGGTTCCATCGTCCCCGCAGGCGCGGTGAACCTGTACCAGTCGGGCAGCGGCCGTCCAGCGGTCCTGGCGGAAGGCGACGGCAGCCGGATCGTGCTGGATGGCGGCAGCATCCAGACCAATGGCAGCGATGCACACGGCATTTCCGCGAGGTCCGCGGCATCGGTGCATGTCTCGAACATGGACATTTCGGTAGGAGGTTTGCGAAGCACCGGAGTTTCGGTGGACGGAGGGGACGTTATCCTCGAGAACGTCGGTATCACGACGGCCGAAAGCAGTGGCGCTGGTATCTCGGTACAGGACGGCAGCCTGCAGATGCGGGGCGGGAAGATCACCTCGAACAGCGACACGGCCTTCGTAGCGACCGGTGGAACGTCGCTGCTGGAGGGCGTGCAGGTGGACCTGCAGGGGAATTCGGGCACCGGCATCCTGGCCACGGGTACATCGGAGGTCGTGCTGCGGAATGTCCGCATCGTTGAAAAACCGGCTGCACCGGGGTCGTTCTTCGAACCCCGGGGCATTGTTGTGCGCGAAAGTGCGCGGCTGGCGCTGCATGGCGTTGAGATCGTCTTGAGTGACCAGGAGAAATTCTTCAGTCCGGCGGGCCTGTCGCTGGCCGACGGAGGGATGGCACAGGTCTACGCCAGCCGGATTCATGCTGGAGGCGGCGTGGCGGCACGTATCTACAAGGGGCAGCTGGATATCGCCGGCAGCGAGCTGAGCGGGGTCATCGCGTTGGACCTGAACAGTGGCATGGGCACGGTATCCGGCAGCCAGCTGAGCGCTACCTACATAGCGGTCGACGTCCGCGGCGACGGAAGCCAGCTCACCCTTGGAAACAGCATTGTTTCTTCCAGCGGGAGCAATGCAGTATCAATAACGGGTAGTGACCATACCGTCCTGGTCGGCGAGAGCCGGCTTGAGGCTGCTGCAGGCGTAGAAGGCGCCAGATCCGGCACAGGCCTCTCCATCACCGGAGAGCGCAATACGGCCAAGGTTGAATCGAGTTTCATCAGTGGCGGGAACGGTATTCGCTCGTCGGGCAACAACGCGCTGGAGGTGCGCGGTTCCAGCCTCAGCGCGCTGGCCGATTCCGGTGTGGCCCTGTGGTTGGAAGGTGGCAAGGCCACGGTCCACGAGAGTGCGTTGCAGGCATCGGGCCACGGAGCAACGGCCCTCCTGGCTGATGGCAGCCGTGTCGGCGCAACGCCTCCCACGGTAGACATGGTGGGTTCCTGGATCACGACCGAGGGCGACCAGGCTTCGGCGGTGGTTGCGCGACAGGGCGGTACTATCCGTTTGGACGGCTCGGTGGTGCGTACCACCGGTACAGACGCGACCGGCGTGATGGCCGGTGGCACCGGCGACGTTGTGCTGCACGACACCCACGTATTGACCGAAGGCGAGGGCTCGTGGGCGACAGTGGTCAACGATGGCGGCCGCCTGCAGATCGATGGCGGATCGCTGGTAAGCCAGCAGCACGGCGGCGCCTGGATCCGTTCCACGCGTGATGCCGGACTGGCGCTGGGCAAGGGCGCGGTGCTGTACGGTGGCAACGGCATCGCCGTGCAGCTGGATGCGGCCGTGGCCGGTCGCTTCGACGTGGCCTTGGCGGAGGGCGCGCGGATGCAGGGCGACATCGTCATTAATCCCGACGATCTGGCGGCGGGCCGGGTGCCGCAGTCGGAACTGCACGTGCACTTGACGGAGGGCTCGCTGTGGGTGGGCCGCTCGGATCGGTTGCACGGCGTCTCGCTGGACAGTGGCAGCCAATGGACGTTGACCGGTGATACTGCGGTCGAATCGCTGCAGGTCAACGGCAGTGGCCTTGCACTGTCCGACGGGCGCGGTTTCAACACGTTGACCGTGGCCGGTGATCTGGATACGACCGCTGCGACGTTCCTGTTCAACGGTGCATTGCAGGGGGACGATTCGGCCATCGACCGCCTTTACGTGCATGGCGACGCGCGGGGCGATGCGCAGGTGGTGGTAAACAACGTCGGTGGCCTCGGTGCGCAAACGCTGGACGGGATCGAACTGATCCGGGTTGATGGCGCGTCGCTGGCCCGCTACACGCTGGCCGGACGTGCCGTGGCCGGTACGTATGAGTACTTCCTGCACAAGGGTGGTGTGGCTGGTGGCGAGGGCAACTGGTACCTGCGTTCCGAACTGCCGACGACGCCCGACCCGTGCCAGGTCGATCCGTCGCTGCCGGGCTGTGCGCCGATTGACCCGATCGATCCGGTTGACCCCATCACTCCGCCTCGGCTGCTGCGCCCGGAAGCCGGTGCGTACTTGGCAAACCAGTCGGCAGCCATCAACATGTTTTCCCATCGTATGAACGACCGCATCGGTACCGTCCCGCTGGATGAAGGCCGTGCCGCGTGGGCGCTCGTGGGCCGGCAGCAGGCGGACTTCAGCGCGGTCGGCGGTCAGCTGTCGATCGATGGCAACACCTCGGTGCTGCAGATCGGCAGTGACCTTGTTCGCCGAGGCAACGCTGCATTCGGCGTGATGTTGGGTACGGGGCGTGCCGACAGCAGCGCAGTGTCCGATCTGACCGGCTACAGCGCCAAGGGTCGGGTGCGTGGCAGCGCGCTAGGTGTGTACGGCACCTGGTTGCAGGCGGCTGACGGCACGCAGGGTGCATACATCGATGCGGCCCTGCAGTACGGCCGTTTCGATAACCGCGTGCAGGGCGTGGGCCTGGCGCCGGAGCACTACGACTCCCGCATGGCCAGTGCGTCGCTGGAGACCGGCTACACCTTCAACGTGTGGCAGGGCAACGCCAGCGCGCTGTACGTGCAGCCGCAGCTGCAGCTGGGCCATGTCGATTTCCGCGCTGATCGCCACGTGGAGAGCAATGGCACGGTGATTGACCATGCCGATGCCGGTGGCCTGAGCGGGCGCCTGGGCGTGCGCGTGTTTGGTCATGCGACTGCAGCGGGCAACACGGTGCAGCCCTACCTCAGCGTAAACTGGCTGCGTGACAGCGGCGCCAGCACGTTGCAGTTCAACGGTGACACGCCGGGTGCGGACGTGCCGCGCAACCGCTACGAGGTGCAGGCCGGTGCCGAGCTGAAGCTGGGCCAGCGCTGGGGTGCGTGGGGTGGCGTGAGCGTGCAGCGCGGTGACCGCGGCTATCGGAACGTGGGTGGCCAAGTGGGCTTGCGCATGGCCTGGTAGGTGAGCCTGCATCGGGGTCTCATCCTCTTGGCTCGGCAACGGAATCCGGCCCCAACTTCTGCTGTGGAGCCGAGCCTATGCTCGGCTCCACATTAGATCCACGCCATGCGTGGATGCCTTCTCAGAAATCCATCGTTGCCGACAGCAGCACCGTCCTCGGTGCACCCAGTGCCAGGCTGGACAGTAACGGCATGCCCCAATAAGACTTGTTGGTCACGTTGTTCACGGTGGCCCGCAGCGCAAGGGGCCGCCCGGCTAGCGTGGTGCTGTAGCGCGCGCCCACGTCGAACAACGTGCGCCCCGGCACCGACAGGCGGTTGTCGGCACTGATGTACTGCTTCGACATCGACGTGGCATTACCTGTCAGGGTCAGGCCTTCCAGCGCAGGCACATCCCACTCCACGCCCAGCTTGGCCTGCCGCTGCGCCACGGCGGTGGCGATGCGTCCTTCATTCACGCCGCCTGCCGTGCGGGTCAGCTTCGGCTGCACGTAGGCCACGCCACCCAGCAGACGCACGCCGTCGATGGGTGTGCCGAAGAAGCCCCATTCCACACCGCGGTTACGTTGCTCGCCGCCAAACGAGAAGATATTCGTGACCGGGTCGGTGTAGCTGCTCGGCCGCTTGATCTCGTACACGCTGAAGGTGTGCGCGAAGCGGCCCAGGTCCAGCTTCAGGCCCAGCTCCTTCTGCCTGGTGCGGAACGGTGCGAACACTTCACCGGCATTGGCAGCGGTCATCGGCGCGGTGGCGCCCTGGCTGAGGCCTTCGATGTAGTTGGTGTAGAGGGAGACCGTGTCGGTCGCCTTCACCAGCAGCGCCGCTGCCGGGGTAGTGGCGCTCTCGTCGTAGCGTGAGGTGCGTGCACCCGTGGCCACGTTGAAGGTCTCGCTGACCACCTGCTGGCGGCGCACACCCAGCGTCAGCTGCACACGTTCATCGGCAAAGGACAAGGTGTCGGCGAAGCCGATGCTGTCCAGCCGCAGTTCGGTATGCGAGATGTGTGGTGCTACGAACGGCGCGGCCGGGCCCCACACCGGGTTGTACAGGTTGGTGGTCCAGTCCCAGCCCGGCACGCTGCGGCGGCCGTAGTCGTTCTGGGTATGCTGATAGTGGGTCACGTTGGCGGCCCATTGGTGGCCCACGCTGCCGGTACGGAAGCTGCCGCGCAGGCCGGCGTCACCGGATTGCTTCTTGATGTCGAACGCGAGCTGGCCGATCACGGTGGTGAAGTCACCCGCCGGGTTGAGGATCTGCGCGCTGATCGAGCCGTTGTAGCGGTAGTCGGTCCTGCTGGTGCCGTACGCGAGGTAGGCCATCAGGCTATCGTTGATGTCCAGTTCGCCGCGCAGCATCGCGCCCTTGTCCTGGCTGTCCACGTAGGCCCAGTCCGGGTTGATCAGCGTATCGCCACGCGGCGGCCGCGGAATGGCGACGCCGGGCGCCAGGCCGACGCCACGTGCAGGGCCATCAACACGGTCATCGGCGCTGTACAGATCGGCCGACAGCCGCGCACGCTCGGCGCGCCAGTCCAGTGCCAGCGAACCGAGCTGCACCTTCTTGCGCTGCTTGCCGACCGCGCCATCGCCATCACGGTACGCGCCGTTGAAGCGGATGCCGAACTGTTTGTCGGCGCCGAGCCGACGGCCCATGTCCACATGGGTGCCGAACTGCGCATCGGAGGCGAAGTTGGCGCTGACCCGCAACAGCGGCTGCTCGCCAGCGCGCTTGGGCACCAGGTTCACCGCGCCGCCCACCGAGCCGCCCGGCGGCATGCCATTGAGCAGCGCGGAGGGGCCTTTCAGCACCTCGATGCGTTCGAACATCTCCGGCGAGGTACGGTAGTACGGCGCCATGCCGCTGAGGCCGTTGAAGGTGGTGTCGCTGGTGCTGGAGGCGAAGCCGCGGATCGCGTAGTTCTCGCTCCATGCGCCGGTGACGCCGTTGCTGAAGACGGTGGGGTCGGTGGCGGCGATGACGTCGGTCAGGTCCTTGGCCTGGCGGTCGCGGATGAAGGACTCGGTATAGCTGACCGTACTGAACGGCGTGTCCATGAAATCCTTGTCGCCGAGCAGGCCCATACGGCCGCCGGCGGCCACCTGACCGCCGGCATAGTCTGCGGTGACCCGGCGCTGTTCCTGCACCTGCACCGAGGGCAGGGTGGACGGCGCGGTTTCGGCCAGCGCGGCGCACGATGCCATCAGGCCAAGCGCGAGCGCCGATGCGCGGTAGCGCCGGGCCAGGCCGTGTGGGAGTGGCTGGCTGCAGGACGCGGCGGCAGCTCGGGTTTGTGGAGAGGAGAAGGGGTACACGGTCATGCCAGAGTCCTGTGAATCGCGAGGGCGAGCGCGCCTGGCGCGCTGCCTTCGGCAAGCACGGGAAGAGCGCGCAGCGCAGGGTTGTCGGCTGGGTGGGGACCTGGCGGGAAGTGAGCCTGGGGCTCGGTTCGGGCGGCGCCATGAGTGCGAACCAGACGCATTCCGAATTAGTTGAGTAAATTAAACTAAATAGACCGAAGCGGACAAGAGGGTCCCTTTGCTGGCACCCTCGGCAGGGTATGAACACGCACCGTATGAGCCCGCACCCCGATCCAACGGCGCCGACCCGTGGCCGCCCGCCCACCATCACCCCCGAGCGCCTGGCCGACATCGGCATCCGCCTGGGCCTGCCCAACCTGACCATGGCCAACGTGGCCGCCGAACTGGCGGTGACCCAGGCCGCGCTGTACAAGCGCGTGGCCAACCTGGAGGCGCTGAAGCGCCTGGTGGCCGAGGCGGTGTTCCAGCGCTGGCAGATTCCGCGCGCCTCGGCCGATGCGGCGGGCGGCCTGCAGGGCTATCTGATGGTGTTCGTGGAATCGTTGTGCGAGGTGGTGAAGGCGCATCCCGGGCTGCCGCCGTACCTGCTGCGGCGCACGGTGGCGACCGCGCCGATGCTGGAGAAGATCGCCTCCCACCAGGCGCACGTGGCCGAAGTCTTCGGCCTGCCGATGGACAAGGCACGCTGGCTGCTGGCCACAATCGCGTTCTACTGCATCGCCGGCGCCGACACCATCTACGCGATTGCGGATGACGAAGAGGGCCAGGTGATCACCGAGTTCAAACAGGGCATGCGGGCGCTGGTGATCGGGTCGTTGCAGATGCTGGATGCGGACGGCGCGCTGTAACGTCGAGCCAGGCCGGACAGCCCTCCGGATGGGCACTTCATGCGCCCAGGGAGGACATCTGGAATTTGTCCTATGCATGGCCCAGAGCCGTACGTCTAGGCTGGGGGCTGGACCCTTCCATCATCTTCCGGAGCCCTCAATGCATGCCCCTTCCCGCGCGCCGTTGCCCCAGCGAGCGCTGCTGTGGCTGAAGAAGGAGGCTTTGCCGCTGCTGATGCTGCTGAGCCTGTTCCTGGCTGCACGCGACACCTTGGCAAATCACTACGTGGTGCCAACCGGTTCAATGCAGCCGACCCTGCAGCCGGGTGATCGTGTGGTTGTCGACATGCGGGCGCACGGCCTGCGCCTGCCTTTCACCGGGCTGAAGCTGATGGGCGACAACGTGCCGCAACGCGGGGAGGTGGTGGTGTTCGCTTCCCCGGCCGATGGCGTGCGCATGATCAAGCGCGTGGTCGCAGTAGCCGGGGACCGCGTGCGCTTGCAGGAGGGACGATTGACCATCAATGGCCAGCCTTTGCAGATGACTGTCATGACTGACGTGGAACGGTTCGGCAAGCGGCAGGCCCGACTGGATCTAACGCATGGCGGAGGCCCGGACATTGCCGATCTGCGGGTACCTGCCGGCAAGGTGCTGGTGCTGGGCGATCACCGTGGCAACAGCCTGGACGGCCGCTTCTTCGGCTGGGTCGATGCGGACCGGATCTACGGCCGCGCCGTGGCGGTGTACTTTCGCCGCGGTGAAGGCGTGGTCTGGCAGCGCCTGTAGTTGGGCCCGGTGAAGTGTCCGGGTGCGATGAGCGCTAGCCCTCGGGGGAATTGCCGTGTTCCCATCCACGCATGGCGTGGATCTACAATGCGGCCATGCCAGCTACGCCCACCCTCGATGACCTTCGCCGCTATGCAGTGGCGCGCACCCTGTTCAGGCCGACCACGCTGCTGACCGCGATTCGGCGGTTGGGCTTCGTGCAGGCCGACCCGATCCGGGCACCGGCACGCGCGCAGGACCTGACCCTGCGGCACCGGGTGAAGGACTACCGCGCAGGTGATCTTGAACGTCGTTATGCGCGCCTGCCGGTGGAAGAGGACTGCCTGGTGAACTACGGCTTCCTGCCGCGCGAGCATCTGGCGTTGATGCACCCACGCGCGGCCAAGCGCGAGTGGGACGCCGAGACCCATCGCCGCGCTGCCGAGGTGCTGGCGTTCGTGCGAGAGCGCGGCAGTGTGCACCCCCGCGAGGTTGACCAGGCGTTTGCGCATGGCCGGGTGACCAACTACTGGGGCGGCACCAGCAATGCCAGCACGCACCTGCTGGACGGCATGCACTACCGCGGCCTGCTGCGCGTACAGCGGCGCGACAGTGGCACCCGCATCTATGCAGTGGCCGCGCATGCCGAGCCAGATGCCAGCGAACAAGCGCAGGTTGAGCGCGCGGCCGCGCTGATCGACCTGGTGGTGCGCAAGTACGCGCCGCTGCCATCGGCCAGCCTGACCTATCTGGTGCGCCTGCTGGGCTATGGTGCACCGCATCTGGCCGAGCAGACCCGCAAGGCACTGGCGCTGGCCAAGCAGCAGCTGGCCAGCTGCACGCTGGAGGGCACCACCTGGTACTGGCCGGCGGACGAGAATCCGCGTTCGCGCAGGCACGCGCCAGACGATCAGGTGCGCCTGCTGGCGCCGTTCGACCCGGTGGTGTGGGACCGGCGCCGTTTCGAGTTGCTGTGGGATTGGGTCTACAGGTTCGAAGCGTACACGCCTGCGCCGAAACGCCAGTACGGCTACTACGCACTGCCGGTGTTGTGGCACGACCAGGTGGTGGGCTGGGCCAATCTCAGCGTGCGCGAGGGTGAGTTGGTGTCCAGCGTGGGCTATGCCGGCAAGTCGCTGGCCCGCGACAAGGTGTTTCGTGGCGCGCTTGAAGACGAACTGCAGCGCATGGCGGAGTTCCTGTAGCGCCAAGCGGCGCATGGGCGCCTATCGCTCCTGTCAGCCGCCAACCTTGGTTGGCGCTGGCTTCCACCGGTATCCACCAAGGTGGGCATCTACCGGTCAAGCGGCGTCCTTGCGCTCCGCATCCTCCATGCCGGGGCTGACGCGGCGGCCGATGTCCTTCAACCGTGCCAGCTGATCCACCATCGACGGTGCATCATCCAGGCTGCCGACGAACGTCCAAAGGTAGGTCATCACCGCGTACACATGGCCCGGGGTAACTCCGTCGGTGGTGGCAAGGCGGCCGATGGTCAGCGCGAACAATGCCGCAGCAGCCAGCCCGATCACCACATAGGCGCCGGCTTCGCGATCGGACAGCAGGATGCGCAGGCGCGACAGCGTGGTGTAGTGGCGGCGCAGTACCGAGGGGCTGACCCGGTCGACCAGGCGGATCTCGTGTTCCAGGCGGTTGTTCAGCCGGCCATGCAATTGCTCGTTGCGGCGTGCGAACGACGGCAGTACCAGCAGGGCCCCGAGCAGGGTGACCAGGCCAGCGGCACCGACCATCGGTTCGATCGCCAGCAGCATGGCCACCGCACCGAACATGGATGCCAGCGCGGTGGCGATGATCGGGACGTGCTTTTCAAAGAAGTCGACGAACTCGCGGGCCAGCACCACGCGTGCCGCCGAGGTGGACGTGGCCTGGCCCAGGCGGCGCTGTGCCTGCACCACGCTCACTGCCAGATCGGCATAGATGCGGGTGAAGGTGCGGGTATCGACCGCTCGACGGGCGGCGCCGACCAACCAGAACAACAGCACCACGCCGGCATAGGAAACGGCATGGCCGATGTTGCCGCTGATGATCGCGTCCACCGCGAAGCCGGCGAACAACGGATAGGCCAGCAGCAGGGTGTTCTCCAGCGCCACCAGCGAGAACGTGCCGGTGAGCTGCCAGGGATAGGTGCGCAGGATCGCCTTCAGAGTGGCGGCCGCATTCTGCTGCCCGATGCTGCCGGCGGCTGCCGCTGGATCGTTGGGGTGTTTCATGGGATGCCTGGGTGGGTCGGGGACAGGGCAGGGGACGGATGCCTGCCATCTCCCGGGTTGCGCCCAGTATCTGCGGCCCTTTGGAGCGGGCATGGAGGATCGATGGAGATTGCGTGGAGAAACCGGCGCCGTTCAGCGAAGCGAATGCCCATCAAAGGTGGGCCGCTACCAGGGCAGCGTCTGCCGCGTCCTCAACGACGCGCATGCACCGGCCAACGGAGCTCGAACGCGCTGCCGCCGCGTTCGGTCGGGCGGCACTGCGCCGTTCCGTGATGGGCCACGGCAATCGCCCGCACCACGGCCAGGCCTAGGCCGGAGCCTCCGCTCTGTCGCGATCGCGAGACATCGGTGCGCTGGAACGCCTCGAAGATGCTGTCGCGAAGCTCGTCGGGCACGCCGGGGCCGCCGTCTTCCACTGTCACGGTGCAATGGCCTTCAGCCAGCGTGACACGAACCCGCAGTGGGCAGGGGACGGCATGGCGTCGTGCGTTTTCCAGCAGCGCCAGCACCGCCTGGCGGATGCGGGCCGGATCGCAGTCCGCCAGTGACGGCCGTGCCTCCAGGGTCACCGAAAACCCGCTTTCGGCCAGTGCGTCGGACATTGCTTCCACCACCGCGGCCACCTGCACGCTGACGTCGCTGCGCTGCAGGCGCAGATCGAGGTGACCGCTCTCGGCCAGGCTGACCACGCGCAGGTCTTCGATGATGCGGGTGAGTCCTTCGAGCTGGGTGAGCATGCTGTTGAACTGCTCGGGGCCCGGCTCGAACACACCCTCGGCAATACCCTGCAGGCGGCCGCGCAGGATGGTCATCGGCGTGCGCAGTTCGTGCGCGATCGCCGCGTTCCAGAACACACGGTTCTCGGACATCCGGCTGAGCCGTTCGGCCATCGAGTTGAAATCACTGACCAGCGTGGCCGCTTCGGCCATCGTGGTGTTGCCGCCACGTGCACGCGCTTCCAGATCCCCGCTGGCCACCCGGCGCAGGCTCTCGGCCACCGAGTTCAACGGGGTGATGATGCGCCGGGTCAGGCGCGAGGCGACCAGCGTGGCAAAGATGACCACCACGGTGGCGGTCAAGCCGATCCACAGCCATTCCAGCCCGGACGGCATGATCGTTTCCGGCGCGTCGTACCAGCGCGTATAGAACACCTCCAGCAGGTAATAGAACAGGTAGAAGCCACTGATCGAGAGCACCGTCGAACACAACGAGGCGACCGTGATGGAGAGGGTGATCTGGCGGCCGATGCTCTTGCCTTTGGGATTCATCGATCAGTCCAGGAAACGGTAGCCGACGCCACGGATGGTGGCGGGAATGCCGATCACGCCCACCTCTTCAAGCTTGCGCCGCAGCTTGCTGACGTGGCTGTCGACGGTACGTTCCTGCGCATCACCTTCGGGCAGGCAGGCATGCAGCAGGTCCGCGCGCGCATGCACCTGGCGCGGCGCGCGCGCCATATGCACCAGCAGCCGGAACTCGGTGAGGGTGACGCTCAGTGCGTGCACCTGCTCGCCGGTGCGCACCGTCACCTCGTGGCTGCGCAGATCGATCTCGAACGGCCCCTGGCGGATCAACCCGTTGGGTTCTTCGGCGGCGGTGGGGGCACTGCGGCGCAGCACGGCCTGGATGCGTGCAACGATCTCAGCGGGATTGAATGGTTTGGCCACGTAGTCGTCGGCACCCACGCGCAGGCCGGTCAGCCTGTCCACGTCCTGGTCGAGCGCGGTGAGCATGATCACTGGCGTGTTGCCGCGCCGCCGCAGTTCGCTTAATACCTGCCAGCCATCGAGCCTGGGCATCTGCACGTCCAGCAGCACCAGGTCCGGGCGCAGCTGGCGATGGCTGGCGAGCGCCGCCTCGCCGTCGGCGGCGCGTGCGCTGCGCAGGCCGGAACGGGCCAGGTAGGCACCGAGGATATCGGCGATTTCGCCTTCATCTTCGGCAATCAGGACCAGGGGCGCGGGTCGGCTACGGAGTTCATGTCTCATTGCGTGCTGCGGGTTCGAGGGCAGGGCGGGAAGGGGCTGGGTCATCGGCGGCGCTCCATGGCCTGTGCTTCCTCGTTGGCTGCCCAGGCCAGTGTGGCCAGCACCAGCGTGCGCTGCAGGCTGGGTTCCACCGCAGCCGCGCCGCGCAGCTGCTGCTGCATCAGGGTGGACACCGCCGAGGGTAGCTTGCTCCAGCGCGAGGCCATCGGGGTGGCGTCCACCCGGGCCTGCAGCCGTGCAGCCATGCGCGCGATGGTGTGCAGGCGCGCTGCCAGCAGGGCGGACACCACGGTGGTGGCAAGGGCAAGCAGCAGATGCAGGTTGACGTTGGCGGCCGGGTGCATTGCCGCCCAGACCGCCAGGCCGATCAAGGCCAGCGATGCGAGGGACCCGGTGCGGCGGGTGCGGCCGGGCCCATCACTGCCGAACCCCACCAGTGCGGCGGCCCCGAAGCCGGCCAGCAATGGCAGGCCCGGATACGGCGTGACCCACATCCACGTGCTGGTCGATGCCAGCACCAGTGCTATCAACCATGGCGAAGGCGCACACCATGCCAGGTAGGCACGGCGCACATCGATGGGTGGCAGGTCCGGGTAGGAAAGGGACACGGCAAACAGGCGGTCGGCGAGGCCGACGAGGCTAGCGACCGTTGATGGAGATTCGGTCGAGATTGTGTCGAGATTGCGTGGACGCGGAGCTATCGCGTTCAGGCGTGGCGCTGGTGCCTGAACGGCCGCGGCGCCTCCATGCAATCTCCACGGTGGCTCCAAGAAACGTCCATCAGTGTCTTCCAGACTGCGGCTCCGGCGGTCGCATTGGGTGACTGCCCGCAACCGGGCGTTTCGATGAGCAACCGCAGGACCTGGATGATTGCTGCCGCCGTGGCCACGCTGGCCGCCGGTGCTGGATGGTGGACGTTTGCAGGCGGCGATGATGCCGCGCTGATCACCGCGCCGGCAAGGGTGGCGGATCTGGAGAAGACCGTACAGGCGGTCGGCCGGGTCCATCCGAAGGAGCTGGTGGCGGTGGGCGCGCAGGTGTCCGGCCAGGTCAAGCGCCTGCATGTGGTGCTGGGCCAGCGCGTGCGGGCCGGCGATCTGATCGCCGAGGTCGATTCACAACCGCAGCGGATCGCGCTGCGAAGCGCCGAGGCGGCCACCAATACGCTGCGTGCCCAGCATGCGGCCAGCCTGGCGCGCTATGCGCAGGCCAGTCGTGCTTACCAGCGCCAGTCGCAGCTGGTGGCATCGCGCCTGGTGTCGCAGGAAGGCTTCGAAGCCGCGCGCGTGGCACGCGATGCGGCGCGTTCGGAGGTGGCCTCGTTGCAGGCGCAGATCGACCAGGCTGTGACCCAGGTCGAAACTGCACGGATCAATCTGGGCTATACCCGCATCGTCTCGCCCAGCGACGGCTACATCGTGGCCATCGTCACCAAGGCCGGGCAGACGTTGAACTCGATGCAGACCACGCCAACCATCGTGATGCTGGCGCAGATGGATACGATGACCGTGCGTGCCGAGATCGCCGAGGCGGATGTGGAACTGGTCGCACCCGGCCAGCGGTTGTGGTTCTCGACGCTGGGGCCGAGCGGGCGCCGTTATGAATCCCATCTGCAGCAGCTGGAGCCAGCGCCGACCTCGATTGCCGAGGCCGCTTCCGGCAATGCGGGCGGCTCTGCGCAGACGCCGAAAGCGGTGTACTACGCCGGGCTGTTCGATGTAGCCAATCCTGGCCTGAAGCTGAAGCCTTCGATGACGGTGAAAGTGACCCTGCAGCTGGCGCGGGTCGCCAACGCGCTGCAGGTGCCATTGACGGCACTGGCCGAGCCGGATGACAAGGATGGCAACCGCGGCACCGTGCGCGTGGTCGATGCCAAGGGCCGCGCTGAGGAACGTGCGGTGACGACCGGCCTGCGCACCGCCACCGCCGTGCAGATCCTGTCTGGCCTGAAAGCGGGCGATAACGTGGTGGTTGGCCAGGCGCCCAGCGGTGGCGACGCCGAACCCGCCAGCCTGCTGGGGATGTGAGCATGGCCCATGCACTGCTGGAACTGGAGGGCGTATCGCGCGCCTATCGCTCGGCCGCCGGCGAGGTGGTGGTGCTGAAGGAGGTCTCGCTGCGCATCAACGCCGGCGAGTTCATCGCCATCATTGGCCCCTCGGGTTCGGGCAAGTCCACGCTGATGAACATCCTGGGCTGCCTGGACCGGCCGACCGAGGGCAGCTATCGCGTGAACGGCGAGGCCAGCGAACAGATGGCGCCGGACGCGCTGGCACGCCTGCGCCGTGAGCATTTCGGCTTCATCTTCCAGCGCTACAACCTGATGGAGAACCTGAGTGCCACCGAGAACGTAGCGCTGCCGGCAGTCTATGCGGGCGTGGACGCACAGACGCGCACTGCGCGCGCACGCACGCTGCTGGAAGCGCTGGGGCTGGGCGAACGCACCGGGAACCGGCCGGGTCAGCTGTCCGGTGGCCAGCAGCAGCGCGTGTCCATTGCCCGCTCGCTGATGAACGGCGGCGCGATCGTGCTGGCCGACGAGCCGACCGGTGCGCTCGATCACGCCAGTGGCCAGCAGGTGATGGCCGAGCTGAAGCGCCTGCACGCGCAGGGCCACACGGTGATCCTGGTGACGCATGATGCGGCGATCGCCGCCAACGCGGCGCGGGTGATCGAGATCGCCGACGGCCGGGTGGTGGCCGACCGCGCCGAGCCGGGATTGCTGGCTGCGGCCGCAGGATGCGGGACCGAACGCGGCGCGTCGCCGGTCGCCGAGCGCCGCGCACGCAGGGATGCGGTCCGCGAAGCGGCACGCATGGCGGCGCGTTCGATGCTGGCCCATCGCCTGCGCACGCTGTTGACCATGCTCGGCATCATCATCGGCGTGGCCGCGGTGGTGACCGTGGTTGCGCTGGGCAAGGGCGCACAAGCGCAGGTTGAATCCCAGATCAACGCGCTGGGCGCCAGCACCCTGGAGATCTTCCCGGGCGCAGATTTCGGTGACCCGCGCTCGGCGGAAGTCGAAACGCTGGTGGTGGCCGACGCGGACCATCTTGCGGCGTTGAGTTATGTGGACAGCGCCAGTCCGAACCTGACGGGATCGGTGGCGGCACTGCAGGGCAGCCGTCGTGCCAACACCCAGGTGCTGGGCGTAGGGGCCGACATGCCGCGCGTGCGGGGGCTGCGGCTGAAGGCCGGCCGCTTCTTCACCGACGCCGAAGTCGATGCGCACCGCGCAGTGGGCGTGGTCGACCAGAAGGCGGCGAAGGCGCTGTTCACTGGCAATCCCATCGGCAGCACGGTGCTGCTGGGTGGCATGCCGGTCGAGGTGATCGGCGCGGTCGGTCCCAATGCGTTCGCCGGTGGTGCAACCCCCACGATCTACGTGCCGTACACCTCGGCGGCTTCCCGGCTGCTGGGCAGCCAACGCCTGGAGAGCATCACCGTGCGCGTACGCGACAACGTACCCACCAATGCCGCCGAAGCCTCGCTGGGCGCCGAGCTGGAGCGCCTGCATGGCCGTCGTGACTTCTTCATCTACAACGCCGACCAGATCCGCAAGGCGGTGATGAAGTCCAGCCAGACCCTGGCCGCGTTGGTTTCGGCGATCGCGGCGGTGGCGCTGGTGGTGGGCGGCGTAGGCGTAATGAACATCATGCTGGTGTCGGTGAAGGAGCGCGTGCGCGAGATTGGCGTGCGACTGGCGGTGGGGGCGCGGCAGAACGACATCCTGCGCCAGTTCCTGATCGAGGCGGTGCTGATCTGCCTGTTCGGCGGTGTGCTGGGGGTGTTGCTCGCGTTCGCTGTGGGTGCGCTGTCGAGCCTGTTGTCGCTGGGCGTGCCGTTCCTGTTCTCGCCGGGGCCGGTGCTCGCCGCACTGGCGTGCTCTTCGGCCATCGGGCTGGGCTTTGGCTACTTTCCGGCACGCACTGCCGCGCAGCTGGACCCGATCCAGGCATTGGCGGCGGAGTAGGGGCGCACCCGGTGACATCGTAGCCGCCATCACGGCCGGCGTTGCGGTAGAACGGCAGCAGCCACAGGCGGCTGATGCCGGGTTCACGGTGACCAGCCTGCTGCGCGGCAAGGCAGCGGTCGGTGAACCGGATTGCACCGCATCATTACGCGGCATCCACGGTCCTTGGATGCCTGGGCGCGCACACTGAACGCTCACCCGATGCGCCGAGGAGACTTCCCGCATGGCCCGTCGCAAGATGCTTCGCATTGCCACGTTCAACGTCAACGGCATCGGCACACGCCTGCCGCAGCTGTTGGACTGGCTGCACAGGGAATCGCCGGATGTGGTTGCCCTGCAGGAACTGAAGGCGACCGACGCCGCGTTTCCGGCTTCGGCATTGGAAGAGGCTGGCTACGGCGCGCTCTGGCAGGGCGAGGCGCGGTGGAACGGCGTGGCGCTGCTGGCACGAGGGACCACGCCGGTCGAGAGCCGCCGCCGATTGCCGGGCGAGCCCAAGGACACCCAGAGCCGCTACCTGGAGGCGGCGGCGCATGGCATTGTGGTGGGTGCACTCTACCTGCCCAACGGCAACCCGCAGCCCGGGCCCAGGTTCGACTACAAGCTACGCTGGATGGAGCGCCTGATCCGGCATGCGCGCAGCCTGGTCGAGCAGCCGCACCCTGCGCTGCTGCTGGGTGATTTCAACGTGATTCCCACCGACGCCGACGTCTACGACCCCAAGGCCTGGCGCCGCGATGCGCTGTTCCAGCCAGAGGTGCGCGAGGCCTTTGAACGACTGCTGGCGCAGGGCTGGACCGATGCGGTGCGGAAGGTGCACGGCGACGCCACGATCTACACCTTCTGGGACTATTTCCGCCAGCATGCCGAGCGCGACCGTGGGTTACGCATCGATCATCTGCTGTTGAACCCCATACTGGCGGGGCGACTGAAGGACGCTGGCGTCGACCGCTGGGTACGCCTGCAGGAAAAGGCCAGCGACCACGCGCCGGCCTGGGTGACGGTAAGCGCGTGATCAACGCGCGGCTGGGTCCTCGCGTCGCTCGCGGCGTACCCGTGCGCGGGTGCGGTACAGGCGGCTGTCCGCTTTCTGGATGGTGTCGGCCACCGGCTCGCCGGGCGTGTTGATGGCCGCACCCATCGAGAACGCGCTGGGCGCGAGCGCGGCGTGGTCCTGGTACCAATGCTCCAGTTCGCTCAACCGGCCGTCCACAGGCGCGACCAGTACCACCATGAATTCGTCGCCGCCCAGTCGCACCACCGTCTCATCTTTGCCCAGTGGTGAGCGCAGGAACGTGGCGAACTCGACCAGGACGGCGTCGCCACGCCGGTGGCCCTGGGTGTCGTTGATGTGCTTGAAGTGGTCCAGGTCGAACATCACGCAGGCCCAGCGCTCGTCAATGAGTTCATCCAGCCGGTGCAGGTAGCGCCGGTTGTAGCACTGGGTGAGGGGATCCTTGAAGGACATTTCGCGCAGCTGCTGCTCCTGCATCCGCAGCGCGGTGACGTCCTGAGCATGTCCCAGCACGTAGGGCGGGCTGGCTTCGTTGTCGAGCACGTTGTGATACGCCCAGTAGTGGCGCGTTCCGTCCGCGGCGATCAGCTCGATCACACCAGCGTCGGTGTGGTTTGCCTGGATCCGAGCGAGGTAGGCATTGAAGCCCGCGCGTTTTTCCGGCGGCATCAGTTCACACAGGCTGCGCCCGATCATCTGGCTTTCCTCGAAACCCAGTGATTGCACGGCCGCCGGATTCACCGAGGTCAATGTTCCGTCCAGCGTGTGCGTGCAGATCAGGCCCAGGCTGTAGTGGAACAGTCGCCGATAGCGGGTTTCGCTCGCTTCCAGCGCATCGAGCGCGGCTCGCTCGTCCGTGATGTCCTGGATCGCCCCGACCAGGCGCGGATGCCCGTCGATCTGTTGCCGGCTGCCAACGACGCGCGTCCAGATCGAGCGACCGTCGGCCGTGGTCATCGGCAGCTGCACTTCCCAGGACGTGCCTTCGTCGATGCAACGCTGCACTGCTGCCCGGATGATGTTGCGGCTGTCTTCGCGATAGAACGACAGCGCGGTGTCGAGCGTCGGTTCAAAGTTGCCGCGCACGCCGTGCAACTGCTTGGTCTCGCGGGTCCAGCGCACTTCGTTGGTGACCAGGTCCATCTCCCAGCCGCCCACCCGGGCGGCACGGTTGGTGCGCTCCAGGAAGTCCTCGCTGCGTTTGAGCTCACGATGCAGCGCCTTGGCCTGGCCCACCTGCGCCATCAGCGTGCTGCGCTGCTCCAGCACCTGGGTGGTGACCCGGGCAAGGTGCACCATCAGCTCGCGCTGGGACGGAGACAGCACGCCGGGCATCGGATCGAGCAGGCACAGCGTGCCGATACGTGCCCCGTGCGCCGAGCCCAGAGGGATGCCAGCGTAGTGCCGGATGCGCGGCCCACCCGTCACCAGTGGATTGGTGGAAAAACGCGGGTCCTGGCGCGCATCGGGTATCTCGAACAGCTCGTCCTGGCGTATGGCATGGGTGCAGAAGGAAATTTCGCGGGCCGTTTCGCTGACGCCTTCAAGGCCGATGTTGGCCTTGAACCACTGGCGGTCTTCGGCCACCACGCTGATCAGGCCCATGGTCATGCCGGTTGCGGCGCGGGCGGCGGCGACGATGGCATCGAACACCGGCTCCGGGGGCGTATCCAACAGGTGCAGTCGTTCGATTTCGAGCAGTCGTTCGGCTTCGTCCATGGCGCTTTTCAGGGCTGGGTGGCGAGGGCGGTTGCGGCGGCTGTCTGAGACCACGGTAATGCATGCGGCGTTATGTATCGCCATGGCAGGGTGATGCCGGCGTGACGCATCGCGGTCAGAGTTTGCGGGGCCCGCGCGAGGGCCGCACTGAAACGTGACGGTGGTGGCGAACATGCCAGCGCCAGGGGAAGTCCACCGCGCGGGTGATGCCGATGCGGGGCCCGATCACCGGATCTGCCGGAGGCGGCACGCCATCGCTGGCGATGACAATGCCGTGGCTGCCTGTCACCAGATCGGCGCCGTCGAAACTGCGGTCCAGCCCGAAGGCCTGCGAGAGCTTGCCGGGGCCGCTGGCCAGATCGTGGTCGCGGCGTGCGGCGGGACGCCGCGCCCGCATCTGGTCCAGCCCCTCGAGAGGTTCGATGGCGCGAAGCAGTACGGCGACGCCTTCGCCGATCTCTCCGCAGACAACGTTGCTGCCCCAGTGCATACCGTACGTGAAGTAGACATAGAGATGGCCCGCCTCACCGAACATGCTGACCGTGCGCGGCGTTGCCCCGCGATAAGAGTGCGCGGCCGGATCGTCGCTGCCGGCATAGGCTTCAACCTCGACGATGCGGCCGACGCGACCATCGTTGCGCACCAGCAGCTTGTTGAGCAGCTCCGGGGCGAGCTCGGTTGGCGGGCGCCGGTAGAAGCCGCGCGGGAGGCTCTGCAGGGAAACGGGCAACCAGTCCGGCACGAGAGTGGCAGGTTCGGGCGAGAGAGCTTGGCACTGTGGCACTGGCGAGGTGAAACGTGCGCAGACGCCACGTCATTCCGGTGCAGGCGGAGCGGCCAGTGCCGCGCGGCGGGAGGCATAGATCTCGGGCGTCTGCGGCTTGATGAACAGTGCCACCAGTTCCGGATGCTCGCGCTTCACCGCCATTTCGATGCGGGTGATGCAGGCTTCGATCTGCGGGGTCCGCCGATCGTCCTCGAACTCGGCGCTGAGCATGGCCACCACCTGTTCCGGGCCCATCTGCATGGTGGTCACCCCGTTCGCGCGGCGCAGATCCGGATCGGTTTCGGCCACCGCCATGATCCGCTCGGCTACTGCCGGATGTGCAGGCTCTCCGACCAGCAGGCCCTTGGTTTCACGGGCCAGGAGGAAGGCGGTGGCGGCCAGCACGCCGGCGATGCAAAGGGAGGCGACCCCATCAAGCACCGGCATGTCCAGCACCTGCGCGGCCACCAGGCCGATCAACGCGAAGCCCAGCCCGAGCAATGCAGCGCTGTCTTCCAGCAGTACGGTGAAGGTGGAAGGATCCTTGCTGCGGCGGAAGGCTTCGAAGTAGCCAAGCTTGCCTTTGGTACGCCGGAACTCGCGCAGCGCCACCCACCAGGAAGCACCCTCGAACAGGATGGAAATGCCCAGCACGCTGTAGCTCAACGCATGGTTGGTGGCCGGCTCCGGCCGGCGGATGTGCTGGATGCCCTCGTAGGCCGAGACGCCGGCACCAGCGGCGAACACCAGCAGGGCGACGATGAAGCTCCAGAAGTACAGCTCGCGGCCATAGCCGAAGGGATGTACCGGGTCCGGCGCCTTGCCGGCGCGGCGCAGGCCGTACAGCAGCAGGAGTTCATTCAATGTGTCGACCAGAGAATGCACGCCTTCGCTGAGCATGGCCGAGCTGCCGGAGATGCCGGCAGCGACGAACTTGGCGATGGCAATGGCGAGGTTACCCGCGAGGGCGGCATAGATGACCAGACGGGAACCGGTGGGAGCGGACATTTCGGCGGCGGGGCGGGGCGGACGCCTGATCTTCCCGATCAGCGCGTGCCCATTGCGTGCACGGCGCGATCAGTGCCCCTTGGGATTGAGGTACAAACGCGCCCCATCCGATTCACGGTAGCCCGTCCAGCGCCCACCGCCTGACGCGCGGAAGCGCCCGAACACGGTGTTGCTGGTGTCGGTAAGCAGCAGCTGATTGCCCGACAGTACCCAACGGTTGGCCGAGAAGAAGCCATCCGGGCAGCCGGCGGGCACGTAAGCACTGTAGCTGCCGAACCACTCGATACTCTTCAGCTCGATGGAGCAGGTGTTGCCGTTCTCCTGGCCCAGCGTCCAGCTGCCGAACAGATCGCTGTCGCGCACATCGCGGCCGCCACGGTGGCGGTCGTGGCCCCAGTCGTCGTTGTCGTCGTGGAAACCGAAGCCCACGTCGATCTCTTTGCTTTCGCTGCGTGACCCGGACTGCGAGCTGCCGCTGGTGGTGGCCTGGGTGGTCACCGAGCCACTGGTCCGGGTCTGGGTGCTGCTCGATTGGGTGGTCTGGTCGGTGCGGGTGGTCTGTTCGCCGAAGCCGGACGAGGCGTCCTGGGCAAGGGCGGGCAGGGCCAGGAAGTACAGCGCCGACAGGCAGCTACGGGCAAGCAGGGCAGCCATCGCAGGATCCTCGGAAGGGTGGATCGCGCGAGTATCGAACCGGTGGGGTGGGAGACGGTGTGAGGGCGCGCCCTGAGGCAAGCCAGCCAAGAACAGGTGCTGTCCGCTGAAGGATCGTGCCGGCCGCTGGCCGTCTCCCCTTTGACGCCCAGAGACCGAAGGAATGCCGGCCCGCGGCCGGCACTTCCCGCAGCCAGGCATCGCCTGGCGCTACTGATCCGGCTTCACCCTTGCCACCCGTTTCCGGTACTCATACACGTTGTCACCGCGGATACGCTTGTCCTCGGTGCCGGTGATCCGGCCGACCTGCTGGTCCGAGCCGGTGACCGGTTTGGCCTCGATCTCGGTCTCGTGTTCGAAGGAGTGCGATTTGTCGGTGTTGCGGTAATAGCGGTACAGCGCCCAGTACAGCGCGGCTGCGCCGGCCGGACCTGCCGCCAACAGCCAGAGGCCACTGTCGTCGCTCATGTCGATGCCACCAGGAAGGCAATTGCGAGGGCTTCAATGACGGTGCCGGTGGCCAGGGCCGCCAGCAGCATCTTCCATTGCTGCACGGGCACGCTGCCCATGGTTTCGCCGGTACGGCCGTTCACTGCGATGTAGTGCAGCATGCCGCCGTTCTTTCCGGGCTGGTGATACGAGTACAGCCACACCGGCAGGTACATCGACACCCAGCGCGTTCCATGCACCTCCAGCTGCTCCTGTTCCCAACGCACCCCACGGTTGTAGCGCCTCACCGAACCTTCCACCTGCGCGCGGGCGATCGACAGCAGCTGGTCTTCCAGCCGCGGCCGCAGCTTCTCCACGTCGAGGTTGCGCTTCTCAGAGGTGAAGCCGGCCAGGTATGAGGCGTTCCATTTCACCGCGTTCTTGGTGTCGAACGGCAAGATGGTGTTGATGATGTTGTTGGTGTTGGCGCGGGTATCCAGATTGCCGCGCTCGGCCGAGGATTCCAGGGGCAGGTCATCAACCGTGAAATCCACCTGGCGTTCGACCTGGTAGACATCTGCGTCGTACAGGGTGCGTTTGTTCTTCTCGCTGCCGACCGTGTATTGCCGGGTCTGGATCTCGCCCTTGCCGGCCACGGCCGCGCTGACATTGCTGTCCACGATCATGTAGGGCAGGAACACGCCCACCACGTTTTCCGGGGTGAACTGCTCCTTGAACGCCTTCAGCGCGAACATGCGGCGCTTGTCGACGAACTGGCGGATGCGCGCGACCGCATCGTCCTTCTTGATGTGGAAGGGCAGCACCGCATCGGGCACCGCACCATTGCTGATCTGTTCGTTGACGCCGAAGACGTGGCGGCACCAGTGGCAGCGCGCCGTCATCGTGCTTTCGGTATTGACCGTGACTTCGGCACCGCAGCCCGTGCACTTGAACGTCATCAGCGCCGAGGTGTCGGCGTCGATGTCACGCGCGCCGGAGGCGATGACCGTACCGCGCAGCTGGTCGATGGCCTCGCCCAGCCCGAATTCCTCCTCGACGCGCGCGCCATGCCATTCGTGACGGCAGTACAGGCAGACGAGGATATCGGTGCCGGCCTTGGGCCGGATGTCGGTGGCGCCGCACTTCGGGCAGCGGTTAAGGCCGTCCTTCAGCTCGCTGGCTGAGGTATCGATGGCTACAGGATCGGGCGCTTCCACTTCATCGCGGATGGCCTGGGGCAGCTTCGAGGTGTCCAGCGGGAAGCTGCCGGGCAGGGGAGGGACGTCCTGCGGCGAACCGGGCCCATCCAACGACGCCGCCGGCAAGGGCGGCGGCGTCGCGGGCGCGGATCCGGGCAGCGGCGGTGGGCCGTTTCGGGGATCGGACATGTTCGTTGTGCGTCCTGCTGTTACAGGCCCAGTGCCTTTGCTTTCAGGGCGTCGTAGTCGCCCTGGGTGATCAGGCCCAGGTCCAGCATTTCCTTGGCCTTCTTCAGCTTGGCCACCGGATCGTCGGCAGCCGGCGTGACCGGCTGCTGCATGCCGCCGACACCGAACATGCCCGAGGCCATGCCGACACCGACCAGGCCAGCCGCACCGCCGTTCTCGCCGGCCGCCTGGATGCCCTGGGCGACGCTCGCCTGCAGGTTGGAATTACCGCGCGAGCCGGACAGCGCATCTGCGCGCTGGACGGTCTTCAGCAGTTCGCGGGTGTTGGCGTCGTACTCGATCGAGACAATGGCGGTCTTGACGATGGCCAGGCCGCGATCGGACTTCCACTGGTAGCCCTGCTCGACGGCGGCCGACAGGCTCTGTGCAAAGCCCAGCGAGTCCTGCTGCAGCTTGGTGATGCGGTTGCCCTTGCCCGGATCGTTCGTGTACAGGCTGAAGGCCGGTGCCAGCGAACCGACCACTTCATTGAACAGCTGGCTGGCGGCGGCGTTGTCCAGGTCGGTGAAGTCGAACACCTGGCCCGGCTGCAGGTAGCTGGCCGGCACGAAGTTCTTCACGAACAGGATCGGGTCGACGATCTTCAGCGTGTACGAGCCGCGCGTGACCGCGCCCACCTGGGTATTGAGGAAGCCATCGTCCCAGTAGATTTCCGACTGGGTACCGAAGCGGTTGTCCGGCAGCTCCTTCAGCGAGACGAAATAAGCCGCCTGCTGCGAACCGGGCTGGCCGCCGAACTTGAAGCGTTCCCAGCTCTGCTTGATGAAGGTGCTGACCAGACCGTCGCCGGCGAAGATCGACTGCGAGTTGGGATCGTCCGAACGCCACTCGTAGCCGCCCGGTTCGGCGACGAACGCGGTGATCGCGCCGTCCTGGAACAGCAGCAGGCCGTAGCCCTCCGGCACGATGATCTTCGAGCCGTTGGTGATGATGTTGGACGAGCCACTGGTGTTGGAGCCGCGGCCGGCGTTGGTGCCGCGCGGCACCGCGGCGAACAGGGCCGCCGTCGAGGGCAGGCCTGTGGGCACGGTGTAGAAGTCCTTCCACTGGTCGGCCAGCACACCACCGACTGCACCCTTCACCGCCTGTACCAGACCCATGTCCAACTCCCTGTGATTCGAGGGCAGGCACCATGCCTGCCGAGCTGGACTGAATATAGCAGCGGGCAGGGACCGCTGTGGTGCCGGAAGATGAATCCAGGCCCTGCCCGGGGCGCAGAGCCGTGCCTGGCGCTGTCTCTACAACATGTACGGGATCTTGAAGGCGAGAGTGAAGTCCGGTGCATCCGGGGTCAGCCCGATGCCGAGCAGGGTCACCAGTGTGGTGTGCTGGTTGAGCGCGTAGGTCACGCCCAGATTCAGTGATGCCGCGTTGGCGTCGCTGCCGATCACTTTCATCCACTTCCCGCCTTGGAAACGGGTGGAAGCGCGGGCGCTGATGCGGTCGCTGAAGGACAGGCTGAGGCTGGTGCGCTCGTTGAACGCAAAGGCCACGCCAGCGCCGAAGTAGACCGCGCCGCCGAGCTTCACGTCACCCGGGTTGACCGTGTCGGGGTTGCTGTCGATATCACTGAAACCACGCGGGAACGAATGCACATAGCCAACGTTGGCGAACAGGATTGCCGGATCGGCGGTCTTGACCATCGACAGGCCCACATTGGCCTGCCACACGCCATTGCCGGTGGGCTGTTCCCTGGGTACGGCGAAGCGGATGTAGTCATCGTCATCGCGCTCGATCACCTTCCAGTCCAGACCGTAGGGTGCGCGCCCGGTAGGGGCGGTGACTCCGGCGGTGAGCACCGTTTCCGGGCGCCAGCCGCGTTCGCCGAACAAGCGGTAGTTCGCACTCAAACCGATATCGCCCAGCCCGTTGCCATTGGTTTCTTCCTGCGCGATCGCGGCCGCCGCGCCGCCGGCGCCGCCCTTCTGGTAGACGGTGCGCCGCGCCAGGTAAGGCACGTCCAGGTTGAGCGTCAGGCTCGGGCTGACACCCCAACGTGCGGCCAGGTTGTAGGTGAGCGAATCGGATTCAACGTTCTCGATGGCGATGTTGCCGAGGAAGATCGCGTCCAGCGCCAGGAAACCATTGAGGGTGAGCTGCTTGCGGTCGTAGCGGGCGTAGGTGAGGCTGTTCTCGACGGTGAAGCGGCGCGAGAACAGGGCCGACTGCTGTTGTTTCACATCATCCACGCTGCGCCGCGATTCCTGCTTCGCCTGCTGTGCCTCGGCCGCCGTGCTGGCGTAGCCCTCGCTACCCTGCGACGTCTGTAGCGTCGAGCCATGCTCGACTGCGGCGCCCGTTGCCGCCGCCGTTCCCGGCCCGGTGGGCCCGGTGCGTCCACTCAATCGCGCCTGCATCGCCTGCACCTGCATGTCCAGTTCGCGCAGCCGCCGCACTTCCTGTGCATAGTTGGATTTGAGCTGCTCCAGCTGGCTGGCCAGTGCCTGCACGTCGGCGCCATCGTCCGCCGCTGGCGGCGCGGCGAAGGCGGTGCCCGCCAGCGCCGCCAGCGCCAACGGGGTGATCCTCATCAAGGTGTGCATGTTCGTGTCCTGCGTTGTGGAACACTTCCCCCAACGCCGTGCCGTGGTGCTAGCGGCCCGGCCCCATGCCGCGGTTCATCGCAATCGCCTGGGCCACGTTCTGGCTCAACGGCAGGTTGCCGCCCGCGGTATCCCGCACCAGTTCCAGCCGCAGCTGGTTGCTGGCGATCTGGCCGTCACCGGCCAGGGCGATGCCCTGGCCGACGCTGCCGTTACGTATCCATTGCTGGACCATGCCCTGGCCCTCCACCTGCAGCTGCAGGCGCGCCTGGTTGCCGTCCAGCACTGCGGAGGCCGAGACGCCTGCACCCTGCGCACTGAGCGAATGAGCACCGTCATCCGAAAGGCCCGGCACCGTGCCGTTGCGCACCACCAGCGTGGTCGAATTGCGGGCAACGTTGCCATCGCCGGCCACCTGCACGCTCTGCACCAGGCCATTGGCGTTCGCCAGGCCGGTGCTGTCGATATGGCGGCCCTGCGTGTCCGGCAGCGGCGCATCTGCAGCAGTCACGTGCACGCTGGGCTGGAAGCTCAGTTTCGGGCTGCCGCCGCCGCGGAAGTCCATGCCCAGAGTCAACGCACCCTGCAATACGTTTCCGTTGCCGGCCTGCCAATGCGAGACCATCGTCACCCCGAACCACGCGACGGTATTGCCGCCCACGGTGTAGCGGCCGCGCATCAGGTTCAGTTCGGGATCCGGAATTTCCTTCAGGCCGCGTCCCGGCGCAGCATCCGCCGCCTGCAGGGGCAGGGCGGGGCTCGCCAGCAGCAGGAGCATCAACAGACGGTGGCGGAACATGGCGGAACCTCCTTCAGAACAGGTCGGCGTGGCTGAAGCCGAAATCGACCAGTTCGGCATCGGTGATCGGCCCCTGTCGCGCGTAGAGCGCGCGGGCACTGGGTCGTTCGCTGGGTTGCAGCAGGACTGTGTTGCGATCGAAATCGCTGCCGATCACCACGAATACGGCGCGCGATGGCCAGGCAGCGAGAAATTCAGGCAGCGCCAGGCTGCGGTTGCCAAGGATGGGATCGGCCACCTCGACCACGCCGTCGCGTACCTGCTTGAGCACCACGAAGTGGCGGAATCCGCGCACGTCCATCAGGACAAGACCGGGAACGCGAAGCGTGCGCAGGCGTGCCTCATCGATGCGATAGCCGCGCCCACGCATGCCCAGCGATTCCACATAGCGCTTGATGTCGAGCAGTGAAAAGCCGCGCTCGGCCACCAGCGCCGGGTCGGACACCCCCATCATCCCTTCGATCACCGTCGCCTCGTCGGTGTCCAGGTGGTAGGCATGGCGCAGGATGGTCGCCAGTGCGGCCGCTCCGCAGCTGTAATCGGTGTGCTGGCGTACCACGTTGCGGTAGCGCCGTTCCTGCATGCTCTCCACCTTCTGCTGCAGCAGCGCGCCATTGGGCAGTACGCCGGCGAAGCCGACGTCGCCCGCCCGCGCAGACGCGCCGCCCAGCAGCAGCAGGCAGGCCAGCAGGCGTATCGAGAGACGGTGGCCGAACATCGCATTCTCCGGCAGCAAGGGGGAGCCCCTGTCCCAAGGGGGAGGAGGAACAGGAGCTCCCGGGAACCCGACCATTGGCGGACGGCCGGGGTGTTGCGCTTACTCGCCGCTGCCACCACCGCCGCCGGTGCTGGGCTGGGCGACTGCCAGGGCCAGGCTGTTGGCCTGCAGGTTGCCGGTGCCCGCGGCCACGTTCACGCCGATGTTGCCCGAGGCGCCGGAGAAGGCGCTGCCCGACAAGGCCGAGGTGTTGGTCGCGTTGACGTTCACCCAGCGCGTGGTGCTGACCGTGCCGCTGAGGCTGGCATACAGGTCGGCCACGCCCAGCTCGACGAACTGGCTGGTGCCACTCTCACGCGTATCGAAGCCCAGGCCACCCACCCCCGGCCGGTTGGGGTTCATCGTGGCGTTCTGGATTTCGTCGTCCAGGTCGATGTGGCCGGTGCTGCTGCCACCCGGGTGTGGCAGCTCGCCACTCCAGGTATCCAGATAGTAGTTGGCCATCTGGTAGGCGTTGCCGGTACCGCGGTAGGTGCCGGCGCCATAGGCCAGGGTCAGGCCGCTGACGCTGCCACGCATGCCGACCTGCACGGTATCGGTGTAGGACTGCACGAAGCCGGCGTTGCTGACCGTGTTGCCGGTGGAGACCTGGTTGGAGCTGATGCTCGACTGCGCCACTGCGGTGGTCGCGACCGAGGCGGCGAGCGCATTCTTCTGCTCGTTGTTGTTGCCCGAGGCGATGTTGACGCCGATGTTGCCGGACGCACCGCCGAAGGCATTGCCACCGAGACCTGCGGCATTGGTCACGCCGGAGTTCATGGTCGCGTTGCCGAAGCCGGCCTGGTTGACGAACACCTCGGCGTCGGCCATGCCGAAGCTGAAGGACGCGTCGGCGGCGGACAACGAGGCGGCATTGTCCTGGGCGTTGTTGTCGCCCGATACCACGTTGAAGCCCAGGTTGCCGGAGGCACCTGCACCCACGCTGTCACCGATGGAGGCACTGTTGGTGACCAGGCTGTTGCTGGTGGCGTTGTTGCTGATCGACTGGCGGTTGTCGATCACGGCGATGGCCGCCGAGTCGAGGTCGATGTCGCCGGTGATGTTCGGGTCGCCGGAGAAATTGATGTCGGTGCTCAGTCGCAGGTCCTTCTCCAGGTTCACGTCGACGCCGTGGTTGTTCTTTTCCTTGCGTTCGTCGGCCTGGATGGTGCTGTGCTTCTGCACATTGACGTTGACGGTGCGGTTGCGCACGTCGTTGTCGGTGTGGTTGTGCGTCTCGTTGCGGGTTTCGCTGACGGTGTGGGTGTGGTTGATGTTCGCGTTGGCGTTCTGGTTGTCCCAGCCATTGGCCGCAGCGGCGGTCGAGGCAGTGGCAATCGCCATGGCGAGCATGGTCCGTTTGACGGTCGCTTTCATGGTGCCCTCTCTCTCATCAGGTGGTGCATCGGTTGGGTGGTTGTCACGGGCGGTCCTGCACGACCAGGCCCAGCACATTGGCCGTGTCATTGCCGCTGCCCGCGATCTGATTGAGTTGCAGGACCCCGTCGAATCCCCGCAGCGCGGTGCTGGTGACACCGGCGCTGCGGGTGCCCGCCGCGACGCCGCGACCGGCGTCGTCCCGCCCCCCTGCCAACGCGGAACCCTCGGCGGCCAAGGCCGTATCGTCGGTTTCGCGTATGCCCTGTCGGGCCAGCGTCGCGCTGACGACGTTGAGCGTCGTGTTGGCGATGCCGCTGGCCTGGTTGATGGATGCGATGCCGCTGGCACCGGCCAGCGCCTTGCCATCGATGACGGCAGTGGCGTGCATCGGTGCACCCAGCACGCGGTTGCCACCGCGCAGTTGTCGGTTGCCGATCGAGACGTCGGCATGTTCGCCCGTGGCGATGCCGCGCAGGTTGGCCTGCAGATTGAGGTCGCCGGCCGCCTGGTTGACCGCGATGGCGCCGTTCGCGCCGGCCAGTGCACGGCCGTCGATGCGGGCAACGTCGAGGTAGGCGAGCATGCCGCTGTAGTCATCGGCCTGCGCGATCAACGGCGTGGCAGGCAGGATCAGCAGCAGCCAGTGCGCCCGCCTCACTTGCCACCTGCCGGGGCCATGCCCTGCAGCGGGAACTGGCCGAGCGCGCCGCGCACGGTCTCGCCGATGCCGCGGGTACTGTTGCCGACCGCGCCGAGCGGCCCGCTCATGGCGCCACCGAGACTGCTGCCGACCATGCCGTCACCGTTGCGGCCGAGCGTACCGCGCAATGCCTGCTGCGTCACACGTTCGACCGTGGTGCCTGCGGGTGCGGTGGCTGTGGTGGCCTGACCTGCCCCCATGTCTGCGTAGTCCTCATCGCTCAGCTCGTCCATCCCGTTTGCCGGGGCACCCGCACCGAGGGCCGCCGCGATCTCGCGCTGGGGTTTCGGGTCGGCGATCAGCGCCATGCCGGGCGGCGCCATGCGATAGGCCGGGCGTGCGGACACATCACGCAACAGGACGATTTCGCCCGGTTGAGCCTTCACGCCCTGGCGTGCACCGGAGGCAGAGGCGCTCGCGCCAACCGACAGCAGGGCCACAGCCAGCGTTGCCAGCAGGCCGCGAATGGGGGTGATGCCGTCCATGCCGATCTCCCGTGGTGGGTGCGGCGGAAGCACGCATCAACCGTGCCAACCCTGCAAGGCTTGGCTGCCCTGGCGCCAGGCGCTGGCAGGCGCAGGGGGCTGCTGCCGCGCTGTTACAGCGGCGTCGGAAAAATGTTGGGATCGCGCTGTACCACGCGCCGCAGGGCAAGGCGGGCGCCCGACTGTCACACGGGTGTTACAGGTGCCGTCGCGGACTGTAACGATGCCGCTTCAGCCGGTGGTCTCTTGACGCGGCGCTTATTGCGCCGCCGTTTAGCGCAGCGCTAGGATCCGCCCATCAAAGGCCGCTGCGGTGGCCGTAGAGGGTCCCGGCGGAGGGCGGCACGCCGGTGATTGCCTGACAGTCCGCCGACGGTGTCCGGATGCTGGGGGAAGCATGGCGGCGGTCCCGGAGGCTTCTACATCACGTTGCGTGCTCTGGTTCGGCGAGCCGCTGGCGAACGAGCGCAGCGCGCTGGCGGCCGCAGGCTGGTACGTGCGCCGCATCCATCCCGACCCGGCGATGGCGATCGGGCTGCGCGGGCGTGATCGGCTGGTCGCTGTGCTGGATCTTCGCCATCTGGATACGCCCGCGCTGCAGTTGCTGGCGCCATGGATCGAACAGCACGTGCATCTGCCCTGGCTTGCGGTGCTGCCACCCGGCGCAGGGCCCACGCCTGCAGCGTGGCTGCCCTTGCTGCAGCGTTGCATCTCGCGGTTCACGCTGCCTTTCGGCCTGCAGGACCTGGTGGCTGCGATGCGCCAGCAGTTCGACGCGGATGATCCTTCTGCCAGCGAGGTATGCGGCGGCCAGGGACCACGCGCACTGATCGGCGAGAGTACTGCGTTGCATGCGGTGCGCACCGTGCTGCACAAGTTCGCGCCGGTCGAACTGCCGGTGCTGGTCACCGGCGAAACCGGTACCGGCAAGGAGCTGGCGGCTCACGCGCTGCATGCGTTGTCTGGCCGTGCGGGCAAGCCGTTCATCGCGATCAACTGCGGTGCCATTCCGGCCAGCCTGGTGCAGTCGGAGCTGTTCGGCCACGAGCGTGGCTCGTTCACCGGCGCCGACAAGCGCCAGATAGGCGTATTCGAAGCCGCACACGGCGGCACCGTGTTCCTCGACGAGGTGGGCGACCTGCCGGCGGAGGCGCAGACCAGCCTGCTGCGCGTGCTGCAGGAAGGCACCTTCGAGCGCGTCGGCAGCAGCCAGCCGTTGCGGGCCGACGTGCGTGTACTCGCGGCCACCCACGTCGAACTGGAGCACGCGGTGGCGCAGGGGCAGTTCCGCAGCGATCTTTACTATCGGCTCAATGTGCTGCGCCTGCTGATGCCGCCCTTGCGCGAGCGTGGCGCCGATGTGCAGCTGCTGGCCGAGCACTTCCTGCGCTGCTTCCGCCTGCGCCACAGCGTGCGTGCACGTGGCTTTGCGCCCGCTGCGCTGCAGGCGATGCGGCGCTTCGGTTGGCCCGGCAACGTGCGTGAACTGCTCAACCGGGTGCAGCGGGCGGCGATCATGGCCGAAGGCGAGCTGATCAGCGAGCGCGACCTTGAACTGGGTGGGGCCGAGCATGCGCCGCCGGGCGCGATGCTGCAGGATGCCCGCGGCCAGGCCGAGCGCGATGTGCTGCTGCAGACCCTGCGCCAGACCGGCTACAACGTCTCCGAGTGCGCACGGCAGATGCAGATCTCGCGGGTGACCGTGTACCGGCTGTGCCGCAAGCATCGGCTGGAACTGCCGGCGCAGCGCTGAGCGCGGATCATGGTTCGCCCGAACGGTAGCGGATGCGGTACAGGTCCAACCCCGCACCGTCTGCGCGCCGCGCCGAATAGGTCAAAGTGTCAGGTTGCGAGCCATCCAGCATCGCACCGTAGCTGTCGCCCAAGGCTTCGTTCACCGGGGAGGGCAATGCATGGCCCGCGTCATAACGGCCTCCACGCTCGTAGGCAATGAACTGGCGGACCGGTGCACTGCCGAAGTCCAGGGCGCGGGCAAACACCACCGTTCGGCCGTCACCGAGGAAAGTGGCGTCGAACTCCTGCGCGGCGGTATTGATGCCACCGACCAGCGGCCGCGCCAGCTGCGCCACGCCGCCGATCATCGTGGCGCTGTAGAGGTCATGGCCGCCGGCACCGCCCGCGCGATCGCTGGAGAACAACAGCGTACGACCGTCCGGGGAGAGCATCGGTGCGAACTCGTCGGCCGCACTGTTCACCGCGGGGCCCAGATTCTCCGGTTCGCCGAATCGACCGTCGCGTCCAATGCTGACCCGGTACAGATCGTCGCCGCCCTGGCCGCCTGCGCGGTCCGAGCAGAAATACACGACGCGCCCATCTGCGGAGAACGCGGGATCGAAGTCGCGCCCGGCCGTGTTGAACGGTATCGGCGTCGCCGGCCGCCAGCGCTGCCCATCGTGGCGGGAGACCCAGATGTCATACCCGCCCGGACCGCCGGGACGGTTGCGGCTGAACCACAGTGCGGTGTTTCCGTCCGGGCTCAGGGTCAGTCGAATCTCGTCGTGCTGCGTGGATGCAACGCCCGGCGCAAAGCGTTCGGCGGGGCCGACGATCTGCAGCACCCTTGAGGGAGTCGCGGGGGGCGACGCAGCAACCAGCAGCATCACGGCCAGCCGCGCTTTCATGCCTGCCGCTCGAAGTCGCTGACCCAGTTGGTTTCCCAGCTGCGCCCGCCATCGGTCGATGCCGCCTGTTCCCAGCGCGCCGAGCGCGGGGTAATGCGTGACCAGATCACCCGCGTCTGGATTGATCGACCGTCGTGCTGGTCTTCGCCGAAGAAGCGGCCGACGCCGGCCTCGAAACCACCGCGCAGCGGCGCGCCGATCCGGGTCGGCTCCCGGCCATCCAGCCACCAGATCAGCCAATGCCGCTCAGCCGCACTCCAGGCGCGGATACCCATGCCGCGCAGCGGTGCTCCCGGCACGTCCATCAGGTTGTCGCCCACGTTGCCGAATCCTCCCAGTACCGGCCAGTTGTGCAGGGTGCCGTTGAACGCGTCCCACGCATCACTGCCTGCCAGCCGAGCGCGCAGGCGACGATGGCGCACGTTCCAATGGCCCACCAGGAAATCGAAATCGCGCGGTGCATCCGGCAGCTTCGGAAGCGGAGAGGGGGCTGCCGCAGTGCGGCGGAACCAGTTGCGCCAGTTCACTTCCCAGTGCGCGCCGGCATCGTCGGAGAACGCCTGCTCCCACCACGGCTCCTCGCCATGGATGTCATGCCAGCGGAACCAGACGTCGATGGGGCGTCCCTTGAAGTGATCACGACCACGGAAGCTGCCGCCATCGCCTTCGAAGACGCCGCGCACGGGCGCTTCGATATGGGCAGGGTTGCGTCCATCGATCCACCAGATCGACCACGTGGAAGACACCGGATCAAACGCACGCACGCCCAGGCCCCTGTAGGGACCCGAAGGCAGCGCCATGACGTTGTCATCGATGGTGCCGAGTCCGCCCAGGGTGAGCCAGACCGCGCTGGCGCCGCTGAAGGCTTCCCAGCGGGTATCGCCCAGCAGGCGCTCCTTCAGCCGTTGGTGCCGGACCCGCCAGTTGCCCTGTAACCATTTCCAGTCTTCGCTGTGGCTGACCAGGGGCCGCCCCGAGGGCAGGGCGCTTGAGGCTGCCGCCGCGGCCAAGGTGGCCAGGAACTGCCGTCGATCCATGTGCGTGACCCCTTGCCGGACGTGCCTCCATCGTTGCGGGTGCGAGGGGGATTGACCACGCAGATATCGGGGCTCAGGCTAAGCCACACTTATGGTGACCCAACGCCAGCTTCCATCGCTTGTCGCCATCCGCGCCTTCGAAGCGGCGGCGCGGCTGGGCAGTTTCGCCCGTGCTGCCGAGGAGCTCGACACCAGTGCGGCATCGGTGAGTTACCACGTGCGCCGGCTGGAGGCCCAGACCGGTACCTGCCTGTTCCTGCGCCATGCACAGCATGTGGAACTGACGGCAGCGGGTGCCAGCGTCGCGCAGGAGGCCACCCGGGCCTTCGACGCGCTTCGTGCCAGTTTCATGCGTGCCGCTGACATGGATGCGGCGCGATTGCGCCTGTCCGTATTGCCCACGCTGGGTACCAGCTGGTTGACGCCGCGGCTGGGCAGCTTCCGTGCCCGCCATAGGAACATCGTGCTGGAACTGGACCTGTCGGCAGAGCCCCAGGACCTGGCCGCCGGGCGTTTCGATGCCGCCATCCGCAATGGGCATGGCGGGTGGCCCGGGCTGCAGGCCACGCCCCTGTTCCCCAGCATTTTCACCCCGTTGTGCGCGCCAGCGCTGCTGCCGGCGGCAGACGGGCTCGGGCGCCGGGCCTTGGAGGTTCCGCTGCTCGGCAGGCCCGACTGGTGGGCACTGTGGTTTTCCGCACATGGCGCGGTTCCGCCGCCGGCCGAGGAGAGCCTGGTCAGCCCCTTTGCGGTAGAGCATCTGGACGTCGGCGCGGCCATTGCCGGGCAGGGCATCGCCATTGCTTCGCCAATCCTGTTCCAGGCCGAACTGGACAGCGGGCGCCTGGTGCAGGCACATCCCGGTGTGGCCAGCGACGGGCGGGGTTTCTGGTTCGTCGCACCGACGGCGCGCAGCCGGAGCGCCAAGGTCATTGCATTCGGTGACTGGCTGGGCGAGCAGGCCGCGCAGGCCAGGCATGCGGCGCGACATCATCTGGCGCGCATGGTGGCGGCATGAGCCAGAGCCCCGAACTGCTGCGACGCCTGCTGCGTGCCAAGGACCGGATGGACCATGCCAGCCACGAGGACTGGCCGGTGGCCCGCCTGGCCGAAGTGAGTGCCGTATCCGCGGCGCATTTCGCGCGTTCGTTCAAGCAGGCATTCGGGCTGCCGCCGCACCGCTACCTGCTCAGCCGCCGCATTGAACGGGCCGTGGCGATGTTGCGTGACACCGACCTGCCGGTCACCGAGATCGCCGCGCAGACCGGCTGGAGCAGCCTGGGCACCTTCGGCCGCGTCTTCCGTGACATCACCGGCGACAGCCCCGGCAACGTGCGCGAGCGCGAGCGCGCTGGCCAGGTGACCCCGGCCAGCGTGCCGGAATGCCATGCGCGTGCCGCGCAGCGACCGGACCTGAACATCGCAGTTTTGGAGAAGCGCCGTCGCCAGGCGGTTGCTAACGTGGACCCCACCTGAGGGAGGTCCCATGACAAACACTGTGAACACGGTCGGCCTGTATGTGCGCGACCAGGATGAGGCGCTCGCGTTCTACGTCGGCATGCTCGGTTTCGAAGTGCACACCGATGTGCGCAATGGCAGCTACCGTTGGCTGACGGTACGCAGCCCCGGCCAGGACGGATTCCAGCTGGGGCTGTTCGTTCCGGGCCCGCCCACCCACGATGCGGCCACCGCGCAGGCACTGCAGCAGCTGGTGGCGAAAGGCGCAATGCCGCCGCTGGTGCTGGCCGTCGATGACTGTCGGGCGCGCTATACGCAATGGCTGGCACGGGGCGTCGAGTTCACCCAGGAGCCGGTCGAACGCTACGGCGCCGTCGATGCCGGATTCCGTGACCCGTCCGGCAATGGCTGGAAGATGATCGAAGCCCGCTCCGAAGCGAGGCGCCGTCAATGAGCCGGGGTGGCTGGGCACGGCCCGTGCATCGCTGGACCTCGATCCTCTTCACCCTGGCGGTGATCGCCAATTTCGCCGCTCGCGGGCTGGGGCAGGGCGAGCCGGCAGCGTGGATCACCTATTCGCCGCTGCCGCCATTGTTCCTGCAGCTGTTCACTGGCCTGTACCTGTTCGTGCTGCATTACACCGGGAAACGCCGCAGCGCCGCACTGGGCGCTGCAGGCTGAGGCCGCCTCAGGCGGCAGCGTCGGCGGCGTAGGCCGCCAGCAATGCCGGCAGCTGGTCCATGCGCTGGAAGATCACCTTCGCACCCGCAGCGCGCAGGGCCTCCGGCGTGCTGTGGTGCGGGCCGCCCTCGCTGAAGCCAAACACGGTGGCACCCGCCGCGACGCCGGCGGTCGCTCCGGTCACGGTGTCTTCAATGACCGCGCAGCGCTTCGGATCCACACCCAGCGCGGCAGCGGCCGCCAGGTAGACGTCCGGGTGCGGCTTGGTGTTCGGCATGTCCTGGCCGCTGTAGACGTGGTCGCCGAAGGCATCGAGGATGCCGACCTTGCCCAGCTGCAGTTTCACTTTGATCAGGTCGGCACCGGACGCGCAGGCAATGCGGCCACCGGTCGCTGCGGCGATCGCACGCACGGCCTCGGGCGCCCCCCGGATCGGCTCCAGATCCCGTTCCAGCGCCCGGTTGCGCTGCTGGCGGAACTCCTCCAGCCATTCCTCGGTGAACGGCTTGCCGGTGCGCTCTGCGATCAGCCCGGCCAGATGGGCCACGGATTGGCCCAGGAAGACCTCGCCGGCCTGCGCCGGGGTCAGCGGCCAGCCGCGTGCGGTCAGCATTTCCGAGAGCACGCGGGCCACCAGCGGCTCGGAATCGACCAGTACGCCGTCGCAGTCGAACAGCACGGCATCGAAGGGGAAACGGGACATCTACTACTCCGGGAACAGCCAAAAGGGCGAAGCGCCCGCCATTTTCCCATAGCGGGACGGGCAGGGCACGTTGGCCACAGGAACGCTAGACTGCCGGGCCACCCCACCCAGCGCCTGCACGGGAATACCCCTTGAACCGAGTGCGATCCCAGGCCCGGCACCATCGCCTCATCAGTGCCGGCATCGCCGGCGCGGTGACGCTGGCCGGCAGCTGCCTGCTCCCCGTCCTGGTGTTGCTGCTGCCTGCGGGATTCTCGCCAGGCGAGTTCATCATGCCCGTCGCCGACGGCGCCGCGCAGTTGCAGATTGCCAGCCTGGTCCTGCTGGGGTCTTGCGCACTGGCCACGTTTGCCGGCCTGTGGGCCAGCGCGCCGTCGCCAGAACCCGCATCGACGGCGCGCAGGATGGTGGCGTCGCTGATCCTGCTTGCCACGACGCTGCTGATCATCCTGGCCAGCATGGCCTACCTGATGCGAATGCTGTCCGGCGGGGCGCCAACGACAGGGCGCGGGCTTGTCGTTGCCACCGTCGTCGGCGCCGCAGTGCAGTTCCTGTTTGCCAGAGTGCTGGCGTCACGATGGCTGCGCGTGCAGGCATCGTGATTCCTCCGCCTGCCGATCAGCCCAGGTCACACCCTGCAGGCTGTGGCCAGGTGGTGGCCGGCAGCATGCTTTTCAGCGAGGCCGGTGCGTTGATCGCCACATAGCTGGCGCCCAGCAGCTCCTCCAGATCGGCAATCGTCACCAGGTAGTTGTCCAGGCTGGCGAGGTTGGCCTCGTTGGGAATGATCCAGCTGATCGCCTTGGCGGTTCCGGTGTTCGGGTCACGGGTGATGATCGTCTTCCAGAAGAACTCCGGGGTCGGGATGCCATGGCTGGCGAGGAAGTAATCGTTGGCGGCGTCGCCGTAGACCACACCACCGTAGACGTCCACCGGTGCGATGTCGCGGTAGCACTCGGCCACGTTTTCGGCCTTCACCCAGATGCCCTGGTTGAAGCTGGACACCTGCGGCACGATGTTGGTCATGTAGTTGGCGCGACGGATGTAGGTCGCGTCGTAGTCCATGTGGTTGGACGTGACCAGATGGCCACGGTCATAGCCGGATCTGATGCTGGCGTAGGACGCGGTGCTGGTCTGGCCCAGGCAGCCGGCCGGCAGGTCCGGGTCCTTGTAGAAGCTGGACGGCCGTGCGGCCGAACCGGTATCGGCGGTAAGCGTGTACTCGTAGCGGGTGGCGCTGTGGATGCTGCAGTCGTAGGTCAGCACGAAGCCGCCCTTGTTGAGGGTGACCACCTGGGCCTGTGCAGCACCGGCAAAAGCACTGAGTACGATGGCAAAGACAAAGCCTGCAAGGCGCATTTCGATTCTCCAGCAGAAGATTCAGGGCGCAGCCGCCCGTCACGACCTGGCCGGGGCGAGGACATGCGGAGATGCTGCGGAGACGGATGCTGCGGATTGCGGTGGAGCCTGGCCGCGTTGTTGGGCCATCAGCCCTGCGGTGTCATAAGCGTCACAAGCTGGCGCCTTGTGGTCAATGACGAAAGGGCGAAGCTGTGATCATGCGCAAGCACTGGTGATATGTCAGATCACGCGGCGCGTGGATGACACGCGCGCGTGCTAGGCGCCTGGCAGGCCTGCCAGCTGCGCGCCAGGGCCTGCGGCGGCGGGCGCTACAGGAATGCTTCCTGTTCTTCGTCCGGCGCCAGGCATGCGGCCTTGCTTTGCTCGGTCGAGCTCGCAATGGCCGCCTCGTCGAAACCGCTGCGGCTCAACCACAAACGATTCCAGCGGACCAGTGCGTCGCTGTCGCGTGCCAGGCAGGCATAGCGGACGATCGATTCCAGGTTGTCGATGGTCGGGTACTGCTGAGCGATTTCGTCCAGTCCCTGGCGCATCAGCGGCCAATCGGGCTTCGCCGCGCGGAAGTGATCGGGCGAATACTCGGTGGCCGACCAGTACAGCCGTGCGTAGCGCATGGCCCGCTTCTTCTTTGGTGCGCTGGCCATCGAGTGCCGCGCGAAGGCTTCCATCTTCTGCGCGCTGCCGCCCCAGGCCGGCGTGAAGTACTCCATGGCAATGAGGTGCAGTGGTTCGTAGTCGGGGAAGGCCTTCGCTGCTCGATCAACGAGCGCCAGCATTTCGTCGTCATCCGCGCTTTCGCGCAGCGCGATCAGCACGTTCATCTCGTGCCAGAACGGGTCGCCGCCGGCAACATCCTCATGCGATTGCAGGTAGGCCCGCGAAACCGCGTTGTAGTCATGGAACTGTGCCCAGTCTTCGTCGTTGACGGTGTTGGCGTATCCGTTGCCGCGGTAGCTCCAGGCCAGGTTGAGTGGAATCCGTGCGGTGATCAGGTGGGCCGCCGCAGACTTCGGCGCGTGCTGAACCCAGCGCGCCGCCCACGCAGACCAGTCGTTCCAGGCTTGAACGTCCTGCCGCGACGTGCCGATTGCACGCGACATGCAGATGTAGAAACGGCCGAGCCGGGATTGGCCGGCGGCGTTGAGCTCGCCCTTGCGGAAACGCGCGGCCATCGCGTCGAGTGCCGCAAAGTCGTCGTTGGCCATCAGCCGCGCAATCTCCGCGCAGTCGTTGGCGGGTTCGGGGGCATCTTCTGCCAACACTGAAGGGGCGAACAGGCAGGCAACGCTGGAGAGCGTGCCTGCGACGAGCATCCTGTGCATCGGGGGCGTCCTTGCTTTGATGGGAGACTGCGGAGGGCCCGCAGTGCCTCGAAGCATAGCAAGGCGCGCTTTGCGGCATGTTGCGTCGCAAGGTGCCAGCCACCATTCGCACTGGTACGGTCCGACCCGTTGCACCACCACCGACGGGGAGAGACAACGATGCGCAAGGTTCTGCTGCTGTTGATCCTGCTGACCGGGCTGGCGCCCACGGCCCTGGCGACCACGGTCAAGACCACTCATCGCACCATCCCCAGCTGGGATGGCACGCCCCTCGGGGCCTTCGTCATCGAACCCCAGGAGGCCGGCAGTGGCCGCTATCCGCTGCTGGTGATGCCCAGCAGCTGGGCAGTGCCCAGCGTGGAGTACGTGGGCGTGGCACAGTCGCTGGCGCAGCGCGGCTATGTGGTCATCAGCTACAGCTCGCGCGGCTTCTGGGAGTCGGGCGGCAGCATCGACATCGCCGGGCCGGCCACGGTCGAGGACGTCAGTGCACTGATTGACTGGGCGCTGGACAACACCCGTGCCGACCCCTCACGAATCGGTGTATCGGGCATCTCCTATGGGGCCGGCACCAGCCTGCTGGCGGCAGCACGCGACCCGCGCATCAAGGCCGTTGCCGCGTTGAGCGGCTGGGCCGACCTGCAGGCGTCGCTCTACAGCCATGACACGCCCAGCGCGCAAGGTATTGCCCTGCTGGTGGCAGCCGGCCTGGCCACTGGCCGCCCCGGGGCGGAGCTGGCCACCATCAACGGCAATGTGCTGGTCGGCAACTACCAGGGGGCGGTGGACTCGCTGCTGCCGGTGGCGGCACAGCGCAGCCCGGCCAGCAGCCTTGATGAGATCAATGCCAACCAACCCGCGGTATTCCTCGCCAACGCCTTCAACGACAGCCTGTTTCCGCCGGGCCAGCTGGTCGACTTCTTCACCCGCCTGAAGGGACCCAAGCAGTTGCAGCTGCGCCATGGCGACCACGCCCTCAACGAAGCCTTCGGTGCGCTCGGCATTCCCAATGAGGTCTATGCCACGGTGGGCGACTGGTTCGACCACTACCTCAAGGGCGTCGCCAATGGCATCGATCGCCAGCCGGCGGTGCAGTTGAAGTCGCAGAAGGGCAGCTGGAGCCGTTATCCGGACTGGCAGGCCACCTCTACCGGCGCCGTAAGCTACGGGCTGACCGCGCCGACCGGGCTTCTGCTGCCCACCGGAGGGCTGGCCGAGAGCGGTGGCGGCACCGGTTGGAACTACCGGATCGGCAGCGGCCTGCTGACTGCCGCCAACTCCGGCGTGGTGATGGCGTCCGGCGCGCTGCAGATGTTCAACCTGCCGCCCGGTGCCTATGTACCATTCGTTGGCCGCAACGCCGCAGGCGTCTGGCAGGGCCCGATCTACTGGAGTGCACGCCGCCTGGATGGCGCACCGGAAGTGCGGTTGACGGTGACGCCCACTCGCGCCAACACCACGCTGTATGCCTACCTGTATGCCGAGGATATGCTGGGCAACGGCCAGCTGATCAGCCACAAGCCGTACACCCTGCGCGGTGCCACGCCCGGCCAGCCGAGAACCATCGATCTTCGCCTGGAAGCCAGCAGCTGGAACCTCCCGACCGGCAGCCGGCTGACCCTGGTGGTCGATACCGTGGACCTGCGCTATGCGGGCATCAGCCAGCTGGGGGGGGCGGTGACCTTCAGCTCGCCGGCCAACGCGCCTTCGGTGCTGAAGGTGCCGCTGCATTGATTCAAAGCCACACGGCCTTCGCTCGACGCCATGCCGGGCGAAGGCGTTTCCCGGTGGATCAGTTGCTCCGCACCTGTGCTGCGGCGGAGTGTGCGCGATTGATGCGATCCAGGTGCAGGGCAGGGGGGGCGCGGCTCACTCCCCCTACGGCAGCAACACTCGGATCATCTCGTGCTGCCTGGACAGGTTCGCCCGTTGCACGAAGCCCTGGATGATCGAGGCCGCCACCTTGCGCTGGTTGTCCATGTCCAGCAACGGTGCGATGGCCTGCCCGGAACCGTCGGGGCTGTCCCGGAACGGGCAACCGGCCGGGCCAGCCGTGGTGAATGTCAGGATCGCCTTGGCCACGCGCGCCGACGGCGAATGCGGCGCATCGAAGATCACCAGCGTCCGCTCGTAGCTGACACCTGTGGCGCGTACGGTCGAGTGCAGGGAATCCTCGATGGTCATGTGCGCGCTGAGATCCTGGGCAAGCGCAAGGAAGCAGTTGGCCGCCGTCGCCTTGCGCAGCGTTGCAGGGTCGGTGCGGATGATCATCGCGCAGTCGACGCCGGAGATCGGCACCTGGGTGACATCCAGGTACGGGTTCTGTGCCAGTGTCTCAATCAAGGCGAGATCGTCGCTGTAGCCGCACGAAGCGGCAGGTGCACCCAGGCGTTGCAGCAGCGCTGCGACCCGTTGCACGCCCCATTGCCGCCCGTGCGCCAGACGCTGCGCGTGGGTGGCCGACAGCGCGCCGTGATCGAATCCCGAGGCTGACGCCTGCATGTGCGCCTTGACCATACGCATGCAGGCATCGACCTGCTGCATGCAGTCCGTGTCATCGGCGAACACCGGCGCCGCCGCGATGCCATCGATCACCCGGCCGAACGTCGCCAGGTCGCCCTGCTGGTCGCGGTACCAGTCGTGGATGCGCTGCACGTTGCGGCGACGTTTCTGCAGTTTGTCCGCGCCTGGCCAGCCGGGATAGGCAGCGATCTCGCACAGCATGGTCAGGCCTTCCCACAGGTGGTACTCCATGCTGGGCAGGGGCAGCCGCCAGCGCTCTTCAGAACCGGCATCCTCGGCAATCACCAAGTGGTTGCGGATGATGTCCGACCACACTGTCACGGCCTCCACGGTATCGCGGCGCGGCGTGGTGACATCGATCAGTTCCATCAGGATCGGCCGCGGCGTCACCGGGTCATCGCCGGCAGGCGCCTTCGGATCCTTCACCCATCGCGCGTGCCAGGTGTAGCCCATGCGGTACAGCACGAACGGTTTGATGCCGTCGTTGAGGATGATGCCGGGTGGCGGCGGAGGGACAGGCGGCGGCTGGACGGGCTGCGGCAACGGTGGCTGCGGAGGGGGCAGCACGGACGGGCTTGTCACCGGCGCGGACGTGCCGATGCCCTTCAATGGCTCGCTGGTGAACAGGTGCAGGCCCGCACGGTCACGTTCGTACACCTTCCGGAACGTCTGCGGGTTGTCACATGTCACCAGGCACTGCTGGCCGGGCGGCACATGGATGTCCACAGATGCAAGATCCACCACTTGGCCGGCCAGCGGATTCTGGTTGGGTGGGAAGACGCTGATCTCCAGCGCGATGTTGAGGCCGGCACCCTGCATCACGTCGATCACGATGTCTTCAACACCGCCGTGCAGGGCGTCCTGTGCCGGGATCGGGATCCAGGGGTTGATCACCACCTGCGTGTCCCAGTCGGACCGGCCGAAATCGAACAGCGTCGGCGGCGGGTCTACCGGGCGTTCAAGCAGTGCGTCCAGCGCATTGCCGCCCTTGACGTAGAAGAACATCAACGGCTCACCGGGTTTCAGGCTGTAATCCCGCCGTATCTTGCTGGACAGGCTGCGCAGCTGGTCCTTGATGTCGGCCAGGGCCTTCACCACGACCGAGCGGACGTCGGGATACACCTGCGCGTTGTTGATCTGCGCGGTGAGCTGCTTGCTGATGTGGCGCCGGGCCTCGCGTTCGGGCGTGCTCTCTTTCATGGTGGGCCTCGCTGGGGTGCAGGGGCGGGCAGGGGGGCGAAGGGCCCTCTCAGCTGGAAGACAGCGATGCGGCCATCGCGGCGTACCAGTCAATCGACTGGCTGTAGGGCCTGGACATCTGCTGCAGCATGGTGGCGAAATCCTGCGTGCTGGGTGGCGTGACCGCCGCGCGTGCGCCCAGGTAGTTGCCAAGATCGGCGGCCGCCACCAGCTGTGCATGATCGATTTCCCAATCGGTCACCTCACTGGCGGTCGGGCGCATCACACTGGGCCTTGCCCGCACGTTGGCGCAGACTGCATCGGCGATGTTCTGCAGATCCCGGGCAACCGTCCTGAAGCGGACCAATGCATAGCGTCGATTAGGCTTGAGCAGATCCCGCGGGAAGTTGACGGTGTCGAGGGAGATGCCGGTTTCCTCCATGAACTCCCGGCGGGCAGCATCTTCCTCGGTCTCGTTGTCATGCCTGCGGCCGCCAGGGAGCGTCCATTGCCCAGCCTGGTTGACGACAACCATGGGAACCTGCGCCGCCCATGCGCGGGTGTCCCGGGCCAGGTTCTGTGCCGTCAGCAGCGCGGGCCCCCATGAATCCGGCGAGAACACCGGCAACGTGTTTGCCAGGTTCCTGATGCGCTCTGGCAGCGTGGATTGACGGAACAATCTGCGGGTGAGGTGGGTGACAGCAGATCCAACCTGGTCCGGATTCGGCGGTGACGCCTGCATCGCCTGGACGGCATTGCTGAGATTCACCAGGATGCTCTGGCCTTGGGTCGTCTCTGCGTAGCCGGCGGATGTGGCAGCGACCTGGGCACTCTGGAGCAACGCAAGCGCAGGCTGCCAGTCCTCGTCCCGCGGCAATGCGGGTGATGCGGCGACTGTCAGGGCAGCGTCCAGTGCTTCTGCAGTCAGCACCATCACCGAATTGGACGCCCACCAGTTGTTGATGACCCGCTTGCGGGTGATCAGGTAATGGGTTCCGTTCCAGAGCGCAGCATAGACCTGGGGCATGATTCAGTCCTCCATCAAGCGCGGGGCGGGCGCGGTGGATCCACTGTAGAAGCGGGAGGCGAGGGAGAATCGGCGGTAGCGATGATGTATGCGGTGGAACCGACGGAGCAGGAGGGCAGGGGGCGTTGATTTCCCCGCATTGGTGCCAAGCCCGTGGCCGCCCGGGCGTCAACAACTCCCGGCGCCTTCCTCCGGGTCATGCAGTCCACGCAGCTTCTTCCTGCCACGGACAGATGCGCCTACACGGTCGATACCTATGCCCACGGCGGCAGGACGCTGGTGCAGCACTATGTGGTGCAGGGGATGGGGCATGCATGGAGCGGCAGTCAGTCGGGCCTGCCGTTCACCGATCCCAAGGGGCCGGATGCAGGCGCAGGTCAGTTGCGCAGAACCATGCACGCCACCGCCCCACGAACCGCCTCGCAGGGCGGTCGGAGGGCTCAAGAAGTACTGCCGATGGTCGCTAATGCGCAGGGGTGGGCATGGTGCCCGCTCGATTGGGTACTTCTCGCCCACATATAAGGATGTAGTTCTGTGAGAGTTATTGTTGTTCTGGCGCTGGCGTTGTCCATCAGTGGGTGCGGGATGCTTCCGAAGAAGGAAACGCCCGAGCAGGCGGTGGCGGCATCCCGCTTCTATCCCGGGAAATCGATCGACCAGGTCAGGGCTGCTTCAATCGAGGTCTTGAACCTGCTGGCGCCCGGAAAGATGGAATTCGATGCTGTCGCGCCCGGTATCGCGGCGAAGCGCACCTATGGGTATGTCGAACGCCGCATGGGCTACCAGGGCACCATGACGACGTTCTACAACGTCAACATGACGGCGGTCAGCTGGTACACCGTTGCGCTTTCTGAAGAGGCCGGTGGTACGCGGGCCCGGTTTGCGCTGCAGACGCGTGCCGACGATCAGGCTTCGTACTGGGCCAACCCTGCTGTCCCGGCCATTCACAGCAGCTTCCGTCACGATCTTCCGCTGGACGGACGCCAGGGCACGGCCGATCTGAAGCTGTTCCATGATCGCGTCGAGCATGTGCTGGGGCTGCGTCCGAACTGGGTGTCATGCGGCGAAGTGAAGGAGCCAGGCAAGGTTCTTGAGCTCTGCGATCGCAGCGGCATCAGCGACGTCGGTCCGATCCGATCCTGACCGCTCCCGGGCCGCTCCTGTGTTGATGCGCAGGGCGGCTCGTGCAGCATCGTGGGTTTCATGGCCCGATTCTGCCGCTTCATCGACCCGTGCCAGGGTCTGGTCGTACGACATCCCCATGCTGGATCTGTTCGGCTAGGCTGGTCTGATCGAAGACGAGGATGAAGGTCATCATGAACCGCTGGATTCTCCTGGCATTGGCCACGCTCCCGTTCGCTGCCGGTGCCGTGGTCATCCGCGATGATGTTGACGATGCCAGGTACCAGATCGACGCATCGGTGTTCCCGGCACTGGCGGACATGCCAGGCGAGGGGCACGGCGTCCTGATCGCACCGCGCTGGGTGCTGACCGCAGCGCATGCCGCACCGATGGAGGGGATGGGCGCCACCATCACCCTCGATGGGAAGAGCTACGGCGTCGAGCGTGTCTTCCTGCATCCCGGCTACCGCAGGATGCCCGAGGCGCTGGGCGAGGAAGCCATGGCAACGGGGAGTGCGTCGAAAATCCACGCGTTTCTGGCGGCGTCCGATGACATTGCATTGATCAAACTTGCCGCACCGGTGAGCGATGTTCCGCCGGTCGCACTCTACCGTGGCGCCGACGAGGTCACGCAGGTCGCCGCCCTGATAGGGAAGGGCGCCACCGGCAACGGTGCGACTGGACTGGTACCCGGCGGGTCACATCGTACGACCCTGCGTCGGGCCTGCAACGCGATCACCGGCGGCAACGCGCGTTATCTCTGGTACCGTTTCGATCCGCCTCCGCAGGGCCTTCCCCTTGAAGGCGTGCTCGGCAACGGCGATAGCGGTGGCCCGCTGGTGATCAGGAAAGATGGGGCCTGGCAGCTGGTGGGCCTCGGTTCCTGGATCACCGCCGTTCCCGAGCATGCGCTGGAGGCGGGTTTCTACGGGCAGGTGGTCTACAACGTGCGCGTGTCCCGCTACATCGATTGGATCGAAAGCATCATCGATGCGTGACGCGAAACTTCAGTTCTTGTTCCCCTGGCGCGACGGCGCGGAGCAGGCGTAGCGGAAGGAAGCGCGCCTTAACGATTCATGGTCAAGAACAAGCACACGGCGCGGATCTCAGCCGGTGCGACGGGCGCTCGTATCCTTCCCGGCATGAGTTCTCCCTTCGATCTTCCAGAGTTCATGACGGTCACCCGGCCCTCCGGCTGGGTGCAGAGCGGCGAGCGTTGGGACCTGTGGTGGAACGGGCGTTCCGTGGCCAACATCGTGCCGCATGCCGTGCTCGGGTTCCGGGTGTACCTGGACGCACGCAAGATGTCCCAGACCAAGGTGGTGGCCGCCACGAATGTGCGACAGGCCAGGCGCTACGCCGAGCGCTGGTGTGCCGCGCGGCTCTGCCCACAGCTGCGGCTGCGCGAGGCGGTGGCACGACTGGTGGACGTGGTGCCGGAAACAAGCGCTGCGCCGTCGCCCGCACTTTCGCGGGAACAACGGCAGCAGGCCCGCCGCCTGGCCGAGGCCGGGGCGGGTGAGGTGGTACGGATCAAACAGGCACTGGCGCCGCGACAGCCCGCGATGAAGACCCGGCCGGAGCTGCAGGGGCGAGGTGGAGCCTGGTCGATACCCGGGCAGGCTCGGTCAAGCCGGAATTCCAACGGCAATGCCTCCCCGGCCAGGCTTATGCCGAGAGTTCCTCGCGCACGATCCTCGCCCCCGCGCTGAGCGCGCGCAGCTTGCCCCTGGCCACATCGCGCGCCAGCGGCGCCATGCCGCAGTTGGTGCTCGGGTAGAGCTTGTCGGCGTCCACGAACTGCAGCGCCTTGCGCAGGGTGCTGGCTACTTCATCGGCGGTCTCCACCGTGCTGGAGGCCACGTCGATGGCACCCACCATCACTTTCTTGCCGCGCACCAGCTCGATCAGGTCGATCGGCACGTGGGAGTTGTGGCATTCCAGCGAGATGATGTCGAGGTTGGAGGCCTTCAGCTTCGGGAACGACTCCTCGTACTGGCGCCATTCCGAACCCAGCGTCTGCTTCCAGTCGGTGTTGGCCTTGATGCCGTAGCCGTAGCAAATGTGCACCGCCGTCTCGCACTTCAGCCCTTCGATCGCACGCTCCAGGGCGGCCACGCCCCAGTCGTTCACCTCGTCGAAGAACACATTGAAGGCCGGCTCATCGAACTGGATGATGTCAACGCCGGCGGCCTCCAGCTCCTTCGCTTCCTCGTTGAGGATCTTCGCGAACTCCCAGGCCAGCTTTTCGCGGCTCTTGTAGTGCGCGTCGTACAGCGTGTCGATCATCGTCATCGGGCCGGGCAGCGCCCACTTGATCGGCTGCGTGGTCTGGCGGCGCAGGAACTTCGCATCCTCGACGAATACCGGCCTGGGGCGGCTCACGGCGCCAACCACGGTCGGCACGCTGGCATCGTAGCGGTTGCGGATGCGCACGGTTTCGCGCTTCTCGAAGTCGACGCCGCTGAGATGCTCGATGAAGGTGGTGACGAAGTGCTGGCGGGTCTGCTCGCCGTCACTGACGATATCAATGCCGGCATGCTGCTGTTCCTGCAGGGACAGGCGCAGGGCGTCCTGCTTGCCCTCGATCAGGCCTTCGTCCTGCAGCTTCCAGGGTGACCAGAGCTTCTCGGGCTCTGCCAGCCAGGAGGGTTTGGGCAGGCTGCCTGCGGTGGAGGTGGGGAGCAGCGTCTTCGTCGGCATCGTGTGGTGTGTCCTGGGGGCGAATGGGAAATCGATGGATCAGCGGGCGGCCCACTGCTCAAGCACGGCGCGGTACGGCTTGATGAAGTGTTCTTCGGTGAACCGGCCCTGCTTGACCGCCAGCTGGCTGCGCTCTTCGCGGTCGTAGACGATGCGGGTGGAGGAGTAATCCTGGTGCTTCAGGCTGGGCTGGTAGACCTTGCCGGCCACGGAATTGGCGTTGTAGATCTCCGGGCGGTAGATCTTCTGGAAGGCCTCCATCGTGCTGATGGTGCCGATCAGCTCCAGGTTCGAGTAATCGCCCAGCAGGTCGCCCTGGAAGTAGAACGCCAGCGGTGCGACGCTGCCCGGCGGCATGAAATAGCGTACCCGCAGGCCCATCTTGTCGAAGTACTGGTCAGTGGGGGAGAACTCACCCTGGCGGTATTCCACGCCCAGGATCGGGTGATGGTTCTCGGTGCGGTGGTAGGTCCTGCTGCTGGAAACACTGATGCAGATCACCGGCCCCTTGCTGAAGTTGGCGCGGTAGGCGTCCGAGCGCAGGAAGTGCTGGAACAGCTTGCCGTGCAGGTCGCCAAAGCCCTCCGGAAGGCCGAAGGTGGCCTTGCCCTCGTTGCTGGCCGGCAGCACGACGCTGAAGTCGTAGTCGCGCACGTAGGACGAGAAGTTGTTGCCAACGATGCCTTCGGTGCGCGCGCCGGTCTGCGTGTCAACGATGGTCGGCCGCAGCACTTCGATCAACGGGAACGGATCGCTGCCGTCGGCGCCGTCGATGTGCATCTCCACCGAGATGATGTCCAGCTCGACCGCGTAGCGATCGGCGCTTGGGTTGTCCCAATGCGCCAGATCATTGAAGCGGTTGTTGATCATGCTGATCGTGTTGCGCAGGTTCTCCTGCCGGGATGCGCCGCGCGCCAGGTTGGCGAAGTTGGTGGTGATGCGCGTGCCTTCGGCCGGCTGGTAATCCTCGTTGAAGGGGATGCGCGTGATGCTGAAGGTGAAGGCGTCGTTCGTCATGGGCGGCGTTCCGTTTGCGGGGTGACATCCAGATGCAGGTCGGCGGCATCTGGCTTCAAAGGGCTTCGATGGCCTCGGCGGCGGCGACTGGCGCGCCGCGATGGGACAGCGCAAGCAGCGGCATTGCGCGCTGCACCGCCAGTCGTGCGCGCTGGATCAGCGCTTCGTTGTGCACGTGCCCCTCGGTGAAATCGCGGTCGGTGGCATACACGCCCAGGGGCAGGGTGCGGGCCTGGAAGAAGCTGAAGAGCGGCCGCAGCTGGTGATCGATCACCAGTGCATGGCGGTCACTGCCGCCGGTCGCGGCCAGCAGGATGGGGGTATCGACCAGCGCGTCCTGGTCGATGAAGTCGAAGAAGTGCTTGAACAGCCCTGTGTAGGAGCCGCGATAGACCGGCGTGCTCACCACGAGGACATCGGCCCGTTCGACGGCCACCAGCTGGCGCTCGACAACCTCCGGGAGCTGCGAACGCCACAGCGCACCGGCCAGCTGCGGCGCCAGTTCGCCGAGTTCGATCAGCTGCTGTTCGCTGCGCATGTTCTCGCCGATCAGGCCCAGCAGGTGCTCGGCGAGGGTGGCGGCCCGGGAGGGGCGCTGCAGTCCACCGGAAACGGCGACGATACGGAGGGGGCGTTGGGATGAAGGCATGACCCGATCCTAGTCATGCCTTTCCATGACGTAAAATGGTATTACTTCACCTATCCATGAGTGAGATTCATCTTAATGTTGGAGCGGATCCACCTCAGCATCGTGCAGCAGGTCGAGCAGCAGGGCTCGCTCACCGCTGCTGCCGGCGTGCTCAACCTGACCCAGTCGGCGCTCAGCCACAGCATGAAGAAGCTGGAGCAGCAGCTGGGTACCGATGTCTGGCTGCGCGAAGGCCGCAGCCTGCGGCTGACCCAGGCCGGGCAATATCTGCTGGCAGTCGCCAACCGGGTGCTGCCGCAGCTGGACCTGGCCGAGGAGCGCCTGCGCCAGTTTGCCCAGGGCGAGCGCGGCGCGCTGCGCATCGGCATGGAATGCCACCCCTGTTACCAGTGGCTGCTGAAGATCGTCTCGCCGTACCTGGCCGCGTGGCCGGACGTGGATGTGGACGTCAAGCAGAAGTTCCAGTTCGGCGGCATCGGCGCGCTGTTCGGCTACGAGATCGACCTGCTGGTCACGCCCGATCCACTGCTGAAGCCGGGCCTGAAGTTCATCCCGGTGTTCGACTACGAGCAGGTGCTGGTGGTGGCCAGCAACCACGCCCTGGCCAAGGTCGACCACGTAAAGCCGCGCCAGCTCAGCCAGGAAGTGCTGATCAGCTACCCGGTGCCGTTCGAGCGCCTGGACATCTACAACCAGTTCCTGCTGCCGGCCGGCATCACCCCGCGGCGCCACAAGGCCATTGAAACCACCGACATCATGATGCAGATGGTGGCCAGCGGCCGCGGCGTGGCTGCCATGCCGCGCTGGCTGGTGGAGGAGTACGCCACGCGCATGGACGTGGTGCCCGTACGGCTGGGCGCCAAGGGCATCCCCAAGCAGATCTACCTGGGCGCGCGCGAGGCCGATACCGGCATCGACTACCTGCAGGCCTTCATCGAACTGGCCCGCAACAGCTCGCCGCTTGCCGGCAATGTGGGCGGAGCACGTTGATGCCGGCAGGCCTGTCACTGCGGGCGGACGCCTTCATCAGCGCTTTTTCACTGGAAGTCAGCGCGAAGGCCATGCCCGCGCTGTGCGCCGAGGCGGATCGGATCCCGCGCGGTACGGTCATCTCCATTCCCTACCTGGCCAGCGAGGATGACGACACCCGCCTGGCCGCCGCGCACACGGTGCGCGCGCTCGGATTCGAACCGATGCCGCATCTCTCTGCCCGCCGCATCGGCTCGAACGCAGCGCTTGAGCGCTTCCTGGAGCGTGCCGCCGGCGAAGCCGGGGTCGCGCGTTGCCTGCTGGTCGCGGGTGACCTGGCCACACCTGCCGGACCGTTTGCCGACAGTGCTTCGATCATCCAGACCGGTGTTCTGGAGCAATGCGGCATCAAGGTCGTTGCTATCGGCGGGCACCCGGAAGGGCATCCGGCAATGCGCAGTGAAGAACGCTGGCAGGCGCTGGAGGGTAAATGCCAGGCCATCGAAGCACGTGGCATGGCCCCCTTGGTCGTCACCCAGTTCGCCTTCGATGCCGATACCGTGCTGACCTGGCTGGATGCACTGCGCACGCGTGGCATCGCGGTTCCGGTGCTGGTCGGTGTGCCGGGTCCAGCCAGCATCACCCGGCTGCTGCGATACGCCGCGATGTGCGGCGTAGGCGCCAGTGCATCGATGCTGGCCCGGTATGGCATCTCGATCGGCCGGCTGCTCGGCACGGCGGGGCCGGAGGTGTTCGTCGATCGACTGGTGAAGGGGCTGACCAGCGCCCATGGCCCGGTCAGCCCGCATTTCTTCCCGTTCGGCGGTGTTGCGCCGTCGCTGGAGTGGATGGCGCGGTACCGGCGGCGCATTTCCAGTGCCCGCAGCGTAATCCCCGAAGGCTGACAGCTGTCACTGGCTGCAACCCGGGCGGAAGCGAATAGTGAGCGCCAAGGCGAGGGCGCCTCGCCACCACTCACCAAGGGGACCGCTCATGAACATGCTCCAGCACCTCGCCTCGCAGACGCCAATCTGGGTGTGGCTGCTCCTGGCCTTCCTGATCACCCGTGGCATCGCCGCCATGAAGCCGGCCGAGACCTCGCTGCAGAAGCTTGCGATCGTACCCGCCTTGTTCGCCGTCTTGGGTGCGTGGTCGGTCAGTCATCGCTTCGGCGCTTCGCTGAGCGCCTGGAGCGAATGGCTGGCCGGCATCGCCACGGGCGCGACGCTTGCCTGGCTGCTGTTGAATCGATTGAAGCTGACGCTGGACCGCAGCACCGGCAAGCTCTGGCGCGGCGCGGACTTCAGCCTGCTGCCGCTGCTGCTGGCCACCTTCCTGGTGAAGTACGGCTTCGAAGTCGCATTTGCGGTGTCGCCGTCGCTGTCCGCCCATGTCGGCTTCAGTGCCGCCTACCTGCTGCTGACGGGCGGGTTCACTGGCATCTTCGTGGGCAAATACTGCCGGTACCTGGGCTCGCTGCGGATGGATGCGGCGGGCAAGGGGCTGGAAACCGCAGGCTGATTGTCCGAGGCGTGCCGGCTGCTGGCCCGCGTCGCCAGGCAGGGTTGTGCGGCGCTGGCGCAGGCGTCACGATGCCCGCCACTGGCCACCACCGGAAACGCTGACGTCATGAAGACCACATCCTGGTTCTGGATCAACGTGGTCAGTCACTTCAGCATTGTCGCCGCCCTGGCCTGGCTGCCCGCACGGTGGACGGGGCAACTTGTGGAGGCGCTGGCCGGGACGCAGCCGGCTATCGGTGATACCCGGTATTTGGCCTTCATCGGCGCCATGTTCGGCTTCTGCGTAACCGCGCTGATCCTGATGAGGGCGCTGACAGTCACTGGCGAACTGCTGGGTTTCTCCAGGCCCTATGCGCGGCGGCCGGAGTCCCGGAACGAAGCGCATGTCGTCCACCGGAAGGTGTTGCTGGTTGCATTCGCCACGCTCTCGTGGGTGGCCGTGGGATCGCTCGCGGGTATTGCGTCGATCTTCGTGGCTTCGTGACGAGGGCGTTCTGTAGGCGCGGCAACGCACGGAAGCTGCTGTCCACCGGCTGGGGCGGAAGGTTGCGAATCCGCAAAGTCCAAGGGTCAGACAGGTTAAATGAAGGCTCCAAGATGAAGATTCTGATCTCTTCCCTCATGTTCCTGGGCCTGGTGGTTGCGGCAGGAATCGTTTGGATAACGTATCCAACCTCTCTCGAATCTGAGCTCAGAACATTCCGCTCACTTCCACCAGAAGCATTCAAGATGCTTCGCGACGATGCGATCGCCTTCGCTCGGGCGAACGCATCGAAGGGCATTACCATCGAAGCAGGCCCCCCGCAATCGAGCGTGTTCGAACTTCGGTGCAGAGAGGTTCCATTACTCCTGGTCGAGAACGGGCATGACCTGCTCACCCTCGATATCTTTGGATACGCAGACCGACGTGCGCCAGGCATTGCCAAGCTTCAGGATCAGACGACATCGAGACTGATCCCGGAGGGTCAGCCCGGCAAGCCCGGCCCGATTTCTGGAGAGCCCTCGGGACTGGAGGCGCTCATCATGAAGCATCGAGACGGCATCGATGTCGCGCAGCAGTGCCATTGAATCCAGGGGCGATTGAAGTGCGCCAAACGCATTGATCTCCTGACTTCGAATCCGCCGCACCTTATGCACGCCGCCTGTTCGACCAGGTGGGCGTGCCCGACGTCGATGCCACAGATGGGCCGCCACCGGCGGTGGCTCTGCAGCAACAGCGCGGTGCCAGCAATGCGCGATCATCGGTGGGTAGCGTGACCACGCTGTCCAGCCTGGTGCGCATGATGTACTCGCGCGCAGGCGCCTACCCGGCCAACCAGTTCCACCAACATGGCCACTTCACGCGAAAGCGGCTGTCGCTAGAGAGCGGGTATCGTGATCCTCTGCAGATCAAGCTTGGCCCTGAGCGCATAGTGCTTGCGGGTGACCGGCACGGTGCAGGTCAGGCGGGGATCCAGGTAGTCCTTGAACAGCGGTGGCCGCCAAGCACCCAGATAGAACAGCCGATCCTGTTTGACCGCCGCGGGCAACGGCACGTCGGACAGGTCGCTGTCCGACACATCGGTGATCAGGCAGGGTGCATGGCGGAAGCCCAGCCTGCGCAGCAGCCCAGCCAGATGTCCAGCGCCTTAGACGGTCCCGCGCCACTGGCTCATCAGCATCTGCAGAAAGCGCTCCGCCGTGGGCGAGAGCAGGGCGCCCCGGCGACGGACGATCCCGATCGTGCGCGATACCACAGGATTGCCGATCGCGCGTGTCACCAGGGTGGGGTGATCCCCGTCCGGCGTGGCCATCTTCGGTAGCACCGACACGCCGATACCGGCCTCGACCATGCCCAGTGACGTCGACAGGTGCGTCACCTCGTAGTGCCAGCTCAACTTGAGGTTCTCGCGCGCCAGCGCGCCGTCCAGCAGCGTGCGGTTGCCGCTGGTGCGATGCACGGTGATCAGCTGGTGCTCGGCCAGATCAGCCCATTCCACCTTGCGCTTGCGGGCCAGCGGATGATCACGTCGGCAGGCGAGGACGAAGGGGTCCTCAGCCAGTACGTCGAAGTCGAGATTGGGATCGTTGGCGCCCATGAAGTTGATGCCGAACTCGACTTCGCCACGTTCCACTGCCTGCAGACCCTCCGTCGCCGGGATATCCAGGATGCGGAAGCGCACGTTGGGGTGCGCTTCGTGGAAACGCGCCATCACGCTGGGCAGGAAGTAGAACGCCGCCGTCGGCAGGCACGCGATGGTCACGGTGGCGCCGCGGGTGTCCTCCCGGCCGCGCAGTGAGAACAGCGAGCCATCGAATTCCTCCAGCATGCGGCGTACCAGCGGCAGCAGGTTCTCGCCGACAGCGGTGGTACTGACGCTGCGCGTGGTGCGCTCCAGCAGTGGCGAACCCACGGCCTGCTCCAGCTTCTGGATCCGCCGGCTGAGTGCTGGCTGGGAGACGTGCAGGATTTCCGCGGCGCGATGGAAGCTGCGGGTCTCCGAGACCAGCAGGAACGCACGCAGATCCAGGATTTCGCAATTGATGCTCAGTGGGTATCAATCATCCGAAAATCAGCAATTCACAGATCAATTGGGGTCATGCCAGTATCGAATCACAGAGGGGTCATTCATCCCCTATACGCATCAATCTAGCACACGTATGTCCAACGATCTGCTCAGCATTCCCTGCGTGCTCATGCGCGGCGGTACCTCCAAGGGCCCGTTCTTCCTTGCCAGCGACCTTCCGATGGACATCGCTGAACGCGATCGCCTGCTGCTGGAAGTGATGGGCTCGGGCCATCCGTTGCAGATCGACGGCATCGGCGGTGGCAACGCGCTGACCAGCAAGGTGGCGATCATCGACCGCTCCAGCCGTCCGGACGCCGATGTCGACTACCTGTTCGCCCAGGTACGGGTAGAGCAGCAGGTGGTGGATACCTCGCCGAACTGCGGCAACATGCTGGCGGCCGTAGGCCCGTATGCCATCGAGCGTGGGCTGGTGCAGGCGCAGGATCCGCAGACCGAGGTGCGCATCCACAACGTCAACACCGGCAAGCTGATCATCGCCACGGTGGAAACGCCGGGCGGCAATGTGGTCTACCGCGGTGATACGCGCATTGCCGGCGCGCCGGGCTCGGCCTCGCCGGTCAGGCTCTCCTTCCTTGATGCGGCAGGTGCCCGCACCGGCAAGCTGCTGCCCAGCGGGCACGCGCAGGAGACCATCGATGGCGTGCCGGTCAGCCTGGTGGACTGCGCGATGCCGATGATGCTGGTACGTGCCGAAGACCTGGGCGTGCGCGGCGATGCCCCGCCCGCCGAACTGAACGCGGACGCGGTATTCATGCGCCGGCTGGAAGCGCTGCGCATCGAGGCAGGCGCCCGCATGGGCATCGCCGACGCCGGCAACAAGGTCATTCCGAAGCCGGTGCTGCTGTCGGCGCCGCAACATGGGGGCGATCTGCAGGTGCGCTATTTCATGCCGCATCAATGCCACACCGCGCTGGCCATTACCGGCGCGGTTGGCCTGGCCACCGCCGCCGTTACGCCGGGCACGCTGGCCCACACTTTGGTCGGATGCCTGTCCGTTCCCGGCAGCATTACCCTCGAACATCCGGGCGGGGCCCTGGAGGTGGGCCTCAGTCGCAGCTCGCAGGATGCGCCGGTCGTTGCCAGCGTCGTGCGCACCGCACGCCGCCTGTTCGAGGGCCGCGTGTTTGCCACCACGCCAGCACTTGCCGTGGCCGGTTCCACCCAAGCCCGCCAATGGACGTCAGCGGCATGATCTGAACCCGGACGGGCCGGCGCAGGTGCGCATGCCCGCCATTACAACGTAGATGCTTCACTCCTGGGAGGGATGATGTACAAGCAGTTCTTGATGGCCGCGCTGTGCGCGGCTGGTCTGGCCGCGGCCGGATGCAGCAACAGCGGGCGCACCGAAGGCGCATCCGCCGGCGGTGGTGACAATGCACCGGTACGCATCAGCGTCGGCTCCTACAACCTCAACAACCTGCCGTTCTTCATCGCCGACGCCAAGGGGTACTTCAAGGACGTCGGCCTGCAGGTGAAGACCGAGAACTTCGCCCAGGGCGGCTCCAAGGTATTGCAGGCGCTGGTGGCCAATTCCACCGACGTGGCCGTCGGCTTCTACGACCACACCATCCAGATGCAGGCCAAGGGCAAGGATGTGGTGGCCTTCGTGCTGCTCTCGCGCAACTCCGGCCTGGTGATGGCCGGCCGCGAGGATGCCACCTTCGATCCGGCCCGCCCGGAGACCATCAAGGGCCAGAAGGTCGGCATTACCGCACCGGGCTCATCGTCGGATTTCTTCGTCCGTCACTTCCTCGCCCAGCACGATATTCCGGCTGACAGCATCTCGTTGATCGGCGTCGGCTCGGGCGCCGCAGCGGTAGCCGCGCTGGAGCAGGGCAAGATCGACCTGCTGGTCAACTACGATCCTGCCGCCACCCTGATCACCGAACGCAAGGTCGGCAGGATCCTCCTCGACGCGCGCAGCGACGACGGCGCCCGCCAGGTCTATGGCGGCCTCTATCCAACCTCGGTGATGTACGCCAACCAGAGCTTCCTGGACAAGCGCCCCGAAGCGGCCGAGAAGATCGCCCGCGCCGAGCAGATGGCGTTGAAGTTCATCGCCGACAACAGTGCTGAAGACATCGTTGCGGCGCTGCCGGACAGCTACGTTTCTGGCGACCGCGCCACCTATGCGCGCGCGGTGGAGAACGCCCGCGCGATCTTCACCCGCGACGGTCATTTCACGCCGGCTGATCTGGAAACGCCGTTGAAGGTGCTGCGCGAGTTCAATACGGATGTGTCCAAGGCCAACATCGATCTGTCCCGCACCTACACCAATGCTTTCGTCGAGCGTGCCAACGCTGCGGCGCCGGCTGCCCAACCGTAAGCGGAGGTAACCCCATGGCCCTCAATGCCACCGTGCGCCACCTCAATGGCGCACCGCAGCTCGAGCCTGCACAGACCATGGTCGCGCTCAACAAGGTGACCATGTCCTTCGGCGAATTCACCGCCGTTCGTGATGTCGACATCCAGGTAGGTGACGGCGAGTTCCTTGCCATCGTTGGGCCAACCGGCTGCGGCAAGAGCACCATCCTCAATTCCGTGGCGGGCCTGCTGAAGCCGTCGTCCGGCCAGGTCAGCATCGACGGCCGTGCGGTCAGCGGCGTCCAGGAGTCGGTGGGCTACCTGTTCCAGCAGGACGCGCTGCTGCCGTGGAAGACCGCATACCAGAACGTTGAGCTCGGCCTGCGTTTCCGTGGCGTGCCCGAAGCCGAACGCAAGGCCAAGGCCAACGCGTGGCTGGCCAAGGTCGGCCTGGCCGGTTTCGAGCATCGCTACCCCCACCAGCTGTCCGGTGGCCAGCGCAAGCGCGTGCAGATGGCGCAGGCGTTGATCGTCGAGCCGAAGGTGATCCTGATGGATGAGCCGTTCTCGGCGCTGGACATCCACACCCGGCACCTGATGCAGAACGAGCTGCTGCGCCTGTGGCAGGAGGACCGGCGCTCGGTGATCCTGATCACCCACGATCTGGAAGAAGCGATCGCCCTGGGCGACCGCGTGGTGGTGCTGTCCTCCGGCCCGGCCAGCCGTGTCGTGCGCAGTTTCGACGTGGATCTGGAACGGCCGCGGAACGTGGCCGAAATCAAGCTGGATGACCGTTTCACCGACCTGTACCGCGACATCTGGGCCTGCCTGCGCGGCGAAGTGGAGAAGAGCTATGCACGCCAAGACTGACAAGTTCATCCAACTGGCCCTGGTTGTGGCCGTGTTCGGCGGCTGGGAGGGCGGCATCGCGCTGGGCGTGATCGATCCGTTCTTCTTCCCATCGCCAACGGCGATCGTGCAGCAGGCCTGGACCTGGCTGTCCGATACCTCGTTCTACCAGCACGTCTACATCACGCTGACCGAAACCGCGCTGGGCTACATCATCGGCACCGGCCTCGGCGTGGCCGGCGGTGTCTGGCTGGGCCTGAGCCGCCGCTCGGCGCGCATCCTCGATCCCTTCATCAAAGGCTTCAACGCAATTCCGCGCGTGGTGCTGGCCCCGATTTTCGTGTTGTGGCTGGGGCTGGGCCTGTGGTCGAAGGTGGCGCTGGCGGTCACCCTGGTGTTCTTCACCACGTTCTTCAATGCCATGCAGGGCGTACGCGAGGTGAATCCGGTGGTGCTGGCCAATGCCCGCATCCTGGGCGCAAGCCGCAGCGACCTGCTACGCCATGTCTACTTCCCGGCAGCGGCCAGCTGGATCCTGTCCTCGCTGCGCACCTCGGTGGGCTTCGCCGTGGTCGGCGCGATCATCGGTGAGTACCTCGGCGCCTCGGCGGGCCTGGGCTACCTGATCGCGCAGGCAGAAGGCAACTTCAACGCCGTCGGTGTGTTCGCCGGCATCATCATCCTGGCCGCCTTCGTGCTGGTCATCGACGCGCTGCTGGACGTGGTCGAGAACAAGCTGATCACCTGGCGTCCCAACGCCCAGGCCCAGGCCACCAGCTGACCGGGCCGGGCTGAGCCCGCCTGCCGCGCCGCCGGGCCGATCCGGCGGCGCGCGCTTCCTCCCCCGATCTTCCCCCGCACCACCGCAACAGGCCAGCGCCGGGCCAGGGGGCCGGCTGGCCGGAGAGAGTCCATGAACCATTCCACCGTGCTGCCGCTGGCAGCGCTGTCGGTCGCGCTCGGCCTGCTGTTGGCCAGTGGCCATGCTGGCGCCCAGGCTGTTTCGTCCCCACCCGCACCACTGAGCCAGGCCGAACTCTCACGCCTGGTGCAGCAGCAGGCGCTGCAGATCCAGCAGTTGGAGGCGCGCCTGCGTGCCGTGGAGGGCGGGCACAGCACCGCCGGTGCTGTGCCCGCAACGCAGGGCCCCGCGCTGGACACCCGCGTCGCCGCACTGGAATCCAGCCAGGCCAAGGCGCCCAAGGTCACCTGGTCCAAGGGCGCACCGGAGTTCAGCAGTGCCGATGGCAGCGTGGCGTTCCGTCCGCGCGGGCGCCTGTTCGTCGACGCGTCCAGCACAGACGGATCGTCAGTGAGTGACCGCAACATATCCGGTACCGAGATCCGCTCGGTGCGGCTGGGCGCCGAAGGCCGCTATGGCATCCTCGGCTGGGCGGTGGAAGGTGACTTCGCCGACAACGCGGTGGCGTGGAAGTCGGTCTACGCCACCGTGGACCACCGCCTGTTCGGGCTGCCGGCCGACCTGACCGTGGGCAACCGCCTCAACGACCGGGGTATCGACGGCTCCAGCAGCACTTCCAACACGCCGTTCCAGGACCGCAACGTGGTCGGCACGCTGATGCTGCCGCAGCGCGGCCTGTTCGGTGTCGGCCTGACCGAGCGCGTGTACGGCAAGAACTGGTATGCCAGCCTGTCGGTGGCCGGCAACGATCTCAACAACGCCGGCACCGACAACGACAGCCAGACCTGGGCCACGCGCGTGCATTGGAACCCGGTGGCCAATGATACGGTCACGGTGCACCTGGGGGCCTGGGCCTTCCACGAGGAGATCGCCGCAGGCGCCAGCGGCGTCGTCCGCAGTTCGGCCATCGCCGGGCACTTCAACGACCTGGTCAAGATCGCGCCGGGCACACCGCTGGGCGCCGAGCGCAGCACGGCCTATGGCGCGGAACTGGCAGGCTTCTTCGGGCCGGCCTGGGCGACCGGCGAATGGGGTACGCGCAACCTGCGCGGGGCCGACGCCAGCGGGCGCTACGATCTGGACCACCAGGCCTGGGCGATTTCGGCTGGCTGGTTCCTGGCCGGTGCAAGGCCGGCCTATTCGGGCAAGGCCGGCACCTGGGGCCGGGTGAAAGTGGCCGATCCTGTCACCCGCGGCGGCGCCGGGGCATGGGAACTGAAAGGGCGCTACGAAGACGTGGACTATGCCGAGCTGCCCAGTGGCGGTACCGGCCACGCGTGGACGCTGGGTGCGAACTGGTATCTCAACGACTTCAGCCGCGTGATGTTCGAGGCGATCCGTTGGCAGACCCGCAACCGCAGCGGCACCGGCCAGGGCAGGGATGAAGGCACCACCTTCAACACCCGCCTGCAGGTGGCCTTCTAGAAGTGCATGCCGCACGCGCGCCGGTCAGAGCAGCAGCAGCGCTCCGATCAACGCCGGCGGCATCACCAGCGCGCCGACGCGCAGGAAGTCGAGCGCGCTGACATGCTCGCCCTCGCGACGCAGGGCCACCAGCCACAGCATCGTCGCCAGCGAACCGGTGACCGACAGGTTGGGCCCCAGATCCACGCCGACCAGCAATGCGGCACGGGTCTGCGCCGGCAGGTCGGCCATCTGCCCGAGCGAACCGGCGGCCAGGCCGACCGGCAGATTGTTGGCCACGTTGCTCAGCAGCGCAGCCGCGCCACCGGCCAGCCAGCTGGCCTGGCGTGGAGACGCCTGCGCCACGGCCTGCAGCGCGCTGGCCGCGCTCTGGATGACACCGGTCTGCGCCACCGCTTCCACCAGCACGAACAGTCCCGCCACCAGCGGCAGCACGCCCCAGGACACGTGTCGCAGCAGTGGCAGCGGGCTGCGCCTCTGGCGGATCGCCACCACGGCCACACTCAGCGTGCCCGCACAGAACGTGGTCAGGCCCAATGGCCCGTTCAAGGCGGACGTGACCAGCAACACGGTGCCGGTGAACAGCACGCCCAGTGCGCTCAGTCGGCCGCCGTCGGTCAACGGGCGATGCGCCGGCGCGGCAACCAGCGGCTGGGCGATCTCGCGCCGGTGCACCCAGCGCAGGACCAGATAGGTGGCACCGATCGCCGCCGCCGACGGCAGCGCGAACTGCGCCAGCCACTGCAGCAGCGGCGGCAGGTGCTGGCCGTACACCACCAGGTTGGCCGGATTGGAAATGGGCAGCACGAAGCTGGCCGCATTGGCAATGAATGCACAGACGAACAGGTAGGGCAGGGGATTGGCGCGCGCCGCCTTGCAGGCAGCGTAGACCGCCGGCGTCAGCACTACGGCCGTTGCATCGTTGGACAGGAACACCGTCACCAGCGTGCCGACCAGGAACACCAGGTCGAACAGGCGTCGCCCGGATCCGCCCGCATGCCGCACCGCGTACAACGCGACCCAATCGAACAGGCCTTCGCGCCGCGCCAGTTCGGCCAGCATCATCATGCCGACCAGGAACAGGTAGACGTCGCGGCCTTCGGCCACCGCACCCCATGCGGTATGCAGCGACACCGCGCCCAGCAACGGCAACAGGGCGGCAGCGCCCAACGCCCACACATATTCGGGGATGCGCAAAGGACGGAACAGCAGACCGAGGGTGGCAACGGCGACCGCTGCCCAGATCACGAGGGGGGCTTGGGGGGCGAGCATGGAGTGGGGCTTCAGCGGCACTTGCAGCGACCCCGGCGCAGGTGGGGCCTGGCGCGCGCGATCAGCGGATGGGCGGCCGCTGCAAATCATCGCAGGTTCCGGGTCGCCGCATCATACCGTGCGGCGCGGCTTGGCGACCGCTGCCGTCGACCGCGTTGCAGGTGGGCCGGGGGGCGGCGCCCAGCCCACGTTCAGCACTCAAGCGCGCCATGACTTCAGGCACTGCAGCGTGACTACACATGTAGTCAATCTACGCACACACCCATTGGACGAGATTGCGATGCCAAGATCCTGCTGGTTGTCCTGCGCCCTGGCCCTGGTGTTCGGCATCGCCGGGCCCAGCCAAGCGGCGACACGTGCCGATGCCCTTGCCGCGATTGAGCGCAATGCACGCGCCGCGCATTCCGATGCGGTCCTGGTGATGCATGAGCGGGAGACGCTGCTTGAGCTGAAGCCCGCCGCCGGGCAGGAATCCGTTCACCTGATGTCGGCCACCAAGTCGGTCGTCGCGCTGGCCATTGCATTGCTGCTGGACGAAGGAAAGCTGGCTTCGATCGATACGCCGGTCAGCCGGATCTATCCCGAATGGAAGCAGGGCAGGAAGAGCGCCATTACCGTGCGCATGCTGCTGGACCATACCTCGGGCCTGCAGAACGTGGCGAACGCGGGCGAAGAGCTGGAAGGGGCCCCGGACCTGGTCAAGCTGGCACTGGCTGCCGAGCTGAGCGATGACCCGGGCAACGTGTTCTCCTACAACAACAAGGCTACCAACCTGCTGCCCGGCATTGTCGAGCGCCTGGCAGGCGAGCCTGTGGACGCGTATCTGGACGCGCGGCTGTTCAAGCCCCTGGGCATTGCCCACTACACCTGGATGAAGGATGAGGCAGGCACCCCGCTGGGCATGGCCGGGCTGTCCCTGCGCGCGGCCGATCTTGCCGCCATCGGGCAACTGTTGCTGGACGGAGGCGTGGCACCGGATGGCAGGCGTCTCCTGAGTGAGCAGTCGGTCGCGTTGATGACGACCGAAAGCGCCCGTGCGCCAGATGTTGGGCTGCTGTGGTGGCGGATACCGGCCTGGGAACGGTACCAGCTCAAGCCCCGGCTACGGGATCTGCTGGTGAAAAGGGGCGTGGATGACGACGTACAGCGCGCACTGCAGGCCAGCGCAGGGCGAGTATTCGAAAGCCGCAGCGCACTGGTCGCCTTCCTCGCCAATCAGCTGGGCGCGGACTGGTCCCAGCGCTACGGCAGCCAGATCTCCGCGCGCGGCCTGAAGCTCGCCGATCTCTACGACATCTCACGGGGACCGGTCGTCGGCTTTGCCGCCAACGGCTACCTGGGCCAATACCTGATGATCGTCCCGGAACAGCGCGTGGTCGCCGTGCGTCTGGTTCACCGGCGCGAGACCCACAGCGCTCCACAGGACGACTATCCCTCCTTCTTCGCCGATGTCCTGCAGTTGGCGCGGACACTGCAATAGGCCCTGTCGTCATCATGTCCACGCGCTCTGAACATCCTCCTGGAGCGTTCTTCACTGCCGTGCCGCTAAAAGTGGGATGACATCTTGGCCGCACACCTACTGAAGCATGTTTGATTATCAGGACTGGACCTTCCACGCCAATGGCCGCACGGTAGTGGCGCGGGTAGCGCTGGACGGCGACGGTGGCGGTACCATCAACCGCTACCAGCTGGTGCCGGGGCCGGCGCAGTCGGGGCTGAGCATCAAGGTCGCCTCCCAGGATGAGGCCGCGCAGAAACTGGAGGCCGAGGTGACCAAGCTGCTCGGGCCGGAGTGGTAGCCACGACGCCATCCGGGCAGGGATCCGCATGGTGACGTCGGGATGACCGGCCCGGGCAACGGGCATCGCGCCGGATGCCCGTTGCGTGAGGCCGCTTACTTGGGCATCAGCACGGTGTCGACCACGTGGATGACGCCGTTGGACTGGCCGACATCTGCAATGCTGATGCCTGCCTTTCCACCCTTTGCGTCGATGACCCAGAGCTTGCCATCGTGGAGCGCCACGGTGAGAGGCTCACCCTGCACGGTCTTCAGGGTGGCCTTGCCGCTGTGCTTGCGGGCATCGGCCAGAAGCTGGGCGGAACTGTAGTTGCCCGGGACGACGTGGTAGGTCAGGATCCGGGTCAGCTGTGCCTTGTTTTCAGGCTTCACCAGTGTCTCGACAGTGCCTGCAGGCAGCTTTTCGAAGGCCGCATTGGTGGGCGCGAAAACAGTGAAGGGCCCGGCGCCGTTGAGGGTGTCGACCAGGCCGGCTGCTTTGACCGCTGCAACCAGCGTGGTGTGATCCTTGGAATTGACGGCGTTCTCGACGATGGTCCTGGTGGGGTACATTTCTGCCCCGCCCACGATGACGGTGTTGGCGGCGAAAACCGAGGAGCCGGACGAAACGAGTACGGCGAAGCCAACTGCGGCGGCGATGCGCTGAAGAGCGTTCACGGTGCGTTCCTTTCTGGATGACCCGCAAGTGCGGGCATTTTTCCTACGTCGGGTGAGCGTGACCGGATGCAGCAACGGCCGAGTCATCAGCTGTTTGGCCCGCAGGCGGTTTTGCTGCGCTGCATGGTGACAACGGCGAACCGCGGTGATTACTCTCCGCTGCAACGCGATGGTAGCGCTACCAGTCGGACGGAGATCCAGGGTCCGGGAGGCTGCCTTCTTTGCCGCGTGTTTGTCCTGGCAGGCTTGAAAAGCAAGTGTAAGTCGCGGCGTGCCCGAGCACCCGTGCTGTTCGGTTTGGAATGCGGGCCACGCCCGTGCGTGCCCCTGGGAGGGGGCGGTACATCCATTCGATCGTATGTCAGAGGGGACTTTCATGAGCACTTGCAGTTTCCGCGGCACCCTGGCCCCGAGGTCCGGTTCATGAGCCGCGCATTGGCGAAGTTCCGGTCCCGGGCCATGTTCACCTTCGTGGGTGGCGCCCTGGTCATCAATCCTGCCTTTGCGCAGGACGCAGCACCGGCGACCGGGCAGCAGCCGCAGAGCCAGTCGCAGCCCACCCAGCTCGATGCAGTGCAGGTCACGGGCATACGCAACAGCCTGAGCCAGGCCATGGACATCAAGCGCGACTCGGCGGGCGTGGTCGACGCGATCAGCGCTGAGGACATCGGCAAGTTCCCCGATACCAATCTTGCCGAGTCGTTGCAGCGCATCACCGGCATCTCCATCGAGCGCCGTGACGGCGAGGGTGCGCAGGTGACCGCGCGTGGCTTCGGCCCCCAGTTCAACATGGTCACGCTCAACGGTCGGCAGATGCCGGGTGCCGATGCATTCGGTGCCTCTGGACAGGTCGCCATCGGCGGTGTCGACGGCGGCACCCGCGCCTTCAACTTCGCGCAGCTGGCCGCCGAGGCCATCAATGGTATCGAGGTCTACAAGACCAGCCAGGCACAGGTGCCCAGCGGCGGCATCGGTGCGACGATCAACATCCTGACCTCGCGCCCGCTCGATCACGCCGGCATCGTGGCCAACGCCGGGGCGAAGCTGGTGTCCGACCAGAGCCAGCCGTTCGACAATGACCTGACACCGGAGCTGTCGGGCATCTTCAGCTACAGCAATCCGGAAAAGACCTTTGGCGTCAGCCTCAGCGCGAGCCAGCAGAAGCGCAAGGGTGGCTCGGTGCAGGCCACGGAGAACTACTGGAACGTGCAGCCGTGGACAGGGTCGATGCCGGGCAATCCGACCGTGGTCAATGCCCCGGCCGTCGGCCAGCTTTACGCGCGGCCCAACGACCTGCGCTACGCGTTCTCCGAATTCGAGCGCGAACGCGTCAATGGCCAGGCCGTGCTGCAGTTCGCACCGACGGACAGCCTGACCCTGACCGTGGATTACACCTACTCGACCAACGAGATCACCGAGAATCGCGGCGAGCAGGGCATGTGGTTGCAGAACAGCAACTACACCAACGTCGAGTTCGACACCAGTGGCGCCGTCGCGACGCCGGTCTACATCCGTGAAATCGCCGGCACCAAGGATTTCGGCCTGGAACAGCAGCGCAGCATGCAGGAATACAAGCTGGGTTCGCTGGGTTTCAATGCCGTCTGGAATGTCAGCGACCGCTTCAAGCTCAGTTTCGATGCGCACAACTCGAAGAACGAGAGCCGCCCGAATGACCCGCTCACCGGCGGTGGTTCGATCTTCATGAGCATCGCCGGCACCAACAACTGCACCCGTGGCCCGCATTGCGGTGGCTCCTGGGTGCAGGAGTTGAACTTCAACAATGGCCTGCCGGTTGGCACCCAGGTCTGGTATCCCAGCACCGCCGATGCGCTCGCCGGGACCAATGGCGTGGTCAATCCGGGCTTCCAGGAAGGCGAGGTCGGCACGCAGGTGCTGCGCGTCAACGCGCAGACCCAGATCAGCGAGATCAAGCAGGCCCGCGTCGATGGCGAATGGAACTTCGACCACGGGCGCTTCCAGTTCGGCGTGGACACCAACAAGTCCACCACCCACCGCATCCAGGCCGCCGAGGCCTACTCGACCCTGGGCGACTGGGGCGTGGCCAACGTGGACCGGGATACCGCCGCAGGCCTGATGGACCTGCTGCAGCCGGTCAGCATCGTCGGCCTGTTCGACGACTACAGTGCCAACAGCTGGCCCGCCTGGCGCGGCAATGCCGGGCAGCTCGCGCAATGGGCATCGCGCGAGTACGGCGTCGGCCTGGGTGTGAACCCGCAACGCGCGGCCGACAACTTCGTGGAAGAGAAGACCAAGGCGGCGTACTTCCAGGTGGAGCTGGACGGGGAGCTGGGTGGCATGCGCACCAACACCCGCCTGGGCGTGCGCTATGAAACCACTGACGTGGTGTCGACCTCGGTCATTGCCGTCCCCGAGTCCATCGAGTGGCAGGCCAACAACGATTTCCGCATCGTGCTGTCCGATGAGCAGCAGCCCTTCACGGAGAAGGCGCGCTACAGCTACATCCTGCCCAACCTTGATTTCAGCATCGACCTCACCGAGGAGCTGAAGGGCCGCGTTTCGTTCGGCAAAAGCATCGCCCGCGCGCCGTATGGCAATCTCTATGCGGGACCCGGGGCCCAGCAGCCGTTCGGCTCGGTGCTGATCGATCCCTCGTCGCGCGCCAGCGGCAACTCGCAGAACCCGAGCCTGAAGCCGCTGGAATCGGACAACCTCGACCTGGGGCTGGAGTGGTACTTCGCCGACGCCAGCTATGTGTCATTGACTTACTGGAACAAGTCGGTCAGCAACTTCATCGGCAACACCGTCGTGCAGGAAAGCCTGTACGGCCTCACCGACCCGACCTCCGGGCCGGATGCGCGGGCGGCGTTGGACTTCCTGACCAGTGGCGCCTGCGTCGCCCAGGTCGGGCCGGCCAATGCCGCTGCCTGCTCGGCCAACGACACCTCGCTGTTCACCGCACTGGCATTGCTGCGCAACAATCCTGCCGGCCTGGGCGCCTACAACGGCACTGATGCGCAGGTGCTGGCCACCGAAGCGGCCTACGATCTGTATGGGCAGCCCAACGACCCGCTGTACCAGTTCAACGTCAATCGCCCGATCAACCAGAACAAATCCAAGCTGCATGGCTGGGAGCTGGGCGGACAGTACTTCTTCGGCGACACCGGCTTCGGCGTGCTGGCCAACTACACCGTGGTCAAAGGCGATGTCGGCTACAACAATGGCGGTGACCCGGGCATCGACCAGTTCTCGCTCACCGGCCTGAGCGACACCGCCAACGCCATGCTGATGTACGAGAAGTACGGGTGGTCGGTGCGCCTGGCATGGAACTGGCGCGACCAGTACCTGATCCTGGCCAACCAGGGCTCCAGCCGCAATCCCTACTATGTGGAGCCGTACGAGCAGTGGGATCTCAGCGTCAACTACGCGCTGGATGACCACTGGTCCTTCAGCCTGGAGGCGATCAACCTGACCGGCGAGGATGTGCGCTGGCGCTCGCGCACCTCGCAGATGATCGTCAAGCTGGCAGACCAGAGCCCGCGCTACATGCTGGGCGTCCGCTACAAGTTCTGAGCCTGGTTGCCGATGCGTCCGGCATGGCACCACTGCCCTCCAGCGGTGCCCTGCCGGGACGGTGTCGCCGCACCTGTCGCGCCTGCGCTACGCTGCCGGCCAGCCACCCCGCACTGGACTGGATACCCTGATGGCCCGCTACGAAATGCTCAACAACATCGCGCATCGGGACCTGAGGGTCGCCACCGGATTCGGGCCGCAGTTCGGCGATGCCGTGGGCATGGTGCCGGCCTATCCCAGCGAGTTCGCCGAACTGCAGCGTGAGTATCCGATCTTCCTGCGCAGGGATACCGGGACGAAGGCGTGGCAGTCCGTGGCCCTGCTGGGTTTCGAACAACACGAGAACCTGTTCCTGCAGGACGGGCGCTGGAATGCTTCCTACCTGCCAGGCGCGGCGGCCAAAGGGCCGTTCCTGATCGGCTTCCAGGAGCACTACGTGGATGGCGTGCTCACCCAGGATTCGGTGATGCACGTGGACCTGGACCATCCGCGCGTCACCGCCGGCGCCGGTGAGCCGGTGTTCCTGCCGCAGGGCGGCAACACGCCCTACCTGGACCACATCGCCAGCGTTCTGCGCGGCATCCACGAGGGCAGTGCCTTCGCGGCCAGTATGTTCACGATGCTCGACGACTGCGGGCTCATCCAGCCGGTCACGCTCGATGTGCAGCTCGCGCCGCACCACCGGGTGAGCGTGAGCGGATTGCACGGCATCGACCGCGAGCGCCTGGCTGCGCTGGACAGTCCACGCCTGGCTGCGTTGAACCGCGCCGGTTACCTGGAAGGTGCGTACCTGATGCTTGCCTCGCTGCATAACATGCGCCACCTGATCGCCGAGAAGCAGCGCCGTCTCCGCGTCCAGGACGGCACCGCGCAGGCGGCCAGGAACTGACCGGTGCAGGCCACCCTGCCGATGGGGATGCTGGAAGGCATCGATCCTGCCGCCTTGCCACTGGCTGACCTGGTGGAGGCCGGTGAGCCGGTCGTACTGCGTGGCATCGCCACCGATTGGCCACTGGTCCAGGCCGGGCTGGGCGGGGTGCAGGATGCAATGGCGTACCTGTGCAGCGTCGATGCGGGTGCACCCATCCAGTACTCGTTCGGCGGCGCCGAGATCGGGGGGCGCCCGTTCTACAGCACGGACTTCACCCGGTTGAACTTCGAAGTGCGGCGCGGCGTGCTGGCCCAGGTGCTGGAAGAGATCGCCATGACGCTGCATGCACCGCAACCGCCCACTTACTACGTGGCCTCGCTGCCGATTGCGCGGGCGCTGCTGCCGGCATTCGCGCAGGCCAACGACGCCGGTCTGGCGAAGCAGGGCATCGACGCCACCGCCAGCATCTGGATTGGCAACCGGGTGACGGCCTCGTGCCATTTCGACACACCCGACAACCTCGCCTGCTGCGCGGTGGGGCGGCGCGAGTTCACCCTGTTCCCGCCCGCCCAGATCGACAACCTCTATCCGGGCCCGCTCGATCCCACGCCGGGCGGACAGGTGGTCAGCGTGGTGGACTTCGAACAGCCAGACTTCGATCGGCATCCACGTTTCCGCGAGGCGCTGGCGCACGCGCGCAGTGCGGTGCTTGGGCCCGGCGATGCGATCTTCATTCCCAGCATGTGGTGGCACCATGTACGCAGCCTGGAACCGTTCAACGTGCTGGTGAACTACTGGTGGCGAAGCTCGCCGGCCTGGCTGGGATCCGCGCTGGCGGCGCTGCACCACGCGATGTGGGCCGTGCGTGATCTGCCGGCGCGCGAAAAGCAGGCCTGGGAAGGGCTCTTCCGCTACTACGCATTCGGCCCTGGCGAGCGCGCGGGGCAGCACCTGCCTGACGCCGCGCGCGGGGATCTGGCACCGTTTGACGAGCAGCGCGCCCGCCGCATGCGCGCGATGCTGCTGGGCAGGCTCAACCGTTGAGAGAGGGGCACCATGTTGGATACCCAGAGCACGCCCTCAGGGCGCATCCGCAAGGTGGTCATTGCCGGTGGCGGTACGGCGGGTTGGCTGGCCGGCTGCGCGCTTGCGCACCAGTTCCGTGACCAGCTGCAGATCACGCTGGTCGAGTCCGAGCAGATCGGCACGGTCGGTGTCGGTGAGTCCACTGTGCCGCCGATCCGCACCTTCCACCGCTTCCTGCAGATCGACGAGCAGGAGTTCCTGCGCGCGGTGGCCGGCACCTTCAAGCTGTCGATCTCGTTCGAGAACTGGCGCCTGCCGGGCGATCGCTTCTTCCATCCGTTCGGCACCATCGGCCATGGCACCTGGGCGGCCCCCTTCCATCACTTCTGGCTGGACAGCCTGCGCCGCGGCATGCCCTCGGACCTGGGCGACTTCTGCCTCGAGAGCATCGCCTCGCGTGGCGACCGCTTCTCGCTGCACACCCAGCCGCAGGCCAGCTATGCGTATCACTTCGATGCCGGGCTGTATGCGAGGTTCCTGCGCGGCAGGGCCGAGGCCCACGGCCTGCGCCGGATCGAAGGCCGGATCGCCCAGGTCAGGCAGCACGCGCACGACGGGTCGGTGCAGGCGCTGGTGCTGGACGACGGCCAGGTGATCGAGGGCGATCTGTTCATCGACTGCACCGGCTTCCGCGGCCTGCTGATCGAGCAGGCACTGGGCACCGGCTACGAGGACTGGCACGAATGGCTGCCATGCGACCGGGCCGTGGCGGTGCAGACCGAAGCGGTGGCGCCGCCGGTACCCTATACCCGGGCGATCGCCCACGAGGCGGGGTGGCGCTGGCACATCGCGCTGCAGCACCGCGTTGGCTGCGGGCTGGTGTATGACAGCCGCCATCTGTCCGATGACGAGGCCGCCGCGAAACTGTTGCGCGATGCCGGGGCTCCACCCTTGCGCGATCCATGGAAGGTGCCGTTCCGCAGTGGACGCCGGCTGAAGGCCTGGAACAGGAACGTGGTGTCGCTCGGGCTGGCCAGCGGCTTCATCGAACCGCTGGAGTCGACCAGCATCCATCTGACGATCAGCGCGGTAGTGCGCCTGATCCAGCTGTTCCCGTTCGACGGCATCAGTGCGTCGCTGGTGCAGCTGTACAACGATGTCAGCCGCCAGGAAATGGAGCACGTGCGCGACTTCATCATCCTGCACTACCACGCCACGCAGCGCAGCGAACCGATGTGGAAGGCCTGTCGCGAGATGCGCGTGCCCGAGTCCCTGCAGCAGCGGCTGCAGGCGTGGCGCGAGCGTGCGCATGCGTGGCAGGACCCCGGCGAGCTGTTCCGCGTCGAATCCTGGACCAGCGTGCTGCTCGGGCAGGGCATCGCGCCCGGTCCTGCGCACCCGCTGGCGCAGGCCGTGAGTGATGTCGATCTGCGCACCTTGTTGAAGGGCATCCAACGGCCTGTGCAGCAGGCCGCCGCGCAGATGCCGGCGCAGGCGGAGTTCATCGCGCAGTACTGCAGGTCCGGCGTGGACGTGTGGCGTTCGACGGCAGCAAGCGCGTAGCAGGCTTTTGCGTTGCTGCACGCTTTTTCCGCTGCAGCTGGTTACAGTGCGGCAACACCGCTGGCGATGACGCGCGCGGTGGCAACGAGGGGGCCGGACACCACGCCCCCTTTTTGAGTCCACGAAATGTTAGCGCTACCTTTTTGTTGATCGGAGGCGGTTTCGATGGGTCTGGTTGCAGGGATCGATGCAGGGACGCAGAGCCTGAAGGTGCTGGTCTATGACCCGCGGAAGCAGGCGGTGGTGGCCTCGGCCAGCGCGCCGCTCGCGCTGGACAGCGGTGCCGACGGCAGCCGCGAACAGGCGCCGGCCGACTGGGTGTCGGCCCTGCGCGACTGTTTTGCCCGGATCGATCCCTCGCTGCGCGCACGCATCGTCGCGCTGGCGGTATCGGGGCAGCAGCATGGGTTCGTGCCGGTCGATGATGCTGGCGAGGTACTGGCGCCGGCCAAGCTGTGGTGCGACACCAGCACCTCGGTCGAATGCATCCAGATCATGGACGCCGTGGGTGGGTTCCAACGGACCATCGCGCTGGCGGGCAATCCGATCCTGGCCGGCTACACGGCCTCCAAGCTGCCCTGGACCCGGACCCACCGTGCCGACGCCTATGCGCGGCTGGCGACCATCCTGCTGCCACACGACTACCTGAATTTCGTGTTGACCGGGCAGCGGTTCTGCGAGCTTGGCGATGCGTCCGGCACCGGCTGGCTGGACGTGCGCACACGCACATGGTCGCAGGAACTGCTGCGCGCAACCGATCCTGATCGTGATCTTGCTGCCTGCCTGCCGCCGATCGCTGCGCCCGATGCCCTGTTCGATATCGCGCCGAAGGCAGCCGCCGAGTTCGGGCTGCCGGCGGCCGTGAAGATTGCCGTGGGCGGCGGCGACAACATGATGGCAGCGATCGGCACCGGCTGCGTCACGGAAGGGCGGCTGGCGATGAGCCTGGGAACCTCCGGAACGCTGTTTGCGTATTCCGGCTCGCCGGTGATCGATCCGGATGGCGCGTGGGCGGCGTTCTGCTCGTCCACGGGGGGCTGGCTGCCGCTGATCTGCACCATGAACTGCACCGTGGCCACCGAACGCGTGGCCACCGCCTTCGGTTTCAGCAGCCGCGACGGTGACGCGCATCTTCGCGCAACGCCGTCCGGGGCAGGGGGCCTGGTGATGCTGCCGTTCCTCAATGGCGAACGTACCCCTGACCTGCCGCTGGGCAAGGGCGTGCTGGCTGGCCTGGACATTGCCAATTTCACCCCGGCGCATGTGTACCGCGCCGCCATGGAGGGCGCGACCTACAGCCTGAAGTACGGCTACGACGCCTTCGTCCGCGCGGGCATGCAGTTCGATCGCATCGTGCTCACCGGCGGTGGCAGCAACAGCGCTGCCTGGCGTCAGCTGGTGGCCGATGTGTTCGGCCTGCCGGTGGAGGTCCCGATGCAGGCCGAAGGCGCGGCGTTTGGTGCGGCACTGCAGGCGTTGTGGGCGCTCGCCCGGGCGCAGGGAGAGGCCACGTCGATCTGCGACATCACCGCGCGCCACGTCACCGTCGATCCCGCGCTGTCCGCACGGCCGGATCCGGCCCGCAGCGATGCCTATGCACGGGCCTACGCACGCTTCCTCAGTCATCTCGATGCCATCACGCCGCTGCAGCGCGGCTGATGACTCCTCCACGACATCCCGCACAACGACAGGAGCACGCACCATGAGCACGCAGCCCTTCATCGGCGCCAAGGAATACTTCCCCGGCGTCGGCCGCATTCCGTTCGAGGGCAAGGGCTCGGACAATCCGCTTGCCTTCAAGGTCTACGATGCCAACCGGGTCATCGGTGGCAAGACCATGCAGGAGCATCTGCGCTTCGCCGTGTGCTACTGGCACACCTTCTGCAATGCCGGGCACGATCCGTTCGGCCCGGGCACCCGGCAGTTCCCGTGGGAGGCCGCCTCGCCACTGGCCACGGCCGAAGCAAAGGTGGACGCGGCGTTCGAGTTCTTCACCAAGCTGGGGGTGCCGTACTGGTGCTTCCACGATATCGACCTGGCGCCGGATGCCGACGACATCGCCCAGTACCAGAAAAACCTCTCGCATATGGTGGGCCTGGCCAAGGCGCGCCAGGAGGCCACCGGCGTCAAGCTGCTGTGGGGCACGGCCAACCTGTTCTCGCACCCGCGCTACATGAACGGCGCATCGACCAATCCCGACTTCGCGGTGGTCGCGCGTGCAGCCGTACAGGTCAAGGCCGCCCTGGAGGCCACGGTCGAACTCGGTGGCGAGCACTATGTGTTCTGGGGCGGGCGCGAAGGCTATGCGTCGCTGGCCAATACCCAGATGAAGCGGGAGATCGAGCATTTCGCGCGCTTCCTGACCATGGCACGCGACTATGGCCGCGGCATCGGGCTGAAGGGCAACTTCCTGATCGAGCCCAAGCCGATGGAGCCGATGAAGCACCAGTACGACTTCGACAGTGCCACGGTGGTGGGCTTCCTGAAGGAACACGGGCTGGACAAGGACTTCAAGCTCAACATCGAGGCCAACCACGCCACGTTGTCCGGCCATACCTTCGAGCACGACCTGCAGGTCGCGTCCGATCATGGCCTGCTCGGCAGCATCGATGCCAACCGCGGCAACGCACAGAACGGCTGGGACACCGACCAGTTCCCCAGCGATCTGTACGACACCGTGGGCGCAATGCTGGTCGTGCTGCGCCAGGGCGGGCTGGAGGGCGGGTTGAACTTCGATGCGAAGGTGCGCCGTGAGTCGACCGACCTGGAGGATCTGTTCATTGCCCACATTGGCGGCATGGATGCGTTCGCACGCGGGCTGGAGGTTGCCCATGCACTGCTGACCGAGTCGCCGTGGGAGCAATGGCGTGCGCAGCGCTACGCAAGCTTCGATTCCGGCGCCGGCCAGGATTTCGAGCGTGGCACGCTCAGCCTGCCGGACCTTGCGGCACTGGCCGCCCGCCTCGGCGAACCGCGCCAGGCCAGCGGCAAGCAGGAGCGTTACGAAAACCTGCTCAACCAGTACCTGCTGCGCTGAGCGCGGCCACGGTGCACTCAAGGGGATGGGGATGAACCAGGCAGCAGGCAGCGGTGAGAACACGCGGCTGATCGTACTGATCAGCGTGGTGGCGACGATTGGCGGTTTTCTGTTCGGCTTCGACAGCGGCGTGATCAACGGTACCCAGGATGGCCTGCACCAGGCGTTCCGGTCCGGTGAATGGATGCAGGGGTTCGAGATCGCGTCGATGCTGCTGGGCTGTGCGGTGGGCGCGTTCAGTGCAGGCCGGCTGGCCGATCGCCTGGGCCGCCGCAACGTGCTGATCCTGTCGGCAGTGATGTTCCTGCTGTCGGCACTCGGTGCCGGGGCGGCGGTCTCGTCGGCCTGGTTCATTGCCGCGCGGGTGGTGGGTGGATTCGCGGTCGGCGCGGCCAGCGTGATCTCGCCGGCCTACATTGCGGAGGTCGCTCCGGCCCGTTACCGCGGACGCCTGGCTACCGTGCAGCAGATCGCGATCATCACCGGCCTCACCGCCGCGTTCCTGTCCAACTACCTGCTGGCGGCCGCAGCGGGCGCGTCGACCGAACCGCTGTGGGGCGGGCAGGCCGCCTGGCGCTGGATGTTCTGGATGCAGGCCGCGCCATCACTGGTGTTCCTGCTGCTGTTGCTGACCATTCCGGAGAGCCCGCGCTACCTGGTGGTGAAACGACGCAAGGACGACGCCCTGCGGGTACTGACCCGGCTGCTGGGCAGCGACAAGGCCAGGGCCACGCTCGAGGAGATCGATGCCTCGCTGTCCAACGACCATCATCGCCCGCGACTGTCGGACCTGAAGAGCACGCTGACCGGGCGGATCCGCCCGATCGTGTGGGTCGGCGTCGGGCTGGCCTGCTTCCAGCAGCTGGTCGGCATCAACGTGGTGTTCTATTACGGCGCCGTGCTGTGGCAGGCGGTCGGCTTTTCCGAGAACGACGCACTGCTGATCAACGTGCTGTCCGGCGCACTGAGCATCGGCGCCTGCGTGGTCACCGTGCTGCTGATTGACCGGATCGGCCGCAAGCCCCTGCTGTGGTTCGGCTCGGCCGGGATGTCGCTGTCGCTTGCACTGGTGGTGGTGGCGTTTGCCAGCGGTTCGCTGGCCGACGGGCATCTGCAGCTGCCCGGCCGCATGGGCACGCTGGCGCTGGTGGCGGCCAATGCCTACGTCGTGTTCTTCAATCTGTCCTGGGGGCCGGTGATGTGGGTGATGCTGGGCGAGATGTTCCCGAACCAGATCCGGGGTTCGGCACTGGCGGTCGCCGGCGCGGCGCAGTGGACCTCCAACTTCGTGGTCACGGTGACGTTCCCGATGCTGCTGGCCGCGGCAGGGCTGGCAGCCACCTACGGCATCTACCTGGCCGCTGCCGTGATCTCGGTGATCTTCGTCGTCCGGCATGTGCACGAGACCAAGGGCAAGGAACTGGAGCAGATGGAAGGATGAGCGCCATGACATCGCAGACCTTCGTAAACCGCAGCGGCGCGCTGGTCGCCGCACTGATGCTGGGATTGCTCGGCTGCCGCGGCCAGGACCGGGCTGCCGCCGCCGCAGCCAACGACAACGATCCCTGGCCGGAGGTCACCTGGCCGCTGGCTGCGGACCCGGCACTGGAGAAGCGCATCACCGACCTGATGGCCGGCATGACGGTGGAGGACAAGGTCGGCCAGCTGGTGCAGGGTGACATCGCCAGCGTCACCCCCGACGATGTGCGCCGCTACCGGCTCGGCTCGATCCTGGCCGGTGGCAACTCCGATCCCGATGGCCGCTATGACGCGTCGCCGGCCGAATGGCTGGCGCTGGCCGACGCCTTCTACGACGCCTCGATGGACACTTCGAAAGGCGGCAAGGCCATTCCGCTGCTGTTCGGCATCGATGCCGTGCACGGGCAGAGCAACATCATTGGCGCCACGTTGTTCCCGCACAACATCGGGCTGGGCGCCACGCGCAATCCGGGGCTGCTGCGGCAGATCGGTGGCATCACCGCGCTGGAGACCCGCGTCACCGGCATGGAATGGACGTTCGCGCCGACCGTTGCCGTACCCCAGGATGATCGCTGGGGACGCACCTACGAAGGCTACTCCGAATCACCGGACGTGGTGGCCAGCTATGCCGCCGCCATGGTGGAGGGATTGCAGGGCAGGGTGGGAACGCCGGAGTTCCTCGATGGCCGCCATGTGATCGCCTCGGTGAAGCACTTCCTGGGCGATGGGGGCACCACTGACGGCAAGGACCAGGGCGACACCCGCATCAGCGAGTCAGATCTGGTGCGCATCCACGCCGCCGGATATCCGCCGGCAATCGCCGCCGGCGCGCAGACCGCGATGGCGTCGTTCAACAGTGTCAACGGCGAAAAGATGCATGGGCACCGGCATTACCTCACCGATGTGCTCAAGGGCCGCATGAACTTCGGTGGCTTCGTGGTGGGTGACTGGAATGGTCATGGACAGGTCAAGGGCTGCACCACCACAGACTGCCCGGCCACGATCAACGCGGGCCTGGACATGGCGATGGCCTCGGACAGCTGGAAGGGGTTCTACGAGACGACGCTGGCTGCGGTGAAGGATGGGCGGATCACGCCGCAACGCCTGGACGATGCGGTGCGCCGGATCCTGCGCGTCAAGTTCCGCCTTGGGCTGTTCGAGGCCGGCAGGCCATCCACGCGGGCCGTCGGCGGGCAGTTCGCATTGATCGGCGCGCCGGCACATCGCGCGGTTGCCCGGCAGGCCGTGCGCGAGTCGCTGGTCCTGCTGAAGAACCAGAACGGCCTCCTGCCGCTGTCGCCGAAGCAGCGGATCCTCGTGGCCGGCGACGGTGCCGACGATGTCGGCAAGCAGGCCGGCGGCTGGACGCTCAACTGGCAGGGCACCGGCACCACCCGCAAGGACTTCCCCAATGCGGACACGATCTACGAGGGCATCGCGCGCCAGGCCAGCGCGGCTGGTGGTGAAGCCGTGCTTTCCGTCGACGGTCGCTATGCAGTGAAGCCCGATGTGGCGGTGGTGGTGTTTGGCGAGGACCCCTATGCCGAGTTCCAGGGAGACCGGCCGACGCTGGCCTACAAGCCCGGCAACGAAACGGACCTGGCGCTGCTCAAGCGGCTCAAGGCCGATGGCATACCGGTTGTCGCGGTCTTCCTGAGCGGGCGGCCGCTCTGGGTGAACCGGGAAATCAATGCCGCCGATGCCTTCGTGGCTGCATGGCTGCCGGGCTCGGAAGGCGCCGGAATTGCCGACGTACTGCTGCGCGGAAGCGATGGCCGCGTGCAGCACGATTTCAAGGGCAAGCTCAGTTTCAGCTGGCCGCGCACCGCCACCCAGTACGCCAACAACGTCGGCCAGAAGGACTACGATCCGTTGTTTGCGTTCGGCTTCGGCCTGACCTACGCCGACAACGGCGACCTGGCCGCGCTGCCGGAGGCATCGGGCGTGACCGGCAACGAAGGCGCGACCGGCGTCTTCTTCGCGCGTGGTGACGCAGGCCCTGGCATGGCACTGCGGCTCGAGGATGCCGCTGGCCAGGGCCTGACCGTGACCCGCGTACCGGACGCATTGCCCGATGACCGGCTGAAGATCACCGGCGTGGATCATCTGGCGCAGGAGGATGGGCGACGCCTGGCCTGGTCGGGCAAGGGCGAGGCCGTCGCTGCACTGCAGTCGCACACGGCGCTGGACCTGCAGCGCGAATCCAACGGCGACCTGATGCTGCTGACCACGCTACGGGTGGACGCAGCCCCGAAGGGTGAGGCGTGGCTGTCGGTGGGCTGCAGTGCGGGCTGCTCGGCGCGCGTCGCCATCGGGCCGGCGTTGGCGGCGCTTCCACAGGGCCAGTGGAAGCGTGTCGGCGTGCCGCTGAAGTGCCTGGCCAGGGCGGGTGCAAGGATGGACGCGATCGACCGACCGTGGTCGGTGGTGACGGGCGATGCGATGACGATCTCGGTGTCACGCGTCGCGCTGGGTGCGCTGAACGAAGCCGAGGTCACCCTCGGATGCGGAGCATGATGCCTGCGCTACCGCCGCCGGGGCGGCGCGGCGACCGAATCGCGTGCGATCAGCCGATGCGGCATCACATGATCGCGCAGCACCGTTGCGTCCGCCGCCGGACGGCGGATGGTGCGCAGCAGGATGTCGACGGCCGCGTTGGCCATCGAGGCGATGGGCTGGTGGATCGTGGTCAGTTCCGGCCACACGGTGGTGGCGGCCGAGGTGTCATCGAAACCCACGACCGACAGGTCGCGCGGCACTTCCAGCCCGCGCCGGTGCGCGACGGAGATGGCGGCAGCGCCCATGTCGTCGTTGCTGGCGAAAATCGCGGTCGGTGGGCGGCGTTGGGACAACAGCTTTTCGGCGGCAGCCAGGCCGGACCGGTAGGTGTAGTCACCGTGCTGGACCAAGCCAGGATCCACCGCCAGCCCGGCCTCGCGCAGGGCGGTGACGAAGCCGTCGTAGCGGAGCGCACTTGCGCTCAGGTCATCGCGCCCACGGATGAAACCGATGCGGGTGTGTCCCTGCCGAAGCAGGTGATCGGTCATTTCCTTGCCGGCACTGAAATCGTCGATGCGGACGCAGGACAGGGCCTCGCTCAGGCGCCCCGATGCGATGGCCACGACCGGAATGCCTGCCTTGACCAGTTCGCTTACGGCGGCCTGCGATTCGCACAGGGGTGGCGGCAGGATCACCCCGTCGACGCGTCCGGCGAGCGCACGCGCCGCCCTGCGTTCGGATTCGGCATCCAGGTTGTCCCAGTAGTCGATGACCAGCTGGATGGCGGAACTGGAGGCGACGCGCAGCAGGCCCACCAGCAGTTCGCGCAGGTAGGCGCCGCTGGGGTTGGTGTAGATCAGCGCAATGCGCGTGTGCTGTGCGGCGGCCAGCGAACTGGCGGCAAGATTGGGTGTATAGCCGAGCTCACGCACGGCGCGCAGCACGCGCTCGCGGGTGACGTCGCGCACCTTGCCCTGGTTGATCACCCGCGATACGGTCATCGGCGAAACGCCGGCAAGGGTCGCAACCTCGTCGATCGTCACGCCTGCGGTTCTGCGGCGAACCGATTTCTTCGGCTTGTCCAATGCACGATCCCTTTGTTCTTGGTGGCGCTGCCGCGCGGGTGCGAAGGACGATGATGCGCTGCCCCGGGCCCGAACGTAGTTTACAAAGGCGCATGTTAACGCCGTTGTTGCGTGCTGTCGGCACGCGCCTGTGCGCCGTGCTCGCACTGCTGGCCTGTGCTGGCGGGGCACGGGCGGAAGATGGCTACAGGCTGTGGATGCGCTACCAGCCGGTTGCCACAACGGTCGCTGCCGTCTACCGGCGGCAGCTGGCCGAAGTGGTGGCCCCGGATCGCACGCCGATGCAGCGCGCCACCCGCGACGAGCTTGCGCGCAGCCTCCCTGGATTGCTCGGAGCGGCGCCGCCAATGCGAACGGCAATCACTACTGACCATGCCCTGGTGCTGGGTACGCCGCAGTCTTCGGCGCTGGTTGCCGCGTTCGGCAACGAGATCGCCACATTGGGCGACGAGGGCTTCCTGATCCGGCAGGTCCGGACCGGGGGGCGCGATGTGCTGCTGGTGGCGGCACGCCGGGATGTCGGCGTGCTGTATGGCATGTTCCACCTGCTGCGCCTGTTGCAGCGTGGCATGCCGCTGCAGGGCCTGGACGTGCGGGAGTCGCCGCGGGTCGCACTGCGCGTGCTCGACCATTGGGACAACCTGGACCGCTACGTCGAGCGTGGCTATGCGGGCAGCTCGCTATGGGACTGGCAGACGTTGCCGCAATGGCGTGACCCGCGCTACACCGACTACGCCCGTGCCAACGCTTCGCTCGGCATCAACGGCACCGTCCTCAACAACGTCAACGCCAGTGCGCTGAGCCTGTCGCCGGGCTATCTGGCCAAGGCCGCCGCGCTGGCTGACCTGTTCCGCCCCTATGGCATCCGCGTCTACCTGAGCGCACGCTTCAGTGCGCCCATCGAGCTCGGCGGCCTGGCGACGGCTGACCCGATGGATCCCGACGTGCGGCGCTGGTGGCGCGACAAGGTCGATGAGATCCATGCGCGCATTCCGGATTTCGGCGGTTTCCTGGTCAAGGCGAACTCGGAGGGGCAACCCGGCCCGCAGGATTACGGTCGTTCCCATGCCGACGGCGCCAACCTGCTGGCCGACGCGCTGGCGCCCTACAACGGCGTGGTGATGTGGCGGGCCTTCGTGTATTCGCACGAGGTCCCCGAGGATCGCGCCAAGCAGGCGTACAGCGAGTTTGTCGGGCTGGACGGCGCCTTCCGGCCCAACGTGATCGTGCAGGTGAAGAACGGCCCCATCGACTTCCAGCCGCGCGAGCCGTTCCATCCGCTGTTCGGCGCGATGCCACGCACGCCGCTGATGATGGAACTGCAGATCACCAAGGAATACCTGGGTTTTGCGACGCACCTGGTCTACCTGGGAACGCTCTACGAGGAAGTGCTGCAGGCCGACACGCATGCCCGTGGCGAAGGCTCCACGGTTGCCCGCGTGGTCGATGGTTCGCTGGAGGGCCACGCACTGACCGGTATCGCCGGCGTCGCCAACATCGGCATGGACCGTACCTGGAGTGGCTCGCACTTCGACCAGGCCAACTGGTACGCCTTCGGCCGGCTGGCCTGGAACCCGCAGCAATCCGCGCGCGCGATTGCCGAAGACTGGGCAGCGTTGACGTTCTCGCCCGACCCGCAGGTGACCGGCCCGATCGTGCGGATGATGATGGACTCGCGCGAGGCGGCAGTGGATTACATGACGCCGCTGGGCCTGCACCACCTGATGGCACGCGGCCATCACTACGGCCCCGGCCCCTGGGTGGACGGAGGCCCACGTGCGGACTGGACGTCGGTGTACTACCACCGCGCAGACAGCCAGGGCATCGGTTTTGACCGCAGCGCCGGCGGAAGCAACGCAGTAGGCCAGTACGCCCCGCAGGTCGCCGAGATCTACGGCGATTCCGCGCGGGTGCCCGAGTCGCTGCTGCTGTGGTTCCATCATGTGCCGTGGGACCGCCGCATGCGCTCGGGCAGGACGCTCTGGGATGAGCTGGTCGGGCGCTATTCGCGCGGTGTGCGCCAGGTGCGCTCGATGCAGGACACCTGGGCAGCCCTGCGCGACCGGATCGATCCGCAGCGGCATCGGCACGTCGCGGCGTTCCTGCAGATCCAGCACGATGAAGCGCAATGGTGGCGTGACGCCAGCGTGGCGTACTTCCAGTCGCTCAGTGGCCGCCCGCTGCCCGCCGGCGAACAGCCACCGCCGCAGCCATTGTCGTACTACCAGGCCTTGCAGTTTCCGTCCGCACCGGGGGATGGCCGATGAGCAGGTTCGGAGCAGTCGGGTGTGCGCTGTTGATGATGGCTGCGGCAGTGGTGGCGATGCCGGCCGCGGCGCGGGAAACGACGGGATTGCTGCATCCGCTGTTCAGCGATCACGCCGTCCTGCAGCGTGACCGGCCCATTGTGGTCTGGGGGCACGCAGGCCCTCGGCAGCCGGTTTCCGTGACGTTTGCCGGGCAGGCGGTAAGCACCCGGGCGGACGCCGCAGGCGGCTGGCAGGCAACGCTGCCCCCGGTGGCCGCGGGCGGTCCGCACACGCTGGAAGTAAGCGCCGGGACACGTCGGGAGATGGCGCGCGATGTGCTGGTCGGCGACGTATGGCTGTGTTCGGGCCAGTCGAACATGGAGTTGCCGGTGTGGCGCTCGCTCAACGCAGCCAGCGAGATCGCCGCAGCCACGATGCCACGGATCCGGCTGTTCACCGTGCCGCAGCACGCCGCCGTGCAGGCACAGGAGAGCTTCAACGGCAGCACTGCCTGGACATCGGCAACGCCTGATACGGCGCGCGATTTCTCCGCCACCTGCTTCTACTTCGCGCGCGAACTGCAGCGCACGGTCGACGTGCCGATGGGGCTGATCGAGGCAGCGTGGGGTGGCTCGCGGATCGAGGCCTGGACCAGCGTTGGTGCGCTGCGCGGGCAGGGCGGCCTGGACGAGGCCCTCGATATCCTCGCGCGGTCTGCGCGTGATCCGCTGGAGGCACGCGCAGCCTGGGGCCGCTACTGGCAGCACTGGTGGGCCACACGCGAGGGCACGCTGCCCGGCGACGCCCCATGGCGCGCGGATGCCGATGACCGAGGATGGTCGCGCGCACCGGCCACACTGGGCGCATGGGAGCGTTGGAACGTGCCCGCGCTTGCCGATTACAACGGTATGGTCTGGTATCGCACGCAGGTGGTGCTGAGCGCTGAACAGGCTGCACGCGGCGCCACCCTGGAGCTGGGATCGGCCGACGAGGCGGACGTGACCTGGGTGAACGGCGTCTCCGTGGGCAGCCAGTACGGCACCGGCGAGAGGCGCTACCCGTTGCCCAGCGGCCTGCTGAAGGCAGGGTCCAACAGCATTGCGGTCAACGTGCTCGACACCTACGGTGAAGGCGGCCTGGCTGGCCCCGCCACGGCATACGGCCTGCAGTTCGACAACGGCGATCGGGTGGCACTGCAGGGTCCGTGGAAGTACCGGGTGGCGCCGGGCCAACAGGCGCCGCCATTCGCCCCCTGGCAGGCCGCCACCGGGTTGTCGACGCTGTACAACGGAATGATCGCACCGCTCGGCGCTTTCGGGCTGCGCGGCATGCTGTGGTACCAGGGTGAATCGAACACCGGTGATGGCGCGGCGTACGCGGCGCGGTTGCGTGCGCTGCGCGACGATTGGCGGCGTCAGTTCGGTGCGCGCACGCCACTGCTGCTCGCGCAGCTGGCCAGCTATGGCCAGGCACCGGTTTCGCCCGCCGATAGCGGTTGGGCGCAGGTGCGCGAGGCGCAGCGGCGCGTCGCAGCCGAGGATGCGCAGAGCGGGCTCGCCATCGCCATCGACATCGGCGATGCCTACGACATCCACCCGCCGAACAAGCAGGAGCTCGGGCGCCGCCTGGCGCGCGTGGCCCGCCACGTGGTGTACGGCGAGCAGGATCTGGCACCGTCAGGTCCGCGGGCGGTAACGGCCGTGCGGACGCCCACGGCCGTGGCCATTGCGTTCGAGGATGTCGAAGGCGCGCTCACCGCAAGCGGTTCGCTGCGTCCGATCGGCTTTGAACTGTGCGAGGCCAAGGGCCATGCGCGCCACTGCGAGTACGCCGACGCCGAACTGGATGCGCGCCGGATCCTGCTGCGCGGCCCACGGTCGACGCACGCAACGCACGTCCGCTACTGCTGGGCCGATGGCCCGGTGTGCACGCTGCGCGATCGCAGCGGGGCGCCGGCCGGCCCGTTCGAACTTCCCATTGCCGAAGCCGAGGCCCGACGATGATGACGTTGTCCACGCAGTCCCCTCTGGCCCGCGACAGGGCCGGCCTGAGGTCGATGGCGCGCCGCCTGCTGGGGGCGTTGTTCCTGCTGTCGGCCGCTGCCACCCGGGCCAGCGCGCCGCCGGACGCTCCGCCGGTGTACTTCGACTGGTTCGAGTACCGCGGCGATGACCAGGCGTTTGAAGTGCCGCTGCCGGCCGGCCATTACCGCAATCCCGTCCTGGCCGGCTTCCATGCCGATCCCAGCATCGTGCGCGCGAACGCCCGGTTCTATCTGGTCAATTCCAGCTTCACCTACTTCCCGGGCATTCCGGTGTTCGAGAGTGCTGACCTGGTGCACTGGAAGCAGATCGGCAATGTGATTGACCGCCCCACGCAGCTGGATTTCGACGGGCTGAGCGTCTCGCGCGGCATCTTTGCCCCCACAATCGAGTACCACGACGGGGTCTTCTACGTGGTGACCACGGCCACCGACAGCGGCGGCAACTTCATTGCCACTGCGCGCGACCCGGCCGGGCCGTGGTCCGATCCGCACTGGCTGCCCGGCATCGATGGCATCGATCCATCACTGTTTTTCGACGACGACGGCAAGGTGTACCTGATCAACAACGATGCACCGCCCGGTCCGCCGCGCTACGACGGGCACCGCGCCATCTGGATGCAGCAGATCGATCTGGCGGCATTCAAGCCGGTCGGGCCACGCCGGGTGCTGGTTGATGGAGGCGTGGAGCCAGCGAAGAATCCGATCTGGATCGAGGGACCGCACATCTACAAGCGGGAGGGCTGGTATTACCTGTCCGACGCTGAAGGGGGTACCGGGCCGCAGCATTCGCAGGTGGTGCTGCGCAGCCGCACGGTGTGGGGACCCTACGTTGCCTATGCGGGCAATCCGATCCTGACCCAGCGCGAACTGCCGGACGACCGTCCGCTTCCGATCACCAATGCCGGCCACGCCGACCTGGTCGAAGGCCCGGATGGCTCGTGGTGGGCGGTGTTCCTGGCCAGCCGCAACTATCAGAAGCGCCACTACAACACCGGGCGCGAGACCTACCTGTTGCCGGTGCGCTGGCAGGATGGCTGGCCGCAGATCCTGCCGACCGACCAGGCCATTCCCTACGTGGCCGAGGCGCCGTCATGGATGCAGGGCGAGGCATCGCAGGCCCCGTCGACCGGCAATTTCGTGGCGCGCGACAATTTTGATGGCCCAGCGCTCGATCGCCAGTGGCTGCGCGTGCGCGTGCCCAGGCATGCCTGGGCTGACCTGCACAAGCGCCCCGGCATGCTGGCCGTGCACCCGCTTGCCGAGGATCTGGACACGTTGCGCAATCCGGCATTTCTTGGCCGGCGCCAGCAGCACCTGCGCTTCGAGGCGAGCACCGCGATGACCCCGCCAGCCCCCGGTGTCGCCGCCGGTCTGGCGGCGTTCCAGAGCGAGGCGTACTGGTACTTCCTCGGCGTTCGTGACCTTGGCGGGGGGCGCCTCTCGCTCTTCCTCGAAGCGCGTGACGGGGGTGGCAGCACGCGGACGCTGGCCAGCCATGACGTGCCGGCGTCTGCAGCGCTGCGCCTGAAGATTGCCGGCAACGAGGGCGACTACGCGTTCTCGTTCGACACCGGCGACGGGCAGGGCTGGCAACTGCTCGCAGGCGACGTGGACGGCACCGTTCTGAGTACGGACCGGGCAGGCGGCTTCGTGGGCGCACTGCTGGGTCCCTTCGCGCGCGACGAGCGCACCGGGAGAAGCAAATGAGACTGTCGATTTCGTCCAGGGCCCGCCGCCGTACGTGGCGTGGACGGGCCACCGTGTTCGTCCTGAGCTGCGTGGCGGCCGCCGCATCCGCGGCCGCGCCACGGCCCTGGCTGGATGTCTCGGCAAGCTTCGAGCAACGGGCCGCCGCACTCGTCGCGCAGATGACCCTGGAAGAGAAGGCCGCGCAGATGCAGAATGCCGCGCCGGCAATCGAACGGCTGGGTGTGCCCGCCTACGACTGGTGGAATGAGGGGTTGCATGGCGTGGCACGGGCAGGGCAGGCCACGGTGTTTCCGCAGGCAATCGGCCTGGCCGCGACCTTCGATGTACCGTTGATGGGGCAGGTGGCCACGACCATCAGCGACGAGGCCCGCGCAAAGCACCACCAGTTCCTCCGCGAAGGCGCGCATGGCCGTTACCAGGGCCTGACCTTCTGGTCGCCGAACGTCAACATCTTCCGCGACCCGCGCTGGGGTCGCGGACAGGAGACCTACGGCGAGGATCCCTACCTCACCGCGCGCATGGGCGTGGCCTTCGTACGCGGCCTGCAGGGCGACGACCCCGTCTACCGCAAGCTGGACGCCACCGCCAAGCACCTGGCCGTGCACAGCGGACCGGAGGCCGACCGCCATCACTTCGATGCACGCCCCAGCCGGCGCGACCTCTACGACACCTACCTGCCGGCGTTCGAGGCGCTGGTGAAGGAAGGCGAAGTGGATGCGATCATGGGCGCCTACAACCGCGTTTACGGCGAGTCCGCCAGCGCCAGCCGCTTCCTGCTGCGTGATCTGCTGCGACGCGACTGGGGCTTCGAGGGCTACGTGGTCTCGGACTGCTGGGCCATCGTCGACATCTGGAAGCACCACCGTATCGTCGCCACGCGCGAAGCCGCCGCGGCGCTGGCGGTCAGGAACGGCACGGAGCTGGAATGCGGCCAGGAGTACGCAACGCTGCCTGCGGCAGTGCGCCAGGGGCTGATCAGCGAAGCGGAGATCGACGATGCGGTGACCCGCCTGTTCACCGCACGGATGCGCCTGGGCATGTTCGATCCGCCGGAGCGGGTGCGCTGGGCGCGCATTCCGGCCTCGGTGAACCAGGCGCCGGCCCATGATGCGCTTGCCCTGAAGGCAGCGCAGGCCTCGCTGGTGCTGCTGAAGAACAATGGCATCCTGCCGCTGTCGCGCGACACCAGGCGCATTGCCGTGGTTGGACCCACCGCCGACGACACCATGGCGCTGCTCGGCAACTACTTCGGCACACCGGCCGCGCCGGTCACGATCCTGCAGGGCATACGCGAGGCGGCCAAGGGCGCTGAGGTGCGGTATGCGCGTGGCGTGGACCTGGTGGAAGGGCGCGACGATCCCGGTGCAACGCCGTTGATCGAGCCGACCTTCCTGCGGCCCTCGGCGGACTCGCCCGAGCGCGGCCTGCGCGGCGAGTACTTCCGCACGCCCGACCTGTCTGGCACTCCGGCCCTGGTGCGTACCGACGCGCAGATCGGCTTCCGCTGGGACCGGGGCTCGCCGACCGACAACCTGCTGGCACGCGGCGAAGCGGCACCGGGGCAGGGGATTCCCAACGACCGCTTCAGCATCCGCTGGAGCGGCCAACTGCTGCCCCGCGTGTCCGGTCGCTACCGGCTGGAGGTGGCCGGCGATGATGGTTACCGCCTGTACCTTGACGGCAAGCGTGTGATCGATCACTGGGTGAACACGGATCGCCTGCATGCCGAGGGTGTCGAACTCGATCTGCAGGCGGGGCGTGCCTATGACCTGAAGCTGGAATACTACGACGACCAGCGCGATGCCGGCGTGCGCCTGGGCTGGCGCATGCCCGGCGCCAAGGCGCCGTTCGATGAAGCGCTCGATGCCGCACGCGATGCCGACGTGGTGGTGTTCGTCGGTGGCCTTACCGGCGATGTCGAAGGCGAGGAGATGACGGTCAACTATCCGGGCTTTGCCGGTGGCGACCGCACCGACCTGCGGTTGCCCGCGCCGCAGCGCACCCTGCTGGAGGCCCTGCACGCTACCGGCAAGCCGGTGGTGATGGTACTCACCGGCGGCTCGGCCATCGCGGTGGACTGGGCGCAGGCGCATCTGCCGGCGATCCTGATGAGCTGGTACCCCGGGCAGCGCGGCGGCACCGCCGTCGGCCAGGCGCTGTTCGGCGATGTCAATCCCGCTGGCCGTTTGCCGGTCACGTTCTACCAGGCCGGCGAAGCAATGCCGGCATTCGAAGACTACGCCATGGAGGGCCGCACCTACCGCTACTTCCGCGGTACGCCGCTGTATCCGTTCGGTCACGGTCTGTCGTATACGCGATTCGACTATGGAACGCTTCGCCTCGATGCAGACAGCCTCCGCGCCGATGGCCGCCTGGGCGTGGCGGTGGATGTGGCCAACGCAGGCACGCGCAGCGGTGACGAAGTGGTACAGCTGTACGTGCGGCGCGAACACGCCGGTGGCGGTGATGCCGTGCAGGAACTGCGCGGCTTCCAGCGGGTCCATCTGGCTCCGGGCGAACGCCGCACGGTGACGTTCACCCTGGAGGCAGCGCAGGCCCTGCGCCACTATGACGAAGCGCGTGCGGCGTACGCGGTGCAGCCCGGTGCCTACGAGGTCAGGGTAGGGGCGTCCAGTGCCGATATTCGTGCGCAGGGCAGGTTCACCGTGGTGCCCGCGCATGACTGATCGCCCTCGTTGGCATCGATTCCCCTTCGACCAGATCCCTTTTCCAGGACGTCCGCTGCATGGCAAGCACTGAACACGCGCTGTCGGTTCGCGAGAAGCTCGGCTACAGCCTGGGCGATCTCGCTGCCAACCTGATCTTCCAGACCCTGATCACCTACCTGGCATTCTTCTACACCGACGTCTACCGCCTGCCAGCGGCGACCGCGGCCACGATCATCTTTGTGGTCGGCCTGCTGGGCGCGTTCGTGTTCACGCCGTTGATCGGCATCGCGGCTGACCGAACGTCCACCCGTTGGGGCCGCTTCCGCCCGTGGATCCTGTGGACGGCCATCCCCTTTGGCGTACTGTCCCTGCTGGCGTTCAGCACCCCGGACCTGGGCGAGCGCGGAAAGGTGATCTATGCACTGGGCACCTACGCGCTGCTGGTCTGTGTTTACGCCGCGAACAACCTGCCGTACTCGGCGCTGAGCGGCGTGCTGACCGGCAGCATGGCCCAGCGCAACAGCCTTTCGGCTTACCGCTTCGTGGCCGTGATGATCGCGCAGTTCATCATCCAGGTGCTGCTGATGCCGCTGGTGCTGATTCTGGGTGACGGCGACCGGGTGCGCGGCTTCGAACAGGTCATGACCGCCTTCGCACTGATCGGAACAGTGTTCTTCCTGATCACCTTCGCCACCACCCGCGAACGCATCGTACCGACGCGCGAGCAGACCGGCGGCATAGTGCAGGACCTGTCGGACCTGCTGCACAACCGCCCGTGGCAGGTGATGCTGGCGCTGACCGTGCTGGTGTTCATCAACCTGGCGTTGAAAGGCGGCACCTACATCTATTACTTCCAGTACTACATGAGCGAAGCGGCGCTGGCCGGCTTTCTGGAAAACTCAGGCTTCAACGGCCTGATCCGTGCATTGAATGGCGCCCTCGCCAGCGCCGGTTTCGCGGCGTTCACCTGGCCGAAGGACGCGGCCACCTCGGCGTTCAGCCTGTTCAACGCGTGCGGCATCCTCTGCATGATCCTGGGTATTGGTGCATCACGGCGGCTGGCGGATCGCTTCGGCAAGCGCGATGTCTTCGGTGGCGCCTTGTTTGTCTCGACCCTGTTCCTGCTGGCCTTCTACCTGTTCCCACCCACGGCGGTGGCGGTGGCGTTCGCAGCCTTCATGCTGCATGGCTTCTGCTATGGCATCACCATCCCGCTGCTGTGGGCGATGATCGCCGACGTCGCGGACTACTCCGAGTGGAAGAACCATCGCCGGGCCACTGCGATCATCTTCTCGGCGATGCTGTGTGGCCTGAAGATCGGCCTCAGCGTGGGCGGCGCACTGGTCGCCGCGATCCTTGCCCACTACGGCTACCAGGCAGGCCTGGTGCAGCAGCCTGAGGCCGTGGTGCAGGGCATCCGCCTGACCGTAAGCGTCTATTGCTCCCTTCCGTTCCTGCTCGCCGTGGCGCTGCTGTTCTTCTACCGGATCGACAAGCGCGCGGAAACGCGCATCGAGCAGGATCTCCACCTGCGTCGCCGTTCCGCCGACGCCTCCGCGTAACGCCAAAATGACAACCATGATCGACCTCTCTGCCGGTGAAGACGGCCAGGCCAGCGAAGCCCGTCTTGCGCAGCTCAGCGCACACGCCATTTCGCAACCGCTGGTGACCCACATCTACACGGCCGACCCTTCGGCGCACGTGTTCGAGGGACGCCTGTACATCTATCCGTCGCACGACATCGACGGTGGCCAGCCCTTCGACGATGAAGGCGGCCATTTCGGCATGCAGGATTACCATGTGCTGAAGATGGATACGCCCAACGGCACTGCCGTCGATTGCGGCATGGCGTTGCACGTGCGCGACGTGCCCTGGGCGCGGAAACAGATGTGGGCCCCCGACGCTGCCTGCCGCGATGGCCGCTACTACCTCTACTTCCCGGCCAAGGACGCCGAGGGCCGGTTCCGCATCGGCGTGGCAATCGGTGCGCGACCGGAGGGCCCGTTCGTGCCCCAGCCGGAGCCGATCAAGGGCGCGTACTCGATCGACCCGGCCGTGTTCGAGGACGACGATGGCAGCCACTACCTGTACTTCGGCGGCATCTGGGGCGGGCAGCTGCAGAAGTATCGTGACAACCAGTACAGCGAAGCGCACGAGGAACCCGAGGGCAGCGCGCCGGCCCTGGGGCCGCGCGTGGGCCGCCTGGATGCCGGCATGACCGAACTGGCCGAGCCCACCCGCGAAGTGCAGATCCTGGATGAGCATGGCCAGCCGCTGCGTGCGGACGACCATGCGCGCCGCTTCTTCGAAGGCCCGTGGCTGCACAGGTACCAGGGTCGCTACTATCTGTCGTACTCCACTGGCAACACCCACCAGCTGTGCTACGCCGTGGGTGACAGCCCGTACGGGCCGTTCACCTATGCTGGCGTGATCCTCACCCCCGTGGTCGGTTGGACCACCCACCACTCCATCTGCCAGTTCCAGGGACAGTGGTACCTGTTCTATCACGATGCGCTGATGTCCGGCGGCATTACCCACCTGCGCTCGGCCAAGTGCACGCCGCTGCACATGGAGCCGGACGGAAGCATCCGCACGATCAATCCCTATGGGGCCTGAGCGCATGTTGCCGAGGGATGATGCGCTGGCCCCGCTGGCGGCCGGTGAGCTGCACTGGCTGAGGTGCGGGGAACTGGAGGTTGCGCTCGCCGCAGCGGCGGGCGGGCGCGTGGCGCACCTGCGTTACCGGGGCGTGGAATGGCTGGTGGACGCGCAGGAGACCGGGGCGGCGGCGATCGCCTGGGGCTGCTACCCGATGGTGCCGTGGGCCGGGCGCATCCGCCGTGGACAGTTCCGTTTTGACGGCAGGCCGCATCGGCTGCCGCTCAACTTCGACGGGCATGCCATCCATGGGGTGGGCTTCTCGCGACCCTGGCAGATCGACCGGCTGGATGCGGCCGCAGCCGAGGTGTCGCTGCAGCTGCCGCGCGACAGCTACTGGCCCTTCGGTGGCATTGCCATGCTGGAACTGCGGTTGCAGGGGCACACCCTGCAGCTGCGCCTTTCGGTCCAGGCCGGCGAGCAAGCGATGCCGGCGGTGCTGGGCTGGCACCCCTGGTTCAGGAAGCCGGACCGGTTGCTGTTCAATCCTCGCGCGATGTATCCGCGGGACAGGGAAGGTATTGCCACGCTGCCCCACGTGGAGCCCACCACCGGCCCCTGGGATGACTGCTTCGTTGCCGACGGTGACATCACGCTGGTACGCGAAGGCCAACGCCTGCGGCTGAGGTCGGACCACGACCACTGGGTGGTCTACGACGCTGCGCCGCACGCCACCTGTGTCGAACCGCAGAGTGGCCCGCCGGACGGCTTCACGCTGGCGCCGCACCGGCTGGAGCCTGGCCAGCGCCTCGCGTTGACGTTCGAACTGGCGTGGGTGGCGGACAGCAGCTGAAGCCCGGCCGGAGTGTCGGTACGCCGCCCGGAGCGGGTGTGGACCCTGGTGCCTGGCACGGGCTGCGCCTCACCACCACGTGCGATCTGCTACAGGTTCCAGTCAACCCGCATGCCCGCGATCAGTGCATTCGGCAGGTCCCGCTGCCGCGCAGGTTCGTTGAACGGGTCCGGATGCACGATGTAGTGCAGGTTCGGTGCAATCCTGAGCTGCGGGGTGAGCTGGATGCCATAGCTCAGCTCCATCATCACCTGGCTTCCGTGCGGGGTGCCGCTGCCGCCGGCGGCAGCGCGGGCCAGGCGGAGGTTCTCCAGCGCGATGCCGCTGTACTTCTGCCGGGTGACGACGAAGCCGATGCTGTCCTGCGGCCGGCGGGCGAACGTGCCTTTCTGCACAAGCCCGGCCTGCAGGAAGTGATCCTCGATCAGCTGCCCGGAGGTACCCTTGAGCGCGGCGCCGAAAAGGGTCAGGCCGCGACCATTGCCATCGCCGGTAAGCTGCTGCTCGAAGCGCGCGAACGCACCGGAGCGACCGTGGCGTGCCGCGTACTCCTGGCCACTGAGCAGCGCGGGAATGCCGTTGGCATCGCGCAGCGGATCGCGATAGGTCGAGTTGTCCTGCCAGCCACCGAGTTCGTAGCGGGCATTCAGTCGTGCCGAAGCCGGGCTGCGCCAGCCGATCGTGTAGGGCACGATCCACCCGGTGGCCTGGTTCGTATTCCACTTCAGGCCATGCTGGCCATCCTCGGCCTGGCTGGGATCGACCTGGTAGGCACCGATGCGGACATAGACATCGGGCGTCACCCAGGCCGTGGCGTCGGCCATCCAGCTCGACACCGGCCACCAGGTGAAGTTGCTGGTGCGGAAAACGTAGGTCGGGTTGCCGCACGCCGAGTTGCCCTGGAAGTACTGGCACAGCTCCGACCCGAGGTGGTGGATGTTGGCGACGCTGCGACCGGCCTCCAGCACCAGCCGGTCGTTGAACAGCTTCTGTTCCAGGGTCAGGTTGGCCAGGCGGGTCCCCTGGCCGCCGTAGATTTCCTGCACCGAGGTGCTGTTGCCGGTGCTGCTGTTGGCGAGGTTGGTGCCGTGGCGATTGATGCCATAGGCCTTGATCGTGGCCCCCCGCCAGCCGAACGCAGCGTCGAGGTCAACATCGGCGCCGAACATCAGCTGGCCGGCGTAAGCGGTGCCGCTGTGCTTGCCGCCATCGAGCGTGGCGGCCGCCTCGCCGGTGTAAGCCAGCTTGGGAGTGAGGACATCACTCGCGTTGGCAGCTACGGTCAGTGAGGGCAGGGTCAGCAGGATCGCTACCGGCACCAGGCGGCAGGAAGGGCAGGTCATGGGCGGGGTTCCTTTTACAGGGTGGGGGCCGTGACCGGCTTCTTGAGGATGCGCAGTGCAATCGCGGTGACCGCCACGCCGGCCAACAGCGCCAGCAGGTAGACACCAAGATGGGTGACCGCGTTCGGGATCGGCAGCACGAACACACCGCCGTGCGGCACCTTCAACTCGACGCCTGCGGCCATCGAGATCGCACCGGCCACGGCCGAGCCGAGGATCAGCGCAGGAATGGTGCGCAGCGGATCGCGTGCCGCGTAGGGAATAGCCCCCTCGGTCACGAAGCTCAGGCCGAGCACGCCGGCGGCACCGGCAGTGCCGCGCTCCTCGGCAGTGAAGCGGTTGCTGAACAACCACGTCGCCAGCGCGATGCCCAGCGGTGGCGTCATGCCGCCGATCATGGTCGCCGCCATCGGCGTGTAGACCTGGCTGGAAATCAGGGCGGTGGAGAAGGCGTAGGACGCCTTGTTGACCGGTCCACCCATGTCAACGGCCATCATGCCGCCCAGCAGCAAACCGAGCAGGATCGCGCTGCTGCCCTCCATGCCGCGCAGCCAGTCGGTCAGCCAGGCCAGCAGTGCGGCCACCGGCGTGCCGATCACGTACATCATCAGCAGGCCGACCAGCAGCGTGCCCAGCACCGGCAGGATCAGCACCGGCTTGAGGCCTTCCAGGCTGCGCGGCAGGCGCAGCGCACGGTTGATCCAGTGCACGCCATAGCCGGCGATGAAGCCCGCCAGGATGCCGCCGATGAAACCTGCGTCCATGTTGACCGCAACCAGCCCGCCGATCATGCCGGGCGCGATGCCGGGGCGGTCGGCGATGGAGTAGGCGATGTAGCCGGCAAGCGCCGGCACCATCAGCATGAAACCGGACTTGGCGCCGATCTGGAACAGCGACCAGGCCAGCGTCCCCTTGTGTGCGTCGTCGAAGGCATAGATGCCGCCGAGTGCGAACGCCAGGGCGATCAACAGGCCGCCGGCTGTCACGAACGGCAGCATGAACGACACGCCGGTCATCAGGTGCTTGTAAGGACCGGTGCTCTTGTTCCTTTCTGCGGTACGGCCCGAAGCCGCTGTCCCCGCGTGCACGCCGGCCTCGGCCAGCGCCTTGCGGATCAGGTTCTGGCCGTCATTGATCGCCGGCTTGGTACCACTCTTGAACAGGCGCTTGCCAGCGAAACGCGCCAGATCGACTTCGCGGTCGGCGGCGATCAGCACCACATCGGCAGCGGCGATTTCCGCATCGCTCAACGCATCCTGCGCGCCGACCGAGCCCTGTGTTTCCACCCGGATCGCATGGCCCAGCGCTTTGGCAGCCTGTTGCAGGCCTTCTGCCGCCATGAAGGTGTGAGCGATGCCGGTGGGGCAGGAGGTGACGGCAACGATGCGCTTGCCAGCCCCGGTGGCGGGGACACTGGCCGGCGCGGCTGCGAGCGGTGCAAGCGCGGCGACCGGATCGCCCAATACCTCGCCCAGGCTGGCATGCACGATCCGGGCATTGCCGAAGCGTGCGATGTCTGCCTCGCCATCGCCCACCAGCAGCAGTTGGGTCGCGGTGGCGGCGTCCGAGGCGGGCAGCGCGCCGGTCACGCCCTGGTCGCTGCGGATTTCGATCATCAGCTCAAGCCCGCGCTGGCGGGCCGCGCGACGCAGGGCCTCGGCGGCAAGTACCGCCTCGATGCTGCGTTCGCCAGCGGCGATGACTACGGTGGAAGCGTGCATGGGAACTCCTGGAATGCTTCGGGTTCGTCCTTGCCGGAGGCATCGCGGGTGGCCCGAAGCCAACCGCTGCTCCTCCGGAAGGTGTTTCAATCCAACCGCTCGATCAGTACATCGCCGGCCCCGGCGCGCACCTGCGCCGGATCGAGCCGCCGCGCGTCTCCGCTGTCCAGCCGGCTCATCGAGAACGCCGTGGCCAGTCGTGCACAGGCGGCCAGGTCGAGGGAGCGCTCCAACAGCGCGGCGGCGATGCCGGCGACCATGGCATCACCGGCGCCCACCGTGCTGCCCTGGGCCAGACGCGGCGGTCGCGCGACCAGGGCGCCGGCGCGATCAATGAACAGCGCGCCGTCGGTCCCCATGGAGATGGCGACGAGTGCGACACCGCGTTCGACCAAGGCCTGGCCTGCAGCGCGCAGTGCGCTGCGATCCGGCAGCGACGTGCCGGTCCAGGCCTCCAGTTCGTGGCGGTTGGGCTTGATGGCGTAGGGCAGCGCGCCCCGCGCGCCGTCCAGCGCAGCTGCAAGCGCATCGCCGCTGGTGTCCAGCAGCACGCGCGCACCGGCCGTTCCGGCCTGCGCCTGCAACCGCGCCCATGCATCGGCCGGTAGTCCGTGCGGCAGGCTGCCGGACAGCACGACCGGCAGGCCGGGCGCGAGCAGGGCGCCGAGCTGGCGCGACACCGCGTCCAGATCGGCAGCGTCCACGGCCAGGCCTGGCAGGTTGATGTCCGTCGTTTCGCCGTTGGCCTCTTCGACCAGCTTGATGTTGGTGCGGGTATGGCCCGGAACGCGCAGGCAGCCGTCAATGATGCCCCGCTCACGGAACAGCGTGCGGAACACGCCGTCGTTGCCGTCGCCCAGCACGCCCAGCGCGGTGATCGGCACGCCCCAGTCGGCCAGGCAGGCCGCCACGTTGATGCCCTTGCCGCCTGCGTCGTCGCGGGAGCTGCCGGCGCGATGCACGCGGCCTGGCTGCAGGCGGGCCAGGCGCACGGTCTGGTCGATGGCCGGGTTCAGGGTCACGGTGACGGCGCGGGCAGTCATGCGCGCGCTCCATCGAGGCCGCGCACCTGCTCGGCGGTTTCGCACCCCAGTGCGGTGCTGGCCAGCGCTTGCAGTTCGGTCATCGCGGTGCCACGCAGGCGCGCCTTCACCGCCGGGATGTCGTTCGGGGTCATCGACAGTTCGTCCACGCCCAGGCCAGCCAGCAACATGGCGCCGAAGGGATCGCCGGCCAGGCCGCCACAGACGCCGACCCAGCGCCCATGCAGCCGTGCGCCTTCAACCGTGGCGCGGACCGCGCGCAGCACCGCCGGATGCAGGCTGTCGGCCTCGGCGGCGAGTTCCGGGTTCTGGCGGTCGATCGCCAGCACGTACTGGGTCAGATCATTGGTGCCGATCGAGAAGAAGTCGGCATGGCGCGCCAGTACGTCGCTCTGAGCGGCGGCAGCCGGCACTTCGATCATGATGCCGATCGGCACCACCGGCGCCTCCAGCTCGGCACGCAGGCGCTCACAGATGGCGCGCAGTGCGACCAGCTCGGTCACCGACGTGATCATCGGGAACATGATGGACAGGCGTGCACCGTCCTTGGCGGCGCGATACAGCGCACGCAGTTGCGGCTCCAGCAGGTCAGGGCGGCGCAGCAGCAGGCGCGCGCCGCGCACGCCGAGGAACGGGTTCTCCTCGCGTGGCAGTTCCAGGTGCGCCACCTGCTTGTCGCCGCCGATGTCGAGCGCGCGCACGATCAGCGGGCGGCCGTTGAGTGCCTTGGCCATCGCCAGATAGGTGGTGTACTGCTCCTCCTCGCTGGGCGTACTGCCACGTTCGAGGAACAGGAACTCGGTGCGCATCAGGCCGACGCCTTCCGCACCCTGTTCCAGTGCCAGTGGCACCTGGTCGGGCAGGTTGACGTTGGCGCCGATGTCGATGCGGTGGCCGTCGAGGGTCTGGGCGGGTTGCGCGCGTTGCGCGGCTTCGCGCTCGCGGATCTGCTGCTGTTCGGCGATCCATTCGCGTGCCGAGGCGAGATCGGCTTCGGAGGGGGACAGGTAGAGCCGTCCGCTGCTGCCGTCCAGGATCGCTTCGCGGCCTGGCTGGATCGCCAACAGCCCGGCGCCGCCGGCCACCAGCGCCGGCAGGCCCAGCGTGCGCGAGAGGATGGCGGTGTGCGAGGTCGGCCCGCCCTGCGCGGTGGCCAGGCCGAGCACGCGACCGGTGTCGAGATTGGCGGTATCCGAAGGCGACAGATCTGTGGCGATCAGGATGCACGGTTGCGACGGCAGATCCGCCAGGCCACCACCTTCAGCAGAAGGGTCAAGCTGCGCCAGCACGCGTCGGCCGACATCACGCAGGTCCGCCGCGCGCCCGGCCAGCACCGGATTGCCCAGCGCCGCCAGCCCGGAGGCGATCTGCTCGATGGCCTGGTGCCATGACCACGCCACACCATGGCCTTCGACCATCAGCTGGCAGGTGCGGGTGATCAGGTCGGTGTCGTCGAGCAGCGCGGCCTGCGCCTTGAAGATCGCCGCATCCGAAGCGCCAAGGCGGCGCTGGGTGTCGTCCTGCAGGGCGGCCAGCTGCTGGCGGGTGCGGCCGAGTGCATCCTGCAGGCGTGCGCCGCCCTCGCCAAGCGGGGCAGGACGGTCGGTGACTTCCGCCTGCGTGCTGGCCAGCACATGCACCGGGCCGATCGCCAATCCGGGGCTGGCGCCGATGCCAATGATCGTCGCCTGCGCTTCGGGCGGTTTCCACCCGGCGACAGGGGCTGCTGCCTTGCGCTGGGCTGCACGCTCGGCATCAGCCCTTTCCTGTGCGACCAATCCATCCATGACCTTGCGCAGCGCAGCCAGCAGCGCGGGGGCATCGGCGCCCTCGGCAGAAACACGCACGGCATCGCCCTCACGCAGCCCGAGCTGAAGCAGCGCTACCAGACTCTTGGCATCGGCCGCCTGATCGCCTGCGCGGACCTGCGCGCGGGCTGCGAAGCCGCGCGCCGTCTCGGCCCAGCGCGTGGCAGGACGGGCGTGCAGTCCGTTGGGGTAGGCGATGGTCCATTCGAAGCGCTCGGCCAGATCCACCGCTGGCGCGTGGGTGGCGGCAATCGCAACATCGCCGGCCAGCGCGTTCACGATCTCGCCCGCCTCGGTGGTGGTGAACAGCCGCTGCAGCGTGGACTCGTCCTGGATCAGCCGGGTCAAGCGGCGCAGCACCGTGATGTGGGTATCCGACTGGGCAGCGATGCCGACCACCAGACGGGTGATCTGTCCCGGGTTCCATTCCACGCCTTGCGGCAACTGCAGCACGGCGATGCCATCGCGGAGCACCAGATGGCGGTCCTCGCCAAGCCCGTGCGGGATTGCTACGCCGTGTCCAAGGAAGGTGTTCGCCAGCGTTTCGCGCCGCCCCATGCTGGCTTCGTAACCCGGCGCCACGCAGCCGGACGCGACCAGCATCTGGGCGACCTGCGCAATGGCATCGGTCTTGTCCTGCGCCCGCGCGTCCAGGCGGATCAGTTCTCGGCTGGCCGGGGAAGGGGAGGTCTGGGGCGACAAAGGGGGCTCCGCGGAAGGGGTGGCTGAGATGTATTGGGAACGTTCCCACTCGCCATTTCAATGTGCAGTGCACAAAAATCCAATAGTCCTTTGGCGTTAACATGGTCCTGGACGGCCGTCCGGCCCAGAAAAGCGCTCGATTCCGGGAACGATACCAGTGAGCATCAGCATCAATGACGTCGCACGCGTGGCGGGGGTATCCAAGTCCACGGTGTCGCGGGTGCTCGGCGGCGGCCCGGTCAGCGAGGCCGTGCGCGGCCGGGTGGAGGCGGCGATCCGCCAGACCGGATATCACCCCAACCTGCAGGCAAGACGCCTGCGCGCCCGGCATACCGGCATCATCGGCCTGATCGTGGCCGATATCCGCAACCCGTTCTTTACCGCGCTGATCCGCGCCGTGGAGGAAGTCGCGTACCGGGAAGGCCTTCGCGTCACGCTCTGCAACACCGATGAGGACCCCGAGCGCGAGGCGCTGTATCTGCAGTTGATGCATGAGGAACGCATCAGTGGGCTGATTTTTGCGCCCACCCGGACCACGGTGGGGCGGCTGGACCGGCTCACGCTGGATTACCCGACGGTACTGGTCGATCGTGCCGCACCCGGTGGCTCGATCGACAGCGTGGTCCTCGACAACGCAGCGGCGATGGCGGGCCTGGTCGAACACCTGGCCGAGCGCGGCTATTGCCGCATCGGTGGCCTGTTCGGCAGCACCAGTACCACGGCGGCCGAACGCCGCGACGGCTATATCGCTGCAATGCGCAGGCACGGGCTGGAACCGGACTACCGCGAGGTAGAGCCCACGGCCGAGGCCGCCATCGCAACGGTCGAGCAGTGGTTGACCAGTCCTTCGCGTCCCGATGCGCTGGTCGCCAGCAACAGCCTGCTGCTCATGGGCGCATTGAAAGCGGCCCGCAGCGCTGGGCTTGCGATTCCAGGAGAGCTGGCGCTGGCAGGCTTCGACAACGAGCGATGGACCGAGCTGGTCGAACCGGGTATTACCGTGGTCGAGCAGCCGGTTGAAGAGATGGGGCGAGCTGCGATGTCGTTGTTGCTGGAGCGCCTGCGCATGCCGGAGCTGCCGGTACGCAGACTGGTGATGACGGGAAGATGCATGGTGAGAGGGTCAACGGCTGCGCGATAGTCCGGCGCAGCGTCTGCGGCAGTCGCAGTCGCAGTCGCAGTCCATGAGGCTGGCACTGGGGTGTTGGCGGGGCGCGCGTTGTCTGCTAAAAGCCATCTGGACACGCAGACCGGATGGGTCATCGCCTTGTCAGAGCCTTATTCAGCGCTGTTGCGCCTGCAGTTGCGCCACGAAGATCTCTCCAGATGGCTGGCGGCGCCCCTGCCTTCGCCATCCCGATGGTCCGACTGGCGATGCATCGCCGGGCCGTGGCGCTTGGGCAACGGTGAATGCCTGGCGTCTTCAAGCGACGAGGCGTTGGATGAACTGCTCATAGCCTGCCAGGCCCTGCTGGCCCGCTACCCCGACAATCGCGCCGCATTGAAGGCCTTCCTTGCATCCGCGCAGGCCGAGAATATCCAGGTTGCCGCCTATGACCGCACTGGTACGCACTTTGTTGCGGGATCGCTGACGTATTCGGAAAGCCTCTACGATCTCATCGCGTTTCTGGCTGTGGCACGGGGCGCGGCCGATTTCCTGAAGGCGGGCGACCATGGGGTGGCACTGGTCCACGACTATCTCTGGGCAGAGGAAGGTGAGCGCGAGACCGTTGCCGCGATTGCCCTGGCCGGCCAGGGGGAATCCGGATTCCTTTCTTCCACGGACCTGGATACCGCTGCCGCGCCCTTCGACGCCTTGGTGGAAGCCATGCTGGAAGCTGAGGACGACCCGGCGTTTCAACCACGCAACCAGCTTGATCAACTCTGACCGGCGCCGCGTGGAATCCAGAATAACGACAGCCAGGACCCCGATATGAAAGGACATCACGCCCGCCTCGCGCACCGCCGCATGCGTTGGCTCCTGACACTGTGCCTCGGCGCCCTGGTGGGACCCGCCGTGGCAGGCACAACGCAACCGGAACGCACTTGGCTTGTCAGTGGGGCCGAGCTCATCACGCTGCTGCAGGGCAAAGGCGCTGACGGGTTCTGCGATGGCGAACACTGCCGGGGGCTGTCCAGCGCCCGGGCCAGCAGCTATATCCTGGGTGTCGCCGATGCCAGCCGCGGTCAGTGGTGTGGGCAGGGCCGGATCCTTCCGCATGAACTGGTCGATCAGGTGTCTTCCCATCTCCGGCAGCTGCCCCGCGAGCGATTGCAACAGGATGCGTCTCCCCTGGTTGTCGAAGGGCTGCGCGCGGCGTTTCCCTGTGGTCGCGGCACATCGCCTGGTGGCAGTGCCGAGCCCGGCAAGGCACGCTGAGACGCGTGGACTGGGCGTTGGCAACGCGGGCTGCAGCCTGCGTAATGAACACATCGGTGTTCTGCACGCTGGCGACACGATGCATTCACGACCGCCGACACCCGCGCCCGCGACACTGCATGCTCCTTTCTCCGCATGAGGTGCCCCATGGCTACCTGTGATGTCTGCGGCAATGACTACGACAAGAGCTTCACCCTCCAGCAGGGTGGACGCAGCGGCACCTTCGATTCGTTCGAGTGCGCCATCCATGCGTTCGCACCGCGCTGCGCACATTGCGACTGCGCGATCATCGGGCATGGCGTTGAAGGAAACGGTCATATCTTCTGCTGCGCACATTGCGCCGGTCACGCCGGTGTAAAGGGAATCGCAGACCGGGCCTGAGCCCGCTCCGGCCGGTCATGCCGGGACAAGCGAGGCGAGCCGCGCGACCCGGGCCGCGCCCGAATCGGCGAGCAGCGCCATCGCACGCTGTTTCCGGGCCGGCGTCCCCGCCACAGCCTCCCGTGCCACCACTACGTCGAATTCCCTGGCGTTGGCGTCCAGCGCGGTAGCCAGGACACATGAATCGGCCGTCATCCCGCTGAGCCAAAGGCTGCGCACGCCAAGCTTCGCCAGCAGAATCGGCAACGGGCTGGCCAGGAACGCCGAATGCTTGGGCTTGAGCACGAAGTAGTGGCCGGGTAGGGGAGAGAGGAGGTCGGCAATTCGCCCGGCCGGTCCTCCATCCCGCTGGCACTGTGCTACCTGCTGGCGGAAGTCACGCTTCCAGTCGGAGAAGTTGTCATTGGCGTAGATGACCGGCCATCCGTGGCCATCAAAGTGGTCTCTCAAGCGTCGGATCTGTGCGGCCGCCCGCTCCGCTGCTGGTGCCAGCGCCTGCGCGCCCGGGAAGTCGAAGCGACTGAACATGTCGATGATCAGCAAGGCGGTTGACGGAGCATTTCCCATGGTTCAATCCCCTGTCTGCGCGTGCGGAGCTTCGACCGGCTTGGATTGCGGTGAGTCCTTCTGCCGCAGGAAGATCGTAAGTACAACCAGGGACAGCACCGCAAGAAACTCACTCTGCCAGTTCTGCATCGACTCGAACCAGAACGTGCTGCTGCCCAGATGCTCCAGGAAACCCGGCACCGGCAACCCTTGCAACTGCTGCTCGACCTGATCGGCGCGCCAGCTACCCAAGGCGTGCAATGTAAAACTGAGCAGGAACAACAGCCCGAAGGCGATCGCAAGCGAGTGAGCGTAGAGCACCTTCCATGCGCCGCCGCGACGAACCGGCCACGGCGCAGGTCCCGGCTCCACGCGGTTCTGCTCCTGCGCGGGGTCCAGCGGCCGGGATTCGGCTGATCCACGCTGGCGCAGGGTGACGGTCAGAAGAACGTACATCCCCATCTGCAGGAACTCGCTCTCCCAGTTTTCGAATGTAGCGCTGACAAAATGCCCGGTCGCCAGGTAGTGCCACAGGTCGACCGGCGCGCGTCCGTGCTGGGTCAACTCCTGGTTGTGCACGTGATGTCCCGCAACTGCCTGCCCGGCAATGAAGACGACAGTGAGTGCAAGCAGTACCAGCGAGAGACCGTTGCGTTTCCACATGCAACACCTCGTTCAGGCCGACCAGAAATCGTGCATGCAGCTTGCGCCGGCAGCGCACCATGACGCGTGAATCCGGCGCATCCAGGATGTGAGGCGGCCTCAACGCTTGCCCGTCGGATCGGGGTCGGGACGTTCGTAGTCCTCGGGTACGGCCTTGGGGCCATCGCCGTCGTCCGGCATGTCGTGCGCCTTCCACTTCGCTCGATCATTGCGCCGCTCGTCCGGGGTGTGCGCCTTCGATTGATCGTCCACGTCTGTTGTTGGATTGAAAGGCAGCTCGTCGTTCATGCTGGGCTCCTGTGGCGGGTGTTCGCAGCGTGACCCGGTCGGGGTTAACGCTACGACGCCGCGGAATGAACGCTGTGCACACCTGGATGTCACCGGGGCGGGAGGACGTCCCTGCGATGCTGTCGTTCCGATCTTCTGGAGAAGCACGATGCAGGCATTGACCTATCACGGCCGCAAGGATGTGCGCGTCGAGACCGTGCCGGACCCGGTGCTGGCGGCTGAGGACGATCTGATCCTGAGGGTTACCGCCACCGCCATCTGTGGTTCGGACCTGCACCTGTATCGGGGCAAGATTCCCGATCTGCACGACGGCGATGTGCTGGGCCACGAATTCATGGGCGTGGTGGAAGAGGTCGGCAGCGGCGTAACGCAGGTGAGGCCGGGTGATCGCGTGGTGATCCCCTTCGTGATCGCCTGTGGCGAGTGCTTTCACTGCCGGCTGGCCGAGTATGCCGCCTGCGAGACCACCAACCCGGGCAAGGGCGCTGCGCTGAACCAGAAGGGCCTCCTGCCTCCGGCGGCGTTGTTCGGGTACAGCCATCTGTATGGCGGCGTGGCAGGCGGACAGGCCGAATTCGTGCGCGTGCCCAAGGCGAATGTGGGCCCACTGCGCATTCCGGAAGGCGTGGCCGACGAACAGGTTCTGTTCCTGTCGGACATTCTGCCCACCGGCTATCAGGCCGCGCTGAACGCTGGGGTCAAGCCGGGCTCGACAGTAGCCATCTTCGGTGCCGGTCCGGTGGGACTGATGAGCGCGGCCTGCTGCCGGCTGCTGGGTGCGGAGACCATCTTCATGGTCGACCATCTTCGCTACCGCCTGGACTACGCGCGCCGTGCCTATGGTGTGACGCCGATCGACTTCAAGGAGATCGAGGACCCAGCCGACTACATCCTGACCCAGACCAGTGGGCGCGGCGTGGATGCCTGCATCGAGGCCGTCGGTTTCGAGGCCGAGGGCAGTGCCCTGGAGTCAGCGCTGACCGCCGTGAAACTGGAAGGCAGCAGCGGCGTGGCCATCCGTCAGTGCATCGCAGCCGCCCGCCGCGGCGGCGTGGTCAGCATTCCCGGTGTCTATGCCGGTTTCATCCACGGGTTCCTGCTGGGCGATGCGTTCGACAAGGGGCTGACATTCAAGATGGGACAGACCCACGTGCAGGGACTGATGCCGGAACTGCTGGACGCAATCATCGAAGGAAAGCTGGATCCGGGGGACATCATCTCGCACCGGATGCGCCTGGCCGATGCAGCGCAAGGCTATGCGATGTTCGATGCCAAGGACGACGACTGCCGCAAGATCGTATTGACACCCTGAGCGAGCCGTCATGAGCGGGATTGTCATGGCCTGTGTCTACGCAGTCTGGTTGACCGCCGGTGCGCTGGACTTCCACTTTCACCGGCGTACCGATCTGCCGCACACGTCCGCGATGCGCGAGAGCCTGCTGCATGGGCTGCAGCTGCTGCTCATCGGCAGCGGCGTGCTGGCGTGGCTCGTGCTGGAAAGCACGTGGTTGCTCGTCACGCTGCTGGCAGTCCTGGTCATCGCGCATGCAATCGCCGGCTACCTCGACACCGTCAGCGCGGACGGGCGGCGACGCATCAGCCCGGCCGAGCAGCACGTGCACAGTGTGCTCGACGCCGCTCCCTGGGTGCTGCTGGGCGGAGTGGCGTGGCAGGCCGAGCCTCGTTGGGCAGTCAATGTGGCACCGGCAGCACCGGCGCTGTGGGGGTTTGTATTGCTGCCGGCGCTTGGCCTGGTGGTGTTGCCATGGCTATGGGAACTGCGCCAGTGCGTGCGTGCAAGCGAACAGCGCCAGCGGTGACCGCGTGAGGAACACTGCGCCAGGTATTCATGTGGCCGCCACATCGCCAAGACAGTGATGTGACCGCAGGGCGCCTACGTTCATGACCTATCTTCATTGCAGACCGGCCATGCAGGATGTGACGTCGCCTTCTTCGCTGTTCAACCGCGCGCGCCAGGTTCTCGCCCAGCAGCCCGCGCTGCCTTTGCCCGGAAGTGGCCACACGCTGCAGCGTTGGCGGGCGCTGGCGGCGTGGGGGGCAGAGGACCTCTGCTTGGCCAAGGTACTGGAAGCGCATTACGACGCCCAGGCGATCATTGCCGAGCTGAACGCGCCTAGGGTTGCTGAAGGGCAGCTGCTGGCGGTGTGGGCCGCAGAAGGCCCAGCCAACACCCTGCGCATCGACGCCGGCGGTGGACTGTATGGTGACAAGCCCTGGTGTTCAGGCAGCGCGTGGGTGGATGCGGCACTGGTAACCGTGCGGAACACACACGGCGTGTGGCTGTGCCATGTGCCGGCGGAGCATTGGTGCACGCTTTCGGGTGAGCCCTGGCCGGCGGCTGGCATGGCCGGCATTCCGTCCACGACGGTGCGCTTCGACGGCGCACCGATGACGATTCTGGGACCGCGCGACGCCTACCTGCAACGGCCGGGCTTCTGGCATGGCGGAGCCGGTATCGCGGCGGTCTGGTTTGGCGCAGCGGTGGCACTGGCTCAACGCATGCGGCCGGCCTGCAGCGACGGCAACCGCGCACGGCTGCTGGGTGCAGCGGACCTTGTGCTGGGGCCGGCTGCGGCGCTGCTTCGCGAAGTGGCCGCACGCATCGACGACGCGCCTCAATCGGCGCATCGGGAAGACGTAGTGCGCCTGCGCTGCGTGGTCGAACGGGCGGCGACGCGCGTCATGGACCTTGCAGGCCGGGCGCTCGGTCCGGCGCCGATGTGCCTGGAAGACGGTCACGCCCGCCGCTGGGCGGACCTGACGGTGTTCCTCAGGCAGTGCCATGCCGATCGCGATTGGCAGTGGCTGGGTGAGCAGCGGGCAGCCGAGGAGACCGCATGGGCGCTGTAGCCAGCACACCCCTGCAAGGACAGGGAACTCAGGAACAGGCCTGGCTGCGCTGCGATTGGCTCTGGCAGCAACCGTCCACGCCCGCCCGTTCACTGTGCGCCGGCCACGACCGCCTTGTGGTCGTTGCGCCGCATCCCGACGACGAGATTCTTGGCTGTGGTGGGCTGCTCCATCATGCCGCGGCACAGGGCATGGAAGTTGGCGTCATTGCCGTGACCGATGGTGAAGCCTGTTATCCGGGTGAACCGTGGTGGACACCAGAGCGCCTGCGGTCGGCGCGTCGGGCAGAGCTTGCTGCGGCATTGGCGGAACTTGGGATTGCGGCCGACGCGACGTTTCATCTCGGCATCGGCGATGGCGCGGTCAGCAAGCACGAACAGGGCCTGCAGGACTGGCTGCAGCAGCACCTGCAGCCGGGCGATCTGGTACTGACGCCCTGGCGCTTCGATGGGCACCCCGATCACGAAGCGGCAGGGCGTGCAGCCTGCCGCGCCGCGCGCGCAGTGGGTTGCCGTCGCCTGGAGTACCCGGTATGGGGCTGGCACTGGCTGGATCCGGCCTGCGCGCATATGGCGTGGGAGTTCCCGCAGCTTGTCGACATTTCCGCAGTGGCGTCGGTGAAACGAAGTGCGATCGCCCGGTTCCGGACGCAGACGGGCAACGTGCCGGGCCTGAACAGCCCGCCGGTGCTGCCTTCCCATGTACTGGCCCGATTTTTCCGCGATTACGAGGTATTTCTGGCATGAGCGCGCAACCGTACTTCGATGAACTGCATGAGCAGGAAGACCCTTTTGGCTACCGCAGTCGGTGGTATGAAGAACGCAAGCGTGCGTTGCTGCTGGCCAGCCTGAGCCAGCGCCAGTTCAATCGTGGCTGGGAGCTGGGATGCTCCAACGGCGTGCTGACCGAGGCCCTGGCGGCCCGCTGTGAGCGCCTGCTGGCCACCGATATCAGCCCGCGCGCAGCGTTCCGGGCCCGCCGCAACCTGGCCCACCTGCCGCACGTGCAGGTCCACTGCGCCAGCCACCCCGAGCAATGGCCGCCGGGGCGCTTCGACCTGATCGTCTGCGGTGAGATGGGCTACTACCTGGGGACGAGCGCCCTTCGCGAGCTGCGTGCCGGAATCGATCAAGCACTTCGTGACGACGGATTGCTGGTCGCCTGCCATTGGTTGCCCTCGTTCCCCGGGCGGGTGAGCCGGACCGAAGTCGTGCATCGGTGCCTGGGCCACGGCCTGCACGAAGCCTTCCACTATCGCGATGCGGACTTCGTGCTGCAGGGCTGGACGCGCGGCACGCTGTCACTGGCCCGCAACGAGGGCCTGCGGTGATAGGCGTTCTGGTCCCCGCGCACAACGAGGCAGCCAGCATGGCGCGCTGCCTGCAATCGATCCGAAGGGCGGCCCTGCACCCGGGCCTGGGCGGGGAAGCGGTCGAAGTGGTGGTTGCACTGGACGCTTGCTCGGATGCGACGGCGTCCATCTGCCACCAACAGCGCGTCGGCATTGTGCGGCTGGATGCACGCTGCGTGGGGATTGCCCGCGCAGCGGCCGCCGTCGAGCTGCTGGGTCGCGGCGCTAGGTGGTTGGCCAGCACCGACGCTGATAGCGAGGTCCCTGGCGACTGGTTGGTTGGACAACTGGAGCAGCCGTGTGACGCCTTCTGCGGACTGGTGGACATTGCGGCGCGCTGCCCGTCCGAACATCGCCTGCGCAGGGTATTCCAGGGGCGGCAGCAGTGGGGGGAAGGTCACGGGCGCATCCATGGTGCCAACCTGGGTGTCTCTGCCCATTTCTATCGTGCGGTCGGCGGCTTTCCTGCCTTGCGCTGCGGGGAAGACGTTCAGATGGTGAGGGCGCTGCAGGCCTGCGGCGCGGATGTACGCTGGGCCGGTGCTCCCGTCGTCTTCACCAGTGCGCGTCTGGAAGGGCGCGCCGCAGGGGGATTTTCAGCCTATCTGGCGGAAATGGGGGCGGCGGGTGCCCCTGCCGTGCTGACCGGGCCGGCCATTGCGTAAACACCGGCCATTTCGCCGCACCGCAGCAGGGGGGCGCGCCGTCAGGCGTCTCCGATTCAGGCCGAATCCCATGAAACCCGGGCACATCGGCCGATATGTGACGCGCTCCCTGTACGCGTTTACGGCGCGTGAACGCTGCCGACCTTAGATTGATCGGCTCGGAGAGCAGGAGCGGCCGATGCCGAACAGCGCGATTGTCTACGCCAGCCGGGCTGCCCCCGGGTTCACGCCGGAACGCCTGGCTGCACTGATGGAAGATGCGGCCCGCTTCAATCGATCAGCGGGCGTGACCGGGGTCCTGTTGTTCGACGGGCAGCGCTTCCTGCAATACATGGAAGGCCCCGCGGACGGGCTGGATGTTGCCTTCTCCCGCGTAAGCGGCGCCCGCAGCCACACCGAACTGACCGAACTCGGGCGTGGCCGTGTCGGGCAGCGGCGGTTGCCGTTCTGGCCGATGCGCTGCCTGTCGGTCAGCGCGGGCGAGCTGCAGAGGATCGCCCTTGCTGACTGGAGCCGTTTCATCCAGCGGGCGGTAACGAGCCAGGGCGAAGCCGAAGCGATGGAGAAGCTGCTTGCAGTCGTTGAGCCCTACGCGAACGCCGCCTGAAGTGCGGGACGGGTGCTAGCATGTTGTGCAGCTGATCACACGCCGCACAGTGTCCTGCAACTGATCGATGTGGAATGGCTTGGTCACGAAGGCGGCGCGGCGGTGGCGCTGTGGCACCAGCTGGTCATAGACCGCAGAGACGAACAGAAAGGGGATGCCAAGTTCCGCCAGGCGATCAGCGACTGGAAATACCACGCCGTCTCGAAGCTCGACGTCCAGCACGGCGCCGTCGAACCGCTGGGTATCCAGCAGTCCCAGCGCGTCGAACACGCTGTAGGCGTGTGTCACCTGGTCGCCAGCGTCCTCAAGTGCATGTTCCATCAGTGCTGCCAGGTCGAGCTGGTCTTCCACCAGCAGCAGGTTGCATCTGCGCTGGCTCAATCCGGATTGCATGTGTGCAGCCTGTGTTGCTTCGGGAACGCCAGTCTGTGCTGTGAAGCATCAATACGGTGCGTGCGGCTTGTCAGCCCGGCGCGAAGCCCGTGAAGCGCGCTTCCAGCACCGTATAGGCAGCGTGCAGGGCCGGATGGAGTTTGTTGACGGCGCCTTGGCACGTGCCATGGATACTGCCGCCGTCCCCCGCATCGGAGCTTTTCTCATGCCGCTATCCGGAACCGATTCTGCTTCCCCCCGCGTGCTGCGTGTCGAGTGCATGCCGCTGGACTGCGGTGGCACGGCCGTCGTAGTGGAACTGGACCGCATGCCTGAACGGACGTGGATGAAGTCGCTCAAGCGGGCGCTGCAGGCCGACGATGTCCTGGAGGACGCGCACGCCAAGTTCGATGGGCGCTTCGTGTATGTCGTGGGCGTGGAAGGCGGCGCTCACCGTATGCAACATCGTGTGGTACAGGCGCTGGTGGCAGCGGACGCTCCGCGCGCTCCGGCTGGCAGCCTGCGAAGTCGAGCCGGCGGCACGGCACTGTCCAGCCCGATGCCCTGAGCGCAGACCAGGGCCATCCCGAAGTCCGTAGATGCTATCGCTGCATCAGGGCTGCGTGCAGCGCACACCTTGGGCGGTTCACACCTCCCGACGAGGCGGTCCCCTGCTGAGGTGGCTGCGTACCGGTCGCGCCGGACATTGCGGTGGTCTGCGGCTTGTGCCCGATCAGCGCGTCATGCCCAAGCGGCGTGGACGCGCCGCAACTCGACGCAGCCTCCACACCGGACTCACCGCGCGTACGACCGGCATCGCTAAGGTAAAGCGGTCCGCAACCATCGGTGGTGCCATGCCTCTTCGTGCGATTGCCTACGTGAGTGAAGCCTCCCGCAACCTGACCGCAGCGCGGCTGCAGCAGCTTGTGGCCGAAGCGGTGCAGTTCAACGAATCCGTCGATGTCACCGGCACGCTGCTGTTCGATGGCTCGCGCTTCCTGCAGTATCTGGAGGGCCCGGAGGCCGGGATCAATGCGGCGTACACGCGCATTCTCGCGGCCTGCAGCCACAGTGGGATCGTCGAGCTGAACCGGGGCAGGGTGGGGCGCCGACAGTTTCCGCACTGGCGGATGCGTAGCGTGCGGGTGGACGAGCTGGCGCTGGGAAAGATCGCCATCTCCGACTGGACCGGCTTCGTGCGCAGCGCGTCGGCGCTCGACTCGGGCAAGAGTGCACTGGATCGTCTGCTGTCGATTTCGCAGTCGCACACGGAGGCAGGTGCGGGCGGCATCACCGAACCGGACGGGCAGCTGGCACGATGAATGCCACAGCCGCCCCGGTTGCGCCCGCCCCACCACGCGTCGGTTGTGCGGGCTGGTCGCTGCCGCGGGCGGTTCACGAAGCGTTCGGCGCGGGCGACAGCGCACTGCAGCGCTATGCCACACGCCTGCCGATGGTGGAGATCAACTCGTCCTTCTATCGACCGCACCAGCCCAGCACCTACGCGCGATGGGCGGTGAGCGTTCCGGAGGGCTTCCGGTTCGCGGTGAAACTGCCGCGGGAGATCAGCCATGAGCGCCGGCTGCGCGATGCGATGCAGCCGTTCGAGCAGTTCCTGGATGGCGTGCTGGAGCTGGGTGGAAAGCTGGGGCCGCTACTGCTGCAGTTGCCGCCAAGCCTGGTGTACGACGCGGCCACGACTAGGGAATTCCTGCGGGGCCTGCGTTCACGCACCCAGGCCGATGTGGCGTGCGAGCCGCGCCACCCGAGCTGGTTCACGCCGGAAGTGGATGCACTTCTGAGTGCGCATGGCGTGGCACGGGTCGCTGCGGATCCGGCACGTGTGCCGGTTGCAGCGATTCCCGGCGGTGACCGCACGTGGAGCTACTGGCGCTGGCACGGCCAGCCGCAGATGTATCGCAGTGCGTACAGCGAGCAGAGCCTGGCGGAGCTGGTGCAGCCGCTGCGGCGCGAAGCCGATGCGCAACGGCCGGCCTGGTGCGTACTGGACAATACCGCACTGGGCCATGCCACCGGCAACGCGCTGCGCCTGCAGGCGCTGCTGCAGGAGAACGCACATGCCTGAAGGCCCTTCGATCGTGCTGTTGCGCGAAGCCGCAAGCCATTTCAAGGGGCACGTGGTCCGCACCGTGTCCGGTAACAGCCGCATCGACCTGTCACCGCTGCAGGGCCGCAGGGTCAAGGCGGTCCGCAGTTGGGGCAAGCACTTCCTGCTGGAGTTCAGCCGCCACACGCTGCGCATCCACCTGATGATGTTCGGCAGCTGGCGCATCGACGAACGGAAGCCAGGCCCGGCGCGGGTATCGCTGGTATTCGACAACGGTGAGCTGAACTTCTACGCGTGCTCCGTGCGCCTGATCGACCAGCCGCTGGACGACATCTACGATTGGCGTGACGTGATGAACGAGGCCTGGGATCCAAAGCTGGCCCGGCGCAAGCTGAAGGCCATGCCGGATGTCATGGTCTGTGATGCGCTTCTGGACCAGACCGTCTTCGCCGGCGTGGGCAACATCATCAAGAACGAGGTGCTGTTCCGGATAGGCGTGCATCCGGCCACCCGGCTGGGCGACCTGCCACCACGCAGGCTTACCGCCATAATCGAGCAGGCCCCCGCCTACAGCTTTGATTTCCTGGAGTGGAAGCGCCGTTTCGAGCTGAAGAAGCATTGGCAGGTGCACACGAAAAAGGTCTGTCCCCTGTGTGGTGGCCCGATCAGCAAGCTCTATCTGGGGACCACGCGGCGACGCACGTTCTTCTGTCCCAATGATCAGGTACTGTACGGGACCTGAGGCTGCCGTCCGTGGCAGCCGGGTTCCGCGGCGCGCCGATCAGGCGGCCTGTGCAGCCTTGGCATTGCCGCCGCCCTTGGCCAGCAGGGTCAGCTTCTCGTCGGTGGCCTTCTCTTCCTCCAGCGTCTCCAGCAGCAGCGGAAGGGCATCCTTGTAGCCCAGTTGCTTGGCCAGCGCGGCGATGGTGCCGTAGGACGCAATCTCGTAATGCTCGACCTTCTGCGCGCCGCCGATCAGGGCCGCATCCCGCACCGGCCCCTTGTCGATGCTGTCGATCACTTCCTTGCCTTCCTCCACCAGGCCCTCCATCGCCGCACACTTGATGCGCTTCAGGCGAATGCCAAGCACCTCCACCACCTGATCGATGCGTTCGATCTGGCCCTGCGTTTCTTCCAGGTGCGTTTCGAACGCTGCGGCCAGGTCCGGGTTCTCGGCCGCACGGGCCAGGCGCGGGAGGGCCTTGGTCAGCTGCTTCTCGGCACTGTAGATATCCGAGAGTTCGTGGATGAACAGGTCTTCCGCCGTCTTGATAGCCATACTGGGCTCCGCAGTGAGTGGAGTGCTCAGCGTAGGTCCTGCCCGGTTGCGATCGGGCAGGGGCCAGGTGAAGGCGGCATGTGAGCGCCCGCAGGATTACTGCGCAGGGTCTTTACGAGAGTGCGCCAGAACCGTACGGCATGCAGCGGCCTCCTCATCCCTGTGACGGTCCGGCCCCATCAACGGTGGGGGAAAGTAATGTCAAACCTTCAGGCAACGCGCATCAACAATCAGCAGGGCGGGGGAGCCCGGCGTCGGCCGCGGCGGCGCCACGCCATCACCTGGCCCACCACCGCCGTCAACAGCAGCATCGCATTGGTCACCACGAAGACCACGCTGCCCAGCATCGCGCTGTACACCGTGAACAGCGCAGATGCGGTCATCTGGCCTGCGAACAGCCACCTGGATACGGCTTCCGGGTTGGACGACTGCCACTGCTTCACCATCTGCCGGATCAAGGTTGCCATCAGTACCGCCGTGGCGGCCCAGCCAAGTATGTCGGGGTGCATGAGGGCCTCCGGTGTGTGGGCAGCCCCACGCTAGCCCTTGGCTGGGCAACGCCGTACGAACGAGAGGTGAAGACAGCATCCCGCCTCCGGCGCCCTCGCGCCATTCACTCCGGACCGGTGACAATGGCCGCTCGGGCGCACCATGCGCGACGCGATCCGCCCACCGAATGCAGGAATGCTGAGATGTCCAACACCCCCTTTGGCGAATCGTCATGTGCTGCCGCAGCCAGCGGCTGCATCGAGGTCCGCGGTGCGCGCGAGCACAACCTGAAGAATGTCGATGTCTCCATTCCACGCAATGCACTGGTGGTGTTCTCCGGCGTGTCGGGGTCCGGCAAGTCCTCGCTGGCCTTCGGCACGGTCTTCGCCGAGGCGCAGCGGCGCTACTTCGAATCCGTCGCGCCGTACGCGCGTCGCCTGATCGATCAGGCCGGCGTGCCCGACGTGGATGCCATTGACGGGCTGCCACCGGCGGTCGCCCTGCAGCAGCAACGCGGTGCCAGCAATGCGCGCTCATCGGTGGGCAGCGTGACGACGTTGTCCAGCCTGGTGCGCATGATGTACTCGCGGGCAGGGGCCTACCCGGCCCACCAGCCCATGCTGTACGCCGAAGACTTCTCGCCCAACACCCCACAGGGTGCCTGCAGCACCTGCCACGGCCTGGGGCACGTCTACGAGGTGACCGAAGCGCTGATGGTGCCGGACCCGTCGTTGAGCATCCGCGAGCGCGCCATCGCCTCCTGGCCACCGGCATGGCATGGCCAGAACCTGCGCGACATCCTGGTCACGCTGGGCTATGACGTCGATGTGCCGTGGAAGAAGCTGCCGAAGAAGGACCGGGACTGGATCCTGTTCACCGAGGAAACGCCCACGGTGCCGGTCTATGCCGGCTTCACGCCGGCCGAGACCCGCGCCGCGCTCAAGCGCAAGCTGGAGCCCAGCTACATGGGCACGTACACCGGCGCACGCCGCTACGTGCTGCACACCTTTGCCAACACCCAGAGCGCGCTGATGCGCAAGCGTGTTTCCCGCTACATGGAAGGCCGGCTGTGCCCCGCTTGCCAGGGAAAGCGCCTGAAGCCGGAAGCGCTTTCGGTCACCTTCGCCGGCGTGGACATCGGCGAGTTCATGCGGCTGCCGCTGGACCAGCTGGCGGCCTTGCTCGAGCCCATCGCGCAGGGCGATTTCAGTGCACACAGCCACGGCGCGCGTACCAGCAGGCGTGCAACGCCCAGCGATCGCGCCAAGCGGGCAGCAAGTGGCCGCGCGACCCACGCCGGCGCACCCGACGTGCGTCTGACCTCAGCCTTGTCCGAGGAAAAGCGCCTGGCGGCACAACGGCTGGCGGGTGGGGTCATGGCGCGGGTACGACAACTTCGCGAGCTCGGCCTGGGCTATCTCTCACTGGACCGCGCCACGCCCACACTGTCGGCCGGCGAACTGCAGCGCCTGCGCCTGGCCACGCAGCTCAGCTCGTTGCTGTTCGGCGTGCTGTACGTGCTCGACGAACCCTCGGCCGGCCTGCATCCGGCCGACAGCCAGGCGCTGTACGACGCACTGGAACGGCTGCGCGACGGCGGTAACTCGGTGTTCGTTGTTGAACATGATCTGGAGCTGATGCGCCGCGCGCAGTGGCTGGTGGATGTGGGCCCGCAGGCAGGAGAGCATGGCGGACGCGTTCTCTACAGTGGCGAGCCCGACGGCCTGCGCAACGTTCAGGATTCGCGCACGGCGCAGTACCTGTTCGACCGGGTGCCCGCGCCGGCCAGCCGGCAGCGCAGTGCCAACAGCTGGCTGGCGCTGCAAGGCATCCATCGCCACAACCTGCACGGCGTGGATGCGCAGGTGCCGTTGGGGTTGCTGACTGCAGTGACCGGCATTTCCGGATCGGGCAAGTCCAGTCTGATGGCGCAGGCGCTGCCTGAGCTGATGCTGCTGCACCTCGGGCATGAGACAGCAGACGACGGCGCCGACAGCGCGCCCACGGATGGACCCGCCGTGATCGAACCCACTCGGGGCCAGCTGGCCGGCGACGTAGACGCCATTCAACGCGTGGTACAGGTAGACCAGAAGCCCATCGGGCGTACGCCACGCTCCAACCTGGCTACCTACACGGGCTTGTTCGACCACGTGCGCAAGCTGTTCGCCGCGACACCCGACGCGCGCCGCCGCCGTTTCGACGCGGGCCGCTTTTCGTTCAACGTGGCCAAGGGCCGATGCGAAACCTGCGAAGGCGAGGGTTTCGTCAGCGTCGAACTGCTGTTCATGCCCAGCGTCTATGCGCCGTGCCCCACCTGTCACGGCGCCCGCTACAACGAGGCCACGCTGAAGGTGCAGTGGAACGGCCGCAACATTGCCGAGGTCCTGCAGATGACGGTGGACCAGGCCCATGCGTTCTTCGCCGAAGAAGAGGCCATCGCCCGCCCGCTGCAGTTGCTGCAGGAGATCGGCCTGGGCTACCTGCGGCTGGGCCAGCCGGCCACGGAGCTTTCAGGGGGTGAGGCGCAACGCATCAAGCTGGCCACAGAGCTGCAGCGCAGCCAGCGCGGGCGCACGCTGTACGTGCTGGACGAACCCACCACCGGGCTGCATGCAGCAGACGCGGACAGGCTGCTGGTGCAGCTTCAGCGGCTGGTGGACGCAGGCAACACGGTGGTGATGATCGAGCACGACATGCGTTCTGTCGCACAGGCCGACTGGGTGATCGACGTCGGCCCGGGCGCTGGCAGCGCGGGCGGCACCATCGTGGCGAAGGGCACGCCGCAACAGGTGGCCCACGCCAAGGGCAGCAGGACTGCGCCGTTCCTTGCGCGCGAGCTGGGGCAGGCCAGCTGACGCCATCTCATCTGGGGCTGCATGCATTCTGTTGTACTGTGGGAGTACTCACAGCGCCCATCAGCGAGAGGATGGTCAGGTGAACGCTTCCATGCTCCCAAGAATCGTCGGCTTCGATGTCCCGTTGTTGCATGAGCGTGTAGACGCATCCACCGACGAAGCCATCACCGCGCTGCTGGATCTGGCGCCGGGCGCTCGCTGGACAGAGATGTTCCTCATCAAGTGCAGGGCCCTGGCGTCCCAGCTCCAGCTGGCGGATGTTCGCATTGAAGGCGCCAGGATCTACTTCTACGGATCCATCAGCGATTCTCGTGGACTTGCCGACGCGGTGATGTCCATTGTCAACGTACTGAATGATGAGTTGATGCGCGAGCGGAATCACGCAGCCAGCCGCGCCTAGGCGCAGCCAAGCAGGGACCAGCAACGATCGGCAATCTCTGCCGCGCCAGGGTTGCCGCGCAGGCTTGATCGTTTCGCAAGGCGGCACTGCAGATCGTCGATCCATGCCGACCGGGTGCCATGCGGATCTCTCACATAGATATCGCAGGCAAGCCGGATGACCGGCGCCACTTCGTGCCGGAAACTCATCGCGGGCAGCGCACCCAGATTGAACGCGGTTTCCCAGTGGGCCAGCTCGCGCTCCACATCGACAACGTGCTTGCTTCTTCCGTGGCTCACGGCGCCTACCCCTGTTCGAAACCTCACTGTACACGCTCGCTGCCGGGAGCCTGTTCATCACAACCATTCATACAACGCGCTTGCCGGCACGTTCCCGTAACGGCGACACGCCCACAGTCAATCGGCAGCAGACTTGCTGCGGCGGAGAATCGAAATGAACAGCGTCCCCGAACAGAACAGGAATGACCGCTCCAACGCGTCCGCTGAAGCAGAGCAGCCTGCACCGCAGGGGCGGGGCGAGGGGGGCGAACCCGGCGGGGAGGAGCCCGGCAAGCAAGGACAGCAACAGCAGCAGGACAACAAGGATATCGAGAGCCCGAAGCCAGCGGATGAAAAGAAGGGCGGTCTCGGCGGCGATACCCGCCGCTGAGGAACAGGAGGAGCCGCGCGCCGCGCGGCTGCTTCCGCGCAGCAGACAGGGAGCGCGCATGTCCTCGCAAAGCCAGGCGATCAGCCTGATGACCAAGATCATGTACCAGTGCCGCCCGGAGAGAACGACGACGATGGCGCAATGCCGTTGCTGCGATGCGCCCAGTCCTGGCGGGATGGAGTGCGCACGGTGCCTGACCGGAAGGCTTGGCGAAACGATTCACAATCGTGGCGCAGCGTTCGGCTGGCTGGAGTCGTTCCGCAGGGTCCAGCAGGACGAAGCACACGTATTCGAATGCGCAAAGCGCGCCGATGCGGCATCTTCCTAGGCGTCGCATCCAGACCTGACATCGCGCAGGCGTATGCTCGGGTCATCCAGGAGCAACGCCATGACTTTTCCGATCTGCATCTACGATAGAACGGGCACGGGGCTCCGGCTGCCCACGGGGTGGTGGATCGACCTTCAGTCCGATCTGCCCGCACTGGTGAACGGCGCCGCACGTATCGACCTTCCGCGCTCTTCGAAAGACGAGCATCCACGCTTGGATCCAGAGGTCCTGAGGGACCTTTTCCGGCGCATCGGGGGTTCGCAGTGGCTAGGTTGAATCCGGTGCGTTCCCTGGGAGTGCGCTGGCTGTTCTTCCGTCTTCGCAACGGCCAATCCATCAGTCCCGCCAGGTTGATGTCCGTCTGGTCCGAGGCTGCCGAATCCCATGAGTGCGCCGTGCGCCGCGAGATCATCGACGGCGCAGGCTACGTCTATGCCCTGTACGCGCCCAACAGCCTGCTTTCCCCCCGGCGTGTGGAGCTGCGCATGAGAGCGCTGCTGGAGGAGGCGGGCTACGCCTTCACGATGGGTAGCCTGGCAGGGCGTCACCCCGGCGACGGTTGAGGCGCGGCGCTGGGGCGCCGGCCGGACAGTCCATGTGTCGCTCTCATTCGGGGCCATCAGGCTCCAGAGGTTCGTCAGGTGCGGGATCGAAGAGCGCCAGCATCCGTTCCCGCCGGCACTGTTCGAGCCAGTGGTGCCATATCTCCACCTCGTCCATCAGCCCCGTGGCACCGCACGCGGGGCACGTGAGCGTCGTGCCCAATGGACTCGTCTTGAGGCCCTCGTCCTGAGTCATTAATGAGCGCAAGCCGCAGCTCTTGCAGGTCGATCGCAACTGATCGAGGCGAACGATGGCGCCATTGCGCGCAAGAAGGGGCTGGATCGCGTGGATCCGGAAGGCATTGGGAGGATGCATGGCCGTGTCGTCTGGGGCTGGACACGGGAGCAAAGGATTCTGCGCCGGAGAAGAGCCGTGAGAGCGCAGTGTGCTTTGTTGGAGGTTAACCCTTCATCAAGGTGCACACCGCGCGCCATGACTGGCCTGAAATCCCACGGCTGCAATCGTGCACTGACGTGGACGCCGGCGCTCGTCCGGTGCCGGCCCTGCCTCTGGGCAGGAAGGGCTCCGCCATCACAACGGAGCCCCGTACACTCACTTTTCCTGCAGGAACGTCAGCAGGTCCTGGTTGACCTTGTCCTTGTGGGTGTCGGTAAGGCCGTGCGGCGCACCCGGGTAGACAATCAGCTTTGCGCCCTTGATGAGCTTCGCCGATTGGCGGCCTGAGATATCGATCGGCACGATCTGGTCGTCGTCACCGTGGATGACCAGGGTGGGCACATCGAATTTCTTCAGGTCTGCGCGGAAATCGGTGGCCGAGAACGCGGCGATCGAGTCGTAGGTGTTCTTGTGGCCGCCCTGCATGCCCTGTGCCCACCACGCATCGATCAGCCCCTGCGACACCTTCGCGCCCGGGCGGTTGAAGCCATAGAACGGGCCCGACGGAATGTCCTTGTACAGCTGCGCGCGGTTATCCATCTGTGCCTTGCGGATGCCATCGAACACTTCGATCGGCAGGCCGTTCGGGTTGTCGGCGGTCTTCAGCATGAACGGCGGCACCGAGCTGATCAGCACGGCCTTCTTCACCCGCCCGGTGCCATGCCGGCCGATGTAGCGCGCCACTTCGCCGCCACCGGTGGAGAAGCCCACCAGGGTCACATCGTGCAGGTCCAGCGTATTGATCACCGTGGCCAGGTCATCGGCGTAGTGATCCATGTCGTTGCCATCCCACGGCTGGCTGGAACGGCCGTGGCCGCGACGGTCATGGGCAATGACGCGGTAGCCGTGGTTGGCCAGGAAGATCATCTGCGATTCCCAGCTGTCCGAGTTCAACGGCCAGCCGTGGCTGAAGGTCACGACCGGGCCATTCTTCGGGCCCCAGTCCTTGTAGTACAGCTGCACGCCATCGGCGGTGGTGATGTAGCTGGCGGTGCGCGCGATGCTGGTGACTGCCGCCGGCGTGGCCGGTTCGGCGGCCTGCGCGGACAGGCCGGCCTGGACCGAGAGGGCGAGGGTGGCAACGGCCAGGGTACGGGCGAAGGTGTTCATGCGGGAACTCTCATGGGTGGGTGGTGAGACGTACTTTGCGCCAGCAATCAGGCATCTGGGATATGACAAGTCCGAATTTCTTGATAGATCGTCCTGCTTGCGCGGACCCACAGTGGGGTCGACTGGATGATCATCCGAAGCTGCCCGACCTGGACCTGCGCACTACCGAACGAGCCAGAGGCGCTTGCGATGGTGACATTGCAGCCGGTTCTGCATTGCTTCCCGGAACGCAACATGACGTACCCCTTCACGGAGCTACCGCACCTGCGGCGTGCTGCCTAGGCTGATCCCACACGGCACCTGCCGTGTTCCGGGCCCATTGCCCGCGCAGTGGCCCGTCTTCCCATGAACTCCGCAGCGCTGGCCTGCCAGGCAACCGTGCCCTGGCAATGTCACTGCCTGCGCCATGGGCAAGCGCCCGGATTCGTTCGCGCCAGCCTTGCATTGCTGCCCGCCAAATGGCTCTTCGTGGAGATCCCTCATGTTCAGTATGGAAAACACCGCCGCGCCCATTGCTCCCGCCCTCGATGAACTGGTGCCCTCGCGCTACGCCCTGAAAGTGGGCGACGTCGAGGTGCTGGTGATCAGCGATGGCGTCCTGCCGTTGCCCACCCAGATGCTCGGCCACAACGTGCCGGCCGCCGACCGTGCCGAATGGTTCGAAGAGATGTACCTGCCGCAGGATGCCTTCGACTGGGCATTGAACGTGATGGTGGTGCACAGCGGTGATCGCACCATCCTCATCGATGCCGGCCTGGGCATGGACCCGGACCTGCAGCTGCCGCGCGCCGGCCAGCTGATCCGCCGCCTCGGTGCCGCCGGCATCAACCTGGGCGAAATCACCGACGTGGTGATTACCCACATGCACATGGACCACGTCGGCGGCCTGCTGGTTGAAGGCGTAAAGGAACGGCTGCGCCCGGACCTGAAAATCCACGTCGCAGCCGCGGAAGTGGAGTTCTGGAAGTCGCCGGACTTCAGCCGTACCAACATGCCGCAGGGCTTCCCCGATGCACTGCGCGCCACGGCCAAGCACTTCTGGGCCGAGTACAGCAGCTATGTGCACACCTTCCAGGACGAACAGCAGATCGCGCCGGGCGTGACGGCCCGCCGTACCGGTGGGCATACCCCGGGCCACTGCGTGGTGCGCGTAGCGTCCGCGGGGCAGGCCCTGACCTTTGCCGGTGACGCGGTGTTCGCGGTCGGCTTCGACCAGCCGAACTGGCACAACGGCTTCGAGCACGACCCGGAGGAATCCGCACGCGTTCGCATTGCTCTGCTGAAGGAACTGGCCGGCACCGGTGAAATGCTGGTGGCCACGCATCTTCCGTTCCCGTCAGTGGGCCGGGTGTCGCTGGAGGGCGAGACTTTCCGCTGGGTGCCGGTGTTCTGGGACTTCTGATCGGATCCTGCGGATACAGCGCAAGCAGAAGTTTTCGACGGGGCGCATCGGCGCCCCGCTCGAATCCCGCAAGGGCGGCCGGCAACGGACGCCATCCCTGGCTGGCGTGGAACTACTGGATGGCGATAGGGCGAGCCAACCGCTGCAGCTTGCGCGGGTTGCGCTGCACCAGAACCTGCGTGATCCGCTCGCCATCGGTCTCGAAGGCCATCGCCGCCTCCAGCTCGCCATCGAAATAGCGCAGCAGTCCCAGCCGTCCGTTGAGCATGGCCGGTACCATCCGCAACTGCGCGCTGCGCCGCAGGTGCGGGGCATACAGCAGCTGGGCAATGCGTGCGCCCCCGACCATCGGCCCTGGGAAGCTGGTGACGATACCGCCGCCGTCACCCACCAGCTCGGCCGATTCGGCCATCAACGCCTTCATCGTGCGGAAATCGCCACTGGATGCAGCCTCGGCGAAGCGGCGCAGCAGTTTCTGGTGCACGTCCTGCGGGACGTTGTAGCGCGGGCGCTCCTGCCTGAGCTGCTGGCGCGCGCGATGCACGATCTGCCGGCAGGCGGCCTCTGTCTTGTCCAGGGTGCGCGCAACCACCGCGTAATCCTGATCGAACACATCGTGCAGCAGGAAAGCCGCACGCGCATCCGGGGCCAACCGTTCCAGCACACTGAGGAAGGCGACCGACAGATCGCTGGCGGTTTCCAGCACGTACTCGGGCGTGGCGGTGTCATCGGTCAGCAGCGGCTCGGGCAACCACATGCCCACATAGTGTTCGCGCGCATGCCGGGCCAGGCGCAGGCCATCAATGGCGCGACGGGTGGTGGTCGCCACCAGCCAGGCTTCCGGATTCTCGATCTGTGACTGGTCGGTGCCATGCCAGCGCAGCCAGACATCCTGCACCACGTCTTCGGCTTCGTGCGAAGACCCAAGCATGCGGTAGGCCACGCCGAACAGGCGTGGGCGGAGGCGTGAGAACAGCGCAGTGGATTCGTCCATGCCAGCGTAGACGGGACAGGTCCCCGGATTGTGACACCCGGGAACCTGTCGTTGGTGCCAGCGCCGGACGTGCGATCAGTGCGGCGGCAGCACCGCCGGCTTGCCGATGTCCTTGATCAGGAACACCACGAACTTCGCCGGCTCGGTGGCGCTGGCGTTGCGGCCTACGGTGTGCAGATCGGCCGGGCCTTCATGGAAGGCCTCGCCCGGGCCAAGGGTGACTTCCTTGCCGCCGGCCACACCCATCACGATCCGCCCTTCCAGGACATAGACGAAGCCATGGGCATCGTGGCGGTGGACAGGATCGGCGCCACCCGGCGGATACTCCACGGTAAGGATCAGCGCTTCCTTGCCGGGCTGCTCCGGCAGGGCGCGGGTCATCACCTCGCGCACCAGGGGCTCGGGCGCAGCAGAGGGCGGGGTGGCGGCAGCGCCGCACAGTGGCAGCAGCGCAAACAGGGCCAGAACAGAACGACGCATGGCAGGTCTCCAAAGCGGTAGAGCAGGGCCGCAGCATGGGGCAGCGGCGGAAGGATCAGGCCAGGCCGGCCTTCTCCAGGCCAAAGACTGCGTCCAGGGTGCCGGGCGTGGTACGGAAGGCAACGTTGGCGCGGTTCCAGGCGTTGATCGCCATCACCGCGTGGGTCAGGTCGACAATTTCCTGATCGGACAGCTGGCCGCGCACGCGTGCGTACAGCTCGTCGGGCACGCCCTGCGCCGGCAGCTGGGTCAGTACTTCGGTCCAGGCCAGGCAGGCGCGCTCGCGCGGGCTGAACAGCGTTGATTCACGCCATGCCGCCAGGTGATGCAGGCGCAGCGGACGCTCGCCGCGCAGGGTGGCTTCCTTCACGTGCATGTCCAGGCAGAAGCCACAGCCGTTGAGCTGCGATGCACGGATGTTGACCAGATCGATGATGGCCGCTTCGATCGAGGCGGTGTGGGCGGCATGCGAGTACAGGCCGAGCTTCTTGAACAGTTCGGGGGATTGCGCGGCGTAATCCAGGCGTGCGGTCATGGTGTGTTCCTGTAGCGTGTGAAGGGCACGGCGAGGCTAGGCCTGCATTCGCAATGCCGGTAGGCGGGGGCCGGGCCGCACGCTGTTGCATGAAAAGCACCAATGTCCTGTCACAGCGGCCGATGCTCGGCCGTCTGCCGGGCATGGACACCTCATCGCACCTGCGCACCGCATCGCGCCCTGCCAGCGAACAGGTCTGGCAGGCCTTCCTCACCGCATTGCGCGAACTGCCGCCCGATGCACGTGCGGTACTGTTGCTGCACGACGTGCTGGGTGCCGGATTCGAGGACATCGTGCCCCTGCTGGGGCTCGATCTTGCCGCGTGCAGGCAACGGTTGAAGCTGGCGCGGAGCCACCTGCACGCACAACGTGCCCGCCCGGAGCCAGGCCACCCATGAACGCCTCAACGCCCCGCCTGGCCAGCGACGGCCACGATGCGCTCAATGCGTCCTTCTCCACCAGCTACGCCGGCGTGCTGGCCTTCATTGCAGTGGCGTCCGAGGGCAGCTTCGCGCGCGCGGCCGACCGCCTCGGCATCGGCCGCTCGGCCGTCAGCCGCAGCGTGCAGAAGCTGGAAAGCCAGCTGGGCGTGCGGTTGTTCCTGCGCACCACGCGCTCGACCACGCTCACCCGCGAAGGCGAGCTGTTCCTGGAGGGCTGCAACCCGGGCGTGACCTGCATCCTGCAGGCGCTGGAGGAAATGCGCGACCTGCGCGAGGGCCCGCCGCGCGGGCACCTGCGCATCAGTGCCAGCCACGGCTTCGGCCGTCGGGTGATTGCGCCCTTGCTGGCAGCCTTCCGTGCCGAGTACCCGCAGGTATCCGTGGAGCTGCTGCTGGACGAGCAGGCCCCCGACCTGGCCGGTGATCGCATCGACGTGGCGTTTCGCGACGGCCTACTGGAAGACAGCCAAGTGATTGCCAAGCAGCTGGTGCCGATGCAGCTGGTCGTATGTGCATCACCGGCGTACGCGCAGGTGCACGGCCTTCCCGCGTCGGTGGACACGCTGCCCACGCATGCCTGCATCGGGCGGCGCCTGCCGGGCGGACGCATGCAGCCCTGGGAATTCCGTGTCGACGGTGCCGAAGTACACCTTCAGCCGCCTGCTGCACTGGTGTTCAACGATGCCGACCTGGCCCTGCAGGCCGTCATCGACGGGCTGGGCATCGCCCAGCTGCCCAGCTATCAGGTGCGTGAAGCGCTGTGGGCGGGCAGGGTGGTGACCTGCCTGGATCGGCATGCGCCGCTCGATCGCGGCCACTACCTGTGCTACCTCAGCCGCCGCCAGCTGCCCAAGCGCGTGCGTGCCTTCATCGACTTCAGCACGCAGCGGGTGCGCGCGCTCGAACTGGATGTGATCTCGCACTGGGAAGCACGCCAGCAGGCCACCCCTCTGAAGCCAGGCGCACAGCCTGCCTTGGCCTGAGCGTACTGGTGCGTGCCGGGCAACAGTGCGCGGCCGGTCACGGACCTACTGCCTCGCGCCCGCGCCACCTACGATGCCTGCGCCCGGCCACACCCGGCAGCCCCTCTACATACCAGGAGACACGCAATGAAGTTCCTCGTCATCGGTGGTACCGGCCGCATCGGCAGCAAGGTGGTGGAGCGCCTGCGTGTCGCCGGGCATGCGGTCGTGGTGGCAGCGCCCTCCACCGGGGTGGATGTACTGACCGGCGAGGGCCTGGATGCCGCCATGGACGGCGTCGACGTGGTGGTGGACCTGGCCAACTCGCCCTCGTTCGAAGACGCAGCAGTGCTTTCGTTCTTCGTGACCGCCGGCCACAACATACTTGCGGCCGCCACCCGTGCCGGCGTGCGCCACCATGTCGCGCTTTCTGTTGTGGGCACCGACAAGCTTGCCGCCAGTGGCTACTTCCGCGGCAAGATCGCCCAGGAGCGGCTGATCCGCGACTCGGGCCTGCCGTACACCATCATCCATTCCACGCAGTTCTTCGAGTTCCTGCCGGGCATCATCCAGTCCGCCGGCGACGGGACGGCCGTGCGGCTGCCGGCCGCCGACGTGCAGCCGATTGCCGCCGAGGATGTTGCCGAAGCGGTGGCACGCATCGCGCAGCAGGCGCCAGCCAATGGAGTGCTGGAGATCGCCGGGCCGCAGCGCAGCGCGATGGCGGATCTGGCCAGGCGCTATCTGCAACTGACGGGTGATTCCCGGCAGGTGGTGGCGGACGCCGATGCACTGTACTTCGGCGCGCCGCTGCAGACCGAGACGCTGGTGCCCGCGGGCCACGCGTGGCTGGGGCAGGTCGATTTCGAAGCCTGGCTGCAGCAGTCCGGTCTGTTGCAGCGGCAGCCTGCCTGAGCGGCGAATCGATCGCCTGCCGCAGCTGCGTTTGATGGAGCCGTGCAATGACCGAGCTGAAGCCGCCTTCGCCTGCCATGCTGGACCGCTACCAGGGCGACGACGTGAAGCCGCTGTACACCGGCCGCGTGCGGGTGAGCGGAGGCCAGGCCCAGCATGGGCGGGCGTCCGGCGTCGTGCGATCGGACGACGGTGCACTGGCGGTGGACCTGCGCCTGCCGCCGGAGCTCGGCGGGCCTGGCGGCGGCGCCAATCCCGAGCAGCTGCTGGCTGCGGGCTATGCCGGCTGCTTCCACGGCGCCATGGTGCTGGTGGCCGCGCGCGCCGGCCTGCTGCTGCACAACCCCAGCATCGAAGTGGCGGTCACCTTCGCCCGTGATCCAGCAGATGGGCTGTACCTGCTGTCGGCCGAGATCGTGGTACATCTTCCCGGCATGGATGAGAACCTGGCCTGCGAACTCGTTCGCAACACCGAACGCGTCTGCCCATACGCCAAGATGTTCCATCGTGGCGTCAGCCATGCGGTGCATGTGCGGGTCGGCCCGCAGGCTTCGCCTCTGTAGAGTCGAGCCATGCTCGACCATGGGAAGTGGCAACTCAGACAAGCCCGCCGTAGTTGGCCTGCAGGCTGGGAATGAGTCCGGGTGTCTTTGAAAGGGCTGGATGCAGTCGATTTCTTCGGACTTGCTACAACATGTTCTTCTGGCACTCAGGCTGGTTGCCTGCCTCGGTAGGGTCGTACATTTCGCCGACTTCACAGATCTGTACCCCGCAGATGGGCATAGTGGCCCTTCGGTAGTGTGAGCGCGTCCATCCAGCCACGGGGTTTCCCCGAACGCCAGGAGGTCACTGTGCCAAGTTGTGATGAAGGAATGAAGTTGACGCGTCGCCAGGTGATCGCCGGCGGCGTCACGACCGTGGCAATGTCCGCCGCACCGGGGGCATCATCGCTCGCCGCCGAACTGGCCGCGCCCCCGCCGCCCAGGCCGCCGGTCATCAGCACGGTGGCCTTCACCGTCAACGGCAAGCGGCGGGAGCTTGAACTCGACACCCGGACCACGCTGCTCGATGCCCTGCGCGAACATCTGAAGCTGACCGGGACCAAGAAGGGCTGCGATCACGGTCAATGCGGTGCCTGTACCGTGCTGGTCAACGGTGAGCGCATCAATGCCTGCCTCAGCCTGGCGGTGCAGCACCAGGGCGATGCCATCACCACCATCGAAGGCCTCGGAACTCCCGATGACCTGCATCCGATGCAGGCCGCCTTCATCAAGCATGATGGCTACCAGTGCGGGTATTGCACGCCGGGGCAGATCTGTTCGGCGGTGGCGGTACTGGACGAGATCAAGCGGGGTGTCCCCAGCCATGTGCAGGCGGATGTCAGCGCACGGCCCCGGGCCACCAACATGGAAATGCGCGAACGCATGAGCGGCAACCTCTGCCGCTGCGGCGCCTATTCCAATATTGCCGAGGCGATGGCAGAGGTCGCTGGCGTCACCTCTGCAGGGAGGCGCTCATGAGGGCCTTCAGTTACGAACGCGCCAAATCCCCGGCCGAGGCCGCCAGGGCCGTCGCCGGTACCGAGGGCGCGAAGTTCCTGGCCGGAGGGACCAATCTGCTCGACCTGATGAAGCTGGAGGTCGAGACGCCAGCGCACCTGGTCGATGTGCAGGACATCGGCCTGGACAGGATCGAACCCACCGACGAAGGCGGCCTGCGCATCGGCACGCTGGTCACCAATACCGCACTGGCGTCGCATGAACGCGTGCGCCGCGACTACGCGGTGCTGACCCGCGCGATCGTGGCAGGTGCCTCCGGGCAGTTGCGCAACAAAGCCACCACCGGCGGCAACCTGCTGCAGCGCACGCGTTGCCCGTATTTCTACGATCCCAATCTGCCCTGCAACAAGCGCCTGCCCGGATCCGGCTGCGGCGCACTCGAGGGGTTCTCCCGGCAGATGGGCGTGATCGGCACCTCGGACAGCTGCATCGCGACCTATCCGGGCGACATGGCGGTGGCCCTGCGGGTGCTGGACGCCTCGATCCAGACCGTCAGGGGTGACGGCAGTACGCGCAGCATCCCAATTGCCGATTTCCATCGTTCCCCCGGCGACAAGCCGCAGCAGGACAACGTGCTGCAGCGCGGTGAGCTGATCACCCACGTCACGCTGCCACAACCCCTGGGCGGTCGGCACGTGTACCACAAGGTACGTGACCGCGCGTCCTATGCGTTCGCACTGGTGTCGGTCGCCGCGGTCGTGCGGCGTGACGGCTCGGCGCGGTTCGCCTTCGGTGGGGTCGCGCCGAAACCGTGGCGCGTCGAGGCAGCCGAACCGCTGCTGCGCGATGGCGTAAAGGCCGCGACCCGGCAGGTGTTCGCCGGTGCCCGTCCGACGCCGGAGAACGCGTTCAAGATCGCGCTCGCCGAGCGCACTCTCGCAGCCGTGCTGGTGGAAGGAGAGCGCTGATGCCCCTTGAATTCAACGCCCCCGCCGGCGACAACCTGTTCGACAAGGCCAAGGTCGTCGGCAAGTCGACGCCGCGCATCGACGGTCCACGCAAGACCACCGGTACCGCCCCCTATGCCTACGAGCGCTATGACGTGGCGCCGAACCAGGCCTACGGCTACATTGTCGGTGCGGGCATCGGCAAGGGGCGCATCATTTCGATGGATGCCTCCCGCGCACGCGCCGCGCCCGGCGTACTGGCGGTCATCACCGCACCGGAAACCAAGCCGGTCGGCAAATCGAACTGGAACAATGCACCGTTGTTCGGCGGAGCCGAGGTGGCCCACTACCACCAGGCCATCGCCTGCGTGGTGGCAGAGACCTTCGAGCAGGCCCGCGCCGCCGCGGCGTTGATCCGTACCCGCTACGAGCGCAGCAAGGGCCGCTTCGATTTTCCCGCACTGGCACCGTCCGCGCCGCTGGCAAAGGGGCGTGACGGCAAGCCCGATCGGCAGGCGCTGGGCGATTTCGACACTGCCTACGCGAGCGCCGCGGTCAAGCTCGACGAGACTTACCACACCTCCGACGAAAGTCATTCGATGATGGAGCCGCACGCCACCATCGCCGCCTGGGAGGGTGACACGCTCACGCTGTGGACGGCGAACCAGATGATCGACTGGGCCAGGCAGGGCATGGCGGCGATCCTCGGCATCGATCCTGCCAAGGTGCGCGTGGACTCGCCCTATATCGGCGGCGGCTTCGGCGGCAAGCTGTTCATCCGTGCCGACGCGGTGCTGGCCGCGCTGGCGGCCAAGCAGGTCGGGCGACCGGTGAAGATCGCGCTGCAACGCCCGTTGATGCCCAACAACACCACGCACCGGCACGCCACCCTCCAGCGCGTGCGGATCGGCTGCGGAAAGGATGGCCGGATCTCCGCCATCGCCCATGAGAACTGGTCGGGCAACATCAACGGCGAGGACGGCGAGAACGGCACCCTGCAGACGCCCAAGCTCTATGCAGGCGCCAACCGCCTGGTGGCCAATTACATCGCCACGCTCGACATGCCCGAAGGCAATGCGATGCGCGCACCGGGCGAAGCACCGGGCCACATGGCGCTGGAAGTGGCGATGGACGAAATGGCCGAGAAGCTGGGCCTCGACCCGATCGCGTTCCGCATCCTCAACGAGCCCGAGGTGGTACCAGGCGATCCGTCCAAGAAGTTCTCCGACCGCAACCTGGTGCGCTGCCTGCGCGAAGGCGCGGAGCGCTTCAACTGGAACAAGCGCAACCCCAGGCCGGCGCAGGTCAGGGAAGGGGACTGGCTGATCGGCATGGGCGTGTCTGCGGGCTATCGCGGCGCACCGACAATGAAGTCGGCGGCGCGGGTCCGGCTTGACGGCCAGGGCGGGGTGATTGTCGAGACCGACATGACCGACATCGGCACCGGCTCCTACACAATCATCGCGCAGACGGCAGCCGAGACCATGGGCGTGCCGCTGGAGCGGGTCCAGGTGACCCTTGGCGACTCCCGTCATCCCGCCTCCGCTGGTTCCGGCGGCCAGTGGGGCGCGGCAAGCTCCACCGCAGGCGTGTACGCGGCGTGCGTCAGCCTGCGCCGCAAGGTGGGCGAGAAACTGGGCTTCGACGGCGACACCGCAGACTTCGCCAACGGCCGCATCCAGGCGGGTGGGCGGACCATCAAGCTGGCGGAGGCGGGGACACTGTCGGCGGAGGACGGCATTGCCTTCGGCAACTTCAAGCAAGGCTACGACGTCGGCACCTATGCAGGGCACTTCTGCGAGGTTGCCGTGCATGCCTACACGGGAGAGACGCGCATCCGCCGCATGCTTGCCGTATGCGATGGCGGCCGGATCCTCAATCCGCTCTCCGCACGCAGCCAGGTCATCGGCGGGATGGTGATGGGTGCGGGCGCGACCCTGATGGAGGAGCTGGTGGTCGACAAACGGCTGGGCTTGTTCATCAACCATGACCTGGCCGGCTACGAGGTTCCCGTGCACGCCGACATCCCGTACCAGGAAGTGGTCTTCCTCGACACGCTGGATCCGGTGATCTCGCCGATGAAGGCCAAGGGTGTGGGTGAACTGGGCATCTGCGGGGTCGGCGCCGCGATCGCCAATGCGGTCTACAACGCAACCGGCGTGCGCGTGCGCAACTATCCCATCACCCTGGACAAGCTGCTGCCCGGCTTGCCCGACGTGAGCTAACGTTGCGCGTGGACCGTCCCGCAGCCTCGACCACTCTGGAGGCCTCCGCCGCGGGCGGAGGGGAGCCCGGCGATCTTGCCGAGCACCTGTCCGCAGCGCCGGGCTTCCTCACCGAAGGCAACCCGCGCGGCGTACTCGAGGCGGCAGTGACGCACCTGCGCGCACGGCAGCACGCCGTGCTCGCGCTGGTGCTGGAAACCGATGGCTCCACTTACGCCGGTGCCGGCGACATGGTGCTGTTCTGCAACGGCAGCCAGGTCGGCTGGCTGAGCGGCGGATGCCTGGAGCCCGAGCTCGCGCGACGCGCGGAGCAGGTGAGCGCTGCAGGCCGGGTCGACTGGATCGAGATCGACACCCGCAGTGACGACGACCTGTTGAGTGGGTCTGCGCTCGGGTGCCGCGGCCGGCTGCGGATTGCGCTCCTGCCATTGCGTGCCATGGCCGGCATCGACGACGTCATTGAGGCTTGGTTCCGCGAGGGTGTGTCACTCCAGCGCGACCTTCGCACGTCGGGGCAGGTCGTTTTCCGCGCCGGCCATCGCGAGCAGGCGTGGCAGCTGCATCCGATGGAGGGTACGCAGCCCTTTGGCGAGGGCGCATGGCATTTGCCGTTGCCCCGGCTTCCGCGGGCCCTGGTGTTGGGGGGCGGTCCCGAAACGCCCTCCCTGGTTCCGTTGCTGCGGGGCCTGGGGTGGCGGGTCAGCGTGGCCGAACGGCGAGCGCGCTGGGCCTCAGCCGGGCAGTGCGCAGATACGCATCTTCAGACCAGCCCGGCCGAGGCCCTTCATGGCGACCGGTGCGACGCGGTACTGGTGATGCATCACGATTTCGAACTGGACCGGGAGGCGCTGGTGGCCCTGGCTGATACCAAAGTTATGTTCATTGGACTGCTGGGTCCGCGGCGAAGGCGCGAGGACCTGTTCAAGTTGCTGACACCGGATCAGCGCCACCGCCTTTCCCCGAGACTTCGATCACCTGTCGGCTTGGACATCGGCGGCCGAGGGCCAGAGGCGATTTCGCTCAGCATCGCCGCGCAGCTGCAGCAATGGCGAAGCGCGCACGGCAGGTGACTGGCGCGCATGCGGTCGTCGTGCTGGCTGCCGGCGGGAGCACCCGGCTCGGCCAGCCCAAGCAGCTTCTCACCCGTCAGGGCGAAACCCTGGTACATCGCGTGGTGCGGTTGGCGCGCGAGGTCGCGCCAGCGCAGGTGCTGGTCGTGGTCGGCGCGAACGCACAGGCCGTGACATCCAGCATTGCCGGGCTGGAGGCCACTTCGGTAACCAACCACCACTGGGAACGCGGCCTGGCGAGCAGTCTGCAGGTTGCCGGCGCACAGCTGCTGCCCACGGTGACCGCGGTGATGGTCGTGGCATGCGACCAGCCCGCAATCGAGCGCTCCCATCTGCAGGCGCTGCTTTTCGGTGCCCGCGCCTCGGCGTCAGGGTGCGCGGCTACCCGTCATGGAGACGCGCTTGGCATTCCTGCAGTAGTGCCGCGTGCATGGTTCAACGCTGCGGGTGCAACCGGTGACCGCGGCTTTGGAGCGCGCCTGCGGCAACTTCCCGTCGATACGGTGCATGTCCTGCAGGCACCGGAACTGGGCCTGGATATCGATACGCCAGAAGATCTTGCGCGTGTGCGCGATGCGGGCTGGATCGATGCAGGGAGGTGACTCGCATGATCACTGGGCCAATGCCTGTCGCGCAGGTGACGAGCGGCAGGGCCGCAGCCCGAACCCTCGCTGCCCGCAGCCCTGTAGAGTGAAGCCACGCTCGACTACGGCACGCCACATCGCGCCCCATCAGGCACATCACCAGCAAGAATCTGCAGCACCCGATCCAACAGAACAGGTTCCGGCACGCCAGCCAGTACCTGCTCCAGGTAATCCAACGGCTCCAACTGCCATTGGAGGAGCGCCCGCAACCGCATAACGGCAGGCGCCCGCTGCTTCGCGTCCAGTGAGGCTTGCAACAGCAGATGGTGCGAGCGCCTCTCCAGCCACAGCACGGGTATGCCTCGGCAATGAACCTGGAACTCGGCATCTCGATGCCGCTCAACGAACTGGAAGCCCTGTCGTGGCCGAGTCTCCACGAACTGCATGGCTTGGCGGCGCAACTGCAGAAAGCGATCGCCGGGGATGCCGTGGAAACCGATAGGCGAGGGCTTGGGCGGTGCCAGCCACTGCGTCTGTGCCGCAACCACCACCACAAGACAGAGCGCGGTGGCCGCCCAGCGCCACCAGGCCACTCAGCCCTCCGGATGCAGTCGGGTACTGGCGTGTGCGGTAAGGCCGATTCCGGCCATGATTAGCCCCTCCATCACGCGCGGGCCAACGTACTGCTCCAGCTCGCCGTTCTCGCGGGCGCGCTGCGCGGCCAGCAGGATCTCCAGCACCACGCGAAGGCCGGCCAAGGAGCAGTCGGTATCCGCCAGGGCGATGCGTCGACCGGGCATCTGATGGCGTTCAGGCCACGGCTGGCCATCGGAGGCGGCACCGGCGCCGATGCTGTGCAGCAGGGCGATGAGGGTGTTCGGGTCCAGCGCCGGGCCGTTGGCAGGCGCGTCGTGAATGGGGTGCGGGGCAGGGGAGTGGGGCTGGCTCATGGCAGGGCTCCTTGCGTGCATGCAGAAGCCGCCACCGATAAAGGTGGCGGACGATGCGTGGCTCGAAATCCGGTACGCGACTAGGCCCGGTGGGCACGAGGCCCCCACGCACCGCCCGCCAGAGCCGGCCGACGGATTGCCAGCCGGCACCACAAAGCGTGGTGCCGACTGGCAAGCGCAAACTACAGTCGCGTTACCGGGATTTCGAGCCCCGACCACCGATGTATTGGCGGCGCGAAAAGGAATACGCCCGGTTGCGTGCGATGCCAATGCAGTAGGGCTGATGACGTCACTACTTTCAACATTTTCAGAATCGTTGCATACGACGCAACCAAGCTGGAGCCTTGCGCTACAACGCTATCGGCGATGTCGGTGGTGCAAGCCTAGCGAGTGTCGGCATCCGCCCGGCGAGGCTGTGAGCAAGGCGAATGCGACATGCCTGTCCAGCAATGCGCTTCCGATTGCGTGTGACGCGTCACGTTAATACGTGAAATCTGCGAAGTAAGGCGCTGCATGTCACCATGTGGCGGGGCGAATCATCTGCACAATGCCCCTTGGTACCTCATGGACGCATCCGCCCAAAAAGGTTTTCATGTCTGGCGTGACTGACGGGCAGCAACTACGCAACGCGCAATGGGGCAAGGTGTCGCGCCTGTTCAAGCCTGCGATGATCATTAGCGCGGCGCTGGCGGCAAGCGCAGAAACGCTCTATCGCACAGGGGTATACCCGCGAGCCATCTTCGAGGCGGGCAGCGCTGATGCTCGAACCTGGTTGTATGTGGCATTGATGTACCTGATCGCCTTTCCAGTACTGTTTCTTTGGATGAGGCGACTGCTCGCAGGCTATCCCATGCCATGGAACCCGCCACTCAAGCGCTGGTTGCTGGGCGCGTTCTCCCTGATCCTCTGCAGCGGAATGATCATGCTGCCGGTCATCGTGCTGACTGTTGGAGGCAGCGCTGCAGGTCGCGGCAAAGGGCTGTATCAGCTGTTCACCGGCAGCCTATTCGGCACATTCCTTGTGGGAACTGTGCTCGCCTACGGAGCGGCCCTGGGTGCATGGCTGCTGTTTATCGGAACCCCCAAGCTGCTCTTCCCCAGGCCGGGCTCGCGCTAGGCCCGCTGCGATAGTTTCCTGGAAGTGCAGGTGTTCGAGCCCGCCACCTGCTGCCGGGTCGTCAGTGGCCCTTCAACGCCGCCTTGGTTCGCTCCAGCCATGCGGCATTGTGGCTGCGCGCGTGGCGCGACCAGTGCTGGGCATCGTCGATGATGCTGGCGAACAGGCTGCGGGCTTGCTCGCGATCGTCGGGTTGCGGCTGCGCCATCAGCCATTCGGCGTAGAGGCAGCGGGCGGCCGCGTCGTTCCCGCATTCCACGGCGCGCTCGAACGCGGCGCGAGTGCCGGGCGCCTGGGTAGCTGCCAGTGCCCGCGCGTACAGCAGGGTCTGTTCCGGCTTGCGGCGCACGTCCGGATGGCGGGCGAACAGGCCGTCCAGCGTCTCCACCGCAAGCGCAGCGTACCCGGACTCGAGGCGGGCACGGGCAAGGCCGGTCAGGATGTAGGGGTCGTCGCCCAGCGGCGAGCTGGCTGCCTGCTCCAGCAGGGTTCTGGCTTCCTCGGCCTGGCCGGCATCCAGCAGCGTCATGCCCAGCCGAACCCGATTCTGCACGGTGGGCGTGCGCGCCAGTTCGGCACGGGCGTTGCGAAGGTCCTGGCCCGGGTCCATGAGCTGCTTGGCGGAACGGACGACCTGCCGGGCGCCGCGCGAGTGGCGGACTTCAGGGAAGTAGATCGCCAGGAAGTAGACGACGCTGCCGAGCAGCGGGAACGAGAAGAGCAGGATGAGCCAGTAGAGGCTCTGGCCCGAGCGGATGGCGTGCACCGCGAAGTAGATGGCGGCCAGTACGTGGAGTCCGATTCCGATATAGGGCATGTGTGCCGCCTCGTCCTTGTGAGGGTTGGCACTATAGTGGGGGAGGGGTGGGGCGCCAATGGAGTGGCAGCGATCGAGCGTGACGCGTCACGTTAATAGGATGAGTTCTGCAGGGTCGAGCGCTGCATGCCACTATGTGGCGGGGCTGCATTGACGGAAGGGGATACATGGAACGTACGCAGAAGACGCTAACCATGGCCGATGTTGCGGGGTGGGGTTCGGCGCTGGTTACGTTTGGCTTGGTGCAAGGGGCTTTCTATCTGAAGGCTTACTGGGGTCACTTCGGCCTGGATCCTTTTCAGTTTGTTGCGGTGAGTGAGCTTGCACTGGCAGGGCTTGCGGGGATCGGCATGGTGTTGTTCCTTATTCTGATTGCGCTGCTGTTTGGAGGGTGGGTTGAGGGGAAGGTGACAGCGACGCCGTCCCAAGCCAATCTGCTGATGTGGCTGACCCTGGCTCTTTGTCTTGTTGGAATGGGTGCCTTGCTTTGGTGGACCAATGCCTGGCCCGTTTTGATAGGTGTGGCGCTGACGGGCATATGTGCAATGGCAGTACGCCTGTCCCCAGTGTTGCCGGCCGCCGTGAAGGACTCGCCGTGGCTGGTCTATGCGCTCGTGATGATTGTCTATGTCCCGATCTCGTCAAACTGGCTTGGCTTCGAGCGCGCCAAGGCGATCACTTCTGGCGCCAGCAAGTACACGGTCAATGTGACTATTGATGAGAAGGTGCAAGGCGGCCTGGGCCTAGTGGGGCGTTTGGGTGATAGCTATGTACTTTGGGACCCGGTACAGAAAGCTGCAGTTCTTATGCCAGTGGACGACGTGAGTAGGCTGGAGATTGCGCAAAAATCCGTTCTGCCTGCCAAACCAGTTCAGTCGCGATAAGGGCTCGTTATCACGGCTACAACCGTACCCCTGTCGTGGACCTGTGCCGTACGGGAGCCAGTCCACGTGTTTCGTGGTTGGCCCTTAACAATCATGCGCGGCAAATCTAGGCGCAGTCCGATAGAGCGCTCCGGGGGCCTTACCTAGGATTCTCTCCGCCAGCCGTGCACCGGCTGGCCGGACAGGACCTTCTCCCCAAGTGTCCGATCCGTCCCCGGCCACCGCCGCTTCGGCGGCGGTGGTTTCTTGCCGCCCGCGTGCGGATCACATCTGTGAAGAAGAACACCACCATCATGAAGCTCATTCCGATCGCTTCCGCTGCAAGCCTGCTGCTGGCCGCTTCGGCGGCCAGCGCCCAGTCCTATGGCTCGGGCACCATCGAGTTCACCGGCGAAGTCACCGACCTGACCTGCACCATTTCCGGTGGCGCCGGCGCCATCGGCACCACCAACGTCACCGTTCCGATGAGCGCGGTGCAGGCCAACCAGCTGGCAGCAGCCGGCGACGTTGCCGGTGAACACCCGTTCCAGCTGATCATCGGTGGCCCCGGCCAGGGCACGTGCCTGGACGGCAAGGTCGCCGAGCTGTACTTCGACCCGGCTGCCGGCCAGGTCGACGCCAGCAACGGCAACCTGCGCAACCAGGAAGCCAACGCGCCGGCAGCCAACACCCAGATCCAGGTGAAGTACAAGAATGCCGTGGTCGACCTGCGCGATCCGTCGTTCAAGACCGATCCGGTGACCATCACCAACAACACCGCCACGATCGACATGGCCAGCCAGTACGTCGCCAACGGTGGCGCTGCGGCCCCGGGCTTCGTGCAGTCGTACGTCAACTACAAGGTTGTCTACAACTGATCGCGGGAGGTCGCCGGCAGGCGCTGGCGGCCTCCTTCCTTCCCCGTTCCGAGGTGACCCATGAACGCCCTCCATCGCATCATCGCTGCTGCATTGCTGTCGCTCGTCGCGCTGGCTTCGCCGGCGGCCCATGCGTCGGTCGTGATCGGCGGTACCCGCGTGGTCTATCCCGCGCAGGACAAGGAAGTCACGCTCAAGTTCATCAATGAAGGCGAGCGCGCGACGCTGGTCCAGGTCTGGCTGGATGATGGCGATGACCAGTCCACGCCGGATACCGCCAAAGCCCCCTTCGTGGTCGCGCCACCGGTGTTCCGCCTGGACCCGAAGAAGCAGCAGACCACCCGCATCATGTTCACCGGCGCGGGCCTGCCGGCCGACCGGGAAACGCTGTACTGGCTGAACATGCTGGAAATCCCCCCGAAGAATGGCACTGCCAGCGCCAACATCCTGCAGTTCGCCTTCCGCACCCGCATCAAGGTGTTCTACCGGCCGTCGAACCTGGCAGGGGAGCCGGTGCTGGCTTACCAGAAGCTGCGCTGGACCCTGCACGCCGGTAAGGACGGCCTGGTTCTGCGTGCCGACAATCCGACCCCGTTCCACGTCAACTTTGCCAACGTCAGCCTCAATGTCGGCGGCCAGGAACAGGGCGGGCAGGGCGGCGGCATGGTCGCGCCGTTCTCACAGGCCGAGTTCCCGCTGAAGGATCTACGCGCGCGCCCGTCGGGCCAGCTGAAGGCTGCCGTTACGGTCATCAATGACTTCGGCGCGCTGGTTCCCACCGAGGCCGTATTGCAGCCCTGAGCCGCGCACCGCACCGCACCGCCGGAGAATCCATCATGAACGCCCGTTCCCGGGCGCCGGCCGCCGGCGCCCGCCGGTTCCAGCGCGCCCGCCTGCCGGGTGTGGTGGCCGCCATCCTGTTTGCCCCGGCCGTCGCGAGCGCCGGCAACGAAAGCCCGGACGATGTCGAGTTCGACGCCGCGTTCCTGCCGGTGGGGGCGTCCTCGCGCCTGGACCTGCAGCGGTTCTCGCAGGAAGACTACGTTGCGCCCGGTACCTACCGGGGGGACGTGCGTCTGAACGGCCAGTGGCAAGCGCGTGCGGACGTTGTCTACCGCGAGGTGGACGGCGTCTCGCGGCTGTGCCTGGACCCGGCCGCGCTGAAGCGCTACGGCATTGCGCCGGAGCGCCTGCACGCCGACCAGGCCCGGCAGCCGGCCCTGGCCTGGCCGGACGAACCCTTCTGTGGTGACCTGGGCGAGCGCGTGCCCGGTGCCACGGCGTCCTTCGATGCAGGCAGCCAGACCCTGGATCTGCAGGTGCCGCAGCTGTACCTGCGCAGCGAGGCGCGCGGCCATGTCGACCCCAGCGAGTGGGATGCCGGCGTGGCGGCGCTGTCGCTGGGCTACAACGCCAACGTCTATCGCTACAGCAATGGCGCTGCCCCGACCTACTCCGGGTTCCTTGGCCTGAACGCCTCGGGCCGCGTGGCGGGCTGGCAGCTGGTGCACCAGGGCGCGATGACGCGCGGTGGCAGCCAGTCGCAGCGCTACCGGTCAGCGGCCGCCTACCTGACGCACGACATCGTGCCGTGGAAGGCGCAGCTGATGGTCGGCGACACGTCCACTGCGGGCGACCTGTTCGAGAGCGTGCGCCTGCGTGGCGCCCGCCTGGGCAGCGACGACCGCATGCTGCCGCAGTCACAGCGCGGTTTCGCACCGGTAGTGCGTGGCATCGCCGAGACCAACGCCCGGGTGATCGTGCGCCAGCGTGGCAACGTCCTGCTGGAAACCAGCGTTGCACCTGGACCGTTCGAGATCAACGACCTGTTCCCGACCGGGTATGCCGGCGATCTCGACGTGGAAGTCGTCGAAGCCGACGGCCGCTCACGGCGGTTCACGCTACCGTACTCGGCGGTGCCGCAACTGCTGCGTCCGGGCCAGTCACGGTGGTCGGTAGCGGCCGGTCGTGTTGCCGAGGCCTCGCTGCTCGATGCGCCGGACGTCCTGCAGCTGCAGTACCAGCGCGGCCTGTCCAATGTGGTCAGTGCCTACGGCGGCGCCGTGGTGGGCGACAACTACCACTCGGTGCTGGCCGGTAGTGCGGTCAATACACGATTCGGCGCGCTGGCAATGGATGCGTCGTTGTCACAGGCCCGTGTACGCGGCCTGCCTGAGCTGTCCGGCAGCAGCTTCCGCGTGGCCTACAATCGAAGCATCGCCAGCACCGGCACCTCGTTTGCCATCGCGGCCTACCGCTATGCAACGGGTGGCTACGTGAGCGTGCGCGACTGGGCCAGCCTGCGTGACGCACAGGCACGTGATCTTGGCATCGATGCGGTGGCGCGCCAGCGCAACCGCATGGACCTGAGCGTCAACCAGCGCCTGGGGGAGCGCGGTGGCCAGTTGTTCGTCATCGGGACGCGGCGCGACTTCTGGAACACGGCAGGCCGCCAGCTTGACCTGAGCGTGGGCTACAGCAACCAGTGGAAGTCGCTGAGCTACAGCCTGAACTTCCAGCGCACGCGCGATTCGATCGATTTCATGCCGGGCTTCCTGCAGGATCGCATTCCCGGCGCGGATGCCGCGCCGCGTCCACAGTTGGCGCGGGCTGACAATCGCCTGATGCTGATGCTGTCGGTGCCCCTGGGGCGCACGCCCCGTGCGCCACAGCTCAATGTCACCCAGACCCGCAGCGACAACGCCGATCCTTCCACGCAGCTGTCGGCCAGCGGGCTGTGGGTCCGCGACGACCGAGTCAATTACGGCGTGTCTCTGGCGCGTATCGGTGGTGGCAACGCCCTGGACGTCAACGGCGGCTATCGCGGCGGCCGCGGCCAGGTGGCGGCCAATCTCAGCCGGGGCCCCGGCTATACCCAAATGGGCCTTGGCGCGTCGGGCGGGCTGGTGCTCCACGCGGGTGGGCTGACCCTGTCGCCGCCGCTGGGCGACACGGTCGCGCTGGTGCACGCGCCCGGCGCGGCGGGAATGCGGGTGGAGAATAGCGGCGGATCGCGCGTGGACAGTCGCGGGTTTGCGGTGGTGCCGTACCTGACGCCGTACCAGCTGAACACGATTTCGCTCGACCCCAAGGGGGCCGGCTACAGCTTGGAGCTGCAGGAAACCGCACGCGCGGTGGCGCCGCGTGCCGGTGCGCTGGTGAAGCTCGATTTCAGTACGCGCGCCAGCCGTGGGCTGATGGTCGACACGCAGACCGAAGATGGGCGCCCGCTGCCGTTCGGCGCGCAGGCCACCGATGCCAGCGGCGCCACGGTCGGCGTGGTGGGGCAGGGTAGCCGCCTGCTGCTCAGTGGCCTTCAGTCGTCCGGGCCGGTGCAGGTGCAATGGGGCGAGGGCGCCGACCACCAGTGCGTGGTGGACGTGCAGATTCCCGACGGCCCTGTCAGCGGCCAGTACGCCGTGCTCAGCGCGCAATGCCGATCGCCGGTCGTCCATGCCAACGGTGACGCGCCGCCCGCGCGCCGGATTACCACCACCTTCCAGGAGAACGCACCGTGATTCGCTTGCCTCTGGTCGCGCGATTGATCGCGCTTGTCCTGTTGATTGCCGCAGCGCCTGCGCTTGCGCAGAACTGTCGCTTCAACGCCGGCACCACCACGCTCACCAACATCGCCAACCTCAGTGGCAGCATCACCGTCGGTCCGGATGTGCAGGTCGGCACCGAAATCTATCGGGCCACGTATTACGCCGGGCCCACCAACGAGATCTACTGCACACCGGGCAGGGCCGATCGCATCCGCCAGTACACCGCGCTCCCGTACGGGCCTTCGGGCTACGCAGACGCGCGCTACGGAACCGTATACAACACGAACCTCCCCGGCGTCGGCGTGGCAGTCTGGTTCAACGGTAGCCCTTTCCCGATATCTACGTCCGTAGAGGTCGTTACGGGCACGGTGATCTGGCCCGTTCAATCCTTTGACGTCAGCCTGATCAAGACCGGACCGATAACGGCCGGCACGGTCACAGGTGCGAACCTGCCGCGCTTCGAATACCGCATGACCGGCGCCAACAGCGCACTCCAGCTCTGGAACGGCCTGGTGCAGGGCTCGCTGTCCATCGTTGCCCGCACCTGCACCACTGCAGATGTATCCGTGAATCTAGGCGATCACCGCGTGACGGAGATTCCCACCGTGGGCAGCGGGACACAATGGGTCAACGTACCAGTAATGCTGAGCAATTGCCCGGCGTTCTATGGCCGCTACCGCGGCAACCTCACCACCGGAACGGTACAGACGGCCAATGGGCGCGTCGACAACACCGTCCGCTTCCGCGTGGATCCGGTCACGGCCGTGGCGGATAGCGCGCGCTCGGTGATGATGCTGCAGAGCGACGGCGTGAATACCACGGCGACCGGCATCGGTATCCAGATCGGGACCGCGGCCGACGAGTCGGTAGGCTTTGGCAACATGCGTGATTCCGGGCTGGCGTTAAGCGAAACCAACAACGCGTCCTACACGCTGATGCTGCGTGCGCGCTATACCCGCTACGCCGCTGCCGCGTCATCGGGACAGGCGAACGGTGCCGCCACCATTACCCTGGAGTACTACTGACATGCGCGCACGATGGCTGCTGCTGGCGCTGCTGTGCGGGGCCGCCATGCCGGTGGCGGCGGCGGACCTTACCGTCCGCTTCACCGGCAGGTTCCTGGCCGGGACCTGCCAGCTGAACGTGCCGGACGTCGATCTGGGCACGTTCCAGGCAACGTACTTCGCCACCAGCACGCAGTCACCCGCGGTGGCCTTCGTGCTGGAGCGCAAGAACTGCAGCGACGACCTGCGAACGCTGCACGTCCGCTTCGTGGGCACCGCTGACAGCAGCAATGCCAGCTACTTCGCCATCCCGGCCACCGGCGGTGTGCGGGGATTGGCCATCCGACTGCAGAGTGCCACCGGCACGCTGTATGCACCCAACCAGCCCGCGTTTGACTGGCCCACCAGCGGCGATGCCGCAGGCCAGCGCGCACTTGGCGCCCTACTGGTACGCACTGGCAATGTCACCGCAGGTGCAATCCGTACCCCCATCACTGTCCAGGTCACATACAACTGAGGTCTTCCATGTTCCGTCCGCTTCTCTCACTGAGCCTGCTGCTTTGCGCTGCCACGGTGCACGGGCAGGACAGCCAGGCCTTCACGATGTCCGGCGAAATTCTGCCAGGCGTCTGCAAGGTCGCGTTCCCCGATGTGGATCTGGGGTCCCATCAGGCGTCATTGTTCACCGGCAGCTATGCCACGGCCTATATTGATTTCAGTGGCACCGTCAGCGACTGCGACGCGCAGGTGCTGCGTGTGGCCATGACCTTTACCGGTGCAGCCGACAGCGGCAACGCGTCACTGTTCCAGGGGGTTTCCGGCGTGGGCATCGAACTGGTACGCGTGGTCGGTGCCGTCAACGTGCCGATTGCACCGGGTGGAAATACCCAGTATGCGACCGCCGCCGGTGTGTATCCCTTCCGTGCGCGCTTCCGGCAGTCCGCCACGACGGTTGGCGCAGGCCGCGTGACGCGTCCCATCACCGTTTCGCTCACCTACAACTGAGGCTGCAGCTGATGTGCACTGTCGCCCTCCGCCTGCGTCCCATCCTACTGGCGCTGACCTCAATGTTCGCTGCTGGCCACGCGGCCGCGCAGACGACCACCACCTTCAACGTCACCGGCACCATTCTGCCGGGTGTCTGCCGCATCGCTGTGGCCGACGTCAGTCTTGGCACCTATCAGGCAACACTGTTTACCGGCGCATATGCCTCGCCCTTCCAGCCAGTGAATGTTGTGGTCAGCCAGTGTGACCCGCTGGTGACCCGGGTCGCGTTGCGTTTCGATGGCAACGCCGACACCAGCAATGCCCAGCTGTTCCAGGGTGTGCCTGGCATCGGCATCGAGCTGCAGTACACCAGCAGCGGGGCCCGCGTCGCACCTGGCGGAACGGCCCAGATGGCCACGGCTGCGGCGACGCACGCATTCCGCGCACGCTTCGTGCAGAGCCGGGCAACGGTATCGGCCGGTACGGTCAGCCGACCAATCACGGTAACAATGACGTACAACTGACTACGCGGGTAGGGGACGGCACCAAGGGTCGTCCCCCTCGCGTTTCTGGCGCAGGACAGGGCTGCTGCGCGCAGCGGCGCCTCGCTAGCGGAGACTGTCCGCGCTGTGCGATCCTTGGCCCTGCTCCTGCGCAGCGCTCTCCTCGCGCAGCACGCGTGAGCGTTCCGCCACGATCTCATCCATCTCGACACGAAGCGCCCTGGTCTCGGCGGACAGGCTGGCAACGTTGAGCCGCAGGCCATCGATATCTGCCCGGTTGCGCAGTTCGTCCTCGTTGGCCTCCAGGGTCTGTCTGACGCGAAGGGATACCGGAGCCGCCAGCCGCGCGGACAGCCGTCCTTCCAGATTGGTCTGGGCATTGTTGATATAGGCCGGGACCAGCGCCACCACCTCGATGACATAGCGATGCTCGGCACGCACTACGGACATGTGTTCAATCGACGCACGGCGATCGCCCAGGTACCCGGTAACCACGGCGCGGGCCTGGTTTGCAGCCCAAGTCTGCTGCCCGATCTCGCGCAGGGCCAGTCCCAGTGGCAGCGCTAGCAGAATGAACGTGGTGGCGATCACCCCCGCCTGCCAGGCGGTGTGGCGAGGTGAGTTCTCCATCCCGAACCTGTACCACTTGGCAATCAGTGTCACGCTGAGGGCAATCGCCAGCAGGTTGGTCATGAAAAGGAACATCGCGCCCCCGGCCACGCGCACGTCGCCCGTCGCCAGCCCAAACGCGACCACTGCCAACGGCGGCATCAGGGCGGTAGCAATCGCAACGCCCACAATGGCCTCTCCCTTTCGGGTAATCACTGCGTAGCCGCCGGCCAGCCCTGACAGCAGCGCCACCAGCAGGTCGAACAGGGTGGGTTGCGTGCGTGCAAGGATCTCACTGGTCGCCTCGCGTAGCGGCGACAGCCATACGATGCACATGGCGGTCAGCAGCGCCAGCGCCATGCCCACAAGCAGCGCAAGCAGTGCACGGCCCATCATCCGGAAATCGACCACGCACAGCGAAAAACCCAGCTGCACGATGGGGCCCATCAGCGGCGAGATCAGCATCGCACCGATCACGACGGCCCCGGAGGACTGAAGCAGCCCCAGGATCGCGATACCGCAGGACATCACTGCCATGAACGTGAAGCGCGGGCTGAGCCCGCCACCGTCACTCACGTTGGCGATGACGGCATCGTGGTCGACGGCGGCAAGCATGCGGTTGCGCCACCGGCTCCAGCCATGGTGGGCGGATGCCAGGACACTCACCAGCAGCGTTGGCACGGCACTCATCGATCCGCTCCCGGCTGCGCGACTGAATCCAGCGCATCGGCTCGATGGAGTCGGCTGAAGTAGTAGATGAGCGCAAGTGCCTCTGCAAGGCAAGTGCGGCCGCCGAGCAGCTGCCGGCCGCGCATGACATTCCAGCAGCCGTACTCGGTGTAAATGAGGGTGTGTTGGGAGAGGTCGGTCATGAAACTGTCTGGGAACGAAGAGGGTCGAACGCCTATGGTCAACCAACGTGTTGCAGCAGCCCATCGGACGACGCCCATTCCTGGCGGATCCGACGTGTGGCGCGCACGTCCACGCACTCACGCCAGCCTTGCGGCCGCGTTGCGCCGTGGCGCAGCTGAAAGTCAGCCGCGTCCTATGTGGCTGTCTGCCAGGGGCCGATAGGGTGGCCGCTCCCTTTCACTTTCTCCGGTATGGCCCGCATGTTCCTTGGCGGGCGCATCCACAGCAACAATGTTCCGTTTCTTCCGCTCCGCACACCTGCGCCAGGACGCCTCGCCTGATGCTACCGACGATTGCGACCTCGCTGCGCTCCGCAAGTACCAGCGCGGCGTGCTGCTGGGCGGCGGCTGCCTGCTCAGCATCGCTATCGTGGCCGGGCTGATCGCGCTGGCGCTGTTCCACGCAGATGGCTTCGCGGCGCGGCGGTCGGAAGCGCTGCAGCGCAGCCGTGCCATCGTCGAGGCCCACTTGGCGGCGTCGGATGCGGCCCACCTTCGGCTGTTGAGCATGGCCGAGTACGCCTGGCGGCATCGCCCGGACAATGATGCGCGGACGCTGGAAGTGGACCGTGCCAACTATCTGCGTGCCGGACAGCGGGCCGTCATGACCGCTGGCACCGAGAGCGTGCCGCAGACGGTGCTGGGTGCCGGCACCGATGCCTGGCCCGTTGACCGTCTGGATCGCTATCTCATGCTGGCGCACTCGCTGTCGATCATCCGCCGGCTGGGCGGCGCCGGCGGCCGGTCCAGCGAATCGGAGTCGAGCTTCTTTCTTGATCCGCGCGGCCAGCTGCTGGTACTGGGCGAGGGCATGAGCGAACAGCATCTTCTGTCGGCCACGGGAGAAAAGGACCGTGCGCAGCTCATCGGTCGGCTCGCGGCGCTGTCCCGCACCGGCGTCGACGACGCGGAGGCGTATGGCACGCACGCCACCCGGATGGAACTGGTGCGCCATCCGGTGTCGGGGGCTCCGGCGATCGCCAGTGCCCTGGTGGCGCGTGACAGTGCCACGGTGATCGGTACGTTCGTCACGCTGGAATCAACGGCACCGCTGTCCCGGGCAATGCGCATCGCCGACGGTGGCGTGTCGTTCGTGCTGACTGGCGACGGCCGCGTGGTGGCGGGCACCGGCAGCCCCAAAGCGCTGGATCTGGGCGAGGTGACCCGGCATCTTCTGGACGCGGAGCAGAAGGGGCGCACGCTGGCCACCTTCCGCCAAGGGCTGCGCTTCTTCCAGGTGGTCCGTATCGAGGAGGCTGACTGGGCACTGGTCAGCACGTACTGCATCGCCGATGTCATTGCCGATGGGCAACGCCTGTACATCGCCGCCGCGTCGTTGGCGTTCGGCCTGTTGCTGGGTCTTTGGACGCTGCTGGCCTGGCTGCATTGGCGCGCCTTCGGGCCCGCGCTGGCACGCGCCGCGCGCGTTTACCAGGGCGAACAGCTCAGCCGCGCGTTGATCCAGCTGTCACCGGTGGGACTGTGCCTGCTCGATCGCCACAGCGGTGACCCGGTGGTGCAGAACGACATGATGCGTCAGCTCGCCGCCGCCGCCGAGCGACGCGGCGCCATGCTCTATGCCCGCATGGTCGACCAGGCCTCGGCGATCCTGCTGCTGCCTGATACCACCATCGCCGAGTTCGAGGTGTCGGTGCCGGATCCCCAGGGCCAGGCGCCTGTCGTGCTGCTGGTGGGGGCGACCAGTGCCAGCTATCAAGGGCGCATGGTACTGCTGTGCGCCGTGCGCGACTTGAGTGCGCGAATCGAACTGGAGCAGCAGCAGAAGCAGGCGCGCGAGTCGGCGGAGGCCGCCAGCCGCGCAAAGAGCCGCTTCCTGGCGGCCATGAGCCACGAGATCCGCACGCCGTTGCATGGCATCCTGGGTCACCTGGAGTTGCTCGGCCGCTCTGCGCTGGACGACAACCAGCAGGCACGGCTTCGGCGGATTACCCAGGCTGCGGACTCGCTGCTGCAGATCATCAACGACGTGCTGGATTTCTCCCGCGCGGAATCCGGGCACCTGGACCTGGTTGCGGAGACCTTCGAACCGGTGACGCTGCTGGAGCGGGTCGCGCTGCTGTTCTCGCCACTGGCCGAAGCAAAGGGCCTGGTATTGGACGTCATGGTCGATGATGCAGTGCCGGCCAGGCTGGTCGGGCCGCAGGCACGCGTCGAGCAGGTCCTGCGCAACCTGGTCAGCAATGCAGTGAAGTTCACCCCGTCCGGTCGTGTCGAACTGAGGGCTGACTGGGTGCCCGATACGGACGGTTCCCAGCTGCAGCTGCAGGTCATCGACTCCGGCATCGGCATGACGGAGACGCAGATGGCAAGGCTCTTCCAGCCCTATGTGCAGGCGGACGCCAGCATCATCACCCGTTTTGGCGGGTCTGGGCTGGGGCTTTCACTGTGCCGTGAACTGAGCAGCTGCATGGGGGGCACCATCCATGCCAGCAGCACGCCCGGCGTCGGCAGTGTCTTCACCTTCTGCATTCCGGTCCAGGCGGTTCCGGCTGCCGGGACGCTGCCCTTGGCTGACCGCTCGGTGCTCCTGAGTTCCTCGGCCAGCGGGTGGCGGGACGAGCTGCGGCGCCGGCTTGAACGCTGGGGCGCCACCGTGATCATCGTGAGCGAGGCCGACGCCTGGCCCGCCGAACACTGGGAGGCGCACGTTCCGCTCGTTGCATTCGAGAGAAGTCCCGCGCGGACGGAAGTGGCGTCGCGGGCGGGACGGCGGCGGGTGATCCTGGTATCTGCCGACGGTCCGCTGAAGCCGCAGGTGCGGGGAAATGCGTGGCGCGTGTCCTGCTATTCCAGTGATGGCCTGCTGCAGGCCCTGCTGGTTTCCTCGCAGCGGGGCGTGCCGACACTGGCGGTGGAAAGGGGCATGCACTAGATTCATGGCCACCCCCTTGCCCGTGCGCGGGAATGCCATGCCTCCGGCCTCGCCTGACTTGCCTTCCGCCCCGTTGCAGGCACTCCACCGTTCACAGCGCCGGCTGCTGTTAGGGGGAGGGGGGCTGATCACGTTGCTGGTGCTGTTGACCACAGCGGTGAGCATTTTTGCCGGCGTGGGCGAATTCCATGACCGCGAGCGCCAGAAGTTCTTCGAGGCCCGCGGCGCGATCGATTACTTCCTGGTGCAACGTGACCGTGCCTATGCAGGAAGCGTGAACGCCAACGACGTGATGTGGAGCGGGCAGCGGGAAGAACTGCGGCGCCTGGGTCGGCCGATGGTGGCCAACTACCTGTCGCAGGACATGCGAACGGTGGTCCGGGCAGAAGGTCCGGCATCGGTGCCGTGGCTGGTGCTGGGCGATCCCGAGCGGCCGATGCCACAGCCTGAGCTGGAAGCCTATCTGGGCATGATCTATCAGTACTCGCTGTACACGACTGCGGCGATCAGTTCGATGCAGGGGAGCAGCCCGGCCATGGTGTATGGCTATGACCCGCAGGCGCGGCTGATGGCACTGCCCGGCGTGGTTGACGAGGCGCAGCTGCTGCGGGGGCTGCGCGCAGATTCGCGGGCACAGGCGTTCGCACTGTTGAAGGGCATCGAGCGCCAAGCACCGCTGCAATCTCCAGACCCCGGTCCGATGGAAAGCGCCGCTAGGGGCCATCGCCTGGCCTCGCTGTTCGGCCGCAACCCGCTGGATGGCCGGCCCTCGCTGGTGGGCATTCTCACCCTGGCCGAGGGCACCACGCCCTATTTCCGGCGGGTCACCTTCGAGCCGATCAGCAGCATCGGCTCGCGCCTGGAGGCGACCGCCGCCGGCAGCTATCTCCTGACCGGGCCCACCGGTGAAGTGGTGCTGGCAAAGGGCCCCCTCAGCCGGGAGGCCAATGCGCTCGGCCCGCTGCTGGCGCAGCAGGACACACGCAACGTGACACGGCTGTCCTTCCAGCATCTGTTTGCGGTAAGCGGGGGGCTGTCAGGGACGGACTGGCGCTTCACGCGTCTTTACGACTGGAGCGCGCTGTGGCGCGACCAGGGGATGGCCATCGTTGCGCGGCTGCTGACGGCACTGTCGATCATCGCAGCGCTCTGGCTGCTGCTCTGGCGGGTGGAGCGCAAGGTCATGGCGCCGGCCCTGGCCGAGGCATCGCGCGTCTACGAAAGCGAAGCGCTCAGCCAGACCATCATCGGCACGGCGCCGGTGGGCTTGGCACTGCTCAGCTGCGATGATGGTGCTCCCCTTCTGCAGAACCAGGTCGCACGCGAACTGGCGACGCAGCCGGCGGGCTATTCGACGACCCCGGCGCTCTATGCCGCGCTGGTAGAGCAGGCGCATGCCTTGCCCGGTGCGCGCAAGGAGTTCAACTGGACGCTGCACGACGCGGGTGCAGCGCCGATCCAGCTTCAGGTGGCGTTGGCCATCGCACGCTATCGCGACCAGACCGTGTGGGTCTGCGCGCTGCGTGATGTCACGGCGCAGATGGAACTGCAGCAGACCCTGGAGCGCGCGAGTCGCGATTCCGAGGATGCCCGCGCCGCTGCGGAGGCGGCCAACCGGGCGAAGAGCGCCTTCGTCGCCACCATGAGTCACGAAATCCGCACACCGCTCAACGGCATCCTCGGCCATCTGGAACTACTGGCACGCTCACCGTTGCAGCCTGCGCAGCAGGAGCGCGTGCAGCGCATCCGGCTGTCGGCGGACTCACTGATGGCGATCATCAGTGATGTGCTCGATTTCTCGAAGATCGAGGCCGGGCAGTTGGATATCGACCCGGCTCACTTCAACGTTCGTGAACTGATCGAGCAGGCCACGCTGCTGTATGCGCCCGAGGCGCACAAGAAGGGCGTGAAGCTGTTCTATATGATCGATGGCGAGCTTGAGGATGCCTACCAGGCAGATGCGCATCGCATCCGGCAGATCATCAACAACCTGCTGAGCAACGCGGTGAAGTTCACCGAGTCCGGACGCATCACGCTGCACGCCGGGCTCGGGAACTGCCTGCAGCCGAACCAGAGCGTGCTGCGGCTGCGGGTCGTGGACTCCGGCATTGGCATGTCCGACGAGCAGCTTGCGCATCTGTTCCGTCCCTTCGAGCAGGGCGATGCCAGCGTGTCCCGGCGTTACGGTGGCAGCGGGCTGGGGTTGGCGCTGTGCAGGCAACTTGCGCATCTGCTGGGCGGCAGCATCCAGGCCGAAAGTACGCTGGGTGTCGGCACCGTGTTCACCCTGGAGGTGCCGGTTCACCCTGTCGATGCGCCGCATGGCGGTGACCAGCCGCTGTCGGGCACCACCGTGACGCTGCTTTCCGCAGCGCCGGAGTGGCGGCAGGAAATCGGGCAGGTCCTGCAGCGCTGGGGCGCGGGGTTGACCGTCCTTGATCGTCCGGCCGCGCTGCCCACCGATGCCGCAACGACAACGCTGTTGATTTTCGGCGAGCGCCGCGCATGGCCGGAGGAGGATGAGCAGGCGCTGTGCAGCCTCCACGCCCGGTTGGTGCGCGCGTACCCGAGCGGCCCCCTGGCCCCCGAACGCCGTCCTGATGGCGTGCACGTCACCAGCTATTCCAGCCGGGCGCTGCTGCGCGCGTTGCTGCAGGATGCGATGGGAGCGGAAGCGCCATCGCCGGTCGCCGCGCAGGCACGGCCGCCGGCGGGACGGGGAAGGGTGCTGCTGGTGGAGGACAATCCGGTGAACCGCGAGCTGATCCAGCAGCAGCTGGAGGAGCTCGGCTGGCATGTGGGCACCGCCGAGGATGGCCAGGCCGCGCTGAGCCTGTGGCCGTCAGCCAGCTGGGACGTCGTGCTGACCGACATCAACATGCCGGTGATGGACGGCTACGAGCTGGCCCAGGCGCTGCGTGCACGCGGGGATAAGGTGCCGATCCTGGCGATCACCGCAACCGCACTGGCCAGCGAGCGGGAGCGCTGCCGGCAGGCGGGCATCGATGGGCTGCTGCTCAAGCCCCTGGATCTGGAACGGCTGTCGGCGGCGTTGTCCCGCTATGTTCCCCCCAGCAACCGCAGGGCGTCCCCGTCGGCCGCGGGGGAGGGGCTGCCGCTGAAACTTCGGGCCCTGTTCGTGGAAAGCGGCGCGCGTGATCTTGACGTCCTTGCCGCCGCGCTGCGGGAAGGGCAGCAGGCCGCGCTGCTGGACAAGGTCCATTCCCTGAAGGGCGTGCTGTTGATGATGGGGGAGCGTCCGCTAGGTGAGCGCTTTGGTGCTGTGGAGCACCGCCTGCGCGAGCACGACACGGTGGATGAAGCCGAGCTGCAGGCGCTTCTCGCGTCCCTGTCCGCGCTCATCGACAGCTATCGGGAGGGCCTGCCGGACGGCTCGTGAGCGAACGCCGATCAGTCCGGATCGGGGCCGTTTGAACGCAGGCCGAGTTCCGTCGCGAACTTGAAGAGATCGGCTTCCTTGTCGATGCCCAGCTTGGCCATCCCGATCCGCTTTTGCGTGCTGATGGTCTGCTTGCGCCTGTCCAGGCGCTCGGCAATTTCGTTGATGCCAAGCCCCGACACGAACAGCGTCAGCACTTCACGTTCCCGTGGCGAGAGCGCTATCTTCCTTGACCCTGCGGCATGGTGTGGCAAGATCTGCGCGACCGACGGCGAGAGGTAGCGCCGGTTGGCCCACGCCGCAGCGATGGCCGCCGGAACATGGCTGGTGTCATCGGCCTTGCTGAGGATATGGGTGATGCCGCGCTGATAAAGTGACTGGATGACCACCGGCTGGTCCATGCCCGTCATCACGATCACACGCAGGTCGGGGTAGCGTTCGCGGAGTGTATCCAGCAGGGCGAGGCCGTCGCCGTGCGTGCCGCCCGGCATGGCGTAGTCGGTCACCACGACATCACATGCGGTACTGTCCAGCAGCGCCACCAGCTCCGAGGAGTCGGACGCCGTTCCAATGCACTGCAGCGTGGGAACCGCATCGATTGCGGCCTCGATTCCCATGCGGATGACCGGGTGGTCGTCTGCAATGGCTACACGAATGATCGGATGAGACATGCAACAGCCCCGCGCTGAAGTTGGCCCGCCACACCGGCGACCCGCCGCCGCAACTATAGGCCAGGCGACCGCGTGTTGGCATGCCTGGCGATACCTGCAACCAAGAGGATGACTGTATGGCCTTGAACCTGGTCGTTGCCGACGACCATCCCGTGATGCTGGCCGGCATGGAAATGCTGCTGCGCTCCGAACCCGGCATCGCGGTCGCTGGCCTGGCCAGCGACTCGACCGGACTGGTTGCGCTGCTGAGCGCCGCATCGGTGGACGTGGCCGTCTGTGACTTTTCGATGCCGAACGGACGCTACGGCGACGGAGTGACCCTGCTCAGATTCCTCCAGCGGCGGTTTCCCAACCTGAAGCTGGTGGTGCTCACCGGCATGGAGAGTCCGCTGGTCCTGCGCTCCATCCAGGCCGCCGGGGTGACGTGCATCGTGAGCAAGAGCGATTCGCTGGAGCACGTGGTTCCTGCGGTGCATGCGGCGTGGTCCGGCCTGCCGTTCGTCTCTCCGGCCATTGAACGATTGCTCGCGGGCGTGGCCGAAGCACCTGCCAGTGGTGCGTCTGCACTGTCAAAGCGGGAAACAGAAGTGCTGCGCATGTTCGCCGAAGGACTGACCATCCGGGAAATCGCCGAGCGGGTAGGGCGGAGCAGCAAGACCGTCAGCACGCAGAAAATGGCGGCCATGCGCAAGCTTGGGCTGAAGCGCGACGCGGACGTGTTCGAGTACGCGCTGGCGCATGGGCTGGTCCAGGCATCACAGAGCGCCCGTGCAGGCGCCGGTGGAGAATCGGACTGATTCAGGCATCGTCCGATGGTCTTGCGGTGCAGCGTTCGTATTCTCGGCGGGGCGCAACCCTGTAACCGGTGACCACGTGCCTGACCCCAATTTTCTGGTAACGCTGCTGCTGCTTCGATTCAGCGAGCTTTCGGCCAGCTCGCAGGCGAGCTTCCTGGACGGCCTCAATCAGTATCTGTTTGCCTCGCCGCAGTTGCGCCGGGCGCTGCGCCGCCAATGGAAGGACCGATGCAGTGACGGGGAAGCGGGCCAAGAAGCGAGCCCGGCACGGGGCACTACAAAGCAGAACGCTTCTCAACACGATTCTTGACGTCCGCGAGCACGCATGACCGCTGCAACGCACCCAGAGGGCATCTGCCGGGGCGGGCGGCGCATGCCCGCAGTGCTTCGGGGAGGCCAGCAACGCCGCGCCCCCGCCCCCCACTTTTGGGACGAGTCCGATTCGACTCCCGGGTGGCCCTCACTAACCTCGCAAGTGTCCGCTGAGTGTTTCCCTTCCGTTCCTTCGAACGCGCCGGGAAGCCCTCCAGCCATCATCTCACTTCGAGGAGAGCCTCATGAACAAGATTCATTCAATCGTCTGGAATGCGGCCACCGGTCGATGGGTCGTCGCCTCCGAAATCGCCACCCGTCGCCGTCGCGCCCACGCGGCCAGCCGTACCGTGCTCCGCCCGCTGCAGCTGGCTATCGCTGTCGCCCTGGCGTGGGGCGGTGCCGCTGGTGCAGAGACGCTGCAGTTCCCCGGCGCCCCGGTTGACGTTGCCGATGGCACGCGAGTCGTCGAGGACATCATTGTAGCCAATGGCGCGACGGGCGTCGTCGTTGGCAACGGCGGCACGCTGATCCAGCAGGGAAATTCCTTCCGCATCGGCGGCACAGCGAACCGCGCCACCCAGAATCTGGACCTCAGCGGGCTATCTCACTACGTCTACGACAATGCCAGCCTCAACTTCAGCGTCGGTGGCCGCGTCATAGGCGGCACACGGGATCAGACCGGGGCTACCACCGGTACGGTTGTTTTGGCTTCGGATACCAACCTCATCCGCGCATCGCATATTGGCATAGGCGATGTTGGCCGTAGCATCAGCGCAGCGGCCACCAATCAAGGTACCGTGCGTCTGGGCCAGAACAATACGATCAATGCCGACAGCATCACGCTCGGCGGCAACCAGAGCACCGGCACCCTGGTTTTCCAGGACTCAGTCACGGACGGGACTCTTATCCTGCGTGGGTCGGACGGGGAAAGCGCCGTGGGCACCTGGAACATTGGCACGGGAAACAGCAGCAATTACAGCGGCACCACTGGCAATGTCGACCTGCGCCGAGGTGTGCTTGACGCAAAGGTGGACGCCCTGAACATCGCCGGCGCGCTCTATGGCGATGCCACCGCAACGGGCACCCTCAGCCTGGGCCGGGGCGCGCTCGAAGCCAACACCATCATGATCGGCGAACGCAGCAGCACCGCTGGCAACGGCGGTTCGAACGGGCGCCTCACCATTGGCGAGGGCGGCACCGTGCTTGCCAATGCCATCACCCTGGGCAACCGTACCGGCACCGGAGGGACCGTGTCCTCGAACATCACCCTCGACGGGGGTGCGCTGCATGCTGGCAGCATCCTGGCCGGCGCCGGCCCCGGCACGCGCGTGATCACCTTCAACGATGGCGTGCTGGGCAACCGTGCCGCAGGCCAGGACATGCGGGTTGATGTTCCGGTGGTGCTGGCCGCAAGCGGCGAGCATGCGTTCCGCGTCGATGGCGATGATGCCGTGATGACCGTCAGTGGTCAGATCAGCGGCAATGCAGGCACCCTGACCAAGACCGGCGAGGGCGTGCTGGCCCTGACCGGTGCCAACACCTACAGCGGCTCGACGCGCGTCGATCAGGGCCTGATCCGATTCCAGTCCGGCAGCAACCTGGGCACCGGCAGCATTGTCTTGGATGGCGGCGGCCTGCAGTGGGCCGCAGGCAGCAACGAAGACATCTCCGCGCGACTGGAGGCGCTGGGGACTGCGGGCGCGGTGCTGGACACCAACGGCAACGCTGTCACCCTGGCCACGGCGCTGCACGGCGAAGGTGGCCAGCTGATCAAGCGCGGCAACGGCGCGCTCACCCTGACCGCAGACAACACCCACACCGGCGTGACCCGCATCGAACACGGTGAACTGGTGCTGGGCGATGGAAGCGCAGCCGGCAATGTGGCGGGAGACATCGTGAACAACGCGCGGCTGACCCTCAACCGCGGTGACCGCATGTCCCTGTCCGCCAACATCGCCGGCAGCGGCGAGCTGCTGCAGGCAGGCAGCGGCACTGTCGTGCTGTCCGGCGACGTCGCGCACAGCGGCGGCACCCGGGTGGCGGCCGGCACCCTGCAGATCGGTGACGGCGGCTCGCGCGGCACGCTGGGCGGCGATGTCAGCCTGGCCGGTGGCACCTACCTGGACGTGGACCGCAACGACACGTTCCTGCTCTCGGCGCGTGTCGCCGGCGATGGCGCGCTGCGCCAGATCGGATCGGGCACCACCGTGCTGGACGCTGACCACCGCTACGCCGGCGGCACGTTCATCGCGGCCGGTGCGTTGCGCCTGGGCAACGGTGGCACCAGCGGCAGCGTGACCGGTGCAATCGACAACCAGGGCTGGCTGGAATTCAACCGCAGCGACGACGTGCTGCTGGACAATGCGGTGAGCGGAACGGGCGGCCTGGTGCAGATGGGCACGGGTACCCTGCGCATCGCCGATGACCAGGCCTACACCGGTGCCACCCGCGTGCTTGCCGGTGCACTTCAGGTTGATGGCAGCATCCGGTCGGCAACCGAAGTGGCCAGCAATGCCACCCTGAGCGGCAACGGCGCCATTCACGGTGACGTGGTCAACGCCGGCGTGATCCGTCCGGGCAGCGGGAATGACTACGGTCGCCTGACCATCCAGGGCAACTACGTGGGCCAGCAGGGGCAGCTGGAACTGAACACCTGGCTGGGCGACGACGCATCGCCCAGCAGCCAGCTGGTGATCGATGGCGGCAGCGCCAGCGGCAGCACCACCGTGCGCGTTCACAACACCAGCGGCACCGAAGGCCACACCGTCGGGGACGGCATCCTGGTGGTTGCCGCCATCAATGGCGCCACCACGTCGGCCGATGCCTTCAAGCTCGGAAACTACGCACGAAACGGCGCATTCGGGTTTGGACTCTTCCGCGGCGACCTGGAAGGCAAGTCGGCCGAAAACTGGTACCTGCGCAACGCCTTCGTCGTGCAGCCGCCGGTCGATCCGACTGACCCGATCAAGCCGACTGACCCGGTCAATCCGGTCGACCCCATCAACCCGGTCGATCCGACCAACCCGGTGCCTCCGGTGGCCCTGCCCATCTTCGGCCGCGAGCTGGCGACCTACGGTACGGTCCAGCCGCTGGCGCGCGAACTGGGTGCACTGGCGATGGGCAACCGGCGTGACAGGGCGCAGGCCGCCGCTGCGGGCGACAGGCCGCATGCTGCCTGGGTGCGTGTGGCAACCCGCGACCTGCACAACCGGTACGAATCCATGGTTGCGCCGGAAGCCAAGGGCAGGCTCAACGCGCTGCAGGTCGGAAGTGATTTCTGGCAGGCCGCCCCGTCGGCAGGCGCCCGCTGGCAGGCGGGCGGCTACTTGTCGCACGCGAGCAGCAATGTGCAGGTCGACGGCATCTATACCAATGATGAGCGGACCCGCTATGTGCGTGGGGCGACCGGCAACGTCGAACTGCAGGCCACCAGCGCTGGCTTGACCCTGACCGGCGTTGGCAGCCGAGGCGGCTATCTTGACGCCGTCGTCCAGCTGACCCGCTACGGCGGTTCCGCCAATGCGGGCCCGGTTCGTCTCAACACCCGTGGCGGCGGCTACCTGGCATCGCTCGAGGCCGGCTATCCGTTTGTCACGCAGGCCGGCACCGGGCAGTTCACGCTGCAGCCTGAGGTCCAGCTGGTCTGGCAGAAGGTGCGTTTCGATGCAGGGCAGGACGTTGCAGGGCAGGTGTCGCTTGGGAGCACGCAGGGGCTGAGCGGGCGATTGGGCATCAACGGCAGTTGGCAGTTCCAGAGCGCGGGCGGCGTGCAGTGGGCGCCGTACCTCGCCGCCGATGTGTGGCACGAATCGGATGCGCGCTCGGCAGTGACGTACGCCGGCAAGGACCAGATTCCCCTGGCGGCGGGTGGAAACCGAGCTTCGTTGAGCGCTGGCGTCAACGTCCGGTTGAATGAGCGCTTCAACCTGCAGATCTCCGGTGGGTGCGAGCGCTCGATGGGCAACAGCAGTGGTGCCAGCCGGGAAGGCTCGTTCGGCAACCTCAGCCTGCAGGTGCGCTGGTAAGGGCGAGCCGCCGGTGTCGTCCATCAGATGCGGCGATCCCGCATCTGATGGCGCCCCAGCGATCACCGCAGTCGAGCAGGGCATCCAGGGGCGTGCCTGCTGCCCAGGCTGATTCGTGGGATGATCCTGCCATGACAACACCATCGGAGCGGAATCGGCTGTTGTCTGCGGCAACGGAATCGGCGATGGACGCCAAGCTGGGCCAGAAGCTGACGTCAGCGGAGAGCGACAAGATCTGGAACACATGGGACTTCATTGGCAGGGAAGGGGAGGGGCTGGAGCTGTCGGTCGTCAACCCCACAGCGGTCCTGGGGCCGGTACTGGGCGCGGACTATTCCCACTCCATCCGGTTGATCAAGCACATGCTGGAAGGACAGCCAGGATGCCCGAAGATCAATTGTGGATTCGTGGATGTGCGTGACGTGGCCGACCTGCATCTACGCGCGATGACCCACCCAGCTGCCAGCGGCCAGCGCTTCCTCGCCATCGCGGGCGAAAGCCTATGGCTGAGCGAAGTCGCCAAAGTTCTGCAGCAGCGACTCGGCACGTCCGCAGCCCGGAAATCGAGCGCTCAGCGATGTTGATCGAGCCCGCCAGGAGGCGAAGGAACTCCAGGCGCAGCTAAGCAAGGCATCCGAACAGCACAGGGCACTTGAGAAGCAGCTGCGTCAGGAAATCCAGGCCGCCCAATCAGCGGCCGCCACGGCCAGTCAGTCTGCCGATCTCCTGCGCGGCAGATGTGATGCGCTCGAGGGGCAACTTTCAGGGCTTCGAGATTTGCCAGCTCAACTGGAAGTAGCGCTCAAGCAATCCAAAGAAGTTCGCGTCGCTGCTAATGTCAGACCGAAACGCAAGCCGCCGAAGCAATGACCACCTGGCCGCAATCCCGGCCAGTGACACGAATAGGGATCAAATCTGGCTATTTGGCCGGCCCCATTGCCACGAACTCGGGTCGAATTTGAAGCAAATTTGGCCCTAGTTGCCGCACGTGCCACTCCAGACACGATGGCCTCCAAAGGGCGAACCGAATCGCCCGAGCTCCTCCAGCTAATCCATTTGCCCGCCAATCCGCCGTTAGGCCAGATCTGGGGCAACAGTTTCGCGGTTTCGTCGAATTAGGGGCGCCTTGATGGAAGTTCCACCAAATGTGTGGCGACTTTTCGTAGCAAATGGGGCGACTTTCCGTAGTAGGTGGGGCAACTTCTCCCCGTCAATCAGCCGAGCCAGAGGCCCAGCCATTGCCACGCCGAGGACACGAACGCGGCCGTAGCCCGATACAGCATTTCGCATAATGTATATCGTGCAAGGCATTACCAGCCTGCGGCATAGCCTGTACGTCGCGGGGTAGGGCGAACCCAACCGCCAGGCACAGCGCCATTGCGGTAGCGGCGAGCTTCCGCCAGACGGCCTTCTCTTCCCGACTGATCGCGCGAGCTTCGCCAATAACCCCAAGCACTCGCGCCAAGGGCACGCCGGTCAAGCCCGCCAAAGTTGCGCAAACCACGGCATCCGGGTGAGAAACACCCTTCCGATAGTTGCTGATCGCGGACGGCCGAACGCCAAGACGCGGCGCTAAGTCCTTGTCGTAGCTCACTCCGCACGCCTCTTTCGCTTGATCGAGCAGCGAGTTGACGTCCATATGATCCAAGGCCCTTGATTTTTGGAATTCAAGGGTATTGAATCACGTCCGCGATACAAGGACCTTGAATCGCACCCGCCACCGGCACCCCAAGGCCGCTGGCGGGTTCTCTTGGGGCTTGGGGTGGGGGATAGGGGTATGGATCACCTTGAGTACGCGGGGCACTGCGAGCAGCACGCGCAGTTCGCGCGCGATCTGGCCGTGTATTTCCGGTCGATCAACGAAACCGGCATGGCAAGGAGCTGTGATCTCGATGCGGAGCATTGGGACTACATGGCATCCGTACACCGCAAGCGGGGTGAATCGTGATCGATCCGCTCATTGCCTTCGTGCTGCTGGCGGCCATCGTTGCCGTATCCATTGGCAGCGCCAAACTCGTTTCGTGGTGCCTCGACCAGCGTGAGTACGCCGCCGCGCAGCAGCTGCGCGAAGCCCAGGTCATCGCACTCGCGCGGGCCGAGATTGCGGCCACGAAGCGCGGTGATCTGCTCGCTGCCGCTGAGCTGGCCGAAGCTCAGGAGCGAGTCGCATGAGCATCCATACCTTCGCCGCCGAACTTGCGGAGGCCGATATGGGCCTTTTCGCATGCGCTGCGCTGATTGTCGTCTGGCTCGGCAGCGCAATAGCTTCAATCGTGATTGAGCAGTCATGGCTTGCGATCCGTCGCCTGTGGAAGCTCTGGAAGGGCCGCGCCAATGGTCGGTGATCGCGCAGTGCTGGCCGGGTCGGGACTCCCCTCGTCTAACAGGGGAGTCAGTGAATTCAGGAACCCCGGGGGAACCCTGACGGTCGGCATTGACTGGTTCTCCGCTTCCATCGATCTGCGCGCAGCGCTGGACGAGATTGCGTTCCGTGATGGCGACAGCTTCGAAGAGGTCCGCCAGTGGATCGAGTTCTCCCCGGACAACGCCCGCATTGCGGCCTTGCAGGTGTTCTGCTGGTTCTTCGCCGGTCTGGGTCTTGAACTGGATGAAACGGCCGGCGGCGGCCGCTTCTACACGTGGCGAATCAAGATCATCGACGCGGCCAAGAAGTTCGTCGGGATGATCGAACTCGGTGGCGAAGAGTGCCGCCGCGCAGATGGTACGTATACCGCCCGCATCGAACTTACCGGCGATGGATGCAAGGCGATTAGCGCAGCGCGCTGCGGCCATGCGCAGCGGTGGCTGGAGCTTCGAGCGAAGCTCGAAAGCTGCGCCGGGAGGATCACCCGTGTCGATGTGTGCGCCGATGACCTGGTGGGCGATTACCCATTGCGCATGGCACAGAAGTGGTACGCCAATGGCGACTTCGACAACCGTGGTCAGCGCCCCAAGGCGCAGCTGGTGGACGACTACGACAGCGGCGACGGCAAGACGTTCTATGTGGGCGGAAAGAAGTCGGAAAAGCAGCTGCGGGTCTACGAGAAGGGCAGGGAGCAGGGCGATAAGAGTTCGCCGTGGGTGCGCTATGAGGCGCAGTTCCGCAACTCCAATCGCAAGGAACTGCCGCTCGACATTCTGCGCGATCCGGCCTCCTACCTGCTCGGGGCTTATCCGGTCCTGTCCTTTCTGCGCTGTGTCGCCACGCGCATCGAAATCACGAAAGCCGCCGTTGAAGCGACTTGGAAGAGCGTTCGCCGCCACATCCGCCGCCAGTACGGCGCGGCCCTCAATTTCATCGCCAAGAACTGCCCGGACGATCAGTCCCTGCGGTCGGTAATCGAATCCTGCACTTCGCCATCGCTGCCGAAGTGGGTCACAGGTGACACAGCAGCGCACTGGCCCGAAATCGCGGCCGTACAACCAACCTCAAAGGGGTAACGAAATGATCAAGGTCACCGTACTGGATTCGCAGATCAACGAGCGTGGCGGAAGCTTCACCAACGACCGCAACGAGAACGTTGAATTCACCACCCGCAAGCAGCGCGCCAAGCTGGAGGCGGACGGTTTCGCCTATCCGTTCGATGTGCGCCTGGACAAGGGTCAGCCGGGCTATCAGGCGGGCGAGTACGAGCTCGACGTCCCGGCCATGCTGCAGGTCAACAAGGGCGTTGCAACCCTGAGCAAGTTCACGGTTCTGCGCCCGCTGCAGAAGGCTGCACCGCGCCCGGCAGCGCAGGCCTAAGTCATGGCGCGGTACGTCTACGAATGCCTGCAATTCAACCAGCAGACCGGCACCTGTGAGCAGGCTGGATTCGTGCCGCGCACCGAGATTCCCGACCTTTCCACTGCCGAAGTGTCGGGAATTCTGTCCATGGTCGCAGTGTGTTTCGCCGTGGCGTGGGCATACAAGCAGTTAGGCAGAACCATCCGCAACTAACGACAAGGGGTAGCAATATGAATCTCGACGCAACTGCAGCACTGGAAATTCTTGGCACTCTGGCGGCCACCATCGGCCTGATCGGTGCTGCCAAACTGGCACCGGCCGCGATCTCGGTCGGCTTCAAGTGGATCAAGGGCGCGATCTTCGGTTGATCGCTGTAACACGGGGCCGGGCAATCCGGCCCCTTTTCATCGGGGGCTGTCATGCTCGGTCTATTCGTTCTCTGCGTAGGTAGTGCTGCGCTCTACATCGCGTTTGGTGATTGAGGTGCGCTGGCTCGTCATCATCCTCGCATGGGCTTCGTCCATGGGCATTGCCCCAGTGGCTCACGCACAGTCGTCGGGGTACGGCATGTGCGGTACCAATGCCACCTGGGAGACGGGGCAGATTCCAGCTGGTTGCGATCAGGGCATTGCCTTCTCTGAGTGCAAGGCTAAGGAAGACGAAGCGGCTTCATCGCTTGAGCAGCGCTACGGAATGCCGGGCAAGGCGGAGAAGCTCGGTTGTCCGGCTGTGGGTCAGAATCCAACCTACTTTCGCTGCTATGCCCGCATTCCCGGAATTGGCGACACTGAGTGCGGCAAGTACTACTTCGGTGAGCGCTGTAGCGCCCGACCTTACGAGCTTGGCTGGCAAGGTGGTGGCACTGCTGCCACTGTGAACGTTTGCCACAAGGGCTGTATGTATTCCAGTTCGCTCGATGCTGAGGCCACCTCCGGAATCGGATATTCACCGACAGGTGGGACCTGTACTGAGTCGGATGCTCCGGAGCCGAAACCTGTAGGGGACGGCGGTGGAGATGATGGTGGCGGTACTGGTGGCGAGACTGGTGGCGGGGATGGTGATGGCGGTAGTGATGGCGGAGGCGACGGTGGCGGCGACGGTGGTTCAGGTGGTGGTGACGGCGGCGGTGACGGAGAAGGGGACGGTGACGGTGAAGGTGACGGTGATGGCGATGGGGACGGCGATGGCGGGCCCGGTGATGGCGGTGAGAACCCCAGCCTTCCGGGCGATCCGCAGTATCCGGGTGACGTTCCGATGCCTTACATGGACCCTCCCATCCCGAGCAGCTACTTGGGCCAGTGGTCCAGCGGTCTAGGCAATGGGTCTTGCCCAGCCACCAAGGTCGTGACAGTCGCATTGGGAGGCATCAGCACCAGTGTCAATTTTGAGTTCAAGCCGCTCTGTGACTTCGCGCTGATGATTCGAGGTCTTGTCATCGCCTGCGCTGGCATCGCAGCGGCTTACATCGTCGCGGGAGTGCGCAAATAATGCCCTGGTTAGCAGCGTTCCTTGTCCAACTGTTGGGCAACTCTCTTGCTCGTGTACTCACCGGCGCCGGCCTTGGCCTCGCGACGGGTGCAGCATTGCTCCCGCTGGTGAAAGGCGCACTTAATCTGATTACGCAGAAATGGTCGGGCATCGCCGCCGACCTGGCTAACGTCATGCTGATGGCGGGAGCAGGGGAGGCGATCACCCTCATTGGCTCTGCCATCGTCACCCGCGTTGTGATTGACGCAGGCAAGGTGGCTGTACAGAAGGCGGCTTCCAAATGATGTATCTCATTTCCGGACAACCGGGCAACGGTAAAACCCTGCGTGCCATGTCGATGGCTCACGAGTTCTATGAGCAGAACCAGCAGCAGGTCAAAGAGGGCAAGGCGCAGCCGCGGCGCTTCTTTACCAACATCGCGGGGGCTACGACCGACGAGAATCCGCAAGCCTTCCCATGGCTTGAAAAGCTTCCAGAACACAACGACTGGACCCAGCTTCCGGATGGTTCGTTCGTGCTGTACGACGAAGCTCATTCTGATGGCAACACGCAGGGGCTGGAGCGTTACGGGAGGCTGTTCCCATCCACCGGCAAGCCCGGTGAATCCGACGATCCTCGAATTCGCTCAATGTCCACGCATCGCCACCGTGGTTTCGACTTGGTTTTCATCACCCAGTGGCCGAGCAAGATTCACCACCAGGTGCGGAGCCTGATTGGCTCGCATACTCACATGAACCGTACGTTTGGTATGCAACGCGCAGGCGTGCTTACGTGGTCGCGTGTCCAGCCAGATCCGTATGACGAGCGTGTGCGCGATAAGGCTGAGGAAGAAATATGGTCTTACCCGAAGGCACTGTATGAGCGCTATCGCAGCGCCACGCTCCATACAGCCAGCCACAAGTTCAAAGTGCCCAAGCGTGTTTGGCAGGGCCTATCTATGGCAGTAACGCTGATTGTCTGCCTGTGGCTGATCTGGATTTTCGTCGTCAAGCCTTCCACCGCATCACCCAAGAAGGAAGAGCAGGGGGCCGGTGCTTTGCCGACCGCCGCTGCCCTGGCGCCCTTGGGCGCGGGCATGGCGGCGGCACGGCCCCTCTCCCGCGAAGAATACGTGGCGAAGCACAAGCCGCGAGTCGAGTTTCAGCCTTGGTCGGCGCCCGCCTTCGATGAGCGCACAGTGCAGTCGCAGCCTGAGCTGTACTGCATGGCATCCGGCACGACTGAGCAGGACACCACCTGCACGTGCGTGACCGAGCAGGGCACCAAGGCCAGTATTTCGGTCCCAGTGTGCGTGGCGATCGCGCGCGATGGCCCGGCCTACAATCCCTATCGGGCACCCCGACAGGAGGCTGACCCGCGTCGGGATGATCCGGCCCGGAGTGTCGCTCAGTCCGAACCATCCAGCACGCGTGAACCGTCTCCGCACGCGCTCGTTGAGGTTGGCAAGCGCCCAATGGGCACGTTCCCCGAATCGCCGCCTTATCCGGCGAGCTTCTGATTTTCGCAATGAGATACCATGCCTCCGAACCTTGGGGGCGAAATGGACATTCGATCAGGCCTAATTCTGGCTCTACTGCTTCTGTGGGCACCTGCGCATGCGCAACAACTACGTTCGGCCACCGGCCCACAGCCACTGCCCAGGTACACGCCGCCAACACCGAAGGCGAGCAACCTTGGCGCTGAGCCGCTGAAATGCCAACAACACCTAGATCCGCGCGTCCGGCTCTATTGCGCGGAAATTGAGCGATCCCTGATACAGGGCGAGGCGCGCCGTCAAGGGCTACCAACGCCATCGAGCGAGATTGTTCGCATGCCGGCTTACGGGAGCGATGAGGCAAAGCAGCTGGGCGCTGCCTGTATGGGGGGCACCGCAATGCGCCGCCTGAACAACGGCTGGGAACAGTTGCGAAATGCGAAGGGCGAATGGCTGCGCTGCCGCGAGCAATGAACCGGGGTGTAGGGGCAGCGCCCCTACGGAAACGCTTCACACGCGCTCGCGGCGCCTTGGCCCCGGTGCCGGTAGGTCTGCTGCGGGTGGCTCGGCGCCAGGACCAGCCATCGCCACCGCCGACCGCTGTTTACGCCGGCTCACCACGTCCCGCAGATTGACGACAGTGGCAGGATGATCCCACGCGACTGCAGCACGATTGTTCCCACGTATTGAGCAATGGGAATCTGGCGCCGAACGTGCAGCTTCCATCATCCGGCGCCATTCCTGCGCTTGGCAGGCGGTGAGCGACAGCCAGGCCAGATCTTCCGGCAGCAGCTCGCGTCCTTCAGGCGTGATCAGGCGATCACCGAGGAAAGAAAAACCGGCCCAAGGGCCGGTCAAGTCAATACGGTGGTGCGGGTCGAACTCAATCATGCCGCGATCTCATCCTTGGCCGGGGACTGAGGACGCAGGCAAGAGCCGAGCCAGAGGCCCAGCCATTGCCATGCGGAGGAGACGAAGGCCCGGATTCGGTCGATCCATGATTTCGCATAATGTATATTATGTTCATTACGCCATTGCCCGATCCAGGCTTCACCAGTCACGCCCCTGATCCACTCCAGGCGCCGGCCTGATTGTCAGTGATTCGATCACTGCCAACCGCCCTTTGGGCTTCCCTCAACCTCTGCAGGAATGGCAAAGGATCTTGCGGATCTGACAGTGGCGAGTAAAGACGGCTTTGCGGGCGTAGTTTTGCCGCTGATCTTGCCGTGGCTGCACGCCAGCCTGGCAAGAGCGCTTTCGCCGATTCGGCACCAACAACCGAGGCCTCAGGAGCGCGTTCTGGCACCCCAGCCGTAGCCACTCACTGGTCGTGACGCGTCACGCTATTGGGCCGTTCCATGCCGGCGAGCTCCATGCCATCTAGGCGCGGGACCGCGTCGATGCGCTGAGGATGAGCGCCACATACGCAATCAACGTGCCGGCCGGCAAACCCCAAACCTCCATCTCCCAGTTCCTCCGGTACGGGGATGGGCCTGTCACCGCCCAAACCAACAGCAAGGCGGCCGTCACCAGCACCGTCCTGTTGGCGATGGAAATGAGCTTGTCTGCAGATTCATGGCCCAGATTGGGATCCCATCCGAAGAGCCAACGCAGGCGCTTCCAGTAGTCGTGCCCCACAGCCAACAGAAAGAGGAACGCGCCCGCCAGCAGACTCAGCAAAAACTGTACCAATGGATTCAAGGGACATCCTCAGGAATTGTGCAGCCAGCTCGGCTGGATATCGCCGACCACGCGCGGCGGACGCATCGCATCACAGGAACCTGTGCATCACAAAGACATCCACCAGACCCAGCGTCCCATGCCGGAACGCCTTGGGTAACGTACCGACCACCTCGAACCCCAGCTTCCTGTACAGCGCCACCGCCGGGGCATTGGTACTGACCACGTAATTGAACTGCATGGCGAGGAATCCTTCCGCCCTCGCCCGTTCCAGACTGTGTTCCACCAAGGCCCGGCCCACGCCCTGCCCCTGTGCGAAAACATCCACCACATACGTGGCGCTCGCCACATGCGCCCCCAGATCAGGGAAGTTCGGGCCCATCTTGTACATGCCCACCACCCGGCCCTGCAGAACGGCCACATAAGGTGTCTGCGACAGGAACCAATGCGCGCGAAAGGTTTCGACCTCAAAAGAGGAGGCAAAAGGCAGCGCATCCTGCGCCGCAATGGCCGCCTTGAACATGCCCCACATCGCGTCGAAATCGCCTGCACGGGCGGGCCGGATCTCCATGCGTCTCCTGCAGATCTGTGGTGGTGACCAGGCCGGACACTACCAGAATCCAGCGCCTGCCCCGTAGCTGCTTCACGCGCCACCGCCATCGGCTCCGCAATAGTTGTGGAAATTCCGGCCCTCAGAGCAGTAGATGTCTCCTGTTTCCGTGCACATCCCGCAGCGGCTTCGACGGTGGCGCGTTCCCGCGTACGTCCTGCTGGGCATCTACCTGCTGTACCTGCTGGCCGGCAACATCTTCCTCAATACCCCGCTGTTCGATCAGGTCACCAACCGCAAGCCGCACAAGTTCGTGATGACCACCGGCCCGGCCATCACGCTGCTGCCCGGCCATGTCATCGCCTGGAACGTGCACATGCGCGGCCACGTGAACCACACGGTCTACGTGCTGCATGCCGAGCGCGCCAGCGCCCGGTTGGCGGTGCTGCCCCTGTTCCAGCGCGAGGTGCGGGTTCCGCGCTTGCAGGCGACGGGGGTTTCCGCCGAGATCAGCCGCGTCGAAGAAGCCATCCCGCCACCACCGCGCAGCGACCGCGGCTGGACGCTCCGTTTCGACGCCATCCACAGCGACAGCATCCGCAGCGCACGCTTTGGCAAGTTGCTGATCATTGGCAAGGGCCGGGGTACGGTGGGCTTTCTCAAGCAGCTGCGCGGCGGGCCGTCGGAGCTCTTCGAATCCGAGGTGGCGTTCAGCGATGCGGACACCAGTTTTGACGGCGTGCAGCTGTTGGGCGACATGGATCTCACCGCGCGCTTCAGCTATCCGCGCCACTATCGGGACCAGGCGCCCGGTCTGGCCAAGTTGAAGTTGCTGCATGCCCAGCTTGAGGTCGACGCCCGCAGCCAGGGCCTGCGCATGGACACGGATGCCACAACGCCGAAGATCTCCAGCGCCCCCGTGCCCGGACGCCTGCAGCTGGCGCTGCACCTGATCGACGGCCAGCTGCAGCCCGGGGACCGCGCCATCTGGCAGGTGCCGCTCTACCTGGGTGATGGTGCCCCCAATCGCGGCGTGCTGGCGCTGCAGCTCAATGTGTCCAACGACCTGCGCCTGCAGGCCCGCCTGCCGCCCAAACCCGGCTCAGGCAGTGAAGTGGATGCGGATCTGCACGTCCGTGGCCGGGACATCCCCTTCCAGCAGCCCGCCCAGCTGCTGGAACGCAGCTCTGGTACCGTGCGCGGCGAATGGACGTTCACTTCGCTCAACTGGATCCCTGCCCTGTTCGTTCGCAAGCCGTGGCTGCAGCTGGACGGCGGTGGCACGCTGAAAGCGGATCTGCGCGTGCGCAACGGCGAACTGATCGAAGGCAGCACTGTGGACATTCCGGCCGCCGAAGCCGTGGCCGAAGTCGCCGGCGTACGACTGGCGGGCACGGCCAGCGCCCATGGCGAACTGAAGGCCGGCAGCCCCAGCCAGGCACAGCTGGCTGTCCGGCTGCCACGATTCACTGCACGGCCAACCGATGCCAAGGATGTGCGCCTGTTCGACGGCCGTGATCTGGCCCTGGACCTGAGCGGCGATGGTCGCCTGCAGGAGCTGCGCAAGGGTGTCCGCGCGCACCTGCGATTCAGCCAGGCAACCATTCCCGACCTGGCCGCCTACAACCGTTACCTGGGCTCGCCGCAGGTGCGGCTGCTCCGTGGCACCGGCAGCCTGAGCGGCGATGCCACGCTCGACACCGATGGACGCGTCGGCCATGGCACTGCCCGGCTGCTGGGGCGCAATGCCAGCGCCAAGGTGGCAGGGCTGGACATGGGCGGCGACGTCGACGTGAAGGCAACACTGCGCCGCGGTGACTTCAATCAGCGTCATTTCGATCTGTCCGGCACCACCGTCGAACTTCGCAATGTGCAGGTGGCGGGCGCAGAGCGGGCAAGCGCATGGAAAGGCCGCGTGGCCTTCAAGCGTGGCCGCATCGACGCGCAGTCGCCTTTCCAGGTCGATGCCACCACGGATCTGGATCTCAGCGATGCCCGCCCGTTGCTTGCACTGTTCGCAGAGCGTACCGACTACCCGCGCTGGACCCTGTCGCTGTTGGATTCCGGCCAGGTGCAGGCACGGGCGACGCTGCGCTGGCGCCCGGGCCATCTGATCATCGATGGACTGCAGGCCGAGAACGATCGGCTTTCGGTACGCGCGCGGCTGGATCTGCTCGACCAGCGCAAGCGCGGTGATCTCTACCTGCGCTGGGGGCTGCTGGGTGCGGGCATCGAGCTGGACGGTGACCAGCGCCAATGGCACCTCGCGAAAGCAAGGGAGTGGTTTGACCAGCGACCTTCCCTGCTGCCAGCGAGCCAGGGAGCGGGTGCCGTCGGTTCTTCAGATTGAAGGCCGACAGCCTGCATCCATTCGCTGCCTCTGTGCGTAGACAGGCAGCACAAGCATCAGGGAGCTGCACGCTATGAAGCGGAGTTCACAGGTTTCCGGATTTCTGGGATGGGTGGCAATCACTTTCGTCGCGGCCACGCTGGGGGCATGGGCGTCCACGTCCGCGGCAAGCTTCTACGCTACCCTCACGCTTCCGGCATGGGCGCCACCGGCCAGCGTCTTTGGTCCGGTGTGGACGCTGCTCTACGCCATGATGGCGGTTGCCGCGTGGCTGGCCTGGCGCGAACGTGGCTGGCGCGGAGCACGACCCGCGCTGCTGCTCTATCTGGTGCAGTTGGCCGTCAACGCACTGTGGAGCTGGCTGTTCTTCGGCTGGAAGCTGGGCGCGCTTGCCTTCGCCGACATTCTTGTATTGATCGTGTTGGTGTGCGCGACGATCGTCGCGTTTGCGCGTACCCGCCCGGCCGCGGCAGTGCTGCTGCTTCCCTACCTCGCCTGGATCCTGTTCGCCTCGGCGCTCAACTTCGCCGTCTGGCGGGCCAATCCAGGGCTGCTGTGACACGCGGATCCAGCGTTCAGGCCTGGGCCACGGCCTGTGGGCACCAGGTCCGCAGCAGGGCCGGCTTGAACGCCTGCTGCCCGCAACCGGTGGGGCACCGCACCACTCGCGCTGCAGTATGGCTGACCAGGCCCTGCCCTTCTTCTGCCTTGAAGATCGTCTCGCAGGAAAGGCAACGCGCTACCAGCGAGTACAGGTGCAGCAGCCGGCCACTGGCTGGATCCTGCAGTGCATCCACATCCAGCAATTCAAATTGGCAGCTGTCAGGGAGCATACGGTACTGGGGCGCGGGTGCGGTCTGCAGGTTCACGGGCGTGGCATCTGTTGGAATTGCAGTCACCGTAGGGCAGCCGCTGTCTAGCCGGCGTGCAGCGCAGATGTGCTGGCCGCGAAACCTGCACCGGCCTCCGCATCGAAATCTGCTAGGGTGCGCGCCGATGCCTACATCCATATTGCCAGCACAGCCCGATCACCCCATGGCCCTCAGCGCTGCCCTGAAAGCGCACACTCGAGCGGCCCACGATCGCCTCGACCAGCACCTGTTGCAGCAACACATCTTCGCGTCGCGCCAGCGTTACCTCTGCTTCCTGCGCGTGCAATGGCACTTCCATAGCGCTGTTGCGCCGCTGTACCGGATGCAGGATCCGGGCGCGACCCGCTTGCCGCTGATCGAGGAGGATCTTCGCGACCTCGGCGCTTCCATGCCGGCACCCCATGCCTGGCAACCGCAGCCGCATGTGTTCTCGAACGCGACCGTTCTGGGCTGGCGCTACGTAGCGGAGGGCTCGACGCTGGGGGCGGCCGTGCTGTTGAAGATGGCCGCTGCGTTGCAGCTTCATGCCGGGTACGGAGCGCGCCACCTGCGCCCTTCCAACCTCGGTGTGGCCGAATACTGGAGACGCGAGCGGGAGGAACTGGATGCCCTCGTTTTAAGTGGCCAGGAGCGCGCGCAGGCATGCAGGGGCGCGACAGACGCCTTCCAGTTCATCCGTCGCTGCGTAGATGAAGAATTCAGGTTTGAATGAAAGGCCCTTCACATTCACGTGGTGGTATGCGGCGGCACGCTTTTGCTTCACCATCCATGCACACCGGATGCAGTGCTGGGCCGTTCCAGCCATCCACGAATCATGAGTCCCGCCCTTGACGCCTCTTGCCGAATCCGCGCACGACACTGCCCTGTCCCGTTGCGCGCGCGAACCGATCCACACCCCCGGCGCGATCCAGCCCTACGGTGTGCTTCTGGTCGTTGAACCGCAGTCCCTGCAGGTACGCGAGCGCGCCATCAGCCACCCCGGGCTGCTGAAACAGTTCGGCGAACCGTTGATGCAGCACGTCAGTGAAGTGCTGGGCGGCGTGCTGGCACCGTTCCAGGGCGTGTTGCAACAGGCGACGGTGGGCAGCAGCGCGCATGTCGGTGCCGTGCACCTGGATGGGCACGGCCGCCATCAGCTGCTGGTGCACCGCTCCGCCACGGATCTTCTGGTCGAGCTGGAGGCGCCGGTTCCCGGCCAGCCCGGTTCGCTGGAAGAACTGTATCCAGCCATCCGCGAGCTGATGACCGGCATTGAATCGGCAGCGACGGTGGAAGACCTGTGCAGGCTTGCGGCCGCGCACATGCGGCGGCTCACCGGCTTTGACCGCACCCTGGTCTATCAATTCGATGCTGGCTGGAATGGCATCGTGGTGGCCGAAGATGGCAATGGCCTGTTGCCGTCCTACCTGGACCTGCGCTTTCCCGAGTCGGACATTCCCGCACAGGCCCGCGAACTGTACCGCCGGAACCGGGTGCGCCTGATCGCGGACAACAACTATACCCCTACCCCGCTGATGCGGGCCGAAGACCACCGCGAGGCGCCACCGACCGACCTGAGCCTGGCCGTGCTGCGCAGCGTGTCCCCCGTGCATCTTCAGTACATGCGCAACATGGGGACCGGGGCGTCGATGTCGGTGTCACTGGTACATGAGGGGCGGTTATGGGGCCTGGTGTCCTGCCACACCGTGCAGCCACGCCGCCTGCCCTACCACGTGCGTACCGCCTGCGAGTTCATGGGCCAGATCCTGTCGCTGCAGATTGCACTGAAGGAGCGCGCGCTCGCGATTGAAGAACGCGTCGCGCGTCGCTCGATACTGGTCAAGCTGCTGGGCCGCATGGCCGGCGACGAAGAATTCATGGCGGCCCTGCGCCAGGACGAAGGCAGCCTGCTGTCGCTGACCGGCGCGGCCGGGGCTGCCATCGTGCACAAGGGCGACTGCATGCGCGTGGGTGAGTGCCCACCGGCCAGCGACGTGCTGGCCCTGGCCGATTGGCTGGCTACCCGGCAGGCCGGGCAGGAAACCTACTGCACCGACCACCTTGCCGCCGACTGGTCGCCTGCCGCGCACCTGGCCGATGTAGCCAGCGGCCTGCTGGCAGTGTCCATTTCGCAGCTGCATGACAGCTACCTGATGTGGTTCCGGCCGGAGGTGGTGCGAACCGTGCGCTGGGGGGGAGACCCCCGCAAGACCGCAGCGCCCGGCGTCGCACTCTCCCCGCGGAGCTCCTTCGACGCCTGGAAAGAGACCGTGCGGCAGCGCAGCCTGCCGTGGACCGACGCCGACTGCGATGCGGCACACGAGATGCGCACGGCCATCGTCGATATCGTGCTGCGCAAGGCCGAGGAGATGGCGGAACTGAACGAGCAGCTCCTGCGCAGCAACAAGGAACTGGAAGCCTTTTCCTATTCGGTCAGCCACGACCTGCGCGCCCCCTTCCGCCACATCGTGGGCTATTCGGAGCTGCTTGGCAGCTCGGCGGGCGACCGCCTCAACGAGACCGAGCGCCGCTTCCTGGATACGATCGTCGATTCGGCAAAGTCCGCCGGCACACTGGTGGATGACCTGCTCAGCTTCTCGCAGATGGGACGCTCCACGCTGGGGCGGGTGCGGCTGGACATGGCTGCGCTGGCCGAGGACGTGCGCCGGAGCCTGGCGCTGGATTACGCCGGCCGCGACGTGCAGTGGACGCTCGCGCCGCTGCCGGAGGTGGAAGCCGACCCGACGATGCTTCGCCTGGTATGGCAGAACCTGCTGGCCAACGCGATCAAGTTCACCCGCGAGCGTGAGCACGCGATGATCGAGATTGGGCACGACCGCAGCGACGACGAAGATCACTTCTTCGTGCGCGACAACGGCTGCGGCTTCGACATGCGTTACGTCGACAAGCTGTTCGGTGTGTTCCAGCGCCTGCACCATGTGGAAGAATTCGAAGGCACCGGCATCGGCCTGGCCAACGTACGCCGCATCATCGGCCGCCATGGCGGCCGTACCTGGGCCGAGGGCGAGCCCGGCAAGGGCGCGACCATTCACTTCACCCTACCCCGCTCCACAGGAGAACACCCATGAGGGACCTGCGGCCGATCCTCCTGGTAGAGGACAGCCCCAAGGATGCAGAGCTGACGATGGCCGCGCTTGAGCGCTGCCAGCTGTTGAACGATGTCATCCATGTACGCGACGGCGCCGAAGCGCTGGATTACCTGCGCTGCGAAGGCAAGTTCGCCGGTGCCATGCACGGCGGCCCGGTGGTCGTGCTGCTGGACCTGAAGCTGCCCAAAGTCAATGGCTTGGAGGTACTGGAGCAGGTCCGTGGCGACCCGTACCTGAGCAGCACGCCGGTGGTGATGCTGACCTCCTCGCGCGAAGAGCAGGACCTGGTGCGCAGTTACGAACTGGGCGTCAACGCATTCGTGGTCAAGCCGGTCGACTTCAAGGAATTCTTCGACGCCATCCAGGGCCTGGGCATGTTCTGGGGCATCACCAACCAGCCGCCACCGCATCGGCCCAACGGTTCGGGGCAGCGCAATGCGTGATGGATCGCGCCGCAGCGAGCGCCTGCGCATCCTCATGCTGGAGGACAGCGCGCTTGATGCGGAGCTGATCAGCGCCCAGCTGCAGCGTGCCGGCCTCGATTTCGAGGCCGAGCGCCTGTGGACCCGCAACGCGTTCATCGAGGCCATCGAAAACCGCCCGTTCGACGTGATCCTCGCCGATCATGTCCTGCCAGGCTTCGATGGTGACGCAGCACTTGCCCTGGCGCGCGAGCGCGTGCCGCAGACGCCTTTCATCTTTGTTTCCGGCACCCTGACCGAGGAACTGGCGGTACAGGCACTCACGCGCGGCGCCCGCGACTACGTGGTGAAGCAACGCCTGCAACGCTTGCCCGACGCCATCCGCCGCGCTCGCCAGGAGGCGCACGAGCGCACCCAGCTGGCCAATGCGCAGGCCGCGCTGAACGAAAGCCAGGCCCAGCTGCAGAAGGTGACCGATGCCGTCCCGGCGCTGATCGCCCAGTTGGACAAGGACCATCGCTACCGGTTTGCCAACAAGGCGTTCCTGGACTGGCATGGATTCAGCCTTGCAGAACTGCTGGGTCGGCCGGCTCGGGATGTCAGCGGCATTTCCGCCTTCGAGCACGCCCTGCCCAGCCTGGAACGCGTACTGCAGGGCGAGCGCACCCGCTTCCAGGTCGAACTGATCCATCGCAGTGGCGAATCACGATTCGTGCAGATGGACTGCGTGCCTGAGCATGCCGCCGATGGCAGCGTGGCCGGGTATATCTGCCTGGGCAGCGACGTCTCGCTGCTGAAACAGGCCGAGCTGGCCCTGCGCGAAGACAACCAGCTGCTCGAGCAGCAGGTACAGGCACGCACGGCCGAGTTGCGCGCCAGCAAGCGGCGCCTGCAGGCGATCTTCGAATCCAGTTTCCAGCACCAGGTGCTGCTGGATCTGTCCGGACGCGTGGTCGATGCCAATGACGCGTCACTGGCCGCGGTGCTGGCAGACAAGAAGGACGTCGTTGGCCAACGCTTCGCCGAATCGGTCTGGTTCGGCACCACCGAGGGCATCAGCGCGCTGATCGATCGGGCCGTGGCCGCAGCCGTACAGGGCCGCAGTTCACTGCATGCGCTGGAACTGGAACTCCCGACCGGGCGGCGCAGCTTCGATTTCTCGTTCCGTCCACTGCTCGATACGGAAGGGGTGGTCACCGCTCTGGTCTCCGAGGCCGTGGAAACCACCGCGCGCGTGCAGGCTGAGCATGCGCTGCGCCAGTCACAGAAAATCGAGGCGGTCGGCCAGCTCACCGGCGGCATCGCACATGATTTCAACAACATCCTGACCGTCATTTCCGGCAATGTCGAGCACGCCATGCTGCTCAGTGAAAGGGCTGGCGAGGCCGGTGCGCTGGTGGGCCGTGCGCTGGACAATGCGCTGAAGGGGGTGGGCCGTGCCGCCAGCCTGACCCAGCGCCTACTGGCGTTTGCCCGCCGCCAGCCGCTGCGCAGCCAGGCCGCCAACCTCAACGAGCGCCTGCTGGACATGCACGACATGCTGCAGCGTGCGCTGGGTGAGCTGGTGCAGTTGGAGATCCGCAGCGCCGAGGACATCTGGTGTGTCGAGATCGACGTCAGCCAGCTGGAGGCCTCTGTACTGAACCTGGCGGTGAATGCCCGCGATGCGATGCCGCACGGCGGCCGACTGGTGATCGAGGTCGACAACAGCCACCTCGACCACGACTACGCCGCACTGTTCCCGGATGCAACGCCGGGCGAGTACGTGATGCTGCGGGTGCGCGACAACGGCCACGGCATGGATGCGGCGACGCTCGCCCGGGTCTTCGAACCCTTCTTCACCACCAAGCAGGTTGGCCGTGGCACCGGCCTGGGCCTGTCGATGGTGCACGGGTTCGTCAAGCAGTCAGGCGGCCACGTACTGATCGATTCGGTGGAAGGCGGCGGCACCAGTATCACCATGATGTTCCCGCGCTCACCGCTGGCCCTGCCCTCCGAAGCGCGTCCCCCGCAGACCGGCCTGGCGGGCTACTCGCCGCGCGAGGAAACCATCCTGGTGACCGAGGACAACGACGATGTCCGCGCCCACACGGTGGATGCACTGCGGCTGCTGGGCTACCGGGTATTGGAAGCCCACGACGGCCCCTCCGCACTGCGGCTGCTGGAACGCCCTGATACCAAAGTGGACCTGCTGTTCTCTGACGTAGTGATGCCCGGCATGTCGGGCTGGGAGCTGGTGCGTGAAGTCCGTGAACGCTGGCCGGAAGTCGCCGTCCTGTTCACGTCGGGCTATCCGCGCGACCACGACCAGGTGGGCAGCCAGGGACGGGCCGTTGCACTGCTGCCGAAGCCGTTTACCCGCAGTGACCTGGCGACTGCGGTGCGCACCGCGCTGGAGACGGTGCCACTCTGAGATCAGGACGCCGGATCGCGCGCGCCAGCAGCGATCCGGTTGATGTCCGCGCATTCCACCGTGCCCGGCGGATGCTCCCGCCCGGCCAGTGCGATCATCGCCTGGCCCAGCGCCAGATTGCTGGTCATCAACGACGGCGCAACGGCGCCGGCCAGCTTCATCAACGGCGCGCCACCCCAGTACAGGGGCTTGAGCAAGCCGTGACGCGTGCCGGTTCCCGGCACCGGCCGGACGCCCCCCGGGCGCAGCATCACCGAGCGCATCGGCAGGGCCTGCAATGCCACCTCGGTCTCGCCCTTGATCCTCAACGGCATCAATCTGCTCTGTGGATCCGCGCCGGCACCGGATACATACAGGAAACATCCCTCGGGATTCGCAGTTGCCCAGGCGCGGGCCACCGCCAGCGTGATGTCCCGGGTCACGCGTCGATACTCGGCCTCAGCCGTGCCGACCGGTGGCGCACCGGCACAGTAGAAGCATGCGTCGAACCCGGCCAGTTCATCCGAGCGCCCCTGGATATGCAGGAAGTCAGGAACAACCAGCTCCCTACCCGCTCCGCTGAGGCTGCCCGGGCGCCGCACCAGCGCGGCCAGATGGCCGACCTGCGGCGAGCGCTGGCAGGCCAACGCCACGCCCTGCCCGACCAGGCCCGAGGCACCGGTCAACAGAATCCTCAACGCACCTTTCCCGGCCATGGTCGCACCCACGCTAGAGTTTCACGAAACGCTGGATCTTCCGCGCCAGCCAGCCACTGAACACCAACGGCGCGTCCAGCGCTGAAACGCAGATGCAGGGAACACCCGGGGCAGTTACCGGTTGATGCTCCACCTCCTCGTCCAGGTCCGCCATGTCGCCCGGCGCGAACAGCCCCAGCGCGTCGTTGTACGAGCCCCGCAGGATGTGGGTCAGTTCGCTGCGGCCATGGCTGTGCATAGGCAGGCACTTGCCCGGGGCAATCTTCAGCATGATCAGCGAGGGCATCTGCTCAGCCCTGATGCAGTGCACGCCGGGCGCCATCCAGCGCCAGCGCAGGGCACTGAGCGAAGCGCCGAAGTAAGGATGCAACGAGGCTGGCAGATGGTCCGGATCGGCCTCGGGCCGCTCCCTCGGCACCGGGCGCCTGGCTCCGGCGATGGCGCTCGGCGCGTCCGAGGCCAGCTGCACCAGCATGGCCTCGCGCAACTGCTCGCGACGCGCGTCGGCCGCGGGCGGTTGGGTCTGCTCCAGCAGCACCGAGCCGATCGCCTCGGCATCGCGCAGGCGCTGCCGGCAGTGGGGGCACTGCTCGAGGTGGGCACCGGCCACGATGCTCAACGGCGCCGGCAGCGCGCCGGCGGCATAGCTCATCAGCGTGGATTCGTGCAGGTGGTGATGCGGATTCACAGCGCACCTCCCACTTTGGCCTGCAGTTGCAGGAACGCACGTCGCAGGTGTGACTTTACCGTTCCCAGCGGCATGCCCAGCGCCTGGGCAATCTCGCTGTGGCTCTTCGCCTCGAAATAGGACATCCGCACCAGCCTCGCCTGCACGGCGGGCAGCTCGTTGATGCGCTGGCGAAGGCGCGCCTGGTCGGCGAACTGCTCGGCGCTGCTGCGCTCGATCATGTCCACGGCCGCGGCGTCTTCCACCGCTGCCTGCACCTGCATCCAGCTGCGCTCTCGACGGATGCGGTCGATATGCAGGTTGCGCGCGATCCGGTACAGCCAGGTACTCAGCGCGCCTTGGGCCGCATCATACTCGGCCGCCCGCAACCACAGGCGCAGCAGGCACTCCTGCGCCATTTCCTCGGCCACGGCGTCGGGTGCCCCCAGGCCACGCAGATACACGCACAGCCGCGGCATGAAGTAGTCATAGATCCGCATGAAACAGTCGCGGTCGCGCAGCCGCGCCACACTGTCCATGTCATCGGCCCAGTTCGTCGGCTCGCTGCTGGGCTGCTGGGAACTGGACACGGTGCGTGCGGTATCGAAGTTGAGGAGGGTGCTGGCAGCGTCAGGGTACATCTGCGTGAGCGGCGGGCAGGTGAAGGTCTGTCCTCTCTACGCGCAGGGGCGGCCATTGGATGCAGCAGGCACTGTGCATCCAAGCAGCCGCGCCCGCCGTATGACCTGAGCCTCCCGACCGGATGAACACCATGCGCACTGCCTGGCTGCTGCTGTGCCTGCCCCATGCCGCGCTGGCGGCGCCCTGGCTGCGCAACGAGGGCGTGGCCACCTCGGCGCAGGGCGATCTGCTCTATCGTGAAGTGCACTGGCGGCGCGGCCCATCGGAGGGTGCCGAGCGCTGGGTGCTCTATCAGTGCCCGGATGGCCGCCCCTTCGCCCGCAAGCATCTGCCGGCCAGCGCCCGCCCGCAGGCCCGGGGCTATTCGCTGCAGGACAGCCGTAGTGGGCAAACCGCTGACGTCGACGCCAGTGGCGAGTCGGTGTCCATCGCCTGGAAAGAAGATGCCGCCAGTGAGCTGCGTCATCGTCGGCTTGAGCTGGCTCCGGATGCGGTGATCGACACGGGCTTCGACGCCGCGGTGCGCCAGCATTGGCCAGCGCTGCTGCGAGGTGAACGCATCAGTCTGCCTTTCCTGGTGCCGGGGCGGCAGCGCTTCTTCCCGGTGCAGGTGCGGCACACCGGCCCGGTTCGCTGGCAGGGCATCGACGCCCAGGCCATCGAGGTCAGTCTGGACACCTGGTACGGCGGCATCGCGCCGCGCCTGTCGCTGGTCTATGCCAGCACCGACCGCCGCCTGCTGGAATTCCGCGGAACCAGCAACCTGCGCGATACCCGCGGCACCTACCCACAGGTCACGGTGCGCTTCAGCTCGCCGGTGGCCGAGCGGTCCGCCAACGAATGGCAACAGGCCTGGACGCAACCCCTGGTCGGGCGCTGCAGCGTGATGCCCAAGTGAAGCCGAAATTCTCCACAGCCGGCCGCATCCATTGCGCGCACTGCTGCGTAGAGGAAGACACGACACCCGCCGAGATCCGCCATGGCCTCTGTAGCGCCCCTCCCCCGCCGACGCTGGCGCCTGCTGCGCACCCTGAAGCGCTGGGTCGACACCGGCAGCGCTGCAGACCACGCCGCTGGCGAGCCCGGACGCATCGACTGGCTGCGCGCCGTACCGTTCGCGTTGATGCACCTGGCTTGCATCGCGGTGATCTGGGTAGGTATCTCGTGGACCGCAGTGATCGTCGCCGCAGCCCTCTACGCAGTACGCATGTTTGCGATCACCGCCTTTTACCACCGCTACTTCTCGCACCGGACGTTCCAGGCATCGCGAACGGTGCAATTCGTGTTCGCGGTGATCGGCGCGTCCAGCGTGCAACGTGGGCCGCTGTGGTGGGCGGCCCACCATCGCCATCACCATCGGCATGCCGACCAACCGCTGGACCCGCACTCGCCGCGCGAAGGCGGCTTCTGGCGCAGCCACATGGGCTGGTTCCTCACCCGCGAGGCATTCGCCACGGATCTATCGCGCGTGCCTGACCTGGCGCGCTTCCCGGAACTGCGCTGGCTGGACCGTTTTGATACGGCGGTGCCGGTACTGCTGGCTGCCGCGCTGTACGCACTCGGCGCCGGCCTGGAGCGCTGGGCGCCCGGACTGCACACCTCTGGCCCGCAGTTGCTGGTGTGGGGCTTCTTCATTTCCACCGTGGTGCTGTTCCACGCCACCGTTACCATCAACTCGCTGGCCCATCGTTTTGGCCGGCGGCGCTTCGAGACCCGTGACGACAGCCGCAACAACCTCTGGCTGGCGCTGCTTACCTTCGGTGAAGGCTGGCACAACAACCACCATTTCTTCCCTGGGACCGTCCGCCAGGGGTTCCGCTGGTGGGAGATCGACCTGACCTGGTACGGGCTGCGCGCAATGGCGGCCATGGGCCTGGTAAGGGGACTCAAGCCCATCCCCGAGTGGGTACTGGTCAAGGCGAGGTACTGACATGCGCATCGCGATCATCGGCTCCGGCATTGCCGGCCTGGCCAGTGCCTGGTGGCTGGACGGCGAACACGAAGTGACGCTGTTCGAGGCCAACGATTACCTGGGCGGGCATACCCACACCCATGACGTGCAGGTGGACGGCACGCGCATGGCGGTGGATACCGGTTTCATCGTCTTCAATCCCCTGCACTACCCACTGCTGACGGCACTGTTCGAAGAACTGGGTGTGGCCTCGCAGCCGACCACCATGAGCTTCTCGATGCACAGCGAGCGCAGTGGCGTCGAGTACAACGCCACTTCGCTGGATGGCCTGTTCTGCCAACGTCGCAATCTGGTTTCGCCGCGCTTCTGGGGAATGCTGGCCGACCTGCGCCGGTTCTACCGGGATGCGCCGCTGCTGCTGGCGGAAGACGAAGGCCCGACACTGGGCCAGTACCTGCGCAGCCAGCGCTACGGCACCGCTTTCATCGACGAGCACCTGCTGCCGATGGCTTCGGCACTGTGGTCGTCACCGACCGCCACGGTCATGCAGTTCCCGGCCCGCTACCTGGCCCAGTTCATGGCCAACCACCAGATGCTGCAGATGACCGGGCGCGCACCCTGGCGGGTAGTCAGCGGTGGCTCGGCACGGTATGTCGATGCCCTTCGCGCCCGCTGGCGGGTGCGCGAGCGGCTGGAATGCCCGGTTCACTCGGTCGAACGCATGCCGTGGGGCGCGCGCGTGCACAGCGCGGCGGGCGTGGAGGGTTTCGACGAGGTCATCCTGGCATGCCACAGCGACCAGGCGCTTGCCCTGCTGCGTGACGCCGATCCGGCCGAACGCGAAGTGCTCGGCGCCATCCGCTACCAGCCCAACGAAGCAGTACTGCATACCGATGCATCGTTGCTGCCGCGCAACCGCAAGGCATGGGCTGCATGGAATGCACACGTTCCCAGGGATCCAGGCGCGCCCTGTACGGTCAGCTATTGCATGAACCTCCTGCAGGGCCTGCCCGGTGACACCCCGCTGGTCGTGACCCTCAACCGCAGCGAGGCGATCGATCCGGCCAAGGTGCTGCGCAGGCTGCACTATGCCCACCCGGTGCACGATCATGCCGCTATCCGTGCCCAGCAGCGCTGGGCAGAGCTGCAGGGCCGCCGCCACACCTGGTTCGCGGGCGCATACTGGGGCTGGGGCTTCCACGAAGACGGCATCCGCAGCGCCCGCCGCGTGGTGGACGCGATGCGCGAGTGCACCGCGCACCGTGACAGCGTTGTGCCCGGCGAGGTGGCAGCGTGAGTGCCAGCGCACTCTACTTCGGGCAGGTGATGCACCGACGGCATCATCCGCAGCCCCACGCATTCCGCTATCCGATCGCGCAGCTGCTGCTCGATCTGGACGAGCTGGAGACCGTGTTCGCCGGGCGCTGGCTGTGGTCGGTCAATCGCCGCAACCTGGCCGAGTTCCGCCGCAGCGACTACTTCGGCAATCCCGCACAACCACTGGCCGATGCGGTGCGCGACCGTGCCGCGGCCACCCTGGGCTATCGGCCTACCGGCCCGGTACGCCTGCTCACCCATCTTCGCTTCGCCGGGCACGTATTCAACCCGGTCAGCTTCTACTACTGCTACCAGTCCGATGGCAGCACCCTGGACTGCATCGTCGCCGAGATCACCAATACGCCCTGGAAGGAACGGCACGCCTATGTGCTGCCAGTCGCCACGGCCACCCACGAAGGCGCCTCGCTGCGCTGGCGGTTCGACAAGCGCTTCCATGTCTCACCGTTCATGCCGATGGATTGCCACTACGACTGGCGGTTCAACTGCCCGGATGATGATCTGCGCGTGCACATGCAGGTCTGGCGCCAAGGCGTTCGCCAGTTTGATGCCACCCAGACCATGCAGCGGCACGCGCTGGATGGCCGCGGGCTGGCCCGGGTCCTGGCCTGCTATCCCTTGATGACCCTGCAGGTGATGGCCGCCATCCACTGGCACGCGCTGCGGCTGTGGCTGAAGCGCAACCCCGTGCATGACCACCCTGCCCTTGCCGAGAAACCGCGATGAACTCGATGACTCCCCTGGTCGCCCTGCCGCGTCCCGGCGCCTTGGATGCCTTCCTGCGCCGCCGCCTGCTGGAACAGCTTGCCCCCATGCGCGACGGCCGCCTGTGCGTGCGTGATGCTCTCGGCGAAGTCTGGCTGGGCGAAGCCCATGGCGAACTGCAGGTGACCGTCACCATCGATGACCCGGCGTTCTACCGCAAGGTTGCAGCGCAAGGCAGCGTGGGCGCAGGTGAAAGCTACATCCAGGGCGAATGGCACTGCGATGACCTGGTGGCGCTGATCCGGCTGCTGGTGCGCAATCGCGACCTGCTCGACGGCATGGAGCGCGGCCCGGCCCGCGTGGGTGGCTGGCTGCTGCGCGGCTGGAACCGGCTGCGCCGCAACAGCCGTGAAGGCAGCCGCCGCAACATTGCCGCGCACTACGACCTCGGCAACGACTTCTTTGCCCTGTTCCTGTCGCCCGACCTGATGTATTCCTCCGCCCTGTTCGACACAGAAGACGAGTCGCTGGAATCCGCCTCCCGGCGCAAGCTGGACCGCATCTGCCAGCAGCTCCAGCTCAAGCCGGGCGATCGCGTGGTGGAGATCGGCACGGGCTGGGGTGGTTTTGCGCTGCACGCGGCGCAGCACTACGGCTGCCACGTCACCACCACCACCATCTCCGCCGAGCAGCACGCGCTGGCTGCCCAGCGCGTGCAGGCGGCCGGCCTGCAGGACCAGGTCACGCTGCTGATGCAGGACTACCGCGACCTGCAGGGCCAGTTCGACAAGCTGGTGTCGATCGAGATGATCGAAGCCATCGGCGCAGAATACCTGGACACCTACATGGCCACGCTGCAGCGCCTGCTCAAGCCTGATGGCGTTGCCCTGCTGCAGGCCATCACCATCGAGGACCATCGCTACGAGCAGGCCCGGCGCAGCGTCGACTACATCAAGCGCTATGTGTTCCCCGGCAGCTTCATTCCGTCGATCAACGCGATCATGGCCGCCAAAACGCGGTCCAGCGACCTGCAGCTGATCGCCCAGCAGGACTTCGGCCACTCCTACGCGCTGACACTGCGCGCCTGGCGCCAGCGCTTCCTTGACCGATTGCCCGACGTGCAGGCGCAAGGCTTCGATACGCGCTTCTGCCGCCTTTGGGAGTTCTACCTGGCCTACTGCGAGGGCGGCTTCCTGGAGCGCTCGATCGGGGTCTCCCATCTGCTGATGGCGCGCCCGGGGCATCGCCCGGGCGCCTCATCGGGCCAAGGCAGCTGAGATGCGCAGATTCTGGCCCAATCTGCTCGGCAACCAACTGGTCTGGGTGTGCGCCGTGGCCGGCGCCGGGCGCGGCTGGCAGTGGCCGGCGTTGCTGGCAGCCTCTCTCTACATCGGCAGCCAGCTGCTGACGTCGCCGCAACCACGGCTGGATCTTCGGTTGATGGTGTTGGCACTGGCCTGCGCATGGCTGGTCGACGCCAGTGCTGCCGCCAGCGGCACCGTGCGCTACGCCGCCGCCCCGCTGGGCTGGGTGCCGCCTCCCTGGATCATGGCGCTGTGGGCCGCGTTCGCGATGACGCTGACCACCTCGATGCGCTTCCTGCTGCGCCACCCTGCCTTGCCGGCCCTGTTCGGCCTGCTGTTGGCACCGCTGGCCTACCTCTCCGCAGCGCGCGGTTTCGATGCGGTCCGTTTCGCCGCACCCACGTGGCAGGGCCTGCTGGTGTTGGGTGCGGGCTGGAGCATCGCGCTTTCGCTGCTGTGCGTCACCGCGCGTCGCGGCTCTCGCACCACCCCGCCCTCCCTGGCCGGAGCATCGTCATGATCAATCTGCTGTGGGTACTGCTGTATGCCGTGCTGGTGATGAGCTGGGGCTGGGCCTGGCAGCGCCGCCACCAGAACATCGGCGTTGTCGACGTGCTCTGGGCCAAGTGCGTGGGTGCCTCGGCCCTGCTGCTGGCGCTGCTCGGCGATGGCGCGATGTTGCCTCGGGTTGCGTTGGGCCTGCTCGGCGGCCTGTGGGGCGGCCGGTTGGCGCTGCACCTGTGGCGCCGGGTCCGTAGTGAACCCGAAGACGGGCGCTACCGCTATCTGCGCGAACACTGGCAGAGCCACCAGGGCAAGATCTTTGGCTTCTTCATGGCGCAGGCGCTGCTGGTCGTGCTGTTCGCCCTGCCCTTCGTTGCGGTGGCAGCCAATCCCCATGCTGGCCTGACACCGTGGACAGTCGCCGCAGCCCTGGCCTGGCTGCTGAGCGTCGGCGGCGAGAGCCTGGCCGACCGCCAACTCGCACGTTTCCGCGCCGACCCGGCGAACAAGGGCCTCACTTGCCGCGAAGGGCTCTGGCGTTATTCACGCCACCCCAACTACTTCTTCGAGTGGCTGCACTGGTTCACCTATGTGCTGCTTGCCGTCGGCTCCCCCCTGTGGTGGCTGGCGTGGGCCGGGCCGCTGCTGATGTATCTGTTCCTGCGCTATCTCAGCGGTATCCCCTTCACCGAGAAGCAGGCGTTGCGCAGCCGCGGCGACGACTACCGTGCCTACCAGCGCAGCACGCCCATGTTCTTTCCCTGGTTCCCCCGTTCTTCCAAGGAGCATTCCGCATGAGCGCGATCCCGTCACTGAATCCGGCCGAAGATGCGGAAACCGGGCTGATCGCCTGGGCCGAACGCGGGCTGGTTCCCGATGCGGCGCTGCGTGCCGGCATCCGGCGCCTGTGCGCGCAACGCCTGCATGAGGAATCGGCGGGAGGTATCGAGGCACAGTCCGCGCGCTTCAGCCGTCGCATCGCAGAACTGACCGACAGTCCGCTCGCATTGCATACCGACGCGGCCAACCGCCAGCACTACGAAGTTCCCGCGGCATTCTTCCAGGCCTGCCTGGGCAAGCGGCTGAAGTACAGCAGCTGCTACTACCCCACCGGGCGCGAAACGCTGGACCAGGCCGAGGAGGCGATGCTGGAACTGTATGGCCAGCGCGCCGGACTTGCCGACGGCCAGCAGATTCTCGAACTGGGCTGTGGCTGGGGTTCGCTGACCCTGTGGATGGCCGAACGCTATCGGCAGGCCAACATCACTGCGGTGTCCAACTCGCACAGCCAACGCCAGCACATCATGGCGCAGTGCCAGGCCAGGGGCCTGCACAACGTCGAGGTGCTGACCTGCGACGTCAACCAGCTTGAGCTGCCCACGGCACGCTTCGATCGCTGTGTCTCGGTGGAAATGTTCGAACATGTGCGCAACTACCAGCGACTGCTGGCGCACATCGCGCAGTGGCTGAAGCCCGACGGCGCGCTGTTCGTGCACATCTTCGCCCATCGCACGCTGATGTACCCGTTCGAGACCGAGGGCGGCGACAACTGGATGGGCCGTCATTTCTTCACCGGTGGACTGATGCCGGCCGCCGACACGCTGCTGCATTTCCAGCGCGACCTGCGACTCGATCAGCGCTGGCTGCTGGACGGCACCCACTACCAGCGCACCGCCGACCATTGGCTGGCCAACCAGGATGCGGCCCGCCAGGCGGTGATGCCGGTACTGGTCGCAACCTACGGCCAGGCCGCGGCGAAGATCTGGTGGCAGCGCTGGCGCATGTTCTGGATGGCCTGCGCCGAGCTGTTCGGCTACGACGATGGCCAGCAGTGGCTGGTTGCCCACTATCTGTTCCGTCCCCGTTGAGGTGTGACATGCGCATGCGCTCCCTGCTTCCCCTGCTGGCCTTGAGCCTGTTCGGTTCCGGCTGCAGTTCCAGCGATACCCGTCCCCTGCCCCGCCCGCCCTCGGTGGACGTGCCGCGCTTCATGGGCGACTGGTATGTGATCGCCCACATACCCTCATGGCCGGAGCGCGAGGCCTTCGACGCGGTTGAGAGCTATGCACTGCGGCCGGACGGGCGCATCCAGACGACCTTCACCTATCGCAAGGGCAGTTTCGACGCCCCGCAGAAGTCGATGCACCCGGTTGGCCGGGTGGAGAAGAACGGCAATGGCGCGATCTGGGGCATGCAGTTCGTCTGGCCGATCCAGGCTGAGTATGTGATTGCCTGGCTGGACGACGACTATGGCCAGACCATCGTCGCACGCAGCAAGCGCGACTATGTCTGGTACATGGCGCGTACCCCGCACGTGTCGGACAGCGACTACCAGCACGCCGTGGAGCGCATCGCGGCCATGGGCTACGACACCGGCAGGCTCAGGCGCGTACCTCAGTCGGTGCGATAGATCGCCAACCGCCCACCACTCGGCTCGCGGGTGACCAGGCACTTCGGCGTGACGCGTCACATTAATACCCCCCTCGAAGGGTGCCGGCAGCCCTGCAACCCAGGCCACCTGTACCCAGCGAGAGCGCGCCAGGACACTGCGTCCACACGGCTTTCAACCTGACGATACGTCCAGCCCATGGATCAGCTCTTATCGATGGAGCTCATACATCGATCTTTAGGAATAGTCGTAAAAACGCAACAAATTCGATGTTCGACGCGACAGCGGCGCCAGAATGGCGGCCACGCCCACGGGCGCTGACCACCTCCCGCGCATGAATGGATTTCCTGCACCGCGCCGGCTTCGCCTGGCGCTCCTGGACGATCATGAAGTCGTCCGTCGCGGCACCGCCCTGCACCTGTCAGGCGATCTCCGGTTCGACATCGTCGCCAGCCATGGTTGCAGCAGTGCGCTGATCGACAGCCTGCACCGCTTGCCCGTGGATGTGGCCATCATCGATCTCACGCTCGCCCGTGGCGACCTGGGCGGCATCGAGCTGGTTACGCTGCTCTGTCGCGAATTCCCGCGCACACCAATGCTGGCCTTCGCCACGCTCTCTCCCACCACGAATCTCAACAGCCTGATCGATGCCGGACTCGGTGGGTTCGTCAGCAAGGCCGAACCCCTTGCGGCATTGTCCGACGCCATCGTGCGCGTCTTCCAGGGCCTGATCCGGATTCCGCCGGACGTCAGGCTGGCCGGTGATCGTGGCGAGCTCAGCCGCAACGAGCGGGAGGTACTGGAGCTGCTGCTGGAAGGCCTGACCGTATCGGAGATCGCGCTGCGCCGGCACCGCAGCATCAAGACCGTCAGCACACAGAAGGTCGCGGTGCTGCGCAAGCTGGGCTTGCGCAGCGATGTGGAGATCTATGCGCTGCGTGAACGGTTGGAGTCGCCGTGAGGCGCCATGCGCCATTGCGTCCGTGCCTGCTGATCCGGGGGTTGCTGGTACTGCTTCTCCTTCCCGCCGCGTCGGCGGAAGATATCCGGTCACCACGCTGGCTACCGGGCAGCAGCGTGCGGGTCTCCACCGCTCCGTCCCTACGCCCCGTGCCCGCGGCGATAGCCGATCCGTCATCACCGCCGACGCTCGCCCATGGCTACGCCAACCTGGTGGCGCGTCACGCCCAACTCAGCTTCCTGGAACACCCCTATCCGACAACCGCCGCATCAATCCTCGCTGTATGTCATCACGAGGCCGACCTGGTCATGGTGTTTGGCGGCGCGAGACACCAGAAGCTGCCCTGCCCCGACCTCGCCGCGTCCAGCCGCTTCCGGGGTGGCGCCACCCTGCTGGCAGGGCGCGCCGGTGAATGGCTGCCACGGGAGATACGCGAGCTCGACGGCCGGGTGGTGGCCGTCGTTGAAGGCGGGCCCTACGCCGGCTGGCTGCGCGCGCATCATCCTCAGATCCGGCTGCAGCACCTGCCTGATCGGTACGCAGCATTGACGGCAGTTCAATCCGGCCTGGCCGACGTGGCGATTGGCCTGGAATCCACGCTGCGCCCGCTGGTTCGACGCCATTTCAACGGCAGCCTGCGCCTGCAGCCATTCGACAGCGACTTCTCCACCGACCTCTACCTGCTCGTCCGCCAGGAAGACCAGCAGCTGCTTGAACGCATCGGACAGGCGTTGCGGGAGATCACGCTGGAGGAGCATGCGAGCCTGCTCCACCTGTGGGCAGGCCAGACCCTGCCAGCGGCGGCGGGAAACGCACTGGACTGGATGCAGGCCTCGCCCCCGCGCGGCTGGCTGCTGCTGCCCCCTCTGCTGGTCGCGCTGTTGCTGTGGCCCATGACCCGTCACCTGCGGGTACGCGGCGACCGCCGCAGCGCGCAGGCCATCGGGATGATCAGTCACGAGATGCGCAATTCGGCACAGGCCGTACTGGCCTCGATCGAGCTGCTTGGACGATCGACACTGCCGAAAGGCGAGCGCGATCTGCTCGCCGCTGCCAGCAGCGCCGGCCAATCCCTGCGCGGCCTGTTGAATCGCGCACTGGACTTTTCGCGCCTCGCCAGCGGCTCTTTCAGGCCGCATGCACAAGCCTGTGATGCGACCCAGCTTTGCCGGCAGGCACTGGAGGCCATTCGGCCACAGGCGCAACGGAAAGGGCTGCAACTGCATCTTGATGCCCCGGCCGAACCTTCGCCGATCATTCTGGTAGACAGTGATGCGCTACGCCAGATTGCCAGCAATCTGCTGGCCAATGCGGTGAAGTTCAGTGATATCGGCGGCATCGAGCTGCGCCTGCAACTGCTTCCAGCAGCGCGGCCGCAGGAGCTGCTGATGGAGGTGATCGACAGCGGGATCGGGATCGCGCCCGCACAGGTAGCCGAACTGTTCCAGCCTTTCCGTCAAGGCAGCGAGGGGCATCAGCGTGGCGGTAGTGGCCTCGGGCTTTCCATTGCACGCGAGCTGGCGCGTGCGATGGGAGGCGATCTGACCGTGCACAGCGTCCTCGGTCGCGGCAGCCGCTTCATCCTGCGCCTGCCGGTGTGCGCAGCTGACTCTGCCGAGAGTGTCCGGGACATGCCCGTGGAGGGCACGCCATTGGCCGGGCTGCAACTGCTGCTGGTGGAGGACCACGCACTCAATCGCCACGTCATTGCCGAACAGTTGCGGCGCTGGGGCGCCGAGGTATGTGCCCTGGAAGATGCGGCCAGCGCGCTGGCCGAACAGATACGCCACCCCCGCCCTGCCGCGTTGATCGACATCGGGCTGCGTGGCATCGATGGCTACGCATTGGCACGCGAACTGCGCGCCCGTAACGGGCATCCGCTCCGCCTGATCGCCTTGTCCGCCCGCACCGGGCGAGGTCACCACGCACGTTGCCGTCGCTCGGGCTTCGATGCGGTGCTGGCCAAGCCGTTGCGCGCCGCCGAACTGCTCGCTGCTCTGGGCATTCCGGCGCTGGGGAGCCTGGACGCGCTTGAGCCGGCGACTGAAATGGACGCGGCCTACAGCGCCGACATCTGCGATGAACTCAGCAGGATCGAGCGGATTGTCGATCGTGCAGACGCATCGGCGCTCGGTCATCACGCGCACCGATTGCAGGGCGCGCTACAGATGCTGGGTCAATGCGAGCACGCCGCCGTCGCGGCCGAGCTGGTCGACCTGGCGCAGGACGCCACGCCGGACTGGACCGACGCACGTCGCCTGCTGTGCGTACTGCAGGCCGGACAGGGCGCCCGCGTCGCGGGAACCCTGCCCAACCCCTTGATCACGCGGCCAGACGCTCGACCTGGCGACGGGTCAGGTCATTGAAGCGACCCAGCGACATCAGGTGCTGGTGGATCAGTGCCAGCCAGCCACTGCGGTGCCACTCGACCACGGTTGCTTCCGGCAGCGCCACGAACTTCTCGACGTCCACGACCAGGAAGCCGTTGAGGTTGAACTCCCGGCCATCCGGGATACGCACGGTGGCGTTGCGCTCCACCAGCAGGCCGTTGTCGACCAGGGCCTTGGAGAAAGCCTGGGTCTGTTCGTGTTCGCGGGTGTACTGGCCGCAGAATTCCAGGGCCTGCTGCACCATCTCGGTCGCCTTGCCGTCAACGAACAGCGGCTGGCCTTCCTCGCCCCCCTTGACCACGCGCGGGCTCTCTTCGTCGATGCCCAGCAGGAAATCATTCTCCGCACCGGTGTCGATGAAGATGAAGGGGTGGCGGCGCAGGTAGGCGGGAATGTAGGCCTCGTCTTCCCACAGGCCATCCTTGATGAACAGGTTCTGGTCGGACACGCCCACGGCAGCCATCGGAACCGCGCTCGGGCCGGCAAACAGGATCGGGAAGTGGTGCAGGGCCAGCGAGAACTCGCCCAGCACCAGCGGAATGGCATTGTTGCCGGCGGCGAACTCCAGCTTGCCCGGCAGGATGCGCAGATCGGCATGCACATCGGCCTGCAGCGGCACCGGGCGGGTATAGAACAGGGGGGCGCCGCTCGGCGCCGCTTCGGTGGTGGTGTCGCTGGTGGTGGTCATGTTGGGAACCGTTCGATCATGCGCGCCTGCCATCCCGGGCACGCCAGCGGGAACAACCTGAATCCCGCATTATCAACAAGCTCGATGACAACGGCCACCCCACCGGCGAACTATTTCAGCTGCAGGGGGTAGCGCTGCCAGAGTACGTGGACCAGGAAACCGGCCAGCTCGGTGTCGCGGGCACTGACCGCCGCACGGATCTTGTCCAGCAGCACCATGTCGCTGCAGGAACGCACGTCGGCATGGTTGGCCTGCCCTGCCCTGCGCGCACGATAGCGCGCCGCCCGCTGCGCATCGCTCATCGCGTACCCGAACTTGGGCGGACGACCGCGCTTGCGCGGCAGGGTCAGCTCCAGGGTTCCGGGGTCTTTGTCATCACGCATGAGAGGGGTGCGGGCGGCGGCGAGCAACGGGGGGTGCGCAATTTATCGTGAGGCATCACTTTAATCCAGCTTTTTCTACAGATTTGGTGCGATGCAGCGCCAATGTTGCCGTGTCGGTGCGGATCCATCCACGCATGGCGTGGATCTACTGCAGAGCTCGCGACCCGGTCACCCGGTAGATCCACGCCATGCGTGGATACGGAAACCCGGACAAAAAAAATGGGAGCCCGCGAACGGGCTCCCCTCACCTTGCCTATGCCGCGCGTACTGGCTCATAGCCGTGCAGGTGCGCCTCACTGCTGGCCCGCCCCTGGCTGAGCGAACGCAGCGAGGTGGTGTAACCCACCAACTGCGCCAGTGGCGCGAAACCACTGACCTCGGCACGACCGTCCTGGTCCTCGATGCGGGCGATGCGGCCATGGCGCCGGTTGAGGTCGCCGACCACATCACCCACCGATGCCGACGGCGAATGCACCGTCACCGCCATCACCGGCTCCAGCAGCTGCGTGCCACCCTCGGCCAGCGCCGCCTTGATCGCCTCGGCGCCTGCGCGATGGAATGCCATCTCCGAAGAGTCCTTGGCATGGGTCTGGCCATCGACAAGACTGACCTCGATGCCGACCACCGGATGTCCCTGCGGACCTTCCGACAGCGCAGCACGCACGCCCTTTTCCACCGCCGCGATGAAGCTGCGCGGCACCACGCCACCGACGATGCGGTCGTTGAACACGACAAGGTCGTCGTCGCGCGGCGTCACATCCAGCACCACGTGCGCGAACTGGCCCTGGCCACCGGTCTGCTTGACCAGCCGCCCGACGACACCGGTCATCGGGCGCATCGGCGTCTCCTGGTAGGCCACGCGTGGCGCACCTACGGCCACGTCGACCTTCCATTCGCTGCGCAGGCGCTCGACCATCACTTCCAAGTGCAGCTCGCCCATGCCCCAGACCAGGGTTTCACCCGTTTCCCGGTCCGTTTCCACACGGAACGAGGGGTCTTCCTGGGCCAGGCTGGCCAGTCCCTGCGCCATCCGGATCAGATCCGCCGCACGCGCCGGCTCCAACCGCCAGGCCAGCACCGGCGCCTGGGCCTGGATGTTCTCCAGCCGCAGCGGCTGCGCACGGCTGCTCAGCGTCTCGCCACTGACCGCATCCTTCCAGCCCAGTACCGCGACAATGTCACCGGCCACGGCCTGCTCGATGTCATGGGTCTGGTCGGCCTGCACCCGCACCAGGCGACTGACACGCCGCCCTTGAGGATGCTGCGAACTGGCCACCGCGTCGCCCACCTTCAAGGTGCCCGAGTACAGCCGCACGAAGCTCAGCGCGCCGTGCTGCTGGTGGGTGATCTTGAACAGCAGGCCTGCCAGTGGACCGTCCGGATCCGGCGGCAGCATCACCTCGCCCTCATCGCTTTCGGCGCTGACAGCAGGGCGATCCAGCGGCGACGGCAGGTAATCGACCACGGCATCCAGCAGCGTCTCGATGCCCTTGTCCTTGAACGCAGCACCGGCCAGCACAGGCACGCCTGCACCTGCCAGCGTCGCCCGGCGGATTGCCGCGCGCAGCGCCCCGGCATCGATCACGCGACCTTCCAGCCAGGCATCGGCCAGTTCTTCGTCATGATCGGCCACAGCTTCGACCAGCGCATCGCGCTGGGCCTGCCATTGGGCGCGCGCCGCTTCGTCCCAGGGGGTCACCGTGGTTGCGCCGCCTTCCTGCCACTGCAGCATGCGCTCATCGACCAGATCGACCCAGCCATTGAAGCCGCTTTCGCTGCCCAACGGCACGCCCAGCGCCCACGGCCGCGCGCGCAGCTTGTCCTGCAGCTGCTCCAGCACGCGCTCAAACGAAGCGCCTACGCGGTCCATCTTGTTGACGAAAGCGATCAGCGGCACGCGATGGCGACGCGCCTGGCGCCACACCGTCTCGGACTGCGGCTGCACGCCGTCCACGGCCGAGAAGACGGCCACGGCACCGTCGAGCACGCGCAGTGAACGTTCGACTTCGATGGCGAAATCGATGTGGCCGGGAGTATCGATCAGGGTCAATCGATGCGCCGGCAGGTCGCGCGGTGCCCACTGCGCCTGCACGGCGGCCGCGCCAATGGTGATGCCACGTTCGCGCTCGATCGCCGAGAAGTCGGTGGTCGCATTGCCGTCGTGCACTTCGCCGACGCGATGGATCTCGCCGCTTTTCCACAGCAGGCGTTCGGTCAGCGTGGTCTTGCCGGCGTCGATGTGGGCAATGATGCCAAGGTTGCGACGGCGGGAAAGGACTTGGGTGTTCATGAGATAGGTTCCTGCAAAGCCAACGATGGGGGCCGCGCACCCCGGTTGGCGACAGGGTGCGCGGCTAGCGTTCGGTCTCGGCGATCTGGTGCATGGCACGTTCTCCTTGCGGTACGTCGGGTTAGGGAAATGAAACTGCAGAAACGAAAAGAGCGCCCCGAAGGGCGCTCTGTGGATGATCCAGCGATAGCCGCTTCAGCGGCCCTGTGGAGCTCCAGGCAGACACGCCCATTCCGCGCTTGCGCGGGTCAGGGTGAAAAACTTCAGGAGCGGCATCCGGTTCATGGGGCGCATTCTAGACCTGCCAATCTGGCGCGCAAGTGAATATTGCGCACATAAATGGAACGATGAGGCCGACAACGATAGGGGTCAGATCCCTTTGCCCCTCGCAAAGGGATCTGACCCCTGGCAGCCCTCACTTGCAGCCGTGCAGCTTGCGCGCCTCGGCCACTGTTGCAGGCTGGTCATCCCCCATCGACATCCAGCCCTTCAACGAAATCGCCGGGTCCACGTGCGGCAGCCGTGGGCCACCATGAATCACGACCTCGATCCAGCTCCCCACCGGCGCCAGCTCGGACAGGCGTGCCGCCTGATCATCTTCGGTGCTGAATGTGTCGTCCGGGCCCGCCGGCGGCGTGGTATTCACGGTTTCCGTCTTACGGGTCCGGACCCGAAGAGCACCATCCGGCAGCCGCTGACTGATCACGTCGTAGCGCTCGATACCGTATGCCCAGCTGTTCTCGCCAACACTGCGGGTCTCGCTACCGTCATCCGCCACGGTTACCACCTCGCCGGCCGGCCCGACAACGCCCGCGACAGCCCCCAAGCCGGACATCAGTGCCTGATAGACGATCATCTGCCGCTGCTCGGTAGTCAGCGCTCCGGCCTTGAGCTTGGCGGCAGGAATCTGCAGGTATGCCGCTTCACTGCAAAGCACAAGTACCTGCTGGCCGTCCCAGCTCACCGACATTTCCTCGTTGGCAAAGTACCGCGTCTTCATCGACGTCACTGCGGCACCGTCGCCACTGGAATGCCGGGTTTCGATCAGCGAGGCATTCTCGGCCGCGTTGGTCAGCGAAACCTGGGAGGTCGACGCTGCATGGGCTGCGCAAACGGAAGCAATCATCGCGGCAAGCAGCACGCTGCGGGTAACCGTGCGGAACATGGCGTCAGTCCATTGAAGAAAACGAAGCCGCCATGATACCCGGAGCAACCTGGCGGACGTTCGCTCAGGTCACCACCACCAGCGGCACCCCACGACGCGGATGCTCCAGCACCACTACATCCTGCTGGTACACGCGCTGCAGGTTGTCTTCGGTGAGCACCTGCAATGGCGTGCCATCGGCCGCCACCGTGCCCTGCTCCAGCAGCACGATGCGGTCGGCATAGCCTGCGGCCAGATTGAGGTCGTGCAGGACCACGATCACGCACGCACCGGCTTGTGCACAGGCACGCACACTGCGCAGCGTGCGCTCCTGATGGCGCAGATCCAGCGCAGCAGTGGGCTCATCCAGCAGCAGCAATGGCGTGTCCTGTGCCAGCACGCGCGCGAACGTGGTCCGGGCGGACTCACCACCGGACAGCTGCTGCACCTCGCGCAGGCGCAGGGCCTGCAGTTCGGCGGCATCGATGGCAGCTTCCACCTGCGCGTCGTCCACACGCGGATCCGGCGGATGCGGCAATCGCCCCATCACCACCACCTCTTCGACGCTGAAAGCAAAACGCACGCCGTGCTCCTGCGGCATTACCGCGCGCTCGCGCGCCAGCGGCCCTGCCTTGTAGCTGGCTAGCGGCCTGCCCAACAGGCTCACCTCGCCCGCATCGGCGCGCAGGTCGCCGGCCGCGACCGCCAACAGCGTGGACTTGCCCGCACCGTTCGGGCCCACCAGCGCGGTCACCGTACCCGGTTCGAACGCCAAGGAAATGCCGTGCAGGATCTCACGTTGCTGGCGGCGCACCACCACCTCGTGCAGCTTCAACAGCACACTCATGGCACCGCCTTGCGGCGCTGCTGCAGCACCAGCCAGAGGAAGAACGGCGCACCCAGCGCCGCCGAGAACAGGCCCAGCGGAATCTCAGCGGGTGGATCCAGCGTGCGCGCCGCGGTATCCGCCACTACGATCAGCACTGCACCCAGCAGGCCGGACAACGGCAGCAACCAGCGATGACCCGGGCCGACCAGCAGGCGTGCCACGTGCGGCACTACCAGGCCAACGAAACTGATCGAACCGGCAAACGCCACCGCCGCGCCCACCAGCAGCGCGCTGAACGCCACCAGGCGACGCCGCGTGCGGGTGACATCCAGCCCGAGGTGCTGTGCCTGGCGCTCCCCCAGCGCCAGCATGTCCAGCGGCGTTGCCAGTCGCTGCAACGCGAACACGCCAATCGCAAACAGCGGCACCACCGCCACCACATCGGCCCAGTTGGCACGTGCCAGCGAGCCCATCTGCCAGAATACCAGCGACTGCAGTTCGCTTTCGCTTGCGATGTAAGTGAGGAAACCAATCAGCGCCGAGCAGAACGCGGCCATCGCGATACCGACCAGCAGCAGCGTGGCGTTACCCGCGCCTTTGCCGGGCCGTGCCAACGCATACGTCAGGCCGATCGCCAGCGCACCGCCGACGAACGCGGCCACAGGCACCAGCCAGCCCGCCGCACCGGCGGCGCCCAGCACGATGGCGGCCACCGCACCCAGTGCAGCACCCTGGCTGACACCGACGATGCCGGGGTCGGCCAACGGATTGCCGAACAGGCCCTGCAGGCTGGCACCGGCCATCGCCAACGACGCACCGACCATCGCGCCCAACAGGGCACGCGGAATACGCAGCTGCCAGACCACCGCCAGATCGCGGCTGCTGACCGCCTGCGGATCAAGCAGGCCCAGCTTCACCGCCAGCGCCTGCATCACCTCCAGCGGTGGCAACCGCAGCGGGCCCACGGCGAACGACGCCAGCACCGCCCCCAGCAGGGCCAGCAAGGCCATCATCAACATCGCCCGCCCGCGACGGCGGCGCCGATCCGCCGGACTCATGCCTTCGGCAACGCTGCTAGGGCCTTGGCCAGCGCCAGCGCGCCCGCACCAGAACCCACGCTGGTGTACTTCAGCTGCACATCCGGCATCACCCAGACCCGGTTGGCCTGCCCGGCCGGGGTCTGCTTCAGCGTCGGGTACGCCTTCCACAGGCCATCGGCACCGCCGAACAGCTGCAGGTCGTGCTCGGTCACCAGGATCACTTCCGGTGCCGCCGCGACCACGCCCTCGTTGCTCAGCTGCGAGTAGTTCTTCACCCCGGCCTCGGTGCCGATGTTGATGCCGCCGGCCAGGGCGATCAGCTGCGCCGAGGCGCTGTCGGCACCCGCAACGGTGGGCGAGCCGCCAGCGCCGGTCGCCGATACGTGGATCAGTCGTGGCGCATGGCCCAGGCCCTTGCCAATCGCTGCAGCCTCGTCGAGCTGGCGCTGCACCTGCGTGGCCAGTGTTTGCCCCGCTTCGGCCAGCCCTAGTGCCGCAGCGACCTTGCGCACCTTGTCCGGCGCCGGCTGCAGGTCATCGATGACCACCGCCGGCTCGCCCACCTCGCGCAGCTTTTTCGCCAGCTCGGTGTGGCGGCGTAGGCTGTTGCCGAGGAACAGCGAGCCCTGCAGGCTCAGCACGCCTTCCACGCCCGTGGTGCGGTTGAACAGGAACTGGTGCGGGGCAGCCAGGCCGGCCTGGGTGGTGGTGTTGGTTGGCGCAGCGAATACCTGCTTGCCCAGCCCCAGCGCATCGATCACCGCGATGACGTCGTCACCACCGGCAATGATCCGGCTGGTGTCGGACACTTCAATGTCAGCACCGTCATCGGAATGCACTTTGGCCGGCAGCACGGCCCTCTGTTCATGCACCGCTGGCATCTCGGCACCGGCCACGCGCTGCCAGCCTGCCGGCAACGCGGTTTCGGCAGCAGCTGTTGCGGCAGGCGGCTCGGCAGTCTTGTGGCCATCAGACGGCGTTGACGAGCCACTGCAGGCGGCCAGCGCCAGCGAAACAGCCAACGGAAGCGCACACGGGCGCAGACGGGACGCGATGTTCATGGACGTTCTCCTTGCTGGCAGGGCGACGCGCACGCCGCCCTGCCCTGTGACTTACTGCTTCGGGGTGATGCGGGTGATGCGGTCACCCTTCGGATCTTCGGTGCCACGTGACTTGTTCACCGCAAACACGTTGCCCTTGCCGTCGGCACGCACATGGTTCGGAAGGGTGCCGCCATCGAGGTTGGCCACCACCTTGCCGTCACCATTCACCACGGTGACCGTGCCAGCGCCACGGTTGCTGACATAGGCCAGGCCGGAGGCATCATCGAAGGCGACGTTCAGCGCGCCGGCGCCGACCGGCACGTCATGCAGCACCTTGCCGGCGGCCACGTCAACGATCAGCAGGTTGTCGGTGCCCTGCGAGGCCACATAGAGCCGGTTGCGTGCTGCGTCGAAGGCCACGCCAGAGGCGCTGATCGAATTGCCCAGGTCGATGACCTTGTCGACCTTGCCGCTGGCCACATCGATCACCGCCGCTTCCGGGGTACCGATGCTGACGGTGAACAGCTTGCCGCCCTTCTCGTCCAGCACCAGGCTCATCGGGGTGAACTTGCCATCATCCACGCCGGACTCCAGCGTCACCTGCGGCAGTTCCTTGAACGTGTTCGCATCGAACACCGACAGGTGGTCTTCACCCGTGGCCGAGGCGAACACCTTGCCGTGGGTGCCGTCGACCACCACGTCGCGCGCATGCGGCACGGTGTCGACGGGGAACTGGTGGACCAGCGAGAGGTCCTTCTGGCGGTAGACCGCAATCGAGTTCTGCCGGGTATTGGTGACCCAGACATTGCCATTGGCGTCATCCACGCCCACACCGTAGACCGCATAGACCGCGCCGTTGGTGCTGCCCGGCACCTGCGCCGGGGTGATCGCCTTGATCACCTTCAGCGACTTCGGATCCAGCTTCAGCAGCTGCGACTGGGTCACCGGCGGACGGCCCACCGCCGAGGTCACGAACACGGCATTGCTGGCGGCGCTGTAAGCGGACTGATACAGCCCCGGCACCAGCTTGTTGGACTGGGTGGCGAACTGCGCCTGGCCGGACAGCGGCAGCTGCGGCGACACGCGCAGCTTCAGCACGGTGGCTGCAGCCGGCTGGCTGGCGCGCACCACCACCGGGTGGGTGCCCGGCACCGCGTCGGTCGGAATGCTCAGCTGGGTCTTGAAGTTGCCATCGGCATCGACCACCACCGGCTGTGCGTTGAGCACGCTGTCGCCACGCAGCAGGCTGACCTTCTGGCCCGGCACGAAGCCACGGCCGACCACGTCGGCGGTGCTGCCGGGAACCACGTTCTCACCGCGCGAGACGACCTCACCCTTGAAGGTGGCGTTGGCCGGCTGATCGAACACCGGCTGCGCGGTGGCGGTCACCGCGAGCAAAAGGCCGGCGGCGAGAGAGGTGAGACGGAAAGACGGACGGAACGACATGGCAGGCTCCTTGCACACGTAGGCCGCGCCACGTGGCGCGGGATTCATCGGTTGCCTGGGCCGCTGCACGCCGGCAGCCTCGCCTGGGTAGTGGGGTCGCACGGCATGGCGCGCGAAGGCATTCATTCGGCGGCGCTGTCCCCGCCATTGGGCGCGCCATCGCCGGCGCTGCGGTCGGTCACGCCGTACAACTCATGCAGCGCGGCATGGAACGACGCGGGCAGCATCGGGCCGTGGCCGAGGCCATCGAACTCGCGGTACTGCACGCTCAGGCCCGGCACCTTGCCCAGCCGCTCGGACAATTGCATCGCCGCATCGGGGGTGGCGCCGCCGATGCGACGCAGGTGCGCGACCACGCGCGGGTTGCTCATATCGCGCTTGCCGCGATCACCGACGCGCTCGGCGCCGCCCAGCATCAGCCAGAGCTTGGCCGGCTGGCCGTGCACGTTCTGCACGAACTGCTGCTCCGGATCACCCAGCGCCGCGCCCTGGCTCCACCACAGCGACGGACTGGCTGCCAGATAGGACTGGAACGCGGCAGGTCGCGTGTACAGCGCATTGAGCACGAACAACCCGCCCAGCGAATGGCCCCACAGCGCCTGCTGCCGCGTATCGATGCGTGCGCGACGCTCGACTTCCGGCTTGATGCGGCGCTCGATCACATCCAGGAAAGCCGCAGCGCCGCCGCCGACGGCCTGGGCCGTGCCGCTCTCGTCGTCGGCACGGTCGATCCACGCGGTGTAGTCGCGGGTACGCGCCCTGGAATCGATGCGCAGGTCGTTGTCGTAGCCGATCAGCACCAGTACCGGCGGTGCCTTGCGCGCAGCCAGCTCGGCCAGCAGCGGCTGGTCCAGCACCATGGCCACGGCATTGCCATCCAGCGCGTACAGCACCGGGGACGGGGTCTTGCCGGCCCTGGCCGGAATCGCCAGGTTCACCCGCCAACGGCGCTGCTGGTCCGGGCTGTCCACCACGAAACGCTCGAAGCGATAGCTGGCCGCCGGCTCGTCGAGCACGGTGTGGCCGATCTTCTGCAGCGGATTACGCTGCTGCGCATGGGCGTAAGGAGTGGCCAGGAGTAGACCCATCATCATGGCAGCCAGGCCGCGGGCCAATGGGCCACGGCGCGAAGGCAGGACGAAAAGCTTCATCAGTGGCGGCAGGAGCGGCCAAGGCCGCCGGTTCTCAGGGGACCGCAGTCTACCTTAAACGCGAATGATTATCACATCGATCAAACGTCACGCTGTGTATCACGCGCGCGATGCATTCATTTTCCCGGTTGCGCCGGAAACACCGGATCCACTATTTTGCCGGGCAGCGGGGCGCAGGAGCGCCCTTCCCTCGCAGGGCTGCGGATGGATGGGCAATCGAGTCGCCGGCCGCGCCCTGTCCTTTGCCAAACCCATCCACGCATGGCGTGGATCTACTGACCACCATCCACGGGAATGAATCCCGTGACTGCGAGAACACCTTGAAGCGCACCGCCTTGATCGCCCTTTCCCTCGGCCTGCTTGCACCGCTGGCCGCCCATGCCGCACAGGATCTGCCAACGCTCTACCAGGCCTTTGAAGAGGCCGGCAATTCGTCACTGGGCATGGAAGAACTCAACCAGACGGTGACATTCACTGCCGTTGCCCTGGGCGTCTCCAGCAACCTGGCGGGCGAGCCGCTGATCGAGGCCGGCGACGACCAGGGCAATGTCCTGGCCCGGCTGACCAGCGACGACGAGCACCAGGCGGCCAAGCTGGGCGCGCTGGAAGAAGGCGCGACTTTCACCGCAAGCTGCACGCTGCAGTTCAGCTCGGGAACGGACTACCTTTCCTTCGGCGACTGCAGCATCAAGTAAGAAAGAAGCCGGCGAAACGCCGGCTTCGTTTTCCCGCCCTGTAGAAGTCGAGCCATGCTCGACTCACGCAGTCTCACGGCCCCGCAGGCACCGGGCCGTAGACGTTCTCCTGCGGTGTACCTGGCAGCAGCGCGAACACGAAGATCACCAGGCCACCGAACGGAACGAAGGCCAGCAGGTACATCCAGCCCGACTGGTTGCAGTCGTGCAGTCGGCGCACGGTGACGGCGATGACCGGCACGAACGTGGCCAGCCAGAACACGACGAACAGGATGATCGACGCGATGCCCAGCACGTCGGACTGCATCACCAGCCCGGCGATGAGCGGCACCATCAGCACGGCGGAGACGATCAACAGGAACAGCTGGAACATCCAGTACTCGCGACGGTTGGCACGACCCTCGAACTGGGCATAACGCTTCAACGGCAGAATCATTTCCTGCACGGCATCAATCCTTGAAAAAGCAGCCGCGCAGTGTGCCAAAGGAGCGCCCGCAGGACAATGTGGTGACGAACCACACTCGACTGCCATTACCCCTGTAGCGCCGAGCCATGCCCGGCTGCTGCTTCCGCAGGTGCTGCTGGGTCGGTCCAGAGCGGAGTCGAGCATCGCTCGATGCTACATAAGCCAGCTCAACGGCCGTTCGCGGCCCTCGCCGCCTCACGTTCGGCGCGCAGCCGATCAAGCTTTTCCTTCAGCTTGATTTCCAGGCCACGCGGCACCGGGTTGTAGTACACGCGCTCGCCCATCGCATCCGGGAAACCGGTCTGGTCCAGCGCGATGCCGCCTTCGGCGTCGTGGTCGTACTGGTACTCGGCGCCGTAGCCGAGCTCCTTCATCAGCTTGGTCGGCGCATTGCGCAGGTGCAGCGGCACTTCTTCGGTGCCGCTTTCGCGCACGTCGGCCTTGGCCTGGTTGAACGCGGCATAGCCCGCGTTCGACTTGGCGGTGCTGGCCAGGTACAGCACCAGCTGGGCGAACGCGAGCTCGCCTTCCGGGCTGCCGAGCCGCTCGTAGATGTCCCAGGCTTCCAGCGCCATGCTCTGCGCGCGCGGATCGGCCAGGCCGATGTCCTCGATCGCCATGCGGGTCAGTCGACGTGCCAGGTAGGATGGATCGCAACCGCCATCGAGCATGCGGGTCAGCCAGTACAGCGCGGCATCCGGATTGGAACTACGTACCGACTTGTGCAGCGCTGAGATCTGGTCGTAGAACTGCTCGCCGCCCTTGTCGAAGCGGCGGGTACGATCGGCCAGCACCTGGGTCAGGGTCTGCGGGGTGATGCGACCCCCTTCCCCACCCGCCAGTTCGGCGGCGATTTCAAGAAGGGTCAGTGCGCGGCGCACGTCACCATCAGCGGCAGTGGCGATTTCCAGCAGCAGCTCGGGCGCAACCTCGATACCCTCCTCGCCCAGGCCGCGTTCGCGGTCGCCCAGCGCGCGTTCCAGCGCCTCGACGATATCGGTTGGCGATACCGCTTCCAGCACATGTACGCGGCAACGCGACAGCAGCGCCGAGTTCAGCTCGAACGACGGATTCTCGGTGGTGGCACCGACGAACAGGATCGTGCCGCGCTCGATGTGCGGCAGGAAGGCATCCTGCTGCGCCTTGTTGAAGCGATGCACCTCGTCCACGAACAGCACGGTGCGCCTGCCCTCGGCGAACCGTTGCGCAGCCTCGGCCAGCACCTGGCGCACTTCCGGCAAGCCGGACAGCACGGCGGAGATGGCACGGAACTCGGCATCGGAGTACTCGGCCAGCAGCAGTGACAGCGTGGTCTTGCCGCAGCCCGGCGGGCCCCACAGGATCATCGAATGCACGCGCCCGGATTCGACCGCGCGACGCAGCGCGCTGTCCGGCGCCAGCAGGCGCTTTTGCCCGACCATTTCGTCGAGGGTGCGCGGGCGCATGCGCTCGGCCAGCGGGCGCAGATGTTCCCGATCAACGCTCAGCAGATCGGGGCCGGGGAAGGAAGTTGAACGATGTCTTGCCACCCGCACATTGTACCGCGACAAGGTGACGACGATTCCGGTAGTGCCGGCCGCTGGCCGGCAGATCAAAATTGCGTCAACCAAGGTTGACACCCACCAAGGCGGTGCTGGTTGACACCCACCGGAGCAGGTAGCGCCGGGTCATGCCCGGCATCCTCGATCAATTACCGATGACGTCCGTGCCCTTCGGCGGGGTGAAGCTGAAGGTGCCGGCGGCGAAGCCCGGATTGCGCTTCCAGCCACTGAAGCTGATCACGGTGCGCTGTCCGACCGCGTCGGTGATCTCCATCTTGGCCAGGCCCTGGGCATTGAAGCCCAGCGCGGCGTACTGGAAGCTGGCTTCGGTCTCGCGCTTCGGCGACAGCGACAGCCATTGCAGGCCATCACGCTGCGCAGCCTCTTCACTGACGTCGTACTGCTGTTCCAGCAGCGCCGGGTTGATCAGCGCAGTCAGCGGGCTGTTCTGCTCTTCCTTGCCCTGCTCGCGCACGGTGACCTGCTCCAGGTCCGGCTCGTACATCCAGACTTTTTTACCGTCGGCCACGATCAGCTGTTCGTGCGGGCGCACGTATTCCCAGCGGAACAGGCGCGGCGCCGACAGGGCCACCCGGCCACTGGTCGATTCCTTCACCTTGCCGCGGCTGTCGAACACCTGCTGGCTGAACTGGCCATCCAGGCCCTTCAGGCCACTGGTGAAGGTCTTCAGGTCATCGCGGGCACCGGCCCAGGCACTGCCGGCAGCGGCACAGGCGACGGCCAGGGTAGTCGTGGCAAGGAAATGGCGGAAGCGGAAGTTCATGCGGAAATCCTGTGGGCGCGGGCGCCAGGAAAGGTGGTTGCCAGTGTGCCCGGGGGAAGATGAATGGGCGATCAGGGCGACATTATGCCGCCCTGAACGTCCATCGGCGATTCAGCCGCCCGAGCCGGGCAGCTTGCCGTACAGCACCTGCCCACGGAAGCCGCGCCGCACCTCGCGATACAGCGCGCGGAACGCCGGATAGTCCTGCGGCTGGCACAGCGCCTCGGGGCCACGCACCGCGTTCTGCTGCAAGCGGTGGTGCACGATCACCTCCTGGCCCTCGCGGCTCCAGTCCACCCGGTATTCGCCAGCGGCATTGGTAAAGCGCTGGCTGGCCGGAATGGCGATGATCGGCGCGTTGGCCGGGAACTGCAGGCGATAGGTTTCCTCGCGCAGGCTGGCATTGCAGTAGAACGGCGTCTCGTTGGCCGGCGCCGAGGCGGTGGCGTACAAGCCACGCACCGACTCGCCACCCGGCGGGTCCGGCACGGCCATGCCGCCGGCCACGCTGAAGTCGGCGTAGTCCTCGGCCTGGAAGGCCATGCGGTAGCCGAACGGCCGGGTCAGGTCGACCGGTACGCCCTGGATCTGCAGCTGCCCTCGCCCATCGAAACCTGAGGCGGCCATGATCTGCTCCTCAGCGCGCGCACGGTTCTGCGCGTTGAGCTGGGAGAACTGCGCGCGCATGCCGATCTCGGCGTTCTCGCCCAGCTTCGGAATCGTTTCGCCGCGCAGGTTGCCGTTGGCATCAAACGTAAAACGCACTTCCATCGACGTCGCATTGCGCTCCGGCGTATTGGCCGGGGTACGCGCCAGCGTAGCGTCCCGGGTACGCATCACCGGCGCACCCAGGTCACCTTCCGGCAGCTGCCCGAAGCGTGCCCACGCGGTGGTCGAATCCAGGTAAAGATCAAACTCGGGGATATAGGTGATGGCGTGGTTGAAGCGGCCCAGCACCGGAATCCTCGGCAGCGTCGGGCCGCCCCCCGCACCGATCAGCACCGGCGAGCTGGCGATACCCTTGGCCGCCAGCAGCGCCTCGAGGATCGTCACGTGGTCCTTGCAGTCACCATAGTGATTGTCGAGGATGCTCTGCGCGCTGTTCGGCTCCAGGCCGCCGTTGCCCAGGTACACCGCCACATAGCGGATGTTCTGCGCGACCCAGCGATACAGCGCATCAGCCTGTTCGCGGCGATCGCTGATGCCGGCGGTGATCTCATCAGCGAGCGCCTGCAGCGCCGGGGTCACCTGGGCCGCCGGGCCCGCCTTGAGCTGGTAGGCGCGCCCCATCTGTGACCAGTCACGATACGTGCTGGCCATGATGTTCGGGCCGAACTCCCAGCCCGCCGCCGACCAGTTCTGCGCCGGCATCGCCTCGCGGCGCTGGTAGCGCCAGCGCCATTGCGCCTGGCCATTCTTCACTGTCGGCCGGTCACTGCCCTGCACGCCGCGGCTGTCGACGAACATCGGCAGGTTGGCCGGCGCACTCAGGGTGACCTCGGCGTCCTCGTACTCGGTGAAGACGTTGAAGGTCTCCCACAGGCCGAAATAGCCCGGGAAGTACGGCGTAGCCTGGGTGCGGCGCACCTGGTAGTACAGGCGCGTGCCCGGCGCCAGGTTCGGGAACACGATCACCCGCACCTTGCGGTCGGCATACATCGCCGCCGAAGCGCTGGAGTAGCTCTCCTGCGTGTAGATACGGTCGGCCGGAACGTCGCGGCGCTGGCCGTCGGCAGTGATGGTGTAGGCGCCGAGCACTTCCAGCGTTTCCATCTTCTCGCTGTAGCTCAGCCGCACCTGGCTGAACTGCTCGACGGAGGCCTTGGTCTTGAGCAGGACTTCGTAGGTTTCGGTCTGCACATTGCCCGCATCGGGCCGCACCTGGTAGTCGGCGCGGTAACGGACAATGCTGAAATTATTGCTGGCTTCGGTATCGCCGCTGGTGGATGGCGGCGCCGTGGCGGGCGCGGAGGTGGCGGTTTCTGCCAGTGCCGGGCCGGCAGCCATCAGGGCAGCCAGCGCCAGCGCCAGCGCGCTTGGTACGGGGTGAAGCATGCGTCGGTTCCTTGGACGTCGTGGGGGATACGTCGGGTCTTACTTCGGCGGCGGCGGTGCCAGCACCGTGCGGTCGCCGTTGTGCTCGGGCGGGCTGACCACGCCGGCCGCTTCCATGGCCTCGATCAGTCGCGCTGCACGGTTGTAGCCGATCTTCAGCCGGCGCTGCACGCCGGAAATCGAGGCACGGCGGGTCTCGGTGACCACCCGCAGCGCTTCGTCATACAGCGGGTCGGACTCGTCGCCGGCCGCACTGGTCTCGGGCAGGCCAGTGGCGCCGACGACCACGCCGTCGCCCATCGTCTGCACTTCGTCCAGCACGCCGTCGACATAGTCGGCCGGGCCCATCGCCTTGAGGTGCTCGACCACGCGATGTACTTCGTCGTCGGACACGAACGCACCATGCACGCGCTCGGGCAGCGCGGTGCCCGGCGGCAGGTACAGCATGTCGCCGTGGCCCAGCAGGGTCTCCGCGCCAGACTGGTCGAGAATGGTGCGCGAGTCGATCTTGGAGCTGACCTGGAAGGCGATGCGGGTCGGGATGTTGGCCTTGATCAGGCCGGTGATCACATCCACCGACGGGCGCTGCGTGGCCAGGATCAGGTGGATGCCAGCCGCACGCGCCTTCTGTGCCAGGCGCGCGATCAGCTCTTCCACCTTCTTGCCGACGATCATCATCATGTCGGCGAATTCGTCGATGAAGATGACGATGAACGGCAGCGTTTCCAGCGGACGCGGCGCCTCGCCCAGCTCCGGGTTCGGCTTGAACAGCGGATCCATCAGCGGCTGGCCGGCGTCCTGGGCTTCCTTCACCTTCTTGTTGAAGCCGGCCAGGTTGCGCACGCCCACCGCGCTCATCAGCTTGTAGCGGCGCTCCATCTCGGCCACGCACCAGCGCAGGCCGTTGGCGGCCTCCTTCATGTCGGTGACCACCGGCGCCAGCAGGTGTGGAATGCCCTGGTAGACGCTCAGCTCGAGCATCTTCGGGTCGATCATCAGCATCCGCAGGTCTTTCGGCGAGGCCTTGAACAACAGGCTCAGCACCATCGCGTTGACCGCCACCGACTTGCCCGAACCGGTCGTACCGGCCACCAGCAGGTGCGGCATGCGCGCCAGGTCGGCCACGGTCGGGCGGCCGGCGATGTCCTTGCCCAGCGCCAGGGTCAGCACGCTGGCCGATTTGTCATATTCCTTCGAGCGCAGCAGCTCGGACAGGAAGATCATCTCACGGGTGACGTTGGGAATTTCCAGGCCGATCACCGACTTGCCCGGGATGACGTCGACCACGCGCACCGACTTCACCGACAGGCCGCGCGCGATGTCCTTGTCCAGCGAACTGATCTGGCTGACCTTGATGCCCGGTGCCGGCTCGATCTCGAAGCGGGTGATGACCGGGCCAGGGTTGGCGCCGACCACCTGCGCATCGATGCGGAAGTCCTTCAGCTTGAACTCGATCTGCCGCGACAGCGTTTCCAGCGTTTCTTCGTCGTAGCCCTTCGGCTGCGGCTTGGGATCATCCAGCAGCGCCAGCGGCGGCAGGTCGGAACCATCGCCGTTGACGCCACGGAACATCGGAATCTGGGTATCGCGCTTGGCGCGATCACTCTTCTCGATCACCGGCTCAGGGCGCGGTTCGATCTTTACCGGCTCGCGCTTGGCGCGCACCTCGGCGTCGGCCTTGCGCACTTCCTGGCGCTCCTCGCGCATCACCCGGGTCTGCTTCCACTCGCTGACTTCTTCCTTCTTGCGCTCCAGCAGCGGTGCCAGCGACATTACGCCACGGCCGATCTTCTCCATCACCGTGAACCAGGACAGCCCGGTGGCCAGGGTGATCGAGGCCAGCAGCAATACCAGCACGAACAGGTTCGCCCCCAGCGCACCGAAGCCCACCGTGAGCGAATTGCCCACCAGCTTGCCGAGAATGCCGCCGGCACTGGCGACATCGCCACTGAACAGGCGCACGTGCAGGAAGCCGGTGCCGGCGATCAGGAAACCGACCAGACCGACCAGGCGCAGCGCCGGGTCCAGATCGTTCTCGCCCTTGCTCTCGCGCTTGAGGCCGAACATGGCGATCCACGCCAGTGCGCCGAGCACCACCGGCAACAGGAAAGCGATGTAGCCGAACAGCTGCAGCAGCACGTCGGCAATCCAGGCCCCGGCGCGGCCGCCGAGGTTATGCACCGGCGCGACCACGCTGCCGGTATGCGACCAGCCCGGATCCGTGGCTGAATAGGTGAACAGACTGGCCGCCAGGTACAGCAGGGCCGGCGCGATGGCGATCAGGCCCAGATCGCGCCAGAGGCGCTGGCGGCGTGGATTGTCGGTCGTCGCCGCCGCGGCCGTGCGACGTGACGCCTTGCTGTCGTCCGACTTGGAGCGTTCAGGGACCTGCTTCGCCACCTTAGACCATACCTTTGGAATGCGCTGTTAGTGATTGATAATAAATGAGACGGCGTCAGTTTTCAGTTATGCGACGTCGAGCAAGGCAATCCGAGGCCCGGAACCACCGCTGGATGACGGCGTTCTGTTCATCGGCTTGAATCGCCCTGCCCCAGCCGCCACTCTATGAGCAGCCATGGATGCTGCGCAAACATCGCCAGCGCCTTGTCCCATCTACCTTTTCGCGAGTTTACATGAGCACCAGCCTGCCCTCCCGCCACCAGCGCCTCGTCATCCTCGGTTCCGGCCCGGCCGGTTGGACCGCCGCCGTCTACGCCGCCCGTGCCAACCTGAAGCCGGTCGTCATCACCGGCCTGCAGCAGGGTGGCCAGCTGATGACCACCACCGAGGTGGACAACTGGCCGGGTGACGCCCACGGCCTGATGGGCCCGGACCTGATGGCGCGCATGCAGGCGCACGCCGAGCGCTTCGAGACCGAGGTCATCTTCGACCATATCCACACCGCCGACCTGTCGCAGCGCCCGTTCAAGCTGATCGGCGACAGTCACGAGTACACCTGCGACGCACTGATCATCGCCACTGGCGCCACCGCCAAATACCTGGGCATCCCGACCGAAGAGACCTTCAAGGGCCGCGGCGTCTCCGCCTGCGCCACCTGTGACGGCTTCTTCTACCGCGACCAGGACGTGGTCGTGGTCGGTGGCGGCAACACCGCCGTGGAAGAGGCGCTGTACCTGTCCAACATCGCCCGCAAGGTCTACCTGGTCCACCGCCGCGACACCCTGAAGGCGGAGAAGATCATGCAGGACAAGCTGTTCAGGAAGGTCGCCGAAGGCAAGATCGAGACCGTCTGGCACCACCAGGTGGAGGAAGTGCTGGGCAACGATGCCGGCGTGACCGGCGTTCGCGTGAAGTCCACCCTGGACGGCAGCACCCGCGACATCGACGCACACGGTTTCTTCGTGGCCATCGGCCACCATCCGAACACGACCCTGTTCGACGGCCAGCTGGCGATGAACAACGGCTACCTGGAAATCCGCTCGGGCCTGGGCGGCAACGCCACCCAGACCTCGGTGGAAGGCGTGTTCGCCGCCGGCGACGTAGCCGACCAGCACTACCGCCAGGCGATCACCTCGGCCGGCTTCGGCTGCATGGCCGCACTGGACGCCGAGCGCTACCTGGACGCACAGGGCAAGGCCAGCTGAGTCGAGCCATGCTCAACTCAGGCAAATGGCCGACGCGAAAGCGTCGGCCTTTCTCGTTACATCCCTGCGGCAGCCGTATTCTCAGGCAAGCCATTTCGATCAGGGCCGCCCGCATCGGCAACACAACGAACGGTGTGAGGCACGGGCTGCGACTTGACCCCGTCCGCATCCAACACGTGCGTCTCCCAGCCGAGCGCCCCCACGCTGTTGCGACCGCAGCTGAGTTGCATCCTGCTGGGCTGGTCAGGCGAATCGATGACCACCGTCCGTCCGCTGCAGCTCCACCCTGATGGGCACAGCGTATTGCGGGTGATCAGGCTGATCGGGAATTGCGGATGGCCCGCAAACGCCACGTCCACCTCACGCGAGTCGCCGGATGGAACGTCGACATCTGCGATCGGCTGCCCGGACAGCGGCTCACACGACTTTCCCGTTGCCCACAGGCGATAGCCCTTCTCCACCCCTTTCATCGATGCCGAGCGGAAGACGGGGTCCTGCAGCGCCTTGGCATCATCCGGATTCGTGTGGAACGCCGTCTCTACGATGATCGATGGCATGTGCGCCTCTCGGTTCTCCCCCTTGTTCAGCGCGTGCGGAGCGGGAGCGACGGTGAATGCCGCATACTCAGGTAGCGAGTGAATCAGCTCCTTCATAGAGCACAGGACACTCTGTGCAAGGGCAGCATCCATCGGCCTACCAGGTTGCACGATCACACGAGTACCGCGCGCGGCCCCCGTGGGTTCTCCATTGCTGTGCAGATGAATCGCCACTTCAGCGCCGTGGTGGTTTGCAAGAAGCGGCCGACTGTTGATGTCTTCACGCTCCTCCCGATCCCAAAGCGTACTGCCGGCGTACGTATTCCATATCTTTGTCTCGGCCGGATACTGCTCCGCAATTGCGTAGCGCGCAGCAATGGTCCACCACTCCTCACCACTCGGCGGATGAGTCGTCCCCGTGATCTGAACGCGCGGCCGGACGACAGGCATTTGGCTCCTTTGCTCGATCATTGCCTTCAGGTTCGCGGCGTACGACGGAGTCAACAGCCCCTCGGAGACGCCATTCCATTCATCCCTTGAGGTCACCCACCGGTTGTCCTTGTAGCTGTAGAAATACCCATGCCCGGCTGCGACAAATGCCATCCCGGACCCAGGCGTTCCACGCATCCGCCGCAGCGCCTCCCCCGCTTCCCGCGCCGCATCGTCCGCAGCCTTTATCTCAGGAAAGTAGTATTCGATCTCTTTCCCGTCATACAGAAAAACGACACGACTGAACGGCGCCATCTGCTCGGCCCAATGCAGTAGTCCAAAGCTGATCTCGCTTCGCTGATCCTCGAACGACGGCCCGTAATCGGCAGGAAGGAAGTCCCGATCCAGCGCCACGGTCAGTACACCGTTGGCGATATCTGCTGATACCTCAACCCGGCGACTGCGCGCCTGGCCATCCACAAGACGAACGCGCTCCAGAATGTCGCGCGCCTTCTGGGTCAAGAGGATGTCGAGCCCAGTGTCCTGCTCCACCGCACGAGGAGCGTCAACGGCCTGCGCGGGGCTGATCAACAGTCCGCCGCCAACAAGAGACAGCAGAACAGAGAGGGATCCAAGGCTAAGCTTCTGGTTCATTTTGGCTACTCCATGCAGAGAGTGAATGCACCGCTCCAGCGGCGCAGCTCACTCTGTCCTTTCGCATTCAGGCATTCCGCAACACAGCGCACACGGATGGAGAATTCAAATTTTCCTCACCTCCAACCGAAACAAACCAACCCAGCCCCGCCAACACCATTCGTGATCCACCTGGCCTATCCTTGCCAACCATGCCCTCCCCCCGCTTCCTCGACTCCCTGCAGTCCATTCCCGCCACCGACTGGGACGCCCTGCACGACGGCCAGAATCCGTTCGTCAGCCACGCCTTCCTCTCAGGCCTGGAACAGCACGGCTGCCTGCGCGAGGACTGGGGCTGGCAGCCCCGGCACTGCACGCTGTGGGAGGGCAAGCGCCTGATCGGCGCCATTCCGGGCTACCTGAAGACCAACTCCCACGGCGAATTCGTGTTCGACCATGCCTGGGCCAACGCCTATGCCCGCCATGGCCGCGACTACTACCCGAAGTGGCTGGGCGCGGTGCCGTACTCGCCGGTCACCGGGCCGCGCCTGCTGGCCCGTCACGATTCAGATCGCACCGCGTTGCTTTCGGTGTTGCGTGATGCACTGCCAGCACTGGAGGTGTCATCGGCCCATATCAATTTCCACACCGCAGCGGACGAGGCGCTGTTCGGCGATGACTGGCTGCTGCGCGAGGACGTGCAGTTCCAGTGGCAGAACCCGGGTGACTGGGCGACATTCGACCAGTTCCTCGGCGCGATGAACCACAAGCACCGCAAGAACATCCGCCAGGAACGGGCCAAGGTCACCCGCCAGGGCATCACGTTCCGCGTGGTGCATGGCGACGAGGCCAGCCGCGCCGACCTGCAGGCGATGTATCGCTTCTACCTGCAGACCTTCCTTGAGTACGGCAATGCCCCGGCGCTGACCGAGGCTTTCCTGCGCCATCTGGCCATTTCATTGGGACGTGGGCTGGTGCTGTTCCTGGCCGAGCAGGAAGGCCAGCCAATCGCCGGCGCACTTTGCCTGCGCGGTGGTGACACGCTGTACGGTCGCTACTGGGGTGGCGCCACATTGCCCGGCCTGCATTTCGAAGCCTGCTACTACCAGGGCATCGAATACTGCCTGCGCGAAGGGCTGAGCCGTTTCGAGCCGGGCGCACAGGGCGAGCACAAACTGGCGCGAGGCTTCCTGCCGACGCTGGTACGCAGCCGGCACTGGGTGGCCGACGCGGATTTCGCCGAGGCGCTGCAGGAGTGGTGCCGGCAGGAGCGGCGCGATGTGCGGCGGTACCGGCAGGAGCTGTTGGGGCACAGCCCATTTCGCGCGGACGGGTGACCAGCCAACCAGCGTTGGCATCTACCACGGCATTCGCGCGGGGCCGCGACGACTACAATGCCGGCATGACCCGCCAGCTGCCCTGGCGCCTGGCCGATGCGCCGGACGCTCCCTTCCCTCCTGCCGAGACCGCCCTGCGCCAGCCCGACGGCCTGCTCGCGGTGGGTGGTGACCTGCATCCAGCGCGTCTGCTCAACGCCTACGCAGGCGGCATCTTTCCGTGGTTCAGCGAGGGCGAGCCGATCCTGTGGTGGTCGCCTGATCCGCGCATGGTGTTCCGCACCGACGGCGTGCACCTGTCCAGCCGCTTCCGCCGGCAGCTGCGCAGCAGTACATGGGAGGTCAGCGCGGACACCGCCTTCAGCCAGGTGATGCGCGCCTGTGCGGCGGCACCTCGGCCCGGCCAGGACGGCACCTGGATCAGCCCGGCCATGGTCGAGGCCTACAGCCAGTTGCACGACCTCGGCTTCGCCCATTCCTTCGAAGTCTGGGACCGTCAGTCGCTGGTCGGCGGCATCTACGGGGTGGCCATCGGGTCAATGTTCTTCGGCGAGAGCATGTTCAGTGGCGCCAGCGGTGGTTCCAAGATCGCGCTGGCGGCACTGGCGTCCACGCTTCACGGCTGGGGTTGGGAGCTGATCGACGCCCAGGTGGAAAATCCGCACCTGCTGCGGATGGGCGCCGAACACCTGCCGCGCGCGGAATTCCTGCAGCACGTGCGCCAGGCCGTGCGCCGTGACAGCCGTGAAGGCTCGTGGACACAGGCCGTCGGACGCTTGCCAGCCCGGCATTTGGCCGGCGGTTAACACAAACTTTGCAAGCTGGGCCGGTCACGCGTAAAATACCGCGCCTTAGGCCCAGCGTGGCCGTTTTCTGAACCGCACAGGACTACATGTCGAAAGACGATTCCATCGAGTTCGAGGGCACCGTCAGCGAGACGCTGCCGAACACCACTTTCCGCGTTCGTCTGGAAAATGGGCACGAAATCATCGCCCACATCTCCGGCCGCATGCGCAAGAACTACATCCGCATCCTCACCGGTGACCGGGTCAAGGTTGAAATGACCCCGTACGACCTGACCAAGGGTCGTATCACCTACCGCATGAAGTAAGCGGTCGGCGCGCTGCGCCACTTCGACAAGGCCAGCCCTGGTTGCTGGCCTTTTGTCATGCCTGCAATCCGGCCCTGCCGGAGGTCATCGTGACCGAACTCACCGTGACGTCGGTCAGCCCTGCTTGCGGCAGATTCGCATCTGCATCCGTAGCAGCATCGTGGGACCCGGTCCAGTCCGGACCGCCACCCCCCTGCCCCGCCATGAACATGCTCCCGCTGACCGCTCTGCTCGTCGCCCTTGCCGTGTCCGCCAGCGCAGCGCCCGTGCACGCCGCCGACACTCTTTCCACCTCCAGTGACTGCGTCCAGCTGGGCAGCGACCAGCAACTGGTGCGCGCCGGCGCCTCGCGCAACATCCTGCTGCGCAATGGCCAGGACCACTACGTCGTGCATTTCCAGGACGACTGCTCGGCGGCAGGCTACTCGCGGAAACTGAGCTTCGCCACGGACGGCCAGCAGGGTCTGCTGTGCGCTGCCGGCCGCAGCCAGCTGCTCACCGATTCCAGTCGCTGCATCGTGTCGCAGATCGAGCCAGTCGACGAGGCAACCTTCAAGAAGAAAGCCCGCCAGCGCAGCCGCTGACGGCGCACATGACAAGGGCGGCCGAAGCCGCCCTTGTCATTTCAGGTCCGCCGAAACCGGCCGGGGGTCAGTTCATTCCACCGTGACCGGCAGCAGGCGCTCCGGTTCGGCCTGGGTTTCGACCACCAGCTCGTCGTCGCGCACATCGATGCTCACCTTGCCGCCGTTGACCAGCTTGCCGAACAGCAGCTCGTCGGCCAGCGGACGCTTGATCCTGTCCTGGATCACCCGGGCCATCGGACGCGCACCCATCAGCGGGTCGAAGCCGTGGTGGGCCAGCCAGTCGCGCGCGGTCGGCGTGGCCGACAGGCTGACGTGCTTGTCCTGCAGCAGCATCTCCAGCTCGATCAGGAACTTGTCGACCACGCGCAGGATGTGCTCGAAGCCCAGCGCCTGGAACTGCACCACCGCGTCGAGGCGGTTGCGGAATTCCGGGGTGAAGCTGCGCCGGATGGTCTCCATCGCATCGGTGGCATGGTCCTGCTTGGTGAAGCCGATCGAGCGCCGCGAGGCCTGCGCCGCGCCGGCATTGGTGGTCATCACCAGCACCACGTTCTTGAAGTTGGCCTCTCGACCGTTGGTATCGGTCAGCACGCCGCGATCCATCACCTGCAACAGGATGTTGAAGATGTCCGGGTGCGCCTTCTCGATTTCGTCCAGCAGCAGCACGCAGTGCGGCGTCTTCACGATCTTCTCGGTCAGCAGGCCGCCCTGATCGAAGCCGACGTAGCCCGGAGGGGCACCGATCAGGCGGCTGATCGAATGCGGCTCCATGTATTCGGACATGTCGAAGCGGACCAGCTCGATGCCCAGCTGCAGCGCCAGCTGCTTGGTCACCTCGGTCTTGCCGACACCGGTCGGGCCGGCGAACAGGAAGTTGCCGATCGGCTTTTCCGGATTGCCCAGGCCCGAGCGGGCCAGCTTGATCGCCGAGGACAGCGTCTCGATGGCCGGGTCCTGGCCGAAGATCACCATCTTCAGGTTGCGCTCCAGATGCTGCAGCACATCCTTGTCGGTGGCACTGACCTGCTTGGTCGGGATCCGCGCCATCTTGGCCACGATCGCCTCCACTTCCTCGACGTCGATCAGCTCCTTGCGCTGCCCTTCCGGCAGCAGGCGCTGGCGGGCACCGGCCTCGTCGATCACATCTATGGCCTTGTCCGGCAGCAGGCGGTCGCCGATGTGCTTCACCGACAGGTCCACCGCCGCCTGCAGCGCTTCATCCGAATAGGTCACGCTGTGGTGCAGCTCGTACTTGGACTTCAGGCCCTGCAGGATCTCGTAGGTCTCGCCAACGGTCGGCTCGACGATGTCGATCTTCTGGAAGCGGCGGGCCAGTGCCCGGTCCTTCTCGAAGATGCCGCGGTATTCCTGGAAAGTGGTCGAACCGATGCAGCGCAGCTCGCCGGAGGCCAGGGCCGGCTTGATGAGGTTGGACGCATCCATGGTGCCGCCCGACGCCGAGCCGGCGCCGATGATGGTGTGGATCTCGTCGATGAACAGCACTGCGTTGGGCACCTTCTTCAGCGCGGTCAACACACCCTTCAGGCGCTTCTCGAAGTCGCCACGGTACTTGGTGCCGGCCACCAGCGCGCCCAGGTCGAGCGAATAGATCACCGCGTCGGCAAGCACGTCGGGCACCGAGCCCTCGACGATGCGGCGGGCCAGGCCCTCGGCGATGGCGGTCTTTCCCACGCCGGCCTCGCCCACGTACAGCGGATTGTTCTTGCGGCGACGGCACAGGACCTGGATGGTGCGCTCGATCTCGTCACCACGACCGACCAGGGGATCGATGCGGCCGGACCGGGCCTGTTCGTTGAGGTTGCTGGCGAACTCGGTCAGGGCATCACCCTTCGGCTCACCCTCCCCGCCTTCCATGCGGCCCTCGCCGTCGGAGGAGGAGGACGGCTGCTCGCCTTCCTCGCCCAGCTTGGCGATGCCGTGGGACAGGTAATTGACCACATCCAGCCGGGTCACATCCTGCTGGTTGAGGTAGTAGACGGCGTGGGAGTCCTTCTCGCCGAAGATGGCGACCAGCACGTTGGCGCCGGTGACCTCCTTCTTGCCCGAGGACTGCACGTGGTACACGGCCCGCTGCAGCACGCGCTGGAAGCCCAGGGTCGGCTGTGTATCGCGGCCGTCATCTTCGGCCAGGCGCGACACGGAGGCCTCGATGGCCTGCTCCAGCTCCTGGCGCAGGCGTTCGGCGTCGGCACCACAGGCCTTCAGTACGGCCTGGGCGGACGGGTTGTCGAGCAGTGCCAACAGCAGGTGTTCGACCGTCATGAACTCATGCCGGGCCTCACGGGCGCGCTTGTAGCACTGGCCGATGGTGTGTTCGAGGTCTTTGCTGAACATGGATTACTCCGGCGGCAGATGGGAACAATATGCGGCCTGACTACGCGATTTCCATCACCCTAGCGGATTGCTGCGTTCAGATGGCGTTAGCACTGCAGAACGCTTGATCTTCGTTCACTCCAGAAGACCTCAACCGGCATGAGCGAACCCTACCTGAGCCGCTGGCGATTGCGGCGTGATGGCCCGGCCATCGAAACGGCCCATGCCCGGCTCTGGCCGGTGCTGACCGCTGCCGGCACGCCGGCAATGCTGAAGATCAGCAGCGAAACCGAGGAACAGAACAGCCACCGCCTCCTGCGCTGGTGGGACGGCGACGGCGCTGCCCGCCTGCTGGCCCACGCCGGGCCGGCGATCCTGATCGAGCGTGCCGGCGGCGACTCGCTGCGGCAACGCTCGATCGAGGGCGACGATGAGGCCTGCACCACGATCCTGTGCCAGGTCCTGCAACGGCTGCACCGGCCACGGAGCGCGCCGCCAGCGGAACTGGTCTGCCTGCGTACATGGTTCGCCGATCTGCTGCAGCCAAGGGCTGCGCTGCCGCCACTGCTGGAACAGTGCAGATCACTGGCGGAGGGGTTGCTGCAGGAAGAGCGCGAGGTCCGGCCCCTGCATGGCGACCTGCACCACGACAACGTGCTCGATTTCGGCGCGCGCGGCTGGCTGGCGATCGACCCGAAGCGGTTGCTGGGCGACCGTGCGTTCGACTACACGACGATGTTCAGCAATCCGGATCTCTGTGGCCCGGGCATCCACGTGGCCACGCGGCCGGAGCGGTTTGCTGCCCGGCTGGAACAGGTCAGCGCACTGGCCGGCCTGGAACGCACGCGCCTGCTGCGCTGGATCGCAGCCAGCGCGGGGCTGTCGGCAGTCTGGTTCCGGGATGACGGCGACCCGGCCGACGTGGACGAGGCGGTGGCGCGGATGGCGCTGGAGGCGCTGGCGGAGAGCTGAGACCCGCGCTTGGCAGGTGCCTACCTTGCTGGGGGCGCTCCATCCACGATCGATACAGGCCTCTGCTTTGGTAGGTGCCCACCTTGGTGGGCACACTGGGTCCGGGATCGTTGTGCCCGGACGCGAATCGGCAGCCGGTCAGGCCTTTTCCATCGTGCACAGCAGCGGATGCTGGTTCATCCGCGAGTACTCGTTGACCTGGGCAACCTTGGTCTCGGCTACTTCGCGGGTGAAGACACCGCAGACGCCGCGGCCGCGGGTATGAACGTGCAGCATCACCTGGGTGGCCTTGTCCAGGTCCATGCTGAAGAACTGCTGCAGCACATCCACCACGAAATCCATCGGGGTGTAGTCGTCGTTGAGCAGCATCACCTGGTAGAACGGCGGCGGCGCCACTTCCGGGCGCGCGGGCTCTACGGCAACGCCGTGCTCGTGCTGGGAATCGGGGGAGGACTCATGGGGCATCCATCCATTATAGGGGCTCGGGCAGGCCTGCGTCGGCCCGCCGCAGATTGGACGGCACGCACGCCCACCGTCACAATTGCACCCTCTCCCAACACTGTTTCACAGGATCTTCATGAAAAGGACCCTTCTTCCCGCCCTGCTGATCGCGCTGGCCGCTGCCGGCTCTGCCACTGCCGCAACCAGCGCCGACAAGTCCGTGGCCCGCCATCTGGACAAGCTGGGCTATACCTACGAAGTCGACGAGGATGGCGACTACCGCATGGTGTTCGACGTCGAGGGTGACCGCACCCAGATGGTCTACGTGCGCTCGGCGGTGGAGGATTTCGGCAGCCACAACATCCGTGAGATCTGGTCGCCGGCCTACAACGCCAAGACCAAGCAGTTCCCGGTGGCCGTGGCCAACCGCCTGCTGGAGGATTCGCAGGACGCCAAGATGGGGGGCTGGGTAAAGCAGGACACCACCGCCATGTTCGTGGTCAAGATCGACGCCGATGCCACCCCGGACCAGCTCAGCGACGCCATCGATGCGGCCATCCGCACCGCCGACGCGATGGAGCTGGAGCTGACCAAGAAGGACGAGTTCTGAGTTGAACGCCACGCCGGACCCGCGCTGGGCACCGCACGCCACCGTCGCCACGGTAGTGGTTGACGGCGGCCGCGTGCTGCTGGTCGAAGAGACCATTGAAGGCCGCCAGGTGCTGAACCAGCCGGCCGGCCACCTCGAGCCAGGCGAAAGCCTGGCCGAGGCAGCCCTGCGCGAGACCCGGGAGGAAACCGGCTGGACCGTGCAGCTGACCCATTTCATCGGCTGCTACCAGTGGACTGCCGGCGACGGCACCGCCTTCCTGCGCTTCTGCTACGCAGCACACCCGGTCTCGCACGACCCGGCCCAACCGCTGGACACCGGCATCGACCGCGCGCTGTGGCTGACCCCGGCCGAGCTGCAGGCCGCCGGCGAGCGCCAGCGCAGCCCGCTGGTCTGGCAGGTGGTGGCGGATTACCTGGGTGGCCAGCGCCATCCGCTTTCGCTGGTCCGGGAGGTCGCATGAGCACGCCGCGCGTGATGGTGGGCGTATCGGGTGGTGTCGACTCTTCGGTCGCCGCCTGGCGCCTGGTCCAGCAGGGCGAGGCCGTGGCCGGCCTGTTCATGCAGAACTGGGCCGACGACGGCAGCGGTGACTGCCGTGCCGAGGATGACCGCCGCGATGCGGTCGCCGTATGCGGCCTGCTCGGTATCCCGTTCCACTTCCGGGACTTTTCCAGCGAGTACTGGCAGGGCGTGTTCGAGCACTTCCTGGCCGAATACGCCGCTGGCCGCACGCCGAACCCGGACGTGCTGTGCAACCGTGAAGTGAAGTTCAAGCATTTCCTGGATGCCGCCCGCGAGCTGGGCGCCGAGCGCATCGCCACCGGCCACTATGCGCGGGTGACCCAGCGCGGCCACCAGTGGCTGCTGCTGCGCGGTGCCGACCGCTCCAAGGACCAGAGCTACTTCCTGCACCAGCTGGGCCAGGAGCAGCTGGCGGCCACCCTGTTCCCGATCGGCGACCTGGAGAAGACCGACCTGCGACGGATTGCGCGCGACGTCGGCCTGCCGACCCACGCCAAGAAGGATTCCACCGGCATCTGCTTCATCGGCGAGCGGGATTTCCGCGACTTCCTCGGCCGCTACCTGCCGGCCAGGCCCGGCCAGATCCTTGACCCGGCCGACGGCAGCGTGATCGCCGAACATCCGGGCGTGTTCTATTTCACCCTGGGCCAGCGCGAGGGCCTGAACATCGGCGGCGTACGCGGCCGCCCGGCCGCACCGTGGTACGTGGTCGGCAAGGATGTGGCCAGCAACGTGCTGTACGTCGACCAGGACCGCGACAGCCCATGGATGCTGTCCGATCGCCTGCGATCGGAGCCGGCGCATTGGATCTCGGGCTCGCCACCCGCGCGACGCTTCGAATGCACCGCCCAGACCCGCTACCGCCAGCCCGATGAGCCGTGTACGGTCGACGTGCTGGACGATGGCAGCGTGCTGGTCACCTTCGCGCGCCCGCAGCGTGCCGTTACCCCCGGTCAATCGCTGGTGCTGTATGACGGTGATGTGTGCCTGGGTGGCGCGGTGATCGCCGCCACCGATGCGCCGCTGGAACAGCGCCTGCGCACCACTCCCTCCCCTTTTGAGGTAACCGCTGCATGAGTTTCACTGTCGACGACCGCGTCCTGGCCTTGGCCGGCATTGCCCAGGCCCTGCAGCAGGTACGCCGCATCGCCGATACCGGCCATTCCGACGCCGCCGCCGTGCGCACCGCCGTGGACAGCGTGTTCCGTGTCGATGCGTCCTCGCCGCAGGCGGTGTTCGGTGACCGCCATGCACTGAAGGCCGGGCTGCGCCTGCTGCACAACTATTTCCGCAACCAGGGCCAGGATCCGATCCTGCCGAAACTGGCGCTGTCGGTGCTGCAGCTGGAGCGCCGCTTTGTTCAGGATGGCGCCACCGTGAACAAGGTTGCTTCGGGCATCGAGCGTGCCCAGCGCCAGGCCACCGAACTGGGCGACAGCGGCCACCCGGATGTGCTGGCCAGCCTGGGAAGCCTGTACGCGGACACCATCAGCCACCTCAAGCCGCGGGTGATGGTGCAAGGCAACCCGCACTACCTGGGCCAGGCCGGCGTGGTGGCCGAGATCCGTGCCCTGCTGTTGGCCGCGGTGCGCTCGGCAGTGCTGTGGCGCCAGCTGGGCGGCAGCTACTGGGACTTCCTGTTCGGCCGCAAGGCGATGATCGAGGCCGTGGACCGGCAGCTGGCGTAAGGGTGTGCGGTCAGAGCCCTTTTCCATGAAAAGGGATCCGACCCCGCCGCTGCCTACCCAGGGGTCGGATCCCTTTCCGGCACGGAAAGGGCTCAGACCCCGAAGCCGCCAAGCGCCGGAAAACCGGCGCATTCAGAATGCACTTCCAAGCACATCGACGTTAAAGAGAAAGGGGGTACGGCCGATACATCCTCCGTGCACCTCCCGAGAACGTCCATGTACTCACGCATTTTCATCCGTCTGGCCGCCCCCCTGGCTCTGACCCTGCTGCTCCCCTTCGCCATCGGTTTCGAATGGCCGGCCGCCCTGCGCTGGGCGATCCTGACCACGATGACGCTGAGCTGGCTCGGCTTTGCGTGGTGGACCACCCGCGCCCAGGCGCATCGTTCCCCGGAACATGCCCGTGTCCTGCGTGAGCAGGACCAGCTGCTGACCGAACTGCGCAACTTCGTCGGCAACGAAATCGACGGTTCGCGTGGTGAAGTGGAACGCGCCCGCGACCTGATCCGCCAGGCGGTCTCCAGCCTGGGCGGCAGCTTCGATGCGATGAACCGCAAGTCGCGCCAGCAGAGCCAGGCGCTGTCGCGCATCGTCGACCGCGCCGGCGATGAAGGCAATGCCGGCCTCGACGTTGCCCGTTTCGCCCAGCACGCCAGCCACCGCATGGAACAGCTGGTGGAAGCGCTGGAACAGGTGAGCGGCCAGAGCAGCACCACCGTGCAGCACATCGACCAGATGGCACAGCACCTGGATGGCATCTTCGCGCTGCTGGAAGACGTCAAGTCGATCGCCGACCAGACCAACCTGCTGGCGCTGAACGCCGCCATCGAAGCGGCGCGTGCCGGTGAAGCCGGCCGAGGCTTCGCGGTGGTCGCCGACGAAGTGCGCAACCTGTCCGAGCGCTCGACCACCTTCAACGAGCAGATCCGCAAGCTGGCACACAGCTCCAAGGACGCCATCGCCAAGGTGCGCGAGACGGTCTCGCACATGGCCTCGCGTGACATGGACCGTTCCCGCGAAGCGCGCCAGGAAGCGGCGGCAATGCTCGACAACGTCGCGCAGATCAATGCCTCGCTGGGCGACGGCATGCGCGAAGTGTCCGAGTGCGCCCGCGCGATCGATGGCAGCGTGGCTGAAGCCGTGCGCGCCCTGCAGTTCGAAGACATCGCCACCCAGGCGCTGGGCGGCGTGCACACCCACCTGGACCGCCTGACCGCGATCAACCGCGAAGCGGTGGCCCTGCAGGAGCTGCTGCACCGCAATGGCGGCGTGTTCGACGAGGAGATCGCCAGCGCCCTGCAGCGCACCGGCAACCGCCTGCGCGAACTGCGCAGCGAATGGGAACGCCCGCCGCACAAGCCGGTTGCCCAGCAGAGCATGGGTGCCGGCACGGTAGAGCTGTTCTGATCCTGATGTCCGCTGCCATCGCCGGCAGCCCGCAAGGCCCCGGTTCGTCCGGGGCCTTTGCCTGTAACCCGCCGCTGGATGCATCCTGTACGCGCACCATGACCCTGATCCGCGCCCTGCCCGCCCTCACCGACACCGAGCGCCCGCGCAACGCGAGCGTGCGTGAGCAGCTGCAAAAGCTGGAAGAGGTCGCCCGCGAGGAAATCTGCGAGCTGCAGCAGCTGGCGGACGCGCGCCCGGCGCCATCGCCGGCGGACGACGAGCTGTTGGGGCTGGCGTGGGACCTGGGGTTGGATGGCGAAGCCCTGAAGTAGATCCACGCCCTGCGTGGGTGGGGCATCCCGCATGGCATGATTGCCCGGTCCCGTCCATGGAAGACCTATGGCCATCACCCTGATCGCACTCGTGCTGTTGGAGACCGTCCTCCTGATGGCCTGGGTGGCCGGCTATTTCAGCTGCGGCATCACCCTGTTCAACGAACGCATCGCGGCGCCGCCGGCCATGCAGGCCCGGCTCTCGCTGGGCAGCCTGGAGCGTGACCTGCCGCAGGACAAGTGGCTGCGGCTGGCCTTCCATGCGCTGCCCGATGGCAGCATGGCGTTCCGCGAGAGCTTCGCGCCGAGCTTCGGCCTGCGCTACTTCCCGGTGATGCGTGGACGCATCGTGCTCAACGCACGGCGGCACGAGGTGCGGGTGATCGGCCTGTGCAGCTGGTTCGTGGCGATGCTGTCGCTGCTGCTGTTGCCACTGGTGGCGATGCGCCCGATGGTGGCGCCGATGCTGCTGGTACTGCCACTGTTCCTGGCCAGCTATCTGGTGCAGAAGCGGCGCTATGCGGCCATTGTCGAGGCGCTGCGCATGCAGTTGAAGGCGGAGTTTCCAAGGTAGATCCACGCCGTGCGTGGATGATGCCCCGCGATGCCAGCATTTCCGACTGTTTGCATGGACCGTGAACCATGCGCCCTTCATCGTGAAGGGGCCGATTGCGGTTCAGATCAAGCCAGCCCGATGACCAGCGCCCTTCTCTGCCTCTCAGTTGCTTTGCAGCTTCCGGCACCCCCTTGTCCCATTGACCGTGGGTCCCGATTCCCTTGGGGCGCTTCAGCAGGCGCTGAAGACGTTTGGAGCGTTCCAGCAGCCCTACTCCGCTCCGATCGATGCGTACGATCCTGAAGCGGGTGTGATCGATGCAGCAGTTGAAGTGTCCGCGGGGTGCGTGCAAGACGGCCCGCCAGTCATCATCCTTGACGATGATGCCGAACAGGCGCCGCGACGTTATCTGATCCTTGAAGCCCCGTGGCATGAGCTTCCAACGGGCGCCTTGTTGCTTGTCTCCGGAAGCAAGGCAAGCGCCATTCCGGGCGAGGAATCGAACCTGGAGCTTGCACGGGCCGAGAGCATGCTGACATTTCTCAACCTGCTGCCGGAAGGTCCGGAGGACCGGGACCACCCGGAGAACGTCTCGGCAGTCGTGGATACCGATACTTCCGCCCTCTTCACGACGAGCCTTCTGGATCAACTGCAAACCAGTACTCCAGGCTCGCCTGTTGCTGACACCATGCTGACGCTCTGGAAAGGCAGGTTCCCGGACGCATTGTTGGCACTGTGGCAGCGCGACGGTCTTGCGCGCTATCACGATGATCGACTGGCTTTGGTGAACCCTGCGGGGTACGAATCGGTGCTCGCCGCCCTTCTGGCGGGCAGTCCTCTATGGGGCAAAGATGATTTCCATGTCTATGCGATCTCGCCATTCGGCCAGATGCTGATCTGTGGCGAGCGAACCGGAGTCGAACTCACGCTTGAACCCCACGAAGGTTACCTATGCGCGCCTGCAACACTGACTCTTCCAGCAAGCAACATCGACCGCGACAGACGCCTGCACGACTTCCTGCTTGCATTGGATGCTGCCGAACTGGATGTTCTGGCCGAGGACGGGGAGCCAATGTTCTGGCGAGCCCGTGAGATGTTGGGGCCGCTGGGCGACGGAGAGATTTACAGCTCGAAGGAGCCGGTGTCAGAGCACGGCTGGCGGGCTAGGCAGCCTGGTAAAACGCAAGGCGCTGGATGTGCTCGCAGAGCTTGCGCAGCGTCGCTGACGGCGGACACATCAACGGGCGAACCAGCGTGCACGCCGACCAAGGTCGGCAACTACCAGATGCTGGCTCTTTGAGTAGATCCACGCCATGCGGCAACCGTGCCGACCAACGGTCGGCACCCACCAAAGTATGGCTGTCAGCGCACCAGCACCGCTTCGCTGCTGGCGTCGGTGCGCATCGGTAACGGACGCTGCTGGCGCAGCCACTGCGCCAGGTCGCGCGGGCTGAGCGGGCGCGAGTACAGGTAGCCCTGGATCTCGTCGCAGCCCTGGCGGCGCAGCATGTCTTCCTCCTGGTGCGTCTCCACGCCCTCGGCCACCACCTTCATGCCCAGCGCGTGGCCCAGGTGCACGATGGCCTGGGTCACTTCGGCCGTGCCCGAATCGTGCAGCATGCCCTGCACGAAACTACGGTCGATCTTCAGGCGACCCACCGGGAAGCGGTTGAGGTAGTTGAGGTTGGAGAAGCCGGTACCGAAGTCGTCCACCGCCAGCGGCACGCCGTGTCGTTCGAGCACGTCGAAGCAGTGGCGCAGGATGTCGGTGTCACGGATCAGCGCCGATTCGGTCAGCTCCAGCTCCAGCCGCTGCGGCGGCCAGCCGTGGGCATGGCAGATCTCGATCACACGTTCGGCGAAGCCACGGTCGCGCAGCTGCACCGCCGATACGTTGACCGCGATGCGGTCGAAGTGCAGTCCAGCCCGGTCCCAGGCGGTTGCCTGACGGCAGGCTTCGTTCAGTACCCAGTCGCCGATGCGTACGATCTCGCCGCATTTCTCGGCGATGGGAATGAACTCGGCCGGGCTGCAATAGCCGATGCCGGGGCGATGCCAGCGCAGCAGTGCTTCAATTGCCGGCGGCTCGCCCTGGTGGGCATGCAGCAGCGGCTGATAGGCCAGGCTGAACTCCTCGCGCTCGATCGCACCGTGCAGCGCGTGCTCAAGCTCCAGCCTGCGCTGGATGCGGGCCAGTGCGTCCTGGCTGTAATACTGGTAGGTGTTGCGTCCGGCTTCCTTGGCCGCGTACATCGCGGCGTCGGCAGCGCGCAGCAGTGAATCGAAATCGGTCTGCGCATCGCCCAGCATCGCGATGCCGACACTGGCACCGACCTTCAGCGTGGTCTCGCCACGGCGCAGCGGCTCGGCCAGCGAGGCGATCAGCTTGCGGGCGACATGTCCCGCATCCTCGGGCTCAGCCAGGTCGCGCAGTACGACGATGAACTCGTCGCCGCTGAAACGGCCAAACAGATCATTGTTGCGCAGGTTCTGGTGCAGGCGGGTCGCGGCAGCCTTCAGCAGCGCATCACCCGTGGCGTGGCCGAAGCTGTCGTTGATGGTCTTGAAGCCGTCCAGGTCGATGAACAGCATCGCCAATGAGGTGCCGCGATCACGCGCCTCCTCGATGGCCTCGGCGGTCTGTTCGCCGAGCAGCACGCGATTGGGCAGGCCGGTCAGCAGGTCGTAGTGGGCCAGCAGTTCAATGCGCTCGTTGGCCTCGCGCTCGCGGGTGATATCACGGAACAGCACCACGAAGCGCGGCGGCAGTCCGTCACGACGATCCAGTTCGATCAGCACCTGCACCCAGACACGCAGGCCGGACTGGCGGTAGAAGCACAGGTCCAGCTGCTCGGGCAGGCCGCCGTTGGCGATACGGGCGAGCGCCGCCTCGAACGCGTTGCGCGAGTCCTCCGTGTACAGCGCCAGCGCCTGGTCGAGGGTGATCGGTTCCTTGCGCAGGCCATGGATGCGGTAGCACTCCTCGGTCCATTGCATGCTGCGGGTCTGCACTTCGATCTCGCAGCCGCCGATGCGGCCCAGCGCGGAAACCCGGTTCAGCAGTTCGGTGCGCCAGCGAATCAACGCGTCGGTCTGGTGCTGTTCGGTGATGTTCTGCACCTGGCCGAGCAGGCGCTTGGGCTGCCCGTCCATGTCCAGCAGCGGCTGCATCCACAGCCGCAGGTGCTGTGATGGCTCATGGCCACGGGTCAGCTCCAGCTCGAGATTGGCGGCACGACCATCGCGCCACAGGCGCCGCCATGCCGCACGCAACGCGCCACGCGAGCGCGGATGCAGCTGCTTCAGCCAGCGCCGCTGGCCGGGCACGGCGCCGTGCTCCAGCGCCAGCAGCGAGCGCAGTTCCGGCGACCACCAGAAGTGCCCGCTGTTGGGGTCGAACGACCAGCTGCCCATGCTGGCGATGCGCTGGGCCTCGCTCAGGTGCAGCTGCTGTTCCTGCAGCAGCGATTCGAGCTGCTTCTGCTGCTCGATATCGGTATGCGTGCCGACCATGCGCAGCGGCTGGCCATCGGCGGTGCGCGCGACCACGCGGCCGCGATCCAGCACCCAACGCCACTGGCCATCGGCCTGGCGGAAGCGGAACTGTGCGCTGTACTGCTCGCTGCGCCCGCGCAGGTGCTCGTCGAGCGCGGCACGCACCTGGTCGATGTCCTCGCTGTGCACGCGCGACAGCAGTTCGGTGGCCGTCTCGTCGCCCAGCGCCGGCGTGCGCGCCACCCGGTCACTGGGGATGTCCCAGTCCCACAGGCTATGGCCGGCGCTGTCCAGTGCCAGTTCCCAGCGCCCACCCCCATCGACCGGCACCGGCTCGGGAATGCTCAGGGTGAACGCCAGCAGGTTGCCGGCACCGTCATGCACGGCGCGCAGGTAGCCGTCGTAGTGGCCGCGCGGGCCGCCTGGCAGCGTGCAGGGCACGATGCCGCCATCGGCGGCCATCAGGCGCAGATCTTCCAGCATTGGCGCATAGGCAGCCACGGTGGCCGGCAGGCCATGCTCGCGCGCGGCCGGATTGGCCGCCAGCGGGCGCCCGGTACGGTCGACGATGACCAGCGCCGACGCAAGCGGGTGCTGCAGCAGGCTGGCGATGATCCCTTGGTCCACGCGATCTTGCTCCGGATGACTCGCCCGTCAGCGGGGCACGCAGTGGTTAACGGCGCCTGCGGCGGATAATTGAGTGGTGACGGCACGCTGCGGGGTAAGATGACCGGCGCCCCTTTCACCCACCCCGTCCATGCCCGCAGAACCGACCGGCAACGCCCCAGTTCCCGACCCGCGGATGGCGCAGGCACTGAGCCGTGACCGGCGGCGGGTGGTGTTGAGCTACCTGGTGATGGCGCTGGCCTGGATGATCTCCACCGACAGCGTGGTGCAGGCGCTGGTGCCCGATCCGCAGCAGGCGGCCCTGTGGCAGGGCCTGAAGGGCTCGTTCTTCGCCCTGGCCAGCGCGGGCCTGCTGTACCTGCTGCTGCGCCCGCTGGCCGAGCACGTGCTGCATACCCACGCCCGCCAGCAGGCCTCGGAGCTGCGCCTGCGGCAGATGTTCGAGGGCAACCCCGGCCCGATCCTCGTCTATGACCTGGACACATTGGCGATCCTCGACGCCAACCCAGCCGCCTGCACCGCTTTCGGCTGGGAGCGCGATGAGCTGCTGGAACAGACCATCGACGCCTTGTGGCCACCCGGCCAGGGCCAGGCGCTGCAGGCCAAGCTGGAGGCGATCCGCGAGGCGCCCGACGAGCTGTGCATCCTGCGCGCGCAGCTGCAGCTGCGCGATGGCGCGCTGCGGCAGATGGAACTGCGCTCCAACGCGATCAGTTACGACGGTCACAATGCGCGCCTGCTGATCGCCATCGATCGCACTGCCGAGGACCTGGCCCAGCTGCGTCGCGACCAGGCGCTGGCACGGGTGGAAGAAGCCCACGAACTGGCCCGCATCGGCGCCTGGGAGCTGGACCCGTCCACCGGGCTGGGCCGCTATTCCAACCAGGTCTATCGCCTGCTCGGCCGCCGCCCGCCCGAAGCCCGCCGCTGGCACCGCTTCGACGAACTGCTGGTGCCGGCCGACCCGGCCACCGCCACCCAGACCGAGCAGCTGCTGGCCGAGCTATGCTCCGGCGAGCCGGTACAGGTGGACGTGCTGCTGCCGCTGCTGTCGATGGACGGGCGCGCGCTGATGGTGCACCTGCGCGCCGCCAGCGGTCTCGATGAGGCTGGCCGCAACCGCGTGCTGGGCACCCTGCAGGACGTGACCGAACGCGAGCAGTCGCGGCGACTGCTGCGCGAGCGCGAGGAGCAGTTCCGCGAGCTGGTGCGGGTACTGCCCGACGGCGTGGTGATCCTCTCCGACGAACATGTGTTGTACGCCAACGCCTGGGCCGCCGGCCTGTTCGGCTACGGCAGCCATACCCTGCTGGGCGAGCCCTTGTCGGCGCTGGTCGCTGCCGCAGACCTGCCGCGGGTGCGCAGCCAGCTGCGTGCCGGCCAGCCGCACCTGGGACCGGGCCACAGCAGCGTGGTGGCCATGCGGCGCGGCGACGGCCGCAGCTTCCATGCCGGCCTGGCGGTGGGCGACGTGCGCTACGGTGGCCGCGACTGCAAGCTGCTGATCGTGCGCGACCTCAGTGATTCCGAGCGCATCCGCAGCGCGCTGGAAACCAGCAACCGCGAACTGCAGGCGATGGCCGGGCGGCTGTTCTCGCTGCAGGAGGACGAGCGTCGTGCGATTTCGCGCGACCTGCACGATGACATCGGCCAGGCCATTACCGCGATCAAGCTGTCGGCGCACGCCGCGCTGGAAGAGGACGATCCGCAGCGGCGTGGGCAGGATCTGGCGCAGATCGTCAGCCTGGCCGACACCACCGTGGCCAAACTGCGCGACATCTCCACCCTGCTGCGCCCCCCGCAGCTGGATGCACTGGGCCTGGAGGCAGCGCTCAGCTGGCAGGCGCGGGTTCTGTTCCGCTCCTCGCCGGTGGAGCTGCTGGCCGAGATCGAGCCGTTGCCGCATCGCCCCGACAACAGCATCGAACAGGCCTGCTTCCGCATCGCACAGGAAAGCCTGACCAATGCGCTGCGCCATGCGCGCGCCAGCCAGGTCCTGCTGCAGCTGCGCGATGTCGGCCAGCGCGGCCTGCACCTGCAGATCCGCGATGACGGCGAAGGCTTCGATCCGGACGGCCCGCGCGGCCTGGGCCTCATCGTGATGCGCGAGCGCGCACAGAGCGTCGGTGGCCACGTGCGGATTGAATCCGCGCATGGCGAAGGCACCCTGGTCGATGTCCACCTCCCCTACCAGGCGGCCAGCAGGGCTGCCGTCGATTCACCGGAATACTGAACCATGTGGAATCCCAACCTGCCCCCGGTCAGCATCGATGACGCTCCCGACCGCCTTGGCGCCGGCAACCCCGAGCTGCAGGCAATGGTTGCCGAGGCAGCCTCAGGCGGCATCGCACTGATGCTGATGCACGTGGACATCGACCATTTCGCATCGGTCAATGAAAACATGAGTGCCGAAGTGGGCGACCAGGCGCTGGTGCTGGTGGCACAGCGCCTGCAGTCCTACCTGCGCGGGCGCGGCAAGTTGTGGCGACATGGCAGCGACGAGTTCCTGATCGCGGTGCCGCGCACCGCCGATCTGCCGTTGCCGGAGGATTTCGCCGAGGAGATCCGCCAACAGATGGAGCTGCCACTGTCGGTGCTGCCGTACACGTTGTTCATGACCGGCAAGCTGGGCGTGAGCCTGTGCCCGGAACATGCCAGCAGCACCTCGCGCCTGCTCGACCATGCCGAGGATGCGCTGTACCAGGCCGCCCGCGAAGGCGGCAATGCCGTGCGCATCCATGCGGTGGACACCCCGCCAAGCGCGCACAGCGAGAGCATCATCGCGCGCCAGATCGTCGATGCCATTCCCAATGGCGAGCTGAAGCTGCGCTACCAGCCACTGGTAAGCGCGCGCGACGGCCACGTGGTGGGCATGGAAGCGCTGCTGCGTTGGCAGTCGCCGACCCTGGGCATGCTGGTGCCGGAGCGCTTCATGCGCACCGCCGAACGCCTGGGGATCATCGTGCAGATCGGCACCTGGGTGCTGGAAGGCGCCTTGAAGCAGGCGCGGCTGTGGCGCGACCAGGGCTTCGATGACTTCACCATCGCAGTGAACGTGTCCACCCTGCAGCTGCTGCGGCCGAACTTCTTCGCCGAAGTGATGTCACTGCTGCAGGCGGCGGGCGTACCGGCGCACATGCTGACGCTGGAGATCAACGAGAGTGCGCTGACCAACAACGTCAATTTCGTCCACGAAACGCTGGCCAACCTGCGCAACGAAGGCATCAGCCTGAGCCTGGACAACTTCGGTACCGGCGACTCCAGCCTCAGCGCGCTAGTGCGCTACCCGGTGGACAAGCTGAAGATCGACCGCAGTTTCATCAAGAGCGCGCCGGCCGGCAATCGTGAAGCGGCCATCGCCCGCGCGATCATCGCCATGGGCCACCAGCTGGGCATGACCGTGATTGCCAACGGCGTGGAATCGCAGGCGCAGCTGGGCTTCCTGCGCCGCAACGACTGCGACGTGTTCCAGGGCTACCTGTTCGGCGAACCGATGTCGGCCGATGCCGCCGGCATGACCCTGCGCCGCCGCTACCTGCGCCCGGAAGCCTTCGCCGAGACACGTCCGGACCGGACGCTGCTGCTGCTGGATGATGAGGAAAACGTGCTGCGCTCACTGGTGCGCCTGTTCCGCCGCGACGGCTACCGCATCCTGGCCGCCGGCAACGTGCGCGATGCGTTCGACCTGCTGGCGATCAACGACGTGCAGGTGATCCTGTCCGACCAGCGAATGAGCGACATGAGCGGCACCGAGTTCCTCGGCCGGGTGAAGATGCTGTACCCGGATACGATCCGCCTGGTGCTGTCGGGCTACACCGATCTGAACACGGTGACCGATGCAATCAACCGCGGCGCGATCTATCGCTTCCTGACCAAGCCGTGGAACGACGACGAGCTGCGCAAGCACATCCACCAGGCGTTCCGCACGTACGAGGAACAGCGCCGCAGCAATGCCGGCCCGGCGCCGGTGGAGAGCGGAGATGGCGGCGAGGATCGCCCATTGCGGTAACCATCCCCTCTGGTAGAGCCGGCCGCTGGCCGGCTGCTCTGGAAATCGGGTTCAATGAGGTTGCCGGCCAGCGGCCGGCACTGCCAGAAGCGGTCAGCGCGGCTGCTTGACCGGCAGCACCACGCGGAAGCGCGAGCCCACGCCGGGCGTGCTGTCCAGGTCGATGCGGCCGTGGTGCTTGTTGATGATGCTGTAGGAGATCGACAGGCCCAGGCCGGTGCCACTGCCCACCGGCTTGGTGGTGAAGAACGGATCGAAGATGCGCTGGCGCAGTTCCGGCGAGATGCCACCGCCGGTATCTTCGAACTCGACCCAAACGTGATCGCCATCAACGCCGGTACGCACCGTGATCGTGCCGCGCTCGGCGATGGCATGGCCGGCGTTGAGCAGCAGGTTCATGTAGACCTGGTTCAACTCCGATGGCAGGCACTCCACCAGGGGCAACTGGCCGAACTCGCGCACCAGGGTGACCTTGTACTTGAGTTCGTTCCAGATGATGTTGATGGTCGATTCCAGGCCCGCGTGCAGGTCGACCAGCTTCCACGACTCGTCGCGGCCGGAATACGAGAAATCCTTCAGGTCGCGCACGATGCGGGTGACCCGCTCGATGCCTTCGCGCGATTCCGCCATCAGCTGCGGCAGGTCGCGGCTGATGAAATCGATATCCAGACGGTCACGGATATCATCGATTTCCGGAATCAGCGCTTTCGGGTCCGGCGCGCGCAGGGCGCGCTCGTAGGCTTCGATCACGGTGAACAGGCTGCGCAGGTATTCCTGCAGGCTGCCCAGGTTGGAGTGCACGTAACCGATCGGGTTGTTGATCTCGTGCGCGACGCCGGCGGCCAGCTGGCCGATCGACGCCATCTTCTCCGACTGCAGCAGCTTTTCCTGGGTGCCATTGAGGCGCAGGTAGGCCTGGCGCAGTTCGGCATGGCGCTGCTGCAGCTCGCGTTCGTAGTCTTCCTGCCCTTCGATGTGGCGGAACAGGGCGAGGAAATGCCCCTGGCCGACCGGACCATGGTGGTACAGATGGGCGATGACCACGCCCTCGCCCAGCGGCAGGCTGCCATTCCAGTGACCATGCTGGCGAGCCTGTTCCAGCGCATCGGGTGGCAGCAGTTCGCGCAGGCGCTGCGGCGGCGGCAACCCGCCGTCCTCGCCACTGGCCAGCAGGTTCTGTGCGGCCGGATTGGCCAGGGCCACCCGCCCGTCATCGGTGAACAGCAGCAGGCCTTCGCGCAGGCGCTCAAGCAGGGCCTGCAGCACCGGCTGCGGCGGAAGGGGGGCGGTAACCAGGGCGTTGGCAGCGGACACGGCGACTCGGGACGTTCGAACAGGCGCCCAATATACGCGGTCATGCAGCGGGCTTCAGCCCGCCGGGAGGGGTTATGCGACCGCCGTCGCCTCAGGCGACGGCGAGGGGCCGGCCGATGCTGACCGTGTGCGACTGGCCCTTGGCATCGTAGGCCGAGGCGTCTTCGGTGCGGCCGAGCTGGCGCAGCGCCCAGTTCACCTCGCGGCGGCGGCGCGACAGCAGCACGCCGTTGGCCCGGTTGCGCTCGGCCAGTTCCTGCAGCTGTTCGCCCTCGCCCACCGGTGGCGCGCCTTCCAGCGCACGCAACGCTTCCAGCTTGGCGCCGGTAGCCCGGATCAGGGCGTGCACGTCGTGCTCGACCAGGGCCTGGCGTTCAACGTCCAGGGCCTGGGCGAGACGCTGCAGCGGCTCGCTCATCGCCGCAGTCATCCGTGCAGCTGCTGGTCCAGATCGAGCATGCGCGATGCGATCGCGTCCGGATTGATCTTGTAGGTGCCGTTCTGCAGCGACTCGCGCACGGCGGCCACGCGCTGGGCGTCGATCGCCGGGGCGGTGGTCAGCTCGCGCTCGATGGCCTGCAGATTGGTGGCCTCGCCGGTCAGGCGCAGGCTGTCGGCCGCCTCGACCGGGCGCGCCGCCGCATCGGTGCTGACACCGGGCTTGTTGGCCGGGGTCGTCACGCTGCGCAGTGCCTGGGGGACCTGCAGGTTGCCGTCGATTTTCTGGCTCATGGGGTGTCCTGGAGTTGCCGTTCACAAGGGATAACGGCCGCAGGGCCGTGATCTTTAGGGATATTTTGCGGTAATTCAACGCGCCACGATTACGTCACCTGCGGCATCGACCGTGCCTTGCACGATCCGCCGCGAGGACAGGTTCTCGACCGAGACCCGTTCGTTCTCACCGGCATCACCCATCGCACGGCCGGCAATGCGGACCTCGACCGAGCCGCGACGCGACACCAGGGCCACATTGTCTCCTCGCTTGATGAGACGCTGCACCACCAGATCGTTGTTCGACAGCAGGGCTCCGGCCTGCAACGGACGGCGGGCGACGCGGCCGATCGCTGCATTGGGATCGGACAGCACCGCGCCGGCAATCCGGGCAGCGTCACGCTGGGCAGTGGTGATATCGGCGGCAGTGAGGGTTTCTCCAGTGCCGATTCCGCGGTTGAGCACCAGTACGGTCTGGTTGCGCCGCACCTTTACCGGCACGAACAGGCGCCAGCCGCCCGCATCCGGACAGCTGACCTCCACCGTGGTGTTGGCGGTGGGCTGCACCTGTAACGCCCCCCCGCACTTCGGCAGGCGCAGCGCATCGGCCACCTGGGCCTCGCCCTCGCTGCCCGCCGGCAGCGTCGACAAGGCCGCCGCGCGGATGCTTGCCACCGGCTGCCAGTCGGCGGCAGCCGCCCACGGCGAGGCCACGGCCAGCGCGATGGCGAATAGAGATGTGACCCGGCACATGGCGCCTCCTTCAATCGGCAAGAGCTGGCCCAGGTGCGTGCAAGGGGTGTGCCAGAGGGGCACTTGTAGAGTCAGGCCATGCTCGACCGCTTTGCGCCCAACAGCCAGCCGAGCATCGCTCGACGCTACATAGAGCCCCGGTCGAACATGGGGCGACGCCACAATTGCGGTGCGGAGCGCGCAGTGGCAGAGCGCCCTCAAGTTTGGCGCCCAACGCGCCGATACAGCAGCCATGTCCCATGACCTGCTCAACCGGATCGACCAGCGGACCCGCCTGGCCGGCCACAACCGCCTGGCGCTGCTGCTGTTCCGTCTCGGCGGACGTCAGCTTTTTGGCGTCAATGTCTTCAAGGTGCAGGAAGTCCTGCGGCGCCCGGAGCTGTTCCAGGTACCCGGCCTGCCCAGCCAGTTCGCCGGCGTGGCCGACGTGCGCGGCCGCTCGGTGCCGGTGCTGGACCTGGGCCTGGCCATCGGCCACCCCGAACGTGAGCCCGATGCCGATACCTCGCCGGGTTACCTGGTCGTCACCGAGTTCAACCGCTCGATCCAGGGGTTCCTGGTCAGCGGCGTCGAACGCATCGTCAACATCGCGGTGGAAGACATCCACCCGCCGCCGGAGCTTGGCGCCGAGTCGAGCTACCTGACCGCGGTAACCCGCTTCCAGGGTGAGCTGATCCAGGTGATCGACGTTGAAAGCGTGCTGGCCGATATCGCCCAGGTCCGCGGTGACGCCGTACTCGATCCGGCGATGGCAATGCCCGCCGATGGCCCCCAGCTGCAGGTGCTGGTGGTGGACGACTCGCGCGTGGCCCGCCAGCAGATCCGCAGCGTGCTGGATCAGCTGGGCGTGGGTGCCACCCTGCTTTCCGATGGCAAGCAGGCTCTCGACCACCTCTTGCAGATCCAAGCCTCGGGCGAAAACCCCGCCGAACGCTATGCCATGGTCATCTCCGACATCGAGATGCCGGCCATGGACGGGTACACGCTGACGACGGAAATCCGGCGCCATCCGGGCCTGGCCGGCCTCTACGTGCTGCTGCACACCTCGCTGTCGGGTGTCTTCAACAACGCCATGGTCGAGCGTGTCGGCGCCAACGCCTTCGTCGCCAAGTACTCGCCGCACGAGCTGGCTGACTTCGTGCTGGACCGCCTGCGCAAGGTGGCGATGGCGGCCTGACGGCCACTGATCCGGTAGTGCCGGCCGCTGGCCGGCAACCGCAGATCCATCGGGGAGCCGGCCAGCGGCCGGCACTACCCTCTCGAATTTGGCACACCCCTTGCAGCTTCCCGGGCAACGTTCCCGTGGGAGTGCACCGTGCGCAACCTGATTACCGACTACCTGGGCGTCCACGCCCAGGCCATGCCGTTGCGCGAACAGCGGATGAAGCTGATCGCCAGCAACCTCGGCAATGCCGACACGCCCGGCTACAAGGCCCAGGACCTGGACTTCGATGCCGCCCTGCGCCATGCCCAGGGGCAGGATGCCAACGGCCTGATGGCCACCACCCATGAGCAGCACTACGAAATCAGTAGTGGCCTGAACCCGTTCCAGATCGCGCGCGAGGGCGTGCAGCCCAGCCTGGACGGCAACACCGTCGATCCCGATGCCGAGCGTGCCGCCTATGGCCGAGCCGCGCTCGAGTACCGCGCCTCGCTCAGCTTCGTCGAGAGCAAGGTGCGTTCCATGCTGACCGCGATCACGGGGCAATAAGCCATGAGCAACCTGCCGATCTTCGATATCGCCGGCTCCGCGCTGCAGGCGCAGTCGGTGCGCATGAGCACCATCGCCTCCAACCTCTCCAATGCCGACACCGTCGCCGGTTCTGCCGACGCCGTGTACAAGCCGCTGGAGCCGATCTTCCAGGCCGTCACCAGCAAGAACGATCCCAACATCACCTCGGTGAAGGTGAAGGAGATCACCCAGAGCGAGGCGGCGCCGATCAAGCGCTACGAGCCGGGCCACCCGCTGGCAGACGCCGATGGCTACATCTACCAGCCCGACGTCGATCCGGTGGCGCAGATGGTCAACCTGATCTCGACCTCGCGCAATTACCAGGCCGGCGTGGAGATGTTGACCACCGCCAAGGAACTGGCCCTGGCCACCTTGACCATGGGCCGCTGAGGCCCGCAGCACCGGATACCGCCATGACCACCGCCGTCAACAACCAGACCAGCCAGGACGTCTATTCCGCGCTGGGCCTGAACGCCCCCAACAGCAACGCCACGAAAAAGAAGAACACGCTCGACCAGGCCGACTTCCTGCGCCTGATGACCGAGCAGCTGCAGCACCAGGATCCGCTGAAGCCGATGGACAACACGCAGATGGTCGCGCAGATGGCGCAGATGTCCACCGTGCAGGGCATCACCGATCTGAACAAGACGGTGAAGGGCTTCCAGGAATCGATGGCCAGCGACCAGGTGCTGCGTGGCGCGGCGCTGGTCGGCCACCAGGTGCTGGTGCCATCGGAAAAGCTGGTGCTGGAGAAGGAAGGCAGCGTCGAGGGCACGGTGGCCGCGCCGTCGGCCGGCATCATCACCGTGGATATCACCGATGCCACCGGCGCCAAGGTCACCTCGCTGAGCGTGGAAGCCAAGGCAGCAGGCGAAACCGCCTTCCAGTGGGACGGCAAGGACGCCAACGGCAAGCGCATGGAGCCGGGCAAGTATTCCATCGTTGCCAACCATGTCGATACCGCCGGCAAGAGCACCAAGCTGTCCACCTATGTGCAGGCGCCGGTGGAAAGCGTGACCGTCGGATCCGACGGCCTGTACCTGAACCTCAAGGGCCTGGGCACGGCCCCGATCGACTACGTGCTCCGCGTCAGCTGAGCCGCACATCCCGCATCAACCAGGAGCATCCCATGGGCTTCAATGTCTCGCTGTCCGGCATCAATGCCGCCAACACCGACCTGAGCGTCACCGCCAACAACGTCGCCAACGTCAACACCACCGGCTTCAAGCAGTCGCGCGCCGAGTTCGCCGATCTGTTCGCCTCCACCAGCTATGGCCTGTCGAAGAACCAGACCGGCTCGGGCGTGCGCGTCTCCAACGTCGCCCAGCAGTTCATCCAGGGCCACAACGAGCAGACCGGGCGCAGCCTGGACATGGCCATTTCCGGTGAGGGCTTCTTCACCATGAACATGAACGGTTCGCGTGTGTATTCGCGTGCCGGCAACTTCCAGACCGATTCGGCCGGCTACGTGGTCAATCCGCAGGGCGCGCGCCTGCAGGTGTTCGCGCCGAATGCCGATGGCACCAACTTCGACGCCGGCCGCCTGGTCGACCTGCAGCTGTTGACCACCGACAGCCCGCCGAAGCAGACCAGCGAAGTGAAGGTGGGCTTCACCCTGCCGGCCAACGCCAAGCAGCCGACCGTGGCCACGTTCGACCCGACCGACTCCAACAGCTACAACCACTCCAGCGGCGGCATCACCGTGTACGACTCGCTGGGCGTGAGCCACATCCAGGTCTCGTACTTCGTGAAGGGCGCCAACCCCAACGAATGGACCGTGCACAACTATGTCGATGGCCAGCCCGCTGGCACCCCGACCGCGGTCACCTTCGACAACAGCGGCAAGTTGACCGCCCCGGCCAACGGCAAGGTTGGCCTCGGCACCTTCACCCCGACCACGGGCGCTGGCCAGCTGAACATGACGCTGGACATCAGCGGTTCGACCCAGTACGGCGAGAAGTTCGCCCTGCGCAACACCCAGCAGGACGGCTATGCCGCCGGCAAGCTCAACGAGATCACTGTGTCCGAGTCGGGCGTGGTCTATGCGCGCTACTCCAACGGCGACGACAAGCCGCTGGGCCAGGTCGCACTGACCACCTTCAACAACACCCAGGGACTGGAATCGAAGGGCAACAACCTGTGGGTGGAGACCTTCGAGTCAGGCACGCCGCGCACCGGAATGCCGGACACCTCCAATCTCGGCAAGATCCAGGCCGGCTCGCTGGAAGCGTCCACCGTCGATCTCACCGAGCAGCTGGTCAACATGATCACCGCGCAGCGCAACTTCCAGGCCAACGCGCAGATGATCACCACGCAGGACCAGATCACCCAGACCGTCATCAACATCCGTTGATGAGCTGCTGACCCTGTCACGGAACTCCCCCCATGGATAAAGCCCTTTACGTGGCGATGACCGGTGCCCGCGCCTCCCTGCAGGCGCAGGGAACGCTCAGCCACAACCTCGCCAACTCGGACACTCCTGGCTTCAAGGAAGCGCTGGCCAACACCGAAGCCTTCCCGATCAAGGGTCCGGGCTTTGCCTCGCGGGTGGATGCGCTGCACGTCGACGCCGGCTTCAACCGCCGGCCCGGCGCGCAGCACATCACCGGCAAACCGCTGGACCTTGCACTGCAGAGCGGCACCTGGCTGGCGGTGCAGGCGAGCGATGGCAGCGAAGCGTATACGCGTGGCGCAGCCCTGTCGGTGACGCCGAACGGCCAGCTGGTGACCTCCAGCGGCCGCACGGTGCTGGATGACAACAACAACCCGATCGCCATTCCGCCCTACCAGGCGATGGAGATCGGCGCCGACGGCACGATCTCGATCATCCCGCAGGGCGAAGGCCCGCAGACGATGGCGCAGATCGGCCGGATCAAGGTGGTGCAGGCGCCGGACGAGCGCCTCGAGCGCGGCCTGGATGGCCTGTTCCGCAACACCGACCCGCGCCAGCCGTTCGCACCGGCACAGGGCACCGCCGTGCACAGCGGGCAACTGGAGGGCAGCAACGTCGATGCCGCCGGTGCGCTGGTGCAGATGATCCAGCTGCAGCGCCAGTACGAAATGCAGGTTCAGGTGATCAAGCACGGCGACGACAACGCGCGCAGCGCCAACAGCCTGCTCCGCCTGGGCAGCTGACGGGTTTCCGGCGCCGCCCGGGCGCGGCGCTGGCACACCGCTTGCACACCCGCTACCAAGGGCCGCATTGCGCGGCCGGCTTCACCCAGACAGGACTCCGAAGATGAACCAGGCATTGTGGATCGCGAAAACCGGACTGGATGCGCAGCAGATGCGCATGTCGGTGGTTTCCAACAACCTCGCCAACACCAACACCACCGGCTTCAAGCAGGACCGCGCCAGCTTCGAGGACCTGCTGTACCAGCAGGTGCGGCAGCCGGGCGGCTCTTCGTCGGCGCAGACGCAGCTGCCGACCGGCCTGCAGCTGGGTACCGGCGTGCGCGTGGTCGCCACCGCCAAGAACTTCGAGCAGGGTGGACAGCAGCAGACCGGCCGCGCACTGGACGTGATGGTCAACGGACGCGGCTTCTTCGAAGTGCAGATGCCCGACGGCAGCTCGGCCTACACCCGTGATGGCTCGTTCAAGATCAACCAGGACAGCGAGCTGGTCACCAACAGCGGCTACCCGGTGCAGCCGGGCATCCAGATTCCCGAGGGCGCGCAGTCGGTCACCATCGGCAGCGACGGCACCATCAGCGTAAAGATGGCCGACAACGCCGCGTCGGTGGAAGTCGGTGCGCTGACCCTGACCGACTTCGTCAATCCGGCCGGCCTGCAGGCGCGCGGCGAGAACCTGTTCCTGGAAACCACGGCCTCGGGCCCGGCCCAGAACGGCAATCCCGGCCTGAACGGTCTCGGCACCGTGGTGCAGGGTGCGCTGGAAGGCAGCAACGTCAATGTGGTGGAAGAGCTGGTGTCGATGATCGAAACCCAGCGCGCCTACGAAATGAATGCCAAGGCGATCTCCACCACCGACTCGATGCTCGGCTATCTCAACAACAAGATCTGACCGGCCCAACCGGGAAACCGCCATGTCGCCCATTTCCAACCTCGCCCGTACTGCCCTCGCCTGCACCGTGGTCGCCCTGCTCGGTGGCTGCGTGATCGCGGGCGACGTGCGCCCCTATCCGGCGATGGCACCGATCCAGCCGATCATGCCGCCGCAGGCCGCGCCCACCGCCGGTGCGATCTACGCCGCTGGCCCGACCCTGCAGCTGTATTCGGACCGCCGCGCACGCGATGTCGGCGACCTGCTGACGATCACCCTGCTGGAAAACACCACCGCGCAGACCAGCGCCAACACAGCCACCAACAAGGAATCCAACCTGAGCCTGGGCACGCCGTCCATCCTTGGTGCGCCGGTCACCCTGGGCGGCAAGGACATCCTCAGTGCCACCGCCAAGGGCGCGCGTGACTTCACCGGCAAGGGCAACAGCGCGCAGAGCAACCGCCTGCAGGGCAGCGTCACGGTCACGGTGATCCAGCGCCTGCCCAACGGCAACCTGGTGGTGCAGGGGCAGAAGAACCTGCGGCTGAACCAGGGTGATGAACTGGTGCAGGTGCAGGGCATCGTGCGCCCGGGCGACATCAGCCAGGACAACACCATCCCTTCCAGCCGCGTGGCCGAGGCCCGCATCGTCTACGGCGGCCGCGGCCCGGTCGCGCAGTCCAACGCGATGGGCTGGCTGAGCCGCTTCTTCAATTCCGGCCTGACGCCGTTCTGAGTATGGCCATGAAAGCTCTCTTCTCTTCTACGTGGCAGCGACGCATGGCGTCGCTCTACGGATCATTCTTCCTTCTGCTGGCAATGGCTGCGCCTGCCAGCGCCGAGCGCATCAAGGACCTGGCCCAGGTCGGCGGCGTGCGCGGCAATGCGCTGGTGGGCTATGGCCTGGTGGTCGGCCTGGATGGCAGCGGCGACCGTACCAGCCAGGCGCCCTTTACCGTGCAGAGCCTGAAAAACCTGCTTGGCGAGCTGGGCGTGAACGTGCCGCCGAACGTCAATCCGCAGCTGAAGAACGTGGCCGCCGTGGCGATCCACGCCGAACTGCCGCCGTTCGCCAAGCCGGGCCAGCCGATCGACATCACGGTGTCTTCGATCGGCAACGCGGTGTCGCTGCGCGGCGGCTCGCTGCTGATGGCCCCGCTGCGCGGCGCCGATGGCCAGATCTATGCCATCGCCCAGGGCAATCTGATCGTGGGTGGCTTTGGCGCGCAGGGCAAGGACGGCTCCCGTGTCTCGGTGAACGTGCCCAGCGTCGGCCGTATTCCCAACGGCGCCACCGTGGAGCGTGCCCTGCCCGATCCGCTGGCCAACGGCGGCGACATCACCCTGAACCTGCACAACAACGATTTCACCACGGTCTCGCGCATGGTCGCCGCGCTCAACAACGCATTCGGCGAAGGCGCGGCACGCGCGATCGATGGCGTGACCGTCGCCGTCACCGCACCGACCGATCCGGGCGCACGCATCGGCCTGCTGGCGCGCATCGAGAACCTGGAACTGACCCCGGGCAGCGCCCCGGCCAAGGTGGTGGTCAATTCACGCACCGGCACCGTGGTCATCGGCCAGCAGGTGCGCGTGGGGCCGGCCGCGATATCGCATGGTTCGCTGACCGTGACCATCCAGGAAAACACCAACGTCAGCCAGCCCAATGCGCTGTCGGGCGGCCGTACCGTTGCCAGCCCGCAGTCCACCATCACCGCCACCAACGACGGCAGCCGCATGTTCAAGTTCAGCGGCGGCACCACCCTGGACGAAATCGTGCATGCGGTGAACGCCGTAGGCGCGGCACCGGGCGACCTGATCGCGATCCTGGAAGCCCTGAAGCAGGCCGGCGCACTGAGTGCCGAGCTTGAGGTGATCTGACATGCGCATCAATCCCGCATTCGACCTGCACCCGGCGCAGCAGAACGATCCGTCGAAGATCGACAAGGTCGCTCGCCAGCTGGAAGGCCAGTTCGCACAGATGCTGGTCAAGAGCATGCGCGATGCCAGCTTCGGCGACTCGCTGTTTCCCGGCGAGAACAAGATGTTCCGCGACATGTACGACCAGAAGATTGCCGAGGCGATGACCCGCGGCAAGGGCCTGGGCCTGTCCGGCATGATCACCCGCCAGCTGTCCGGCCAGGCCGCCGAAGGTCCGGCACTGGATACCCGCGTGGATCCGGCCAAGGCCAGCCGCGCTTACCAGCTCAACGCGCCGGCCAGGCCGGCACCGTCGCTGCCCCTGGAAGATGGCAGCCAGGCCGTGCGCATGCTGCAGCAGATGGCCGCAGGCGCGCAGCAAGGTGCGCAGGCCGCGCTGGCACCGATGGAGCAGGCACTGGACCTGATCGCCGGCCGTGAGAGCAGCGGCCTGCACCGCTCGCTGGGCACCGAGGATCCGTACATCGGCAGCCTGCAGGGCGAGGACTGGGCCGCCAACAGCGACCAGTGGACGGCGACGGCCAGCAATCGCGGCACGGCCGTGAGCCCGGCCGATGCCCTGGCCACGCGCACCGCGGTCGCCCAGCTCGGCGAGCATACCCCGGAGGGCTTCGTCGCCAGTATCTGGCAGCACGCACAGAGCGCGGCCAGGGAACTGGGCGTGGATGCCCGCGCCCTGGTCGCCCAGGCCGCGCTGGAGACCGGCTGGGGCAAGCGCCACATCAAGCATGCCGATGGCAGCACCTCGCACAACCTGTTCGGCATCAAGGCCACTGGCTGGAACGGCCAGCGCGCCACGGCCGGCACCCATGAATATGTCGATGGCGTGCGCCGCAACGAAACCGCCAGCTTCCGCGCCTACAGTTCACCGGCCGAGAGCTTTGCCGACTACGTGCGCCTGCTGAAGACAAGCCCGCGCTACCAGCAGGCCCTGCAGGCCGGCACCGACGTGCAGGGCTTCGCCCGTGGCCTCCAGCGCGCCGGTTACGCCACCGATCCGCGCTACGCCGCCAAGATCGCTGCGATCGCCGGCGGCCCGACCATCGAGCGCGCCGTAGCCGCCGTGGCCGACGCCGGCTCGCGCCTTGGCCAGACCTTCGCCAGCACCGCGACCGCGGCGCTGGGTATCACCCGTCGTTGAGGAACACCATGTCCAGCGTACTTTCCACCGGTACCGGTGCCCTGCTCGCCTTCCAGCGAGCGTTGGCGACCACCAGCCACAACGTGGCCAACCTCAATACACCCGGCTACAGCCGGCAGAAGGTCAACTTCGCCACCGCCGATCCACAGAACTATGGCTACGGCACGGTCGGCAACGGCACCCGCATCACCGACATCCGTCGCACGGCCGACCAGCTGGCGATCTCGCGCCTGCTCGACAGCAGCGGTGAGCTGGCGCGCCTGAAGCAGCTTTCGGGCATGGCCGACCGGGTCAACGCCCTGTTCTCCGATGCCGCCACCAACGTGGCCGGCGTCTGGTCGAACTTCTTCGACTCGGTCAGTGGCCTGTCGTCCAACGCGGCCGGCACCGCCGACCGCCAGAACATGCTCGACGGTGGCAAGGCGCTGGCCAACCGCTTCGTGCAGCTCAACACGCACCTGAACAATCTCAACAGCGAGGTCAACAACGGCCTGCTGGCCGGTGCGACCGAGGTCAACCGCCTTGCGCAGGAGATCGCGCAGATCAACGGTGCCATCGGCACCAACATTGCCTCGGCTGCACCGGACCTGCTCGACCGCCGCGACCAGCTGATCACCCAGCTGATCGGCTACACCGGTGGCACCGCGGTGATCCAGGACGGCGGCATCATGAATGTCTACACTGCCGGCGGCAACGCGCTGGTGGTGGGTACCACGGCGACCAAGGTCACCACCGTGGCCGATCCTTACCAGCCCGAGCGCCTGCAGTTGGCACTGGAGACCCAGGGCAACACCATCCGTCTCGACCCGAAGGCGGTCGGTGGCCAGATCGGTGGCCTGCTGGAATTCCGCGACACCGTGCTGACGCCTGCGCAGGCCGAACTGGGCAAGCTGGCGGTGGGCCTGGCCGAGAGCTTCAACCAGGTCCACCACCAGGGTGTGGATCTGTATGGCCAGATGGGCGGGGACTTCTTCAACATCGGCAGCCCGCGCGTGACCGGCAACAACAGCAATACCGGAACCGCCAGCCTCAGCGCCACCTATGGCGACCTGGGCAAACTGGACGCGCAGAACGTGGTGCTGCAGTTCGATGGCACCACCTGGAAGGCCAGTCGCGCCGACACCGGCGCCAGCATTCCCCTGACCGGTACCGGCACCGCCGCCGATCCGCTGGTGATCAACGGCGTGAACCTGGTCGTCGGCGGCACCCCGGCGGCCAATGACCGCTTCCTGCTGCAGCCCACCGCCGGCGTGGCCGGCAGCCTGGAGATGGCCATCACCGATCCGTCGCGCATTGCCGCGGCCGCCGCAGTCAAGGGCGCAGCCGCCACCGCCAACACCGGTACCGGCAAGCTGAGCGGCGTCACCGTCACCGATTCGGCCAACGCGAACCTGCGCAATCCGTCGGCGATCGTGTTCACCTCGGCGACCACCTACACCATCGACGGTGGCCCGCCCCAGACCTATACGCCTGGCCAGACCATCAGTGCCAACGGCTGGAGCTTCGTACTGGACGGTGCGCCGAAGGTGGGCGATACCTTCAACATCACCCCGACCCCGGCCGGTTCGTCGGACAACAGCAATGCCTCCAGGCTGGCCAAGGTGGAAAGCACGAAGGCCTTCAACGCCGGAACGGTGACACTGAACGGTGCACTGGGTGGCCTGACCACCCAGGTCGGCGCCGCCGCCCGCTCGGCCGAGTACTCGCTCGATGCGCAGCTGGTGATCAATGACAAGGCACAGGAAGCCCGCGACGAGGTCTCCGGCGTGAATCTGGACGAAGAGGCCGCCGACATGCTGCGCCTGCAGCAGGCCTACCAGGCTGCCTCACAGCTGATTTCCACCGCCGACAGCATGTTCCAGACCATCCTGGGGGCCGTCCGCCGATGAGCAGCCGCATCTCCACCAGCATGATGTTCAACCAGTCGGTGTCGCTGATGATGGCCAAGCAGGCCAAGCTCAGCCACCTGGAGCAGCAGATTGCTACTGGCAGCAAGATCGTCAGCGCCAAGGACGATCCGGTTGCCGCCGGCACTGCAGTCGGCCTTGACCGCAGCCTGGCCGCACTGGACCGCATGAAGCTCAACGCCGGCAATGTGCAGAACCGCCTGGGCGTGCAGGAAAACACCCTGGCGCAGGTCAACGACCTGATGGCGCGCGTCAATGATCTGACCATCCAGGCCAGCAATCCGGCGCTGAGCGCGGCCGACAAGAAGACGCTGATCACCGAGGTCAACCAGATCCGCGATGGCCTGCTGTCGCTGGCCAACGCCGACGATGGTACCGGCCGCTACGTGTTCGGTGGCACCAACGACGGTGACCCGCCGTTTGCCAAGATCAACGGCAAGGTCGTCTATCGCGGCGACCAGACCCAGCGCCAGGTTGAAGTCGGCCCCGATACCTATGTGCGCGACGCCCTGCCCGGCAGCGAGATCTTCATGCGTATTCCCACCGGCGACGGCTTCGTTGACGGCAGCGCCGCGGCCGGCAACACCGGCAACGGCGTGCTGACCAACATCACCCGCGACGGCAGCGACAGCTGGAACGGCCAGGGCTTCAGCGTGCGCTTCACCACCGGCACCCAGTACGAGGTGGTGGATGGTGCGGGCAACGTGACCGGCACCGGCACCTACAAGGCTGGCGACGACCTGGAAGTGAACGGTGTGCGCCTGCGCATCACCGGCGCACCCGCAGCGGGCGACAGCTTCAGCGTACAGGCCGCCAGCAGCCGCGACATCTTCGCCACCATGGACAACCTGGTCGCCGCGCTGGGTGCCGACACCGGTACCACCGCGCAGATGACTGCGCAGCAGAATCAGCTGCAGAGCGCACTGCGCGACGTGGCGCGCGCCTCGGAGCGGATGATCGATTCGCGCGCTGCGGGAGGCGCGCAGCTGAAGGCGCTGGACAACGCGGCGGAGATGCGCGAGGCCAATGGCGTGACCCTGAAGACCACGCTGTCGCAGATGCGCGACCTGGATTACGCCGATGCACTGAGCCAGTACCAGCTGCAGAGCACCGCACTGCAGGCGGCGCAGACGATCTTCTCGCAGATGCAGTCGATGTCGCTGTTCAACAAGCTGCGCTGACGCCTCTCCTGCGTCACCCCTGAAAGGCCGCGATGCCCTGCATCGCGGCCTTTTTCGTTTGCGCGCCTGCCCGCCGCCACGCGGCCCTCTGGCCATCTCCGGCCGATTTTCCGTGATTGCCCATCAAGCCGGGTCGCACCCCGCCGATACCTTCATCAGCGCTGGTCAGGCCCTGCCCGACCGCCCCGCCCGGGGTCGCTTCCATCCTGGCAACAGGGCTGAAAACCCCGGGAAAACAGCTTCAGGCAACGAATTCCGGCTTCAGCGGAATTCACGGCTAAAGGTTGTTGACAAAGCGCCGTTATTCATTTGGCAACGGCGAAGCACACAGCCACACAAAAAAACAGGCGGCGCTTCGTTTCATTCACCAACGGGTTCCATATAAGAGGAGACGACCCCATGGCACAGGTAATCAACACCAATACGATGTCGCTCAACGCTCAGCGCAACCTGAGCACCAGCGGCAGCTCGCTCGCTACCACCATCCAGCGCCTCTCGTCCGGCCTGCGCATCAACAGCGCGAAGGACGACGCGGCCGGCCTGGCCATCAGCGAGCGCTTCACCACCCAGATCCGCGGTCTGGACGTGGCCATCCGCAACGCCAACGACGGCATCTCGCTGGCCCAGGTCGCCGAGGGTTCGCTGAACGAAGTCGGCAACAACCTGCAGCGCATCCGCGAACTGGGTGTGCAGGCCTCCAACGCCACCAACTCGGCCAGCGACCGCAAGGCCCTGCAGGCGGAAGTGACCCAGCTGGTCTCGGAAATCGATCGTGTGGCCAAGCAGGCCGACTTCAACGGTACCAAGCTGCTGGACGGCAGCTTCACCAGCCAGCTGTTCCAGGTGGGCGCCAACGCCGGCCAGGCCATTGCCATCAACAGCGTGGTCAACGCCAAGGCCGATTCGCTGGGGGCTGCCACCTTCGCCAACGGCTACACCGGCACCGCGCTGGCGGTGGACAAGGCCACGGCCGACACCACCTACTCCGGCCTGCAGGTCTCGGTCACCCCGCCGGGCGGCACCGCCACCACGGTCACCATCAGCGACTTCACCGTGAAGGCCGGCGAGTCGATCACCTCGGCCACCGCTGCGGCGATCAACAACAAGCTGGGTGAAACCGGCGTGGTGGCCTCGGTCAATGCCGGCGTCATCAGCCTGGCTTCGGTCAAGGATGGCCAGACCTTCGCCCTGGGCGTCAGCGCGGCAACCCCGCCGGCCGGCGTCACCGCCGCGACCATCGCCGGCCTGGGCCTGACCGAGACCAGCACCAACGGCGGCACCCTGACCGGTGCAGCGGCCAGCTTCGTCAAGGACCTGAACGTCACCACCGCCGAAGGCGCACAGAAGGCGATGTCGATCGTCGACAAGGCCCTGGAATCGGTCAACAGCGTCCGCGCCGACCTCGGCGCGATCCAGAACCGCTTCACCTCGGTGGTGGCCAACCTGCAGACCTCCTCGGAGAACCTGTCCGCATCGCGCAGCCGCATCCGCGATACCGACTTCGCCAAGGAAACCGCCGAACTGACCCGCACCCAGATCCTGCAGCAGGCCGGTACGGCCATGCTGGCCCAGGCCAACCAGGTACCGCAGAACGTGCTCAGCCTGTTGCAGCGCTGACATGAGCCGCCCCCGGGGCACGTCGGGGGCGTCTGACCCAACTCACGTGCAACCGCTCAAGGACCTCTCCTCATGGCACAAGTCATCAACACCAATACGATGTCGTTGAATGCTCAGCGTAACCTGAGCACCAGCGGCAGCTCGCTGGCTACCACCATCCAGCGCCTGTCCTCCGGTTCGCGCATCAACAGCGCCAAGGACGACGCCGCCGGCCTGGCGATCTCCGAGCGCTTCGGCACGCAGATCCGCGGTACCGACGTCGCCATCCGCAATGCCAACGACGGCATCTCGCTGGCCCAGGTCGCCGAAGGCTCGCTGACCGAGATCGGCAACAACCTGCAGCGTGTCCGCGAGCTGTCGGTGCAGGCCGCCAACGCCACCAACTCGGCCAGCGACCGCAAGGCCCTGCAGGCCGAAGTGACCCAGCTGGTCTCGGAAATCGACCGCGTCGCCAAGCAGTCGGACTTCAACGGCACCAAGCTGCTGGACGGTTCGTTCTCCAGCCAGCTGTTCCAGGTCGGTGCCAACGCCGGCCAGGCCATCGCCATCGACAAGACCATCGATGCCAAGGCCAACGCCCTGGGCGGCGCCAAGTTCGACACCAACTCGCTGGCCCTGGCCGACCCGGGCACCAACGCCGACTTCAAGGTCACTGGCCTGCAGATCAATGGCGTCACCATCGCCGACGTCGATGTCAAGCAGGGTGCCGACGCCGCTGCTACCGGCAAGGCCTCCCGCGAGGCGCTGGTGACTGCCATCAACGCCAAGATCGGTGAGACCGGTGTCTACGCCGAAGTGAACGGCACCGCTGGCGTCACCCTGACCTCGGTCAAGGACAGCGTCAACGCCGATGGCTCGTTCAAGGCCATCACCGCTTCGGTGGGCACCTGGACCGGCGCCACCGCCCCGACCTTCACCGCCACCACTGCTGCTGCAGCGCCAGCCGCGAAGTACGCCAGCAACCTGGACGTCAGCACCGTGAAGGGCGCCCAGCAGGCGATGGAAATCGTCGACAAGGCCCTGGGTGCGATCAACAGCACTCGTGCCGACCTGGGCGCCGTGCAGAACCGCTTCACCTCGGTGGTGGCCAACCTGCAGACCTCGTCGGAGAACCTGTCGGCTTCGCGTAGCCGCATCAAGGACACCGACTTCGCCAAGGAAACCGCAGAACTGACCCGCACCCAGATCCTGCAGCAGGCCGGTACGGCCATGCTGGCCCAGGCCAACCAGGTGCCGCAGGGCGTGCTCAGCCTGCTGCGCTGATCCGCTTACTGATCGACCTCCGGGCGCTGCATGACGCCGCGCCCGGATCCTGAAACACGTTCCACCTTCGCCAAAGGAAATGCACCATGGCACAAGTCATCAACACCAACACCATGTCCCTGAATGCTCAGCGCAACCTGAGCACCAGCGGCAGCTCGCTGGCCACCACCATCCAGCGCCTGTCCTCCGGTTCGCGCATCAACAGTGCCAAGGACGACGCCGCCGGCCTGGCGATCTCCGAGCGCTTCGGCACGCAGATCCGCGGTACCGACGTCGCCATCCGCAACGCCAACGACGGTATTTCGCTGGCCCAGGTCGCCGAAGGTTCGCTGACCGAAATCGGCAACAATCTGCAGCGCGTCCGCGAGCTGTCGGTGCAGGCCTCCAACGCCACCAACTCGGCCAGCGACCGCAAGGCGCTGCAGGCCGAAGTGACCCAGCTGGTCTCGGAAATCGACCGCGTCGCCAAGCAGTCGGACTTCAACGGCACGAAGCTGCTGGACGGCACCTTCTCCAGCCAGCTGTTCCAGGTCGGCGCCAATGCCGGCCAGGCCATCGCCATCGACAAGACCATCGATGCCAAGGCCGGCTCGCTGGGCACCTCGACCTTCGCCACCGGCGCGACCGCCGCCCTGGCCGCCAGCACCGACGGCGCACGCTTCTCCGGCACCGTCATGGGCGTGGACATCGGCACGGTTGAAGTGAAGGCCGGCGCCACCACGGCGGATGCCTCCAAGGCCGTCGCCACCGCCATCAACGCCAAGATCGGCGAGGCCGGCATCTACGCCGAAGCCAATGCCGACGGCTCCCTGAAGCTGAGCTCGGTGAAGGAAGGCAAGGCCGTTGCCGCTGCCGATATCGCCCTGATGCGCAGCGACTACGACGCCACCGCCAAGACCTGGGGCGCCGCAGCGGCTGCCGGCGCCTACACTGCTGGCACCGACACCTCGGCCAACGTGCAGAAGCTGGACGTGAGCACCGTGCTCGGTGCCCAGCAGGCCCTGGAAGTGGTCGACAAGGCCCTGGGTGCGATCAACAGCACCCGCGCCGACCTCGGTGCGATCCAGAACCGCTTCACCTCGGTCGTGGCCAACCTGCAGACCTCGTCGGAAAACCTGTCGGCTTCGCGCAGCCGCATCAAGGACACCGACTTTGCCAAGGAAACCGCAGAGCTGACCCGCACCCAGATCCTGCAGCAGGCCGGTACGGCCATGCTGGCCCAGGCCAACCAGGTGCCGCAGGGCGTGCTCAGCCTGCTGCGCTGATCCACGGCAAGAAGGCGCCGCTACCGTCGGGTCGAACCGACGGTAGCGGCAACCGGGAAGCCACGATGCACGAAGGCGCGGGCCATGCCCGGCCCGGGATGAGTCCCGAACCGGCTTGGCATCGCCCGCTCCTGCGGACCTCTCTTTCAGCGCTGTACCTTTGACTGTACGTACCGGGCGGCTTCGTCTCCCCCCGATTGTCAGTAGTCTGATCCCTCCCCTGCATTGGGGGAGGGCTTTTTGCAGACTCCCGGCAGCCCGCGGTGAACCCACCCGCACCCTGCCCCAGCCCTCCTGCAACCCGCGTGCCAGAACCTGCGCCAGGCGATTGGCACGGCACGTGCATCAACGAAGTCCTCAAGACCCAGCGGCGCAGGCCGCTATTTTCGTTGACGACGGGCCACCGCACGACGGCCGGGCCCGGATACCAGGAGAAACGACGTGGCAGACTTTGGATACGGTGGCATTGGCTCGGGGCTCAACATCTCGGACATCGTCAACCAGCTGGTCGCAGCCGACCGCAAGCCCGCCGACAATGCGCTGAACCTGCAGCAGTCCAAGGCCAAGATGCAGCTGTCGTCGATCGGCACCATCACCTCGGCCTTCGACAAGCTGAAGACGGCGCTGACCGCACTGAAGGCCACCACGGCGTTCGACACGCGCACCGTGACCGCAAGCAAAGGCGGCGACAAGGGCACCGACGAGATCCTGACGGCGTCGGTCGCGCTGTATGACGTCGGCACAACCAAGGCTGCCGCCTCCAATGGCACGCACGTGGTCAATGTCACCTCGCTGGCCACCGCGCACAAACTGATCGCCGATACCTCGGTACCCAAGACCGACACGTTTGCTGCCGGAACCTTGACGCTGACCGTTGGCGTGGGCGACAAGGCCAAGACCATGAACGTGGAGGTGGAGGACGGCGACACGCTGACCACCATCCGCAACAAGATCGATGCGGCTGGCCGCAAGGAAGGCGTGCAGGCCACCCTGATCAGCTCCGGCGACAACCAGTACCTGTCGATCGCCCAGGAGAAGACCGGTGCCGCCAACGCGATCAAGCTCGAATACGCAGGCAGCGACGCCAAGCTGGGGGGACTGGTCAACAGCCTCAAGCAGAACACCGCCGCCGCCGACGCCGAGCTGACCATCGATGGCGTGAAGGTCGTAAGCGCCAGCAATACGGTGGCCGATGCGGTTCCGGGCCTGACCCTGAACCTGAAGATGCCGGGCACCAGCACGGTGACCATCAGCACCGACACTGCGGCAGCCACCAAGGTGATGCAGGAGTTCGTCACCGCCTACAACGCCGCACTGGCGGCGATCAACACCGAAACCAAGTACGACGCCAAGACCAAGGAAGCCTCCACGCTGACCGGTGATGCGCAGATGCGCGGCGCCACCAGCCAGCTGCGCTCGGTGATGTCGAGCGTGCTCAAGGACCTGGCTGGTGACAAGCTCGATGCCAAGGCGATCGGTCTGGATACCCGCGGCTACCCCAATGCCGACGGCACGCTGATCCTGGACACCACCAAGTTCGCCGCCGCACTGGCCAGCCAGCCGGAGAAGATGCGCCAGGCGATCACCGGAGATACCGGCGGTGCCGGCAAGCTGTACACGCTGGTCGACGGCTATGTCAGCACCACGGTCGGCAAGGAAGGCGCGTTCGTCGCGCGGACCAAGGGACTGAACACCACGCTGGACAACATCGACAAGCGCCGCAAGGATCTCGACACGCGGATGAAGAGCGTGGAAGAGCGCTACAAGAAGCAGTTCATCGCGCTGGACAGCCTGATGGGCAAGTTGCAGCAGAGCAACACGGCGCTGCAGCAGCAGCTGGCACAGTTGAACCGCTGACGATGCGTGCGTGGCACTCAAGTTTGCCGCGCAATGCACCGATAACGGACGCAACAGCAATCATCGCCGCGCCGCCGGCACCGATCCCCACGATCGCCCGGCGGCACCCCGCGCAAGGAGAATCACGAATGTACGGTTCCAGCCGTCAATATGCCGAGCAGTACCGCCAGGTGGGAGTGACCAGTGCGGTCGCCGATGCCGATCCGCACAAGCTGGTGGCGATGCTGCTGGCCGGCGCGCTGGAGCGCGTGCGTCGCGCCCTGGCCAGCCTCGAGCGCGGCGACCAGGCCGGCAAGGGCAAGGCGATCGGCGAAGTCTGCGCGATCGTCGGCCACCTCAACGGCTCGCTGGACCATGAGGCCGGCGGCGAGATCGCCGGCAACCTGTCGGCCCTGTACGATTACGTGCTGCAGCGCCTGACCGAAGCCAACCTGCACAACGACCGCGCCGCGCTGGATGAATCGCTGCAGCTGCTGGGCGAGATCGACAGCGCCTGGAACGCGATCCCGCACGAACAGCGCCGCCCGGCCGCGGTGGCGCCATGAGCCTGCCCGAACTGCACGCGCAGCTGGATGCCTTCGAGAAGGCACTGGGCGATGACGCCCTGGACCAGGCCGACAGCCTGCTCGACGGGCACGACAGCACCCTGCATGCCCTGCTCAGCCAGCCGCTGACCGCTGCGGACCACGCGCCGCTGAGCGCCCTGTTCGAGCGCCAGCAGAGCCTTCTGGGCCTGCTGCGCCAGCGCCGCGATGCAGCAGCCGCACTGATGAATGACGGTCAGCGCTCTCTTCGCGCCGCCCATGCCTACCTGCAGGCAGAATCGCTGGCATGACCCAGCTGCCGACCACGTCGCTGCACCATCCTGCCGAAAGCGAGCTGTTCGACGAAACGCTCAGCTGCGAGCTGGCCCTGCCGGCCGAGTTCCAGGCGGGCAGCGCGGCCGGACGCACCAGCGGTGCCGAAGGCCTGCTGCGCAGCTTGGCACTGGTCGAAGACAGCCGTGTTGACGAGCACGACGAGCGCAACGAGGCCACCCTGCAGCTGCAACGCCTTGAAGCCAAGCTGGACCTGGCGATGGTGCTGCTCGGCCGCTTGGTGCGCCAGCAGGGCCTGGAACTGCCCCTGCGCCCGGTGCGCTGGTCGCGCCGTGGCATCCGCCTGCAGCTGGGCCCGCGCAGTGGTGCCAGCCCCGGACAGGCCGGCGTGGTGCGCCTGCAGCCCAGCGACTGGCTGCCCGACCACATCGACCTGCCGGTGGAAGTGATCGCCGAGGCAGCCGACGGCAGCGGCGGCCACTTCCTGTGGCTGCGCTTCCAGCGCCTCGGCGACGGCCTGGAAATGGCAATGGAACGGCACCTGTTCCGACTGCACCGCCGCCAGGTGGCCGAGGCGCGCCGGGCGCGCTGAAAGCTGCCACCATCACGCTTGGCGGGCAAGCCTTGGCGCGCCCGTTCAGCTAAGTTAAGGTGGACTCCCCTACACGGATCTGTTGCGTGCCTGTGCGAGTTCTCATCGTCGACGATCACACCCTCGTCCGCGCCGGCCTGGCGCGGCTGCTGCAGGGGTTTGCCGACGTGCAGCTCGTCGCCGAGGCCAGCAACGCCGAACAGGCACTGCAGCTGGCGCTGCAGCATGCGCCGGATGTGGTGCTGATGGATCTCTCGTTGCCGGGCCGCACCGGCCTGGAAGCGCTCAGCGACATCCGCCTGCGCGCCCCGGGCACCCGGGTGGTGATGATGACCATGCACGACGATGCCGCCCATGTGCGCGACGCCCTGGATCGCGGTGCGGTCGGGTTCGTGGTGAAGGATGCAGCACCGCAGGAGCTGGAACTGGCGCTGCGCGCCGCGCATGCCGGCCAGGTGTTCCTGAGTCCCCAGATCTCGGCCAAGATGCTGGCACCCATGCTGGGCCGCGAGAAGCCTACCGGCATTGCCGCGCTGTCGCCGCGTCAGCGCGAGATCCTGCGCCGCATCGGCAAGGGCGAAAGCAACAAGGAAATCGCCGCGGACCTCGGCATCAGCGTGAAGACGGTGGAAACCCATCGCGCACGCATGATGGAGTCGTTGGGCTGCCGCCGCGCCAATGACCTGTTGCTGCTGGCCGCGCGCCACCAGCACGAGCTGGAGTGATTGCCTGCGAATGGGGTCAGATCCCTTTCCGCAGGAAAGGGATCTGACCCCTGCCCGGCACTGCACCGGCGACGAATTCCCGTCACCCCGACATTCCCTGACAGGAATCCGTACACCGGCCGCTGCAAAACCCGCTGCGTCGGCACGACGAATCAATGACTTGGCGGCCCGTTTCGTCAATATCCCGAGCCAATGTAGGGATAACCCCTACATCCTGTCGGGACAACCACGAATCCCCTCAGGAACCCCCCGATTCCGCCCACGCCGGATCAAAAGCAAGATGCGTTCCACAAGGCGCCGGGGAGCGGCGCCGGGGAACCACGATGAAGGCTGCACTCTCGACCCAGCTGGGCCAACAACTTCACCTCACCCCGCAGCTGCTGCAGTCGATACGGCTGTTGCAGCTTGATGGCCTGCACCTGGAACAGGAAATCCAGCGCCTGCTGGACTCCAACCCGCTGCTGGAGATCGAAGAGGCCGAAGCGCCGGCCGCTGATGCCACCGAGGTCAGCGCCACCACGCTGGAAACCGCCGCGTTCGACGAGCTGCCGGAGTCTTCGATGTGGGACGTGGCCGGCGCCAGCTGGCAGGACGGCGACGACGACCGCATGGCGCGCATTGCCGCCGGTGAGTCGACCGACCCTCAGCTGCGCGTGCTGCAGCGCCTGGCGCTGGACATGGACGACAGCGAACTGGCGGTGGCCGCGTTCTGGCTCGACCACTGCGACGAGGCAGGCTACCTGCAGGCGCCACTGGCGCAGCTGCAGCTGCTGGCCAGCGCCCAGTTCGACATCGCCGCCGAAGGCGTCGAGGCCATCCGCCAGCAGCTGCTGCACGGTGAACCGGCTGGCATGGCTGCGCAGGACCTGCGCGAAGGCCTGCAGGCACAACTGCGCAGCCTGCACGGCGTGGTCCCCGCGCGTCACCTGGCCGCCCGCATCCTCGCTGGCGCGCTCGAGGCACTGGCCGCGCACGACTACCCCGCCCTCGCCCGCCAGCACGACGCCGAGATCGACGACGTGCGCGAGGCGGTGCGCCTGATCCTCTCGCTGCAGCCGCGCCCCGGCGACAGCCTGCTGCCCGAACGCAACGCTGTGGTAGTGCCGGACGTCGTCGCCTGGCACGCCGATGGGCAATGGAAGGTGGCACTGAACCCGGCCACCAGCCGCCGCGTCTCGATCAACAGCCAGTACGAACAGGCGCTGGCCGAAACCAGCGAAGCCGCGCCGGCACTGCGCGAGATGCTGCAGGAGGCGCGCTGGTTCAGCCGCGGCCTGTCGATGCGCTACGACACCCTGCTGCGCACCGCGCGCGTGATCGTCGAGCGCCAGGCCGCCTTCCTGGTGAGTGGCGAAGAGGCGATGGCGCCGCTGACCCTGAAGGAAGTGGCCGAGGAAATCGGCATGCACGAGTCCACCGTCTCGCGCATCACCACCGGCAAGTTCCTGCAGACCCCGCGCGGCACCTTCGAACTGAAGCACTTCTTCGCCGTGCGCCTGGAAGGCGCCAGCGTCTCCGGCCAGGCGGTGAAAGCCATGGTCCGCCGCCTGATCGACGCCGAACCCGCCGGCCGTCCGCTGGCCGACGAGGCCATTGCCGGCCTGCTGTCACGCCAGGGGGTGAACATTGCCCGCCGAACCGTCGCAAAATACCGAGAACAACTGGATATCGCCCCGGCCCGCGAACGGCGCCGGCTCAGCGCCAGGCAACCGCAGCTGGCCCGGGTGGGCTGAAAAGGATGTTGGACATGAACAAGCTCACGGTCCTGCTGGTCGATGACCACGAGGGCTTCATCAACGCGGCGATGCGCCATTTCCGCAAGATCGACTGGCTGCAGATCGTCGGCAGTGCCGGCAACGGCCTGGAAGCGATCGAGCGCTCGGAAACGCTGCGCCCGCAGGTGGTGCTGATGGACCTGGCCATGCCGGAGATGGGCGGCCTGCAGGCCACCCGCCTGATCAAGTCGCAGGACGATGCACCGTACATCGTGATCGCCAGCCACTTCGACGACGCCGAGCACCGCGAACACGCGCTGCGTGCCGGTGCCGACAACTTTGTCAGCAAGCTGTCCTACATCCAGGAAGTCATGCCGATCCTGGAAGGCCTCAGGGAGGAACAGTCGTGAGTGAATCGCGCATCCTGGTGCTGGACAACGACGCCGTGCGCGCAGAGCGCACCGTTGCCCTGCTGGAATTCATGGACTTCAATCCGCGCTGGGTGTCCGACGCGGCCGACTTCGACCTGGGCCGGCAGCGCCAGAACGACTGGATGGCGGTGATCGTCGGCAGCCTGGACGACAGCCCCGCCAGCACCGCGCTGTACAACTGGCTGGGCGGCAGCAGCCTGCCGCCTCCGGTGCTGCTGGCCGATGGTGATGCCGCAGTGTTTGCCCAGCAGCACGGGCTGCATGAAGCGAATATCTGGCCGCTGGAAACGCCGCTGCGCCACGCGCAGATGGAAGCCCTGCTGCGCCGCGCCAGCCTCAAGCGCCTGGATGCCGAGCATCAGGCCGGCGCCGCGCAGGACCAGGGACCCACCGGCAACGGCCCGGCAGTGAGCGCCCTGCGCACCATGATCGAGCAGGTGGCCGCATTCGATACTACCGTGCTGGTGCTGGGTGAATCCGGTACCGGCAAGGAAGTGGTGTCGCGCGCCATCCACCAGCGTTCGCCACGCCGTGACGGACCGTTTGTGGCGATCAACTGCGGCGCCATTCCGGCCGACCTGCTGGAAAGCGAACTGTTCGGCCATGAGAAGGGCGCCTTCACCGGCGCGCTCACCGCGCGCAAGGGCCGTTTCGAAATGGCCGAGGGCGGCACCCTGCTGCTCGACGAAATCGGCGACATGAGCCTGCCGATGCAGGTGAAGCTGCTGCGCGTGCTGCAGGAGCGCAGTTTCGAGCGCGTGGGTGGCAACCAGACCATCCGCTGCAACGTGCGCGTGGTGGCCGCGACCCATCGCGACCTGGAGACCCGCATCGCTGAGGGCAAGTTCCGCGAGGATCTGTTCTACCGCCTCAACGTGTTCCCGATTGAAGTACCCGCGCTGCGCGAGCGTCGCGAAGACCTGCCGGCACTGGTGGAAACCATCGCCGCGCAGCTGGCCCGCACTGGCCGTGGCGAAGTGCGCTTCACCCCGGAAGCCCTGCAGGCGCTGGCCGGCTACGAATGGCCGGGCAACGTGCGCGAGCTGACCAACCTGGTCGAACGACTGGCCGTACTGCATCCGGGTGGCTCGGTGCGCGTACAGGACCTGCCGGCCCGTTATCGTGGCGATGCGGCACTGGCCGCCGTCGCTGCGCTGGCGCCGGCACCGCCCGCCGCCAGCGAAGAGCGACTGGACCTGCGCAGCTTCTCCTTCCACACACCCGGCAGCGGCAACCAGCCGGCGCTGGAACACGGTATCGCCGTCAATCGCCCGGCGGCACCGGCCGCACTGCCCGACGAGGGCATGGACCTGCGCAACCACATGGCCAGCATCGAACTGGGCCTGATCAACGAAGCACTGGAACGCACCCAGGGCGTGGTCGCCCACGCCGCCCAGCTGCTTGGCCTGCGCCGCACCACCCTGGTGGAAAAGCTGCGCAAGTACGGCATCGAACGCGAGCAGGCCGAACTGGCCGGCTGAACCGCGCCACCAGCATGAAGGGGGCACGAACGCCTGGGCTCGCCCGGGCGTTGGTGTTTTGGGCGCCTGGGCTCACATCCCCTTGCTGCGGAGCGGGATCTGAGCCCATTGCTTTTGCACGTTTTCCTAGAGACAACACCGCCGCAGTGCGGAGCATGGCGAGGACACCCCCAAGGAGGTTCCACCATGCATCGCCTTGCCCTGCTCGCCACCCTGCTCTGCCCGGCCCTGGCCACCGCGGCCAACTGCACGCTACCTGTCACGCTGGACCAGCGCCACTTCACCAACCTCAGCGATCCGTTGTATGCGCCGGACAATCCGAACGCCGGACGCATGGTGCAGGTCAGCTTCACCGGCAACCAGTACGTGCTGGATATCCTCGGCACCGACCTGCGCATCGGCGGCAGCTACCGCTACCAGCGCCTGGCCCCGCATATCGCGGAGATCCAGATGAGCGAAAGCCACCCGGCCGGCCCCGCACGCTACACCCTGCTGCTGACCTGCCTGAGCGACCGCCAGGGCCGCTTCATCTACACCCAGCACGACGGCCCCATCGCCCCGCGCCAGCGCCAGAATTCCGGCCACTGGACCCTGCAGCCGTAGGCCAGAAAACCGACGCCGGTTAAATGGCGCCTTCAATGGGGTCAGAGCCCGTTGCGTTGCAACGGGATCCGACCCCGTGCCGACCAACGGTCGGCACCCACCATCAGTAGCAGGTTTCAACAGATCGCGGCCACCTGTCGCCGGACCCAGCCCGCCACCCCACGGATAGCCCGATTTTGACGTTGACGTTGACGTTGATTCGGCGAGTGCAGGGCGCAGCCCTGCCAGCACACACACACCAGACCCTCACGTCACTGAATCGAAAACCGGTTTCGGCACGGCACTTGCACCTGCTCCAGCAGACAACCCCATCCCTGTTTCTGGAACCGTTGCAGATGTCCCACTCCGTCACTTCGATCCTTTCGCAGATCCGCTCCTATCAGACCCAGATGGGGCAGCCGGCGCTCAACCCGCTGGGCGAAACGCCGCGCAGCAATGCCCTGCCGGGCACGGTGCTGGAAGCACCGCAGGCCCAGCCGGCCAGCTTCACCGAAACCCTGCGTGGTGCGATTGCCGGCGTCAACGATGCGCAGCAGAAGTCCGGCGCCCTCGCCAAGGCCTTTGAAATGGGCGACCCCAGCGCCGACCTGGCCAAGGTGATGGTCGCCTCGCAGCAGTCCCAGATCGCCTTCCGCGCCACCGTGGAAGTCCGCAACCGTCTCGTCCAGGCCTACCAGGACGTGATGAACATGCCGCTGTAAGGAATAGAGACGCATGGCACTGACGCTCTCCAAGGACAGCCTGAACGCCGAAAAGGCCGGGCAATGGTTCGACCGCCTGCAGAGTCTGCAGATCACCCGTCGGCTGGGCCTGATGGCGATGATCGCGGTGGCGGTGGCGGCAGGCCTGTCCGTGTTCTTCTGGTCACAGAAGCCGGGCATGGTCCCGCTTTACACCGGCCTGGACCAGAAGGCGACCGCTGAAGCGACCGACCTGCTGCGCGCCGCGCAGATTCCGTTCGCGCTCGATCCGGCCACCGGTGGCATCACCGTGCCGGAAAAGAACCTGCACGACGCCCGCCTGAAGCTGGCCGGCTCCGGCCTGACCGACAGTGGCAAGCTCGGCTTCGAGCTGATGGAACGCGACCCGGGCTTCGGCGTCAGCCAGTTCGTGGAAAGCGCGCGCTACCAGCACGCGCTGGAAACCGAACTGTCGCGCACCATCAACACGCTGCGCCCGGTACGTGATTCACGCGTGCATCTGGCCATTCCCAAGCCCAGCGCCTTCACCCGCCAGCGTGACGTGGCCAGCGCCTCGGTCACCCTGGAACTGCGGGGCGGCCAGCAGCTGGAACGCAGCCAGGTGGACGCCATCGTGCACATGGTCGCGGCCAGCATTCCGGACCTGGCGCCGGAACGGGTGACCGTGGTCGACCAGAGCGGGCGCATGCTCAGCATCACCGACCCGAACAGCGAGGCGGCGGTCAACGCCGCGCAGTTCGAGCAGGTGCGGCGCCAGGAAACCTCGTTCAACCAGCGCATCCGCGAGCTGCTGGAGCCGATGACCGGCCCCGGCCGCGTCAACCCGGAAGTGAGCGTGGACATGGACTTCTCGGTGACCGAGGAAGCCCGTGAGCTCTACAACGGTGAACCGCAGAAGCTGCGCAGCGAGCAGATGAGCGAGAACACCACCAGCACGCCGGGTCCGCAGGGCGTGCCGGGTGCCACCAGCAACAGTCCGCCGGGCCAGCAGGCCGCGCCGGCCACCGCGCAGACCCCGACCGAAAGCAGCAAGAACGCCACCCGCAACTACGAGCTGGACCGCACCCTGCAGCACACCCGCCAGCCGGCCGGCCGCATCAAGCGCGTGTCGGTGGCGGTGCTGGTGGACAACGTGCCGCGCGCCGGCGCCAACGGCAAGATGAGCCCGCAGCCGCTGTCGGCCGCCGAACTGACCCGCGTCGAGGCGCTGGTCAAGCAGGCCGTCGGCTTCAACGCCGAGCGTGGCGACACCGTGTCGGTGATGAATGCCCCGTTCGTGCGCGAGACCACGCCCGAACAAGGCCCGGCCTGGTGGGAGCTGCCGTGGGTGCACGATGCAGGCCGCATGCTGCTGGGCGCGGTGGTGGTGCTGGCGCTGCTGTTCGGCGTGCTGCGCCCGGCGCTGCGCGCGATCACCGGCCAGAGCAAGAAGAATGACGAACAGGCCCTGGAACCGCACACCGCGGATGTGCAGCTGGTCGATGACGATGGCATTGCGCTGCCAGCGCTGGGCACCGACCGGGCAAGCCTGGGCGGACCGGATGCGCTCGCACTGCCGGTGGATTCATATGAGGAACGACTGCGGATGGCGCGTGAAGCCGTGAAGACCGACTCCAAGCGCGTGGCCCAGGTGGTCAAAGGCTGGGTGGCCAATGACTGAGGCACAACTGACCGGAGTACAGCGCGCGGCCGTGCTGCTGCTTTCGCTGGGTGAGCTGGATGCGGCCGAAGTGCTGCGCCACATGGAACCCAAGGAAGTACAGAAGATCGGCATCGCCATGGCCACCATGACCGACATCACCCGCGAGCAGGTGGAGCGGGTGATGGACCAGTTCGGCCAGGAACTGGGCTCGAAGACCTCGCTGGGCGTGGGCTCGGATGACTACATCCGCAACATGCTGGTGCAGGCGCTGGGCAGCGAGAAGGCCGGCAACCTGATCGACCGCATCCTGCTCGGCCGCAACACCACCGGCCTGGACGCGCTGAAGTGGATGGACCCGCGTGCGGTGGCCGACCTGGTGCGCAACGAGCACCCGCAGATCATCGCCATCGTGATGGCGCACCTGGAAACCGACCAGGCCGCCGACGCGCTGAAGCTGCTGCCGGACCGTACCCGCGTGGATGTGCTGCTGCGCATCGCCACCCTCGACGGTATTCCGCCGAACGCGCTCAATGAACTCAACGAGATCATGGAGCGCCAGTTCGCGGGCAACCAGAACCTGAAGTCATCGAACATCGGCGGCGTGCAGTGCGCGGCCAACATCCTGAACTTCATGGACAGCGGCCAGGACCAGGCAATCCTGGGCGAAATCGCGCGCATCGATGCGCCGTTGAGCAACCGCATCCAGGACCTGATGTTCGTGTTCGACGACCTGGTCGACCTGGACGATCGCGAGATGCAGCTGGTGCTGCGCGAGGTGAGCGGCGAGCGCCTGGGCCTGGCCCTGCGCGGCGCCGACATCAAGGTGCGCGACAAGATCACCCGCAACATGTCGCAGCGCGCGGCCGAGATCCTGCTGGAGGACATGGAAGCCCGCGGCCCGGTGCGCCTGTCCGACGTGGAAGGCGCACAGCGCGAGATCCTGGCGATCGTCAAGCGCATGGCCGATGAAGGCACCGTCACCATCGGTGGCAGCGCGGAGGCCATGCTGTGAGCAACGTCGTGCGCTGGCTTGCCCCGGACCTGCTGGCCCAGCCCGAACCAGTGCTGGAGCAGGAGGATGCGTTCGAACTCACCGAGCCGGATCCGGAACACGAACCGGAGCCGCCGCTGCAGCTGCCGACCCTTGAAGAGATCCAGGCGATCCAGGACAACGCCGAGAAGGAAGGGTTCGAACAGGGCCATGCCGACGGCTACGGCCAGGGCCAGGCCGAAGTACGTCGCCTCGCCGCGCAGATCGAAGGGATCCTGGACAACTTCAGCCGGCCGCTGGTGCGGCTGGAGAACGAAGTGGTCGGTGCACTCGGCGAACTGGCGGTGCGCATCGCCGGCGCACTGGTCGGCCGCGCCTACGAAGCCGAGCCGGCACTGCTGGCGCAGCTGGTCGGCGAAGCGATCGACGCCGTGGGGGGCAGCACCCGCGAGGTTGAAGTGCGGCTGCACCCGGATGACATCGCTGCCCTCGCCCCGCTGCTGAACCTTTCACCGGTGCAGCGCCTGGTACCGGATACCAGCCTCAGCCGTGGCGACCTGCGCGTGCACGCCGAAGCCGTGCGCATCGACGGCACCCTGGAAGCCCGCCTGCGCGGGGCCCTGGATGCGGTGATCCGCCAGACCGGAGCCACCGCATGAGCGTCGGACCGCAAACCACTCCGCCGCCGGCCGACTGGGCCGTAGCCCGCAACCTGCGCCTGGCGCGGCGCCTGGATGGCCTGCGCGTGGACACCGCGCATGGTCGTGGCCTGATCCGCGAGGGCGTGTTGCGCCGTGCGGTCGGGCTCACCCTGGAGGCGGTCGGCTGCGAAGCGCCGCTGGGTGCCAGCTGCAAGGTGGAAGTGGTCGATGGTGGCTGGGTCGACGCCGAAGTGGTCGGCTTCGCCGGCGAGCGCACCTACCTGATGCCCAGCGCCGAACTGCATGGCCTGCTGCCCAATGCCCGGGTGGTGCCATCGGCGCGCCGGGGCGGCGTGGAAGTGGGCGAAGGCCTGCTCGGCCGCGTCATCGACAGCGACGGCGTGCCGCTGGATGGCAAGGGCCCGATCCGCGCCGAAGGCCATGTTGGCATGGCCGGCGTGTCGATCAATCCGCTGGCGCGTGAACCGATCACCCAGCCGCTGGACGTGGGCGTGCGCGCGATCAACGCGCTGCTGCCGATCGGCCGCGGCCAGCGTGTCGGCCTGTTCGCCGGCTCCGGCGTCGGCAAGTCGACGCTGCTGGGCATGATGACCCGCTACACCGCCGCCGACGTGATCGTGGTCGGCCTGATCGGTGAACGTGGCCGCGAAGTACGCGATTTCGTCGAAACCACGCTGGGCGAAGAAGGCCTGCGCCGCGCCGTGGTGGTGGCCAGCCCCGCCGACCGACCGCCACTGGCGCGCCTGCACGGCGCCTACCGTGCCACCGCCATCGCCGAATGGTTCCGCGACCAGGGCCTGAACGTGCTGCTGCTGATGGACTCACTGACCCGCTTCGCCCAGGCGCAGCGCGAGATCGGCCTGTCGGTCGGCGAGCCGCCGACCACCCGCGGTTACCCACCGTCGGTGTTCGCCAAGCTGCCGGCACTGGTCGAACGCGCCGGCAACGGCGCCAAGGGACGTGGCTCGATCACCGCGTTCTACACGGTGCTGACCGAAGGCGATGATCCGCAGGATCCGATCGCCGATGCCGCGCGCGCGATCCTCGACGGCCACATCCTGCTCTCGCGCCGCGTGGCCGACAGCGGCTTGTACCCGGCCATCGACGTCGAGTCGTCGGTCAGCCGCGTGGTCACGGAAATCGCCGACGAACCGTGGCGCCTGCGCATCCGCAAGTTGAAGCGACTGGTCTCGGCCTACTCGGCCAACCGGGACCTGATCGCGATCGGTGCTTACCAGCGCGGCAACGACGCGGCCACCGACGAAGCCCTGGAACGCTGGCCGGAAATCATGGAGTTCCTCGGCCAGGACGTTGCCAAGGCCGCAGATCTCCCGCACAGCCAGGCGGCGCTGCAGCGCCTGGTGGAACAAGAGAGTTAAGCCATGAACCAGTCCAAGCGCATCGATCCCCTGCTCAAGCGGGCCCAGGAACATGAGGACGCGGTCGCCCGCGACCTGGCCGAACGCCAGCGCGTGCTCGACACCCATCTGTCGCGACTGGACGAACTGCGCCGCTATGCCGAGGAGTACGCCAACGCACAGATGGCGGCGACCAGCCCGGCACAGTTGCTCAACCGCCGCGCCTTCCTCGATCGACTGGACAGCGCGGTCGAGCAGCAGCAGGCCACGGTCAATGGCAACCGCGAGAAAGTGGAGGCCGAGCGCGCGCGCCTGATCCTGGCCAGCCGTGACAAGGCGGTGCTGGAGCAGCTGGCCGCCAGCTACCGGGCGCAGGAAAAGGTGGTGACCGACCGCCGCGACCAGCGCGAGATGGACGACATTGGTGCACGGCGTGCACGCCTGGTGCAGGCCGAAGACCAGGACGGCGCCGAGCAGGGAGGCCGCTCGTGATGCCCGCCCCGCTCGCCAGCAGCGCCAACACGGCCACGCCCGCCACCAGCAACAGTGCCGCACGCGCCTCGCGCAGCGAAGGCGGAAAGGACTTCAGCCAGCTGCTGCAGGGCGGCGCACCGTCTGCACCCACGCCAGCCGGGAGCGCCACGACGCCGACGCCATCCACGCCGAGCCCGCCATCGACTGCCGACAGCAATGGCCAGGCACCGGATGAACGCAATGCGGGCGCCGAACCGGCAACTGCTGAAACGCCGTCGCTGCCACCCGTTGCCGCGACCCCAGCGGGACCCGGCACCGAGAAGGACAAGCCCGCCGCGACCGAGGACGCCCCGTGGCCACCGCCCGGCCTGGCCGGCCTGGTGCTGGCGATGCCGATGCCTGCCGATCCGGCCGCTGCTCTGCCGACCACCGCGGCACCGTCGCTGGCCAGCGACGGTAGCGCGCTGCCTGCTGCTGCCCCCGCCACGAACCCGACACTGCCTGCAGACGCGCCGGCAGCGGCAACCGCAGCCCCAGTGGCGGCTGACGCCAAACCGGCGGCGACCAGTGCGGACGATGCCACGGCGCTGCCACTGCCGGAGATGATCCTGCCCGGCAAGCGCAGCGAGCACGGCGAAGGCAGTGACGTGGCCGCCGTTGGCGACCGCGCCAGCACACCCCTGCTGCACGCCCCGGCAGCAGCCGCCGTACAGGACCTCAAGGCGGCGCTCGCCGCCGGCAATGCGATCTTCAATGGCGAGCCGACGCCGAAACCCGTGCTGGGTGACGATGGCTTCGACCAGGCCATCGGCGCACGCCTGGGTTGGCTGGCCGACCAGAAGATCGGCCACGCCCACATCCGCCTGAGCCCGGACGACATGGGCCCGGTCGACGTGCGCCTGCAGTTGAACGGCGACAAGGTGCATGCCAGCTTCAGCAGCCCGCACGTGGACGTGCGGCAAGCGCTGGAAAGCAGCCTGCCGCGCCTGCGCGAGCTGCTGGGCGAACAGGGCTTCCAGCTGGCCCACGCCGATGTCGGCCACCAGTCACCGGGTGGTGAGGGCAATGCGCCGGGCCAGCCCGGTGGCAGCGGCATCATCGGCGACGGAGAACCGACGCCGGGCGAGGCCAGCGTGTCGTCGGCGCAGTTGATCCGCCAGCGCGGACTGCTGGACGCTTACGCCTGACAGGCGTGCCGACCAAGGTTGGCACCTACCGGCACAGGTTTCCGACGGAATTCCGTCGCATCCCGCTGCCCGGCCTTCGGCACGCCCCTTGCATATCCCGGTGAAGCAACCCTCAGGAGCTTCACCCGTGGCCGCAGCCGCTGACAAAACCAAGAAGACCGCAGAGAAGGACAAGGCCGCCAAGCCGCGTAGTCCGATCCTGATCACCGCGCTGGTGGCCGTACTGGCCGCCGCTGCCGCCGGTGGCGGCGTGTGGTTCTTCACCCAGTCCAAGCACGAAGAGAAGACCGCGCAGGCGCCGAAGAAGAGCGCGACCCCAGCCCCGGCACAGTACTTCGCGCTGGACCCGGCCTTCGTGGTCAACCTCAATGGCCCGGTCGACGGCCCGCGTTACCTGCAGCTGGAGGTCCAGCTGATGACCCGCGACCCGGCCGCGCTGGAAGCGATCAAGACCCACGCCCCGGCCATCCGTGCGCGCCTGCTGATGCTGTTCTCGCAGGTCAGCCCGGACCAGATCGCCGATGTCGCCGGCAAGCAGAAGCTGCAGGCCGCCTCATTGGCCGAGGTGCAGAAGGTACTCAAGGCCGAGACCGGCAGCAACGGCGCCGACGATCTGCTGTTCACCAGCTTCGTGACCCAGTAAGGGCCCACCGATGAATGATCTGCTGTCCCAGGACGAGATCGATGCCCTGCTCCACGGCGTGGACAGTGGCGCGGTCGAGACCGATGCGGAACCCCCGTCAGGCGAAGCGCGCTCGTACGACTTCGCCAGCCAGGACCGCATCATCCGTGGTCGCATGCCGACCCTGGAAATGGTCCATGAGCGCTTCGCGCGCCTGTGGCGGATCGGCCTGTTCAACCTGATCCGCCGCTCGGCCGAACTGTCGGTGCGCGGCATCGAACTGATCAAGTTCAACGACTACATGCACTCGCTGTATGTACCGACCAACCTGAACCTGATCCGCTTCAAGCCGCTGCGCGGCACCGGCCTGATCGTGTTCGAGCCGACCCTGGTGTTCGCCATCGTCGACAATTTCTTCGGCGGCGACGGGCGCTACCCCACCCGCATCGAGGGCCGCGAGTTCACGGCTACTGAAATGCGGGTGATCCACCTGCTGTTGAAGCAGACCTTCGCCGATCTGCGCGAAGCGTGGGCACCGGTGATGGATGTCGACTTCGAGTACATCAACTCAGAGATCAACCCGCATTTCGCCAACATCGTGACCCCGCGCGAATATGTGGTGGTGTGCCGCCTGCACGTCGAGCTCGACGGTGGTGGCGGCGACATCCACGTCACCCTGCCCTACTCGATGCTGGAACCGATCCGCGAACTGCTCGACGCCGGCATCCAGAGCGACCGCAACGACCGCGACGAGAGCTGGGGCAAGACCCTGCGTGAGCAGCTCAACGTCGCCGAAGTCACCCTGTCCAGCGTGCTGGCCAGCAAGCGCATGACCCTGCGCGACCTGACCCAGCTGAAGGTCGGCGACATCCTGCCGATCGAGCTCAGCCCGCAGGTGCCGCTATGCGTGGAGAACATCCCCGTGTTCACCGGCGAGTTCGGCATCGCCAACGGCATGAACGCCGTGAAGATCACCGCTACCCATCCGCCGGGCACCCGCCCGCGCGTACCCGTCATCCAGGAAGACCCGCAATGAACGATATCGACGCCCTCGAACCGACCCCGGCCCAGTTCAGCAGCCTGCAGGCCGATGAGGCGAATGGTCCGGACCTGAACCTGGACGTGATCCTCGATGTGCCGGTGACCCTGTCGCTGGAAGTCGGTCGTGCCCGCCTGCCGATCCGCAACCTGCTGCAGCTCAACCAGGGGTCGGTGGTGGAACTGGAGCGCGGTGCTGGCGAATCGCTGGACGTGTTCGTCAACGGCACCCTGATCGCCCACGGCGAAGTAGTAGTGATCAATGACCGCTTCGGCGTGCGCCTGACCGACGTGGTCAGCCCCAGCGAGCGTATCCGGAGACTGCGTTGAGCCTGCTGGCCTCCACCCTGCTGGCGGTCGGCAAGGCCGCCGCGCCGATCGGCCCGCAGGTCGGCCAGCATGCGGCCGCCGCACCCAGCCTGTTCGGTGCGGTGCTGGCGCTGCTGGCGGTGCTGGCGCTGGTGATCGGCCTGGGCTGGCTGCTCAAGCGCATGCCTGGCAGCGGCTTCCGCCCGGCCGAAGGCATGAAGCTGGTAGCCAGCCTCAGTGTCGGCGCCAAGGAGCGCGTGGTGGTGGTGGAGGTCAACGGCCAGCAGCTGCTGCTGGGCGTCACCGCCGGCGGCATCAACACCCTGCACACCCTGCCCGAACCGCTGCCCCCCCCTGCACCGGTGCGCGTGCCGGACTTCAAGAATCTTCCGAATTTCGCCCAGCTGCTGCAGCAGCGGCTGCGCAAGGATCCCTGACATGCGTGTCACCCGTACCCGTCCCGCCACCCTGATGCCGTGGCTGCTGTTGCTTGCCCTGTGCCTGTTGCCGGCACTGGCGTTCGCCGCGCCCGGCGCACCGACCACGCCGCTGCCGGACATCAATGTCGGCAAGATCGGCGGTGCACCGGTCAGCCTGCCGCTGCAGACCCTGCTGCTGATGACCGCGATCACCCTGATCCCGTCGATGCTGCTGGTGCTGACCTCGTTCACCCGCATCATCATCGTGCTGGGCCTGCTGCGCCAGGCGCTGGGCACCGGCCAGACGCCGTCCAACCAGGTGCTGCTGGGTCTGGCCCTGTTCCTCACCGCAATGGTGATGATGCCGACCTGGGACAAGGCGTGGAGCGCGGGCATGGCGCCCTACCTCAACGGCGACATCGACTTCCAGACCGCATGGACGCTGACCACGCAGCCACTGCGCGGCTTCATGCTGGCGCAGATCCGCGAGACCGACCTGATGACCTTTGCCGGCATCGCCGGGCATGGCACCTACGCCAGCCCCGACGCGATCCCGTTCCCGGTGCTGGTCGCTTCGTTCGTCACCAGTGAACTGAAGACCGCCTTCGAGATCGGATTCCTGATCTTCATCCCGTTCGTGATCATCGACCTGGTCGTTGCCAGCGTGCTGATGTCGATGGGCATGATGATGCTGTCGCCGATGCTGGTCTCGGCGCCCTTCAAGATCCTGCTGTTCGTGCTGGTCGATGGCTGGGTGCTGACCGTGGGTACGTTGGCGGCGAGCTTCAATCCGGCCTGATATCCCCCGTAACGCGCAGTCGAGCAGGGCTCGACTCTACATGAGCAGATGGAATCCGAATGTCTCCCGAACTTGCCTTGACTGAACTGCGTGGCGGCCTGATCACCGTGTTGTGGGTGGCCGGCCCGCTGCTGCTCACCGTACTGGTGGTGGGCGTGGTGGTTGGTGTCGTGCAGGCCGCGACCCAGCTCAATGAACCGACCATCGCCTTCGTCGCCAAAGCTGCAGCACTGACCGCGGTGCTGTTCGCACTGGGCAGCCTGCTGATCGGCCACCTGGTTGAATTCACCACGCTGCTGTTCCAGCGCATCCCACACCTGATCGGCTAGGGCACGCGCTTCGATGGACGCCGCGACACAGATGGCGGCCGACGGCCTGCAGGCCTTCGGCATGATCGGCACGGTGCTGTGGACCATGCTGCGCATCGGCGCAGTGGCCATGGCCATGCCCATGGTCGGCACGCGTGCGGTGCCATCGCGGGTGCGCGTGGTGCTGGCCGGCACCCTGGCCATCGCACTGGCCCCGCTGCTGCCCCCGGTGCCGGACTGGACCGGCTTCGACGCCGCCACGGTGCTGACCATCGCGCGCGAGCTGGCCATCGGCGTATCCATCGGCTTCCTGCTGCGGCTGGTGTTCGAAGCCGGTGCGATGGCGGGCGAACTGATCGCGCAGGGCACCGGCCTGGCCTTCGCGCAGATGAGCGACCCGCTGCGCGGTGGTACCTCCGGCGTGATCGGACAGTGGTTCTATCTGCTGTTCGGACTGCTGTTCTTCACCGCCAACGGCCACCTGGCGCTGATCTCGCTGCTGGTGGACAGCTATCGCGCGCTGCCGATTGGCACCCCGCTGCCTGATCCCCATGCCTTCTTCAGCATCGCTCCGACCTTCCTGCTGACCGTACTGCGCGGTGCGCTGACCCTGGCCATCCCGCTGACCGTGGCGATGTTGGCGGTGAACCTGGCCTTCGGTGTCCTGGCGCGTGCCGCCCCTGCGCTGAACCCGATCCAGCTGGGCCTGCCGGTCTCGCTGCTGCTGGGCCTGTTCCTCCTGGCGCTGCTGGCCGGGGAAATGGGGCCGCCGGTACAGCGCCTGTTCGACGCCGCCTTCCAGGCCGCGGACGCGGTCACACGCTGACCCGGTCATCACGTATTGCCGCTTGAAGTCCCCCCCGGTCTGCGCGTTAGAGTGAATGCGCGGCAACCGGGGGGATGCCGCACCTGGCCGGCGCCCGTTCGCGTTGGCCTGCCTCATGCATGCCCCACCGTGGTTTCCGTCGACAGGCAGGTCCGGGAGACTGACGAATGCTGGTAGGCACGTACAACCCGTGGCTGGTGGCGATCTCACTGCTGGTCGCCGTGATGGCGTCGTACACGGCGCTGGCCATGGCAGGGCGCACGGTCACCGCCCCGGGCAGGGCAGCCGCCTGGTGGTGGCGCCTGGGGGGCGGATTCGCCATGGGCCTGGGTGTCTGGTCGATGCACTTCATCGGCATGCTGGCCTTCGATCTGCCCATTGCACTGGGCTACGACCTGCCCATCACCCTGCTCTCGCTGGCCCTGGCGATCGCCTCGTCGGTGTTCGCACTGTGGCTGGTCTCACTGCGTACCCTGCCCCATCCTCGATTGGCCGGTGGTGCCCTGCTGATGGGCACCGGCATTGCCGGCATGCACTACGTCGGCATGGCAGCGATGCGCATGCAGCCCGGGATCGACTACGACCCGGGCTGGCTGCTGCTCTCCCTGGTGGTGGCGGTGGCCGCTTCGTGGACCGCGCTGTACGTGGCGTTCCGCCTGCGCGCGCAGCGCACCCGCGTCGGTGACCGGTTGGCGGCCGCCGGCCTGCTCGGCCTGGCCATCGTCGGCATGCACTACACCGGCATGGCCGCCGCGCGTTTCCCGGAAGGCAGCATCTGCGGCGCCGCGGTCGGTGATGGCCTGCAGAGCGAGTGGCTGGCGATGCTGGTGGTGGTGTTGACGGTTGCGATCCTGGCGGTGGTGCTGGTGGTCTCGTGGCTGGACCAGCGTGTGGAGGCGCAGCTGCTGCGGCTTCGCAACTCGATGCTGAGCACCTCGTTGACCGATGCCCAGCAGGAATTGACCCAGGCCGCACTGCACGACCCGCTGACCCGCCTGCCGAACCGCCTGCTGCTGCAGCGGCGCATCGTGCAGGCGCTGGCCGAAGCCGAACAGGGCGGCAGCCGTTTCGCGGTGATGTTCATGGACCTGGACGGATTCAAGCAGGTCAATGATGCCTACGGCCATCAGGCCGGCGACGCACTGCTGGTGGCGGTGGCCGAGCGTACCCGCCAGCTGCTCCGGCCCAACGACATGCTGGCCCGTCTGGGCGGTGACGAATTCGTGCTGGTGGTGCGCATCGAGCACGACGAGGACCTGCCCACCCTCGCCCGGCGCATCCTGCAGGCGGTGGGCAGCGGCCCGTTGCTGCCGGACAACGAACTTCAAGTGACCGCCAGCATCGGCGTGGCGATCTGCCCCGACCACGCTGCCAGCGAGCGCCAGCTGATGGCCTTCGCCGACGCGGCGATGTACCAGGCCAAGGAATCCGGACGCAACGCCTTCGTGCTGTTCGCCGACTGGATGAACGACAGTGCCGAGCAGCAGTTCCGGCTGCTGGCCGACCTGCGCCGTGCGATCGGCAGCGAGCAGCTGTTCCTGCACTATCAGCCGAAGATCCGCGTGGCCACCCAGAAGGTGGCCGGTGCCGAAGCGCTGATCCGCTGGAAACACCCGGAGCACGGACTGATCCCACCGGACCGCTTCATCCGCCTGGCCGAACGCAGCGGCGCGATCAACGAGATCGGTCGCTGGGCACTGGACCAGGCCTGCCAGCAGCTGCGGCGCTGGCGCGAGGCCGGGCATGAAGGCTGGTCGATGTCGGTGAACCTGTCGCCGGTGCAGTTCAGTTCGCCACACCTGCTGCAGGATGTGCGTGAAGTGATCGAACGCTATGGCATTGCCCCGCGCCACCTCGTGCTGGAGATCACCGAAAGCACGGTCATGCGCGATACCGATACCAGCCTTCGCCTGCTGCAGGCGCTGTCGGCGCTGGGCGTGGGCATCTCCATCGATGATTTCGGAACCGGCTATTCCAGCCTGCTGTACCTGAAGCGGCTGCCCGCCACGGAGATCAAGATCGACCACGCGTTCGTGCGTGACCTGGAACACAGTGCGGAGGACGTGGTGATCGTCTCGGCGATCGTGGCGCTGGGCCATGCACTGGACATGGACATCGTCGCCGAGGGCGTGGAAACCGCCGCGCAGCGCGCCTACCTGGAGCGCCTGGGCTGCGACTTCCTGCAGGGGTACCTGCTCGGCCGCCCGGTCGACGCGGCGCGCTTCATGCAACTGCACGACCTGCCCCGGCCGCGGGTGGAACTGGCGCAGAGCCCACCGCCGCAACACCCGCCCGGCTGACACCGGGCCGCGCGCGCCCCATCACGCAACAGTTCCTGCGACACGTTCCTGTAGAGCCGAGCCGACGCTCGGCTGCGCTTCTCGCCTGGACCCAACCGCAGCCGAGCGTGGGCTCGACCCTACAACACCGGCGGTCGGCAGCAGCACGCCACGCGTGGAACAGTTCTTGCACGCACCTGGGCAACCCCAGCCGCAGTGCCCGTGATGTCCGAGAACGAATCCGCCGGCGAAAAGACCGAACAACCGACCGAAAAACGCCTGCGCGACGCCCGTGAACAGGGCAACCTGCCGCGCTCGCGCGAACTCGGCACCGCCGCCGTGTTCGGCGCCGGTGTGCTGGCGGTGATGGCCATGAGCGGCTCGATCGGCCGTGGCGCCACGGCCTGGATGAAGCAGGCGCTCAGCCCGGAACAGAGCCTGCGGCAGAACCCGAAGGAACTGTTCGGCCACTTTGGCGACCTGCTGTTGCAGTTCATGCTGGTGATCGCACCGCTGGTGCTGGTCTGCCTGCTGGCCAGCTTCGTCGCCCCGCTGGTGATGGGCGGCCTGCGCTGGTCGCAGAAGGCGTTGCTGCCTGACATCAACCGCATGAACCCGATGAGCGGGCTCAAGCGCCTGTATGGCCCCGAGGCAATTGCCGAGTTCACCAAGTCGCTGCTGCGCGTGGCCTTCGTCGGTGTGGCCGCCGGGCTGGTGGTCTGGACCGGCTTTGACACCCTGCGCGGGCTGATCCACCACCCGCTGGAGACCGCCATCACCGACGGCCTCGGCTTCACCCTGCGCCTGCTGCTGGCCACCGCCGGCGCCATGCTGGTGCTGGCCGCCATCGATGCCCCATACCAGCGCTGGAACTGGATGCGCAAGCTGAAGATGACCCGTGAAGAGCTGCGCCGGGAAATGAAGGAAAGCGAAGGCAGCCCCGAGGTGAAGGGCCGCATCCGCCAGCTGCAGCAGCAGATGGCCAACCGCCGGATGATGGAAGCGGTGCCCACCGCCGACGTAGTGGTGGTCAACCCCACCCACTACGCGGTGGCCCTGAAGTACGAAGGCGGCGCCATGAACGCTCCCACCGTGGTCGCGCTGGGCGTGGACGAGACCGCCCTGCGCATCCGTGAAGTGGCCGACGGCAACAAGGTCGCGATCGTCTCCGCCCCGCCTTTGGCACGCGCCTTGTATCGGGAAGGCCAACTCGGAAAGGAAATTCCCGTGAGACTGTATTCGGCCGTCGCCCAGGTCCTGTCCTACGTCTACCAGCTGCGCGCCTGGCGCACTGGCCCGATGCCGGACGCCCCGCACATCCAGGTGGATGAATTCGGCAAGGGAGGCCGCCCGTGAGCGCCCAGCCCGCCACCGGATTCAACACCCGCCGCGCCCTGGAAATGATCCGCCAGGGCCTTGGCGCGCCGCTGATCGTGCTGGCCCTGCTGGCCATGGTCGTGGTGCCACTGGCCGCGCCTGTCCTCGATGCGCTGTTCACCTTCAACATCGCCATCTCGCTGATGGTGCTGCTGGCGGTGGTCTACGTGAAGCGCCCGCTGGATTTCACCATCTTCCCGATCGTGCTGTTGATCACGACCATGCTGCGGCTGGCGCTGAACGTGGCCTCCACCCGCGTGATCCTGCTCAATGGCCAGAACGGGCACGATGCCGCGGGCAAGGTCATCGCCGCCTTCGGTGAATTCGTGATCGGCGGCAACTACGCGGTCGGCATCGTGGTGTTCGCGATCCTGACCATCATCAACTTCGTGGTCATCACCAAGGGCGCCGGCCGCGTCTCGGAAGTGACCGCGCGCTTCATCCTCGACGCGATGCCCGGCAAGCAGATGGCGATCGACGCCGACCTCAACGCCGGTTTGCTGACGCGTGAAGAAGCCAAGCTGCGCCGCGAGGAAGTCCGCGAGGAAGCCGACTTCTACGGTGCGATGGACGGTGCCAGCAAGTTCATCCGCGGCGACGCCATCGCCGGCATCCTGATCCTGTTCATCAACATGCTCGGCGGCCTGGCCGTGGGCGTGCTGCAGCATGGCATGCCGTTCGGCGAAGCCGCCGCCACCTATACCCTGCTGTCGATCGGTGACGGCCTGGTGGCACAGCTGCCGGCGCTGCTGGTCTCCAGCGCGGTGGCGATGCTGGTCACCCGCGCCTCGCGCTCGCAGGACATGGCCCAGGCCATGACCGGCCAGGTGTTCGGCCAGTACCGGGCGCTGGCGATCACCGCCGGCATCATCGGCCTGGTCGGCCTGGTGCCGGGCATGCCCAACGTCGCTTTCCTGACGCTGGCCTCGATCCTCGGCTTCATCGCCTGGAAGCTGTATCGCAAGACCAAGGCACCGGCTGCCGATGCGACAGGCAGTGGCACCGATGCCGCCGCGCTCACTGCGCTCGGCCGCCCGGCCGCCGCGGCCCCCACCGCCGAACTGAGCTGGGACGAACTGCGCCCGGTCGATCCGCTGGGCCTGGAGGTCGGCTATCGGCTGATTCCGCTGGTGGACAGCAACCAGGGCGGCGAACTGATGGCGCGCATCAAGGGCGTGCGTCGCAAGCTGACCCAGGATGTCGGCTTCCTGATCCCGTCGGTGCACATCCGCGACAACCTGGAACTTCCCGCCAACGGCTACCGCGTGCTGGTGCACGGCGTACCGGTGGCCACCGCCGAGATCCACCCCGACCGCGAGCTGGCCCTGGATCCAGGCAGCGCGCTCGGCGCACTGGAGGGCATTGCCGGCAAGGATCCCGCGTTCGGCCTGGATGCCACCTGGATCCAGCCGCACCAGCGCGCCCAGGCCGAAACGCTGGGCTACACGGTGGTCGACCCGGCCACCGTGGTCGCCACCCATCTGTCGCACCTGATCCGCGAACACGCGCCGGAACTGCTCGGCCACGAAGAAGTGCAGCACCTGCTGGCCAACCTGGCCAAGAGCGCGCCCAAGCTCGTCGAAGATCTGACGCCCAAGGCGCTGCCGCTGTCGGCGGTGGTGCGCGTGCTGCAGAACCTGTTGGTGGAGCGCATTCCGATCCGCCAGCTGCGCAAGATCGCCGAAGCGCTGGTCGAACATGCGCCCGCCAGCCAGGACCCGGCCGTGCTGACCGCCGCGGTGCGCACCGCACTGGGCCGCTTCATCGTGCAGGAGATCGCCGGAATGTCGGCGGAGCTGCCGGTGTTCACCCTCAACCCGCAATTGGAACGTGTCTTGCAGGAGTCCACGCAGGGCAACGGCGCCGCGCTGGAACCCGGACTCGCTGAGCGACTGCACCAGAGCCTGGCCGAATGTGTCAGCAAGCAGGAAGCCCGCAACGAGCCCGCGGTCGTGCTGGTACCTGGCCCGGTGCGCGCCGCGCTGGCCCGCCTGGTCCGCCACAGCGTTCCGTCGCTGTCGGTGCTGGCCTACAGCGAGGTGCCGGAGGACAAGCGCCTGAAGCTGGTCGGAACGATCAGCTGACGCCCGCCCGCCGATGCGCCAGAAAACAGACACCGCTTTCGAACCAACGCAACTGACAGACACCAAGGGGAACCCGCACCGTGCAAACCACCGACCACCCGAGTTCCCCGACCGCCACCCCGCCGTCTTCGCCCCGTGACCACAGCATGAAAATCAAACGATTCGTCGCCGCCGACATGCGCTCGGCCATGAACCTGGTGCGCAAGGAACATGGTCCTGACGCCGTGATCCTGTCCAACCGCCGGATCGAGGAAGGCATCGAGATCGTCGCCGCCGCCAACTACGACGAGAGCGCGGTGCAGCGTGCGCTGGAAGCCTCGCGCCGTGACGTCGCACCGCCGCCGGCACCCAAGCCGCGTACCGCCGCCGACGCGGTGATCGCCGCCGTCACCCGCCGCCGCAGCAGCACCCCGGCACCGGAACCGGTTGCCGCGACCACCTCGGCGGTGGCCGCCCTCGCCCGTGCGGCAGTGGGCGCTACCGGCCGCACCCTGGACAGCGCCGACGAGATCGTGCCGACCCGCGGCAGCACCGGCTTCGCCGCCACGCTGGCACGCGCCGCCGTCAATGAGCCGGCGCTGCCGGACCAGATCTTCGCCCCGTTCGCCGAAGCCATCGTCGCACCGGCACCCGCCAGCGCCACGCCGGCCAACCGCGCCCGTTTCCAGATCGATCCGCCGCACCAGGCACATCACGAAAGCGTGGCGCCGGCGGTGCAGCCGCCGCCGCTGCCGACCGCAGCCCTGTCTGAAACGCAGCCGGAGGTCGCCGTCAGCGAACCGGCGTTGGCCGATGCCACCGTCGAAGCCGCGCCGACGCCGACGCTCGCCCCAGCCCCGGTGCTGACTGTGGTCGCCCAGGACGACGCCGAGATCCGCCAGCTGCGCCAGGAAGTGGCCGGCATGCGCCAGGTGATCGAGCGCGAAATGAACCGCTTCACCGACGAGCGCCTGCGCGGCTGCCCGGTGCGCGCCACCGCGCTGGACCTGATGGACGAGTACGGCTTCGATGCTGGCCTGGCCCGCGACGTCGCCATGCAGATTCCGCTGGAGACCGAGGCGCACCGAGGCCGCGGCCTGATGCTGGGGCTGATCTCGCGCAAGCTGCCGATTGCCCCGGTCGACCCGCTGGAGGAAGGCGGCGTGATCGCGCTGGTGGGCCCGACCGGCGCCGGCAAGACCACCACCATCGCCAAGCTGGCCTCGCGGTTCGCCGAGAGGCACGCGCCGCGTGACGTCGCCCTGGTCACCACCGACACCACCCGCATCGGCGCCCGCGAGCAGCTGTATGGCTACGGCCGGCAGCTCGGCATCGCCGTCCACGAGGCCAACAGCGGCACCGACCTGGACCAGCTGCTGGAACGCCTGAAGGACTACAAGCTGGTACTGATCGACACCGCCGGGCTGGGCCCGCGCGACCGCGCGCTGGCCGCCCAGCTGCAGTGGCTGCGCGCCGCCCGCCAGGTGCGCACCCTGCTGGTGCTGCCGGCCAACACCAGCTTCGGCGACATGGACGAGGTGGTCCGCCGCTTCGGTGCCGCCAACCTGCAGGGCCTGGTGCTGAGCAAGCTGGACGAAACCGGCCGCTTCGGCAACGCCCTGTCGGTGGCCGTGGACCATGCCCTGCCGATCACCTGGGTGACCGATGGCCAGGACGTTCCGGACGACCTGCACCGGGCCAGTGCGGCCAATCTCGTACTTCGCCTTGAAGATTTGCGCCGAGCGGCCGATATGCCCTGCAACCCGGAGTTGAACCATGCCGTCGCGTGAGTACGCCAAGCTGACCAAGACCTTCCCGCTGTCGGCCACCCGCAGCGAGCCGCTCGGCCCTGTGCGCACCATCGCCGTGACCGGCGGCAAGGGCGGCGTGGGCAAGACCAACGTGTCGGCCAACCTGGCCGTGGCGCTGGCCGGCATGGGCAAGCGCACGCTGCTGCTGGACGCCGACCTCGGCCTGGCCAACATCGACGTGATCCTGGGCTTGAACCCCACCTTTACGCTGGCCGACCTGGTTGCCGGCCGCTGCTCGCTGGACGATGTCATCGTCGAAGGCCCGAACGGCGTGCTGGTGGTCCCGGCCGCGTCCGGCCGCCGGCACATGGCCGAGCTGGCCCCGGCCGAGCACGTCGGCCTGGTCAACGTGTTCTCCGAGCTGGAGCGCGAGCTGGACATCATGGTGGTGGACACCGCCGCGGGCATCACCGACGGCGTGCTGACCTTCTGCCAGGCCGCGCAGGACACCGTGGTGGTGGTCTGTGACGAGCCGGCTTCAATCACCGACGCCTACGCGCTGATCAAGGTGCTGTCGCGTGAACGGGGCGTGGACCGCGTCCAGGTGGTGGCCAACATGGTGCGCGACCCCAACGAGGGCCGCGTGCTGTACGAGAAGCTGACCCGCGTCTGCGAGAAGTTCCTCGCCGATGTCTCGCTGAACTACCTGGGCTGCGTGCCGCAGGATGACTGGCTGCGCCTGTCGGTGCAGCGCCAGCAGCCGGTGGTGAAGGCCTACCCGTCCAGCCCGTCCGCACTGGCGATCACCGAGATCGCGCGCCGCACGGCCCGCTGGCAGGCGCCGACCGAACCACGCGGCGGCGTCGAGTTCTTCCTCGAACGCATCCTCAAGCAGCGCGGGGTGGCGGCATGAAAGGCGCGGCCCAGTACAGGGAAGTCCAACGCTCGGCGGCCAACGACGTCATCGCCCAGCACTCGGACCTGGTGCGGCGCATCGCCCACCATCTGGCCGCGCGCCTGCCGGCCAGCGTCGAAGTCGACGACCTGATCCAGGCTGGCATGATGGGCCTGATCGAGGCTTCGCGCAGCTACGACGCCGACCAGGGCGCCTCGTTCGAGACCTATGCCTCGATCCGTATCCGTGGCTCGATGATTGACGAGATCCGTCGTGGCGACTGGGTGCCGCGCTCGGTGCACCGCCGTGCACGCGATGCTGCGGCCACCATCCGCCGCCTGGAACAGAGCAGCGGCCGAGCCGCCAGCGCCACCGAAGTGGCCGCCGCGATGGAGATGCCACTGCCCGAGTACCTGCGCCTGATGGAAGACGCCGCGCGTGGTCAAGTGCTGAGCCTGGAGTCGCGCATCGAGGACCAGGGCGAGCTGGACACGGTCGCACAGGGTGGCCCGACCCCGCAGCAGGTGCTGGAGCGCAGCGAGTTCGGCCGCGAGCTGGGCAAGGCCATCGGCCATCTGCCCGAGCGCGAACAGCTGGTGCTCTCGCTCTACTACGAGCAGGAACTCAACCTGAAGGAGATCGGCGCGGTGCTCGGCGTGAGCGAGTCGCGGGTCTGCCAGATCCACGGCCAGGCCGTGCTGCGCCTGCGCGGCCGGCTGAAGGTATTCGAGGCCGTCGACGCCGGCCTCGAAGAATGAACATCCCCGAGGCAGCTGCCCCCGGCCGCCCGGAATGAACAACAAAGGAACTCTGCTTTGAACAAGAACATGCGCATCCTGATCGTCGACGACTTCTCGACCATGCGTCGCATCGTCAAGAACCTGCTGGGCGATCTGGGCTTCACCAACACCGCCGAAGCCGAGGACGGGCATGCCGCGCTGTCGCTGCTGCAGAGCCAGCCGTTCGATTTCGTGGTCACCGACTGGAACATGCCGGTCATGACCGGCATCGAGCTGCTCAAGGCGATCCGTGCCGACGCCAAGCTGAAGACCCTGCCGGTGCTGATGGTCACCGCCGAAGCCAAGCGCGAGCAGATCATCGAAGCGGCCCAGAACGGCGTGAACGGCTACATCATCAAGCCGTTCACCGCGCAGACGCTGGAAGAGAAGCTCGGCAAGATCTTCGAACGCCTGGCGGCCAGTGCCTGATGGATACCACGGTCGACAGGAATGCCCTCGCCCTGCGCCTGCAGGAAGCACTGGACGCACTGGAGTCCGGTGACGAAACCGCCTGGCGGCAACGCATCGACGGACTGGTCGCGCTGCGCACGCAGCCGATGATGAGCGGCCTCTCGCGGCTGGCCCGCGAGCTCGGGCAGGCCCTGGGTGAACTGCCGACCGTGCCCAGCGAGGCCGGCGAACTGGACGATGCCTGCGCACGCCTGGACCACGTGGTGGCGATGACCGAACAGGCGACGCACCGCACCCTGGACCTGGCCGAGGAATGCCGCAGCCTGACCGAACAGCTGCGCGCCGAAGGCCTGCAGCCGGGCCAGGATGCACAGCTCGAGCGCATCCGCCACAACCTCACCGAGATCGCCCTGACCCAGAGCTACCAGGACCTGACGGGGCAGATCATCCGTCGCGTGGTCGGCATCGTCCGCCGTGTGCATGAGGGCTTCGGCGCGCTCGGCCTGCCGCCGGAACAGCATCGCACCGATCCGGAACTGGCCGGGCCGGCACTGAAGGGACTGGACCGCCACGCGGTCTCGCAGAACGACGCCGACGACCTGCTGTCGGACCTGGGGCTGTAAGCATGAGCGCGGTATCCGACGACATCACTGCCGATTTCATCATCGAGGCGCAGGAAATCCTGGATCGCCTGGGCGAACAGCTGGTGTCGCTGGAGCAGGCACCACAGGACACCGAGCAACTCAACGCGGTGTTCCGGGGCTACCACACGCTCAAGGGCGGCGCCGGCTTCCTCGGCGTCACCGCCATGGTCGAGTTGTGCCACGCCGCCGAAGAAGCGCTGGGCATCGCGCGCGCGGGCCAGGCCGTGCTGCAGGCCCATCACTTCGATGCCGCCCAGCAATCGCTGGACTACCTGCAAGCGATGCTGGATGCAGTTTCCTCCGGCACCGAGCCGGGCTATGCGCCGCCGGAGCTGATCGCCCAGTTCGACATGCATGGCGGTGCCGTGGCTGCACCCGCCGCCGCAGCAGCTCCCGCTGCGGGTGGCAGCGACCTGATCACCGACGACGAGTTCGAGGCCCTGCTCGACCAGCTGCACGGCGGCAACGCACCGACTGCGGTGGCGCCGGCAAGGAAGGCCGACGACGGCCTGATCAGCGAAGACGAGTTCGAAGCCCTGCTCGACCAGCTGCACGGTGGCGCCGCACCCGGCGCCAAGCCCATCGCTGCGGCAGCGCCCGCACCGATCGCGGCACCACGCCCACTGGCCGCACCGGCCGCACCGGCACCTGCAGCGGCGACCAAGCCGGCCGCCAAGCCGCTGGCCGAGGCCGAACACACCGTGCGCGTGGACACCAAGCGCCTGGACGCGATCGTCAATCTGATCGGCGAACTGGTGCTGTCACGCAACCGGCTCAAGACCCTGCGTGCGCGCCTGCGCGACGAGGAACTGGACCGCGCCGTGTCCACCCTGGACATCGCCACCGCACGCCTGCAGTCGGCGGTGATGCGTACCCGCATGCAGCCGGTAGGCAAGGTCTTCTCGCGCTTCCCCAAGGTCGCCCGAGACGTTGCCCGCTCGCTGAAGAAGGAAGTGGACCTGGAGCTGATCGGCGCCGAGACCGAGCTCGACCGCAACCTGGTCGAAGCGCTGGCCGACCCGCTGGTGCACCTGGTCCGCAACGCCATCGACCATGGCGTGGAAATGCCCGACCTGCGCGAAGCACAGGGCAAGCCGCGGATGGGCCATGTGCGGTTGTCGGCGCAGCAGGAAGGTGACTACGTCAGCATCGAGGTGCAGGACGATGGCGCCGGCATCGACCCGGAAAAGCTGCGCGCGAAGGCACGCGAGAAGGGCCTGATCGATCCGGAGGCCGCCGCCCGCCTGAGCAGCGAGGAGTGCCTGCACCTGGTGTTCCTGCCCGGCTTCTCGACCAAGCAGCAGGTCACGGATATCTCCGGCCGCGGCGTTGGCATGGACGTGGTGCAGTCGCGCATCCGCGAACTGAGTGGCCAGATCCAGATCCAGTCGGAGCTGGGCCGCGGCAGCCGCTTCCTGATCCGCGTGCCGCTCACCCTGGCGATCCTGCCGACCCTGCTGGTGCAGGCCGGCGAAGACGTCTATGCGCTGCCGCTGGCGCGCGTGATGGAAGTGCTGCACGCACCGCGCACCTCGCTGGGCTGGTTCGATGGCCGCGCCGTGCTCGACCGCCGTTCGCACACGCTGCCACTGGTCGATCTGCGCCAGTGGCTGGATGTGACGCCCGCCGCGTCGACCCTGCTGACCATCGTGGTGCTGCAGGCCGGCGAAGCGCGCTTCGGCCTGGTCGTGGACCAGGTCCGTGGGCGCGAGGAAGTGGTCATCAAGCCACTGCCGAAAGCCCTGCGCGGCCTGCGCGGTTACGCCGGTGCAACCCTGATCGGCGATGGTCGCATGGCGCTGATCCTGGATGTGGACGGCCTGCGCAGCCCGCACGACTGACCCGCTTGCTGAACCCGTAAAACCGTGAAGTCGCACCAGTAGCCTGTACCGGTGTCTCAAGTCCCATTCATACAAGCCGATACCGGATCCATGGATAGACTCAGCCTCATTGGACTCTTTCTCGCCCTGGCCTCGCTGGTCGGCGGCAGCATCCTCAAGGGCGCCGGCCTGGCGTCGCTGTGGTCGCCTGCGGCGTTCGTGATCGTCATCGTCGGCACCGTCGCCGCGATCCTGCTGCACACCTCCCCGGCGGTGTTCAAGCACGCGTTCAGCATCGTGCGCTGGGTCGTGCGTCCACCGCACAGCGACCGCCGCGAGCTGATCCAGCAGATCGTCGAGTGGAGCAACATCGCCCGCCGCCAGGGCCTGCTGGGCCTGGAATCGCAGGTGGAAGCACAGCAGGACCCGTTCCTGCGCAAGGGCCTGCAGCTACTGGTGGACGGCGTCGAGCCCGAATCCATGCGGCACATGCTGGAAATCGAACTGGGCAGCCAGGAGCACCAGGACCAGGCCGGCGCCAAGGTGTTCGAGGCGATGGGCATCTATGCACCGACGCTCGGCATCATCGGTGCCGTGCTGGGCCTGATCGCGGTGATGAAGAACCTGGCCGACCCGAGCAAGCTCGGCCACGGCATCGCCGCCGCGTTCACCGCCACCATCTACGGCATCGCTTCGGCCAACCTGCTGTTCCTGCCGATCGCCGCCAAGCTCAAGAGTGTGATCTCGCACAACACGCGCGACCGCGAGATGGTCATCGAAGGCCTGATCTCGATCGCCCAGGGCGAGAACCCGCGCAACATCGAAACCAACCTCTCCGGCTTCCTGCACTGACATGGCCCGCCGCAAGCACCACGAAGAGCACGCCAACCACGAAGCATGGGCGATCCCCTATGCCGACCTGATGACGCTGCTGCTCGCCTTCTTCGTGGTCATGTACGCGATCTCCTCGGTGAACGAGGGCAAGTACCGGATCATGGCCGACGCGCTGACCGATGCCTTCGGTGGCGCACCGCGCACCATCAACCCGGTGCAGGTGGGCAACAAGCAGGTGCAGGGCGGCGGCTGGGACAGCCCCTCGGTGATCAAGTCCGGCACCAAGATCGGTCCCTCCGCGCCGGCGCCCTCGCACGACCCGACCCTGCTGCCGTCGATGGCCTCGCAGATGCGCATGCCGGTGTCGGTGCACAACCAGGAGCAGATCGCCCGTGCCGAGCGCCAGCTCAACACGATTGCCGATCGCCTCACCGCCGCACTGGCGCCGCTGATCGACCGCGGCATGATCAGCGTGCGCCGCACCGAACTGTGGATCGAAGTCGAGATCAACAGCGACATCCTGTTCCCTACCGGCTCGGCCGCGCTGGACGTGCATGCGCGGCAGACCCTGGCCAGCCTGGCCGAGGTGCTGCGCGACGTGCCCAACAGCGTGCGCGTGGAAGGCCACACCGACAACGTGCCGATCGCCACCGCCACTTTCCCGTCGAACTGGGAACTGTCGGCCGGGCGCGCAGCCAGCGTAGTGCACCTGTTCGCCGACCAGGGCGTGCAGCCGTCGCGGCTGGCGATGGTCGGCTATGGCCAGTTCCGCCCGCGCGAAGAGAACGACAGCGCGCAGGGCCGCAACCGCAACCGCCGGGTGATGGTCATCATCCTGGCCGACACGTCGCACTCGGTGGATCCGCTCGGCCAACGCCTGAACGCAGCCACCGGCGCCACCGACAGCACCGTCACCGAACAGGCCGACGCAACTCCGGCCAGCGCCCCCACCTCCCCCATCGCACCGGTGAAGTTGCCGCCGGTGCCGGCTGGCAGCCGCGTCGGCGCCGCCGTTCCCCCGGCAATGAAGGAGTAATCCGATGCGCATCTGGGCAGTCGCCAACCAGAAGGGCGGAGTCGGCAAGACCACCACCACCCTCGCCCTCGGCCGCGGCCTGGCCGCGCTCGGCCATCGCGTGCTGCTGATCGACCTCGATCCGCATGCCTCGCTCAGCCGCGCCTTCGGCGTGCCGGTGGACCCGCCGCCGGCCGGCGTACTGGAGCTGTTCGGCACACCGCCGGCGGACCTGTCCAGCCTGTGCCATGCCAGCAACATCCAGGGCCTGGACTACGTCTGCGCACAGTCGGCGCTGGCCACGCTGGAACGCCGCAGCGCCAACCAGCCCGGCCTCGGCCTGGCCCTGCAGAACGCGCTGGCGCGCCACCAGGGCCAGCACGACTACATCCTGCTGGACTGCGCACCCACCCTCGGCCTGCTGATGATCAACGCACTGGCTGCCGCCGATCGCCTGATCATCCCGACCCAGGCCGAGCCCCTGGCCCTGCACGGCCTGGATGGCATGGTCCGCACCGGCGAGATGGTCGAGCGTTCGCGCCGCCGCCCGCTGCCGATCTCGATCCTGCCGACCCTGTTCGACCGACGCACCCGCGCCGGCAACGAGTCGCTGCGCACCATGCAGGACCGCCATGGCAGCCGCGTGTGGGAAGACGCCATTCCGATCGATACCCGCATCAGCAACGCCGCCGGGCTGACCCTGCCGAGCGCCGGCGAGGACTACCCGGGCCGTGGCCTGGCCGCCTACCGGCGCGCCTTGAACTGGATCCTCGGCGAGGATGCCCGCGCCCTGGAGCAGGCCGCATGAACAGCACCGGCATCCTCGACGATTACCTGGACGAACTGCTGGGCGAAGCGATGGTCGCGCCGCCGCCTGCCGTGCTGCCGCACGCAGGCGCCGGGCAAGGCCCGGCGATCGAAGCAGTCGCCGAACGCGAACCGACCTGGGACGACCTGCCGGCCGAAGTGATCTACGAAACCGAAACCATCGCCGCCACGCCGAGCGGGGACAGCGCTGCGCTGGAAGCCGCCTTCGAGAGCGCCGCACCACCCACGCGCGAACCCACCTGGGATGACCTGCCCGCCGAGGTGATCTACGAAACAGAATCCGTCGCCGCCGCGCAAAGCCGGGACGACGCAGCACTGGAAGCGGCCTTCGAGAGCGCTGCCGCTTCCGGTAGCGCTGGGCAGGGTCCGGCGGGAGAAGCGGTTTCCGAACGCGAGCCGACCTGGGATGACCTGCCTGAGGAGGTCATCCACGAAACCGCGCCGGCACCCGCCGTCGTTGCAAACGCCGGTCCGGAACCTACCTGGGACGACCTGCCGGACGAGGTGATCTACGAGACCGATCCGGCCGACAGCCATCGCCTCGCCCACACCGACAGCCCCGGCCTGCAGGCCGCGTTCGAAGCGGCCGCCGGTGGCGAAGACGTAGCCACGCCACCGCCCGCCGTGGTCGCAGCTCCGGTGGCCCCGACGGTTGCACCTGCAGCCCCGGCCCCGGCCGCGCGCACCGCCACTCCGCCGCCGCGCGCCGCCGTCGATGCCCTGGCAGGCAACCGTCCCGGCACCTGGCAGGAGCTGCAGGCGCAGGCCCACCAACCGGCTCGCAGCCCGCATCCGCAGAACCGACGCGCCGGCGAACGCACTTCACGCTGGCTGCGCCTTCGCTGCGGCACCCAGGCCTATGCGCTGGAACTGCTGAAGGTGCAGGAAGTGGTGCTGCCGGTGCCGCTGCTGCCACTGCGTGGCACTGCAGCGGCCATGCTCGGCATCATGAACCTGCGCGGCCAGGTGGTACCGGTGATGGATCTGGGCCTGCACCTTGGCGCCGCGGCCGCCGAAGACGACGCACAGACCCGCATCGTGGTCCTGGAGGAGGACGGCGAAACCATCGGCCTGCGCGTGTCAGCGGTCGAAGATGTCGCCAACCTCACCGATTCGCAGATCGAACCGCCCGATACCGCGCGCATCTGCCAGATCTCAAACGACCTGTTCCGCGGCGTGGCCCGGGTCAGCCAGCGGCCGATGATCCTGCTCGACGCCACCCGACTGTTGAGCTGAGCCGCCAAGAAAAAGGGGACGGAGGGGATTAAGTCGCGACTGACCCGGCGCTTTGCGCCGAAGGGGTGCCTGTCGGGGACGCAAGGAGTTGATCCGTTGGATCAACACCTTACGTCCCCACTGCGCGGTCGCCGTTGCCGAGGGAACTGCAGTAGTGCCAGGTCGATTGCCACTTAATTCCCTCCGTCCCCTTTTAAGCAGCGACCGCATCGACGTACCGCGTCGATTCTTCTAAAGAACCCCACCGGGGTGCCGTTATGGATCACGGAACCGTTTGTCCGGAGCAACGATGAGCACTGTCGAACTGGGTGGGGATCTCGGCATCGAGAGCACTACCGAGCTCAAGAACCGCCTCGCCCCACTCGTGGACCAGGCTGGCGAGCTGACCCTGGATGCCAGCCAGGTCGCCCGCATCCACACGGCCGCCGTGCAGGTGCTGTGTGCGTTCGTGCAGGCCCGCCGCGAGGCAGGCCTGGGCACCGGCTTCCACGGTTGCACTGCAACCTTCAGTGACGCCGCGCGCCTGCTGGGCGTCACCCAGGCCCTGGGCCTGGACGTAACCCATGACAACCTGAAATCTGTGGAGAACGCTGCATGAGCGCACGTATCTTGGTGGTGGACGATTCGGCGTCGATGCGCCAGATGGTGTCCTTCGCCCTCACCTCGGCCGGTTTTGCCGTCGAAGAAGCTGAAGACGGCGCGGTCGCGCTCGGTCGTGCCAAGGGCCAGCGCTTCAATGCGGTGGTGACCGACGTCAACATGCCGAACATGGACGGCATCGCGCTGATCCGCGAACTGCGCCAGCTGCCGGACTACAAGTTCACCCCGCTGCTGATGCTGACCACCGAATCGGCCGCCGACAAGAAGTCCGAAGGCAAGGCCGCCGGTGCCACCGGCTGGCTGGTCAAGCCGTTCAATCCCGAACAGCTGGTCGCCACCGTGCAGAAAGTGCTGGGCTGATCGCCCGGCGCCGCTCCCCCTCTTCGCTTCCGGATCACCACTGCCATGAGCATGGACCTGCAACGCTTCCACGCCACCTTCTTCGAGGAGAGCCGCGAAGGCCTCGATGCGATGGAGGCTGGCCTGCTGGCCCTGGAATCGGGGCAGCAGGACGCGGAGATCATCAATTCGGTATTCCGCGCCGCCCACTCGATCAAGGGCGGCGCCGGCACCTTCGGCTTCGACGCGATCGCCGGCCTGACCCACGCGCTGGAAACGCTGCTCGATGAGCTGCGCGCCGGCAAGCGGGCCCTGGAAGGCCACGCCGTCGACGCCATGCTGTCCTCGGTGGACGTGCTGCGCGCCCTGCTGCGCGAAGCCGAACACGGCCAGGCTGCCGATCCGGCTGCAGTCGCTGCGGTGAAGGCGCGCCTGGAAGCGGTTCTTTCCGGCCAGGCCGCAGCGAGCGCCCCGTCGGCCGCCGCAGCCAAGGTGGACGATACGCCGGAAGCCTGGCAGATCGGTTTCACTCCAGCGCCGTCGCTGTTCATGAGCGGCAACGACCCGCTGCGCATCATCCGCGAACTGGAACACCTCGGTTCGCTGCAGGTCGCCGCGCGCATGGAGCGCCTGCCGGGCTTCGCCCAGCTTGATCCGCTCGAAGCGCATCTTGCGTGGGACCTGGGCCTGGTTGGCAAGGTGCCGCGCAGCAAGATCGAAGACACCTTCGCCTGGGTGCTGGACGATTGCGAGCTGGACATCCGTCCCGCCGCGCCGCCGAGCCTGGCCACCCAGGCGCCGGCCGCAGCGGCTCCCGCTCCGGTCGCAGTGGCCCCGTCTGCACCTGCCACGCCTGCTGCCAACGGTGGTGCCAGCCAGGAAGCGGAAACCTCGATCCGCGTCAGCGTCGACAAGGTCGATGCGCTGATCAACCTGGTTGGCGAACTGGTCATCACCCAGGCCATGCTCAAGCAGGTCTCGCACGCACTGGACCCGGTCCACGCCGAGAGCCTGTTCGCTGGCCTGGACCAGCTTGAACGCAACACCCGCGACCTGCAGGAAGCGGTGATCGGCGTGCGCATGCTACCCGTCGATGCGGTGTTCCGCCGCTTCCCGCGCCTGGTTCGTGACCTGTCCAGCCGCCTCGGCAAGCAGGTGCGCCTGCGCACCGTCGGCGAAGGCACCGAACTGGACAAGGGTCTGATCGAAAAGATCGCCGATCCGCTGGTGCACCTGGTGCGCAACTCGATCGACCACGGCCTGGAAATGCCCGACGTCCGCCGCGGTGCGGGCAAGGACGAGACCGGCACGATCACGCTGGCAGCTTCGCATCAGGGCGGCCATATCGTCATCGAAGTCAGCGACGACGGTCGCGGCCTGGACCGCGCCAAGATCCTGGCCAAGGCTCACGAACGCGGCCTGGCCGTGCCGGACAACCCGACCGATTCGCAGGTCTGGGACCTGATCTTCCAACCTGGCTTCTCCACGGCCGATGCGGTCACCGACCTGTCCGGGCGTGGCGTCGGCATGGACGTGGTCCGCCGCAACATCCAGGCACTGGGCGGCGAGGTGCAGATCGAAAGCAGCCTCGGTACCGGCACCCGCACGCTGATCCGCCTGCCGCTGACCCTGGCCATCCTCGATGGCATGACGGTGGCCGTGGCCGGCGAAACCCTGATCCTGCCGCTTGCCTATGTGCTTGAGGCGTTGCAACCGCAGCCCGAGGATATCCGCAGCATGGCCGGCGAAGGCCGCGTGCTGCGCGTGCGCGGCGAGTACCTGCCGATCCTGTCGTTGAGCGAGTACTACGGCTACGGCAACCGCGCACCGGGCAGCGAATCGCTGGTGGTGGTGGTGGAAGGCGATGGCCAGAAAATCGCGCTGGAAGTGGACGAACTGGTCGGCCAGCAGCAGGTGGTGGTGAAGAACATCGAGAACAACTACCGCCGTATCGGCGGGGTGTCCGGTGCCACCATCCTTGGCGACGGCCGCGTCGCGTTGATCGTCGACATCGGCGGACTGGTGCGCTCGCTGCGGATGCCGCAGGCCGCCTGATCCACGCCGCATGCGGGTAATGGACCGCCGCCCTTCGGGGCGGCGGTTTTGTTTGTGTGCTCCATTCCAGCCGGGGTCAGATCCCTTTTCAGGGAAAAGGGATCTGACCCCATCCCTTCTGTGAACTCCGTCGAGGCGATGGTTTCGCGCGCAACCACGTCATCCGAGCGCAAGCCCCGCCAGACCAGCACTTTTGCGCCGTCATCCCTACGCAACCGAATGTGATCTGCGTCCATAAAGTCCGCGCGGACGGCGCCGTTATTTCGCTTTGACGGTCGTCACCGAACCCCACCGGGCACCCCCGTTCGCTCTGCAACCACCCCCGAACCGGCGCACAGACGCCGGCACTCTGCCCACCTGGAGCACCCTGCATGAAGTGGTTCCAAGATCTGCCCATCGCCCGCAAGCTGGCCGTGGGGTTCACCCTCACCACCTTGATGACCCTGATCCTCGGCGCCTTCGCACTGGTGCGCCTGAGCGAGGCCAACGCGCAGTTGCGCGAGATGGCTGGCAACGATATCCCCTCGGTCCAGCACCTGGGCGAGGCACGCTCGCAGCTGGGCGAGTTCCGCACCTACGAACTGGCCCAGCTGAGCATGCTCGACCAGCCGGACAAGGTCGCCGACTACAACAAGCGCATGGACGACACCGCCAAGGCCGTGCATGACGAGTTGGCGGCGTACGCGGCGCTGCCGGCGCTGGACAAGGAGCGTGAACTGTATCGCGCGGCCAGCGCGCAGCTGGACCGCTACTTCGCCGCAAACAAGGCGATGCGCGACGCCGTGGCCGCCGGTGATGGCACACAGGCCCAGCAGATCTCCGACGAGCAGTCGCGCCCGGCGCGTCGCGACCTCTTCGCTGCAATGAAGGCACTGGGAACCCACATCGCCGGCCAGATGGACGGCAAGATTGCCGACGCCAACGCCACCCACCGCACCAGCATGATTGCCATCATCGGCTGCATCGTGCTGCTGTCGCTGGTCGCTGCCGCGCTGGCCATCGTCATCTCGCGGGCAGTGACCGGCCCACTCGGCAAGGCCGTGCATGCCATCCAGGCCGTTGCCCGCGGTGATCTCAGCGTCAGCACCCAAGCCACCAGCAAGGATGAAGCCGGCAGGATGCTCGCTGCCACCGCCGAGATGACGGCGATGCTGCGACGCTTCAGCGAGCAGACACAGCTGATGGCACAGATGCACGCTGGCCCGGACATCAGCCATCGCATCCCGGAAGATTTCCCGGGTGTCTACGGCCAGCTGGCCAACGGCATCAACACGGTGATCTTCGAGCACCTCGATGCGATCGTCGATGCCATTGAAGTACTCAACCAGTACGCCATCGGCAACCTGAGCCCTGACGCACGCCGCCTGCCCGGCAGCCGCGCGATCCTGCACGAATCCATGGACGCGGCCAAGGCCAGCCTGCTGGCCATCAATTCGCAGATCCAGCACCTGGCTGCGGCGGCCGCCGCCGGTGACTTCAGCCAGCGCGGCGACGCACAGCGGTTCCAGCACGACTTCAAGCTGATGATCGAGCACCTCAACACCATGATGCAGGTGGCTGACGGCAACCTGGGCCAGCTCTCGCAGCTGCTGCAGTCGATCGCCACCGGCGACCTGACCGCGCGCATGGAAGGTCAGTTCAATGGCGTGTTCGCCCGCATGCGTGATGATGCCAACACCACGGTCGCGCAGCTGACCCAGATCGTCGGCCAGATCCAGGCCAGCGCCTCCAGCATCACCCTGGCCGCCGGCGAGATCGCCTCGGGCAACAGCGACCTGTCACGCCGCACCGAGCAGCAGGCCGCCAACCTGGAGGAAACCGCGGCCTCGATGGAGGAACTGACCTCCACCGTGCGCCAGAACGCCGAGCACGCCCGCCAGGCCAACCAGCTCGCCATCGGCGCCCATGGCGTCGCCTCGCAGGGCGGCGAGGTCGTCGGCCAGGTGGTCACCACCATGTCGGCCATCGAAGCCTCGTCGAAGAAGATCGCCGAGATCATCAGCGTCATCGACGGCATTGCGTTCCAGACCAACATCCTGGCGCTGAATGCCGCCGTGGAAGCCGCGCGTGCCGGTGAACAGGGCCGCGGCTTCGCCGTGGTTGCCAGTGAAGTACGCACCCTCGCCCAGCGCTCGGCCGCTGCCGCCAAGGAAATCAAGGGCCTGATCGACGACTCGGTCGGCAAGGTCGCCGAGGGCTCCAGCCTGGTGCACCAGGCCGGCAGCACCATGGGCGAGATCGTCGCCTCGGTGCAGCGTGTGACCGACATCATGGCCGAGATCTCCGCCGCCTCGCAGGAACAGAGCGCGGGCATCGAGCAGGTCAACCAGACCGTGGTGCAGATGGACGAAACCACCCAGCAGAATGCCGCGCTGGTGGAGGAAGCCACCGCTGCCGCACGTGCGATGGAGGACCAGGCCGTGCAGCTGGGTGAAGCCGTGGCCCGCTTCCGGCTGGCATCGCACGGCACGACGGCCATTCCGGCACGCCCGCTGGCGGCACCGGTACCGCGCCAGGTCGCCGCCGCCGCACCGGCGGCAAGAACGGTCCCGGCACGTGCGCTGCGCACCGCGACAGCCCAGCCGGCACTGGCTGCCGACGGCGACTGGCAGGAGTTCTGACAGAACCACGGGGTCAGATCCCTTTCCCGCAGGAAAGGGATCTGACCCCTTACGCGTAGAAAGTGATGCAAATCCCACTTCATAATCCGGTGCAGAGGCCGATATCCCCATCGAGCCTCGCACCAACGCGTGCTGGCGCCCGCCCCTGACCGTAGATTCCATGTCCGACGGCAACGACACTGCAGTGCATGATGTCCACGCGGCCGACGCCGCTGACGAGCGCTTCCTGGTCCGCAACCCGCGCCAGCTGCGGCAGCTGCTGCGCTCGCTGATCGACCAGCGATCACTGATCAACGCGCACATCGACGGCCGTGACCGTTCGTTCCCCACTGCGTTGCTCGACCTCGACGAGGACGAGGACTACCTGCTGCTCGATGGCAGCCCGCAGGAAGCCTCCAACCGCGCCGCCGAGCAGGCCGATCACCTGCTGTGCTTCGCCCAGCTCGAACGGGTGCTGGTGCGTTTCCGCCTGCACGAACTGCAGCGCGTGGACAACGACGGCCACGTGGCCTTCCGCGCCCCGCTTCCGGAAGAACTGGTGCACCTGCAGCGCCGCGAGCTGTATCGGCTGGAGACCCCGGTCACCGACTCACCGCAGCTGCTGCTGCCCCCCGGCGAAGCGCGCGCCGAAGCGTTGTCGATGCGCGTGGTGGACATCAGTGGCGGTGGCCTGGCCGTGGTGGTTCCCAATGACTGCGCGGTGTTCGGCCTGCAGAAGCGCTATCCGGCGCAGCTGTCGCTGCCGGACGGCCCCGACCTGGACATCGCGCTGGTGGTCTGCAACCTGTTGCCCCAGCGCCAGCCCAACGGCATCGAGGTCAAGCGCGTGGGCATGCGCTTCGACAGCCTGCCGCGCGGCGCCGACAGCGCCATCCAGCGCTACATCTTCCGCATCGACCGCCAACGCAAGGCACGCCGCAACGGCGAGCTCTGAGGCCGCCCGACCGGTAGTGCCGGCCGATGGCCGGCAACCCTGGAACGCATGCCGGGGTCAGATCCCTTTTCCCTGAAAAGGGATCTGACCCCATCCACTGCCCGGGCACCTAAAGTCCCCCCCAGCGGGGCCGATATCGAGCCTGACACCGGGACTTCCGGCAGAACCAGGACCCCTCGATGAACGACAAGACCAGCTCCGCCGCCAGCACCGGTGGCGAATTCCTCAGCTTCACCCTTGGTGACGAGCACTACGGCGTGGACATCCTCAAGGTGCAGGAAATCCGTGGCTACGACGCGGTTACCCGCGTGCCGGATGCCCCGGACTACATCAAGGGCGTGATCAACCTGCGTGGCACCATCGTCCCGGTGATCGACCTGCGCCTGAAGCTGCGCCTGGACAACGCCCGCTACGACGCCTTCACCGTGATGATCGTGCTGAACGTCGAAGACCGCGTGGTCGGCATCGTCGTCGACAGCGTCTCCGACGTGATCCCGCTGTCGGCCGAGCAGATCCGACCGACCCCGGAATTCGGTGCCGCTGTCGATACCCGCTTCATCTCCGGCATCGGTACCCACGACGATCGCATGCTGATCCTGCTGGACATCGAGACCCTGCTCGACAGCGCCGACATGGGCCAGGCCAGCCTCACCGAAGACGTCGCCGCCTGAGTAAACGGAACTGCTTCACGTTCCGGTCACAAAACCCTTCAGTTCCCCCCGGCGATGCCGATAGGGGGACAGAAGCCGGCCGCGCAGGAGCGCGCAGGGCCGGCCCGACCGTTACCATCCCCGGAGATACCCCTCGATGAAGTCCCTGCTTGCGTTCGTTTCGGCCGCTGTCCTGGCCACCACCGCCGCCTCCGCTTTCGCCCAGTCGGCTGACATGATCCCGCCGGAACTGGCCCCGCGTTCGGTCGGCAAGGACGGCATGGTCTGTGGCAAGGTTGAAAAGGCCCGCTACGCAGAAGGTTCCGAAGGCCAGCCGACCTTCCTGTACATGGGCGGCGCCTTCCCGCGCCACACCTTCTCGGCCCGCATCGCCGGCGAGAACCGCGGCAAGTTCTCCTTCCCGCTGGAAACCCTGGAAGGCAAGACCGTCTGCGTGATCGGCAAGATCCAGCGCGACGCCTCGCGCGCGGAAATCGAAGTCAGCTCGCCGGCTGGGCTGAAGCTGGCCAACATCAAGTAATCCGCTGTCCGTCGAACCACGCCGGACCTGGTGCCGGCGTGGTTTCTGCTGCAACCGGGCCCGATGCCCGGGCGCGTCTGCCTTAGGAGCTCGCAACGCCCATGCCGTGGATCAACAACCTGAAACTGATGCCGAAGCTGCTGCTGACCTTCGGCGTCCTCCTGCTGGTGATGCTGCTGCAGGGCATCGTCGCCTATCGCGGCCTGCATTCGCTGAACAACGTCACCACCGAGCTGGCCGGTTCACGCATGGAAAGCATCCGCCTCGCCGGCGAGATGCGCGGCATGCTGGGCGAATACCGCAATGCCGCCTACCAGCAGTTGATCCGCGCCAGCGACGACGTCAAGTCCGATGCGCGCAAGCAGGCCGTCGACCTGCGCACCAGCATGGACAAGTCGATCAAGGACTATCCGAAGCTGGTCGACAACGCACAACAGAAGAAGCTGTTCGACACCTTCGCCAAGGAATGGAAGGATGCGCTGGCGTCCTATGACAGCGTCACCGAGATGCTGGAACTTGACCTGCCAGACGATGCCATCGATACCTTCGTCGGCGAAACCCGTACCAAGCACCGCAAGGCTGCATCGGCGCTGGAAGCGCTGATCGCCGAAGACAACCGCCTCGCCCGCGCCTCGCGCGAAGAGGCCGCCTCCACCTATTCCGCCTCGGCCGTGCTGACCGTGATCGCCCTGCTGGGTGGCGCCGCACTCGGCCTGGTGCTGGTGTGGCTGTTCGCCCGCGCACTGGTCGGCAGCGTGCGTGGCGCCGTCTCGGTCGCCAACGACGTCGCCGGTGGCAAGCTCGATGGTCATATCGACGTCAGCCGCCAGGACGAAGTGGGCGAACTGATGCAGGCCATGCAGCGCATGCAGCGCGACCTCCGCGAGCGCATCGAGACCGACCAGGCCGTGGCCCGCGAGAATCTGCGCATCCGTACCGCGCTGGACTACAGCTCGACCGGCGTGTACCTGACCGACACCAGCAACACCATCGTCTACAGCAACCGCGCCCTGCAGCAGACCCTGAGCCAGTACCAGGACGAAGTTCGCCGCGACCTGCCGGACTTCGATGCCCAGGCCTCGCTGATCGGCAAGCCGGTCACCGTGCTTGAACACCGCGGCGAGATGGACCAGACCCTGCTGGGTAACCTGAAGGCACACGGCGTCGCCCGTCGCCCGATGCAGTATGGCGATGCCCAGTTCGCCCAGGTGGTCTCGACCATCCGCAATGAAGGCGGCGACACCGTCGGCTACGTGGTGGAATGGCGCGACCGTACCCAGGAAGCGCAGGTCGAAGCCGAAGTGGCCCGCGTGATCGCCCAGGCTGCCGCCGGCGACCTGTCCGGCCGCATCGACGCGACCGACAAGGAAGGCTTCTTCCTGCAGCTGGCCCAGCAGATCAACGGCCTGCTGGATGCCAACGCTGGCAGCATCGAACAGATCTCCGGCCTGCTTGCGGCACTGTCGCAGGGTGACCTGACCGTGCGCATGCACGGCGACTACCAGGGCGTGTTCGCCCGCATGCGTGACGATGCCAACGCCACCGCCGCGCAGCTGAGCGAGATCGTCACCCGCATCAAGCAGTCCAGCCGCGCGATCAGTTCGGCCGCCGGCGAGATCGCCTCGGGCAACAGCGACCTGTCGCGCCGCACCGAGCAGCAGGCTGCCAACCTCGAGGAAACCGCGGCCTCGATGGAGGAACTGACCTCCACCGTGCGCCAGAACGCCGAGCACGCCCGCCAGGCCAACCAGCTCGCCATCGGCGCGCATGGCGTCGCCTCGCAGGGTGGCGAGGTCGTCGGCCAGGTGGTCACCACCATGTCCGCCATCGAAGCCTCGTCGAAGAAGATCGCCGAGATCATCAGCGTCATCGACGGCATTGCGTTCCAGACCAACATCCTGGCACTGAACGCCGCCGTGGAAGCCGCGCGTGCCGGTGAACAGGGCCGCGGCTTTGCCGTGGTTGCCAGCGAAGTGCGCACCCTCGCCCAGCGCTCGGCCGCCGCCGCCAAGGAGATCAAGGGCCTGATCGACGACTCGGTCGGCAAGGTCAACGATGGCTCGGCGCTGGTGCACAAGGCCGGCGCCACCATGGGCGAGATTGTCGCCTCGGTGCAGCGCGTGACCGACATCATGGCCGAGATCTCCGCCGCCTCGCAGGAACAGTCGGCCGGCATCGAGCAGGTCAACCAGACCGTGGTGCAGATGGACGAAACCACCCAGCAGAATGCCGCGCTGGTGGAGGAAGCCACCGCTGCCGCACGTGCGATGGAAGAACAGGCCGGCCATCTCAGCGAAGCGGTGTCGATCTTCGTGGTCGATGAGGCCGAGGTCGTCGCCGCCCCGCGCGTCGCCGCAGCCCCGGCCCCGCGAGCCACCGCGCCGGCCGCCCCGGCACCGGTCGCACCGCCGGCCCGCCGCACCGCCGGCGGTCGCCCGATGGCCACCGAACTGGCCGACGGAGACTGGCAGGAATTCTGATGCCGGCCTGACCTGATCCACGAACACGCCCTGGCCCTGTGCTGGGGCGTTTTTGTTTACGGGGTATCTGGATATCCAGCCAACGGCGAAGCCCCTCGGGGTGGTCACGGAAAGCTGCGGATTTCCTTCGCTCGGGCCGGGAGGGTGGGTCGCGCAGGGGACGCCGTGAACCCGTCCATGGGGGCTTGGCCGCGGCATCCATGCCGCGGACACCCCTGCGCAACCCACCCTCCCGGCCACGGACAGTTTCCGTGCGCGTCCACCCCGGATTGAAGAAAGAAGAGCAAAAAACAAAAGCCAGGTCACTTCCGGGGTCAGATCCGTTTTCCTGCGGAAAACGGATCTGCCCCCTCTTTCCACCTGGAACCCCAACGCTCTTTCCGTCCGACACCGAAATGCCGAGAGGGCTGGGCCGGGGTGGGTAGGCAGGACCGTTGGCGCCATGGATGGCGCCATCGAGCCCCCATGGACGGGTTTACGGCGTGTCCTGGCTGCCCACCCCGGCCCAGCCACCTACTGACAATCCAGCGCCGACCAACTGCTGTTGCTGTTGCTGTTGCTTCAAAACCAGCCTGCCGCAGGCAGCGCCGCAGCCGCCGCTGCACGGAAACCTGAATACGTTCGGACACCGCACCTCAATCCCCCGCCCTGACGGCCGATAACGGGGTTGTCACCGCTTGTCCCGCCGTGACCGGCACGGCGCCGCCCGCCCGCTTCGACCTGGTCCTGCTCGATGAATCTCCTGCATCGCTGGCAACACTACTTCAGCAATCTTTCCGTCCGGCGCAAGCTCAACCTGCTGACGCTGCTCATCGCGCTCGGCGTGATCGCGCTCTCGGTGATCGCCGCCCGCATGCAGTACCTGGATCTCACCGAGACCCGCAAGACCGCACTGAAGACCCAGGTCGAACTGAGCTACGGCATCCTGCAGCACTACCACCGCCTGGCCGGTACCGGCGAACTCAGCGAAGAGGCTGCCAAGCGCGCCGCGCTGCAGGCATTGGAAGTGATGCGTGCAGAGAGCGATACCTACTATTTCAACGTCTACGACACCGGCTACCGGCTGCTGATGCACCCGTTCCGCAAGGACCTGGTCGGCAAGGACATGAAGGACTTCCACACCGACGACGGCGTACGGATCTACTACGACCAGGTCGAAGCGGCTCGCGCCGGCGGCGGCTTCGTCAACTACCGCTGGGCCAAGCCGGGCAGCAAGGGCGACGTCGAGAAGGTCGCCTACGCCGGCCTGTTTGCGCCGTGGAACTGGGTGGTCAGCAGTGGCGTCTACATGGACGACGTGCAGAAGCAGGCGCTGGTGTTCACTGCCATCATGACAGTCTCCGGCGGCGTCCTGGTGCTGATCGTACTGGCCCTGAGCTGGGTCATCGGCAATCGCATCGCCGTGCCGTTGAAGCAGGCCACGGCCGTCGCCGAGGGCATCGCCGCCGGCAAGCTCGACAGCCATATCGGCCCGCAGCCGCACGATGAAACCGGCCGCCTGCTGGACGCCATGGCCGGCATGCAGCAGCAGTTGCATGCCGTAATCACCGGCCAGCGCGAAATGGCCCGCCGCCACGACGGTGGCGAACTCAGCTACCGCATCGACGCCAGCGCCTTCCCCGGCGAGTACGGGCTGATGGTCCAGGAAACCAACGCCCTGGTGGGTAGCCACGTGCAGACCCTGCACGATGTGCTGGACGTGGTGCAGCAGTACGCGGTTGGTGACCTGAGCCGCGACATCGCCCGCTACCCGGGCGAGAAGGCGGCGATGACCACCACCGTCGACACCGTCAAGGCCAACCTCGGCCGCATCAACGCCGAGATCAAGCAGTTGGCCAGCGCCGCTGCTGCCGGCGACTTCAGCCGCCGAGGCGATGCGCAGCGCTTCGACCACGATTTCCGCCTGATGCTGGAAAACCTCAACGCGATGATGGCGGTCAGCGATGACAACCTCGGCAAGCTGTCGCAGCTGCTGTCGGCCATCGCCGAGGGCGACCTGACCGCGCGCATGCACGGCGATTACCAGGGCGTGTTCGCCCGCATGCGCGACGATGCCAACGCCACGGTCGCGCAGCTGACCCAGATCGTCGGCCAGATCCAGGCCAGCGCCTCCAGCATCACCCTGGCCGCCGGCGAGATCGCCTCGGGCAACAGCGACCTGTCGCGCCGTACCGAGCAGCAGGCCGCCAACCTGGAGGAAACCGCGGCCTCGATGGAGGAACTGACCTCCACCGTGCGCCAGAACGCCGAGCACGCCCGCCAGGCCAACCAGCTCGCCATCGGCGCCCATGGCGTCGCCTCGCAGGGCGGTGAAGTCGTCGGCCAAGTGGTCACCACCATGTCGGCCATCGAAGCCTCGTCGAAGAAGATCGCCGAGATCATCAGCGTCATCGACGGCATTGCGTTCCAGACCAACATCCTGGCGCTGAATGCCGCCGTGGAAGCCGCGCGTGCCGGTGAACAGGGCCGCGGCTTCGCCGTGGTCGCCAGCGAAGTGCGCACCCTCGCCCAGCGCTCGGCGGCTGCCGCCAAAGAGATCAAGGGCCTGATCGACGACTCCGTCGGCAAGGTTGCCGAGGGCTCCAGCCTGGTCCACCAGGCCGGCAGCACCATGGGCGAGATCGTCGCCTCGGTGCAGCGCGTGACCGACATCATGGCCGAGATTTCCGCCGCCTCGCAGGAGCAGAGCGCGGGCATCGAGCAGGTCAACCAGACCGTGGTGCAGATGGACGAAACCACCCAGCAGAACGCCGCGCTGGTGGAGGAAGCCACCGCTGCCGCACGTGCGATGGAAGACCAGGCCGCACAGCTTGCAGATGCCGTGGCGATCTTCCGGCTCGACAACCAGGTCTCGGCCGCGATGCAGGCCGTTGCCGCGCGGGTCGAGCCGGCGAGAGTCACCACCGTGGCACCTCCGCAGCCAAGCCGCGCGGCAGCACCTGCACCGATATCGCCACGTCGTAGCAGCAACGCCGGCACCTTCGTCGCCAGCGACAGCGACTGGCAGGAATTCTGAGACCCACCCGTAGCGGCTTCGGCCGCTGCCCCCGCCGATGGACACGTCCCCCGTGCAAAGTCCTACTCCCATCGTTACCGGCCCACGCGAATTCGAGTTCGCCGACCGTGATTTCCGCCGCGTCTGCGACCTGATCTACCAGCGCGTGGGCATTGCGCTTGCGCCGGCAAAGCGCGACATGGTCTATGGCCGCCTTTCGCGCCGCCTGCGCACGCTGGGCATGCGCAGCTTCCAGCAGTACCTGGACCATCTGGAGCAGGAAGATGGTGACGAGTGGCAGGCGTTCACCAACGCCCTGACCACCAATCTGACCTCGTTCTTCCGCGAACCGCACCACTTCGACAAGCTGCGCGAAGAACTGCAGCAGCGCTCCAGCCGCACGCCGTTGCTGCTGTGGTCGTGCGCGGCGTCCACCGGCGAAGAGCCCTATTCGATGGCGATCACCGCGTGCGAGGCCTTTGGCACCCTGAAGCCGCCGGTACGCATCATCGCCACTGACGTCGACACCCAGGTGCTGGCCACCGCCGGCCGTGGCGTCTACAACATCGATCGCGTCGCCAGCCTCGATCCGGACCTGCGCCGCCGCTACTTCCAGCGTGGCAGCGGCCCCAACGAGGGCCAGTGCCGCGTGCTGCCTGCGCTGCGCGAGCTGATCGAATTCCGCCCGTTGAACCTGCTCGCCCCGCGCTACGACGTCGGTGGCCCGTTCGACGCACTGTTCTGCCGCAACGTGATGATCTACTTCGACAAGCCGACCCAGCGCGCGATCCTCGGCCGCCTGGTGCAGCACCTGGCCGATGACGGTCTGCTCTACACCGGCCATTCGGAGAACTATCTGCACGCCGCCGACCTGATCCAGCCCTGCGGCCGCACCCTGTACCGCCGTGCGGCGAAGGCCGGCGCATGAATGCCTCGCTGCGTACCGACGATGTCATGCGCTACCAGGATGCGCGCTTCCAGACCGTCGCCGCCAAGCTGCTGCCGACCCAGTACCTGGTGGTCGATGACACCACCGCGCTGACCACCACGCTGGGCTCGTGCGTAGCCGCCTGCCTGCGCGACCCGGTGCTGAAGATCGGCGGCATGAACCACTTCCTGCTGCCCGAGGGCAACGCCGGTGACGGCGCGCCCGCGCGCTACGGCAGCTACGCGATGGAACTGCTGATCAACGACATGCTCAAGCGTGGTGCCCACCGCAAGCGCATCGAGGCCAAGGTGTTCGGTGGCGCCAACGTGCTGAAGGGCTTCACCAGCAACCCGGTTGGCACCCGCAACGCCGAGTTTGTCCGCCAGTACCTTCAGGCCGAGCACATTCCGATCATTGCCGAGGACCTGTGCGGCATCCATCCGCGCAAGATCTGGTTCTTCGCCGATACCGGCCGCGTGGTGGTGCAGCGCCTGCCGCATGCCCATGAGGCCGAAGTGGCCGCGACCGAATCGGCGGTACGTGCACGCCTGTCCAAGGCGCCGGTCACCGGCGGCGTGGAGCTGTTCGAATGACCCTGACCGGCAACGCCCCCTGCCGGGTCCTGATCGTCGACGACTCCGCCGTCGTGCGGCAGATGCTCACGGAAATCCTGTCCAGCGACCCGGCCATCGACGTGGTCGGCACCGCGGCTGACCCGCTGTTGGCACGCGAGAAGATCAAGCGCCTGCTCCCGGACGTGATCACCCTGGACGTGGAAATGCCGCGCATGGACGGGCTGGCGTTCCTGGAAAACCTGATGCGCCTGCATCCGCTGCCGGTGGTGATGATTTCTTCGCTGACCGAGCGAGGCGCCGACACCACCCTGCAGGCACTGGCGCTGGGCGCCGTGGATTTCGTCTCCAAGCCCAAGCTGGACGTGGCCCGCGGCCTGCAGGGCTATGCCGAGGAGATCATCGCCAAGGTCAAGATGGCGGCCCGCTCGCGCGTGCGTCCGCTGGTGCGTGCCAGCGCCCCCAAGCTCACGCTGGACGCAGCGCCGGCGACGCGTGCTGCCTCGCCGCAGTTCCGTACCACCGACCGCCTGATCGCGATCGGCTCGTCAGCCGGTGGCACCGAAGCGCTGCGCGTGGTGCTGGAAGGCATGCCTGCCGATGCACCCGCCGTGGTGATGACCCAGCACCTGCCGGCCAGCTTCAGCAGCGCCTTTGCCGAACGCCTGGACCGACACTCGGCAATGGCCGTGCGCGAGGCCAGCGACGGCGAAGCGGTGCTGCCCGGCCACGCCTACCTCCCGCCCGGCGGCAAGCACCTGCGCATCATCCGCGACGGTGCGCGCTGGCGCTGCCGCGTCGACGACGGCCCGGCAGTGAACCGGCACAAGCCCGCGGTGGACGTGCTGTTCCGCTCGGTCGCGCAGAGCGCCGGTGGCAATGCCATCGGTGCCATCCTCACCGGCATGGGTGACGACGGCGCGCGCGGCCTGCTGGAAATGCGCCAGGCCGGCGCCCCAACGCTGGTGCAGGACGAAGCGACCAGCGTGGTCTGGGGCATGCCCGGTGCCGCGTTCAAACTCGGCGCCGCTGAGGAACAGGTGCCACTGGAACGGATTGCCGAGCGGCTGCTGGCGCTCGCTCGCGGCTGATAGCGCGCCCCGGCTCAAGGACACCGCGGGCAGTAGATCCACGCCATGCGTGGATGCCTTTGTAGAGTCGAGCCGCGCTCGACTCATCGCGCATCGCACGAACAGCAGCCAAGCATGGACTCGGCGCTACAGGCCATCAGGCAACAAGAAAAGGTGCCGGCTTTCATCGGGGTTCTTCGTTTCAACGCGCTACCCGCATGTGTGCTTTGATAGCGGTATTGCACAAGGAATGCTGCACATGATCAAAGGCATATGGAAGGCCGCCCTGGCGGCCGTACTGCTTTCATTGCCACTGGCACCCGCCAGCGCCAGTGGCGATCTGTTCTACTTCGAGGCCAAGCAGGGTGATGTGTTCTTCATGCTGATGCTGGTGGGTCGCGAAGATCCCGGCGCGGTAAGCGTCAGCTGGAAAGGCCCGTCTATCCCGCCGTACCCCAACGTGCATCGCCGCTACTACATCGAATTCAACCGTGCAAAGCGCCAGGCCTACGTGCGTCCACTTGACCGAGATGGACTGCCTTGGTTCGAGATGGATGTCTCCGGTAAGAGCGGCAACGTGCTGATCGGCGGCCGTCGGCTGGAAGGCAGCGCAGACTGGACCGTGCAGTAGCGCCGGAAGCCTGAGCGTTGCGTTGTTTCCAACACGCCCAGATCTTTCATTTGGATCGCACCAGGCTCCAGCCATACCAAGCAGTCAATGGTCCGACTATTGGCTGGGACGAGGATGCAGACGCCCCAGAACGGTCCCGTCGAGCTTGATCAGCTCCAAGGTCTGATCTGTCTTCAACGTCTCAAACAGACCATCCGGTCGAGAATGAATCGATAGAAATCCCTGTTCGAACAGCGTCGTTTCTGTGTCCGGGTCAAGAAAATTAACCGTAATATCACCGGCACTGTTTCGCTCACGCACTGAAACCAGGCCTTTCGAAACATTCACGTAGCCGTAGCGGGGCGCCAGCCTCCACCGCCCCGACTCATCCAGAAGACCCCAACGGCCACGTAGTGAGAGCGCATAGACTCTTGTTCCATCCGCCAAAAAATCCGGCAAGGGATCATGCAGCGTGAAATCGGCCACCGCATTGCCACGCAGATCGAGTATGTGATACCCGGGGTCATATCCCGGCCGTTCGAATGCCGCGACCAGATTCGGACCCAATGGTCTTATTCGACGGTAGCGAGGAGGAATCAGCCAAGCACCCGTAGCATCTATTACACCCCATCCTCCATCGGCTTGGGCCAACAGCAGTTGGTCATCCAGCCCTTCCGCGGTTTGAAAAGGCGCAAGTCGGTAGTACAGGGAAGACGAGATGCTGCCATCTTCCAGCATCATGAAACGCACCCCCGCTTCGCCGGGCTTTTGATACTCGACGATCCTGCGGTTCAACGGATGCAGGCCTGCAGCGCGTTGCAGGGAGCGCAGCGACCCATCCAGGCCTACAACGTATTCATCATCTTCCGAACTGAAGATTACATACCCCACTCGTTCAGCGAACTCATCTGTCTTCATACAGTGGCCTGCAGGCGTCGGAAACATCAAACCCGCGCGCGTGAAATGCAGGCACTGGCCGTCTTCGGCTACCGCAGAAAGCAGGTACCCACCCCGACCAAACTTGAACCGATATCGACCCATGGGCGCCACTTGCACCCCGTGGGGATCCAGCACCGTGTCGTTCCCGCCCTGGGTGGCGAGCGCGAAACCCGAACTGTTGAAGGTCATCTGATCGTAGTCCTGGCGCCCTATGCCTGCCAGTGATCGATCAACCAGGCCAAAGTGGACACCATCGCGCGAAGCGATGGCCACTTCCCCCTCATGACCCACGGGACCAAAGCTACCAAAGACACTGAAAACGGGACCGGACCTGCCCTTTGCGTCAAGGAAGTGGGTCGTGCAGCGCCGCTTTTCACTGTTGCAGAGTTCTACAGCCGGGTTTCCTGCCCAGGACGCCGAGCGCAGGAGATCGATCTCGCCTTTCTCCTCAAACCGACGCACCAATCGGCCTCGTGCATTGAAGAAGTCGATTCGCGTGTACGCCTTGGGCGGGCTCCGCAGCAATACCTTGGCTTCGATCATCCCGTTGCCATGTACCTCAACCGAGTCGTAATGCGCTTCAAGGACGATACGCCCTTCTGAATTCATGACGCCCCTGTTCTCCCCCCTTTCGAAGACCGCCACCCCATTTTTGAAGGGGCGGAGGTATTGCATTCCCCGATGCTCGGCAAGTTGCCGACCGGTGCCATCCAGCACCACGCAGCGGCCCTCATGACAGAGGCCGTGGCGTGTAGTCCTGTCGAAACGTGGCGGCGGCTCGGTGGGCTGTAGCATTGCAGGCGCCGACGTTGCCCCTGCCGATGGCGCAATGGTCAGAAGTGCAGAGGCCAGCAGAATGCCCAACGCCTGGGTGGTGACGGTGCGGCGATGGGTAGGACTGGGAGGCAGCAGGAATGAGCGGCGCATCTTGCGCAGGACCGAAATTGTGGGCATCCACGGTAGGCGCGATGCATCTCTACTGAAATGCAACTTCTACGAAAGTGGCCCGTCCACAAAAAACCCCCGGTTCTCACCGGGGGTTCTTCCTTTCAACGGGATGCCGGCCAGCGGCCGGCACTACCGCATCAGGCAGCGACCGTGCTGGCCACGTCCTGGTATTCCTCGATCTGGTCGAAGTTCATGTAGCGGTAGATCTCCGCACCATTGGCGTTGATCACGCCGATGTCCGCCATGTACTCCTCCTTGGTCGGGATGCGGCCCAGGCGCGAGCAGATCGCCGCCAGTTCCGCCGAACCCAGGTACACGTTGGTGTTGCGGCCCAGACGGTTCGGGAAGTTGCGGGTCGAGGTCGACATCGCGGTGGAGCCTTCGCGGATCTGCGCCTGGTTGCCCATGCACAGCGAGCAGCCCGGCATTTCCATGCGTGCGCCGGTAGCGCCGAAGGTGCCGTACACGCCTTCCTTGGTCAGCTCCGAGGCGTCCATCTTGGTCGGCGGGGCCACCCACAGGCGGGTCGGCAGGTCACGCTTGCCTTCCAGCAGCTTGGCGGCGGCGCGGAAGTGACCGATGTTGGTCATGCACGAACCGATGAACACCTCGTCGATCTTGGCACCGGCCACTTCGGACAGGGTCTTCACGTCGTCCGGGTCGTTCGGGCAGGCCACGATCGGCTCGTGGATGTCGGCCAGGTCGATCTCGATGACGGCGGCATACTCGGCGTCCGCGTCCGGCTCCAGCAGCTGCGGGTTGGCCAGCCACGCTTCCATCTTCTCGATGCGACGCTGCAGCGAGCGCGGATCCTGGTAACCCTCGGCAATCATCCACTTCAGCAGGGTGATGTTGCTGGTCAGGTACTCGATGATCGGTTCCTTGTTCAGGCGCACCGAGCAACCGGCCGCCGAACGCTCGGCCGAGGCGTCGGACAGTTCGAACGCCTGTTCGACCTTCAGCTCCGGCAGGCCTTCGATTTCCAGGATACGGCCGGAGAAGATGTTCTTCTTGCCCGCCTTGGCCACGGTCAGCAGGCCCGACTTGATCGCGTACAGCGGGATCGCGTTGACCAGGTCACGCAGGGTCACGCCCGGCTGCATCTTGCCCTTGAAGCGCACCAGCACCGACTCCGGCATGTCCAGCGGCATCACGCCGGTGGCAGCGGCGAAGGCGACCAGGCCCGAGCCGGCCGGGAACGAAATACCCACCGGGAAACGGGTGTGCGAGTCACCGCCGGTGCCGACCGTGTCCGGCAGCAGCATGCGGTTGAGCCAGCTGTGGATCACGCCGTCGCCCGGGCGCAGGGAAACGCCGCCACGGGTGGAGATGAACTCCGGCAGAGTGTGGTGCGTCTTCACGTCCACCGGCTTCGGGTAAGCGGCGGTGTGGCAGAACGACTGCATCACCAGGTCGGCCGAGAAGCCCAGGCAGGCCAGGTCCTTCAGCTCGTCACGGGTCATCGGGCCGGTGGTGTCCTGCGAGCCGACCGAGGTCATCTTCGGTTCGCAGTAGGTGCCCGGGCGCATGCCCTGGCCTTCCGGCAGGCCACAGGCGCGACCAACCATCTTCTGCGCCAGCGAGAAGCCCTTGCCGGTATCGGCCGGCTGCACCGGCAGGCGGAACAGGTCGGTCGGGGCCAGGCCCAGCGCTTCGCGCGCCTTGCCGGTCAGGCCACGGCCGATGATCAGCGGGATGCGGCCACCGGCACGCACTTCGTCGAACAGCACGTCGGACTTGACCTGGAACTCGGCGATCACTTCGCCGTTCTTCAGCGCCTTGCCTTCGTACGGACGCAGCTCGATGACATCGCCGTGCTCCATCTTCGACACGTCCAGCTCGATCGGCAGCGCACCGGCATCTTCCATGGTGTTGTAGAAGATCGGGGCGATCTTGCCGCCCAGGCACACGCCGCCAGCGCGCTTGTTCGGGATGTACGGAATGTCATCGCCGGTCCACCACAGCACGCTGTTGGTGGCCGACTTGCGCGAGGAGCCGGTGCCGACCACGTCGCCGACGTAGGCGACCAGGTGGCCCTTGTCCTTCAGCGACAGGATCTGCTGGATCGGGCCGCGCTTGCCGTCTTCTTCCGGGGTGAACGGCGCGTCGTCGCGCTTGTTCTTCAGCATCGCCAGCGCGTGCATCGGAATGTCCGGGCGGGTGGTCGCGTCCGGTGCTGGCGACAGGTCATCGGTGTTGGTTTCGCCCGGCACCTTGAACACGGTGACGGTCAGGCTCTGCGGCACTTCCGGGTTGCTGGTGAACCACTCGGCATCGGCCCAGCTCTGCAGCACGGCCTGGGCGTTGGCGTTGCCGGCCTTGGCCTTCTCCTGCACGTCATGGAACGCATCGAACACCAGCAGGGTCTTCTTCAGGCCGTTGGCGGCGATGGTGCCGACGCTGGCGTCGTCCAGCAGCTGCACCAGCGGTGCAACGTTGTAGCCGCCGAGCATGGTACCCAGCAGTTCGGTGGCGCGCTCGCGGCTGATCAGCCGGTTCTGCTCGCTGCCCAGCGCGATCGCCGCCAGGTACGAAGCCTTGACCTTGGCCGCGTCATCGACGCCGGCCGGCACGCGGTGGGTCAGCAGGTCGAGCAGGAACTCGGCCTCGCCCTGCGGCGGGTTCTTCAGCAGTTCGATGACATCGGCCGTCTGCTGCGCGCTCAGCGGCAGCGGCGGGATGCCAAGCGCAGCGCGCTCGGCGACGTGGTGGCGGTAGGCTTCCAACATGACAACTCCCGGGTAATGCGTAGGTTGAAAAATCAAAAGTGGGCTCAGGCGTGCGGCACGATCAGCTTCAGGCCCTTGAAGTAGTCGCGGTAAAACGTGTCGTTCCAGGTGATCAGGCCGTCGCACTGCAGCAGTGCGTGGGCGCCGACCATGAATTCGTCCAGGCTGCGACGGCTACCGCCGCGCTGGCGGTGACGGCGGTGCATCTCGCCGGCGCGCAGCGCCGACTTGGCTTCCATCGGGTTGAAGTGCACGCCCATCTCTTCCAGCGCTTCGAGCACCTCGGCACCACCGCGCAGCGATGCGCACACTTCGGCGAGGGTTGCGCCACAGACCACCACGCGGCCACCGACCAGGCTCTGCCGGAGGATGGCTTCCACGGCATCGGCCTGCGGGCCATTGCTGAGCAGCTCGACCAGCACCGGCGAATCGACGGCGATCATCACGGCTTACTCCTCGTCACGCACCGCGCGCACGGCCGCCTCGGATGACTCGAAGCCGTCCAGCGCGAACTTGCCGCGCGCCCGTGAAATGGCATCGTCAACACTCTTGCGCAGGATGATGCGGCTGCCGTCCAGCTCGACCTTCAGCAGCGTGCCCTTGGTCAGGCCGAGGGCATCACGCACCGCCTTGGGCAGGGTGATCTGTCCGCGTTCTGCAACGGTGGCTTCCATGGGTAGGCCTCAAAAAGTATGTATGAATTATACATACCTGACGTAAACACCTCAAATCGGGCGAACTGTGACCTTGAACCAGAATCAGTCGCATTCGACCGCTAGACTGGCCGGGCAGCACTCGCTGTACCGGGCCGGGACACTCCGGCACCGCACGCCCCCTTCGTCATAAAAGGACGTTCAATGCGCGCATTCATCCTGACCCTGGCTCTGGCCACCCCCCTGGCCCTGGCCGCAGGCCCGGCCCACGCCAATCCGTTCGCGGCCCACACCACCGGCACTGAGATCACCCAGAAGCAACTGGACGAGCTGGAGGTGGGCAAGGCGACCCAGGACCAGGTCCGCGAGAAGTTTGGAGCGCCGACGCGTCGTGAGCAGCTTGGCGACATCCAGGTCTGGTACTACGACTACGCCAAGATCAAGCACTTCGGAAAGAACGTGCAGGAATCGACCGTCTTTGAGTTCGGCAAGGACAACGTACTCAAGGTGAAATCCAAGGGCGCGGCTCCCGCCAAGACCGGCAATCCGTTCCTGGGTGGCTGATCGCCACTGACTGGCGCGCTGCCCGTCGGCGGCGCGCCCCCCGTGCCCGGTCAAGAACGCCTCGACCGCCACGATGACCATCGCTCAGCACGGCTCCGCCCCCAGCGCCTGCAGCCCCCCCATGCTGTCGTCCTCCTGTCCCCCGGCGCCATACGGCACTGCCTCGAGCCTGTCAGCCCGCACTAGGTTCGGCGGCGCCATGACACGAAAACTACATACGAATTTATAACCTTGCGTTCTGAGCCCGCAGTTCTGCGGCCCCGACGGCATCGGCGATACTGGCCTTCTGCCCGGCGGCACGGACTGCCGGCCACCGCAAGCAGGCCTGCCCATGCGCGGGCCACTGCAAGCCATCCGCAAGAAGGAGTTAACCCGCATGAGCGATTCGTTCTCCACCCGCAGCCAGCTGAACGTCGGTGGCAAGACCTACGACTACTTCAGCCTGCCCACGCTGGGCCAGCGCTTCGATATCTCCCACCTGCCCTACTCGATGAAGATCCTGCTGGAGAACCTGCTCCGGCACGAGGACGGCGGCATCACTGTCGGCAAGGACCACATCGAAGCCGTGGCCCGCTGGAACCCGGCGGCCGAGCCGGACACCGAGATCGCGTTCATGCCGGCGCGCGTGGTCCTGCAGGACTTCACCGGCGTGCCCTGCGTGGTCGACCTGGCCGCGATGCGCGATGCGGTGGTCAAGCTCGGCGGCAAGCCGGAGCAGATCAATCCGCAGATTCCCTCCGAACTGGTCATCGACCACTCGGTGCAGGTCGATGTGTTCGGCAAGCCCGACGCGCTGGACCTCAACGGCAAGATCGAGTTCCAGCGCAACCAGGAACGCTATGGCTTCCTGCGCTGGGGCCAGAAGGCCTTCGACAACTTCAAGGTGGTGCCACCCAACACCGGTATCGTCCACCAGGTGAACCTGGAAAACCTGGCCCGCGTGGTGATGACCGCGCAGAAGGATGGCAAGGACATTGCCTACCCCGACACCGTGTTCGGTACCGACAGCCATACCACCATGATCAACGGCATCGGCGTGCTCGGCTGGGGCGTGGGTGGCATCGAAGCGGAGGCCGCCATGCTCGGCCAGCCGTCGTCGATGCTGATCCCGCAGGTGGTCGGCTTCAAGCTGACCGGCAAGCTGCCCGAGGGCGCCACCGCCACCGACCTGGTGCTGACCGTCACCCAGATGCTGCGCAAGCTGGGCGTGGTGGGCAAGTTCGTCGAGTTCTACGGTGACGGCCTGCAGCACCTGCCGCTGGCCGACCGCGCCACCATCGGCAACATGGCCCCGGAGTACGGCGCCACCTGCGGCATCTTCCCGATCGACGCGGAATCGCTGAACTACCTGCGCCTGTCGGGCCGCAGCGAAGAGCAGATCAACCTGGTCGAGGCCTACGCCAAGGCGCAGGGCCTGTGGCACGAACCCGGCAGCCCGCACGCCCAATACAGCAGCACGCTGGAACTGGACATGGGCACGGTGAAGCCGTCGCTCGCCGGCCCGAAGCGCCCGCAGGACCGCGTGCTGCTGGAAGACGTGCAGAAGAACTACCGCGAAGCGCTGGTCGGCATGACCGCCAACCGTGACAAGCGCAGCGAGGACGTTGCCACCTTCGTCAACGAAGGCGGCGGCGCCGCGGTCGGCAACGAGCAGCTGACCAAGGGCTTCGCCGACATCGAGATCGAAGGCCGCAAGGTGCGGCTGAAGGATGGCGCGGTGGTGATCGCGGCCATCACCTCCTGCACCAACACCTCCAACCCGGCGGTGATGATCGGTGCCGGCCTGCTGGCCCGCAACGCGGCCGCCAAGGGCCTGAACCGCCAGCCGTGGGTCAAGACCTCGCTCGGCCCAGGCTCGCGCGTGGTGACCGATTACCTGGAAAAGGCCGGCGTGCTGAAGGAGCTGGAGAAGATCGGCTTCTACGTGGTCGGCTACGGCTGCACCACCTGCATCGGCAACTCCGGCCCGCTGCCGACCGAAGTCAGCGCCGGCATTGCCGCCGGCGACCTGGTGGTCACCTCGGTGCTGTCGGGCAACCGCAACTTCGAGGGCCGCGTGCACCCCGAAGTGAAGATGAACTACCTGGCCAGCCCGCCGCTGGTGGTGGCCTATGCCATCGCCGGCACCACCGACATCGACCTGACCACCCAGCCGCTCGGCACCGGCAGCGACGGCCAGCCGGTGTTCCTGCGCGACATCTGGCCGAGCAACAAGGAAATCGGCGACGTCATCGCCGCCACCATTGGCCCGGAGATGTTCAAGCAGAACTACGCCGATGTGTTCAAGGGTGACACCCGCTGGAACACCATCGCCTCGCCGGACGGCAACCTGTACGCGTGGAGCGACGCCTCCACCTACATCAAGAACCCGCCCTACTTCGATGGCATGACCATGCAGACCGGCAGCATCGACGACGTGCACGGCGCACGCGTGATGGGCCTGTTCGGCGACTCGATCACCACCGACCACATTTCCCCGGCCGGCAACATCAAGAAGGACTCGCCGGCAGGCCGCTTCCTGCAGGAGCGCGGCGTGCAGCCGGCCGACTTCAACAGCTACGGCAGCCGTCGCGGCAACGATGACGTGATGGTCCGCGGCACCTTCGCCAACATCCGCATCAAGAACCTGATGTTCGGTGGCGAGGAAGGCGGCAACACCCTGTACTACCCGACCGGTGGTGGCCAGCCGGAAAAGCTGGCGATCTACGACGCGGCCATGAAGTACAAGGCCGACAAGGTGCCGCTGGTGGTGCTGGCCGGCAAGGAATACGGCACCGGATCGTCGCGTGACTGGGCGGCCAAGGGCACCCTGCTGCTGGGGGTGAAGGCGGTCATCGCCGAGAGCTTCGAGCGCATCCACCGCTCCAACCTGGTCGGCATGGGCGTGCTGCCGCTGCAGTTCCGCAACGGCGAGAACGCACAGACGCTGGGCCTGGACGGCTCGGAAGTGATCGACATCACCGGCCTGCAGGACGGTGCCAGCAAGCGCGCCACGGTCACCGCGACCAAGGCCGATGGCACGAAGAAGACCTTTGAGGTCTCGGTAATGCTGCTGACCCCGAAGGAAGTCGAGTACTTCCGTCATGGCGGCCTGCTGCAGTACGTGCTTCGCCAGCTGGCAGCCAAGTAATGGGTAACGCCGGGCCATGCCCGGCGAATCCCGGGAGCAAACAGCAAGGGCCGGATCCTCACGGATCCGGCCCTTGCTGTTTCACCGCAGCCAGGCATGGCCTGGCTCTACTGCCTCATCGGCGGCATCGGGATGGATGCCGGATGCCCGCTCAGCGGCGCGGCGCATCCGGGTCGGTGCGCAGGGCCTTCAACAGGCCCCACATGTAGAACGCCAGGGTGAACGAGAACGGCAGGCCGCACAGCACCACCGCCGTCTGCATCGCGCTGAAATTGCCAGCCAGCAGCAGGCCGACGCTGGCCACAGTGATGCCGGCGGCCCAGAACACGCGCAGCCAGATCGGCGCGTCATGGCCATCTTCCACGCCATCGTCAACGCGACGGGTGCACAGGTTGGCGATCATCAGCGTGCCCGAGTCGACCGGGGTCAGGAACAGCACGAAGCCGATCACCACCGCAGCACCGGCCACGTACGGCGCCGCAGGCAGGTATTCCAGCAGCTTGAACAAGGTCATCGCTGCATCGTGCTGGGCCACGTCACCCAGGATCGCCTGGCCATGGTTGAGCACCAGGTCGATGGCGGTGTTGCCGAAGATCGACAGCCAGGCCAGGGTGAAGCCGAGCGGGATCAGCAACACGCCCAAGATCACTTCGCGGATGGTGCGGCCGCGCGAGATGCGCGCCACGAAAAGGCCGACGAACGGCGCCCAGGCGATCCACCACGCCCAGTAGAACAGCGTCCACGAACCCATCCACTCACGGCCCTTGGGGTCGTTGAGGTACATGTCGAAGCTCTTGCGCACGAACGCGCCGAGGTAATCGCCGGTGTTCTGGATCAGGCCATCGAACAGGTGCAGGGTCGGGCCGGTGACCAGCACGAACAGCAGCAGGCCACACAGCAGGCGCACGTTGAGGTTGGACAGCCAGGCAATGCCCTTTTCCACGCCAGCGACCACGCCGATGGTGGCCACGACCATCATCACCAGCACGATCACCACCAGCACCTGCGGCGTATCCGGGATGTGGAACAGGTAGACCAGGCCGGACTGCACCACCAGGGCGCCGATGCCGAGGTTGGTCACCATCGAGATCAGCGTGGCCAGAATGCCGAAGCCATCGACCATGTCGCCGATGCGGCCATGAATTCGCTCACCGAAGACCGGGTACAACGCAGAGCGCAGCGCCAGCGGCAGGTCCCGGCGATAGGCGAAATAGCCCAGTGCCACGCCGACCAGCGCATACAACGCCCAGCCATGCAGGCCCCAGTGCAGGAAGGTCAGCACCATCGCCTCGCGGCCGGCGGCCACGGTGCCGCCGGGCTGCCCGGGCGGGTGCAGGAAATGGTCCAGCGGCTCATAGGCGCCGTAGTACAGCAGCGCGATGCCGATGCCGGCCGAGAACAGCATCGAGACCCAGGCAACATAGCCAAAGGCCGGTGACTCTTCGTTGTGGCCCAGGCGGATGCGGCCGTACGGCGAGAACGCCAGCCACAGCACGAAGCCCAGGCACAGCACGATCAGCAGCATGTACCACCAGCCGAACGCGGCCGAGACCTCGGCCTGCGCCCATTGCAGCCAGTGCTCGCTGCCTTCGGGATAGAGCACGGTGAGCAGCCCGAGGATGCCGATCGACACTGAGGAGCTGAGGAAGACAAAACGGTTCAAGCGCAGGGGCGAACGCTTGGGATGAGCCAGGGAAGACATGGGGTCGTCTCATCAAGTCCGAGGGAGCACATGGGCGGGGCCGGACCGGTAAACCGGGCCCATGGCGTGGGGCGCGAGCGCATCCTATGGTTTATTGATTGAACGTTCAATCAATAAAAAGCATAATGGCGGGCAGCCCGATCCTTCGGGTCGCAAACCGTGGAGAGACAATGCCGAAGAAAGGCGTGGAACCGGTACGGCGCGAACAGCTGATCCGGGCCACTTTCCAGACCATCGACGAGATCGGCATGGCCGATGCCACCGTCGCCACCATCGCGAAGAAGGCGGGGTTGTCCAGCGGCATCGTCGCCCACTACTTCGGCGACAAGGACGGCCTGCTCAATGCTGCAATGCGGCAGATCCTGCGCGAACTGAAGGACGCCGTCGCCCGCTATCGCGCAGACGCCAGCGACAACCCGCGCGAGCAGCTGCGCGCCATCGTCGATGGCAACTTCGACGACAGCCAGATCAACGGCACCGCGATGCGCGTCTGGCTCACCTTCTGGGCCGCCAGCATGCACCAGCCGGAACTGGCCCGGCTGCAGCGCGCCAACGACCAGCGCCTGTTCTCCAACCTGTGCCACCAGTTCAACCGCCTGCTGCCCCACCCGCAGGCCCGCCTGGCCGCCCGCGGCCTGGCCGCGATGATCGATGGCCTGTGGCTGCGCGGCAGCCTGGTCGGCGGCCAGTTCAACGCCGAGAAGTCCCGGCGCATCGCTTACGGCTACATCGACTTCCAGTTGCAGGCTGCCGCGCTATAAGCGCTTCAGCGCCCGCCCCCTTCCAAGGAGTACGCCCCATGACCACCCTGCCCGTCCAACAGCTCTACATCCACGGCCAGCGCGTCGATGCCACCAGCGGCAAGACCTTCAAGACCGTCAACCCGGCCACCGGCGAGGTGATCGCCGAGGTGCAGGTCGCCAGCCAGGCCGACGTCGAACGTGCCGTGCAGAGCGCAGCCGAAGGCCAGAAGGTGTGGGCCGCGATGACCGCCATGGAGCGCTCGCGCATCCTGCGCCGCGCCGTCGAGCTCCTGCGCGAGCGCAATGACGAACTGGCCCACCTGGAAACCCTGGACACCGGCAAGGCGCTGGCCGAGACCACCACCGTGGACATCGTCACCGGTGCCGACGTGGTCGAGTACTACGCCGGCCTGGCCACCGCCATCGAAGGCATCCAGCTGCCGCTGCGCGAATCGAGCTTCTTCTACACCCGTCGCGAGCCGCTGGGCGTGGTCGCCGGCATCGGCGCATGGAACTACCCGATCCAGATCGCCATGTGGAAGTCGGCGCCGGCGCTGGCTGCCGGCAACGCGATGGTGTTCAAGCCGTCGGAAGTGACGCCGCTGACCGCGATCCGGCTGGCCGAAATCTACACCGAAGCCGGCGTGCCGGCCGGCGTGTTCAACGTCGTGCAGGGCCCGGGCCGCGAGATCGGCCAGTGGCTGACCGAGCACCCGGTGATCGAGAAGATCTCCTTCACCGGTGGCGTCGCCACCGGCAAGAAGGTCATGGCCAGCGCGGCGTCCTCGTCGCTGAAGGAAGTGACCATGGAGCTGGGCGGCAAGTCACCGCTGGTGATCTGCGATGACGCCGATCTGGACCGCGCCGCCGACATTGCGGTGATGGCCAACTTCTTCAGCTCCGGCCAGGTCTGCACCAACGGCACCCGCGTGTTCGTGCCGCGCAGCATGCTGGCCGCATTCGAGGTGGCCGTCGTCGAGCGCGTCAAGCGCATCCGCATCGGCGACCCGATGGCCGCCGACACCAACTTCGGCCCGTTGACCAGCTTCCCGCACATGGAAAACGTGCTGCGCTACATCGAGAGCGGCAAGGCCGAAGGTGCCCGCCTGCTGACGGGTGGCGGCCGTGCCACCGAAGGTGCGCTGGCCCAGGGCGCCTACGTGCTGCCGACCGTGTTCTCCGACTGCCGCGATGACATGACCATCGTCAAGGAAGAGATCTTCGGGCCGGTGATGAGCATCCTCGCCTATGACGACGAAGACGAAGTGGTGCGTCGTGCCAACGACACCACCTTCGGCCTCGCTGCCGGCGTGGTCAGCAAGGACATCAGCCGCGCCCACCGCATCATCCATCGCCTGGAAGCCGGCATCTGCTGGATCAACACCTGGGGTGAATCGCCGGCCGAAATGCCGGTCGGTGGCTACAAGGAATCCGGCGTCGGCCGCGAGAACGGTATCTCCACCCTCGGCCACTACACCCGCATCAAGTCGGTGCAGGTCGAGCTGGGCGACTACGCCAGCGTGTTCTGACCGGCGCGCCCCGAGCACGCCCCATCGTCCGGCCACCGCGCCGATCCGACATTCCGCCGGGACGCCTGCATGCAGCGCGCCCCGGCCTGCAGGAGACACCCATGAGCACCCATAACGAGTACGACTACATCATCATCGGCGCCGGTTCAGCCGGCAACGTGCTGGCCACCCGCCTCACCGAAGATGCCGATGTCAGCGTGCTGCTGCTGGAAGCCGGTGGCCCGGACTACCGGCTCGACTTCCGTACCCAGATGCCGGCTGCACTGGCCTTCCCGCTGCAGGGCAAGCGCTACAACTGGGCGTACAAGACCGATCCGGAGCCCTTCATGAACAACCGCCGCATGGACTGCGGCCGCGGCAAGGGCCTGGGTGGCTCGTCGCTGATCAACGGCATGTGCTACATCCGCGGCAACGCGATGGACTACGACAACTGGGCCAGCATGCCGGGCCTGGAAGACTGGACCTATCTGGACTGCCTGCCCTACTTCCGCAAGGCCGAAACCCGCGACATCGGCCCCAACGACTACCACGGTGGTGATGGCCCGCTGCGGGTGACCACGCCGAAGGCCGGCAACAACGAACTGTTCGCTGCGATGGTCGAAGCCGGCGTGCAGGCCGGCTACCCGCGCACCGACGACCTCAACGGCTATCAGCAGGAAGGCTTCGGCCCGATGGACCGCACGGTGACCCCGAACGGCCGTCGTTCCAGCACCGCCCGCGGCTACCTGGACCTGGCCAAGCCACGCCCGAACCTGACCATCGTCACCCACGCGCTGACCGACCGCATCCTGTTCTCGGGCAAGCGCGCGGTGGGCGTGCAGTGGCTGCACAACGACCAGCCGCAGCGCGCCACCGCCCGCCGCGAAGTGCTGCTGTGCGGCGGCGCCATCGCCTCGCCGCAGATCCTGCAGCGCTCGGGTGTCGGCCCGGCCGACCTGCTGCGCAGCCTGGACATCGACCTGGTGCACCACCTGCCCGGCGTCGGCGCCAACCTGCAGGATCACCTTGAGATGTACCTGCAGTACGAATGCAAGAAGCCGGTGTCGCTGGCGCCGGCGCTGAAGCTGTACAACCAGCCGGCGATCGGTGCCGAGTGGCTGTTCCTGGGCACCGGCATCGGCGCCAGCAACCAGTTCGAGGCCGGTGGCTTCATCCGCAGCGACGCCGAGTTCGACTGGCCGAACCTGCAGTACCACTTCCTGCCGGTGGCGATCAACTACAACGGCTCCAACCCGATCAAGGCGCACAGCTTCCAGATGCACGTCGGCTCGATGCGCTCGCCCAGCCGTGGCCGCATCCATGTGCGCTCGAAGGACCCGCGCGAACATCCGAGCATTCTGTTCAACTACATGTCGCACGAGCAGGACTGGCGCGAATTCCGCGCGGCGATCCGCATCACCCGCGAGATCTTCGCGCAGCCGGCGCTGGCCCCGTACAGCGGCCGCGAGATCTCGCCGGGCAGTGCACTGCAGACCGACGCGCAGATCGATGCATTCGTGCGCGAGCATGCCGAAACCGCCTACCACCCGTCGTGCTCGAACAAGATGGGCCATGCTGATGACCCGATGGCGGTGGTCGATGGCCAGGGTCGCGTGCACGGCCTGGAAGGCCTCCGCATCGTCGATGCCTCGATCATGCCGCAGGTGGTGACCGGCAACCTCAACGCGCCGACCATCATGATGGCCGAGAAGCTGGCCGACGTGATCCGCGGCCGCACCCCGCTGGCCCGCAGCACTGCGCCGTACTACAAGGCCAACGGCGCACCGGTGCGCAAGCAGGGCTGACGCAAGCGGCCCGGTTGGCGCCACGGTAGTGCCGGCCGCTGGCCGGCACCAACCGGAATCCCGATCGAGCACAGATGCCGGCCAGCGGCCGGCACTACCCAGCAAAGAGGCCCTTCGGGGCCTCTTCGCGTTTTCCCTACGGCGGGGTATGCTGCAATGACCGGCCATTGTCGATACGCTCAGGGCCGGAACCTAATACATCACGATTCCTGGAGGGGGAATATGAGTCTGGATCGTCCCTGGCTGCAGAGCTATCCGAAAGGCGTTCCCGCCGAGATCGACGTCAACGAGTTCCATTCGGTAGCTTCGGTCTTCGACGCTTCCGTCGCGAAATTCCGCGACCGTCCCGCCTACTCCAGCTTCGGCAAGGTCCTCACCTATGGCGAGACCGACGCGCTGGTCAATCAGTTCGCGGCCTACCTGCTGGGAGAGCTCAAGCTCAAGAAGGGTGACCGCGTCGCCCTGATGATGCCCAACTGCCTGCAGTACCCGGTGGCCACCTTCGGCGTGCTGCGCGCCGGCCTGACCGTGGTCAATGTCAATCCGTTGTACACCGCGCGCGAGCTCAAGCACCAGCTGATCGATGCCGGCGTGACCGCACTGGTGGTGGTCGACAACTTCGGCGACACCGTCGAGCAGGTCATCGCCGATACGCCGGTCAAGCACGTGATCACCACCGGCCTGGGCGACCTGCTTGGCGCCAAGGGCGTGATCGTCAACTTCGTGCTGAAGTACATCAAGAAGATGGTGCCCAACTACCATCTCAAGGGCGCGGTGCGCTTCCGCCAGGCGCTGAAGATCGGCAGCCGCCACAGCCTGCCCCAGGTCGAGATCGACCACGACGACATTGCGTTCCTGCAGTACACCGGCGGCACCACCGGCGTGGCCAAGGGCGCGATGCTGACCAACCGCAACCTGATCGCCAACATGCAGCAGGCCTCGGCCTGGATCAGTGCGTCGGGCATCGAGATGGGCAAGGAGTGGATCATCACCGCCCTGCCGCTGTACCACATCTTCGCACTGACCGCGAACGGGCTGGTCTTCATGAAGTTCGGTGGCTGCAACCACCTGATCACCAATCCGCGTGACATGAAGGGCTTCGTCAAGGAGCTCAAGTCGGTGCGCTTCACCGCCATCACCGGCGTCAACACGCTGTTCAATGGCCTGCTCAACACCCCCGGCTTCGACACGGTCGACTTTTCCTCGCTGAAGGTCACCCTGGGCGGCGGCATGGCGGTGCAACGCGCCGTGGCCGAGCGTTGGAAGAAGGTCACCGGGGTGACCCTGGTCGAGGCGTATGGCCTGACCGAGACCTCGCCGGCGGCCTGCATCAACCCGCTCACCCTGACCGAATACAACGGCTCGATCGGCTTGCCGATCCCGTCCACCGATGCCTGCATCAAGGACGACAACAGCGCCATCCTGCCGCTGGGCGAGGTCGGCGAGCTCTGCATCAAGGGCCCGCAGGTGATGAAGGGCTACTGGCAGCGCCCGGAGGAAACCGCCAAGGCGATCGATGCCGACGGCTGGCTGCATACCGGCGACATGGCGAAGATGGACGAACACGGCTTCTTCTACATCGTCGACCGCAAGAAGGACATGATCCTGGTGTCCGGCTTCAACGTGTACCCAAATGAAGTCGAGGACGTGATCGCGATGATGCCGGGCGTGCTGGAAGTGGCCGCGGTCGGCGTGCCGGACGAAAAGTCCGGGGAAGTGGTCAAGGTGGTCATCGTGAAGAAGGACGCGAACCTGACCGCCGAAATGGTCAAGGAGCATGCCCGGGCCAACCTGACCGGCTACAAGCACCCCAAAATCGTTGAATTCCGAAAGGAGCTGCCGAAGACCAATGTCGGCAAGATCCTCCGCCGCGAACTCCGCGATACGCCCGCCCAGTAAGGGTTTGCGGCAATTTGAACGATGCAGGGCCCGGGGCGGAAACGTCCCGGGCCCTTTCGCATGCGACGCCCCTGGGGCGGTGTAGCATCGCCGCGTGTGTGGACCGTTCGGCCCGCCGGCCACCCACCTGACACTGCGGGCCGCATGCCGAGGACCCTTCCATGAGTACCATCGAAAAGCTGCCTTCAAGCGGCTCACCGTTCGCCACCATCCGCACCGAAGACAGCGCCGGCGGCGCTGCCCACTGGCTGTTCATGCACGCCGATGCCGCCACCGGGATCCGCCCCTGCTGCCGCAAGGACATGCTCGACGAGATGTGGAGCTACATGGCGGCCATCACCCGCAGCCCTGCCGAACGCCACAGCGGAACATTGCGGCATTTCGTGCTGGCCTCCGATGCCGTCGCCTACAATCTGGGCGGCGACCTGGACCTGTTCACACGCCTGATCCGCGAAGGCAACCGCGACCTCCTGCTGAACTATGCCCAGCGCTGCGTGGAGGGCGTGCACCACCTGCACACCGGGTTCGGCGGCGACGTCCGTTCGATCGCCCTGATCCAGGGTGACGCCCTCGGCGGCGGGCTGGAAATGGCCCTGGCCTGCCACACCATCGTCGCCGAGGAAGGCAGCGGACTGGGCCTGCCGGAGGTGCTGTTCGGCCTGTTCCCGGGCATGGGTGCGTACTCCTTCCTGTGCCGGCGCGTGTCCCCCCACCTCGCCGAGAAGATCATCCTCGACGGCCGGGTCTACAGCGCCGAGGAGATGCACGCGATGGGCGTGGTCGACGTGCTGGTGAAGAAGGGCGAAGGCCGGGCGGCGGTGGAAGAACTGATCCGCCAGCAGCAGCGCACACCGCAGTCCTATCTGGCGATGAACGCCGCACGCGCCATCGCCCAGCCGGTCAGCTACGACGAACTGCTGGAGATCACCAAGGTTTGGGTCGATTCCGCCCTGGCCCTCGGCGACCGTTCGCTGCGCACCATGGACCGCCTGATCAAGGCCCAGACCCGTCGCGCCAGCCTCGACGCGGCCTGATTCATCCCTCCCCCAGGATGGGTTCAAGCCCGGTTGGCCACCGGGCTTTTTTTATGCACCCTGCCGTGGTTCAACGCGCCTCGCCATCGTCGGCAGCGCCGCGCAGCCGGCGTTCGGCCCGTGCCTCCAGCGCGCGCCGGCCTTCCTTGATCGCCTCCTGCAGGATGCCCAGGCGCTGGCGCCATTCGGTCTTCAGCTGCCAGTCGGCCATCCGCATCAGCTCGCCGGCACGGTTGGACGCGCGCATCAGGCCAAGGTTGCTGGCCACGCCCTTGATCGCGTGGGATTGTTCGCGGAACACATCCCACTGCGTGGCCTCACCGGCCTGCTCGGCCTTGCCCATGCAGCCCGCCACGTCCTCCAGGCATTGGCGGATGAACTCACGTTCGAAGCCCTCGCCCATGCCCAGCGAGGCCAGCTCGTCCAGCACGCTGCTGTCGAGCACCCCATCCTGCAGCGCCATCGGTCGCACCACCGGTGCGGCCATGGTCTTCAGCTGGGCGTTGCTGGCGATCTCGGCCAGGGTATCGAGCAGGCGCACCGCCACCACGGGCTTGGCCAGGAACGCATGCGCCCCAGCCTGGGTACAGCGCTGGATCGCCTCGGGCGTGACATCGGCGCTGAGCACCAGCACCGGCGTGCGCGGTCCGCCGCCGGCCTGCATCACCCGCAACTCCTTCAGCATGTCCAGCCCGCTCATGCCCGGCATGTGCAGGTCGACGATGACCGCGTCGAACTCACTGTCGGCCAGCGCATCCAGCACCGCCTCACCGCCATCCACGCACAGCACGCGATGCCCGGCCTTCTGCAGCAGGCGCTGCAGGACCATGCGGTTGGCCTCGTGGTCGTCGGCCACCAGGATCTGCATGCTGCGCACGCGGGCGCGATGGCGCAGGAACGGGTCGGCAAATGCGATCACGTTGCCGCCCGGCCCCACGTCGTCGTCGCCGGTCAGGCTCGGCACCGCACCCGGCACCTGCGGCTGCGGCGGCGCGAACGGCAACTCGACCCAGAAGTGGCTGCCGCGCGGCGGGTTTTCCAGATAACCGATATCGCCGTCCATTGCTTCGACCAGGCCCTTGGCGATGGTCGTGCCCAGCCCGGTGCCCTCGTGGCGACGCGCCATGCTGACGTCAGCCTGCTCGAAGGCATCGAACAGCCGCGCACGCATGGCCGGCGCTACACCGATGCCGGTGTCGAGGATGTCGAAGCGCAGCCGCACCGCGCCACTGGTATCGGCCTGCACCACGCTGACACGGATTTCGACCCGGCCGTGATCGGTGAACTTGACCGCGTTGCCGGCCAGGTTCAGCAGGATCTGCCGCAGGTGCCCGACGTCCCCGCGCACGCGTGGCGGTACACCGTCAGCCACCTTCACCCGGTAATCCAGGCGCTTGGCCTTGGCCTGCGGCAACAGGATCAGCCCGATCGCCTGGATCACGTCGGCCACGGCGAAGTCTTCGGCCACCACGCGCAGCTTGCCGGCCTCGATGGCCGAGATGTCCAGCACTTCCTCCACCAGCGCCAGCAGGCTGCGCGAAGACGCCTGGATGGTGTTGAGGCACTCGCGCTGCTCATCGTCCAGGCGCGTGGTCGCCAGTACTTCGGTCATGCCGTTGAGGCCGTTCAACGGCGTGCGGAACTCGTGGCTCATGTTGGCCAGGAAACGGCTCTTGGCCTCGCTGGCACGGCGCGCCTCGGCCATCGCTTCGGTCAGCTGCCGCAGCAGCGTCGAGAAGTACAGCGGCACCGCCGCCAGGCCGAGCCAGAGGCCGATGGCCAGACGGAAATTCTGTTGCCAGTAAGGCGTCAGCAGCACCGTGCAACCGAAGCTCACCATCGCCATCGCCACCGCCACGTACAGGTAGTGGTTGCCGAAGCGCATGCCGTTGCCGACTGTCACCCACATCACCACGATGTAGACCCAGGCCAGCGGCTCCCCCATCTGCACCATGCCGGCAGCGATCAGGCCATAGTCGGCGAGCATGCCCAGCACGCGGCGGGGATCGGAACGCGCCGGCCGCCACAGCAGCCAGCCGAACAGCAGCAGCGACAGGCTCAGGCCGGTCAAGACGATCGCCAGCACGCCCACGTACTGCGTGTGCGGCAGATCGTGGCGCGGCGCCGGCAACAGCACGTAGGCCAGGATCAGGCTGATCAGGACAATACGGACGATCTGCTGGCCGTGTTCGCTGTCCTGGCGCTGGGACAGGCGCAGCCGCAGCTGCGACAACAGCCGTTTCACGCGCCCAGCCCCGGGCGCGCGGACGCCATCGAATGCTCGGCGCAGATCTGGTCCAGCTGTTCGCGGCCGCGCAGCAGCGCGTCCACACATCGGGGATCGAACAGCCGGCCACGCTGGGCGTAGAGATAAGCCAGGGTGGCTTCCATGGTCCATGCTTCCTTGTACGGACGGGGCGAAATCAGGGCGTCGAAGACATCGGCGACAGCCACGATGCGCGCTTCCAGCGGAATCGCATCGCCGACCAGCCCATCGGGATAGCCGCTGCCATCGTAGCGCTCATGATGACGCAGTGCGATCAAGGCGCCAACCTGGATGAAACGATTCTGGCTGCCGCTCAGCAGTTCATGGCCAATCCGCGGGTGCCGGCGCATGATCGCCAGCTCCTCCTCGTTGAGCTTGCCCTGCTTGAGCAGCACCGCATCGGGAATGGCAATCTTGCCCATGTCATGCAGCGGCGCAGCCATTTCGATCAGGCGCACGTCCTCCTCGGGCAGCCCGAGCTGGTCGGCGATCAGGCCGGCCACGCGCGCCATGCGCTCCAGATAGGCACTGGTGCCTGCATCACGGAACTCGATCGCCCGCGCCAGCCGCGACAGCGTTTCGCGCTCCCGCTCTTCGACCTCATGCATGCTGGCCAGCAGGCGCTGCTCCAGCGACAGCGCCCGTTGCTTCACGTTCTCGGTCTGTTGGCGCAGCTGCAGCAGGTTGTAGCAGCGCGCACGCAGTTCGCGCGGGCGGATCGGCTTGACCAGGAAGTCGATGACGCCGGCTTCCAGTGCCGCCTGGCGGATCGGCTCGTCACCGACCACGGTGATCAGGATCACCGGAATGTCGCGGTGCTTGGGCAGCCGACGGAAACGGCGAGCGAATTCCAGCCCGTCCATCTCCGGCATGCGGTAATCGAGCAGCAGCAGGTCGACCGGATGGGCTTCACACCAGGCCAATGCGGTCAGCGGATCGCCGAAGTCATACACGCTCAGTTCCGGCGCGATGTCTTCGATGACGTGACGCAGCATCGTCCGGGCGGAAGTCTGGTCATCAACGATGACGATATTCAACGCGTACTCTGCCTGGTTTTTCGACCACGCTGGATCATCAGCAGGCGAGGATACTCTGCCGCTGCGAACGCTCGCACCCTGCATCGGCCTGACTCCCGTGTCGTGCATCCCGATTCATGATCGTCATCACAATGTGAAGCGGACTCCCCACACCGTGCCCTCCCCTAACGCCGATCAAGCCATAGCAGGCGTCAAGGTAGTGCAATTACGATACGCCGAGTGCGGGACGCGTCAATCGCGCCGTCTCGTTTCGGGACGGCGCGCACAATCGGGAGTCAAAAAGGTGACTTACTGCTCCGGACGCATGTACGGGAACAGCAGCACATCGCGGATCGAGCTGCTGCCGGTCAGCAGCATCACCAGACGATCGACGCCGATACCCAGGCCGCCGGTCGGGGCCATGCCGTACTCCAGCGCACGGATGTAGTCGGCGTCGTAGTGCATGGCCTCGTCGTCGCCACCTTCCTTCGCGGCCACCTGGGCCTGGAAGCGCTGGGCCTGGTCTTCCGGGTCGTTCAACTCGGAGAAGCCATTGGCCAGCTCCTTGCCGTTGACGAACAGCTCGAAGCGGTCGGTGTAGCCCGGATCATTGTCGTTGGCACGGGCCAGCGGCGAGACTTCCACCGGATGGTCGGTGATGAAGGTCGGCTGGATCAGGGTGTGCTCGACGGTGGCCTCGAAGATCTCAAGCAGCAGCTTGCCCCAGCCGTAGGACGGCTTGACGCGGATGTTCAAGCGCTCGCAATGGCGCAGTAGCGCGTCACGGTCGGTGCAGTCGGCAACCGAGATTTCCGGGTTGTGGTGGCGCACGGCTTCGTCCATGCGCCAGCGGCGGAACGCCGGGCCCAGGTCGATCTTCGCCCCGTCCCACTCGACCTCGGTGCTGCCGTTGACTGTCCTGGCCACGTCACGGATCACGCCTTCGGTCAGGTCCATGATCTCGTTGTACGTGGCATAGGCCTCGTACAGCTCCATCATGGTGAATTCTGGATTGTGGCGGGTGCTGACGCCTTCGTTGCGGAAGTTGCGGTTGATCTCGTACACGCGCTCCAGGCCGCCCACCGTCAGGCGCTTGAGGTACAGCTCCGGCGCCACGCGCAGGTACAGGTCCAGGTCCAGCGCGTTGTGGTGGGTGGTGAACGGCTTGGCCGCCGCGCCGCCGGGGATGTAATGCATCATCGGCGTCTCGACTTCCAGGAAGTCGCGGTTGTCCAGCCACGCACGCATGGCGCGGATGATCTTCGAGCGCTTGATGAAGACCGCGCGCGACTCCGGGGTGACGATCAGGTCGACGTAACGCTGGCGGTAACGCTGCTCGACGTCGGCCAGGCCATGCCACTTGTCCGGCAACGGACGCAGCGACTTGGTCAGCAGGCGGATCGACTCGGCCTTGACCGACAGCTCGCCGGTCTTGGTGCGGGTCAGGCCACCTTCTACGGCGATGATGTCGCCCACGTCCCAGCCCTTGAACGCGGTGTAGGCATCGCCCAGCACGGCCCCCTGCAGGAACAGCTGGATGCGGCCGGACTCGTCCTGGATCTGCGCGAAGCTCGCCTTGCCCATGATGCGCTTGGCCATCAGGCGGCCGGCCATCTTCACCTGGCGGCCGTTGCCTTCCAGCGCCTCGGCGGTCCACTGTTCGGCATCGGCGAATTCGTCCTGCAGGCGGCCGGCGAAGTCCTCACGACGGAAATCGTTCGGGTACGCGATGCCCTGCCCACGCAGCGCTTTGAGTTTCTCACGGCGCTCGGCGATCAACTTGTTCTCGTCGACGGGGGGGGTATCGGTAGCTTCGCTCATGGATCTGCGGGAATCGTGTAGTGAGGGGGGATGCTGCGCCCGGCACAGCCGGTTGCCCAGCATACCAAAACCGCCCTGCCCAAGCCGGGAGAGGGGTCAGATCCCTTTGCGCAGCAAAGGGATCTGACCCCATCCGGGACCCTACCTGGCCCCTGGATATCTACCTGTTCCCGGGGAACGCCTGGCGCAGCTCGTCCACCAGCACCCGCTGGTTTTCCGAGTAATCGATCGGTACCGACACCAGGTGCACCCCGCCCTCGTTGAAGGCCGCCTGCAGGGTCGGGATGAACTGCTCGATGGCGGTCACCTCATGCCCCTTGCAGCCATAGGCCTCGGCGTACTTCACGAAGTCGGGGTTGCTGAAGGTCATGCCGTAGTCGGTGAAGCCATCCACCGCCTGCTTCCAGCGGATCATGCCGTAGGCGCCGTCATTGAGGATCAGCACCACCAGGTTGAGCCCCAGCCGGCGCGCTGTCTCCAGCTCCTGGCTGTTCATCATGAAACCACCATCACCACACACCGCCAGCACCCGCCGCTGTGGATACAGGATCGAGGCCATGATCGCCGATGGCAGGCCCGCGCCCATGGTCGCCAGCGCGTTGTCCAGCAGCAATGTGTTGGCGACCTGGGTACGGTAGTTGCGGGCGAACCAGATCTTGTACATGCCGTTGTCCAGCGCCACGATGCCGTCCGGCGGCATCACCTGGCGCACGTCGTGCACCAGCCGCTGCGGTGTGAACCCGGCCTCTTCGGCGCGGTCGGCCAGATGCTCGAGGATGGTCGCGCGCAGCGGCAGCAAAGCATAGGCGTTCGGCACCGCGCCTTCGATGCGGTCGGCCAGTTGGGTGAGCGAACGGCCGATGTCGCCGATCACCTCCACCTGCGGGAAGTACACCTGTTCCACCGCCGCCTGCGAGTAGCCGATATGGATCACGGTCGGGCCACCCGGGCGCATCACGAACGGCGGCTTTTCGGTCACCTCGTGGCCGATGGTCACGATCACGTCAGCCTGGTCGATCGCCATGTGCACGTAGTCACGCTCGGTCAGCGCGGCGGTGCCCATGTACAGGCCCGAACCTCCGGCCACCGCGCCCTTGCCCATCTGCGTGGTGAAGAACGGGATGCCGGCGCGCAACACAAAGGCCGACAGCGCTTCACTGGACTGCGGTCGCGACGCCGCCGATGCGATCATCAACAACGGCCGCTTGGCATTGCGGATGATCTCAGCCGCCCGATCCAGCGCCTCCGGGCTGGCAATGGGACGGTCCACCGCATGCGGCGGAATCAGCGCCACGCCCTCGACCTCATCGGCCGCGATGTCTTCGGGCAGCTCCAGCAGCACCGGGCCCGGGCGCTCCTCCTGAGCGACACGGAACGCCTCGCGGACGATGGTCGGGATCGTGCGCGCCGAGACGATCTGCCGCGCCTGCTTGGTCAGCGGCTTCATCGTGCCGACGATGTCGACAATCTGGAAGCGCGCCTGCTTGCTGGCGACGATGCCCTTCTGGCCGGTGATCATGATCACCGGCCACGCACCCAGCAGCGCATAGGCGGCGCCGGTGGTGAAGTTGAGCGCGCCGGGGCCGAGCGTGGCCAGGCACACGCCGGGCTTGCCGGTCAGGCGGCCATAGGTTGCAGCCATGAACACCGCTGCCTGTTCGTGGCGGGTGATGACCAGCTCGATGCTGGAATGACGAAGCGACTCGACCACGTCGAGGTTCTCTTCGCCGGGAATACCGAAAATGCGCTCGACGCCTTCGTTCTCAAGCGCGGCGACGAGCAGGTCTGAACCCTTGGTCATTGGAATGCCGTCCTTTTCGCTGGACTGGTGGTGGATCGTTGCAGGAAGGATGAGAGCCGCGCGTCAACGCTTGTCGAACCACACCGTCTGCGCGTTGACGAATTCGCGGATGCCGAAGTGCGAGAGCTCACGACCGAAGCCACTCTTTTTCACGCCGCCGATCGGCACGCGCGGGTCTGAAGCGGAGAAGCCGTTGACGAACACGCCGCCGGTCTGCAGCCGGCGCGCCAGCTGCATGGCCCGTGCGCGGTCGCCGGTCCACAGGTTGCCGCTCAGGCCGAATTCGCTCTGGTTGGCCAGTTCCACCGCATGGTCGGCGTCGCGGGCGCGACTGATTGAGGCCACCGGCCCGAAGGTCTCGGTATCGAAGGCCTGCATGCCAGGCTCTACGTCGGCCAGCACGGTGGGTGCATAGAAGGCTCCAGGGCGATCCAGCGGGTGGCCGCCAACCAGCAGCCGCGCACCGGCCTCCACCGAAGCCCGTACCTGCGCATCGAGCTGCTCCAGCAGGTCCTGGCGCGCCATCGGGCCGATGCGGTTGGCCGGGTCGCGGCCATCGCCGATGGTCAGTGCCTGCACCTTCTGGCAGAACTGCGCCACGAAACGATCGTAGACCGCGTCTTCGACGATGATGCGCTTTCCGGCGATGCAGACCTGCCCGGTGTTCTGGAAGCGCGAGGCCACCGCCGCATCAACGGCGGCGTCCAGATCGGCGTCGGCCAGCACGATGAACGGATCCGAGCCCCCCAGCTCCAGCACCACCTTCTTCAGCGCCTGCCCGGCCTGGGCGGCGATGCTGCGGCCTGCGGCCACGCTGCCGGTCAGGGTCACTGCGGCGATGCGATCATCGGCGATCGCGCGGCTGGTGCCCTCGCGGCTGATGTTGGCGGCGATGAAGGTGCCTTCCGGCAGCCCGGCATCGCGCCAGGCCGCGTCGAGCAGCTGCGCGGTACCGACGATGTTCTCGGCCGGCTTCAGCAGGAAGCCGTTGCCGCCCATCAGGATCGGCACCGCCGCACGCATCACCTGCCAGTACGGGAAGTTCCACGGCATGATGCCCAGCACCACGCCCAGCGGCAGGTAGGCCACAAAGGCCTTGTCGTCGGGCACCTGGGTCGGCTCGTCGCGCAGGAACTGCGCACCGTGGTCGGCGTACCAGTCGCACAGCACGGCGCACTTCTCGATCTCGGCCAGCGATTCGGCCTGCACCTTGCCCATCTCGGCGGTAGCCAGCGCGGCCAGCTTCTCACGGTCACGCCGCAGTACGGCGGCCATTGCACGCAGTACGTCTGCGCGCTGTTCGAGGCTCTTGACGCTCCAGGCCGCAAAGCCGACCTGGCCGCGATCGAGGATGGCTTCCAGTTCGGCGTCGGTAGCGAAGGGGTGGCTGGCGATCTGCTGGCCGGTGGCCGGATCACGGGAAATGGCGGTGGTGGGGGCAGCGGACATGCAGGGCTCCTGTTGTCTCGGCAACGGGCAGCGGCCCGTCTTCTGCACAGGAATGTGAACCCGATTGGCGGAGGCAACAAGGCGTCTGCTTATCCTGTGACCTGCACTTACCTGTCTGAATGGGGCTGTTTGCAGGGCTGCGCCCTGCACCCGCAGAGGCCAGGGCAACGTCAAGGTCAAAGGCCTGCATTCCGTGGGATGGCGGGGTGGGTCCGGTTGCGGGGGACGGCGTGAATCCCCCTCCGGGGTCCGGCCCAGCCGCCGGCGGCTGGGCGTTCGGGCGCTTGCGAAGCAGTGCTTCGCAAGCAAAGCGCCCTCACCCATGTAGCCTCGGTCGCGCCATCCATGGCGCTCACGCCCCCGCAACCGGGCCCACCCCGCCTTCGACAGTTTTCCGCGATCTGTTGGAAATACTCTTGGGGTCAGATCCGTTTTCCCTGGGAAAACGGATCTGACCCCGGAATTTCTTTCGATATCTGACAGATGTGTCGACCAAGGTCGACACCTGCCAACAGCCGCGGGAAATTGTCAGAGGTGGGGCGGTGTGGGTTGGCAGGACCGTTGGCGCCATGGATGGCGCCATCGAGCCCCCATGGACGGGTTTACGGCGTGTCCTGCCAACCCACACCGCCCCGCCATCCAACGGAATGCCCGCTGTTGCTGTTGCTGTTGCTCGGCCTCTGCGGGTGCAGGGCTGCAAGCCCTGCCGAACACCCCTACTTTCGCGGCAGGTAGGTCACCAGGGAAAGGTCGTGCCGGCTCTCCGGCACCAGCGCCACGTACTGCAGGTCCAGCAATCCCCGCGTGGGATGGTTGAGCTTCTTCGCACCTTCATCGAACCGCCGCACGTCGTGCTCCGGCCACCACCGCCGGAACGCCTCGCTGTGCGCGGCGATGTCCTCCACCAGCGCCAGGAACGGCGCCTTGTCCGGCGCCTGCGCCATCGCCGCGCGGAAGCCGGCCAGCAGGCCGCGGGTCATTTCTTCCCAGTTGAGGATCAGCGTGCGGTACGGCGGGTACAGGAACATCAGCCGCAGCGTGTTGCGCTCATGCGGCGCCAGCTGGCTGTAGTCCACGAACAGATCGGCGATGGCCGGGTTCCAGGCCAGGATATCGAACCGGGTGTTGCGCACATAGGCCGGGATCGGCTGCATCGCTTCGACCAGCTGGCGCAGGCCGTCGGTCACGCTCTCGTCCGGCGATTCCAGCGGTACGCCATAGCCGGACAGCGCGAATGCATAGGCGCGTTCGTCGTCGCTCATGCGCAGCACCTTGGCCAGGCGCTCGAGCACTTCGGGCGAGGCGCGCACTTCACGGCCCTGCTCGATCCAGGTGTACCAGCTGACACTGACCCCGATGGCCAGCGCCACTTCCTCGCGCTTCAGGCCCGGGGTGCGCCGCCGCCCGGCCGGGAGGCCGAGCGTGGCGGGGTCGACACGGGCGCGGCAGGCCTTCAGGAAGCTACCGAGTTCCTTGCGTTCACTTTCGCTGCGCATCATCGCCCTCCGCTGCGGAAGGCGATGATATCCGCGCAGGCGCGTCGATCAGGCATCGGCGCGCTTGGAGCCCACGGCCAAACCGGCCTTCAGGCTGGCCTCGACGAACTCGTCCAGGTCGCCGTCCAGCACCTTCTGCGTATCCGAACGCTCGATGCCGGTACGCAGGTCCTTGATACGGCTCTGGTCCAGCACGTAGTTGCGGATCTGGCTGCCCCAGCCGATGTCGGACTTGGTGGCTTCCACCGCGTCCTTCTCGGCGTTGCGCTTCTGGATCTCCAGCTCGTACAGCTTGGCGGCCAGCATCTTCATCGCGTTGTCGCGGTTCTGGTGCTGGCTGCGGCCGGTCTGGCACGCCACAACGATGTTGGTCGGGATGTGGGTGATACGCACCGCCGACTCGGTCTTGTTCACGTGCTGGCCACCGGCACCGGACGAGCGGTACACGTCGGTACGCAGGTCGGCCGGGTTGATGGTGATGTCGATGTTGTCATCGATTTCCGGCGACACGAACACCGAGGTGAAGCTGGTGTGGCGGCGGTTGTCGGAGTCGAACGGCGACTTGCGCACCAGGCGGTGCACGCCGGTCTCGGTCTTCAGCCAGCCATAGGCATAGTCGCCTTCCACGCGCAGCGTGGCCGACTTGATGCCGGCGACGTCGCCACCGGAGACTTCCATCAGCTCGGTCTTCCAGCCGCGCGATTCGCACCAGCGCAGGTACATGCGCAGCAGGATCTCGGCCCAGTCCTGGGCTTCGGTACCACCGGCACCGGCCTGGATGTCGACGAACGCCGCCGCATTGTCCATCTCGCCGGAGAACATGCGCTGGAACTCCAGCTTCTCCACGTGCGCCTGGTGCTTGTCGAGGTCGGCGACCACCGCCAGTGCGGTCTCCTCGTCCTGCTCGGACTCGGCCAGCTCCAGCAGTTCAGTGGCGTCGTTCAGGCCATCGAGCACCGAGGCGATCCCGCCCACGGTCTTTTCCAGGCTGGAACGCTCGCGGCCCAGGTTCTGGGCGTACTCGGCGTTGTTCCAGACGTCGGGGCTTTCCAGCTCCCGCGTTACTTCTTCAAGACGCTCTTTCTTGGCGTCGTAGTCAAAGATACCCCCGAAGCGACAGCACGCGATCGGTCAGATCGGTGATGCGCTGGCGGACAGGATTCAGTTCGATCATGTCGGCGGTTATGCATTCAAAAGATGACTGGTAATGATACCGCAGGCCGTGGGCGCCCGGAATGAGGGCCTGGGCCTGCGCCGGGGAGGCGCGAGCGTGATGCGTCGGCGCTGCATTCAGGCAGGCGGTACCCGCCTTGGCGCGGGGAGCCAGCCAGGCTGCAGCCGCCCCCACACAGGGCCTCCTTGCCCCAGAGCGGCGTCGACGAGGGTCTTCCTTGGCCCACCCTCGGACGGCCATTTGGGGCAGTTGACTATTTAACCTCGAACTCGCCCACCAGCACGGTCTCGGCACGGTCCTTCAGTCGCATCGTCACCATCTGATCCTTCTGCTTGGCCGTGCCCCAATGAGTGGTCAGACGCAGCATCAGTGTCGTCGCGCCGGTGACCTGTTGCTGGCGGCTGCCAAAGTAGTTCGCCTCCACCTTGTACTTGCCCGGCTTGGCGTTGCGCAGCGAGAACTGTTCGGGGCCATAGCCGCCGGTGAAGTCCTGCGACATCTGCCCGCCCTGGTAGGTCAGCCGGTTGCCGTAGTAGGCGCGCTCGCCGTTCGGGTCGGTTACCCACAGGTCCATGTCGCTGTTGTCGGCGTCCCACGACAGCACCACGCGCAGGTCCAGCGGCATCGCCTGCAACAGGCGCGGGTCGATGCCGGTGGTATCCAGCCGGGGCGTGCTGCCGGCCACCAGGTTGGTCAGCTCATCCAGCGCGATCAGGGCGATGCCATCGAAGCGGCTGTCCCACGGCCGCACCACCACCTGGTACAGCGGCGCCAGTGCCTGCTGTGGCTTGCCGGCCGCTGCCAGCGCCAGGCCCAGGTCGCGGAAGCTCTGCGGTTCTTCCTGGCCCATCGCCAGCACCTGCTCGAACACCGGCACCGCCAGTGCGGGAGCATCGGCCTGCATCAGTCGGTAACCGAGCACGCGCAGCAGGTGGCGGTTATTCAGATCCATTTCGGCCAGGTTCGACAGCACCCGCAGTGCCAGCTCGCGCTGGCCCTGCTCCAGCAGCAGGTCGGCCACATCGAGGAAGAAGGCGCTGCTGTCGGCGTGGGCATCGCGCTCGGCCAGATAGCGGTCATAGAGCTGCGACGGCGGGCCCTGGCGCAGGCGCCGGGCGATGGCCGAGTCCGGCTGCCAGGCCGCCAGCTGGATGCCGAGCTGGCCATCGTTGGCGGCCGCAGCGGCATCGACCGTGCCGCCGGTGACCACAATCGCATCCAGTGCATTCTCCGACGCGGGCGCCGGACGACGCGCGCGTGCGCTGGCGGCCTGCATACGCTGCTCGGCCGCTGCTGCCGTCGGTGCAGGGGCGGGCGGAGCAGCAGGTGCAGGGGCTGCCAGCATCGCCACGGGTGCGGATTCGGTTGCGTAGTCTGCGGATGCAACGTCCAGCGCCATTTCCTTGGCCTGCGGCGGCGCATCCTTCGGCCAGCTACGGCTCCACCACTGCTGGCGCTCCTTCCAGCGGGCGGCCACTTCATCCAGGCGCTGGCGATCCCCAGCGGCGCGATCCCTGACCTGCACTGCAAACCTGGCGTCGTACTCCGCGCGCAGCGTGCCCGAAGGACGGATCGCATAGCGCAGGTAGTCCTCCAACGTCTCCAGCACGATCAGCGAGGTATCCGGCCCCACCAGGCCAAACCGTTGTGACAGGCGCTGCATCGCCTCGCGGTTGCCACGACGGTCGGCGGCCAGCTGCTGCAGGCGCGCCTGCGCCCACAAACCGGCCAGCAGTTCACCGTCCTTGCTCTTCTGCGTCGCTGGCAGCGCTTCCCACTCGCCGTCGCCCACGCGCACCCGCATCGGCACACCGTCGGCTGCCAGTCGTGCGTGCAGCCACAGCCAGCCGTGGGCTTCACTGCGGCGATCGATCACTACATCCTGCACGCCGCGTCCCGCATCGACCTGCACATCCATCGGCGACGCCAGCAACGCGTGCGCCGCCGCATCGACATCCTTGCCCAGCGCGATGAAGCGACCGCCATGCGCCTCACTCCAACCACGCAGTCGCACGGCATCGGTGCGCGCACCCGCACTGCTGACCGCAAACAGGCGCTGATCGGATGCCATCGCCGGTAGCTGTTCCGGGCCATAGGTCAGCAGGCCATCGCTGACCAGCAGGTATTCCTTCACGCCCGGCTGCGGCTGCCACTGTGCCAGCGCGCTGGCACCGTCCGGGAGCACGGCCTGCAGGGCTGCGCGCAGTTCACTCCAGTTGCCGGCGCGGATGCGGAAGCGACGCACCGGCTCGGCGCGATCGCGCAGCACGGTCAAGGCCACGGTGCCGTCGCGCAGCGCAGCGAAATAGCGATCCAGCAGGGCGAACTCACGTGTGTGATCGCGCTGGCCCGCCGAACCGGAGCCATCCCACAGCAGGCCGATTTCGCTCGGCAGTTTGCGCGGCGTGCTGCTGGCCGCCACCGGCAGCTGCGCCAGCAGATAGTGGCCATCCTGCCAGGGCGCCACCTGCACCTGTGCCTGGCGGGTCGCCGGCAGATCCCACTGCAGCTGCTTCGGCAGCTGCGCCCCCTTGCCCTGCCACTGCAGCTGGCCCGCGCTGATGCGGAATGGCGCCGTACCTGCGGTGGTCGTGCCAGGTGCCTGCAGTTTCAGTTCAACCGAGGCTGCACCGGCGGCAAACTGCAGCGGCAGCGTCCACTGCCAGCCTTGGCCGGCGAAGGCCAACGGCTCGCGGATCACCAGCTGCACGCGCCGGCTGCCGCCGGCCGGCAGCGGATAGATGCGCAGGCGGAACTGGTTGCCGGCGGTCTGTTCCAGCAGGCCCGGGTCAACGCTGCGGCGGGCAATCTCCTCGAACACCTGGCGGCCGCGGTCCTTCGGCACCGGCACCGCGTCACGCATCTCGCCGTTGATATCCAGCGCGAAGCCGCTGATCTGCTGGCCATCGGCCAGGGGGAACTGCAGCTCGCCCTCCAGCACGCGCCGGTTCGGGTTGTGGAATTCCAGGATGATCCGGGTCTGGGCGATGCCCGCCTGGACCCCGCCCTCGATGCGGGCGTGTCGCAGTTGGACCGCCTGCTCAGCCGCCGGTGCGATCAGCAGCGGCGTGGCGGCCTGCGGCCGGGAGATCGGCGGCGACTGCGCGCCAGCGGGCCAGGCCGCAAGGGCCAGCAACAACACAATGCAGCAACGGGCGAAGACCATGACCGGACTCCAGTGGGATCGTGGACCCTTGAACGCACCAGCAGCCGTAACGGGGTTGGGAGACCCAAAAAGGGGACGGAGGGAATTAAGTCGCTTATGCCCTGTTTGCCAGTTGCGACTTAATCCCCTCCGTCCCCTTTTTCTCAGGCGGGCAGGCAGTGCTCCACGATCAGCTGGATGGCGCTGCCGCCGCGATAGTCGTCGCAGGCCAGCCGGTAGGCGAGGTGCACGTGTCGGCCGGGCGCATTGCCGTGCCAGCCGCCGAAGTGGATCGCGTTGATCGTGCCAGGCACGCCCGGCAGGCGCAGTTCCAGCTTCAGGTGGCGCTCCTTCAGCACGCGCCAGTTGGCCACTTCGAAGTGGCCGTCGAACAGGGGTTCGGGGAAGCCCTGGCCCCATGGGCCGGCCAACCGCAGCGCATCGGCGTGGCGATGATCGAGCTCGTCCGCGGCCAGTTCGCCGTCGCTGAGCACCTGCTGCTGCAGTGCCGCCGGGTCGAGCATTTCCAGCACCACGGCGACGAAGGCGGCCTTGAAGTCATCAACGTGGTCAAGCCGCAGGCTGAGGCCGGCCGCCATGGCGTGACCGCCGAAGCGGTCGATCAGGCCCGGATGGCGCGCATCGACCAGCGCCAGCGCGTCACGGATGTGCAGCCCGGGAATCGAGCGCGCAGAGCCACGCAGCGTGTCGGCGCCCGGTTCGGCCGGAGCGAAGGCAATTACCGGGCGATGCAGGCGATCCTTCATCTTCGAAGCGACCAGGCCGACCACACCGGGATGCCAGTCGGCATCAAACAGGCAGGCGGCCACCGGCCGTTGCCCGGCCATGTCCAGCACCACGCGGGTCAGGGCCTGCTCGGCATCGTCGGTCATCGACTGCTGCACCGCGCGGCGTTCTGCGTTGATCTGCTCCAGCGTCTGCGCGATCTCGCGCGCCTGGCGCGGATCTTCGGTGAGCAGCAGCGCGATGCCCAGCGCCATGTCTTCCAGCCGGCCCGCCGCGTTCAGGCGCGGGCCGAGTGCGAAGCCGATGTCGGTGGCGGTCAGTCGCGCGGCATCCCGGCCACTGGCTTCGATCAGTGCTCGCAGGCCGACACAGCCCTGCCCTGCGCGCAGACGGCGCAGGCCTGCGCTGACCAGCGCACGGTTGTTCGGGTCCAGCGCTACCAGGTCCGCAACGGTGCCCACCGCCACCAGATCCAGCAGCGTGGTCAGGTCCGGCCCCTTGCCATCTGCGAAGACGCCGGCCTCGCGCATATGCCGGCGCAGCGCCATCAGCACATAGAAGATCACACCAACACCGGCCAGCGATTTGCTGGGGAAGGCATCGCCATCCAGGTTGGGATCGACGATCACGTCGGCCGGCGGCAGCTGCGGCCCCGGCAGATGGTGGTCGGTGACCAGCACCTGCCAGCCGCGCGCCTTGGCCGCGGTGACACCGGCATGGCAGGCAATACCGTGGTCGACCGTGACCAGCAGGTCCGGCTGCAGCGCGGCCAACTCTTCCACCAGCGACGGTGACAGGCCATAGCCATGCACCATGCGGTTCGGCACCGCGTGGAAGACGTGTTGCGCGCCGAGCATGCGCAGGCCACGCACGCCGACCGCACAGGCGGTGGCGCCATCGCAATCGAAATCGCCGACCACCAGGATGCGCTTGTCGTTGGCGATGGCTTCGATCAGCAGGCCCACTGCATCATCGATACCGGTCAGCAGCTCGGGCGCGTGTAGGCTGCCCAGTTTCGGCAGCGCCAGCTCTGGCGTTCCCGCACCACGGCTGGCATAGAGTCTGGCCAGCAATGGCAGCGTGCCCTCTGGCCAGCTGCCGGGCACGACCGCATCGCGGCGGCGGATCAGCGGTGTATCAGAGGGCGGCTGCGCAGCATCGGCGGCAAGGGACATCGGCATCGCCGGTTACGAAAGACCCGCACATCATAACGTGCACCGCTCCCCCGGTCGGCTGCCGCTGCTGACGAGGCAACCTGGCTCTTCGGCCAGCAGCATTTGGATTTCACGACCGCATCTTCCATGCTTGCCTGCCCTGGAACGGACTTCCATCCATGACCCGCACCCTGCTGACCGCGCTGATGGCACTCACCGTGGCCCCGGCCGCCCACTCCGCGACGCCTGAGCCCAGGCCCGGGGTCGAATTCGAACACAACGACTGGTCGCTGGCCTGTGACAACACCCGCACCTGCCGCGCCGCCGGCTACAGTCCGGAAGAACCCGGCAACCTGCTCAGCCTGATGCTTGAGCGCGCCGGCGGCCCGGGTGCGAAGGTGATCGCGCGGCTGCGCAATGGCGAGGATGGCGAAAGCCCGACGCCGACCGGGGCACTGCGCCTGCGCCTGAACGGCAAGGACCTGGGCCCGGTGCGCGACACCGGCGACGGGGACAAAGTGTTGTTGCAGCAGGCACAGACCGATGCACTGGTCGCCGCACTGCCGCGCCAGGCACGCATCGAGATCATCGACGGCAAGGGCAAGGCCTGGCCGATCTCCGACCGCGGTGCAGCGGCCGTACTGCTGAAGATGGACGAGGCACAGGGCCGGCTGGGCACCCCCGGTGCGCTGGTGCGGCGTGGCGACAAGCCCGAAGCAAGCGTGCCTGCGGCGTTGCCGGTGCCAGTGATCGTGCGCGGCACGCTGGTGGCACCGCGCGCCTCGGACGCGGCACTGGCGAAAGCACCGGGCCTGCGCAAGGCACTGATCGCCAGCCTGCCCAAGCCGGATGAGTGCGGCCACCTGAGCGAGGGCGGGACAGATGAAATCGAGATCCAGCGACTGGACACCCAACATGTGCTGGCAAGCACCAGCTGCTTCGTGGGTGCCTACAACTTCAGCAGCGGCTACTGGGTAGTGCAGGACAAGCCGCCGTACGAAGCACGCTTCGTCACGTCCGATGCAGAAGACTTCGATCGCGACGACGCTACGTTGAGCGGTCGCTTCCGTGGGCGCGGCGTCGGTGACTGCTTCTCCGGCCACGACTGGGCTTGGGATGGCGCGCGATTCGTGAAGAGCAGCGAGTTCACCACCGGGCAGTGCCGGGGCGTTGCGGGTGGGCACTGGACGCTGCCGACGGTGGTCAGCGAGGTCCGTTGAGGCGCCGCTACCTGCGGTAGTGCCGACCGCTGGCCGGCAACCCCGACAAACCCTGGGGGGTCAGAGCCGTTTTCCGATGGAAAACGGATCCGACCCCGGTCAGTCGTGCAGCTGGCGCGGCTTCTTCCAGAACTGCCAGCGCTGGCCACGGTCCAGCTGGAACTGCAGGCCGTCCTCGAAGTCCAGTACCAGCCGCTGCAGTTCGCCACGCTTGAGCGCGGCCAGCAGCGGCCGGATCGCATCATTGCCGAGCTGCTGCAAAGAGCGCAGCTGGCGCAGGTCGACCAGCGCATCCACCGCCTGCTCGCCATCCACGGCCACACCAGCCGCCAGGGCCAGGCCCTGCAGCAGCGCGTCCCGGCTGCGCACCTGCGCGTGCGGCGTGCTGACCGACACCGGCATCACGCCACCGCCCCAGAACCACAGCGAATTGATCGGCTGTTGTCCCTGTGCGGCACGCTGCTGGTTCCAGGAATGGTTGTGCAGCAGCACCTGCGCCTCGGTCATCAGCGCCCGCCAGCGACGACCGCCCTCGCCTTCGGGCAGATGCGAGAACAGGTCATCGCCGAGGACCTCGTCGGGGCTGTCGAAGTCCGGCAGCTCGCTGTCGATCGGCAGCCGCAGGTACCAGCGCGAGGGATCGGGTGCGTCGAGCACGAAGCCGGCATCGGCGAACAATGGCTGCAGCACCGGCAGCAACGCGAGGCTGTCGGCCAGCGTCGGCCGCAGTGTTTCGCCGTAGGCCATCATCCGCGCGCCGTGCATGTCCGGCACCATGCAGGCCGGATCGGCACGCAGCCAGCTGGCGCCGGCGGCATCGCCGACGTCGCGCTGGCGGGTCAACGCGGCCACCGGCCAGTGCGGCGCGGCAACCGAGAAATGGCGTGTCAGCTGCGCGCGCTCGCCCGGCACGACCTGCACCGTCGTGGCACGGCCGAGCGCGCGTGCCACATCGTCCGGCAGCGCAGCCGCGGCAAAGCGGCTGCGTGCAGGCAACAGCAGGGTCGCCGTCGCCACGCGGTCAGTCCACGTAGCTGACGCTGACGATCTCGTACTCGCGCTGGCCGGCCGGGGCGTCGATCACGATCGAATCGCCTTCCAGCTTGCCGATCATCGCCCGCGCCACCGGCGAGGAAATCGCGATCAGGCCCAGCTTGATGTCCGCTTCCAGGTCACCGACGATCTGGTACTTCTTCTCTTCGTCGGTTTCCACGTCGGCCAGCGTCACGCTGGCGCCGAACACCACCTTGGAGCCGGCATTGAGCTTGCTCACGTCGATGATCTCGGCGTGCGACAGCTCGCCCTCCAGCTGCTTGATGCGGCCTTCGATGAAGCCCTGTTCCTCGCGCGCGGCGTGGTACTCGGCATTCTCCTTCAGGTCACCGTGCTCACGCGCTTCGGCAATGGCGGCGATGACCTTCGGGCGCTTGACCGACTTCAGGTGATCCAGTTCGTCGCGCAGCTTCTGCGCGCCCTTCATGGTGATGGGGGCTCTCATGCATTCAACTCCTTGTGCAGCTCCTGCAGCGACCAGACGGGGCCGGTGCCGCGGAATTCCAGTGAATCCACCAGCGCCTTGGCGCCGGCAATGGTGGTCGAGTAGGTGACGCGATGCTGCAGCGCCTCGCGGCGGATCGAGAACGAGTCGTTGATCGCCGAACGACCTTCGGTCGTGTTGACGATGTAGACGATCTCGCCGTTCTTGATCGAGTCGACGATGTGCGGACGGCCTTCGACCACCTTGTTGATGATCTCGCAGTCCATGCCGTGCTGCTGCAGCCACGCGGCGGTGCCACGGGTGGCGACCAGGCTGTAGCCACGCGCCAGCAGCGCCTTGGCCACCGGCAGCACGCGCTTCTTGTCCGGGTCGCGGACCGAGACGAAGGCCTTGCCGACCGGCGGTGCCTTGATGCCACCGGCTTCCTGCGCACGCGCAAAGGCGGCGTTGAAGGTGCGGCCGACGCCCATCACCTCGCCGGTGGAGCGCATCTCCGGCCCGAGGATCGGATCGACGCCCTGGAACTTGGCGAACGGGAAGATCGCTTCCTTCACCGAGTAGTAGTCCGGCACGATTTCCTTGGTCGCGCCCTGCTCGGCCAGGCTCTTGCCAGCCATGCAACGGGCGGCGATCTTCGCCAGCGCCATGCCGGTGGCCTTGGACACGAACGGCACGGTGCGCGAGGCACGCGGGTTCACTTCCAGCAGGTAGATGGTGTCGGCACCCTCGTCGCTGGTCTGGATCGCGAACTGGGTGTTCATCAGGCCGACCACGTTCAGGGCCTTGGCCAGCTCCACCACCTGGCGGCGCAGTTCGGCCTGGGTTTCAGCCGACAGCGAATACGGCGGCAGCGAGCACGAGGAATCGCCCGAGTGCACGCCAGCTTCTTCGATGTGCTCCATCACGCCACCGATCAGGACGTTGCCATCCTTGTCGGCAATGATGTCGACGTCGCACTCGACAGCATTGTCGAGGAAGCGGTCCAGCAGCACCGGCGAATCGTTGGACACCTTCACAGCGTCGCGCACGTAACGGGCCAGGTCGGCTTCGCCGTAGACGATTTCCATGGCACGGCCGCCCAGCACGTAGCTCGGGCGCACCACCAGCGGGTAGCCGATCTCGCGGGCCAGCAGCAGGGCTTCCTGATCATTGCGGGCGATGCGGTTCGGCGGCTGCTTCAGGCCCAGCTTGTCCACCAGCTGCTGGAAGCGCTCGCGGTCTTCGGCCAGGTCGATCGAGTCCGGGCTGGTGCCAATCACCGGCACGCCGTTGGCTTCCAGCGCGCGCGCCAGCTTCAGCGGGGTCTGGCCGCCGTACTGCACGATCACGCCCTTCGGCTGTTCCAGTTCGACGATTTCCAGCACGTCTTCCAGGGTCAGCGGCTCGAAGTACAGGCGGTCGGAGGTGTCGTAGTCGGTCGACACGGTTTCCGGGTTGCAGTTGACCATGATGGTTTCATAGCCATCCTCGCGCAGCGCCAGTGCCGCGTGCACGCAGCAGTAGTCGAACTCGATGCCCTGGCCGATGCGGTTCGGGCCACCGCCCAGGATCATGATCTTGTCGCGGTTGCTCGGCGCGGCCTCGCACTCGTCCTCGTAGGTCGAGTACAGGTAGGCGGTACCGGTGGAGAACTCACCGGCACAGGAGTCCACGCGCTTGTAGACCGGGCGCACCTTGTGCGCACGACGCAGCGCGCGGATGGCGGCTTCGTTGGTGCCGGTCAGCTGCGCCAGGCGCGCGTCGGAGAAGCCAGCGCGCTTCAGCTTGCGCAGGCGTGCGGCATCCAGCGCATCGATGCCGCCGGCAGCGACTTCGGCTTCGGCCGCGATGATTTCCTCGATCTGGTCCAGGAACCAGTGATCGATGAACGACAGTGCGTAGATCTCTTCCACGCTCATGCCGGCGCGGAACGCATCGGCCACATAGAACAGGCGCTCCGGGCCCGGCGCCTTCAGCTCGCGACGCAGGGTCTGCAGGTCGTCTTCGTTGCCCAGGTCCAGGCCGGTCGGGTCGAAGCCGACCTTGCCGGTTTCCAGGCCACGCAGGGCCTTCTGCACCGACTCCTGGAAGGTGCGGCCCATCGCCATCACCTCGCCCACCGACTTCATCTGGGTGGTCAGGCGGGCATCGGCGGCCGGGAACTTCTCGAAGGCGAAGCGCGGGATCTTGGTGACGACGTAGTCGATGGACGGCTCGAACGAGGCCGGGGTCAGGCCGCCGGTGATTTCGTTCTTCAGTTCGTCCAGGGTGTAGCCCACGGCCAGCTTGGCGGCGACCTTGGCGATCGGGAAGCCGGTGGCCTTGGAAGCCAGCGCCGAGGAACGCGACACGCGCGGGTTCATCTCGATGACGACCACGCGGCCGGTCTTCGGGTTGATGCCGAACTGCACGTTCGAGCCACCGGTATCGACGCCGATCTTGCGCAGCACGGCGATGGAGGCATCGCGCAGGCGCTGGTATTCCTTGTCGGTCAGGGTCTGGGCCGGAGCCACGGTGATCGAGTCACCGGTGTGCACGCCCATCGGGTCCAGGTTTTCGATCGAGCAGACGATGATGCAGTTGTCCGCGGTATCGCGGACCACTTCCATCTCGAATTCCTTCCAGCCCAGCACCGACTCTTCCACCAGCACTTCGGTGGTCGGCGACAGTTCCAGGCCGCGGCTGACGATCTCGACCAGCTCTTCGCGGTTGTAGGCGATGCCGCCACCGCTGCCGCCCAGGGTGAAGCTGGGGCGGATGATGGTCGGATAGCCGACGCGGGTCTGGATTTCCAGCGCTTCGTCCAGGGTGTGGGCGACGGCGGCGGTCGGGCACTCCAGGCCGATCTCACCCATGGCCACGCGGAACAGCTCGCGGTCTTCGGCCATGCGGATCGCTTCGCGCTTGGCGCCGATCAGTTCGACGTTGTACTTCTCCAGCACGCCGTGGTCGGCCAGGTCCAGCGCGCAGTTCAGCGCGGTCTGGCCACCCATGGTCGGCAGCAGCGCATCGGGCTTTTCCTTGGCGATGATCTTCTCGACCGTCTGCCAGTTGATCGGCTCGATGTAGACGGCGTCGGCCATCTCCGGGTCGGTCATGATCGTGGCCGGGTTGCTGTTGACCAGCACCACGCGGTAACCCTCGTCACGCAGGGCCTTGCAGGCCTGGGCACCGGAGTAGTCGAACTCGCAGGCCTGGCCGATGACGATCGGGCCAGCACCGATGATGAGGATGGTCTTGAGGTCAGTGCGCTTGGGCATTTTCTTCTCTAAGTCAGTACAGCGTGACAAGGGGGGTGATCGCACGCTGTCGATCAGGAATCTTGATCCGCAGCACCGCGCCGGGGGCAGCAGCGATGCGGGGTTTACGGTCCATCGCGACGCCACCGGCAGGCCGGCGGCGTACTGATCACGCCTTGGCCTGCTCCATCAGCACCACGAAGCGGTCGAACAGCGGGCCGACGTCGTGCGGGCCCGGCGACGCTTCCGGATGGCCCTGGAACGAGAACGCCGGCACGTCGGTGCGGGCCACGCCCTGGTTGGTGCCGTCGAACAGCGAACGGTGGGTCACGCGCAGGGTCGGCGGCAGGGTTGCTTCATCGATCGCGAAACCGTGGTTCTGCGAGGTGATCATCACCCGGCCGCTGTCCAGGTCCTGCACCGGATGGTTGGCACCGTGGTGGCCGTGGCCCATCTTCATGGTCTGCGCGCCCGAGGCCAGGCCGAGCAGCTGGTGGCCCAGGCAGATGCCGAAGGTCGGGATCTTCACATCGATGAAGGTCTTGATCGCTTCGATGGCGTAGTCGCACGGTTCCGGGTCACCCGGGCCGTTGGACAGGAACACGCCGTCCGGCTTCAGTGCCAGCACCTCGGCGGCCGGGGTCTGCGCCGGCACCACGGTCACTTCGCAGCCGCGCTCGGCCAGCATGCGCAGGATGTTGGTCTTCACGCCGAAGTCGTAGGCCACGACCTTGTACTTGGCCGGCACGCTGACGAAGGCGTTGGCATCCAGGTCCAGCTGGCCCTCGGTCCAGGTGTAGGTCTTCTCGGTAGTGACGACCTTGGCCAGATCCATGCCCTTCAGCCCCGGGAACTTGCGGGCGGCTTCCAGTGCCTTTTCCACGTCGATGTCGCCGGCCATCAGCGCACCGTTCTGCGCACCCTTCTCGCGCAGGATGCGGGTCAGCTTGCGGGTGTCGATGCCGGCGATGGCGACCACGCCACGCTGGATCAGCCAGTCCTGCAGCGACACCTGGCTGCGCCAGTTGCTGGGGCGGCGCGGAACGTCGCGCACGATCAGGCCGGCCGACCACACCTTGGACGCTTCGTCGTCCTGGTCGGTCATGCCGGTGTTGCCGATATGCGGATAGGTCAGCGTGACCATCTGCCGGGCGTAGGACGGGTCGGTCAACACTTCCTGATAGCCGGTCATGGCGGTGTTGAACACCACTTCACCGACGGACAGGCCGGGCGCGCCTACGGATTCGCCCTCGAATACGGTGCCGTCTTCGAGGACGAGGATTGCGGCTTGGGTCACGGGAATCTCACTTTGGCTACCGAGGGGGCTGCCGAAGTCACGCCTGCGCTTCACGGAAATCCGGTTGCAAAAAAGCGCGGACGTACGGTCTGGGACCGGTCCGGCTTTCGTGATTCGGCGAGTGCGAATTGTAGCGCTGCCGGGGCGCTCACGCCAGCGGTTATCGCGCATTGTGAACAGGCGATTGCGCATTCATTTCAATCCGGCGGCGTATGCGGGCCGGAGGCGGGGTCGGATCCATTCCCGAATGGGAAAGGCTCTGACCCCAGGCGCCCTCGGATGGGGTCAGAGCCCTCTCCGCTGGAAAGGGATCCAGCCCCAGGAATCAGCCCGCCTTACTGCAGCAGGTCCCGCACGCGGTAGCTGCCCGGGGCCCGGCCCTGCAGCTGGCGGGCGGCAAACAGGGCGCCGCGGGCGAAGATGTCGCGATTGGTGGCCCGGTGTACCAGCTCGATGCGCTCGCCCAGCCCGGTGAACTGCACCAGATGCTCGCCTACGATGTCGCCGGCGCGCAGGCTGGCGTAGTGCGGCTCCGCCCCGCCCCGCTGCGCGGCCGCGCCCAGGGTCAATGCAGTGCCCGATGGCGCGTCCTTCTTCTGGGTGTGGTGCGATTCGACGATGTCGCAGTCCCAGCCGGCCAGCGCCTGCGCCGCGCGCTCCACCAGTTCGTCCAGTACCGCCACGCCCAGGCTGAAGTTCGAGGCCCATACCAGCGGGATCTTCGCCGCCGCGGCGTCCAGCGCCTGGCGCTGTGTGCTGGAGATACCGGTGGTACCCGACACCAGCCCGGCACCCCGCTCCACGCACAGCGCCAGCATCGGGTCGAAACCCTCCGGCAGGCTGAAGTCGATCGCCACATCGAACACCGGCGCACCGGGCAGCTCACTGGCGCCGAAGAACGGCACGCCATCGACCACGCGCTGCGCCGGCGCACGGCCGGTCACTGCAGCCACGATCCGCAGGGTTTCGGGATGTTCGGCGGCCAGCCGCAGCAGGGCCTGGCCCATGCGCCCGGAGGCACCGTGAATGAGCAATCGCAGAGGAGTCTGGTTCATGCCTGCAGGCTAGCGGCAGGACGCCCGCTCCGGCAAGCGCCATCGCTGCGATGCTGCATGCCCCTGCGGTGACGGGTTTGCCACTGGACGCGGCAACGCTCCCCTTCAAGTCTGTGGCCCTTCCCTCAGCCCGGGCAAAACCCATGAAATCCTCGACCGTCTTCAGCAAATGCGCCAGGAAGACCGGTTATGCCGGGACGTCGACCACGCGCTACCGCTTGCTGGATGCCGCCCTGCTTGTCGTTAATCACCAGCGCGCCAGCGAAAGCCGGGGCTTCTATGTGAATGCTGGACTCTACTTTCCAGAGCTGCTCGCGTATCCCCTCGCGCCTGACGATCTTGAAACGGCTTTCCGGTACCGCTCCAGCATTCCCACGCCCCATGTCGACTGGCGGATCGAAGAAACGCCGGGCCTGCGCCGGACCTTCATCCAGCAGGATCTTGATGACCTGCTGGAGGCCGGCAACCGCGACGCGCTGAAGGCCCTGCTGCTCGATGCCCTGGCCGACGTGGCGGGTTTCGCAGCAGCCCATGGAAACCGCGAATCGGTGCGGCGATTGAATCAGGGCGGGAACTTCCGCGCGATCATCCGCAGAGAGGTCTGAACCCGGCGCGTGCGAACCAAGCTTCGCATCGACAGGTCGAAAGTTCGCACCCTCCGGACAGCCGCCGTCGAGCATGGCTGGACGCTACTTCTTGGTCGGCCCGCAGCTGTCGCACCCCCCACAGGCACCGCCCCCACCGCTGGCCGGCGGTGCGATCTTCCGCCCCAGCGCCTGCAGCCAGGCCGCGCGACCCGGCTTCAGCAGGGCCAGCGCCAAGGCCCCGCGCAGCGTGCGCACGGTGCCCGGGAACTGCTTCTTCAGCACCACCCAGGCACTGACCAGCACGGCCACCGCGATGATCAGGTACTGGATCAGCAGCCCGGTATCCATCAGCCGCCTCCCAGCGCCTTGGTCACCTGGTAGGTGATCAGCGCGGCCACGTAAGCCGCGGCAAACAGGTAGAACGCGGCAAAGCCCATCTGCTTCCACGAATTGGTCTCACGCTTGATGGTGGCCAGCGTCGAGATGCACATCGGGGCGTAGATGTACCAGACCAGCAGCGACAGCGCGGTCGCCAGCGACCAGCCATCGCTGATCAGCGGGGTCAGCGCCTGGCTGGCGGCATCGTCATCGGCGGCCGACAGCGCATACACGGTGGCCAGCGAAGACACCGCCACCTCACGCGCGGCCAGGCCCGGAATCAGCGCGATGCAGATCTGCCAGTTGAAGCCCAGCGGTGCGAAGAACACCGCCATCGCATGGCCGATCCGGCCGGCGTAGCTGTAGTCGATGGCCGGCATCGTGGCATCGGCCGGGGCCGCCGGGAACGACAGCAACACCCACAGCAGGATGGTCAGCGCCAGGATGATGCCGCCGACGCGCTTTAGGAAGATCATGCCGCGCTCGTACAGGCCGACCGCCAGGTCACGCACATGTGGCAGGCGGTACGACGGCAGCTCCAGCATCAGCGGATGCTCGCTCTTGTCGCGGCGCCACTTCTTCATGATCCAGGACATCGCCAGCGCACTGAGGATGCCGGCGGCGTACAGGCCGAACAGGACCAGGCCCTGCTGGTTGAACACCCCCCACACCGTCTTCTGCGGAATGAACGCACCGATCAGCAGGGCGTACACCGGCAGGCGCGCCGAGCAGGTCATCAGCGGTGCGACCAGGATGGTGGCCAGGCGGTCACGCGGGTCCTGGATGCTGCGCGTGGACATGATGCCCGGCACCGCGCAGGCGAAGCTGGACAGCAGCGGGATGAACGAGCGGCCGGACAGGCCGGCGGCGGCCATCATGCGGTCGAGCAGGAACGCCGCACGTGGCAGGTAGCCGGATTCCTCCAGCACGAGGATGAAGAAGAACAGGATCAGGATCTGGGGCAGGAACACCACCACGCCACCGACGCCGGCGATGATGCCATCGGTCAGCAGGCTGGCCAGCGGACCCTCTGGCAACACGCTGCCAACGAGAGCACCGAGCCAGGCGAAGCCAGCCTCGATGCCATCCATCAACGGCGTCGCCCAGGCGTACACCGCCTGGAAGATCAGGAACATCACCACTGCAAGGCTGATCAGCCCGAACACCGGGTGCAGCAGCCAGCGGTCCAGCGCGTCGTCGATCTTCGCGGTCCGCGCCGGCATCCGCACGGCGACCGACAGGATCTCGCGCACCTTGGCGTGGTAGTCGATGCCACCTTCCGGGGCCGGCACCGGTGCATCCAGATGCGGCACCATCGCATCAAGGCGTTCGACCAGGGCCTTGGCACCCTGCTTGCGCACCGCTACGGTCTCCACCACCGGTACGCCCAGCTCGCGCTCCAGCGCGGCCACGTCCACCTGGATGCCACGGCGCTGGGCCGCATCGACCATGTTCAGGGCGACCACCATCGGCTTGCCCAGCTCACGCAGCTCCAGCGCGAAGCGCAGGTGCAGGCGCAGGTTGGTGGCGTCGATCACGCACAGCAGCACGTCCGGCGCAGCTTCGCCCGGGTAGAAGCCCCGGCACAGGTCACGGGTGATCGCCTCATCCAGGCTGGCCGGATGCAGGCTGTAGGCACCCGGCAGGTCGAGCACGGCGAATTCGCGGCCGGACGGCGCGCGCAGGCGACCTTCCTTGCGCTCTACGGTGACGCCGGTGTAGTTGGCGACCTTCTGCCGGCTGCCGGTCAGCTGGTTGAACAGCGCGGTCTTGCCGCTGTTGGGGTTCCCGACCAGCGCGATGCGCAGCGGTGAGGCGGAGACAGTGGCGGTCATGCACGTCGTTCCTGGCTGGCAGCGTCGACCACGACGCGCTTGGCTTCACTGATCCGCAGCGCGAACCGGGTGAACCCGACCTGCACCAGCAGCGGCTCGCCCCCCACCGGGCCCTTGGCCACCAAGCGTACTTCCTCGCCATTCACGAAACCCAGCTCGCGCAGGCGACGGGCAATGGCATCGTTGGCATGCAGGTCCTGCACGGACTCGACCACGGCCGAGGTGTGCAGCGGCAGTTCGGACAGCGTCATCTAGCGTGTTCTCTGCTGGATGTAAATGGTTCTCGATTCTAACATTCCCGCGTCGCGTCATGGCCCATGACCAATGGCCCGCTATGATCCATACAGGTATGGAGTGACCCTGGAATCCCATGAACGATGCTTTGCAGATCGAGCGCCGTGGCGCTGTCCTCACCCTCTGGCTGAACCGGCCGGAGCTGCACAACGCCTTTGACGCCAGCCTGATCGCCCGGCTGACTGCCGCACTGGAAGCCGCCGGCGGCGATGATTCGGTCCGGGCCGTGGTGGTCGCCGGTCACGGCGCTTCCTTCTCGGCCGGTGCCGACATGCAGTGGATGCGCGGCATGGCCGCCGCCAGCGAGGCCGACAACCGCGAGGACTCGCTGGCCCTGGCGCGGCTGATGCGCACCCTGGACGAGCTGCCCAAGCCGACCCTGGCCCGGGTCCATGGCGCCGCCTTCGGGGGCGGCGTCGGCCTGGTCGCCTGCTGCGACATCGCCATCGCCAGCACCTCGGCCCGCTTCGGCCTGACCGAAAGCCGCCTCGGCCTGCTGCCGGCGGTGATCTCGCCCTACGTGATCGAGGCCATCGGCCCGCGCCAGGCGCGGCGCTGGTTCGCCACCGGCGAGCACTTCGATGCCGACACCGCGCTGCGCATCGGCCTGGTCCACCAGCTGGTCGAGCCCGAACGCCTGGACGAAGCCCTGGAACGCCAGCTGGCCCTGCTCGACAAGGCCGGCCCGATCGCCTCGTCCACCGCCAAGCAGCTGGTGCGGCAGGTCCGCGACAGCCATGACCGCGACGCGCTGGATCGGGATAATGCCGCCCTGATCGCGCGCCTGCGGGTCTCCGCCGAGGGCCAGGAGGGCCTGGGCGCCTTCCTCGACAAGCGCGCCCCCCACTGGGTCACGGAAGCCTGAACATGCTCGATCATCTTGGTTTGACCAGCGCCGACCTGGCGCGCAGCAGGACCTTCTTCCTGCAGGCACTGGCGCCGCTGCAGATCGGCGTCGTGATGGAAGTGAGCGCCGAAGAAACCGGTGACCACGACCACATCGGCTTCGGCAGCGACGGCAAGCCGTTCTTCTGGCTCGGCAATGGCGGCACCACCAGTCACGGCGTGCACGTGGCCTTCGCCTGCGCCAGCCGTGCGCAGGTGGATGCCTTCCATGCCGCCGCGCTCGCCGCCGGCGGCCGCGACAACGGCGCCCCGGGCCTGCGCCCGTGGTACCACCCGGATTACTACGCCGCCTTCGTGCTCGACCCGGACGGCAACAACATCGAAGCGGTCTGCCACCGTCCGTCCGATGGGGCAGCCGCATGAGCGATTACGTCCGCATCGTCGAGGTCGGCCCGCGTGATGGGCTGCAGAACGAAAAGCAGTCGGTGTCCACCTCCGACAAGATCGAACTGATCAACCGCCTGTCGGCCACCGGCCTGCGCAGCATCGAGGCGACCAGCTTCGTCAGCCCGAAGTGGATCCCGCAACTGGCCGACGCCGCCGAGGTCTATGCCGGCATCCAGCGCAGGCCGGGCGTGCACTACCCGGTGCTGGTGCCGAACGAACAGGGCTACGACCGCGCCCGCGCGGTGGGCGTGGAGGAAGTGGCGGTGTTCACCGCTGCGTCCGAGGCCTTCAACCGCACCAACACCAATGCCGGCATCGACGAATCGCTGGCCCGGTTCGAGCCGATCCTGCGCCGCGCCGCCGCCGATGGCGTGCGCGTGCGCGGCTACGTCTCCACCGTGCTCGGCTGCCCTTACCAGGGCGAGGTGCCGCTGGCCTACGTGGTGCGGGTGGCGCGCGCGCTGCACCAGATGGGTTGTTACGAAATCTCACTGGGCGACACCATCGGCGTCGGCACCCCGCGCAAGGCACGGGCGATGCTGCAGGCGGTTGCCGCCGAGATTCCGATGACGGCACTGGCCGTGCACTTCCACGACACCTACGGCCAGGCCATCGCCAACATCGCCACCTGCCTGGAAGAAGGCGTGCGCGTGGTCGACAGCGCGGTCTCCGGCGCCGGTGGCTGCCCGTATGCCAAGGGCGCCAGCGGCAACGTCGCCAGCGAGGATGTGGTCTACCTGCTGCAGGGCCTGGGCCTGGACAGCGGCGTGGACCTGCCGGCACTGGCCGAGACCGGCCGCTGGCTGGCCGGCCTGCTCGGTCGCGCCACCGCCAGCCGCACCGGCCAGGCGCTGGCCGCCGCCGGCTGACCGCTGCAGTGCGCCGCCCTGCACCGGCGGCGCAGTGCACAACAGCGGCGGTCACGGCTTCCGTTAGAATCGGCGGTTCTCGAACCTGCAGGACCGTTCAATGCAGCTGTCTTCCGTACGTGCCGTGATCACTGGCGGCGTCTCCGGCCTCGGCCTGGCCGTGGCCCAGCACCTCGTCGCCCAGGGCGGCAAGGTGGCCCTGTTCGACCTCAACGACGTCAAGGGCGCCGCCGCCGTTGCCGATCTGGGTGCCGACAAGGCCCGCTATTTCAACGTCAACGTCAGCGATGAAGCGGCCGTCTCGGCAGCCATCGACCAGGCCCACGATTTCCTCGGCGGCCTGAACGTGGCGATGAACTGCGCCGGCATCCTCGGCGCCGGCCGCGTGCTGGGCAAAGAAGGCCCGATGCCGCTGGCCGGCTTCCAGGGCACGGTGATGGTCAACCTGGTCGGCAGCTTCAACGTGGCCAAGGCCGCGGCCAACCGCATGCAGCACAACGAGGCCGGCACCGATGGCGAGCGCGGCGTCATCATCAACACCGCCAGCATCGCTGCCTATGAAGGCCAGATCGGCCAGGCCGCCTATGCCGCCAGCAAGGGCGGCGTGGTCTCGATGACGCTGCCGATGGCGCGCGAACTGTCGCGCTTCGGCATCCGCGTCAATACCATCGCCCCGGGCGTGTTCTGGACGCCGATGGTCGATGGCATGCCCGAAGCCGTGCAGCAGTCGCTGGCCGCCTCGATCCCGTTCCCGCCGCGGCTGGGCAAGCCGGAAGACTTCGCCAGCCTGGTCGGCTTCATCCTTGGCAACACCTACCTCAACGGCGAGACCATCCGCCTGGACGGCGCTACCCGCCTCGCTCCGAAGTGATTCCCCCGGGCGCCGGGACGGCGCCCTCCCCCAACGACCTAGATCACCATGAAAGCCAACGACATCAAGAAGGGCAACGTCGTCGAGTACAACAACGGCGTGTACCAGATCCGCGACATCGAGCGCAGCTCGCCTCAGGGTCGCGGCGGCAACGTCCGCTTCCGCTTCATCATGTACAGCGTGCCGGGCGGCAACAAGCTCGACGCCAGCTTCGATGCCGACGACAACCTGGTCGAGGTCGAACTGCTGCGCCGCCAGTCCACCTATTCGTACAAGGACGGCGATGCCTTCGTGTTCCTGGATGACGAGGACTACACCCCGTACACCCTGGATGCGGACGTGATCGGCGATGACGCCGGTTACATCACCGACGGCCTGGCCGGCATCTACGTGCAGGTGATCGACGAGCAGCCGGTGGCGATCCAGCTGCCGGCCTCCGTGGTGCTGGAAGTGATCGAGACGCCGCCGGAACTGAAGGGTGGCACCGCCACCAAGCGCCCGAAGCCGGCCAAGCTCAACACCGGCATCGAGATCATGGTGCCGGAGTACATCGTCAACGGCGAGCGCGTGCTGGTGAACACCGCCACCGGCGAATTCGCCGGCCGTGCCGACTAAGCACCCTGCGCCGATCGCCTGCCGATCGCTGCCTGCGGCAAGTTCGCCGCAGGCAGCAAGCAGCGCATCGCTGACATTAGTTGTGTAGAGCCGAGCCCGTGCTCGGCTGCGGTGGGTTGGACAGGTACTGCAGCCGAGCGTGGGCTCGGCTCTACAGGTAACTTACGGCTGCTTCGCGCCGAAATTGCCGCAGCCGTGGTACTGGCGGGTACCTACGGTCAGCATCACCTTGGCCTCGAACGCCTCCCCGCTCATATCGTCCTGGCAGGTGGTGCGCTGGAAGCTGAGCTTGACGTCGGTGCCGTCGGACGCCTTGCCGCTCCATCCATCAGCGCCCTGGGTGGGCCTGGCCACGTCAAAGCGGCGCTCGCCGTAGTCAACTTCCACCTGCAGGCCCGGCATATCGCCATCGACGACTGCTAGCCATCCAGGTTCATTGCCGGTGGCACGGAACGCGGCATTGCCGGCGCTGCCATCGCCTTCGGTGGCTTCCACCGCATGGCACTCGCGATCCGGCTCGCCCTTCAGGCTCAGCAGGCCATCATCGCTACCCTTGGTCCAGAAGCTGTTGCCAAGGCCATCGTTGTATTTGGCGCCCGATGCCGCGCGCTCGGAGGTCATGGCGAAGCCACGCTCGCCGATCACCAGCGTGGCAGCATCCTCGCCATTGAAGGTCGCGACCACACTCAGATCACCACACTGGTAGGCGGTCTCGCTGCCACCTTCCGTGTTGGCGCTCGGCTGCGGCGTGGCAGGCGGGGCGTCATTGCTGCCCGCCGCGGGTGCCTGGGCCGGCTGGCACGCGGCCAGGACCAACCCCAGGGAGGCTGCCAACAGACTGGGTACTACACGCATGGCTCGACTCCTTGTCGACACTACAGGAATGCTCGACCCTACCACCTCGGGGTGAGCGGGGCCTGAAAACGGCCTGACCGCACTCATGCGGCCAGCACCGCCATCGACAGCAGCTGCGCGCCACTGCCGCCGGAACTGCAGGTCCAGACCCGCAACAGGCGCAGCTTCAGTTCGCGCTCCAAGCCCTGCCGCCACACCGACATCCGCACGTCGCTGGACAGCAACGCCAGACGGCCACACAGCAGCGTTTCCACCGCGTGCAGCTGCAGGCTTCGTACCTGCAGGTCTCCGGCCAACCAATCACCCAGCCACGGCAGATCGAGCATGCGGCCACCGTGGCCGTCCATCAGGAACAGGGCCGGCGATACCAGCGCGTTCAACGCATCGTGATTGTTCTCCAGCAGCGCTGCGCACAGGCGCTGTTCCAGCGCCAGCAACTGCTGCTCATGCAGATCTTCAACGATGTTCCGTTCCATCCACGGTTCCTCCCGGCATCGGCCGGCGCCTGCGCAGGCGCTGCGCGATCCACTGCCGCGCGCCCTGCACCACTACATAGAAGACCGGCACGAAGAACACCGCCAGCACGGTCGCACTGACCATGCCGCCGAACACACCGGTTCCAATCGCCTGCTGGGTTTCCTTCGACGCGCCCTGCGCCAGCATCAGCGGCACAACGCCCAGCGCGAACGCCAGCGAGGTCATCACGATCGGGCGCAGGCGCAGCCGCGCCGCCTCCAGCGCTGCTTCAACCAGACCGCGCCCCTGCTGCTGCAGCTGGCGCGCGAATTCGACGATGAGGATCGCGTTCTTCGCCGACAGCCCGATCACGGTGATCATGCCGACCTTGAAGAACACGTCGTTGGGCATGCCGCGCAACAGCACCGCGGCGACCGCGCCAAGCAGGCCCAGTGGCACCACCAGCAGCACCGCCAACGGAATCGACCAGCTCTCGTACAGCGCGGCAAGCACCAGGAACACCACCAGCATCGACAACAACAGCAGCCACGGCGCCTGCGCCCCCGACTCACGCTCCTGCAGCGACTGGCTGGTCCACTGCAGGGCGAAGCCGGACGGCAGTTTTGCGGCCAACCGCTCCATCTCCGCCATGGCTTGGCCGGTGGACACGCCAGAGGCCGGGGCGCCGGACAGGTTCAGCGCGGGGAAACCAAGATAGCGTTGCAGCTGCAACGGCGCTTCGGTCCAGTGCGGGGTGACCAGCTCGGACAACGCCACCATGCCGCCCTCGCTGTTGCGCACGTACAGCTTCAGCACGTCTTCCAGCTCCATCCGGTGCGGCGCATCGGCCTGCAGGATCACCTGCTGCAGCCGTCCCTTGTTGGGGAAGTCGTTGACGTACTGCGAGCCCATGGCTGCCGACAGCGTGCTGCTGATCTGCTCGAAGCCCACGCCCATTGCCTCGGCCTTGGCCCGGTCGATGTCCAGCCGCACGCTGGTGCCGGCCGGCAGGCCATCGGCATGCACCTCCGACAGCAGCGGGCTGGCTTCGGCCAGCTTCAGCAGCTGCTGCAGGGCCGCGCGCAGTTCGGCCTGGCCCTGCCCGGTGCGCGCCTGCAGCGCCAGCGAGAAGCCGGACGAACGTCCCAGGCTGTCGATGGCCGGCGGCATCACGCTCATCACCTCGCCCTCGGCAATCGTGGCCATCGCCTGCTGCGCGGCCTCCACCTCACCGGCCGCGGTTGCGCCTGCGCGCTCACCCCAGTCCTTCAGCATGGTGTAGGTCAGCGCCGCACTCGGGCCGGAACCGGAAAAGCTGTAGCCGAGGATCGACTGGTTGGAGCCGATGCCCGGACGCGAGGCCACGTGCCGTTCGTAGGCTTCGACCACGGCCAGCGTACGCTCGGCCGTCGCCTCGGCCGGCAGCTGGATCGAGGTCATGAAATAGCCCTGGTCTTCTTCCGGCAGGAATGCGCCCGGCAGCCAGTGCAGGCCCAGCAGCAACGCCGCCACCAGTGCGGCGAACACGCCCATCACCCGCCCGCTCCGCTGCAGCACCGTCGCCACACCACGCTGGTAACGCCCGGTCATCCGCTCGAAGCCTTGGTTGAAGGCGCCGAACAGCCCGCCGCGACCGTGATGGCCGTGGTTGGCCTGGCGCAGCAGGGTCGCGCACAGCGCCGGCGTCAGGCTCAGGGCCAGCAGCGCCGAGAACAGGATCGACACCGCCATCGCCACGGTGAACTGACGGTAGATCGCGCCCACCGAACCGCTGGCGAACGCCATCGGGATGAACACCGCGGTCAGCACCAGGGTAATGCCGATCACTGCGCCGGTCAGTTCACGCATCGCCTTGATGGTGGCCTCGCGCGGCGGCAGGCCCTCCTCGGCCATGATCCGCTCCACGCCCTCGACCACCACGATCGCGTCGTCGACGATGATGCCGATGGCCAGCACCATGCCGAACATGGTCAGCACGTTGATCGAGAAGCCCAGCGCCAGCATCACCGCGAACGTACCCAGCAGCGCGATCGGTGCGACCAGCGCCGGGATCAGCGTGTAACGCCAGTTCTGCAGGAACAGGTACATCACCGCGAACACCAGCAGCATCGCCTCCAGCAGGGTCTGCACCACCTTCTGGATCGATATCTCCACGAACGGCGCGGTGTCGAACGGGATGCTCGCTTCCACCCCGCGCGGCAGCAGCGGCGCCAGCTCAGCCATGCGCTCACGCACCGCCGCAGCGGTACGCACCGCGTTCGCGCCCGGGCGCAGCTGCACGCCGGTGGCGGTGGCTGGATGGCCGTCCTCGCGGGTGCCCCAGGCATAGCTCTGCGCGCCCAGCTCGACGCGGGCGACATCACCCAGCACCACCCGTGAACCGTCGGCGCCGGCACGCAGTACGATCGCCGCGAACTGTTCCGGCGTGGACAACTGGCCGTCGGCACTGAGCGGCACGGTGATGCGCTGGCCTGGAACACCCGGCGAATCACCAATGCGTCCTGGCGAAATCTCCAGGTTCTGCTGCTCGATCGCGGTTGCCACATCGCCCATGGTCAGGCCGTAGCCGGTCAACCGGGTCGGGTCCAGCCACACGCGCATCGCCTGCTCGGCACCGAACAACTGCACGCGGCCGACGCCATCGATACGGCGCAGCTCTTCGATGATGTTGCGCGCCATGAAATCGCCCAGCGCCGCCTCGCTGACGCTGGCATCGGGCGAACGCAGGCCGACCAGCATCAGGAAGCCGGAATCAGCGGCCTCCACGAACAGCCCGTTCTGGCGCACGCTGCGCGGCAGCCGCGGTTCGATCGCCTTGATCCGGTTCTGCACGTCCACCTGCGCCAGCTCCGGATTGGTGCCGGGCTTGAAGGTGGCAGTGATCGACGCTTCGCCGGACGCGTCCACCGACGACTCGAAGTACAGCAGGTGCTTGACGCTGGACAGCTCGCGCTCGATCAGGCCAACCACGGCATCATTCAGCGTCTGCGGGCTGGCACCCGGGTAGCTGGCATAGATGCTGACGCTGGGCGGGGCGACTGCTGGATAGCGCTCCACCGCCAGCCGCGGGATCGCCAGCACGCCGGCCAGGATGATGAAGATCGCCAGCACCCAGGCGAACACCGGGCGATCGATGAAGAAACGTGCCATGTTGGATTTCCCTGGAGGGACCGGCCCCGGAAGGGCTCAGCCCTTGCTGCCGGCCTGCACTGCACCGGCGCTGGCGACCGGCATCTGCCAGTCGCGCGCATCGACCACCACGCCTTCCTGCAGGCGCTCCTGGCCCTCGACCACCACCTTCTCGCCGGCCTTCAGGCCCGTGCGCACCAGCCACTGGCGATCGACACTGCCGTCCACTTCCAGCGTGCGGATCACCGCCTTGCCGTCGGCGCCGATCACCCAGGCATAGGCCTGGCCACCGGCGCTGCGCAGCACCGCCTGCTGTGGCACGGTCAATGCACTGGCCGGCGCGCCACGTGGCACCCTCGCGCGCACGTACATGCCGGGCAGCAGCTGTCGCTGCGGGTTGTCGACCAGGATGCGCAGGATGACATCACCGGTTCGCGCATCGACATTGATGCCGGAGAACAGCAGTTGGCCGCGTTCGGGCAGTGGCTTGCCGCTGGCACCGATGATCGTCACCGGCAGCTCGCCGCCACCGGCGGCACTGCGCTGCAGAGACTCCAGCTGCGCCGCCGGTTGGCGCACATCGACGTAGACCTGGTCGATCTGCTGCACCACTGCCATCGGCTCGGCATCGGCCACGCCCACCAGTGCGCCTTCGGTCACCAGCGCCTGGTCGATGCGGCCGGCAATCGGCGCGCTGACCGTGGCATAGCGCAGGTCAAGCTGGCGACGGGCCAGGATCGCGCGCGCTTCGTTCACCGCGGCACGGGCCTGTTCGTACTCGGCACTGGCATCGTCGCGATGCTGTTGGCTGACCGCCTGTGCGGCGGCCAGCGCATGCAGGCGCTGCGACTGCACGCGGCTGCGGCCCAGCGCCGCTTCGCTGCGCTGAAGGGCTGCCAGTGCCGAATCAACATCTGCACGGAACGCCGCCGGATCGATCTGGAACAGGGCCTGGCCGGCGCTCACTTCTGCGCCTTGGTCGAACAGGCGGCGCTGCACGATGCCGCCCACCTGGGCACGGATCTGTGCGGTGCGCACGGCAGCCACGCGGCCGGGCAGTTCGTCATCGCGCTGTACCACCTGCGGGCCGACGGTGACCACGCTGACACGCGGTGCGGCTTCGGGAGTGGCTTCGGGGGTTGAGCAGGCCGTCATGGCCAGGGCGAGGGCCGCGATCAACGCGACCGGAGTCCTGAAGGTTCTCATTGCTGTGCACAATGCCGCGCAGGCGGCGGATAGGTTCTGAAGCGCGCAGTGTGCGTGGCAATGATGGGGTTTCGATGGAGGAACTGTGGAGATACGATGGAGGCAAGCACCTTACGGCCCCGCCCCTGCATGCATGCCTCCCCCGCCCTCGCCGCCCTGGTCCTGATCGTCGAGGATGAGGCCGAGATCGCCGATATTCTCAGCGCCTACCTGGAACGCGAAGGACTGCGCACGCTGCGCGCGGCCGATGGCCATAGCGCACTGGACCTGCATCGCAGCGCCCGCCCCGACCTGGTCCTGCTCGATGTACAGCTGCCACGCCTGGATGGCTGGAGCGTGCTGACCCAGCTGCGCCAGCGTGGTGAGACGCCGGTGATCATGCTGACCGCGCTGGACCAGGACCTGGACAAGCTGACCGCGCTGCGCATGGGTGCCGACGACTACGTGGTCAAGCCGTTCAACCCGGCCGAGGTGGCGGCGCGCGTGCGCGCGGTGCTGCGGCGTACGCTGCGCGCCTCGCGCGTGGACGCGCCCACTGCGCTGCGCGTCGGCCCGCTGCTGATCGACTCGGCCACCCACGCCGTGCACGTGGAGGGCGAAGGCTATAGTCACGAAGTGCTGCTCACGCTCACCGAGTTCAAGCTGCTGCACTGCATGGCGCTGGCACCGACCCGCATCTTCAGCCGCAGCGAGCTGATGCACGAATGCCTGCCGGAAAGCGAAGCGCTGGAGCGCACTGTCGACAGCCATGTCAGCAAGCTGCGCCGCAAGCTGGACGAAGTGGGCATGGTCAATGTTCCGGCCAGTGTGCGCGGCGTCGGCTACCGGTTGATGGCTGACCGCTGATGGCCCGACTGCGCCGTTCCGGGCTCAGCCGCCACATCATCGTCTCGATGTCGCTGATGGTGATCGGCGTCATCGTGATGATGATCCTGTCGTCGTGGCTGCTGTACGCGGTGCTGGTCGAGTTCTTCCCCGGAAGTACCGAAGAGCCGGAAAGTTGGCTGCCGACCGGGCCGGAGCTTGCATGGATGGTGGGCGTGATCCTGACCGGCCTGGCGCTGGCCATCGCCGCCTCGTTCCGCCTCGCCCACCGCATCCTGTCGCCGTTGAATTCGCTGGTGGACAGCGTGCGTGCGCTCGCCAGCGGTGACCTTGGGGCGCGCGCCAACGTCGAGGAGAATTCGCCGGGCGAAGTGGCAACCCTGGTTGAGGACTTCAATGCGATGGCGCGCCGCCTGCAGCACATGGAGAGCGAGCGCGCGATGTGGCATGCGGCCATCGCACATGAGCTGCGTACTCCGGTGACGATCCTGCGCGGCCGCCTGCAGGGACTGGCCGAGGGCGTGTTCCAGCCGGACGAGTCGCAGTTCCGCAGCCTGCTCGCCCAGGTCGAAGGGCTGTCGCGACTGATTGAAGATCTGCGCGTGCTGAGCCTGTCCGACAATGCGCGGCTGGACGTGCGTCGCGCACGCACCGACGTGGTGGCCGAGGTGCATTCGGTGATGACGCTGGTCGACCCGCAGTTCCGCGCTGCGGGCTTCGTGCTGGAACTGGAAACCAGCCGCGAGGAACACAACGCGCACTGTGATCCCACGCGCCTGCGCCAGGCGCTGCTGGCGCTGCTGGAGAACGCGCGTCGCTATGCCAGCCCAGGCAAGGTGCGCATCGCCGTGCATGACACGCCGGGCCATGTGCAGGTGGCCATCGAGGATGAAGGCCCGGGGATCGATCCCGGACTGCATGCCGACATCTTCACTCCGTTCATGCGCGCCGACGGCTCACGTTCGCGCCAGGGCGGTGGCAGCGGGCTTGGCCTGGCGGTGGTCAAGGCCATCGCCGATGCACATGGTGGCCGTGCCTGCTGCACGCCCGGCAGCTGCGGCGGCAGCCGTTTCGTCATCGAACTGCCGCGCCAGTAGCCGGACCAGCGGCCTGCGTGCGCAGGTGTGCTCCCAGCGCGGCCAGATTGGCGTCGATCGCATCCATTTCCTCACGCTGCTGCGCCGGCAACTGCTGGCGAAGCTGCACACGCAATGCCTGCCATGCCGGTACCGCCTGCGCACTGGCAGTGGCCACGGCCGCAGACAGCAGTACCTGCTCGTCGCCCAGCGGCAACCCATAGCCGCCGTCCTGCAGCAGCGTCCCCGGGCGCAACCACTGCCCACTCTGCGCCAGCAGGCCGCGCAGGCTGCGGGTTTCCGCGCTGTCCGCAGCAGCCAGCAGCTGCCGCTTGAGCACATCGCGTGCCCGCAGCTCGGCACGCCGCTGTGCGGCCTGTTCCAGCAACAGCAGGCCGGCACTGGCGCGCAGGTCGCCCTTCAGCAGCCACGGTGCCCGTTGTTCCGCCGGCAGCTTCAACCAGCCGCGCACATCGCGGGCAGGCAGGCTCAGCTGGGTCGCCGCCACTGTGAACAACTGCTGGTAGTGGTCGCGCGCGGAAGCGAAGTAATACCCCTGTGCCTGCGCGGCGTTGCGGTCCGTGAGTACCCGCTCGTCGAGCATGCCCAGCCGCGCCAGCCGGCGCTTGAGACCACGCGGACTCAGCTGGGCCAGCCCGGCCTCGCCCAGCCGCGGCACTCCGGCCTGCAGCAGCTTGGCGGTCTCCACCGCACAGTTGTTGCTGACGAAGTAATAGCGCCCGTCATAGCTCCAGTGCACCTGGGCGGTGCGCTCGAGCAGGCTGGCGATCTCATCGCGCTGCAGCCGCAATGGCAGCGACTGCAGGCCGCGCAGTTCGACCTTGGTGTACTCGTCCACCACCTGCTGCAGCGGCAGCACGAACAGCCGCGACGGGTAGCCGCCGGTCAAGCCGCGCCAGTTGGATATCTGTACGTCGCCCACGAACGCGCGGAAGGACAGCACGCGATGGTATTCAAGATCCAGCCGGCAGTCCGGTCCCGGCGCGCGCCCGGGCCTGCAGATCACCAATCGCAGCATGCTGTGGCCCCAGCGGCTCATCGGCTGCGCGCTGCCTTCGGCGAACAGGTAATCCACGGCGTAGACACGCGCGGGGTCGAGCTGCAGCAGCGATGCCGCCCCCTCTTCCGATTCGGCCTGCAGCAAGGGCAACGCGGTCGCGCAGTGCGACTGCGGCAGCGATGGCGGGGTTCCGAAATGGGCCTGGTACCACCGCGCCAGTGCCGGGCGCCGGCAGGCGAACTCGCTGTCGAGCACGAAATGCTCGGCGTTCACTGCCAGGTACTCGGCCGGGTCCTTCAGTTCATACGCATCGGGGCTGCGGTCACGGAAGTCGTTGTCGCCACGGCCGAGATGCCAGGGCTTGCGCTGCCAACCCGCGAGGTCACGCCATCGCATGCTCTGCGACCAGTTCGCACCGCCACGGTCGGCGACGTGCGTCAGTTCGTGTACCAGCGCGCTGCGGCGTGCGCGCCGGGCGCCCGGCGCACTGTCGCCCAGCAGACTCCGGCGCAACGCGATACGGCCAGCGAAGGTGCGGCCATGCACATCGACCGGCAGGTCATCCGTCCAGCGCACCCGTACCTGCGCCGGCAACGCAGCCAGCAGGCCGTCCGGCAATAGTGACTGCACGTCGGCCAGGGTCTGGCTGGCGAGCCGCTGCTGCGCCGGATCGAGACCGGACGGATCAAGCTGCAGGCGATCAGCTGCAGACGCGACGTGGGCGGTCAGCAGTAGAGCCACGCCAAGCGTGGCGGCGTTCCGTGCAGATGTCATGGAATTGCCGGCCAGCGGCCGGCACTACCCGAAGGCCGGATCAACGCGCCAGCAGTGTGCGGGCCAGTTCCAGGTCGCTCTGCTGCTGCGCGGCGGCGCTCTGCTCACGCAGGTGGGCCAGTGCGGCCTGCAGGCGGGCGCCACGGATCTGGCCGTCGCTGGCAACGAACGCAGCGGCATCGTCGCGCGCGGCCAGCACCACCTTGTCGTCACCCGAGCTGCTGCCCGAGGAGCCGGAGGAAGCACCGGTGGCAGAACCGGCCGAGGTGCCGGCGAAGCTGGAAGCAAAGCCGGCCAGCGGCAGGGACAGCAGGGCGAGCAGCAGAAGCGGACGGGTCATCGGTTCGAAGCCGGTTGTGAGGATGGGTGGAGCGTAACGGGTGCGTGAAGGATTTGCCCGGCTCAGGCGTCAAACAGCTTGCCGGGATTCAGCCGCGCTTGGGGATCGAACGCGCGTTTGACCGCCTTCATCAGCGCGATTTCGGCCGGGCCGCGGGTGCTGTCCAGGTAGCCCTTCTTGACCAGGCCGATGCCATGCTCGGCCGAGATGCTGCCATCGAAACGCGCCAGCACCTGCGCCAGCAGCTTGGTGACGTGCTCGCACTGCGCCACGAAATCGGCGTCACTGGTGTCGTCGGGCTTGATCACGTTGATATGCAGGTTGCCGTCGCCGATGTGGCCGAACCAGACCACGTCGAAGTGCGGGTAGGCTTGCCCGATCAGCGCCTGGGTCTCGGCCAGGAACGCCGGCATCGCCGAGATCCGTACCGAGACGTCGTTCTTGTAGGGTTTGTAGCGCGCCAGCGATTCGGTGATGCCTTCGCGCAGGCGCCACAGCTGGGCGGCCTGGGCGTCGCTGGCACTGATCACCCCGTCGCTGACCCAGCCGTTGCCCATGCAGTCCTCGAAGGCCGCCATCGCCGCCGCTTCCTTCGCTTCGTCGTTGGCGGCGAACTCGGTGACCACGTAGTACGGGTGCACCTCGTCGAACGGCGCCTGCGCGCCGTGCGCCAGCACATGTTCCAGCGCGCGGTCGGTGAAGAACTCGAAGGCCTGCAGTTGCAGGCGCGCGCGGAACGCGGCGAACACCTGCATCAGCACTTCGAAGCTGGGTACTGCCAGCAGCATCACGTTGCTGGCCGGCGGCGGGTCAGTCAGCTTAACGGTGGCTTCGACGATCACGCCCAGCGTGCCCTCCGAACCGATCAACAGCTGGCGGAAGTCATAGCCGCTGGAGTTCTTGATCAGGCCCTTGTTGAGCTCGAGCAGTTCGCCACTGGCGGTGACCACCTTCAGCCCGGCGATCCACTCGCGGGTGTTGCCGTAGCGGATCACGCGGATGCCGCCGGCATTGGTGGCAATGTTGCCGCCGATCGTGCACGAGCCGCGCGCGGCGAAATCCACCGGGTAGATCAGGCCGTGGTCCAGCGCGGCGTTGTGCACGGCCTCCAGCGGCATGCCGGCCTGCACCACCAGGGTGCGATCGACCGCGTCGTAGTCCAGCGCCCTGTTCATCCTCTCCAGGCTGAGCACCAGCTCGCCGTTGGCCGCCACCGCGCCACCCGAGAGGCCGGTGCGGCCGCCCGACGGCACCACCGCCACGCCCTCGGCGGCACTCCAGCGCATCACCGCCTGTACCTCCTCGACCGTGGCCGGCAGTGCGATCGCCAGCGGCGCCGGCGTCCAGCGCCGGGTCCAGTCGCGCCCGTAATGCTCCAGGTCGGCCGGGTCGGTCTTCAGCTTCAGGCCGGGACAGGCCTGCTGCAGCGAGGCAATGCGGGAATCGGTCATGACGGTCCAGCGCGGGGCGTGAAGAACGGGCAAGCGTGCCAGCGGCACGCGCCAGCGTCCAGCCCTGCAGACAGGCAGATAGCTACGGATGCAACCAATTGCGCACTGCACCATGAGCGCCGTGATCTGGCATAGTGGTTGGCCCCTGTCCCACTGGCCGTGTTGCCCCATGTCGCCGAAGAAGACCTCGTTCCCGAAGCAGGATATCCGCGTGCTGTTGCTGGAGGGGGTCAGCCAGACCGCCGTGGAGGTGTTCAGCGCCGCCGGCTACAGCCAGATCGAGGCACACACCAAGGCGCTGCCCGAGGACGAATTGAAGGCGCGCATCGCCGAGGCACATATTGTCGGCATCCGTTCGCGCACCCAGCTCAGCGCCGAGGTGCTGGCCGAGGCGAAGCGCCTGATCGCAGTGGGCTGCTTCTGCATCGGCACCAACCAGGTCGACCTGGATGCGGCCGAACTGGCCGGCATTCCGGTGTTCAATGCGCCCTATTCCAATACCCGCAGCGTGGCCGAGCTGGTGATCGCCGAGGCGATCATGCTGACCCGCGGCATCCCGCAGAAGAACGCCGAATGCCATCGCGGCGGCTGGTCGAAGTCGGCCAGCGGCAGCCATGAAGTGCGTGGCAAGACGCTGGGCATCATCGGTTATGGCCACATCGGCACCCAGGTCGGCGTGCTGGCCGAATCGCTGGGCATGCAGGTGATCTTCCACGACGTGGAAACCAAGCTGGCGCTGGGCAATGCGCGTGCCGCGGCCAGCCTGGACGACCTGCTGGCGCGCGCCGACATCGTCACCCTGCACGTGCCGGAGACGCCGGCCACGCAGTGGATGATCGGCAGCACCGAGCTGGCGAAGATGCGCAAGGGTGCGCACCTGATCAACGCCGCGCGCGGCACCGTGGTCGACATCGATGCGCTGGATGCTGCGCTGGCCTGCGGCCACGTCGGCGGTGCCGCGCTGGACGTGTTCCCGGTCGAACCGAAGGGCAACGGCGATATCTTCGAGTCGCCGCTGACCCGCCACGACAACGTGATCCTGACCCCGCACGTCGGCGGCAGCACGCTGGAAGCGCAGGACAACATCGGCGTGGAAGTGGCAGCCAAGCTGGTGCGCTACAGCGACAACGGCAGCACCCTGTCGGCGGTCAACTTCCCGGAAGTGACCCTGCCCGAACACGAAGACAGCCTGCGCCTGCTGCACATCCACCAGAACGTGCCGGGCGTACTGTCCAAGGTCAACGAGATCTTCTCGCGCCACAACGTCAACATCGACGGCCAGTTCCTGCGTACCGACCCGAAGGTGGGCTACGTGGTGATCGACATCACCGCCAGCGAGGCACAGGCCGCCGCCGTGCGCGACGAGCTGGCCGCGATTCCGGGCACGCTGCGGACGCGCATTCTGTATTGAGCAAGGCGTCGCCGGGCATACCCCGGCGGAGTGCTTCCGGCATCGCGCCATCCACGCATGGCGTGGATCTACTGGCGTTTCGCGCGATCCCGCAGTAGATCCACGCCATGCGTGGATGGAACACCTCAGAACCTTACGGCGTGGAGGTTCTTGTAAAAGTCCCAATGGATCAGAACCCTGTCTTCCATCGACAGGAACAGCGTATCGACGAAATCCAGCTCCTCGGAATGAACCAGCCAGTCCTGCAGGCGGCTGCCCAGCGAAGGTACCGCCCCATCCACCTGGACAACCGTCAACGCAGCCTCGCTTGGCAAGCCAACAGCATCTGCAATGTCGCTCAACTCCTGCGCCAGCCGCTCCCGCCCCACCCCGGGGACCTCCAGGCGTGATGGCACGCGCTCCCAGTCGATGGATGTGATGACTGGCAATGCAGCCTTGATCATCGCAAGGGCAGCATCCTGCTTCGCCTCGCCACACGCATGAGCCGCAACAAACGCGGCACAGCCGTCCGAGAGCATCAACGTGCCAGCCAGCGGCGCGCCATGCGCTGCATGGATTCATCCGATTCGGGGTCGGCCGCGACTTCGGTCACCTGCCGCCAGGCCAGGTCGAGCGATTCCTCGCTGAGCACGAAGGCCTCGCCACCCAGCGCCCGGATCACGAAACGCACGTCGTAGTGCCAGTGCCCCGGCACGTCCTTGCGCTCCGGAATCCAATGCTTGTCCAGATCGAAGATGGCCGGGTCTTCCAGTACCAGGCCGCTCAGCCCGGACTCCTCCTCGGCTTCCTTCAGCGCCACCTGCGCCAGATCACGGTCGCCGTCGGCGTGACCGCCCAGCTGCAGCCAGCGCTGCAGCTTTCGGTGATGGGTGAGCAGCAGGCGCTGGCCGTCGGCACTGACCAGCCAGCAGCTGGCGGTGAAATGCCCGGCCAGCCGTTCGCGACGGAACGGATCTTCTGGATCGTCCAGCAATGTGCCGAATTCGGCAGCCAGTGCGTCGTGGGCGGGCTCGCGGCGGGCATAGTCCCGCAACAGACCGCGCAGGCGATCATCAAGCACGGCAAGGGTTTCGGCGATCTGGCGCATGAATGGGGGCGGTTCGGAAAAATACTGCTCATTATCGCCGTTCATTGTTGCGATTGCGCTTGTGCGTTGGCTTCAGCTTTGGCTAAGGTACAGCGGGCCGTTCGCACGGCCTTCACCATTCAAGGTTGCCGGCAACGTATCGGCGGCCCACCCCATCCGATCATTAGGAAGTACTGCATGCTGAAAGCTCTGTTGAGGGTCAAGCCGGTCCAGCCGGCCGGGCACGTCGATGCCGGCGAACCCATCGAAGGCAGCCTGGACGGCGAAGCCACGTTGAAACGGACCCTCACGGCTAAACACCTCATCCTGCTGGGCGTGGGTGCGGTGATCGGCGCTGGTATCTTCGTGCTGACCGGCCAGGCCGCGGCCAACCACGCCGGCCCGGCGGTGATGCTGTCCTTCGTGCTGGCCGGTTTCGCCTGTGCCCTGGCGGGCCTGTGCTACGCCGAGTTCGCGGCGATGATGCCGGTCTCCGGCAGTGCCTACTCCTACTCCTACGCCACCCTCGGCGAGGGCATGGCCTGGTTCATCGGCTGGTGCCTGGTGCTGGAGTACCTGTTCGCCTCGGCGTCGGTCGCGGTGGGTTGGTCGGCCTACCTGATCAGCTTCATCACCACCACGCTGCACATGCCCTTCCCGGACCTGCTCAGCGCCGCGCCCATCGCCTGGACCGGCAGCGAGTTCGTCTCTTCCGGCAAGCTGTTCAACCTGCCGGCGGTGCTGATCGTGGCGGCGGTGTCCGGCCTGCTGTACGTGGGCGTGACCCAGTCGGCGTTCGTCAACGCCATCATCGTGGCGATCAAGGTCACCGTCATCTGCCTGTTCATCGGCATCGGCGCGGCCCACATCGATCCGGCCAACTGGCAGCCCTTCATTCCGGAAAACACCGGCGTGCCGGGTGAGTTCGGCTGGAGCGGCATCTTCCGCGCCGCCACCATCGTGTTCTTCGCCTACATCGGCTTCGACGCGGTCTCCACCGCCGCCGGCGAAACCAAGGATCCCCAGCGCAACATGCCGATCGGCCTGCTCGGCTCGCTGGCCGTGTGCACCATCGTCTACATCATCGTCTGCGCGGTGCTGACCGGCATGATGCCGTACCACCTGCTGGGCACCGACAAGCCGGTGGCCACCGCGCTGGAGCCCTACCCGACCCTGTCCTGGCTGAAGACCCTGGTCGAGATCGGCGCCATCGCCGGCCTGTCCTCGGTGGTGCTGGTGATGATGATGGGCCAGACCCGCATCGCCTACACCATTTCCCGCGACGGCCTGCTGCCGAAGTTCTTCGGCAAGGTCCACGCTCGTTTCCGCACCCCCTATTGGGCCACGATCGTGGTCGGCGTGATCGCCGCCGCACTGGCCGGCCTGGTGCCGCTGAACGTGCTGGGCGAACTGGTGTCGATGGGCACCCTGTTGGCTTTCGCCACGGTCTGCATCGGCGTGCTGGTGCTGCGCTATACCAAGCCGGAGATCCACCGCCCGTTCCGCGTGCCGGCGGTGTGGATCATCTGCCCGCTTGGCGCTGCGGCCTGCCTGTTCCTGTTCTGGCAGGCGTTCGTGGTGCACTGGCACCTGTTCGTCGGCTGGACCGTGCTGGGCATGCTGATCTATCTCGGCTATGGCATGCGCAACAGCAAGCTGGCCAAGTCACCCTGATCCGCCTACGGGCCGGCCCTGTGCCGGCCCGTCCGTTTTCCCCGCGCGCCAGACACGGCGCGCTTCGACAAGACCACCAGACATGTTCAAGCAACTGTGGGCCACCAAGCACCCGCATGCCGCCCATGAAGACGCCAACGGCCTGAGCCTGCGCCGCCACCTCGGCCCCTGGGGCCTGACCGCCCTCGGCATCGGTGCCGTGATCGGCGGCGGCATCTTCGTCATCACCGGCCAGGCCGCCGCCAATCACGCCGGCCCCGCGATCATGCTGTCGTTCGTGCTGGCCGCCATCTGCTGCGCCTTCTGCGCGCTGGCCTACGCCGAGTTCGCCTCGATGGTGCCGGTTTCCGGCAGCGCCTATACCTATACCTACGCCACCTTCGGCGAACTGTCGGCCTGGTTCATCGGCTGGATGCTGGTGCTTGAGTACGGCGTCTCTGCGTCGGCGGTGGCGGTCAGCTGGACCGGCTATTTCCTCAGCCTGCTCAGCCAGTTCGACATCCATCTACCGGCGGCGCTGGTCAGTGCGCCACTCGATGCACAGCTGCGCCCCACCGGCGCGATCGCCAACCTGCCGGCCGCTGCGCTGGTACTGCTGCTGACCTGGCTGTGCTACGTCGGCATCAGCAAGTCATCGGCAATGAACATGGCGATGGTCGTGCTCAAGACCGGCCTGATCCTGCTGGTCATCGTGGTCGGCTGGAAGTACGTGGACACCAGCAACTGGACGCCGTTCATCCCAGCCAATGAAGGCCCCGGCAAGTACGGCATGGAAGGCGTGCTGCGTGGCGCGGCGATGGTGTTCTTCGCCTACATCGGCTTCGAGGCGGTGTCGGTGGCGGCGCAGGAATCGAAGAATCCGCAGCGCGACATGCCGATCGGCATGATGCTGTCGCTGGTGGTCTGCACCGTGCTCTACATCGCGATGGCGGCGGTGATGACCGGCCTGGTGCCGTTCCAGCTGCTGGGCACCGACGAACCGGTGGTGACCGCGGTGGCCGCGCATCCGCAGCTGGGTTGGCTGCGCTGGGTGGTCGAGGTCGGCGCGCTGGTCGGCCTGTCCTCGGTGGTACTGGTGATGATCATCGGCCAGCCGCGCATCTTCATGATCATGGGGCGCGACGGCCTGCTGCCGCCGGTGTTCACCAGGATCCACCCGAAGTACCGCACCCCGCACATCAACACGGTGATCACCGGCATCGGCATCGCGCTGCTGGCGGCGCTGTTCCCACTGGACATCCTTGGCGAGCTGACCTCGATGGGCACGCTGATCGCGTTCGCGGCGGTGTGTGCCGGCGTGCTGATCCTGCGCCGCACCCAGCCGGACCTGCCGCGCCCGTTCCGCATGCCGATGGCCTGGCTGATCTGCAGCCTGGGCGTGCTGAGTTGCGTTGCCCTGCTGTCGGCGATGACGATGCACAACTGGATGCTGATGGGCGTCTGGACCTTCGTCGGTTTCGTGATCTATTTCTGCTACGGCTTCAGGCACAGCCGGCTGCGTGTGAAGTAGGGTTTTTTGCATTGCAGGGCCTGCGGCCCTGCACCCGCTGGAGCAACGTCAACAGCAACAGCTGGACTGAGGGTTTGGCGAGGAGGGGGGAGATTGCGGGGGACGCTGCAAGTACATCCCTGTAAGCTCGGTCGCCGCATCCATGCGGCTCACGCCCCCGCAACCTCCCCCCTCCCCGCCTCCGACAGTCTCCTGGCACGTCCGGTAGATCCACGCCATGCGTGGATGAATTGCGTCTGAGAGATGAATTCTCTCCGGTCGATGAATTCCCTGTAGAGCCGAGCCATGCTCGGCTCCGAGCAAGCGCAGCGCCGCGACCCGCTTTTCGCTTTTCCTTCTTCACTCCGTGGCCGGCCGTACACCGGAACCTGTCAGAGGCGGGGCGGGTGGGCCGTGTAGGGGCGCTGGCGCCATGGATGGCGCCATCGAGCTTACAGGGACGTACTTGCAGCGTCCCCTGCACGGCCCACCTGCCCCGCCCCGCCCATGAACCGCTCTATACGACCCGCCACGAGGGGCTCAGCCGTTGGCCGAATCCAGTAAAATCGTCGGCATGAACGCCCCCACCTTCCCCTACGACACCGCGCGCCTGAGCGAACTGGCCCAGCTGCTGATCGACAACGTCCGCGAACTGGCCCATGCCGGCTGGACCCCGGCCACCAGCAGCAACTTCTCCCACCGCCTGGACGATCGCCACGCGGCGATCACGGTGTCCGGCAAGGACAAGGGCCGCCTGATCGAGGACGACATCATGGTGGTGGACTTCGACGGCCAGGCCGTCGGCCGTCCGCTGCGCCCGTCCGCCGAGACCCTGCTGCACACCCAGTTGTACCGCCGCTTCCCGGAGGTCGGCTGCGTGCTGCATACGCACTCTCCGGTGCAGACCATCGCCTCGCGCCTGTACGCGCCGCAGGGTCATATCCGCCTGGAAGGCTACGAGCTGTTGAAGGCCTTCGCCGGCAACAGTACCCACGAAATGGCCATCGATGTGCCGGTGTTCGCCAACACCCAGGACATGAACGTGCTGTCGAAGCAGGTCGATGACCTGCTCGACCGGCAGAACCTGTGGGGCTATCTGATCGATGGCCACGGCCTGTACGCCTGGGGCCGCGACATGGCCGAGGCACGCCGCCACCTGGAAGCGTTCGAGTTCCTGTTCCACTGCGAACTGGAGCTGCGCAGGCTGCGCGGCTGAACCGGCGCGCAGGTGCAGATGCCGATCCGGAATCTGCGCCCTACACCCACCCTGCTACCCTGTCTTCCCCCCGAGACGTTCAAGCTGCCGCCATGAGCCGACTGCGCATCTACGACGACACCCGCCCCGATTCGCCGCTGCTGGACACCCAGGACGGCGCGGTCATCACTGCCGAGCTGCAGAAGATCGGCGTCACCTTCGAGCGCTGGCAGGCCACCGCGCCCGTCGCACCGGGCGCCAGCCAGGAGGAAGTATTCGCCGCCTACCGCGCTGACATCGACCGCCTGGTCGCCGAGCGCGGCTTCAAGAGCGTGGACGTAGCCTCGATCGCCCCGGACAACCCGAATCGCGCCGAGCTGCGCAAGAAGTTCCTCGACGAGCACTTCCACAAGGAAGACGAAGTGCGCTTCTTCGTTGCTGGCTCGGGCCTGTTCACCCTGCACGTGGGTGACAAGGTCTATGAGATCGAATGCGTGAAGGACGACCTGATCGCCGTGCCCGATGGCACCACCCACTGGTTCGACATGGGCGAGGAACCCAGCTTCGTGGCGATCCGCTTCTTCACCGAGCCGGACGGCTGGGTCGGCCATTTCACCGGCACCGACATCGCGCAGAAGTTCCCTCGTTACGTACCCACCCAGGCGTCCTGATCCATGCAAGCCCGCGTCATCCTGACCGACATCGAAGGCACCACCAGCAGCATCTCGTTCGTCAAGAACGTGCTGTTCCCCTATGCGCGCAAGGCGTTGCCCGCGTTTGTCGCCGAGCATGGCCAGCAGCCTGAAGTCCGCCGCTGGCTGGACGCGGTGGCTACCGAGATCGGCGGTGCCTGCAAGGACAATCTGGTAGCCGAGACGCTGCAGGGCTGGATCGACCAGGACCGCAAGCACACCGCCCTGAAGGCGCTGCAGGGGCTGATCTGGGACGAAGGATACCGCCGTGGCGACTACACCGCGCACTTCTACCCGGAAGTGGCGCCGGTGCTGAAGGGCTGGCACGCTTCCGGCCTGCCGCTGTACGTGTACTCCTCCGGTTCGGTGCCGGCGCAGAAGCTGTTCTTCGGGTTCAGCGACGCCGGCGACCTCAGCCCGCTGGTGTCGGGCTGGTTCGATACCGAAGTCGGCGGCAAGCGCGAGGCCGACAGCTACCGCCGCATCGTGCAGGCCATCGGCGTACCGGCCGGCGAGATCCTGTTCCTGTCCGATGTGGTGGAAGAACTGGATGCCGCCCGCGAAGCCGGGTTGCAGACCCGCCTGATCGATCGCCTGGATGATTACCCGATGCCGCGTACCGGCCAGGCCGCCAACGGCCACGAACGAGTCGAGAATTTCCAGCAGATCCAGCTGTAAGCAAAATGGTAGGTGCCAACCTTGGTTGGCATGCTGCTGGTGTGCCAACCAAGGTTGGCACCTACCAAAGCGGGAAACCCCTCAACGGTCGTTGAGGGTCTTCACCTTCAGCGCTTCGCGCAGGGTAACCAGATCCACCGGGCCGCGCACCGCGATATCACGTGTTTCGCCCGGCAGCAGGTCCAGCAGGTTGTCTTCGACCTGCACATCCAGCGCGCCGAAGTCGATCCACGCCGCGCGCACGTACGCCGCGCTTTCCAGCCGCAGACGATAGTGGTCCCCTTCGATGGACAACGTGGCCTTGGGTTTCTGCCGCGGCAACAGCTGGTCCTTGGCCTCAACGAAACCGACCACCTGCCGCGCGCTCACGTCGCCTTGCTGCAGCAACTCGAACACCGCCACCGTACGCGTCGGGTCGGCACCGGCCAGCAGCTCTGCATCGCTGAAATCGCCCATCGAGGTGACACCCGCCGCCACCAACGTCACCGTTTCCTCGCGACGACGCAGCACCTTCCCCTCCACGTCCATCACCCGCAGACGCCAGCGCGCTTCCAGTGAGGCGCCATCATTGATCAGGCGCACCCGCGTGCTGCCCTCGTCGCGCAGCGCTGCCACCGTCACTGGCGCGAAGAAACGCCGCGCGGCGAAGTGCAGCGCCTTCCAGCGGCCGAAATAGTCCACGCTGGACCACGAGGCGCCGGGCCAGACATCGTTGAGCTGCCAGTACAGCGAACCCATCGTGTATGGCCGCGAGGCGCGATGATGCAGCGCCGCCAGTGCGATGCCATCGGCCTGCATCACTTGGCTGAGATAGACGAAGTCCTCGAAGTCCTTCGGCGTGCCGTAACCCAGTTCGATGTAGTGCAGCAGGCGGCTGTTGCCCTCGCCGGCCATGAATTTCTGGTGCGCGCGGATCACCGGGCTGTCGATGCGCTGTTCGGCGCGGGTGGCGATCTGGTCCACCGTCGCCACCGACGGCCACGCCTGCAGCCCGTACTCGGACATGAAGCGCGGCGTCTCACGCAGGTAGGCCTGCACCGGCAGCGCCGGATTGCCCCAGACCTGCCAGTAGTGCTTGTCGCCACGCGTTGAATCGTTGGCGTTCTCGTCAAGGTCGTTGCTGGGCGAGCTGGACCAGTACGGCACGCCCAGCCCCTCCTCGCCCACAACCTGGCGCAGGTCGTTGCCGAACAGGTCGACGTAGCCCTGCCAGACCTTCGCCGCAAATGCCGGGTCGGCCGCCTTCAGGTCGCGGCCGTGGCCCCAGTCCTTCCAGGCGGTTTCTTCCTCGTTGTTGCCACACCACAGCACGATGCTGGGGTGATGGCGCAGACGACGTACGTTGTCGCGTGCTTCGGCCACCACGTTGGCACGAAACGCCGGATCGTAGCCCGGCTGCATGCCGCCGCCGAACATGAAGTCCTGCCACACCAGCAGGCCCAGTTCGTCGGCGATGTCGAAGAACGCGTCCTCCTCGTAGTAGCCGCCGCCCCAGTTGCGCAGCATGTTCATGTTGGCGTCGCGCGCGGCCGTCAGCACCTGGCGCAGGCGTGCGGTATCGACGCGCGCGGGGAAGGCATCGAACGGAATGACGTTGGCGCCCTTGGCGAAGATCTCCACGCCGTTGATGACGAAGGCAAAGCCCTGCCCGCCCTTGCGGTCTTCCTCGCGGCGCAGTTCGACCGTGCGCAGGCCGATGCGCTGTTCGCGCGCCAGCTCCGGCGTGCCACCTTGGTCCAGGCGGGCCTGCACCATGTAGCGGTCCTGCGCACCGTGGCCGGCTGGCCACCAGCGCCGCGGATCGGCCAGTTCAACCGGAACCTCGATGCTGTTCTGGCCGGGCTTCAGCAGCACCGTGCGCTGCACCTGGGCCACGTTGCGGCCCTGCGGATCGCGCACATCCACAGTCACCACGGCCGAGCCCGCCGCCGCGCCCTGCTCCACCTGCAGCAGCACGGCCAGCTTCGCCTGCTCCGCGCTCAATGCATCCGTGCGCACCGCAAGATCGGTCAGGCGGTACGCGTCCCAAGCCTGCAGATCGATTCCGCGCCAGACGCCGGCGGTGACATAGCGCGGACCCCAGTCCCAGCCGAAGTGGTAGGCCGGCTTGCGCGCGAAGTTGCCGACCATCGCGTCCTTCGGCTCATCGCCATACGGCGACGGGTAGTTGCCAGCGATCTTGTGCGGCATTGCCCGCACGCCCGGCAGCAGGGTGCGGATCGGCGAACGGAACACGATCTGCAGTTCATTGTCCCTGGCCCGCAGGCGCCCATTCACGCGCGCGCGCCAGGTCCGGTGCGCGTTGTCCGCGCGCAGCAGCGGCTTGCCGTTGAGGCTGACGTCGGCGTAGGTATCCAGACCGTCGAAGCGCAGCTCGGCATTGGGCTTGGCCAGCGTCGCCGCATCCACGTCGAAGCGGGCGCGGTACTCCCAGGCGGCCAGGCCGATCCATTGCAGTTCGGCCTCTGGTGCGCCGACATACGGATCACGGATCAGTTCGTGAGCCAGCAGGTCGGTGTGCACGCTGCCCGGCACCGTCGCCGCCCGCCATTGCTGCAGACCTGGATGAGCGGCGCCCTGCGCGTCGCCGGGCAGCATACGGAACTCCCACTGTGCCTGCAGCGGCGTGGCAGCGACCGGGAAGGCGGACGCCGCGATCAGCAGCAGGAGCAGGCGGACAACGAGGGGAAGGCGATGCACGGGATGCTCCTGTCTTTCCGCCGGGCATGGTCCGGCGCTACCTGCAAGTCCAGTTCACGGCAGCGCCGGGCCATGCCCGGCGCGCCAACCTCAACGCACCACGTTCAACACTTCGTAGCACGCACCCATGGTGTGGTAATCCACCTTGCCGGCCGGGCTCTTCTCGTCGCTGTACTTGCGATTGTCGGCATCGAGGATGCGGAACCAGGCGCCGTACCGGTGATCGACGAAGTGTTCCCACGAATACGCCCAGATACGCTCGTACCACTGCCAATAGCGGTCATCGCCGGTACGCTTGGCCATCAGTGCGGCGGTCGCAAGCGTCTCCGCCTGCACCCAGAAATACTTGTCGTCGTCGCAGACGAAACTGTCGCCACCGATCGGGGCGCCATCCATGCCCGGCTGCCGGCGCGACTCCGGCGCGAAACCGTAGTACAGGCCACCCCGCGTCTCGTCCCAGCTGCGCGCCACGGCCACGTCGAACAGGTGCTGCGCGGTCGGCACCAGCCAGTCGACCTGCACATGGCGGTCCAGGATCAACAACAGCTTGGCCCATTCGGTCTGGTGGCCCGGCTGGAAGCCCCACGGGCGGAACAGGTGCTTGGGGTCGTCCAGGTTGTAGTCCCAGTCGATCTCCCAGTTGGAATCGTAGTGCTCCCACACCAGGCCACCGGCCTTGGCGGCCTGGCGACGGGTCATGTTGTCGGCCAGCTGCAGCGCGCGCTCCACATAGCGCTGTTCGCCGCTGGCCTCGAAGGCGGCCAGCATCGCCTCGCACATGTGCATGTTGGCGTTCTGGCCACGGTAGCCGGTGAAGTTCCACTGCCCATCGGCTTCGTCCTTGTAGAGGCCGTGCTGGGGCTCCCAGAAGCGCGCTTCCAGCAGCTGCCAGGTCTCGTCCATCCATGCGCGGGCCTGTTCGAGACCGGCCTTCAGTGCGCAGCTGTAGGCCAACAGCACGAACGCCACGCCGTAGCAGTGGTTCATGTCGTCCTCGACCTTGCCGTCGCGCAGGGTCCAGGCGTAACCGCCGGTGGCCGGGTTGCGGTGCACCTCGCGCAGGTAGCGCACGCCGTGCTCGACCGCCTCACGGTACTCGGCGTTGCCGAATTCGCGGTAGGCCATCGCGTAGTTGAAGACGAAACGCGTGCTGCTCACCAGATGGCGATGGTTGGCGTCGTAGATGCTGCCGTCGTCACGGAAGTAGTGGAAGAAGCCACCGTTCGGATCGATGCACCGCGGGTGGTAGAACGCCATCGTATCGGCGATGTGCGCGCGCAGGAACGCGGGTGAACGGAAGTCGGGGGAGGTGCTCATGCGGTAATGTCCTGGGCCTGCAGCAGCTGCTGCACTTCATCGAGCGAGGGCATCGCGGCGAACGCGCCCTTGCGGGTAACAGCCAGCGCACCGACCGCAGCACCGAAGCGCAGCGTGGCGGTGATCGCCTCCGGGTCCTTGCAGAAGGCGGCAAAACCGGCACCGGCGCCGCCGCGCTCCAGCAGCCCAACCAGCACGCCACCGACGAAAGCATCGCCAGCCGCCGTGGTGTCGACGGTAGCCACGCGGAAGCTTGTGATCGTGCCGTGGTTGTCGCGCGTGTACCAGTGCAGCGTGGCCGCACCGTCGGTGACGATCACCCAGCGCGCGCGCGCAGCGAGCAGGCGCCGCAGTACCGCTGCCTCGCCATCGGCACCCAGCGGCGCGGCCAGGTAGTCCAGCTCCTCGCGCGACAGCTTGACCAGGTCGGCGCGTTCCAGCGCCTGCCACAGGCGCGGTGTCGGGTCCTCGTTCGCCGGCCACAGCGCCGGACGCAGATTGAGGTCGAGGCTGACCACCGCGCCAGCCGCGCGCGCGCGATCCATGCCGGCGAAGGTCGCCTCGGCGATGGCCGCTTCGGTCAGGCTGTTGGAACAGACATGGAAGCACTGTGCGCTGTCGAAGCACGCCGCCTGGAAGTCGCTGTCACGGAACAGCAGGTCGGCTGCCGGCGGGCGATAGAAGCTGAAGCTGCGCTCGCCGCTGGCATCCAGTGCGACGAAGGCCAGTGCGGTCTTGGCCGCATCGGTACGCACGATGTAATCCGTGCCCACGCCGTGCTCGACCAGGCTGTCGGCCAGGAAGTCGCCGAACATGTCGCGGCCCAGCGTGCCGACGAACTGCGTCTTCGCACCCAACCGTGCGGCCGCAACGGCAACGTTGGCCGGTGCACCACCGGCGTACTGCAGGAAGGCGCGCGGCGTGTCGGCCGAGGCCGGCGGCTGCGCTAGTAGATCGATCAAAATTTCGCCGAAGCAAACGATGCCACCCATTCCGGACTCAGCCTCCCTGCGTTTCGGAGGCCGGCGTACGCGCGCCGACCAGTCCGTAGAAAATGATGTAGCCGTAGCACAGCAGCGGCAGGATGAAGCTGGCCTGCACACCGATGTGGTCGGCCAGGACGCCCTGCAGGTACGGCACCACGGCACCGCCGACGATGGCCATGATCAGCAGGCTGGAGCCCTTGTTGGTCAGTGGCCCCAGGCGCTCGATGCTCAGCGCGAAGATGGTCGGGAACATGATCGAGTTGAACAGGCCGATCGCCACCACCGAGTACAGCGCGATGTTGCCGGAGCTCAGCATGGTCGTGACCAGCAGCGCCACGTTGACCAGCGCGAAGATCGCCAGCAGGCGGCTGGGCGAGAAGCGCGCCAGCAGCGCTGAACCCGCGAAGCGGCCGATCATCGCCATCGTCCAGTAGGCCGACACGTAGTGCGTGGCTTCCTGTTCGCTGAAGCCACCGATGTTGGGCATCGACAGGTAGTTGACCAGGAAGCTGCCGATCGACACCTCAGCGCCGACGTAGAAGAAGATGCCCAGCACGCCCAGCAGCAGGTGGCGCTTGCGCAGCGCATCCAGGTAGCTGTGGTGGTGGCCCTGGTCGGCCTGCTCGGTGGCGTCGCTCAGCGCCGGCAGGCGGAACAGGAACACGAACAGCGCCAGCAGCACCAGCGCCACGGCCAGGCCCACGTACGGTCCCTGCACGGCCTGCGCCTCGGCGGCACGGTAGGCCAGCTGCTCGGCCGCCGGCAGCGCCGCGATGTCGTCAGCGCTCTTGACAGTGTTGGACAGGATCAGCATGCCGCCGAAGATCGGCGCGATGGCCGTGCCCAGCGAGTTCAGCGCCTGCGCCAGGGTCAGGCGGCTGGAACTGGTCTGTTCCGGGCCCAGCAGCGCGACGTACGGGTTGGCGGCGACCTGCAGCACGGTAATGCCCGTGGCCAGTACGAACAACGCACCGAGGAAGGCGCCGTACACGCGCAGTTCGGCCGCCGGCCAGAAGCCCAGCGCGCCAATGCCGGCGATCACCAGTCCAGCCACGATGCCCTTCTTGTAGCCCAGCGCCGCCACCAGGCGGCCCGCCGGCAGCGACATCAGGAAGTAAGTACCGAAGAAGGTGAACTGCACCAGCATCGCCTTGGCGTAGTTCAGTTCGAACACCGCCTTCAGGTGCGGGATCAGGATGTCATTGAGGCAGGTCAGGAAGCCCCACATGAAGAAGATCGTGGTCACGACAGCCAACGCCTTGCCGTTGGTGACGGCGGGTGCGTTGCCCGAAGAACCCGATGGACGGGGCGTTGCGGAGATCGGCATGCGGTACGCGCCTCGATGCGCGGAAGGTCGTTGTTGCGTGGAAGGGGTATGCGGAAGGAATCAGTTCGGTCGTGCGGCACTGCTTTCGCGGATGCGCAACTGCACCGGCGCGACCGTGCGCCGAGGCGGCGCGTCGGGTTCGTCCAGCCGCTGCAGCAGCAGCGCCGCAGCCTGGCGGCCACGCTCGCGCGGGTCGGCGGTGAGCGTGGTCAACGGCGGTACGGCCACCGCCGCCTCGGAAATATCATCGAAGCCGGTGACGGCGAAATCGCCGCCCGGACGGATGCCGCGCGAGTTCAAGCCCAGCATCAGGCCCAGCGCGACGGTGTCGTTGTAGCAGACCGCCGCACTCGGCCGATGACCGTCGGCGAAGAGTTCATCGGTGCGCGCTGCCGCTTCCAGGCGGTTCGGGGCCGACTCGATCATCCAGCCCGGCGGCAGCGAAAGACCGGCCTCGGCCAGCGCCTGCTGGAAACCCGCGCGGCGCTGGTGGCAGGAACTGGATGCGGCGTGGCCCCCGAAGAACGCGATCTGGCGGTGGCCGCGCTCAATCAGGTGGCGCGTGGCCAGATAGGCGCCGTGCTGGTTGTCCAGGGTCAGGAAGTCCCAGTCGGCCCCGGCCAGTTCGCGGTTGAACAGCAGCACGTTGGCATTGGCACCCAGTGCCTGCCGCAGCTGTGCGGTATCGCTGCCCTCGGCCGGCGACAGGATCAGGCCGGCCGGGGTGTGCTCCATCAGCGTGGACAGCACCGCCTGCTGCCGCTCCGGCGATTCACCCGTGCTGCCGAGCAGGGTCACGTAGCCACGCCCGCCCAACGCCTCGTCCACACCCGATGCGAACTCGGCGAAGAACGGGTTGGAGAGATCGTTGATCACCAGCGCGATGCTCGACGAGGTACGACGGCGCAGGTTGGCCGCCGCGCGGTTGTAGACGTAACGCTGGCGGCGCAGTTCGGCCTCGACCTTGGCGCGGGTATCGACGTTGACCAGCGGGCTGCCACGCAGCACCAGCGACACGGTTGCCCGTGACACGCCGATCGCGCGCGCGATGTCGGTCACCGTCACCGCCTTGCCGGCGCGCTTGCTGGGACTGTTGCCGTTGTCGTTCATCGTCTTCCCGGACTCCGCTGGAGGCTCAAGCCTAATGGATCAGGGCCGTGTCGTGCCGTGCCGTTCGCTGGGTCAGCGCGAACGGCACAGTCCGGCTCAGCGCAGCTGGCTGCCCGGTGCCGCGCACCAGGACACCGGCAGGTCCTTCACCGCGGTGCCCCAGCCCTGCTCCGGCGCCTTCGCGTCGAGCGCGAACTGCAGGCGCGGGCCCTGCTGCAGGCGGTCCCAGTCCAACCACACCGGTGCATGCGCCTGGCCGTCGACCCGCACACCCTGCACGTATTGCAGGCGGCGGCCATCGGCTCCCTGCGCGTCGATGCGCAGGGTTCGGCCATTGCCCATATCCACTTCGACCTTGCTGAAGCGCGGCGCGTGCAGCAGGAACTGGCCGCTGCCCGGCACCGCCGGGTACACGCCGATGGCGCTGAACAGGTACCAGGCCGACATCGTGCCGAGGTCATCGTTGCCGGTCACGCCATTAGGGGCATTGGTGAACAACTGCTGCGCGGCACGCACCACGGCGGCGGTCTTCCACGGCTGGCCGATCAGCGTGTACAGCCACGGCGAGTGCAGGTCCGGCTCGTTGTTCGGGTTGTAGCGGAACTGGTTGTAGTAGCTGTACGGCCCCACCACCCACGCCTTGCGGGCGGCATTGAGCGGATCGGCCTGCAGCGCGTCCATCGCGAAGAACGCATCCAGGCGGCGACCGGCCTGTTCGCGGCCGTCCATCGCTTCGACCAGGCCGGGCACGTCCTGCTGCGCCAGCCACTGGTACTGCCACGCCGTGCCCTCATGGAAACCGTGGTGCGAACGCGGGCTGTAGTGGCCATCGGCCGGCGTGTACCACTGGCCATCCTCGGTGCGCGGGCGCGGGAAGCCGGTGAAACCCGTCTCGGCATCCCGCACCTGCGGGTCCCACACCTTGCGCCAGTTGCGGCCACGCTCACGCAGCGTCGCCGCATCCTGCGCATGGCCCAGGCCATCGGCCATCTGCGAGAGCGCGCAGTCGGCCAACGCATACTCCAGCGTGGCCGAACCACCATGGTGTGGATCGACATCCATGCCCTTGGACGGGAACGCGCGGTCGTAGGCCACATAGCCCTTGTCCAGGTAGGTCGGGTTGCCGGAGCGTCCGGCCATGCGCGAGTTCAGTGGCGGCGTGCCGAAGGCATTGCGGCGCAGTGCATCCCAGGCCTGTGATTCACGGCCCTTGAGCGCGCCGAAGCGCCACAGGTCGACCATGAACGGCGTGACCGGATCGCCGGTCATGATGTTGGTCTCGAAGTTGGCATAACCCCAGCGCGGCAGCCAACCGACCTGTTCGTCGATCGCCAGCAGGGTACGGCCGATGTCGCGCGCCACGTCCGGGCGGGTCAGCGCCAGCCACTGGTTCTGCGCGCGGTAGGTATCCCACAGCGAGAAGTACTCGTAATAGGTCCAGCCATCGGCGCGGTGGATACCGTCGTCATAACCGCGGTAGCGGCCGTCGGCGTCGTTGCCGGTCATCGGCTGCAGCAGTGCGTGATAGACCGCGCTGTAGAACACCGCGCGGTCGTCGGCAGTGCCGCCCTGAACACGCACCCGGCCCAGCTGCTCGCGCCAGGACTGCTGGGACAGCGCACGCATGCGGTCGAAGCCGAGCAGCACCCCATTCTGCATGCCTTCTGCGCGCAGGTTGGTGCGCGCGCCTTCGGCATCCACGTGCGAGATCGCGCTGACCGCCGTCACCGACTGGCCCTTGGCCAGGTCGAAGCTGAGCCAGGCGCCGTTCGGCTTCTGCTCGCCTTCCATGCTGTGGCGCGCGCCCGGCAGGCCACCGCCCTCACCCCAGGTGCCATGCGCCTTGAACGGACGGTCAAACTCGATGCGGAACCAGGTGGTGTACTGGTGGCCGCCACAGAAGCTCTTGGTGACCAGTTTGCCTTCCACCACACGATCGCCGACCACATCGACCACGCTGCCGATCACCGAATGGCGCTCGTTGGCCTGGCCGACATTGACGAGCACGTGGCCATCGCCGCTGCGCTGGCTGAAGGTGTAGCGCTCGGCGGCGGCACGGGTGCGCGCGGTGGCTTCCGCATCGATGCCGCCGTAGCTGGTCAGGCGCACCTTGTAGTAGCCGGCCTGGCCGACCTCGCCATCGTGGGTGTAGGTCGATGCGTAGGCCTTGTGGTCGAACTGCTTGGCATTGCCGGTATCGAAATCGCCGCCCGGACCGATCGAACCGGTCACCGGCAGCACCGACACCTGCCCGCCCTGTTCCCAGCAACCCGCGCCGGACAGGAAGGAGTGGCCGAACCCGCGGATCTTCTCGTCGTCATAGCGCCAGCCCGAGTAGTGGCTGCCGATCGGACTGACCTGGATCAGGCCGAACGGTGCCGACGCACCCGGGAACGTGTTGCCGTCGTCCTTGCTGCCGATGAAGGTATTGACCTCGCGTTCCAGCGCGGCCGGTGCGGCCTGCAGCAGCACCGGCACTGACGACAGCGCGAGCAGGCAGGCCAGGCGCACCAGCGGGCGCGAGGACAATGGGACGGCGGGAGCGGACGGCACTGGACGCATGTCGGGTTCCTGTAGTCGATGACGCGGAGGCAGACGGCCGGGGCCGTCCGGCACCGTTCCGCTGAGCCCTGCCCTGACCTGCAGAGAGCTCCCCCTGGAATGACGCCCGACCCACCAGACCGTGAATTTAGATCGATTCAAGTAGAGCATGCAGGTTCAGCCGAATGCATTCTGCGGCGCAGCATGAGATGGGGTGTTCGGCAGGGCTGCGCCCTGCACCTGCTACGAGCTGGAGCAACAGCAACAGCAACAGCAACAGCAACAGCAACAGCAACAGCAACAGCAGAAGCCAGTTTCCTGCGGGGAGTCGGGGTGGGTCCGGTTGCGGGGGACGCTGCAAGTACGTCCATGTAAGCTCGGTCGCCGCATCCATGCGGCTCACGCCCCCGCAACCGGACCCACCCCGCCTTCGACAGATTTCCGCGATCTGTGGATCCACGCCATGCGTGGATGAATCTGTGTCGGATAACGAAATCAATCGGGGTCAGATCCGTTTTCCAACGGAAAACGGATCTGACCCCATGCCGTTCCACATTCCGTCGCCAGGACAATCCAACCGTCACCGGGAAACTGTCGAAGGTGGGGCGGTGTCGGATTGCGGGGTGTCCGCGGCATGGATGCCGCGGCCAAGCCCCCATGGACGGGTTTACGGCGTCCCCGCAATCCGACACCGCCCCGCCAAGCCACAGACAACCCAGAGCCGCTTTGGCTTTGGCTTTGGCTGTTGCCGGCCAGCGGCCGGCACTACCGAAGGTGCAGGGCGCAGCCCTGCCAACTCCCCCTCCCCTGCGCACGAAAACGATTTCACTGATTTCAGCAAACCGTCATCCCTTCGCCACGCCAGTACCATATTGCGCAGCAGCATGCGCCTGCGGGCGACCCGTGCTAAAAAACGCCCGCCCATCGCTTAGATCGATCCAAGACGACGCTGCGATGGCCGGGAGTTGGGGGAGCAGCAACAGGACGTACCAGGCCACGCGCGCGGCGCCACTGGCAGTTGCTTGGCGACAGCGACAAAGTCACTTCAAATTAGATCGATTCAAGTTGTCCGTGCCACGTCACCGGATCAATCCATGAGAGAGGGAGAGATGGGAATGAAGCATTCAACACGTACGCATGGCCAGGACGCATTGTCGTTGGCCATCGCGCTGGCCTTGGCCGCCGCCGTCATTCCGGGTGGCGCCGCCGCGCAACAGGCCGCTTCCACCGGCTCGCAGGACGCCACCACTCTGGACAGCGTCCAGGTCACCGGCTACCGCTACGCCATTGAAAAGAGCCTCGAGCAGAAGCGCGACGCCAACGCGGTGGTCGAGGTGATCACCGCCGAGGACGTCGGCAAGTTCCCCGACAAGAACGTCGCCGACGCACTGCAGCGCGTGCCCGGCGTGGTCATCACCCGCAGCGGTGGCGAAGGCAAGAGTGTCAGTGTGCGCGGCCTCGCGCCGGACCTGACCCTGACCCAGTTGAACGGCAACTTCGTCGCCTCGTCGGAGACCAACAACGAAGCGACGCGCTCCTTCAACTACACCCTGCTGCCATCGAACATGTTGTCCAGCGCGGAGCTGTTCAAGTCGCCGGAAGCACGCATCGACGAAGGCGGCATCGGCGGCACGGTCATCCTGCATACCCGCCGCCCGCTGGACATGGAATCCAACTCCGGCTACGTGAACCTGGAGGGCACCACCTCCGATACCAGCCACGATGTCGATCCGCAGGCGTCCGCGCTGTACTCGTGGCACAGCAAGGATGAGCGCTTCGGCGTCCTCGTCGGCGTGACCCAGCAGAAGCGCACCACCCGCACCATGGAAGCCAGCACCGAGGACTACCAGTGGTACGGCAATGGCACCACGGCCCGCGATGCCAACGGCAACCTGCTGGAGCAGGATGGCATCCACTACTGGTGGGGCCAGTCCGGCTTCAACAACCAGGCTGGCAAGAACTACAGCGAATTCTTCATGCCGACCTCGGTGAACTTCGCGGTGAAGGAAGAAAAGCGCGAGCGCAAGGGCGGCCAGCTGACCTTCCAGTTCAAGCCGGTCGACAACGTCACGATGACCGCGAACTACTTCCGCTTCGAGCTGCAGGGTGACTACACCCAGAACATGCTGAAGGTGCCGGAGTGGAACCTGGCCCGCTACAACCAGGACGGCAACTGGGCCGGCGGCCGCCTGCTCAACGGCCTGGATTTCGACCCGAGTGGCAGCATCGTCACGGGTGCGCAGTACCAGAAGCTGGCCGGAAAGACCTATTACTGCAGTGAGGAAGAAGCAGCGGCAGCCGGCCTGGAACCCGGTGGCTGGGGCCCGGACGACTGCACCATCCCCACTCCGCAGCTCACCGGTGGATACAGCAAGGAAAAGGCACTGTCGCAGACCGCCGACCTGACCATCGACTGGGATATCAGCCCGCTGTGGAAGGCCTCGTTCACCGGCGGCCGCACCTGGTCCGAAGGTGGTCCGTCGATGAATTTCCGCATGTCGGCCAAGCCGCGCCGCAAGGTTGGCAACCAGTGGCAGTCCGGCAACCAGTACACCGCCTGGGACCTGACCGGCACGCCGTCGGTGCAGTTCTCGCCGGACCTGCAGCAGCAGTTGATGGCGGGCGTGGCCGAAGTCGATACCGGCTCGACCGATTCGTCGTGGATGCAGACCGAGGTCAAGCAGAACTACTTCCAGGCCGACGTCACCAAGCTGTTCGAGGCCGGCTGGCTGGATTCGATCCAGTTCGGCGCCAAGTACCGCGATGGCAAGGTCCACCGCAACACCGGCAACACCTATTGGGTGTGCCCGGGCCTGGATCCGTCCGACTATGACAACAACCGCTACCAGGCCGGTTGCGATCCGACCGCAGGCGATGCGCAGCCGGGCTTCTTCCTGTCCAACCCGATCAGCAACATCACCGGCGCGTTCAACGCCAACGTGTTCCCGGGCATCAACTACCCGGCCTACATCGACTACCTGAACAAGACCTACGGTGGCTCGCACAACCGCACCGAAGAAGACTTCGTCTACGACGTCAACGAGAAGATTTATTCCGGCTACTTCCAGGCCAACTTCCGCACTGAGCGGGTACGCGGCAACATCGGCGTGCGCGTGGTGCGGACCAAGCAGTTCGCCCAGTCCAGCGATTCGGTCGAGCGCTTCAACGACTATTTCGTCGACAACGCCAGCGGCGCGCCGATGAGCTGCGATGATCCGGCCGCCGACCCGAACCTGCGCTGCCAGGGTGGCTTCGTCCGCCTGCCCGACCCGCAGGTGCGCGACAAGGTGTATGCCCTGTCGTCGCTGGAAAAGACCTATACCGACGTGCTGCCCAGCTTCAACATTGCCTGGGACATCACCGACAACCTGGTGCTGCGTGGCGCGGCGTCGAAGGTGGTCGCGCGCCCGAGCTACACCAGCATCGCCTATCCCGGTGGCCTGCGCTACATCAGCGAAGAGTACGCCAACGACCGCCGCGTCACCGGCGGCACCGACACGCCCGGCTGGTACGGCTCGGGCAGCAACAAGGCGCTGGAACCGTTCAAGGCGGTCCAGTTCGACCTGGGCCTGGAGTGGTACTTCAAGCCGGGCGCGGTCGCAGGTGTTTCGCTGTTCCGCAAGAACGTGGACAACTTCACCGTGCCGGTGGTGCGCGACCAGCAGATGAACGTCGGCGGGCAGTCGGTCACCGTGCAGAAGTACGAGACCCAGGCCAATGGCCGCGATGGCGTGTCGCAGGGCGTGGAACTGTATGGCCAGTACACGTTCGACTTCGGACTGGGCGTGCAGGCCAACTACACCTACAACGACACCAACCTGGCCTCGATCGTGCTGGATGGCGAGGAAATCGGCTCCTCGCCGCTGGTCGGCAGTGCCAAGAACCAGGCCAACGTTACGGTGTTCTACGAGAACGAAAAGTTCCTGGCGCGCGCCTCGTACAACCGTCGAGGTGAAGTGGTCGGCGGCCTGAACAATGGCATGACCACCTACACCAAGCCTTACAGCCAGCTTGACCTGAACGTGGCCTACAACCTCACCCCGGACTGGACGGTGACCGCGGCCGTACTGAACGCCACCAAGTCCGAGCTGCGCAGCTACATCGGCAACGACAGCCAGGCCCGCCTGCTGTCCAATCTGTACGCCGGGCGCCAGCTGTATTTCGGCGTGAACTGGAAGTTCTGAGGCAGCGCCGGGCCTGGCCCGGCGCAGTCTTGCCCGCCCCGACGGGAATGGTCCTCCACGGCAGCCGCGCTGGTACAGGCGGCTGCCGTTTTCATTTGCCTGCACCGCCGTTCAGCCACCTGCTTGACCCTGCCATCGTTGGAAGGTGCACACTGGTTTCACCTCACGAGCACCGAAGGAGCTACAGATGGAATTCCATGTTGACCGCATGACCTGCGGCGGCTGCGCGCGCAGCGTGACCCGCGCGATCCAGCAGATCGATCCGAGCGCCAGTGTGGTGGCCGATCCGCCGACCGGCCTGGTCAAGGTGCAGACCACCGCATCACAGGAGCAGGTGTTCGCCGCGCTGAAGGATGCGGGGTTCCCGCCGCGCACTGCCTGATCCCCTGCTTTCTGCCACAGCGGAGCCCGCCCCCTGCACTGTCACTGGGCGGGCTTTTCAGCGCATGCGAACATGAAAACTCAGTGCTTGCGTGCGCGGCGGCGCACCGCGCCGGTCTTGGCCGCTTCCACCGGCAGCGGAGCCTCATCGTCTTCACCCAGCCGCTGCAGGATCGGGCATTCCGGGCGCTCATCGCCGGCACAGCAGCGGATCAGCGATTTCAGCGTGTCGGCCATCTGCCGCATGTGCTCGATGCGCTGTTCCAGGTCGGCGATGTGCTGCTCGGCCAGCTGCTTGACGTCGGCACTGTGGCGCGACGTGTCGTTCCACAGGCCCAGCAGGTCGCCGATTTCGGCCACCTGGAAGCCGAGATCGCGCGCGCGGCGGATGAAGCGCAGGCGATGGATGTCGGCCTGCGAATACGCCCGATAGCCCGACTCCGTTCTATCCGCCGCAGGAATCAGGCCGATCTGTTCGTAGTAGCGGATCATTTTCGCCGACACGCTGGAGGCCTTGGCGGCGTCACCGATATTCATGCGATTCTCCTTCAGTGGGTCGCAACGGCGGCATCCGCCATCGGCGGCTGGAAGCGGCGCAGGCGCAGTGCGTTGCCCAGCACGAACACACTGGACAGCGCCATCGCACCGGCCGCGAACACCGGCGACAGCAGCACGCCCCAGGCCGGGTACAGCACGCCGGCGGCCACCGGAATCAACGCGGTGTTGTAGGCGAAGGCCCAGAACAGGTTCTGCCGGATGTTGCCCAACGTCGCCTTCGATAGCGCAATGGCGTTCGGTACGCCCTGCAGGTTGCCCGACATCAGCACCACGTCGGCCGACTCCACCGCGATATCGGTGCCGGTACCAATGGCAAGGCCGACATCGGCTTCAGCCAACGCAGGGGCATCGTTGATGCCGTCACCAACGAAGGCGACGTGGCCGTGCGTGGCCTTCAGCCGGCGCACTGCCTCGACCTTGCCTTCCGGCAGCACCTCGGCCACCACTTCATCGATGCCGAGCTGGCGCGCGATCGCCTGCGCGGTCCCGGCGTTGTCGCCGGTGATCATCGCCACCTTCAGGCCCAACCGATGCAGTGCCGCGATCGCTGCCGGGGTGCTCGGCTTGATCGGATCGGATACCGCGATGATCGCGGCCAGGCGACCGTCGATGGCGGCATACAGCGGCGACTTGCCCTGCGTGCCGAGTTCCGCCGCCAATGCTGCGAATGCAGTGATGTCCACGCCCAGGTCGCGCATGAAGCGATCGGCACCGACCTCCACGCGTGCACCCTCGACACTGGCCCGCACGCCCATGCCGGTGACCGATTCGAAGTCGACCATGCCCGGCAACGTGATGCCCTGCCCGGTCGCGGCATCAACAATCGCGCGGGCGATGGGATGCTCCGAGCGCGACTCCACCGCGGCCACTGCCGCCAGAACCCTGTTGCGATCGAAGCCGGCAGCAATCTCCAGGTCGGTCAGGCGCGGGCGGCCTTCGGTCAGCGTGCCGGTCTTGTCCACCGCCACCACCTGCGCGTCCTTCAGCAGCTGCAGTGCTTCGCCCTTGCGGAACAGCACGCCCATTTCGGCGCCACGACCGGTTCCGACCATGATCGAGGTCGGCGTGGCCAGGCCCATCGCGCACGGGCAGGCAATGATCAGCACCGCCACCGCATTGACCAGTGCAAAGCTCAGTGCCGGCGATGGACCGAAGATCAACCAGACCGCGAAGGTCGCCAGCGCGGCCAGCATCACCGCCGGCACAAACCACAACGTGACCTTGTCGACCACCGCCTGGATCGGCAGCTTCGAGCCCTGCGCCTGTTCGACCATGCGGATGATCTGCGCCAGCAGGGTCTGCGCGCCCACGGCCGTGGCCCGCACCGTCAGTGCGCCCTTCTGGTTGACCGTGCCACCCACCACGCTGCTGCCCGGCAGCTTCTCGACCGGAATCGGCTCGCCGCTGATCATCGATTCATCGATGTAGCTGCGGCCTTCAACCACCTCGCCATCCACCGGCACGCGCTCGCCGGGGCGCACTTCCACCAGGTCGCCGCTCTGCACTTCATTGATCGGGATGTCGACCGCGCGGCCGTCACGGATCACATGGGCCACCTTGGCCTGCAGGTTGACCAGGCGCTTGATCGCTTCAGAGGTGCGGCCCTTGGCCCGGGCCTCCAGGAAGCGGCCGAGCAGGATCAGCGCGACGATCACCGCCGCCGCTTCGTAGTAGACGTTCACCGTGCCCGGCGGCAGCAGCCGCGGTGCAAAGGTCGCTACCACCGAATAGCCGAACGCCGCGGCGGTGCCCACCGCCACCAGCGAATTCATGTCCGGCGCCAACCGCAGCAGCGCCGGGAACCCCTTCTGGTAGAAACGGCGGCCCGGAATGGCCAGCACCAGCGCGGTCAGCACGAACTGCAGGTACCAGCTGGCCTGCATGCCGAGGGTGGACATCACCCATGCGTGCATGCCGGGAATCAGGTGCGAGCCCATTTCCAGTACGAACACCGGCAGTGCCAGCGCGGCCGCCACGATCAGGTCGCGCTTCAGTTCGGCGCGCTCGGCATCCTTCTTTTCCGCAGCCTGGTCATCGGACTGCACACCCGCCTCGATCACACGTGCGTCATAGCCGGCCTTGTCGATCGCGGCGACCAGCGCAGCCACGTCCGCCATGCCACGCACCGTGGCGCGCTCGGTGGCCAGGTTGACGCTGGCCTGGCTGACGCCGGGCACGGCCAACAGCGCGCGTTCGACACGGCCCACGCAGGAAGCGCAGGTCATGCCTTCGACCGCCAGTTCGGTGGTCGCTGCGGGCACGTCATAGCCCACCCGCTCCACTGCCTGGACAAGCGCCGCGCGATCCACCGGGCCCGACGGACGAATGTCCGCCCGCTCGGTGGCCAGGTTCACCGAGACACTGCCCACGCCCTCGACCTTGGACAGTGCTGCCTCGACCCGGCCTACGCAGCTGGCGCAGGTCATGCCCTCGATGGGCAGGCTGATGGTGGAGGGGCTGGCGGGGGCGGCAGCGGCGCGCGGCGTGCTCATGATCGGATTCCCGGGTTTCCTTCTGGATGCGGACAGGCTAAACCTTGCCATCGTGGGAAGGTCAAATCCAGCCTGTCCGCATGCCTGAAGGGGGCGCCGCCCCCGGTGTTCCGTTTCCGCATCCATGCATGGCGTGGATCTACCGGCGGAGGCCGGTCTCCTCAGAAGGTGAACACATACTCCAATGCGAACTCGCGGCCGACCGCGCTCAGCAACCGGGTCGGGGCGAAGTCATAGTCCAGCTTGTACGGGTCCTTGTGGTTCCAGCTGGCCGAATTGAACACGTTGTTGACGTAGACATTGACCTTGGCGTGCTCGGTCACCTGGTAACCCACGTTGACGTTCCAGGTGATGAACGGCCCGACCCGGCCGAAGTAGCGCGAGGTCTGCTGGCCCGCGTTGGGGTTCGGGTTCACCGAGCCATCCGGCAGCTGTGCCGGTTCCAGGCAGTTCAGCGACGGACTGTCACTGGGCACGTAGCCGTCGGCGAACGGCAGGCAACCGCCGGGATTGTCCAGGCGATCGGTGCCCCAGTGATAGCGCACGCCCGGCACCGAACCCACGCGGTCGGCATAGACGTTGGCGTTCCAGTTGCCGCGCTGCCAGGCCAGGCTCGCGCGCAGCTTGCTGCGCAGGTCTCGGTCGCGCCGTTCCGGGTTCGGGTCGTTGGCGTAGCGCTGTTCCTTGGTCGAGATCTGGTTGGTGTAGTTCAGGCCCAGCTGGAAGCTGCCCCACTGCGCGGTTTCCAGGCGATAGCGTGCAGTCAGGTCGATACCGCGCACTTCCCGGCTGGCCAGGTTGAACGGGCCGCGCTCGATCGACACCAGCCGGCCGCTGCTGTCACGGTTCACGCGGGCCAGGATGCCGGCGCAATAATCGCCACCGGCCGGATTGGCCCACGGCGTGCCATCGATGTTCTTGCCGGTCAGGCAGCCGGCCTCGCTGGCCAGCACCTCGTCGGCGCCGACATCGACGATCATGTCTTCCAGCTTGATCGCCCAGTAGTCGGCGCTGACCGACAGGTTCGGCATCACGTCCCAGACGAAGCCGACCGTCCACGAATCGCCGGTTTCCGAACGCAGCAGCGGCGTGCCACGCCGGTTCACGTCGAAGGTGTACCAGACATCGGTGTTGCCCACGCCACAGTTGTTGACCAGGTAGGCACCGCTCTGGATGCAGCGCAGGCGGTCATAGGTCTGCACTTCGGAACTGCTCGGCTGGCCCAGCAGATAGTGCATGTCCGGCGCGTGGAAACTGGTGGCGTACGAGCCACGCACCAGCAGCGATTCGACCGGGCGCCATTCCAGGCCGACGTTCCAGGTGGTCTCCTTCTGGCTGCCGATATCCAGCGTTTCACTGCTGTCATCGGCCTTGTAGTTGCCATAGCGGTCGTAGCGGGCGGCCGCGGTGGCCGTCACGCTCTCCAGCAGCGGGATCTTGAACTCGACGCCGGCCGAGTAACGGGTGCGCTCGCCGCCACCGCGATCGACGTTCTGCAGATCGAAGTCGATGCCGGCGCGCGGGTCCGGGCTGAGGTGATAGCCCTGCTGCGCGACTTCGGCCACGGCGGCGAACGAGATCGGGCCGGCCCAGCCCTGGAACAGTTCGCCGGTGATATCCGCCGAGGCCTGGTTGACCCACGATGACGCGCGGTTCCTGGCCACCGCACCCATCTGCCAGTACTGGTCCGGCGTGAGCGGATTCCACCAGCGCGATTCGTTCAGCGCGTAGATCGCCTCGCCGTTGGCGGTGGTGCCCAGGCGCGGGCCGAGGAAGTAGTCGTACGACTTCTGCTTGTCGACCACGTTCTGCCGTTCTTCCACGCGATAGTAGGAACGGCCCACCGTGGCGCTCCAGTCGAAGCGGTCGGCAAGGCGTCCACGCAGGCCCGCGCTCCAGTCCCATGACAGCTCGCGGTTGGTGTTGCGCAGGGTGTCCAAGCCGCCGACTTCGTTCGGGGTGAACTGGCGCACGCCCAGGATCGGGCGGTTGCGGTTGGCATCCCAGTAGTAGCCGTTGTCATCGTCGATCAGCGAGACGCTGGGTGGATTGGTGCCCCAGATCGCTTCGGAGCGGTACGCCGCCAGGTTGGTCCAGGCCTGCAGGTCGCTGCTGAAATCGAAGGTGGCATACAGGTTGCCGGACACGTTCTCGGCACCACCGGTCAGCAGCCAGTTGGCGTAGTCGGCGCTCATGCCGCACAGGCTGCCGGTGTTGGTGATGCGGTTGGCGGCGTAGTTGTAGACCAGTCGATCGGCCGTGTAGTACTCACCGTCGAACTTCTCGCAGGTACCGGTGGGCGGCGCCAGGCGCTGGCCCGTCGTCGGATCGATCAACGCCAGGCCCGAGGTGGGGCGGAAACCGACCTTGCGCTGCTCCATGTTCCAGGACGCATACGGCGCATCATCGGCATCGTCCATCTGCGGGCGGTCGCGGCCGAACAGGGGATCGCGCTTGGTGTACTGCAGCGCGTAGGTCACGCTCCAGTTGTCACCGGTCCTGCCGCCGGCCCATGACAGGTCCCAGGTGTCGCGCCCGCCTTCGGTGGAGGTACCGCCACGCACGCGCACTTCGTCGCCGTCGTAGTTGGTCTTGAGGATGACGTTGACCACGCCGGCGATCGCGTCCGAACCATAGATGGCCGAGGCGCCGCCGGTCAGTACTTCGATGCGTTCCACCGCTGCGGCCGGAATGTTGCCGTAGTTGGAGAAATTGGTTTCACCGCCATACGGCAGCGGGTAATCGGCCACGCGACGGCCGTTGACCAACAGCAGCGAGCGATTCGGGCCCATCCCGCGCAGGTTCAGCCCGCTGGCATTTGGCGTGTGCGAACCCCACTGCGAGGCGGCTTCGACGGTACCGGTCGCTTCGGTGAGCGTCTTCAGCGCGTCGTACACGCTGACGAAGCCCTCTTTCTGGATCTGCTGCGCGGTGATCACGTTGACCGGGGCCGGACCTTCGACCGCGGCGCGCTTGATGCGCGAACCGGTAACGGTGACCGCGTCCAAGTCCTTGGTGGACGAACTGGCCGCTTCCTGTGCACCAGCGGCCAGGGGAAACAGGACCAGGACCAGTGCCTGGGACAGCAGGTGACGACGCTTGCGAACGGACTGAGCCATGGGTGATTGCTCTTGGAAAGGGTGGACGCACGGACGGGTGGTGGCGTAGCACGACGGCTGATCCGGGTACCGGGATCGGTTCACGACCGTCCCAGCCCCTCCCCTGTGGATCGATCCAAACTAAAGCACAGCTGAACAGCGCCGGGCATGCGGCGATGCAGCAACCGCTGGCGGAATGCCGCTATCGGCTGCCGGTATCCAGAACAATCAAAGGGTTGCGCAACATCGCTGAGAGAACGGCGCACACGACAATGACACGAACGCGACAATCGCGCGCGGAACGGTTTTGTCCGCGTTGTCGCGTGCGGCGGCAGCGGGGCGTTGTAGAGCCGAGCCCGTGCCCGGTTGCTGTCGTTTGTCGCAAAGCGCAGCCGAGCGTTGGCTCGGCTCTACAGGAGAAGCGGGTTACCTTGCGCCGTCCAGCGCCTGCCGCAGTGCGGCCACGGTGGCGGTGGCGGTCTGGCTCCAGTCCGGGTCCAGGCCGCGCAGCGCCGGGTTCTGGAACTGCATGGCCGAGCGCCGCAGGCCCTTGGCCGAGGCGTGCAGTTCGGTGCAGCCGCTCCGTCGCGCAACGGCCGCGATGTTGGCCGGTCCCAGCCCGGCGCCGGCCATCACCGTGATACGTCCCGCCGCCTGGGTGACCAGACCCGCCAGCACATCCGCGCCGGCCTCGGCGCTGACCTGGCCGCCCGAGGTCAGCACGCGCTGGCAACCCAGCTCAACCACCTGCTCAAGTGCCGCCGGCAGATCGCGGGCAGCATCGAAGGCGCGATGGAAGGTCACCTGCAGCGGCCCGGCGGCCTGCACCAGTTCACGGCACAGCGCCAGATCGATCCCGCCCTGCACATCCAGCGCACCGATCACCACGCCATCGCAGCCGAGCGCGCGGCACTGCGCGATGTCACGCAGCATCAGTTCGGTTTCCAATGCGTCGTAGTGGAAATCACCCGGGCGCGGGCGCACCAGCACGAACAGCGGAATCGACAGGCGTTCCCGGGCAATCGCGATGGTGGCAAACGACGGCGTGGTGCCACCCTCGGCCAGGTTCTCGAACAGTTCGATGCGGTCGGCACCGCCGGCCTGCGCGGCCAGCGCCGAGGCCAGCGAGTTGCTGGCGATCTCCAGGGTCAGCCGCGTGCTCACGCCTGAGTGCTCGTGTAGATCGACGGCGAGTCGTGCAGGTCGTCCTGGCGCTGTCCATCGCACACGGCGTAGACGAAGCCGCGGTGCAACGCGTAGGCACCCACCTCGCCCTGCTTGTTCATGGCCAGGAAGCACACCTGCAATGTTCTGCTCGCTTCGGGGCGCTTGCGCACCACGCGGTCGATGGCTTCGCGGCAGGCCTGCGCGGGCGAGCGCCCTTGGCGCATCAGCTCAACCACCAGGAACGAGGCGGCGTTGCGGATCATCTCCTCACCCACGCCCGAAGCAGTGGCCGCGCCCACTTCGTTGTCGACATACAGGCCGGCACCGATGATCGGGCTGTCGCCGACCCGGCCGTGCAGCTTCCAGGCCATGCCGCTGGTGGTGCAGGCGCCGGCCAGCTTACCGCGGGCATCCAGCGCCAGCATGCCGATGGTGTCGTGGTTGTCGCTGTTGCCAGGAATACTACGACGCTCGGCATTGATCTGCGGCTGGTACTTCTCGGTCTTCAGCCACTCGCGCCAGGCCGCTTCGGCCTGCGGCGTCAGCAGGTGCCTGCGTTCAAAACCCTGCTGCACCGCGAACTGCTGCGCGCCCTCGCCCACCAGCAGCACGTGCGGGCTGTTTTCCATCACTTTGCGGGCCACCGACACCGGATGCAGGATGTCCACCAGCGCGGCCACTGCGCCACAACGGCCATCACCATCCATGATGCTCGCATCCAGGCTCAGCACCCCGTCGCGATCCGGGTTACCGCAATGGCCGACGGTGGGGTTGCACAGCTCGCTCTCGGCCCAGCGTGCACCGGCTTCAACTGCATCCAGTGCGCTGCCACCCTGCGCCAGCACCTTCCACGCGGCCTGGTTGGCCGGCACGCCGAAGTCCCAGGTCGAAACCACCCTGGCCCCACCCTGCGTGCGCGCCTGCACGCCCGGCAAGGCCACCATGCCTGCGGCCAGTGCGCCGGCCTGCAGGAACTGCCTGCGATCCACCATCTTCCCCTCCCAGTCTGCAATGCACGGCCGGCCCGATGCCGGCCACGCCGATCAGTCGTGCGTGGGCTGCCGTGCGGCGTACCAGACCGCTGCGCCGAGAACGCCCAGCTGGCCATGCTCCACGCGCCATACCGGCACCTGGCGCAGCACCTCGGTCAGCACGCCCTTGTTGAGGAAGCGCTCACGGAAGCGACCATCGGCCAGGAAATCCTGCACATGCGCGGAAATACCCCCGGCCAGGTACACCGAACGCGCACCCACCGCGATCGCTGCGTCGCCGGCCAGGCTGCCCAGCCAGGCACAGAACACCTGCAGCGTTTCCACCGCCAGCGCATCCTCACCGCTGCGCGCGGCACCGATCAGTGCCTCGGTACTGCTCCACACCGGAGTGACGCCACGCAGTTCGCACAGGCACGGATACAGGTTCATCAGGCCACTGCCGGACAGCACGCGCTCGTTGTCCACGTGCGGCCAGCGCTGCAGCAGCTTGTCCAGCACCTGCAGTTCCAGCGCGTTGCCGGCGCCGAGCGCGGCATGGCCGATCTCGCTGGCCAGCACCGGACGCTCGCCGTCGGCAAAGCGCAATGCTGCACCCAGGCCGGTTCCGGCGCCCAGCACCAGCGCCGGGAACGCCTGCGCCGGGTCAGCATCGCCATTGAGCGGCACCAGGGTGTCAGGCTGCAGGTAGGGAATGGCCAACGCCACCGCTTCAAAATCATTGATCAGCTGCAGCTCATACAGCCCGGACTGCACCCGCGTGGCCGACAGCGAGACCGTCCACGGCAGGTTGGAATTGATCAACACATCGCCATCGAGCAGGCCGGCGATGGCGACCACCGCGGCCTGTACCGGCTGGCCGAGGCCAGCGGTGAAATCGGCCAGGATCGCGGCCAGGCTGGGGTGCTCGGCGCAGGCGTAGGTGCGATGGCTGCCCAGCAGTGGTGCCTGGCCGGCTTGCGTTTCAGCCAGCGCCAAACGGGCGAAGGTGCCGCCGACATCGGCGACAACGAGACTGCGCGGAAGACCGCCGCGGGCGGAGTCGGTGGAAACCGGAGACGCTGCTGCGATGGTCACGCTGGCCTGCTTGGATCGATTGAATCGCCCCGATTCTCAGGCATCGGGGCGGCTTTGCCTAGCGCGCCGGCGGTTCAGGTTGGACTACATGCCTTCCTGTTCGGCCACCTGCACACCATCCACCAGCACGCGCAGGCGCTGCGGGCGGAAGCCGGCGAACAACAGCGGCCGGGTGCGCTCGACCAGCACCTCATGGCCGGCGATGTGGCGCAGCCACGACTGTACCAGCGAGAACGAGAAGTGGGTGCCCGGATGCAGCGGATGCTGCACCCAGACCTTCTCGGTGGCGCTCTGCAGCAGCATCGCGCCGGTGAACCAGTGGCGGCTGAGGGTGACTGGCGTGGTGCCGGCCATGAAGCGGATATCCATGCGGGGTCCTTTCGCTGGAGCGGAGATGCGGGGGATCAGGGCTGTGCCGTCTGCAGGCTGTAGCGGGTGGTGGCGGTGAATACTGCACCATCAGGCTGGGTAGAGCGTACTTCGACCTTGTGACTGCCCACTGCCAGGTCGGTCGGCAGCGCGCCACGCCACAGGTGCGGCGACGCGGTGGCCTCCGGCGAACGGTCGTAGCCGCGCAGGCTGTCAGCCAGATCGTCAGCCACGTTCTCCACCATCAGGCGCGGATCGGGCTGACTGACCTGCTTCATCGGCTGCCAGGCACCGCCATCGACGCGGTACTCGACCACGCTGGCGTCCTCGCCCATGTAGACGTTGGCGTAGACACCCCACGCCGGATAGGCCCCCTGGCGCAGCACCTTCGGCGCATGCAGGCCGATCTGCTCGCTGGCCGGCTTGCCGGCCACGCGGTACTGCAGTTTGTAGCTGCCATTGCCGGCGACGTCCAGCAACGCGTAGCCCTTTGGCGTGCCATCACTCATGGCGCTGTCCGGCACGCCGGCGGCATCCTTCACCCCGGACCAGAATGCGCCGCAGTTGGCACCGACGTTGTATTCGTGCAGCGGCTTGTCACCGTTCCAGCCGTCGGCCTTGCCGTGGTAGACGTGCTGCTGGGTGTGGCTGTGCCCGCTGAGCACCAGCACGTTGCGGAAGTCCTTCAGCAGGTCGAACAGGCGCTGGCGGTCAGCATGACGGAAGGTCTCGCGCCCCGGCGCGGCGTCGAACAGCGGGATGTGCATGCCCAGCACCAGCAGGCGGTCCTTGTGCAGGCCTTTCAGGTAGCTGGCAAGGAAAGCGAACTGGTCTTCGCGCAGGCCACCGACATACTTCGGCCTTGCGTTGGGGTCATACACCACGTCGTCGAGGAACACGAAACTGGCACCGCCCTCTTCCACCGCGTAGGTGTCCGGGCCGTAGATGTTGCGCCAGCTGTCCAGCGAATGCTCGTCGCTGGCTGCATCGAAATCGAGGTCGTGATTGCCCGGCACATGGAACCACGGCACGCCCAGCGACGTGGTGACCTTGTTGATTGCCGGATACAGGGTCAGATCGTCGTTGACGATGTCACCCAGGGTGGTGCCCATGCGCGCCTTGGTCTGGCCGACCAGCGGCGACACGATCGACTGCTGGTAGTAGCCGATGTCCTTCAGGCTGGCGGTCTGGGAGTCGGTGAAGACCAGCATCTGGAAGCCGCGACGGCTGTCATGGCGATCCGACTGCAGCGCGAAATCCCAGTTGCGGGTGACATCGCTGGTGGCGGCGATGCCGCCGTACTTCAGCGCCGGCGAGCCGTTCGGGCGGAAGTGGCGCCAGAACGAAGGCAGGCCGTCTGTCGCCTTCGGGAACGAATACGCATCGGGCTTGATCACGAACACGGTCTGGCCGTCACGCACCGGAAGGCTGTAGCTGCCATCGGCGGCGGTCTTGACGATCGTCTCGCCGTTGGAGACCTGCACCCCGGCCAGGCCCGGATCGGTCGCACCGCGGCCCGGCTTGCCGTCACGCTCCAGATAGACCTTGCCGGTGACCACGGTGTCCGCAGCCCAGGCCGGCGAGGTCAGCAACAGGCAGCACAGCCAGGCAGCAGGCAGTTTCATGGGAGGCATCCGGCAGAAAGAGACGCGGTATTGTAGAGCCGAGCCACGCTCGGCTGCATTGCCGGCGGGTAGTGCCGGCCGCTGGCCGGCAACCCTTGGATGTCCGACGATCAGGAGGTTGCCGGCCAGCGGCCGGCACTACCACGCTTCAACGATGGCGTTTTTCCAGCACCGCCCGCGCATCGTCCAGCGACAGACCGCGCGCGCGCAGCAGTACCAGCAGGTGGTACAGCAGGTCCGAAGCCTCACCGAGCAGCGCCTCGTCATCCTGCGCAACCGCAGCCAGAGCGGTCTCCACCCCCTCCTCACCCACCTTCTGTGCGATGCGGCGGATGCCGCCCTCGAACAGGCTGGTCGTATAGCTGCCCGGCGGGCGCTGCGCCTCACGCATCGCGACCAACTGGTCCAGCCCGCCCAGGAAGTCCTTCGGCGCCTGGTCGAAACAGCTCTCCGCACCCGTGTGGCAGGTTGGCCCCGCCGGGCGTGCCGTCACCAGCAGCGTGTCGGCATCGCAGTCGACACTGATCGATTGCACCGCCAGGACGTTGCCGGACTGCTCGCCCTTGGTCCACAACCGCTGCTTGCTGCGGCTGAAGAAGGTCATGTGGCCGATGGCCAGCGTGGCCGCCAGCGATTCGGCGCTGACATAGCCCAGCATCAGCACCTGCAGCGTATCGGCATCCTGCACCACGGCCGGCAGCAAGCCGTCACCCTTGCCCCAGTCCAGTGCCTGCAATGCGTCCAACGAAGGCCTGACTTCAATAGACATCCCGCACCTCGATCTGCTGTCCGCGCAGGTAGCGCTTCAATTCTGGAATGGCGATGGCGCCGCTGTGGAACACGCTCGCCGCCAGCGCACCATCGACGTCGGCCTGATCAAAGGCTTCGGCGAAGTGCTCCATCGCACCGGCGCCACCGGAGGCGATCAGTGGCACCTGGCACAGTGCCCGCGCCTGCTGCAGCTGCACGACATCGTAGCCACGGCGCACACCGTCGCTGTCCATGCAGTTCAGCACGATCTCGCCAGCGCCACGCCGTTGAGCTTCGACGATCCAGTCCAGGGTACGCAGCGGTACCGCCTGGGTCTTGTCCGGGTCGCCACTGAAACGGCGCACACGCCACTGGCCGTCCGCTTCACGTACCGAGTCGACGCCCACCACCACGCACTGCACGCCGAACTCGTCGGCCAGTTCAGTGATCAGTTCCGGGCGGCCCAGCGCGGGAGAGTTGATCGACACCTTGTCGGCACCGGCGAACAACACGCGACGCGCGGCTTCCACGCTGTCGATGCCACCGGCCACGCAGAACGGAATGTCGATCAGGCGCGCGATGCGCTCGATCCACGCCACGTCCACCGAACGCGCCTCGGGGCTGGCGCCGATGTCATAGAACACCAACTCGTCGGCACCTTGGTCGCGGTAGCGCTGCGCCAGCTCGGCGATGTCGCCCATGTCGACGTGATCGCGGAAGCGCACGCCCTTCACCACGCGGCCATCGCGCACGTCAAGGCAGGGAATGATGCGGCGGCTCAACATGCCAGCGCCTCCGCCAGGTCCATGCGCTGCTCCAGCAGTGCCTTGCCGAGAATCGCACCACCGCAGCCAGCGGCACGCGCCTCGGCCACATCGGCCACGTCACGGATGCCGCCGGACGCCTGCACCGCCACCCCCGGCAGCAATGCCGACAGGTGCTGGTAGAGGCCGATATTGGGCCCGGCCAGCATGCCGTCGCGGGCGATGTCGGTGCACAAGAGGTGGCGCATGCCGGCGCGCGCGTAGCGCTGGGCCAGGTCATCCAGGGTCACCCCGGCGTTCTCGGTCCAGCCGTGCACCGGCAGCTGCCACTGCCCCTGTGCGTCCTGGCGCGCGTCCAGCGCAATCGTGATGCGCTCGGCGCCAAATTCCTCCAGCCAGCCGACCACTTCATCGGGGCGGCGCACCGCCAGCGAGCCGACCACCACGCGGCCGGCGCCAGCATCAAGCATGCGCGCCACATCGTCGCGGCCACGCACGCCACCACCGGTCTGCACCTGCAGCGGCGTCTGCGCGCGGATCGCCGCCAGCAGCGGTGCCAGCGTATAGCCACCTGCGCGTGCAGCATCCAGGTCGACCAGATGCATCCACTGCGCGCCCTGTGCGGCGAAGGCCTGCGCGCGCGGCAGCGGATCGTCGCCGTAGGAGGTTTCCTGCGCGTAGTCGCCCTGGCGCAGCCGCACCACGCGGTCATCGCGGATATCCAGCGCGGGGTAGACGATGAAACTCATGCAGCAGTGCCCTCAAGGAAGTTGCGCAGCATCAGCGAGCCGGTCTCGCCGGAGCGCTCGGGATGGAACTGCGCGCCGTAGTAGCGCCCCTGCTCCACCACGGCAGTGAACAGCCCACCGTGGTCGCACGCCGCGACGGTGTGGGCATTCAGCGGCGCCGCATAGCTGTGCACGAAGTAGGCGCTGGCGCGCTCCGGCACACCCTGCAACAGCACCGACTCACGTAGCGGCAGCAGGCGGTTCCAGCCCATGTGCGGCACGCGGATGCCACAGGCCGGCACCAGCTTGCGCACCACGCCCGGAATCAGTCCCAGTGTCTCCACACCCGCTTCCTCGGAGCGTTCGAACAGCAGCTGCATGCCAAGGCAGATGCCCATCAGCGGCACCTCCAGCCGCTGCAACGGCTCCACCAGGCCCTGCGCGTGCAGGCGCTGCATGCCGGGACCGGCGGCGCCGACACCGGGCAGGATCACCCGCTGCGCACCCACCAGTTCGTCCGCATCGCGCACCAGCCGCACCGTCGCGCCGAGGCGCTCCAGTGCGTAGCGCACCGAGCCCAGGTTGGCACCACCGGCATCGATCAGCGCGACGTCGCTCACAATGCCCCCTTGGTGCTCGGCAGTGCCGTGCCCTGCCGGGCCAGCGCCGGGCGCAGTGCGCGCGCCAGCGCCTTGAAGCAGGCCTCCACCTTGTGGTGATCGTTGTCGCCGCGTACCTGCAGGTTGAGGTTCAGGCCACTGGCATCGCACAGCGAACGGAAGAAGTGCGGCACCAGCTCGGTCGGCATGTCGCCCACCCGCTCGCGCTTGAACTCGCCCTCGAACACGAAGTACGGGCGGCCGCTGAAGTCCAGCGCAGCGCTGGCCAGGGTCTCGTCCATCGGCAGGGTGAAGCCGTAGCGGCCGATGCCGCGCTTGTCGCCCAGCGCCTCGCGCAGGGCCTGACCCAGCGCCAGCCCGGTGTCCTCGATGGTGTGGTGCTCGTCGATGTGCAGGTCGCCCTCGGCCTGGATGTCCAGCGCGAACCCGCCGTGCTTGCCGATCTGTTCCAGCATGTGGTCGAAGAAGGGCAGTCCGGTGGCGATGCGCGCATCACCGGCACGGTCCAGATCGAGTTCAACGCGGATCTTCGTCTCCTTGGTGTTGCGCTGGACCACGGCAGTACGCGGCGCGTCGGCCAGCGCATGGGCGATGCCCGGCCAGTTCCACTCGCCACCGAACTGTTCGGTGCGCAGCTGGAAGCCACGGATGTTGAGGTTGTCGGCGAACTGCAGGTCGGTGATACGGTCCCCCACCATGCCCGAACGCGCCCAGTCGATGCTGCGGTCCTGCAGGTAGGCGGTCATCAGGCCGATGCCCGGCTTGCGCGTGGGCGCGTTGTCCTGCGGCCAACTGCAGTCGATCAGCACGTCACGGAAGGTGATGCCCTGGCTCTCGAAGATCTGCAGCATCAGGTCGTTGGGGCCATCGAAGCTGGCGCGTGGGTAGCTGTCGCTGCCCAGGCCATCCTGGTTGGTGACGATCACGAACTGGTAGCCGGCATCACGCAGCTTCAGCAGCGCCGGGATCACCTGCGGCACGAAGCGCAGCTTCTCGTAGGCGTCGATCTGGAAGTCGGACGGCTCCTCGATGAGGGTACCGTCGCGGTCGATGAACAGGATCGGGGTCATGCTGCGGCCCTCCGCGCCGACAGGGCCGCAAGCACGCGGTCGTTCTCTTCGGGACTGCCGATACTGATGCGCAGTGCATCACCCAACTGCGGCGCGGCGCGCTGGTCGCGCACCACCACGCCCACAGCCAGCAGCGTATCGAACGCGGCCTGGGCATCGGCGAAGCGAACCAGCAGGTAGTTGCCGGATGAGCGGTAGACGCGACGCACGCCGGGCAGGCCCGGCAGCGCCTCGCGCAGGCGTTCGCGCTCGGCAATCACCGTGGCTACGCGCTCGGCGGTGATGGTCAGCGCGGCGGGTTGCAGCGCCTGCACCGCCAGTTCCGTGCATGGCGTCGGCACCGGGTACGGCGCCTGGCAGCGGCGCAGCACGGCAATCAGCTCCGGGGCGGCGATCAGGGTGCCAACGCGGGCGGCGGCAAGAGCGTGCGCCTTCGACAGCGTGCGCAGCACCGCCAGATTCGGGTTCGCGGCCAGCAGCGTGGTCGCCGACGGACGCTGCGCGTACTCGACATAGGCCTCGTCCACCACCACCAGTGCTTGCCCGCGCAGCGCAACCACCACCCGCTCGACTTCGTCCAGGGCGATGTCACTGCCGGCCGGGTTCGACGGGGCGCACAGGAACACCAGCTTGGCACCTTGCGCCTTGGCCGCGTCGACCACCGCATCCAGATCGGCACGCAGGCCATCTTCGCTGTCCACCAGCGGCACTTCAATCAATGCGGCGCCCTGCAGGCGTGCGCAGACGGCGTACATGCCGAACACCGGCGGCGTGACCACCACGCCGTCGCGGCCCGGCACGCACAGCGCGCGCACCAGCAGATCAATGGCCTCGTCGCTGCCGCGGCCGACCAGCAGCTGCTGTGGCGTCACGCCGTACAGCGCCGCCAAGCCTTCGCGCAACGCCAACGGTTGCGGCTCCGGATAGCGCCGGCTGCTGCCAGCCGCGTCGGCCGTATTGGCCCAGGCGGACTCGTTGGCGTTCAACCAGACCTCGCCCTGCACCGCTGCGCTGCGTGCCGAGCTGTAGCCGGCGAACGCCTGCAGATCCGGACGCACCAGCGCCAGCACCTCCTCGACAGCCGCGCTCATGCCGCCACCTCCATGCGCAATGCCACCGCACGCTCGTGGGCATCCAGGCCTTCGGCGCTGGCGATGATGCGCGCGCAGCCGCCGATCGCGGCCAGGCCGGCGGCACTGGCGCTCTGCACGCTGATCAGGTTCTGGAAGCTGGCAACGCTCACGCCGCTGTAAGCACGCGCGGCGCCGGCGGTGGGCAGCACGTGGTTGGTGCCGCTGCAGTAGTCACCCAGTGCTTCGGGGGTGTAGTCGCCGAGGAACACCGAGCCGGCCGCCTGCACCTTGTCCAGCCAATCGCGCGGTTCACGCAGCGCCAGGATCAGGTGTTCGGGCGCATAGCGGTTGCTGATCGCGAAGGCCTCGTCCAACGAATCAACCTGGATCAGGCGCGACGCTGACAGCGCCTGCCGCGCAATCTGCTGGCGCGGCAGCAGGGCCACCTGGCGCTCGACCTCAACCTCGACCGCGGCCAGCATCGCGGCATCGTCGGTCAACAGCAGCACCTGTGAATCCGGGCCGTGCTCGGCCTGCGACAGCAGGTCGGCGGCGACGAACGCCGGATTGGCGCCAGCATCGGCAATCACCAGCACTTCGGAGGGACCGGCCGGCATATCGATGGCGGCGACGCCATCCTGCGCGACCTGCTGCTTGGCTTCGGTGACGAAGCTGTTGCCGGGCCCGAACAGCTTGTCGCAGGCCGGAACGCTGGCGGTGCCATAGGCCATCGCGGCGATCGCCTGCGCGCCGCCCAACTTGAACGCGCGCTGCACGCCGGTCAGGCGCGCGGCTACCAGCACTGCCGGATCGGCGCTGCCGTCGGCGCGCGGCGGCGTGCACAGCACCACCTGCGGGCAACCGGCCAACTGCGCCGGAACGCCCAGCATCAACGCGGTGGACGGCAATGGCGCGCTGCCAGCAGGTACGTACAGGCCCACCCGGCCGATCGGGCGCAGCATGCGTTCGCAGACCACGCCCGGCGCGGTTTCAACTGCATAGCCTTTACCCATGCCGGCGGCGTGGAAGCGCGCGATGCGCTCGGCGGCGTCCACCATCGCCTGGCGCAGTTCGGCGGGCACGGCCGCTTCAGCAGCGGCGAATTCGGCTTCGGAGACTTCAAACGAGGCCAGCTCGACACCATCGAAGCGCGCGGTGATCGCACGCAGCGCACCGTCGCCCTGTGCACGCACCTGCGCGATCAGGGCCGTCACGGCATCGCGGGTCTGCTGCGCCACGGTCTGCACCGGGCGGGTCAATGCCGCGCTGCGCGCGGCCTCATCAAGTTGGGACCAGATCAGACGGTTCATGCCAGCGACCGCTCCACGCTCAGTACCATGAGGCCCTGCGCACCCGCGCGCTCGAGTTCTTCCATGCGCTGCCAGCTCAGCGGGCCGGGGCACATGGTCTGCAGGCGCAGCGCACCGCCATCGGCCGGCAACCGCACCAGCGGCTCGGCATCGGCCAGCAACTGCGCCAGCGCGTCGACGCGATCCTCGCTGGCGCGGAACATCAGCAGCTTGCGGTCCTGGCGCTGCACCACGCCATCGAGGCGGCGCAGCAGCATCGCGCGCAGCGATGCACGTGCATCATCGGGCACCCGTACTGCACCGGCCAGCACCGCCTCGCTGTCGAGCAGGTTGTGCACCGGGGTCAGCTGATTGGCGCGCAGGGTGGCGCCGCTGGACACCAGATCGCAGATCAGGTCGGCGGTGCCCAGGCGCGGGGCGATTTCCACCGAACCGGACAGCTCGACCACCTGTGCGTCCACTCCCTGCTCGGCCAGCCACTGCGTGAGGATGGCCGGGTAGCTGGTGGCGATGCGGGTGCCGGCCAGCTGCGCCGGACCCTGCCACTGCCATTCCTCCGGCACCGCCAGCATCAGCCGGCACTGGCCGAAGCCCAGCCCGCGCAGCGCCTGATAGGCGTCCGGCAGGCCGACCTGGCGGCGTGCCGCGGCCTGTTCGTCCAGCTCGTTGCGGCCGACGATGCCGAGGTCGCAGACGCCGTCGGCGATCAGGCCGGGGATGTCGTCGTCGCGCACCAGCAGCAGGTCCACCGGCAGCGATTCGCCGTAGCAGAACAGCTTGTCGCGGCTTTCGCGCCAGCTCAGGCCACAGGCGCTGAGCAGGTTACGGGCGGGCTCGGCCAGCCGGCCACTCTTCTGGATGGCGATACGCAGCCGGTCTCGTGCCGGCGCTGCCTGGGTTGCACTCATGGGGGAGGTCTCGAAGTTCGGAACGGGGCGCGGATCAGCGCGAAGCAAGGCGGTCGATGGCAGCGGCATAGCCTCGATGGCCGTGCTCGAGCGTGCGCGCCACCCGTCCGGTGGTGGTCACGCTGACCCCGGTGCGCTCGTGGATCTCGCGGTACGGCACGCCCTGCTGCAGCAACGGCACCACCTTCCAGCGGTCGGCCATGGCTTCCAGTTCGGCCGGAGTGCACAGGTCGCGCAGGAAGGCTTCCACCTCCTCCGGCTCGCGCAGGGCGGCAAAGGCCAGGGCCAAGGCTTCCAGGTCGGCCTTCGGGTCTTTGGCGGCAATCTCGGGGCGGGCTTTCACGGGGTCGTTTCCATGCATCAATGTAATAGCGCGTTAGTACATTAGCGCATTCTTGCGCAGTGCGTCAAATCGGGGGTTGAGGGGGCGGCAAGGCTGCTGCCCTGCACCCGCTAGATGCCGAAGCGACGTCAAATGCTGGATGGCTGAGGGTTGGCGGGGTGGGTCCGGTGGCAGGGGACGCCGTAAATCCGTCCATGGGGGCTTGGCCGCGGCATCCATGCCGCGGACACCCCTGCCTCCGGACCCACCCCGCCGTCGACAGTTTCCTGCGAGCTGTTGGAACAGCAAGGGGTCGGATCCGTTTTCTGAAGGAAAACGGCTCTGACCCCGGAACGCGGCCCGGAAACGAAAACGCCCACCGGGTGGTGGGCGTTTTCGTGGCGTGTTGGCATGCGGCCAACCGGCCGTTACATCACCTTCGACTGCTCCAGCTCCACCTGCAGGGTGCTCGCCAGCTCATCGCGCGACACTTCGAACTGCTGCTCGCGCAGCAGGTCCTTCACCGCCACCACGCCCCGCGCCAGCTCGTCCTCACCGGCCAGCACCACGAAGCGGATGCCCGCCTTGGCCGCGTACTGGAACTGCTTGCCGATCTTCTTCGGCTCCATCTGCACTTCGGTGTTGATGCCACCGGCGCGCAGGCGGCGCGCGATGTCCAGCGACTGCGGCATGCCCTGCTCGTCCATCAGCGCCACCAGCGCCTGCACGCTGCTGGCCTCGATGCCATCGATCAGGCCGGCCTCGCGCAGCTGCCAGAACAGGCGCGACAGGCCGATGGAAATGCCCACGCCCGGCAACTTGGACTTGCTGTAGTGGCTGGCCAGGTCTTCGTAGCGGCCGCCCGAGCAGATCGAGCCGATCTGCGGGTGGTCGGTCAACGTTGTCTCGTAGACGGTGCCGGTGTAGTAGTCCAGGCCGCGCGCAATGGAGAAGTTCAGGCAGTACGCGGTTTCCGGCACGCCCAGCGCCTGCACCAGCTGCAGCACTTCGCGCAGTTCGGCCACGCCGGTACGCAGGATCTCCGAAGAACCGGCGTCGGCTTCAAGCGTTGCCAGCTGCGCCAGCGCATCGGCATGGCCCTGCGAACGCACGGCCACAAAGGCCAGGATCTTCTCGACCTGCTCGCCCGGGATGTTGAAGCCCTCGCCCACCAGCGTCTCGCGCACGTAATCGGCGCCGCGCTTGTCCAGCTTATCCACTTCACGCAGCACCGCCAGCTGGCGCTCGCCTTCGGCCACGCCCAGGCTCTCGAAGAAGCCGCGCATGAGCTTGCGGTTGTTCAGCTGGATGCTGAAGTCACCGATGCGCAGTTCCGAGAACACGGCGTGGATGACCGCCAGAACTTCGGCATCATAGCGAACGCTCAGGCTGTCCTTGCCGATCACGTCGATGTCGCACTGGTAGAACTCGCGGAAACGGCCGCGCTGGGCACGCTCGCCGCGGTACACGCGCTGCATCTGGTAGCGACGGAACGGGAAGGTGAGTTCGTGTTCGTGCTCGGCCACGTAGCGTGCCAGCGGCACGGTCAGGTCGAAGCGCAGCGCCATTTCCGGCAGCGAACGGTCGCCCGATTCGGCCGCATTGGCCAGCGCACCGGTGGATTGCACGAAGTACACCTGGCGCTCGGTCTCGCCGCCGGACTTGGTCAGCAGCACGTCGGACAGCTCGAACACCGGCGTCTCCACCGGCAGGAACCCGAAGCGCTCGTAGTTGCGGCGGATCACGTCCAGCATGCGCTGGAACGCAATCTGCTCGCGCGGCAGCAGTTCAAGGGTGCCGGGCGGGGTACGGGGCTTGATCACGGGCGGAACTCCTGCTGGAACGGGACGTGGGAGGGGGCGACATTCTAGCGCCCCCGCCTCGGGCAGGGTCGAACGGCCGCTTGAAGTATCATAAGGCCCTCCCCCGCCCGCGATACGCCCCCGCAACATGTCACGGCCTTCCGGCGCTCCGCCCGCCACCAACGATCCCGCCTCGCCGTCCTGCACCACGCTGGACTGCCTGCACTGCTCGGTTCGCCACCTTGCGGTGTGCTCGGCGCTGTCGCCCGATGAAGTGCAGGCGCTGGAACAGGTCACCGTTTCGCAGCAGGTCAGCATGGGCAGCACGCTGGCCCGCACGGGTGAAGAACGCGACCATGTCTATACATTGACTGCCGGCGCACTGCGCCTGGTACGCACCCTGGCCGACGGCCGCCGCCAGATCAACGGCTTCGTGCTGCCCGGCGACTACCTGGGCCTGAGCGGCAGCGACCATCACCGCTACGACATCGAAGCCATCGCCGACAGCCGTGTCTGCCGCGTCGCGCTGCCACAGATGAAGGCGCTCCGCAGCCGCTTCCCGCACCTGGAGCGCAAGCTGCTGCAGCGTGCCTGCCAGGAACTGGATGCCGCGCAGGACGCTGCACTGGCGCTGGCACGCCTGCAGCCGGCCGAGAAGCTGGCTGATTTCCTGCTGCGCCTGGCCGCGCGTGAAGCCAGGCTGGGCGGCGACGGCCTGCGCGTGTCGCTGCCGATGGGCCGAGGCGACATCGCCGACCATCTGGGTCTGACCATGGAAACGGTCAGCCGCACCTTCACCAAGCTGCGCCAGCAAGGGCTGATTGCCCTGCCCCACCTGAACGTAGTGGAGATCCTCGACGAGGACGGGCTGCGCACGCTGGCCGGTGAAGGGTTGATCTGACCGCACTGCGGTTGCTGGGATTGCCGGCCAGCGGCCGGCAATCCCATCCATCTCCGATCAACGCAACAACACCTCGCGCAACGCCGCGTAATCGGCGGCCAACGGTTCGGCGTGCGCCGCCCGTTGCAACAACGCATCCAATGCCGGTGGCACGGCCACAGGTTCGCCGATCAACGGCTCGACCACGGCCTCGAACTTGGCCGGATGCGCGGTGGCCACCACCGCCCAGTCGCCCTTGGCACCACGTGCGCGCAGGTCCTGCAGCACCTTCACCGCCGTAGCCGTATGCGGGCAGAACAGCTCGCCACTGCTGGCATGGGCCGCCGCAATCGTCGCGCGGATGGTCACATCATCCACCGCGAACGCACGCAGTGCAGCGCGCAGCTCCGCATCATCTCCCCGGTAAAGCCAGCGCAGGCGTTCGAAGTTGCTTGGCGCACCCACGTCCATTGCATTGGCCACGGTCGCCACGCTGGCCTGCGGGTGGTACTCGCCACCGTTGAAGTACGCCGGCAATACGGCGTTGGCATTGGTGGCCAGCACGATCTGTCCGATCGGCACGCCCAGCGCGCGCGCCAGCACTGCGGCCATTGCGTTGCCCAGGTTGCCGGTCGGTACCACCAGGTTGAGCCGGCGACGATGCAACGCGTAGTGGCTCAGTGCCGTATGTGCGTAGTAGCTCATCTGCGGCAGCAGGCGACCGAGGCTGATGCTGTTGGCCGAGCTCAGCGGCACCTGTGCCTGCAGTTCGCGGTCGGCCAGCGCCTGCTTGACCATGGCCTGGCAGTCGTCGAAGGCACCGGCCACGCGCAGCGCCTGGATGTTGTCACCGAAGCAGCCGAGCTGGTGCGCCTGGCGCGGTGACACGCGGCCATCCGGATACAGCACCACCACGCGTACGCCTGGCTGGCGATGGAAGGCCGCGGCAACGGCGGCGCCGGTATCGCCAGAGGTGGCGACGACGATGGTCAGGTCACGGTCCTTGCCGGCCTGCAGCCGCGACAGCGTACCGGCCAGGAAACGCGCACCAATGTCCTTGAACGCCGCCGTCGGCCCATGGAACAGTTCCAGCACGTGGTCACCGTCGCCGAGCGCACGCAGCGGCACCGGGAAGTCGAACGCCTCGCGGCAGATCGACGGTAATCCGGCCTCCAGCGCATCTCCGGCGAAGAACGGTGCCAGCAGGTCTGCAGCGGTATCGGCCAGGGTCGCACCGGCTTCCAGCTCACGTGGCGCCGGCAGTACCTGGGGCACGTACAGGCCACCATCGGGCGCCAAGCCTGCAGCGATGGCCGCACTGAGGCCAACGGCCGGGGACCGGCCGCGGGTCGAAACGAATTGCATGGGTTCAGTATCCAAAGAGGGAGAAGGATTCAGCACAGCCGGGCTCCGGGCGCATCCAGCGGCGACACCCAGGCATCGCTGTCGAAGCCGGCAGCAGCGAATGCCGCCTGCACCGGCGCCGCGGCAGCGTGGGCCTGGTCGGCATCTTCGAACCAGGCGAACACGCTGGGGCCGGCACCGGAGATGCCTGCGCCCATTGCACGGGCTGACAACGCCGCATCACGAGCCGCCTCGAAGCCGCCGATCAGTCCCGCCCGTCGCGGCTCCACCAGCACATCGCGCAGGCCAGCGCGGACCAGCGCCGCGTCGCTGCGATGGCAGCCGCTGAGCACCAGCGCAAGATTCGCACTCTGCGCTACGAATTCACCCAGCGCATAGCTGCCTTGCAGCGCCTGGCGTGCCAGACGGGTTTCCAGCACCGCGTGCGGGTGCACCAGCAGGCTGTGCCAACTGGCTGGCACAGGGATCGGCAGCAGGCGGTCGGCCGTGCACAACGCCAGCCCGCCGAGCAGCAGCGGCCCCACGTTGTCACCATGGCGGCCCCCACTGGCCACGGCCTCGCCGTCCAGCGCAAACGGGTACAGCGCCTCGCGCGCGAGTGGCGCATCCAGCAATGCGTTGGCAGCAACCAGCGCAGCGACGCACGACGCTGCCGAGCCGCCCATGCCGGAGCCGAATGGAATGCCCTTGTCGATCTCCACCGCGAAGCCGAAGTCCAGGTCCAGCCCTGCGCGCAGCGACATCAACGCCGCACCTGCCGTGTTTCCGGCCGCCTCCAGCGGAAGTTCGACCGCACTGCCACGGATCGCCTCGATGCGCACCACCGGCTCATCGATACGCCGCACGCTCACCGTATCGCCAACGCCTGCAATGGCATGCCCCAGAATGTCGAAGCCCACCGCCACATTGGCCACCGAGGCGGGCGCAAATGCACGTGCGATCACAGGCGTGCTCCCTCGCCAGCGGCTACCCGCAGCAGGTCGGCGAACACGCCCGCCGCCGTCACTTCCGGTCCAGCGCCCGGTCCCTGCACCACCAGCGGGTTGTCGCAGTAGCGGCGGGTACGGAACTGCACCACGTTGTCGGTCAGCCGCAGGTTGGCGAAGGCATGGTCGGCCGGCAGTTCCTGCAGGCCCACCGAGGCGCCGTCGGTGCCCAGCCGTGCCACGTAGCGCAGCACCGCGCCACGCGCCCGCGCATCCTGCAGGCGCAGCAGCAAGCTGGCGTCGGACTCGCCCAGCCGCGCCATGAAGTCATCCACGCTGCCGTCGCGCAGCAGTGCCGGCACCAGGCTTTCCACCTGTACCTGTTCCAGGCTGAGCGCGTGACCGGCCTCGCGTGCAAGGATCACCAGCTTGCGTGCCACGTCCACACCGGACAGATCATCGCGCGGGTCCGGCTCGGTATAGCCCATTGACCGCGCCTGCGCGACCAGCTGCGAGAACGGCTGGCTGCCATCGAAGCGGTTGAACAGCCAGGCCAGCGTGCCGGAGAAGATGCCCTCGATGGTCAGCACCTCGTCACCGGTATCGACCAGATCGCGCAGCGTGGTGATCACCGGCAGGCCCGCGCCCACCGTGGCCTCGTAGCGGAAGCGCGCACCACTGGCCGCTGCGGCGGCGCGGATGCGCTGGTAGCGCGGCAGCGGCCCGGCGCCCGCCTGTTTGTTCGGGGTGACCACATGGATGCCTGCCGCCAGCCAGCCCTCGTAGCGTTCGGCCACCTCGGCACTGCCACTGCAGTCGATCACCACCGCATGCGGCAGGTGCGCAGCCAGCAGGTGCTCGGTGAAACGATCAAGATCGCTGGATTCACCCGCGTCCCGCAGGGCCTCGCGCCAGTCCGCGTGCAGGCCGTCCACTTCCAGGCGCATGCGCGAACGCGAGGCCAGCGCACGCAGGCGAAGATCCACATTGGCCTTGGCCAGCAGCTGCGGGCGCGCGGCCAGCAACTGGTCCAGCAGTGCGGCGCCAACGTTGCCGGGCCCGATCACACCGACCGCGAAGGTCTGCGGCGACAGCCAGAAGCCTGCATGCGCCGCGCGCAGCGCACGGGTGGCATCGGCGCTATCCACGGCGACCGAGATGTTGCGCTCGGACGAGCCCTGCGCAATCGCCAGGATGTTCACCTGCGCACGCCCCAGTGCCTCGAACAGGCGCGCCGCCACACCTGGCTGCCCGGCCATGCCGTCACCGACCGCGGCCAGTACGCTGACGCCCTCACTGACCTGTACGCGCTGCACCTGTCCCGCTGACAACTCGTGCGCAAATGCGTGCAGCAGTGCATCACGGCCACGGCCGGCTTCGGCAGCACGCACCACGCAGCAGATTGAATGTTCCGAGGAACCCTGCGAGATCATCACCACCGACACCTGCGCCTGGCGCAGCGCGGCAAACACGCGCTCGGCGGTACCCGGCACGCCGATCAGGCCGGTGCCTTCCAGGTTCAGCAGGGCCAGCCCGGGACTCAGGGTCAGGCCCTTCACCGGCCCGCGCGGCGAGCGCTCGGCGCTGATCCGCGTCCCCGGATGCGCCGGCTGGAACGTATTGCGGATGAAGATCGGCAGGCCGAGGCGGATCGCCGGCGACATCGTCTGCGGGTGCACCACCTTGGCGCCGAAGTACGCCAGTTCGCAGGCCTCGTCGTAGCTCAGCGCTTCCAGCTGCACCGCCTCGGGCACCAGCCGTGGGTCCGCCGACAGCACGCCATCGACATCGGTCCAGATGTGCAGCTCGTCAGCGTTGAACAGCGCGGCAAAGATCGCACCGGAATAGTCGCTGCCGTTGCGGCCGAGGGTGGTGATGCGGTCATCGCGATCGCGTGCGACGAATCCGGTGGCAACCAGGCGCGACTGCGGATGCTGCAGGCGCCACTTGGCCAGGCGGTCGGCACTGGCTTCCCAGTCGACATCCACGCCGAGTTCGCCATGCCCGACCACCAGCACATCGCGCGCGTCGAGTACCGCGCAGTCTTCGCCCAGCGCGCGCAGATGCGTGCCGAGCAGCTGTGCGGAAAACACTTCGCCCAAGCCCTGCACACGGTCCAGCACCTCGCGCGGCAGCTCGCCGATCACCGCCAGCGCGGCCAGCACTTCGGCCAACTGATCGAAGCGGGCGTCGATCCATTCGACCGTCTCGCCCACCTGCTCGCCCAGCAGCGCCACGGCAGCGCCGCGATGGCGTGCGCGCAGGGCATGCCAGGCCTCACGCCAGCCTTGATCGCCCTTGGCCGCCAGCTGGGCCAGTTCGATCAGCGCGTCGGTGACGCCCTTCATCGCCGAGACGACAGTGACCTGCAGCGATTCAGGACGGGCCAGCAGCAGGCCGCCCACATGGCGATAGCGTTCGGCATCGGCCACCGAGGTGCCGCCGAACTTGTGCACGACGGTGAACGGGGCAGCCAGGTCGGCCGGGGCAACGGAATGAGCGGGAGCGTGGGAAGACATGCAGACCTCGGCAGGAGGCCCCGTCGCATGCAGGTGTCGAGTTTCCCCGCCACCTGTAGGGTGCGGGGCCGTGGTTTTCGGGAGTTACACGAAGACGACGGGCCGCACCAGGGCAGTGGTGACGGTGGTGGTGGTAATGGTGGTGATGGTCGCGACCGGCGCAGTCGAACGGCCCGCAATGGCGGGGGCGATCAGGCTGGCGTGGGCGGCATCAAGGACCATGGCGCACAGAAAACACCGTGCGCCCTGCCGCTGTCAAGTGCTGCGATGCAAAAAACCGATGCAGCGATCATCGGCCAACGTGCCGACATTTGGTTGCAACTGAGACAAAGCCGGCATCAGCACGCTTGACGACTGCATTCAGCCGGCATGTTCGGCAATCGCCCGTGGTGTGCGATGCGCATGCGCGCACAGCATCACGCCAGCCACCAGGAACACGATTGCCAGCGCTTCCAGCAGCGAGGGCCAGCGCTGCTGCCATGCAAAGGCGTACAGCAGCGCGAACAGGGTCTCGAACACGATCATCTGGCCAGTCAGGGTCAGTGGCAGCAGGCGGCTGGCACGGTTCCAGAATGCGTTGCCGAGGATCGAGGCCACCACTGCCACGCCGGCGCTGATCGCCCAGAACCCGCTCCATTGCGCCGCCGTATGGCTGCCGGTGTGCCCGATGAAGGCCATCGGCACCAGCAGCAGGGCCAGGCCGCCGGTGGTGACGCCGGTCAGCAGCGACCAGTCATGGCTGGACAGGTCCGGCCTGCGCGCCAGCCAGCGGCTGTTGCCGATCGAATACAGCGCCCACGAGAACAGCGCACCGAACGCGCACAGCAGCCCGATCAGGCGCTGCCGCCACGGGGTGGCCAGGTGCTCGGACATCAGCGCTTCCCACCCCACCAGGGCGACCCCCAGCACGCACAGCCCCAGTGCCGGCAGCAGCTGTTTCAGTGGTACAGCGCCCTGCTCGCGCACGCCAACGAGGGTGACCACCACCGGAATCAGGCCGACGATCAGCGATGCTGCAGCGCCACCGGCCCACTGCACGGCGGTCGCCAGCAGCAGGAAATACACCAGGTTGCCTGCCAGGCTCAGCCACAGCAGGCCGATCCATTCGGCACGGCCCAGCCGCGGTGCCAGCCGCTTCCATCGCGGCAGCAGCAGGGCGACTGCCATCAGGCCATAGACCAGGTAGCGGCCGGCGGACAGTTGCAACGCATTGAACGACTGAAGCACGGCAGGCGCGAGAAAGACCACGCCCCACAGTGCGCCAGCGGCCACGCCATTGGCGATGCCCACGGCCATCGGGTTGTTGCGCATTCGGATTGTCCGGGCGGATGGAACGGGCCGCGCAGTGTAAGCGCTGGCCGCTGGGCGCTCTTGACCCAGGCTGCTGCCTTGTCACCTCTGTAGAGCCGAGCCAATGCTCGGCTGCGATTCACCGTTGTGCAGATAAGGGCAACCGAGCGTGGGCTCGGCTCTACAGATCAGCCGGCCCCCTGCGCCACGCAGCGGGGGTCTGGCCACATTCGCGGCGCAGCGCACGGGTCAGTGCACTCTGTTCGGAATAGCCTGCGGCCAGTGCGATATCGCTGATCGGCGCGGCAGTGGTGCGCAGCTGATGCTTGGCCCAACGCAAGCGGCACGCGCTGAGCCAGGCCTGCGGGCTCAGCCCGAACTCGCGCTGGAACAATGTGTGCAACCGGCTCTCGCTGACACCGACAACTCCGGCCATCCGGGCAACCGGCCAGGCCCGGCCGGGATCGGCCTGCACCGCCGCGCACAGGCCCTGCATGCGCGCGCCACTGCCCGCCGGTGCAAATACCTGCAGCAACTGCGGCAGCAACGCCGGCATCGGCTGCCCTGCCTGCACGGCGGCCAGGCGCTGCCGCAACGCCAGCGGCAGATGCAGCCAGCGCTGGCGGCACAGATGCTCCTGCGTGCCGTCATCCAGCACGCCTGGAGGACAATCAACGATCACGAAACCATTGGGGCCGTCCGCCATCTGGTCATGTGCTTCGCCGGCGGCGACAAATGCCCCCTGCAGCAGGTCCAGCCGGCCGCCGCGCCCTTCCATCTCGAACTGCAGTTCCCCCTGCAGCGGCAGCACCCACTGCGCGTAGTCATGGCGGTCCAGGCCGGTGGCCTGCCCGTAGTGCCGCAGATGGAAGATGGCGCCCATCCGGGCAGTGTGCGCGTGTAACAACGGCCGTGCAAACCGCTGCTATAGTCGATCCGTCATCCAACGCAGGGAGTGCAGGTCATGACCCATCAGCAGCTGTCCCTGGTGCTTGCCACCAGCCTCGGCCTGGCGCTCACCGCCTCGGCCTCCGCGCAGGAACGTACGCCACCGGCCCCGCACTGCATGGACGCGGTCGGCGTCCAGGAAGTGGAGCAGGCTTCATCGCGTTCAATCGCTCTGCGAGCCGCCTCGGGCCAGGCCTATCGGATCGACTTCAGCGAAGAGTGCCCCGGCGTCCGCGGTGCCACCACGCTGAAACTTGAAGCACCCGCCGGCTGGGCCTGCGGTCGCCCCAGCGAGCGTGTGGTGGTCGATGGCCGCAGCTGCGCGATCAGCGCGGTGACCCCCGTGCAGGATCGCGACTACGCCAGCGTGGCCCGCGACAGCGACCGCCTGCGCATGGCCACCCTGCCCGCCCTGACCATCCGCGAGCGCAGGGACATCCGCCGCAGTTTCGGTGGTTCGCCGTCATACTGCTTTGCCACGCGCAACGTGCGCGCGTGGTCGTCCGACCCGCAGGGCATGCTGGTGGAGACCAATCCGCATCGCAATGGGGGTCACCGCTACTATCGCGTGGAGCTTGGCAGCCACTGCCGCCAGCTCGACCGTGCGCCACAGCTGAGCTTCCACTCCGGCATGCAGAACGGCCTGATCTGTGGCAATCCGGGCGATCGCATCCTCACCGCCGGATTCGAGAATGGTGACCTGCGCAACGACGCCCTGGCGCCGCTGCCGCAGTACACCCGCGGCGGCTGCACGATCCAGGCGGTCTATCCGGCTTCCAGCCAGGCGTCGAACTAACCGTCGACGCCGAGGAACGCGAACGGTGCGCTGGGCACGAAGTGGCCCAGCGCGTCGCCGGAAAAGGTATTGCGCTGGTCCGGACCGAGATCGAGCTTGAGCACCTTGCCGCCGAAATCCACTTTGTTGAGGTCGACCCAGAACGTGTTCGGGGTCAATGCCGATTCGAAGAAGTACAAGCGCCGCTTGTGGTCGGCCACGGTACGCCAGCGCGTGGAGGAGATGTTCGGCTCGCCCGGCGTGGTAATGCCGTAGGGCACCGACGTATTGCGGATCACGCTGAACACGCTGGCCAGCGCCACCACCGGGTCTTCGGACTTGGGAATGGCGTTGATGTAGAACGAGGCGCGCGCGAAACGGTCGGCTGAGCGGTTGGTACCCGGCAGCATCACCGTGCCGCCGATCTGCTGCCAGTAGCTGTTGAGTGCCAGCTGCTGCTCGAAGATCGGTGAATTGGTCATCACCTGGTAGCGCCGGTCATGGTGGATCACCTGGCGACCGCCGATGTATTCGACGATGGCACTGTCGCCACTGGCATCTGACAGCGACAGGTGCAGCGTGGCCTGGCGGTCTTCGCCCGGCACCTTGTCGGTGACGATCGAGTACGGCTCGCGCTGCAGCGCCGCGACCGCTTCGTCTACGGTGGCGAAGTTGTCCAGCACATACTGCGCCCATAGTGAGATGGCCAGGCCCGGCTTGTTGCCGCGCTGCTTCGGATACTCCGATTCGACCAGCCACAGCAGGTTGGCCACCAGGCCCTTCTCGTTCATGCCATCGGTGGTCGATACGTCATAACCGGTGGCCACCACCGAGCCGTAGCGCGCCGTCCAGGCCAGCGACTTCGGCCCGGCCTGGCCAGTGCGCGCGATGCCGCGCGGCAGCACGTAGAGGTTGGTCGCCACATCGACCTTCCAGTCCATCGAGCGCGCGGTGATCACATCACCGTTGTCGCCCAGGTAGACCGCGCGCGTGCAGGCCAGCGCGGGTGCCACTGCGGCGGCCAGCGCGACCGCCAGCAGTGCCCTTTCCTTCCACTTCATCCGTGCCATGTCGTTGCACTCCTTTCCCCGTGATCCGTGGATATGACCCGATTCAGGGTGACACAGCGGTGAAGCCCCGGCGAACCAGGCGATCGTGCAGCCAGAAACCTGCAAGCATGGCCGGCACGAACCAAAGCGCTTCGCGCGATCCCACCGCCAGCCCGGCGATGGCAGGGCCCGGGCAATAGCCTGCCCAACCCCAACCCATTCCGAACAATGCCGCGCCCAGCACCAGGCGTACATCGACACCGCGCACAGCGGGCAGTTGGAAGCGCGTTGCGCATGACGGCCGCGGGCGCCGCAGCACCCAGCGCTGGCCGACCGCGCTGACCAGCAGTGCCGAGGCCAGCACCCAGGCCAAGGTGGGATCGAAATCGCCGGCGATGTCGAGGAAACCGAGGATGCGGCGCGGATCGGTCATGCCGGCCAGCGCCAGGCCCGCGCCGAACAGCGCCCCTGCCGCGCCGGCGGCCACCATCATGCGGCTCATGCGAAGCCCCCGCCATGACGGATCAGGAATGTAGTCAGCATTGCGCAGGCCATGAATACCAGCACCGCCAGCAGCGACCGCATTGAGCCGCGGGCCACGCCGCACACTCCATGACCACTGGTGCAGCCGTTGCCCAACCGCGTACCGAATCCGACCAGCAGGCCGGCGCCAACCAGCTGCCACGCCGGCAAGGCGTCACGCAACAGGTCGCGGGGCGCTTGATCTGGCACGGCCTGCCAGCACAGCACACCCCCTGCAGCGGCAAGCAGGCCGAGCAGGAATGCCCAGCGCCAACCTCGATCGCCGGGCGTTGCGCGCACGCTGCCAGCGGCGATGCCGCTGATGCCGGCTACCCGGCCCGTGGTTGCCAGCAAGACCACCGCCGCCGCACCGATCAACGCGCCCCCCGCGACGGCGGCCCACGGCACGGTCATGACCTGCCTCCAGTTGTCGCGTTCATTCGCTTGCCTTTTGAATTAGCTTTTTCTAAATTAGCGTCTTCTAAAGCAAAAGGTCAACCATGGCCCGAATCGAGCTCGACAGTGCCGCGATGGCCGAGCATGCCGCCCAGGCCGCGGCGCTGCTCAAAAGCCTGGCCCATCCTGCACGGCTGCGCGTGCTGTGCCGGCTGGTCGAAGGCGAGGCGCCAGTACCGGAACTTCAGGCACTGACCGGGCTCAGCGCATCAGCGCTGTCCCAGCATCTGGCGGTGCTGCGCGGACTTGGCATCGTCTCGACCCGGCGCGAAGCGCAGTCGATCCACTACCGGGTAGTGGAAGGGCCGGCGCTGGGCGTATTGCAGGCGTTGCACGCGGCGTACTGCGGAAGTGCAGCGCGCTGAACCTTCCACGCAGGTTCAACCTGCGTGCAGCACCGGTTGCACGACCTGATCGAGCAGATCCACCGGGGTCGGCGCCGACAGGTCACCATGCAACGCGCGGGTGAAACCTGACCAGTCGCTGGAAGACAGTTGCCGCAGCAGCGCCTCCTCCACCGGCAACGCGCGCATCGACCAGTACGGAAACTGGCGCTGGCCAAGGCGGCCACGCGCCAGTTCGATGATGTCGATATGGCTACCGGCCTGCAGGATCCGTTCGTACACCGAATCGATACCATCCGGCGGCCCTTCGATGTACTGCAGGAATCGCCCGCCGTCATGCAGCAGCACACCGGTCACGCCCGCCATCTTGTTGAAACGGGCTGCATCATCGACCAGCGCCCGCAGCCGTTCAGCGGAAAGATCCGGCAGCGCCTGGCTGACGTAGGCGATGGCACGCAGTGGCATGGCGCTTCCTTGACAAGATGTACACCCACGGTAGCAGCTGCGGACGAGTCCGTCTCGGTGCCCGCAGGTGTTCCCTGAAGAATTCAGGTAGCGGCCGCCGGCAGCCCCTCTGTGCGCCTCGGCAACCGGGCTTCGAACACCACCTGACCGGCTTCATTGCGCGCTGCGATGTGCCCGCCGTGCGCGCGCACGAACTGATCGACGATATACAGGCCCAACCCCAGGCCATTGCTGGGATGGAAGCTGGCCTTGAACGGCTCGAACAGGCGCGGCAGCAGCGCGTCGTCGATCCGTCCCGCGTTGCTCACCCGCAGCAGCACGCTGCGCGGATCACGGCCGTCCACCTCCACCCTCGCCTCACCGCCATGGGTGAGCGCATTGCCGATCAGGTTGGCGGCAACCTGTCCCAGCCGATCCAGATCACCCTGCAGGCGGGTATCGCCCAGCATATCCAGGTGCACCCGTGCGTGGCCGTGGGCGCTGCCCGCTTCGGCCACCACCGCACGCGTGACCTCGGCAAGATCACAGGCGCTGGCCTGCAGGCGCAGCCCGCCGCTGCGGATCCGCGAAAAGTCCAGCAGCTGCTCGACCATGCGCGCCATGCGCAGCGTGCTGGCCTCCAGGTGCTTCAGGGTCTGCTGCGCGCCGTCATTGCCCGCAGGAAGCTCCAGCGCCAGCTTGTCGGCACACAGCAGGATCGCCGACAGCGGCGTGCGCAGATCATGGGTGAGCACCGCCGCCATCGTCTCGTTGAGCTTGAGCGAGCGCTCCAGCGCCTCGTTGCGCGCCTTCAGCAGCTGCCGCTGCTGGTACAGCTCGATGAAGACATTGACCTTGCTCAGGATCACCTGCGGCGCCACCGGCTTGTGCAGGAAGTCGACCGCGCCGGTTTCGTAGCCCTTGAACGCGCGCAGCGGGTCGTCCGGCGAGGCGGTCAGGAAGATGATCGGCACATCCCGGCTGCGGTGTGATCCGCGCATCAGCTCGGCCAGGGTGAAGCCATCGATCTCCGGCATGTGCACGTCCAGCAGCGCCAGCGCCACCTCATGCTCGAGCAGCAGTTCCAGCGCCTGCGCGCCCGAGCCCGCCAGCAGCAGGTTCACGCCTTCGCGCTGCAGCAGCGCCTGCATGGCCACCAGGTTCTGCGGCACGTCATCGACGATCAGCAGGTTGACCGGGGTCTGCGACTGCGCAGGGTCCGGTGGCAGCAGGTTCATGCAAACAACTCCTTCAGGCGACGGCACATCAGTTCGAGGGGCAGCACGGCATCGGCGCCGGCGTGCTGCAGGGCGGAGGCCGGCATCATCGATGCCTCGGCCTCCTCGGGACATTGCAGCCAGGCGCGGCCACCGGCGGCGCGCACCGCGGCCACCCCTTCACTACCATCGCTGCTGGCACCGGTCAGCAGCAGGGCCAGCACCTGCGCGCCGAACACGGCCGCAGCCGACTCGAACAATGGATCGATGGCCGGGCGCGAAAACAGCACCGGCGCGTCCACCGACAACGCCAGCGAACCGGCGTCTTCCACCAGCAGGTGATAGTCCGGTGGCGCAAAGGTCACCGTGCCTGGCTGCAGCGGCTGCTTGTCTTCGGCCTCGCGCACCGGCAGCGCGCAGTACGGCGCCAGCACTTCGGCGATGCGGCTGCTGCGGTCGCGCGGAAGGTGCAGCACGGCCAGCACCGGCGCCGGTAGAGCCGCGGGCAGCGCGCCGAGCACCGCCTGCAGCGCCGCAACCCCACCCGCAGAGGCCCCGATCACCAGCACGGCCGGTCGTGTCGGCAGTGCCATCAGGCAACCTTCCGGTACAGGCGATGCTCCCGCGAGCAGGTCTCGAATGCGCCGTGGTGGCGCCCGAACTGCAGCGACTCCTTGCTGCCCAGGCCAAGGAAGCCGCGATGCACCAGCGCTTCACGGAACAGGCCCACCGCGCGGTCCTGCAGATCGCGGTTGAAATAGATCAGCACATTGCGGCACGACACCAGATGCACCTCGGAGAACACGGTGTCGGTGGCCAGGCTGTGGTCGGCGAACACCACGTTGCGGCGCAGCTGGCGATCGAACACCGCGCCATCGTAGGCCGTGGCGTAGTAGTCGGACAGCGAGGCGGTGCCACCGGCCGCCAGGTAGTTCCGGCTGAACTGGGCCATTCGGTCGATGCCATAGGCGCCGGCCTCGGCGGTGGCCAGGGCTGCCGGATTGATGTCGGTGGCGTAGACGATGCTGCGCTCCAGCAGGCCTTCCTCGTGCAACAGGATCGCCAGCGACCACACTTCCTCGCCGGTACTGCAACCGGCCACCCACAGCTTCACCGACGGGTAGGTGCGCAGCACCGGCACCACCTGCTCGCGCAGCTCGCGGAAATAGGCCGGGTCACGGAACATCTCCGAGACCTGCACGGTGAAGAACTGCATCGCCTGCGCGAACAGGTCCGGCTCGTGCAGCAGGCGGTGCTGCAGGTCGGCCAGCCGCTCGCACTCATAGCGCTGCATGGCCTGGCGGATCCGCCGGCGCAGCGACGACACCGCATAACTGCGGAAATCGTAGTGGTAGCGCTGGTAAAGCGCTTCCAGCAGCACCTTCAGCTCCAGGTCGAACAGGGCCTGCTCGTTCATTGCCGCGAGCACCAGACCCGGCACAGCGAGACCAGCTTGTCGACGTCGATGGGTTTGGCGATGTAGTCGTTGGCGCCGGCCTGCAGGCAGCGCTCACGGTCGTCCGGCATGGCCTTGGCGGTCAGCGCGATGATCGGCAGGTCCTGCAGGTGGCGCTGCGCGCGGATTTCGCGCATCGCAGCAAGGCCATCCTTCTCCGGCATCATGATGTCCATCAGCACCAGGTCGACCTCGCGCTCGGCCAGGCGATCCACCGCTTCCTGGCCATTGCGCGCGATCTCCAGCGTGACGCCGAGGGGTTCGAGCACGCTGGACAGTGCGAAGATGTTGCGAACGTCGTCCTCGGCCAGCAGCACCGTCCGACCGTCGAGCACGGTGTCGCGACGGCGGGCCTCGCGCAGCAGGCGCTGCTGGTCGCTGGGCAGGCTGGCCTCCACGCTGTGCAGGAACAGGGTCACCTCGTCCAGCAGGCGCTCGGGCGAACGCGCGCCCTTGATGATGATGCTCTTGGAATAGCGGCGCAGTCGCTGCTCTTCCTCGCGACTGAGTGCGCGGCCGGTATAGACGATCACCGGCGGGAAACCGACATCGTCGTTGCCGGCCATGTGCTCGAGCAGGTCGTAGCCGCTCCCGTCGGGCAGCGACAGGTCCATCACCATGCAGTCGAACGTGACCGTACTGAGCTGTTCCAGTGCGCTGGCCAGGGTGCCTACAGCGACGATCTGCAGCTGGTCGCGGCCCAGCAACAGTTCCAGGTTGTGGCGCAGCTCGTTGTCGTCCTCCACGATCAGCAGCCGCCGCATGTCGCGCTGGCTGGTCTGTTCCAGCTGTTCGATCGCCGTCACCAGCCGCTCGCGCGTGGTCGGCTTGATCGCGAAACCGATCGCGCCCAGCTCGCGCGCCACCTGGCTGCGGTCCGTGGCCGAGACCACATGCACCGGGATGTGGCGGGTGTCCGGGTTGCGCTTCAGGCGTTCCAGCACGCTCAGGCCCGACACGTCCGGCAGGCCGATATCGAGCAGGATGCCGTTCGGGCGCAGTTCACTGGCCAGGGCCAGCGCCTCTTCCGCCGTGCCCGCTACCACGCAGTCGAAGTCCAGTTCATGGGCCAGCGCCACCAGTGCTTCGGCGAACGTGGCATCGTCCTCGACCGCCAGGATCAGGCGCCCGGCGCGCTGGCGGCGACCGCGGTCGTCGGCTACGCCGGCCATCGCAGTAACCGGCGCTGCTGCGGTCGCAGCGCGTACGGGCGCGGCCGGCAGCACGGCCGGCGCCGTCGGCGGCGCTGCCACGGGGACATCGGCAGCGACGGCTGCGCTCGCCGCGGGCGCTCCCTGCAGCGGCAGCTCCAGGATGAAGCAGCTGCCGCGCCCGGGCTCACTGTCGACCTGGATGCCGCCGCCCATGCGCTCGGCCAGATCGCGCGAGATCGACAGGCCCAGGCCGGTACCGCCGTAGCGACGGCGGGTGCTGCCATCGGCCTGGCGGAACGCTTCGAAGATGACATCCAGCTGCTCGCGGGCAATGCCGATGCCGGTGTCACAGACCTCGAACCGGATGCGGCCGTTGCCGCCGGCACGCACGTGCAGGCTGACCTTGCCATGCTCGGTGAACTTCACCGCGTTGGCCAGCAGGTTCTTCAGGATCTGCTGCAGCCGCTGGCTGTCAACCACCATCTGGGTCGGTGCCAGGGCGTCGGCTTCGATCTGCAGGGCCAGGCCCTTCTGCCGCGCCATCGGCTCGAAGGTCTCGCGCAGGCGCTGCAGCGCGCTCTCGACCACCACCACTTCATCGGACAGTTCGACATGGCCGGCCTCGATGCGCGACAGGTCGAGGATGTCGTTGATCAGCGCGAGCAGGTCGTTGTTGGACGACAGGATCGCTCGCGCGTACTTCACCTGTTCCTCGGTCAGCGTGCCGTCCTTGTTGTCGGCCAGCAGCTTGGCCAGGATCAGCGAGCTGTTCAGCGGCGTGCGCAGCTCATGCGACATGTTGGCCAGGAACTCGGACTTGTAGCGCGAGGTCGCCGCCAGCTCGTTGCTGTTGCGCACCAGCTGGCTCTGCGCAACCAGCAGTGCCTGCTTCTGCGCCTCCAGCTCGTGGGTGCGCTCTTCCAGCTGCACGTTGCTCTGTTCCAGCTCAGCCTGCTGTTCTTCCAGGTGGCTCTGCGACTGCAACAGGCTGCGGCTCTGCTCTTCCAGTTCCTCGTTGGCCACGCGCAGCTCTTCCTGCTGGGCCTGCAGCTCCTCGCCCTGGCGCTGCGACTCTTCCAGCAGAACCACCAGCTGCGCACGCAGCAGCGATGCGCGCAGTGCCATGCCGATGGTGTCGGCGCAGCGCTCCAGCAGCTCGCGATCCAGGTCACGCTGTTCACCCGCCCGCGCGCGGCCCAGCTCGATGACACCGACCACCGCACCATCGCTGCTGATCGGCGCCAGGATGCGCTCGCGCACCGGCAGCCGGCCCAGGCTGGTCTGCAGTTCGAGCACGGCAGCATCTTCGCCGTGCAGGTGGCGGATGCGTTCGTCCCGGGCAACCTGCCCGGCCAGTCCTTCGTGCAGGGCCAGCGAGGCCGGCGTCCCAGAGGGCAGCGCCACGCCACCGGTCAGCTGCAGCCGGCCGCCGTCCAGGCGATAGACCGCACCGACCTCTGCATCCAGCTGCCCGGCCAGGCTTACTGCTGCCGCCTCGGCGATCTGCTCCGGCCCGAGGTCACCGCGCAGGCTCATCGCCACCGCGTTCTCGGCCTCCTGCAGCCAGAGCGCGCGCATCGCCTGGCGCCGGGCCTGGATCGCGCGCGACACGATCAGTGCGATCATCAGGAAGGCGCAGCCACCGACGGTACGGTTGACAAGCGAGAAGGACGAATTGTTGCTGGCTGGCGCAACGTTGAAGCCGATCACCAGCAGGACACAGGCGATCACCGCGACCACGAACGGCGCGCGTGCACTGCGCTGGAACACCGTCACGCCGACCGCGAGGAAGTAGGCCAGCCATACCGCGTAGCCGAGCGGCACGACCAGTTCCAACGCGATGGTCGCGGCCAGCAGCACGGCGGACGTCATCCAGATCCAGCGGTCACGCGTAGTCGCACCAGGACGCATGCAGGTCGGTTCCAGAAGGCAAAGGGTGGAAGATGGTACTCCGTGTCGCATTCAGCCGCACAGGACAAATGGCACGTGTCAGGTGTGCACGCATCCTTCACACTTGAGTGCCTAGCTTCACGTCCCTCACAGGGGTAACACTTATTTACACTTGGACGCAGCCGCCTCTACTACGTCCGTGCTGACGGACCCTTCCCGACAACTGCGACTGCTGATCGACAGCGTGCGCGACCATGCGCTGTACCTGCTTGATCCTGAAGGCATCGTGTGCAGCTGGAACCCGGGCGCCGAACGTATCAAAGGCTATTCAGCCGATGAAGTGGTGGGAACGCACTTCAGCCGCTTCTACCTGGCCGCCGACCGCGAGGCCGGTGAACCGAAGCGCCTGCTTCGCGTGGCAGCGCAGCAGGGTCATGCCGCCAGTGAGGGCTGGCGCGTTCGCCGCGATGGCTCGTCGTTCCGCGCCAGCGTGGTCATCGAACCGGTCGTGGAAGCCGGCGAACTGCTCGGCTTCGTCAAGATCACCCGTGACATCACCGAGCAGTGGCAGGCGCAGCGGCTGCTGCGCGATGCCCAGCGTGCGCTGCGCAATACGCAGCAGTTCGAGACGGTCGGCCGGCTCACTCGCGGCCTCTCACATGAGTTCAACAACCTGCTGACCACCATCGGCAACGCCCTTGACCTGCTGTCGCTGCGTGTCAGCAGTGACGATGCACGCGCAGCCGAGCTGCTGGATGCCGCGCAGGCAGCCACCGACCGCGGCGCGCTGCTGACCCGCCAGCTGCTGGCCTTCAGCACCGGCCAGACCCTGATCCGGGAATCGGTGGACATCAATGCGCTGGTACGACAGTGGCTGCCGGGCCTGCAACGCGCCTGCCCGCCCACGGTGGTACTGGAAGCCCATCTCACCCCGGGCCTGCCGCTGGTGAGCACCGATGCGATGCAGCTCCAGACCGCCCTGGCGAACCTGGTGGCCAATGCCGTGGAGGCCACCGCCGATGGCGGCCGCATCCTGATCGGCACCGCGTTGGAACATCGCCTCGACCCGGATGCGGACACCACGCTGCAACGCGGCTATGTCACCCTCAGCGTCTGCGACGAAGGCCACGGCATGGCCGCCGACATCGCCGAGCGGGCCAGCGAGCCCTTCTTCACCACCAAGGACATCGGCAAGGGCAGCGGCCTGGGCCTGAGCCAGGTGTTCGGATTCACTACCCAGAGCGGCGGCTTCGTCGATGTGTCCACCACGCCCGGTGTCGGCACCACGGTCAGCCTGCTGCTCCCCGCAACCGAGGATGCAACCCATGACCGATGACCCGATCCGCGTACTGATGGTGGAGGACCAGAACGATCTGCGCGAGATGATCGGCATGGCCCTGCGCGATTTCGGCATCGAGGTGTCCACCACCGCCGACGGGCATGAAGCCGCTGCGTTGCTGAAGGGCGACGCACGCTTCGACGTGGTGTTCAGCGATGTCAGCATGCCCAATGGCATGTCCGGCATCGAGCTCAGCGAGCACGTCGCGCGTGAGCAGCCGCATGCACGCATGATCCTGTCCTCCGGCTATGCGCGTTCGCAGCTGCCGCCGCTTCCTGAGCAGGTGGAGTTCCTGCCCAAGCCCTATCGCTTGCGCCAGCTGGTTGAACTGCTCAAGCAGGACTGAAGGCGTACCGGCCTGCGTGGCCATGCTCAGCGCCGGGCCCGCTGCATGAACAGCAGCGCCGGCGTGGATGCAGTGTCCACCGGCTCGAAGCCGAGGGACCGGTACAACGCAACTGCGGCGGCATTGTCCCGATAGACCCGCAAGGTCAGCCGTTCAACGGCATCAGACTGGAACGCCTGCTCGATCAGCGCGTGTACCAACCTCCGCCCGAGACCGCAGCCCCGTGCCTGCGGGGCAACCACCAGACGGCCCAGATGCATCGTACCCGGCTCGGTGCACCAGGCCTGGCCGAAACCCACGCGCATGCCGTTTTCTGCCAGCAGCAGCCATCCCGGGCGTTCGCGCAGCTGCAATACCTGCTCGAACTGCTCGGGTCGCAGTGGATAGGACACGCCCGGTCCGGCCCAGCGCCGCGTGGCTGCGGCCGAATCCAGCCACCCGGCGATGAGCGCGTAGTCCTGGGGTTGCACGGGCTGCAGGCGGTGGTCCATGGCGGGCGGATCGCGTGGCGAGGCGCCAGCATATCCGAGTGGCCTCGCGGGCAGCGTGCGGACGTGGCGCCGCAAACAGGGGGACCCCGGCCCGATTCGGACGGGCGACCTTCCCCTTAGGAAAGCTTCCATTGCGACCTAAGATCAGTGATTTGCAGGTTTGATGGGGTCGCTGCTGGCGTTCGACCTGCGAAAGGACCCTGACCCTCTACTGCCCGGGGACAACGTGGGTGACTTGCACATTTTCACCATCATCGTCCGTCCGCGACGCCAGAAAATCGGGGCAGAGCTCACTACGCAGCTGACCCAACAGACATTCATGTACTGCGGTTCGCTACCAGCAGGATCGCCATAGCCTCTTCGGCGTTCGCTTGAAGAATCACCGCCGCGATCTCTTGGAGGCAGTCGCGACTGCCTCCTTATCTGACAGTGGCGCAGATCATCGATAAATCAGAGCCAGATGTAGCCCATGATTCCTTCGTTTACCGGATACTTCACGCCTTCGCAGTTGGCATCCAATGTATCGAAGTGATCTGCCCAGTTGTTCGGCTTCAGACCACCGCGCATGCAGCGGTACAAGGGGACAGTGCCCGGGAGCTGCGTAGCAGCGATGTAACCCGTAATCGGCATGCCGTTCGTGGTCTTCATATGGCCTTCGCAATTCGGATCCATCGAAGAGAAGCTATCCAGCCAGTTGTTGTTGAGGCATGCGTACATTGTCACACTGCCTTCGAATGGATAGTAGGAAATGAAGCCCAAAGTGCCTTCCTTCCTGCCTGGATGCTGCATTCCACCCGGAGTGTTCAGCGGCCGCGCCGAGAAGGTATCATCCCTACTGCGCCAACGCTCAAGTTCAACCAGCTGAACACCCGCCGGCAAGTCCGCCGCCTGCGCATTGGCTTCTGCCAAGAGCTTGGGCGAGGCTCCCAGGTAATCCACCTCTTGGGCGGACGCGTTCACGGCCAGAGCTCCGGCCAATACGGCTGCTACAACGATCATCTTCTTCACATCTACTCCTTAGAGAATGGACATACAGATTTCCAGCGGGCGTCTTGCCCGCTCCTCGATTCTAGGACATGGAAATTTGCGTTACCGAGACCCGTGTCGAATTTGAGGTGCAAAAGAGCGGAGTTTTAGCGGTCGCTCGGCAATACCTCTAAGTGCACCAGCCAGTTCGGCACCTGTCGCAGGAACAGCAGTAGCGAGCAACATGCTTCGGCCAGGGCCTTGATAAAGATCGCAGTGTTCTGCGGCCATATCGGCGCATGGCAGGCGGAGGCGTCTTAATGGTCAAAGTCTGCTGCTTAATGGTCAAAGTCTGCTGCGCCATGCAACCCAGAAACGAGCATCCAGTTTTGGCTCATCCTCTGAAGGCATTCGGCAGGCATCGTGCCTCGGTCCTGAGATGGCGAGTTGTGGTGGACGGGAAGATGCCGCACCACATGCGCGATCTCTTTCCCGGGACGGTCATCTACGGCATGTAGTCCGATAGCAGGCGCCGCATCATCCGCCATAAGAGGTGCCGACCATGACTGAGCGCCTGCGCACCGTTCAGCTGGTGCCCCAACCGACACGGGAGAGGTCATTTTCGCGCTCGGCATACTGCCATCCCGCCTCCAGGAAGTTCCTGGCCGCCTGCAACAATCGCGGCATTGAGTCCACCGTGTTCGCGGAGTCAGGCAAGTGGCGCGGGGTGTTGCCGAACCAGTACGCCCGCTGGGCGCTTCGCCGCCTACCCCATCTGCTATTGTCGCGCACAACGACATGCTTTCCGACTGGTTCGCCTCGGATGCCAAGCGTGTGGGAATCGGCGGTAGCCTCAACCGGCTGCGGCACACCTTCTGCGCCCACATGGTGATGGCCGGAGTTCCGTTGCGAAGGGTGCAGATTCTGGCCGGGCACGCTGATTACGCCACGACAGAGAAGTTCTATGCCCACCTGACGCCTGAGGGCGACGACGGTACTGTGGCGAAGCTCAGGTACTGATCCGCGCGGCTAAGAGCGCTGGGACCACTGGGACCAAATCCTGTGAATATGCAGAAAACAGTGGGAAATGCTCACCACTGAGTCCGCCTAAGTTATTGATTCTGGTGACCCCGGCCCGATTCGAACGGGCGACCTTCCCCTTAGGAGGGGGACGCTCTATCCAGCTGAGCTACGGGGCCATGCAGCCGGGAAGTTTACAGCCAACGTGCCCTGCCCTCCAAGCATTCATGTCCAGCCCGGTTCCGCTGGCGCGTTGCACCATGGCCGGTCGGGGCGCTCTGCTACCATCGGCGATTCAGTTCATCGCGTCCCCCACCTGCCCGCGATGGCACCAAACAACGTAACGAAACACAGGAGTCTGCATGTCTTCCGAGCTGCTCAAGTCCCTTGGCCTGGACGCGATCAACGCTGGCACGTACCTGGGCAACGGGGAGTGGTCGAGCGCGACCAGCGGTGAGCTGATCACCCCGGTCAACCCGACCACCGGCGAGCCGATCGCGCAGGTCCGCGCCACCACCGAGGCCGAGTACGAGACCGTCGTCGCCCGCGCCCAGGAAGCCTTCAAGGTCTGGCGTACCACGCCGGCGCCGCGCCGCGGTGAAGCCGTGCGCCTGTGCGGTGAAGCACTGCGCAGGCACAAGGACGCCCTGGGTTCGCTGGTTGCCCTGGAAATGGGCAAGAGCAAGCCGGAAGGCGATGGCGAGGTGCAGGAGATGATCGACATCGCCGATTTCGCCGTGGGCCAGAGCCGCATGCTGTACGGCTACACCATGCATTCCGAGCGCCCCGGCCACCGCATGTACGAGCAGTACCACCCGCTGGGCCTGGTCGGCATCATCTCGGCCTTCAACTTCCCGGTCGCGGTGTGGAGCTGGAACTCGTTCCTGGCGGCGATCTGTGGCGACGTGTGCATCTGGAAGCCGTCCAACAAGACGCCGCTGACCGCCATCGCCTCGCTGAAGATCTGCAACGACGCCCTGCGCGAAGCGGGCTTCCCGGACATCTTCTTCCTGATCAACGATGCCGGCACCGCGCTGTCGGAAAAGATGGTCGATGACCGCCGCGTGCCGCTGATCAGCTTCACCGGCTCGACCCAGGTCGGCCGCACCGTCAACGAGAAGGTCGCACGCCGCCTCGGCCGCTGCCTGCTGGAACTGGGCGGCAACAACGCGATCATCCTGGACGAAACCGCCGACCTCAAGCTGGCCGTGCCGGGCATCGTGTTCGGTGCGGTCGGCACTGCCGGCCAGCGTTGCACCACCACCCGCCGCCTGATCGTGCACCGCTCGATCTACGCCGACGTGCTGGCCACCCTGGTCAAGGCCTACAAGCAGGTGGAAGGCAAGATCGGCGATCCGACCGATGCCGCCAACCTGATGGGCCCGCTGAACAGCGAAGGCGCCGTGCAGCAGTTCCTCGATGCCATTGCCCAGGCCAAGGCGGCCGGCGGCACCATCGAGACCGGCGGCACCCGCATCGACCGCGCCGGCAACTTCGTGCTGCCTGCAATCGTCACGGGCCTGAAGAACAGCGACGCCGTGGTCCAGCACGAGACCTTCGCACCGATCCTGTACGTGATGCCGTATGACACCCTCGACGAAGCCATCGACATGCAGAACGGCGTGCCCCAGGGCCTGTCGTCCTCGATCTTCACCCAGAACCTGAAGACCGCCGAGAAGTTCCTGTCGGCCGCCGGCAGCGACTGCGGCATCGCCAACATCAACATCGGCACGTCCGGTGCGGAGATCGGCGGCGCCTTCGGTGGCGAGAAGGACACCGGCGGTGGCCGCGAGTCCGGTTCGGATGCCTGGAAGGTCTACATGCGCCGCCAGACCAACACCATCAACTATTCGGATTCGCTGCCGCTGGCGCAGGGCATCAAGTTCGACCTGTGATGGCAAGCGACGCAGACACGTCTGTGGGTCAGAGCCCCTCCGGGGATCTGAGCCATGCCCAGGGTCGGATCCCCGCAGGGGCTCCGATCCTCGATTTCAGCGGCCGCCGCGTGCTCATTGCCGGCGGCAGCAAGGGCATTGGTCGTGAAATGGCACTGGCCTTTGCGGGTGCCGGTGCGCAGGTCTCGGTCTGCGCGCGCGGCCAGGCCGGCCTGGAGGCCCTGTGCGCCGATGCACAGGCGCAGGGCACGCCATTGCATGCGTTTTCCACCGATCTGGCCGATCCTGGCCAGATCCAGGCCTGGCTGCAGGCCGCCGCCGATGCCTTCGGCGGCATCGATGTGCTGGTCAACAATGCCACCGGCTACGGCATGGCCGACAATGAGGAGGGCTGGGCCGCGAGCCTGCAGATCGACCTGATGGCGGCGGTGCGTGCCTCACGCCTGGCCCTGCCCTGGCTGCGCGCATCCAGCGATGCCTGCATCCTCAATCTGTCGTCGATTGCCGCGCAGCAGCCGCGCCCCGGTGGCGCGCCCTACGCCGCTGCCAAGGCCGCGCTTTCGCACTACACCACCTCGCAGGCGCTGGCGCTGGCCAAGGACCGGATCCGGGTCAACGCCATCGCACCGGGCTCGATCGAGTTCGATGACGGGCTCTGGGACCGTCGCCGCATCGAGGATCCAGCGCTGTACCACGGCACCCTGGCGAAGATCCCGTTTGGTCGCTTTGGCCACCCGCGTGAGATCGCCGACGCCGCCCTGTTCCTGTGCTCGCCACTGGCGCGCTGGGTTACCGGCAGCGTGCTCAACGTGGATGGCGGCCAGGTGTTGATGGGCTGAATCTGTAGAGCCGAGCCCATGCTCGGCTTGCACGCAAGACGCGGTCGATCCCGCATCAGCCCAAGGGGGCAGCCGAGCATGGGCTCGGCTCTACAGGGCACTGCCCATGGGATTGCCCGGGCAGAGGCACTATCATGTGCATACTGCCAAGGAGGACCCGATGAGCGTGGCACCCCGACAGACAAGCGCCCTGGCCGTGGTCAGCCTGGTCATGGGCATCGCCAGCTGGACCGTCCTGCCCTTCGTGGCCAGCATCGTCGCCATCATCACCGGCCACATGGCCCGCGCCGAGATCCGCCGCCGCCCGCATGAACTGGAAGGCGATGGCCTGGCCGTTACCGGCCTGGTGCTGGGCTGGGTCATGGTCGGCGCCGTGCTTGCCGCCATCCTGGTCTTCATCCTGTTCTTCGGCGGCCTGGCATGGCTGGCGGCGGTGTCGAACTGACGCCATGACCGCCTCCGACAGCACTGAACGCTTCAGCAGCCGCGTCGCCGACTACGTCCGCTACCGGCCCGACTACCCGCCCGCACTGCTGGACTGGCTGCACGGCCCGATGGGCGTCAGCCACCAGGCCCGTGTCGCCGACATCGGCGCCGGCACCGGCATCTCCAGCCGTCCGTTTCTCGCCAGCGGTCATCCGCTGGTGGCGGTCGAGCCCAACGCTGCGATGCGCGCCGCCGCCGAACAGTGGCTGGCACCGCAGTACCCGCAGTTCCGTGCGGTGGACGGCCGCGCCGAGGCCACCACACTGGACGATGCCAGCATCGATCTGGTCAGCGTCGCGCAGGCCTTTCACTGGTTCGACACCGTGGCGGTGCGCGCCGAGTGGCAGCGCATCCTGCGCCCCGGTGGCCAGGCACTGATCTACTGGAATTCGCGCCTGCTCGATGCCAGCCCGTTCCTGATCGGTTACGAACAGTTGCTGCTGGACTATGGCACCGACTACACCGCTGTGGCCGAGCGCTACCAGGACGATGCCACCATGCAGGCCTGGTTCGGCCCCGGCCTGCGCGGCAGGGTAGAGCTGCCAAACGTGCAGCATCTGGACTTCGACGCCTTGCGCGGGCGCCTGCTGTCCTCCTCCTATGCACCCCAATCCGGTCATCCCCGCCACGCGGCGATGATCGACGCTCTGCATGACCTGTTCGCCGCCCATGCGGTGGACGGCCAGGTCGCTTTTGAATATCGAACCCGAGCCTTCCTCGGCACGCTGGACTGAACCGACGCATGTATTCGCTTGCCCGCCCCTTCCTGTTCTCGCTCGACGCCGAGCGCGCCCACGGCCTCGGCCTGTCCGCACTGGACCTGGCCTATCGCACCGGCACCACGCCGCTGCTGGCCGCACGCATCGCGCCGATGCCCAGCACGGTGTTCGGGCTGACCTTCCCCAATCCGGTCGGCCTGGCCGCCGGCCTGGACAAGAACGGCGAGCACATCGATGCACTGTTCGCGCTCGGCTTCGGCTTCGTCGAAATCGGCACCATCACCCCGCGCCCGCAGGCCGGCAATCCGCAACCGCGCCTGTTCCGCCTGCCGGAACACAACGCCATCATCAACCGCATGGGCTTCAACAATGCGGGCGTGGATGCGCTGGTGCGCAACGTCGAGCGCGCGCGCAACCGCCGCGGCCTGCTCGGCATCAACATCGGCAAGAACAAGGACACCCCCAACGAACAGGCCGTGGACGATTACATTGCCTGCCTGGACAAGGTGTACCCGCTGGCCGATTACATCACCGTCAACATCTCCTCGCCCAACACCGCAGGCCTGCGTGAGCTGCAGGAAGAGACCGCGCTGCGCCAGCTGGTCAGCCAGCTGCGCGACCGCCAGGAAGACCTTGCTGCCCGGCACGGCCGACGCGTGCCGATGCTGGTGAAGGTGGCGCCGGACCTCAGCGAACGCGATATCGACGCCGCCGCCCGCGTGCTGGGCGAACTGCAGGTGGACGGCGTGATCGCCACCAACACCACCATCGACCACAGCAGGGTGGCCGGCGATCCGCTGGCCAATGAGGCCGGTGGCCTGTCCGGTGCACCGGTGCTGGAGCAGTCCACGCTGGTGCTGCGCCGCCTGCGTTCGCGCCTGCCCGAATCGGTGCCGCTGATCGGCGTCGGCGGCATCCTGTCCGGCGCCGATGCGGTGGCCAAGATGGCGGCCGGTGCCGCGCTGGTGCAGTGCTACAGCGGCCTGATCTTCCGTGGCCCGGCGCTGGTTTCCGAATGCGTGGAAGCCATCCGTCGCCGCCGTGAAGCGCCGAGCCGCGGCGCGGTGGCCCCGCTGTGAGCGCGCCGATGGACACCGTCGACGGCAACGCGCCCCTGCGCTGGACGCTCACCCGCAATGCCCCGCTGCAGGCGCTCAATACCTTCCACGTGCAGGCCAGCGCCGCACAGCTGCTGGAGCTGCACGACGCCGCGCTGCTGCCGGACGTGCTGGCGCTGCCCGAGGTGGCCAAGGGTCCGCTGCTGGTGCTGGGCAGCGGCAGCAACGTGCTGATCGCCGAGGACCTGCCCGGCACCGTGCTGGTGTTCGGCAACCGTGACATCAGCTTCCTTGAACACCGTGCCGACCATGCCGTGATCCGCGCCGGCGCCGGCGTGCCGTGGCATGGCCTGGTGATGTGGTCGTTGCAGGAAGGCCTGTCCGGGCTGGAGAACCTGGCGCTGATTCCCGGCACTGCCGGCGCCGCGCCGATCCAGAACATCGGTGCCTATGGCGCGCAGGTCGGCGAGTTCATCCAGGCCGTGGAGGCCTGGGACTGCCAGGAACAGGCCTGGGTACGGCTGGACAACGAGCAATGTGGCTTCGCCTACCGCGACAGCGTGTTCAAGCAGCAGCCCGATCGCTACCTGATCACTGCCATCGAACTGAAGCTGCCGCTGCTGCATGACCTGCGCATGGACTACGCCGGTATCCGCGAGGAACTGCAGGCGCAGGGCGTGGAACTGCCCAGCGCCGTGGACGTGGCCAATGCGGTGATCGCGATCCGCCGCCGCAAGCTGCCCGACCCGGATGTACTGGGCAACGCCGGCAGTTTCTTCAAGAACCCGGTGCTGCCACTGGAGCAGGTCGACGTGCTGCTGCAGCACTTCCCCGAGCTGCCGGTGTTCCCGGCCGAGCAGGATGACAAGCGCAAGGTCTCTGCGGCCTGGATGATCGAGTCCTGCGGCTGGAAGGGCTTCCGCGAGGGCGATGCCGGCGTGGCCCCCAGCCACGCGCTGGTACTGGTCAACCACGGCAACGCCAGCGGTGCTGAACTGCTGGCGCTGGCGCGCCGTATCTCGGCGTCGGTGCTGGAGAAGTTCGGCGTGCCGATCGAACCGGAGCCCCGCCTGCTCGGCGCACAGTGGTGAACACTCCCGCCCTCTCCCCCAGCGCCGCCCCGATGCGGGCGGCGCTGTTGATGCTCGGCAGTACGATGGCGTTCGGCCTGATGGCGGTCGCGATCCGCTACGCCACCCGGTACGTGCCAACCCAGGAAGTCGCGTTCTTCCGCAATGCCTTCGGCTTGCTGGCGTTGCTGCCGATGCTGCTGCGGCCGGGCCGTGCTCCGCTGAAGACGCAACAGCTGCCGCGCTATTTCGTGCGCAGTGCGATTGGCCTGGGCTCGATGCTGTGCGCGTTCTGGGCACTGGGCCACCTGCCGTTGGCGCAGGCGGTGTCGCTCTCATACTCCACGCCGCTGTTCGTCACCATCGCCGCCGTGCTGTGGCTGGGTGAAACCGTGCGCGTGCGCCGCTGGGCCGCGGTCGTGGTCGGCTTCATCGGTGTGCTGGTGATCGTGCGACCCGGTACCGCCGGCTTCACCGCGGGCAGCCTGGTCGCCGTGGCCGCCGCAGTGCTCAGTTCGCTGGTGGCGATCCAGATCAAGCAGCTCACCCGCGTCGACAGCGCCGATACCGTGGTGCTCTACACCTACGTGTTCTGGGTGCCGCTGTCGCTGGTTCCGGCGCTGTTCGTCTGGGTCTGGCCGAGCGGCATGGCCTGGCTGTGGCTGCTGGCCACCGGCGTGCTCGGCACCATCGGCCAGCTGTTGTGGACGCGGGCGCTGCGCCTGGGTGAAGTCTCGGCGCTGACCCCGATCAGCTTCCTGCAGCTGCCGCTGGTGACGCTGTTCGGCTGGCTGCTGTTCAACGAAAGCGTGGACCGCTGGACGATCATCGGCGCCGGCATCATCCTCGCCGCCAACGCCTACATTGCCCACCGCGAGGCCGTGCTGTCGCGCCGCGCCGCCAGCGCAGCCGCCTCATCAGCGGCGAAGCCCGCCGAGTAAATCCGCGCCACGCGTGGATGACGCTGCACTCCTCTGTAGAGCCGAGCCTACGCTCGGCTGCTCTTCGCGCCTCCACCGTTGACTGAGCGCGCAGGGTTCATCCACGCATGGCGTGGATCTACAGCGCGCGATACACCCGCTCGGCCGCGTCGAACACATTGCCCGGTGCGAACTGTTCGCTGAGGAAATGCAGCGACTGCCGGCGCAGCTGCGGCGACCGGTCCTCTCCATCGCTGCCCAGCAGGACCTGCTGGAACTCGATCAGGTCCTGCAGGATGCGCCAGTGACGGTACCAGGCGATCCAGCGAGGGTCGCCGCGGTCACTGCCATAGCCTTCCTCGAATCCCAACGGGTTCTCGCGGCCCCAGCGCCCGCCGACAGCGCCACCGATGAACATCAGGTCGCGCTCGCGCGGTGCCAGCGACAGGCCATCCCAGTCGATCAGGTGCAGGCCGCCGTCATTGCCCATCAGCAGATTGCCGGCATGAAGGTCGGTGTGGCACAGGTGCAGCCGCACCGGCACATCCTGCAACGCCGCGTGCAGCTGCAGTGCCTGCGCGTGCAGCGCCGCGATGCGCGCGTGCTGCTGGTCCCAGACGGAAACGAAGGCACGGCCCAGCCCATCCTTGGCAGCCGCCAGGCCTTCGCCGGCCAGCCACTGCCCGACGGTATCAAGCGCCGCGGTTTCCATCCGGATGCTTGGCAGCGCTTCCTGCAGCGCCGGTGGCGGGCACGCCTCGTGCAGGCGCCGCAGCACCTCGCCCAACCGTTGCCATTGCGTGCGGCTCAATGCCGCCTCGAAACCGGACTGGCCTTCCACATACGGGAACAGGGTGAACTGCAGGCCCCAGCGCTGCACCGATGCCCCGCCGGTCAACGCCGGCCAGGGCGCAACGATCTCCTCGATACCCAGCGTGCCGCGCAGCCAATGCAGGGTGTCCCAGACGGCAGGGGCCACCTGATAACTGCGGCATTTCAACCACCACTGCCCGCGCCGTGCATCGATGCGATACACGCTGGCGTTGGCATCGGCGCCAACCGGGCGTGGCACAACGGCGGTCGCGGTGATGCCATAGGATTGCTGGAGGACTTCGCCGAGATGCTGCGCCGAAGCGGATGACATGGATGCAAGCGGAAAGTGTTATCTGCGACAACTATCGCAGATGTGCCCGCCACGACACAGACATGTCCGTCACAACATCGTGCCTGCGCGACCAACGTGCTAGCCGGCGACGCGACGCATCACCGCTTCCAATGGCCCCCGCGTGAACCGCCACGACCACAGCCACGCTGCGCCCGTGGCCAGCATCAGGAACAACAGCGCCCACAGCAGCACGGTCGGTAGCGACGCGCTGCCATCGAGCAGCCCCAACCATTCCAGCGTACCCATGCCCAGCAGGATGTGGCCGACGTAGAGGGTCAGGGTCATTCGCCCTGCTGCAGTCAGCGGTTCCAGCCAATCCCCCGGATAACGGCGGCTGATCCAGAGGCACGCGGCAATCGCACTGCAGGCTGCGCCCGCACCGGTCAACACGTAGGCCGGTCCCGGCGGCATCGGCTGCGTTCCCAGCCACGGCTGCCAGGGCGTTCCCTGCGCAAGGTGCTGCACGGCCTGGCCTGCGCCGATCAGCAGCAGGCCCACCAGCAGCAACGCACGCTGCACCCGCGGTTGTGACAACGGCAGGCGCGCCAGCAGCATGCCCAGCAGGAAGAAGCACATCCAGGGCAGCAAGGGATGGAAGCCGTTGAACAGCAGGTTGCGCGCGGCACCCGGCCACTGCCAGAGACCGGCATACTCCAGCGTCTGCCAGTTCCAGCCCTGGCTGTAATTCCAGTGCAGCAGTGCCCAGAACGACCCGGCCGCCAGGCCGGCGATGCTGGCCAGCAGCACCCGTGACGACGCACGCAGCCACAGCACCGCCAGCGCGAAATACACCGCGTAGTAGTGCAGGATGTCGGCCGGGAACAGGGTCAGGTTGAGCAGGCCCAGTACCAGCAGGAACAGCGCGCGCCGCCAGGTCTGCGCGCCGGCCGGCATCCAGCCAAGGCGCTGTGTGGCCAGTACCAGGCCAAGTCCGGCCAGGGTGACGAAGGTCGCAGAGGCCTTGCCTTCCAGCAGATGGAAGAAGCCGGCCAGCCAACCCTGACCCTCTGCCGGCACGGCCATCGCCAGGCGGAAATTGACCAGCACCATGCCTGCCAGCGCCAGATACCGTGCCAGATCGAGGCCGTGCAATCGCCGCTCAACCGCGCTCATGCGCGTGCACCGAGCAGCAGCGCGAGCAGGCCAGGGTCCAGCGGAGCCTCATCGGTGCCACCGGCTTCGCCCAGCCCGCGACGCAGCGCATCGCTTTCGATGGCATCCAGCAGCACCTGCGCCTGCAGTGCCGGGGCCAGCACGGGACGCCGACGTTCACGCTGTGCCACCTGCTGCAGCGCTTCGGCCAGCACAGCCTGCAACTGCCTGCGATTGGCCGCAAATGCCTCGGCCACGGCCCGATTGCGTGCGCTCTCGGCCAGCACTTCGACGGCGAGCGTCGCCCATTCCGGATGGCTGCACAGCGTGTGGAAGTCCTGCAGGAACGCCAGCACCTGCGTGCGATCACCGTCGGCCACGGCCAGCCGCTGCAGCAACGGCGCCAATTCCTCGCTCTCGGCCACGGCCACTGCAAGGATGATCGCTTCCTTGCCAGGGAAGTGGTTGTAGAGATTGCCCAGGCTGACGTCGGCCGCCTGCGCGATGTCACGCATGCTGGTCTGGTGGAATCCCTTGGCGAGGAAGCACTGCAGGGCGGCCTGCAGGATCTGCGCGTTGCGTTGCGCGTTGCGGTCGGCTCGGTTCATGGCGCCAATAATGAACGAACGTTCGTCCACATGGAAGATGGCAACCCGGCCAACCAGCGAGTTCCGTTCAGCCGGCCCTTGACCTCAACTGCGGTTGAGGCCCGATGCTGCGCGGCCCGTTCCAAGCCCAACCCGGAGAGACTTCATGCCGCGGATGATCACCGCCCTGCTCGACAGCCGCGTGCTGTGGTTCCTGGCCCGACTGCTGCTGGCCGTGGTGTTCCTGTCATCGGGTCTGGCCAAGCTGCTGGCGTGGGACAACAGCGTGGCCGAAATGCAGGCGGCCGGGCTGCAACCGCCTGTGCTGTTCAACCTCGCCAGCGCCGTGGTACTGCTGGGTGGCTCACTGTGCCTGCTACTTGATCGCCTGCTCTGGCTGGGCAGCGGCGCGCTGGCGGTGTTCATGCTGCTGACCATCGCCATCGTGCATGCCTTCTGGACCAAGCACGGCGCGGAACAGCAGCTGGCCCTGTTCTTCGCACTGGAACACCTGAGCGTGATCGGTGGGCTGATCTGCGCGGCCATCGCCAGCCGCGCGCGGGCTCAGAAGAACTCGTCGAGCAGCCGGTAGAACGCCAACCGGCGCTCGTCGGCTACAGCGCCGTAGCGTTGGAACAACGGCGTGACCCAACGCGTATCACCGAAGTTGTGGACCAGGCTGCGCGCGGCCAGCGCCAGGTCCTGGTAACGGTCGGCCACGCCCAGCCGCCCACAGTCGATGAAACCGCTGAAACGCCCCTCGGCCACCATCAGATTCGGAAGGCAGGCATCGCCATGACTGACCACCAGATCTTCATGATCGGGACGGGTGCTGCACAGTTGGGCGAAGACCTGCTGTGGACTCTGTCCCAGGCGTTCGTCATCGAAGTCATCGGCGTCCACGCGCCCTGCCTCGACCCGTGCCTGCGCGGCCGGCAGGCGCGAGGCCAGCCGCTGATCGAACGGACAGGCTGCTACCGGCAACGCATGCAGCCCGCGCAGCGCGTCGGCCAGTATCTCCACCCGTTGCTGCGGCGCGAGTTCCGGCGACGAAGCCAGATCGCGGCCAGGCAGCGCGCTCATCAGCAACCAGTGCCGGCCCGCTTCTTCGGCCGTGGCAATCACCGTTGGCGCCGGTTGTCCCTGTGCCTGGAGCCAGCGCAGGCGTGCGATCTCATCGCCCAGCTCACTGAAGGCATCGATCAGTTCCGACTTGAGGAAGGCGTCGGGTCTACCTGGCCGCAGCACGCGGGCAACGTCGGCCCGCGAAACACCCATCGACTGCCGCTCGATGCGCGCGTCGGCCAACGCTTTCTGCCACGCCAACGGCAGCGGCATGCCATCAGTGGTGGCGTTGTGCTCGTCCATGCCAGGAGATTCCTGTTGCCGGTGACCCTACGCATTCTCGCTCATCCTGGCGCACATCGCCCCCCGTGCGGGAGGCAGCCTGAGCGAGCTGACCGGGCCGTCGGCGGCCACTGCGTCCCAGCGCCTGCAGCAGCGACGGCTGCTGCCACGGTACCGGTGCCAGTTCGACGACACGGCCTCGACCCTTACCGCCGAACGCGGCGGCCTGCGCGCGTTCGCCAAGTGGAGCACCGTTCTGGCAGCCGATCGTGGCTGCCGCAGTACAACGAGGAAGCAACATGAAACTGATGGTCATCGGCGCCAGCAAGGGCCTGGGCCGCGCGTTCGTGGAAGGCCTCTGTGCCACGGGTGACACTGTGATTGGTGTCTCGCGCAACCGCCCGTGCGGCATCGCCTGCGCTGACGGCGTCACCCTGCAATGGATCGAAGCAGACCTGTCCCGGCCGACCGTGGCTGCCGACCACATCGCAGCGCAGGCACCGGCCGATATCGATGTGCTGATCCACAACCTGGGTATCTGGGAAGACAAGGCCTTCAGCGGCGAGTACGCCTTCCTCGATGAAAGCGACGCTGCACTCACGACGCTGGTCGACGTCAACATCACCGCGACCCTTGTACTGCTGCAACGCCTGCTGCCCCGCGTACTGGGCGCAGCGCGCCCGCAGCTGGTGCTGACCGGTTCGACCTCGGCCCTGCCTCGCAGTGGCCGCCCGGAAGTGGCGTTCGGCGCCTCGAAGTTCGCCCTCAACGGCATCGCCGATGCGCTGCGCGAAGGCTTCCGCGATCGCCGGCTGGCGGTGACCAGCCTGCAGTTGGGCTACCTCAACACCGACGACGCCTTGTCGGTGCCGGTGGCCGAGGCCGCAGCGCGCGGCGACGGTGAGCAGGTGCCGGTCCACGATGTCGTGGCCATGGTAAGCGCCCTGTTGCAGCTGTCATCCTCCGGCTTCGTGCGCGAACTGGTGCTGCCCGCCATCGCCGACCCGCGCTACTGACCTTGCCGGCCGCGGCAGAGCACCCTCAGTGGCCGCGCGCGCGGTCGTGGTTTACCCTGCTCGTCACTGGCCGTCGGTCACAGGCGGGAACCTGCTATGGATGCGCTTTCACGGGTCTCGGCCCAGGTCCTGGACAGCGCCCTGCCCAGCCTGCCGCTGTATCTGCTGCAGGCCACGGCAGTGATCGGCATGATCGGCGTGCTGCTGATCGCCACCCGTCGCGCCGGGCACGCCATAGAAGGCCGTCGCCTGTATGTCGGCGTAGCGCTGGGCCTGATCTACCTGTTCAATTCCTGGTTCGTGGCCCGTTATTCCCAGGGTGTCGTCAAACTGCACCTGGGCTTCGACATCCTACTGGTCAGTGGCCTGCTGGGCGGCTGGCGCGGCGGCTTGGCCTGCCTGGCTGCCGCCCTCCTGGCCCGCTACCAGTTCGTCGGTATCCCGTTCTTCCTGCCTGCCAGCCTTGAGGCCGTGTTGCAGATGGTGGCCGGCGTCTGGCTGCGCAGGCACCTGTACCCGCGCATGCTCAACGAGCTCTCGCCGCGCATGATCCTGCAGGCATGGTCCGTGCGCATCGGGGTAACCGCTCTGGGTTTGGCGCTGGGTGTGGCGATCATTGGCGCCGATCAACTGCCGGTGGCCGAGCTGGCGATCCAGCGCGCGCTGGCACTGCCGGTCTCGCTGCTCGTGCTCGGCGCCGTGTTCGCGCTGGTCTACAACGATGCCCAGATCGATGCGCAACGCCAGCGCGAACAGGCCTGGCTCCGCATCGATCCGATCAGCGGGCTGCCCAACATGCGTGCGCTCGGTGAATGCCTGCAGCAGTACTGGCGGGATAACGACGGCACCGGCAAGGCCTGCCTGATCGTGGCCGAGATGGGCAACCTGCGCGATCTGCGCCTGCGCTACGGGCCGTTGCAGGACAACGGCCTGTGGCAGCGCGACAGCACCGAGGAGGTGCATCGGTTGCTGCCCTCGCTGTCGGCTGCGCAGCTGGAGATCTACCAGTTCGGGGATGCCGCGCTGGCGATCCTGGTGCGCGGCCTGACCTTGTCCACACTGCGCACGCAACCGCAGATCACCGAGCTGGCCAGCAACCTGGCCGATCGGGTCGCCCGCGATTGGCCGGGCTTCCGGCCGCTGTTCCGCTGTGCAGTGGTTGAATTGAAGCCCCCTGCTGATGCCGACGAAGGACATCTTCCGTTCCGCGCCATCACCGTGGCACTGAGCGCGATCGAGTCGGGCGTGGTGTTCTTCGATGACCCGATCCAGCGCGACAGCGAGATCGACGCCCTGATCGAGGCTGCGCTTGAGCACTGGCTGCAGCAGGGCAATGCGCCGCTGTGCTACCAGCCCAAGCATCGTCTGCAGGACCGCCAACTGGTCGGCGCCGAAGCACTGCTGCGCATGCGCGACGGCGAAGGCCGGCCGATTGCCCCGATGCGGGTGATCTCGCTGCTGCGCCGGCAGGGGCGGCTGGCAGACCTGGAATGGGCCACGCTGCGGTCGGCGGTGCACTTCCTGCAGCACTGCCGGCGGGACGGCGCGGCGCTGACAATTGCAGTCAATGTTTCAGCCGAATCGCTGCGCCTGCCCGACTTCGGCCTGCGCCTGCAGGAGCTGCTTCAGCTGCATGACATCCCCGGTGCGATGCTGCGCCTGGAGATCGTCGAATGGACCGAAATCGTCGAGCGCGACGTGGTCGATGCCAACATCGCACAGCTGCTGGCAGCCGGGGTCACCCTGTCGCTGGATGATTTCGGCGCCGGCTATTCAACCCTGATCCTGCTTTCGCAGCTGGCCATCGCCGAGGTCAAGATCGAGCAGGCGCTGATCGCCACGCTGTCCGACGCCAAGTCGCAGTCGATCGTGCGCTTCATCGTCGAGGTCGCGCACCGCTGCGGCGCGATCGTGGTGGCCGAGGGTACCGAGACCCTGGCCCAGGAACAGAAGCTGCGCGCACTCGGGGTGGATGTCGGCCAGGGCTACCTGTACTCGGCGGCGCTGCCGGCCGACGAGTTCCGTCGCTTCGCAGCCGGCTAGACCGCGTAGAACCCCAGGAACATCGCCACCGCCGATTCGGCCACGCGCGCACGTTCCTGCGCGGTCAACGGTGGCTGCCCCATCGTGACCTGCGGCCAGAACGCGAAGCTCTTCACCAGCCCATGCAACTGGTGGCCGGCAAAGTCCGGATCCACCTCGCGCAGGCGGCCATCGGCAATTGCTGCGCGGATCCAGGCACTCTCGCCACTTTCCTTCTCGCCCATGCGGCAGACGATGGCCTGCGCGCGCTCCGGTGAATGGATGATCTCGGCCATCGCGACCCGCGCCAGATCGATGAAATTCCCATCGCTGAGCAGGTCCAGCTTCTGGCCCAGCAACTGCAGCAGCTGCGTCTGCAGCGGCTGGTCGGCGCGGTACGGCAGTGCGTCGCTGGCCACGCTGCGCTCCCACAGCTCCTCCAGGATCATCGAGAACAGTGCTTCCTTGCTCGGGAAATGGTTGTAGACGGTGCGCTTGGAGACCCCCGCCGCCTCGGCGATGCGGTCCATGCTGGTCGCCTCGTAGCCCGATGCACGGAACTCCTCCACCGCCGCGCGCACGATGGCGTCACGTTTGCGGTCGGTCAGGCGTTGCGGGGGACGGGACATGGCGGGAACCGGATAACTGAACGGATGCCTCCATTTTACACTCGACAGTGTACTTTTAAAAAACACGAAACTACACTGTGCAGTGTACCCAGCATACGTCACCCATGAAGCGCCTGCTCCTTGTCCTCCTGCTCGGAATCCTCGCCGTGACCACCTACACCTTCTGCAAGTCCTGGTCCCTTCCCGACTTCCCCGATTCGCCGCAGTACCGTGATGGCAAGTTCCGCAATGCCCTGCCCCGTCCGGCGATGGGCCTGCGCGACGGCGCGGAGATCTGGTGGACGTTCCTGTTCAACAAGCCCAAGGGCACCGTGCCCGCGCACCCGATTCCGGTGAAGCCGCTGGACCGCGCCACGCTGGACGCCGCACCGGATCGCAGCCTGTTCCGGCTGGGGCACTCCACGATCCTGCTGAAGCTGCGTGGCCAGTACTGGCTGACCGATCCGGTGTTCTCCGAGCGCGCCTCGCCGGTGCAGTGGATGGGGCCCGCACGCTTCCATGCACCGCCGATCAGCATCGACGCGCTGCCGCCGATCGCCGGTGTGATCCTCTCGCACAACCACTATGACCACCTGGACCATGCCGCGGTCATGCAGCTGGCCGGCAAGACCGCGTGCTTCATTGCACCGCTCGGCGTCGGCGACCAGCTGGTCGCGTGGGGGGTGGATGCGCGCAAGGTCGAGCAGCTGGACTGGTGGCAATCCACCGAAGCCAACGGCCTGCGCCTGACCGCGACCCCGGGCCAGCACTTCTCCGGCCGCGGGCTGGGTGACAGCGACCGCAGCCTGTGGGCTTCATGGGTGATCCAGGACGGTGACTTCCGCATTTTCTTCAGCGGCGACACCGGCTACTTCGACGGCTTCAAGGCCATCGGCGAGAAATACGGTCCGTTCGACCTGACCATGATCGAGACCGGCGCCTATGATCCGCGCTGGGCATTCGTGCACATGCAACCGGAACAGACGCTGCAGGCGCACCTGGACCTGCGCGGCAAGTGGCTGCTGCCGATCCACAACGGCACCTTCGACCTGGCCCTGCACGCATGGCAGCAGCCATTCGAACGCATCACCGCGCTGGCCGTTGCAAACAATGTTGCAGTGGCTACGCCGATGATGGGCGAAGCACTGGACATGCAGGCGCCGCAGGCAGGTACGCGCTGGTGGGAGACGGTGGAGCTGTAATGCGGTGGGCTACAATTCTGGCCGCCGCTACGTCTTCGGGTGAAGCCTGCGCCCTTCCCGGGCCAGATTGATCTGTAGCGCAGCGGCGGCGAGCTCGGTCATTTCCGTCGTGACTTTCCCGCTGCCGCGCGCTCGCAGCCAACCGAGAATGTCGACGAGATGCCAGATCGAGGTTGAGCCGTCATGCACGGGGGATGGAAACGACTGCGGGTTGGCCAGCATGAGCTTCCGCATGTTCTGGCGCGACATTCCGAGCAGGTCTGCGACGTCAGTGAGCCCAACCAGATCGGGGCTCACTTCAACCAGTTCGGCACCGGGCACGGCCCGCTGCACATCGTCCAGCGCCGAACGCAGGGCAGCCCCTGCGCTATCTGCTTCGCGGCAGAACGCCAAGGCCAGCCGTCCCGGCAGCCCAAGGCCCACAAGCGCGTCGTCACAGCCGCCTTCGGCCAGGCGCTGCTCGAGGACACCGATTTCAATACCTGTGTCCGGCAAGCGGTACTTCAGGGTGAAGTTGAATTCCATGATTGACCCCTTCGCTTCTGACGAAGCGAGATCTCATTGCTCACGACTGCAGTTCTCGACCACACGCCGCAAGGCCCTTGCATGATGGCTGCCGCTACGCGGTGTGCTCCAGATGCTGACGATGCAGAACTCCCCGCATCGGCAATCGGTGTCGTTGTAAGGGCAATACATCCGGCCCCACGCATGGCCGCCCGCCATACGGAGCCTCCACCCACGATCCTCCGCGAACTGCAACGCCGCTTCGATGTCCTTGTCTGGATGACGCGCTCGAGACATTCCTTGTTCTCCATAGTCTGCACACGGCTCACATTGGTTGTCAAATGACAACCACGTGGACGGACTTTCGACGTGCCCTAGCCAATCCGCGCTACACGTCCAGAGCCACATCCGTCAGCCCTCCCGTGATGGCAGCGCCAGCGTCCAGCGGCGCTGCAGTGCGTCATGTAACCGTTTACATCCCTTGCTAGCGTAGCGCTCGCCCGATTCCGGTCGAACCTGCGAGGCTGTCCGTAATGACATTGCGCGCCGAACGCTACAAGGTTTCCACACCGTTCTTCCCATTGCGCCCTGCCGCTGCCCTGCTGTTGGCCGCCCTGGCCTCCAGCGCACAGGCACAGACCCTTCCCCCGCGCAGCCAATGGCAGGCCAGCAGTTCCTCGCAGCAAGTGCCGGCGATGGCGATCAGCCACCTGATCGACGGCAACCCGAAGACCGTTACCGGCGGCGCGTTCAGTCCGGGCCACTGGTTCCAGATCGACCTGGGCGCGCCCACCCTGCTGGCCGGCGCACGCCTCACCTGGGACGTATCGAACCCGGAAGGCTATTCACTGCAGACCTCAATGGATGGCAGGCAGTGGCAGACCGCGTACACGATGGCCGATTCGCTGGGCGATGTGGAAACGCTGTACTTCGCGCCGCGCCAGGCGCGCTACCTGCGGCTGGCCAGCCCGCAGCGCACTTCCGATTGGGGCGTGTCGATCTTCGAGATGGAGCCGCTGGACAGCACGCTCAGCGCACGCATCAGCGGTATCGATGCAACGCAGGCAGCGGCGCTCTGGCAAGGCGGCGGCACCGTCGCGATGCCGGCCGGGGCAAATGGATCCCATACGTTCGAGATCACGCTGCCGCAGGCCCAATCAACGGCTGGCCTGGTGGTCGACTGGGCCGATGGCGCACGAGGCGCCGCCCGACTACAGGCGCAGGATGCACAGGGCCGTTGGCAGGACCTCGCACACGATGCACAGGCGGCCAGTCACCGGCAAAGCTGGCTGGCCGCCACTGCAGCACAGCCATTGCGTGCTTTCCGCCTGAGCGTGGACGGCGCTGCGCCACGGATCGCACGCCTGCGCCTGCTCGGTCCTAAAGCCGTGATGACGCCGATGAAGCAGTATCAGATCGTTGCCAGCGGCGCCCAGCGCGCGTTGTTCCCGGCCTCGCTGCAGATGCAGCAGACCTACTGGACGGCCGTGGGTGTGCATGCAGGACGACAGAAATCGATCTTCGACGAGTACGGCAACCTGGAAGCCTTCAAGGGCGCGCCACTGGTGCAGCCGATCTGGCGTAGCGCTGACGGGCGCGCCGCAGGTGCCGCCGGGCAGGCAATGCAGCATGCCCTGCGCGACGGCTGGAAGCCGATGCCCTCTGCCACCTGGTCACCGCAACCCGGCCTGCAGCTGCGCAGTGAAGTATTCGCCATCGAGCGCGATGGCCAGCCGGTGACCTTCCTGCGGCATCGGCTGCAGAACACGGGAAGCACCAAGATCGAAGGCACGCTCAGCCTGGTGGTGCGCCCGATGCAGATGAATCCACCGTGGCAGAACGGCGGGCTGTCCCCGGTCCGCGAGGTCACCATCGACGGGCAAGCCCTGCGTATCAATGGCCGCACGCTGCTGCAGTCGCTCACGCCGGTGGCTGCGTCGGGTGCGGCGCCATTCGGCAAGGATGGCGCAACGGAGATCACCGCGACCCTCGCTGCCGGCCAGCTGCCTTCCACGCAACAGGTGCGTGATGATCAGGGGCTTGCCTCGGCTGCATTGAACTACCGCGTCTCGTTGGCGCCGGGAACCAGTGATGCCGTCGTGGTCGCGTTCCCGTTGGGCACCGCCGCCGCCGATGCCAATGGCGTGCTGCCCGAAGCGCCTGCGCTGGATCTGGCCACGCTGCCCCACGATGCCAATGCGGCGTTTGATTCACTGGCCACGCAGGCGTCTGCGGACTGGCAGGCACGGCTGGGCCAGGTCGGCCTGCGCCTGCCCGATCCGTCGCTGGTGGACATGCTGCGCGCGCAGGCCGCCTACATGCTGATCAACCAGACCGGTCCAGCCATGCAGCCCGGCCCGCGCAACTACAACCGTTCCTTCATCCGCGACGGCATGGCCACCTCGGCGGTGCTGCTGCGCATGGGGGAAGCCCGCGTGGCGCGCGCCTACCTGGCCTGGTACAGCGAGCACGGCGTGCATCCCAACGGCCTGGTCTCACCGATCCTCAACGACGATGGTAGCGTCAACACCGGCTTTGGATCAGACATCGAGTACGACAGTCAGGGCCAGTACGTCGCGCTGGTGGCCGATGTCGCGCGCTTGGACGGCGGCCCCGAGTCTGTGCGTGGCTATCTGCCGAAGGTGAAAGCGGCGCTGCGCTTCCTGCAGGAGCTGCGCGAGCGCACGCTGGTGCCCGGTTACAAGGCTGACCAGCCTTCGCCGGAACGGTTCGCAGGCATTCTTGCGCCGTCGATCAGCCATGAGGGCTACCCGTCGCCCACCCACAGCTATTGGGACGACTATTGGGGCCTGAAGGGCTGGCACGACGGTGCCTGGCTGGCCGAATCGCTGGGCGACCACGAGACCGCAGCCTGGGCGCGCGAACAATACAAGCTGCTCTACGACGCACTGCATGCCTCGATCCGGGCGACGATGGCGTGGAAGGGCATCGACTTCATTCCCTCCTCGGCCGACCTGGGCGATGGCGATCCCACCGGCGTTTCGATCGCACTGGACCCGACCGGCGCACAGAGCGTGTTGCCCGCCGACGCGCTGCGGACAACCTTTGCGCGCTATCTGGAGGACGTGCGCAAGCGCAGCCAGCCCGGTGCGCTGTACGCGTACACACCGTACGAGATCCGCAACGTGCTGAGTTACGTACACCTGGGCCAGCCGCAGGTCGCCGATGAGCTGCTGCAGGGGCTGCTGCATGACCGGCGCCCGCTTCAGTGGCAGGTGCTGGCCGAGGTCGTGCACTCACGCCTGCGCTTTCCTCGCTACCTGGGCGACATGCCGCACACCTGGATCGGTGCCGAATACGGCCGCACGCTGTTCGGCATGCTGATGCGCGAAGACGATGATGCGCTCTCACTGCTGCCGGGCACGCCCCCCTCGTGGGTGGCGGGCGATGGATTGGCGGTGGAACGCCTGCCCACCGCGTATGGCACGTTGCAGATGCAGGCACGGCAACGCGACGGCACGCTATCGATCACGCTGGGCAAGGGCCTGCGCAGTGGGACGGCGGTGAAGGTCTGGTGGCCGGCGCGGACGATGCCGAAGACCGTGCGTGTGGATGGGCGCGACGTTACCGCGTTCGATGCGGAGGGCGTGCGCCTGGCAAGACCATTCAGAACGCTGGAGGCGCGTTGGTAGAGCAGCCGAGCATGGCTCGGCTCTACGGAAAGCAGACTCCACCAGTAGATCCACGCGATGGGTGGATGCTCCTGCAGAGTCGAGCCATGCTCGACTCATCGCGCACCGCGCGAACTGCAGCCGAGCATGGCTCGGCTTTACAGAAGCAGCGGTAGCGCCGGGCCACGCCCGGTGTCATTGCAGCGTCGGCAACCCCGGCGGATTGGTCTGCGATTGCGGCACCGCCTCCTCGGCCAGGTTCCAGCGCGCCAATGCCTGCGCATAGGTGCCGCTGCCGATCTGGGTGTTCAACGCCTGCGTCACCGCATCGGCCAGGCCGCTGCCCTTGCGCGTGGTCACCGAGATCGCCGCAGCGTTCGGCCAGCCACCGGGGAACAGGCCCACGCGCCGCACCTTGCCATCGCGTGCCGAGTAGGCGCCGGTGGCATTGGGCTCGAACGAGACATCGGCGCGGCCAGTGATCACCGCCAAGCGGCCGACCACGGCGTCGTCGAAGTACTGGTACTCCACCGGCTTCAGCCCGGCCGCAATGTTCTGCCGGTCCCACTGCCGCAGGATCTGGTCCTGGTTGGTGCTGGCACCCACCACCACTTTCAGCCCGGCCACATCAGCGGGCTTTTCGATCTTCTGGATGGGCCCGTCGCTGCGCGTATAGATGCCCAGAAGATCGTAGCGGTAGCTGGAGAAGTCGAACTTCTTCTTGCGCTCTTCGGTCACCGTCACGTTCGACAGCACCGCATCGTACTTGCCCGATTCCAGCCCCAGCGGCCAGTCCGCCCACGCGACCGGCACGATCACCAGCTTCAGGCCCAACGCATCGGCGATCAGCCGCGCGATGTCCGGCTCGATGCCGACCACGTCCTTGCTGTCGGCGCCGTAGTCGGCCAGCGGCAGCTGCCCCGGATGGGTGGCCACGGTAAACGCCCCAGGGGTGACGAACTGATAACCGGCGGGGATCAACGCCTTCGCCTTCGAGTCGAAGGTGCCCTTCAGGACGGCCGTGTTCGCGCCGGCCAGGCTGGTCGCTACCACGGCGCCTGCATCCGGTGCCTGGCGCACGCGCGAGTAGACGATACCGGCAATGCCGATGACCAGCACCGCCACGATCAACAGGGTGCTGCGCGAGGGACGACGCGATGCTGCACGACTCATGGTGCTCCTTCCGGGGTTATAGGGTCTTGGCCAGGAAATCGGCCGTGCGTTGCTGGCGCGGCTGCTCGAACACTGCGTCGGGCGTGCCCTGCTCGATCACCCGGCCCTGGTCCATCATCACCACGTGGTCGGCCACGCGGCGGGCGAAGCTCAGCTCATGGGTGACGATCACCAGCGTGGTACCGGAACGGGCCAGTTCTTCGATCACGCTCAGCACCTCGGCCACCAGTTCCGGATCCAGCGCCGACGTGGGTTCGTCGAACAGCAGCACCTTCGGCTGCAGCGCCAGCGCGCGGGCAATCGCGATGCGCTGCTGCTGGCCACCGGACAGCTGGCGCGGGAAGGCATCGGCCCTGTCGGCCAGGCCGACCCGCTCCAGCAGCGTGCGCGCCTGTTGTTCGGCCTTCGCACGTGGCACGCCACGTACCGCGATCGGTGCCTCGATGATGTTCTCCAGCGCGGTCAGGTGCGGGAACAGATTGAAGCCCTGGAACACCATGGCCACCTCGGCACGCCGACGGCGGATCTCACGCTCGGGCAGTTCGTACAGGGTGTCACCGTCACGGCGGTAGCCGATCAACTGGCCGCCGACGGTCACGTAGCCGCTGTCGGCACGCTCCAGGTGGTTGATCAGCCGCAGCAGCGTGGACTTGCCGGCGCCCGATGGGCCGATCAGCACCGTCACGCTGCCGGCGCGCAGGTCCAGGTTCACATCCTCCAGCACCGGCTGGTCGCCAAACACCTTGCCTACGCCGTGCAGCGACACCGCCGCGCCCTCGCCGGCATCCACCTGCGCGGCGATGCGCGGGCGGTTGGCCACGCGCGGCGCAGCATCACTGGGTGTCCGCACCGGTGACGACACCTGCGACACCGAGCGCTCGCGCTGCAGCTGGCCGCGCGCGAAGCGTTGTTCCACGCGCCGCTGCAGCAGCGACAACACGGTCAGGATCACCAGGTACCAGACCGTGGCCACCATCAGCAGCGGCACCACTTCCAGGTTGCGCCGATAGATCACCTGCACGGTGTAGAACAGCTCCGGCAGCGCCAGCACGTAGACCACCGAGGTGCTCTTGGCCAGGCCGATCACATCGTTGAACGCCGCCGGCAGGATCGAACGCATCGCCTGCGGCAGGATGATGCGGCGCACCTGGCGGCCACGCGGCAGGCCGAGCGCGGCCGCGGCCTCGTACTGGCCGTGGTCGACCGAGAGGATGCCACCGCGGATCACCTCGGCCGAGAACGCTGCCTGGTTCAGGGTCAGGCCCAGCACCGCGGCGGTGAACACGCCGATCAGCTGCGTGGTCGGGTACGAGAACAGGCTGATGCCGGTGAACGGCACGCCCAGCTCGATGGTGCTGTATAGATAGCCCAGGTTGTTCAGCAGCAGCAACAGCACCAGCAGCGGGATCGAGCGGAACAGCCACACATAGCCCCACGACACCGCCGACAGCAGCGGCGAACCGGAGACGCGTGCCAGCGCGAGCAGCGTACCCAGCGCGAAACCGAGGCCGGTGCCAAGCGCGGTCAGCAGCAGCGTGCGACCCAGGCCTTCCAGCACCGGGCGTGCGAAGAACCACTCGGCGAAGGTGCCCCAACCCCAGCGCGGATTGCCCAGCACGGACTGCAGCCCGATCAGGATCAGCGCCAGTGCCAGCACCGTGCCGAAGACCTGCAGCGGATGCCGGGCCGGCACGATCTTCAGTGCCTGTCCGGGCGCCGGACGAGCGGCGATGCCCTCCAGCGCGGTCGACGGTGTGCTCATGCGTGGGCTCCGTGCAGCAGTGCCTGTGCAGGGGTAACGACAGGCGTCGTCGCCCGCAGGTGCTTCTCGAAGGGCAGGTGCGCGACGGTTTCCGGATCTGCATCCAGATCGAACAGCGCGGTGTAGCCATGGCTGAGGTACAGGCCGACAGCTTCGGGCTGGCGGAAGCCGGTGGTCAGGAACACACGCCGATAGCCTTGGCGTGCCGCCTGTTCTTCCAGTTCCTGCAGCACGCGCCGCGCGATGCCCTGGCGTCGCAACCCCGGCAGCGTCCAGATGCGCTTGAATTCGGCGGTGTCTGGATCGCGGTGCGGCATGAAGGCGCCGCCAGAGATCGCCACACCGTCGCGCAGCAACAGTACGAAGGCCCCTACCGGCGCCGCGAAGGCCTGCGCCGGATAGCGCTGCAGCTCCTCGCGGGCGCTGCCACCGATGCGTCGGCGCACGTCGGCGTAACGGCGGTCGTACTCCTGTTCCAGGCCAGCGAACAGCGGCCGCGCCAGCGGGTCATCGACCGAGGTATAGAGGAAGCGTTCGTTGTTGCTCATGCCACGTCCTTCACCAGGTAGTCTTCGGCCAGCCGCGCCCACAGGCTGGCAGCGGGTGCAATGGCGGCGTCGTTGAACACATAGCGCGGGCTGTGCAACGGTGGACTGTCGCCGTTGCCGACGAACACGAAGCTGCCGGGCCGCGCCTGCAGCAGGAAGGCAAAGTCCTCGCTGGCGGTGCGCGGTGCGAAGCCGGGCACCACCTGTTCGGCGCCGAAGCACTGCACCGCCACCTTGCGGACATAGGCCGTCTGTTGCGGGTGGTTGATCACGCTGGGGAAGCCGCGCGGGAACTCGATCTCGGCGCGCGCGCCGAACGCGGCGGCGGTCTGCTCGGCAAGTTCCGTGACCCGGCGTCGCAGCGTGTCGCGCACCTCGGGCAGGTAGGCGCGCACGGTCAGCTTCAGCTCGACCACATCCGGAATCACATTGGCAGCCTGCCCACCGTGGATTGAGCCGACGGTGACCACGCCCATCTGCCGCGGATCGACATTGCGCGACACCACGCTCTGCAGCGCGGTGACGATGTGCGCTGCCGCCAGGATCGGATCCACGCTGCCCTGCGGCTCGGCACCGTGGCCGCCCTTGCCGATCACCTTCAGCCGCGCCCAGTCCACCGACGCCATCGCCGGGCCATCGACGAAGCCGAAGTGGCCGACTGGTACGCCGGGCCAATTGTGCAGCCCATAGATCGCATCCACCGGGAAGCGCTCGAACAGGCCGTCGGCAAGCATCTTCGATGCACCCGAACCGGTTTCTTCCGCAGGCTGGAACACCAGCTGCAGGGTGCCGTCGATATTGCCGTGATGGGCCAGATAGTGCGCAGCGGACAGCAGGATCGCGGTATGCCCATCGTGGCCGCAGGCATGCATCAGGCCCTCGGTCTGGCTGGCGTAGGCCAGGCCGGAGTCCTCGCGGATCGGCAGCGCATCGATGTCGGCACGCAGGCCCAGGCGACGGCTTCCCTGCCCGCGCTGCAGCGTGCCGACTACGCCGGTGCCACCGAGGCCGGTGGTCACCTCATAGCCCCATTGCTGCAGCAGCTCGGCCACGCGGGCACTGGTGCGGTGCTCCTCGAAGGCCAGCTCCGGGTGCTGGTGCAGGTCATGGCGGATCGCGATGGCGGCCTCGGCGCGTGCTGCAATTTCCGGCAGCACGCCGATGGACGCGGGATTCCGCCGGGCGTGGCCCGGTGCTGCCGCAGTTTCTCCGCTCATCGCCCTACCCCACCTTCCGCGCCGGTTCGGCGTCGGTCGAATAGCGGCTGGCCTTGTACGGCAGACCCAGATGCTCGCGCAGGGTCTGTCCTTCCAGCCCGCGCTGGTGGTAGCCGCGCGCCTGCAGGATCGGCAGCACCTGGGTCACGAAATCGTCCAGGCCCTCGCGCTGCGCGGCGAAGCCGAGAATGAAGCCATCGCTGGCACCGGCATCGAACCAGCGGATCAGCTCATCGGCCACGTGCTCCGGTGTGCCGATGAAGTTCGGCCGTGGGCTCACTGCTTCCAGTGCCACCTGGCGCAGGCTCAGCCCCTTTTCTCGCGCATCCTGCTTGATGCGATCGGTGGTGGAACGGAACGAGTTGCTGCCAATGTCACCCAACTCCGGGAAGGGCGCGTCCGGATCGTACTGGCTGAAATCATGGTGATCGAAGAAGCGCCCCAGGTACGCCAGCGCATCCTCAAGCGTGGCCAGTGCGGCAATCGCCTGGTACTTGGCTTCGGCCTCTTCGGCCGTGCGGCCGACGATGGGGCCGATGCCCGGGAAGATTTTCACATCGTTGGCGCTGCGGCCATGCGCGATCGCCGAGTTCTTCACCTTCTGGGTGAACGCGCGGGTTTCTTCCAGCGACGGCGAATGAGTGAACACCGCGTCGGCATACTTGCCGGCCAGCGCGATGCCGTCGTCGGACGAACCGGCCTGGAAGATCACCGGCTGGCCCTGTGGCGAACGCTGGATGTTGAGCGGCCCTTCCACCTGGAAGAAGCGGCCCTTGTGGTCGAGGCGGCGGAACTTTTCCGGCGCGAAGAATGTACCGCTGTCGCGCTCGCGCACGAAGGCGTCGTCGTCCCACGAATCCCACAGCCCCTGCACGACGTCCAGGTACTCATCGGCGATCTGGTAGCGCAGCGCATGTTCCGGGTGTGGCCGGCCATAGTTGCGGCCCGAACCCTCCAACGGCGAGGTCACCACGTTCCAGCCGGCGCGGCCGCCGCTGAGCAGATCCAGCGAGGCGAACTGGCGAGCCACGGTGAACGGGTCGCTGTAGGAGGTCGACAGCGTGCCGGCCAGGCCGATCTTCTTCGTTGCCGTGGCCAGTGCCGACAGCAGCGAGATCGGCTCGAAGCGGTTGAGGAAGTGCGGGATCGACTTCTCGTTGATGTACAGGCCGTCGGCCACGAAGCCGAAGGCGATGCCGTTGTCCTCGGCGGTGCGCGCGATGTCGATGTAGAACTGCAGGTTGACGCTGGCATCAGCCGGATTGGACGGATGCTTCCAGGCATGCATGTGGCTGCCGGGGCCCTGCAGCATGATGCCGAACGGAATGTGGCGCGCGGTCGTGCTCATTGGGGATCGCTCCTGCAGGTCAGGCCACCGCCGCGCGCGGCGCGGGCGACAGCAGTTCGAGGGATGTCAGGCGTGCGTCGAGGTCGGCCACCGGCGCGTCGAGGATGAACTCACCCACGCCGAAGCGTCGGTGCAGCGCATCCAGTTCGCCGCGTACCTGTTGCGCATCGCCGGACAGCACGCTTGGCCGTGTTTCCTCGATGCGGAAGTCCGCCACACCTACCTGGCGTGCATACTCGGCAGCTGCCTCGGGGCTGGGCAGGTTCACTGTCTGCCCCGGGCCAAGATGCAGCTTGTAGACGCGCAGCGCACCGATATGGCGTGCGGCTGCTTCGGCAGTCGGCGCGGCGAAGGCCACCGTGGCCAGCAACGGCGGTTGCGTGGAGACACCGCGGTAGGCGTCGAACGCGGCCTCGATGTGTTTCGGGTCGCCATCAAAGTGCGCGGCATACACGAAGCGCCAGCCGAGCTCGGCCGCCTGCTGCGCACTCTGCGGGCTGGCACCGAGCAGGAAGCGCTCCGGCGCCTGCTGTGGAATCGGGCGCGCCAGCGCCTCGGTTGCGGCACCGGACAGATAGCCCTCCAGGTCGCGCAGCTGCTGGTCGAAATCGGCGAATGCCGGGCGTCCCGCCGCCAGCGCGGCGGTCGATGCTGGCAGGCCACCGGGCGCCTTGCCCACGCCCAGATCCACGCGCCCCGGTGCCAACGCCGCCAGCAGGTTGAAGCTCTCGGCCACCTTGTACGGCGCATAGTGGCGCAGCATCACTCCGCCACTGCCGATGCGGATGCGACGGGTCTGCGCCAGCACCCAGGCGGCCAGCACTTCCGGCGCCGGGCTGGCAAGCGCCGGCGCGGCATGATGCTCGGCAAACCAGTACCGGTGATAGCCCAGCTGCTCGGCACGCTGCGCCAACTGCAGGCTGTTGCGCAGCGCCTGCTCTGGCGAGGCGCCTTCGGCCACCGGGCTCTTGTCCAAGACGCTGATCAGATAGCTCAAGGTCGTGTCCTCGCTCAGGGGTGGGCCACGGGAATGCCAAGCAATCCGTTCAGCGCAGCCAGGATCGGCTCGGCACCGGAGATGTACTGGCGGTCCTGATGCGCGCCACTGGCCAGCTCGCTGCGCACGCCCTGCGGCAGCACCAGCTTGGGCAACGACTGGTCCTGCTCGCCGATCTCGGCGATCACCTCGCGGCGTGGCCGCGCGAAACCAATGCGACGTACGTCCAGCTGCGCGTCGAGGCCGTCGATGCTCGACAGCGCCCCTTCCAGCAGCAGGCTGTGCCGGCAGAAGAAGCGCTGGCCAGGAATCTGGCCATCCTCGAACTCGCGGTCGAGCAGGAACAGGATGGGTTTGCTTGCTGCGTCCAACGCCACGGGAGTGTCCTCATCAGGGCCGGCAATGCGATGCCGCTTCGATTTCGATGCTAGGGATGCCGGTGCTTGCGGTGGCGGTGCCAGGCGACAATCGGCGGTCAGATCCGGCCACGCAGATGCGCCTTGGCCATATGCAAAGCGCCGCCGGTTATGGCATCAGGCGATGCGTCGCAGTGGCGCCGCTACCGCCAGCGCCTGCGTAGCCAGATGCCCGGCCGCACGCTCGGTCGCCAGCGCGATGCGGGCCTGCAACGCTGCACTGTTGAGGTGCTCGCCATCAAAGTCGGCCGGCGTGGCATACACCCCGATCGGCAGCGTGTGCGCCTGCAGGAAGCTGAACAACGGCCGCAACTGGTGGTCGATCACCAGTGCATGGCGCTCGCTGCCACCGGTCGCCGCCAGCAGCACCGGTGTATCCACCAGCGCCTCCAGCCCGATGAAGTCGACCAGGTGCTTGAACAGCCCCGGATACGACCCCCGATACACCGGCGCGGCCACCACCAGCAGCTCGGCCGCCTCGATCGTCTGCAGCGCCTGCTCCACCGCAGGCTCCGCCTCATCGCGCGACAACGACTGCCCCAGCGAGCGCGCGATCGGCGCCAGCTCCACCACCTCCACGCTGGCGTGCACCCGCTGCTGCAGCGACGCCAACAGGTGCCGCACCAGTAGCAACGTACGCGACGTCGCCGAACTGGTCGGCGACCCCACCACTGCAACCACCCTAAATGCAGAAGACATGAACTGCTCCTCGATGATGCCGAACTACCGCCGGCCGCCTTTCGCCTTGTGTAGAGCCGAGCCATGCTCGGCTGCTTTCGCCTTTGTGGAGTCGAGCCATGCTCGACTGCTCCAGATCAGAACCGGTAATTGATCCGCCCGTACCAGAACGTCCCGATCCGGCTCAGCACATCGCCCGAATCCCACGTCGTCTCGATGCTGGCCACATCGGTAGCACTGCGCGCGTACTCCGGCACCCTGCGCGTGCGCTTGTCAAACACGTTGTTGACGCCCAGCGCCGCGCTCCAGCCCGCACCCAGCTCCACCGCACCTGAAAGGTTGGTCACCAGCACCGGCGGCTGCCTGTATTCCACGCCGTTGTTCAGGCGCTTGATCGGGCCGTAGTAGGTGAAGTCGACATTCGAACGCCAGCGCCCGTTCTGCCAGCCCAAGCCCGCCACCTGGGTGTAGCTGGGCGTGCGGAAGCGCAGTGCGTACTCGCTGGATTTGGTCAGCAGGTTGATATTGGGCAGCCCCTGCAGCGCCGCCGGAATATCACTGACCTTCCGGATCGTGGTGCGGCCGACGTTGGCCGCATAGCTCCAGCGCAGCTTGCCCCACGCCGTTTCCTGGTTCGCTTCCAGGGTCAGCTCGACACCGCGTGTGCGGGTATTGCCCACATTGGTGAAGTAGCTGGCATAGAACGCATCACCCGGCAGGATGCTGATGCCGGCCGACCCCAGCAGTGCATCGATGGTGTTCTTCTGCGCTGCGCTCAGCACCGTGCCGCTGTTGTCGGTGATGCGCGCCGGATCCTGTGCGTTGTAGCCGATCTGGCTGGACTGACCGAGCTGGCCACGGATGTCGATCTGGTAGGCATCCACGGCCAGGTGGAACGCCGGGCTCGGGTCCCAGGTCACGCCCAGGCTGTAGTTGGTGGCCTTTTCCGGCTTCAGCGGTGTGGCACCCAACGCATTCGCCGCCGGCGAAGACACCTGTGCCACCAGCGTGGTGCCGCACGGGCAGCTGCCGGTGGCCTGGTAGAACTGCGCGCCCAGGCTGGGCGCATGGAAGCCGTTGCTGACCGTAGCGCGCACACCCAGCGCATCGGTGAAATCGAAGCGGGTGGTCAGGCGGCCGGTCGAGACACTGCCGAAGTCGGAATGGTCCTCCCAGCGCGCGGCCGCATCCAGATACCAACGTGAGGTGATGTTGGCGGCCGCACCCACATAGACCGCCTTGCTGTTGCGGGTGGCCTTCACTGCATCGGCGGTGGAGTAGCCCACGAACGCGGCGGCACCGAAGCCGATGTAGGACTCCCACTGCCCGGCGCCGCGTTCGTACTGTTCGTGCTGGTACTCGGCGCCGGCGCTCACTTCCAGCGGCGAAGCGAATGCCGCCACCTCGAAGCCACGGCGCAGGTCCAGGTTGGCGATGCCCTGCTGGTAGTCCAGCTTGCCATCATAGAAGTCAGTGGGCGAACCGGGGTACGGCAGCGAGTAGTTCACCGAATTGCGGGTATAGGTGCGTACCGTGCTGCGGTTGCCGGTCAGGCTGGCGTCGTAGTCCCAACCCGCGATCTGGCCTTTCACACCTGCGGTGCCGGTGTACTGCTTCTCCTTGGTTTCCAGCACTGGCAGGAAGCCATCGGGAAACACGCTCAGCACACCCGGCGCCTTGTAGGTGGTGAAGATGGTCGCCGGCAGGCGGAAATTCTGGATCGCCTGCGCGGTGCGATCACTGGCGGTGGCATTGGCGTAGAACTGCGCGCTCTCGCCCAGGCCATGGCCCACGTTCACCGCAAACGCCTTCAGCACATACGATGGCGAACTGAGGATGGTGTTGGCCTCGGCATCGCGGTTGGCCTCGGCCGGGTTCGGCGATGCGCCGGCCGGCAACCGGTTGTTCGGTCGCAGCGCGACCAGATTGCCGTTGGCATCTACCGCCGGATAGCTCAGGTAGCCATCGATGTAACGGCGGGTACGGATCGCGTGGTGCTGCCGCGTGGTCTCACCGGACAGGTTGACGAAGCCATCGGCGCCCCACGGCAGGCCCACGTTGGCACGCACGCTGGTGCGCGAGCCATCGCCATCAATGCTCTGCCCGCTTTCCACGGAAAGCTCGCCACCGTGTGCCTGCGATTTCAGGATCACGTTGACCACGCCGGTGATCGCGTCCGAACCATAGATGGCCGACGCGCCATCGCGCAGCACTTCCACATGGTCGATCGCCGAGACTGGAATCAACGCCAGGTCAGCCCAGGCATGGCCGGGGAAACCGCCGCCGTTGGCACCGCTCACATAGGCACTGGCATTGCGGCGCTTGCCGTTCACCAGCACCAGCGTGTAACCCGGCGAGAGATTGCGCAGCTGGTAGCCACGGATCAGGCTCTCCTGGTCGCTCTGGTAGCCACCGATCTGGCTCAGCGACGGCAGGCTGCGCTGCAACGCTTCCAGCAGGTTGGCCTGGCCGGTCGCAGCAAGGTCCTCTGCGGAAATCACATCGATCGGGGTGGAACTGTTCTTCACCGTGCGCGTGCTGGTGCGCGACCCGGTAACGACCACCGCATCCAGCGTGGACGCTGCCACGTTGGCCGTTGCAGCGGTGGCAGCAGGATCCGCATCGGCGTCAGCCGCATGGCCAGGCGATGCGGCCAGAACGCTGGCGATCAGGACGGCGAGAGTGTTCAGCACAGGGGCGTGGGCAGCAGGCATGGGGGCTCGTGGGGGTGGGCCGGAAACACGCTTCCATTCAAGGGCCTGTTCACCCACCGCGACAGGCGCGATCGCGTCACCCAGCCGTAACATCCGGCCACCCACATGACCGCTGGTAATGACGTTAGGTGGCCGCAACGGTGCGCTGCTGCCTGTAGAGCCGAGCCCACGTTCGGCTGCTCTTCGCGACGGCGTCAGATGCATCCACCCCGCCGGCACTGAACCGAGTGTGGGCGCGGGCCTACAGGAAGGGAGCGACCGCTCCATATGCCTGCCCGGCATCACCTCATGCCCTCGCACCACGCAGCGCCACGCGTCTGCATCCGTAGCATCAAGCCATGCCCAGCCCACCCGCCGATCCCACCGCACCGCTCGTCGCCATCGTTGCCTGCCACGGCCAGGGGCTGTTCGAATTCGGCTGCGCGGTAGGCCTGTTCGCGCCTGTGCGGCCGGAACTCGGCGTGGCCTGGTACCGCACCCAGCTGTGCGCGGGTGAACCCGGTGCACTGCGCATGCTCGGCAATGCACAGGTGCAGCTGCCCTACGATCTCAGCACTGTTGATGACGCCGACATCATCGTCATTCCCGGATGGCGCGAACCCAGCGAACGCCCGCCGCAGGCACTGCTCGATGCACTCGTCCGCGCCCACGCCCGTGGCGCACGCATCGCCTCGATCTGCTCTGGCGCCTTCGTGCTGGCCTGGGCCGGGCTGCTCGATGGCCTCCCGGCCACCACCCACTGGCGTCTCACCGAAGCGCTGGCACGCGACTTTCCGCGCATCGATGTGCGCGAAGACGTGCTGTACGTCGACACCGGCAACGTCATCACCTCGGCCGGCTCGGCCACCGGCATGGACATGATGCTGCACATGGTGCGCAAGGACTACGGCGCGCGCGTGGCCAACCTGGTGGCCGAGCGGCTGGTACTGGCGCCATGGCGTGATGCCGAACGCAGCCAGCGTGTCAGCCGCGCCATTCCGAATGGCGAGCCCTCGCGTCTGGCAAAACTGATGGAATGGATGCGCCGCAACCTGCGCGAGCCGCACTCGCTGGGCAGTCTTGCCGAGCAGGCCGCGCTCAGCCAGCGCACGCTGCAGCGGCAGTTCCTGGAAGCCACCGGCCTGTCACCCATCGACTGGCTGATCCGCGAGCGCGTGGCATTCGCCCGCGAGCTGCTGGAAACCACCGACCGGCCGCTGCAGTGGATTGCCGAGCAGGCCGGCTTTGGTTCGCAGGAGTCGTTCCGCCGGCACTTCCGCGGCCAGGTGGACGCCAGTCCTACCCAATACCGCAGCCAGCATCGCGGCGGAATTGGCGCGGATCGGTTGGTGGGCTGCTGATCCAACGCATCACTCCCCGGTGATGCGTGAGGAAAGGCTCACGGCAGGCTATGGCGACCCACGTATAGTGACGGGCGTCACAAGAAGCCCCTTCCATGCTCCACGCATTTGCCTACTCCAGCCACATGTCGGCTGGGCTTTCCGATGAAATGCTCCGGCAGATCGTGTCCCGCTCTGCCACGTTCAACCGTCGCGTGGACGTTACCGGAGCGCTGCTCGTCGACGGGCAGCGGTTTTTCCAGTACGTCGAAGGCCCGCCCGACGGCCTGGAGGCGGTCAAGCGCCGCATCCATGACAGTCGCTCGCATGCTGCCGTCGTGCCGGTACTGGACATGGCCATCAGCGCGCGTGCGGTTCCCTATTGGGCCATGACCCGCATCGAGACCGGGCAGGTCGTGGTGTCCGGCCTGGTCAATGCGCGATGGGACGAATTTGGCCATGCCGTTCCGGGCATGGATCAGCTCGTCGGCCTGCTGCGTCCGCACATTCCGCGCATCGGCCCGCTCAGTGCGCACCATGCGTCCGTCGGATCCAGCTGAACCGCCGCCCTGCGCGCGTAGTCCCACGCGGCCGCGTGCTCCCTGCGCACGTCATCATTCAAGCCGCGTTACCCATCGTTCCTGCCAGATCCACAGCATGCCTGTACCTGCTCAACCTTCAACGGAAACACGTGCCTCGCCCGCCGAGTTGTTCGAGGTTGTCGTCCTGCGCGCAGGCACGACCCTGTTCGCGATCGACGTACAGGTGGCCGTGGAAATACGCGGCCCCGAGACCTTCGGCCCTGCAGATCAGCATGGCAGGCGGAACCTGGAGGTACGAGGGCAGCCATTGCCGGTGGCCGACCTGCGCAGGCTCAGCGGGCAACCGGCATTCGATGGCGGCAGCCCAGCCATGCTGTTGATCAGCGCCGGCACCGCAACCCTGGCGCTGGCGGTAGATGAAGTGCTGGAAATCGAAACATCGGACGCATCTCCAGACGCAGCCCCGCCGGCGCAGGGTCGACCGTTCAACTTCTGCAGCCGACACGTTCGGGTGGATGCCACACGTTCGGCTGCGCTGATCGAACCGCAGTCGCTGCTGGCCGCGCTCGCGGTGCGGGACTGAGGCGCCTCTGCTCAAGGGCGCCTGCGAACCGGTTGAAACCGCATGCGCCAGCACTGCGCGGCAAAGCCGATCACAAACACCACCGTCAATCCCAGCAGCGTGTGCAGCACCACCGGGGCCATCGGCGCGGCAGCAATCGGATGCGCTGCCGGCACGCGGGTCAGCGTTTCGTTGACGCCGGGCACCAACGACAGCAGTAAGCTGAAAGACAGCGCAAACGTCGATGCATAAGGTGCTGCGCGCCCCAGCCAGCGCAGCCGCGCGGCCAGCACGCCGCCGAATGCCACCAGCAGCACGATCACCCCGAATGCGTGGCCGGGGTTGATCCCGCCCGTGCTGGACACGGTGAACGAGGTGGCCACCGACAGCACCAGCCCCACCAGGTACAGCTTGCCCGCGCGCGTGGCGGGATCGATTGCGCGATGGCAAATGAAGGCATACAGGCCACTCAACACCGGGATCAGGCTGACAGCGGTATGGATCACGCCAAGCGTGGACAGAGGGTGGGACATGGGACATCTCCAGGGATAGAATGAACCTACTAGTAGGTAGGCATTGGACTCAAAAAGAAGGCCCGCGTCGCGGCAGGCCCACCACACATCTCTCAGAGCGCCGCACTCACCCGCGCGATCGCCAACCGTGCCAGTGCCGCGAAGGTCGCCGCGTCACCAAAACCGCGCGCGGCCAGCATCGCGCCGTGCACCGAGGACATGAACGCCCTGGCCTCGTCCGCAGGGGAACCCTGCAGGCGCAACTGGCCCAGCGCCGCGCCCTTCTCCAGCGTCACCGTCAGCCACCCGCTCAGATCCTCGAAATGCCCGCGCACTTCATCGGCAATCTCCGCAGGGATCATCGGCGCCTCCGCTGCCAGCATCGCGCAGATGCAGAACGACGACGTCCCCCCTGCAATGCAGCTGGACCAGTACTCCACATAGGCGTTGAGCTCCTGCAGCGGGTCGCCCAGCTGCCGGTCCAGCAGCGCCAGGCCTTCGCGCGCCTCGGCCCGGTACAGCTCAACCACCGTGCGCACCAGGTCCACCTTGCTGGGGAAATGGTGATGGATGCTGGCCTTGCTGATGTTCACCCGCGCCGACACGTCGGCGTAGCTGAAACCGTTGTAGCCACCGGCCTCCAGCAGCGAACGGGCGTGGGCCAGGATCTCCTGGGCTTTGGGCGAGAGCGACTCTTTCATGCCGCCAACCTACTAGTAGGTTGAATCGCTGTCAACTCCCCGCAGCCGGGTGGGCAGCATCTGCTAGTGCCGGCCGCTGGCCGGCAACTGCACGCACCCAACTCCACCGGGATGCCGGCCAGCGGCCGGCACTACCACATCCGGGCGTTCGTGGCCGGTTTTGACATGCAGGTATTTACCTGCATATAGTCCACTCAAGGGCGGCGCCTGCCGGCCCATGCGAGGAACCTGCAATGGTGGATATCACACACCGCGTCGGCATCAAGGCCCCCGCTAGCCAGGTGTACCAGGCCTTGGCCACCCCCGAAGGAGTTGCCGGATGGTGGGCTGAGGATACCCATGGCGACCGCGAGGTTGGCGGCACCGTCAAGGTGCGTTTCACCAACAACGGCCAGGAAATCGGCGCCATGGAAATGAAGCTGGAACAGCTCATTCCCGGCGAGCTCGTGCTCTGGCAGTTCCTGGCCGGCCCCGCCGAATGGATCGGCACGCATGCGCGTTTCGCACTGAAACAGGAAGGCGACTACTGCATCGTCCTGTTCACCCATGAAGGCTGGAAAGAGCGCGTCGAATTCACCTCCCACTGCAGCACCAAGTGGGCGGTGTTCCTGATGAGCCTGAAAGCCCTGCTGGAAACCGGCAAGGGTCAGCCCAATCCACGAGACATCAGGATCGACAACTGGAACTGAAGACGCCCCGCATGAATGCAGACAAGGTGTTCAAGGCACTGGCCGACCCCACGCGTAGAACGCTGCTGGACCTGCTTTGCGAAGACAACGGCCAGACCCTGGGCCAGCTCTGCGAACACCTGGACATGGCACGGCAATCGGTCACCCAGCACCTTGGCCTGCTGGAAGACGCCAACCTGATCAGCACGGTGCGCCGTGGCCGCGAGAAGCTGCACTTCATCAACCCGGTGCCGCTGCATGAAGTCTACGAGCGCTGGGTACGCAAGTTCGAGCAGCAGCGCCTGAGCCTGCTGCATGACCTGAAACGCGAACTGGAAGGAGAATGACGATGTCCGCAGAGACCACCCGCTTCATCCACGTGATCTACATCGCGTCCACGCCACAGAAGGTGTTCGAGGCCATCACCCGCCCCGAGATCGCCAGTCGCTACTGGGGCCACGAGAACGTCTCGGACTGGAAACCCGGCTCGCGCTGGCAGCACGTGCGCGCCGACGAAACGCGCTCGGTCGAGCTGGTCGGCGAAGTGGTGGAAAGCACCCCGCCCTCGCGGCTGGTCATCACCTGGGCCGCCGCCTCGCAGGCCGACAATCCCGATGCCTACAGCCGGGTCACCTTCGAGATCGTGCCCTACCAGGACATGGTGCGGCTGACCGTCACCCACGACGAATTGGAACCCGGCAGCGGCATGGATACCGGCATCCGCCAGGGCTGGCCGATCGTGCTGTCGAGCCTGAAGTCGCTGCTGGAGACCGGCAAGGGATTGGATGTGTTTGCGAAGCCGAGCTGAGTCGTGCCGCTATCGGCGGCGGAGCGCCATCCGCCGCCTGCGCCACCATCCGCTCAATCGCTCACTGTGCGCGCGCGCCCGTATTGTCCGTGCACATCCTGCTTGATCCAATCCGCCAGCAGGCGCAGATAGCCGTCGGTGATCCGCGTCGACACGCGGTTGCCCTCGGCATCGGTGCGGAACTCGACCATGCCATGGTCGGTGTCGGGGAACAGGTAGGTCTCGATCGGCTGTCCTGACGCGCGCAGGCGCGACAGGATCGAACGCGTGGCGGCAATCGGCGCGGCGCGGTCCTGCTCGGCCAGCACCCATAGCAACGGCCCCTTCAGGCGGCGCAGCGCAGCCTCGGCGTCGTAGTCCCAGATCAGCTCCAGGTTATCGAAGCGCGCGCGACCGATCCGGCGCAGGTCGGCGTCGCTCATGCGCAGCATGTCACCGCTGTATTCGCCACTGATGGTCTTTGCCCACGGCGCGGCACCCACCTGCGCACGCACCTTCGCAAGCGCCTCGAAACCTTCACTGAAATGCGTGCGCATCAGCTGCGCGGTGGCCTCTGACAGCTGCCCGACCTGCGCCAACGCCGCCGCATCCAGCTGCATGCGCCGTGCCTCATCGAACAGCTGCTCGCGGTCCTCCTCGATGGGCGAGACCACCAGCCCGAAACCGATCGCCACGAAATCCGCCTGCGAACGCGTGGCCGCCAGCGGCGCGATCCAACCGCCCTGGCTGCCACCGAAGTACCCGGCACGGCCGAAGCGACCTTTTGCCAGTTCCCGCGCCTTAGCAAGCGCCGCCGCTGCGTCGTCAGCGAGCAGCTCGAAGTTCTGCGTGTACTCGCCTTCCGAATCGCCGGTGCCGCGCTTCTGGTAGGCGAACACCGAGATTCCCTGCGCCACCAGCATGCGTTGGTAGATCGCCGCCACCGCCATCGTGCGTTCCGAGCCATGGACCAGCACCACCAGCGGCCGCTTGGGATCGGCCGGACCGGCGGGTTCGATCAACTGCCCGACCAGCTTGGTTCCTGCACTGGTGAAAGTAGCATCGGTATCGCGGGTCGGCAGTCGCTGCCAGCGCTGCGTGGCCTCCGCAGGCGACCTGAAGCTGACCACATCGCCGCTGCAGCTCACCGGCGCGTTGGCATCGCCGGTGGCGCCACGTCGCCCGTCCAGCATCAGATAACGCTGCCCCGTGGCCGGTGCCGCGGCGGGTGCGCCCAGCACCACGATGTTGCCCTGCCCGTCACCGTAGGCACTGACCGTGCACAGCTCGGCGGCTGCAACCGGCAGGCCCGAACACACCAGCACCGCGCTCAACAACGAACGACTCTTCCACCCTGCCATGCCCGTCCCCATTACAGTAAACCCGCGTCGCGCAGGCGCCGGGCGCAGCCTAGCGCGTTCGTTCGCCAGATTCATGCTGCACCCGCTCGCCGTCGCCTTCTGCCATGGCCATACTGGAAGGACGATACGGACTTCAGAGCGCCATGCACCCACACTTGCAACACATCGGCACCACCCGCATCCTGCGCGTCGGCCCGCAGGGCACGACGCTCGATGCCACCGCCCTGCGCGACCTGGTCGGCGATGCCCTTGGGCACCAGGCCGAGTGGATCGCCGTACCGGTGCAACGCCTGTCGGCAGACTTTTTCGAACTGCGCTCCGGCATGGCCGGGCAATGGCTGCAGATGCTGGTGAACTACCGCCTGCGCTTCGCCGTACTGGGCGACGTCAGCGCCTACCGCGCACAAAGCCCGTCGCTGGATGCATGGATCACCGAGTGCAACCGCGGCCGCGACGGCTGCTTTGTCGCCGATTGGGACGCCCTGCTGGCACGTCTTCCCGTGTCGGCCAGCTAGCGCGCCGTCCAGCCCCCATCCACCGGCAGCGCCGTGCCGGTGATCTGTGCCGCCGCGTCCGAAGCCAGGAACACCACCATCCCGCCCAATTGCTCGGGCGTCACGAACTGCAGCGAAGGCTGCTTCTCGGCCAGCAGCGCGCGGGCGGCGGTTTCCTGATCCGTGCCTTCCTTCTCCGCCAACGCGGTGATCTGCTGCTCGACCAGCGCCGTTCGCACCCAGCCTGGGCAGATCGCGTTTGCGGTAATGCCGGTGCCCGCATTCTCCAGCGCGGTCACCTTGGTGAACCCCGCCACGCCATGCTTGGCCGCTACATAGGCGGACTTGTTCACCGAACCCACCAGCCCGTGTACCGATGCGATGTTGATGATGCGGCCAGCGCCCTGCTGCTTCATGTGCGGCAAGGCTGCTGCCGTTGCATGGAACACCGCCGACAGATTCAGCGCCAGGATCGCATCCCACTTGTCGACCGGGAATTCCTCGATCGACGCGGTGTACTGGATGCCAGCATTATTCACCAGGATGTCGATGCGGCCCATCTTCGCAACGGCGTGGTCGATCATGCCGCGCACTGCCTCGCCACGGGACAGGTCGGCACCGTCATGCGCCACCCGTACACCGAAATCAGTTTCCAGTTGGGTACGGATGCGCTCGATTTCCGCTGCGTCGCCGAAGCCATTCAGCACGATATCGGCGCCCTTCCGCGCCAGCGCCGTGGCAATGCCAAGGCCAATACCGCTGGTGGAGCCGGTGACCACCGCAACCTTTCCAGAGAACATGGGCGAGCTTCCGTTGGGGGTGGGCCGCCAGTGTAGCGTTACCGGCCTCCGCACCCTCCTCCTACGTGCCCACGTCCAACGAATACGCCAACAGGAACTCCCTGGCGTACTCATTCCCACCCTGCGCCGAAGCGCGAATCAGGTCCACCGCACGCGGCACGTCCCTGGCAATACCCTTGCCATGGAACAACGCCAAGCCAAACTCGAATATGGCCGACGGATAGCCGGCCTCCGATGCCCGCTCAAAACACGCGGCCGCCCGCATGACGTCCTGCTCGACGCGGTCGCCGGTCAGCAGGCACAGTCCTACCGCATGGATTGCCGGGATATAACCCTTCTCTGCGGCCTGCTTGAGGGTCGCGAAGCTGTCCGCCTCGGCATGTGCGTCGTCCTCCCCAACGGGCATCGAAGAAGAGAGGAACAACGCTTCGGCACAGCTGCTTGCAAGCTGTGGAGTCAACAGCCGCCGCGCCTCGGCAATGTCACCACGGTCGAGCACCGCATCGAAGTCGGTCGTGAGCTGGGTTGGCATGTTCGTCATGGCGCAGGCGTCCTTCCTGTTTGCGGGCATCCTTTCGTCCCGTTGGCATTTTGCCAGCACCATCCCAGGGCATCCCGCCAGACCCCCACAAGACCGGGTGCCCAGAAGACCCTCCGCGTCCATCGGTGTTGGCCCTACAGTCAGCGCAATCCACCCATGGATGGCCCGACGGAGGCCGCTCAGGCACTCCGCCCGATGTCGCAAATGACATTGGACCCGCCACGGAATGTGCGGATACCCTTGAATCCGCATGGATCTGCCGAAAGGGTGATAGTCATGGCTTTTGCTTCCCCTCCGCCTGTCCCGGCGAACCTCGGGGAAATGCTCAAGGACTATCCGGAGCATATCGAACAGCTACAGAAGGCTCTCATTTCAGTGAGCCATAGGCGACAGAGTTACGCCCCCCCTTGAGGCCGCAGTATGGAGGACTGTCTCACCAGCTTTGTCGCCGAAGCGCGAGCTGAACTAGCAATTGCCGAAGCTTCAGACGCCCCCAAGGCAGTCGCACAGTCTCAAACAAAGGAAAGGCTCATGTCCTTTGCGAGATCCAGCAACTTTGGCATGGCCAGACTCGGCGATCTCAGGAAGTACTTCGAGCTTCATTCAAGGCCCGACTAGCGACGGCTTCTGTTAGTCGGCTGGCTATTGAGGGGGCATTGAACTCGCCATTACAAGTACAGATACTCATGAAAACGCGTCAGACAGCTGAACAGGTACCCACCATGCCTCAATCCTCCCCCCCGGTTCCGGCTAAGCTCCAGGAAATGCTCAAAGACTATCCGGAGTATATCGAACGACTGCAGAAGGCTCTCAACTCGGTGAAGGACAGGAGGATAAAGTCCACCCCTCCTTTTGAGGCCGCAGTCTGGCTATTGGAAGACCACCTCAGTGGCTTTATCGCTGAAGCGCGAGCTGAACTAGCCACCGCCGAAACGTCAGGCAATCCGCAGGCCATTGCACAGGCAAATGAGAAGCTCGAACTGATGTTCATGGCACGAAGCGGTGGCGGCGGGATGCTGAACATCAGTGATCTTGCGGCCTACTTTGAAACTCATAAAGAGCACTACTGATGCCAGCTCCCAGTGCCGTTCTTGCCCCCGCGACTCATGCAGAATACCTGGAGCGGCACGTCATCCCTCGGAGTGGATTCAATTCCGCAAACCATCATGAAGTACCGCGCGCCATCGTCTTGGCCGGGCAACCAGGTGCTGGCAAGAGAAAACTGAATGATGCGGCAAAGATCGACCTGGGGTATGACGTAGTGCCCATCGATCCTGACGATCTACGCGATACACATCCGGACGTCGAACGCCTGCGTCAGCAGCACCCATACACTTGGGCCGGCCACACCCACGAAGACGCCAGCCAATGGGCAAAAGAGCTGCGATCGGCAGCAATCGGTGGGCGTAGAAATCTCATCCTCGATACCACGCTCGGCAACGGTGATAGTGCGGTCACACTGATCAAGGACCTTCAGGCCAAAGGCTACGAGGTAGAGATTCGGGGCGTCGTCGCGCATCGGCTGGAAAGCGAACTTGGTGTGGATGCGCGCTTTGCGGACTCTTTGAATAGCGCCGGTTTCGGCCGCTACGTCCCCGAAGACGTGCGCAAACACGTTTACGATGCCCTGCCCGGCAATCTGGACAAGGTTCAGGCCGAGACCGGCATCCAGATTCGACTCTACGGACGCGAAGGCGCTCAAGTCTACGACAGCCATAGCGATGCCCGCCTACCGGGCGCAGCGCTGGAAGCCGAACGCGAGGCCCGGCTGAAAAACCCTCGAATCACCCAATCATTGCGCGACGGCTGGCGCGCACAAGGCCGCTGGCATGCCGAGCTTGGGGACACCCTGCCCCTCAATGACAAGGTCAGCCCACATACAGCCGCAGCCGTTCTCGATGAGCGCGCAACGCTCAAAGTTGTAGAAGGCATTACGCCCAACATCCAGGAAGCACGCGGCATCGACCACACCATCCGCGTGCGTCCAAACATGGTGCGGGGTGCCATCATCGGTGGCGCCGCAGCGACGGTCGTTGAAGCCGCGACGGAAGGAACAAAGATTGCCGACCTCTACGCGCGCGACAACCGGACGGGCGCGGAAGCCGCGCTGCTGGACTTCGGAGCACGCAGCGTCGGCGGTTGGACCGGCGCGGCAGTGGGCGCCAAGGTCGGTACGCTGCTGGGCATCGAGTCCGGCCCCGGTGCCATTGTTACCGGCATCGTCGGTGGCGGGTTAGGCGCCTGGGGCGGCAGTGAGATCGTCGATTGGATCGAGAAGTACCAGATCAACAATCAGGCCGACAGCACCGGCAGGGTCTGGACGTTTGACCCGGCGCATCCCGAAAATGGCTGGACACACAGCGAGCGGGAGATCGTAGGCACCGTCGGCACGCTGGCCGATCGCCCGATCTACGGCGCGACCACGCTGCTGACCGCCGATGCCGAACTGACCCAGCAGCTGAACTACCAGGCCTCAAGCCGGGCCGTCGGGCTGCGGCTGTCCGAGCCGGATCAGCCAATCAATCCCTTCAGCATCGCCGGCGATGCCAGCGATACGCCCAGCGCCCTTCCACGTTCCTGGGAGCGCAACCCGGAGAACGGTGAATGGCGACGCGAGGTCGTCCATCAGGTCCTCGAACATGGCATCAAGAGCACCACGGTCGAAGTTGCCGACGCCACCAAGGCTGCGCAGCTTGATGAAGCCGCACAGGGCATCATGGCCTTCAACGCCGCCCGAAGCTCGGCGGCCTTTGCCAAGCAGTATGAGGAGGCCTACACCGCACAGGGCTGGTCCCAGTATGGGGCCATTCCTGACGAAGTGATCTGGGCCCGCGAGCATCCCGATCACGTACTCGCCTCCGACGGACGCACCTATCAGCATCAAGGCGATGGTGAGTGGCTGCATGACGGCTGGATCTACGACTCGCTGGCCGAGGGCAACATCCGCGACGAGTTGAACAGTACCTACCCGCAGATCCGGGCCATCCAACAGATGGAGGCGCCCGTACCCAGCGCCCACGAACGCAGTATCGAGGCATTGACCGCCAACGAGCGCGATGCCCACGAACAGGCCATGCAGGAAGCCAATCGACTTGGCGTCGCCGCACCGCAGGTGCAGCAGATGGCCGCCGCTGCCGTGGCCGAGGTTCGCGGACAGCACGCCGAAGAACGCCTGACGCCACAAGCCGTGATCGATGCGCACACCGTTGAACGCGCTGCACTGGCGCCCAACACATCACCCTTGGTACAGGAGCATCACGCTCCTACGCCTGCAGTGCCGACGCCATCGAATCGTGCGGAACCCGTGCACGAACCGGCTCGCCGCGAAGTACCCCAACAGGAGCCGATCGCTGCCTCTGCAACGCAACCTGCACGGGATGAGTCAAGCGAGCGACAAGCGCATGCCGAGGCAAACCCTCCTGTACACCCGATGCCGGCAGCCCCTGTGCCGTCGTCACCCGGCATTCCCTCCCCTGAGCGATCTCCCGCGCAGCCAGAAGTGAGTGTGCTACCTACGCCGGATGTCGGGCACCCGGCTCCTGCGCAGGAGCCCGTTACAACTCACATCCACTCCCCGGCCCCGTTGATCCAGACCGAAGTGGCTGAAGCCGTGCCGGCTACTGACCGCCCCCACGAAGCCGAAGCGAAGCCGGCGCCGGTCCAGCCGGAGTCAGACGTTCCAGTCACCCTCGCAGCAGCCGAGCCAGCTACGCCCGCGCCGATGACAGACGCGGCAACCCAAGTCTCGGAGCACGAGCCTTTCTACACGCCACCACCCGTGGGGGCACCGGCGGCATCACCCTCAAGCGCAACGGCCCAGGAACCCGAAGCGCCGCCCGTGCCCCTGCTGCCTACCCAGCCCGAGCATCCCGATCATGCCCTCTACCAACAGGTGCGCGAAGGCGTAGCGGCACTGGATGCCAAGCACGGTCGGACCTTCGACGAAGCCAGCGAGCGCATGACCGCCAGCCTGCTGGTGCTGGCCAAGGACAACGACCTGGCCCGCGTCGACCACATACTGCTGAGCAACGCCACGGCAGACAAACCGGCCGGTCACACCCTGTTCGTGGTCCAGGGCGAGCCCAGCGACCCCGCCCACCAGCGCGCAGCCATGCCGACCGAGCTGGCCGCACAGACCTCGGTCGAAGAATCAATGCAGCAGTTCGACGCAGTGAGCCGCGAAGCGCAGCAGCGTGCCATCGCCAACCAGCTTGAGCAGCAGCTGGAAGATCAGCGCGTGCAGCAGGATATCCAGATCCGCGCCGCCAGCATGGGCTGATGGATTCCCGCAACACGCGAGGCACGGTTCAGCCTCAACAGAATCGAACGTTGCAGAATTTGGACCGTTTCAATCAATCATCGAGCTGGCCGACCTCAAAATGAGGTGTCGTTTCTCTTCACCATCCGCCCTAACATCACATCTTCTTCGAAGACGACTCGTTTCATTCGACAAACTAGAAACAACACTCATGACCGATCTACCCGCCGAATCAATTTCCAGCGCCCAGCCTTCCCCGACTTCATTGCGAGCATCCCACCTTGCCAACCTTCTTCCACCCCTGGCCGGCGGTGTAGTAACCGTTGCAACCATTGTTGGCTTTGCGCTGCACTTTGCAGGTGAAGTTGCCTACTCTACTTACCTCACCCACATGGGAATACAGCCTTCCTCATTTTCCCAAGCGGCAGACTGGAAGATCATCCACGGTCTTTTTGTGGTCCTCGACCAAAGCACATGGTTCGTGGAACATGCGCCACTGAAACGCATCGCGGTGGGGCTGATGATCGCAACGTTCCCACTTGTTATCGCCGGAGCATCCGCAAAGCAGAATCCCCGCCCAAGGCATTTGCTTATGCAAATTCCCTACTGGGTCCGCCAACCGTTCGTCGTCTACTTCTTCTTGGTGGCCATCTTCGCCAGCGCGGTGGCTTTTGGTTCACTGCTCCTGCTCGGCAGCACGATGCCAGGTGTTGTGGGCGAGCGATTCGGCGCTTCGGAGGCGGCCAAACACGCCGAGCGCCTAGAACGTGGCGAATTCAAAGCCATTTCAGAGCTATGGAAGGACGATCAGCGACAGATGCGAGGCGAGATCATTGTTACGAGTGCAGATCTCATCGCTCTCTACGACATGGACAGCAAGGTCATGCGCACAATTTCCAGGGACGGCATTGAGATTCGCGCGCTGCTTGGACTGGCCGCAGACGCGGGTGCTGGCTCAACGCTTGGGTCGCAGTAATGGGACAAGCAATGCCTGACGGTGAAGCGGACTTGCGTTTGACGGCGAAGACTACTCCGACATGCCTCTACGCCTCGGCTTTCTGGGAGGCTGACGATGATGGAACGACAAGGGCTTCTTTTGAAGGTCATTGTTCGTTCTGCGTAAGCAGAATCCAAGAGTGATCGGACCGCGATAGCAAGCGGACAACACCATCGGCTGACCACTGGCAGCAATAGAAGCCTTGAGGCGAACGTACCCGGCAGCGGCGGAGCTACTGTGATGCTCCCTGACCCGAGAGATTCAGCCCCGCCGAAGCCCGGAGGGCACTTCATCTCCTTCGCATTTTGCAATGCACCCTGGCTTCTGTACCCAGCCAGAGCTGCGCCCGCGATCTACAAGATTCCAGCCGCCTTGGCATCGGCGGTTTGTTGCGACAGAACATCAACTGCAGCGCGCATAGCCTCCTCCAAGGATCTGCGGCGAGCCATCGCGGCCTGTCGCATTTGTAGAATGGCCAATCGGCCAGCCACCAGATCAGACTCGATTTGAGCCCGCCGTCCTTGAATGGTTCGATCGAGATCTGCGACCTGCCGGGGATCGATCGCCGAGTTCGGGTCAAAACGGAATCGCGCCTCTATGTCCTGCCGCCACTTCATCAAGCGATCCGTCAACGCGGGCCCAAACCCCGGAACGTTCAGGACTGCATGACGACTGACATCCGCTGCCGTTTCGATGCCGAAGGACTCCAGCATGGCCTTCTTGGTTGCGCCGATTCCAGGTATGGAGGCGCGCTCGATCTCGAACTTATCCAAGAACTGCTTCAGCGCGCTCTGATGGCGGTTGCTGAAAAGCGCGCGGTAACGCTTTTCTCGCTCTGCGGGCAGCCCGGCATGCTCGTCGCGCAATGGGCGAAGGTGGTTTTGCTTCGCCTGTAACTGTGTGTCGGCTTGCTCTTGAGCCCATCGCGCCGCAAGGCCGTCGTAGTGGGCCTTCGCCTTCTGGTAGCTGACAGCCAAGGGCGCCGAGTCCGGGCGTCCACGGCTGTTAACCCACGCCCCCATTGCCCACCCGATGCAAGCCCACAGAGGCGCGAGCACGGCCGAGAGCGAAATACCCAGCACCGAGATTGCCAGGCCCACAAGCCATCCCGAGGTTTGCCACAAAGCGCGACGTCGGCCCCACGCTTGCATCTGGGGAGCGGCCGGCACGATCTTCAGCTGAGGGATGGCCTGTATCGGGGGCAGCGTCGCCGTCATGATATCTCGCCAAACAGCTTCAAGGTCGAACGGACCAGAGGCGAGCTTGGGAATAACTACTGCAGCACCACCAAATAACGCAATACCGGCGCGCTCAATCGGACACCAAGGGCACTCGGCCAGCCCATTGAAATGGAAATGGGAAGGCCTCGAAGTACACCTTTTGAAGTTCTGCTCTAGCTTGGTCAGGGCTTGAACCCAATCTTCTGCCTTGGGACGCCCGTTCGGCCTAGCCCCCTCAGTGCCGAACGCTTTTTCCCACAGGTCTGCAACCCAAGGCGACGCCGCAGCCGGATGAGCGCTCAGCGGCGGCGGGCTCATTCGGGCCCGTGCAGTGTCTTTGCCGTAAGCGTAGCGGAACTCCGGGATTGCCTTTTCGATTGGCATGTCTCCCGGGCCACTGTAGCGTCCGGCAAACGGGTGACGACCATTCATGAGCATCTGGAAAATCAGGACGGCCAATCCGAAGTTGTCATGATTGGCCGTTCGCGCAACTTGCTTGAACGCCTTCCCGTGGAGCTCAGGGGGAGTGAAATCCTGGACACCAACCTCGCAAAGGAAAGTCCGCCCTTGATGCGTGATCTGGAAGCTGTCGGTATCGATCAGTTTCACCGTCGCATCAGGCGACACCCGTACGCCACCATGGTTGACGTCCCCAACCAAGTGGCCGGCCTGGTGAAGAACGGAAAACGCCCTGGCCGTGTTCAGCGCTGCGCGGACCATCAGCCGCCAGTCGGCTTGCGGGAAGTCCGCCAACCGGCTCTTGGGACTGTAGAGCTTATGGATGTCCTTAGATGCGCGAAGGTTGGCCATGACAAAGCCGCAGACCTTGCCATCGGATTGTCGCAGCACATCGGTGGGCCAGGCCGTGAGTTGATCCAGTGCTGTGGTCCGGAGAGCGGCCATGGCCAGCAGTTTGTCCGCTCTCTCACTGCTGATCGCCGTCGAATAGATCTTGGCGGCCGAATCGGGCTTGCCTTCGACCTCGAAGACTGTTCCTTCACCGCCTTTGCCCAGCTGCTTTCCTAGGCGGACCGGTCCGGATTTGCCAACCAGAACAGGCAGAGCCACTTAGGCCTCCTCTGGTGACGCCGATGCCTCAGGCACCTTCCCCAGCCGACTGGCAAGCAGGAGCGTCTTGTCGTCGTCCGTCCGGTCGCAGATCAGGGGGGAATCGAGGTATGCCTCCAGCTTGGAAGACAACTCTTCGCTGTAACCCAGACTTGTTAGCGCTCGCACCGGTGAGAATATCTTGTCGAAAAAAGGCGAATGCACGCTTTGCGTGGCTTGATGAAGCACTAGCGCTTCAATGCCGTCAGTGAACACAGCGACCTCATCGACGGGGCCTGCACTACAAGAAAACTCGGCGTTCAAGACGGCCACTGGATCCGTGACAAAGACTGTGGTGTTGATGTATTCCCCGTGTTGGGGCCAGAACACGTAGGCCCAATCGTCGCCACGGGGGCGGATAACAATGGCGCCGTCGCCCACTTGGAAGAAACAAGCATGGGTTGGGGACACGATAGCGGCCACCACGGTGCACGCATACTCCCTGACCTCCAGCCCATCGGAAGCTGCCCTGTGGGCAATGCGGGCAGCTACGCCGGTAAGCCAGTTCAGTGCGACGTCCCGGGTGACCTGTTCAATGCCTTGGCCGTCGTCAAAATGATTGCGTACGCAGTCCCGAATCTCCGCCGTCGCCAGCTTCGCTCCTGTCGCCGATCGCAAAGCGCTGCCGGCACCGTCCGACGCCACCAGGAGCACGGCACCGTGCTCTTGGAAGACCTCCTGCTCACAGGCATCCTGACAATCCGTCCCAGACTTGATGTGGGACGTTCCAATCGAGGACGCTGCGGCGACGCGCCAGTCCAGCAACTCCATTACACGCTGGCCCAGCCATCTGGCGCCGTGGGGTTTACCAAAGTCACATTGTCACCTGGGGTCGAATGGGAAACCGCGCCCATGGAGTTAGAGAGCCACTTGAACAACTCCCTGAACTGAAGGCCCTTGAGGTTGAGCGGCGCACGCGTGGAGATCTGGCTGAGGATATCCATGTCCGCGCCTTTCACGCCAACTGCGAAGAACTGGAAGTTCTTCGTCGCCTCCCCCTCTCGAACCAAAGCAGCTGCGCGCTGCCAGGAGTCGGTCGGCGCTCCATCGGTGATCAGAAACACCCAAGGCCGATAGTAGGAGACACCATTGGCTTTGTAGACTTCTTTGCGCTGCCGAACCATCTCCAGCCCCTGCTCGATCGCCGCGCCCATCGGGGTGTCCCCCGTGCATGACAGGACCGGCGGATAGAAGCTATCAGCCGTAACGAAGTCTGTGACCGTTTGAACGGGTCCGAACGTGACGATGGCCACCTCAACCCGCTTAGCTGCGAGCGAGTCGGAGTTCAGCTCTTCCTGGAACTGCAGCAGTCCGGCGTTGAGCTCCTCAATCGGCTTGCCTCCCATCGACCCAGAGGTATCCAACAGAAGCAAACAAGCACAGCGGTTTTCCGGGTTCTCGGCAAAATCGCTGGCCCCGAAAGGCACTTGATCAAAATCATTCATGACGCTGGATTTCCCTGTCCACTAACTGGAAGTGCCATCATAGCTCCGCCGTCCAACTCAATCTATGATGGGCCATGGTCACGCACTCCTCCCCCGCTTCATTACCAGTTTGGGCGCCGCGAGGATTCGCGGATTGGGCCCCTTTGGCCGTTTCTGCCGCCGTGATCCTGATTTTGGTGACCTCTTTGCTCGCGCGCACCGCAAGTGATGCAAAGTCCATGCCAAATTATGCGATCCGGAAAGAAAGTGCAGTAGCAGCATCGGCACCGCCGACGTTGAATGGGGCAACACCCGCTGTCTCGACGGTTCGGGTGGGCACCCTGCGCTTGGTGCCCACCGTTCAACTGCCGTCGGCAAAGCAGCCGACTCAAGCAGACACGCAGTGCCCTCGCCCCGTATTGGGCTCGCTCTCGCCTCAAGCCAATGCAGCGAACTCAGCGGGCTGGCATGTCAGCGCGGACGAGACGGTCAACGGCTTTCAGTTTGTCATGGTAGACGCAGGCGCCGAGAAGGGGCCAACCGGTTGCGCGGCCATCGGAGCCAGCGCACTGGTGTTCAATGCCCACGGCCTGATTGCCATCGCCTACGATCGAAACACTAAGCCATCTTCGAGGCTGGGTTCGCTTACCGTCAACCAATCAAGTTCTGTGCGTCTCGGGTCGCTCAGAGGGCCTCTCGCCGCAATCATGGTCAGCGATCAGGAGATCGGCCTTAAGCCTCTGGCAACGAGCAGGCAGCGCAGATCATCGAAATGATATCCGGCCTAGATTGGTCAGTTGATCGGCAAAGGCGATCCCGTGATCCAGAAGACTCAGTATGTGCCTTCTTCTCGTTGGTGACGCCGAGCCTCCAAATCCCGGGAGAGCAGTGCGGAGATGTCTTGGTTCAGCGCCGCCTAAGCCAGCTCGCTGAGGGCCTAGTCCATTTGCTGTCCAAGAGACTGCACCGATATCGCCTTGGTCCGACCATGAAGAATTCTTACAGGGACAAAGAGCTAGTCGCCTTTCACGTAAGCACGCGCGAAGGGATCTGAACTTGTTCATTTTTGGCAAACTGCACTTGGTGGACGATCACATCCAGCCACCCGGCCCGCCATCCCGATCACGCCATCTATCAGCAGGTGCGCGCTATCGCCAACGAACTTGAGTAGTATCTCGAAGATCAACGCGTTCAACAGGATATTCAGATCTGTGCAGCCACCATGGGTTGAGTGGGCGGCAACCCGCCCTCCCATCCCCTCTGTTTACCAATCGGCGCCACTGATATCGCCGCACAATCAGAAGAACAGACCCGCCCGCTCAACGGTCGCCAGCGGATTGGCCTTCCGCACCGCCTCCAGGAACAGCAGGAAATCCCGATTGAACAGCGTCAGGTTGTTGGTGAACGTCACGCACTTCCTGCCCGATGCTTTGCTGAAGCACACCTGCCAGACATAGCGCCCGTAGATCCTGTCGGACGTTCGTGTGACTGAGGCGATCTGCGAAAGCGGAACAGCCGTAGGCACCGGCCCACGCTGCAGGTAAAAGGACGCCGCATCGAAGAAGTAGTGCTCGCGATCCTCTTTGCCATCCACCATCACCAAGGTCATGGACCTGCCGGAAATCCGGCGCGGAGCATGCAAACGCAGCCCCGATTTCACGGACGAGCGAGCAGTTGCTGCCATTCGCCGAAGGGTGAACCAGAGGATCACCAACGGAAGCGCCGCAAGGACAATGAAACCTACGGTCTTCAAAACAGTTTCCAGCGTGCTGGGCACACAGATCTCCAGGATGAACGTTCAGGCGATGCCCAAGTAGATCCACGCCATGCGTGGATGCTCTCCCTCAGCGCCCCATCACTTCCAATGATCCGGCCCCAGGAACGGCAGGCTCAACACAAACACCGGAACCGCCACAGGAATCAGCGCCGCCCCCAGCACCTTGCCCGCCGACGAACCCACACCCGGCTTGTCCTCCCTCTCCGGCAGGATCCGCTGCGCCCGCGCATTGATCGGCTGTGCCAGCTTTCCCTTCTCCGCCAGCGCCGCAGCATCCGGCAACTTCACCCGCTCGCCGTCGCCCTCGAACAGCGCGCTGTAATAGCTGCCGCCCTTCCTTGAAAGATTGCAGGCCCGGTCAAACGCCAGCGCGTAACGGGTCCGGTCCATCGGCAGGTAGTAGCGTGCCCGCTCCTCCACGGCCTTGGCCTCACGCGAGGGGACCTCAATCCGCTCCAGCTTGAACTGCGCGGCCTGCTCCGCCGTCACCTGCTCCGGCCGCAGCAGCAGCGCATAGCTGCCGTGCACCTTGGCCTTGTTGGCCGGGTCGCGCCAGTCCTCATGGAAGTACATCTGCGCGCAGGCCACCGCCTCGCGCAGCGGGCTGTCCATCAGCGCGCGGTACTCACGGAACGGCGCGGCATTGAAACGCATCGGCTCGTCATAGCGCGGCAGCAGGTACAGCTGGCCGTCGTCGGCCACGAACGCACTGGTGATCTCGCGGCTTGAGGCGTGCTCCTCCGGGCCACTGGCACAGCCGGACAGCAGGCCAAGGCACAGGGCGGAGAGAATGAAGAAGGACGTTCGCATGTCGTTTTCGAGGGCTTCCCTGGGAAAACGGCCCCGCCCGGAGGGACGAGGCCAGCCCGTCATGGTGCCATGCCGGGCTTGCCATGCCCAATCAGTGCGACTCCACCACACCCACGACGCGGTCAAACCTGCAGTTGCGCAGGTCCTCACGACTCAACCAGAACGTGGCCTGGCCACAATCACCAAAGACCAGGTCAATCGCCGGGTCACACGCCAACTGCAGCAGGCAGACCGCGTCGCCCTCGCCTTCCACGTCGGGCACGATGCCGTGCAAGCGCGGTACGTGCCCCAGCATCTGGTGCACCCGCGTCTCGGCGCAGCGCTTGCGGCCATCAGGCAACGTGCCCAGGCTTTCATCAAACGGCAGATGTTCGTCCTGCAGGTGGCGGTACATCAGTGCAGGTATGCGCGCGGCCGCAGCCGGCGAGCCCGCCGCGTAGGCAACTGCCGCCAGCAGTCCCTTGGTGAACGCCCGGCCCATGCCCAGGTCGGTCAGCGTCATACGCTCGAAGTCGTCGCTGATCTGTCCGATAATCCACTCACGGAATGCCTCCCGCGTTGCATCATCCGGGGCTTCATCCAGACCAACGGCGGCGGCGCGCTTCACCCACGCGCGTACGTCGGCGTAATCGATTTTCCCGCGCTTGCCTGCACGCCGTTCATTACCGATCACCCGCGAAAGGCGGTCAATGATGATGCCTACCTGGGGAAAATCGGTCTGGTAACGCAGCCATTGCACCGGGAACGTCCACGCAGGTGACTGCGGGCGCTCCCATTCCGTGGCGGCGTCCGCGCGCGGAAACAGGCCCGTGGCCGCCACCACCGCACCCAGCCGCATTTCGTCCCGGCGCGAGGGGTAGATCTCGTAATACGGCCGATCCTCCTCACCCGGCGGCAGCTCCAGCTCATCCGGCCAGGTATCCATGTGCCGCGCCACCAAGGGCCATTGAACATGCACGCACGGCCCATCTTCCTCAGGCAGCAGCCATCCAGGATTGCGGTGCGCATGGTCCGAGGGACCTTCATCCAGAATCGGCCGCATGCCGTCCGGCAGCGCACGCACGTGCTGATCGGCCGCGACCTCGGGCGCGTACAGCACACGCACGCGTTGCTGCGGTTCGTCCGTGTCCCATATCTGCTCTTCGTCGTTCATGGCGAAGAAGAACAGCATGCCTTGCGAGGGCATATCGGGATCCACGCGTGGCAGCTCGGCGCAATCGATCTGCGCCAGGAAGTGCATCGGCGCCGCTTCGCCGTAGCTCTCGCCAACCGGCCAATCCATCCCATCGGGCAATTGCGGCAGACCGCCTAGACGGCTGCGAACCCTGGGGAATGCCGCCGGCGGGTAGAAACGCTGCAGCACCAGGGCCGAGGTTCGGTGCTTGGCGAAGAACGCCTCAAGCACGGCTTCGGCATGGTGGTCGCGCTGGTCGGCGTGGTACATTGAAGCTGCCTGAGCATCCATTTCAGTGACGTCCTTTTGAGTCTGGATCGAGCACCACAGGTATATCACTACCCGGCCTGCCTGTAGCGCCCGGCGATGATCCAACCACCAGCGCACCAGATTGCTCCTTGGTTGGCGAAATGAGCCAGCGGCTGCGGGCCGTGCGTCTTGGCCAAGGGCCAGGTCAGCCACCCGGCAGGCCTTTGAAGAAGCGCCGCGACATAAGCCGCATTTCCAGCATGCCGATTGCGGCATCCGTGGGTCCCCGCCCCCTTCAGCCGTGCCGGCGCAGTCGGCATCGCGATTGCCGCCATGTTTGTCGCAATCGCCAAACACTTCGCCCCGCTACTGGGGAACCGATGAAGAAGAAAGCCCACTCTTGAGAGGAGAACGCGCAAATGAACGCTGATGATGTGAAGACAATGCCGGTGATGGACCCGCTCGCGAACCGGCACACAGGTGGATCGAGTGCATCCAGACGCACCATCTACGTAGATCTTGATGGCGTAATGGCCGACTTCGACGCGGCATTTCCCGCCCTGTTTGGTCTGGACCACCGCGCGCTTGCCGATGATGAAATGTGGGGGCACATCAACAACCACCCATCATTCTTCCGCGACCTTCCGCCGATGCGCGGTGCAGTGGAGTTCTTCCACAGCATCCACCACTTGAACCCAGTGATTCTCACGGCCTGCCCGAAATCGAACTATCCACTCGCGGCCATGCAGAAGCGGCAGTGGGTCCGCGAACACCTGTCAGCAACTTGCCTGGTGTTGCCTGTGCTTGGCGGCAGGCACAAGCCTCTTTTCATGCACCAGCCGGGCGATGTTCTGATCGACGATTTCGAAGCGAACTGTGATGCCTGGACAGCGGCCGGAGGCGTGGCGATCAGGCACGCCGGCGATTGGACTGCGACGCGTCACGCGCTTTCCCAGATTGAAGATCTGTCAGGGGCAGCGCTGGCGAAGGGCTGATGCCCTCTCTTCCGACCACGTTGGCACTTCCATAGACAGGCCGAGGCGCTGGCCCCTCGGCCCCCAAGGCTGGCAACCTGCTGCGCAGCCCCGCCCTACTTCAACCGCTCCACCAGCCGCTGCCCCACCTCCAGCGCCGACGCCGGGTTCTGACCGGTAATCAGCTCGCGGTCCACCACCACATGCCCGGTCCACGGCGTGGTGTTACTGCTGAACGTCGCACCCGCCCGCTGCAGCGCGGTCTGCGGGTAGAACTTCATCTCACCGCCGCCCAGCAGCGGCTTGGCCTGTTCTTCTTCCTGGTTGCTGATCACCGTCATCTGGTAGCCGCTGTAGATCCACTTCGGCGTGGCCGGCGTGGCACCCGCCTCCAGCTTCGCCACGAAACCTGCCGCATCCGGCAGCGTGGACAGCAGCGCGATCGGCCCGTGGCAGACCAGCGCGGTAGTCTTGTCGCGCTGGTGGAAGTCGGCCAGCAACCGGCCCAGCGCCGGGCTCTTCAGCAGGTCCTGCATGGGCGCGTGGCCACCGGGAATGTAGACCGCATCGAAGCGCGCGTAGCCCTGCTGCTCCACACGCGCCAGGCTTACCACTGGCGAGGCCGTCGGCGAGGTGAGCGCCAGTTTCTCCAGCAGGTCCTTGTGCAGTTTCAACTGCGCGGCATCGTTGCCGAAGTACGCCGGCGTCACCGAGGACGCATCCACCGTCGGTGCCCGCCCCTGCGGCGTGGCGAAGGTCACCTCATGACCTGCGTCCAGCAGCAGCTTGACCGGCTGCATCAGCTCGTTGAGATAGAAGCCGGTGGACAGCACCTTGCCGTCCTTCAGGTCCAGGTGGTTTTCATCGGACAGCACCACCAGCACGTTGGCGGCATGCGCGCCGGTCGCGCCCAGGGTCAGGGCCAGCGCTGCGGCCAGCCGGGTCATCAGGTTCATGGGGAGCTCCTATCGGGGAATGGCGGCCACTTTATTCATCGCCTCAGCGGCGATAAATTGGCCCCATCGCAAAACATCTGTTCCCCGGAGAGCCAAATGAGCCGCAAGTTCGACTACCTGGGCGATGTGGAGGTGTTCCTGGCGGTGGTCGAGCACGGCTCGTTCACCGCTGGCGCCGTGGCGCTGTCCACCACGCCCTCGGTGCTGAGCCGCGCGGTCACCCGCCTGGAAGCGCGGCTGGGCCGGCAGCTGCTGCAGCGGACCACCCGCCGCGTGGGCCTGACCGACGCCGGGCGGCTCTATCTGGAACAGGTGCGCACCGCCTTTGGCCTGCTGGACGACGCCGAGCGCGACGTACTGGCCCAGGACGGTGCGCTGGCCGGCCGCGTGCGCCTGAGCGTGCCCACCACCTATGGCCACTACCGGCTGCCGCCCGTGCTGGCGCGCTTTGCGCAGCAGTACCCGCAGGTGCAGGTGGAACTGAACATCACCAACCGCAACGTGGACCTGGTGGCCGAAGGCTTCGACCTGGCCATCCGCCTGGGCCAGCTGCCGGACAGCGGGCTGGTGGGGCGGAAGCTGGAAGATGCGCCTTTGGTGCTGGTGGCCGCGCCGGACTACCTGCAGCGCCGCGGCACGCCGCAGACGCTGGACGACCTGCAGCAGCACCTGTGCCTGCCCTTCGTGATGCCGCGTACCGGGCGGCTGGCGCCGTGGATCTTCCGCGACGACGGTCGCGACGTGGACTGGCTGCCGCGTTCGTCCATCGAGACCTCCGACGATGTGCTGGGCGTAGTGTCGCTGGCCGAACAGGGCATCGGCATCTGCCAGAGCTATGAATTCATCGTGCGCGAGCGGTTGCAGCGTGGGGAGCTGGTGGAGGTGCTGCCGCAGCTGCGTGGGCGGTCGCGGCCGTTCTCGGTGATCTATGCGCCGCATCGGCGGCAGTCTGCGGCGGCAAGGGCGATGATTGAGTTGCTGGTGGGGAATGCGGCTGAGGCTGGCGTCGGCTGAAGCCGGGGGCTTGTTAACGGTGTCGGGATTGAACCGTTTTTCGGGGGTGTGCGGCTGATCGCGCGCCGTTGCGTGGCGAAGCTGACTAAGAACTGTTGCAAAGTAAGCTGTCGCGCTATTCGCTTGTGGCTACAGCGGCTCAAGGGACCAGCTGGCGCAGTTGGGCGCGCTGCCAGAAGCAACGGTGAATCGCTTCCGCAGCGCGGGCCAAAGTAGCCGGGCATGCTCCGGCCGCGGGCCGGCAGCGCGTGATTCACACGAATCTATTGCGGAGTAACCACTGAGCGGGCGCCAATTCATCAAGAGCGTAGACCGCGGGATCACCCTCTTTCCAGAACGCATCGGCGATCGAACGCCGTTGCGCTTGGTCCACGCCAGCGATCAACACCGGGTCGACCATGTCGAATTGCTGCAGCAACGGCTCCTCCTCGATCTTGACCTGCAGTCGCTTGGCGTAAGGCTCGGCGGTGTCCAGTGCCCCAACAAAGGGCGAGGCAAGAATCCTGGGAGGCTGGGCAGGCAGTTGCGCAGATAGCGCGCCTGCCTGCTTGCGCGCCCCGCCTCTGTCAGTGGAATCAAAGCATGGGGCATAGTGATGCCTCCGGCGTTGGAGACACTTCCTCCGTGGCGTACCAGATAGATGGAGCGAAGCATCAATGCGGATTCCTATCAGCTTGGCCTGATACTAGATGGGAATTCCCAGCCTCTTGCAGGAATGAGTGATTCGCTCCCATGCCCCGTTAGTCTGCCTCCAGTACCTGCGGCACATAGATGCGGCGCAACGGCAGCAGGCCCTTGTGTCGCGAATCAAACTGCTCGTAGTGGGCGAAGACCAGGTCCACCAGTTCATCGCCGTCGATCAGGCGCAGGTTGGCCTTGCCCTGTTCGAAATTGCGGCAGGCAGGGCTGTAGCTGCCCAAGGTCACGAACAGCCCGTATTCGCCGTGGGACAGCTTGCCGTACAACGCCGACACGTCCTTGTCGGTCACGGTGTTGGGGCTGCTCTTGACCTGCACCTTGATGATGGGCGGTTCGATGCCCAGGTGGTCCTTGTGGGCAATCACGTCCACGCTGGGTTCGTTCACCCGGGTCTTGCGCGCGTGGTAGCCCATGCATTGCAGCAGGTGCACCACAAAGTCCTCCAGCGGGAGGCCCTTCAATTCCAGCGCCAAACGCTTGAGCACGAAGTCGCGGGTGGTGTCTTCCATGTCATCGGTAACCAGGCCCACCGAATGGTCCTGGTCCACCGGCAACGCAGGTGCATACTTGCCGCCCACCGCCGCGCGGAACTCGTCCGCATAGCTCTTGACCTGGAACAGGCTGAGCGCCGAGCCGATTTCGTACAGCGCGCCCTGAATGAACTGCAGGCGTGGCACGTGGCTCAGCCATTGCACGCTGCGGCGGTGCGGATAGCCTTGGATGGCATCGGCCACGTACTGGTACGAGCCAGTGACGCGGCCAATGTGCACTTGCTTGTCCTGCTTGGAGGGGTAAACCACCAAGTCGCCGGCCTTCATCTCGTGGAGGAACCGGTAGGGAATACCCGAAACGGTGGCAATCCCGCCCTTCTTCGCCTCCGGGTAGGCCTGCACATAGCACTGCCGGAAGGCGTCGCGGTCGGCTGCCAGCCGCGACAAGTCGCCCATGGCATCCCAGCCAATGGCAATGCAGCCTTGTTTGAGGAACAAGGCGTCGGCATCGCCGGTGCGGCCTGCATGGATGCCCCACACTACTTCATTCATCTGTATGGCCTTGTGTCTGCATGTGGGAGTCAGCCGTCTTCACGGATATCCAGCGGTGGCAACGCAGCGACGATCTTCTGGGTTTCGAGGCTGACGGTGACCACGCGCTGGAACAGTTCCAGCGGGTACTTCGGATCGTGCATGGTCTCGATGGCCCAGTCGTTGGCGTCGTTGACGATGCCGCTGGCCTTGTCCACGCGCACGGCTTGGCGTTCCATCACCCAGTCGAGCGCAGCCTTGCCATTGACCACGTACTCCCAAGCCGCCTCCGGAATGTCACGCAGGGTGATCTTGTTGTTGTAGATCACGGTGCCGCGGTCGTTGACCGACTTGCCGGTGTCCGGGTCCTTCTTCTTTCCGAACTTCATCTTCTCGACGCGGTAGTCGGCGTCCGTCAGCTTGCCCTTGGTCTCAACCGTGAGCGGGTATTTCTCAACCGTTTCGTAGTTCAAGTGCAACGCGGCGAGATAACGCCCAGCTTTGCTGAAACGCCAGAAGTCCTGCGCGGTGCGCACGCGCGGGATGCGCGGCAGTTCCTTGCTCAGGTTGTCGGCATAACGTTCGCGGTAGTCGGGCGAATGCAGCAGGCCGTAGATATAGTAGAAGAGGTCTTCCTTGCTGATAGCCTTTTCGGGGTAGGCAGACTGGAAGTGAGCCAGGCCAGCGTCGGTGATGGCGTCGCGGCGGCGCGGGCCATCGCCGGTCCCGCCGGCGAACAGGCCGTTATCGATTTGCTGGACGGCTTCGTCGTAGAGGTAGAGGGGGAAGCATTGCGAGCCAGCGACAAAATGGAAGTTTGGAACGCTGTCGGCAATCAAGCTGCTGAATCCGGCGGACTCCCCCAGTCCGGTTACACAAATGACCATATTTGCGGCATCAGGACGTGGGAAAATTCGCGGCATCTGCAGGACGCGCTCATTGAGCGTGCGATTGAAGTAGAACCACTGACGAGCAAACGGGCGGTACAATCCCTGTGTCGCGCAACTGGCATCAAACTCCAGTGTCCGTCCCCTCACCAGTTCCTGTTTCAGATTGACCGACCAACTGATGCGCGTTTGATCCGTCTCGACGAACCCGTCCACCAGCGACTGCCGTTCCTTGTGGTTCAAATCCCCATGGACGGCATTGAAACGGGCAAGCTCAGCACTGTAAACATCAATCATTCTGGAAACGTTGGCCGCGAGCTTGGATTGGAGGGCGTTGTAGGCCCAAGCGTCACGTGACGTGACGACACCTTGCGAATAATTGTCGAACAGCTTTGGCGAATCTCCTCTCTTGTCGCCCAGCACAATGAAGCGATTGAAGCTGTCGTCACGCTGCTTGAGCCAGTCTCCGTGCTCGTCCGGGGTGATGACCTGCCATGCGTCGGCGGGGATGCCGGCGACGCTTGCATAGGTTTCGATCTTCTCCAGCTTATCCTCGCGACTGAGGTGATCGCCAATGTCGTGGAAGTAGATCTGTCCGCTCTGTGCGGCATCCGGGTTCTTGACCAGCAGGGAGATAGCGATGGGGGCGCGGCTGCCACTGCCGAAGATCTTGCCGCCCTCCCTGCGCGAGGTTTCGCCGCTGGTGCGCTGGTTGCCACGTAGGTGGAAGACGTACAGACTGGAAAACTCGTCGGCCAAGCACTTGCGCAGGCCATCGGCGGTATTGGCCTCCACAAAGCCCGCGTTGGTCACGAAGCCAATGACTCCCGCATCCCCGATGCGATCACTCGCCCAGCGGATGGCGCGGATGTAGCTGTCGTACAGGCCTTTGGAGAGCGCGGCATCAGAACGGGCCGCATAGGTCTCCGCAATGCGTTGATCCAGCGTCGGATAGCTGACGTTCTGGTTGTTGTCGTTTTGGCTGCCCTGGCCGATGGAATACGGGGGATTACCCACGATCACCCGAAGCTCCAGCTTCTTCTGTCGCCTGCGGCGCTTGCTGTTGTCCACCAGCAGCGCGTCCACCAGATCCTCCTTCTCATACATCTGGAAGGTGTCGGTCAGGCAGATGCCCTCGAAGGGCACGTAGTCGCCGCCGGCGATGCCGTGGTAGGTCGCCTCGATATTGATGGCGGCGATGTAGTAGGCCAGCAGAACCAGTTCGTTGGCGTGGATCTCGTGCCTGTATTTGTGCGCCAGCTGCTCCGGTCTGATCAGACCGGACTGCAACAGGCGGGTGATGAAGGTGCCGGTGCCGGTGAACGGGTCCAAGATGTGCACGCCCTGGCTGCCGAGGGTCTGCCCGAATTCCTGCCGCAGCAGGTGGTCCACGCTGTGCAGGATGAAGTCCACCACCTCCACCGGGGTGTAGACGATGCCCAGGCGCTCGGTCATCTTCGGGAAGGCGTTGCGGAAGAACTTGTCGTACAGCTCGACCACGATCTTTTGCTTGCCGGTGGCGCTGTCGATGCCTTCGGCCCGTAGCTTCACGCTATCGTAGAATGCCTGCAGGGTGTCGGCCTCCTTCTCCAGGTGCAGTTCGTCGAGCACATCGAGCACTGCCTGCATGGCCTTGGACATGGGGTTGTGGCTGGCGAAGCTGTAGTCGGCGAACAGCGCGTCGAACACCGGCCTGGTGATCAGGTGCTGGGCCAGCATCTCGATGATCTCGGCATCGGAGACCTTGTCGTTGAGGTCGTCGCGCAGTTCGCTTGCAAAGGCGCTGAAGGCGTCGCGGGCCTTGGCCTGCGTCTCGTCCTCCAGTAGGGCCTTGATCCGGTCGATGTGGGTCTGGGCGATCTTCGCGATATCGTTGGCCCAGTCTTCCCAGTGGTGGCGGTTGCCGCACTTCTCCACCACCTTGGCGTATAGGGCGCGCTCGACTTCGCCGATCTCGAACTCGAATTCGCTTTGCACTTCGGCTTCGTAGCCAGGCTGGGCTTCACCGATAGTGTGCTTGCCCTTGGCATTGGCCGCCTTGCGGGCATTGCCGTCCACCAGCCGCGCGGTCTTGCGCTGCACGGTTTCCGCGACGGCGATGACTTCCATCCGGCTGCGGTCCGGGCCGACCAGGTCGAGCTTGTTGACCATCGCGTCGAAGCGGTCGTCATGGCTGCGCAGCGCCTGCAGCACCTGCCAGACCACGGCATAGGTGCGGTTGTCGTTCAGCGCCTCGTGCGGCTCGATGCCTGCGGGGATCACCACCGGCAGCACCACGTAGCCGCGCTGCTTGCCCGGGGCGTTGCGCATCACCCGGCCGACCGACTGCACCACGTCCACCTGCGAATTACGCGGCGTCAGGAACAGCACGGCGTCCAGCGACGGCACGTCCACGCCTTCGGACAGGCAGCGCACGTTACTGAGCACGCGGCAAGTGTCGGGCGGCGTGGCTGCCTTGAGCCAGTCGAGCTTCGCTTCCTTCTCGCCGGCGGTCATGCTGCCGTCGACGTGCTTTGCCTCGCAGGTCATGCGCACGGCGTCCTCGATGTCCTCGGCGTCCTGGTAGGCGTCCACGACCGCCTTGAACATGTCGGCGATTTCCTTCGAGCTGACCTTGTGGGTCTTGCCACCCCGGCTGGGCTCGATGACCTGACAGAACGCGACCGCGCGCTTCATCGGTTCGGCGCTTTCGCCGGCACCCTCGTGGATGCCGAGCTTGGCCAGCGCCTTCCAGCAGCCGACGATCTTGGCGGCATCATCCACTCGCAAGCTGTTGTTCTCGTCCTTCAGCAAAGTCTGGAGGCGGCGATTGATGTGGCTTTCCTCGACTGCCAGCACGATGACCTTGTAGTCGACCAGCAGGCCACGCTTGACGGCCTCCGAGAAGGTGATGACGAACAACTGCTTGCCGTACCAGGCCTCGTTGTCCATCGAGTACAGGGCCACGTTGTCGCGCTCGGCTACGGCCTTGGCCTCGTTGCCGTAGATTCGCGGGGTGGCGGTCATGTACAGGCGCTTGGCCGCGCGGATGTACCCTGCGTCGTGCACGCGCACGAAGGCGGATTCGTCATCGCCTTCAAAGGTGGCGCCAGTGGTGCGGTGGGCCTCGTCGCAGACGATCAGGTCGAACTCGGCCAGGCCCTGCTGCTGGGCCTCGTGGATGACGGCGATGGAGTGGTAGGTGCTGAACACCACGGTCATGTGGTCGCCGTCGCTGCGCGCGGCCACGCCCTTGGCCAATGCGCGGGCATCGGTGGTGGCCGGGTAACGCAGTTCGTGGGCCAGGGTCTGGATGGCGTCGTCCTGCTTGCGGCCCTTCTTCTTGCCCACGTCGCTGTCCGAGCACACGGCAAAGCTATGCAGCGGGATGGCGCTTTCCTGGGTCCATTCGGTCAAGGTCTGCTGCAGCAGCGACAGGCTAGGCACCAAGAACAGCACGCACCTGCCTTTGCCGGCTAGGCTTTCGGCAATCTTGAGACTGGTGAAGGTCTTGCCGGTGCCACAGGCCATGATCAGCTTGCCGCGGTCGGCATCCGCCAAGCCGGCGGTGACAGCCTTGAGCGCGGATTCCTGGTGCGGGCGCAGCGATTTCTTCGGCTTCAGCGCGACGGCGGCCTTCGGCTGGAATTTCGCCCAGTTGATCTGGCTGGCTTCCAGGTCATGCAGGGTGATCTTGCTGACAGGCGGCTGTTGGTCGATCAGCGCGTTCTCGGCGTTGTCGCTCCAGTGATCGGTGCTGCTGACGATGACGCGGTGGGCGAAGGGCTTGCGGCCCGAGGCGGTGAAGAAGCTGTCGATGTCCTTCTTCTGCAGCCGGTAATCGGGGTCGTAGAACTTGCACTGGATGGCGTGGAGCGCGCCGGTGCCGACTTCCTCGGCGACCAGGTCGATGCCGTCGTCCTTGGCGCTGAAGCCGTGCGTGGGCGCCCATTCGGCCCAGGTCCACACCTGGCGATAGAGGTCCTTATAGGTGGCCTCATTGCGCAGGTAGGCGAGAATCAGGTCCTCGAAGTAGGTGCCCTTTTCGCGCTCGGTCATCGAGCTCTTGCGGAGGGTGTCGAGTAGGGTCTCAAGTGCAGTCACGAATCCGGATCCTGAAAAGCGGAAAATCGAAGAAAAAAATGGACGCTACAAGACTCCAACGCCATCTGAAATCAATGACATGCTCGGCATCGCGTGCCCCGTCCAGCCCTCGATTGTAGGGGCCACCGGCTTAAAGGGCGACTAGCGCGGACGATCGGCAGCCGGGATTATTGCCCGGATCCACGTAGACCCGCGGGAACCAGCCTGCGGGGTCGGCGGAAGGACTTCGCACTCGCCCCTGGACGCCGTCAGCTGCCGGATGACCCGGGCGGACTCCAGCCTGTCGACAAAATCATTGACGGGGGGTGTAGAAGTTCGGAATCCGCTCGTTCCCTTCGTCGGTGAATACCCAGTAGGCAAGTCTCCTCTTGGCGAATCCCTCACGTTGAGCTTCGTCACGGGCGGCGTACTGGGTGATGAAGAGCCTGTACAGCGCCCGCTCCTGGCGGACGCTCCGACGCACCCAGTTGGTTGTAGAAGGCGGTCCAGTCAGCGATCACCCGTGTGGCATGTACCTGGCTCTCGAATCTATGCCGGTGCAGGCATTGCTCTTCCATTGTCCGCATCACGTGTCGACGTACTGGCCCAGGACGGTGCGCTGGCCGGCCGCGTGCGCCTGAGCGTGCCCACCACCTATGGCCACTACCGGCTGCCGCCCGTGCTGGCGCGCTTTGCGCAGCAGTACCCGCAGGTGCAGGTGGAACTGAACATCACCAACCGCAACGTGGACTTGGTGGCCGAAGGCTTCGACCTGGCCATCCGCCTGGGCCAGCTGCCGGACAGCGGGCTGGTGGGGCGAAAGCTGGAAGATGCCCCACTGCTGCTGGTGGCTGCGCCGGACTACCTGCAGCGCCGCGGTACGCCGCAGACGCTGGAGGATCTGCAGCAGCACCTGTGCCTACCCTTCGTGATGCCGCGCACCGGGCGGCTGGCGCCGTGGATCTTCCGCGACGGCGGGCGTGACGTGGACTGGCTGCCGCGCTCTTCCATCGAGACCTCCGACGATGTGCTGGGCGTGGTGTCGCTGGCCGAACAGGGCATCGGCATCTGCCAGAGCTATGCGTTCATCGTGCGCGAGCGGTTGCAGCGCGGACAGCTGGTGGAAGTGCTGCCGCAGCTACGGGGGCGGTCGCGGCCGTTCTCGGTGATCTATGCGCCGCATCGGCGACAGTCAGCGGCGGCGCGGGCGATGATTGAGTTGCTGGTGGGAAATGCGGCTGAGGCTGGCGTTGCTTGAAGCCGCGAGGCTCGCTGGCGTTGTCGGGTTTGAACCGCTTTTCAGGGTATGCGGTTGATTGGGCGCCATTGCCATCCGGCTCGGACTAAGAACTGTTGCAAAGCAGGCCGTCGCGCTATTCGCTTGTGCGGTGGGCGATTGCGCCAGTTTGATTCGCCATCAGCAGAGCAGCTGCGCAAATGCGTCTGCTGGCGTCGCGTGCTGCGCGAAGGGTGCGTGCAACAATAGTTCTTCGCTCTCGGATTCCGCGATTCCTTCGCGAATTTCTATTGGCATTCGAAGCGGCTGCGTAACCAACATGACGCGCCACCGACAACGGGTGGCCGGGCCTGCAAACCCGAACTGTTAGTTGTTTACGCTTACCCGCCGGCACCGTCCTTAACCGGTGCCGGCGGGTAATCCGTCGGCCTTTCTGGCGGGCGGTGCGTGGGGGTCTTCGGACCCGCCGGGTACTGACAACTATCGTCCGGTTTGCAGCCACGCATCGTCCGCCACCCTCTTCGCGGTGGCGCTGTTAAGCACAGCCACGGAAGCCGACGCCATGAACGAATCCGACACCTTCTCTTCGTACACCGTTGTTGAGCCCATCAATGACGACACTCCCCTGCCCGACCTGAACTCCCTGCTCGGCATCCTCAAGCGCATGCGCGGCTGCGAGGGAGCAGATGGACACCCTTGGCCAGAAACCGATGTGTCACCCGGCCGCCGCGTGAGCCTGGCTAGAACCGAGCGCGCAATGGTGGGAGCGCTGACGGTGCTGGAGTTGCTGCACGCGGCGGACCGCTGCCGGGTGGCAGCGGACCCGGAGCGGCATTTGGATGAGGGGGTGGTTGATGGGCTGTTTCTGGCTTGCCGGGGGTTGGTTGAGTGGGCTTGTCATGAGGTAAGGCCGGAGTGACCTGCCTGACCGGAGCGACGTACAGCAGATTTGATTGGGCGTCACATTGATTAACACGCGCCTCCTGACAGACGCGAACATAGCAGCTCCACCCGGCTGAAGAGCATCGGAGCAAATTCCTACATCAATGAGCGATCACGGTCGAGAGCGGCGAGCCCCAGCAAGCCCGTTCGATCATCCTCCGGAAAGGACGATGCATGCAAACGAGACCGAATGAGCTGCAGTCTTTTACCGTGGCGATGTCCTAAGGCCATCCTCCGGCATTTGGCCAGCGCTACCCCAACGCGAACTCGAGCTGATCGAAGAAGCGCGGGATACTCTCGTACTGGTACATCCTCCAGTAGGCGCGCGCCTGCTGGTCTACCTTCACATGTCCGAGCAGGCGAAAATCGCGCATAGATGGAAAAGTACGCGACGCTGCCGCCAGGGATGCCGCGTCGGTATCATTGAAGTATTCGCTACCCATTGAGGGCGCATCGAAGCTTCGAATCACCTCCCCCACGATCACAAGCGCAGCTACCACATGCATCACATCGAGAAGTTCGAGCTCGTACTCCTGTAAAGAAAGATGCGCTGCCGCGCGATCGGCGTGTTGCTTTAGAAGGCCGATCCGCTTGTGGAGTCGACCGGGAGCCTTGAGTAGGTCAGTATCTGTCCGCGCGTATTCACGAAAGAATTCCCTTAAAAAGACGAGGGCGCGATGAGCATCTTCGAAAGTATTGCTTCCTCGCTCGGACCAGTAGTGCGCATGCTCTTCGAGCACTCCGTCGGGCAAGCGGCCGAAATTACCTCCAGTAAGGTCTGGCTTGGTGGCATGATCAAAGACTTTCCGGCAGTTCAGGGACAGCGAGTTCAGCGTTGAGAACTCTAGGTACGACTGCGATACGCGAAAGGGCAAGTCGCCCGAGGCATCCATATCTTCAGCAGCCTGCGCGGTGCCAAGAAAATAGTAGAACGCCGGAAGGCTCATGCTTGCGCGTGACATAACGCCTCGCAGAAAGTGGACTGATCGCAGCTTCCCGTGGAGACGAAACGGCTCTTCCTTCCGCCGCATCCTCTCTGCACGCGCATCGAGATCAAATTTTCGGCTCATTGCTTCGCGCCTGCCTGGCTACGCCGCTCAAGAGTCAGAAGTCGCCGCCTGACTGGACCAAGAACACCGACGCTAGCACCTTTACAATTAGTACTCATTATTGTCATCTTCCCACATATTTCGCGCAAGCCTATCAACATCAATGCCAAAGTACTCTATCGCATCATAATGACTAGTCGAAACATAACTATCACCTAATCCGCAAGCAAGAAGCTTTGAGTATCCTGAAATCTTCAATCCGCATGCAACGCAGAAGAACTCCTCTGGCCGCATTGCTTGACGTTCAATAACACCATCTTCCGCAGTTGATGTTTTGGCTACGCCCATTGCGCGCCCCTGCACGAGCGCAGTGGCGGTACAGGAGGGACAATTAACTCGATGACCATAGTGGCGCAAAGACGCAGCCGCAGCCTGGTCCAGAGCCGTCTTCCTGTCCTCGTCTGACTTCGAATCCCAAACAACCTTATGGGCATTGATAGCACCAAGGACGCTCTTCGCGGCGCCGTCATTAAGTGCTGATATATCTTCCCTCGCCTCTTTTGCCCCAGCATCTCCGAAAAGATTTTCCAAGGAAGACCCACAATGACTCAAGAGCACATCGCAGACAGCAAAGAAGTGCGGCCGCCAGGACGACGAGCTAGAGCTTTCAAAGTTCAGGTTTCCAGAATGAAGCTCCGAGTTTCTCTTTGAGAAATGCGCCAAGCAAAAGTTGACATGCTCGCGCGTAAACGCAGGGACCAATTCTTCAGCGCGCCCAATCAATTCTGTAATCGGGGCGGTTCGAGGAACGAATTTAGCCTTCTTTGGAGCATGCCCAAGTGCATAAAGAATATTATTCCAGTCGGAGCCGTCTGCCACAAGCGCAGGCGACACATGCGAAATTGACGCTCTTATCAACATTTCCATGAGAAAAGTTGACCAAAGCCCATACTGCCAATCGGTAGAATTAGCCTGCATAGCCTCCGAATACAAGTCAGACTTGGCTAAGTAGGAGCTCTTTGACCACTCGTGATCGACCCTAACTGCCATCTGTCCTCCCTCACTCCAAGTAGACCCTCTTCAGAACTCTTCCACGAGAACTCGACGACACTTCCGACCTGCCGTGCAGGGTTCGCCAATTGTCCACCACCAGTACTTGGCCAGGCTCATCTAGGGCAACGCTACTAATCCTCACATCCCGAATCCGATCGTTAATCATTCGCACAGCACGGACTGCTATCGAATTTACGGGCTGAAGGAATAGTGTATCCCAACGGAATATATCACCATCCACCATTCTTAGCGGAATCTGACGACCATCAAGCGGCCTCCGAGATCGCAAAATTGCCTTCCTAAAGAAGTCCCGTTCCTGGGGGCTAATCAGACTATCTCTGTGCACTATATTTGTCTTCACGTCGTGGGATCCCACGATACAAATAAGCGCAAAGTAGCGCGGAGGGATGCTCCAGTGAGCCATATCGGTATGAAATGGAAATACCCCTAATCCGAAATTATGGCTATAGCTGGGACCCATACCCACACCAACCCTTGGCACGAGCTCTTGAATTGGCTCAACGCCATAAATTTTGTCAATATTTCCTAAAGTCTGCTCGACTTCAGTAAATTCGAAGTTCCTAGAAATTTGGGTCTTCGCAAATCCGACATCTTGAAGCTGTCGTTGCCATGAACTCATTCCAAGACTCCAGAATTTTGAGAGCTCAACGGCTCATCCATAGAATATGAATTGGCCCAATGCGAACAGCTACAGTGGCTGCTTCACCTGAATCTCGGATGTCAACGAGCGCTCACCCTTTTTCTTCTGCCCTAATATTCCAATCACGCCGCTCTTTGGATTCTCCACAGGTTGTGCATACGAACTCACCCGTATTTGACCCCAAGTGATACTCCTGCTCTACTCGAGGGTGATTGCAGGGCTTATTCCCCCAACTTTTCCGAAGTTTTTCCGCCTCTCGCATTTGCATAGCAATCCCTTGTGTATGCCTGAGAAATTAGGTGTTGACCGTTTTGATCTTACGACCACAGAAGATCTTGGACAAGCTACCTCGAATTGACCCCAAAGTGCCGGAAAGCCGCTTTGGATGTAAATCGCCATGAATGGCGCAAAGCACCTCATCAGCGCTCGCGGCGAACAAAAAAGGGCGCCTCTCGGCGCCCTTGTTCTTTCAACTCATTCCCACTCAATGGTCGCCGGCGGCTTCCCCGAGATGTCATAAACCACCCTCGACACCCCCCGCAACTCATTGATAATCCGGTTGCTCACCGTCCCCAGGAACTCATACGGCAGATGCGCCCAATGCGCGGTCATGAAATCAATCGTCTCCACCGCACGCAGCGCAATCACCCACTCATATGCCCGCGCGTCGCCCACCACGCCCACCGACTTCACCGGCAGGAACACGGCAAACGCCTGGCTGGTCTTGTCGTACAGATCCGCCTTGCGCAATTCATCAATGAAGATGGCATCGGCCTTGGCCAGCAGCTCGGCGTATTCGCGCTTCACTTCACCCAGAATGCGCACGCCCAGGCCCGGGCCCGGGAACGGATGGCGGTAGACCATGGTGCGCGGCAGGCCCAGCTCGACGCCCAGGCGGCGCACTTCGTCCTTGAACAGCTCGCGCAGCGGCTCCACCAGGCCCAGCTTCATGTGCTCCGGCAGGCCACCCACGTTGTGGTGGCTCTTGATCACATGCGCCTTGCCGGTCTTGCTGCCGGCCGACTCGATCACGTCCGGGTAGATGGTGCCCTGCGCCAGCCACTTGGCGTTCTTCAGCTTGTTGGACTCTTCGTCGAAGATCTCAACGAACAGGTTGCCGATGATCTTGCGCTTGGCCTCCGGGTCGCTCACGCCTTCCAGCGCGGCGAAGTAACGGTCGGCGGCATTCACGCGCACCACCTTCACGCCCATGTGCTCGGCGAACATCGCCATCACCTGGTCGCCTTCCTGCCAGCGCAGCAGGCCGGTATCCACGAACACACAGGTCAGCTTCTCGCCGATCGCCTTGTGCAGCAGTGCGGCCACCACGGACGAATCGACGCCGCCGGACAGGCCCAGGATCACTTCGTCATCGCCCACCTGTTCGCGCACGCGGGCGATCTGGTCTTCGATGATGTTGGCGGCGGTCCACAGGGTCTGGCAGCCGCACACATCCACCACGAAGCGGCGCAGCAGCGCCTGGCCCTGCAGGGTGTGGGTCACTTCCGGGTGGAACTGCACGCCGTACCAGCGCTTTTCTTCGTTGGCCATGGCAGCCACCGGAATGCGGTCGGTGGTGGCGGTGATGGTGAAGCCCGGCGGTGCGACGGAGACGTGGTCGCCGTGGCTCATCCAGACATTCAGCTTCGGCTCGCCGCCGTGGTCGCTCAGGCCCTTGAACAGCGCATCGGGGTTGATCACGTTCACTTCGGCGTGGCCGAACTCGCGCTGGTCCGCCGCTTCGGTGGCACCGCCCAGCTGCGCGGCCAGGGTCTGCATGCCGTAGCAGATGCCGAAGATCGGCAGGCCGCTGTCGAACACTTCCTGCGGCGCGGCCGGGGCGCCCGGCAGCGTGGTCGACTCCGGCCCACCGGACAGGATGATGCCCTTGGCGCCGAACGCGGCGATCTCGGCCGGGTTGTGGTCCCACGCCCAGATTTCGCAGTAGACGCCCAGCTCGCGGATGCGGCGGGCGATCAGCTGCGTGTACTGCGCGCCGAAATCGAGGATGAGGATCTTGTCGTTATGGATGTTGGTCATGGTGCCGTTCCAGTGGTGTTTTTCGCAGCGCCCGGCGCTTCAAGGCTCTGCGTCAGCGTGGCGATGAACGCCTCGCGTTGTTGAATATGTGAGGAGTCTTCCTCGTCCCAGCGCAGCATCAGCAGGCCCTGTGGCGCCTGCCGGTTGTTGGGGTCAGCGCGCGGCAGATCCGCGACTTCCTGCACTTCGGTGCCGGGCACGAAACGCCGTTGCAGGGCGCGCATGGGGTAGCCGGATTGTTCGGGGCCGCCCCATGCGACGAAGCGCACGTTCATCCGGCTCGGCTCCAGCGGCCCCAGCTCTGCGATCACCCTGGGATCTTCAAAGAGGTGGCCCAGTCCGGTAACGCACTGCAGGATCACCTGCAGCGGGCGCACACCCGTGCCCTTCAGCAGCCAGCGCTGCTCGCCGGCAGCCTCCATGTGCCAGCCTTCCGGCAGGGAGAATGAATTCTGGCACTTCTGCACGTCCTGCAATTGCGAAACCGCCGCGCCCGGAGACCCGGAGCGCGGCGGCGGTTCGGACACCGAACAGCCTGCCATCAGCAGGCTGCCCGTAATCGCAAGAGCAGTTCGCAAGCGCATCAGGCGCGGTAGTTCGGCGGCTCTTTGGTGATGGTCACGTCGTGGACGTGGCTCTCACGCTGGCCGGCGCCGCTGATCTTCACGAACTTGGGCTTGCTGCGCATGTCTTCGATGGTGGCGCAGCCCACGTAGCCCATGGTGGCGCGCAGGCCGCCCATCAGCTGGTGGATGATGCCGCCCACCGGGCCGCGGTACGGCACGCGGCCTTCGATGCCTTCCGGCACCAGCTTGTCGGCGGTGGCGGCGTCCTGGAAGTAGCGGTCCTTCGACCCCTTCTCCATGGCGGCCAGCGAACCCATGCCGCGGTAGCTCTTGTACGAACGGCCCTGGTACAGCTCGGTCTCGCCCGGCGATTCCTCGGTACCGGCCAGCAGGCCGCCGACCATGATGGTCGAGGCACCGGCGGCCAGCGCCTTGCCGATGTCGCCCGAGTAGCGGATGCCACCGTCGGCGATCAGTGGGATACGGTCCTGCAGGGCTTCGGCCACCAGATCGATCGCGGTGACCTGCGGCACGCCAACGCCGGCGACGACGCGGGTGGTGCAGATCGAGCCCGGGCCGATGCCGACCTTCACTGCGTCCGCACCGCTGTCCAGCAGCGCCAGTGCGGCTTCGCCGGTGCAGATGTTGCCACCGATGACCTGCACGTTCGGGAAGTTCTTCTTGACCCAGCTGACGCGGTCCAGCACGCCCTGCGAGTGGCCGTGCGCGGTATCGACCACGATCACGTCCACGCCGGCTGCGACCAGCGCTTCCACGCGGCGATCGGTATCGCCACCCACGCCGACGGCAGCGCCGACCAGCAGGCGGGTCGACAGATCCTTGGCAGCGTTCGGGAAGTCGGTGTTCTTCTGGATGTCCTTGACGGTGATCAGGCCGCGCAGTTCGAACGAATCATTGACCACCAGCACCTTTTCGATGCGGTTGCGGTGCAGCAGCTGCAGCACTTCGTCAGAGGCGGCGCCTTCCTTGACCGTGATCAGGCGATCCTTCTTGGTCATGATGTGGCGGACCGGGTCGTCCAGCTCGGTCTCGAAGCGCATGTCGCGGTGGGTCACGATGCCGGCCAGCTGGCCGTCGCTGCCCACCACCGGCACGCCGGAGATGTTGTGCGCCTGGGTCAGGGCCAGCACGTCGCGGATGGTGGTTTCCGGGCCGACGGTGATCGGGTCGCGGATGACACCGGCCTCGAACTTCTTGACCTTGGCCACTTCCGCGGCCTGCTGTTCCAGGCTGAGATTCTTGTGGATGATGCCCATGCCGCCGAGCTGGGCCATGGCGATGGCCAGGCGGGCTTCGGTGACGGTATCCATGGCGGCGGACAGGATCGGAAGCTTCAGCTTCAGGTCTCGGGTCAACCGCGTTTCGAGGTTGACGTCCTTGGGCAGGATGGTCGAGTGGGCGGGGACGAGCGAGACGTCGTCGTAAGTGAGTGCTTCAGCCTGGATGCGCAGCATCGGCATACCCGAGATGTGGGGAAGCGCGACATTTTACCCTGTTTTCGCGCCGCGCGGCAGGGGGTAGATGCGACGCAGTGTCGCGCGGGCGGTGATCGGTTCAGGAGGGTTTAGAACCTGCCTCAGTGGGTGCGGACCGTTGGTCCGCACTGCCTTCATACACCTGTGCACCGGCATTGTGCCGACCAACGGTCGGCACCCACCTTGAGAGGATCACCCGAGCCAGCCCTGAAGCGCCTTTGGTGGGTGCGGACCGTTGGTCCGCACTGCCTTCATACACCTGTGCACCGGCATTGTGCCGACCAACGGTCGGCACCCACCTTAAGAGGATCACCCGGGCCAGCCCTGAAGCGCCTTTGGTGGGTGCGGACCGTTGGTCCGCACTGCCTTCATATACCTGTGCACCGGCATTGTGCCGACCAACGGTCGGCACCCACCTTGAGAGGATCACCCGAGCCAGCCCTGAAGCGCCTTTGGTGGGTGCGGACCGTTGGTCCGCACTGCCTTCATATACCTGTGCACCGGCATTGTGCCGACCAACGGTCGGCACCCACCTTGAGAGGATCACCCGAGCCAGCCCTGAAGCGCCTTTGGTGGGTGCGGACCGTTGGTCCGCACTATCCCTCAGGCACCTGAGAACAGCCCCAGGTGAGGTCAGCTCAGCGCTTCCGCCGCTTCCAGAGTGTTCTGCATCAGCGTAGCCACGGTCATCGGTCCCACGCCACCCGGCACCGGGGTGATCCAGCTGGCTCGCTGGGCCGCCGCCTCAAACCCGACATCGCCCACCAGGCGGCCGTCATCCAACCGGTTGATACCGACGTCGATCACCACCGCGCCCGGCTTCACCCACTCGCCCGGCACGATGCCCGGGCGACCGACCGCCACCACCAGGATGTCGGCGTTGCGCACGGCCTGTTCCAGCACGTCCTTGGGGGTGAACTTGTGGCAGCTGGTCACGGTGCAGCCGGCGATCAGCAGCTCCAGGCCCATCGGGCGGCCGACGTGGTTGCTGACGCCCACGATGGTGGCGTTGCGGCCGCGCACCGGCTGGTCGGTGTGGCCCAGCAGCGTGGTGATGCCACGCGGGGTGCACGGGCGCAGGCCGAACTCGCGCAGGGCCAGGTGGCCGACGTTTTCCGGGTGGAAGCCGTCCACGTCCTTGCGCGGGTCGATGCGCTGGATCAGCCGGCGCGCGTCGGGGATCCCCGGCAGCGGCAGCTGGATCAGGATGCCGTTGATCTTCGGATCGGCGTTGAGCTGGTCGATCAGGTCGAGCAGCTCGGCCTCGGTGGTACCGGCCGGCAGATCGTAGTCATGTGCTTCGATGCCGACCTTCTCGGCGGCACGGCGCTTGTTGCGCACGTACACCGTCGAGGCCGGGTCGCCACCCACCAGCACCACGGCCAGGCCCGGGCGGCTGCCACCGGCGGCCACGCGGGCGTCGACGCGCACCTTCAGGCTGTCGAGCAGGTCCTCGGCGATACGGCGGCCATCAAGGATGCGGGCAGGATGCTGGGGGGCGGAATCGTTCATTGGGGGCAGGCGTGGGGCGGCGGGGACGCTATTGTCCCCGATTCAGGCCCCCTCGCCCACCGCCGTGCGCCGACTCCGCGCACCGGTAGTGCCGGCCGCTGGCCGGCAACCTCATGACGTCGGAACGTTCGCGCATCTGTCGGCCAGCGGCCGGCATTACCAACCGCCGGCTTCGGCAATTCCCCACACGGTGGTGCCGGCCGCTGGCCGGCACCCTCATGTCGTCGGAACGTTTGCACATTTGCCGGCCAGCGGCCGGCACTACCGGGCTTTATTCTTCCTCCTCCGGCACGTCCTGCGGGTTCAACGTCTTGCTTGCCCGCTTCGGCGCGGTGAACGGCGTCGGCGTCGGCACGCCCTGGCCGGCGTTGCCGAACACCATCTTGGCGCCGGCATTCAGACCACCACCGGCAATCTCCAGCTCGAAGCGCTCGGCGTCGCGGCGACGGATCTGCTCGGCAATTTCGATCGCATCGTCCTCGTCCGCACCCAGTTCCACCAGCGCGGCCTGGCCGAACAGCACCGCCGACTCGAACGTCTCGCGGATCTGGAAATCAACACCAGCATGGATCAACCGCAGCGAATGCTCGCGGTCGAACGAGCGCACCATCAGCTTGGCCTGCGGGAACTCGTGCGACACCAGCTCAACAATGCGGTCAGCCGCCTCGGCCTTGTCCACGCACACCGCAATCGCACGTGCGGTGGCCGCGCCCGAAGCATGCAGCACGTCCAGTCGCGTACCGTCGCCGTAGTAGATCTTGAAACCGAAGCGCGCCGCGCTCTGGATCATCTCCACATCGTTGTCGATGATGGTCACGTCCACGTCGCGCGCCAGCAGCGACTGGCTGGCGACCTGGCCGAAGCGGCCGAAGCCGATCAGCAGCACACTGCCGGACAGGCCATCGGCCTCGTCCACGCCGTCCATGTTCACCGTCGGCTTCGGCGCGATGCGCTTGTAGAGCAGCACCACCAGCGGGGTCAGCGCCATCGACAGCACCACCACGGCGGTGAAGTTGGCATTGATCTCCAGGTTGATCACCCCGGCCGATGCGGCAGCGGAGAACAGCACGAAGGCGAACTCGCCGCCCTGCGCCATCAGCACGCCCCGGTCCAGCGCCTGCGCGTGGTCGCTGCCCATGATGCGCGCGACCACGTAGATGCACAGCGCCTTGGCCGCCATCAGCGCCAGCACCAGGCCGAGGATCAGCTGCCAGTTGCCGGCCACCACACCCAGGTCCAGCGCCATGCCGACGCTGAGGAAGAACAGGCCCAGCAGGATGCCGCGGAACGGCTCGATGTCCGCTTCGATCTGGTGACGGAACGTCGATTCGCTCAGCAGCACGCCGGCCAGGAACGCGCCCATCGCCATCGACAGGCCCGACAGCTGCATCAGCAGCGCCGCGCCCAGCACCACCAGCAGCGCGGCGGCGGTCATCACCTCGCGCGCCTTCGATTCGGCCAGCACGCGGAACAGCGGGTTGAGCAGGAAGCGGCCGACCAGCACCAGCCCGACGATGGCACCCACACCGATCGCCACCGACAGCCAGCGCGAGCCCTCGCCATCGGCACTGCCCGCGCCCGGCGCCATCCACGCCACCAGCGCCAGCAACGGCACGATCAGCAGGTCTTCGAACAGCAGGATGGAGACGATCTTCTGCCCCGACGGCAGCGCGATGTCACCGCGCTCGGCCAGCAGCTGCATCACCACCGCGGTGGAGGTGAGCACGAAGCCGGTGGCGCCGATGAAGGCCACTTGCCACGGCAGGCCGAACAGCTTGGCGATGCTGGTCAGCACCAGCGCACAGGTGACGATCTGCAGCGTGCCCAGCCCGAAGATCTCCTTGCGCAGGCTCCACAGGTGCGAGGGCCGCATTTCCAGGCCGATCACGAACAGGAACATCACCACGCCGAGTTCGGCGGTATGCAGGATCGCCTGCGGGTCGGAGAACCAGCCCAGCCCGAACGGTCCGATCGCCAGGCCAGCGGCGAAGTAGCCCAGCACCGAGCCCAGGCCGGCCCGGCGGAACAAAGGCACCATCACCACCGCCGCGCCCAACAGGGCCACGACCTTGACCAGCTCGCTGGTCGCTGCTTCTACCGCCATGCGGTCTGTTCCCCAAGATCCAGAATCGGGTTCAACAATAGAGCAATGCCGATGACGGCAATAGCACGCATGTTGCGCCGGATTGTCTTGGCGATGGAACGATGCAGGGAGTGACCCCCAACATCATCCCGAAACCATGCACGTGACTGTACAGCCGAGCACGGGCTCGGCTCTACAGTAGATCCACGCCATGCGTGGATGACGCTCCGATTCACCCACCCCGGCAGAACGCGGCGTAATCGATATATCCCGGGAACGGCACACCCGGCGCGCAGACCGGACACTGCGGGTCCGGCCGGATGCCGGTCTCGCGGAAGCGCATGCCCAGCGCATCGAAGCGCAGCAGCCGACCCACCAGCGGCTCGCCAATGCCCAGCAGCAGCTTCAGCACCTCGGTGGCCTGCAGCACGCCGGCCAGGCCAGGCAGCACGCCCAGTACACCAGCCTCGGAACAATTCGGCGCAAACTCTGGAGGCGGCGGCTCGGGGAACAGGCAGCGATAGCAAGGTGCCACGCCGCGCTGGCGGCCGGCGTCAAACACGCTTACCTGGCCGTCAAAGCGCTCGATGGCGGCATACACCAGCGGTTTGGCGTGCTTGATGCAGGCGTCGTTGAGCAGGTAGCGCAGCGGGAAGTTGTCCGAGCCATCCAGCACCACGTCCACGCCCTCGAGCAGCGCATCCACGTTCTCAGAGGTCACCCGCTCCGGCACCGCCTCGACCTCGATCGACGGATTCAACGCCAGCAGCCGCTCGCGCGCGGAATCGACCTTGAGCTGGCCGACGCTGGCTTCGGTATGCACGATCTGCCGATGCAAGTTGCTGCGCTCCACGCGGTCGTGGTCGGCGAAGCGCAGGTGCCCTACCCCGGCGGCGGCCAGATAGAAGCCGGCCGGCGCACCCAGGCCGCCCGCGCCCAGCACCAGCACGCGTGATTGCTGCAGCCGACGCTGGCCGGCCTCGCCCACCTGTGGCAGCAGCAGGTGGCGCGAATAACGATCAAAGAAATCGCGGTCGGCGGCACTGGCCAGCGGCTGCACCAGTGGCAGCGACTGCTCGCGCCAGGCCACGGTGCCGCCCGTCACGGAAGCGACCTGGGCGTACCCGGCCTCCAGCAGGAACTGCGCGGCATCGGCCGAGCGCTTGCCGCTCTGGCAGATCAGCAGGATCTCCTGGTCGCGCTGCGGCAGATGCGCCGCCGGGTCGGCCTGCAGCTCGCCCTTGGCCACGCCGCGCGCGCCCTCGGCCATGCCGCCGGCCCGCTCGTGCGCCTCGCGCACATCGATCAGCACGGCGCCATGGGCCAGGCGCTCGCGTGCCTGCGCGGGGGAAAGCTCTTGGATGCTCATGGCCGCATTATCGCGCACGTGGCGGCAGGCCGCCTTGACCGATACCTGCAAACATGGGGTAGTGCCAGCCGCTGGCCGGCATGGCCATGAACGCACCGGACGACGCGAGGTTGCCGGCCAGCGGCCGGCACTACCGGTGGGAGCGCGAACGAAGAAGGCGGCCCTGCGGCCGCCTTCCCGTGAATCACTTGCCCTTGACGTGCTTCATCAAGCGCCGCTTTGCCTTGACCTGCCGCTCGGTGAGGACGTTCTTCTTGCCCTCGTACGGGTTGGTCCCCTCGCGGAAGATGAAGCTCACCGGCGTACCGATCAGCTTGAAGCGCTTGCGGAAGAAGTTCTCCAGGTAGCGCTTGTACGACTCCTGCAGTTCCTTCAGGCGGGTGCCGTGCACGATGAAGGTCGGCGGGTTGGAACCGGCCGGATGCACGTAACGCAGCTTGGAGACATGGCCGCGGATGGTCGGCGGCGGATTGGTCTCGTAAGCCACTTCCAGCGCCTTGTTCACTTCGCTGGTGGTGAAGGTCTTGTTCGCCGATTCGTGCGCACGATGCACCGCACGGAACAGCTCACGCAGGCCCGAGCCGTGCTTGGCCGAGATGCGCACCGATTCGGCCCACGGCACGAAGCCCAGCTTCAGCGACAGCATGGTTTCCGCCTGCTCGCGCTGGTACTCGGTCAGGCCATCCCACTTGTTGATGGCGATCACCAGCGCGCGGCCGGCATCGAGCACGGCACCGAGCACGGTGGCGTCCTGGTCGGTCACGCCTTCGGTGGCGTCGAGCATCAGCACGGCCACCTGGCACTGCTCGATCGACTGCATGGTCTTGACCACCGAGAACTTCTCGACAACCTCATCCACGCGCGAACGACGGCGCAGGCCGGCGGTGTCGATCAGGCGGTACTCACGGCCGTCGCGCTCCAGGTCCACCGCGATCGAGTCGCGGGTGGTACCCGGCACGTCGGAGGCGATCATGCGCTCCTCGCCCAGGATGCGATTGACCAGGGTCGACTTGCCCACGTTCGGGCGGCCGACGAAGGCGATGCGGATGCGGTTCGGGTCGTTGTCCAGCTCTTCGCCGCTGCCTTCTTCCGGCAGGCGCTGGATCACTTCGTCCAGCAGGTCGTCCAGGCCCTGGCGATGCGCGGCCGAGACGGTCAGCATCTCGCCGAAGCCATAACGGGCGAACTCGGAACGCACGCTGTCCTCGTCGGTGCCGTCGATCTTGTTGATCAGCAGCAGCGTCGGGCGCGACAGCTTGCGCAGCCAGGCCAGGATCTCGTCGTCCAGCGCCGAGGTGCCCTCGCGGGCATCGACGACGAACAGGATCAGGTCGGCTTCGGCCGCGGCCGCACGGGCCTGGCGCGTGGTGGCGCCGGCCAGGCCTTCGTCTTCCCCGGCGATACCACCGGTATCCACGACGAGGAAATGGTTGTCCTCGTCGAGGCGGCAGACACCGTAGTTGCGGTCGCGGGTGACGCCGGGCTGGTCATGGACCAGCGCGTCACGGGTGCGCGTAAGCGCATTGAAAATAGTCGACTTGCCGACATTCGGCCGTCCAACCAGGGCGACCAGAGGCAGCATCGCGATTACTCCAATTTTTTAGTTTGCCAACCGGAAGGCGGTCAGCTTGCCATCCACGTTCTGCACCAGCAGCACCCCGTCGACGACGACCGGCTGGGCCAGCAGGGCGTCACCGCCACTCTTTGCCCGTGCCGCCATCGCACCATCGGAGGCCTGCAACCAGTGCACATATCCCTTGTAGTCACCGACCACCACGTAGTCGCCGTGCAGTGCCGGGCCGGTCAGGGAGCGACGGGCCAGTGCCGTCTGCGACCACATGGCTGCGCCGCTGGCCTTGTCCAGGCCGAACACGCCGCCCTTGTTGTCGGTCACGAACACATTGCCCGACGATACCGCCACCCCACCGGCGCCGCCATGGTCGCGCGCCCACAGCGGGCGACCGGTCGGGCCTTCGATGGCCATGGTCTGGTTCTTGAAGCTGCTCACGTACAGGGTGTTGCCGTCGAGCACCGGTGCGCCGTCGACGTCCGCCATGCGCTCCAGCTCGGTGCGGCCTTCGCCGTTGCCGAGGTTCTGTTCCCACAGCGTGCGGCCATCCTGCTGGGCCAGGGCCGCAACCGCGCCCTCGTCCTTGCCGATGAACAGCACACCCGGGCCGGTCACCACCGGCGCGTTGCCGCGCACGGTCAGCGCCGGCAGCTCGCTCGGGTTGAACCACTTCTGGGTGCCGTTGCCGACATCGAAGGCGGTCACACGACCGTCGTTGCTGCGCACGTAGACCATGCCCTGGGCAACGGCCGGCGCGGCGATCACTTCACCCGGAACACGGGCGCGCCACTTCTCGCTGCCGTCGTTGATGTCCAGCGCGATGACCTGACCGTCCAGCGTGCCGATCACGACCAGGTTCTCACCGACACCCGGGCCGCCGGACAAGCGCAGCTTGGCCTTCTTCTTTTCCTTCTTCGGCTCCCAGGTCCAGACCTTCTTGCCGGTCTGCAGGTCGATGGCGTGCACGCCACCGGTGATCGCCGCAGCGAACACGTGGCCGTTGGCCACCGCCGGGCCCTGGCGCACACCGATGCGACGCTCGCCCTTGCCGAGGTTGACCGACCAGATCTTGCTGACCTTCACGGTCGGCTCGAACTTGACCAGCTCAGCCGGTTCCTGTGCCTTCTTCGCCGCCGCGTCCTTGCCAGCGAACCAGCCCTTCATGGTGCCGCAGCCGGTCAGGGCCATGCCCATCAGGAGCACGGTGGCGACGCGGGTGATCATGACCTTCTGACTCATCAAACCGACTCCGCAGGGGCGGCAACGGTGCCGCCGGCGTCCATAACCTTGGTTTCCAGCAGGCGCCGCTGCGGCGCTGCCACGTCCAGCGTCTTCAGCGCCTTCTCGTACTGTGCACGGGCCTCATCGCGCTTGCCCTGCGCCATCAGCGCATCGCCATGGATTTCCAGGCTGCTGCTGTCGGTGGCGCTGCCCAGCAGCTTGATGGCCTCGTCGCTCTTGCCGGTGGCCACCAGCAGGCGGGCCACACGCTGGTCGACCACGCGCTGCAGGTCGCCTTCGACCTTCACGTTGCGCAGGGTGGCCAGTGCCTCTTCGTTCTTGCCGGCGTCGACCTGGGCCTTGGCCAGCTGCAGCGCCGCGAGGTCGCCGTAGATGCTGGACGGGCCGGCTTCGAGCGCCTTGACCGCCTTGGCGGCGTCGTCAAGCTTGTTCTGCTGCAGGCCCTGCAGGGCCTTCTGGTACTCGACATTGGCCGAGGCCAGCTTGCTGCCCTGCTCCTTCTGGTACCACTGCCAGCCGGCAATGGCACCGATGGCGATGACTACGCCACCGAGGATGCTGGCGCCATTCTTCCGCAGCCAGCTGCGGACGCGTTCACTTTGTTCGTGCTCGTCGAGCAGATCGTCGATCGCCATGCGTACTCTCGCCCCGCCCGTCGGGAGGGACCATTGGGTTTAATCGAAGGTGGTGAAACCGCGCCTCAGTGCGAAACCGGGACTACGGAGCCTTCAGAGGATACCTGAAAGCGTGCCACGTTGGCTCGCTGGTAGGGGGTCAGATCGACGATAGCGCCGTTCTGCTGAACCTGGACCGCCGAGGCGTTGCCCAGGGTCACCCGGGTCACCTGGCCCGGCGTGAAGCTGCGGGTCTCGCCGGACTTGATCAGTGCCTTCTCGACGGTGCTGCCGTCCGGGCCGCCGATGTCGACCCAGCTGTCGCCGCTGAACTGCATTTCCAGCGCATTGCCGGCAGCCGGGGCCGGCGCCGGGCGCGGCACCGGGGCCAGCGAGGCGACGTAAGGGGTGGCCGCCGGCTTGCTGGCCGGGGCCGTGGTCGCTTCGGCCGGGGCGGCCATCTCGCTACCGGCTGCGGACGGCGTGACCGGCACGGCGGCCGGGATCACGTCCAGCGAGGCGGTGCTCGGCGACGGGGTCGCGCTGCCGTCGAAGTGGCCACGGGTGGCGAACCACACCGGCACCGCCAGCACGGCGGTGATGCCGACATACAGCACGCGCCGACCGAGATTCTCGGCAATGCGGCGCGCACGGGGGGTATGGGTATGGCTGACCAGGGTGGGCGGAACCACCGGGCCGACCTGGGCCTGTTCCAGCAGCTCGCCCACGTCCACGTCGAGCAGGCGTGCATAGCTGCGCAGCTGGCCGCGCACGAACACCGGCGCCCCCAGCTTCTGCCATTGTTCCTCTTCCAGCGACTTGACCACCTGGACCGGCATGCGCAGGCGCGAGCCGACATCTTCGAGGGTCAGTCCGGCCGCTTCACGGGCCTGGCGCAGGCGGGTGCCGCAGCCGGCCGCAGTCTCGAGAGCGCTCACAGTCTGGTCATCAATCACAATGCATCAACCCTGGAGTTAGGAGCCCGCTTCCTGCGGAAATTCCTGTCGAATCCGCTGCAGATAACGATCAGATGCCGCCCGATCGCCCAGCTTCACTTCGATTTGAGACGCAAGTTGTAACACGGAACGCGTTGCGGGTGCAGCCGCAATCCTACGTTCGGCGAACGCCCGGGCCTCCATGTAGCGGCCCTGGCGGAAGCTCAGCTGGGCCATCGACTCCAGCGCAACCGGGTTGGCCGGCGCCGCGACGAGTGCCGCGCGCAGGTCGCGCTCGGCACGTTCGAGCTGCCCAGCGTCCAGTGCGCAGCTGCCGGCATTGGCCTGCGCTTCGCCCGGGGTGGCATAGCCCGGCGCCTGCAGCGCCCGGTCGAACCAGACCAGCGATTCGGCCGACTGGCCCTGCTGGCACAACCAGGCACCGTAGTTGTTGAGCACGTCCCCGCGCTGCGGCGCCAGCTCGGCGGCCTTGCGGAAATTCTCGCCCGCCTGGCGGGTGCGGCCACGACGGTCATCGATGCCGGCCTGCAGCACCAGCGCATCGGGCGCCTCGGGCGCCAGCTTCAGCGCTTCGCGCACCTTGCGCTCGGCGGCGTCGAGATTGCCGACCTGCATGTCGCGGGTCGCCAGGGTCAACAGGTCGCGCCAGCGCACTTCGCGCCGCACGCTTTCCGGGTCAGCCACCGAATAGACCGGCGCCTGGCTAGGCCCGAGCTTGGCCTTGGGATGGGATTTGCAGCCGCCGACCGCAACGGCCAGCATGCCTGCGAACAGAACCAGCCAGAGGCGGTCAGGCCGCGGCATCGCTCCCCTTCCCCGCCTGCAGCGTCTTGTTGAACTCCGCCTGGCGGCGGGTGCGGTCCATCACCTGGCCCTTGAGCTGGCCACAGGCGGCGTCGATGTCGTCGCCACGGGTGCGGCGGACCATGGTCAGCACGTTGCTGTCGAGCAGGATCTTCTGGAAGGCACGGATGTGCGCTTCTTCCGAACGCTCGTAGCGGGTGCCCGGGAACGGGTTGAACGGGATCAGGTTGACCTTGCCCGAATCCTTGGCCTGCACCGCGTTGTCGAACTGGCGCATCAGGCGGGCCAGCTCCCGGGCATGCTCGGGCTTGTCGTTGATGCCCTTCATCAGGGTGTATTCAAAGGTGACCGACTCGCGGCGCTTGTTGGCGCGCAGGTAGCGTGCACACGAGGCCATCAGCTCGGCGATCGGGTACTTCTTGTTGAGCGGCACCAGCGTCTCGCGCAGCGCGTCGTTCGGCGCATGCAGCGACACCGCCAGCGACACGTCGCTTTCGGCAGACAGGCGGTCGATCTGCGGCACCAGGCCAGAGGTCGACAGGGTCACGCGCTTGTTGGCCAGGCCGTAGCCCAGGTCGTCGCGCATCACACTCATGGCGCGCACGACGTTGTCGAAATTCATCAGCGGCTCACCCATGCCCATCATCACCACGTTGGTGAGGCGGCGCATCTGGTGCGGCACGTTGCCCAGGTGGCGTGCGGCAACCCACACCTGGCCGATGATCTCGGCGGTGGTCAGGTTGCGGTTGAAGCCCTGGGTAGCGGTGGAGCAGAACGTGCAGTTCAGGCCGCAACCGACCTGCGAGGACACGCACAGCGTGCCGCGGGTCTTGTCCGGGATGTACACGGTCTCGATGGCGTTCTTGCCATCCACGCCCATTGCCAGCAGCCACTTGTGGGTACCGTCGGCGGAGGGCTTGTCGAACACGATGTTGGGAACCAGCACCTCGGCATGGGCCTGCAGCTTGGCGCGCAGGACCTTGCCGAGGTCGGTCATTTCATCGAAATCGGTGACGTAGCGATGGTGGATCCACTTCATCACCTGATGGGCACGGAACTTCTTTTCGCCGAGAACCTCGACGAAAAACTTCTCCAGGCCCGCGCGATCAAGGTCGAGCAGGTTCTGCTTGCCAGCCGTGGGTGCCGACTTCGGCAGCGGCTGGATGGCGGGGGACTGTACGACCTCGTTCACGGCATTACTCTCAGCGCGAAACGACTTCGGTGGCGGCGAAGAAGTAGGCGATCTCAATCGCGGCATTCTCGACCGAGTCCGAGCCGTGGGCGGCATTGGCATCGATGGATTCGGCGAAGTCGGCGCGGATGGTGCCCGGCGCGGCTTCCTTCGGGTTGGTGGCGCCCAGCAGGTCGCGGTGGGCCAGGACGGCGTTCTCGCCTTCCAGGGCCTGGATCATCACCGGGCCGGAGATCATGAACTCGACCAGCGCGTTGAAGAACGGACGCTCGCGGTGCACGGCGTAGAAGCCTTCGGCTTCACGACGGGACAGCTGCTTGTACTTGGCGGCCACGACCTTCAGGCCGGCCTTCTCGAAGCGGGCGTAGATTTCGCCGATGACGTTCTTGGCAACGGCGTCCGGCTTGATGATCGAAAGGGTGCGCTCCAGCGCCATGGGATGTCTCCAATGGAATCGGGCCGCTGATGGCCCGAAGGGTAACATGAAAAAAACCCGCGTCGGGACGCGGGCTTAGCCTGATAAACGTAGGCGAATTGTAAAAGATAAAGCCGCGGCATGGTAGTGCCGGCCGCCGGCCGGCAACCCCGTCGCGGCCAAGGGTCGGATTCCCGCAGGGGCTCTGACCCATTCCGGGGCCCACCGTTGGTGGTCGGAGCCCCATTCGGGGATCCGACCCCACCCCATCGCATTCACCCACCTGAGTGAAATCTGACCGGCCCGGGCAGTTTTGCTGCACTGCAAAATGCCATACGCTACCGTCTGGTCCTAGTATCAAACAATCGTTTGATTAAGGTCCGCCCGCCGATGGCCAAACCCGCCCACTTCTCGACCAAGGACCGGATCCTCGGCGCGGCCGAGGAGCTGTTCGCCCAGCACGGCTTCGCCGGCACCTCGCTGCGCCAGGTGACCAGCCAGGCCGATGTCAACATCGCTGCGGTCAACTACCACTTCGGCTCCAAGGAAAACCTGGTCAACGAGGTGTTCCGCCGCCGCATGGACGAGATGACCGGCGCCCGCCTGTCACAGCTCGAACGTGCCCGCGCCGAGCACCCGGGCGAACTGCGCCCGGTGCTGGCCGCCTTCGTCGAGCCGGCGCTGGCGCTGGCCCAGGACCGCCAGAACGGCGGCGCCTTCGTGCGCGTGATCGCCCGCGCCTACGCCGAGAAGAACGACAACCTGCGCAAGTTCCTGTCCGACCACTACGGCCACGTGCTGCGTGCGTTCGGCAAGGCCATCGGCGAGTGCGTGCCGGACCTGAGCAAGGAAGAGCTGTACTGGCGCCTGGACTTCCTTGCCGGCTCGCTCACCTATGCCATGGCCGATTTCGGGCTGATCAAGCGTCCCGCCGGTGTCACCGAAGCGGCGCATCGTGCCCATGCCGCCCACGAACTGATCCATTTCGCCGAAGCCGGGTTCCGCGCCGCCGCACGCGCCAGCGCCCTGCCTGCTTCCGTTTGATTCCACCCAGTAACTGCTGACCAACAAAGGCCCTACACCATGTCCAATTCCCTGCTAGTCCGCCGCGCCGCCGTGCTGGGTGCCGGCGTCATGGGTGCCCAGATCGCCGCCCACCTCACCAACGCTGGCGTCGACACCGTGCTGTTCGACCTGCCTGCGAAGGAAGGTCCGGCCGACGGCATCGTGCTGAAGGCGATCGCCAACCTGGGCAAGCTGAGTCCCGCGCCGCTGGCCAGCAAGTCGCTTGCCGAAGCCATCACCCCGGCCAACTACGAGTCCGGCCTGGAGCAGCTGAAGGACTGCGACCTGATCATCGAGGCCATCGCCGAGCGCATGGACTGGAAGCAGGACCTGTACAAGAAGATCGCCCCGTTCGTGGCCGACCACGCGGTGCTGGCCTCCAACACCTCCGGCCTGGGCATCAACAAGCTGGCCGACGTGCTGCCCGAACAGCTGCGGCACCGCTTCTGCGGCGTGCACTTCTTCAACCCGCCGCGCTACATGCACCTGGCCGAGCTGATCCCGGCCACCACCACCGACGACGCCGTGCTGGAAGGCCTGGAAGCTTTCCTGGTCACCACCCTGGGCAAGGGCGTGGTGTACGCCAAGGACACCCCGAACTTCATCGGCAACCGCATCGGCGTGTTCTCGATTCTGTCCACCATCCACCACACCCAGCAGTTCGGCCTGGGCTTCGACGAAGTGGACGGCCTGACCGGCCCGCTGGTCGGCCGCCCGAAGTCGGCCACCTACCGCACCTCCGACGTGGTCGGCCTGGACACCATGGCGCACGTCATCAAGACGATGGGCGACACCCTGCCGAATGATCCGTGGCATGAGTTCTTCAAGTCGCCGAAGTGGCTGGATGCGCTGATTTCCAAGGGCGCGCTGGGCCAGAAGACCGGCGCCGGCATCTTCCGCAAGGTCGGCAAGGACATCGTCGTACTGGACCTGGAGAAGCAGGACTACCGCCCGGCTGATCGCGCTGCCGCGCCGGAAGTGGTCGAGATCCTGAAGATCAAAAATCCGGCCGAGAAGTTCGCCAAGCTGCGCGAGAGCCAGCACCCGCAGGCGCAGTTCCTGTGGGCGACCTTCCGCGATCTGTTCCACTACAGCGCCTACCATCTGGCCGACATCGCCGAGACCGCGCGCGACGTCGACCTGGCCATCCGCTGGGGCTACGGCTGGTCGCTGGGCCCGTTCGAGACCTGGCAGGCCGCCGGCTGGAAGCAGGTGGCACAGTGGATCGCCGATGACATCGTGGCCGGCAAGAGCATGAGCAACGCCCCGCTGCCGGACTGGGTGTTCGATGGCCGCGACGGCGTGCATGCCGCCGAAGGCAGCTACAGCCCGTCGCGCAACGCCAAGCTGCCGCGTTCGTCGCTGCCGGTGTACCAGCGCCAGCGCTTCCCGGATCCGCTGTTGGGCGAGAAGTTCGCGCCGGGCGAGACCGTGTTCGAGAACGACGGCCTGCGCATGTGGCACGACGGTGATGGCATTGCCGTGGTCAGCTTCAAGACCAAGATGAACACCGTGTCCGACCAGGTGCTGGACGGCCTGCAGGAATGCGTCAGCCGCGCCGAGAAGGACTTCCAGGGCCTGGTGATCTGGCAGCAGAAGGAGCCCTTCTCTGCCGGTGCCGATCTGGCCGGTGCACTGGGCCTGCTGCAGGCCGGCAAGGTCGACCAGTTCGAAGAAATGGTTGCCAACTTCCAGCGCACCAGCCAGCGCATCAAGTACTCGCTGGTGCCGGTGGTTGCCGCCGTGCGTGGCCTGGCGCTGGGTGGTGGCTGCGAGTTCCAGATGCACAGCGCCAAGACCGTGGCCTTCCTGGAAAGCTACATCGGCCTGGTCGAGGCCGGCGTCGGCCTGCTGCCGGCCGGCGGTGGCCTGAAGGAACTGGCCGTGCGCGCCTCGCAGGCCGCAGGCCCGGGCGGTGATGTATTCGCCGAACTGAAGAAGACCTTCGAGACCGTAGCGATGGCCAAGGTGTCCAACTCGGCGGTCAACGCCAAGGAACTGGGCCTGCTGCGCAGCACCGACAAGGTGGTGTTCAACAGCTACGAAGCGCTGCACATCGCCAAGGCCGAAGCTCGCGCCCTGGCCGAAGCGGGCTACCGTCCGCCGCTGCCGGCACGCCGCATCCAGGTGGCCGGTGACGTGGGTATCGCCACCTTCAAGATGATGCTGGTCAACATGCTGGAAGGCCGCTTCATCAGCCCGTACGACTACGAGATCGCCGAGCGCATCGCCACCGTGCTGTGCGGCGGCAAGGTCGACCGCGGCACCCTGGTTGACGAAGAGTGGCTGCTGACCCTGGAGCGCAAGCACTTCGTCGAACTGGCCCAGCAGGAAAAGACCCAGGCCCGCATCGCGCACATGCTGAAGACCGGCAAGCCGCTGCGGAACTGACGGAAGACATCGGTAGTGCCGGCCGCTGGCCGGCAACCTCTTCCAACCCCTATTCAAGAGATCATTGCAATGACCAAGCAAATCCAGGACGCCTACATCGTCGCCGCCACCCGTACCCCGGTTGGCAAGGCGCCCAAGGGCATGTTCCGCAACACCCGCCCCGACGACATGCTTGCGCACGTGCTGCGCAGCGTCGTCGCCCAGGCCCCGGGCGTGGACGTCAACCGCATCGATGACGCCATCATCGGCTGCGCCATGCCGGAAGCCGAGCAGGGCATGAACGTGGCGCGCATCGGCGTGCTGCTGGCCGGCCTGCCGAACACCATCGCCGCGCAGACCGTGAACCGCTTCTGCTCCTCTGGCCTGCAGGCCGTGGCGCAGGCCGCCGACGCGATCCGCCTGGGCAACGCCGACCTGATGCTGGCCGGCGGCACCGAGTCGATGTCGATGGTGCCAATGATGGGCAACAAGATCGCCATGGCACCGAGCGTGTTCGACAACGACCACGTCGCCATCGCCTACGGCATGGGCATCACCGCCGAGAAGGTGGCCGAAGAGTGGAAGGTCTCGCGCGAAGACCAGGACGCGTTCGCCCTGGCCTCGCACCAGAAGGCCATGGCCGCGATCCAGAACGGCGAGTTCAAGGACGAAATCAGCCCGTACGAGATCGTCTCGCACCTGCCGGACCTGGCCGACGGCCAGCGCATCATCACCCGCAACAAGGTGGCCGACACCGACGAAGGCCCGCGCCCGGACTCCTCCGCTGAAGGCCTGGCCAAGCTGCGCCCGGTATTCCGCAACGGCCAGTTCGGCGGCACCGTCACCGCCGGCAACTCGTCGCAGATGAGCGATGGCGCCGGTGCCGTGCTGCTGGCCTCGGAGCAGGCGATCAAGGATTACGGCCTGACCCCGCTGGCGCGTTTCGTCAGCTTCTCGGTGGCCGGCGTGCGCCCGGAAGTGATGGGCATCGGCCCGATCGCCGCGATCCCGAAGGCCCTGAAGCAGGCCGGCCTGACCCAGGACCAGCTGGACTGGATTGAACTGAACGAAGCCTTCGCCGCGCAATCGCTGGCAGTGATCCGCGATTGCGGCCTGGACCCGAGCAAGGTCAACCCGCTGGGCGGCGCGATCGCCCTGGGCCATCCGCTGGGCGCGACCGGCGCGATCCGTACCGCCACCCTGCTGCACGGCCTGCGTCGTCGCCAGCAGAAGTACGGCATGGTGACGATGTGCATCGGCACCGGCATGGGCGCGGCGGGTATTTTCGAGGCGCTGTAAGGTTCAAAGCGTTGCCTCGTTGGGCTTCATGGCGTGGGTCGGGTTGGCAGGGCTGCCCGGGACACGCCGTGAACCCTTCCATGGGGGCTCGATGGCGCCATCCATGGCGCCAACGGTCCCGGGCAGCCCTGCCAACCCGGCCCTTCCAGCCTCCCCGCGGCGGAGGGATGAGCAAAGGCAGGGTCAAAGGCCGGGGTCAGATCCCTTTGCTGCGCAAAGGGATCTGACCCCAACAAGCAAAAAAGGCAGCCATTGGCTGCCTTTTTGCTTTGCTTCTGCCTTTGATTCCGCCCTTCCCGTCCGCGCCCGCAGGAAACTGTCGAGAGGGGGCGGATGGCCCTCTCCAAAACCGTTGGCGCCATGGATGGCGCCATCGAGCACCATGGAAGGGCTTTGGCGTGTTTTGGAGAGGGCCATCCGCCCCCTCCCCCATGTATCAATCAAAGCGCTGACGGAGCGCTTGATAAATCCCTTATTCCGCCAGCATCGCCGCCAGCTTCTCCCGCGCCGGGCCGGCCAGCTTCGGGTTGTCCAGCGCGAAGCGGATCGTCGCCTCCACCAGACCCAGGTGCGTACCGCAGTCGAAGCGGGTGCCCTCGAAACGATAGGCATCGACTTCTTCGGTCTTCAGCAGCTCGGCAATCGCATCGGTCAGCTGGATCTCGCCGCCGGCACCGGTCTGGGTCTGTTCCAGCAGTTCGAAGATCTTCGGGCTCAGCACGTAGCGGCCGACCACCGCCAGGTCACTCGGCGCGTCCTCCGGCTTCGGCTTCTCGACGATCTGCGAAATGCGGCCCTTGCGGCCATCGAACGCCTCAGTGGCGACGATGCCGTAGCTGGCGGTCTTTTCGTGCGGCACGTCTTCGACCGCGATCACGCTGGCACCGCTGGCCTCATTGAGGTCGGCCATCTGCTTCAGCGCACCGGCACCGCGATTCCAGATCAGATCGTCGGGCAGCAGCACCGCGAACGGCTCGTCACCGATCACAGCCTTGGCACACAGCACTGCGTGCCCCAGGCCCAGCGCCTCGGCCTGGGTCACGAAGATCGCGCGCACGCCGTTGGGCAGCACATGCCGGATCAGCTCCAGCTGCTCCTGCTTGCCGGCGCGCTCGAGCTTCTGCTCCAGCTCGTAGGCCTTGTCGAAATAATCGGCAACCGCGTGCTTGTAGCGGTTGGTGATGAACACCAGCGTGTCGCAGCCGGCTTCGATGGCTTCATCAACGGCGTACTGGATCAGCGGCCGATCAATGATCGGCAGCATCTCCTTCGGCACAGTCTTGGTTGCTGGCAAAAAACGCGTTCCCAGTCCTGCCACCGGGAAAACTGCCTTGCGAATTCGCTTGCTCATTGGTGCCTGTTCGCCTCACGTGCCGGAAAGGGCACGACTTTAGCGGATGAAATGTAAGCATCCTGTTCGATTGGCGAGAATTCCGGCATCGTCGCAAACAGGATTTCCTGGATGCTGGCAGTGTCGTAGCTGGCAATCGCCTCACGCAGGCGCGGAACGTTGCCCAGCACCAGGTCGCGCGAGAACGTACGCACGCCGGCCTCGAGAATCTTCGGGTGCGCGGTCGAACGGTAGTCTTCGTCCGAATAGAACAGCGTCTCGTGCAGCTTCTCGCCCGGGCGCAGGCCGGTATAGATGATCTGGATGTCCTTGTACGGCTGCTTGCCGGTCAAACGGATCATCTGTTCGGCCAGCACGCGGATCGGCACCGGCTCGCCCATGTCCAGAGTGTAGATCGCACCATGCGACGCCGACGCGGCCGCCTGCAGGATCAGCTGGCAGGCCTCGGGGATGGTCATGAAGTAACGGCTGACTTCCGGGTCGGTGACCGTGACCGGACCACCGCGCAGGATCTGCTCGCGGAACAGCGGCACCACGCTGCCGGCCGACGCCAGCACGTTGCCGAAACGCACCGTGACGAAACGGGTGTGCGTGGACTTCTGGTCCAGGCTCTGGCAGATCATCTCGGCGTAGCGCTTGCTCGCACCCAGCGCATTGACCGGGTCGACCGCCTTGTCCGTGGAAATGAACACGAAATGCTCCACGCGGGCTTCCAGGCACGCGCGGGCGACGTTTTCGGTCGCCAGGATGTTGTTGCGCACCGCTTCGCGCAGCTGGCGCTCCAGCACCGGCACGTGCTTGTAGGCGGCCGCATGGAAAGCGGTATCGACCGGGTGCAGCGACAACGCATGGCGAATCACCGCCGGGTCACCGCAGTCGCCCAGCACCGCCTCGATCTCGACATCGGGGAAGCTGCGCCGCAGCTCGCCCTCGATGGTCAGCAGCAGCAGCTCGCTGATCTCCAGCAGGATGATGCGACCTGCACCGTGCCGCGCGCACTGGCGACAAAGCTCCGAGCCGATCGAACCACCGGCGCCGGTGACCATCACAGTGCGCCCACCCAACCAGCCGCGGATCAGGTTCCAGTCCGGCATGATCGGCTTGCGGCCCAGCAGATCCTCGATCGCCACTTCCTTCAGCTGGCCCGGCAGCGACTGGCCCTGCAGGATGTCGCTGAGCTTGGGCACGGTACGGAACGGAACGCCGGTGCTTTCGCAGATCGCGACAACACGCTGCATGCCTGCGGCGTCCAGTGACGGCATGGCAATGACCAGCAGCTTGGCAGCGGTCTCGCGGACCACTGTCGGGGCGTCATCCAGGGTGCCGAGGATCGGCAGGCCCTGCAGCTTGGCACCCCGCAGGTGCGGTGCATCGTCGAGCAGGCCGACCGGCTCGAAGTTGCCGGAACGACGCAGGTCGCGCACCAGTGTTTCCGCCGCCTGGCCGGCGCCGAGGATCAGCACGCGGCGGGCGCTGGAATCGGACTGCAGGGCCTGATAGTCCTTCCAGGCCCGGTACAGCAGGCGCGGTGCGCCCAGCAGGGCCGACAGCGCGAACGGGTAGATCACCAGCACCGACATCGGCACGCCGTCGAAGCGCTTCCACATCAGCACCAGGACGATGGCGACCATGCCGATGAAGCTGGCCTTGAAGATGTTCAGCAGGTCGCTGACGCTGGCGAACCGCCACAGCCCGCGATACAGGCCCACGCGCCAGAACACCAGGCCCTGCAGCAGCAGGACCAGGGTGGTATCGACGTTCCACAGGGGCAGCGCCGGAGCGTTGGGCAGGATCGAGTAACGCCCTGCATGGAGCAACTGCCAGCATGCCCAGACCATGAAAAGGTCGTGGCAGACGATGGCCGAACGCGGCATCAGGCCGAGGATTCTGTCCCGCCAGGGTGAAGCCATAAGTCAGGTATTTCCTTGTCGGTAGCGCATTCCATTGCGCAGGAGGAGCCAGAGGACGCTCAGCGCGGTGAACCACGCGATCGCCACGGCAGCCTCCCACCTCGGCTGCAAATTGGAGCAGACATTGAACACTGTAATACTGAACAGGCCCAAAGCAAAGTACATCCCTGTCACCTGGGGGTGACTGGCTCCTGCCTGCACCGCGCGCTGGTAGACGTGCTGGGTGTGGGGTTCCATCCAGCGTTGTCCTGAAATGATGCGCGCCAGCAGTGTGAAGCCCGCGTCCACGAGGAACGGCGAAACCGGGACCAGCAGCAGGATCCAGTTGATATCGGTACGCACGCTGGCGAGTGCCAGCACCGCTGCGACCGCATACCCCAGCGCTCCACTACCGACATCGCCCATGAAGATCCGGGCCCGAGGGAAGTTGAACGGCAGGAATCCAAGGCAGGCCAGGCCCAGGGCCACGGCAGCCAGCGAGTACGGCCACGGCAGCACCGGCGCCAGCCCCAGCATCGCCACGACGGCCTGGCTGGCGGCAATGCCGTTGATGCCGTCCATGAAATTCCAGATGTTGATCAGTGAGGCGGTGAACAGCAGCACCAGCGCCGCCAACAGCCAGCTGCCGCCATTCACCTTCACCAGGCCGGCCAGCAGCGTCGCGGCGATGAAATGCACCAGCAGGCGACGCATCGCTGGCAGGGGCTTGTGGTCGTCCCACCAGCCGATACCGGCCACCAGCACCAGCCCAAGGCTGGCCACCAGTACTGTCGGCGTGCTCTCGGGCCAGGCCCAGATGGCCACGGCTGCAGTCACCAGCAGGCTGATGACGATGGCGATGCCGCCACCGCGCGGTGTAGCGACGCTATGGCTGCGGCGTTCGCCGGGCTGGTCCATCAACTGCTGGCGCAGCGCATAGCCGCGTGCCGCCCAGGTCAGCACCGCACTCAGCAGGGCGAGCGACAGCAGCGCGCCCATCACAAGCCAGGGCATGGATCAGAGCACCGCGTAGTTCAGCAGCGGCTTGACCGTCCCCCACTCCTTGCAGCTCGGACACTGCCAGTGGTGGGTACGCGCCCCGAAACCGCAGCGGGTGCAGCGATAGGCCGGGTTGCGCACCAGCAACTGGTCAGTGATGTGCTTGAGGTCATGCAGGGTGGCTGTGGAATCGGCGCCCTCGGCCAGGGTGAGGTCGATCAGCGCGGACTCGCCACGCACCGACGGGCGATCCTTCAGCTGGCGGCCGAGGTAGGCACGCGCCGGGGCCACGCCTTCCTGCTCTTCCATCAACCGGGTCAGCGCCAGCACCGGGGCAATGCCACGGTAATGCTCTGTCATCTCCGACAGGAACGCGCGCGCACCTGCCAGATCGCCCACCTTGCGATAGTTCTGCATCAACGCCGGCAGCAGTTCCGGCAGGTATTCGGGGTCGTTGCGCGCGGCGCGCTCGAAGGCGCGCACGGCGGCCTCAGGATTGCCCGCGTCGGTTTCCAACCGGCCCTCGATGATGCCGGCGCGCACCGACATCGCATCGGCCTGGTAGGCGCGGGCGATCGCTGCCCTCGCCTCTTCCAGCTTGCCGGCGCCACGGAATCGCTCGGCCAGTTCGCACTCGAACTGCCCGATCAGCTTGCCCATCGGCTCGCCGGTGACATCCTCGAACCGGGTGGCGTTGTCGATGGCCTTTTCCCAGTCGCGCTCGGCCTGGTAGATGCCGATCAGGTGCTTGAGCGCCTGCGGTGCGCGCTGATCCAGCTGGGCCAGCTCGGTGAACACGGTCTCGGCACGATCCAGCAGGCCGGACTTCATGTAGTCCTCGCCCAGGGCCAGCAGGGCCTGCACGCGCTGTGCGTCACTCAGGTCATGGCGATTGACCAGGCCCTGGTGCAGGCGGATGGCGCGGTCGACTTCGCCACGACGGCGGAACAGATGGCCCAGCGCGACCTGGGTCTCGAAGGTTTCCTTGTCCAGCTCGGCGATGTGCAGGAACAGCTCGATGGCCTTGTCCGGCTGCTCGTTGAGCAGGTAGTTCAGGCCACGGAAATAGGTGCTCGACAGGCGGCTGACCTGGCTGTCACCGTGGCGTTGGCCACCACGCCGCCCGATCACCCACCCGGCCAGTGCGGCCAGCGGTACGAACAGGAAGAACCAGAACCACTCGGTGACGAAATCCATCTTCGATCAACGTCCATCAAAAGATTGGGGGGAAGCAACCGGTGCCGGCGAAGCGGCAGCGGACTTGTTGGCGCGACGCAGCTGGCCGTAGAGCGGAATGACCACGCTCACCAGCACCAGCCCGGCACCGACCACGACACCGACCAGCAGCGCGGCAATCAGGGCCACGCCCACCGAAGTGTGCAGTTGGGTAAACAGCAGGTTGATCGACATTGCGGTCATGTTGACCGCACCGATGATCAATCCAAGGATCAGCACCGCCAGCAGGACCAGCAGACGAAAAACCTTCATGCGACAGCTCCAGTGGCAGGAGTCCGTAGCTTATCCGACTCGCGGCTGGATTCGCACGCGGTGGCGCGACGGCAGGCTCAGGCCGGATCGGCGTCCAGCGGCAGCACACTGCTGACCCGCTCGCGCAGTTCCTTGCCCGGCTTGAAATGGGGGACATGCTTGCCCGGCAGGGCAACCGATTCGCCGGTCTTCGGGTTGCGACCCAGGCGCGGCGGACGATAGTGCAGCGAGAAGCTGCCAAATCCACGGATTTCGATGCGATCCCCGGCGGACAGCGATCCGCCCATCATTTCCAGCAACGACTTCACCGCCAGATCGACATCATCGGCCTTCAGGTGCGCCTGGCGGCGCGCAAGGATTTCGATCAGTTCGGATTTGGTCATTACCGGCTCACATCAGGGGCATCTCAGCCTGAAACGGCCCGGGCAATGCCCGGGCCGTCCAGGAAACAACGAACAGCCTAAGGCCGATTACTCGGACTTGTTGCCGTTCAGCTGTGCACGCAGCAGCGCGCCCAGCTGGGTGGTGCCGCTGGAAGCCGAAGAGGACTGGTATTCCTCCAGCACTTCGCGCATTTCAGCGTCGTCCTTGGCCTTGATCGACAGCTGCAGGGTACGGCCCTTGCGGTCCATGCCCACGAACTTGGCTTCGACCTTGTCGCCGACCTTCAGGTGCTGGGTGGCGTCGTCAACGCGCTCGTTGGCGATGTCGCGGGCCGAGACGTAACCTTCGATGCCGTCAGCCAGCTCGATGATCGCGCCCTTGGCGTCGACTTCCTTCACCACGCCTTCGACCTTGGAACCCTTCGGATTGGCAGCCATGTACTGGCCGAACGGATCCTGCTCCAGCTGCTTCACGCCCAGGGAGATGCGCTCGCGCTCCGGATCGACGGCCAGGACGACGGCGTCCAGGGTATCGCCCTTCTTGAAGTTGCGAACGACGTCTTCGCCGGTGGTGTTCCAGCTGATGTCGGACAGGTGGACCAGGCCGTCGATGCCGCCGTCCAGGCCGATGAAGATGCCGAAGTCGGTGATCGACTTGATCTGGCCCGACACCTTGTCACCCTTCTTGTGGGTGGCAGCGAAGGTTTCCCACGGATTGGCGGCAACCTGCTTCATGCCCAGCGAGATGCGGCGACGCTCTTCATCGACGTCCAGCACCATCACTTCGACTTCATCACCCACCTGGACAACCTTGGACGGGTTGACGTTCTTGTTGGTCCAATCCATCTCGGAGACGTGCACCAGGCCTTCGACGCCCGGCTCGATCTCAACGAACGCACCGTAATCGGTGACGTTGGAGACCTTGCCGAAGACGCGGCTGTTGGCCGGGTAACGACGGCCGATGTTGTCCCACGGATCCTCGCCCAGCTGCTTCAGGCCCAGCGAAACGCGGTTGCGCTCGCGGTCGAACTTCAGCACGCGGACGTCCAGCTCGTCGCCGACGTTCACGACTTCCGACGGGTGACGCACGCGCTTCCACGCCATGTCGGTGATGTGCAGCAGACCGTCGATACCGCCCAGGTCCACGAACGCGCCGTAATCGGTCAGGTTCTTGACGACACCCTTCAGGATCGCGCCTTCCTGCAGCTTGTCCATCAGCTGCTCGCGCTCTTCCGAGTGCTCGCTTTCGACGACAGCGCGGCGCGAGACCACGACGTTGTTACGCTTGCGGTCCAGCTTGATGAGCTTGAACTCGAGTTCCTTGCCTTCCAGGTAGGCCGGATCGCGCACCGGGCGCACATCGACCAGGGAACCCGGCAGGAAGGCGCGGACATCCTTGATGTCCACGGTGAAACCACCCTTGACCTTGCCGCTGATGCGGCCGGTGATGGTTTCGTTCTTTTCCAACGCTTCTTCCAGCTCGTCCCACACCATCGCGCGCTTGGCCTTCTCGCGCGACAGGACGGTTTCGCCGAAGCCGTTCTCGATCGAGTCGAGGGCGACCTTGACGATATCGCCTTCGGCGACGTCGATTTCGCCAGCGTCGTTACGGAACTGTTCGATCGGCACGATGCCTTCGGACTTCAGGCCAGCGTTGATCACCACGACGTCGCCGCGGACTTCAACAACGGTACCGCTGACGATGGCGCCCGGCTTCAGCTTGGCCAGGTTGGCCTGGCTGGCTTCAAACAGTTCGGCAAATGATTCGGTCATTAGATTTACTCTGTTGGACACATGGGTCGGTGGCGTCCCCTTCAGGGGAATGGCGACCGCCCGCCTGTTGGTCGACCCCGGAAACGCAGGTCGTGTGTAGTAGGAAAACCGCCACGCATCATTGCGCGACGGAGCGGGTACAGCACTGCTATGCGCGACCACTGCCGATGCGACTGGCAGTGCTCCCGCGCGAACGGATCAGGCAGCCGGAACCGGAAGCAGATCCATCACTCGGGCAACGACATCATCGATGCCGATGCCTGTGGTGTCGATGAGGACAGCATCGTCTGCCGGCTTCAGGGGCGCCACGGTACGCTGAGCATCACGGGCGTCGCGGGCCATGATCTCGCGCAGGAGGTCATCAAAGTTAACAGAAACCCCCTTGTCTTTCAACTGCTTATGCCGGCGCTCGGCGCGCTCCTCGGCACTGGCGGTCAGGAAGACCTTGTAGGGGGCGTCCGGAAAGATCACCGTGCCCATGTCGCGGCCGTCGGCGACCAGGCCCGGCAGCTCCCTGAATGCGCGCTGGCGCTCCTTCAGGGCGGCCCGGACCTCCGGGATGGCGGCAATGGCCGAGGCCAGCGCCCCGGTGGTCTCCAGGCGCAGCTCTTCGGTGGCATCGGTGCCGTTGACCATGACCCGCATGGCATCGCCCTGCTCGACAAACTGAACGTGGGTGTCGAAGGTGCAGCGGACCAGCGCGGAGGCGTCGGAGGTGTCGATGTCGGCCCAGCTTGCGGCCACGCCCACCGCCCGGTACAGCGCGCCCGAATCCAGGTAATGCCAGCCCATCCTGCGCGCGATGATGCGGCTGATGGTACCCTTGCCGGCCCCGGATGGGCCGTCGATGGTCAGGACGGGAGCGAGTGGATTCATGGGGGTCCCAGAGCGTGTGAAGAGGCCATTCTAGCCCCTGCCAGACGCCCCCAGCGGGATCTTTTGTGCAACCACTTGAAACCATGAGGAAAAGCCCGGTAGAATGGCGGGCTTGAACGAGCGTCAACTGCCGATTGTCTTTCGCATATCGCGGCCACGCTCCACCCGAACAACTACTGTTTACGCCGAGGTATGCCATGAAAGTCCTGTCCTCCCTGAAGTCGGCGAAGGCCCGTCACCGTGACTGCAAGGTCGTGCGTCGTCGTGGCAAGATCTTCGTCATCTGCAAGTCGAACCCGCGTTTCAAGGCGCGTCAGCGCTAAGCCTCACAGCCTTCCGGCTGCGGCTGGCCCTACGCGGGGCCGACCCGATGCAAGAAACCGCCTTCGGGCGGTTTTTTGTTTATGCGGCTTTTTCCTGCCGTTTTTGCTGTAATCGCCTTTCTTGACCACTGGGGAGTAGATCGAGATGAAGCGTTACCTGTCCGCCCTGGCCGTGATGGCCACCCTGGCCGCCGCCACACCGGCACTGGCCGATACCCTGCTTGTCGACCGTGCCCGCGAGAAGCCGGCCGGTGCCCTGCCCGTGCGCGGCCAGAGCATGCAGCAGGTGCAGGCGCAGTTCGGCGCGCCCAGCGAACAACTGCAGCCGCGTGGCGGGCAGAAGCGGCAATGGCCGACCATCAACCGCTGGGTGTACCCGCAGTTCACCGTCTACTTCGAGAAGCAGAAGGTGATCGACGTGGTGGCCAACCAGGCGGACCCGAACGAAATCGGCCCGAAACCACCGATCCGTTGATCCCTTTACCCGCCCTGGGCGGGCCTGTGTAGCGAGACCATGAACCAGACCCTTCGTTTTCCTGCCGAGTGGGAAGCCCAGAGCGGCGTCCTGATTGCCTGGCCTACCGCCGACACCGACTGGGCCGACCGCCTGGGCCAGGTGGAAGAGACCTACATCGCCCTGGTCGCGGCCATCACCCGCTTCCAGCCGGTGCTGATCTGCGTGGCCGACGACGATGTGGAGACCTATGCCGAAATGCGGCTGCGCTCCAACCGCATCGACATGGACAAGGTCCACTTCACCACGGCCGCCTACGACGATACCTGGCTGCGCGACTCCGGCCCGATCACCCTGCGTCGCGCCGACGGCGGTTTCCAGCTGCTGGACTTCCGATTCACTGGCTGGGGCGGCAAGTTCGACGCCACCCTGGATGACCAGCTGGTGGGCGTGCTCGACCAGGCTGGCGTGTTCAACGACGCCCCGGTACGCAGCATTCCGTTCGCGTTGGAAGGCGGTGGCATCGAGACCGACGGCGAAGGCACCCTGCTGACCACCTGGAAGTGCCTGCACGAACGCCACCCGGACCGCGACCGCGCCAGCCTGAGCGCCGACCTGGCCGACTGGCTGCAGCAGGACCGCGTGCTGTGGCTGGACCACGGCTACCTGGAAGGCGACGACACCGACGCCCACATCGATACCCTCGCCCGCTTCGCCTCCGCTGACAGCATCGTCTATCAGGCCTGCGACGACGAGAGCGATTCGCACTACGCCGAGCTGCAGGCGATGGGCAACGAGCTGGCCGCGCTGCGCACCAAGGACGGCCAGCCGTATCGCCTGTTCCCGCTGCCGTGGGCGCGGCCGGTGATGGACGAAGGCCGCCGTCTTGCTGCGTCGTACGCCAACTACCTGATCGTCAACGGCGCGGTGCTGATGCCGGCCTATGGCGACCCGGCCGACGACCTGGCCCGTGATGTGCTGGCCCAGGCGCATCCGGGTCGCGAGATCGTGCAGGTGCCTTGCCGCTCGCTGATCTGGCAGAACGGCAGCCTGCACTGCATCACCATGCAGCTGCCGGCCGGGTTGTTGAAGGTCTGAGAAAAGGGAGTGCCGGCCGCTGGCCGGCAACCAGGCAATGCCTGACGGATTGATGGGGATGCCGGCCAGCGGCCGGCACTACCATCACCCATTCAGCGCGCAACACGCCGTCGCCGCCCATCCGCGCTAACATGCAGGTTTTCCCCCGCAGGAACGCCCGCATGAACTCGCGCAGCCCCCTTACCGTCGCCCTGATCCAGGAGCGCAACCACGGTGATGCCGCCGCCAACCTGGCGGTGATCGAAGCACGCGTGGCCGAGGCGGCTGCGCAGGGTGCCAAGCTGGTGCTGCTGCAGGAACTGCACAACGGCCCGTATTTCTGCCAGCACGAATCGGTGGACGAATTCGACCTGGCCGAATCCATTCCGGGCCCGAGCACCGAGCGCCTGGGCGCACTGGCGAAGAAGCATGGCGTGGTGCTGGTCGGCTCGCTGTTCGAGCGCCGCGCTGCCGGCCTGTACCACAACACCGCCGTGGTGTTCGAGAAGGACGGCAGCCTGCTCGGCAAGTACCGCAAGATGCACATCCCGGACGACCCGGGCTTCTACGAGAAGTTCTACTTCACCCCGGGCGACATCGGCTTCAAGCCGATCGATACGTCGGTGGGTCGCCTTGGCGTGCTGGTGTGCTGGGACCAGTGGTACCCGGAAGCGGCGCGCCTGATGGCGCTGGCCGGCGCCGAGCTGCTGCTGTACCCGACCGCGATCGGCTGGGACCCGGACGACGTGCAGGACGAGAAGACCCGCCAGCGCGACGCCTGGGTGCTGAGCCACCGTGGCCACGCCGTGGCCAACGGCCTGCCGGTGCTGAGCTGCAACCGCGTCGGCCACGAGGCGTCGCCGCTGGGCGCGTCGGGCATCCAGTTCTGGGGCAACAGCCACGTGCTCGGCCCGCAGGGCGAGTTCCTGGCCGAGGCCGGCACCGAGGCCACCGTGCTGCTGTGCGACGTCGACCTGCAGCGCAGCGAGCATGTGCGCCGCATCTGGCCGTTCCTGCGTGATCGCCGCATCGATGCATACGGCGACCTGCTCAAGCGCTACATCGACTGAGCCGGAGCCCGCGCATGGCCGTCCTCATCCGTGATGCCGGCCCGGCCGACATCGACGCGATCACCGCCATCTACGCGGTGGAAGTGACCGATTTCGTCAACACCTACGAGTACGACATCCCGGACGCGACCGAGATGCTGCGCCGCATGCGCGACATCATTGATCGTGGCTTCCCCTACCTGGTCGCCGAGATCGACGGCCAGGTGGCTGGCTATGCCTATGCCAACACCTATCGCACCCGCATTGCCTACCAGTGGACCGTGGAGAACTCGGTCTACGTCGATGCCGCGTTCCAGGGCAAGGGTGTCGGCACCGGCCTGCTGCAGGCCTTGATCGACGCCTGCGTGGCACGTGGCTACCGGCAGATGGTGGCGGTGATCGGCGAACCGACCAACACCGCCTCGATCAAGCTGCACGAACGCTTCGGCTTCGAGCTGGTGGGCGTGTTCCGTGGCCTCGGCCGCAAGCATGGCCGCTGGCTGGACACCGTACAGATGCAGCGCGCGCTCGGCGATGGCGCCGACACCGCACCCTCCAATGAATGAACCCATGACCGAAACCCTTCCCGAGACCGGCGACGACCTGTTCGCCGGCCAGCCGGTGCGCGTCGTCGAACGCGACGGCGTGCGCTACACCCTGCTGGGCACCGCCCACGTCTCCCGCGCCAGCGTCGAGGCCGTTGAAAAAGCCATCGACAGCGGCCGCTTCGATGCCGTTGCCGTCGAGCTGGACCCGCAGCGCCTGCAGGCGCTGAGCGACCCTGACACGCTCGCCAAGCTCGACCTGGTCGAGGTGATCCGCAAGGGCCGCGTCGCCCTGTTCGCCGCCAACCTCGCTCTGTCCGCCTATCAGCGCCGCCTGGCCGAGCAACTCGACATCGAGCCCGGCGCCGAGCTGAAACGTGCGGTGGAACTCGCCCGCGAACGCAACCTGCCGGTGCACCTGATCGACCGCGAGGTCGGCCTGACCTTCCGCCGCGCGTCGCAACGGCTGGGCTTCTTCGGCAAGCTGAAGCTGGTTGCCGGCCTCGGCGCCGGCCTGTTCTCGTCCGAGGAAGTGGGCGAGAACGAGATCGAGAAGCTCAAGCAGGGCGACATGCTGGAATCGAGCTTCGGTGAGTTCGCCAGCGAGAGCCCGGCGCTGTACGAAACCATCATCGGCGAGCGCGACCGCTACATGGCCACCCGCCTGCGCGAAGAACACGACCCGCGCCAGCGCGAAGTGCTGGCAGTGGTCGGAGCCGGCCACCTGGCGGGTCTGGCACGCCACCTGGAAACCGACACCGAGGCACCGGCGCCGCTGCGCGCCGAGCTGGAGGCGGTGCCGAAGAAGCGCAACATCCCGTGGTTCACGCTGGGCATCCTGGCGATCGTGGCGACCGGCATCGGCGTAGGCTTCTACCGCGGCGGCCTGGGCGTAGGCACCGAGCTGCTGGCAACCTGGGCGATGTATACCGGCGGCCTGGCCGGCCTGGGCTGCCTGCTGGCCGGCGGTCACCCGCTGAGCATCCTCACCGCGATCGCGGTGGCCCCGTTCAAGCCGTTCCGCCTGAGCATCCCGACCGGCGCCTTCTCGGCACTGGTGGAAGCGCGTGTGCGCAAGCCAGCCTACGAGGACTTCCTGAAGCTGCGCGACGACGCGCAGAGCCTGAAGGGCTGGTACCGCAATCGCGTTACCCGCGTGGTGCTGACCTTCATGCTGACCAACATCGGCAGCATGCTTGGCCTGTGGCTGACCACCTTCAAGGTGTGGGGCAAGGTGGCGGGGTAAGCCTCAACCGGCCACAGAATCTGTAGCGCCCGAGCCCATGCCCGGGCGATGCCGCAACGCGGCGAACAGCAGCCGAGCATGGCTATGCCGGCCGTCCTGGCCGACACCCTCCGGGCCGTCGCAAGCGACGTTGGCAGCGGCTCCTGCCGCTGCCTTCGGCTCTACAGAGGCAAGCAGACTCGGCGAGCAAAAAAAGGGGGAGGCCGCCCCACTACGACCGGCCTCCCCCACACCACAACACGTTGACGTGCATTACAGCCGGGCAGCGCCCGGCTCTACCATCTCCACTCCACGCGCGCGACGGATCAGCCGCGTCACGGCATTGCGCAGGTCATCGAGCACCGCGTAGATCGTCGGCAGGAACAGCAGGCTGACCACGGTCGAGAACGCCAGGCCGCCGGCAATCGCGCGCGCCATCGGCGAGTACTCCGGGCCATTGCCGAACATCTGCGTGTCGGTCAGCGAGATCGGCACCATCGCCAGGATCGCCGTGCCCATGGTCATCATGATCGGGCGCAGGCGTTCGCGTGAGCCTTCCACCAGCGCCTGGGTACGGCCCATGCCGCTGCGCCGAAGGTTGTTGATGTGCTCGATCATCACGATTCCGTTGTTCACCACCACGCCCATCAGCACCAGGATGCCAATGAAGGACATGATCCCGAACGAGGTGCCGGTGATCCAGAACAGCCAGAACACGCCGAAGATCGAGAACAGCACGCCACTCATGATTGCCGCCGGGAACAGCAGCGACTCGAAAACCGCCGCCATCACCACGTAGATCATCACCAGCGCGATCAGCAGGTTGAACACCATCTGCTGCATGGCTTCATCATCGTTGCCGTAGTCGCCGCCATCGAAGGTGAAGCCGTAGCCGGCCGGGAAGTTCATCGGCTTGAGCACGGCCTCTATCGCCTTGCGCCCGTCCGGTGCGGTGACCTTCCCGGCCAGGTTGGCCTTGATGGTCAATGTCGTCTGACGATTGGTACGGCCGATCTGGGTGGCCGACGAACCAACGTCCACGGTGACCAGGCTCAGCAGCGGCACGCTGCGGCCATCGCCGGTACGCACGCTGAAACCGGCCAGGTCTTCCGGGCTGCTCTGCTCGGCGCCGGCAAAGCGCACCCACACCGGCACTTCATTGTCACCGCGACGGAACTCGCGCATCGGTGCGCCGCGCAGCGCCAGGCCGACGAAGCTGGCCACCTGTTCGGCGTTGAAACCGAACGCTGCGGCACGCTCACGGTCGACGCGTACCTTCAGCTCGCCGCCCTTCTCGCCGTTGTCGATGCGCACGTCCCGCAGTTCGGCACGCTGCGCCAGCAACGGCACCACTTCCTGGCCGATCTCCTGCAGCATCGAGCTGGAATCGCCCACCAGCTGCACCTGCACGCCCTGGTTGCCGCCACCCCCGCCATCGCCGCCCTGGTTGCCGACGAAATAGTCGGTGCGGGCGGACTTCGGCAGGCCCTTGCGCAACTCTTCCTGCAGCGCCTTGATGTCCTTGGCGTACTTCTCGTCCAGGGTGACCACCGTGGAGCTGCCTTCCTGCTCGCTGTACCAGGAGTACACCTGCTTCACGTGCAGGCGCTCGCGGTTCTGGTCGATCCAGCTCTCCACGCGCGCCACTTCCTCGGACATCTGCCGGTAGGTGTAGGCGCCCTTCCACATGTAGCCGATGAAGATGTCCTTGCCGCCCTCGCCACCGAACATGTCGACCTTGGTCAGCTTCATCGGCACCAGGCTGACCAGCACCACCAGCAGGATGCCGAGCAGGCTCCAACCGCGGTGATGCAGTGACCAGTCCAGCAGCTGTGCATAGCGCCGTTGCAGGCGCGCGATCAGGCCGGTCTGCGAGTGCACCAGCTTGGGTGTGGCCATGCGTGCGGACAGCATCGGAATCAGGCTGACCGCGACCAGCCACGAGGCCAGCAGCGAGACCGAGATGGTGATCGCGATCTGCGCCATGAAGATGCTGATGTTGTTGGTCTCGCCGAACAGGTTCGGCACGAACACGATGCAGTGGCACAGCGTACCGGCGCTGAGCGCGATGGCCACGTTGCGGGTGCCGATGATCGAGGCCAGCCGTGGCTGCCCCGGCATGCGCTCGCGCTCCTGGTAGATGCTCTCCACCACCACCACGGCGTTGTCGACCAGCATGCCCACGGCCAGCAGCAGGCCCATCATGGTCAGGATGTTCAGCGTCACCCCGACGAAGTACATGAAGCCCAGGGTGATGGTGAAGCAGATCGGAATGGCCAGGGTCACCATCAGCGTCGACGGCCAATGGCGCAGGAAGAAGAACAGCACCGTCACCGACAGGATCAGGCCGACCGCACCGGCTTCGGCCAGCTCCAGCAGTGACGAGGTCACTGCCTTGCCCTGGTTGTCGATCACCTTGATCTGCACGTCGCGCATCGACGGCTGCGCGCGGATCGCCTCGACTTCGGCCAGCGCCGCACGCGAGACGTCCACCAGGTTGGCACTGCGCTCCTTGAAGATATCCAGGCCCACCGCCGGGTTGCCGTCCAGACGGCGCCCGTAGTTCATCCGCGCCGGCTTCAGGCGCACGTCGGCGATATCGCCCAGGCGCAGGCCCTTGGCGTTGATCACCAGGTCGCGCATTTCCTGCAGGTCGGTGATCTCGCCCACCGGCTGCACGCGCACGCGCTGGCCGTTGTCGTCGATCTGACCGGCCGAGATCGAGAAGTTCAGCGTGCGCAGGCGCTCGCTCAGCTCGTTGATGCTCAACCCATGCGCGTTGAGCCGGTTCGGATCGATGGCGATCTCCACCTCGTTCGGCGGTGCACCGGTGATATCGACGCGGGCCACACCCGGGATGCGCTCGATGCGCCGCTTGAACTCACGGTCGAGCATGTCATAGGCAGTGGTCAGGTCGGTGGTGCTGGCCAGGCGCACCTTCAGTACCGGCTGGTCACTGCTGGACCACTTGAACACGTTGTAGCGCTGCAGGTCGTCGGGCAGGTCGCTGCGGATCGCATCGATACGCTCGCGCGCGTCGGACGCGGCAATGGCGATGTCGCGGTCCCAGTCGCTGAACTCGATGTAGATCAGCGCCGCCTCGGAGGTGGCCGATGAGCGCATGCGTTTGATGCCGGTCATCGTCGCCAGCGACTCCTCGACCGGGCGGATGATGGTCCGCTCCACTTCCTCGGGCGTCGAACCGGTGTACGGGATCTGCACGAACAGGAACGGCGCGGAGATGTCCGGCAGCGCCTCCAACGGCAGGCGGAACGAAGCGATCAGGCCGATCACCACCAGCGACACGAAGCACATGATGGTAGTGACCGGGCGGCGGATGGAGAACTCGGCAACGCTCATGCCGGCTCCTCCACACCCGCCGTGCCGCCCTCGTCGCCATGCAGGCCTTCACCGGCATGCTTGCGGCCGCGCTCACGGTAATAGGCGTCGCCGCGACGATCCATCAGGTCGTACACCACCGGGATCACCAGCAGCGTCAGCAGCGTCGACACCAGCAGGCCACCGATCACGGTGATCGCCATCGGTGCACGCACTTCGGCGCCCTCGCCCATGGCCACCGCCAGCGGCAGGAAGCCGAACAGCGTGCACAGCGTGGTCATGATGATCGGGCGCAGGCGCGAGCGCGCACCTTCCACCAGCGCCTCATGCTTGGCCACGCCGGCTTCGCGCAGCTGGTTGACCTTGTCGATCAGGATGATCGCGTTCTTGGTGACCAGGCCGACCAGCAGGATCAAGCCGATGAACACCACCACCGAGATGGGCTTGCCGGTCAGCATCAGCGCCAGGATCGCGCCGACCAGCGCCAGCGGGATGGTGAACAGGATCACGAACGGGTGCAGCAGCGACTCGAACTGCGAGGCCATCACCAGGTAGACCAGGAAGATCGCCAAACCAAAGGCGAAGATCAGCGACTTCGCCGCCTGCGCCAGCTCCTCGCCCTGGCCACCGATGTGCAGGCCAACGCCCGCACCCAGCGGCTGCTCGGCCACCATCTGCTGCACTTCGCGCATGGCTGCGCCGAGGTCGATGTCGCGCAGGTTGGCCGATACCACCGCCACCCGGGTCTGGTCGGCACGATGGATCTCGCTGGGGCCGGTGGTGGCGACCACGTCGGCCACCGCGTCCAGGGTGACCGGGCGGGTGCTGCCCGGATTGACGATCAGCCGGCGGATGCTCTCGACGCTGGCGCGGTCACCTTCCTGGGCACGCACCAGCACGTCGATCTTGCGATCACGGAAGCTGTAGCGGGTGGCGACGTCGCCGCGCACCTTCTTCACCACCACGTCGGCGATCTGGCGGGTGGTCAGGCCCAGCGCACCCGCGCGCTCCTGGTCGAAGCGGATCTGGATTTCCGGGAAGCCCTCTTCCACCGTCGACTTCACGTCGGCGTAGTGCGCATTGCCGCGCAGCATCGCCGCCAAGCGCTGGCCGGCCACTTCCAGGGTCGCCATGTCCTGCCCGCGCAGTTCGATTTCCAACGGCGTGGAGAAGCTGAACAACGCCGGCCTCGCGAAGTCGACCTGGGCGCCCGGGTGCTGGCTCATGGTGCCGCGCAGGCGTTCGGTGATTGCCGCTTCAGTGCGCGCGTTGCCACCGCCTTCCATCACCACAGTCAGCTTGCCGATGTTCTCGCCGCTTTCGGTCGGACTGGCATCCAGCCGGGTGCCGCTGCCACTGACGCCATACAGCGAGGCCACGCCCTCCCCCTTGCCGTGCGCCAGCTGCAGCTCGCGCACCAGCGCATCGGTCTGCTTCAGCGGCGTGCCGGCCGGCAGCTTCACCGTCATTTCGAACCGGTCCTGCGCCAGCTGCGGAATCAGGTCCGCGCCAAGCATCGGTACCAGCGCCATGGTCGCCACGAAGATGATGGCTGCCACGCCCAGCACCTTGCCGGGATGCGCCAGCGCACTCGGCAGCAGGCGCAGGTAGCCTCGCTCGGCGCCTGCATAGGGCTTCATCGCCAGGTCGCTGGCCTTGCGCATCACCGGGCCGACCACTGCCACCACGCCACGCCACACGCGCACGACAAGCCACGCCAGCGCATAGAAGCTCCAGCGCACGCTGGCAACCACGCCACGGCGGCCCAGCGCGACCGGCTTCTGCCAGCGCTTCTGCGGCTGCCACGCTTCGTTCGGCGCCTCTTCCGGGAACGCCAGCGGTGGCCGCCCCTTCAGCGAGCTCAGCATCGGGATCAGGGTCATCGACACCAGCAGCGAGATCGCGATGGCGATCGCCACGGTCAGCGCCTGGTCGCGGAACAGCTGTCCGGCAATCCCGTCGACGAACACCAGCGGCAGGAACACGGCGATGGTGGTCAGGGTTGAGGCAACCACCGCCATGCTCACTTCGCGGGTACCGGCAATGGCCGCCTGCAGGATGCCCAGGCCACGCTCGCGGGCCTTGGCGATGCTCTCCAGCACCACGATCGAGTCATCCACCACCAGGCCGGTGGCCAAGGCCAGGCCGCCCAGCGACATCACGTTCAGGCTCAGGCCGAGCTGGCCCATGAAGAAGAACGTGGCGATGATCGATACAGGCAACGACAGGCTGATCACGAACGTGCTCCAGCCATCGCGCAGGAACAGGAAGATGATCAGGATTGCCAGCAGGCCACCGATCACCGCGTCCTTCTTGACGTCGGCGATGGCGTGCTCGATGAAGCGCGACTGGTCCTCGATGGTGGTCAACTCGACATCGGACGGGAACGTGCCCTTGATCTGCTCCAGGCGCTTGCGCAGCGCTTCGGCGGTGGACACGGTGTTGGCGTCGCCTTCCTTGTAGATGGCCAGCTCGACCGATTCCTTGCCGCCCAGGCGGATGATCGCTTCACGCTCCTTGTAGCCCTGCCGCACCGTGGCCACGTCCTTCAGGCGTACCGGCACGCCATTGGCAACCACGCTGGAGCCGCCGCCGGATGATGCGCTCTGTGCCGCCGACGCCGCCGCGATGGCTGCAGCCGAACCGGTCGACGCGGCGATGTTGAACATCTGCTGCAGCGCCGAATCCGCTGCGCTGCCGTTGGCGGCCTGGGTGGTGACCAGCAGGTTGCGGATTTCCTCGAGGTCAGCGAACTGGTTGACGGTACGCACCAGGAAGCGCTGGGAGCCCTCTTCCAGGCGGCCGCCGGAGATGTTGATGTTCTCGTCCTTGAGACGCTTGATGACGGTGTCGATCGGCAGGTTCAGCTGCGCCAGCTTCTGCTGGTCGATGTCGACCTGGATCTCGTCTTCCAGGCCACCGCCCACCTTCACTGCTGCCACGCCGGTGACCGGCTCCAGCTTCTTCTTCAGGTCTTCATCGGCATAGCGGCGCAGGCCGGTCAGCTCGCGGACCGCATCGGCATCGCTGGTCGGCGCGACCTTGTTGGACAGCACCAGGCGCATGATCGGCTCGGTGGACGGATTGAAGCGCAGCAGCACCGGGGCCTTGGCCTCCAGTGGCAGGTTCAGCGCTTCCATCTTGTCGCGCACCTCCAGGCTGGCCTGGTCCATGTTGGTGCCCCAGGCGAACTCCAGCACCACATCGCTCTGGCCGGTGCGCGAGACCGACTTCAGCTTGCGCAGGTTCTTGACCACGCCCACCGCTTCTTCAACCGGCTGGGTGATCAGGGTTTCGATTTCGGTCGGCGCCGCACCGGTGTATTCGGTGCGCACGGTCAGCGTCGGGTAGCTCAGGTCGGGCAGCAGGTTGACCTTGAGGTTGCCGAGCGCGATCAGGCCGAACAGCAGCAGGGTGACCGTGCACATGGCGATGGTCACGCGGCGGCGCGTGGCGAATTCCACCAGGCCGCCGCGCATGCCGGCGGCGGCGCCGTCGCTCGCCGGCGAGGCACCGTGGTCGTGGCCCGGGGCAGTCATTGCTTGCTCCCGGCCTTGTCTGCGGGCTTGGCGGCCGCCGCGACCGCCTTCGCCTTCGGATCGGCAATCACCTGCACCGTGGTGCCGTCGCGCAGGGCGACCTTGCCGGCGGTGACCACCTGATCACCGGCCGCCAGGCCATCACGGATCTCCACCCACGGGCCCTCGGCGTAACCCAGCTTGACCGGAACGCGTGCGACCTTGCCTTCGCGCACGCGGAACACCGCAGGTTCACCGTCATCGAGCAACGCCAGGCGCGGCACCACCAGCGCATCGGCACGCTGGTCGTAATCGATGCGGATGCGGCCGAACATGCCGGGCTGCAGCGCGTGGGCGGCGCCATCGAAGGCACTGACCACGCGAAACGTGCCGCTGCCCGAGTCCACCACCGGCGCGATGCGGTCAACGGTGCCGGTGAAGCTCTGGCCCGGAAGTGCGTCGGCCGCCAGCGTCACCGGCTGGCCGGCACGCAGGGTGGCCAGCTCACGTTCGGGTACGTTGAGGGTGGCCTCCAGCCGCGAGTTGTCGACGATGCGGAAGATCGGTGTATTGATCTGCACGAAGTTGCCGGTCTTGATCGAGCGTGAGGCGATCACACCCGAGATCGGTGCCACGACCGTGGTGTAGGACAGCTCCAGCGTGGCCAGGCGGTACTGCGCACGGACGTTCTCCAGGTCGTAGCGCAGCTGGTCGACATCGGCGGCGCTGACCATCTGCTGGCCGACCAGCTTCTGTGCGCGCTGGTAGTTGTTTTCCAGCTTGCGCATCTGCGCTTCGCTCTGCGCCACGGCCAGGCGTGCACGATCCGGGTCCAGCCGCACCAGCGGCTGGCCGGCGGTGACCCGCTGCCCTTCCTCGACCAGCACCGCCAGGGCTACGCCGGAGGTCTTGGCGACCACCTGCGACTCGGCGCGTGGCTCCAGTGCAGCGGTACCGGTGTAGCTGGCCGCGACGGCACGATGGCTGGCCACCGCCACTTCGACCGGGACGGCGTCGACCTTCTTCTCCTCCTTGGTCTCGGCAGCCTTGGCTTCGGAATTGGGCCCTGCGGCGCAACCGCCCAGCAGCAGGGAGGTGGAGATCAGCAGTGCGGCAGCGCAGATTCCGCTGCGACGGCCGGACAGGAAAGTTGGGTGCGACATCGTCAGGTCCCTGGAGGATGCGTGGACAGGTGTGGTAGCAAAGTAATGCACCACTTCACGGCAACACCATATCCCAAAGGTCATGGTGTCTTCACGCCGCTGGTCGGCCCGCCCCCATTTCAGCTAGATGAAACCTGAGGCTATACTCGGGTCGTTCCGTACCCCACGCCGGAACGACCAGACCCGAATCCCCGGAAACGACACCATGCGCCCGCAGCCGCTCGCCGCTTGTCTCGCTCTGGCCGTCCTCCTGCCCCTTGGGGCCGCCGCACAGCCCGCTCCCGCTCCTGCCACACCCGCCCCGGCGCCTGCCGCCGCGCCGGCGCCTGCCACGCCCACCGGCAACTTCGACAATGGCCGTGTCCTGGCCTACACCTGCCAGGGGTGCCACGGCATCACCGGCTACAAGAACGCCTACCCCAGCTACCGGGTGCCGAAGATCGGCGGCCAGACCCAGCAGTACCTGGCCCAGGCCCTGACCGAGTACCGCCAGGGCAAGCGCCGGCATCCGACGATGCAGGCGCAGTCGATGAGTTTCAGCGAACAGGAGATCGCCGATCTCTCTGTTTACCTGTCCACCGTCAAGTAAGGCCCGCCCATGTCGAAAGCCGCGCATCCGATGCGTCACGCCATCGCCCTGTCCGTTGCCCTGCTGCTGGCGGCCTGTTCGCAGTCGCAGGTGGAAAACAGCGAGAAATCCGCCGCCGACCCGGGCCATGCCAGCGGCGAACACGGCTCTTCGTCCTCCGCCGGCCTGCCGGCAGGCCGCGAGGCCGCCGGTGAAGCCCGCGCCAAGGTGAAGGGCAAGGCCACCAACCAGAGTTGCATCGACTGCCATGGGGCCGATGGCAATGCGCCGATCGATCCGACCTATCCGAAGCTGGGTGGGCAGTACGGCGACTATCTGGCGCATGCGCTGCAGGCCTACCGCGCCGGCGACCGCCAGCATGCGCTGATGACGCCGCAGGCGAAGGACCTGAGCGATCAGGACATCGCCGATCTGGCCGCGTATTTCGGCAGCCGGCCGAGCCAGTTGCGGGATCTGCACGGGGTCAAATGACCGACGCCCCCCGGTGGGGGCGGACCCTGGTCCGCACGGACCGTTGATTGGTGGGTGCGGACCGTTGGTCCGCACAGATCCGCATATCCACGCATGGCGTGGATCTACCAGGCATCGGCGTCGGTAGGTGCGGACCGCTGGTCCGCACGAACCCGGCGAACTCAGCCTTCCAGCTCTTCCCAGCGCGCGTACGCGGCATCCAGCTCGGCCTGCACCTTGGCCAGCTGCTGGGTGTGCGCGGTCACTTCCGCACTGCTGCGGGTATAGAACGCCGGGTCGTTCATCGCCGAGGTCAACCCTTCGACGTCGCCTTCCAGCTTCTCGATGGTCTTCGGCAGCTGCTCCAGCTCGCGTGCTTCCTTGTAGGCCAGCTTGCGCTTGGGGGCAGCCGGGGGTGCAGCGGCCGGCGCGGCAGGTGCTGCGGCTGCCGGCTTGGCTGCGGGGACCGAGGCAGGCGCCGCGATGCTGGCCGCATAACGCTGCCAGTCGCTGTAGCCACCGACGTACTCGCCGATCACGCCGTCGCCTTCCATCACCAGCGTGGAGGTCACCACGTTGTCGATGAAGTCACGGTCATGGCTGACCAGCAGCAGGGTGCCGGTGTACTCGCCCAGCAGCTCTTCCAGCAGCTCCAGGGTTTCCACGTCCAGGTCGTTGGTCGGTTCGTCCATCACCAGCAGGTTGGACGGCTGCGCGAACAGCTTGGCCAGCAGCAGGCGGTTGCGCTCGCCACCGGACAGGCGGGTGATCGGCGCACGTGCGCGTTCCGGGGTGAACATGAAGTCCTGCAGGTAGGCATGCACGTGCTTGCGCTTGCCGTTGAACTCGAGGAAATCGCGGCCTTCGGCCACGTTCTCGATCGCGCTCCAGTCTTCGCGCAGCACCGCGCGGTACTGGTCGAAATAGGCGATCTGCAGGTTGGTGCCGGCGTTGACTTCGCCCTTGGCCGGCTGCAGCTCGCCCAGCAGCAACTTCAGCAGCGTCGTCTTGCCGCTGCCGTTGGGGCCGATCAGGCCGATGCGGTCGCCGCGCATGATGGTGGTGGTGAAGTCGCGGACCATGGTGCGCTCACCGAAGGCGAACGAAATATCCTTGACGTCGATGACCTTCTTGCCAGAGCTGATGCCCTGTGCGGCTTCCATCTTGACGTTGCCGCTGAGATCACGGCGCTGCGAACGCTCCACGCGCATCGCCTTCAGGCGGCGCACGCGGCCCTCATCGCGGGTGCGGCGCGCCTTGATGCCTTGGCGGATCCAGACTTCTTCCTGCGCCAGCAGCTTGTCGAAGCGCGCGTTTTCCTGCGCCTGCGCGTTGAGGCGTTCCTCCCGGCGACGCTCGTAGTTGGCCCAGTCGCCCGGCCAGCTGGTGACCTGGCCACGGTCGATCTCGACGATGCGGGTGGCCAGTGCACGCAGGAAGCGGCGGTCATGGGTAACGAACACCACGCTGCCGCTCCAACCCTTCAGGAACGCTTCGAGCCAGTCGATGGCTTCGATATCGAGGTGGTTGGTCGGTTCGTCCAGCAGCAGCACGTCGGGGCTGGACACCAGCGCGCGGGCGAGCAGCACGCGGCGCTTCATGCCGCCGGACAGGCGGCCGAACTCGGCCTCGCCGTCCAGGTCGAGCTTGGTCAGGGTTTCGCTGACGCGCTGATCGAGGCCCCAGCCGTTGGCGGCGTCGATCTTGGCCTGCACGTTGCCCAGTGCTTCGCCATCAAATACTTCGGCGTGGCTCAGGTGATGGAATTCGGCCAGCCACTGGCCCAGTTCACCGAGGCCATCGGCGACGACGTCGAACACCGAGCCGGCGGCGCCATGTGGCACTTCCTGCTCCAGGCGGGTGACGCGCACGCCCTGCTGTACGCGGACTTCCCCGTCATCGGGCTTGTGATCGCCGGACAGCAGCTTGAGCAGGGTGGATTTGCCGGCGCCGTTGCGGCCGATCAGGGCGATGCGTTCGCCCGGCTCGATCGACAGTTCGGCCTTCTCCAGCAACAACGGGCCGCCGACGCTGAAGTCGACGTTCTGCAGAGTAATCAGAGGCATCCGGATATTGTACGGGTTGGGGGCGTCGGCCGGGTTGCACCCGGCACCCGCGGTAGTGCCGGCCGCTGGCCGGCAACCTCAACGGCAACGTCAAAAGCTGGTTTCCTGTGGGATGCCGGGGCGGTGCGGGTCTGCAGGACACGCCGTAAACCCCTCCTTGGGGGCTCGATGGCGCCATCCATGGCGCCAACGGTCCTGCAGACCCACACCGCCCCGCCTCTGACAGTTTCCCGCGATCTGTCGGAACGGCATTCTGCGCGGGTGGGTGTCGACCTTGGTCGACACGGCAGATCCAGGCCACGCGTGGATGAGCGCTGCAAGGCCTGTCGATCTGTCGGGGTCGGATCCCGTTGCTGCGCAACGGGCTCTGACTCCTTCGTGGAATTCGTGCAGTGCAAGACCGATCCCTGCTACTCCACCTCCCCCAGCAACGCCTGCAACCCCGGCAGCCATTGCTTGCCCGGGTGGCGCACCAGCCACAGGGTGCGCTGAAGGGCGGGCAGCGGCGTCTCGAGCACGCGCAGGCGGCCCAGCGCCAGCGGCTCTTCCAGCGCGTGACGCGAAAGGCAGGCCAATCCGAGGCCGGCGATCGCAGCCTGCTTGATCGCTTCGGTATTGCCCAGCTGCAGGGTCTGGGCGAAGCCGCGCAGGTGCGGCAACAGCGCCTGTTCCACTGCCTCGCGGGTGCCGGAGCCGGGTTCGCGCAGCAGCCAGCGGGCGCGGCGCAGTTCGTCCAACGACCAGCGCGGGGGGGCGTCGGCGGCGCCGACGATCACCAGCGGATCCTGCTGCCATGCCGTGACCTGCAAACCGCGCTCATGGCACGGGCCTTCGATCAGGCCGGCGTCGACGTCCAGGCGCTGCACAGCGGCGACTACGCCAGCACTGTTGTCGATGCGCAGGTCGACTTCGGCCTGCGGCGCCTGCCGCAGCAGCTCAGCGATGCGCTGCGGCAGCAGGTAGTTGCCGATGGTGGTACTGGCGGCCAGTACCAACCGCAGCGGTGCCCCTTGCGACGGGTCTCCGCCGGCGGCCAGCTGCCGCTCCAGATCAGCGGCATTGACCAGCAGGGTGCGCGCCGGCTCCAGCAGTGCGCGGCCGTGCCCGTTCAGCGCCAGGCGACGGCCGATGCGGTCGAACAGCGGCGTACCGAAGTGCGCCTCCAGTTCCTGCAGGGCGGCGCTGCTGGCCGACTGCGAGAGCGCGATGGCCTGGCCGGCGGCGGTGGTGCTGCCGTGGTCGGCGATGGCGACGAAGACTTGCAGCTGGCGCAAGGTCAGGCGCATGGCATTTACCCGCTTGATAGGTAGGTTTCACCCATATTATTCGTTTTACAGGTCAGGGACGAAGGCACACGCTTGCCCCGTCACTACAGCCCTACCCCTGCCATGAACGCCCCCGCTCTCTCCTCCTGGTCCCTGCCCGCCCTGCGCCAACGCTGGCAGCAGCGCCTGCCCGGCCTTCTGCTGGTGGGCCTGATCGCGGCGGCATCGCTGTACCTGGCCGAGCTTCCCTGGTTGCAGGCGCATGGCCTGAGTGCACTGACCGTCGCCATCGTGGCCGGCATCGTGGTCGGCAACACCCTGTACCCGCGGCTGGCACCGAGCAGCGCGGCCGGTGTCGGCTTCTCCAAGCACTGGCTGCTGCGCGCCGGCATCGTGCTGTACGGCCTGCGCCTGACCTTCCAGGACATCGGCCATGTCGGCGTCAGCGGCGTGCTGATGGACGTGCTGGTGGTCGCCAGCACCTTCGGCCTGGCCTGCTGGCTGGGCGTACGTGTGTTCAAGATGGAACGCGAGGCGGCAATGCTGATCGGCGCCGGGAGCGCGATCTGCGGTGCGGCAGCGGTGATGGCCGCCGAACCGGTGGTGCGTGGCCGCGCTGCGCAGGTCACTGTCGCGGTTTCTACCGTCGTGGTGTTCGGCACGCTGGCGATGTTCCTGTACCCGGCGCTGTATGCGCTGGTGCAGTCGCACGGCTGGCTGGCGATGGACGCGCGGCAGTACGGCCTGTTCACTGGTGCGACGGTGCACGAAGTGGCGCAGGTGGTGGCCGCCGGCCGCACGGTCAGCGAAGCCGCCGCCGATACTGCGGTGATCACCAAGATGGTGCGGGTGATGCTGCTGGCGCCGTTCCTGGTCGTGTTGTCGTTGTGGCTGGCGCGTGGCGGCAAGGCCGGCGCCGACGGCAGCAAGGCGCGCATCGTAGTGCCGTGGTTCGCGTTCGGTTTCGTGGCAGTGGCCGGTTTCAATTCGCTGCACCTGCTGCCGGCCAGCCTGCAGGCCGGGCTGGTGCAGTTGGATACCGTGCTGCTGGCGATGGCGATGGCCGCGCTGGGCCTGACCACCCATGTCTCGGCGCTGCGCCAGGCCGGCCTGAAGCCACTGCTGCTGGCGCTGATCCTGTTCGCCTGGCTGCTGTTCGGTGGCCTGGCGATCCACCAGGGTGTGTTGGCGGTGCTGGGCTGAGCAGGGCGTGCCGACCAACGGTCGGCACCCACCCGTAGATCCACGCCATGCGTGGATGGCGGCCCAGGACGGGCGCTGCCGCGCAGGCAGGTACAATGCGCCATGACTGACTTCTCGACCCTGCCGCTGAGCCCGGCCCTGCAGCCCGGCCTGGACGCCCTCGGCTACACCACCCTCACCCCCGTGCAGGCGCAGAGCCTGCCGGCCATCCTCGATGGCCACGATGTGATCGCACAGGCGCCGACCGGCAGCGGCAAGACCGCCGCCTTCGGGCTGGGCCTGCTGCAGGCCGTCGACCCCAGCCTGATCCGCGTGCAGGCGCTGGTCCTGTGCCCGACCCGCGAACTCGCCGACCAGGTCGGCAAGCAGATCCGCAAGCTGGCCACCGGCATTCCCAACCTGAAGCTGTTGCTGCTGGTAGGCGGCGTGCCGCTGGGCCCGCAGCTGGCCTCGCTGGAAGGCCACGACCCGCACGTGGTGGTGGGTACGCCCGGCCGCGTGCAGGAGCTGGCACGCAAGCGCGCGCTGAACCTGGGCGCGGTGCGCACGCTGGTGCTGGACGAGGCCGACCGCATGCTCGACATGGGCTTCGAGGAGCCGATCCGCGAGATCGCCGGCCGCACCCACAGGGATCGCCAGAGCCTGCTGTTCTCCGCCACCTTCCCCGACAGCATCCGCGCCATGGCGCGTGACCTGCTGCGCGACGCGGTGGAGGTGACCGTGGAAGGTGCCGACCAGGCACCGGCCATCCGCCACCTGTTCTGCGAGGTGGAACCGGTGCATCGCCAGAAGGCGCTGGCCGGCCTGCTGCTGAAGTACGCGCCGGAATCGGCGGTGGTGTTCTGCAACACCCGCAAGGACGTGGACGAAGTGGCCAACTCGCTGCAGCAGTTCGGCTTCTCCGCACTCGCCCTGCACGGCGACATGGAGCAGCGCGACCGTGAGGAAGTGCTGTTGCGGCTGGCCAACCGCAGCTGCAACGTGCTGGTCGCCAGCGACGTCGCCGCGCGCGGACTGGACGTGGAAGAGCTGGCGGCGGTGATCAACTACGAACTGCCGACCGACGTGGAGAGCTACCAGCATCGCGTGGGCCGTACCGGTCGTGCCGGTGCCAGCGGCCTGGCGATCAGCCTGGTGGCTGGCCGCGAAAAGACCCGCGCCGAAGCCATCGAAGCGCAGCTGGGGCAACCGCTGGACTGGCAGAAGACGCCACTGGCGACCTCGCGCCCGGCCGAGTTGCCGCAGGCGGCGATGCGCACCCTGCGGATTGACGGCGGCAAGACCGACAAGCTGCGCCCGGGCGACATCCTCGGCGCACTGACCGGCGATGCCGGCCTGTCGAGCAAGTTCATCGGCAAGATCGCGATCTTCCCGACCCGCTCCTACGTGGCGATCGCGCGTGAACAGGCCAACAAGGCCGTCGCCAGGCTGGAAGCCGGCAAGATCAAGGGCCGTCGCTTCCGCGTGCGGATGATGTGATTGAAGCCGGGTTGCCAACCACGGTTGGCAACGACCGGCTCCCGGCTCTTCGCTCTGGTAGATGCCAACCTTGGTTGGCATTCACCCTTCGATCAGAACACCAGTTCGGTGTGCAGTGGCAAGCCCGCCTCCCAGCGGGCCCGGCCGCCCAGGCCATCGAGCTCGACCAGCACACCGGCGCCGACCACTTCAACACCCAGGCGGCGCACCAGCGACAACGCAGCGACCAGCGTGCCGCCGGTGGCCAGCACGTCATCGATGATCGCGACGCGGGCACCGGACGGCAACGCGTCGGCGTGCACTTCGATGCAGTCGCTGCGGTACTCCAGCGTGTATTCCTCGCGCAGCACCTGGCCCGGCAGCTTGCCCGGCTTGCGCACCGGCACGAAGCCGACGCCAAGCTCCAGCGCCATCGCGGCGCCGAGGATGAAACCACGCGATTCGATGCCGACCACCGCGTCCAGCTTCTGGTCGCGCCAACGGTCGGCCATCGCGGTGATCGCGCCGCGGAAGTCCTCGCCGTGGGCGAGCAGCGGCATGATGTCCTTGAACAGGATGCCGGGCTTGGGGAAGTCGGCGATGTCGCGCAGGCGGGAGGCCCACTGCGGAGCGACGATGGCGTCGGTCATGTCACATTGGCTATCTGATGGCGGCATAGGGTACCCGTTCCGGGCGCCGGCTGCCTGTTGGGGGTGTTCGGCCGGGCTGCGCCCGGCACCTGCGGTAGTGCCGGCCGCTGGCCGGCAACCTCAACGGCAACAGCAACAGCGTGCATTCTGTGGGATGGCGGGGTGGGTCCGGTTGCAGGGGACGCTGCAAGTACCCCTCCGGGGCCCGGCCCAGCCGCTGGCGGCTGTGCGTTCGGGCGCTTGCGAAGCAGTGCGTCGCAAGCAAAGCGCCCTCACCCATGTAAGCTCGGTCGCCGCTTGCTCGTGTACGCTGTCCTGCGCACACGGCAAGACCGGGGTTGGGCGTCCAGCCCAACCCGCCCGAGGCATGCCTCGGGCCCATGCGGCTCACGCCCCCGCAACCGGACCCACCCCGCCTTCGACAGAGTCCTGCGATCTGTCGTGGATCCACGCCATGCGCGGATGAATCTCCATCGAAATCGAATATTTCGAGAATTGAACAAAAAGCATCCACGCATGGCGTGGATCGACCGTGTCGACCAAGGTCGACACATACCCACAGCAGCGGGAATCTGTCGGAGGTGGGGCGGTGTGGGGCTGCAGGACCGTTGGCGCCATGGATGGCGCCATCGAGCCCCCAGGGGTGAGGGCGCTTTGCTTGCGAAGCACTGCTTCGCAAGCGCCCGAACGCACAGCCGCCAGCGGCTGGGCCGGTTTGGGGGTTTACGGCGTGTCCTGCAGCCCCACACCGCCCCGCCAGACCATCAACAATCCAGAGCCGCTTTGGCTTTGGCTTTGGCTTTGGCTTTGGCTTTGGATTCGGCCCTTGCCTCTGCGGGTGCAGGGCGCAGCCCTGCCGAAACCCACCCTCAGGAACTGCAGGACAGCATCGAGCAACCGGCGCGGTTGTCGGCCCACGCCGGGCGCTTGCCAGCGAAGTGCTCGAGCCCTGCGCGCTCGGTGTATGGGTCTCGCAGCACGTCCTGCAGCGCATGCACACCGCCGAGGTCACCCTGCTCTGCGCGGTCGATCGCTTCCTGCGCCAACCAGTTGCGCAGCACGTACAGCGGGTTGGCCGCCGTCATCTTCGCCACGCGTTCGCTGGCCGGCAGCGGATCGCTGCGCAGGCGCTCCGCGTAGTCCTGCAGCCAGTGCTGCAACGGTGCCTGCACTGCCTGTCGCCGCGCCTCGTCGTAGTACACCGCGTCCAGAACCGTAGCGTCCGCTGCCGACGGGTCGATGCGCATCAGTGCGCGCCAGGCCAGGGTCATGTCCATGGCACCCTCCTGCATCAGCTGCTGCCAGCGCTGGTAGAGCTGCAGGTCGTCATCGTCGGCCGCGGCCAGCCCCAGCTTTGCCGCGGCATCGCGACGCGTGCAGGCCACGAAGGTGGACTGGAAGGCCGCCAGGCCCGCCTGCAGCGGTGCGACATCGGCGAACAGCGGCGACAGCGCCTGGGCCAATCGGCTCAGGTTCCAGTACGCCACCTGCGGCTGGGTGCCGAAGCGGTAGCGGCGCCCCTGGGCGTCGGTGGTGTTCGGCGTCCAGTCCGGATCGAAATCCTCGACCCAGCCATAGGGGCCGTAATCCAGTGTGAGACCGAGCACGGACAGGTTGTCGGTGTTCATCACGCCATGTACGAAGCCGACACGCATCCAGTGCGCGATCATCTCGGCGGTGCGCACCGCGATCTGCGCGAACCAGTCGCCGTACCGTGCCTCGCCCTGCCCCTCCAGCCCGGGGAAATCACGGGCGATGCAGGTGTCCACCAGCTGTTGCAGCAAGGCAGTCTCGCCACGCGAGGCCGGCAGCTCGAACGAACCGAAACGCAGGAACGACGGCGAGACCCGGCACACGATGGCACCAGGCTCGGCACGCGGGTGGCCGTCATAGAACATGTCGCGCACCACCTCCTCGCCGGTACCGACCAGCGACAACGCGCGCGTGGTCGGCACGCCCAGGTGGTGCATCCCTTCGCTGCACAGGAACTCGCGGATCGACGAGCGCAGCACTGCCCGTCCATCGGCACCGCGCGAGTAAGGCGTCGGCCCGGCCCCCTTCAGCTGCAGCTCCCAGTGGCGGCCATCGGGTGCCACCAGCTCGCCCAGTGAGATCGCACGCCCATCGCCGAGCTGGCCGGCCCAGTGACCGAACTGATGGCCACCGTAGTTGGCTGCCCACGGCTGCATGCCGGCGTACAGCGTATTGCCGCCGAACACCTGCGCGAAACCTTCGCTTTCGACTTCAGCGGTACTGAAGCCAAGCATTTCGGCGACGTCCGGCGCCCAGGCCAACAGCGTGGGCGCCGTCACCGGGGTCGGCATCACGGGCGACCAGGCGGCACCCAGCACTTCGCGCCTGCGCGGGCCGGATTCGGGGTCACCCGGCAGGGCATGCAGCAGGCGGTTGTCGAAACGGGGGCTGTCGGTATCCATGACTCTGGAGGTGGGGGCGACCGCCGCCGGCCTCAATTGCCGCTGAGCGCCTGCAGATGGCCACCGTGGGCCTCGGCGCGCTGGTAAGCAGGCCGCTCGCTGATGCGCTTGAGGAAGCCACGCAGTGCCGGCTTGCCGTCGAGACCGCCACCGCGCGCGGCAGCAGCCTGGATCGGGAAGCTCATCTGGATGTCGGCCGCACTGAAGCGCTCGCCGGCAAACCATGGGCTTTCGGCCAGGCGGCGCTCCATCCAGTCCAGGTGCAGGCGCCGCTGCGGCCCAACGAAGCCCCGCTCGGCCTTGTCGGCAATGCTGCGTGCAATCGGGCGTGCGAAGAATGGCATGGGCGCATTACGGATGCGGCCCATCACCAGGGTCAGCAGCAGCGGCGGCATCGCCGAGCCTTCGGCATAGTGCAGCCAGTAGCGGTACGCGATGCGTTCGGTGCCGTCGGCCGGCATCGGTGACGGCGACAGCTGGCGCTGCGTGTCGTAACGGTCAGCGAGATAGTCGAGGATCGCCCCGGACTCGGCCAGTACCAGCTCGCCATCCTGCAGCACCGGCGACTTGCCGAGCGGATGCACGTTGCGCAGTTCCGGCGGCGCCAGCAGCGTCTTCGGATCGCGCGGATAGCGGCGCAGTTCGTAGTCCAGCCCCAACTCCTCCAGCATCCACAGCACGCGCAGGGAACGGGAGTTTTCCAGGTGATGAACGATGCGCATGGGGACGATCCTTGGGAAGGCCGCCATCCTACCGCGCCGGCTGCATGCCCTTTGTAGAGTCGAGCCCTGCTCCACTGTCCTTGAGAACAGTCGAGCGTGGCTCGATTTCTACAAAAAACAGCGGGCAATAAAAAACGCCGGAAGCTCTCGCCTCCGGCGTTCTGGCTACCCAACGGTAGCAGACGGATTAGACCGCCTGCACCTGGTCAGCCTGCATACCCTTCTGACCCTGGACGGCGATGAAGGTAACCTTCTGGCCTTCCTGCAGGGTCTTGAAGCCGGTGCCCTGGATCGCGCGGAAGTGCACGAACAGGTCCGGGCCGCTTTCCGGGGTGATGAAGCCGAAGCCCTTGGCGTCGTTGAACCACTTGACGGTGCCGGTCTGACGTTCAGACATTTTACTAACTCCTGAAACACATGTTGAAAAAAATCGCAGCCACCGGGTATCGGGGCCGAGACTGAGTTGCAGGCGTTGGTAAAGCGGATCGATGAGCGGATCGTGAGATCAACTGCACCAGGCCACGATTCACGGTGACCCTAGCAAACACAGTGGGTCGCACGATACGCGTGTTTTCTGCAAAAAGCGATAGTCCCGACGTTCATGGGAACACGTCACCCGCTAGGCGTGACAAGGGTTGGCAGCCAATCGCGGCTAACCCCGAGCCCCCATTCAGGTTTTTCCTACCCTACACTGGGTAAATGACTGAAGCTGAAATCCCCGCTGAACACGCGTCTCCCCGCATCTGGGTGGACGCGGACGCCTGCCCCACCGTCATTCGCGACATCCTGTTCCGGGCCGCCGAACGGGTCGGGATCGAGCTGACCCTGGTCGCCAACCAGTGGATCCGCACCCCGCCGTCGCGCTGGCTGCGCTCGATCCAGGTACCGCAGGGCCTGGACGTGGCCGACAGCGCCATCGTCGAGCGGGTCGCCGCCGGAGACCTGGTGGTCACCCAGGACATCCCGCTGGCTGCGCTGGTGCTGGAGAAGAGGGCCGTGGCGCTGAACCCGCGCGGCCAGCTGTACACCCCGAACAACATGGCCGAGCGGCTGTCGATGCGCAATTTCATGGAGGAACTGCGCGGCGCCGGGGTCCAGACCGGCGGACCGCCGCCCCTGGGGCCCCGCGACCGGCAGCTGTTCGCCGCCGAGCTGGACCGCTGGCTGGCGCGACGCCCGGCCCGCTGAGCGCCTGGCCGCGCTAAGCCGGAAGGCTCAGGCTGCGGCCGCTGCTGAACGCCCGTCGTTCGCCGCTCAATGGGTCGTCGAAGGCCAGGGCCCGCGCCAGCAGCTGCAGCGGCGCCTCGGCGACGTTCGGCGGACGTTGCCGAAGCTGCGGGTACAGGTCGTCACCCATGATCGGCGCCCCCAGCATGGCCATGTGCACGCGCAGTTGATGCTTGCGGCCGGTCTCCGGCAGCAGCCGGTAGCGCCAGATCGGCCCTTCGGCCTCGATCAGCTCGATCCGGCTGCGCGCATTGGGCTCACCGGGCACTTCGGACATGCGGAAGAACGGCTCGCCCGGCACCAACCGGCTGTCCCGCTGCAACGGAAACGCCAGCCCCGGCAGCGCCGGTGCCAGGGCCTCATAGGTCTTCTCGATGAGCCGATCACGGAACAGGCGCTGGTAAGCATCGCGCGACGCTCGCTGGGTCGAGAACATCACCAGCCCGGTCGTCAGCCGATCCAGCCGGTGCAGCGGTACCAGATCGGCATTGCCGGTGCGGGCGACCAGCCGCGCCAGCAGCGTCTCGCGCACATGCCCACCCGCAGGTGTCACCGGCAGGAAATGCGGCTTGTCGGCCACCAGCAGGTGCGCATCCAGATGGACGATGGTCTCGACAAAGGGAATCACCGGTTCGTCGGCCACCTCGCGGAAGTACTGGATCTCCCGCCCGACCTGCCAGGGCGTGTCCGCAGTGAGCGCCCTGCCCTGCGCATCCAGCACACGGCCACGCGCGAAGCGATCCTGCCATTGCGCGGGCGCGATGCGCGGGAAACGTGCACACAGGCCATCCAGCAGGGTGGCCCAGGGCCCGGGCGGCAACTGCAGTCGGCTGGGCAAGGTCATGGCGTCCACTCCGGCCACGGGAAAGAACGCAAGCGTGCCACCGTTGACGCTGCGCAGACAGCCCGGCCACGGACACCCCCGGAGCAAACCTCTATCATTGTTGTCTTTAGTCCACGGACCCCCCATGGCTCTTACCGCCACCATCCGCAAGGCCGAACTGCAGATCAGCGACATGGATCGCGGCTACTACGCGACCCACAACCTGACCCTGGCCCAGCATCCGTCCGAGACCGACGAGCGCCTGATGGTGCGCCTGCTCGCCTTCGCGCTGAACGCCGGCGACCGCCTGGAGTTCGGCCGCGGCCTGAGCACCGATGACGAACCCGATCTGTGGGAACACGACTACACCGGCGACATCCTGCAGTGGATCGACCTGGGCCATCCGGACGAATCGCGCATCCGCAAGGCCAGCAACCGCAGCCGCCAGGTGCAGGTGGTCAACTATGGCGGCAACGCCTCGGAGATCTGGTGGGGCAAGCAGAGCAAGGGCCTGGCGCGCTTCGACAACCTCTCGGTGGTCGACCTCGACGGTGCCTTCGTAGAACTGTGGGGCCAGCAGATCCAGCGCGCGATGCGCTGGAGCGTGCTGATCCAGGACGGTGAAGTGCAGCTGCTCAACGATCAGATGCAGCTCGACGTGATCCCGACCTGGCGCAAGCGCGCCAAGGCATGAGCACGATCCGTTGTGACGTGGTGGTCATCGGCGCCGGCGCAGCCGGGCTCATGACCGCGATCACGGCTGGCCAGCGCGGCCGCCAGGTGCAGGTGATCGACCATGCCAACAAGGTCGGCAAGAAGATCCTGATGTCCGGCGGTGGCCGCTGCAACTTCACCAACACCGGCACCACCCCGGCCAACTTCCTGTCGGCCAACCCGCACTTCTGCAAGTCGGCGCTGGCCCGCTACACGCCCTGGCACTTCATCGAGTTGGTGCACAAGCACGGCATCGCGTATCACGAAAAGGAACTGGGGCAGCTGTTCTGCGATGTCTCCTCCAAGCAGATCGTGAAAATGCTGGTGGACGAATGCCAGGCGGCCGGCGTGCAGATCCGTACCGACTGCAGCGTGCAGCGCATCGAGCATGGCAGCGATGGTTTCCGCGTGCACACCACGCACGGGCTGTTCCATTGCGCCTCGCTGGTGGTTGCCACCGGCGGCCTGTCGATTCCCAGCATGGGTGCCAGCGGCTTTGGCTATGAAGTGGCCCGCCAGTTCGGCCACCAGGTGCTGCCGACCCGCGCCGGGCTGGTGCCGCTGACCCTCAGCGGCAAGCACCAGGAACGGTTGGCCGACCTCAGCGGCGTGGCGCTACCGATCGAGGCGCGCTGCAACGGCAAGAGCTTCCAGAACTTCATGCTGCTGACCCACCGTGGCGTGAGCGGTCCGGCCATCCTGCAGATCTCTTCGTTCTGGCGGCCCGGCGATGCGCTGGAGCTGGACCTGTTGCCGGGCCAGGATGCCGGCGAGTGGCTGCGCCAGATGAAGCGCGACCGCCCCGCCGCCGAGCTGCGCACGGTGCTGGGCGAGGTACTGCCGAAGCGGCTGGCACAGCGGCTGTGCGAGCACTGGCTGCCCAACCGCCCCGTGCGCCAGCTGGACGAGCCGGTGCTGCGCCAGGCTGCGCAGCTGCTGGGCGCATTCCCGCTGGTGGCCAGCGGCACCGAAGGCTACCGCACCGCCGAGGTCACCCTGGGCGGCGTGGACACCGCCGAAGTGTCATCCTCAACGATGGAATCCAAGCGCGTCCCCGGCCTGCACTTCGTTGGCGAGGTGCTGGACGTGACCGGCTGGCTGGGCGGCTACAACTTCCAATGGGCCTGGGCCAGCGGCCACGCAGCGGGCGGCGTGGTGTGAACCACTTCGCCGTTCCATGCGCGCAAGGGGTACGCGCATGGACGGTTCGCCGCGCATCGTGTATCTAGATTCGCAGATTGGGGAGCAGTGCATGCAGAACGCGAACGACATCACCATCCGCCTGCTGATCGTCGATGACAGCGGCGAGAATGCCGAAGCCATCGTCAGCACCCTGCGCAACAGCGGCATCGCGGTACGCCCGTGGCGCCCGCAGGATGCGGCCGAGCTGGCCCAGGTGCTGACCAGCCAGGCCATCGACCTGGTGCTGGCCTCGCCGTCGCAGGGCATTCCGCTGCAGCTGGCAGCCCAGCACATCGCCGCCAGCGGCAAGGACATCCCGCTGGTGCTGCTGGCCGAGCGCATCGACGAGGACGAACTGGTGCAGGCCAGCAGCCATGGCATCCGTGCCCTCGCCCTGCGCCAGCGCCCCGAGCACCTGCTCGCCGTGGTCCGCGACCAGTGGGTCGACCTGCAGGCACGCCGCGGCCTGCGCCGCATCGAGGCGCAGATGCGCGAGACCGAGCGCCGCTGCGACGCGCTGATCGCCTCCTCGCGCGACCCCATCGCCTACGTGCATGAAGGCATGCACATCCGCGCCAACGACGCCTACCTGGAGATGTTCGGCTACGAGCAATTCGACGACATCGAAGGCATTTCGCTGCTGGACATGGTCGCTGCCCAACACGTGGAGGGCTTCAAGCAGCTGCTGAAGGGCCTCAGCCGTGGCGAGGCGCCGCCGCCGCAGTACCAGCTCGACGCGCGCCACCAGGACGGCAGTGCGTTCCCGGCGACGATGGAATTTGCGGCGGCCACCTACGAAGGCGAGTCCTGCCTGCAGGTGGTGCTCCGCCGCCGCATGGAGTTCGACCCCGAGCTGGCACGCGAGGTCGAGGACCTGCGCCAGCGCGACCAGGTCACCGGCCTGCTCAATCGCCCGACCTTCATGCTGCAGCTGGAAAGCGCGGTGGCCCAGGCCGGGCGTAGCGAGGGCCAGTTCGGCCTGCTGCTGATCGAGCCGGACCACTACGCGCGCCTGCTGCCGGATATCGGCCTGGCCTCGGCCGATACCCTGATCGGCGCCCTCGCCGCCCTGCTGGCCGAAGTGGTTGGCGAGGACGCGCAACTGGCCCGTTTCGGCGAACACAATTTCGCCGTGCTGCAGGCCGGACCCTACGCACAGACCGTGGCGCTGGCCGAGCGCATCCGAGAAGCCTACGCCGCGCACGTCTTCAGCATCGGCGCACGCTCGGCCACGGTGACGGTCAGCATCGGTGGCGTACAGGTCGGTGAGAAGATCGCCAGCATCGGCCAGGTGCTGGCGCGCGCCAGCGAATGCACCCAGGCTGCAGCCGAGCTGGGTAACACCTGCCGCATCTTCGACCCGGCTGCCGCCGACCGTGTCGAGGAAGAGCGTGTGCAGCGCTGGGTGGCGCGCATCCGCGAGGCGCTGGCCGGCGACGGTTTCCAGCTTCACTACCAGCCGGTGCTGAACCTGCAGGGCGAACCACTGGAACTGTACGAAGCCTATCTGCGCCTGGAAAACAACGGCGAGCTGCTGAGCCCGACCGCGTTCCTGGGCATCGCCGAGGAACACGGCCTGCTGGCCGACATCAACCGCTGGGTGGTTTCGCAGGCGATCGCGGTGCTGGGCGAACGCGCACGTGCGGGTCATGCCACCCAGGTGCTGGTGAAGGTCACGCCGGAATCGTTCGATGACCCACAGATGATCGCCACCCTGCACCGCGAACTGCAGGCACAGGGCGTGCCCGGCGAACGGCTGTGGCTGCATGCACCGGAAGCGAAGGTGTTCACCCACCTGCGCAGTGCACAGCAATTCCTTGCCGAAGTGGCGCCACTGGGCTGCCGCATCGGCCTGGAGCAGTTCGGTTCCGGGCTGGACTCGTTCCAGCTGCTGGCCCACTTCCAGCCGCAGTTCCTCAAGCTGGACCGGGGCTTCACCAGCGACCTGGCTGCCACCCGCGAGAACATCGACCGCATCAGCCAGATCACTGCGCGTGCTCAGGAAGCGGGCATCCGCACCATCGCCGAATTCGTCAGCGATGCCAACTCGATGACGCTGCTGTTCAGTGCCGGCGTGGATTACGTGCAGGGCGACTTTGTCGGCCCGGCGTTGCCGGAGATGGGGTTCGAATTCGGGTAACCGAGGGTAGTGCCGGCCGCTGGCCGGCAGCCTCAGGTACCCGGGGTTGCCGGCCAGCGGCCGGCACTACCAAACCAGAAGGCCGGCTTTCGCCGGCCTTCTGCTTGATCAGGTCATGTCGACCAGGTTGCCGATCTTCACGTCCGGGTTGACGTCGGCCTCGTAGTCGACGCCCTCCACGCCAAAACCGAACAGACGCAGGAAGTCGGCCTTGTAACCGGCCAGGTCGCTGATTTCGTACAGGTTCTCGTTGGTCACCTGTGGCCACAGCGCGACCACCTTGCCCTGCACGTCTGCGGCCATTTCCTTGTAGTCCGCACGCAGGCGGCCTTCCTCATCGACCAGCGCGACGGTGTGGCCGTCGCCATCGACCAGGTCGTGGCGCAGGCGATCGACCGCCACGCCATCGGACTTGCCGCCGTAAAGGATGTCGTACAGCACGTCGAGCTGCTCGATGCAGCCTTCGTGGGTGCCCTTTTCCTTCATCACCTTGAACAGCAGCGACAGGTACAGCGGCATGGTCGGAATGGCCGAGCTGGCCTGGGTCACGACGGCCTTCAGCACCGACACGCGTGCGTCGCCGCCGATTTTCGCCAGCTTTTCGCGCAGGCCCAGCACCTTGGTGTCCAGGTCCTTCTTGGCCGCGCCGATCGAGCCATTCCAGTAGATCGCCTGGGTGATCTCTTCGCCCACGTAGGTGAAGGCCGTGGTGGTACAACCATTGGCCAGCACGCCGGCATCGGCCAGCGCATCGATCCACATCTGCCAGTCCTCGCCGCCCATCACCGCGACGGTGCCGGCGATTTCTTCCGGGGTGGCCGGCTGCAGGGTGGTCTCGGTGATCACTTCCTTGTCGGTATCCAGCCCGCGCAGGGTGATCGGCTCGCCGATCGGCTTCAACGTGGAGCTGATGATCTCGCCGGTCTTCGGGTGCTTGCGGCGCGGCGCGGCCAGGCTGTAGACAACCTGGTCGACCTGGCCCAGATCGGCCTTGATCATTTCGATGGTCTTCGCCTTCACTTCATCGGAGAAGGCATCGCCATTGATGCTCTTGGCGTACAGGCCGGCTTCGTCGGCGTACTTGTGGAACGCGGCCGAGTTGTACCAGCCCGCGGTACCCGGCTTGGTCTCGCTGCCCGGGCGTTCGAAGAAGATGCCGAGGGTGGCAGCACCACTGCCGAAGGCAGCGGTGATGCGCGCAGCCAGGCCGTAGCCGGTGGACGCGCCGATCACCAGCACACGCTTGGGACCGTTCTGGATCGGCGGGCGCGCACGGATGTAGTCGATCTGCTGCTTGACCGCGGCCTCGCAGCCGGTCGGGTGGGTGGTGACGCAGATGAAGCCGCGGACGCGCGGTTTGATGACCATGGATACCTCGGGTTGGCAGATGCGGCGCGCGGGGCGCTCAGCAGGAGTAAGGGCGCGCACGCGCGCGAACCGCAGGATCGTAGTGCGCGGGGGAAGATTGCACAACCGACGCTGGCGTAGGGTGGTGTTTCTTTTGCAGGGTTGCACCCTGCACCTGCGGTAGTGCCGGCCGCTGGCCGGCAACCTCAACAGCAACGTCAAAAGCCGGGCTACTGAGGGATGCCGGGGTGGGTCCGGTTGCGGGGGACGCCGTTAACCCGTCCATGGGGGCTTGGCCGCGGCATCCATGCCGCGGACTGATCTGGCCCCCTGAAAACGGACGCCATGAAGCCGTTTCAGGCGGCAGCCCGGAGCTGCCGGGCGTAGTTGTTAGGCGAGTGGTAGCCCAGCGCCGAGTGTAGCCGGGCTGGATTGTAGAAGCCGTGGATGTAAGCAGCGATGCACTGGCTGGCTTGTTCCCTACTGGCGTAAGGCTCGGCAGCCTCTTCTGTCTTGAGCGTCGCAAAGAAGCTCTCGGCCACCGCGTTGTCCCAGCAATTGCCAGGCCGGCTCATGCTTTGGACCACGTCATGGGACTGCAGCAGCTGGCGAAACTCGTTCCCCCAGTACTGCCCACCACGATCTGAATGGAAGATCAGGCCGGGTCGTTGTGGATGCAGAGCCCAGGCATTGGCAAATGCTTTCACCACCAGCTCTTCAGTCAGACGCTTGGAAACGCTGTAGCCCAGCACCTGCCGGGTCTGGACGCTGATGACCACGGCCAGATGCAGCCATCCCTGGCGGGTGGGGACATACGTGATATCCCCGACCCACGCCGTCGGTCCGGTTCCGGGGGCAAATTGCCGATCCAGCAGGTTGGGGGCGAGCTGAGATGAGCCGCCGGAGGACTTGGGTCGGAATCGGCCTTTGGTCTTGCCCTGGATTCGCTCCTCGGCCATTAACCGTGCCACGCGCTTGTGGCCGACTGGATGATTCCTGGCTCGTAAGGCCCTGACCAGCCGACGTCGCCCATAACTGCGCTTGCTGGTCACATGAATGGCCCGAAGCTCGGTACGCAGGGCCGAATCGGCATCGCACGCTTGGGCACATTGCCGACGCAGGTAATCATGGAATCCAGAGACAGAAACCCCAAGAACCCGACACAACAACCTGGTCGGGTAGTGAGTCCTTTGACTGGCGACGAAGGCGTACCTCACTTGGACTCTCTGGCAAAGAACGCCGCCGCTTTTTTTAGGATTTCCCGCTCCATCTTCAGATTGGCGTTCTCGGCCCGAAGGCGGCTGATCTCGCTTTCCAGGTCGGTGGTTGGCCTGCGAGCCTCAGAGGTCAGAGACCGGCCAGCACGGACCGCGTCAAGCCAATTTGCCAGCGTCTTGACCGACATCTCCAGCTGACGGGCTGCTGCGGCAGGCCCGAGCGACTCGGCCAACTCCACGGCTTGGTGCTTGAACTCATCGGTATAGCTACGACGGGTGATACGGGACATAAGGGACCTCCAAGTGCGATCAAAGTATCGCTTCTTGGCGTCCGCTGACGGGGGGCCAGATCAGTCAGCCGCATGGATGCGGCTGCCAAGCCTACACGGACGTACTTGCGGCGTCCCCGCACTCCGACACCGCCCCGCCCACCCACGGAAGGCACGCTCTTGCTGTTGCTGTTGCTGTTGCTGTTGCTGTTGCTGTTGCTGTTGCCGGCCAGCGGCCGGCACTACCGTGGGTGCAGGGCTGCAAGCCCTGCAACACAAAAAACCCCGCTTGCGCGGGGTTCTCTGTGGGTTGCGTGCAGCGCGAACGGTTACGGGCGACGGGCCAGGGCCTCAACGTCCTTCGCCTTCGGCAGCAGGTCCTGCTTGCTGACGCGCAGGAAACCGATCGTCAGCATCGGCACTGCCACCAGGATCGAGGACAGCACCACGATCACCGCACCGATCATATGCGTCTCGGCCAGGCCTTCCATCGAGCTGCCGCCGTACAGGTACAGGGCAAGCGCGGACAGGAAGAACATCACCGCAGTGATCACCGTACGCGACAGCGTCTGGTTGATCGAACGGTTCAGCACTTCCATCGAATCCACGCGCAGGCTGCGGAAGTTCTCACGGACGCGGTCGAAGACCACGATGATGTCGTTGATCGCAAAGCCCATCACCGACAGCAGGCCGGCCAGCACGGTCAGGTCGAACTCACGGCCCAGCAGGGACACGTAAGCGACCGTCACAATCAGGTCGAACATCGCCACGATGCTGGCGGTGACCGCGAACTTCCACTCGAAGCGCACCGCGATGTAGATCAGGAAGCCGGCCAGCATGAAGATGGTGGCATACAGGCCATTCATCGCCAGGTCCTTGCCGATCTGCGGGCCCACGAACTCGTTGCGGAGCACGGTGGCCTGATTGTCGGCAGTGGACAACGCCTTCACCACGGCAGCGGCCGTGGCCTTGTCCTCGTGGGCGGCGTCGCCGGTACCCGGAGCATGCTCGCCGTGCGGGGCCAGGCGGATCAGCAGGTCGGTGTTGCCACCGACGCTCTGCACCTGGGCCCCTTCGAAGCCACTCTGCTCGAGCTTGGTGCGGACCTGCTCAACATCCACCGCCTTGTCGAAGCGGGCTTCGATCAGGGTGCCGCCGGTGAAGTCCAGCGCGTAGTTGAAGCCCTTGATGCCGATGATGGCGACCGAGGCCAGGAACACCACGATGGTGACTGCCATGGCGACATGGCGCCAGCGCATGAAGTCGATCTTGGTGTCGTTCGGGAGGATGTGCAGCGGAAACAGTTTCATTGTGCGTGTCGTCCCGTCAGATGGCCACGTTCTGGAGCTTCTTGCGACGGCCGTAGATCAGCGTCGCCAGCGCACGCGACACGGTGATCGCGGTGAACATGGAGGCGAAAATACCGATGATCATGGTCAGCGCGAAGCCCTTCAGCGGACCGGTACCGAATGCAAACAGCGCCACGCCGACGATCAGGCCGGTCAGGTTGGCGTCGAGGATGGTGCCCGAGGCACGCTCGTAACCGGTCACGATCGCCGTCTTGCCCGGCACACCGGCTCGCAGCTCTTCACGGATACGCTCGTTGATCAGCACGTTGGCGTCCACCGACAGGCCGACCGACAACGCCAGGCCGGCAAAGCCCGGCAGGGTCATGGTGGCACCGAACAGCGACATCACCGCCACTACGATCAGCAGGTTGAACAGCATCGCTGCCGAGGTGATCACACCGAACATGCGGTAGTACACGCTGAAGAACACCAGGGTGAAAAGGAACGCGAACACCACCGCGCGCATGCCGTTCTTGACGTTCTCGGCGCCGAGGCTCGGGCCGACCACGCGCTCCTCGACGAAGTCCATCGGCGCAGCCAGCGAACCCGACTTCAGCAGCTTGGCCAGGTCTTCGGCTTCCTTCTTCTGCAGGCCGGTGGTCTGGAAGTTCTTGCCGAACACGCCGTTGATGTTGGCCACCGAGATCACTTCCTCGTTGACCTTGAAGCCACGCACTTCCTGGCCGTCGACGACGGTCACGGTCGGCACGCGCTCGGTGTAGACCACCGCCATCGGCTTGTTCACGTTGGCGCTGGTGAAGTCGAACATGCGCTGGCCACCGACGTTGTTCAGCGTCACGCTGACCGCCGGCGAGCCGCTGTTCGAATCGGTCACCGCCTGCGCACCAACCATCTGGTCACCGGTGACGATCACGCGCTTGTTCAGCAGGATCGGGCCACGGCCGTCGCGCTGCTGGTAGACCTTCGCTTCCGGCGGAATGCGGCCGGAGTTGATGGCGTCCTGCGCATTGCCTTCAACCACCGCACGGTATTCCAGGGTGGCGGTGGCACCGATCATGCGCTTGGCTTCGGCGGTGTCCTGCACGCCCGGCAGCTGCACGACCACGCGGTCGGCACCCTGGCGCTGGATGATCGGCTCGGCCACGCCGAGCTGGTTCACGCGGTTGCGCAGGGTGTTGATGTTCTGCTCGATGGCGCCGTTGGCGATCTGCGTGATCTCGGTCTCCGGCACGGTGACCGTGATGCGGTTGCCGCTGACGTCATAGCCGAGGGTCGGCTGCGCCTTGACCAGCGCGGCGCGGGCGCGCTGCGCGGCGTCATCGCCGGCGGATGGGCTCAGGTTGGCCACGATGCTGTTGTCGGCGCGGCGTTCCACCGACTGGTAGGCGATGCGCGCGTCACGCAGGGTGCTGCGCACGTCTTCGGTATAGGCATCCAGGCGCTTGTCGAGGGCAGCCTTCTGGTCGACCTGCAGCACGAAATGCACGCCGCCCTGCAGGTCCAGGCCCAGCACCATCGGGCGACCGCCGAGGTTGGCCAGCCAGTCGGGCACGGTCGAAGCCAGGTTCAGCGCCACGGTGTACTTCTCGCCGACGGTGTCACGCAGGACGTCGCTGGCAGCGGACTGCGACTTCAGGTCCGACAGGCGGACGATCAGGCTTTCCCCTTCCTTGTCGGCACCGATGGTGGCGATGCCGGCCTTTTTCAGGTCGGCCAGCACACGGTCGCGCAGCGCATCGTCGATCTGCCCGCCACGGTTGGCGGTGATCTGGATGGCCGGGTCCTTCTGGTAGATGTTGGGCAGCGCGTACAGCGCGCTGAGCGCCAGTACGATCAGGATGACGACGTACTTCCAGCGTGGAAATTCGAGCATTGCTTGGGTCCCGCGCGGCGCCATCCCCGGCGCCGCGGTTGTGCTTCGGAAAGGGAGTGGCTTACTTGGCCGAATCCAGGGTGCCGGTCGGCAGCACGCTGCCGACAGCGCCCTTCTGCACGCGGATGCGCACGTTGTCGGCCACTTCGACGGTGATGAAGTGGTCGCCGATGTCGGTGACCTTGCCGGCGATGCCGCCGTTGGTCAGCACTTCATCGCCGCGCTTGATCTTCTCCAGCATGGCCTTGTGCTCCTTCTGCCGCTTCATCTGCGGGCGGATCATCAGGAAGTACATGATGGCGATCAGGATGATCGGGAACAGCAGCGTGGTCAGGCCCATGCCCTGCGGTTGGCCGCCGGCGGCCTGGGCGTGGGCGGCGGGAATCAGGAAAGCAAGCAGGTTCATCGTTGGTCCTTTGGTTGGGCGGCGCTCCCGTCCCTTGAGGGGCGGGGGTGTCGACCGCGGATCTGGGTCAGCCTTGAAGTATGCCACGGCCCCGGGCGTTCGTCCTTGGGCCGTTCGGCAGGGGGGCGCCGGGGTTACAGCGGCGGGGCCACCGCTCCGCGTGCCGCGTAGAAGGACTCGCGGAAGGCCAGGAAGGTTCCCGCCTCGATCGCGGCACGGATGTCGGCCATGAGCTTTTCGTAATAGAACAGGTTGTGCAGGGTGCCCAGCATCGGCGCCAGCATCTCGTTGCAGCGGTCCAGGTGGCGCAGGTAGGACCGGGTGTAACCGCCGGTGCAGGCCACGCAGCCGCAGCCCGGCTCGATCGGGTCCATGTCCCGCGCGTACTGGGAATTGCGGATGCGAACGGTGCCGAACGAGGTGAAATAGTGGCCGTTGCGCGCATTACGGGTCGGCATCACGCAGTCGAACATGTCCACACCGCGCGCCACGCCCTCGACCAGGTCCTCCGGCCGGCCCACGCCCATCAGGTAACGCGGGCGGTCGCCCGGCAGCTCCGGATCCAGGTGGTCGAGCATGGCATTGCGCTCGTGCTCCGGCTCGCCCACGGCCAGGCCGCCGATGGCGTAGCCGTCGAAGCCGATCGCCTGCAGGGCGTCGGCCGAGCGGCTGCGCAGGTCGGTGTGCACGCCCCCCTGGACGATGCCGAACAAGGCCGCGTCGTTGCCCAGCTCGTCATGCGCGTTGCGGCTGCGCTGGGCCCAGCGCAGGCTCAGCTCCATGGAACGGCGGGCAACGTCTTCGGTGGCCGGATACGGGGTGCACTCGTCGAAGATCATCACGATGTCCGAATCGAGCACCTTCTGGATCTTCATGCTCTCCTCGGGACCGAGGAACACCCGGGCGCCGTCGGTGGGCGAGGCAAAGGTCACGCCCTGCTCGGTGATCTTGCGTCGATGGGCCAGCGAGAACACCTGGAAACCACCGGAGTCGGTCAGGATCGGTCCATCCCAGCGGCAGAAGCCGTGCAGCCCGCCGTGGTCGGCGATGATGTCCAGGCCGGGGCGCAGGTACAGGTGGAAGGTGTTGCCGAGGATGATCTCGGCGCCCAGCGCCCGCACCTGGTCCGGCAGGATGCCCTTGACCGAGCCATAGGTCCCCACCGGCATGAAGGCCGGCGTTTCCACCGTGCCACGCGGGAAGGTCAGGCGGCCACGGCGGGCACGGCCATCGCGGGTCTGGAGCTGGAACTGCAGTCGGGACATGGAGCGGTCATTCGGGCAAATAGTTGCTCATTGTCTCCCAAAACCGGCTCGACCGCCCATTCAGGCCTGAACGGCACGGCAGTAGAGCCACGCCATGCGTGGCTTTCCTGGTCTCCAGGCACCTGCAAGTGCGCACCAACGGTGCGCACCCACCACAAGCAAGCAGAGGTCAGCCCCTACTCCGCCTGCGGGAACAGCAGCATCGCGTCGCCGTAGCTGAAGAAGCGGTAGCGCTGCTCAATCGCGTGCCGGTAGGCCTCGAACACGCGGTCCTTGCCTGCAAACGCCGAGATCATCATCAGCAGCGTGCTTTCCGGCAGGTGGAAATTGGTCACCATCGCGTCGACGCTGCGGATGCGGTAGCCCGGGGTGATGAAGATCTGGGTCTCGCCGGCGAACGGCAGCAGCTCGCCATCGCGCATCGCGCTTTCCAGCGCGCGCACCACGGTGGTGCCGACGCCGATCACCCGGCCGCCGCCGGCGCGCGTGCGCCGCACCTGCTGCACCAGTTCGGCGCCGACGTTCAGCCACTCGCGGTGCATCACGTGGTCCTTCAGGTCATCGGCGCGCACCGGCTGGAAGGTGCCCGCACCCACATGCAGGGTGACGTGGCCGAACTCCACGCCCTTGTCCTTCAGCGCCGCCAGCAGCGGCTCGTCGAAATGCAGGCCGGCGGTCGGTGCTGCCACCGCGCCTACCTCGCGCGCGAACACGGTCTGGTACCGCTCGCGGTCGTCCACGCCCGGCTCGCGCTGGATGTAGGGCGGCAACGGCAGGCGGCCGGCATGCAGCAGCCACTGCTCCAGCGACTCCGGCACATGGAACTGCAGCACGTAGAACTCGCCATCGCGGCCCAGCACCTCGGCTTCGCCACCGGCATCCAGCGCGATGCGACTGCCGGCCTTCGGCGACTTGCTGGCGCCGACCTGCGCACGCGCCTGCTGACCGCCGAGCAGGCGCTCGATCAGGATCTCCACGCGGCCGCCGCTGGCCTTCTGCCCGAACAGGCGCGCCGGAATCACCCGGGTGTCGTTGAACACCAGCAGGTCGCCCGGCTGCAGCAGCGACGGCAGGTCACGCACCTGCAGGTCGGTGAAGGCGGCAGGTGCCGGCGGTACCAGCAGCAGGCGGCTGGCGGAGCGTTCGGCAAGGGGAGCCTGCGCGATCAGTTCAGCCGGCAGGTCGTAGTGGAAATCGGACTTCTTCAAGGCGGTGGGCGGCAACAGGTCGACAATGGCGCGCATTGTACGTCCAGCGTCTGCGAGCCGGCGCACTTCGCGGCGAACGTCGCGCAAAATGCTGCTATGCAGCAGGTTTCTGCGGGGTTATCGCGCAAAAAAACAAGTGCTAGCATCGAACCGGAAGTCCGCTGCACGAGCCTGCCCCAAGCGCGCGTGATGACGCGCGTTTTGCTTTTGATGGCCCGTGCGACCCATTGTTTCAGGAGATCTGCAATGAGCTTCATCGAACGCCTCGCCCCCCTGCGCAACCAGCCCGGCACCCGCCTCACTACCGGCCTGGACGATGCCACCCTGACCGCCCTGTCCGCCAACCACCCGCAGCTGATCGCCGCAGTGGACGCCGCCGCCGAGGAATTCGCGCGCGTGCAGGCCGACCTGGGGCCGCTGCTGGCACAGGACGAACAGGCACAGATCGACGCGATGCAGGACGGATTCGTCAATTTCTATGCCGATGACGCGGTGACCCCCTACGTGGCGCTGGCCGCGCGCGGCCCATGGGTGGTCACCCTGAAGGGCGCCGTGCTGTACGACGCCGGCGGCTACGGCATGCTCGGCTTCGGGCACACCCCGGACGCCGTGCTGGAAGCCATGGCGCGCCCACAGGTGATGGCCAACATCATGACCCCCAGCCTGTCGCAGCAGCGCTTCATCACCGCCCTGCGCGCCGAGATCGGCCACCGCCGTGGCGGCTGCCCGTTCGCCCGTTTCATGTGCCTGAATTCCGGCTCCGAAGCCGTCGGCCTGGCCGCGCGCATCGCCGACGTCAACGCCAAGCTGCAGACCGATCCGGGTGCACGTCACGCCGGCGCTGCGATCAAGCGCGTGGTGGTCAAGGGCAGCTTCCATGGCCGTACCGACCGCCCTGCCCTCTATTCGGATTCCAGCCGCAAGAGCTACATGCAGCACCTGGCCAGCTACCGGGGCGAGGACTCGGTGATCACCGTGGCGCCGTACGATGAGGCCGGCCTGCGCAAGGTGTTCGAGGATGCCGCGCGCAACCAGTGGTTCATCGAAGCGGTGTTCCTCGAACCGGTGATGGGCGAAGGTGACCCGGGCCGTTCGGTGCCGCCGTCGTTCTATGCCGTTGCCCGTGAGCTGACGCGTGCACACGGCAGCCTGCTGCTGCTGGACTCGATCCAGGCCGGCCTGCGTGCGCATGGCGTGCTGTCGGTGGTCGATTACCCGGGCTTCGAAGGGCTTGACCCGCCGGACATGGAGACCTATTCCAAGGCGCTCAACGCCGCGCAGTACCCGCTGTCGGTGCTGGCGGTGACCGAGCATGCTGCGCAGCTGTACCGCAAGGGCATCTACGGCAACACCATGACCAGCAACCCGCGTGCGCTGGACGTCGCCTGCGCCACCCTGGCACAGCTGACCCCACAGGTACGCGCCAACATCGCCGAGCGCGGTGCCGAGGCCGTGCGCAAGCTGGAACAGCTCAAGAGCGAGCTGGGCGGCCTGATCACCAAGGTGCAGGGCACCGGGCTGCTGTTCTCGTGCGAGCTGGCCCCGCAGTTCAAGTGTTATGGCGCCAACTCCACCGAGGAATGGCTGCGCCAGCACGGCATCAACGTGATTCACGGTGGTGAGAACTCGCTGCGCTTCACCCCGCACTTCGGCATGGACAGCCAGGAGCTGGACCTGCTGGTGGCCATGGTGGGCCGTGCCCTGCGTGAAGGCCCGCGCCGCGAGCAGGCCGCGGCGGCGTAAGCCATCGCTTCGGTAGAACCGGAGGCAGCGGCAGGAGCCGCTGCCAACGTCGCTGGCGACGGCCCGAAGGGTGATGGTCAGGACGACCGGCATCGCCTTGCTTGGCTGACGCCTTTGCCGTGATCTGAACGAAGGGCAGCCGAGCCCGGAACCATCCCCCCGGAACGGAGGGCTCCGCGCGCATTGCGATGCGAGGTGGTGCAATGGCACCGCCGGTTAAACGCGGCGCGGCTCGGCGCTACAGAAGGCCTGTCAAGGCCTCATAATCCACTGACACCCCGTCTCTGACCGCCCTGCGGTCGGCGACGGGGCGTTTTCGTTTCCGGCCAAGAGACAGGAAGATCCATGAAATCGATCTGTGTGTACTGTGGTTCCAACGCTGGCAGCAAGCCGGCCTATACCGAACGCGCCATTGCACTGGGCGACCGCATTGCCCGCGATGGCCTGCGCCTGGTGTATGGCGGCGGCAACGTTGGCCTGATGGGTACCGTGGCCAACGCCGTGCTCGCCGCTGGCGGCGAGGTGACCGGCGTGATCCCGCGCCAGCTGGCCGACTGGGAAGTGGCCCACCGCGGCCTGACCGAACTGGAGATCGTCGGCTCGATGCATGAGCGCAAGTCGCGCATGTTCGACCTCGCCGATGGCTTCGTTGCCCTGCCCGGTGGCTTCGGCACCATGGAAGAGATCTTCGAGATGCTGACCTGGCGCCAGCTGGGCATCGGCAACAAGCCGTGCGCGTTCCTCGATGTGGAAGGTTTCTACGCGCCGCTGATCGGCATGATCGACCGCATGGTGGAAGAGCGTTTCCTGCATCCGGACCAGCGCCAGGACCTCTGGTACGGCTCGGACATCGAGGAAATGCTGGTGTGGATGCAGAACTACCAGCCGGCCCAGGCCTCGAAGTGGATCGACGAGAAACGTCGCTCGGCTCTGCGCTGAAGCGAACCGTCGCGGTGGCTCACGCCAGCGTCCGTGCCCACGGTGCGGGACGGCCCAGCAGGTATCCCTGGCCATAGTCGCAACCGAGTTCGCGCAGTGTCTGCCGCTGCGCCTCGGTCTCGATGCCTTCGCCAATGGTTTCGATGCCCAGGGTGCGGGCCAGTGACAGCACGCCTTCGACCAGCGCGCGCGTGCTCTGCACTTCCGGCCCGTGCAGGCCGGCGATGAAACTCTGGTCGATCTTCAATGTACTGATCGGGAATCGGTGCAGGTAGGACAGCGCAGAGAAGCCGGTACCAAAGTCGTCCAGCTGCACCTGGATGCCACGCTCGCGCAGGCCCTGCAGGATGCGCAGCGTGTGCGGCGCATCGTCCAGCAGCGCGACCTCGGTAATCTCCAGCCGCAGCCGGCGCGGATCGGCGCCACACGCGTCGAGCAGGCCGAATAGGCGGTCGCTGAACTCGGCCGAGCGGAAATGGCGCGGCGAAACGTTCACCGAGACATAGCTCTGCCCACCTTCGGCCAGGCGCGCGATGACCTGCTCGTAGATCAGCCAGTCGACCTGTTCGATCAGGCCGCTTTCCTCTCCCAGCTCCAGGAACGCGCCGGGCAACAGCAGGCCACGACGCTCGTGCTGCCAGCGGAGCAATGCCTCATGTCCCACCACTTCGCCATCGGACAGGCGCACGATCGGCTGGAAGAACGGAACGAAATCACGGTTGTTGATCGCGCGGCGCAGATCGGCTTCCAGGTCGAGGCTGCGCATGGCCTGTTCACGCATGTCCTCGTCGAAGATCGCGCAGCGGTCATGGCCCTGCGCCTTGGCCCGGTACATCGCCGCGTCCGCATCACGCAGCAGCTCCTCGCCGGTACGGTAGCGCGGATTCCACAGCGCGATGCCCAGGCTGCCGGACGGGAACAGTTCGCGGCCGGCGATCCACATCGACTCCTGCAGTGCCAGCAGCAGGCGCTGGCCGAAATCCAGTGCCTGTGCCAGGCCCTGCGGGCATTGCAGCAGTACCGCGAATTCATCACCGCCCAGCCGTGCCACCACATCATCGGCACCGGCCATCGATACGATGCGCTTGGCCACCTCCACCAGCATGCGGTCACCCGCGGCGTGGCCGATGCTGTCGTTGACCAGCTTGAAGCGATCCAGGTCGAGGAACAGCACGGCGAACACCGGCCCACCCTCGCGCTTGGCCAGCGCCAGCGCATCCTGCAGGCGATCGAGCAGGTGCAGCCGGTTGGGCAGGCCGGTCAGCGCATCGTGCATGGCCTGATGGGTCAGGCGTTGCTCGGCCCGCAGGCGCTCGCCGATCTGGCCGAGCAACTTCTCGTTGACCTCGGCCAGCTCACGCGTGCGTTCCTCCACGCGCTTTTCCAGTTCGGCATGCGCCAAACGCAGCCGTTGCTGGTCGCGCTGGCGCGCCAACCCGGTTCCGATGTTCTGCGCAACGAACGTCAACAGCCGCTGATCGTGCACGCTGAACGTACTGTTCTCGCTGTAGCTCTGCACCACGATCGCACCGACCACCTCGTCATCGCGCAGCAGCGGCACGCCCAGCCAGCAATGCGAGCGCGCGCCGGATTCACGCACCTCGCCACTGGCCAGCAGCGCATCGATCTGGGCGCGTGAGGCCAGTAGGGGCCGCCGGTTGCGCACCACGTATTCGGTCAGGCCGCGACTGAACGGACGAGGTGCACGGCTGGCATTGTGCTCGTCCACCGAATAGACGAAGTCCAGGCCGTTGCCGCTTCCGTTCACCAGCGCGATATAGAAGTTGCGCGCATCGAGCAGGCGCCCGACCACGCCATGCACCTGCCCGTAGAACTGGGCCAGGCTGTCGGCCGACATCGCCATTTCGGCAATGTTGTACAGCGCGGTCTGCAGTTGCTCGGCGCGCCGGCGCTCCGCCACTTCATCCTGCAGGCTGTGGTTGGCGCGCTGCAGTTCCAGCGTACGCCGCTCCACCTGTTGCTCCAGCCGGACCTGCGCCTGGCGCCGATCCATCGCAGTCTGCACGTGCTGCGCGACAAAGCCCAGCAACGCCCGCTCGGCCTCGCCATAACGGGCCGCCAGCTCATAGCTCTGCACCACGATCGCGCCGCATACCCGGCCATCGCGCAGCATCGGCACACCCAGCCAGTCCAGGCTTTCGGGGCCACGCTGCGGGTCGTGCTCCTGCTCGACCACGCGCGCCAGCAGTTCGCGCGAGGGTCCGCTGAGCGGCTTGCCATGGCGCAGCAGCGCGACGGTCAAGCTGCGCGGCATCTCGGCGGCGTCATGGCTCTGCGTCGGGTCGGCGACGAAATCGTCGACCTGGTCGGCGAAGTACAGGAAGCGGATCTGGTCACGCACATCATCGTATTCAACGATGTAGCAGTTCTCGGCATACATCAGCGTGCCGAGCACGCCGTGCACGTGACGCAGCATCTCCGACATCTCCAGATCGGCGCCGGCCAGATCGGCGATCTGGAACAGCGCCTGCTGCAACCGTTCAGCTTCCTCCAGCGCCTTGATCTGCCCGGCCTGGCGGCCACGCTGCAGTGCCAGTTCCATGGCCTGACGGGCCAGCCCCCACCACGCCGCAGAAGGCACGGCGCCTTCCACCGACAACTGCAGGCGTGCACCGTCATGTTCCCAGCCATGGGAGCCCTCGCCGATGCCCGGCGCAGTGAACGCGCCTGCCGCCCCGTCGGCCGGCCATCCGCCCTGACCACGCCCGAGCTGCGGGTCGTCCCAGCCGACGCGGACCAAGGCCGTTTCCGGCAAAAGCGCATGCAACGCGCGCACCAGCGCCGTGCTCAGCACGGCCTCGTGTGGTGGCTCTTCCGCCGGTTCAGCATGCGTGGACAAATGACAATCTCTTGGCGCCGTCGATGCGTCGCCTCCCCTGAGCCGACGAGCATAGCGCGCCACCCGGGGGGCAATGGAAGCCCGTAAACCCCGAATCGTGCGCCCGTACGTTTTTCCTGCTGTCTGCAGCCCCTTCCGAGCCATGACCCTCGCCCTGCCCGCCCCTGCCACCCGCTATGCGCCATCGCCTGCAGGCCTTACCCTGTACGCCGTGGAAGCCAGCGCACTGCCAACCGATGAAGCCTTGATGCTGGCCTGGGCCGGCGGCGACCTGCGCGCGTTCGAAAGCCTGTATGCGCGCCATCGCAAGCGACTGTTCGGTTTCCTGCTGCGCCAACTGCGCGACAACGCGCTGGCCGAGGAGATCTTCCAGGACGTCTGGCAGCGGGTGATCAGCGCCCGTGCCGGGTGGCAGCCCGAAGCAGCGTTCAGCACCTGGCTGTTCCGCATCGCCCACAACCGCCTGAACGACCATTGGCGCGCCGCCCGCCATCGCCCTGCCGCACCGGCCGACGCCGACCTGCGCCTGGCCGCGATCGAGGACGGGCAGACCCCGGAAGCCGAACTTTCCGAATTCGAACAACGTCGCCGCATCCAGCTGGCGATGGAGCAATTGCCGCCGGAGCAGCGCGAAGTGCTGCAACTGCGGCTGGATCAGGAACTGAGCCTGGAGGAGATCGGCCAGATCACCGGCGTAGGCCGGGAAACCGTGAAATCGCGGCTGCGCTATGCGATGGACAAGCTGCGTGCGGGATTGAACGCATGAACCGAGACGAACCGCTGACGCCGGAAGAACGCGAGCTGGCCCGGCTGCTCGGCCGTCGCGCCGAGCAGGCACCACCGGCCGCACTGGACGCCGCCATCCTGGCCGCGGCACGTGCCGCGGTTGACGCTCCGGGTACCGATGTTGTTGCCTCTCCCGAGGCGCCGCGCAAGCAGCGCACAGGCCCGCGTTGGCCAGCGGTGTTCGGCATCGCCGCTTCGATGGTGTTCGCCATTGGCATCGCCTGGCAGCTGCGTCCTGAACCGCCACCGGTTCCGGCGGGCGAGACTGCTGTTGCCGCAGCACCGGCTGCGGCAGAAGACGTCGCGGCTGCCGATCAGGCCGCTGGAAGTGGTTCAGCCGACAGCGCAGTGGCGGTTGCGGAACCAGCCGCTGCTCCGGCAGCACCCGAGTCCGCCCCTGTTTCCGCTGCCCCGGCACCGGCCATCGCGCGTGCGCACAAGCCTGCGCCGGCCAAGACCGCTGAAGCGCCGGCCCAGGCTGCACGGTCCGTGGCCACAGATGCGGCCGCCGACACCTCCTTTGCGGCGCTCCCGCCCGCTCCGGCTGCAGCACCGCCAGCGCCACCTGCACCGGCCGCCTACTCGGCACCCGCACCCGCACCGGCATTCGCGCCAGCAGCGTCCGGGGCAATGAAAGCACGCACGGCCGCAGCACCGGCAACCAATGCCGCCGAGGCCGAGCGGACGCAGGCGCTGGATCGGGTGGAGATCACCTCGATGAAGCGTGAGGCGCCCAGCCGTTCCGCACCGGGCATCATGCGCCGCGGCAGCGACGCGGGCCTGAGCGCGGATGCCGTGCAGGCCGAGGTGGACGCCGACGCGCGACTGCCGCGTCGGCAGTGGCTGCAGAAGATCCGCGCGCGACGCGACGACGGCCAGCGCGATCTGGCCCGCGCCAGCCTGGAGCGCTACGTGCAGCAGTATCCGGAAGCCCGCCTGCCGCGCGACCTGCGCCCGTTACTGGACGACTGAAGCAGAACGTGACCTCCGGCGACCCCGTAGAATGACGGGAATGCTCGATACCCTCGCCCAGCCTGTCAGCCACACGCTGGAAGTCAAACACAGTCGTTTCATCGCCCATGCTGCGCCGATCGACAGCGCCGCAGCGGCCATGGCGATCCTGCAGCAGGTTGCAGCAGCCGACGCGACCCACAACTGCTGGGCCTACCGGTACGGCCGGGACTACCGCTCCAGCGATGATGGCGAGCCCGCTGGAACGGCCGGACGACCGATCCTGGCGGCAATCGATGGCCAGGGTTTCGACCGTGTGATGGTGGTGGTGACGCGCTGGTTCGGCGGCATCAAGCTGGGCGCCGGTGGACTGGTGCGCGCCTACGGTGGCGCTGCCGCCGAGTGCCTGCGCACCGCCCCCCGCCTGCCCCTGGTGGCGATGGCCCGGCTGCAGCTGCTGGCCGGCTTCGAGGACCTGGGCATCCTGCACGCCACCCTGCCCGCCTTCGGCGCCGGGAAACTCGATGAACAGTTCGATGCCAACGGCGTGTGCCTGCGGGCCGAATTGCCGGCCGATCAGGTCGATGCATTGAAAATCCGCCTGCGCGACGCCACCCGTGACCGTATCCGCATACAAGACGACACCCAGGATGACTGACAAGGACGACGCCCCTGCCTCGACCCCGCCGCTGCGCCGCCTTGGCAGCCTGCGGACGTTGTGGCCGTTCGTGCGCCGCCACAGCGGGTTGTTCACCGCCTGGCTGCTGGCCCTGGCGGTCTCTTCGGCCGCCACGCTGAGCCTGCCCCCCGCCGTGAAGCAGATGATCGACCACGGCTTCACCAGCGGTGGCCAGATCAACCGTGCCTTCGCCCTGCTGATGCTGGTGGCGGTGGTGCTGGCACTGGCGACGGCCGCACGGTTCTTCTTCGTGTCGCTGCTGGGCGAGAAGGTCGTCGCCGACCTGCGCAGCCGCCTGTACGCACACCTGATCCAGCTCGGCGCCGGTTTCCACGACCGCAGCCGCAGCGGCGAACTGGTCTCGCGCCTGACCGCCGACAGCGAACTGCTGCGCAGCGTGGTCGGCTCGACCATGTCGGTCGCCCTGCGCAGCAGCGTAACCGTGGTCGGCAGCCTGGCGATGCTGTTCGTCACCAGCCCTCGGCTGGCCGCGTGGTCACTGCTCGGCATCCCGCTGGCGGTGCTGCCGATCATCGTCGGCGCGCGCAAGCTGCGTACGGTTGCGCGCAGCAGCCAGGACCGCATCGCCGATGCCAACAGCCTGGCCAGCGAGATGCTGGGCGCCGTGCGCACGGTGCAGGCGCATGCGCGCGAGCCCTATGAGCGCGGGCGCTTTGACAAGGCGCTGGGCGATGCCATCGGTGCCGCACGCCGGCGCATCGGTGCGCAATCGCTGGTTACCGCCAGTGCCATCCTGTTGGTGTTTGGCGCCATCGTTGGCGTGCTGTGGCTGGGCGCGCACGATGTCATCGACGGCCGCCTCAGTGCCGGCACGCTGGGCCAGTTCGTGTTGTACGCGCTGATCGGCGGCGGCTCGGTGGGCGCCCTGGCCGAAGTGTGGAACGAGCTGCAGCGTGCGGCCGGTGGCATGGGCCGTATCGGCGAGCTGCTGCAGGAAGACATCGAGATCCGTGCGCCGGCGCAGCCGCACGCACTGCCGCAACCGCTACGCGGCGAAATCCAGTTCGACGACGTGGTGTTCCACTACCCGCAGCGCCCGGACCAGGCCGCGCTGGACCACTTCAACCTGCATGTCCGCCCGGGTGAGACCGTGGCCCTGGTCGGCCCGTCGGGCGCAGGCAAGAGCACGGTGCTGTCGATGCTGCTGCGCTTCCACGATCCGGCCAGCGGCCGCATCTGCGTGGATGGCATCGACGTGCGCCAGGTCGATCCGGCCGAGCTGCGCGCGCAGCTGGCACTGGTACCGCAGCAGCCGACGCTGTTCGCAGCCAGTGCACGCGACAACATCCGCTACGGCAGGCTGCAGGCCCGCGACGCCGAGGTCGAGGACGCCGCACGTGCAGCAGAGGCCGATGGCTTCCTGCGGGCATTGCCGCAAGGCTACGACAGTGAACTGGGCGAGCGCGGCGCACGCCTGTCCGGTGGCCAGCAGCAGCGCGTGGCGATCGCCCGCGCGTTGCTGAAGGATGCGCCGATCCTGCTGCTCGATGAGGCCACCAGCGCACTGGATGCGCAGAGCGAGCATGGCGTGCAGCAGGCACTTGAGCGGCTGATGGCCGGTCGCACCACGCTGGTCATCGCCCACCGCCTGGCCACCGTGCTCAAGGCCGACCGCATCGTGGTGATGGACCAGGGCCGTATCGTCGCCGAAGGTACCCATGCGCAGCTGCTGGCCGAAGGCGGACTGTACGCTGAACTGGCACGACTGCAGTTCATCGATTGATGACGGCCGGCTAACATCGGCAAGACCAAGCTGGCCGCGCACCCGCAGCATCCGCTGAAGGAGGTACGCGATGTCGTTCCGTCAGTTCCCCGCCGTCGACAGTAATGGCGAAAGCCACATCATCATCGAATTCAAGCCCGAGGCAAACGGCAGCGGGCACCACTCCGAAGCCACGCCGCGCTATGAGCTGGATGACGGGCGCCAGCTGGTGCGCAATGGGCGTGAGTTCACCACCAGTGGTGGTGAACTGCGGTTGACGATTTGAGGTTCGCCGGGCATGGCCCGGCGCTACCGCATTCGTGCTGCTCCGCGCTCGCGCTACCGGATCTCCATCCTCCGCTCTGGCAGGTATCGACCTTGGTCGACACGCTTTTGGCCAAAAGCACCCGAGCATGGTTCGACCCTACAGAAAAGCGTGGCCAATTTTTCGCCAGGCATCTTGACAGCCTTTGCCAGCAAGGGCTGAGAGAGGTTATCCACACGTTTGCTCAGGATCCATCCACACCGCCTGTGGATGAATGTGGTCAGCCGAGCACCCGCCCGATGCCGCTGGCGTCCACTTCCGCGGCCGCCCGGGTGATCGCTGCCGGATCACTGCCGGCGATGAACCCGATGCGGAAGTGCACTTCGCCACCAGGCGTACGTGAGGAATGGATCGAGGCCAGGCTGATGCGATGCTGCTCGAACACGTTCAGCAGCTCGCGCAGCGAGCCGGGCCGATCTTCCGGCAGGTGTACTGACAGCGCGTTGCGCTCGGTCAGGTCAGCCAGCAGATAGCCCACGCGTTCGAACGTGTAGTTGCCGTCCGCCAGCGCCTGCTCGCCGAAGGCAGTGCGATTGGCCGACAGCAGCTGCTCGCGGAATGCACCACGTGCACCGTCGTCACCCTGCACGACCTGCGCCTGCAATGCCTGCAGCTGGCCCACCAGCCGCTCCAGCATCGGCGCCACGTACGGGTTGCCGAACTGGATGTCTTCGTAGATCGCCGGGTTGAGCGACAGGATGCGCGAAATGATCGCCGTATCCAGCTCGAACGATGCCGAACGGTACGGCATCATCGCAGCCAGATCGCCCAGCTGCGGCTGGTACTGGCGCAACACGCCGGCCTGGGCCAGATGGGTGGCATGCACCATCGCCTGCACCAGCGCCATCATCTGGTCGTGGTGCTGCGGCGTGGCCCGCACGCACTCGGCCTGCAGCGCGGCGCACAGCGTATCGACCCACGCCTGCCAGAGCTGCAGCCGCGCTTCGCAGACCACCATCACCCTGCCCTTCAGGGTCGGCGCCTTCGGCGGCGCGGTCATCGGGTGCAGGCCGACCACTTCGGCCCGCGACGCCAGCATCGCCTGCACCGGCGCCTCCTTTACCGAGGTCACATCCAGCCACAGCCTGCCCTGCTCGCGGCCCGCCGATTGCCGCACGTACTCGGCGATCAACGCCGGGGTGTGCCGGATCGGTGCCGAGAACACCAGCACATCGGCCTGCGCCAGCAGGTGTTCCGGCGTGTGCGAACCTGGGTCGGCCGGATCGTGGCCGATCACCTGCAACTGCAGGTGCTGCTGGAAGAAGCGGGTCAGCCAGCGCCCGTAGGCGCCAGCGCTGCCGACGATGCCGACCGTGCGCGGCGTGCGTGGGTCCAGGCCGCTCATGCAACGCGTTCGGCGCGGAAGCGCGTGCCTTCGGCCAGCGCCGCCGGCGCGGCGGCGACCACGTCGAATTCCTCGAAGCCGTTGTCCAGGGTCGCCTCCAGCGCCGCATGGGTGCCGGCAATCGCACGCGAAATCGCCTGCTGCATCGATTCGCCGCGCAGCAGGAACGACACCACCAGCGACATCAGCACATCACCGGTACCCGCCACGTCCACCGGCAGCAGCGGCGAGGTCCAGCGCCAGGTTTCCTCGCGGCCGACGGCCAGGGTCACCAGTTCACCCGGGCTGCCGCCCACGCTGTGCGCGATCACCCAATGCGGGCCGCGATCCAGCAGCGTGCGCGCGGCGGCGATGGCATCGGCCTCGGCCAGCGCCGGCATGCCGGTCAGGCGATTCAGTTCGTAAGCGTTCGGCGTCACCAGCCAGGCATGCGGCAACAGGCGCTCGGCGAAGATCGCTTCCAGCCCGGGTTCCACGTAGGGGCCGGTGTGCGTGTCGCCAATCACCGGGTCCAGGCAATAGCGCAGCTGCGGGCAGGCCGGCAGGATGTCGTCCAGCCAGTCTGCGAAGGCGGCCCCGTTGGCGGTGCTGCCGAAATAGCCGGAGACGAGCATTTTCGCCCGCTGCGGCAGGCCGCGCTCGTGGGTGCCCAGCAACAGGTCGGCGAACCAGTCAGCGGGCAGCACGCGGCCACGCGTGGTGTCGTAGAAAGGCGCATTGCTCAGCAGCACGGTCGGGATATCCGCCACGCGCACGCCCAGCGCGCGCATCGGCGGTACGGCGGCACTGTTGCCGGCGTGGCCGTAGACAAGTTGCGACTGGACCGAGATGACATCGATCGGCGACGGGCCATCCGGCCGCTGGCGGCGGCCGTGGACCAGGCGGTTATCAAGGGATTCGCTCATGGCCGCATTCTACGCCCGGTGGAGTGTTCGGCAGGGCTTGCAGCCCTGCACCTGCCGAAGCTGCAAGCAACGGCAACGGCAAAAGCGAGCTATCCGTGGGGTGGCGGGGCGGTGTGGGTGGTCAGGACACGCCGTAAACCCATCCATGGGGGCTCGATGGCGCCATCCATGGCGCCAACGGTCCTGCCCACCCACACCGCCCCGCCTTTGACAGATTCCGGATGTCTGTTGGTAGGTGTCGACCTTGGTCGACACATCTGTCAGACATGGAATGAATTCATCCACGCATGGCATGGATCTACCGTGTCGACCAACGTCGACACCTACCAGAGCAGTACGCCGTTCCGGCAGATCACGGAAAACTGTCGAAGGCGGGGCGGGTCCGGTTGCAGGGGTGTCCGCGGCATGGATGCCGCGGCCAAGCCCCCAGGGATGGGTTTACGGCGTCCCCCGCCACCGGACCCACCCCGCCACCCCACTGATAGCGCGCTTCGGCTGTTGCCGTTGCCTCTGCGGGTGCAGGGCTGCAAGCCCTGCAAACCAAACCCCCTCAGTGAGCAGCAGGCCGCGACGGCGGCAACCACGCCGCCACGATGCCCAGCAACGGCAGGAACGCGGTCAGCTGGTAGACGTACTCGATGCTGGTTCTGTCCGCCAGCAGGCCGATCACGGCGGCACCCAGCCCGCCCATACCGAACGCGAAACCGAAGAACAGGCCGGACACCATGCCGATGCGGTGCGGCATCATCTCCTGCGCATAGACCACGATCGCCGAGAACGCCGAAGACAGCACGAAGCCGATCAGCACCGCCAGCACCGTCGTCCACAACAGGTCGGCATGCGGCAGCATCAGCGCGAACGGCGCCACGCCGAGGATCGAGGTCCAGATGATCGGCTTGCGGCCGATCCGGTCACCCAACGGGCCGCCGAGGAAGCCGCCAGCGGCGGACGCCACCAGGAACGCGAACAGGTGCAGCTGCGCCTGCGCCACCGGAATGCCGAAATGGTGGATCAGGTAGAAGGTGAAGTAGCTGCCGATGCTGGCCATGTAGAAGTACTTGCTGAAGATCAGCACCAGCAGGATCGCCAGCACCTTGGCCACCGTGCGTGGTGGATGGCGCGGCGCCATCGAGGCGGTACTGGCCGGGCGCGGCGTGCCCAGATGCAACGCGTACCAGCGGCCAACATAGGTCAGCAATGCGATGCCGATCAGGGCCGCGCCTGCGAACCACGACGCGGCATGCTGGCCGTACGGCACGATCACTGCCGCCGCAATCAGCGGGCCCAACGCGGTACCGAAATTGCCCCCCACCTGGAACACCGACTGTGCGAAGCCATGACGGCCGCCCGAGGCGAGCCGCGCGATGCGCGAGGCCTCCGGATGGAAGATCGCCGAGCCGATGCCGACCATTGCCGCTGCCAGCAGCACCATCGCGTAGTTCGGCGCGAAGCCGAGCAGCAGCATGCCGCACAAGGTCGAGGCCATGCCGATCGGTAGCGAATACGGTGCCGGGCGGCGGTCGGTGGCTACACCGATCAACGGCTGGAAGATCGACGCAGTGAGCTGATAGGTCAACGTGATCAGGCCGATCTGGGTGAAGCTGAGATTGAAGCCACCCTTGATCACCGGATAGATGGCCAGGATCAGCGACTGCATCATGTCGTTGACGACGTGCGAGGTGGAAATGGCGGCCAGCACGCCGGGGGCCGCCGGGCGTGAGGTCGTTGCGGGAGAAGCCAGGGTGGACATGGACGCAGTCAGGTTGGGGGCGAGCCCCGCATGCTACGGTTGCCCTTCCCTCCCTTCTGCCGCGTTCAGGTCATGCCCTATCGCAAAAAGGACATAGCCAGTGACGTCGATCCGGCCGCGCCCTGGCGGGAGGTTCCACTGCATCGCCCGGTCACCTATCGGGTCACCCAGTACCCCGTAGGTACCCACATCCCTGGTCACAAGCATCAGCGCCACCAGCTGGTCTACGCCATCTCCGGCCTGATGGTGGTGCGGTCGGAAGTCGGGCGCTGGGTGGTGCCATCGAACCGCGCGATCTGGATGCCGGCCGGCATGGTGCACGCGGTGGACTGCATCGCCGCCGTGCACATGCGCAGCCTGTACATCGACCCGCCGTTTGCCCCGCACCTGCCGACCGAGCCGTTCGCGGTGCAGGTGTCGCCCCTGCTGCGCGAGCTGCTGCAGGCCGCCACGCTGGTCAAGGGCGAGCACATCGAGGACAGCCGCGATGGCCGCGTGGTGCGCCTTCTGCTGGACGAACTGCATCGCATGGACGTGCTGCCTCTGCACCTGCCTGCGCCAAGCGACCCGCGCCTGCTGCGGATCTGCCAACACCTGCAGAAGCACCCCGGCGACGACGCCACACTGCAGGACTGGGCACAGGCGCTGGAGGTGGACGTGAAAACCATCCAGCGGCGCTTCGCCACCGAGCTGGGCATGACCTTCGGCCAGTGGCGGCAGCAGGCACGGCTGCTGGCCGCGATGGAACGGCTGGCGGTCGGTGACAAGGTCATCGATGTCGCGCTGGCGACGGGCTACGACAGCCCCAGCGCGTTCACCAGCATGTTCAAGCGCCAGCTGGGGCAGACACCTGCGGCGTTTTTCCGGTAACGCCGTCCACGCATGGCGTGGATCCACCATCGCGGCGCATGCCCGGCGGAAACCATCGCAGATCGCAAACGAGAACGCCGGGCATGGCCCGGCGCTTCCGCTCAACGCTTCCGTTGAAAAACTCAGGACGTCATCCGGTCCCAGAAGCCCTTCACGCCGTCGATGAAAGTGGCCGATTTCGGCGAATGCTTGCGCGCTTCCTCGCCGACGAAGGTGGCTTCGAACTGTTCCAGCAGCTTGCGCTGCTCGTTGGTGAGGTTCACCGGCGTCTCCACCACCACGCGGCAGTACAGGTCGCCTTCGCTGCGGCTGCGCACCGAACGCACGCCCTTGCCGCGCAGGCGGAACAGCTTGCCGGTCTGGGTCTCGGCCGGGATACGGATCTCCGCTTCGCCGCCGAGGGTGGCCACGCGCACGGTGTCGCCAAGCGCCGCCTGCGAGATGCGGATCGGCACTTCGCAGTGCAGATCATCGCCATCGCGCTGGAAGATGGCATGCTCGCGCACGCGCACTTCCACGTACAGATCACCCGGCGGCGTGCCGGCCGGGCCGGCCTCGCCCTCGCCCTGCAGGCGGATGCGATCGCCGGTGTCGACGCCGGCCGGCACCTTCACCGACAGCACCTTGTCTTCCTCGACACGGCCGTTGCCGTGGCAGGTCTTGCAGGGCTTGGCGATGATCTGGCCACGGCCGCCGCAGTTGTGGCAGGCCTGCTGCATGGCGAAGATGCCGCGCTGGATGCGCACCTGACCACGGCCATGGCACACGTTGCAGGTCTCGACCTTGCCGTCTTCGGAGCCACTGCCATCGCAGTCGCCGCATTCGGCCAGGGTCGGGATCTCGATCCGGCGCTCGACGCCGCGCACGGCCTCTTCCAGGTCCAATTCCATCACGTAGCCGATGTCGGCGCCGCGACGGGCCTGGCGCGGACCACCGCCGCCACCGCCAAAAATGTTGCCGAAGATATCGCCGAAGATATCGTTCATGTCCGGGCCGCCCGGACCACCACCACCCATGCCATGCTCGAACGCGGCGTGGCCGTGGCTGTCGTACATGCGGCGCTTGTTGCCGTCGGACAGTACTTCGTAGGCTTCCTTGCACTCCTTGAAGGAGGCTTCGGCCGCCGTATCGCCCGGGTTGCGGTCCGGGTGGAACTTCATCGCGCAGCGACGGTAGGCCTTCTTCAGCTCTTCGTCAGTGGCGGTGCGGGCAACGCCCAGCACTTCGTAGTAATCGCGCTTGCTCATATCGTGAATCGGGTTCCGGAACGTCGGGATTCGTCAAAGCGGAAGAGCGGAACCAGGTCCGCTCTTGCGTCGGGCGCCCCGACACGCCGGTAGGCGGTCAGGACCCTGATGCGACAACGGGACGCTGGTGGCCAGCGTCCCGCGTCGGTCCGGATCAGGACTTCTTGTCGTCCTTGACTTCGGTGAACTCAGCGTCGACCACGTCGTCCTGCGCCTTGCCGGCATTGCCGGCGTCGGCACCCGGGGCACCGCCCTGGTCGGCCGAAGCAGCGGCGAACAGCGACTGGCCAGCTTCTTCCAGTGCCTTCGACTTGGCTTCGATCTGTGCCTTGTCGTCGCCCTTCATCGCGGTTTCCAGGTCAGCCAGCGCCGCCTCGACCTTGCCGATGACATCGCCGCCGACCTTGCTGCCGTGCTCGGTGATGGCGCTGCGGGTGCCGTGGATCAGGGCGTCGGCCTGGTTGCGGGCCTGCACCAGTTCCTGGAACTTCTTGTCTTCTTCGCGGTTGGCTTCCGCGTCGGCGACCATGCGCGCGATCTCCTCCTCGGACAGGCCCGAACCGGCCTTGATCTCGACCTTCTGTTCCTTGTTGGTCTTCTTGTCCTTGGCCGACACGTGCAGGATGCCGTTGGCGTCGATGTCGAAGGACACTTCCACCTGCGGCAGGCCGCGCGGGGCCGGCTCGATGCCGGACAGGTCGAACTTGGCCAGCGACTTGTTGAAGCGGGCCTGTTCGCGCTCACCCTGCAGCACGTGCACGGTCACGGCCGACTGGTTGTCCTCGGCGGTGGAGAACACCTGCGAGGCCTTGGTCGGGATGGTGGTGTTCTTCTCGATGATCTTGGTGAACACGCCACCCATGGTTTCGATACCCAGCGACAGCGGGGTCACGTCCAGCAGCAGCACGTCCTTGACGTCGCCGCCCAGCACGCCGCCCTGGATCGCCGCACCCAGTGCCACGGCTTCGTCCGGGTTGACGTCCTTGCGCGGTTCCTTGCCGAAGAACTCGGTCACCGCCTGCTGCACCTTCGGCATGCGGGTCTGGCCGCCGACCAGGATCACTTCGCTGATGTCGCTCGAACGCAGGCCGGCATCGTTCAGGGCGACGCGGCACGGCTCGATCGACTTCTTGATCAGGTCGTCCACCAGTGCTTCCAGCTTGGCGCGGGTCAGCTTGATGTTCAGGTGCTTCGGACCCGACGCGTCAGCGGTGACGTACGGCAGGTTCACTTCGGTCTGCTGGGCGCTGGACAGCTCGATCTTGGCGCGCTCGGCAGCATCCTTCAGGCGCTGCAGGGCCAGCGGATCCTTGCGCAGGTCGATGCCCTGGTCCTTGTTGAATTCTTCAACCAGATATTCGATGACGCGGTTGTCGAAGTCTTCGCCACCCAGGAAGGTGTCGCCGTTGGTGGCCAGCACTTCGAACTGCTTCTCGCCGTCGACATTGGCGATCTCGATCACCGAGACGTCGAAGGTGCCGCCGCCCAGGTCGTACACCACGATCTTGCGATCCTTGTTGTCGCCCTTGTCCAGGCCGTAGGCCAGCGCAGCCGCGGTCGGCTCGTTGATGATGCGCTTGACGTCCAGGCCGGCGATGCGCCCGGCGTCCTTGGTCGCCTGGCGCTGGCTGTCGTTGAAGTAGGCCGGCACGGTAATGACCGCTTCGGTGACCTTCTCACCGAGGAAGTCCTCGGCGGTCTTCTTCATCTTCTCCAGCACCTTGGCCGAGATTTCCTGCGGGGCCATCTTCTTGCCGTCGCTGGTGGCGACCCAGGCATCGCCATTGTCATGGGCCAGGATGCTGTACGGGACGTGGGCGATGTCCTTCTGCACCTCGCCATCGGTGAACTTGCGGCCGATCAGGCGCTTCACCGCATAGAAGGTGTTCTTCGGGTTGGTCACGGCCTGGCGCTTGGCCGAGGCACCGACCAGGACTTCGCCGTCCTTGGTGTAGGCGACGATCGACGGGGTGGTGCGATCGCCTTCCGAATTCTCGATGACGCGGGCCTTGCCGCCGTCCATGATCGCCACGCACGAGTTGGTGGTGCCGAGGTCGATACCAATGATCTTGCCCATGGGGGAGACTCCTGAGGATGCTTGTTGGGGTCAGTCCGGCCGTTCGGCCGGTGGATGAATACGATGTGGGGGAGGCCCGTGGAACATTCAAGCCACCTCCCGAACGCTGTGTTTCCGACGATCCGGCGCATTCAGCGTCGGGTCGGGTGACGGGTCTGTCCGCCGCCCGGCCCTGCCGGATCAGTCGGCGGCCACCACCACCAGCGCCGGCCGCAGCAGGCGCTCGTTGAGCAGGTAGCCCTTCTGGAACACGGTCACCACGCTGCCCGGGGCAGCGCCCGGGGTCGGCACCTGGCTGATGGCCTGGTGGTGTTCCGGGTTGAACGGCTGGCCGATCGGATCCAGCAGCGCCAGGCCGTTGTCGGCGGCGACCTTCAGCAGCTGCTTGTAGGTCAGCTCCAAGCCTTCGCGCAGCGGGTGCGGGTCGTCGCCGGCGGCCTTCAGGCCGGCATCCAGGCTGTCGAACACCGGCAGCAGCTCGCCCAGCAGCTTCTCGTTGGCGAACTTGCGGGCCTGCTCGATGTCACGGGCAACACGCTTGCGCTGGTTTTCCAGGTCGGCGCGCTCACGCAGCGCATCGGCCTTGACCTGCTCGACTTCGGCGCGCAGGCGCTCGACTTCGTCGTTGACGCCGGCGGTGGCAGCCGCATCGGCGGCACTCTGCTGGGATTCGATATCTGGATGTTCGTGGTTCATGTCTGGGTCCCTGGCGGTCACTCTCCGCCTCCACCCACCCTAGTGTGGGCGGGATGCTGCGTTTCAAGCGTCGGATGTTCCCGGCGTGCGTCCGGCCGGTGAAAAGGCCGCGCCAAGCACATCGGCGGTGGCCTGGACCAGCGGGATCACCCGGTCGTAGGCCATCCGCTTGGGACCGATCACGCCCAGCACGCCCAGCACCTGGCCATTGGCGGTGTACGGGGCAGTGACCAGCGAGACGCCCTGCAGCGGCATCATTCCGGTCTCTTCGCCGATGAAGATGCGCACCCCCGGCGCCTGGATGGTCCGCTCCAGCAGCTGCAGGATCTCGCGCTTGCTGGAGAACAGCTCGAACAGTTCGCGCAGGCGCTCCAGGTCGGACAGGTCCTGCACGCCCATCAAGCGGGTCTGCCCGGCCACCAGCATGTCGTCGGCCGCCGGCTGCAGGGCCTGCTCGGCCAGTTCGATGCTGTGGGCCAGCAACTGCTCCAGTTCGGACCGGGCGTCGCGCAGCTCCAGCAGCAGTCGGGTACGGATCTCGGCCATCGGCAGGCCGGCGAAATGCGCATTGAGGTAGTTGGCGACCTGCTCCAGCTGGCCTGGCGCAAACTCCTGCCGGGTCTCGATCACCCGGTTCTGCACCTCGTTGTCGGCAAATACCAGGATCGCCAGCACCCGGCGCCCATCCAGCGCCACGAAATCGATCTGGCGGAAGGCGAACTGCTCGCGCCGCGGTGCGCTGACCACGCCGACGAAGTGGCTCATCGCCGACAGCAGCTCCGAGGCGCTGCCGAGCAGGGCCTGGGTGCTGCCGCCACCGGCCAGTTCCTGGCGCAACCGGGCCAGCTCGCCCTCGCCCGGCGGCTGCATCTGCAGCAGGCTGTCGACGAACACCCGGTAGCCATGCGCGGTCGGGACGCGGCCGGCCGAGGTATGTGGCGAGGCCAGCAGGCCCAGATCCTCCAGGTCGCCCAGGATGTTGCGGATGGTGGCCGGGCTGACCTCCAGGCCGGCCACGCGCGCCAGCGTCTGCGAGCCGACCGGCTCGCCGTCCTGGATATATCGCGCGATCAGCGTGCGCAGCAGGTGGCGCGCACGCGGGGCAAGCTGGTCGGGAGAACCGTGCATGGAATCAACCTGTGAGACACGGACACTAGATAATGGCGGCGCATCGCCTTGGCAAGTCATTGGACCTCCCGCGCCCGCGTGCTAGCGTTGCGCGGCTGCTGACACCCCCTTACCCATGCTCAGACATCTTTCGATCAAGGATTTCGCCGTCGTCCGCGCCACCGAACTGGAGTTCGGGCCAGGCATGACCGTGGTTTCAGGCGAGACTGGCGCCGGCAAGTCGCTGATGGTCGACGCACTGGGCTTCCTGTCCGGCCTGCGCGCTGACAGCGGCGTGGTCCGCCATGGTGCCGCACGCGCCGAGCTTTCCGCCGAGTTCGCGCTGGAGCAGCTGCAGGCCGCCCGCCAGTGGCTGGCCGACAACGAGCTGGACGACGAGGACCAATGCCAGCTGCGCCGCGTGATCCGCGCCGACGGCGGCTCGCGGGCCTGGATCAATGGCCGCCCGGTGACGCTGGCACAGCTGGGCGACCTGGCCTCGCTGCTGGTGGAGATCCACGGCCAGCATGAACAGCAGGCGCTGCTGGCGCGCCCGTCGCAGCTGGCCCTGCTGGATGCCTATGCCGGCAACGAGAACGAGCGCCGCCAGGTGCGCCACGCCGCCGCGGCCTGGCAGGCACTGGTCGATGAATCGCTGGCGTTGTCGCAACAGGGCGACGTCAGTGACCGGATCGGCTTCCTGGAGCACCAGCTGCGCGAACTGGACCGCGAGGACCTGGAACCGGAATCGATTGCCGCGCTTGGCGCCAGCCACCGTCGCCAGGCCCACGCCAGCGCCCTGCTGAGCGCCTGCCAGGCGGCCAGCAACCAGCTCAACGGTGAAGACGGCAGCTCCGCGCTGGACCTGCTGCAGCAAGTGCGCCACGAGCTGTCGCGGCTGGTCGAGCACGACCCGCGCCTGGGCGAGGTGGACGGCCTGATCGAGAACGCCTCGATCCAGCTGCACGAAGCCCTGTCGCTGCTGGACCGGGTGCATGACGACCTCGACGCCGACCCGGAACAGTTCGAGGAGAACGAGCGCCGCCTCGGCCGCCTGCACGACCTAGCCCGCAAGCACCGCGTGCCGATGGACGAGCTGGGCGCGCAACGTGAGCGCATGCATGCCGAAGTGGAGCAACTGCGCGGTGCCGATGAGCGCCTGCAGCGCCTGGCCGGCGAGATCGACAAGGCCGCCGCCGCCTGGCGCGTACAGGCTGAAGTGCTGACCGCCAGCCGCCGCAGCGCCGCTGCCGAACTGTCGGCCACCACCACCGGCATCATCGCCGAGCTCGGCATGGGCGGCGGCCAGTTCCTGATCGAACTGGAGCCACAGGACAGCGGCAAGCCCGACCCGCAGGGTGCCGAGCGCGTCGAGTTCCTGGTGGCGGCCAACGCCGGCCAACCGCCGCGCGCCCTGCGCAAGGTGGCCTCGGGCGGTGAACTGTCACGTATTTCGCTGGCCATCGAAGTGGCCGCGCTGGACCTGGATGCGGTGCCGACCATGGTGTTTGACGAGGTCGACTCCGGCATCGGCGGCGCGGTGGCTGACATCGTCGGCCAGAAGCTGCGCGCGCTCGGCGAGAAGCGCCAGGTACTGTGCGTGACCCACCTACCGCAGGTCGCCTCCAAGGGCCACGCCCATTACCGGGTCAGCAAGGCCCCGGTGGAAGGCATGACCCAGAGCGCAGTGGAAAAGCTGGACAACAAGGCGCGCGAAGAAGAGCTGGCGCGCATGCTCGGCGGCGTGGAAGTGAGCAAGGAAGCGCGCGCCGCCGCCCGCAAGCTGCTGCAGGCCTGAGGCCTGTTCACGGTTATCCACGCATGGCGTGGATCTACAACCCACCCGCACGGTAGTGCCGGCCGCTGGCCGGCAACCCAACACCGGTGGACGATGATCGTGAGGTTGCCGGCCAGCGGCCGGCACTACCCGTATCACCCCAATGGCCGCGCCAGATCCACGTTCTCCACCAGGAAATCGAGGAACGCGCGCACCCGCAGCGGCAGGTAACCGCCCTGCCCGAGGAACACCGCGTGCACCTCTTCCAGGTCACCGGGATTGGCCTCTTCCAGCACCGGCAGCAAGCGCCCGGCAGCAATGTCCTCCTGCACCTGGAATGCCGCCAGCCGCGCCATGCCCAGCCCGCCCAGCACCAGCTGGCGCAGCGCATCGCCGTTGCTGGCGCGGGCATTGCCACTGGGCAGCAGCATCCGCTCGCGCCCCTCCTGCAGCAACGGCCACCCCTGCATCGCACGAGCATGGCCTATGTCCAGCCGGTTGTGCGACTGCAGCTCCTCGGCAGTGCGTGGCAGCCCGTGCCGCTGCGCGTAGGCCGGTGCAGCCACGATCAACATCCGCGTCGCGCCCAGCCGTCGCGCCACCAGACTGGAGCTCTTCAGCGGCCCGGCCCGCACTGCCACGTCGGTGCGCTGCTCCAGCAGGTCGATCACCTCGTCGTTGAGGGTCAGGTCCACGCCCACCTGCGGGTTACGCTCAAGGAACGCCGGCAGCAGCGGCAACAGGAAATGGCGGCCAAACGGCACGTTGGAGTTGACCCGCAACCGCCCGCGCGGCTCGGCATGGGCGCTGGCACAACGCTCGGCCTCCTCCAGGTCGGCCAGCACGCGCAGGCCACGCTCGTAGAACGCGCAGCCTTCCGGGGTCAGCTGCAGCTGGCGGGTGGAGCGTTGCAGCAGGCGCGTGCCCAGCCGTTGCTCCAGCCGCGCCACCAGCTTGCTCACCGCCGACGGCGTCATGTCCAGCGTGCGGGCCGCAGCGGAAAAGCCACCGGTCTCGATCACCCGCACGAACACTTCCAGTTCGCCGGATCGGTTGATGTCGGGTCGCGCCATGGCGATGAATCCAGTTCACAGATGATTGTCCGTGCGCAGTCTAGTTCACAGATAAGCACGGAATCACCATGGCGGTCCCTCCACTCGGGACTGCCCGATGAACCGCTTGAGCCAGCTCACCACCACCGCCCTGCTCGCCGTGTCCGGCGCCGCCAGTGCCGCATCCGCCCCGCACTGGGTCGCCAGCTGGCAGGCCAGCCCGCAGCCGGTCTGGAACGCGGATTTCCTGTTCCCGACCCTGGTCCCGGCCACGCTGCAGGACCAGACCTTCCGCCAGACGGTGCGTGTCAGCCTGGGCGGCCCGCGGCTGCGGGTGCGGCTGAGCAATGCCTACGGCACCCGGCCGCTGCGGATCGGGGCGGCCAGCGTGGCCGCACGCGCGGGCGCCATCCCGCAACCGCTCAGCTTCGGCGGCCAGCCCGGGGTGTTGATCGGGCCCGGTCAGGAACAGCTGAGCGATCCGCTCCCGCTGGCCACGGATGACCGCCAGGCATTGCAGGTCAGCGTCTTTGTGCCGGGGCCGGCAACCGTTCAGACGTTCCATTGGGAAGGCCGCCAGACCAGCTGGATCGCCCCTGGCGACCAGAGCCGGGCCCAGGCCCTGAGCGCAGCCAGCAGCACCACCGCCCGCCTGCTGCTGACCGGAATTGACGTCGAGGCCGACACCGACGCGCGCAGCGTGGTGGTGATCGGGGATTCGATCACCGACGGTGCCACCGCCAGCCTCGACCAGGACCAGCGCTGGACCGATCATCTGGCCGCGCTCCTGGCAGCGCGGGGCATAGCCGTGGTGAACGCCGGCATTTCCGGGGGGCGGCTGCTGCGCGACGGCATGGGTGAATCCGCCCTGGTCCGCTTCCGGCGCGACGCGCTGGACCAGCCTGCGGTATCCAGTGTGATCGTGCTGATCGGCATCAATGACATCAGCTGGCCAGGTACCGCATTCGCCCGCAACCAGGCCCGACCCACGCTGAGCGAGCTGCAGGCGGGGTATCGCGCGCTGGCAGAACAGGCCCGCCGCCGAGGTGTGCGGATCGTGGGCGCTACCTTGCCACCGTTCGCTGGCGCCCTGCCCGGCACGCCGCTGGACGACTACTACCAACCGGACAAGGACACCCTGCGCCGCCAGCTCAATGCCTGGCTGCGCACGGACAGCCCGTTCGACGCGGTGATCGACCTGGACGCGGCGCTGCGCGACCCGGCCGATCCCTCACGGATGGCCGTGGCCTACGACTCCGGCGACCACCTCCACCCGGGTGATGCCGGCAACCGGGCCATGGCTGAGGCGGTGGACCTGGAGATCCTGCTGGGCCGCAAGGGGTCGGATCCCTTACCTGAACGGAAAGGGCTCTGACCCCATCAACGAAAAACCCCGGGCAGGCCCGGGGTTTCGTCGCATCCAGCTGGCCGGAACGGATTACTTGCGCTTCTTGCGCACGTACAGCACCAGCGAGTGCTCTTCCAGCTCGTAGCCATGGTCTGCGGCGATCTTGCGCTGCAGCTCCTCGATCTCGTGGCTTTCGAACTCGATGATCTTGCCACTGTCCACGTCGACCATGTGGTCGTGGTGGCCGCCACGGTCCAGTTCGTAGACCGCCTGGCCGCCCTCGAAATTGTGCTTGAGCACGAGGCCGGCGGCCTCGAACTGGGTCAGCACCCGGTACACCGTGGCCAGGCCGATCTCGTCGCCGTGCTCCAGCAGCTGGCGGTAGATGTCTTCGGCGGTCATGTGGTGCTGGGCATTGCGCTGCTCGAGCAGCGCCAGGATCCGCATCCGCGGATGGGTCACCTTCAGGCCGACTTTACGCAGGTCGTGGGTTTCCATAGGTCTCCGTTCATTGGCGATTTAGCGCCAGCTGCCTCGGATTGGGTCGCGGTGGCACGCCGGGAGTGTATCATCGGTTTGATTTCCCCAACCGCCAGTCCCGATGCGCAATCTCCTGTTGGTCGCCGCCGTCGCCCTGTCCACCACCGGGTGCGGCATCATCTACAAGCAACCCATCTATCAGGGCAACCTGATCCGGGAAGATGCCGTGGCCAAGCTGCAGGTCGGGCAGAGCAAGCAGCAGGTCACCGCGCTGCTGGGCACCCCGTCCATTCCCGACCCGTTCCACGCCCAGCGTTGGGACTACACCTCCAGCCAGCGCGTGAACCGCCTGGGTCGTACCGAAGTGAAGAACTTCGTGGTGTTCTTCGAGAATGACACCGTGACCCGCTGGGAAGGCGATTACTTCCCGGGCAACGACAAGGCCCTGGCCCAGCAGACCGTGCGCCAGTTCGGCCGCAACCTGCCGAAGGACAAGAAGAAGAAGGGCCGCTGAGCCCCCTGCCCGTCCGCAGGTACGGCTGCCGGAATCAACCGCCGAGTGCGCGACGCCGGCGGTTGTCCTTGGGGTCGGCCAGCAACGGGCGCAGCAACTCGATGCGATCACCTTCCAGCAGTGCCTGCTGCGGGCGAGCCAGCACACCATGAACGGCGACGGCGGGGCAATCGGCACTGCCTTCCAGCGCGGCGGCGGCAATGGCGTCGGCCACGGTCGCACCTTCTTCCAGCTGCAAGCGGCGCGACAGCACCCGCTGCGGCCAGGCCAGCACCACCTCGACCTCGATCATCGCTCAGCCCTCGTCGGCGACGCGGACGAAATCGTTGACCATGCGATCGGCCAGCCCTTGGAAGCCGATCGCCAGCGCCGGACCGAGCAGGCGCGAGCTGGGTTCGAACTCCAGGGTCAGGGTGACCTTGCAGGCATCCTCGGCCAGCGCATGGAATTCCCAGCGGCCGTGCAGCTGCTTGAACGGGCCATCGCGCAGCTGCATATCAATGCTGTGCGGGCGCTGCAGGGTGTTCTCGGTCTGGAACCATGTGCTGAACGAGCCCAGGCCCAGGTCCAGTCGCGCCACCAGGCGGTCCTCGCCCTCCTCAACGATCTGGGCAGCAGAGCACCAGCGGAAACGGCGCGGATAGGCCTGGACGTCGTTGACCAGGTCGAACATGCGCGCGGCCGAATGTTCGACCAGGGCGCTGCGGCGGATAGTAGGCATGAATACAGGATGTTTCGGCAATCGACCGGGCGGGCCCGAATCGGAGACAATACGGAAATGAGCAAGAACAGCGGCAAGGATAAAGCAAAGAGCGCGACGGCCAACAAAACCATCGCGTTGAACAAGCGTGCCCGCCACGAATACCACATCGAAGAGCGCTTCGAGGCCGGCCTCGCCCTGCAGGGCTGGGAGGTCAAGTCGATCCGCGCAGGCCGTGGCAACATCATCGATGCCTACGCCTATGTGAAGCGCGGCGAGATCTACCTGATCGGTGCACAGATCACCCCGTTGATCCAGGCCTCCACCCACGTGGTGGCCAATGACCGGCGCGAGCGCAAGCTGCTGCTGCACCGGAACGAGATCGACAAGCTGATCGGCAAGGTCGAGCGCGATGGCTACACGATCGTGCCCACTGCGATGTACTGGAGCAAGAACAAGATCAAGCTCGAAGTCGCGCTGGCCAAGGGCAAGCAGACCCACGACAAGCGCGATGCCGCCAAGGACCGCGACTGGGCGATCGAGAAGCAGCGCGTGATGCGTCGCGGCAACCGCGACGCATGATCACTCCCATGGGCGCCATGGCGACTGCCAGCGCCGATGAAACGCGCACGTTGTGCGCGCGCCTGCTGGCCTTCAACCAGGCCCACGGCGGCGATGCGTTCGATGAGACCCCAGTCCGCCTGGCCTGGCATGACGAGCACGGCACGCTGCGCGGCGGCGTGCTGGCCGACGTCTGTGCCGGCTGGCTGCAGGTGCATGTGCTGTGGGTGGACCCGGAACTGCGCGGGCGAGGCATCGGCCAGCGCCTGCTGGCGGAAGCAGAAGCCGTTGCGCACCGCCATGGCGCCCGCAGCGTGATGCTGGATACCTTCGACTGGCAGGCCGAAGCCTTCTACCTGCGGCAGGGCTACACCGTGTATGGGCGACTGCCCGACTGCCCACCCGGTCACGAGCGGATCTACCTGCGCAAGACGTTGTCGGGGTCGTAGTCGTGTCGGCGCTGGAGTTGCCTGCCGGTCACCCCGCCAGCACGCCCTGCCCGCGCATGCGCGGTGCCAGCGCGGCGTGCATCACGGCCAGATGCATCACCACCGCCAGTTCGGGCGCATGCCGGTCATCACCGGCGCGCCACCGCTGCGCCAGCTGGGCTGCGTCGGCCGGCAGCAGGGCCAGCAACTGGGCGTCATCCATCGAATCGGCCGCGCCCTGGAGCTGCTGCGCCATCTGCCGCGACTGCCACACATGCACGCCGATGCTGAGGCTGGCCAGCGACATCAGGACCACGGCCAGCCCGTGCTCGAACCACTGCGACAGCACTTCCGGCCCCCACAGCAGGGCCGCCAACACCGCCAGGCCCGGCAGGCGCCAGCCCAGCCAATGGATGCGACCGCGCTGCGACCAGTGCACCACCACCGCACTGGCGACCAGTGCTGCGGCCGCTGTGGCCGGCAGTTCGGTCAGGCAGGTGGCCGCCAGCAGCGCGCCCAGCACGGCCCAGACCCAGCCAGGGGGCAATGCCCGTCGCTGGTAGTCGGCCCCGACGGGTCCGACCAGCTGTCGCAGGCTGCGTTGTTGGCTTGCCTCGGTCACCCACAGTCTCCGTGTCTGTCCTGGCTCGGATGGTCGTCTTCAGTGTGTCGCAAATTCGTGCCAATGACGTTACCAATCCGCGATGACGGAGGCTCTACAACTTGTTGTGGATTGCGAAGGTGACTGTTCAGCTGTTTTGCCGTAGCATTGCCACTGTTGGGCAGGCACTGACCGTGGCGACACGAAACAGGCCTTGTACCTTGCAGAACTTGAAGAAACCGGGGGTGCATTGGTTTCGACGGGGGTTGTGAAGTCGCCTGGCGCATGCCGAGGGGGTAGCTTTCCTCGTAAATCCAGCTGCAAAACTCTAGTTGCCAACGACGACAACTACGCTCTGGCCGCTTAAGGCCTAAGCCTCGAAACCGCTTGTGTCCATGCTCGCGGTGTAGAGTCACTATCATGGAATCGCGCTGGACGGCTGCCTGTCAGTCCGGCACTAGAACACAACAGGCTGGTTCCCGGATGCGCTTTGCGCACCGTGCTGTTCGGGGACGAGATCCAACGGTGAGCTAAGCATGTAGTGCTGGGGATGGAGTGCCTTCGGACGGCGGTTCAATTCCGCCCACCTCCACCATCTGTATGGCCTGTCGAGGCCGCAAGAAGCCGGATCTCCCGTCAACTGGGGTTCCGGCTTTTTTGTGCCTGCACGTCGCGCAGGACGTGTGGCGCATAATCGGGATGACACCGCCAACACAACAGTCCCTCCATCCGCGACCGCCAGAAGGATCTGCAATGAAAATCGCCACAACCACGCTCGCCCTGTTCCTCACCGCGCTCGCCGCCGCCCCAGCCACGCACGCCGCAGCCCCGGCCATCGCGCCGCCCGGCACCGCCACGCTGGAAGCACTGCTGGCCTGCAAGGCGGGCTCGGATTTCAGTGCGGCCGACGCCATCGATGCCCTGCAGGCGGCCGGCCTGGCCAAGAAGCCGGGCGGCACCTTCGAGCCGGAGGACAAGCCGGTCGCGCTGTTTGGCGGCACGGTCAGCAGTGCCGATGTGAATGTGACCGAAGGCGAGAAAGGCCTCTTCGTGTACTTGAACGGCGTCGATCCCAAGCGCCTGGCCAGGGCCTGGTCGGTGACCGAGGTCAACGAGCATGCCAATACCGAGGAACCTTCCTACGTGAAGCGCATCGACAAGCGCCACACCCTGCACGTGATCGCGGGTGACGACTACGAGGGCTATTCGGCGGCGGTGAAGTGCCAGATCAGCCGCTGATGGCGTAGCCGACGCTACAGCCAGCGTGGCACGCGATGACGGTACTGCGCGTACGCCTCGGGAAAGCGGACCATCAGTGCCCGCTCCTCCGGCAGGATCTGCAGCCAAGTGATGTACGCCAGGAACAGCGGCACCACCAGCAGCGCGATCAGGTTCTGCAGGTACACCATGGCACCAAACAGGACCAGCGCCTGGCCGAGATACATCGGGTTTCGGGTGCGGCGATAGATTCCGCTGGTAACCAGCGCGCTCGACGCCGAAGGTAGCAGAGGATTGACGGTGGTACCGGCGCGTCGGAAAGAGATCTTGGGCAGCAAGTTGAGCACGACACCCAGCGTCACCGTCACCCCTGCCAGCAGAACCGGCACCGGCACCCGAAGGTGCAAACCCGGCCACAGCCAGCGTGCTGCAAAGCCCATAGCGGCGAACAGCAGCATTACCACGGGCGGGGGAATACGGGTTTCCAGCCAGACCATCGCGATCACCGTGTCCTTTCCATTGGCCGCAGTGTCACACGGGAATGGCTGAATCACCCAAGGCGGCCAGGCCCAAACCGACCGTCCGGTCTATTCCGCTTTGACAGGCCCACCGCTAGAGTGGCGCCACCGCGCAGGAGGATCGCATGGCTACCACGGGCTTGGGCTTCATCGGCCGCACGACCCTCATCATCACCGTGCTGCTCACCCTGGGCGGCTGCGCGACGCTGCGCCAGTTCGGGCCGTCGGTGCAGGTTGCCTCGGTCACGCCCGGCCAGTACATCGCGCTCAAGCGCGGTGACATCCTGACCTCCGGCAAGCTCAGCGCGGCGACCATTGAGACCCTGCGCGTGGCCGGGCTCGATGAGGGCGTCTGTGCCAAGCCCGGCCTGCCCTGCATCGAGGCCATGGAAAGCAGCATCGTGGTGCGCGAGGAAGACAAGCGCTCCAGCCTGGCCGAGTTGTGGCTGCAGTATGCGATGACCCTGCCGGCGCCAAAGCGCAAGTACTCGGCATCCGGCCGCGCCAAGACCGCAGTCACCGAGCTGGATGCCGACTTCCAGCCACGCCTCGATGCGTGGATGCAGGTCGCGCGCCAGGCCTATGCCTATCTGTTCTTCACCGAGCGCACCGCCAACCAGCGTGGTTTCGAAGACCGCCAGACCCAGGTGCGCGACTACTACAACCTGGCGGTGCAGGAAGCCTCGGTGCAGCTGTACAACGCGTATGCCACCGGGCGCGTGCACGGCCAGGCCAGCCATTTCCAGCTGGGCCGCTGGACCTTCGTGCTGGCCCCTTCAGACCAAGCATCGGCGCTGGACCAGCGTACCCCCAGCGAGCTGGTACCCGCCGCCTCGCTGTCGTTCACCGGTACGCTGCGCAGCGTGCATCGCCGCGACGGCTTCGGTGCCGAGCTGGTGGCGGTGATGGATGACCCGGCCGGCAGCACGGCCACCACGCTTCGGGCAGCGGCGCAGGCAACGCAGGCCAGCACTTCGGCCACGCAGAGCTGGAGCGAGATGCCCTCGCCATCGATGACGGTGCTGCTGCGCTTCTCGGGGAACAACCTGTGGGAGGTGCTGCACGATGACGAGCCGGAGCTGGAGATCCACGATCCCTACCAGGTTTCGGAAGTGACCCTGCACGGCCAGCAGGTGCCACTGGCGGCCAACTTCACTGCCGGCTATGCGCTGTGGCTGGCCCGCTCCAACTTCAGCCGACAGTCGTTGCGCACGCTGTTCGGTGGCAAGGGCGGCATCGACACGCCGCATCTGTACATGATGCAGCCCTACGACCCGAACCGCCGCGTGCTGCTGATGATCCATGGCCTGGCCAGCAGTCCGGAAGCCTGGGTCAACGTGGCCAACGAACTGCTGCGCGACGACGAGATCCGCCGGGAGTTCCAGGTCTGGCAGTTCTATTACCCGACCAACATGCCCATCGCGATGAGCCACGATGCGATGCGCCACACGCTGGCTGAAGCGTTCAAGCACTTCGACCCCAGCGGCAAGGCGCAGGCCTCGCATGACATGGTGCTGGTGGGGCACAGCATGGGCGGGGTGATCGCACGGTTGATGATCTCCTCCTCCGGCGACCACCTGGTCGACACCCTGCTGGCCGCCGCGCAGATGACGCCCGCCCAGCGCGAACTGCTGCGCACCAAAGGCGCACCGGTGCTGACCTTCCTGCCAGAACCGGAAGTGTCCCGCGTGGTGTTCATCGCCACGCCGCATCGCGGTACCGACGTGGCGGGCACCCGCCTCGGCCGGTGGATCGGCCGACTGGTGCGGTTGCCACTGACCGTGCTGGAAGACGTCGCCACCATCGCCAACGACGGCCAGATCGACCGCAATGACGGCAAGCACGGCTACCAGATGAACAGCATCCAGAACCTGGACAAGGACGACCCGTTCGTCCGCGCCGTGGCTGACCTGCCGATGTCACCGAAGGTGCACTACCACTCGATCATCGCCCGCGCCAAGGCCGATGGCCCACTTGAGAAGACCGATGACGGGCTGGTGCCCTACTGGAGTTCGCACCTGCCGCACGCGGATTCGGAGAAGGTGATCGTTTCCGGACACAGCGTGCAGGAAGCTACGCCGGCCATCGTCGAGCTGCGGCGGATCCTGCATGAGGACATGCAGGCACACGGGCGAACGGGAAAGTAAGCCGCCGTCCCGACAGATCAGGCACCGGCCGTACGCCGCGAGAACGTGCCATGCAGCGCCGCCGGAATCGCAAAGCCCTCCATGCGCACCTCGGGCCGATAGTCGGCGCTGGGGGTGAAGCGGAACTCGCGTGCCAGCAGCGCGCACAGCAATACCAGCTGTGCATTGCCGACCGCCGATCCCACGCAGGAACGCGTGGGGAAGCCATAAGGCACATAGATGCCGGCGGTACGCTTGCGCCGTTCGGGCAACCAGCGATCGGGATCGAACTGCAGCGGGTCATCCCAGTACTTCGCCGAGCGGTGCTGGATGAACGAGCTCAGCTCGAAGACCGTACCTTCGACGATGGCCTGCCCTTCCACCTGCAGATCGCAGGCAGCCACCCGGCGGTTGTTGAAGGGCGTGGAGTACAGCCGCATCACTTCCTTCAGGAAGCGCATCGTGCAGGGAATCCTGGCCATCGGCAGCGCGTGGATCTCCGCCTCCGAGAGCGGCGCGAATTCCTCCTCGATGCGCTGGCGCCAGTGTGGATGCATCTGCATCGCCAGCAGCAGGCAGGCGGCCATCATGCCGGGCACGCCGGAAATGGCGATCAGCTGCACGGTGACCAGGTAGGTGACCTTGTCCAGGCCGATGCGCTCTCGCAGGCTCAGCAATGACTGCGCGTAATCCAGCGCCGAACGTCCGCTGCGGACACGGTGCTTGAGTTCCGCGGCAATCGCCCGTGATTCGGCACGGCCGATGAGGAAGTTGCGCAGCAGGTGGCGCCGATGGATGACCTGCTCGACCTGGGTGGTGTAGCGCAGATGCAGGGCGCGTTCGATGGCTGCGGTGCCGCGGGCATCGAGCCCGTCGATCACCAGCGGGATCAAGGGATGGGCCATCACTTTCCACACCGCCGGCGTGGCATCCAGCGCATGGCCGCACACCCCATCCAGAGCTTGCCTCATGCGCGACTGCAGTGCCTCCAGGGTCTGTGCTCCGGTGAGCTCAGCACTACGGGTGGCGATCAGGCTGCGCACGTCGGTCCAGCGCACGCGCTCGTGACGGCGGAACAGGTCGGCCAGCGACTCGACGACGTACAGCTGCTCGGAATTTTCCTTGTCGACCTTGCCGGCAAGCTCCGGGCAGAACACCCCGATTCCACCGGTTTCCAGCTTCAGCACAGGCCCTTCGCGCTCCACGCGCGCAGCCAGGCGCTCGGCAGCAATGGCGCTGCCTTCATTCGACATCCCTTGCATGCAGTGCGTCTCCGGCAGGAAGGGACTCGAAAGACGAGTCCCTTCGTCTTGCTACCGCTCAATCGCGGGTTTGGCTGGCAGGATCAGAATTCGACCCACAGCGGCCAGGTATTCCACACGCTGCTCTTTTCGTTCGGATGAATATTCAGAGTGACGCGCAATGCTCGGGCGAATCTTTTCATTTTCATTCCTTTGCTTGCTGTGTGGTTATGCCGGGATTATCCCGGCACTAGCTAGATAACACGACATAATCCCACTGTCCAACCGGCCGGGTGGCGCGCTGCAGCATCCGGGTTGCGGCCGATTGAGGGGAATCCCTCATCGCGCCTGCGCACGCAGCCTCCTATGCTGGGCTCACTTTCCCCCAACGGAGGTCTGCATGAACACGCAAGAGCCCAGCCGCCAGCCCAGCCCCGATCCGGCCGAGCGCGATGCCTTCTTCCCGTCGCCGTATTCGCTGTCGCAGTTCACCTCGCCCAAGAGCGACCTGTCCGGCGCCGACTATCCGGATGCGCGGCGCGATGGCCGCTGGAAGGTGCTGATGATCGCCGCCGACGAGCGCTATCTGCCGACCGCCAATGGCCACCTGTTCTCCACCGGTAACCATCCGGTGGAAACCCTGCTGCCGATGTACCACCTGGACAAGGCCGGCTTCGACATCGACGTGGCGACGCTGTCCGGCAACGCCGTCAAGTTCGAATGGTGGGCCTTCCCACACGAGGACAGCGAGATCGGCGCCCTGTACGAACGCTACCAGGAACGCTTCCGCCAGCCGTTGCAGCTGGATCAGGTGGTGGCCGGCCTGGGCGCCGATTCGGACTACGCCGCCGTCTTCATTCCCGGTGGGCACGGCGCGTTGATCGGCCTGCCGGAGAGCGCGGCGGTGAAGGCCGCGCTGCAATGGGCCATGGCCGAGCAGCGCCACATCATCACCCTCTGCCATGGCCCGGCGGCGCTGCTGGCGGCGGGCGTCGACGACGCCGAGGGTGCCTCGCTGTTCCGTGGCTACCGCATCTGTGCCTTCCCCGACGCAATGGACCGGCAGACACCGGGGATCGGCTACATGCCCGGGCAGCTGCGTTGGTTCTTCGGTGAACGGCTGGCCCAGCAGGGGGTGCAGATCGTCAATGAGGGCATCGATGGCAGCGTGCTGCAGGATCGCCTGCTGCTGACCGGCGACAGTCCGCTGGCCGGCAACGCGTTGGGCAAGCTGGCCGCGCGTACGCTGCTCGATGCGCTGGCGGGGCGCTGAGCCAATGCCTGCGCTGGTGCCCGCGCTGCTGGAACTGGAACAGGCGCGGTCATTGCCGGCGGTGGGCGGCGTGCTGCGCGCCGCCGCCTCACCCTTGGGCTACGACCGCCTGTTGGTGTTTGCCACCGGAACCGGGCTGGAGCGCGGCGCACAGCGCGTGTACTGGATCGAAGGTGACTGGTTCGACGACGGCAGCGCCACCGGGCTCGCCCGCTACCTGCACGCCTGCCCGGTCAACCGCCATGTACTGGACAGCACTGCGCCGTTCTTCTGGAGCAAGCGCCAGGGCGTGCGCGGCGAACGCTATGTGGTGGTGAAGCAGCCGCGCGGCGATGGCCTGCATGGGCTGCAGGTTCCAGTGTTCGGCCCGACCGGTCTGGAAGGCGCGGTCAGCTTCGCCGGCACCTCGATTGATGCGTCCGCCAGCGCGCGTGTGCTGCTGGACATGGTCGGCACCTCCGCCTTCCGTGCGGCGCGGCGGCTTGCCGAAGCACCGGTCGACACCCGCGCGGGCGCGCTGAGCGCACGCGAACGCGAGGTGCTGCGCTGGGTCGCCGCTGGACGGCGCCAGGCAGAGATAGCGGCCACGCTGGGGCTGTCTGCGCGCACGGTTGAGAACCACCTGCGGCGAGCGCGGCAACGACTGGGCGTGGCCACCACCGCGCAGGCAGTGCGCGCGGCAGGCCGCCGTGGCGAGATTGAAGATTGATCAGGATGGAGGCACTTCCTGCTGCCTGATCAGCGTGCGGCATACGCCCTGTGCATCTGCGCGATTGCAGAAGGCAGGCGACGGGATGAGCTACGACCCGTGATCGCCGGTGCGCGGTCCACCGGGCGGGGCGTTCATCGCCCGCCCGGCATCCGCGAGCCACCCATCCCTGCATAACGCTGCCCTCGCATTCGTGGCATGCTCTGTGAAACCGTTTTCATGGAATGGAGGGATTCCACGATGTTGTCGCGTTTCCGTCGCCCCGCGCTGTCTGCGCTGCTGGCGCTTGCCCTGCCTCTGACCAGCGCCTGGGCCGCAGCCCCTGCGCCGTTGAAGGTGATGTCGTTCAATGTGCGCACCCCGGCCGATACCGAACCCGGCAAGCGCTGGCCCGACCGTCGCGATGCGATGGTGAAGGTCATCCTCGACGCGCACCCAGCGGTGATCGGTACCCAGGAGCTGGTGCAGGAGCAGGCCGATTACCTTGCCCAGCACCTGCCCGGATATTGCTGGTTCGGCGAGGGCCGCCGCGGCGGCAGCGGCGACGAGCACATGGGCGTGTTCTACGACAGCAAGGTGCTGGCGATCGAGGAATCAGGCAACTTCTGGCTGTCTGATACGCCCGATGTGCCCGGCAGCATCACCTGGGGCAACCTGTATCCACGCATGGTCACCTGGGCGCTGTTCCGCCGCATCGATGACGGCCGCCGCTTCTATTTCATGGATACCCACCTGCCCTACCGCGACGAGGACGAACCACGCCGGGTGAAGGGTGCCGAGCTGATCGGCAGGCGCGTGGCCGGCCTGGCGGCCGACCTGCCGGTGGTGCTGACCGGTGACTTCAACAGCGAACCCGGCGGCGACACCTACAAGGCATTCACCCGCGTACTGCACGACACCCGTGCCCAGGTGAAGACACCGCAGGGCCCGCGACTGACCTTCCACGATTTCACTGGCAAGGCCACCGCGCAGCTGGACTGGGTGCTGGTGCGCGGTTTCCGCGCGCGCAGCTTCCTGACCGATGACCGCCGCATCGATGGCGTGCTGCCATCGGATCATTTCCCGCTGGTGGTCGAACTGGACTGGCCGAAGCACTGACCCCGCACGGCAGCCGCAGCTACAGCGGCGGCTGCCGCGACAGCAGGCGATACAGGGCCTGATGCTGATCGCGCGCCTGGCAGATGCGGGCCCCTATCGCCAGGAACACGGCGACGCCGATCAGGCCCAGCCCCAGCATCGAATCCTGCAGGCGCAGGAAACCGACCGCTGCGGCCATCGTCGCCAGCACCAGCAGCACCACGACCGCCACTGACAGACCCGCACCCGGTGGACCCGGATCGCCGAACAACATCCGTTGGGTATCCCGCCTTCCGTCCGCCATTGCCTGTCCTCCCGAGTGCCTGACCCACTAGTTACACGGCGAGCCCGCAATCCGGCAGAGTCAGAAACGTCACGAAGGTGAAGACGTACGCGGAATGCACCGCGCTACCCTGCCGCGTACCCCTCGAACTGCGGAGCAGCACATGGCACACCAGAGCCGGCTGGCAGGATTCATCATCGACTGCCAGGACCTTCCCGCCGACGAAGGCGCCCGTTTCTGGGCCGCCGCGCTCGGTCTGCAGGCACAGGCGGCGCGTGCCGAAGGGGGCGCCGAGTATGCCGACCTGCTGGGCGCACCGGCGGGCCTGGACGTTGAAGTCCAGCGGGTCGATCACCCGTCACGGGTGCATCTGGACATCGAGAGCGACGACATCGATGCCGAGGCCGACCGCCTGGAGAAGCTCGGCGCGCGACGGATAGGCTTCGTCAAGCGCTGGTGGGTGATGGAAGCACCGACCGGCCATCGCTTCTGCATCGTGCGCATGCGCGAGCGCGAGGTGCCGGCCAATCAGTGGCCCTGAAAGAGCAAGGGGACGGAAGCCACGGCCTCCGTCCCCCCGGCGTCAGGGCACCTGCGCCACGCTCGGTTGCTGCGGTGATTGCCCCCAGCCGCCCAGCGCCTTGTACACGCCCACCACGCTGACGTTGACCTCGGACTCGGCCGCCGCCAACGCATCATCGGCTGCCAGCTGCGTGCGCTGCGCATCCAGCAGGGTCAGGAAGTCCTCCGAGCCCTCGCGATAACGGATCTGCGCCAGCGATTCGGCACGCCGTGCCGCCTGCGCCTGCTCGACCACGATCGCCAACCGTGCCTGCTGCTTGGAATAGCGGGTCAGCGCGTTCTCGGTGTCTTCCAGGGCCAGCAGTACCGCCTGCTCATACTGCGCGGCCACGCCTTCGGCTTCAGCCTTGCTGGCGCGCAGGCGTGCACGCACGGTGCCGAAGTCGAATGCCGCCCAGGTCAGCGATGGGGTCAGCGACCAGGCCTTGTTGTTGCCATTGACCAGGCCGCTGGCATCGCCACCGAGGAACCCGACGAAGCCGGACAGCGACAACCGCGGGAACAGGTCCGCCGTGGCCACGCCCACGCGTGCGGTCGCAGCCGCCAGGCGACGCTCGGCCACGCGCACGTCGGCACGCTGGCGCAGCAGTTCGCGGGTATCGCCCAGCGGCAGTGCCTTGGCGAAGGCCGGTACGTCGTGCGGCGCGAGCATGTCAGTCAGCACTTCCGGGCGCTGGCCGAGCAGCACGGCCAGCCGGTTGCGCGACTGCGCCTCGGCCACTTCCAGCAACGGGATGTCAGCCTCGATCGCCTTCAGGCGGGCACGGCTGCTCTGCACATCCAGCTCGCTGCCTGCGCCCAGCTGCCAGCGCGCCTCGGTCAGCTTCTGCGTATCGCGCAGGTTTTCCAGCGTGTGCTGGGCCACCGCGATGCGCTTCTGCGTACCACGCAGCTCGAAGTAGTTGCGTGCCACTTCAGCGGCGATCAGGACCTGCGCATCGGCCAGGTTGGCCTGCTCGGCACCGAGGTCGGCGCGTGCGGCTTCAGCAGCACGGCGCTTGCGGCCGAACAGATCCAGCTCCCAGCCGGCGTCGAAGCCGAGCTGGTAGCTTTCACTGAACACCCGCTGCCCACCCAGCTGCGGATCGGGTTGCTTGCGGCGGTCGTAGCTGCCGCCAGCGGTGACGTGCGGAGCCTGGTCGAGGCGGCTTTCCACGAACACCGCGCGGGCCTGGCTGACGCGGGCCACGGCCACGCGAAGGTCCAGGTTGTCCGACAGTGCGCCGTGCACCAGCTGTTCCAGCACCGGATCATCGAACTGCGCCCACCAGCTGGCGACCGGCGAAGCGGTACTGAACACCGGCTGCTGTGCGCTCTGGAGGACCACCGGCTCCTGCATCGGCGCCTTGTAGTTGGGGCCGACGCTGACACAGCCTGCCAGCACCAGGCTGGAGACGGCCATCGCCAACGTGCGGATCACCATGGCAGCACCTCGCCCAGGTAGGTGAAGCTGCCGCTGGCGCCCGATTCACCGATCAACGCCATTTCCACGCTGGAACGTGCGCCTTCGCTGATTTCGATTTCGCCGTTGCCGCCGTTCATGTCGGTCTTCACGTAACCCGGATGCACGGTGTTGACCTTGATCGGGGTATTGCGCAGTTCGTAGGCCAGACTCAAGGTCCAGCTGTTCACCGCCGCCTTGGAGGCATTGTAGGCCGGGATCTTGAAATCGTAGATGCCCGACGCCGGGTCGGCGTGCAGGGTCTGCGAGCCGAGCATGCTCGATACGTTGACGATGCGCCCGGACTTGGCCTGCTTGACCAGCGGCAGGAAGGCCTGGGTGACCGCCACCAGCGCATACACGTTGGTGTCGAAAGTGCGCTTCCAGGTATCGAGTGACTGTTCCGACGGTGCCTGCGCCGGGTTCTCGATCATGATGCCGGCGTTGTTGACCAGGATGTCGAGACGACCATGGCGCTGGCGCACCTGCTCGACCGCTTCGGCGATGCTGGCCGCGTCGGTCACGTCCAGTTGCAGGGCTTCGACCGGCAGGCCTTCAGCCTGCAGCTTCAGTGCCAGCTCCACGGCGGTCTCACGCTTGCGACCGGCCAGCAGCGTGTGCACGCCAGCCTGGGCCAGCTGGCGCACAGTTTCCAGGCCGATGCCACGGGTGGCGCCGGTGACCAGCGCGATCTTGTTCTGATGGGTGTTCATGGATGCATGCCTTGTGAGGGGAAAGCCGCCACCGGCCAATGACCGGCGGCGACGGGGTTCCATATCAGTGGTGGATGGTCGGCTCGCCGTGCTGCACCAGCTGTCCACCACCGTTGCGGGTGACGAACTTGCGCAGGGCCACGTAGAACACCGGGGTGAGGAACAGGCCGAACAGGGTCACGCCCAGCATGCCGGCGAACACGGTGATACCGGTCACCGAGCGCACTTCGGCGCCTGCACCGTGCGACAACACCAGCGGCACGGTGCCGGCGATGAACGCGATGGAGGTCATCACGATCGGGCGCAGACGCAGGCGGCAGGCTTCCAATGCCGCTTCAACGATGCCCTTGCCGCCCATCTCCAGCTCTCTGGCGAATTCGACGATCAGGATCGCGTTCTTGCACGCCAGGCCCATCAGCACCACCAGGCCGACCTGCACGAACACGTTGTTGTCACCACCGGTCAACCACACGCCGAACAGCGCGGACAGCAGGGTCATCGGCACGATCAGGATCACCGCCAGCGGCAGCGACCAGCTCTCGTACAGCGCGGCCAGCACCAGGAAGGCCAGCATGATCGCCACCGGGAACACGATGAAGGCCGCCTTGCCCTGGGTCGCCTGCTGGTAGCTCAGGTCGGTCCATTCGGTGGTCATGCCCACCGGCAGCACCTTGCCGGCGATCTCGGTCAGCTTGTTCATCGCCTCGGCCGAGGACAGCAGGCGCGGATCGGCTTCACCGGCCAGGTCCGCTGCCGGATAGCCATTGAAGCGCAGCACCGGGTCCGGGCCGAAGGTCTGCTTGATGGTGACCATCGAACCGATCGGCACCATTTCGCCGCGGTCGTTGCGGGTCCGCAGCTTGCCGATGTCTTCGACCGTCTCGCGGTACGGACCATCGGCCTGGGCGATCACCTGCCAGGTGCGGCCGAACTGGTTGAAGTCGTTGACGTAGGCCGAACCCAGGTAGGTCTGCAAGGTGTCGAACAGCTCGGTGAGCTGCACGCCCTGTGCCTTGGCCTTGACGCGGTCCACCTCGGCATCGAGCTGCGGCACGTTGGCCTGGTAGCTGGAAATCGGGAAGGCCATGCCCGGGGTCTGCGCGACGGTGCCCTGCATGGCCTGCACCGCATTCTGCAGCGCGCCGTAACCCAGGTTGCCGCGGTCCTCGATGAACATCTGGTAGCCGTTGCCGTTGCCCAGGCCGAGGATCGGCGGCGGCATCATCGCGAACGCGAAGCCTTCCTGCAGGCCCGCGATCTTCTGGTTGATCTCGGCATTGATCTGCGCAGCGGTACGGCCATGACGCTCGGCGAACGGCTTGAGCGGAATGAACGCCACGCCGGTGTTGGGCGTGTTGGTGAACTGCAGCGCGTTCAGGCCCGGGAACGAGATGGTGTGGGCCACGCCGTCGGTTTCCTGGGCGATCTTGGCCACCTTGCGCAGCATTTCATCGGTGCGCGCGATCGACGAGCCCTCCGGCAGCTTCACGCCGGCGATCAGGTACAGCTTGTCCTGGGTCGGGATGAAGCCCGGCGGCACCAGCTTGAAGATCACGCCGGTACCGACCAGCAGGATCGCGTAGACCACGAACACCGCACCGCGGCGGCCGAGGATGCGGGCCACGCCACGCTCGTATTTCTCCGAGCTGGACTTGAAGAAGCGGTTGAACGGACGGAACACCCAGCCAAACAGGCGGTCGATCAGGCGGCTCGGGCCGTCCTTCGGCGCACCATGGGCCTTCAGCAGGCGCGCGGCCAGGGCCGGCGACAGGGTCAGCGAGTTGATCGCCGAGATCACCGTGGAAATGGCGATGGTGACCGCGAACTGCTTGTAGAACTGGCCGGTGACACCGGACAGGAAGGCCATCGGCACGAACACGGCACACAGCACCAGCGCGATCGCCACGATCGGGCCGGACACCTCGCGCATGGCCTGGTGTGCCGCCGCGGTGGGCGACAGGCCTTCCTCGATGTTGCGCTCGACATTCTCCACCACCACGATCGCATCGTCGACCACGATGCCGATCGCCAGCACCAGGCCGAACAGGCTCAGCGTATTGATCGAGAAGCCCAGCAGGTACAGCGCGGCGAACGTACCCACCACCGACACCGGCACCGCGATCAACGGAATGATCGACGCACGCCAGGTCTGCAGGAACAGGATCACGACCAGCACCACCAGGGCGATCGCTTCCAGCAGCGTGGAAACCACGGCCTTGATCGAGTCGCGCACGAAGATGGTGGTGTCATACACCGCTTCGTACTTCACATCGGCCGGCATGGTCTTCTGCATCTCGTCCATCGTCGAGATGACCTGATCGCGGATTTCGAGCGCGTTGGCACCCGGCGACTGGAAGATACCGATACCCACCGCGTTCTTGCCGTCCAGCTGCGAGCGCAGGGTGTAGTCGCCCGCACCCAGTTCCAGGCGGGCCACGTCGGACAGGCGCACGATCTCGCCATCGGTGCCGCTCTTGAGCACGATGTCGCCGAATTCCTTTTCGGTCTTCAGACGGCCCTGGGCATTGATCAGGGTCAGGAACTTGCTGTCCGGCAGCGGTTCGGCGCCGAGCTGGCCGGCCGAAACCTGCACGTTCTGCTCGCGCATGGCGCGCACCACGTCGCTGGCGGTCAGGCCGCGCGAAGCCACCTTGTCCGGGTCCAGCCAGGCACGCATGGCGTAGTCGCCGCCACCGAAGATCTGCGCGTCACCCACGCCCGGAATACGCGCCAGCGCATCCTTGACGTGCAGGCGCGCGTAGTTGCGCAGGTACAGGGTGTCGTACTTGCCTTGCGGCGAGGTCAGGTGCACCACCATCAGGAAGGTCGGCGACTGCTTCTGCGTGGTCACGCCCTGCCGGCGCACGTCCTCGGGCAGGCGCGCCTGCGCCTGCGCCACGCGGTTCTGCACCTTCACCGCCGCTGCGTCCGGGTCCGTGCCCGGGCGGAAGGTGACGGTCATCTGCAGCACGCCGTCCGAGCCGGCCACCGACTTCAGGTACATCATGCCTTCGACGCCGTTGATGGCCTCTTCGAGCGGTGTGGCGACGGTCTCGGCAATGACCTTGGGGTTGGCGCCCGGATAGACCGTGCGCACGACCACCGACGGCGGCACCACTTCGGGGTACTCGCTGATCGGCAGGATTGGAATCGTGATCAGGCCTGCGGCGAAGATCACGATCGACAGCACCGCCGCGAAGATCGGCCTGTCGATGAAGAAACGGGAAAAGTCCATGGAGGAATTCCTGGGAAAGGCATTCGGCGGGCAACAGCCACCCTGCCCCTCGCCGATACGACGAAGGCAGGGAAGGCTGCCGCTGGCGCCGGCAGCTAAGCGGGGACGCGGATCAGGAGACGGCGGATCAGTTGTTCAGTGCGGCGGTGGCATCGCGGCCCGGTGCCGGCACGGCCTGCGGCTGCATTGCCACGGCCTTGGCCTGCACCGGCATGCCCGGCATGAAGACCTTCTGCACGCCGTCGATGATCACCTTGTCTCCTGCCGCCAGGCCGTGCTCGACGATACGCAGGCCTTCAGCGGTGCGGCCAAGCTGGATGTCGCGGCGCTGGGCCTTGCCATCCTTGTCGACAACGTACACATACTTGCGGTCCTGGTCGGTCAGCACGGCCTTGTCATCGATCAGCAGCGCCTGGAACTGGCCGCTGCCAAGCAGCTGCACGCGGGCGAACAGGCCCGGCGTGAACTGGCGATCGGCGTTGTCCAGCAGCGCACGGACGCGGATGGTCCCGGTACTGCGGGCCACCTGGTTGTCGAGGAAGTCGACCTTGCCGGTGTGCGGGTAGCCTTCTTCACCGGACAGGCCGACCTTCACCGGCAGCGCGCTGTCACGCTCGCTCGGGCGCTCGCCCTTGCGTGCCATCTGGGCGTAGCGCAGGAAGGTGCTTTCGTCAGCATCGAAGTAGACGAACACCGTGTCCAGCGAGACCAGCGTGGTCAGCACGCTGGCGCTGTCGCCGGCGGTGACCAGGTTGCCGGCGGTGACCATCGCGCGGCCGGCACGGCCGTCGATCGGTGCCCGTACCTTGGTGAACTCAAGATTGAGGCGGGCTGCATCCAATGCTGCCTGCGCGGCCTGCACGGCGGCGCCGGACTGGTCGGCAGCCGCACGGCGCTGCTCGGCGGTCTCGGTGGAGATCGCCTGCTGCTCGGACAGCCGCTTGGCGCGCTCGGACTCGCTGCGGGCCAGCGTGGCCTGGGTACGGGCGCGGGCCAGTTCGGCGGCCGCCCGATCGTACTCGGCCTGGTAACTGCGCGCGTCGATGGTGAAGAGCACTTCGCCCTTCTTCACTTCCTGGCCTTCGACGTAGTTGACCTTGTCGATGTAACCGGACACGCGCGGACGCAGTTCAACGCTCTGCACCGCTTCGACGCGGCCACTGAACTCGTCCCACTGGCTGACCTGCTTGACCAGTACCGGCGCGGCGCTGACCTGCGGCGGCGGCGGTGCACCGGCTTCTTCGGCATGGCCGCCGCTGCAGGCTGCAAGCACGGCCGCGGCGAGGATCGACACGCCGGCCATCGCAATGCGATGTCCGAAACGATGTGGGGTGGTATTGGGGGAAGTCATGGCATGCATCCGTACGGAGGGGTGGTACAGCGATATGGGAACGTGTTGCAAAAATCGGCGGCGAATACTGCGACCTCAACCATGGTCGAGGTCAAGCGATGCCTGCGGTGTCGCGCCACAGCGGAGGAACTTCCAGGTGCAGCAGGCCACGCGGCAATTCGGCATCGCTGCTGTCGCAGCGGACGATGGCGCGGTTGTCGCGGCACCCATCAAGCAGGGAGACCACACGACGACCGACCAGCAGCGAGCTGGGCCACTCGATGCAGGCATTGGCCGCGTTGGCCGGGGTACACACCGGGCTGCAGACTTCCAGCATCTGCGCGCGCACGCCCAGCGCCTGCGCTTCCTGGTGCACCACCTGCGCGTACATGCGCAGTGCGGCGGTGGTGATCGAGGTCTCGCCGTAGCCCGCCCAGGGCTTGGCGTTGGCCGGGCTGCCGATCATCACGTAGCGGCGCGCATGCACGTTGTCCTGCAACAGCGGCAGCAGGTGGCGCACGGCGTGCACGTGCGGCATCAGGTCGGCCTGCATCGCGCCCAGCAGCTCATCGCCGTTGCGGTCGATCACCCGGCCGCGACGGTAGGGGCCACCCATTGCCGCGATCACCGCCGCCAGCGGACGCGGGCGCTGCGCGATGCGCTCGGCCAACGCGCGTGCCGAGCCGTCGTCGCTGAGCGAGCCCAGCAGCGTCTCCAGTCCGGGCTCATCCGCGAACTGCTCGTGCAGCGCGGCCAGCCGGCCCGGATCGCGGCCAACCACCAGCACCGGGCTGCCGGCTTCCAGCAACGCGCCGACCACGCCCTGGCCGACGGCACCGGTACCGCCAAGGACCAGGACTTCGGGCGTCAGTATCCCATTCACGGGACATTTCCTCCCAAATCCGGGATAGTCCCAATTCGACGCAGGCGGTCGCCCTTGTGCGGGACCAGGCGGATGGCACCGCCACGCTGCTGACGCATGGGCGCGGTAAACTCACGAAAGTCCTTGTGTACCAAGGAACTCGGACGGGCTTCGACGGTCATCGCCAGGTCCAGGGTGTTCTGGCCGGCGTTCCGGAGTCGGGCAAGAATGTTGCGCAGGCTCATGGCGGACGGGCTCCAATTAACGAATGGCGCCACGATAGACCTCAAACCTTTACTTGATTAGTCCTGATTAAGGGGAATAATCATCCCGCTCCCGGTCCAATCGTTCTGTCACGATTGTCCCATCCCCGACGTCCAGGATCCCCGACCATGTCCCACGATCTCAACGAGACGCTGATCTTCGTCAAAGTGGTCGAGCAAGGCAGCTTCATTGCCGCTGCCAAATCGCTCGGCCTGCCCAAGACCACGGTCAGCCGCAAAGTGCAGGAGCTGGAAACGCGCCTGGGCGCGCGCCTGCTGCACCGGACCACGCGCCGCCTCGGCCTGACCGAAGCCGGTTCGATCTACCACGAACATTGCCAGCGCATCGCACGCGAGCTTGAAGAGGCCGAAAGCGCGGTGAGCCAGCTGCAGTCCGGCCCGCGCGGCTGGCTGCGCTTCACTGTGCCCTACTCGATCGGCATCACCTGGATTGCGCCACTGCTGGGCCAGTTCCATGCGCAGTATCCAGAGATCCGCCTGGACATGCACATGGGCAACGAGAAGCTGGACCTGATCGCCGGTGAAGCGGACCTGGCGCTGCGCGTGGGTGCCCTGCCCGATTCCAATCTGGTCGCGCGCAAGCTGGGCAGCCTGCGCACGCAGGTGTTCGCCAGCCCGGCCTACATTGAGCGCTATGGCGAACCGCTGCATCCGGAAGAGCTGCAGTTCCATCGCATCCTGGCGATGCGCAAGCCGTACCACACCGGCAATTCGCCGCGCTTCACCTGGCAGCTGGGCGAGAACGGCGGCGAGCTGCGCGATTTCCCGGTCACCCCGCTGATGACCGCCAACGACATGTCTGCGTTGAATGGTGCATTGGTCTGTGGCGAAGGCCTGCTGCTGACCGGTGATGTGATGGCCAAGCCGTTCGTCGAATCGGGCATGGTGCGCCGCGTGCTGGCCGGCTGGACCGGCCCGGAAGTGGACTTCAATGCCGTGTTCGCCGGCGGCCGCCTGGTCTCGCCGAAGGTGCGTGCGTTTGTCGACTTCCTGGTCGAGAAGCTCAACTTCGATGCCAACTACATGCTGGCGCAGTGCCCCGGCGCGAAGCTGGCACAGCAGCAGAAGGCACAGGAAGATGCCGCGCTGGAAAGCAGTGGCAAGCGGATCCTGGAGAAGGTGGCCGCTTCGGCGGCGTAACCTGCAACAAGAGCGCCTACCCATCTCCTGGTAGATGCCGACCTTGGTCGGCATGGCTTACAGAGGGAGTCGAGCCCGGCTCGACTCTGCATGCGCTGTCGGTGTGCCGAGCAACGCTCGGCACCCACAAAAATGCCGCCTGCAAGGGCGGCATTTTCGCTCCGGCCGATGGCCGGACCGGCTCAAGCAGTAACGCTACGCGTTATTGCTTGAGCGGAATCACGCGAATTTCGACGCGGCGGTTCTTGGCGCGGCCGGCATCGGTGCTGTTGTCGGCAATCGGGTACGCCTTGCCGGCGCCCAGCGTTTCGATACGCACGCTCTGCACGCCCTGGCCGATCAGGTACTGCGCGACCGAGTCGGCGCGTTCCTTCGACAGGCGATTGTTGACTGCGTCGCTGCCGATGCTGTCGGTGTGGCCAACCACCTCGATCATGGTCTGGTTGTACTCACGCAGCGTACCGGCCACGCCGTTGAGCGAGCCATAGAACTGCGGCTTCAGGGTCGCCTTGCCGAAGTCGAAGGTGATGCCGTCCGGCAGGTTCAGCATGATGTTGTCGCCCTGGCGCTGCACATCGATGCCGGTGTTGGCGGTGCGCTCGCGCAGTGCACGTTCCTGGCGATCCTGGTACTGGCCGACGGCGGCACCGCTGAGTGCGCCGATACCGGCACCGATCAGCGCGTGCTGGCGCCGCTCGGTAGCACTGTCGCCGGTCAGCAGGCCGGCCGCCACGCCGATGGCCGTACCGATCAGCGCGTTGCGGCCGGTCCGGTTCTGCTGTTCGGTCGGGTTGCCGTACTGGTCACTCTGCACATAGGAGCCGCCGGTGGCGCAGGCCGACAGGACGGCCGCACTCATCAGGGCCAGTGCGACGTTGCGGGTGGTGTTGCGGATCATGAGGTTCTCCTTGGTTTCCGGTCGGCCGGCGGCTTGCGGGCGCAGAGAGGATAAACAGCCGAATGCGATGTCGGGATGATGATCCGGTGCGCCGACAGGGCCGCGTTCAGCTAACTGACCGGATCGCTCGGGTCACCCTTTACCCCGCCCCCGACTGGCGGTATGCCGCCAGCGCAGCGTCGCGGCCCTCAGCCAGGTCCACCATGGGCGTGCGTGGATAGTCAGGCGCGTGTGCTGCCAGGAGCAGGGGATGCTGCCACGGCGCAAACCGCGCCTTCACCGGCAGTGCCGCCAGCTCGGGCACCCAGCGGCTGATGTAGCGGGCCTGCGGATCGAACTTCTCGGCCTGGGTGACCGGGTTGAACACCCGGAAGTACGGCGCGGCATCGGCGCCGGTCCCGGCCACCCATTGCCAGCCCATCGTGTTGTTGGCCAGGTCGGCATCGACGAGGGTGTCCCAGAACCAGCGCGCGCCATGCAGCCAGTGCGCGCGAAGGTGCTTGCACAGGTAGCTGGCCACGATCATCCGCACCCGGTTATGCATGTAGCCGGTGTGCCACAGCTCGCGCAGTCCGGCATCAACGATCGGCACGCCGGTGTTGCCGCGCTGCCAGTCGTGCAGTTGCGCTGCAGTCGGTGCCGCCCAGGCGAAGCGGTCGAAACGCGGATTGAGGTTGTCCGTGGGCGTCTTCGGAAAGTGATGCAACAGGTGGTAGGCGAAATCACGCCAGCCCAGTTGCCGCAGATAGCCGTCGATGTCGGCATCGGTGCCGGCACTGCGCAGTCTTTCCAGCGCATGCGCGATGCGCCACGGTGCGATCTCACCGAAATGCAGGTGCGGCGACATCCGCGAGGTGCCCACGCGGTCGGGCAGGTCTCGCTGCTCGCGGTAACCGCGCAAGGCGCCGTCCTCGAACACCGACAGCGCCTCCAGCGCACCGGCTTCACCCGGCTGCCAGTACTCCCAGAAGCCGGTATCCCAATCCAGCGTCGGTGCAAGCTGGAGATCATCAAGTGCGAGGCTGCCGACCGCGTGCGGCGTCAGTGCCTCCGGTGCGGCCTGCAGTGCCGGCAGGCGCCAATGACTGAGCACGTTGCGCCAGTACGGCGTGAACACCTTGTACGGCTGTCCCTGCTGGGTGGCGATGTCCCAGGGCTCGAACAACAGGCTGCCATTGCAGCTCTGCGCGTCGACGCCCTGCTCGCGCAGCGTGCGCTTGATGGTAGCGTCGCGAGGCTGGGTGGCCGGCTCGTACTTGCGGTTCCAGTACACCGCCTCGGCGCCGGTCTGCTCGATCAGCAACTGCAGGGCCGGCAGGCTGTCACCACTGCGCAGCACCAGCGACGAGCCGCGCGTGCGCAGGTCGGCATCCAGTGCGGCCAGTGAGCGATGACGCCAGGCATCGGACGCCGCGCCGGGCGCCCATTCGCCTTCCTCGTGCGGCGCGTGGATGTACACCGGCACCACATGGTGACAGGCGTCCAGCGCGGCCTGCAGGGCCGGATTGTCCTGCAGCCGCAGATCACGGCGGAACCATACCAACGCTACCGACACATGCACCGCCTTCGTTGTGGAAGGCGCACATGATAGCCAGCGGTGGTGAAGGCGATGCGCGCAGACGCCGTCTGCTAGGCTGCACGGCCGCTGCCCGATGGACTCTGACATGGATGATCTTCACGCCTCATTCGCCCGCTTCGGGCTGCTGCATGCCCAGCACGAGAGCGACTGGCAGGGCCCGTTCCCGCTGCCCCCGGTACTGGCACGCTTCTACGCGCAGGTCGGGCCGCTGGGCGAAGTGATCAATGCCCGGGTAGGCACCGCCGGCATCACCGTTCCCGGCCTTGATGTCTGGATACCGCCGCTGCAACGCCTGTGGAGCCATCAGGCCGGCTATCGATGGCATGGCATCAGCGGCGAACGGATCAACGACTGGCCCTCGAACTGGCTGGTGATTGCCGATCGCAGCGCTGATCCGCTCATCCTCGATCTGGACGACGGCCGTGTGCTGTTCAGCCGTCACGGTGCCGGCCTGCTGGATGCCGTCGAAATGACTGCCGACGTGCCGACCCTGATGGCAGCTCTGGCTGCAGCAGGCACGGTGTACCTCGACGCCGGCGATGACCTCTACAACGACGATGACGATGGCGGCATCCGCCCTGAACACCAGGACGCAGCCGTACAGGTGGTGGCCCGGGTACTGGGCGACCGCCTGCAGGCCGAATCGTTCATCGAGACGTTGCTGGACTGAATCCACGCATGGCGCGGATCTACCTTTCGAAGCGCTTCATCGCTTCGCTGATCAGCGCCCGCGCCTCGGCGGCGTTGCCCCAACCGTTGAGCTGCACCGGGTTGCGCCCGGCCGGCAGGTCCTTGTAGACCCGGAAGAACGTTTCGATGCGCTCTCTTTCGATCTCCGGCAGATCGGCCAGGTCGCGGATGTTGGCGTAGGTCGGGTCAACCTTGTCGGTCGGCACGCCGATGATCTTCTCGTCGTGCTCGCCGCCGTCGATCATCTTCAGGTAGCCGATCGGCCGGAAGCGTACGATCACGCCCGGATGCAGGGGTTCACGGGTCAGCACCAGCGCGTCCAGCGGATCGTTGTCGCCAGCCAACGTGCGCGGCATCGAACCGTAGTTGGCCGGATAGGCGACCGGCATCGACTGGAAGCGGTCCACATGCACCAGGCCGTCTTCCTTGATCTCGTACTTGGTCACGCTGCCGGCGGGAATCTCCACCGCCAGATTCACCTCCCGCGGGGCTTCCCTTGGTTGGGCCACCAGGAACGGATGCAGCACGGTATCGGCAGCGGTCACCGCTGTCGCGAGCAGGAGCAGGGCCCCGCCGATGGCAGCCATGGGGACAAGACGGCGTACGGTTTTCATCTGGATCTCCTCATTCCCAGCAGCGATCGGCGCGACCCTTGGCGGTCTGCGCACGCGGGCAGTCGCGCGGTGCGATGCGGCCTTCGGTCAGCTCCATGCGCTGTTTCCCCCCCTTGGCATCGCGGCGCAGTTCGAAGGCATCGTAGAGACGGCCGGTCACGGTGCGTGCTTCATAGCGCAGGCGCTGCGGGTCGATGTTCAACACCTGGAACAACTGGGTGTCTTCGGCCACCGGATCCATCGTCTTTCGTGCCTCGTCGGAGAGACGGTACTGCTTCGGCCCCGCCACGGTCACCACGTACTGCGGCGTTGCGGCCTGCCCCTCGCCACGGCGGCCATAGGTGTGGTCGTGGCCCTGCAGCACCAGATCGACGTTGTGGCGGCGTACCACCGGCAACAGCACCTCACGCAGCGCGGCGTTCTCGCGCCCTTCGCGCGGCGAGTAGAACGGCTGGTGCAGCAACATGATGGTCCACGGCTGCGGATTGCCGGTCAGCACCTTGTCCAGCCATTGCGCCTGTGCCTTGGCGGTGCCAAGGTCGAGTGCCGAAGTGCCATCGACCACCGCCACGCGCACGCCCTGCGCATCGAACCAGTAGCTGCTCTGCTGCGCAGCGCTGGCACCATTGCCCGGCAACGCGAACGTGACCGGCCAGTGGCGGCCCAGCACCCGGCGCTCCTGCGGGGTGTCCTCGAACTCCTCGAAGTACTCGTGATTGCCTATGGCCGGCGCCACCAGCATTTCCTGCGCCAGCCAGCCGACGGCGGCAAACCATTCGCCCCACTCGCTGTCATCCATGTTGTCGCCGCCGCTGACCAGGTCGCCGGCAAACAGGCTCATGCGTGCCTGCGGTGCGGCCTTCTGCGCGGCACGCACCACGCGGCTGACATGGCTGACGTTCTTGTTCTGGGTATCGCCGAAGTACAGCAGGGTCAGCGGCTGGTCGGCGGCAGCCAGCGTGCGCAGCTGGTTCCATGCACTCCAACTGCCGTTGCCCTGCACACGGTAGACGTACTGGGTATCCGGCTGCAGGCCATCGATATCTGCACGATGGTGGTGCGACAGGCCGTTCTCGGTCTGCAGCGCGCGGGTCGTCGCACGAACCTGGCGGATGCCTTCGATGGCCGGCGAATCTGCGGCCATTGCGATCTCCAGCAGCGGCGCCTGCACGCTGCCATCGGTGCGCCAGGCCACTGCGAACCCATGGCTGGAATCGGCCGCCGGCGAGGCGACGATGCGGTCCGGCACCGTCGTCGCTGCGTAGTGGCGGCTACCTGCCGGCACCTGGGTATTCGGTTCGGCCGCCGCGAACGACAGCGACGGCAGCGCCAGCAGCAGACCCAGGGCCAACGTGCGCATCACGCGCTGCCGGCTCATGCGCCACACTCCAGCGGCAACGCCAGTTGCTTGGCGATGCTCTCCCAGTCGAACGCTACCACGCCCTGGTCGTCATGCACGGCATAAAGCGCACCGTGCGGGAAGCGCGTGCTGGCTTGCTGCATCATCCAGATGCCATCGGTGTTGGCCACGGTATTGCCCTGGAACGCGCCGACCGGCTTCAGCGTGTGCCGGTCGAACAGATGGAACACGCTGCGCTGCTTGCCCTGTTCGGTGGTGATCCACCAGCCATCCTTGCCGCAGGTGCGCAGGGCCACGCCTTCGGCCTGTGCCTTGAACACGTCGCGGCCGAAGGTGGTGCCGGTGAAGCGGCCCGCGAGGGTGTAGACCTTGAACTCGCTGGCGTAGCTCTCGTCCTCTTCGGCGATCAGCAGGCGGTCGTTCTCGGGATCGCCCCAGATCGACTCGACCACGCGCAGCGCACCAGTCTCGGTGGTATCGCCGATGCTGGCCACCAGCTTCGCGTCGACCTTCTCACCATTGCGGGTCACGTGATACTGGCGCACGCGCTTGTCCAGCTCGGCCAGCGGCGGCAGGATGTCGCGCCCCTGTGCATCCTCGCCGTTGTCCCAGGAGTCGGTGACGTAGACGCTGTAGCCATCGGCACGGCGGTCGACCCACAGCCCGTAAGGCTTGCGCAGGTCGTCCGCCGCGAACGTCGCCAGCGGCGCGAAGTCCGGCAGGCGCAGTACCTGCACGCGGTGATTGTCGCGCTCCACGATCCACAGCAGGTCGTCGGTCACCGCGATGCCGTTTGGGCGGTCGAACTGCCCCGGTGCGGTGCCGCTGCTGCCGACGTCACGCAGGTGCTGGCCGGTGCTGCCGTCGTAGACCACCAGCTTGTCGGTGGCCTTGGCAGTGGCGATCAGCCACAGTACGCCGTCCGGCGCGCGCCAGGCCGCCGGCGAGTCGATGTTGTCGGCCGGGGTCATCGGTGACAGGAACGCTTCGGCGATGGTGGCTACCTTGCGCTCGCCACTGGCGGCCGGCGAGGCCGCTCCCGCAACCGGATCGTTGCCGGTGGCCGGCGTGCAGCCGGCGACCAGCGTAGCCGCCAGCGCGGCGGCCAGGACAGTGACGCCACGCCCCATCACAGCGCCACCTTCAGGCCCAGCGCATAGGTGCGGCCGTACTCTTCCAGCTGCAGGGTGCGCGAACGGGTGCCCTGGTACAGCTCCAACGGCTTGTCCAGCAGGTTCTGCGCCTCGAAGTACACGCTCACGCGCGGGGTGAACTTGTAGTCAAGCGAGAAATCGAGCTGGGTGTTGGGTGCCACGTAGATGTCGAATGCGCGCCCCTTGCCGATGCTGTCCAGGTACTCGCTGCGGTACACGGCCGCCAGGCGCGTGCTTACACCATACTTTTCATAGCCGATGTGTGCGCTGTAGACATGCTTGGAAGCGCGCGGCAGCGTGAAGTCCTCGCCCGCACGGTCCTTGATGCCGGCATCGAACTTCGTATCCAGCCAGGTGCCACTGGCGCCGACCAGCAGGCCATCCAGGCCGTCCGGCAGGAAGGCCAGCTGCTGCTGCCAGTTGAACTCCGCACCACGCACGGTGGCCTTGCGACCATTGATCGGCTGCGTCACATCGAATCCACCGTAGGCCGGATCATTGGTGCGCACGGTTTCGACGATGTAGCCATCGATCGACTTGTGGAACAGGCCCAGCGAAACGATGCCGCTGCTGCCGATGTACTTCTCCACCGACAGGTCGATGTTCTTCGACTCGTACGGATCCAGTTCCGGGTTACCCAGGCGCACTTCCTCGTCACCACGGCTGTAACCCACGCGCGGCGAGACGTCGCCGAAGGACGGGCGCGATACGGTCTTGTTGGCCGAGGCGCGCAGCACCCAGTCATCAGCCGCGTCATAGCGCAGGTGCAGGCCCGGCAGCACGTTGGTGTAGCTGCTGTTGGCCACACGCGGGGTGACGGTGAAGCTGCGGCCGTTGGCGGCCACGTCCACCTGGTTGCCAATCGCCTTGAAGCGGGTGTTCTCCACGCGCACGCCGCCGATGAGGCGCAGCGCGCCCACGTCCCAGGTACCCATGGCGTAGCTGGCGAAGATGTCTTCGCTGGCCACGTAATCCTCTTCCAGCGACGTCATCGCATTGCCGCCGACGTCCTGCGGGCGGGCGCTGTACTGGCTGCCATTGGCCGCCCAGAAGGCACGCATCGCCGCCGAATCCATGCCGTCGCCGAAGTTGCCGTGGCGATGTTCGGGCGAGGAGGTGGTCCAGCCCGCCAGCGCCACCTTCGGGCCGACGCGCAGTTCGCGCTCATCCACATTCACGTCGCGGTCGCGCCAGCGGCCCAGCAGACCGAACTTGATGCTGCTGCTGTCGCCGTCGAAGCGCACGTTGACCTGCGCGCTGTGCTCCTTGTCGTTCACCTGCTTGGGCGATAGCACGAAGCGGTCGAACGCGTAATTGCTGTTGTCCAGCCACTGCGGGTTGTCGAAGTTGTAGCTGGGCAGCCGGCTGCTCTGGTCCAGGCTGCCGTTGAACGCCTTGCCGTTGAGCTTGAAACGCGCCTCCATCTCGTCGTTCACGCGCTCTTCGGTACGGGTGTAGCCGATCCGGTAATCAACCACGGCGTTGGTCAACTTGTGCTCGCCGCCCAGGCTGGCCGCGAAGGTGTTTTCCTTCTTGGTGCGGTAGCGCATGCGCTTGTCGATCGAGTCCTTCGGCATGCCATCCAGGCGGTACTGGTCGGTGCCGGTCTTGACCATCTTCGCGTCGTCGAAGTTGAAGATCACGCGCTGGCGGGTCTCCGCATCGTCGAACTGGCTGTACAGCGTGCGCAGGTAGTACCTGCTGTCTTCGTCCGGCCGCCAGTCGAGGTTGAGGTTGGCGCCGATGCGCTTGCGCTCGATCTCGTACTTGCGGTGCTGCAGGTTGATCGCGGTCACGTCACCGGGGGCGGCATCGTCCTCGCCGTCGTACTCCACTTCGGTGTTGTCCGACTCGAACCGGCGCTTCTGGTAGTTCACGCCCAGCGCCACGCCGAAGGTGTCGTTGAACACTTCGCTGTAGTTGAAGGCCGCCTTCGGGCTGGTCTCGCCGGACAGCTGCTGGTGGCTGCCCTCGATCTTGCCACGCAGGCTGCGACCGTCGCGGTCGAAGGCCGAGGCCGATTCCACCAGCACGGCACCGCCGATGGCATCACCGGGCATGTCCGGGGTCGGCGACTTCACCACGCGCAGGCGTTCGGTGGAATCGGACGGGATCACGTCCAGCGGCGCGGCACGGCTGGAATCCTCCGGCGTGCCCACGGCGATGCCATCCACGCTGACGCTGTTGAGATTGGCGTCCAGGCCACGGATGACCACGAAACGGCCCTCGCCCTGGTCACGGGTCACGCTGATGCCCGGCAGGCGCTGCAGCGACTCGGCCACGTTCTTGTCCGGGTACTGGCCCAGGGCATCGGAGGACACCGCGTCTTCGATGGCGTCGCTGCCGCGCTTGAGGTCGACCGCGCGGATCTGCGATTCGAGCTGGGCGCGCACCTCGATACGGTCCAGGTCGACCGCGTCGGCCGCCACGGCGCCGGTGGCGGCTACCGCCTGCTGCCCGGCGGCCTGCAGCGGGGCGGCAGCCCCCATCGCCAGGGTCAGGGTGATGGCAACGGCCAACGGAGTCTTGATATGCACTGGGAATCCCCATTCCTGTTAAGAATGGGTCTGCACGGTATGTCCGCAAGGTTGCATGGCCGTGACATGCCTCTGCACATTTCATGTACAGCGGCCCCGGGCCCGGTTTGGGCTTCGCCCCGCCAATCCGGCAAAATGGCGGCCTCTCTCCCTATTCCCCTTCCCGACCATGAAGATCGTCGAAGTGCGCCACCCGCTGGTGCAGCACAAGATCGGCCTGATGCGCAACGCTGCGCTCAGCACCAAGGATTTCCGCGAACTGGCCAACGAGCTGGGTACGCTGCTGGCCTACGAGGCCACCGCCGACCTGGATACCGAGCCGCACACCCTGGCCGGCTGGGCCGGCCCGGTGACGGTGCAGCGCATTGCCGGCGCCAAGATCACCGTGGTGCCGATCCTGCGTGCCGGCCTGGGCATGCTCAGCGGCGTGCTGTCGCTGATTCCGGCCGCCCGTGTCAGCGTGGTCGGCCTGCAGCGCGATGAAGAAACCCTGCAGCCGGTACCCTACTTCGAGCGCCTGACCGGCCGCCTGGAAGAGCGCGACGCACTGATCCTCGACCCGATGCTGGCCACCGGCGGCACGCTGATCGCCACCATCGACATGCTCAAGCGCGCCGGCGCCCGTCGCATCAAGGGCATCTTCCTGGTGGCCGCGCCCGAAGGCATCGAAGCAGTGAAGGCCGTGCATCCGGACGTGGAAATCTACACTGCGGCCATCGATGCCCAGCTCAACGACAAGGGCTACATCCTGCCCGGACTGGGCGACGCGGGTGACCGCATCTTCGGCACCCGCGTCGGCTGATCCGGCGAACCGTGGTCGGATCCCTCTCCGCAGGAGAGGGCTCTGACCCGACAACCGTTCGCCGGCCCGCTTCGCCGCGTCACGTGAACGCCCGTGGACGCGGGTGTGGCCGACGCGTGATTCTTCACGTGGCCTTACCGGTCGGAAGCGAATGCTCCGCGCACCCGCCACCGCTTGGAGCTCCCGATGAAAGCCTCTTTCCTGCTGGCCGCTGTCCTGCTGGTCGGCCTGCCCCTGACTGCCAATGCCACCACCCCGCAGCAGCAGCGCATGGCCGAATGCTCGGCCAAGAACAAGGGCTTGAAGGGGGATGCCTACAAGACCGCGCAGAGCTCCTGCCTCAGCGGTCATGCCGCCGAAACCAAGCTGGTCAATACGCAGCAGGAACGCATGCGCAAATGCAACGCTGACGCAGGCGCGAAGAAGCTGGCCGGCGATGCGCGCAAGACCTTCATGAGCAGCTGCCTGAAGGCGTCGTAACGACGAGTGATGTGGAGCCGAGCCCACGCTCGGCTCTGCCATTAACCCAGGGCGCGCGCCTTCAGCTCGCCCTGTTCGTGCAGGGTCACGAAACGTCCCTTGTCATCACGGCCCAGCTGCGCCAGCGCCACCTGCGGGTCGTGGGTGAAGAACAGCCGCACGTTGCGCGCCAGCTTGTCTTCAAGGAACTGCCGTTTCTCGTCGATCAGCAATTCGGCATTGCGGTCATAGCCCATGGTGATCGGCACGTGCACCCATGAACGACCTGGGATGAGGTCGGCACAGAACACCACGCCACCATGCGCATCTTCACCGGCATGCGCGTGGCCAACGATCTCGGCCAGCATCAGCCCCGGCGTATGCCCATCGCTGTAGCTGAAGCGCACGCTGCGGCCGAGCGCCTTCGAGTACTCCCCCTCCACTACTTCCAGGCGGCCACTGGCCTGCAGCAGGCCGGGCAGCTCAGGAATGAAACTGGCCCGATCGCGCGGGTGTGGCCGCACGGCGCGCTGCCAATGCTGCGCACCAACCACATAGGTTGCGTTGGGGAACAGCAGTTCGGGCTCACGCCCTTCGCTCCATGCGGCAAGCAGGCCACCGGCATGATCGAAGTGCAGGTGGCTGAGCACCACCACGTCGATGTCCTCGTGCTCGAAACCCGCTTCGCGCAGTGAATCGATCAGCACGTGCTGGCTTTCCTGCACGCCATAACGCTCGCGCATGCGCGGGTCGAAGAACGCACCGATACCGGTTTCAAACAGTACTGTCTTGCCTTCCAGCGGACTGGCAAGCAGCGCACGGCAGGCCAGCTCGATGCGATTGAGCTCGTCCGGAGCCGCCCATTTTTCCCACAACGCACGCGGCGCGTTGCCGAACATCGCGCCGCCGTCCAGGCGCTGCGAGTTTCCACGAATAGACCAGAGTTTCATGCGTCGATTATCGGCGCCGGACTGTTAAATAATCGCTAGAAAGGAAACAGGAAACCCCGCCGGTTGGCGGGGTCCTGGTGATCTGCCAGATTGCCGGCCAGTGGCCGGCACCGCCACATCAGTGGGCCGGCACGACCTGGGCACTGCCCACCGGATTGCGCGGGTCGCTGCCGCCGAACAGCTTGTTCGCCTTGCGGTCCCATTCCACGGTCTGCAGGTTGCCCCACACGTGGCTGGAACCGCGACCGCCGGCGGCGACATTGCCCGGCAGGTCGATCCTGTGGCCCATCGCCTGCAGCTGCTTCACCGTCGCCGCGTCGAACGCATCGTCCTCGGCTTCGATCAGATCCGGCAGCCACTGGTGGTGGTAGCGCGGCAGCGCGGCAACCTGCTGCGCGTCCAGGCCGGCGTCGTAGCCGAGGATGCCCAGCAGCACCATGGTGATGATGCGGCTGCCACCCGGCGTGCCCAGCACGATCACCTTGTCGCTGTTTTCCATGAAGGTCGGCGTCATCGAGCTGAGCATGCGCTTGCCCGGCTTCGGCGCATTGGCCTCGTAGCCCATCACGCCGAAGGCATTGGGCGTACCCGGCTTCAGCGCGAAATCGTCCATCTCGTTGTTCAGCAGCACGCCGGTGCCCTTGGGAATGAGCCCCGAGCCGTACAGCAGGTTGACGGTCTGGGTGGCGCCGACGCGGTTGCCGTCGCGGTCGATGATCGAGAAGTGCGTGGTCTCGTCGTCTTCCAGCGGCGTCGGATTGCCCGACAGCAGGTCGCTGGGCGTGGCCTTCTCCGGATGGATGGTCGCGCGCAGGCCCTGTGCGTAGTCCTTGCTGGTCAGCACCTTCTGCGGGATCTGCACGAAGTCCGGATCGCCGAGGAAGAACGTACGGTCGCGGTAGGCACGGCGCATCGACTCCACCACCAGGTGGGTGCGGTGCGCCGGGTCCATCTTCCTGATGTCCCAGCCTTCCAGGATCTGCAGCATGCTGGCCAGCGCGATGCCACCCGACGACGGCGGCGGCGCGGTGGTGATCTTCCAGCCGTTGTAGTTGAACACGATCGGCTCGCGCTGCTTCACGCGGTAGCCGGCCAGCTCTTCAGCGGTCCACTTGCCGCCGGCCTGCTTGACGCCGGCCAGCAGCAGCTTTCCGGTCTGGCCCTTGTAGAAGCCATCGAAGCCACCTGCGGCCAGGCGCTCCAGCGTCTGCGCCAGCTCCGGCTGCCTGAACAGGTCACCGCTAGCGATCGGCTTGCCGTTGCGCAGATAGACTTCACGCGTGCCGGGATAGCGCTCCATCACTTCACGGCGCGACGCATAGCCCTTGGCCATGCGGTCGTACACCGGGAAGCCTTCGCGCGCGATGCGGATCGCCGGCTGCAGCGATGCAGACAGCGGCAGCTTGCCGTGCTTGGCCGACAGTTCGACCAGCGCCGCAGGCAGGCCGGGAATACCCGCCGACCACGCACCGTTGACCGAGCGGTCGCGGTCCAGGTTGCCCTGCTTGTCGAGGAAGGCCTGCGGCGTGGCCGCCGCCGGTGCGGTCTCGCGTGCATCCAGCATCACGTCCTTGCCGGTGGCCGCGTCGTGCAGAAGGAAGAAGCCGCCGCCGCCGAGTCCGGAACTGATCGGCTCGACCACCGCCAGCGTGGACGAGACCGCCACCGCAGCGTCGAAGGCGTTGCCGCCCTGCGCCAGGATATCGATACCGGCCTGGGTGGCCAGCGCGTGGCCGCTGGCAATGGCTGCGCCGTCGGGGCGCTCGGCACGGGCCGGGCTGTCGGCCCAGGCCATCGGGCTCAGCAGCAGGCCGAGCAGCAACAGGGGGCGGACGATCAGCGTCTTCATTCGGATGGGGGCTCCGCATAGAGTTCGGGGTGATCGTGCTGCAGCTGGCGCAGCTTGGCCAGCAGCTGGTCTTCCGTTTCCACGATCTCCGGATCCGGGTCGATGCACTCGACCGGGCAGACGACCACGCACTGTGGCTCGTCGAAATGACCCACGCATTCGGTGCAGCGCGCAGGGTCGATCACGTAGATGGTTTCACCCATCGCAATGGCCTGGTTCGGGCAGGCCGGCTCGCAGACGTCGCAGTTGACGCAGAGCTCGTTGATTTTCAGCGACATGGCGATACTCCTCGCCCGCGCCTTGGGACAAAGGACCGGCCAGCGCGGGCGCGCGGGCCGGTCAGGTCATCAGCGGCGCCCTGGCAGGACGCCGCCCGGGCCATGCCGGAGCATGGCCGCCATGGCTCGGTATTACTTGGCTTCGACGAAAATGTACTCGGCACCGGTCGGCTGGATCGCAGCCTGCACGCGGGCGTTGTCGGCCGACTGGCCGATGAAGACGACGCGCACGCCCTTCATCGAATCCGGCGACACGTCCTTGAACACGGCCTGGATCATGTCAGCCATCTTGCCCGAGGCCGACGAACCAAAGGCCAGCATGTTGCCCGGCTGCACGCCACGGGCCACGGCCTGGGTCGCGCTCTCGGTCTGGCGCTCGTACTTGGCCTGGAAGTCCGGGTCCGATTCCGGGGAGAGGTAATACAGGAACGGGCTGTTGGTGATGTTGCCCATGTTCTGGATCGCCACTTCCTGCAGGTACTTCTTCCAGCCGGCATCGTCGTCCTTGGACGGAGCGACCAGGGCCTGCTTGGCCTCGTCGACCGGAGCGGCCTCTTCCTTCTTGCAGGCGGTGAAGGCCAGGGCCAACGAAGCGATCAGCATCGCGCGCATGGTGGTGTTCATGGATTTCCTCCCGGAATGGTGCGTGGTGTTGTACGTAATGGGGTGCAGGTACGGCGGGCTTACGACTGTGACGCCTTCGCTTCGCGGACCTTGCGCAGGGCTTCGAGCACCGCGGCCGGCACGAAACCGGACACGTCGCCGCCCAGGCGCGCGATCTCGCGGACCAGCGAGGACGAAATGAAGCTGTGCTGCTCGGCCGGGGTCAGGAACAGGGTCTCGACCTCGGGGATCAGGTGGCGGTTCATGCTGGCCATCTGGAACTCGTACTCGAAGTCGGACACCGCGCGCAGGCCGCGCAGCAGCACCCCGCCCTGGACCGAACGTACGAAATGGGCCAGCAGGGTATCGAAGCCGATGACTTCGACATTGCCATGGTGGGCCAGGGCGCCACGCGCCAGCTGCACGCGCTGTTCCAGCGGCAGCGCCGGGCCCTTCGACGGGCTCTGCGCCACGCCGACCACGACCTTTTCGAACAGCGGCGCGGCCCGGCTCACAAGGTCGATGTGACCGTTGGTGATCGGGTCGAACGTGCCGGGATAGACGGCAATGCGGCGGTTGGCCACGGTCATGGGCGGTAGCAGATGTTCAGATGAGGTCAAAGTGTAGCAGTGGCACGGCGGTACAGGGCAAAGCGCACCTCACGGGTGCCGCCCTCGCGGTGCAGCAGCCAGCCCTGCGGCAGCACCGGCACGTGGCCGGCCGGCGATTCCAGGTACAGCCAGGCATCGGCTGCCAGGTGCCGCGGCAGCTGGGCCAGCACGTCCTGCCACAGGCCATCGGCGAATGGCGGGTCGATGAACACCAGATCGGCCTGCTGCGCCTGCGCACCCTGCAGCCAGCGCAGGGCATCTGCCTGCACGACGCTGATCTGGTCGCTGGCCTGCAGCTTGGCCACGGCGGCGGTCAGGTTGCGTCCCAGCTGCGCATCGCGCTCGACCAGGGTGGCGTGGGCGGCACCGCGCGAGACGGCTTCCAGCCCCAATGCGCCGCTGCCTGCGAACAGGTCCAGGACGCGGGCCCCGCCCAGCTTGGGCATCAGCCAGTTGAACAGGGTCTCGCGCACACGGTCGCTGCTGGGCCGAAGCCCCGGCAGGGTCGGCACCGGCAAGCGGGTATTGCGCCAGCGACCGCCGATGATGCGGACCTGGCCGTCGTTGCCCCCACGGCCGCTCATTGGCGTCCCCGGCGGGAGGTATTCAAGAATTTCAGCATGAGTGGGATTGTAGTTCGGCCGGGCCGCGGCCGGGGACGCGCCAACGCATGCGCGCTGTCGCTCCCACGCTTCGCTGCGCGAAACGCGGGCCCCACTTACCAGCTTCCATACCCCCGCCGCTTCGCGGCCGCCCCCTGACTCAGGCGGCTCTACCCCAGACGCGATCCGATGCTCGACATACAGGCGGGGTCAGATCCGTTTTCCTGCGGAAAACGGATCTGACCCTGGTTTGGATTTCGATATCTGAGAGATTCCATCCACGCATGGCGTGGATCTACTGGCCGCCGGCCAACTATCGAAGGCGGGGCGGTGTCGGATTGCGCGGTGTCCGCGGCATGGATGCCGCGGCCAAGCCCCCAAGGACGGGTTCACGGCGTCCCCGCAATCCGACACCGCCCCGCCATCCCACGGATAGCCCGCTGTTGCTTCGGCTGTTGCTCTGGCCTCTGCGGGTGCCGGGCGCAGCCCGGCCGAACAACCCCTTGATTTCGGGACAATCACCCCTACCCCTTGGCGAGGCCGCACGCGCTGGCGCGGCATTGCACATGGAGCCCTATCGATGACCGAGACCACCCAGACCGAAACCCTTGGCTTCCAGACCGAAGTCAAGCAACTGCTGCAGCTGATGATCCACTCGCTGTACTCCAACAAGGAAATCTTCCTGCGCGAGCTGGTCTCCAACGCTGCCGACGCCGCCGACAAGCTACGCTTCGAGGCCCTGACCCAACCGGCGCTGCTGGAAGGCGACAGCGAGCTGCGCGTGCGCGTCAGCTTCGACGCCGCCGCCCACACCATCACCATCGAAGACAACGGCATTGGCATGAGCCGCGCCGAAGCCATCGCCCACCTCGGCACCATCGCCAAGTCCGGCACCGGCGACTTCCTGCGGCAGCTGTCCGGCGACCAGAAGAAGGATTCGCAGCTGATCGGCCAGTTCGGCGTCGGCTTCTACAGCGCTTTCATCGTCGCCGACGAAGTGGAAGTGACCTCGCGCCGCGCTGGCCTGGCTGCGGCCGAAGGCGTGCGCTGGACCTCGCGTGGCGAAGGCGATTTCGAAGTGGCCACCGTCGACAAGGCAGAGCGCGGTACCCGCATCGTGCTGCACCTGAAGGACGGCGAGCACGACTTCGCCGATGGCTGGCGCCTGCGCAGCATCCTCAAGAAGTACTCGGACCACATCGGTCTGCCGATCCAGATGCCGAAGGAAGGTGGCGAAGAAGGCGCCACCGTCGAGTGGGAGACCGTCAACCGCGCCAGCGCGCTGTGGACCCGCCCGCGCACCGAGATCAGCGACGCCGAGTACACCGAGTTCTACAAGCACGTAGCGCACGACCATAGCGACCCGCTGGCGTGGAGCCACAACAAGGTCGAGGGCAAGCTGGAGTACACCTCGCTGCTGTACGTGCCCGGCCGCGCGCCGTTCGACCTGTACCACCGCGATGCGCCCAAGGGCCTGAAACTGTACGTGCAGCGCGTGTTCGTGATGGACCAGGCCGAGCAGTTCCTGCCGCTGTACCTGCGCTTCATCAAGGGCGTGGTCGATTCCAACGACCTGTCGCTGAACGTCTCGCGCGAGATCCTGCAGTCCGGCCCGGTCATCGATTCGATGAAATCGGCGCTGACCAAGCGTTCGCTGGACATGCTGGAGAAGCTGGCCACCGACAAGCCCGAGCAGTACGCCACGTTCTGGAAGGAGTTCGGCCAGGTGCTGAAGGAAGGCCCGGCCGAGGACTACAACAACCGCGAGAAGGTGGCCGGCCTGCTGCGCTTCGCCTCCACCCGTGGCGACGGCGATGCGCAGAGCGTGTCGCTGGCCGATTACATCGGCCGCATGACCGAAGGCCAGGACAAGATCTACTACCTCACCGGCGAGAGCTACAGCCAGGTGCGCAACAGTCCGCACCTGGAAGTGTTCCGCAAGAAGGGCGTGGAAGTGCTGCTGCTGACCGACCGCATCGACGAGTGGCTGATGGGCTACCTGACCGATTTCGACGGCAAGGGCTTCGTCGACATCGCCCGTGGCGATCTCGACCTGGGCGCACTGGAAACCGATGCGGACAAGCAGGCACAGGAAGCGGCAGCAAAGGACAAGCAGGGCCTGGTCGAGCGGCTCAAGACGGTCCTGGGTGACGAAGTGGCCGAGGTGCGCGTGTCGCACCGCCTGACCGATTCGCCGGCGGTGCTGGCCATCGGCGAGCAGGACCTGGGCCTGCAGATGCGCCAGATCCTGGAAGCCAGCGGGCAGAAGGTGCCGGACAGCAAGCCGGTGCTGGAGATCAACCCGGGCCATCCGCTGATCGCCAAGCTCGACGCCGAAGCCGATGGCGCGCGCTTCGACGACCTCGGCCGGGTGCTGTTCGACCAGGCCGCGCTGGCCGCCGGTGACAGCCTGAAGGATCCGGGTGCCTATGTGGCGCGCCTGAACAAGCTGCTGCTGGAGCTGTCGGCCTGATCGAGGCGGTGGTCGCCGGGCATGGCCCAGCGGTGCCTTGGTAGAGGCCAACCTTGGTTGGCGCCCCAAAAGCGTGCCAACCAAGGTTGGCACCTGCCAGGGGGGGTAAGCATGCCAACCAGGGTTGGCACCCACCAGGGGCGGCGGTTCGCGCCTGCCGAGGGGGCTCAGGCTTCCCGATCCAGCAGCGAACCCAGCAACGGGTCCTGGCGGCGGATCACCGAGGCATTGGCGGCGAAGGCCACCACCTCGGCTTTCGCCGCCAGCAGATCTCCCAGCGGTGCACCGACATCAGCGCCGGCGGCAGTCACCGAGGCCTGCACCCCACCCTGTCCAGTGGCACCGCGCTGCAACTGCAGGCGCTGCGCATCGGGGGTGGCCAGATTGGCCACGTTGTGCGCTGCCACCTGCACGCCCTGCTGGGCCGCACGCATCCCGCCGAGGGCGATTCCCATCACGTTGTTCATGGCGGTCTCCGGGCCGCTCCGCGCAACCCTCCGGACCGGTTAACGGCCGGCCGGCCGCGACCTTGAGTCCACATCGGCCCGACAGGCCCGAGTGGTAGCATATCCCTCTGATTTCAGCGCCTTTTGCCAATGCTCAGTTTTTTCCGCCGCAAGAAGCCCCAGGATGCCCCCACCACGGAGGCGTCCAAGACCCAGCACTACTCGGCTGAAGAGCTGGCGGCGGCGTTCCCGTCGGCCGCCCCGGCCGAAGACGCACCCACCGCCGCGGTGGTCGAAGCCAATGCACCCGCACCTGCACCGGAATCGGCCCCGGTCGCCGAAGTGCCTGCCGTGCCAGCTGCGCAGCCGGCCACCGCGCCCGAGGACGTCCAGGCTGAAGCGCTCGCTGCGGCCGCTGTGCTGGCTCCTCTGGCTCCGGTCATTCCGGTCGAGGAACCCACCGCCCCGGCCACCGACCTGCCTGCGCTGGTGGATGCCCCTCCGGCGCCCGCCGGCAAGCCCGGCTGGCGCGAGCGCCTGCGCAACAGCGTCATCGCGCGCAGCTTCGGCGGCCTGTTCTCGCGCAACCCCAAGCTCGACGACGATCTGCTGGACGAGCTGGAAACCGCCCTGATCACCGCCGACGTCGGCGTGGGCGCCACCACCGATCTGGTCGAGGGCCTGCGCAAGCGCATGAAGTCGCGCGAGTTCGCCGACGCCAATGCGCTGCTGGCCGCGCTGCGCGCCGAGCTGATCGCGATCCTGCAGCCGGTGGCCAAGCCGCTGGTGATCGACCGCAATGCCAAGCCCTTCGTAGTGCTCACCGTCGGCGTCAACGGCGTCGGCAAGACCACCACCATCGGCAAGCTGGCCAAGCGCTTCAAGGATGACGGCCACAGCCTGATGCTGGCTGCCGGCGATACCTTCCGCGCCGCCGCCGTGGCCCAGCTGCAGGCCTGGGGCGAGCGCAACGGCGTGGCCGTGGTTGCGCAGGGGCAGAACGCCGATGCCGCTTCGGTGGCATTCGACGCGCTGCAGGCCGGCAAGGCCCGCGGCACCTCGGTGCTGATCGCCGATACCGCCGGCCGCCTGCACACCCAGTCCGGGCTGATGAACGAGCTGGGCAAGATCCGCCGCGTGCTCGGCAAGATCGACCCCACCGCCCCGCACGAAGTGCTGATGGTGATCGACGGCACCACCGGCCAGAACGCGCTGTCGCAGCTGCGCCAGTTCAATGCCGCAGTGAACGTGACCGGCCTGGTGGTGACCAAGCTGGACGGCACCGCCAAGGGCGGCGTGGTGTTCGCACTGGCCCGCGAGTTCGGCATTCCGATCCGCTTCGCCGGCATTGGCGAGCGCCCGGAAGACCTGCGTGTATTCGACCCGGAAGCCTTCGTCGACGCCCTGCTGCCCGAAGCATTGGGCGCCTGATACACCGTGCAGCCACGCATGGCGTGGCTCTACTGCGATCTGGTAGAGCCACCCCATGGGTGGCTGCCTCCTTCCGGAACACTCATGCCCCGCCAGCCGCACGCCAGCGCCGACACTGCCAAGGAAGACGACTTCGTCGCCCGCCTGCTGCACTGGTTCGACGACCACGGTCGCCATGACCTGCCCTGGCAGCACCCGCGCAGCCCCTATCGGGTCTGGTTGTCGGAGATCATGCTGCAGCAGACCCAGGTGGCCACGGTCATCCCGTACTTCCATCGGTTCCTGCAGCACTTCCCAACCCTGCCCGAGCTCGCCGCCGCCAGCAATGACGCGGTGATGGCGCAGTGGGCCGGGCTCGGCTACTACGCCCGCGCACGCAACCTGCATGCCGCCGCAAAGCGCTGCGTGGAACTGCACGACGGCGACCTGCCGCGCGATTTCGATGCATTGCATGCCCTGCCCGGCATCGGCCGCAGCACCGCCGGTGCGATCCTCAGCCAGACATGGAACGATCGGTTCGCGATTCTCGACGGCAACGTCAAGCGCGTGCTCAGCCGCTACCACGGCATCGACGGCTTTCCCGGCCTGCCGGCCATCGAGAAACAACTGTGGGCGATTGCCCAGGCGCACGTCGCGCAGGTGCCGGCCGGGCGCATGGCCGATTACACCCAGGCGCAGATGGATCTGGGCGCGACGGTATGCAGCCGGGCCAAGCCGGCCTGCGTGATCTGCCCGCTGCAGGACGCGTGCGTGGCGCGGCGCGAAGGCCGCACCACTGAACTGCCCACGCCCAAGCCCAGCAAGACCCTGCCCGAACGCGAAGCGGTCGCCCTGCTGCTGCGCGACGCCCAGCAACGCGTGCTGCTGCAGAAGCGGCCGGACACCGGCATCTGGGCGCAGCTGTGGACGCTGCCGCAGGCCGAGGCCGGCAGCGACCTGCAGGACTGGTTCGACGCACATGTCGACGGCTCGCTGGAAGATGCAGAGGAACTGCCGGTGCTGCAGCACACCTTCAGCCACTACAGGCTGCACCTGCAGGTATTGTCACGGAAGGTGCGCGGCCTGCGTGTGGAAGAACCCACGCTGCGCTGGGTCGCCAACGACGAGCTACCCGCATTGGGCCTGCCGGCACCGATCCGCAAACTGCTCGACGGCGCCACGATCAAGACGCCGAAACGAAATTCCAGCAAACCCCGTAACCACGAGTGAATGCCATGCCCCGAACCGTCTTCTGCCAGTACGAACAACGCGATGCCGAGGGTCTGGACTTCGTGCCCTACCCCGGCGAGCTGGGCCAGCGCATCTTCAACAACATCGGCAAGCAGGCCTGGGCCGCGTGGCTGGCCCACCAGACCATGCTGATCAACGAGAACCGGCTGTCGCCGCGCACGCCGGAACATCGTGCGTTCCTTGAAGGCGAACTGGTCAAGTTCCTGTTCGAGAAGGACGCGGAAAAGCCGGCCGGCTTCACCCCGGAAGCCTGACAACCCAAAAGGGGACGGCGGGGATTAAGTCGTTTGTGGCACAAACGACTTAATCCCCTCCGTCCCCTTTTTCGATCATTTCGCCGGTGCGGTGTTTTCCTCGCGCTCCTGCACCTGCGCCTGGCGCAGCTTCTGCTCGGACGCGCGCAGCGCCTTCACATCCAGCTTGCGGATGCTGTTGATGAAGCACGGCAGGCGCGGGCCGCCGGTGGGGTCGCGCACCAGCACTTTGTCAAAGCGCGACGACACACGGCCCATGCTGCTGGTCAGACCGATGGCGGTCGCATACGGCAGGTCCTGGCAGGGACCATTCAACTCCAGCAGATAGGCTTCGCTGGGACGGGTCCACACCGCCAGCGCACTGTCGCCCAGCTCGGTCCAGCCATTGAGGCTGCCAAAGAACTGCATGTCGTTCTGCGGCGCGCCGGCGTGGGCACGGTACAGATCCAGTTTTTCGGTACTGCTGAGCCGGCCGGCCGTCGCACAGGCGGCCAGTGCCAGGCAGAGTCCGGCCATCAGGATCGGGGTCTTCATGGCGATCTCCTCGGGGAACTGTCGCCATCATGCGCCTGGCCTGGCAACGCCGGCGCGACGGCTCGCGCCCCATTCAGCCGCCGGTCGGCGGCTACTGGCCGGACCACGGTAGACGCCAACCTTGGTTGGCGCTTGCGCTGCAGGAGCAGCCGACCAAGGCCGGCCTCTACCAAAGCGGTCCCAGCGCTCAGACGTCGGCGTGGGCCAGCGCGTGCAGGCGCCCTTCGCGCAGCTCCAGCACCCGGTCCAGGCGCCGCGCCAGGCTGCGGTCGTGGGTCACCAGCACCAGGCTGGTATGGCGCGCGCGGTTGAGTTCCAGCATCAGCTCGAACACGGTGCCGGCGGTGCGGTCATCCAGGTTGCCGGTCGGCTCGTCGCCGAGCACGCAGGCGGGATGGTTGACCAGCGCACGCGCCACTGCGGCACGTTGGCGTTCGCCGCCGGACAGCTCGCCCGGCTTGTGGTCCAGGCGATGGCCGAGGCCGACCGCTTCCAGCAGCGTGGTCGCCCGGCTGCTCGCCTCGGCCACGGCGGTGCCGGCCAGCAGCACCGGCATCATCACGTTTTCCAGCGCGGTGAATTCCGGCAGCAGGTGATGAAACTGGTAGACGAAGCCCAGCGCTTGGTTGCGCAGCAGACCGCGCGCGGTATCCGACAGCGCCGACATGCGCTGGCCGGTCACATACACTTCGCCGGCAGTCGGAATGTCCAGGCCGCCCAGCAGGTGCAGCAGCGTGCTCTTGCCGGCACCGGAGGCACCGATGATCGCCACCGTCTCGCCAGCAGTCACGGTCAGGTCCAGCCCATCGAACACCGGCGTCTGCATGCGCCCTTCGGCATAGGTCTTGCCCAGCGCTTCGGCGCGGATCACTTCATCGCCGCGGTTGACGACCTTATTCATAACGCAGGGCCTCCGCCGGCTGGGTGCGTGCTGCCCGCCAGGCGGGATACAGGGTGGCCAGGAAGCTCATCAGCAGCGCGACCACTGTGATCGCCACCACGTCGCCGGTCTGCATGTCGGTCGGCAGGCCGGTGATGTAGTACACATCCTCCGGCAGCAGCTTGACGTTGAACACGCTCTCGATGGCGCCGAGGATGCGTTCCAGGTTGAGGGTCAGGGTGATGCCACCGATCAGGCCGGCCAGCGTGCCGAAGATGCCGATCAACGAGCCCTGCACCATGAACACCTGCATCACCCCGCCCGGGGTCAGGCCCAGGGTGCGCAGGATGGCAATGTCGGCCTGCTTGTCGGTCACCAGCATCACCTGCGAGGACACCAGGTTGAAGGCCCCCATGGCGATGATCAGCGACAGCAGGATGCCCATCACCACCTTCTCCATGCGCAGCGAGTGGTAGAGATTGGCGTTCTGCTGCGTCCAGTCACTCACGCGATAGGCGCCACCGAGGCTCTGCGCCAGGTCCACGCCCACTTCCAGCGAACGGTCCATGTCGTGCAGCTTCAGCCGCACGCCGGTGGCGCCGTCGCTACGCAGAACACGCTCCAGGTCCTGCATGTTGGCGAAGCCGACGCCGCGATCGACCTCGTTGTACCCGGCCTCGAAGATGCCGCTGACGGTGAAGCGCTTCATCCGTGGCACTGCACCGGCAGGCGTACCCTGCACTTCGGCAAAAGTCACCAGCACCTGGTCGCCAACGTCCACGCCCAGCCAGATCGCCAGCTCCTTGCCCAGCAGCAGGTTGAAGCTGCCCGGCTTGAGGCTGTCATAGCTGCCCTTGGTGACCTTCCTGTCGATCACCGAGACTTTCGGCTCCAGGGCCGGATCGATGCCCTGGATGATCGCACCCTGCACGCGCGGGCCGCTGATCATCGACTGGATCTCGATGTACGGCGCGGCACCCGCCACGCGCGGATCCTTGCGGGCGACATCGACCACGCGCATCCAGTCCGGCATCGGTTCACCGTCGCGGCTGATGGTGGTGTGTGCGGTCATCTGCAGCAGGCGACTGCGGATTTCCTTCTGGAAACCGCTCATCACCGCCAGAGTGGTGATCAGCACCGTAACGCCGAGCGCGATGCCCAGGATCGATGCCATCGAGATGAAGGAGATGAAGCCGTTGCGGCGCTTGGCGCGCAGGTAGCGCAGGCCAATGGCCACGGGAATGGGTTTGAACATGCAGGCACGCCGGTCAATTCAGCTTATGGTGCCATCGACCGGGGCTGACGGGAAACGCTGCGTGCGGCCACGGCCAGTCGCAGTTCACGTCGCTGCCCGGAATCGAGCACATCCGGCCAGAACAGCAGGCGCCGGCGGCGCCGATCCTCACACCACAGCAACAACAGCCATGGGCCACGCACCACCAGCCTTGGCGTATCGACGTCCCGCCCGGCCACCTGCAGTGGCCCGGGAAGCGGAAGCAGAAGCACCTGCACGCGCGGCCGGCGCTGGCGCCAGGCCAGTTCGGCCAACCCGACGCCCCAGGCCAGCAGCAGCGCGGGCATCAGCAGCCGCGCAGGCAGATCGGAGGCACGCAGCAACCAGGGGGCGGCCAGCAGCACCGCGACCTGGGCGGCGGCCTGCAGCCGCGAGGGGCGCCACTCAAGGCTTGAGGGCGAGGATCTTCTGCATGAGGGGGATCGCGTGCGCATGCGGGCAGGCCTCATAGCCCATGAACCAGCGCCACAACTTATCGTCCTCGCAGTCGAGCAGGAACAGGAAAACCTCGCGCTCTTCGGTCGGCGCAGTGCGCCATTCGTGGTCCAGGTAGCGGCCAAACAGCTGGTCCAGTTCTCGCATGCCGCGGCGGCAGCGCCAGCGCAGCTTCTTCAGCAGGACATCGTCTTCCATCGTGCTTCTCCAGATACAGCAAAGCCACGCATGGCGTGGCTCTACTGGGTGGTGCAGCCTCGCGTGGCGTGGCTCCACCGGGTACTGCCAGGCCCGTATCAGGCGCGGCGCTCCATCATCAGCTTCTTGATCTCGGCGATCGCCAGCGCGGGGTTCAGGCCCTTCGGGCAGGTCCGGGCACAGTTCATGATGGTGTGGCAGCGGTACAGCTTGAACGGATCTTCCAGATCGTCCAGGCGCGCGCCGGTGTCCTCATCGCGCGAGTCGATGATCCAGCGATAGGCCTGCAGCAGGATCGCCGGGCCCAGGTAACGCTCGCCGTTCCACCAGTAGCTCGGGCAGCTGGTCGAGCAGCAGGCGCACAGGATGCACTCATACAGGCCGTCGAGCTTCTTGCGGTCTTCCGGCGACTGCAGGCGCTCACGGTCCGGCGGTGCCGGGGTCTGGGTGCGGATCCACGGCTTGATCGAGGCGTACTGCGCGTAGAAGTGGGTCAGGTCCGGAACCAGATCCTTGACCACGTTCATGTGCGGCAGCGGGTAGATCGGCACTTCCTTCTTGCCGCAGTCCGAGATGGCTCGGGTGCAGGCCAGGGTGTTGGTGCCGTCGATGTTCATCGCGCACGAACCACAGATGCCTTCGCGGCAGGAGCGGCGGAAGGTCAGGGTCGGGTCGATCTCGTTCTTGATCTTGATCAGGGCGTCCAGGACCATCGGGCCACAGGCGTCCAGATCGACTTCATAGGTATCGGTGCGCGGGTTGCTGTCGTCGTCCGGACTCCAGCGGTAGATCTTGAAGGTGCGCACATTCTTGCCGCCGTTCTTGACGGGGAAGTGCTTGCCCTTCGTGATCTTGGAATTCTTGGGGAGTGAAAACTCGGCCATGGCTGCTCTCGTTGGCTCAGGCGGCCCGCGCCCGTGGGCGCGGATTGCATGGTAGGCGGGGTCGGATCAGTACACGCGCGGCTTCGGCGGCACCACGGACACGTCGTCGGTCAACGTGTACATGTGCACCGGACGGTAGTCGAAGCTGCACTTGCCCTTCTCGTCGACGCTGACCAGGGTGTGCTTCTGCCAGTTGACGTCGTCGCGGTCCGGATAGTCCTCGTGCGCATGCGCACCACGGCTTTCCTTGCGCTGTTCGGCCGAGTTGATCGTCGCCACCGCGTTGAGCAGCAGGTTGTTCAGCTCGTAGGTCTCGATCAGGTCCGAGTTCCAGACCAGCGAACGGTCGGAGACCTTCACGTCCTGGAACGAGTCGAAGATCTTGTCCATCTTCTCGCAGCCTTCCTTCAGCGTCTGGCTGGTGCGGAAGACGGCCGCGTCGGCCTGCATGGTGCGCTGCATGCGGTCGCGGATGACCGAGGTCGGGGTATCGCCGTTGGCGTGGCGCAGCTTGTCCAGCAGGCCCAGCGCCTTGTCGCAGGCATCGGCCGGCAGCGGCTTGTGCGCGGCGCCCGGCTTGATGGTCTCGGCGCAGCGGTTGGCCACCGCACGGCCGAACACCACCAGGTCGAGCAGCGAGTTCGAGCCCAGGCGGTTGGCGCCGTGCACGGACACGCAGGCCGCTTCGCCGATGGCGTACAGCCCCGGCACCACGGCGTTGTCGTTGTCGCCGACCTTCTGCACCACTTCACCGTGGTAGTTGGTCGGGATGCCGCCCATGTTGTAGTGCACGGTCGGAATGACCGGGATCGGCTGCTTGTGCACGTCGACGCCTGCGAAGATGCGGGCGCTCTCGGCGATGCCCGGCAGCTTCTCGTCGATCACGCCCGGGCCGAGGTGGGTCAGGTCGAGCAGGATGTGATCCTTGTGCTCGCCGACGCCGCGGCCTTCGCGGATCTCGATGGTCATCGAACGGCTGACCACGTCGCGCGAGGCCAGGTCCTTGTAGTGCGGTGCATAGCGCTCCATGAAGCGCTCGCCGCTGCTGTTGCGCAGGATGCCGCCTTCACCGCGGACACCCTCGGTGATCAGGCAGCCGGCGCCGTAGATGCCGGTCGGGTGGAACTGCACGAACTCCATGTCCTGCATGGCGATGCCGGCACGCATGGCCAGGCCGCCACCGTCGCCGGTGCAGGTGTGCGCCGAGGTAGCGCTGAAGTAGGCACGGCCGTAGCCGCCGGTGGCCAGCACCACGCCCTGGGCGCGGAACAGGTGCAGCGTGCCATCGGACATGTCCAGGGCCAGCACGCCGCGGCAGGCGCCTTCGTCGTCGAAGATCAGGTCGAGCGCGAAGTACTCGATCATGAAGCGCGCATCGTGCTTCAGCGACTGCTGGTACAGGGTGTGCAGCATCGCGTGGCCGGTACGGTCGGCCGCCGCGCAGGTACGCTGCGCCGCCGGGCCTTCGCCGTACTTGGTGGTCATGCCACCGAACGGACGCTGGTAGATCTTGCCTTCGGCGGTGCGCGAGAACGGCACACCGTAGTGTTCGAGTTCGATGATGGCCGGGATGGCCTCACGGCACATGTACTCGATGGCGTCCTGGTCACCCAGCCAGTCCGAACCCTTGATGGTGTCGAAGAAGTGGTAGCGCCAGTCGTCCTCGCCCATGTTGCCGAGTGCGGCCGAAATACCGCCCTGGGCGGCGACGGTGTGCGAACGGGTCGGGAAGACCTTGGTCAGGCACACGGTCTGCAGGCCCTTGGCGGCCAGGCCGAACGTGGCGCGCAGGCCGGCACCGCCGGCGCCGACCACGACCATGTCGTACTTGTGTTCGGTGATCTTGTAAGCGGACATCTAATCTGGATTCCTGTGTAGGTGCCTGGGCTCAGGCAACGCCGAGGGCGATGCGGCCCACCGCAAACACACTGACGATCATGCCGAGCACGGCGACGAACTTCACCGCGGTCTGCAGCACCAGGGCCAGCAGCGATTCGTGGATGTAGTCTTCCAGCACGACCTGCATGCCGAGCTGCGCGTGCCAGAACATGGCGATCAGCAGGCCGATCAGCGGCACTGCATTCCACGGCTTGGCCACGGCGGCGGCGGCGGTCGCGTAATCCGAGCCCAGCAGGCCCAGTACGAAGACCAGGAACCAGATGCCCAGCACCACCAGCGCGGCGGCGGTCAGGCGCTGGTGCACGAAATGCTCGGTGCCGGTCTTGGCCGAGCCCAGGCCGCGCACGTTCTTCAGCGGGGTACGGAACTTGCTCACGCGGCACCTCCGAACATCACATAGGCCCACACCAGCAGGGTGATCACCAGGCTGCCGATGACCGACAGCCAGCTGCTGCGGATGAAGGCAGGGATGCTGAAGCCGATGGCGAAGTCCTGCACTACATGACGGATGCCATTGCACAGGTGATAGGCGAACGACCATGTCCACGCGAACAGGAACACGCGGCCATACCAGGCCCCGGCATGGCCGGTGAAGCAGTTCCAGGACTCGGGCCCCATCATCAGGGCCAGCAGGCCGGCAGCGATGATGAGGGCACCAACAGACAGAAAGATGCCAGTGGCTCGATGCAGGATCGAGGTGGCCATCTGAATCTGCCAGCGATACACCTGAAGGTGCGGGGAAAGTGGGCGTTGTCTGGTCGCCATTCGCTGGGCTCGTTGTCTCGGCTGGGCGGCACGCGGCCGCGTTGGCTCAATGCTGATCAGAAATCGATGCAGCGTCCGTTTTTCTCCCAATCGCCATACCGCACCGGATCAAGTCCGCCGCGGCCGCCGAATTCCTCTGCTTTTTCCTGTTCCACGGGCACGGGTGCCGCAGGGACCAGCGGGGCTTCAGATTCGTCGTCGGGAGTGGGGGTTGTTTGGCCTATCATGTTCGGTCTCGCAACGCACAAATTTTAGACCTCGTTCACGTGCCTGACAACCTGCCCCCTGCTTTCGTCGGATATCCGCGCCTGCCCGGCCACCAGCTGCTGAGCCTGCAGGGCCCGGATGCGGCCGCCTTCGCCCACGCCCAATTCAGCAGCGATGTCACCGCCCTGCCCCTGCTGCACTGGCAGTGGAGCGCCTGGCTGACTGCCAAGGGCCGCACCCTGGCAGTGTTCCAGCTGCTCCGGCTGGCCGACGATCACGTGATGCTGGTGCTGGCCGACGGCGATGCCGATGAGATTGCGTCGCAACTGCAGCGCTTCGTGTTCCGTCGCAAGGTGCAGGTACAGGTGCGCAGCGATCTGGCCGTGGCCGGTGCGTTCACTGCGCCCGAGGCTGCCAGCGGCGCCGCGATCGCGCTCGCTGCAGGTGACGGCTGGGAGCTGGACCTGGGCAGCGACGCCCTGCCGCGCACCCTGCGCATCGGGGCGGCGGCTGCCGTTGCATCCGGCAGCGAAACCGATGAGGCCGCCTTCGCCCTCGCCTGGCGCCAGGCCGACCTGCGCTACGGATTGCCGCGCTTGGACGAAAGCCAGCGCGAAGTGTGGACCCCGCAGCAGCTGGGCCTGGACCGCCTGAATGGCTACAGCGTGAAGAAAGGCTGCTACCCGGGCCAGGAAATCGTCGCCCGCACCCACTTCCTCGGCAAGGCCAAGCGCGCGGTGCAGCTGCTGCATACCGCGGCACCGGCACAGGCCGGCGATGGCGTGCTGCAGGACGGCGCGACGCTGGGCACGATCGCCAGCGTAGCCGGTGACCTGGCGCTGGCGGTGCTGCCGCTGGAGGCTGGCGACGCCGAGCTGCAGGTGGGTGATGCCATTGCGCAGCGCGTGCCGCTGCTGGATGGCCTGGCCCGCTGAAGCGGGCGGGGACCTGCACGGGTGGGTGCAGGAATGGTAGTGCCGGCCGTTGGCCGGCAACCATGCAGGGTCGAGGTTGCCGGCCAGCGGCCAGCACTACCGGCTACAGGCGCTCGCCGCTCTCTGCGTTGAAGAAATGCAGGCCCTGCGGGTGAATCGCCACGCGGATCTGCTCGCCCACTGCTGGCAGCGACTGTGGTGCCACGCGCATGGTCAGCGCGTGCTGGCCACTGCTCATGTTGACGAAGATCTCGTTGCCGACCGGTTCGATGCCTTCGATGCGCGCGGTGAATGCATGCGCATCATCGGCAGCCGCCGGCTGCAGGTGCTCCGGGCGCACGCCCACCGCGATCGGCTTCTGCAGCCATGCCGGATCGATCGTCGCCTGGCCCAGAGGGGCACGCCATTCGCCGTCGACCACGCTCACGCCGCCGGCATCGCCCTGCAGCGTGCCGCGCAGCACGTTCATCGCCGGGCTGCCGAGGAAACCGGCCACGAACAGGTTGGCCGGGCGGTCGTAGAGCGCCATCGGCGTATCGATCTGCTGGATGATGCCGTCCTTCAGCACCACGATGCGCTGGCCCAGGGTCATCGCTTCAACCTGGTCGTGCGTCACGTAGATCATGGTGGTGCCCAGCTTGCGGTGCAGCTGCGCGATCTCGGTGCGCACGCTGTGGCGCAGCTTGGCGTCGAGGTTGGACAGCGGCTCGTCGAGCAGGAACACCGCCGGCTCGCGCACCAGCGCCCGGCCCAGTGCCACGCGCTGACGCTGGCCACCGGACATCGCCTTGGGCAGCTTGTCCATCATCTCGGTCAGGCCCAGCGTCTGCGCGGCTTCGGCGATGCGCTTGTCGATGGTTGCCTTGTCATGCCCGCGCAGCTTCAGGCCGAAGGCCAGGTTCTCGGCCACGGTCATGTGCGGATACAACGCGTAGCTCTGGAACACCATGGCGATGTCGCGATCCTTCGGCGCCACGTCGTTGACCACGCGATCACCAATGGTCAGCGTGCCACCGCTGATCTCTTCCAGGCCCGCCACCATCCGCAACAGGGTCGACTTGCCACAGCCGGACGGACCGACCAGCACCATCAGCTCGCCATCGGCGACCTCGAAGGTGGCGTCCTTCACCGCGACCTGGCCGTTGTCATAGACCTTGCGCACACCCTGCAACTGCACTTTTGCCATATCACCTATCCGGTCCGCCCGAAGCCGGGCTGTCTTTTGGGACTGCCTCGGCCCTCCCGATGGCAGTGATGATTGCGCGCCTGCCGCATGACGGCGAGCACTGCAATCGAATACAGTTGCCCATTCTGCCATGTAAACGTTTTCACGTGGCACTATCCGATGATCGGTGCGCACCGATCTGCGTCGGCGGTTGAACGAAGGTTCCGCCGAGGTAGTGGTTTCGAATGGAACGGTCTTCCGCACCCCCGGAGATCGCCCCTGACGAACCTCGGACAGGCAGTTGCGCGGATGTCCCCCGAACCCAGCCATGAAGCGATTGACAACGATGTCACCCGGATCTGAAACTCGAGCGATGCACGACACCCTCTTCCTGTTCGGTGCCACAGGTGATCTGGCCCAGCGCTACCTGTTCCCTTCGCTGCTTCGCCTGCTTGGCGACGGCCTGCTGCCGGAGGACTTCCGCATCCGCGCACTGGCCCTGTCCGGGCATGACACCGAAGCCTTCCATGACATCCTGCGGCCGCGCCTGCAGCAGGCCATGCCGATGGCCACGCAGGACGACATCGCTGCCCTGCTGCGCCGCATCGACTACCGTTCGGTGGACCTGCGCGACGTCGACTCGGTTGCCGCTGCGGTCTCCGACCTGGTGCACCGCAAGTGCGTCAGCTACCTCGCCATTCCGCCGGGCCTGTACATTTCCACCTGCGAAGGCCTGGCCAAGGGCGGCGCCCTCGCCGCGCCGGCACGCCTGATGCTGGAGAAGCCGATCGGCAGCGACAGCGAGAGCGCCGAGGAAATCATCAGCACCATCGGCCAGTGGATCGACGAGGACCGCGTGTTCCGCCTCGACCACTACCTGGGCAAGGCGGCAGTGCAGAACCTGATCGCGCTGCGCTTCGGCAATACGCTGCTGGAAGCGGTGTGGAACCGCAACTACATCGAATCGGTGCACATCCTGGTGGCCGAGAGCGAAGGCGTGGACGGCCGTGACGCCTACTACGCCCGCTCCGGCGCGCTGCGCGACATGGTGCAGAGCCACATCCTGCAGCTGCTGTGCATGGTGGCGATGGAGCCGCCGGCGTCGCTAGAAGCCGACCGCATCCGTGACGAGAAGGTCAAGGTGCTGCGCGCCCTTCGCCCGCTCGACGCGAAGCACGCCGCGCGTGACAGCATCCGCGGCCGCTACACCGCTGGCACCATCAACGGCCAGCCGGCGCAGGCTTACCAGCCGCCGGAAGGCAGCGACGTGGAAACCTTCGCCGGTGTCACCGCGCATATCGACAACTGGCGCTGGAGCGGCGTGCCGTTCCATCTGGTCACCGGCAAGCGCCTGCCCGAGCGCACCACCCGCGTGGTGGTCACGCTGAAGCCGGTCACCCATTGGCTGTTCGAGCGCCCGCAGCGCGCGCAGGCCGCACCGAACCGCCTGGTGTTCCAGCTGCAGCCGCAGGAAAACATCGAACTGGGCCTGATGAGCAGCCTGGCCGGCCCGGAATGGGGCGCGCTGGAACTGCATCCGCTGGAACTGGAACTGTCAGTGCCAACCGGCCTGCATCGCCGCATCGCGTACGAGCGCCTGTTCCTGGATGCCTTCAATGGCAATCACACGCTGTTCGTGCGCGACGACGAAGTGCGTGCAGCGTGGGCCTGGATCGACAGCGTCGCCGACGCGTGGAAGGACGCCAAGCTGCCGCTGGAGCCCTACCCCGCCGGCCAATGGGGCCCGAGCAATGCCGGCGAGTTCCTGCCGCAGGGCGTGGACGCACCGGACAGCGGAGCGTCGGCATGAGCGCCAGCTCGCAGCCGGTGCTGGTGGCCGACATCGGCGGCACCAACGCCCGCTTCGCCCTGGCCGATACCTCGCAGGACGCGCCGCTGCGGAAGGACAGCATCCGCGAATACGCGGTGGCGGAGTTCCCTTCGCTGGGTGATGCGGCGCGCCACCACCTGGAACAGATCGGCGCCAGCGCAAGCCGCGGCGTGTTCGCAGTGGCCGGTCGCGTTGATGGCGATGAAGCGCGCATCACCAACCATCCGTGGGTGATCTCGCGCAACCGCACCGCAGCGATGCTCGGTTTCGACGAACTGCACCTGATCAACGACTTTGCCGCACAGGCGATGGCGATCTCATTGCTGCAGCCCGAGGACGTGGTCCAGGTCGGCGGTGCCGCCTGGGTTCCGGGCAAGCCGGGCCAGCCGCGCAACTACGCAGTGATCGGGCCGGGTACCGGCCTCGGCGTGGGCGGCCTGATCATGCGCCACGGCCGCTGCTATCCGCTGGAAACCGAAGGCGGCCATGTCAGTTTCCCGCCGGGAACTCCGGAAGAGATCCGCATCCTCGAGATCCTGTCCGAACAGTTCGGCCGCGTCTCCAACGAGCGCCTGATCTGTGGCCCCGGCCTGGTCAACATCCACCGCGCCGTGTGCGAGATGGCCGGTATCGACCCGGGCCAACTGCAGCCGGTGGACGTGACCGCCCGCGCCCTGCACGGTGATCCGCAGGCAATGCGCACCGTGGACGTGTTCTGCGCCGTGTTCGGCGCCATCGCCGGTGACCTGGTGCTCACCCAGGGCGCCTGGGATGGCGTGTTCCTGACCGGAGGCCTGACCCCGAAGATGCTCGATTCGCTGCAGCACTCCGGTTTCCGCCAGCGCTTCGAACACAAGGGCCGCTTCTCCTCGATCATGGCGCGCGTGCCCTCGTTGGCGGTGATGCATCCCCACGCCGGACTGCTTGGCGCCGCCGCCTATGCCACCGACGCCGAACGTGACGCACCAGGAGTTGCCGCATGAACCCCAGCTTCCACGACGACCGCATCGAGTTCATCCAGCACGGCGACGCCGACGGCTGGATCGAAGCGGTGGCCGCTGAGATGGCACGCACCCTCAACCACGACATCAATGACGTGGGCCGCGCCCGCATCCTGTTGTCCGGCGGCACCACGCCGGCCCCGGTCTACCAGGCACTGGCCGAGCTGGACGTGCACTGGGACCGGGTTGAAGTGAGCCTGGCCGACGAGCGCTGGCTGTCGCCGCAGGATCGCGACAGCAACGCCTGGCTGGTGCGCGAGCACCTGCTCAAGCGCACTGAGGGCGCCCACTTCGATCCGCTGGTACGGATCGGCAAGCCACTGCCCGAATGCGTGTACACCGCCAACCTGCAGGCGCAGCACAGCCAGCCGCCGAGCCTGGTAGCGCTGGGCATGGGCAACGACGGGCACACCGCCTCGCTGTTCCCGGGCTCGAAAGACCTCGCACGCGCACTGGAAAGCACCCTGCCCTATGCCGCGCTGGATGCCACCGGCTGCCCAGGCGCGAACCAGTGGCCGCTGCGCATCACGCTGACCCCGCACGGCCTGCGCCAGTGCCGCCAGCGCCTGCTGCTGCTGCGTGGCAAGCAGAAGCTGCAGGTACTGCGCCAGGCGCTGGACAGCAACGACGCCCAGCAGTACCCGATCCTCAATGCGATCAACCTGGAAGGCGCGCGCCTGCGCGTCCACTGGGCTGATTGATGTCGGCGGCGGCGCCGTGCCGCCGCTTGCCTCTCGCCACCATGAACGCCGGTAGCCAATGAGCCTCCATCCTCAACTGCAAGCCATCACTGAGCGCGTCATCCGCCGCAGCGCCGCCTCGCGCGCCGCCTATCTGGCCGCGATCGATGCCTCCCTGCGTGAGGGCCCGTTCCGCAGCCGCCTGAGTTGCGGCAACCTCGCCCACGGGTTCGCCGCCTGCGGCGGCACCGACAAGAGCCGCCTGCGCGGCGGCGTGACGCCGAACCTGGGCATCATCACCGCCTACAACGACATGCTGTCGGCCCACCAGCCGTTCGAGACCTATCCCGAACAGATCCGCGACATCGCCCGCGAGCTGGGCGCCACCGCGCAGGTCGCCGGCGGCGTCCCTGCGATGTGCGACGGTGTCACCCAGGGCCGTGGTGGCATGGAGCTGTCGCTGTTCTCGCGCGATGTCATTGCCCAGGCCACGGCCATCGGCCTCAGCCATGACATGTTCGATACCACCGTCTACCTCGGCGTGTGCGACAAGATCGTGCCGGGCCTGCTGATCGGTGCGCTGGCCTTCGGCCATCTGCCGGCGGTGTTCGTACCGGCCGGCCCGATGACCCCGGGCATCCCGAACAAGCAGAAGGCCGAAGTGCGCGAGCGCTACGCCGCCGGTGAGGCCACCCGCGAAGAGCTGCTGGAAGCCGAGTCCGCGTCGTACCACGGTGCGGGCACCTGCACCTTCTACGGCACGGCCAACTCCAACCAGGTGTTGCTGGAAGCCATGGGCGTGCAGTTGCCGGGCGCATCGTTCGTCAATCCGGGCACGCCGCTGCGCGACGCCCTGACCCGCGAGGCAACCGAACGCGCGCTGGACATCACCGCACTGGGCGACGATTTCCGCCCGCTGGGCCGGATCATCGACGAGCGCGCGATCATCAACGCGGTCATCGCGCTGATGGCCACTGGCGGTTCGACCAACCACACCATCCACTGGATCGCGGTAGCGCGTGCGGCCGGCATCGTGCTGACCTGGGACGACTTCGACGAACTGTCGCAGCTGATTCCGCTGCTGGCCCGTGTCTACCCGAACGGCGAGGCCGACGTGAACCGTTTCGCGGCCGCTGGCGGCCCGGCCTTCGTGTTCGGCGAGCTGATCAAGGCGGGCCTGATGCACGGCGATCTGGTCAGCGTCGCGCGTGGCGGCATGTCCGACTATGCGCGCGAGCCGCAACTGCGTGACGGCCGGCTGGTCTACCTGCCGGGCCTGGAACACAGCGCCGATGACGAAGTGGTTCGTGGCGTCGACAATCCGTTCGAGCACCAGGGTGGCCTGCGCCTGCTGCGTGGCAACCTCGGCAAGTCGCTGATCAAGCTGTCGGCGGTGAAACCGCAGTACCGGACGATCGAAGCACCTGCGGTGGTGGTCGATGCACCGCAGGTATTGAACAAGCTGCACGCCGGTGGCCTGCTGCCGCAGGACTTCGTGGCGGTGGTGCGCTACCAGGGCCCGCGTGCCAACGGCATGCCCGAACTGCATTCGCTGGCACCGCTGCTGGGCCTGCTGCAGAACCAGGGCCGGCGCGTGGCGCTGGTCACCGACGGCCGCCTGTCCGGTGCGTCGGGCAAGATCCCGGCGGCCATCCATGTGACGCCGGAAGCGGCGCGTGGTGGCCCGCTGGCCAAGGTCCGCGAGGGCGACATGATCCGCCTCGACGGCGAGGCCGGCACGCTGGAAGTGCTGGTGGACGCGGCGGAATGGGCAGCACGTCCGCTGGCGCCGAACACCGCGCCGGCCGCGCATGACCTGGGCCGCAACCTGTTCGCGATCAACCGTCGCGTGGTGGGCCCGGCCGACCAGGGCGCGATTTCGATTTCGTGCGGGCCGGCGGCGGCCGATGGCGGGCCGTGGGAGTACGACGCGGAGTATGAGCTGGGGCACGATGCCGCAGCGGCGGCGGCGCCGCATGAGGCGAAAGACGCCTGACGCGAAAAGCCGCGGCAGGCTTCCCGGCTTGGGCAGTAGAGCGCCCTGGCCGGGACACGCCGTAAACCCATTCATGGGGGCTCGATCGCGGCATCCATGCCGCTCACAGTCCCGGCCAGGGCGCTCTACTGCCCTTGGACAATTCCCGGCGCGTCATTTGCGCTGCGGCCACTGAATCAAGAAGAGCAAAGGCAAGGGCAAAAGCATGGGTATCGAACAACATCAGGTGAAGGCGGCGGAGCTGTTGCATGCGGCGGGCATCCTGCCGGTGGTGACGATTCATACGCTGGACCAGGCGCGAGCGGTCAGTGCGGCGCTGCTGGAAGGTGGTCTGCCGGCGATCGAGCTGACGCTGCGCACGCCGGTGGCGATGGAAGCGCTGGCAATGCTCAAGCGCGAGCTGCCGGACGTGGTGGTGGGCGCCGGTACGGTGCTGACCGTGGAGCAGATGCAGCAGTCGATCGATGCGGGTGCTGACTTCCTGGTGACCCCGGGGACGCCGCCGGCGCTGGCTGATGCACTTGCCGCTGCGCCGCTGCCGGTGGTGCCGGGTGCGGCGACGCCGACCGAGCTGCTGTCGCTCTACGCCCGCGGTTTCCGCGTGTGCAAGCTGTTCCCGGCCACAGCCGTGGGCGGGCTGGCGATGATCAAGGGACTGGCCGGCCCGGTTGCCGACCTCAAGCTGTGCCCGACCGGCGGCATCACCGAGAACACCGCCGCCGAGTACCTCGAGCAGAAGAACGTGGTCTGCATCGGTGGTTCGTGGATGGTGCCGGGCAACTGGATTGCCGACGGCGAATGGGGCAAGGTGCGCGCCAGCGCCGCCGACGCCGCGAAGATCATCAAGCGCGTGCGCGGCCACTGACATGAAGATCGGGGTCAGAGCCCTTTCCCGCCGGGAAAGGGATCCGACCCCAGGTTGCGAGCGCGCACAGCGCGCGACCCGCTCCTGCTCTTCAATCTTCATTCCGCGGTGGCGGCGCACGGAAACTGTCGGTGGCCCTGCGGAGGGATTGCGCAGGGGCGTAAGCGCCATGGATGGCGCGCCCGAGCCTTCAGGGATGGATTCACGGCGTCCCCTGCGCGGTCCCTCCGCAGGGCCAACCCCAGAAATCCAACCGCACCACCGCGAGGGGCTCAGCCGTTGGCCGAAACCCTTACAACGGCCGCGCCGGATCCACCAGCCCGTACTGGCTGGCCATGCGCGCCAGCGCGATGTTGTCGTGGATCCCCATCTTCTCGAACAACCGCGCCTTGTGCGTGTTCACCGTCTTCGCACTCAGGCTCAGGCGCCGCGCGATGTCTTCCTGGCGCAGGCCTTGGGTCAGCAGCAAGGCTACTTCCAGTTCGCGCGGCGACAGGCTGTCGAACGGCGATCCATTGCCCTCCACCGTCGACAGGGCCAGGTTCTGCGCGATGCTGGTGCCCAGGTAGCGACGGCCCATGGCCACATCGCGCACCGCGCGCAGCAGCTCCTGTGCATCGCAGCCCTTGCCGATGTAGCCCGCGGCCCCCGCCTCCAGCAAGCGCTTCGGCAGCGGCCCGTCTTCCAGCACCGATACGATCACCACGCGGGTGTTGCGGTGGCTGCGGACGATGCGCTCGGTCACTTCCATGCCACTCACACCGGGCAGGTGCAGGTCGCACAGCACCACGTCCGGCAACAGCTGGCGGACGTCGCGCAGTGCGTCTTCACCCGTCTCGGCTTCGCCCACCACCTCGATGTCGGTCTCCCCCGACAGGATCATCTTCATCCCGGTGCGGACCAGCGCATGGTCATCCACCAGGTAGACTCGAATCGTCATTCACGTACCTCTTCGAATGCGGCCATTGCAGGTCAAGCTAGGCAGGGCGCCGATACCCCTGCAAGCGCGTCCGGGACGCGATCCAGGCGTTCTGCCTTGCGCATCACAGTAACGCGCGTTGTGCTTGCCCCCTGTCTTGCAGAACCTGCTGCAACGAAACAACTGATCTATTACGTAGACGCCCCGGAAGGGTCATCCACGTCACCCCCCTGTGATGATGCTTCGCTGGCCGTCGCTGGCGGCGAATCCCGATGTCGCCAAGGATGCCGGCGACTGAACATGACCAGATAGCACCCTACCACCCAAACCAGCGCGGCACACCATCCGGCCAGGATGTCCGAGGGATAATGCACGCCCAGATAGACCCGTGAGACGCTCACCAGCAGGCTGAACGGGGGCGCCAGCAGCAGTACCGGCCAGCGCCAGCGGGTATTCCAGGCCAGCAGCACCAGGGTCGCGGCAAGGGTCATCGAGCCCATGGCGTGCCCGCTGGGGAAGCTGAACGTCGATTCCGGCGCAATCGACTCCCACAGGCTGGGGCGCTGGCGCTGGAAGAAGTGCTTGCTGCCCATGTTCAGCAACGCCGATCCCACGAAACTGACCGCGACAAAGGTCGCCTCGCGCCAGCGCCGGTAGCCCAGCAGCGCACCGATGATCAGCACGTCAGCAGGGATCAGGAACCACTCGTAGCCCAGTTTCGAGATGAGCACGAAGAAGCGGTCCAGCCATGGCGAATGCAGGCCATGCATCTGCCACAGCAGCGGCGCATCGAAATGGAACGATTCAAATTCGTGCACTTCGTCAGCCAGGGCGACGAAGCCCGCCAACGGCAGCAGTACGCCACCGAACAGCAGGACCAGGCGCCAGGCGTTGCGCGCCATCCAGTGGCGGAAACCGGAGGCCGACTCCGGAGCGGCGAGGATCGCAGGCTTATCCGGCGCTTCGGACATATTTGTGTTCGACGTAATCGTCGATCAGGGCGACGAACTCCTGGGCGATGTTGTCGCCACGCAGGGTCACCTTCTTCTCGCCATCGACGAATACCGGTGCTGCCGGCGTCTCGCCCGTGCCCGGCAGGGAGATGCCGATGTTGGCATGGCGCGACTCACCCGGCCCATTGACGATGCAGCCCATCACCGCCAGGGTCATGTTCTCCGCACCCGGGTGGTGGATCTTCCACAGCGGCATCTTCTCGCGCACATGGTTCTGCACCACTTTGGCCAGTTCCTGGAAGAACTCGGAGGTGGTGCGGCCGCAGCCCGGGCAGGCCGTGACCAGCGGCGTGAAGGCGCGCTGGCCGGTGGTCTGCAGCAGTTCCTGGGCGACGATCACTTCCTGCGTGCGCGACTGGCCCGGTTCCGGGGTCAGCGAGATGCGGATGGTGTCACCGATGCCTTCCTGCAGCAGCACGCTCAGCGCTGCCGACGAGGCGACGATGCCCTTGCTGCCGATACCGGCTTCGGTCAGGCCCAGGTGCAGGGCGAAGTCCGAGCGCTGCGCCAGGTCGCGGTACACCGCGATCAGTTCCTGCACGCCACTGACCTTGGCCGACAGCACGATCCGATCGCGCGGCAGGCCCAGTTCCACGGCCTGCTCGGCCGAATCCAGCGCCGAACGGATCAGCGCCTCACGCAGCACGCGGCCGGCGTCCCAGGGCTGCTCGCGCAGGTTGTTCTCGTCCATCAGCCTGGCCGCCAGGGCCTGGTCCAGCGAGCCCCAGTTGGCACCGATGCGCACCGGCTTGTTGTAGCGGATCGCGAACTCGATCAACTGGGCGAACTGCAGGTCCTTCTTCTTGCCGAAGCCGACATTGCCCGGGTTGATGCGGTACTTGGCCAACGCTTCCGCACATGCCGGTTCGGCAGTGAGCAGCTGGTGGCCGTTGTAGTGGAAGTCACCGATCAGCGGTACATCGATACCCATCATCGCCAGCTTGTCGACGATGCGCGGAATGGCCGCAGCGGCTTCCACGGTGTTGACGGTCAACCGCACCATCTCCGAACCTGCACGCCACAACTCGGCCACCTGCTTCACGCTGGAGGCCACGTCGGAGGTATCGGTGTTGGTCATCGACTGCACCACCACCGGCTTGCCCCCGCCTACGGTGACCCCGCCGATCTGGACGGCATGGGTCTGGCGGCGGGGCCAGGCGGTGGCATCGGAGGGGGGAGTCGGGCGGGTGACGGCGTCATGCATGGGCGCATTCTACCGCCCACTCCCGCATTCGGGGTGACTCGCATTCAGCCTGCGGCACGGCTGCGGCCGATTGTCGCAGGCATGTACACGCATGAACGCATACGATGAGCGTGAATGACCGGTCCCGACGCCCCGTTTCTCCGTACCCTGTGCAGCCTGCGCTGGCTTGCCGTAGGCGGCCAGGCCGCCACCATCCTGGTCGCGACCTGGGTGCTGGGCCTGCCGTTGCCGCAGCTGCCGTTGTGGGCCGGCGTGGCGGTGCTGGCCCTGTTCAACGTCTATACCCAGCTGCGCCCGGAAGCGGCCGACACTGCGCCGCTGACCGCATTCGGCCATATCCTGGTGGACGTGATCATCCTGACCTGGATGGTGGGCTGGAGCGGCGGCATGGCCAACCCGTTCAGCTCACTGTTCCTGATCCTGATCGCGCTGGCCGCCTTCGCCCTGCCCCTGCGCTGGGCACTGGCGGTCGCGCTGGCCTGCCTGCTCGGCTACGCCGCCAGCGGCATTTTCGGGCAGGCGCTGCCGGACGGCTACTTCCGCTCTCAGGACCTCAATCGCTGGGGCGTGGTCGCAAACTTCCTGATTTCCGCCACAGTGGTGCTGGCCTTCTCCACCCGCCTGGCACTGGCCCTGCGGGAGCGCGAACTGGAACTGTCGGCGCTGCGTGAGCGCTTCGCCCGCAACGAGGGCATCGTCGCCCTGGCCACCCATGCCGCCTCGGTCGCGCATGAGCTGAACACACCGCTGGCGACCATGACCCTGCTCGCCGACGATGTCGCCGAGCGCAGCGAAGAGCCTGAAGTGCGCGAAGACATGGAAACCCTGCGCGAGCTGCTGGTGCAGTGCCGGGAACGTGTGCTGGCGCTGGCCGCACCAGCCTCGGCCGACGCGCCGGGCCGCAGCCATTCCAGCGCCCAGCAGGTACTTGAACAATGGCGCCTGGTGCGGCCGACCATCGACCTGCACCGCAATGACGATGCGCCGCTGCGGCTGCCGCTCGACCCGGGCGTAGGCCATCTGTTGATGGTCCTGCTCAACAATGCCGCCGATGCAGGCGAGAAGGCCGGCCGGCCGCGCGTGGACCTGGACCTGCGCATGGAGGGCGACGACCTGATCGGCGAAGTACGCGACTACGGCCATGGTTTCGACGCCCGTGCCGCCGTGCTGCCGGGCAAGCTGTTCGGCAGCAGCAAGAGCGAGGGCATGGGCGTCGGCCTGGCCCTGTCCCATGCCACCATCGAACGCCTCGACGGCGAGATGTGGATGCGCCCGGCCCAGGGGGCCGGCAGCCGCGTCGGCTTCCGCCTGCCGCTGGCCCCACGCGAGGAAACCCCATGAGCGCCTCAACCCTTGGTCTGCTGGTCGACGACGACGAGCTGTACCTGCGCACCCTGCAGCGCAGCCTGGCCCGCAAGGGCCTGGAAACACAGACCGCACAGGATGCCGCCAGTGCCCTGGCACTGGCCCGCCAGCATCCGCCGGCGTTCGCGCTGATCGACCTGAAGCTGGGCAGCGATTCCGGCCTGGCGCTGATCCAGCCGCTGCGCGCACTGCGCGCGGACATGCGCATCCTGCTGGTGACCGGCTATGCCAGCATCGCCACCGCAGTGGAGGCGATCAAGCTGGGCGCGGATGATTACCTGCCGAAGCCGGCCACGGTGCCGATGATCCTGCGCGCCCTCGGTGAAGAGGACGACGGCCCGGCCGACGATGGCGAAATGGAAGTGCCCGATGCGATGACGCCGATCAGCCGCCTGCAGTGGGAACACATCCAGCAGGCGATGCACGAGACCGGCGGCAACGTGTCCGCGGCGGCACGCCTGCTCGGCATGCACCGGCGCTCACTGCAGCGCAAGCTGGCCAAGCGGCCCAGTCCGGAACGCGATCCGAGCCGGTGACGCGGTAGTGCCGGCCGCTGGCCGGCAACCTCATGAACGCTGGGCACGTCACCGGAATGCCGGCCAGCGGCCGGCACTACCCGGGCATCAGCCCTTCAGCTGCGCCAGGATCTCGCGGGTCATCGGGTCGGCAACCGCCACATCCTCGCCCTGCAGCGCCGGCAGCAGGCCACTGGCCAGCTGCTTGCCCAGTTCGACACCGAACTGGTCGAAGGCGTTGATGTTCCAGATCACCGACTGCACGTACACAGCGTGCTCGTACATGGCGATCAGTGCACCCAGCGCCTGCGGGGTCAGCGCGTCGAGCAGGATCAGCGTGCTCGGCCGGCCCCCCGGGTAGTCGCGGTGCGGATCTTCGCTGCCCTGGCCATTGGCCAGCGCTTCGGTCTGCGCCAGCAGGTTGGCCAGCAAGGCCTGGTGATTGATCGTATAGGGATCATCGTTGTGCACACAGCCGATGAAGTCGGCCGGAACGACGCTGGTGCCCTGGTGCAACGCCTGGAAGAAGCTGTGCTGCACATCGGTGCCCGCCCCACCCCACCACACCGGCACGGTGTCGACGGTGACCGGCTGGCCGTCGCGCTGCACGCGCTTGCCCAGGCTTTCCATCACCAGCTGCTGAAGGTAAGCCGGCAGCAGCGCCAGGCGCTGGTCGTAGGTCATCACCGCGTGTGTGGCATGGCCCAGCAGGTTGCGGTTCCAGATGTCGGTGAGGCCGTGCAGCACCGGCAGGTTGCGCTCCAGCGGTGCATCCAGCGCATGCGCATCCATCTGCGCCGCGCCTTCCAGCAACTGTTCAAAGCGCTCGAAGCCGATTGCCAGCGCAATCGGGAAACCGACCGCCGACCACAGCGAATAACGGCCACCGACCCAGTCCCACATCGGCAGCACGCGATCGGCGGCGATCGCGAAGGCCTTGGCGGCGCGCTCCGGATTGGCGCTGACCGCATACAGGCGCTCGCTGCCACCCAGCCAGTCGTGCAGGATCTGGCCGTTGAGCAGCGTTTCCTGCGTGCCGAAGGTCTTGGAGATCAGGATGCCGGCGGTCTTCGCCGGATCCAACGTGGCCAGCGTGCGCTGCATGGCGGCGCCGTCCACGTTCGACACGAAATGCACGCGCAGGCGCGCACCGGTGACCGGGCGCAGCGCATCGGCGACCAGGCGCGGGCCGAGGTCGGAACCCCCGATGCCGACACTGACCACATCGGTCACGCCGCTGTCTTCCAGCGCGCGCACCAGCACGCCCATGCGCTGGCGGATGCCACGCGCGGTGGCATAGGCCTCGGCCGCCACCGGCGCATCGACCACGTCGCCACGCAGCGCGGTATGCAGCGCGGCGCGGCCTTCGGTCAGATTGACCTGCTCGCCGCGGAACAGGCGGGTGATGGCGCCACCGACATCACGGTCGGCAGCCAGCGCCAGCAACGCCTGCAGCGCCGCGGCATCGTATTTCTGACGGGCGAAGTTGACGTACAACGGACCGACCCGCAGCGCCAGGTCCTGCACGCGGCCGGGTTCGGTGGCGAGCAGGCTGGGAATGCTTGCGCCCTTCAGGCGCTGGGCGTGGGAGTGCAGCGAGTCGAATCCGTTGTTCGTTGTCATGCGGCCTGGGTCGGGATCGTGTCGTTGGTGTGGGTGATCTGGTTGTTGCCATCAACGTACACCAGCTTCGGCTTGAAGCTGTCAGCTTCCTGCTCGGTCATGCTGGCGAACGCGGCGATGATGATGATGTCACCGACCTGCACGTGGCGCGCGGCGCCACCGTTGAGCGAGACAACGCCGCTGCCGGCTTCGGCGCGGATGGCATAGGTCGAGAAGCGCGCACCGTTGGTCACGTCCCAGATGTGCACCTGTTCGAACTCGCGGATGCCAGTGGCAGCCAGCAGGTTGTCATCAATGGCGATCGAGCCTTCGTAGTTCAGCTCGGAATGGGTGACGGTGGCGCGGTGGATCTTGGTCTTGAGCAGGGACAGGTGCATGGGGGCGCTGCAACGGCAAAGGAAAGAGCGGATTCTAGCACCCGCACAGCGCCGGGCATTACGGCCGGCAACCTGTTCAGGTAGGCGGTGAAACCGGAGGCGGATCCCTTTTCCCCTGGGAAAGGGATCTGACCCCATGCATCGCGCGGCGCCGCCGGAGTTCAGAACTCCAGGTTGTCGATCAGCCGGGTGGTACCCAGCCGTGCGGCGATCAGCGCCACCCGGCCGCCGCCGTCGAAGGTCGGCTCGGCCAGCTCCGGAGTGCGCAGCACCGCGTAGTCAACCTGGAAACCGGCCGCCTGCAATGCGGCAGTGGCCTCGGCCTCGATGCGATCACGTGCCTGCCCGGCCACGTAGCCTTCGCGCATGCCCAGCAGGGTCCGGTGGATGGTGGTCGCGACCGGACGCTGTTCGGCGCTCAGGTACTGGTTGCGCGAGCTCTTGGCCAGGCCATCCTCGTCGCGCACGATCTCCGCACCGACGATCTGGATCGGGAACGACAGCTCGGCCACCATCTGCTTGATCACGGCAAGCTGCTGGTAGTCCTTGCGGCCGAACACGGCCACGTCCGGCTGCACCTGCAGGAACAGGCGCGCCACCACCGTGCACACGCCATCGAAGTGGCCCGGGCGGCTGGCACCTTCCAGCACTTCACTGACACCCGGCGCGTGCATGCGCGTGGTCCTGTCCACGCCCAGCGGATACATCGCCTCCACGCTGGGCAGCCACACGGCATCGCAGCCGACCTGTTCCAGCCCGGCCACGTCGGCCTCGGGCGTGCGCGGGTAGCGGCTGAAATCCTCGTTGGGGCCGAACTGGGTCGGGTTGACGAAGATGCTCGCCACCACCTTGTCGGCGTACTGGCGGGCCAGGGTCACCAGCGAATGGTGGCCCCCATGCAGGTTGCCCATGGTCGGCACCAGCGCCACGCGCAGCCCCTCGCGCTTCCACTGGGCGATCTGCTCGCGCAGTGCGCCGAGCTCGTTGAAGGTCTGGATCATTGGGCGTACGCGTGCTGTTCGTCGGGGAAGCTGCCGTCGCGCACGGCGTCGGCAAATGCGCGGGTGGCACCGGCCACCGAGCCGCCTTCGGCAAGGAAATCCTTGACGAACTTGGGACGGCGATGACCACTGTCCAGGCCGAGGAAATCGTGCAGCACCAGCACCTGGCCATCGCACTGCGGGCCAGCACCGATACCGATGGTCGGCACATCCACCGCAGCGGTCACTTCGGCGGCGACGGGGGTCGGCACGCATTCAAGCACCATGATGCTGGCGCCTGCGGCGGCCACGGCCTTGGCATCCTCCACCAGCTGGCGCGCAGCATCGCCGCGGCCCTGGATCTTGAAGCCGCCCAGGCGCAGCACCGATTGCGGGGTCAGGCCCAGGTGCGCGCAGACCGGAATCTCGCGCTCGACCAGGTAGCGGATGATGTCGACCTTGAAGCCGGCACCTTCGATCTTGACCATCTCGGCACCGGCCTGCAGCAGCTGCAGCGAGGCATCCAGCGCGCGTTCCGGGGTGGCATCGGCACCGAACGGCAGGTCGGCCACCAGCAGCGCACGCTGCAGCACGCGGGCCACGGCGCGGGTGTGGTAGACCATGTCGGCCACGGTCACCGGCAGGGTCGAATCATGACCCTGCACGACCATGCCCAGCGAATCGCCGATCAGGATCAGATCGACGCCGTTGGCATCGAAGGTGCGGGCGAAGCCGGCGTCGTAGGCGGTCAACATGACCAGCTTCTGGCCATTGCGCTTGGCCTCGGCCAGGGCGGGAACGGTCCAGGGCTTGCTGTCTGCGTGGGTGCTCATGTGCTGATAACCGGGGGAGATAACCCGGTCATTATCACCCTATCGGCGCAATCCCGCAGGCATCCACCCGCACCACTGCATCCCGCACGCTGCCATGACCGGGAATGGCCAGATCAGGCGCGATTTCGGCCAGTGGCACCAACACGAAGGCACGCTCGTGCAGGTAGGGATGAGGTACCTGCAGGCCGGGCAGGTCGATCACCTGCGTGCCATACAGCAGCAGGTCCAGGTCCAGCGCGCGCGGCCCCCAGTGCACCGCCGGATCGCGCACGCGGCCAAAGCCCCGCTCCAGCGCCAGCATGGCCTGCAGCAACTCATCGGCCGCCAAGGTGGTTTCGACCGCAGCCACGGCATTGACGAACGGCGGCTGATCTTCATTGCCCCAGGCCGGGGTTGCATAGAGCCGCGAGGCCTGTCGCAGGCGCGTTCCCGGCAGGCCGTCCAGCGCGGCAATCGCCGCGCCCACGGTCGCGGCCGCGTCGCCAAGGTTGGCGCCGAGGCCGATCCAGGCGAGGGTCATCGCTTACTCGCCCGCCGCAGCAGCACCGGGACGTCGACGGCGACGGCGGCGCTTGCGCGGTGCCCCGCTCTCGTCATCGCCGTCTTCACTGTGCATCGCATCCAGCGACGACTCCAGCTCGCGACCGGACTGCGCCTGTACTTCGCGCCAGAACTCGACATCCACTGCATGCTCGGACGAAGCGACCTGGCGCAGGCTGAGGAAATCGAACGCGGCGCGGAAGCGCGGGTGGGTCAGGGTACGGAATACGCGCTTGCGCTGGCGCGAGCTGAAGCGCGACTGCAGCAGCCAGATCTCCTGCATCGGCAGCGAGAAGCGGCGCGGCAGCGCGATGGTGCTGAGCTGCTGCACGGTGACCCGGTCGGCGGCGCGGCGCTGCGCCTCTTCCGGTGCCACTCCCTGCTTGAGCAGGGTCGCCTGTGCGCGGCAGAACGCCGGCCACAGCAGCAATGCGAACAGGAACGCCGGCGAGACCGGCTCGTCGTTGGCCACGCGAGCATCGGTGTTGGCCAGGCCCTCGACCAGCATGCGGCGCAGCGCGCCGGTGCGGTTGGACTTCAGCGCCCTGGCGCTCTCCGGGAACAGCACGTCGAGCAGGCCGTAACGCTCAAGGCCTTCGAAGCTGGCCACGCCGTGCCCGGACAGGAACAGCTTGAGCACTTCCTCGAACAGGCGCGCCGGCGCGGCTTCGTTGAGCAGGCCGGCCAGGTGCGGGATGGGCGCGGCGGTACCCTCTTCGATCTGGAAGCCGAGCTTGGCCGCCAGGCGCACCGCACGCAGCATGCGCACCGGGTCTTCCCGATAACGCTGCTCGGGATCGCCGATCAGTTTCATCAGGCGCGCCTGGACGTCTTCGAAGCCGCCGGTGTAGTCGCGCACCGAGAAGTCCTCGATGGCGTAGTACAGGGCGTTGCAGGTGAAGTCTCGGCGGACCGCGTCGTCTTCGATGGTGCCGTACACGTTGTCGCGCACGAGCATGCCGTTTTCCATCTCGCGGTCGCCGCTGCCGTCATCGCTGTTGGCACGGAAGGTGGCGACTTCGATGATTTCGCGGCCGAACACAACGTGGGCGAGGCGGAACCGACGACCGATCAGGCGGCAGTTGCGGAACAGCTGCTTGACCTGTTCGGGCGTGGCATCGGTGGCCACGTCGAAATCCTTGGGTTGGCCATTGACCAGCAGGTCGCGCACCGCGCCGCCGACAAGGTAGGCGCCGAAGCCGGCATCGCGCAGGCGATAAAGCACGCGCAGGGCGTTCGGGCTGATGTCCTTGCGGGAGATCGTGTGCTGGTCGCGCGGGATGACGCGCAGGCTGAACGGTGATGTAGCAGGGGAAATGATGTTGGCGCTTCCGGTTGAAGTTTCGGGATTGCCCAATGGCATCGAGGTGCATATACTAGCGCTCCTGCCTCGGCAGCGACACAGTTACGCTCCCTTCGTCTAGTGGTTAGGACGTGGCCCTCTCAAGGCTAAAACAGGGGTTCGAGTCCCCTAGGGAGCGCCAGTCGCCGCAGCAGGAACCGAAAAAGCCCGCCTTGTGCGGGCTTTTCTGTTTTCCGGGATTTGCATTGGCATCGATCGGTTTGGTCGCAGTAGCGCCTCCCTTTTCCTGCGTTGAGGGGGCGGGCCAGCCGATCCAGGACCGTTGGCGCCATGGATGGCGCCATCGAGCCCCCCCCTGGATGGGTTCACGGCGTGTCCTGGATCGGCTGGCCTGCCGCCTCCCCACGAAGAAAGGAGGCGCAGAAACACAGGCCGGCCGTCAGCCTTCCATCTGCTCCAGCTCCTTGCCCTTGGTCTCGCGCACGTGGCGGACCACGAAGACGATCGAGAGGATCGCCGCGACGGCGTAGATGCCATAGGCGCCGGCCAGGCCGATGCCGGCCAGCAGCATCGGGAACGTCACGGTGATCGCGAAGTTCGAGGTCCATTGCGCCGCACCCGCCAGCGCCAGCGCCGGGCCGCGGATCTGGTTGGGGAACATCTCGCCCAGCATCACCCACATCACCGGGCCCCAGGACATGTTGAAGAACACCACGTAGACGTTGGCTGCCACCAGCGCCAGCCGCCCCATGCCGTCGGACAACTGCAGGCGACCGTCGGCCAGGCTGCCACTGGCAAACGCCACCACCATCAGCACCAGCGCCACCGACATGCCGACCGAACCGATCCACAGCAGCGGCCTGCGCCCGATGCGGTCGATCAGCAGTACCGTCAGCAGGCAGGCACCGATGCTCAGCGCGCCGGACAACACGTTGATCAGCAGCGCGTCGCTTTCCGAGAAACCCACCGCCTGCCACAGCACCGCGCCGTAGTAGAACACCACGTTGATGCCGACCAGCTGCTGGAACATGGCCAGGCCGATACCCACCCAGAGGATCGGGCGCAGCTTGCCGGTGGCCTTGTTGCGCAGGTCGCCGAAGCGCGGCTTGTGCTGGTCCTGGGCCAGGCTCGCCTCGATCTCGGCCTGCTTGGCCGTGGCCGCGGCCTCGCCGTACAGCCGCGCCAGCACCGCCCTCGCCTGCCCCTGGCGCCCCTTCAACACCAGGAAACGGGGGCTTTCCGGGATCACCAGCAACAACAGGAGGAACAGCCCCGAGGGCAGCACCTGCATCCAGAACATCCAGCGCCAGGCCTCATGGCCCAGCCACAGGGGCTCGGTCGAGGCGCCGGCGGCACGCGCCAGCAGGTAATTGCTGAGGAAGGCCGCAAACAAGCCGCAGATGATCGCCATCTGCTGCACCGTGGCCAGCCGGCCGCGGTAACGCGCCGAGGCGACTTCGGCGATGTAGGCCGGTGACATCACGCTGGCCGCGCCCACCGCGAAACCGCCCAGCACGCGGGCGGCGATGAACAGCCAGGACGCGTGGGCCGCGCCGGCACCGAGCGCCGAGACAAGGAACATCAGCGCTGACACGATCAGGACACCGCGGCGTCCCAGGCGATCACCCAGCCACCCGGCCAGGAAGGCGCCGATCGCGCAGCCCAGCAGCATCGAGGCGACTTCGAAACCGAGCGCGGCCTCACTGGAGTTGAAGGCCTGGCGGAGGCCATCGACCGTGCCATTGATGACACCACTGTCGAAACCGAACAGGAATCCACCAAGGGTGGCCACGCAGCTGATCAGGACGATGAATGCAGTGTTCTCACCGCCATGGGGCGCGGTGCTGGGCTGGGTTTGGGACATGGACGATCCTGCTGGGAAGGGAGTCCGGCCACGGTGGGCGACCGAGTGCCCCGCAGCGTCGCACAGCCCCCGCCGTGCCGCCAATGACTCCCACGGTCGCGCCTGCCAGACGCCCGTTCTCCGCCCCGCGCCGACACCGGGGGCCAACCTGTTCTAGAATTGGCAGGTTCAGGAATCGATCCACCCCCAAGCCCATGCCCTTTGTCGTCACCGAAAACTGCATCAAGTGCAAACACACCGATTGCGTGGAAGTGTGCCCCGTGGATTGCTTCCACGAAGGCCCGAACTTCCTGGTGATCGACCCGGATGAGTGCATCGACTGCACCCTTTGCGAGCCGGAGTGCCCGGTCAATGCGATCTTCCCGGAGGACGATGTTCCTGCCGGACAGGAAGGCTTCGTTGCCCTCAACGCCGAGCTGGCGAAGGAATGGCCGGTGCTGACCGTGCGCAAGGACCCGCCCGCCGACGCCGGCGAATGGGATGGCAAGCCGGACAAGCTGAAGCTGCTGGAGCGCTGAGAAGCGCCCACGGCGGTAACGAAAAGGGCGCCCATGGGCGCCCTTTTCTGTTCTTCGGCAGACCCCAACCGTGCGCTCCGGCAGGTGCCAACCGCGCAACCTGGTAGGTGCCAACCCTGGTTGGCACAAAAGCGCCGACCAAGGTCGGCCGCTACCAGAGCGGGTGCGGACCAAGGCCCGCAGCCATCCGACCAGCCCTTACTGGGCGAGCTTCGCCTTCAGCGCGGCGATCAGCTTCACCGGCGCTTCGGCGGTGGCCGGCAGGCCACGCGGGTCAACCGCGGAGATGTAGGCGCCGGCGTCGACGGCCACTACGCGGACCAGGAAGTTGCTGCCCTCGTAGGCCACGTCGTACGAACCCAGCAACTGCGCGCGGCTGGCGATGGTCACGCCCTCCACGCCTTCCAGTGCGGTACCGACCTTGGCGAAGGCTTCATCCTTGCCACCGGCAATGGTGAAACCGGTGCTGCCGGCTGCCGGAGCCGCAGCAACCGGCGCCGCCGGCTTGGTGGCCGAGGCCAACGTCGGCACCTTGTTGTCGGTGGTGGCATTGGGCAGGTTCAGGTCCGGCGGCACTTCCAGCGGACGCATTTCCGGGGCCAGGGCGTAGTCGCCCTTGGCGCCGCGCTTGAAGCAGCCGGTGGTGCCGGCAGCGACCGCCACGGCAAGCAGGGCATAGGACAGCACGCGGACGGTGGAAACGGATTGACGCATGTGAATCTCCTGGGTCAGACCAAGACGGAAGGTCAGTGGCTGGAAAGGGCTTCGAGGGCGGCGATGTCGCCGGCAAGATGGTCGGCAGCCGGATGATGCGCTGCCGACAACGGCAGCAGTGGCAGGCGCAGGTCGTGACCGATGCCGATGCGGCGCAGCAGCGCCTTGACCGGGATCGGGTTCGGTTCGACGCCGCAGAAATCATGGAAGGGATGCAGGCGCGCATCCCACGACGCGGTGGCTTCGTGGTCGTGTGCGGCGGCCAGCTCGCACATCCGGCGGTAGGCACCGGGAAGCACGTTGGAACCCACTGAGATCAGGCCGTCGATACCGGCCTGGATCGAACGCGCGGCCGTACCGTCGTCACCGCTGAGCACGGCGAACTGTGGGCTGCGCAGGGCGAGCAGCGCCTGCACCCGGCCGGTGTCACCCACCGCCTCCTTGATGCCGACGATGTTGGGGTGGCTGGCCAGCTCGGCCACGGTCTCAGGCTGCATGTCGCAACCGGTACGGCCGGGCACGTTGTACAGCACGACCGGCAGCCCGCCCTGGTCGGCCACCGCACGGTAGTGCGCGATCAGACCGGCCTGGGTGGGGCGCACGTACGGCGGCGTGACCACCAGCGCGTGGCTGGCGCCGAGGGCGGCGGCACGACGGGTCTGTTCGATGGTCTTGGCAGTGCCCGAAAGGCCGGTACCGGCCAGGACCGGAATGCGGCCGCCGATGCGCTCGACCGCGCTGGCCAGCAGCAGGTCGTACTCGACGTCGGTGAGCGTTGCCGCTTCGCCGGTAGAGCCGGCTACGACAACGCCATGGACGCCACCTTCCAGTTGCAGGTGCAGCAGGCGCTGCCAACCGTCGGGATCGAGGGCGCCGTCGGCCCGGAACGGGGTCGCCAGCGCGGTGATGAGGCCGGAAAGGGACAAGGACGTGCTGCTCTTGGCTGGGAAGGGAAAACGCCCGCCACGAAAGGCCGGGGGCGACTTGAATGTTACTTGCGGCGCGAAAGCACGGGCAAGTATGCTGGACACCGGTGGATCCCCGCCTCTGGCGGGCATTCAGACTAACGCATGCATTACCCGGAATCGCCTTGACCGACACCACCCCGCGCCCCGCGCCGAGCGAAAACCACCTCCTGATCAACGCCTATACGACGCATCCGGAGTCCCCTCTGCTGTCCGTCACCCGCCGCATTGCCGACAGCGGCTGCAATCTGGTGGATGCACGCCTGGCCACGGTCGGCCGCGATGTCTCGGTTACCGCCCTGGCCACCGGCTCCTGGGACTCGGTGGCCAAGCTCGAGGCGATGCTGACCCGGCTGGAGCGCGAGGAAGGCCTGAAGCTGGTCTGGTACCGCACCGCCGCCAAGCAGGCGCAGTCCAACCTGCTGCCGTACATCGTCGAAGTGATCGCCGCCGACAAGCCGGGCATCCTGTTCCAGCTGGCCGACTTCTTCGACCGCCAGGGCATCACCATCGAGAACCTGCAGAGCACGCGCTACCGCGCCATGCAGACCGGCGCGGAAATGTTCAGCGCACAGGTCACCATCGGCGTGCCGGCCAACATGCACATCGCCGCGCTGCGCGACGATTTCCTCGAGTTCTGCGACCACCTGAACCTGGACGCGATCATGGATCCGATGAAGTTCTGATTCTTCGCGCGTCTCTCACGGGCGCGTGGCGTTTCATGTAGCTGTAATGGCAAGAACCCAGGCTCGACAGAAGGACCTCATGAACAACGGCGACACCCTGGACAGCACCACCCTCTCCCTGCCGCTGGCCCTGTCCGGCGGCGACCAGGCCACCCTCGGCGACTATGCCGGCCAATGGCTGGTGCTGTACTTCTATCCCAAAGACAGCACCCCGGGCTGCACCACCGAAGGCATCGACTTCAATGCCCTGCTGCCGAAGTTCAGGAAAGCCGGCGCCGTCGTGCTGGGCGTCTCGCGCGACTCGGTGAAGTCGCACGACAACTTCTGTGCCAAGCAGGGCTTCAACTTCCCGCTGGTCAGCGATGGCGACGAAGCGCTGTGCACCGCCTTCGACGTGATCAGGATGAAGAACATGTACGGCAAGCAGGTACGTGGCATCGAACGCAGTACCTTCCTGATTTCCCCCGACAGCCGCATCGTGCAGTCCTGGCGCAAGGTCAAGGTTGCCGGCCATGCCGATGCCGTTCTCGCCGAACTGAAGGCCTCCCAGTCCAAGTGAGTCCCACTGCCTACTGTGTCTGCCATCACCCTGCCCCGCAGCAGGCCGTGGTGGTTTTTCCCTGTCCGTAACCAGGAATCGACGATGACCCGAGGCAAGCGCATCTACGTGCTGGATACCAACGTGCTGATGCACGATCCCACCGCGCTGTTCAAATTCGAGGAGCACGACGTCTACCTGCCCATGCAGGTGATCGAAGAGCTGGACAACGGCAAGAAGGGCACCTCCGAGGCGAGCCGCAACGCCCGCCAGGTGAGCCGCTTCCTCAACGAGCTGGTGCAGGCCTCCGGGCTGGACAACCTGGCCGACGGCATTCCGCTGCAGCGGCCCAATGGCCTGCAGCTGCGCGGCAAGCAGAGCGCCGGCAAGCTGCGCTTCCAGACCAGTCATTTCGATGCTGGCAAGAGCTTCGGCAAGGTGATCCCGGACAACGCCATCCTCGGCGCGATCCTGGCCCTGAAGGAAGAAACCCCCGACCTGCCGGTGGTGTTCGTCTCCAAGGACATCAACCTGCGGATCAAGGCCGCCATCGCCGGTATCGTGTCCGAGGACTACGAGAACGACCGCGCGCTGGACGATTTCAGCCTGCTCTACACCGGCGCCACCGAGCTGCCGGAAGACTTCTGGAAACGCCACGGCGACGACCTGCGCAGCTGGAGCGACAAGGGCCGCTCGCATTACGAAATCCAGGCGCAGGACGGCGAGGAGTGGTATCCGAACCAGTACGTCTACCTGCCAGGCGAGGATGAAGTCGAGCTGCGCGTCAGCCGCGTGGTCGGCGATGGCAAGGTGGTGCTGTCGCTGGTCGATGATTTCCGCCACGGCAGCCACGCCGTGTGGGGCATCAGCGCACGCAACCGCGAGCAGAACTTCGCCCTCAACGCACTGATGGACCCGGAGATCGACTTTGTCACGCTGCTGGGCACCGCCGGCACCGGCAAGACCCTGCTGGCACTGGCCGCCGGCCTGGCGCAGACGATGGACCAGCAGCGCTACCGCGAGATCATCATGACCCGCGCCACGGTCAGCGTGGGCGAGGACATCGGCTTCCTGCCCGGTACCGAGGAAGAGAAGATGACGCCGTGGATGGGCGCGTTGACCGACAACCTGGAAGTGCTCACGCACAACCAGGAAGGCGGCACCTGGGGCCGCCAGGCCACCAACGACCTGCTGGCCAGCCGCATCAAGATCCGCTCGATGAACTTCATGCGCGGCCGCACCTTCCTGTCACGCTACCTGATCCTGGACGAGGCGCAGAACCTCACCCCCAAGCAGATGAAGACGCTGATCACCCGCGCTGGCCCCGGCACCAAGATCGTCTGCCTGGGCAACGTCGAGCAGATCGACACCCCGTACCTGACCGAGACCACTTCGGGCCTGACCTACGCGGTGGACCGCTTCAAGAACTGGCCGCATAGTGCGCACATCACCCTGCGCCGTGGCGAGCGTTCGCGCCTGGCCGATTACGCTTCGGAGGTGTTGTGAACCGCTGCACGCGCCTGTTGCTGCCCAAGGCTGCGATCACCCTCGCCGCCGTGCTCGGTGCCTGTACGACCACGCGCGGCCCGGCCAGCGTGCCCACCGCCGAGCGCACCGGCCAGTCCTGGGTGGTCACCCGCCCGATCATCGCCGCGCAGGTGCTCGACACCTGCTCGCGCCCCAGCCCCGGCCGCGAGGCCGGGCGGGTGTCGGGTTACTGGGCGCCCAGCCGGCAGCAGGTCGACCAGCTGGAGGCGAAGCTGTCGTCGCTGGAAGCGCAGGTCCCGAAGGTGCTGGACTTCGACCGCCAGTACGTCGGCATCGAAAGCGCCGGCAAGCGGCTGATCTACATCAACGCCTTCCACCTGCCTGACGACAGCGGCGTCAATCCGGCCCGTGAAGCGATCCGCGTCTGCGATGGCGGCGCACAGTTCTGGGGCGCCGTGTTCGACCCGGCCAGCAACACCTTCAGCGAGCTGCAGTTCAACGGCGGCTTCGGCGGGCCCTGAGGGGCCTCGCCGATGGGAATACGCCTGCCCACCTGGGTCTGGATCGGCGCGGTCGCACTCTCGTGCGTGGCCGGCATGGTCAACGTGGTCGGCTTCCTCGGGTTCGAGCATCAGGCGGTCAGCCACATGACCGGCAGCACCAGCCAGTTGGGCATGGCGCTGGCGCAGGGGGATTGGCGCGCCGTCGGGCACCTGTGGGGGCTGCTGATCGCGTTCTCGCTGGGCGCGATGCTCAGCGGCCTGCTGATCCAGGACAGCGCCCTGCAGCTGGGCCGGCGCTATGGCGTGGCACTGGCGCTGGAATCGGCGCTGCTGCTGGTGGCCATTCCGCTCTTTGAACAACACCAGATCTGGGGCGCGCTGGCCGCCGCCATGGCCTGCGGCCTGCAGAACGCAATGGCTACCACCTTCAGTGGCGCAGTGGTGCGCACCACCCACCTCAGCGGCATGTTCACCGACCTCGGCATCGGCCTCGGCCACCTGCTGCGTGGGCTGCCGCTGCAGGTACGGCGGCTGACCCTCAGCGGCCTGATCATCAGCGGCTTCCTCGCCGGCGGCGTCCTCGGCGCCTGGCTGTTCATGCGCTGGCAGTACGACGCCCTGCTCGCCCCCGCCCTGCTGACTGGCCTGACCGGGCTGGGTTATGTGCTGTACCAGCAATGGGCGCGTTGGCGGTATTGAATCAAGGACATCCACGCATGGCGTGGATCTACCTTCCCCTGCGGGACCACGGCACAATCAACCGATGAGCCCGACCACTCCCGTTTCCGCCCTCACCATCGCCGGCTCCGACTCCGGCGGTGGCGCCGGCATCCAGGCTGACCTCAAGGCCTTCGCCGCACACCGCGTGCATGGCCTTTCCGCGATTGCTGCACTGACCGCGCAGAACACCCGCGGCGTCATCGCCGTGCACGTGCCACCCATCGAGTTCCTGCGCGCGCAGCTGGATGCCTGCTTCGACGACTTCGACATCCACGCGGTGAAGCTGGGGATGCTGGCCAACGCCGAAGTGATCCATGCCGTCGCTGATGCACTCGAAAAGCACCGCCCGCCACACGTGGTACTGGACCCGGTGATGGTCGCCACCAGTGGGGCACGCCTGCTGGAAGACAGCGCATTGCAGGCCATGCGTGAGCGCCTGATCCCGCTGGCCACGCTGATCACCCCCAATACGCCGGAAGCAGAACTGCTGGTCGGCCGGAAGATCAGCAACGGCGAAGACGCAGAACAGGCCGCCTCGGCCCTGCTCGACCTCGGTGCCGGCGCAGTGCTGCTCAAGGGTGGCCACCTGCATGAGGGCAATCGCGTGATCGATCGCTACTTCGACGGCGTCAGCAGCGAAGAATTCATCCACGCCCGCCTGCCGCTGGATGCGCACGGCACTGGCTGCACGCTGGCCTCGGCCATCGCCGCGCAGCTGTGCAACGGCCTGAGCCTGGCCAACGCCTGCGAAGCCGGCATCGACTACGTTGCGCGCGGCCTGCAGCAGGGCTATGCCCCCGGCCGCAGCGAGGTGCTGGTGCTCGACCACTTCGGCGCTGCACCGCACGCATGAACCTGACGCCGGCCCTCCTTCCAGTGCAGTGCAACGACGGGCATCGCTACGAAGTGATGGCCTGCATGCCCGCACAGGCCATCGCCCGCTTGTTGTGGCTGCCAGCGCTGGGTGTGGCCGCGCGCCACTACCTGCCGCTGGCACAGGCGCTGGCAGCGAAGGGCGTGGCGGTCTACCTGCATGAGTGGCGCGGCAACGGCAGCAGCTCACTACGCCCGTCGCGCGCGCACGACTGGGGCTATCGCGAGGTACTCGAGCAGGATCTGCCGGCCAGCCAAGCGGTCATGGCGGCCGCCGACGAGGAAGCAGGCCCCCTGCCCTGGATCATCGGTGGCCACAGCCTGGGCGGGCAGCTGGCCTGCGTGCATGCCGGCCGCAACCCTCTGCATTTCCACCACTTGTGGTTGGCGGCCAGCGGCTCACCGTTCTGGCGTGGATTCCCGCCACCGCGCGGCTGGCTGCTGCCACTGGTTTACCGTTTCCTGCCGTGGATCGCGCAGCGCCAGGGCGTGCTGCATGGCCGTCGTCTCGGATTCGGTGGCACCGAAGCACGCGGACTGATCGCCGACTGGGCGCGCATCGGCCTGAACAACCACTACGCCGCCGCGGGCATGGGTGAAGACCTCGACGCACAGATGGCGCGCGTGCACGGCAGCGCACAGGCCGTACTGATGGAACACGACTGGTTGGCTCCGACCGGATCGATGCAGGCGTTGCTGGCAAAGCTGCCGAATGTGGACGCGAAGCTGCGCGTGCTGTCCGCGCAGGAACTGGGCACGCGCGCCGATCATTTCGCCTGGCTGAAGGCACCGGATGCCGTGGCGGACAGCTTTTTCATTCAGTTGGATGAAAATTTTCACAAAACTGTTGACGGTGTGCGCCGACATCCGCATAATTCCGCTCCTGTCGCAGGGCGCCCGTAGCTCAGTTGGATAGAGTACCTGGCTACGAACCAGGCGGTCGGGAGTTCGAATCTCTCCGGGCGCACCACTCGACAGGTTTTCAGCATCCGCCGCTGGAAATGTTTTAAAATTTGATTGTGTACCGCGCGCCCGTAGCTCAGTTGGATAGAGTACCTGGCTACGAACCAGGCGGTCGGGAGTTCGAATCTCTCCGGGCGCACCATACACAGTCGGCACAACAAGTTTATGTAATTGGCGCCCGTAGCTCAGTTGGATAGAGTACCTGGCTACGAACCAGGCGGTCGGGAGTTCGAATCTCTCCGGGCGCACCATTACACCGAAACAGCAGGCCTCGGCCTGCTGTTTTTTTATGTGTGTTTTTCGGCAGGGCTGCGCCCTGCACCTTCAGAGGCCACAGCCACAGCCAGAGCCGGAGCAACAGCAACAGCGCGCATTCCGTGGGATGGCGGGGCGGTGTCGGAGTGCGGGGACGCCGCAAGTACGTCCATGTAGGCTTAGCAGCCGCATCCATGCGGCTGACACCCCGCACTCCGACACCGCCCCACCTCTGACAGATTTCCGCGATCTGATGGATCCACGCCATGCGTGGATGAATCTCCATCGAGTTCGAACATTTCGACAATTGATCGAAGAGCATCCACGCATGGCGTGGATCTACCGTATCGACCAAGGTCGACACCCACCGACCGCACCAGCACCGACAGATCGCCGGAAACTGTCAAAGGCGGGGTGGGTCCGGTTGCGGGGGCGTGAGCCGCACGGATGCGGCGATCGAGCTTACATGGACGTACTTGCAGCGGCCCCCGCAACCGGACCCACCCCGCCATCTCACGGAATGCACGCTGTTGCTGTTGCTTTGGCCTCGGCGGGTGCAGGGCGCAGCCCTGCCAAAGCCCTACCCCCTGGCCATTGCCTCCCACCACTGCGACAGCAGCTCCGGCCTGCGCAGGCGCTCGCGCCACCAGCGCAGTGCCGCGCCATCCTCACCGGTGCGCCAGGCCAGCCAGAACGTTTCCTCCGGCTTGTGTTCCTCCACCTCGCGGATCACCAGCTGGCCACGCGCCACCGCAGCACGCGCGCACGGCTCGGGCAGGAAGCCGAAGCCCACGCCTTCGCACTGCAGCTTCAATTTACTGGCCATGTCCGGCACCGTCAGCATCTCCTGCCCCATCAACAGGCCCACCGTGCGCGGCAGCAGCCTGCGCGCCGAATCGGAAACGGCGATCGCGCAATGCTCGACCAGCTGCTCACGGCCCAGCACGCCCTGCACGTTGGCCAACGGATGATCGGGTGCCACCGCGAACACGAACGCCACCGTGCCCAGCGGCTCGACCACATAGCCGCCACCACTGGGCCCTTCGCCCGGCGCGCCGACCAACAGGTCCGCACGGCGGTCGAGCAGGGCCTCCCAGGTGCCGGACAGGGCCTCGCCGATCAACCGCAACCGGGTCGGTGCCTCGGCCTCACGGAATGCGGCGATATCCGGCCCAAGCAGCCAGGTCGGGAACACCGAATCCACCGCCAGGGTCAGTTCGGTCTCCCAACCCGACGCCACCCGGCGCACCCGCAGCTCCAGCTCGCGGGCCGCGCGCAGCAGATGCCGGCCTTCGTCCAGCAGCGCGCGCCCGGCCTCGGTCAGCTCTGCACGTGGGCCGACCCGGTCGAACAACTGAACGCCCAGGTCCTCCTCCAGCTTGGCCACGGTATAGGAAATCGTCGAGGGCACCTTGTGCAGGGCCTTGCCGGCGCCGGCAAAGGAGCCACGGCGGTCGATGGCATCCAGGATCTGCAGGGCATCGAGGCTGAGCTTGAGCATTCGAATTTTTCGATGATGGCCGTCAAAACTATCCGTTTTTCAAACCCCGGGCGCAAGCGGATACTTCTCTCCAACGGGAAAACACAGCGGTCACCGACCACTCCGCCCCATCGAAACCATCGAACAAGGAGATTCCATCATGCTGCAGATCCGCAAGAGCGCTACCCGTGGCCTGGCCGAGCATGGCTGGCTGTCCTCGCGCCACACCTTCTCCTTCGCCAACTACTACGACCCCCGTTACGTCAGCTTCGGCCCGTTGCGGGTGATCAACGAAGACAAGGTGATCGGCGGCCAGGGCTTCGGCACCCATGGCCACAGCAACATGGAGATCATCTCCTACGTGCTGGGCGGTGCACTGGAACACAAGGACTCGATGGGCACCGGTTCGGTACTGCGCTACGGCGACGTGCAGCGCATGAGCGCCGGCAGCGGCGTCACCCACAGCGAGTTCAACCACTCCGCCGACGAGACCGTGCATTTCCTGCAGATCTGGATCTTCCCGGACACCGAGAACATCGCGCCGTCCTACGAAGAGACCCACTTCGCGCCGGACAGCAAGCGCGGCCAGCTGCGCCTGATCGCTTCGCCGGACGGTGCCGAGGGTTCGCTGCGCATCCACCAGGATGCCCGCATCTTCGCCACCATTCTCGATGGCGGCCAGAAGCTGCATCACGCCCTCGGCAACGGTCGTGGCGCCTATGTGCAGGTGGCGCGTGGCCAGCTGCAGGTCAACGGCATCACCCTGGAAGCCGGTGATGCGCTGCAGGTCAGTGACGAAGCCCAGCTGACCCTGGAAAACGGCAACGACGCCGAAGTGCTGGTGTTCGACCTGCCGCTGTAAACACGCCCTGTCCTGAAGACGTGGCCCAGCGATGCGGAAAGGCATCGCCGGGCCCGCTGCGCCTGATGGACGGCCCGCAATCGTATTCGGCGTTCGGTGACCCGAATGCCCCTTGCCCGATGCGACTGGAAACGCTTTCATGGCAGTGTTTATCCGGACCCGCTCTCGCATGACGCCTTCATCTCCGCGTGCCCAGCAGCACGCCACCCGTGCCGCCTTCTTCATTCCTGGATTCGCCACCGCCGCGTGGGCGCCGATGGTGCCTTACGCCAAGGCCAAGGCCGGGCTGACCGACGCCAGCCTCGGCGCCGTGCTGCTGTGCCTCGGGCTCGGCTCGCTGCTGGCGATGCCGCTGGCAGGTGCACTGACGGGGCGGTTGGGTTGCCGCCGGGTGATGGTGATCACCTGCGCGATGATGCTGTGCGCCCTGCCCTTGCTGGTGCTGGCACCCTCGCCGGTGTCGCTGGGCGCGGCGCTGTTCGTGTTCGGTGCCGGCGTCGGTGCACTGGATTGTGCGATGAACATGCAGGCGGTGGCGGTCGAGCGCGATGCCGGGCGCGCGATGATGTCCGGCTTCCACGCCTTCTACAGCATCGGTGGATTCGTCGGCGCTGGCTGCATGACCGGGCTGCTGATCCTCGGCACGCCGCTGTGGCTGGCCGCACTGGTTTCGGTGGTGGCACTGCTGCTGGTTGCGATGCTGTCGGCGCCGCATTGGCGTCCGCAACGGATCTTGCACGAAGGCCCCTTGCTGGCACTGCCGCATGGCGTGGTGCTGTTCATCGGCGTACTGGCCTTCGTGGTGTTCCTCGCCGAGGGCTCGATGCTGGACTGGAGCGCCGTGTTCCTGGCCGAAGTGCGGCAGGTGCCGCGTGACCAGGCCGGGGCCGGCTTTGCGTTGTTCACCCTGGCGATGACGGCAATGCGCCTGTTCGGTGACGGCATCGTCGAGCACCTCGGCCGCACCCGCACCCTGGTCTTCGGCGGTATCACGGCCGCGGCAGGCTTCACCCTGGCCACGCTGGTGCCCTCGTTTCCGGTGGCGCTGGCCGGCTACGTACTGGTCGGGCTGGGCTGCGCCAACATCGTGCCGGCGCTGTTCTCGATGGCAGGCCAGCAGCGGGTGATGCCGGAGAGCATCGCCATCACTGCCGTGACCACATTGGGTTACGCCGGCATCCTCGCTGGTCCGGCGGCGATCGGCGCAGTGGCACATGCCACCAGCCTCGGCTTTGCCTTCCTGTGCGTCGCCCTACTGCTGCTGGGCGTAGCCGCCTCCGCCCGCTCACTGGCACGGCGCGTGGCCTGACAGAAAAAGGGGACGGAGGGGATTAAGTCGCATCTGCCCCGAGTGTGCTGCAAACGACTTAATCCCCTCCGTCCCCTTTTTTCAGCCGTGTGCCAGCCATTCGGCCTGGGCCGGCAGCTGTGGGGCTGGGCACGCGCTCTGCGGGTGGTGCTCGTCGCGCGCCATCCAGTCATCCACCACGCCGGCCAGCAGGTCCAGCCGCAGCGGCAGGGTGATGTGGTCCTCTCCACGCATTTCGATGTAGTGCGCGCGCGGGTTGGCCTGCGCAAGCTGCCGGCCCTGGCTAACCGGAATATGCTGGTCACCCTGCCCGTGCAGCAACAGCACGCAGGCGCGGGTATCGGCCAGCGCACGCGCGACGTCGACGCGGTCCAGATCGACATCGATACGGCGGCTGGCGGCGGCGATCACCTGGTTGATGTCCTGGCCCCCATAGCGCCAGCGTGCGTACGACGCCACCGCCTGCGCCTTCAGGCCCTCCGGCTGCAGTCCCATCAGGTGCGGGATCATCGTGCGGATCGCCGCACCGGCATTGGCGAACGATTCCATCGCCACCACGCCGGCCACCTGGTCACCCAGCTTGTCGGCGGTGAACACCGCCGTGGCCGCACCATAGGACACACCGAACAGGTACAGCGGGCCGGTCACTTCGCCGCGCGCGCGCAGCTCGCCGATGACATCGACGACGTCATCCGATTCATAGGTGCCATAGCCGGACGGACCTGCACCGGACTGGCCATGGTTGCGCAGATCGAGCGTGACCACGCGGTAGCCGGACTCGGCCAGCTGCAGCGACCATGGCAGCATCGAATCACCATTCATCATCCACCCATGCAGCAGCACCACGGTGCCGCGTGGCGCCTGCGCGCGGAACGGCTGTGGCACGGCCAGACTCAGGCCGGTATCAAGAGGCAGGCCGTTCTCATGACGCTGCGGAAGGTAGTGGTACCGCGCGCCGTAGTCGCCGGGGTCGAACACGCGCCAGAAGATCGGCACGCCATCGCGACCCGCTGCGAAGCCATGGCGGTTGGGCAGCCCGGCAATGGCCGCGGCGATGCGCGGGCGATCGAGCAGGGTCGACACGCCGCCTGGCGCGATCAGCCGGTCGGCAAGCGAGGTGGACGAGGCGTTGATCGAGGATGAGCATGCAGCCAGCCACAGGCCGGCGCACGCCAGCAGCAACAGCAGCAGGCGCTTCATGGGCAATCGGGAAAGGATGCGACAGCGTGGCAGGTTAACGACGCGGGCGTGGGCCATCTATCGCGCGTGGATGACGGCTTGATGACAATGCGGGATCGATTCAGGTTGTCACAATGGCGCGATCGACCTCGGCATTGATCCGGATCAATGAATACGCCGGCATGCTTGCCCACAGTGCCCCCATGCGCACCTCGTTCAAGCTCGCCATTGCCCTGGCCGCCACGCTGGCCGCCGCCTATGGCATCGCCCGCAGCACGCCCTACTGGTTCGCACCTCGGCAGGCCGCGCAGGTCGACATCCACGACCCGGCGCTGATCGCACAGGGGCAGTACCTGTCGCGCGCCGCCGACTGTGCGGCCTGCCACACCGCGCCGGGCGGCAAGCCGTTCGCCGGTGGCCTCGGCATGCAGACGCCGATGGGGACGATCTACTCGACCAACATCACCCCCGATCCGGAAACCGGCATCGGCGCCTACGACTACGCCGACTTTGAACGCGCGGTACGTCGCGGCATCCGTCACGATGGCCAGCCGTTGTATCCGGCAATGCCGTACGCCTCGTACGTGATTGCCCGCGACGCCGAGATCAAGGCGCTGTACGCCTATTTCATGGGCTCGGTGCAGCCGGTGAAGCAGGACAACGCCGACAGCACGATTCCATGGCCCGCCAACATGCGCTGGCCTCTGGCATGGTGGCAACTGCTGTTCGCACGCCCACGCAGCTTCAGCCCGGATCCGTCGCTGGACGCCGGCCAGCAGCGTGGTGCCGAACTGGTGGAAGGCCTGGCGCATTGCGGTGCCTGCCACACGCCACGCGGGCTGGCGTTCCAGGAAAAGGCGATGGCCGATGATGGCAGCCGCCAGTTCCTGTCCGGTTCGGTGCTGGAAGGCTGGTACGCGAAGAACCTGCGCAGCGAATCGACCGGTCTGGCCAGCTGGCGCGAGGGTGGGATCGTGGACTTCCTGCGCACCGGGCGCACCGATCGATCGGCGGCCTTCGGTGGCATGGCCGACGTGGTCGAGCACAGCACGCAGTACCTGTCCGACGCGGACCTGCTGGCGATGGCCCGCTACCTGAAGCAGCTGCCCGCCCGCGAAGGACGCAGCGCACAGTGGTCGCCCGGTACTGACACCACCACCGCCGCACTGCGCAGCGGCGACTATCGTGTGGCCGGTTCGCTGGCCTATGCCGAGCACTGCCAGGCCTGCCACCGCGCCGACGGCCGCGGCATGCCTCGCGTCTATCCGGCCCTGGCCGGCAACTCGATCGTGTTCGCCGACGATCCCAGCTCGCTGGTGCAGGTGACCCTGATCGGCGGCCGCACGCCACAGACCCCGCACGACCGCATGGCCTTCACCATGCCAGGCTTCGAGCAGCTGCCGAATGCGCAGCTGGCACAGATCCTGACCTTCATCCGCAGCAGCTGGGGCAATCAGGCCAGCGCAGTGAGCGAGGTCGACGTGGCGCGCATGCGCCGGGTGGTGCGCGACAAGCCGGTGCACTACGTTCCGCAGGAGGCCGCACAATGAAGCGTTCGCGCACGCGTTCCCGCCTGCTGATCGGCAGTGCGATCACCCTGGTGCTGCTGGCCGGCGCCGGTACCCTCGCTTACCGTCATCTGTACCCGGATCTGGATGCCGCCGTGACCGGCACGATCGATATCCTCGATGCACAGGGCAAGGTGGTCGGCGCCTACCATGCGCCGAGCGCCGAAGAAATCGCCGGGCTCGGCAATGCCGAATCGGTGATGCTCGGCCGCCGCATCCTCAACGAAACCGCACGACTGCTGCCGGACAACGTCGGCAACGATCTGAACTGCAATTCGTGCCACATGGCCGAGGGCAAGCGTCCCTTCGGCAACCACTACTTCAACACCGGCGGCGGCGCCTATCCGCGTTACATGCCGCGGCCTGGCAAGGTGATCGGCCTGACCGAGCGCATCAACGGATGCCTGCAGCGTTCGATGAACGGCAAGCCTCTGCCGAAGGACTCGCCGCAGATGCGCGCGATGCTCGATTACATGGCGTGGTTGAGCAGTCCTGTGCCAGAGGGTGCAAAGGTGTCCGCCCCCAGTGAGGGGCCCATCGACAGCACGCTGGCCCCGGACCCGATCCGTGGCCAGGCACTGTACGCCGTGCAGTGCGCCGCGTGCCATGGCGACAACGGCGAAGGACGGCGCGACGCCAGCGGTGACATCGCCTTCCCGCCGCTGTGGGGCGACCACAGTTTCAACATCGGCGCCGGCATGGCGCGCCTGTACAAGGCCGCCGGCTTCGTCAAGCACAACATGCCGCCGGCGGTGACCCGCGAGCCGCCACTGGGTCAGCAGGTGATGCCCGACCAGGATGCGGTGGACATCGCCAGCTACTTCATCAACCAGCCGCGGCCGGACTTCGCCAACAAGAGCAAGGACTGGCCGCGCGACCCGAAACCCAAGGACGCGCGGTACTGATGCAGGCAGCAGCTGCGGGCCGTCACACAACACGGTTCCTGCATCTTCGCGTCATGCCGATGTCATTGGCGCTGCCGACACTCCGGGGCTTCCCTCTGCTGAAGGTCCGGTTTCGATGCGAACGATTGCGCGTTTTCCCCGTGTCTCGCTGCTGGCCCTGCTGATCGCCCCCGCACTGGACGCCCTGGCCGAAGCACCGCAGGGCGAGGCGGCCGAAGCGCGCAGCAGCGATGCCCGCACCCTCGATCAGGTGCAGGTGATCGGGCAGGCCACCAGCTACGCCAAGACATCGGTGCGCGCGGAAACGCTGAACCGGCAGACCGTGATGAGCAGCGTCAACGATGCACTCAACGAGGTGCCCGGCGTGGTGGTCAGCGAAGCCGATGCCACCGGCTCATCGGTGTGGGGCACGCAGATCAGCATGCGTGGCTTTGTCACCAACCGCGACACACAGCAGATCGGCACTACCATCGACGGCCTCCCCAACGGCGGTTCGGGTTACGGCGGCGGCTCGCTGGCCAACCGCTACATCGACGCCCTCGACCTGGAAACAGTGGAAGTCAGCCAGGGCACTGCCGATATCTCCTCGCGCTCGAACGAGGCCCTGGGCGGCACGCTCAACTTCCTTACCAGCGACCCGCTGCAGGACAGCCGCCTGCGCTTCGTGGTCGGCGCCGGTGACAACGATGCGCGCAAGTACTACGTGCGCTACGACACCGGCCTGCTCGGCGGCCACACCCGCGCCTGGGTCAGTGCCTCGTCGGCGCGCGTGCATGACTGGATCGATGGCAGCGGCAAGACCAGCAACGACCACATCGCCGGCAAGTTCATCACCGAACTGGATCGCTGGACCCTGACCGGCTACCTGTCCTACAACGATGCCGACGAGCCGGAATACACCAGCGTCTCACCGAAGGGCTTCGCGACCAATCCGGATCGCGACAACCTGGTCGGTACCCTCACCGGCATTCCCTACCTGGACCAGAACTACCGTTCCGGCTCGCGTGCGTTGCGCGAGAACACCTTCGGCTACCTGCGCGCGGCCTTCGACGGTGGCAACGGCTTCAAGGCCTCGGTGGCCGCCTACGGGCACCGCATGCAAGGTCGTGGCGACTGGCTGCCTCCCTATCTGGCGCAGGTCAGCGATGACGGTGCGGGCCGCCCCGAGTCGGAGTACATCGGTGGAAAAACCGTGTTCGGCGGCAGCAACCGTGGCCAGATCTTCTTCGTCAATCCCGACGGCAGCGCCGCGCAGCGCCTGGCCAACTGCACGCCGCGGCTGGGCTTCACCGCCGAATACGATCCGAACTGCTACGCCGGCAACGTGCTTGGCGCGCAGTCGTATCGCCACACGCACTACGACAACGACCGCATGGGCGTGACCGCCGACGTCGAGTGGCGGCAGACCTTCGGCACGGTCGACAACACGATCCGTGGCGGTCTGTGGGTGGAGAAGCTGGACCGTTCGGCGCGCCGCGACTGGCATCGCCTGCTCAACGTCGGCCAGGACATCGCCTTCGACCACCAGCCGTACTGGGTACAGTTCGAGGACAAGTACAAGGTTGACGAGCAGATGTACTACGTCGAGGACGTGGCGCGATTCGGGCCGTTCAGCGCACGCCTGGGCGTGAAGCAGTTCTTCGTCGACCAGTCGCGCCGCCGCGTGATCGGTGCCAGCGAACACGTCAAATCCGATTCCAGGTCCGACCCGCTGCTGTCCACCGGCTTGACCTGGGCACCGGGCGTGGAAGGCATGGAGCTGTTCGCCGGCTTCTCGCAGAACTTCGCCGCGATTCCTTCCGGCGTGCTCGGCGAGACCGACCCGCAGCGCTTCCGCAACGTCGAGCCGGAGACCGCCGACAACATTGAAGTGGGCATGCGCATCAGCCGCTGGCCGCTGACCGCCTCGGTGACCCTGTACAACATCAAGTTCGACAATCGCATCGTCTACCTGCCGGCAGGTTTCGTCAGCGGCATCGACTATCTCGGCGAGACCGACGGCGTCTACGAGAACTTCGGCGGCGTGGAGAGCAACGGGCTGGAAGCCGCGTTCGGCTACGGCTGGGACAACGGCTGGCGCCTCAACGCCGCCTATACCTACAACCGCTCCAGGTACCTCGGCAGCGGCGATGCCGCGCGCGATACCCAGCTGGGCATCGTCGATGGCGCCAAGGTGATCGGCCAGCCCGAACAGACCCTCGTCCTGTCGGCGGACTGGCAGGGTGAGAACTGGAACTTCGGCCTGTCCGGCCGTTACCTGGGCACGCGCTATCTCGACGCCGCCAACGTCAAGAAGCTGCCGTCGGCGACCGTGCTCAACGCCAACATCGGCTTCGACCTGCAGGGCCTGTCGCCGCGCCTGAAGGGCATGGGCGCCAACCTGGTGGTGAGCAACCTCACCAATAAACGGTATCTTGCAGGGGTGGACGGGCGCGACAACGCCTTCATCGGCGCTCCGCGCACCGTCGGCATCTCTTTCCGCGTGGACCTGTGAGTGAGCCTGTGACCGATATCGGCCGACGCCGGTTGTTGCAGGCCGGCGTTGCCGCCGGCCTCTCTCCACTGCTGCCCAGCATCGCCCGGGCCGCCGCGATCGCCCCCGCCGCGCAGACGCGCAGCCTGGAAGACCTGCAGCACATCGTGGTGTTCATGCAGGAGAACCGTTCGTTCGACCACTACTTCGGCACGCTGCCGGGCGTACGTGGCTTCGGTGATCGGTTCGTCGCCCCGGCCGCCGCGCTGCAAGCAGGTGGCCGCGTCCGCAGCCTGTGGCTGCAGCCCGATGCCAGCGGCGAGCGCGCGATCGCGCCGTTCCCGCTGGATACCGCCGCGCACTTCGGCTACATGCGGGTGGAAGGCACGCCGCATACCTGGCCCGATGCCCATCGGGCGTGGGACCACGGGCGCATGGGGCAATGGCCGAAGGCCAAGCAGAACCACTCGATGGGCTACTTCCAGCGCAGCGACCTGCCGTTCCAGTTCGCCCTGGCCGATGCCTTCACGATCTGCGATGCCTACCACTGCGCAATGCAGGCCGGCACCAACCCGAACCGGGTGTTCCTGTGGACCGGCCACAACGATGGGCATGCGCGTGCCGGCGGCCCGGTGATCGCCAATTCGCACGACAACTTTCCCGAACAGGGCGGGTACCCGGCGTCGTACCGCTGGACCAGCTATGTCGAGCGCCTGCAGAGGGCCGGCGTGTCCTGGCAGATCTACCAGGACATGGCCGACAACTTCACCGACAACCCGCTGGCGGGCTTCGAGGCCTTCCGTCAGGCCCACCGCGCGGCGCCAGGGCATGACCCGCAGTTGCGCGCGCGCGGGGTCAGCACGCGGGGCCTGACGCAGCTGCGCCAGGACGTCATTAACGGGCGCCTGCCGCAGGTCAGCTTCATCATCGCCGACGCGGCCGGCAGCGAACATCCCGGCCCGTCCAGCCCGGCACAGGGCGCGGCCTATACCGCACGCGTGCTGGATGCGCTGACCGCCGATCCGGAAGTGTGGAGCCGTACCGCCCTGCTGCTGATGTTCGACGAGAACGATGGCTTCTTCGACCACATGCCGCCCCCTGCCCCGCCTTCGCCGGTGGACGGTGGCTGGGCGGGTGTGTCCTCGGTCAGCACCGAAGGCGAGTACCACCGGCACCCGGCACCGGGTGACGAAAAGTACGATCTCGCCGAACTGCGCGGGCGCCCGTACGGTCTGGGACCGCGCGTGCCCCTGTACGTGATCTCGCCGTGGAGTCGCGGTGGCTGGGTCGATTCGCAGGTGTACGACCACACCTCGGTCATACGGCTGATCGAGCGCCGCTTTGGCGTGGCCGCACCGGACATCTCGCCGTGGCGCCGCGCGGTCTGCGGCGACCTCAGCACTGCGTTCGACTTTGCCCAGCGTGATACCCGCCCGTTCGTCCGCGGCCTGCCCGACGTAAGTGCGGTTGCCGCACGCGCCGCTGCCTTGCCGGGACGCACCGTGCCCACGCTGCCAGAGGGGCTGAAACCAGCGAAACAGGAAAGCGGTGTACGCCCGGCGCGCGCCCTGCCCTATCGTCCGCAGGCATCGATTGCCGCAGTCGATGCCTTGGGTGTGGATCTGACGCTGTCCTGCGAAGGCGCGGCGGCCGTGCTGCATGTCTACGATCGGCTGCGGCTGGATGCGGTACCACGCCGCTACACGCTGCTTCCGGGTACGCCGCTGCGCGAGCGCTGGCCGTTAGACGCCCAGGGCCGCTATGACCTTTGGCTGCTTGGTCCGAACGGCTTCCACCGCCACTTCCAGGGTGCGGCCAAGGCGCCTGCCGTGCAGGCTTCGATCGAGCGCGCGGACGGCCAGCTGCGGCTGCACCTGCGCAATCTGCACAACAGCGCGCAGACTGTGCGGGTGCAGGCCGGTGCCTATGCCGGGCACATGCCGGAGCAGGCGCTGGCGCTGCCGGCGCATGCTGAGGCCACGGTGGCGTGGGACGCGGCGCCCACCGCAGGGTGGTACGACCTGCGCATCGGTGCGGGCGACAGTGCACTGCGACTGGCCGGCCGCGCCGAGGATGGGCACCCCGGCACCAGTGACCCGGCAATGGGCAGCGAGCCCTTGCGGTTCGAGCACGATTGAGGAGCCCTCTGTAGAGCCGAGCCCACGCTCGGCTGCTTCTCGCCCTGGTCGCATTGCCCCGACAAAGCAGCCGAGCATGGGCTCGGCTCTACGCGGCAGATCGGCAGATTCAGGCCTCCTGCAGCCCCGGCCGGCCGTGCTCCACCGCATAGCGTTTCCAGCTCTGCAGCACGCCATTCGGCTGCATCACGGAGTCCAGCGTCTTCATGTCGCCGATCCACGCATCGCGGGTGACATCACACAGCACGTAGCCACGCTTGTCGGTGGTCGCCCTCAGATAGGGGCTGTGCGCTAATTGGTTCCTGGCATACGCATCCACACCCTGACCATCGGCGCCAGAGGTGATCGACGTGGCGAGGAACTCGCTGGAGATCACGCCCGAGTCACGGTGGTCCTGCACCAGATCGCTGGCATAGTGGCGATGCGCGTCGCCGCAGGCGGTCACCACGTTGCCGAAGCCCACCTTCTGGATGTGCTCAAGCAGGCGCCGGCGGCTGTCCAGGTAGCCCGACCACTGGTCATCGGACGACTGCACTACCCCGTCCTTCTCGCGCATGTAATTGCCCAGCGCCACCTGGTGGGCGATGGTATGCCAGCGCGGTGCAGCATCGGACAGGCCGTCGAACAGCCAGCGTTCCTGCTTCGCCCCCACAATGCTGCGCTCCGGCGATTCCACCTCCTCGCGCAGCGTCATGTTCACCTGCTTGCTGCGGTACTGGCGGGTGTCGAGCAGGTGCAGGTCCATCAGCGTGCCGTAGCGTGCGCGCCGGTACATCTGCATGTGGCCGTCGCGCGGGAACGCCGAACGGCGCAGCGGCATGTTCTCGTAGTAGGCCTGGAACGCCTGCGCGCGCCGCAGCAGGAACACTTCGCTGGGCGTATCGTCCTGGTCTTCGGCGCCGGCCCAGTTGTTGTCCACTTCATGGTCGTCAAAGGTGACAAACCAGGGAGCCGATGCATGAGCGGCCTGCAGGTCGGCATCGCTCTTGTACTGGGCGTAGCGGCGGCGGTAATCATCCAGCGTATAGATCTGCGGGCCGACGTGGTTGCGCAGGTTGGTGAACGGCTGGCCGTTCATCTTCCGCAGGCCCGGCTGGCTTTCGCCTTCGTAGATGTAATCGCCGTAGTGGAAGACGAAGTCGAGCGGTTCCTCGGCGATGCGCCGCCACGCGGTGTAGTGGCCTTCTTCGTAGTGCTGGCAACCTGCCACCGCAAAGCGCACGCGATCCACCGCTGCCGTGGCTGCCGGCAGCGTGCGGGTGCAACCGACCGCACTGGCATGGCCACCCACGGTGAAGCGGTACCAGTAGGGCCTTCCGGGCGCCAACCCGTCCAGCTCCACATGCACGGCGTGACCGAGTTCGGGATGCGCCATCGCCGAACCCTGGCGCACTACCTTGCGCATGCCTTCGTCCGCTGCCAGCTGCCAATCGACCAGCATCGGCCGGGCCGGCATGCCACTGCCGAACACCAGCGGCTCGGTCGCCAGGCGCGTCCACAGCACCATGCCATCGGCCGAGGGATCCCCCGAGGCCACGCCCAGGGTGAAAGGTGTGCTGGCAAAGCGCGGCTTGGCCAGCAGGTTGCGCGGGTTCAGCGCGGTGGCATCGGCCCGCGCGGCCAGCGCATGTGCCGTGCCCATCCAGGCACCGGCAGCGGACAGGCCGGCCAGCGCCAGGAATCGCCTGCGATTGATCGTATCCACGGCTGTGCCCTCAGTTGTAGATGATGTGGAAGTAGAAGAAGCGGCCGTAGTCGTCGATCTCGGTTCGGAAACGCCCGTTCGGACCGGTGCTGTAGGTTGGCTGGGTGTTGAACAGGTTCTTGGCCTCGTACTTCAGCGTCACGTGCTTGCCGACCTTGTGGCTGAAAGCCATGTTGAACGTCAGGTATGGGTCGTAGTACGAATCCAGCCATTCGGTGTCACCGAAGTCGACCAGCATCCGGCTGCGGTAGGTTCCGGACAGGCGCAGCTGGGCGCTCCTCCATGGCATGCGCCAGATCACCGAACCATTGAGCGACCAGTCCGGCTGGTACAGCAGGCGATCCAGGCGACGCTCGGTGCCGTCGCTGATGCGGTAGTTGGTCTGGCCTTCCAGCCGGGTTGCATTGAAGTACATGTCGAAGCGCTGGCGGCCCCACTGCAGATTGCGATTGGCCACCGCGAACTCGACGCCACGCAGCTTCGACTCGTCGGTGTTCATCGGCTGGGTGACCCGGTAGCGGGTGTCCCCCACGTTCTCGAACGTGGTCAGGGTGTAGATATCGTCCTTGATCACCTTGTCGAACAGCGCCACCGAGACCAGGCCGTTGTTGCCGTTGAAATACAGGTCCCACGCCAGGTCGATGTTGGTGGAACGGCGCGGCTGCAGGTTGGCGTTGCCCTGCTTGATGCTGCAGAAGCCCCTGCCCTCCTCGTCATCGCCACAGCTGGTGCTGGTGGCCTGGGCGATGTTGCTCGGCGTCGGCCGGCCCAGCGTGCGACTGGCGGAAAAGCGCAGGCGCTGCTCCTCGCTCAGCTTGAACGTCGCATTCAAAGACGGCAGCAGGTTGTTGTAGCCACCGCTCGTGTTGCGGAAGGCGGAGGTGTAAGTGGTGCCACCATCATCGCTGAACGGGCTGTAGGCATCGAAGCGGGTGTGGTCGTAACGCAGGCCGCCGATCAGCAGCAGCCGGTCCCAGGCATAGTGAGCGGACACATAGGCATTGGTGATGTCCTCCACGTACTTGTAGTCGCTGGTGAAGTTGGCATTCGGATACGCCGCATTGTTGTTGCCCAGTTTCGGCAGCAGTTCCTCGTTCCACTCGCGGTTGTCGATCAGAGGGAAGCCCGGCACGCTGCCCAGCAGCGTCGACCCCGGATACAGGTAGTCGTTGAGCGTGGCGCTGCTCCTGAAGTAGTCGAAGTCGATGTCCTGCCAGATCTTCAGGTGGCGGTACTCGGCACCGGTGGCCAGGCCGAAGCCACGCGCATCGGCGTCGATGTTGTAGCTGAAGTCCGCGCGCAGGTTGTCGATGCTCTCCTTGGCATCGCGCGGAGAGACATAGGCCTGCGCCGGATTGAGCTTGAACGCGGAGCTGGTCAGCAGGCTGGAATCGGAAACCGCCACCGCATTGGGGAAACCGTGGCTGTCGTTTTCGTAGTCGACGAACAGATTGCTCGGGTAGGCGCGCACTCCCCAGTAGACCTGGCTGTTATGGAAGGTCTCTTCGGTGTGGCCACCGCGCAGGGTCAGGCGCGAACGGTCGCCGATGTCCCAGTTGAAGCTGGCGATGGCGCCACGGTTGCTGCGGTCCCAGCGGTCGTGGCGGTTCTTGATGTAGATGCTGTTGATCTGCGTGGTGCCGCTGTCCTCGGTCTGGTTGCGGATCGGAAACTTGGCGTTTCCATACAGATCCGTCTTGTTCATCGTCGAGTTCTCGTAGAACCGGTACGAGTACAGCAGCAGCGATGCGTAGAACGGATCATCCGAGGGCTTCCACTCAAGCTTGGCGGAGCCACCGAAGTTGGTGATGAAGTTGGTATAGGTGCCGGTGCTGAAGTTGCCAGGCGCACGCAGGCCGTTCCAGCCCTTGGCCTCGTCCGGACCCGTGGTGCCGTCGGTGAGGTATTTTCCAGCGTCGTTGTAGTAGTAGTTCGACTCCACCCAGCGCTTGACGCTGTTGCGTGAACGCTGCTCATAGCGTGCCACCGCAACGATGCCGAACTCCTGGTCGGCGCCGAACTGGTTGGAGAACACCATCTTGGCGCTCTTGCCGAAATGGCCCAGGGTCTCGTGGTTGCCGCCAGCGCTGCGCTCGACGTTGGTCTCGGCTGTGGAATAGATGCCTGCCACGTCGGCAAACACGTACCTGCCCGACCGGTCGAAGGCACTGCGGCTGATGATGTCGATCACACCGCCGATCGCATCCGGTGCCTGCTCCGCGCTGAAGCTCTTGTAGATGTCGGTACGGGTGCCGATGTCGCTGGGAATCAGCTGCAGGTTGTTCATGCGCTCGCCCGAGCCACTGCCCCCCACGCTGGCAATCGCGATGCCATCGATGGTGGTGTAGTTGAGGTTGGCCTGCACGCCGCGCACGGTCACGTAACGTGGCTCGCCGGCATCCTCCACCGCACTCAGCCCTGGAGCGGCCATCAGGCTCTCGGCCAGGGTCTCGTCGCCGTAGCTGTCCATCTCGTCATACACCACCGAATCCTTGATCACCGGCGACGACTTCTTCTGGTCGATGACCTCATGTGCGGCAATCACCTTCACCGTGTCCAGGGTCGGCGCCACCATTGCCTCGGCCTCGCGCGGCTTCGGCGCGGCCGGCTTCGGTTGGTTGCGAGCTGGCGCCGGATCGATGGCGATGACATTGCCATCCACCACGGTGTACCCCAGGCCGGTACCGGCCAGCAGCGCGTCCAGCGCCTGCCTGACGGTGGCACCGCGCGGCACCGCACCGGCCATGCGGGCATCACCGCCGGCCGAGTACAGGAACTGCACCCCGGAACCGCGCGACAGCTGCTCCAGCGCACGCGCCAACGGCTGCGCCGCGATCGGCGTGGATACACGCGCCTCCAGGCCATCGGCACCGGCGGCGAAGGCCAGCGGCACGCTGCAGGGAGACAGGGCGAGGATGATCGACAGGTAGAGCGTGTTGCGCATCACGGGTCCTTGGAAGAGAGAAGGCAGCAGGTGCCACTGCGCGGATCGGCAGCGGCTTCTCCCAAGTAAGAGCCGGCATCCACCGAAGTGGAGAACGCGGATTCGATGAATTTTTTCTGACAGTCCACGACCGCACGGGCCTCAGCGGCTGCCAACCCGCACGGTGTCCCCTTCGCGCCTCACCACGAAGCGCGGGTCGCGTTCGAGGAAGGCCTGCAGCGCACCGATGCGATGCGCATCGAGGCTGCCGGACAACCGTGCCGATGCCGCACCTTCGTCCAGCACGCGTACCTGCACCTGGTTGTGCCGGTTGAAGGAAGCGGCCACCTCGTCCAGCCGCTCGTCGAGGAAGGACACTTTGCGCTGCTGCCAGTCCAGCAGCATCGACAATGGCAGGTCCAATGACTCGACCGCATGGCTGCGCGCGTCGACCTGCACCACCCGGCCTTCGCGCAGTTGCGCAAGACGCCGGGGGTCCACACCCTGGCTCCATACCTCCACCTCGCCGGAGACCACGCCGACGCGCGTGCTCTGCAGCCGTCGCGATACATCGAACACCGTGCCGATGTCGCGGATCTCCAGGCCGTTCACCGCCACCTCGAACGGACGGCGGTCGCGGGCGATGTCGAACGTTGCCTCACCCTGCAGCAGCTCCACCTTGCGGCTGAACCAGCCCATGCGTACCCGCAGGCGGCTGTCCGCGTTGAGCCGCACCTGGGTCTGGTCGGGCAGCATCAGGTCGCGAAGTTCACCCTGTCCGGCACTGTAAAGCTGCTCGGTGGGCATCACCTGCGGAACCAGGCCCACGCCGAGCAGGGTGATACAGGCTGCGGCCGCCGCCACCCACCAGCGCGCACGACCGCGACGCGGCACAGCGCGCGGCGGCGCGTGCACGCTACCGAACAGCGGCACCACCTTGGCGGCGACCTGCCGCGGTGGAACCGCCGCGTCGTCAGGCAACGGCGATTGCAGCGCCTCGCCCACCTGCCGGTGCAACGCAAGGGCGTGCATGTAGGCGCGCACGTGCTCCGGCGAGCGCTTCATCCAGTCCAGGAACGCGAGGCGCCCGGCCTCATCCAGCGCCCCCTCGCGATTGCGCAGGAACCAGTCCATGGCCTCGCAGGCGATCGTGTCGTCGGCCACGGGCGATGAGGTCCGGTTCATGTGAGCTCCCTGGCGCCCAGCGCCTTCCTGCAGGCCTCCAGCCCCTTGCCGATGTGCTTGCGCACCATGTGCACCGACACCTGCAGCTGCTGGCTGATTCGCGGGCAGTCCAGCCCGTCGCGGTAGTGCAGCACCATCACCCGGCGCGTGGTCGCCGGCAACCGCGCGATGGTGCTGCGGATATCGTTCCAGCGCTGCGCACGCTCGAATTCGCGCTCGATGTCTTCTTCGCTTTTCAGCACTTCGGCCAGCAGATCGATGTCTTCCAGCGGCGGCAGCGACGACCGCACGCGGGCGTGCTCGCGCGCCAGGTTGGCCGCCACGGTGAACAGGTAGGCTTCCGGGTTCTCGACCGCGTCGGCATCCTCGCCGGTGCTGCGCAGCAGCCGCAGATAGACCTCCTGCGCCAGGTCTTCGGCATCTTCGCTGGCCGAACCGCGACGCAGGAAGAAGCCACGCAGCAGCCGGCGCCGCAGTTCGTAGCTCTTCTCCCAGATCCTCACGCTGTTCACGGCCGGCCAACCACCCCGAGGCTGGAAAGCCCAGCAGGGTGACCGCCATCGATGACAGTGGCGTTTCAACGACCGGCAGGCAGCCGCTAGAATGCCGCCCCTGCAATGTCCCGGCAGCCGGCACAAGGAGTGCCCAGCAATGAACGCACGCACCGCCATCCACACCTTCAGCAGCCTGCTGTTCCTGCTGCTGGTCGCCCACACCACCGCCTACCAGCAGCAGATGTGGCCGCCCAGCCGGGTCATCCATGTGCATCCGGTGATCGTCGCCCTCGCCTATGCACTGGGCGTGCTCACGCTGCTGCTGTGGATCGGCGGCGGTCGCGTACCAGAACCGGCCCAGCGTCTGGCGCGCTGGCTGCCCATCGTCGCCTGGTGCCTGCTGTGCGTCGGCGTGGCGGTCATCCCGATGTTCCTGCCTGGACTGTACCCGGCCTGATCAGCGGCGGTACGCAGTGCATCCGCGCATGATGCGGCGCCCGGCACCAACCCTTGCTTGCCTGAGACCCAAGCCGGGCCCGCCTATCGAAGCCGCGGGGCCAGGCCTACGCTTGTCTTCTCGGTGGCCGCCACGGTCGCCCTTCGCGTCACGGCATTGCCGTTGCGACCCCGCTCCAGTGCTGTGCGCCCTGATGGTGTTGTCGCTCAGGCAGACGTCCAAACGGCGCCCTCTGGAGACAGTCATGAACCAAGCCCTGATCCCCTTCGATACCGACCCGCTGGAAACGCGGGAGTGGTGTGAATCGCTGGAGGCGGTGATGCAGGCCGGTGGCTGGCCACGCGCGCACTACCTGATCGACCAGCTGAGCGATCTGGACGCGCAACAGCACGGCGACCTGCATACCCGCGCATGGACGGCCTACGTCAATACCATCCCGCCCGAACGCCAGCCGCCCTATCCCGGTGACCTGGCCATCGAGCGCCGCCTGAACGCGATGATCCGCTGGAACGCGATGGTGATGGTGCTGCGTGCAGGCAAGCACTCCAACGTAGGTGGCCACATCGCCACCTACCAGTCGGCAGCAGTGCTGTACGACGTGGGCTTCGATCATTTCTTCCGTGGCCGCACCGACACCTTCGACGGCGACATGATCTACATCCAGGGCCATTCCGCGCCCGGCATCTATGGTCGCGCCTACGTGGAAGGCCGCATCGATGCGGCGCAGATGGACAACTTCCGCCGCGAAGCCGGTCGCGAGGGCCTGTCCTCGTATCCACATCCACGCCTGATGCCGGAGTTCTGGTAGTTTCCCACTGTGTCGATGGGCCTGGGCCCGCTCACTGCCGCCTATCAGGCGCGCTACATGCGTTACCTCGAGTACCGCGGTCTGAAGCAGCACCAGGGACGGAAGGTCTGGGCCTTCCTCGGCGACGGCGAGATGGACCAGCCCGAATCGCTGGCGGCAATTTCCCTGGCCGGCCGCGAGCGGCTGGACAACATCGTGTTCGTGGTCAACTGCAACCTGCAGCGCCTGGACGGGCCGGTGCGCGGCAACGCCAAGGTTATCCAGGAACTGGAAGGCGCCTTCCGCGTGGCCGGCTGGAACGTGATCAAGCTGATCTGGGGCGGTGGCTGGGACGACCTGCTGGCCCGCGACCACAGCGGCCTGCTGCGCCAGCGCATGATGGAATGCGTGGACGGCGACTACCAGACCTTCAAGTCGCAGAGCGGCGCCTACGTGCGCGAGCATTTCTTCGGCCGCTACCCCGAGCTGCTGGAGCTGGTCGCGCACATGAGCGACGACGACATCTGGGCGCTGGCACGTGGTGGCCACGATCCGCAGAAGGTGTACGCCGCCTACCAGCAGGCCGTGAAAACCAGCGGCCGGCCGACGGTGATCCTGGCCAAGACGGTCAAGGGTTTCGGCATGGGCGAAGCCGGTGAAGGCCAGAACATCAACCATCAGCTGAAAAAGATGAGCGCCGACGCGGTGCGCGCCTTCCGCGACCGCTTCAACCTGCCGGTCAGCGACGCCCAGCTGGAGGACATGCCCTACCTGCGTCCGGAACCGGGCAGCGCCGAAGCCATCTACTTCGCCGAGCGCCGCCGCATCCAGGGCGGCCAACTGCCGGCGCGGCTGGCGAAGGTCGATCCGCGGCCGATACCGCCGCTGTCGATCTTCAACGCCCAGCTGCAGGGCAGCGGCGATCGCGGCCAGTCCACCACCATGGGTTTCGTGCGCATCCTCACCCGCTTGCTGAAGGACCCGGAGCTGGGCAAGCTGGTGATTCCGATCGTGCCCGATGAATCGCGCACCTTCGGCATGGAAGGCCTGTTCCGCCAGATCGGCATCCATTCGTACCTGGGTCAGTTGTACACGCCGCAGGATGCGGGCCAGCTGAGCTACTACAAGGAAGCCAAGGACGGCCAGATCCTCCAGGAAGGCATCAACGAATCCGGTGCGATCTGCTCGTGGATCGCCGCCGGCACCGCCTACAGCAACCACGGCCTGGCCACGATTCCGTTCTCCATCTTCTACTCGATGTTCGGCCTGCAGCGCGTCGGCGACCTCGCCTGGGCTGCAGCCGATGCGCGTACCCGCGGCTTCCTGCTCGGTGCCACGTCGGGCCGTACCACGCTGATGGGCGAAGGCCTGCAACACGATGATGGCCACAGCCACGTGCTCTCGTCGGTGATCCCGAGCTGCGTGTCCTACGACCCGACCTACAACTACGAGCTGGCGGTGATCATCCACGACGGCCTGCGCCGCATGTATGTCGAGCAGGAAGACATCTACTACTACATCACCGTACTCAACGAGAACTACCCGCAGCCGGCACTGCCCGAGGGCGCCGAGGCCGGCATCCTGAAGGGCCTGTACCTGCTGCATCCAGCAGCCGCCGGCAACGCTCGGCAGCCACGCGTGCAGCTGATGGGCAGCGGCGCGATCCTGCGCGAAGTGGAAGCCGCGGCAGACCTGCTGCAGCAGGACTTCGGCATCGCCAGCGATGTGTGGAGCGCGACCAGCCTGACCGAACTGCGCCGCGACGGGCTGGCCGCCGAGCGCTGGAACCTGCTGCATCCGGCCGAGGCCCCGCGCGTGCCCTACGTGCAGCAATGCCTGCAGGGTCATGAAGGCCCGGTAGTGGTGGCCACCGACTACATGAAGATCGTCGGTGACCAGATCCGTCCCTTCATCAACGATCGCCGCTTCATCGCACTCGGCACCGATGGCTTCGGCCGCTCCGACACGCGTGAATCACTGCGCACGTTCTTTGAAGTGGATCGCCACTTCATCGTGCTGGCGGCCCTGAAGTCGCTGGCCGACGAAGGTCGCATCGAACGCTCGCGGATGCAGGAGGCGATCGACAAGTACGGCATCGACGCCGGCAAGCACGATCCGGCCCCGGTGTAAGGCGGCGGTGTTCACCACGCCCGTTGTGCGGGCGTGGTGAACGCAGGATCGCTACGGCATGCGTTTGAACAGGTTGGTCTGCAGGATCGGCGTCCCGTCGTGAGCGTAGAACGCCTTGGTCTCGGTCATCGTCGCCTGGTCATCGGCCACGGTGTAGATACGGGTGGAGGCCGGCGTACCGTGGTCCACAAGCTGCATCACCAGGGTGTTCGGCGCCGGCAGCTTCAGGTTGGCCTTGTCCGCGCCATAGGTGCCGGACAAAGGGCCCGGCGTACCGTCCAGCGCCAGCGTGCCGTCGGACTTCATGGTATTGCCATCATGCAGGACGATATCCACGTGCGAGCTCCAGCGGCCATCACCGGCATCCTTGAACTCCAGCACCACCCGCTTCGGACGCTGCGCCTCGGGTAGTGCCGAGGTCGCGGTGTCCAGCGACCAGCGCCCCAGCAGCGGCGACGGGGACGCTTCCACCGCCAGCGCCAACCCGGCCGGCAGCGAACACGCACACAACAACACAGCGGACAACAGCTTCATACGTTGCTCCGTTCCAGTGAAGAAGGTGCTGCGTGACGCGTTGTGGGGCGCAGCGCTTCGGATCGTGCACAGCATCGGGGCCCCGCACAAGGCAGGGCGCTGAACGCGCGGCAACCTCGTTCGCGCCTCCCGCGATTCAGGTCTGGCGGCAAGGCCTCATCACGTCCTTGTCGATACAGATCGTTACGTTATAACATTTCACGCCTATTTCACGAGTCCTGCTATGCGTCGCCACCTGCTTGCTGCCGCCATCCTGCTCGCTGTCCACACCGCCCACGCTGCGGACGCGCCTACCCTTCCCACCCTCCAGGTCCAGGCCTCCCCGCCCTCGCGCGTCGACAGCCGGGTCACCGTCGACAATCCACAGGCGCAGAACCGTACCCTCGGAAGCCTGCTCGAACATGTCTCCGGCGTGCAGAGCAGCGCCTTCGGGCCGAACGCGGGCGCCCCGGTCATCCGCAGCCTCAGCGGCAACCGCGTGCAGATCCTGCAGGATGGCCAGTCCATTCTCGGCATGAACGCGATCAGCGGCGACATCAACATTCCGTTCGATCCACTGTTCGTGCGCAGCGTCATCGTCAACAAGTCCTCCGATACCGTGCGCTATGGCGGCAATGCGATCGGCGGCAGCGTGGAGATCGATTCGGGCCTCATCCCGCGCAGCCTGGAAGACACGGAGCAGTCGATGGAGCTGGTCCTGCGCAAGGGCTTCAATGCCGCCGACGCGCAGGGCTTCCGCATGAACTTCAACAACCAGCGCAACCTCTCGACCAACCTGCAGGTCTCGCGCCAGCGCATCTCGCACTACGACATCCCGGGCAACAGCAAGGCCGACGTCTGCAACACCCGCCTGTTCCCGCCGACCGGCGGCGTCAACTCGGCGCTGGCCGACAGCTGCCAGAAAGAGGCGCGCGTCCAGCAGATCTACAACAAGGCCTCGCAGCCCTACATCGACCAGTTCATGAGCGAGAATCCGGACTGGGCCGATGGTGACTTCTCGTTCTACACCAACCATCCGACCTCGGTCTGGCAGCACCGCACCTACATCAATCCGGCCAACCCGGCCTACGTGCCCGGCACGCCGTCGTACGTGCAGAAGCAGATCAACAACGATGTCACGCCCGACTACCATCACCGGCTGGGCAACAGCTACGCACGCAACTCGCAGGTGGCCTTCGGCTCGACGCTGTTCTTCGACCGTGGCTACGTGGGTGTCAGCATCGATGCCAAGGACAGCGAATACGGCGTGCCGGGATTCTCGATGCAGAACCTGTCGTTCGGTTCGAACTATGCTGATGGCCTGCCGGTGGGCGTGGTGATCAAGCAGGAACGCTACGCGCTGGACGCCCTGCTGCGCGATCCGCTGCCGTGGTTCGAGCGCGCGGAGCTGCGAGTTTCCAGGCTGGACAACACGTCGGGCGAGCGCCTCGGTGCATCCAAGGCCAATGACTACGACTTCGAAAGCTCCCAGGCCGAGCTGCTTCTGAGCCATCAGCGCATCGGTCCGCTCAGCGGCCTGCTCGGCTTCAGCCACCAGTCGCGCCAGGTCACCGGCAGCGGTTCACTGCGCTACCTGCCCGACGTCGACACCCGCAGCAACGCGGTGTTCCTGAAAGAGGCACTGGACGTCGGCTGGGCCACCTTCGATGCAGGTGTGCGCCACGAGCGCGTCGACCACGAGCTGCAGCCCAGCCGCTTCAGGACCGCACGCAACGCCGCCAATACCAAGCTGCAGGACCGTTCCTACCGGCTCAACAGCTACAGCGTGGGCTCCCGTGTCGAGCTCGGTCCTCTGTTCGCCGCCAAGGTGCGCTACGCATCCTCGCAGCGCGCACCGGAGATCAACGAGCTGTATGCCAGCAACGCACACTATTCGGTGATGACCCAGGAAGAAGGCAACCAGAACCTCAAGCCGGAGCGCGCGAAGAACCTGGAGCTGACCGGCCTGTTCCACATCGGCGGCTTCGAACTGTCGGCCACTGCTTACCGGATGAAGTACGAGAACTATCTCTACCTCGGCCATTCCGGCCTGCAGACCGCCAACCGTCTGCCGCTCAAGTACTGGAAACAGACCGACACCACGGTGAAGGGTTTCGAGATCGACGCATCGCAGGCACTTGACCTGGGCCGCTATGGCACGTTGAACATCTCTGCCTTCGCCGATCTGGTGAAGAACAAGGCCGACCACCCCGATCCGCTGCGCGCCCACAACGATGGCGAGTACCTGCCGAACATGCCGACCAACCGCTACGGCGCCAACCTGCAATGGCAGCGCGAAGGCTGGAAGGCGCAGCTGTCGAGCACCTACTACGACACGCAGGAGTACCTCGGCCGCAACGTCAGCGAGGAGATCCCGCTGGATGCGTTCAACCTGGTTGACCTGCAGGTCAGCCGCGAACTGCCGGTGCGCAGCAGCTACATCGCCGGCATGGAAGTGTTCGTCAACGGCAGCAACCTGCTCAATGAGGAAGCGCGTCCACACAACTCGCCACTGAAATACATCGCGCCACTGCCGGGGCGGGGCTTCCAGGTGGGTGTGACGCTAAAGCTCTGAGGAGAGCCTGATTCGGCCACCATCCAGCGCTCAATGATCGCTGGATGGCACGCCGGGACCCTGCATCCGTGCAAAGAAAAACGCCTGCAGATCGATGATCTGCAGGCGCTTCTTTGTATCTGGCGGAGTGAGAGGGATTCGAACCCTCGATAGAGCTTTTGACCCTATACTCCCTTAGCAGGGGAGCCCCTTCGGCCACTCGGGCATCACTCCGGGGTTTTCTCCGCGTCTGGTGCGTTGCACCTCAGCGGGGCGTGAATCATAACGTTAATCGAGTGCGAAGGTAAAGCGTTATTCGGCAGAATTTTCGCTACCGGTGCCACCGGCTTCATCACCACGCTGGATGCGCTGATAGATCTCTTCGCGATGCACAGCAACGTCCTTCGGCGCGGTGATGCCGATACGCACCTGGTTACCCTTGACGCCAAGCACGGTGACGCTCACCGAGTCTCCGATCATCAGGGTTTCGCCGACGCGGCGAGTCAGGATCAACATTTTTGTAAGTCTCCATGGAACCGTGTGGAAGGGTATCCCCCACCGGCTTGACGCTCCGTCAAGAAGCGCTACCACGACAAAGGGAAAAGATTCGCAATGGTACCGTCAGCCGTCCCGCTCCTACAAGGAGGGGGACGGCCAGGTTCATCACAGGCGGGGGCTGACCCATTCGACGACTGCAGCCAGCGCAGTGGCAAGGGCGGGCCCGTCCTCGCCACCACCCTGGGCGAGGTCCGGGCGTCCGCCGCCCTTGCCCCCGATCTGACCGGCGATATGGGACAACAGTTCCCCGGCCTTGACCTTGCCCATTGCGCTGCCGTTCACGCCTGCGACCAGGGCCGCCTTGCCGTCCTGGGCGCCGGCCAGCACGATCACCGCGTCGCCCAGCTGCTGCTTGAGGCGGTCCATGGCGTCACGCAGGGCCTTGGCGTCGAAGCCCTCCAGGCGGGCGGCCAGCACCTTCACGCCAGCAACCTCGACAGCCTGGCCGGACAGGTCGGCCGTGGCACCGGCGGCGACCTTGGCCTTCACGGCCTCCAGTTCGCGCTCCAGCTGCTTCTGGCGCTGGCCGAGGGCACGGATCTTCTCGACCACGTCGGCAGCGCTGCCACCGAGCAGTTCAGCGGCCTCGGCCAGGCGGGCCTCTTCGGCGTCCACGTAATCCAGCGCACCCTGGCCGGTGACGGCCTCGATGCGGCGCACGCCTGCGGAGACGCCACCCTCGGAGGTGATCTTGAACAGGCCGATGTCGCCGGTACGGTTGACGTGGGTACCACCGCACAGCTCAGTGGAATAGTCACCCATCTTCAGCACGCGCACGTGCTCGCCGTACTTCTCGCCGAACAGGGCCATCGCGCCGAAGTCCAGCGCTTCCTGCATGGCCATAGTGTGCACTTCGGCGGCGTTGTTGGCGCGCACCTGCTGGTTGACCTTGCGCTCGATCACCGCCAGTTCGTCGGCACTGATCGGCTGGAAGTGCGAGAAGTCGAAACGCAGGCGGTCCGGCGCGACCAGCGAGCCCTTCTGCTGCACGTGGGTGCCCAGCACTTCGCGCAGCGCGGCGTGCAGCAGGTGGGTGGCCGAGTGGTTGAGGATGGTGGCGCCACGGCGCTCGCCATCGACCTGGCCGGACAGCACGTCGCCGACCTTCAGGCCGCCTTCGGACAGGGTGCCGACATGGCCATGGAACTGGCCGGCGAACTTCTGGGTGTCTTCCACCACCAGGCGCACGCCGTTGCCGGTCAGCACGCCGGTGTCGCCGACCTGGCCGCCGGACTCGGCGTAGAACGGGGTCTGGTTGGTGATGACGATGACTGCGTCACCCGCATCGGCCGACTGCACCGGACGACCGTCCTTGAGCAGGGCCAGCACGCTCAGGCCGTCAGCCTGCAGGCGGTCGTAGCCCAGGAATAGGGTCGGGCTCAGGGTCGCCACCAGCTCGGCCGGCAGGGTCACGCCCCCCCCGAACTTGCCGGCGGCGCGCGCGGTCTCGCGCTGCTGCTCCATCGCGGCATCGAAGCCGGCAATGTCGACGGTCAGGTCGCGCTCGCGGGCGATGTCCTGGGTCAGGTCGAGCGGGAAGCCATAGGTGTCATACAGGCGGAAGGCGTCAACGCCCGGGATCACGCCATTGCTGGCCTTGCCGGCCACGTCCTCGAAGATCTTCATGCCGGCATCGAGGGTTTCGGCGAAACGCTCTTCCTCGGCCTGCAGCGCACGGGTGACAGTGTCCACCGCAGCCGGCAGTTCCGGATAGGCCTCGCCCATCTGCTCGACCAGCGTCGGCACGAGCTTGCTGAAGAACGGCTGGCGCACGCCCAGCATCCAGCCGTGGCGCAGGGCGCGGCGGATGATACGGCGCAGCACGTAACCCCGGCCTTCGTTGGACGGCAGCACGCCGTCGACGATCAGGAACGAGCAGGCGCGGATGTGGTCGGCAATCACGCGCAGCGACTTGTTCTCCAGGTCGGCGGTGCCGGTCAGCTCGGAGGCCTTGCGGATCAGCGCCTGGAACAGGTCGATCTCATAGTTGGTGTGCACGTGCTGCAGGATCGCCGCCAGGCGCTCCAGGCCCATGCCGGTATCCACGCATGGCGCCGGCAGTGGCACCAGGGTGCCGTCGGGCTGGCGATCGAACTGCATGAACACCAGGTTCCAGATTTCGATGAAGCGGTCGCCGTCTTCATCCGGGGAACCCGGGGGGCCACCGGCGATATGGTCACCGTGGTCGTAGAAGATCTCGGTGCACGGGCCGCACGGGCCGGTGTCGGCCATCTGCCAGAAGTTGTCCGAGGCAAACGGTGCGCCCTTGTTGTCGCCGATGCGCACGATGCGCTCTTCCGGTACGCCGACCATGTCGCGCCACAGCTCGTAGGCTTCGTCATCGGTCTGGTAGACGGTGACCAACAGGCGTTCAGCCGGCAGCTTCCAGACCTGGGTCAGCAGCTCCCAGGCCCAGGCGATCGCGTCCTTCTTGAAGTAGTCGCCGAACGACCAGTTGCCCAGCATTTCGAAGAAGGTGTGGTGGCGTGCGGTGTAGCCGACCTGGTCGAGATCGTTGTGCTTGCCGCCCGCGCGCAGGCAGCGCTGCACGTCGGCCGCGCGCACGTAGCTACGCTTCTCCGCGCCAAGGAACACGTCCTTGAACTGCACCATGCCGGAGTTGGTGAACAGCAGGGTCGGATCATTGCCCGGCACCAGCGGCGCCGAGGGCACGATGGTGTGGCCTTTGCCCTTGAAGAATTCAAGGAAGTCGCTGCGGATCTGGGATGTCGTGAATTTGGCGGATGCGTTCATTGGGGGCTGGCAGTCTGCGGGCCGGCGGACCCGGACCACCGGCCGTGTTGGCCAGGGTCGCGAGGGAGCGCCGAAAACCTAAAGGGTATCAGGCCCGGCGCCGCCAGTCTCAGTCATCCGGGTCGTAGCGGGTCGCACGGCGGATGCTGTCGCCGTCGAAGCCCCGTCGGGCCAGCAGATCGGCGGCCTTGCGCCGCTGCGTCAGGTCCTGCGGACCGGCCTCGCCAAAGCGCCGGCGGACCAGATCACGGGCATTTTCCTGCCAGTCGCCATCGTAACTGTCCATCGCCGCGGCAATCGCGGCACTGTCCAGGCCATGGGTGCCCAGCTCGGCGCGGACATGGATCGGGCCATAACCCGTATTGGCGCGCATCCGCACCAGGTTCTCAGCAAAACGGGTGTCGTCCTGCCAGCCCGCTTCGGTCAGCTTGGCGACAGCGGCCTGCGCGGCTTCGTCTTCGATGCCACGGGCGGTCAGCTTGCGGGTGAGTTCCTTGCGCGAGTGCTCGCGGCGGACCAGCAGGCCCAGCGCCCGTTGTACGGGAGTCTGCTCACGCTGCCGGCGCTTGCGGCCGGTAGGAATGTCTTCGGCGTCGGACATCGATGCTCCAAGGGTGGCGCCGTCCTTGGCGCCCTGCCCATCCCTGGGCGATTCGAACCTGCGGGACAGGGCGACGTCACTGACGGCGCCGCCCTGCCCCACAGCAAGCCTTACTCGTCGTCGCCTTCGTCGTCGCCTTCCTCGCGGGCCGCTTCGGCCGGCTGGAATTTCTCACGCAGCTCGGCCTCGAGCTTGGCGGCGACGGTCGGGTTGTCGCGCAGGTAGCCGCGGGCATTGTCCTTGCCCTGGCCAATGCGCTCTTCACCGTAGCTGTACCAGGCGCCGGCCTTCTCGACCAGCTTGGCATCCACGCCCATGTCGATCAGTTCGCCCTCGCGGCTGATGCCTTCGCCGTACAGGATCTCGGTGATGACCTGCTTGAACGGAGGCGCCAGCTTGTTCTTGACGACCTTGATCTTGGTCTGGTTGCCGATGATCTCATCGCCCTTCTTGATCGCACCGATACGGCGGATGTCCAGGCGGACCGAGGCGTAGAACTTCAGCGCGTTGCCGCCGGTGGTGGTTTCCGGGCTCTGGCCCGGCATCATCACGCCGATCTTCATGCGCAGCTGGTTGATGAAGATCACCAGGGTGTTCGAACGCTTGATGTTGCCGGTCAGCTTGCGCAGCGCCTGGCTCATCAGGCGGGCCTGCAGACCCGGCAGCTGGTCACCCATTTCGCCTTCGATTTCGGCCTTCGGGGTCAGCGCGGCGACCGAGTCGACCACCAGGATGTCAACCGAGCCCGAACGGACCAGCATGTCGGCGATTTCCAGCGCCTGCTCACCGGTGTCCGGCTGCGACAACAGCAGGTCGTCCACGTTCACGCCCAGCTTCGCGGCGTAGATCGGGTCAAGCGCGTGCTCGGCATCGATGAAGGCCGCGGTACCGCCCATCTTCTGGCATTCGGCGATGGCCTGCAGAGTCAGGGTGGTCTTGCCCGAGGATTCCGGCCCGTAGATCTCAACGACACGGCCCTTCGGCAGACCGCCAATGCCCAGTGCGATGTCGAGCATCAGCGAACCGGTCGGGATGGCTTCGACGGGCTCGACCACGCGGTCGCCCATGCGCATCACCGAGCCCTTGCCGAACTGCTTCTCGATCTGGCCCAGAGCAGCAGCCAAGGCGCGCTTCTTGTTCTCGTCCATCGTATTGGTCCTTGCAGAGGTCATGTCGTTGGGGGTGCTGTCTTTGGGGGTCTTCTTTGCCATGGGTTCACTTTAAGTCGGACGTATCGCACAGGCTGAGATTCTGCCCGGCGCTCTGAGAAGAATTATCGGACATCCGTACCAACCTCAGTGGAACCAGAGAATCGCCACAAAAGACCGCGGGGTAATGCACCATGGAGCGGGTCAACGATTGGGCCGAAGCAGGCCGCAATAGAGGCCTTCGATCGCAAAATCCTGGTCCGGCAGCACCTCGATCGGCTTGTAATCGGGATTGCGCGGCAGCAGGCGGATGCGGTCCTTGGCGATCTTCAGCAGCTTGACGGTGATCTCGTCATCGATGCGGGCCACCACGATCTGCCCGGAATGGGCGTCGCGGGTGCGGTGCACGCCGATCAGGTCACCGTCGAAGATGCCCTCATCGATCATCGAGTCGCCCTGCACTTTCAGCAGGTAGTCCGGCGCCGGCGAGAAGAACACCCGGTCCAGCACCACGAAATCGTCGGAGCCGATGTCGGCACCGATCGGCAGGCCGGCAGCGACCCGGCCCAGCACCGGCAAGCGCAGCACGCTGTCCGGAAGGCCCGGCTCGGCCAGCTTTTCGACCGGCGGTGCCTGCACCAGGCGGATGCCGCGAGCCTGGCCCGGGATGCGACGGATCGCACCGGCCTGCTCCAGGGCTTCCAGGTGGTACTGGGCCGCACGCACGCCCTTGAAGCCGAACGCGCGTGCGATTTCAGTCTGCGACGGCGGTGCGCCTTCGCTCTCGATACGCTCGGCGATCAACTGCAGGATCGCCTGCTGGGTGTCGGTCAGGTCCATGGTTAGTAGTATTACTACTAACGCACACAACTGCAAGTGCCGGGTACGACAAACAGGTGATGGGGATCTGTAGTGCCGAGCCATGCTCGGCAGTTTGGCCAATGGCCGGGCGGCAAAGGCAAAAGCGAGAGCAGCCGACCAGCGGTCGGCCCTACAGGAATCGCGCAGCGATTCCACGGTTCCGATGGGGAACCGCTGCGGCAAGCACACTATGTGTGCTTGCCGCTCCTCCATATGGAGAACAGGATCCACACGCCGCAGAAGCCGGCGCCGATGAAACCGCACACGCCCAGTGCCAGCAGCCAGCGACTGGAGACCCCGCCAACGCTGTGCATCACGATCGAGGACCCGATGATCAGCGCGGCGGTGACGATACCCATCACCAGCCGGTTCGCTGCCCGATTCACCTGTTCGCCAAAGCCCTGCAGCGCAGTGGTTTCCACCTTCAGCTGGAGGCGGCCGCGGCGTGCCGCCTGGACCAGCTTGCGCAGGTCGCGGGGCAGTTCCCCGGCGAAGTCGACCAGGCCCAGCAGGCTGCGTCGGCCACGCTTGAGCAGCGCCTTGGGCGCATAGCGCTGCAGCACCACCCGTTCCAGGAACGGGCGCGCGGCACTGGCCATGTCGAAATCCGGGTCCAGCTGGCGACCCATGCCTTCCAGGGTCAGGAAGGCCTTGATCATCAGCGCCAGATCGGCCGGCAGGGTCAGGCTGTAGCTGCGCAGCAGCTGGGTGATATCGCCCAGCATCAGGCCGATGCGCAGGTCCTTCAGCGGCACGCCGCGATACTGGTCGACGAACTGGCTGATGTCGTGCTGCAGGCGGTTCTCGTCCACTTCCACGCCGCCGGCCCAGTCCAGCAGCACATCGGCCACGCTCTGCGGGTCCTGCTCGACCAGCCCGTGCAGCAGCTGCGCGACCTGGAAGCGGCGCACTTCGGACAACGCGCCGACCATGCCGAAGTCAATCACGCCGATGCGGCCGTCACGCAGGTAGAAGATGTTGCCGGGGTGCGGGTCGGCGTGGAAGCAGCCGTCCTCCAGCACCATCTTGAGCACGATGCCGGCACCGCGCCGAGCCAGTTCGCGCCGGTCCAGGCCCGCCGCATCGACGCCGGCCAGGTCACGCCCGGGAATGCCGTCGACGAAGTCCTGCACATTCAGGCTTTCACAGGTCCACTGCCAGTGCACGCTGGGGATCAGGATGTCGTCACGGCCGTTGAAGTTGCGTGCGATGCGTTCGGCGTTGCGGCATTCGGCGGCGAAATCCAGCTCGCGTCGCAGCGACACGGTGAACTGCTGCACGACCTCGGCCGGACGATAGCGGCGCAGGTCCGGCAGCCGCGCCTCGACGATTTCGGCCAGGCGCGCCAGCAACCGCAGGTCGGCCTCGACCACGTCGCGGATACCCGGGCGCCGTACCTTCAGCACCACCTCGCGGCCGTCATGCAGGCGCGCGCGATGGGCCTGCGCCAGCGAGGCGGCGGCCATCGGGATTTCATCGAGGAAGGCGAACACGTCTGCAGGCGAGGCGCCCAGGTCGGCCTCCAGCTGCTCGCGGATATCGGCGTACGGCAGCGCGGGTACCGCGTTCTGCAGCTCGGACAGTTCAGCGATCCATTCCGGCGGCAGCAGGTCGACGCGCGTCGCCAGCACCTGACCGAGCTTGACGAAGGTCGGGCCGAGATCCTGCATCGCGCTGCGTACGCGCACCGGCGCGGTCATCCGCAGCAGTTCCTGGCGATCCTCGTTCCAGTGCAGCAGGCGCCCAGCGCGCTCCAGCGTGGTGGCCAGGCCGATGCGCCGCACCACGTCACCGAAACCATAGCGGATCAGGACAACCGCAATTTCCTGCAGTCGGCCCAGGTCACGGACCGTGCCCAGCGTTTCCCACATCATGCGTGCTCCGGACGATTACCGGAGCAGCATGTCACAGCTGGGCGTCGATGCCGCGCAATGCCGCCGCCACGGTTTGCCGGCGGATGGCTTCGCGGTCGCCCTCGAACTGGAACAGCTCGGCGCGGGCGTAGCCGCCGCGCCGCTTCCAGCCGATCCAGACGCTGCCGACCGGCTTGCCAGGGCTGCCACCGCCGGGACCGGCGATGCCGGTCACTGCCACCGCGATGCCGGCCCCCGAGTTGACCAGCGCACCGGAAACCATTTCCAGCACGGTTTCGCGGCTGACTGCGCCAAACTGCTCCAGCGTCTGTGCGCGCACGCCGAGCAGGCGCTGCTTGGCTTCGTAGCTGTAGACCACCATGCCGCAGTCGAAGAATGCCGACGAACCTGCGATGTCGGTCATGCACTTTGCAATCCAGCCACCACTGCAGCTTTCAGCGGTCACCAGCTGCAGCGAGGCCTGCTCGAGGCGCTGCCCAAGCGCGGCGGACTGGATATTGAGTTCAGCGTCGGTGGGGATGGACATCGGCATGACGGTGGGGTGAAGAACCTGCACGTTGTACCGCAGATGACAGGCAGATGTCGCGCCCATCCGGGACGGTTGCGCTGCCGGCCGGCGGCCGGCACTCGCCGGCCCTGCCAGGTGCTACCTCACCACTCCGGCAGTTTCTCCGGCAGCAGCGCCCGGATCGGTGCGCCGTCGGCACTGGCGGCCAGCTTCTCGGCTTCGGCAATCGGCAAGTCGACATGCAGCAGCCAGCCTTCCTCATCAGCCTGCTCGCTGCGGATCACTTCCAGCTGGTGCAGGCGCGCGCGCAGGCGGCCGGCATCCGGCGGCAGGCGCAGTTCGCCGGTGACATGCTGCAGGCCCAGGCGCTTGCCCAGCACCGCCTGCAGCAGCTCCAGCCCCCGCCCGTCACGCGCGGAAATCCACACCCGCTCACGACGCGACTCATCCGGGATACCGTCCTGGCCATCGTGGCGCACGTCGGCACCGTCGATGCGGTCGATCTTGTTGAACACCAGCAATTGCGGCAGGTCGCCGGCACCGACTGCGGTCAGCACCTCGTCGACCTGGGCGATGCGCTCCTCGCGGTGCGGATCGGCAGCGTCGACCACATGCAGCAGGAAGTCGGCCTCGCGCGCCTCGGACAGGGTCGAGCGGAACGCCGCGACCAGATCATGCGGCAGATCGCGGACGAAACCGACGGTATCGGCCAGCACCACGTTGCCCCCCGGCACCGCGATGCGGCGCACGGTCGGATCCAGCGTTGCGAACAGTTGGTCGGCGGCATAGGCCTCAGCGCCGGTCATGGCGTTGAACAGGGTCGACTTGCCGGCGTTGGTGTAGCCCACCAGGGCCACGCGCGGCAGCTCGCTGCGCACACGCGCACGGCGCATCTGGGTGCGCTGCACTTCGACCTTTTCCAGGCGCTTCTGCAGCTGCTCCACCCGCTTCTGCAGCAGACGGCGGTCAGTTTCCAGCTGGGTTTCACCCGGTCCGCGCAGGCCGATCGAACCGCCGCGCTGGCGCTCCAGATGGGTCCAGCCGCGCACCAGCCGCGTAGCCAGGTGGCGCAGCTGTGCCAGTTCGACCTGCAGCTTGCCTTCGTGGCTGTGCGCACGCTGGGCGAAGATGTCCAGGATCAGGCCGGTGCGGTCGATCACCCGGCGCTCGAGGAAACGTTCCAGGTTGCGTTCCTGGCCCGGGCTCAATGCATGATTGACCAGGATCAGGTCGGCCCCGCTGGCGTCGGCCGCAGCCTTGATCTCGTCCAGCTTGCCGCTGCCGATCAGGGTCGACGGATTCGGACGGTCCAGGCGCGCAGTGATCGTCGCGGCGATGCTGGCCCCGGCCGAGCGGGCCAGATCACCGAATTCTTCGAGCACATCGTCTTCCAGCTTGCCGAAATGGGGCTGGATCAACAGGGCGTGTTCACCCTTTTTCGAGCGGTCAAACATTCACCGCTCCGGTGTTACTCGTCTGCTTCATCACCTGCCTGACCGCCTTCACCCGACTGCACGTAACCACCGCCCGGACCGACCTTCACGTTGCGTGCCGGAACGACGGTGGAAATGGCGTGCTTGTAGACCATCTGACTGACCGTGTTGCGCAGCAGGACCACGAACTGGTCGAACGACTCGATCGTGCCCTGCAGCTTGATGCCGTTCACCAGGTACACCGAAACCGGCACGCGTTCGCGCCGCAGTGCGTTCAAGAAAGGATCCTGCAGCGATTGCCCCTTGGACATTGCACACTCCTGATTATTGTTCTTATTGGGTTGCCGACGGTTGCCGCGGCCCCCCGAGCCGCCCGCCGACCGATGATGTTACACGGCTGGCGGGGATTCAGCGTGCGACGAAGGTCGACACCGCGCTGGCCAGGCGCTCCCCATCAACATGGGGGTCGAACCAGCGCGCATCAAGCTCGCCGCGCAGCCAGGTCAGCTGGCGCTTGGCCAGTTGCCGGGTGGCGAAGATCGCCTTGTCACGGAAACGGGCGGCATCACCCTCCCCGTCCAGGTACTCCCAGGCCTGCCGATAGCCGACCGCGCGCACTGCCGGCAGGTCCAACGGCGCCTCCACGGCTGCCATTTCCGGCATCGCGCGCAATGCCCGCACCTCGTCGAGGAACCCCTGCCCCAGCATGGCGTCGAAGCGCGCCTCGATGCGCTGGTGCAGAACCGCACGGTCGCGTGGAGCGAGGATCAGCTTGAGGGTGCGCACCGGCAATGGCGCTACGCCCGGCCGGCGCTGCCATTCAGTAATGGGGATACCGGTCAGGCGATAGACCTCCAGCGCCCGCTGGATGCGTTGCGGATCGGTCGCATGGATGCGTGCGGCGGCGGCCGGGTCGACCTTGGCCAGCTCGGCGTGCAGTGCCGCCCAGCCACGCTCGGCCGCCTCGGCGCTGAGCGCTTCGCGCATTGCCGGGTCGGCCTCCGGCATCGGCGACAGGCCCTGCAGCAGCGCCCGGAAGTACAGGCCAGTGCCACCGGCCAGGATCGGCGTCCTGCCACGCGCCACGATGTCGGCCACGACCCGTCCGGCATCGGCGGCGAACTCGGCCGCCGAGTAGGTCTGCCAGGGGTCACGCAGGTCCAGCAGATGGTGCGGCGCCTGCGCGCGCTCCGTCGCATCGGGCTTGGCCGAACCGATGTCCAGGTGGCGGTACACCAGTGCCGAGTCGACGCTGACGATTTCACCATCCAGCTGCCGTGCCAGGGCGATCGCAGTGGCGGTCTTGCCACTGGCGGTCGGCCCCATCACGGCGATCGCCAGTGGCCGCCGATCGATACCCATCAGTCTTCGTCCGGCCAGCGGATCGTCGGCGCAGCGTCGGCGCGCGGCGTCGGTACGGCTTGCACCGCCTGCCAGATCTTCAGCGCATCAACTGTGGCCGCCACGTCATGCACGCGTACGATGCGCGCGCCACGCTGGACCGCGATCAGGTGCGCGGCCACCGAGGCCGCTACCCGCTCGGACGGCGTATCGCGACCTGTCAGTTCACCGAGACTGCGCTTGCGCGACAGGCCGGCCAGCATCGGCACGCCCAGTTCCAGAAAGCGCTCCGAACGCGCCAGCAGGGTCATGTTGTGGCCGGTGGTCTTGCCGAAGCCGAAACCGAGGTCGATCAGCAGGTTCTTCCTCGCGATGCCTGCCATCTCGGCAGCGAACAGGCGCTGCACCAGGAAGCCGTGCACCTCGCCGACCACATCGTCGTAGTGCGGATCGGCCTGCATGTGGCCCGGTTCGCCCTGCATGTGCATCAGCACCACCGGCACGCCGGTTTCCGCAGCGGCCTCGAGCGCACCCTCCTGGCGCAGGCCGAAGATGTCGTTGATCATGCCGGCGCCAGCGGCCACGGCCGCGCGCATCACTTCCGGCTTGAAGGTGTCGATGCTGATCGGCACGTGGGTCCGGGCCGCCAGCTGCTCGATCACCGGAATCACCCGGCCCAGCTCCTCCTCGACCGATACCGGCGTAGCGCCCGGGCGGGTCGATTCGCCGCCGATATCGAGAAGGTCCGCGCCCTCCTCGACCAGCTTCAGGCCATGAGCGACTGCGGCCTCGGTGGTGTCGTGCGCGCCGCCATCGGAAAACGAGTCCGGGGTGACGTTGACGATGCCCATGACCTGGGCACGGTCGAGGCGCAGGATGCGGCCGGCGCAATCGAGCTGGGGCGAAGTATCGAACATCGGTAATCCTGCTGGAACAACGGCGGGTAGTTTAGTTCGGCAGGGCGGCGCCCTGCACCCGCAGAGGCAACGGCCAAAGCCAATGCGGCTCTGGATTGCTGATGGTCTGGCGGGACGGTGTGGGGCTGCAGGACCGTTGGCGCCATGGATGGCGCCATCGAGCCCCCATGGGTGAGGGCGCTTTGCCTGCGAAGCACTGCTTCGCAAGCGCCCGAACGCACAGCCGCCGGCGGCTGGGCCGGACCGCGGAGCGGGGTTTACGGCGTGTCCTGCCAACCCACACCGCCCCGCCACCCCAAGGAATGCCCGCTTCTGCTGTTGCTGTTGCTGTTGCTGCTGAGGTTGCCGGCCAGCGGCCGGCACTACCACGGGTGCAGGGCGCAGCCCTGCCGACACCCTCAACGGCGGCGACGCTTGCGGTCCACGTACAGGGTCCTGGCGATGCTCAGCACGATGCCGACCGCGATACCCACCACGCAGCCCAACAGCAGATTGTCGGCTCCGAGGCCCACACCCACGCCGACCACGGTGGCGATGACCATTTCGACGGTGTGGGAAATCGGTTCGGGCTTCGGGGCAGACATGCGGGCTCCAGCGTCAGTTCGGTTCTTCGGAATGGGCCGGTAGCCCGGAAACGACGAAGCCGGGTTGCCCCGGCCTCGTCTGGTGTCACGCGCAGCGGGCCGTCAGTGCGATTCGGCCGGGCCCGCGATCGGCGGCAGCGGGCGGGCGTCGCCGCCCTTGTCGTTGCCACCATCCTTGTTCGACTTGCTCCAGCCAGCCGGCGGCGGCGGATCGCGGCCTTCCATGATGGCGTCGATCTGCGGCGCGTCGATCGTCTCGTACTGCAGCAGCAGCTGGGACATCGCGTGCAACTTGTCCAGGTTGGCCGTCATCAGCTCGGTAGTGCGCGCGTAGGCTTCGTCGAGGATCTTGCGCACCTCCTCATCGATGCGACGCGCGGTGTCGTTGGACACGCTCTTGTGCTGGGTGACCGAACGGCCCAGGAACACCTCGTCATCCTCTTCGCCATAGGCGATCGGGCCGAGCTGGTCGGACAGGCCCCACTTGGTGACCATGTTGCGGGCCATCTTGGTGGCGCGTTCGATGTCGTTGGAAGCGCCCGTGGTGACCTTGTCGGCACCGAAGATCAGCTCCTCGGCCACACGACCACCGTACAGCGAGCACAGCTGCGACTTGATCGCCACGCGGTTCATCGAATACTTGTCGCCCTCCGGCAGGTACATGGTCACGCCCAGCGCACGGCCGCGCGGGATGATCGTGACCTTGTAGACCGGGTCGTGCTCGGGCACCAGGCGGCCGACAATGGCGTGGCCGGCTTCGTGGTAGGCGGTCAGGGTCTTCTCTTCTTCGCTCATGGCCATCGAGCGGCGCTCGGCACCCATCAGGATCTTGTCGCGGGCACGGTCGAAGTGGTCCATGCGGACTTCCTTCTCGTTGCCACGCGCGGCGAACAGGGCCGCCTCGTTGCACAGATTGGCCAGATCAGCACCGGAGAAGCCCGGGGTACCCCGCGCGATCACCATCGGCTCGACATCGTCGGCGAGCGGCAGCTTGCGCATGTGGACCTTCAGGATGTGCTCGCGACCCTTCACGTCCGGCAGGCCAACCACGACCTGGCGGTCGAAGCGACCCGGGCGCAGCAGCGCCGGGTCCAGCACGTCCGGACGGTTGGTGGCGGCGATCACGATCACGCCTTCACCGCCCTCGAAACCGTCCATTTCGACCAGCAGCTGGTTCAGGGTCTGCTCGCGCTCGTCATGGCCACCGCCCAGGCCGGCGCCACGGTGGCGACCGACGGCGTCGATTTCGTCGATGAAGATGATGCACGGGGCATGCTTCTTGGCCTGCTCGAACATGTCGCGCACGCGGCTGGCGCCGACGCCGACGAACATTTCCACGAAGTCCGAACCGGAGATCGAGAAGAACGGCACCTTGGCTTCGCCGGCGATGGCCTTGGCCAGCAGCGTCTTGCCGGTACCCGGCGGGCCCACCATCAGCACGCCGCGCGGAATCTTGCCACCCAGCTTGGTGAACTTGGACGGGTCGCGCAGGAAGTCGACCAGCTCGCCCACTTCTTCCTTGGCCTCGTCGCAGCCGGCGACGTCGGCGAAGGTGACCTTGATCTGGTCCTCGCCCTGCAGCTTGGCGCGCGACTTGCCGAAGGACATCGCGCCCTTGGCACCGCCGCCACCGCCCTGCATCTGGCGCATGATGAACAACCAGAAGCCGATGATCAGGATGACCGGCAGGAAATTCATCAGGATCGCGCCGAGGGAGATGCCGCTGGACGGCTCCTCCTGCACGATCTCCACGTTCTTGGTGCGCAGCACGTTGATCAGGTCGCGATCGAACGGTGCGGTGATGGTGGATGTCTGCCCGCCACGGGTGGTGTAGGTCAGCTGGCTGGTGCCGCCGCGCATGTCGCCGCCAAAGGCGACCTTCTGCACGTTGCCGCTGTCCACCTGGTCCAGGAACTGCGAGTACGACGCACCCTGCGCGCCGGCTCCGGAGGACTTCGGCGAGAAGCTCTGGAAGACCACCATCAGCACGACGGCGACGACCACCCATAGCAGGAGGTTCTTGGTCAAGTCGTTCATCCTCATTGGCTCCGGTGTTCCTCTCAGTGCTGGCGTTGCGTGGGGGTCGAACTTGCGTACATTGCGAGCTTACTTCATGTGGGCGCGTTTTCCCTGACCCAAGGCGTACACCTCGGGAGAGCGCTTGCGCGAGGCTTCCGGCTTGCGGATGGAGACCTTGTCGTACCGGCGGCGCATGTCGCGCACGTAGTCGTCAAAGCCCTCGCCCTGGAACAGCTTGATCAGGAATGCCCCACCGGTCTTCAGGTGGTTGTCGGCAAAATCCAGGGCCAGCTCCGCCAGGTGCATCATCCGCGGCTGGTCGACCGCGCCCACACCACTCTTATTGGGGGCCATGTCCGACAGCACAAGGTCTACCGGCTGATCCCCGAGCATGGCTTCAAACTGCGATAGGACGGCTTCTTCCCTGAAGTCACCATGAAGGAACTCCACGCCGGCCAGCGGCGGCATGTCCAGGATGTCCAGGGCCAGCACGCGGCCGGTGTCGCCGATCTGTCTCCTAACCTGCTGAGACCAGCCACCCGGCGCCGCGCCGAGGTCGACCACCACCATGTGCGGCTTCAGCAGCCGGTCACGTTCAAGCAGCTCTTCGAGCTTGTAGGCGGCGCGCGAGCGCATGCCTTCGGCCTGCGCCTTCTTCACGAAGGGGTCGGAGAAGTGTTCCTTGAGCCAGCGCTGGCTGCTTTTGCTGCGGGTAGCCATTGAAAATAGGGGCTGATGGGGTCCTCATGATACCCTGATCGCCCCATTCAACCGTGTTTTCCTGCATGTCCATCGCCCTGACCGCTTCCCAGACCCGTTTCCTGCGCGGCCAAGCCCACGACCTGAAGGCCCTGCTGCAGACCGGCGGCAAGGGTGTGACCCCGGCCTTCATCGCTGAGCTGAACGAAGTGCTGGAGCGCCACGAGCTGGTCAAGGTGAAGGTCGCTGCCGAGGATCGCGACGCCCGTGACGTGATGATCGGCGAGATCGTCGAAGCCACCGAGAGCGCTCTGGTGCAGCGCATCGGCCACGTCGCCGTGCTGTACCGCCCGAGCAGGGAACAGCGCCAGATCGTGCTGCCGCGCGGCTGATCGCCCTACCGTCATGCAGCTGAACCACGAACCGCCCGACTACGCCTACAGCCTGCGCGCCGCCGATGGCCGCTCGGCCAAGGTCAATGACCAGGTGCTGGACGGGAGCTTCTTCCTGACCCCGGACCAGCTGGTCGCGCATTGGCCGGTGGCGAGCGCCGCTGCGTTGCAGCTGGCGGACCTGGAGCCGATCCTGGCGCTGAACCCGGCGCTGATCGTGCTGGGTACCGGTGACCGCCAGGTGTTCCCATCGGCGGTGGTGATGGCCGCCTGCCTGTCACGCGGCATCGGCCTGGAAGTGATGAACAATCCAGCCGCCGCACGCACCTTCAACATCCTGGCAGGCGAAGGCCGCAAGGTCGCGGCTGCTTTCATTCTGGAAGGCTGAGTTCTCGAGTCACCGGTGCCTCCGGCCCCTAGCGGCCTGAAGGCGCGCAGCGGAATGCCGAGAACTCCTGGAGCCGGCCGATCAGGTGGCCGCCCTGCCCCCAGCGGATATCCATGACCTTCCAGTCCCGGTCCTGCCGCTGCAGCAGGACCCGGTCGGTCCATCGATAGTCGCCCACTGCCATGTCGACGCGGATCCAGGTCGCGTCACCCCTCGATTCGGGCATTCCCACCGCGACCGTGTCCGGTCGGTCCGGCGCCAGCAGATACAGGCTCTGGTCGAGCATGTGCGGCTTCTCGTCGCGCGCGGCCAGCGCGGTGCAGGCCCGCTCGTAAGCATGCTGCGCATCGACCGCCGAGCGCAGGGCATCGCCCAGCAACGGCGGGATGGCTGCTTCATCTGAAGCCGGCGCCTGGACTACGGCGTAAAGACGGGTGACCACGTCGCGCGGATCGCTGGCCGCGGTGACCAGCGGCGCGACGATCAGCAAGGCGAGAACGGAAGCAGGACGCAGCATGGGGTACCGGGTCGACTGGGACCGCTCAAGAATGCCGGGTATCCGGTCCGCCGTGAAGGTGAGCCTGCGGCACACAGGATCGCAAACGACCGCTCCGCAGTCGCTGAGTCGAGCACGGCTCTACAGGTCAGGAACGCCAGGCATGGCCCGGCACTCCCTGTTCCAACCGCGTCAACGTGCCGGCAGGTACTGCTGCGGATCGACCGGCTTGCCGTTGTAGCGAATCTCGAAGTGGACCATGTCGCGGTTCGCACCGGTGCGGCCCATTTCGGCGATCTGCTCGCCAGCCTTCACGCTCTGCCCTTCATTGACCAGGCGCTTGCGGTTGTGACCATAGGCGGACAGCCACTGGTCGCTGTGCTTGATGATGATCAGTTCGCCGTAGCCGACCAGGCCGGCACCGGAGTACACCACCACACCGTTGGCGGTTGCCTTGACCGGCTGGCCGCTGGTGCCGGCGATGTCGACGCCCTGCTTGGTCGCGTCACCGGCCACGTAGCGGCCGACGATCGCGCCATCGGCTGGCCAGCGCCAGGCGATGTTGCTCTTCACCGGCCCGACCGGCGCCGGGGCCGGCGCGGTGCTGCCGCCACTGCTGCCAGCCGAACGCGGCGGGGTGACCACCGTGGTCGGCGCACGGCCGCTGGTGGCCCCCTGCGGATACAGGCGGATCACCTGGCCGGGGTAGATGGTCGACGGGTTGTCCAGACGATTCCAGGCAATCAGGTCGGCCGGGGTGATGTCATGGATGCGGGCCAGCGCATAGATGGTGTCGCCCTTGCGCACCACCACGGTCTGCCCGGGCTTGGGTACCGAGGTCTTCGGCGTGGTCACGCCGCCAGCGTTGCCGCCGCCCGGGCGGACCACGGTGGCGGTACCGCAGGCGGCCAGTGTGGAAACCAGCAACGCCAGCGCGCCGATGCGCACTCCCTTGCTCAGACGATCAGGATTCATGCGAACTTCGACCTCCATACAAGCCAGGCGATCAGCACCACCACCAGCACGGTGGCGATCCAGCCCAGCGGTTCAATCCAGCGACGCAGCGCCGCTTCGGCACGCGCACCACCGATACGGATGACCGCGGCCAGCACGAACACGCGCTTGCCACGACCGATCAACATGCTCAACAGGTACTGCGGCATCGGTACGCCGACGATACCCGATGCCCACGTGAAGACCTTCATCGGGATCGGCATGAAGCCGCCCAGCACCAGGAAGGTGAACACCGCCCACGGCGATTCGGCCATCTTCGCCTGCACGGTGGTGATGCCCTGCTCGATCGCCGGAAGCATGCCCAGCGCCTCGAACACCGGCTTGATCGCCTCGAAAGCGTAATGACCCAGCGCGTAACCAACCAGCGCGCCGACCATCGAGCCCGCCAGGCTGAGGGTGGCGAACCACCAGCCACGCTTGGGCTGGGCCACGCACATCGGTGCCAGCATCACTTCCGGCATCACCGGGAAGATGATCGCTTCAAAGAAACTCAGTACCGTCAGGTAGGTCGGCGCGCGTTCGTGCGCCGCCCACTTCATCGCCCGCTCGTACAGCGGCCCGAAAATCTTCATGCAACCCTGCTCCGTGGATTAGTCGAGCATGCCAGACAGCAGCGGCACGAACGTAACCGGCGCCAGCACGCGTTGTTCGATGCTGCCATCGGGCTTGCGGTCCAGCTGCACCAGCGACTGTCCGCCCGGGCCACCCACCGGCGCCACCAGGCGCCCCCCTTCAGCCAGCTGCCCGACCAGTTCATCGACCAGTGCAGGCGCGGCGGCGGTGACCACGATGGCATCGAACGGACCGTGCTCGGCCCATCCGGCGCGACCGTCGTCATGCTTGGTGCGGATGTTCATGCCCAGTGCGCGGAAGCGCTTGCGTGCCTGCCGCAACAGGTCACCGATACGCTCCACGGTGTAGACCTCCAGGCCCAGCGCGCCCAGGATGGCGGCCTGGTAGCCCGAGCCGGTGCCGACTTCCAGTACGCGCTTCGGCGCGACCTGGAGCACCGCCTCGGTCATCCGGGCGACCACCCAGGGCTGCGAGATGGTCTGGCCATGGCCGATCGGCAGCGCGGTGTCCTCATAGGCACGCGAGGCCAGTGCTTCATCGATGAACAGATGGCGCGGCACAACCCGGATTGCGTTCAAGGTGGACTCGTCGACGATGCCAGCTTCGCGCAGGCGATCGACCAGACGGTCACGCACGCGCTGCGAGGTCATGCCGATGCCGACAGCTTCCGGCTGCAGTCGCAGGCGTGGACTCATGCCGGCCGGTCCAGCGCGGCGCTGAGGCCACCCACCCAGCTGGCCACTTTCTCCAGCGCCTGGTAGCGGGTCAGGTCCACCTGGATCGGGGTGATCGAGATGTGGCCGGTGCGCACCGCGTGGAAGTCGGTGCCCGGGCCGGAGTCCTGCTCGCGCCCGGCCGGGCCGATCCAGTACACCTCGTTGCCGCGCGGATCCTTCTGCGCGATGCAGCCTTCGGCACGATGGCGGTTGCCAAGGCGGGTGACCTCGAAGCCCTTGACCTCGCTCCAGGGCAGATCCGGCACGTTGACGTTGAGGATGGTGTCGGCCGGCAGCGGATCGGCCTTGAGCCGGGCCACGATCTCCACTGCGGCGCGCGCGGCGGTGTCGAAGTGCTTCGGATCGTGGTTGCGGGTAACCAGCGAGACCGCCACCGCCGGCAGGCCGAGGAAGCGGCCTTCCATCGCCGCCGAGACGGTGCCGGAATAGATCACGTCGTCGCCGAGGTTGGCGGCGTTGTTGATGCCTGACACGACGATGTCCGGCTCGAATTCAAGCAGACCGGTCAGCGCCAGGTGCACGCAGTCGGTCGGCGTGCCAGCCACCGAGACGGTGTAATGGTCGATGCGCTTGAGCCGGATCGGCAGGTCCAGGGTCAGCGAGTTGCTGGCACCGGAGCGATCGCGGTCGGGCGCGACCACCGTGACTTCGTGTCCGGCCTCGCGCAGGACCGAAGCAAGCATCCGGATGCCTGCGGCGTCGACACCATCGTCATTACTGACCAGGATTCGCATCTTCGATTTAACCGCTTGATTTTCCAAGAATTCGATTCCGTCACCGTGCAGTGTGGGCGGGACCGTCGTACTCCCCTGCGGAAGCCGTCGACCCTGCAAGGGCATCGTCTATTGTGCCGCATGCGAGCCGCCGGTCCTACCCTGCCGGCGGTCACGGCCGACATCGAACCGTCATAGGCAGACCCGCGCCGGCGGTTTACCCTGTGCGCATGTCGCACCCTGAAGACGAAGATCCGGCCGCGTTGTTCCGTGCGGCCATCGGTGAAGTGACGCCGCTGCGCAAGGATGCCGAACCGGCGCCTGCTGCGCCCCGGCCGAAGCCGCGCGCACGCATGGCCGAACGCGACGAGGCCGAAGCCGCGGGCGAGTTTGCGCGGCTGCTGCGCGACAGTACGCCGCTGGAAGCGGGCGACGTGGCCAGCTACCGCCGCGACAACCTGCCACCGCGCCTGTTCCAGCGTCTCAAGCGCGGCCAGTATTCGGTACAGGATGAGCTGGACCTGCACGGCGCCACCGCCGCGCAGGCGGAAACCCTGCTGCGCCAGTTCCTGCTGGAAGCGCATGCACACGAGTATGGCTGCGTGCGCATCATCCACGGCAAGGGCCTGCAGTCCGATGGCGGTGCACCGGTGCTGAAGAACCTGGTCGATCGCCTGCTGCGGCTGCGCAACGACGTGCTGGCGTTTCATTCGGCGCCGACCGGGCAAGGCGGCACCGGCGCGGTGCTGGTGTTGCTGGCGCGGCGTTGACAAAAAGGGGACGGAGGGAATTAAGTCGTTTGTGGCACAAACGACTTAATTCCCTCCGTCCCCTTTTTCTGTCAGGCCTGCGCGGCGTCTTCGACGGGGCCGAGTTCGTGCAGCACGGCGGTGGCGTAGCAGCCCGGCGGCAACGCGAACGAGAGTTCCAGTACATCACTGGCCAACCACTGATGCTGCAGCAACGCCGGGCGCAGGCGCAGCGCGCGGCGCTCCTGCTTCAGCCGTGCGTCTTCCAGGCCAGCGCGCAGCGCCTTCGATTCCTCGTCGTCCAGCGCGGCCAGCTCCAGCTCACGTGCAGCGTCGGCGCTGCGCAGCTCGCCTTCGCCCCACAGCGGCGCGCTGGGATGGATGTCGAAACGGGCCAGGCGCTCGGCCAGCACGTCGGTGTAGGGTTCGGGGCCGAACACGCTGCGGCTGCCATCGAGCATCCACACTTCACCGTCCAGCGGTTGATCCCAGTTGCCCTGCTCCACGCGCGCGGCGAGCACACGATTGAACAGCGCCGAGCGCGCGGCTGACAGCAGCAGCGAACGCTGGTCCTTGCGCATGCGGCGGCCACCGAACATCGCCAATGCCGCAGGCACGTTGCCGCCGTCGCGGCCGAAGCGCTGCTCGCCAAACCAGTTCGGCAGGCCGCGCCCGGCGATCTGCTGCAGGCGCTCGCTGATCGCCGCAGCATCGCCCTGCACCTCGCGCAGCACCAGCCTGAAGCGGTTGCCGGCCAGTGCACCACGCTGCAGCTTGCGGTTGTGCCAGGTCGCTTCGAGCACTTCGATCTCATCACTGGCCAGCTCGGCCAGATCCGGCGCGACGCGCTTGGGCAGGTGCACGCTGAAACGCTGGGTGGTGACCGCATGCCGATCCTTCATGCCGGCGTAGCTCACCGCCATTTCCGGCAGGCCCGCCCACTTGGCCAGCAGCTTGGCCACATGCACGGTGTTGGCGCCGCGCTTGCGGATGTGCAGCAACAGGTGCTCGCCTTCACCGGTGGCCTCGAAGGCCGGCAGTTCATCCACCTGGAAATCGTCCGGCGTGGTGCGGATGCGCGCCGTCAACAGCGGCGCACCAAACGCCAACGGCAGCGGGATCATGCCGCCACCAGCAACACGACCGCCTGCGCGGCGATGCCTTCGCCGCGGCCGGTGAAGCCCAGCTTCTCCGAGGTGGTCGCCTTGACGCTGACCGCGTCCAGCGGCAGCTGCAGCAACCCACCAATGCGCTCACGCATGGCCAGCGCATGCGGGCCCACCTTCGGCCGCTCGCAGATCACGGTGATGTCGGTGTTGCCAACGCGCCAGCCACGCTCGCGCAGCAGGCTGTCGCAATGGCGCACGAAATCGCTGCTGTCGGCGCCCTTCCAGCGATCATCGCTCGGCGGGAAATGCTGGCCGATATCGCCCAACGCCAGCGCACCGAGCATGGCATCGCACAGGGCGTGCAGGATCACGTCGCCGTCGCTGTGCGCCAGCACGCCGCAGCTGTGCGGCACGTTCACTCCGCCGAGCATGATGTGATCGCCTTCACCGAAGGCATGGACGTCGTAACCCTGGCCGATACGGACGGGCGGGAACGGTGCGGTGCTCATGGATGCAGCCCTTGCAGCAGGGCCGCGCGGGCAGTCAGCCGGCGCGGCGGGAAAGTACGAATTCGAACCGGTCCAGATCGGCCGGGGTGGTGACCTTGAAGTTGTCCTCGCTGCCTTCCACCAGCAGCGGGCGCTGGCCCTGGCGCTCCATGGCCATGGCCTCGTCGGTGACTTCAACACCGGCAGCGGCGGCGTCGGACAGCGCGCGGCTGAGCTGGTGGCGGCGGAACAGCTGTGGTGTCAGTGCACGCCACAGCCGCTCGCGCGGTTCAGTGCCATCGATGCCACCGTCGTCGCCCGCACGCTTGAGGGTGTCGCGCACCGGTGCAGCCAGGATCGCCCCGACCGGATCGGCACGACCGACTTCAAGCAGGCGGCCAAGATCGGCCAGCGACAGGTTGGGTCGCGCGGCGTCGTGAACCAGCACGAATTCGTCGGCGCGCACCGAGTCCGGCAGTGCCTGCAGCCCGGCCAGCACCGAGGCGGCACGGGTCGCGCCGCCGATGCAGGTCAGCACCGGTTTGCCGGCCCATTCGCTCCAGCCCGGCCAGTCGCCGTCGTCCTGGCCGATCACCACCATTGCGCCGGCCACGGCCGGATGCGCCAGCAGCGCGTCCAGGGTATGAGCGAGCAGGATCTGCCCGCCCGCCTGCAGGTACTGCTTGGGCAGCGGCGCACCAAAGCGGGCGCCACGGCCGGCAGCCGGAACCACCACCCAGATCGCCGCGCTCATGGCACGTCCGCCGGGTGATCGCCGGCCTGGACAGTGACGCCTGCAGCGGGCTGCGCCGGACGGACCGGCGCATCCTCGACCACGCGGTAGAACTTCTCACCGGGCTTGATCATGCCCAGCTCGCTGCGTGCGCGTTCCTCGATGGCGGACTGGCCTTCCTTGAGGTCCTTCACTTCGGCGGCCAGCGCGTCGTTGCGCTGCTGCAGACCCTCATTGTCCCGCTCCTGGTTGGCGACCTGGGCTTCGAGCATCATCACTTCACCCGAATTGCCCGGACCGAACCAGAAGCGGTACTGCAGCCAGCCCAGCAACAGGGCCAGCACCAGCAGCATCCAGCGCCAGTCGCGCATCGGCTCAGCGCTTCAGCGAAACGAACGCGTCACGACCGGCGTAACGCGCGCCGGCGCCGAGGGCTTCCTCGATGCGCAGCAGCTGGTTGTACTTGGCCACGCGATCGCTGCGGCACAGCGAGCCGGTCTTGATCTGGGTGGCGGTGGTAGCCACGGCGATGTCGGCGATGGTGGTGTCTTCGGTTTCGCCCGACCGGTGCGAGACCACGGCCGCATAGCCGGCGCGGTCGGCCATGGCGATCGCTTCCAGGGTTTCGCTGAGCGTGCCGATCTGGTTGACCTTGATCAGGATCGCGTTGGCGGTGCCCGAGTCGATGCCTTCCTGGAAGATCTTCGGGTTGGTCACGAACAGGTCGTCACCGACCAGCTGCACCTTCTTGCCGATGCGGTCGGTCAGCAGCTTCCAACCCGCCCAGTCGTTCTCGGCCAGGCCATCTTCAATCGTGATGATCGGGTACTGCGCGGCCCAGTCGGCGAGGAAGTCGACGAACTGCTCGGAAGTCAGGCGCTTGTTCTCGCCGACCAGATTGTACTTGCCGTTCTCGAAGAATTCGCTGGAAGCCACGTCCAGGCCCAGCAGCACGTCTTCACCGGCGGTGTAGCCGGCCTTGCCGATTGCTTCGAGGATGGTGTCCAGCGCTTCGACGTTGCTGCGGAAGTCCGGCGCGAAGCCGCCTTCGTCGCCCACCGCCGTGCTCAGGCCGTGGCCCTTCAGCACCGACTTCAGCGAATGGAAGATTTCGGTACCGGCGCGCAATGCTTCGGAGAACGAGGTGAAGCCGACCGGCAGCACCATGAACTCCTGGAAGTCGACGTTGTTGTCGGCATGCGCGCCGCCGTTGATGATGTTCATCATCGGCACCGGCAGCGACGGGGTCACGCCGGTCCGGGCAGCCAGGTACTGCCACAGCGCCTGCTTGCTGGATGCGGCGGCGGCGTGCGCGGCGGCCATCGAAACACCCAGCAGTGCGTTGGCGCCCAGCCGACCCTTGTTCTCGGTGCCGTCCAGATCGATCAGGCGACGGTCGAGGCCGGCCTGGTCGGTGGCTTCAAACCCCTTCAGCGCGGCGGCAATCGTGGTGTTGAAGTTGTCAACGGCCTTGCGCACGCCCTTGCCCAGGTAACGGGTCTTGTCGCCGTCACGCAGCTCGACCGCTTCCTTGGTGCCGGTCGAGGCGCCTGAGGGAACCGCGGCGCGACCGAACGAGCCGTCCTCCAGGATGACTTCGGCTTCCAGCGTGGGATTGCCACGACTGTCGAGGATTTCACGGGCGTGGATGCTGCGGATCGTACTCATGGTCGGGCCGGTTACCTGTCTGGAGAGGGGGCGACAAAACGAATGCCGCGTGATTATCCCCGGCTGCCCGCCACTTGCCAAATGGCGTGGCCTGCATCAGCCCCAGCTCGACCCGATCACGATAAGGACCAGCGAGACCAGCATCACCAGCAATGCACCGGCAATCGCCGCAAGGATGGGGCCACGCCGCCGTCGCCAGGCCAACACCATCGCGACCGGGCTGCCGAGAAAGCACAGCACCATCGTGACCAGCGCGCCCAGCATCCACCACTGCGTGGCCTGCACGCCATTGTTTCCGTCCCCGGGCGGCCGGAAGCCGGCGGTGAAGGCCAGCACGCCCACCACCAGGGCCATCCAGGTCAACACGGACAGCGCCAGCGCGATCAGGCCCCAGGGCCAGCCGCGCGCCGATGGGGTCGTATTCATCAACGCCATCCGTAGAACAGGGTGCCGATCCACAGAGAAAGCAGGATGATCGCCAGCCCTGCCGGTACCTTGCCACGGTTCAATCGCCAGGCCAGCACAGCCGAAGCGACGCACCCTGCGCTGGCCAGCAGCTCTCCGACCACAAGCGCAATGAAATACGCCCGAAGATCGAGCGCGCTGCCGCCATCACCCGGTGGGCGCACTGACGCGGCGCCGATCAGCACCAGGCAGAACAAGCCCACGGTGAACACCGCGGACAGCCCCAGCGCGATCAGGCCCCACGGCCACTGTCTCCAGTGCCGGCGGCGGCGCTGGGTTTCCAGCGCCACCCACGGGTCACGACTCACGCGAAGCGCGAAAAGCCGTGCTTCTTGGTCACCGCGTCGAGTTCCATCAGGGTCTCGAGCAGGGCCTCCATCTGGTCCAGCGGCCACGCGTTGGGACCATCGGACAGCGCCTTTGACGGATCCGGATGGGTTTCGGCGAACAGGCCGGAGATGCCCACCGCCACCGCGGCACGGGCCAGCACCGGCACGTGCTCGCGCTGGCCGCCTGAGCTGGTGCCCTGCCCGCCCGGCAACTGCACCGAGTGGGTGGCGTCGAACACCACCGGGCAACCGGTCTCGCGCATCACCGCCAGCGAACGCATGTCGCTGACCAGGTTGTTGTAGCCGAAGCTGGCACCGCGCTCGCAGACCATGATCTGCTCGTTGCCGGTGGCCTTGGCCTTCTCCACGACCGGCTTCATGTCCCACGGCGCCAGGAACTGGCCCTTCTTGATGTTGACCGGCTTGCCGGCCGAGCACACCTTGCGGATGAAGTCGGTCTGGCGGACCAGGAACGCCGGGGTCTGCAGCACGTCCACCACCGAGGCCACTTCGTCCATCGGGGTGTATTCGTGGACGTCGGTCAGCACCGGCACGCCGATCTGCTTCTTCACTTCGGCCAGGACCTTCAGGCCCTCTTCCATGCCCGGGCCGCGGAATGCGGTACCCGAAGTGCGGTTGGCCTTGTCGAAGCTGGACTTGAAGATGAAATTGACGCCGAGCTTGTCGGTGATCTCCTTCAGCTTGCCGGCGGTATCGAGCTGCAGCTGCATCGACTCGATCACGCAGGGGCCGGCGATCAGGAACAGGGGCTGGTCCAGCCCGACCTCGAATCCACACAGTTTCATGGCGTTTCCTTGTTGTCCGCAGCACCGGACGGGCCGGTGCGCTGGGGGTTGAAGCATGCAGGATGGGGGCCGAAGCCCCCATTCACAAGTCAGGCGCGCGCTTCGGAAAGCAGCTTGCCGCCGGCCTTGCGCTCGCGCGCGGCACGGATGAAACCGATGAACAGCGGGTGGCCGTCACGCGGCGTGGACAGGAATTCCGGGTGCGCCTGGCAGGCCAGGAACCACGGGTGGGCATCGCGCGGCAGCTCGACCACTTCCACCAGGGTGTCGTCCATCGACTTGCCGGCGATCACCAGGCCCGCATCTTCCAGCTGGGTGCGGTAACGGTTGTTGAACTCGTAGCGGTGGCGGTGGCGCTCGGCGACCACGTCCTTGCCGTACAGCTCGCGGGCCAGCGTGCCCGGCTTCAGGCGTTGTTCCTGCAGGCCCAGGCGCATGGTGCCGCCGAGGTCGCTCTTGTCGTCACGCTTCTCGACATCGCCGCTGGCGGTGCGCCATTCGGTGATCAGGCCGATCACCGGGTTCGGCGACTGGCGGTCGTTCTCGGTGCTGTTGGCACCTTCCAGGCCGACCACGTTGCGCGCGTAGTCGACCACGGCCGCCTGCATGCCATAGCAGATGCCGAAGTACGGCACCTGCTGCTCGCGGGCGAACTTCGAGGTCAGCACCTTGCCTTCGAAACCACGGTCACCGAAGCCACCCGGCACCAGGATGCCGTCGACATCGGCCAGCGCGGCCATGTCGGTGCCTTCCAGGTCCTGCGCTTCCAGCCACTTCAGGTTGACCTTGGTGCGCTGGCGCAGGCCACCGTGCTTCAGTGCTTCGCCGACCGACTTGTAGGCATCCTGGTGATCGACGTACTTGCCGACCACGGCGATGGTCACTTCGTCCAGCGGGTGCAGGGTCGCATCGACCGCGTCTTCCCACATCGACAGGTCGACCGGACCGGCCTTGTCGGCCAGCTTCAGCTGGTTCACCACGATTTCGTCCAGGCCCTGTGCATGCAGGCCAGACGGGATGCGGTACAGCACGTCCACGTCCGGCACGCTGATCACCGCACGCTCGGAAACGTTGGTGAACTGGGCGATCTTGCGGCGCTCCGAATCCGGCACCGCCTGCTCGGAGCGGCACAGCAGGACGTCCGGCTGGATGCCGATCGAGCGCAGTTCCTTCACCGAGTGCTGGGTCGGCTTGGTCTTCAGCTCGCCGGCGGCGCCGATGTACGGCACCAGGGTGAGGTGCATGAACAGCGCCTTCTCCGGGCCACGTTCGGTGCGCACCTGGCGGATCGCCTCCAGGAACGGCAGCGACTCGATGTCGCCAACGGTGCCGCCGATCTCGACCAGTGCCACGTCATAGCCTTCGGTGGCTTCGTCGATGCAGCGACGGATCTCGTCGGTGATGTGCGGAATGACCTGCACGGTCGCGCCCAGGTAGTCGCCGCGGCGCTCCTTGCGGATCACGTTCTCGTAGATGCGGCCGGTGGTGACCGAGTTCTTGCGGCTGAGGCGGGTGCGCACGAAGCGCTCGTAGTGGCCCAGGTCGAGGTCGGTCTCGGCGCCGTCGTCGGTGACATAGACCTCACCGTGCTGGAACGGACTCATGGTGCCCGGGTCGACGTTGATGTACGGGTCGAGCTTCATCATCGTGACCTTCAGGCCACGGGCTTCGAGAATGGCGGCCAGCGACGCGGCGGCAATGCCTTTGCCGAGCGAGGACACCACGCCGCCGGTTACGAAAATCAAGGGAGTCATGGCTGCAAGCATCCTGTCTGGAAATGGAAAACGGCAGCACCACGCGCACCCGGAGGGCGGGCATGGTGCTCAGAGGGGGTTTTCCGGTTCGCTGTGGCAGCGAGGGAGGTGCGGATCCGTGCGGCGGCAGGCGCCGGACGGGAACCATCGTGCGAGGTCGGGGCGACCGTGCCGGTCAAATCGACCGTCACCTGCGACCCGCCATGCTGGAAGCCACGCTTGGCCGCTCCAGCCCATTCGCAAAGGGTGGACACGCACTTACTCCCGGAAAGCCATAGTTTACAGATTGATGGCCGCCAACCCAAGGGGCTTGTGCGGCCGATCCAACAAAAAACGCCCCGCTCGGCGGGGCGTTTCGGTGCGCAACCCTTGTCGCAAGGGCGCCTGGCAGGTTGCGGGATCAGCGCTTCTTGCGCGCTTCCTCTTCCTCTTCCTGCTGCGGGGCCGGCTGGCCCTGCGCCTTCATTTCGGCATTGGCCTGGGCCCGACGCTTGGCCTTGGCATCGGCCTCGGCCTGCGCCTTGTCGGCCTGGTCACCCTGCTGCGGGGCCGGCTGGCCGGCGTTCTGCGCCACCACCAGCGGCACTGCAACGGCGGCAGCGGCCAGGATCGCAATGGTCAGCAACTTCTTCATGAGGTCCTCCTCGCGGTATGGCTTGGACGTTCAGACCCAACGGGCCGCCGGCGTTCAGATTCCAGCGAGGGCTATTTTACCTCCTCTGCGCCGCCGAGACTGAACCGCAGGCGTGCAAATTCCCGTGCCAGACCCCACACTTGCCCGTCGCTCCAAGCTTTCGAAGACAGATGAACGCCCGCTATAACGCCGCCGATATTGAAGTCCTGTCCGGCCTTGACCCGGTCAAGCGCCGTCCCGGCATGTATACCGACACCGCGCGCCCGAACCACCTGGCGCAGGAAGTGATCGACAACTCGGTGGACGAAGCCCTCGCCGGTCACGCCCGTTCGATCGAGATCACCCTGTACAAGGATGGCAGCGTGGAGGTCAGCGATGACGGCCGCGGCATGCCAGTGGACATTCATCCGGAGGAGAAGATCCCGGGTGTCGAGCTGATCCTCACGCGCCTGCACGCGGGCGGCAAGTTCAGCAACAACAACTACACCTTCTCCGGCGGCCTGCACGGCGTCGGCGTCAGCGTGGTCAATGCGCTGTCGACCCTGGTGGAAGTGCACATCAAGCGCGACGGCGCCGAACACCGCATCACCTTCCGCAACGGCGACCGTGCCACGCCGCTGGAAGTGGTCGGCAGCGTCGGCAAGAAGAACACCGGTACCCGCGTGCGCTTCTGGCCGGACCCGAAGTACTTCGATACGCCGAAGTTCGCGGTGCGCGCGCTCAAGCACCTGCTGCGCGCCAAGGCCGTGCTGTGCCCGGGCCTGACCGTGAAGCTGACCGATGAAGCCACCGGTGAAGTCGATACCTGGTACTACGAAGACGGCCTGCGCGATTACCTGAAGCTGGAGCTGGGCGAGCGCGAATCGCTGCCGGCCGACCTGTTCGTTGGCAACCTGAAGAAGGACACCGAGGTAGTTGACTGGGCCGTGGCCTGGCTGCCGGAAGGCGAGCTGGTGCAGGAAAGCTACGTCAACCTGATTCCCACCGCGCAGCACGGCACCCATGTCAACGGCCTGCGCACCGGCCTGACCGAAGCGCTGCGCGAGTTCTGCGACTTCCGCAACCTGCTGCCGCGTGGCGTCAAGCTGGCCCCGGAAGACGTGTGGGACCGCGTGTCGTTCGTGCTGTCGCTGAAGATGACCGACCCACAGTTCAGCGGCCAGACGAAGGAGCGCCTGTCCTCGCGCCAGGCCGCCGGTTTCGTCGAAGGTGCCGCCCATGATGCGTTCAGCCTGCTACTGAACCAGAACGTGGAACTGGGCGAGAAGATCGCGCAGATCGCCATCGAGCGTGCCAGCGCGCGCCTGAAGACCGAGAAGCTGGTCGTCCGCAAAAAGATCACCCAGGGCCCGGCCCTGCCCGGCAAGTTGGCAGACTGCATCAGCCAGGACCTGTCGCGCACCGAGCTGTTCCTGGTGGAAGGTGACTCGGCAGGCGGCAGCGCCAAGCAGGCTCGCGACAAGGATTTCCAGGCGATCATGCCGCTGCGTGGCAAGATCCTGAACACCTGGGAAGTCTCGTCCAACAGCGTGCTGGCCTCGGAGGAAGTACACAACCTGGCCATCGCCATCGGCTGCGACCCCGGCAAGGACGACATCAGCGGCCTGCGCTACGGCAAGGTGATCATCCTGGCCGACGCGGACTCCGACGGCCTGCACATCGCAACGCTGCTGACCGCGCTGTTCCTGAAGCACTTCCCGGCACTGGTCGATGCCGGCCATGTGTTCGTGGCGATGCCGCCGCTGTTCCGCATCGATGTGGGCAAGCAGGTGTTCTATGCCCTGGACGAGGAAGAAAAGCGCTCGATGCTGGACAAGATCGAGCGCGAGAAGATCAAGGGCGCCATCAACGTCACCCGCTTCAAGGGCCTGGGCGAGATGAACCCGCCACAGCTGCGCGAGTCGACCATCCACCCGGATACGCGCCGCCTGGTCCAGCTGACCGTGGACGATGGCGAGCAGACCCGCTCGCTGATGGACATGCTGCTGGCCAAGAAGCGCGCGTCCGACCGCAAGGGCTGGCTGGAGTCGAAGGGCGACCTGGCTTCGCTGGAAGTCTGATCCCTCGCGGGGTCGGATCCGTTTCCCGCCGGGAAAGGGATCCGACCCATCCGCCCCGGGCATGCCGCCCCCATCGGCAAACCCGGCGGCGCCATAATGCGCGTCCATCCGCGTGGACCACCGTATTGGCCAGCCACTCGCTGCTGTTCCCCGACCTGCCGCTGCACAGCGCACGGCTGGTCCTGAGCCCGATCCGCCGTGACGACGCCGCCGCGCTGTTCGCGCTGCAGTCCAATCCCGACGTGATGCGCTGGTGGAATCATCCGGCCTGGACGCGACAGGCCGAGGCGCGCGAACAGATCGACGATGATCTCGCCGCCCATGCCATCGGTACCCAGCTGAAGCTGGCCGTGCGCGAATCGCTGGAAGGTCCACTGCTGGGCATCTGCGTGGTGTTTGCAGTGGACCGCACTGCAGCCCGCGCCGAGATCGGCTACCTGCTGGCACCCGATCGCCAGGGCCAGGGCTACATGCACGAGGCCCTGCAGCAGGTACTGGCCTACCTGTTCGGCACCCTCCACCTGCATCGCGTGGAAGCCGAGATCGACCCGCGCAACGCACCCTCCGCGCACGTGCTCGAACGCCTGGGCTTCCGCCGCGAGGGAGTGCTGCGCCAGCGCTGGCGCATCCAGGGGGAACTGGCCGACTCGGCCGTCTATGGCCTGCTTGCCGATGACAAAGCGGCAACCGCCCTGTCCGCTTGACCCAAGCTGGCCAATAGCGGCCGCAACGCACGGCCATGCCTTTGGACACATACGACATGGGCCGCCACCGGCCTAGCATCGCAATCCCCTTCCGCTGCCCACCCGGTGCCATGAAGTCCCTGTTGCACACTGCCGCGCTCTGCGTCGGCCTGCTCATCGCCCCAGCCAGCGTGCTGGCCGCGCCTGATGCCGACGCCAAGCCCGATCCGAAGGACGACAAGACCGAGGCACCTGCGTTGCCCGCAGACGCCTCGGCCCGCCAGAGCATGCGCCTGGCCGGCCGCACCCTGGACTACACCGCCACCGTCGGCACCCTGCCGGTACGCGATGCCAAGGGCAAGGTGATCGCCGACGTGGTGTTTACCGCCTACACGATGCCGGGCAAGGACCGGCCGGTGACCTTCGCGCTCAATGGCGGCCCCGGGGCATCGTCGGTCTACCTCAACATGGGCGCGATCGGGCCCAAGGTGGTGACCTTCGGCTCCGAGGGTGACAGCGCGTCGGCGCCGGCGACGCTGCACGACAACCCCGGCACCTGGCTGGACTTCACCGATCTGGTGTTCATTGATCCGGTCGGGACCGGCTTCAGCCGCGCGCGCATCGGCGACGACGAAGCGAAGAAGGCGCTGTACAACCCCAGCGCCGACATCGAATACCTGTCACGCTCGATCTACGACTGGCTGCTGCGCAACCAGCGCATGGCGTCGCGCAAGTACCTGACCGGCGAGAGCTACGGCGGCTACCGCGGCCCACGCATCACCCACTATCTGCAGACCCGGCTGGGTGTTGCGATGAACGGCCTGGTATTGGTCTCGCCCTACCTGAGCCCGACCCTGGAAGACAACGCCGATGTCTCGCCGATGGCGTGGATGCAGACGCTGCCGTCGATCGCCGCCGCGCACCTGGAGCGCCAGGGCAAGCTGACCGATGCAGCGATGCGCGAAGTAGTGGAATACACCCGTGGCGACTACGCCACCGCGTTGATGAAGGGCCGCAGCGATCCGCAGGCGACCGAGGCAATGCTGCGCCGGGTGACCGAACTGACCGGGCTGGACCCGCAGTTCGTGCGCCGTGCCGGTGGTCGGCTGGAAACCCAGGCCTACCTGCGTGAAGTGTTCCGCGACAAGGGCACGCTGGGCAGCCGCTACGATTCCAACGTAACCGCGTTCGATCCATTCCCGAACGATCCGGAGCAGCGCGCCAACGATCCGCTGCTGGACAGCATCATCGCGCCGACCACCACGGCGATGGTCGACTTCGTGACGCGCGTGGTCGGCTGGAAGGTGGATGCGCGGTACCAGGCGCTGAACTACGACGTGAACCGGCTGTGGGACCGCAATGGCGAGCTGCGCGATGGCGCGGTGACCCAGCTGCGCCAGGCCGTGGCGATCGACCCGCACCTGCAGGTGCTGATCGTGCATGGCTGGAACGACCTGTCGTGCCCGTTCATGGGTTCGATCCTGACCGTGGACCAGATGCCGACGATGGGCAGCAATCCGGACCGGGTGCAGGTGCGCAGTTATCCGGGCGGGCACATGTTCTACAGCCGGGCCGACAGCCAGGCGGCGTTCCGCAGGGATGTGCAGGCGCTGTTCCAACGCAATTGAGGAGGGTCGGCCGGGACTGCGGCCCGGCACCCGCTGACTGCAACGGCAACTGCAACTGCAAAAGCGGGCATTCCGTGGGTTGGCGGAGCGGGTCCGGTTGCGGGGGACGCCGTAAACCCGTCCATGGGGGCTTGGTCGCGGCATCCATGCCGCTCACACCCCCGCAACCGGACCCACCCCGCCTTCGACAGTTTCCCGCTGCTGCTGGTGGGTGCCGACCGTTGGTCGGCACGGGATCGGATCCCTGTTTCTGCTCTGGTAGGTGTCGACCTTGGTCGACACGTTGTGTGCGGAAAAATTCTTTGCCCATGAAAAAGCCCGCCGGTGGTCGGCGGGCTTTTTCGTGTGCACCTTGGCGTGGCGATCAGGTCCAGCCGAACATCTCGAACAGCTTCAGGATCAGGTACGCACAGCCGCCGGCGGCCGGGATGGTCAGGATCCAGGCCCAGACAATGCGCTCGATCACGCCGAACTTCAGCGAACGCGGGTTCTTGGCGAAACCGACGCCCATGATCGCGGTGGAGATGCTGTGCGTGGTCGAGACCGGCATGCCGAAGTGGGCCGCCAGGGTCAGGATGGTGGCCGAGCTGGTCTCCGCGGCGAAGCCGTGGATCGGGTGCAGCTTGACCATCTTGTGGCCCAGGGTCTTGATGATCTTCCAGCCACCCGAGGCGGTACCGGCAGCCATCACCACTGCACAGGTCAGTACGATCCACATGGCGATGCCGTCACCGGCGTGCGCGTCCGGGTGCATGAATGCCAGCCAGGACGGCAGATCGTTCAGTGCGCCGGTGGCTTCGGCACCAATCAGGGTCATCGCGATGATGCCCATGGTCTTCTGCGCGTCGTTGTGGCCGTGGGCGAAGCCCATGTAGGCCGCCGAGGCGATCTGCGCCTTGCCGAAGAAGGCATTGACGATGCGCGGACGGGCCAGGCGGCCGATGGCGCCACCGACCTTGGCCAGGCCGGCGATCAGCGCCCACAGCAGCACCATCACCACGATGCCGAGCAGGAAGCCGGCGATCGGCGAGGTGATCATCGGCACGAACACCTTCCACAGCAGGCCCTTGTTCTGCGCCCAGCTGCCCAGGCGCTCCGACCAGATCAGCGCGTCCCAGTTGTTGTGGGCCGCGGCCAGACCGGCACCGCAGAGGCCACCGATCAGGGCGTGCGAGGACGAGGACGGCAGGCCCTTCCACCAGGTGATCAGGTTCCAGATGATGCCGCCCAGCAGGGCGCACAGGATCACCTGCGGAGTGACCTCGACCACGTTGGTGTTGAGCAGGCCCGAGGCGATGGTCAGCGCCACCGCCGTACCGGTCAGCGCACCGATGAGGTTCATGAAGGCGGCCAGCATCACCGCCCAGCCGGGCGAGAGCACCTTGGTCGCCACTACGGTGGCAATGGAGTTGGCAGTGTCGTGGAAGCCGTTGATGAACTCGAAGACGAGCGCGGCCAGGATCACCACCAGGACAAGGGTCAACATGCGGCGGCGTCCGTCAGCTGTTCTTCAACACGATCTGGTACGCCACCACGCCGGCCTCGCGGCAACGGTCGATGGCCTTTTCCAGGATCTCGAAGAATTCCTTCAGCAGGAACATCTGCAGGTTGTCCAGGCGACCGGAGTAGATGTCGCGGTACAGCTCGAGCATCAGGCGGTCGGCCTCGTTCTCCAGCGAGCGCAGCTTCTCGTTCAGCGCGGTCATCCGGTCCAGGTTCATGTGGCGCAGGTCAGCCACCATCTCCACCACCACGCCGGCGGCCTGTTCCAGCATCGCCGCGCGCGGCGCGAAGTCGATGTGCTCCAGGTGGGTCGTGGCCAGCGAATAGCGATCGGCGAACTTCTCGATCTGCTTCGGAATCTTGTACAGGGCCGAACCCAGCGCTTCGATGTCTTCGCGCTCGATCGGGGTCATGAAGCTGTCGACCAGCGCCTGGCTGATCTTGTCCGAGGCCGCGCGTTCGCGCAGGCGGGCCAGCTTGAAGGCGTCCAGCGCGGGCTGGCGATCGGCCTCGCGCAGCATCGAATGCAGCGCCTTGGCGGCATCGGAAGCCGCGACGGCAGCCTCATCAAGCAGGGTGTAGAACTGTTTGCCGGAACCGAAAATGGTCTGCAGAGAGAACATTGAGAAACCTGTCAGCCGTCGCGGGAAGGACGGCACCAGAGCGAATTATGACGGCTAGATGACCATCACGGGTATCCCCGCGCCCTTTCCGGGCTCTGGGACCCCCAACCTGAACAGGCGGTTGCCACCCTGCCACGCCCCTTTGCTAAGATGCCAGCGCGCCTCCGGGCGCACCTTATGGACGACGACCCTTATCCCCCTGCGCCGCGCCGGACCCTGTTCCTGAGCGCCAGCCGCCATCGCAAGCACCCGCCCTCCCTGCCACCAACCGGGGACGACGCCCGTGTTTGAAATGATCCTGATTGTCTTCGCGCTGGTTCTACTGAACGGCTTCTTCGCCATGTCCGAGATGTCGGTCATGACCTCGCGCAAGAGCCGCCTGAAGCAGATGGCCGCCACCTCCAAGCGCGCCGCCAAGGCGCTGGAGCTTTCGGAGAAGCCGGAGAGTTTCCTGTCCACGGTGCAGATCGGCATCACCGTGATCGGCGTACTGACCGGCTACCTCGGTGGTGATGCGATCGGCGACGCGATCGCCGGCTGGCTGCAGGGCCTGATGCCCGGCTTTGCGTACGCGCGCGAAGTAGGCACCGCCCTGGCGGTCTCGCTGATCACCTTCATCACGCTGATCTTCGGCGAACTGGTGCCCAAGCGTCTGGCCCTGACCCGCTCCGAGGCCATTGCCGGCCTGGTCGCGATGCCGATGAGCTGGCTGGCCAGGCTGGCCCTGCCCTTCGTTTGGCTCCTGTCCAAGACCACCCAGCTGGTACTGAAGGTGCTGGGCCTGGGCAAGGACGAGGCCGCGCAGGTGACTGAAGAAGAGATCCGGATGCTGGTGGCCGAGAGCCACGAAGCTGGCGTGATCGACGCCCACGAGCGCGACATGATGAACCGCGTCATGCGCCTGGGCGACCGCACCGCCGACAGCCTGATGACCCCGCGCAACCGCATTGCCTGGCTCGACACCCAGGCCGGGCTGGAGCGCAATCTGGACATCATGGCCGAGCACGAGTTCTCGCGGTACCCGGTATACCGCGACAACGACATGGACGTGGTCGGCGTGCTGGAGCTGAAATCGCTGGCCACGCGCATGGCGCGCGGCGACAACGCGCTGTTCCAGACCCTGCGCGAACCGCTGTACGTCTCCGAATCGACCCACGCGATGAAGCTGCTGGAGATCTTCCGCGAGGAGCAGCAGTCGATGGCGCTGGTGGTGGACGAGTACGGCGAGATCCAGGGCCTGGTGACCATCAGCGACCTGATGGGCGCCGTGGTTGGCCGCCTGCAGGCGGTGGAGAATGCCGATGAAGACGCACTGGTGGTGACCCGCGAGGACGGCTCGCTGCTGGTCGACGGCTCGCTGCCGATCGAGGACCTGCGCGAGCTGATCGGAAGCAACGACCTGCCCGATGCCGAGGATGGCGACTACTACACGCTGGCCGGCATGTGCATCCATTACTTCGGCCGCATCCCGCACGCAGGCGAGTACTTCGACTGGGCCGGCTGGCGCTTCGAGGTGGTCGACCTGGACGGTGCGCGGGTGGACAAGCTGCTGCTGCGCACGTTATCCGACGAGCAGGCCGATGAGCTCACCGCCTGAGGCCGGCCAGGGCCAGGGCGCGCAGCGCCCGACCTACCGCAACGAGGGCATCCGCACCCTGCTGGAGATGTTCGCCTCCGGCGATCCCGCCGAGCACATGCCGCTCGGCCAGATCCTCAGCAACCTGCAGCAGAGCGCGTTTGGCGTGTTCCTGTTCGTGGCGATCCTGCCCTCGTTCATCCCGATCCCGGGCATGGGGGGTGCGGTCAGCGGCCCACTCGTGGTCCTGATCGGACTGCAGATGCTGTGTTGCCTGCGCCGGCCCTGGCTGCCCGGTTTCATTGCCCGACGCGGGCCGAAGCGCGGCACCATGCACCGCTTCCTGGACCGTATCGATCGCCCGTTGCGGCGACTGGACAGGATGCTGAAGCCTCGCCTGCCGCAGTTGCTGACACCGCTGCCCGCGCACGCCTTCAGCGGCCTGCTGCTGGTACTGCTGGGCATCCTGCTGTCATTGCCGATTCCGTTCACCAACTTCCTGTTCGGTTTCCAGCTGCTGCTGTTCTCGCTGGCGCTGCTGGAGCGCGATGGTGCATTGATGCTGTTCAACTGGATCGCAGCGCTGGTGGCGATCGCGTTCTTCGGCTTCAGTTCGGGGCAGCTGGTGGGCTATACAGTGGAACTTTTCCAGCGCTGGTTCTGAAGCGGCATCCGGTAGAGCCGGCCGATGGCCGGCTGCCACGTTTCCAGGGTAGCCGGCCAACGGCCGGCACTACCGGCATCCGCTAGATCCACGCAACGCGTGGATGCGGCAATCACCGAAGGTCGACGAATCCGTTGTCCGCCAGCGGTGCCGGATCGTCCTGCACCGCCGACAGCACGAAGCTCAATGCCTTGCCCAGCAAGGTGCCCGGGCCATCCCAGTATTCGGCGCTATCGGCGCGCACGTGGATCAGGCGAAGGTTGGGGTCTTCCTTGCCGGCGGGGAAGAACAGCTTCATCGCCGGCGACCACAGCTCTTCGATCTTCGCGCGATCATCGACAACCCGCGCCCGCCCCGCCACAGACACATAGGTGTTCTTCGATGGCGAGGCATAGGCCACATTGACGCGCGGGTCGAGCGCGATCTCGGCCACCTTCGGGCTGTCGGCGGTGATCACGAACCACAGGTCACCGTCGAAGGCGACCTGCTGGGTGGCCAACGGCCGGCTGTAGAGTCGCCCGTCGACGCCGGTGGTGGTGAACATCGCCACCTCCACGTCCTTGATCAGTTCAGCCAGCTGGGCAATGTGTTCGGCGCGGGTCTCGGCCATGGTGGGGACTCCAGAAGTGGGGAGCCCCCATCAGACGCGGATCGGCCGCAACGGGCCGTGACGCGGTTGTTCAGCCCGCGTGGCGGCCATGCCAGGCGTTCATCGCCAGCTCGAAGGAACGCAGGCGCGCACGATGGTCATACAGGTTGGCAGTAAGCATCAGCTCGTCAGGCTTGTGCCGCTCAACGAAAGCGGCGATACCCTCGGCCACCTGCTGCGGATCGCCCAGCACGGTGCAGGCCAGGGCCCGTTCCACGCCGAACTTTTCGTGCGGCTCCCAGAAGGCTTCAATGTCGTCGATCGGCGGCGGGATCTTGCCCGGCCGGCCGCGGCGCAGGTTGACGAAACTCTGCTGCTGGCTGGTGAACAGGCGACGCGACTCGGCCTCGCTGTCGCTGGCAACAACGTTCAGGGCCAGCATCGCGTGCGGCTGCTTCAACGTGGCCGAGGGGCGGAATTCGCGGCGGTACACCGCCAGCGCTTCGTCCATCACGTCCGGCGCGAAATGCGAGGCGAATGCATACGGCAGGCCCATCGAGGCCGCCATGCGTGCGCCAAACAGGCTTGATCCGAGGATCCAGGTCGGCACCCGCAGGCCACCACCCGGAACGGCCTGCACCGCCTGTCCAGGCTGGACCGGCTCGAAGTAGTGCAGCAGCTCGCGCACGTCCTGCGGGAACTGGTCGGCGCTGTCGAAATAGCGGCGCAGTGCACGTGCGGTCGGCTGATCGGTGCCCGGCGCACGGCCCAGGCCAAGGTCGATGCGGTCCGGATACAGCGAGGCCAGCGTTCCGAACTGCTCGGCCACCTGCAGCGGGGCATGATTGGGCAACATGATGCCGCCCGCGCCGACCCGGATGCGTTGGGTGCCACCGGCAACATGACCGATCAGCACGGCGGTGGCGGCACTGGCGATGCCGGGCATGTTGTGGTGTTCGGCCAGCCAGTAGCGGCGGTAGCCCAGCGCATCGGCGTGCTGGGCCAGTTCCAGCATGTTAGCGAAGGCGGCGGTGGTGTCACTGCCCTCGCAGACCGGGGCCAGGTCAAGGATCGACAACGGGATCATCAGGCGCTTTTCCGTCACAGGATCACCTCTGCATGGGGGCGGCCGGGCGCAGCGGCCAGTGACGGTGGCGGGATGCTGATTCCCGTAGGGCGGGTTCAGCGCCCACCGCGCTTGGTCCGGTAGAGCCGGCCGCTGGCCGGCGGGCAACGTGCCCTGGCAGCCGGCCAGCGGCCGGCTCTACCGGGCAAGCGTCAGAACGCGCTGGGGCGCGGCTCGGGCAGTGGCTGGTCGACCATCGGCTTCAGCTCGGCATCCAGCGCCACGCGCTCATCGAACACGAAGCAGCGGCCTTCGTAGCCTTCGCCGCCCACCTCCTCGAAGTAGCCGAGGATGCCGCCATCGAGCTGCAGCACATTGTCCATGCCGTCATTGACCATCCACAGCGCGGCCTTCTCGCAGCGGATGCCGCCGGTGCAGAAACTGACCACGGTGCTGTCCCGCAGCGCATCGCGATGCGGCGCCAGCGCCTCGGGCAGGTCGGTGAACTTGCGGATGGGCAACACCAGCGCATCCTTGAAGGTGCCGTACTCCACTTCCTGCAGGTTGCGGGTATCGAGCATCACCACCGGCTTGCCGGCGTCATCATGCCCCTGCCGCAACCAACGCTGCACGGTGGCCGGATCAACCGCTGGTGCGCGCGGATAGTCCAGCGGCTGGCCGTCATCGCGGCGGAAGCTGATGATCTCGTCCTTCACCTTGGCCTTCAGCCGCGCGAACGGCTGATGCTTGCTCAGGCTGGTCTTGACCCGCATGTCGGCGAAACGCGCATCGGCATGCAGCGCTGCATAGAAGCCCTCAACCGCCTCCGGCGCCCCCGCCAGAAACAGGTTCAGTCCCTCGCCCGCCACCAGGATCGTGCCGCGCAGCTGCGCCGTCTCGGCAAGGACCAGCAGCTGGTCGCACAGGGCCTGGGGGGCGTCGATGACGGCGAAATGATAGGCAGCGGTATTGGCGATCATCCCGCCATTTTAGCGCCTCCCGCCCGCACAGACAGATTCAGGGGTCAGAGCCCTCTGCGCGGCAGAGGGATCCGACCCCGGCAGGTACCCAGAACTTGTCAGAGGCGGGGCGGTGTGGGCAGGCGGGACCGTTGGCGCCATGGGCCCGAGGCATGCCTCGGGCGGGTTGGGCAGGACGCCCAACCCCGGTCTTGCCGTGTGCGCAGGACAGCGCACACGAGCAAGGCGCCATCGAGCCCCCAGGGGCGAGGCGCTTTGCTTGCGAAGCACTGCTTCGCAAGCGCCCGAACGCACAGCCGCCAGCGGCTGGGCCGGACCGCGAAGCGGGGTCTACGGCGTGTCCCGCCTGCCCACACCGCCGCGCCATCCCACGGAAACCAGCTTTTGACGTTGCCGTTGCCTCTGCGGGTGCCGGGTGCAACCCGGCCGCGCCCCCTTACCCCCGCAACAGCACGAACGGCAGCAACACCAGTGCCGCCGCACCGGCCATCGCCAGCAGCACCAGCACCACATAGGCCGGCCGGCGCCGGAACAGGCTGCCGAATGTCTCCGCCGTCCCCTCGCGCAATGCCTGCTCGCGTTCAGCCCGCACGCGCACGCCGCGCGCCGCCTGGTACTCCGCCATCAGCGCCTTCGCACGCGGATGATCAGCGTCGTCGCGCAGCCACAGGCCACCATTGGAAATGCCCCACGGGCTGGGTTCGGTGCGATACCAGGCGATGCCGTGCTGATCGAGCAGCGTGCAGACATCGGCATATTCGTCGTCGCCGACATTGCGCAGATTGAGCAGGAGTTTTGCCATGGCCCCATGATACCCGGCGCCGATGCGCTACCCTTGCCGCCCTCGCCCCGCGCCCTTCTGGAGACGCCCGATGCGCCGCCTGCTGCTCCCCCTGCTGCTGTCCCTCGCCGCCGCTGGCTGCTCGACCGAACCATCCGGCCCGCCGCCCGGCGGCACGCTGACGACCTTCGAGCGGATCGATACCGTGCCCGGCACCGGCGCCGAAGCCATCGCCGGCAACAAGGTCACGGTGCACTACACCGGCTGGATCTACGACAACCGTACCGAAACCAAGCACGGCAAGACCTTTGACAGCTCCTTCAAGCACGGCGAGCCGTTCACCTTCGCGCTCGGCGCCGGCCAGGTCATCCGCGGCTGGGATGAGGGCGTGGCCGGCATGAAGGTCGGTGGCAAGCGTACGCTGATGATTCCGCCGGACTACGGTTACGGGGACCGCAAGGTCGGCCCGATTCCGGCGGGCTCGTCGCTGGTGTTCGACGTCGAGCTGCTCGATGTCAAACCGTAATGCTGCCATGCCCCATCGGGTGGTCGTCATTGGCGGCGGCCCGGCGGGCCTGTTCGCCGCCGAACACCTGCGTGCCGCTGGGCTGGAGGTCGACCTGTACGAGGCCAAGGGGTCGCCTGGCCGCAAGTTCCTGATCGCCGGCAAGGGCGGCCTCAACCTCACCCATTCCGATCCGCGGCCGTTGTTCGACAGCCGCTACCGCGAGCAGGCCGCTGTGGTCGGCAGCTGGCTGGACGGCTTCGACGCACAGGCACTGCGTGACTGGGCCAACGGCCTGGGCGTGGAAACCTATGTGGGCAGCTCCGGCCGCGTGTTCCCGGTCGACCGCAAGGCGGCGCCGCTGCTGCGCGGCTGGGTGCGCCGGTTGAAGGAACAGGGCGTGCGCCTGCACGCCAACCACCGTTGGATCGGCTGGAGCGACGACGGCGCCCTGCGCTTTGCCACCGATGCGGGCGAAGTCGATGTCCGCGCCAATGCCACCGTGCTGGCGATGGGCGGGGGCAGCTGGCCGCAGCTGGGCAGTGATGGCGCCTGGGTCGTGCCACTGCAGGCGCGTGGCGTGGACATCGCGCCGCTGCAGTCAGCCAACTGTGGCTTCGACGTGGACTGGACGCCGTTCTTTGCCCAGCGCAATGCCGGCGCACCATTGAAGCCGGTGATCGCGCACTGGATCGACCTGGCTGGACAACCGCGGTCGCTGCAGGGCGAGTGCGTGGCCAGCGAATATGGCATTGAAGGCAGTCTGGTCTACGCGTTGGCCGCCGACCTGCGCGAGACCATCAACCGCGATGGCCACGCAATGCTGTGGCTGGACCTGGTGCCCGGTCGCGACGAGGCGCGCCTGCTGGCCGACCTGTCACGTCCCCGCAAGGGCCGAAGCTTCGGCGAGCACCTGCGCCGCCAGGCGGGTCTGGATGCGGTGAAGGCCGCACTCGTGTTCGAGATTCTTGGCAGGGAGGCCGGCAACGACCTGCCGGCTGTGGCTGCCACGCTCAAGCGCCTGCCGCTGCGCCTGCTGCGCCCAAGGCCGATGGCCGAGGTGATCAGCACCGCCGGTGGCGTGCGCCTGGATGCGCTGGATGACGGCCTGATGCTGCGGGCCGTTCCCGGCGTGTTCTGCGCCGGTGAAATGCTGGACTGGGAAGCCCCCACCGGCGGCTACCTGCTGACCGCGTGCTACGCCAGTGGCCGGCGTGCCGCCGAGGGCGTGATCGGTTGGTTGGCGGAGCGGTGACGCCTGCGGGGTAGCGTCGAGCCCATGCTCGACGCCACATCACCACGGCCTGCGCATGCTCACCGAGGCCAACGCCACACCGCTGGGATGCGCATAGGCTTCCTCACGCACGCTGACAAAGCCCTGCCGTTGATAGAACGGCACGGCATTGAGCGACGCCGACAGCACCACCTCGCGCTCACGATCGGCCATTGCCAACAGGCGCTGCATCAGCGCCTGGCCGATCCCCTCGCCGCCACGATCGGGATTGACAAACAACGCGTCGACTTCATTGGCATCGACATCAAAGACGCCGAAGCCGAGCAGGCCACCCTGCCCGTCCTCGGCCACCACGCATCCGCCCTGCGACAACAGCCGCGCGTACTGCGACGGTGGCGGCGAGGCCGACCACGGTGCAATGACCTCGGGAGGGTAATGGCTGCTGCAGGTTTCGCGCACACAGCGCGTGCGCAGCGCCCACAGCGTGGCGACATCGTCGATGCTACCGGTCCTGAACTGCATGGCGCCTCCTTGTAGCGCCGAGCCCATGCTCGGCTGCCTTTCTGTAGAGTCAAGCCATGCTTGACTGCTTTTCAATCAGTCATCGCGAGGTCGGAACGAAGAACAGCCGAGCATGGGCTCGGCTCTACAACATCACGCTACCGCGACTTGCTGGCGCGCAGAGCCTGGATCTTCGGCGGCGGCTGGAACGAGTCGCTGCGCGCATCGGCCCAGAATGCATGGAACACCGCATGGTCGGGCACCGTGTGCAGCAGCTCGCCCGGTTCCAGGTAACGGTAAAGCGACGCCAGCGAACGGATTTCCACCGGCGACACGCGACGCAGGATGTGCTCCGGCCCCAGCTCGGCCGGATCGTTCAGGCCCGCCGCGCACAACAGTTCCTTCAAGGCATGCAGCGTGTGCTCGTGATAGCTGTATACACGGGTGGCCTTGTCCGGTGCATCCAGATGCTTCCAGCGCGCGGGGTCCTGGGTCGCGATGCCGGTCGGGCACTTGTCGGTGTGGCAGCTCAACGACTGGATGCAGCCCAGCGCGAACATGAAGCCTCGGCCGGCATTGCACCAGTCGGCACCCAGCGCGATGGTGCGCGCGATGTCGAACGCACTGGTGATCTTGCCAGCGGCACCGATGCGGATGCGCTCGCGCAGGTCCAGGCCGACCAGGGTGTTGTGCACCAGCAGCAGTGCTTCATGCATCGGCACGCCGACATGGTCGACGAATTCAGCCGGTGCCGCGCCGGTGCCTCCCTCGGCGCCATCGACCACGATGAAGTCCGGCAGCAGCCCGGTTTCCTGCATCGCCTTGGCGATGCCGAACCATTCCCAGGGGTGGCCGATGGCCAGCTTGAAACCGACCGGCTTGCCACCGGACAACTCGCGCAGCCGGGCCACGAACTGCAACAGTTCGACCGGCGTCGAGAATGCCGAGTGACGCGACGGCGATACGCAGTCCACCCCCATCGGAACACCACGGGTCACCGATATTTCGGCGGTCACCTTTGGTGCCGGCAGCACGCCGCCGTGGCCCGGCTTGGCACCCTGCGACAGCTTGATCTCGATCATCTTGACCTGGTCATCGGTAGCGTTGGCGACGAAGCGCTCTTCGCTGAAACCACCCTTCTCGTCACGGCAGCCGAAGTAGCCCGAGCCGATTTCCCAGACCAGATCGCCGCCCATCTCGCGGTGGTAGGGCGAAATCGAACCTTCGCCGGTGTCGTGGTAGAAGCCGCCGCGCCGCGCACCTTCGTTCAATGCGCGGATCGCGTTGGCCGAGAGCGAACCGAAGCTCATCGCCGAGATGTTGAACACGCTGGCCGAATAAGGCTTGGCGCAGTTCGGCCCAATCAGCACGCGGAAATCATGCTTGGCAATGGAGGTGGGAGCCAGCGAATGGTTGATCCACTCGTAATCCACCGCGTAGGTACTGCGCAGGGTACCGAAGGGCACCGTGTCCATTTCGTTCTTTGCGCGCTGGTAGATCAGCGCACGCTGCTGGCGCGAGAACGGCACGTCCTCCAGGTCGCTCTGCACGAAGTACTGGCGGATTTCCGGGCCGATTGATTCCAGGCCATAGCGGAAATGCGCCATCACCGGATAGTTGCGGCGCAGCGTGCTGCGCTTCTGCAGCAGATCCCAGGTCCCCAGCGCCACCATCGCGGCAGTCAGGCCGACGCCCCAGTACCAGGCCGGCCAGATCGTGGCCAACCACAGGCAGATGGGAAACATCAGGATGGCGAGCAGGTAGACGATATACCGGTGCATGGCGTTCCTTGGTTGCAACTGCCTGCGAGTCTACCGCGCCGGCCGTCACCGGCGTTTACAGGCGACCGTCAACCACATTGCGCGGCCAGGCCGATTTCACGTCGTAGACGATGCCGCCGGGTGCCAGCAGCGCCTGGATTGCGGCGTCATCCATGGCTTTGAATCGGGCATGGGCCACTGCCAGGACTACGGCGTCGTAACTCCCCGCCACCGGCTCGGCCAGCCAGTGCACGCCCGCGTCGGCCAATGCCGCCGGGCCGACCCACGGGTCGCTGACCTCCACCTGTGCGCCGGCATCACGCAGGCGCTGCGCCAGTTCCAGCGCGCGGCTGTTGCGCAGGTCCGGGCAATCCTCCTTGAAGGTCACGCCCAGCACCAGGATACGCGACTGCGCAGGTACGCGGCCACGTTCGGCCAGCATTGCCAGCACACGCGACGCCACATGCTCGCCGACGCGGTTGTTGACCTGCCGCGCGGTGTGGATCAGGTCCGGGTGGTAGCCCACGCTCTCGGACTTGTGCAGCAGGTAGTACGGGTCCACGCCGATGCAGTGGCCGCCGACCAGGCCCGGCCGGAATGGCAGGAAGTTCCACTTGCTGCCGGCGGCGTCGAGCACATCCTGGGTGTCGATGCCGAGCCGGTCGAAGATCAGCGCCAGCTCATTGACCAGCGCGATGTTGACGTCACGCTGGATGTTCTCCACCACCTTGGCCGCTTCGGCCACACGCATTGACGGCGCCGGGAAGGTGCCGGCGGCGATGATGCGCTGGTAGAGGCCATCAATCACCGCAGCCACTTCCGGTGTCGACCCCGAGGTGATCTTGCGGATATCGGCCAGGCGCCGCTGGCGGTCGCCGGGGCTGACCCGCTCCGGGCTGTAACCACAGTAGAAGTCTTCGTTGAAGCGCAGCCCGGAAAGCTGCTCCAGCAACGGCACGCAGACCTCTTCGGTGGTGCCGGGGTAGACCGTGGATTCGTAGATCACCAGGTCACCCGCACGCAGGTGGCTGGCGATCAGCCGCGTTGCCGAACGCAGCGGCTCCAGATCGGGCTGCTCATAGGCGTCGATCGGGGTCGGCACGGTAACGATGTAGACATTGCAGGCATCGAGCAATGCCGGATCGCTGCCGTACTGCAACTGCTGTGCACTGGCCAGCTCATCGGCCTCCATTTCCAGCGTATGGTCCTGGCCGTCGCGGAGCTCGGCGATGCGATCAGCATCGATGTCGAAGCCCAGCGTGGGCCAGTGCCGGCCGAAGGCCACCGCCAGCGGCAGGCCCACGTAGCCCAGCCCGATCACCGCGAAGCGCGGCGCCGCTGCTGCCGCAAGCGGCGCGCTCAACGCCGCATCCCATGCAACGGCTGAAATCGCATGCGTACTGCCATGGGCATGGCCGACCTACTCATTCGCTTTGCCACTCCGGGAAGATCCATGCCAGAAAGGCTACAGCCTAACGGCCCGGGTGCCCGGCCGCCAAGGTGGGGTCAGGAGCCCAGTGCGACCGCGGCCGGCTCCAGTTCACCATCGGCGCCGGTCCAGGCCTGCAGCAGGCGCTCGAAGCCACCGCAGCCAAGCACGAAGCCCGGCCATGAGGCGTCGACGATCTGTACCAGCAGTTCTGCCTCAATGCGCCGGGTCCCCATCGACCAGCGCGGGAATGCCCGCTGCGCCACCGGCGCGCGGCACAGCACCTTCAGTTGTCCATGGCTGCGCGCATTGGCGATGCGCTGGTACACCGAATCGATGCCATCCTCCGGGCCTTCCAGGTACTGCAGGAAACGGCTGCCATCGAACATCAGCACACCCGTGACACCGGCTACTCGGTTGAATGCGGTGGCATCGGCCAGCAGGCGGTCAAGATCGGTTGTCTGCAGGTCGGCGCGGGCCTCGCTGGCATAGGCAATCGCGTGCAGCGACATCGGGTGGCTCCCCCCTGGGAACGATGCTTTGGACTATGACATGAATGGGAGCGACAGTTAAGCACACCGCCGCTCCACTGCAATCCGGTCGGGATTCCGCAGCTGGGCTACAATCGGCGCCGCGCTGCAGGCCCGGATGGCGAAACTGGTAGACGCATCGGACTTAAAATCCGCCGGGGGCAACCCCATGCCGGTTCGATTCCGGCTCCGGGCACCATCGCACTTTTCACGACGAACGTCAGATCGCACGCGAGTAGCGCGGCTGCTCGCAGGCCGCACGCAGGTACGGGTCGAAGCACATCGCCAGCAGCCGCAGCAACGGCCGTCCAGGCTCGCTGGCGCGCACTACACCGTCACGGTACTCGGCCAGACCGTCCTCCTGCAGCCGCTGCACCGAACGCAGGTCTTCGGCGAAGTACTGCTCGAAATCCACGCCATGGCGCTGGCCCAGCACCGCACCGTCCACTTCGCCCTGGCACATCAGCTGCTGGATCAGTTCTGCGCGCAGCTGGTCGTCGGCGCTGAGCGCCACGCCGCGCCACACCGGCAACTGCCCCTGGTCCACGGCATCCTCCCATGACGGCAGGTCGCGCGGATTCTGGCTGTAGGTGGCACCGATGTGGCTGATCGCACTCACGCCCAGGCCGAGCAGATCGGTATCGGCGTGGGTGGTATAGCCCATGAAATTGCGATGCAGCTGCCCGGCGCGCTGCGCGCGTGACAGATCTTCTTCCGGCAGTGCGAAGTGATCCATGCCGATGTACTGGTAGCCCGCAGTGGAGAGCCTCTCCACCGCCAGGCCCAGCAGCGCCAGCTTGTCTTCCGGCGAAGGCAAGCGGCGTTCGTCGATCTGCTTCTGTGCGCGGAACAGATGCGGCAGGTGTGCGTAGCCGTACACCGCCAGGCGATCCGGGCGCAATGCCAGCACCCGTTCCAGGGTGCGGCCAAACCCTTCCAGGCTCTGTCCCGGCAGCCCATAGATCAGGTCGACGTTGACCGAACGCATGCCGCTGTCGCGGCAGGCCTGCAGGATGTCCAGCGTCTGCTGCACGCCCTGCACGCGGTTGATCGCTTCCTGTACCTGTGGGTCGAAATCCTGCACGCCCAGGCTGGCGCGGTTGAAGCCCAGCCGCGCCAGCATGGCGACATCGCGGGTATCGATGAAGCGCGGATCGAGTTCGATCGAGAAATCGCGCTGCGGTGAATCGCTGAAATCGAAGCGCCGGCGCAGCCCTTCCACCAGCGTGGTCATCGCCTCGGCCTCGAGGAAATTCGGCGTGCCACCGCCCAGGTGCAGCTGGATGACTTCACGGCCGTCCTCGAACTGCGGCGCCAGCAGGTCGGCCTCGGCCAGCACGCGCGCGACGTAGCTGTGGCCACGGCCGCGGTCGCGGGTGATCACCCGGTTGCAGCCGCAGTAGAAGCAGGGACTGGAGCAGAACGGTACATGCACGTACAGCGACAGCGCGCGGGCCAGCTGGTTGCTGTCGGCGATTGCCTGGCGCAGCGCCGGCGCATCGAAGCCATCGTGGAAGTGAGGCGCGGTCGGATACGAGGTGTAGCGCGGCCCCGGCCGGTCATGCCGGCGCAGCAGGTCGGGGTCGAAGGTCCAGGCAAGACCGCCGGCGGCGGGTGAGAACGTGTCCATGCCGCCAGCATCGCGCCGGGCGGACGCCACCGCCTTGACCCAGATCAATCGCGGGTGGGGATTTCCAGCACCGGCAGGCCGACCTGCGGCCAGCGCAGCATCTGGTAGCGCTTCCAGAAGGTGTCACCGATGCGCGCGGCCACGTCGTTGGCCAGCGCCTGCATGGGCGGGTTGCCGCACTCGGCGGTGGTGATCCGGAACAGCACCAGCCAGCGGTCGAACAGGTCCTTGTCCAGCTCGATGGCCATGTGCTTGGACATCGGCGAGCCCTTGAAGCGGCGCGTGCCGCGCAGCATTGCCGACCAGAAATCGACCAGCTGCGCCAGATGTTCCGGCCAGTCGTGGACGTGTGCCTCGAACACAGGCCCCAACCGCTCCTCCTCGCGCACGCGTGCATAGAAGTCGTGGACCAGGCGGGTCACTTCCTGCTCAGTGCACAGCCCGGGCGAGGCGACGGGCAGGACAGGCGGCGATATTGCGTTCATCGGGGTATCCAAAGCTTGCCGGCAGTGTGCCGTAGCCGGCCGGCACCGCCGTTGATCCAGATCAATGTCGGCGCAGTCCGCTGCACCTAGTCTGGCATTCCTGCAGGAAGCATGCCCTGCGGATGCTGCGCCAGCCTCGGCGGAGTATACGCGCCGCCCTCATTCCGACCCGGGACAGCATGAACAGACCCTCTCCCAGCCGCCGCCAGCAGCTGATCCAGCACTGGGGCGCCATCCTCTGGCCCAGCTTCATCGCTGCAGGCCTGGCCAGCGTGGTGTTCTTCGCCTTTGTCGACCCGCTGCGTCTGCAGGCGATCAGCTTTCCGGGTACGGCGATCAGCCGCGAACTGGGCTATACGGCAGGATTCTTCATGTTCTGGTCGGTGACCGCACTGTCCAGCGCGGTCACTTGGTACCTGCAGCGACCGATGCCAAGCGACGACGACGACGAGCTGCCGCTGGGATGAGTACGGCCTGCACCGGAATCCCACGCCGCTGGCATTGGCGCGCCGCACTCAGCATGCTCTTGCTGGCCTTGTTCTATGCCCTGCCATGGCTGCGCTGGAATGGGCGGCAGGCCCTGCTGCTGGACATCAACGCACGGCGCTTTGACCTGTTTGGCTGGACATTGTGGCCCGGCGATGTTGGCGTGCTGATAGGGTTGCTGGCGGTGCTGGCGGTGGGCCTCGCGCTGCTCACCCACCTCGTCGGCCGCATCTGGTGCGGCCACGCCTGCCCACAGACGCTATGGCGCCGCGCCTTCGACTGGATTGCGCGCGCCATGGCCCGGGCCTTGCCAGCGCCCGCCGTGCGCCCTGCCACCCAGGTGGCATGGGGGCTGCTGTCGCTGTGGACCGGCATCACGTTCGTCGGTCTGTTCAGCCCGATCGAAGAACTGGTGGCCGCCGCGCCGCATGCCGGCTGGAGCGGCTGGGAAACGTTCTGGGTGCTGTTCTATGCCGCCGCCACCTGGGGCAATGCCGGCTTCCTGCGCGAGCAGGTGTGCCGTTCGCTGTGCCCGTTCGCGCGCCTGCAGCCGCTGCTGACCGATCCGCATACACCCCGCATGTTGTACGACGCGCGCCGCGGCGAACCGCGCGGCATGCGTCCGTCGGGGCTGGGGGGCGTGCTCGGACGCGGCCGTGGCCTGCTCGACCCGACCACCGCACAGGACTACGTGTTCCGCGCTGCACATCCGCTGCTGGCCGGACCGATGCCCACCTTCAGCGCCGACCGCCTGGGCGACTGCACCGATTGCGCTGCCTGTGTCAGCGCCTGCCCGATGCAACTGGATATCCGCCAGGGACCTCAGGCCGATTGCCTGGCCTGCGGCGCCTGCCTGGAGGCCTGCTCGCGGCAGCAGCACCAGGCCGGTTTCGGCCCGGGGCTGGTGCGCTACTGCAGTCCGCAGGCCATGGCCGGGCAACCGCGGCAATGGTGGCGACCGCGGACCCTGGCACTGCTGTCGATACTGCTGGCGCTGTTGGCCTGCGGCGCCTGGCGCCTGCTTTGAATCAACAGATCAACGCGGCCCGTTGGCGTGCGGCGGCACCAGCTGCGCACGTCGGACGATGCCCAGCTGCTCGATGATCAGCGCCATTTCATTGGTGACTTCGGTACGCTCGGTCCCCTGCGGGACCAGGCGGTCCAGCACCTGCTGATAGGTATCCCAGAACGCCGGACCGCATCCGTGTTTGTGATAACTGGCTTCCAGTTCGCGGCGTACCCGTTCAGCCAAGCCATGCATGCCGTATTCCATACGACCTCCGTTGGACTTGTTCTGCATCGTTGACGGTCTACCGACTCACTTGCGAGCTACTGAAAGACTCCCGGGCTTCACGTCCGGTTGATCCCAATTAGTCATAGATTTCACGACAGGTCAATTACATACCGCGACTTTCGTGATCGAAATTATTAATCGTTCACGAAACCACATACGGGGACACGGGGTGCCCGGATGGGTCGGACCCGACACACTGCCCCGATTTCCCCGGTCCCGCCCTGGTAGGCGCCATTGATGGGCCAGCCCCGTTTCATCGAAGTTTCCAATGTTGCTAAGCATACTTAGCAAATGCCGCTTAGGGTGCTATATGCGACAAAAGGCGGCGCAGTTGAGGCTTACTCGCCCTGCGTATCCTCAGTCGCGGGGAACAGGTTGGGATAGCGCTGATGCAGGATGTATTGGCGTAGCGCAGGAATCGGGAAGTTCTTGGGCCATTGCGACACGGCAGATCGGCTTATGCCAAAAAAGCGCGCCAGTTCGGCATCGGTCCGGAAACCCAGCCGGGCGCGTACCTGCCCCTTGCTCCAGAATTCGGTCACGGTCGGTCCTTCTGTTAACCAGACTTATTCTTGGAACAAGGGAACTTTGCGATCCACGCGTTAAGCTGGCTTGCATAGATGAATACTCTCGGCCAACGACTCGCCATTGCCATGAAGAAAGCCGGGCACCCTCGCCCGGCCGATCTGGCCCGCGCCGCCGATTCGACGACGGCAACCATCAGCAACTGGCTCAACGACCATGTCAGCCCCGCCCATGTGAAGGCCGAACAGCTGTTCCGCATCGCCGATGCGGCCAAACTGGACGCGCGTGAACTGCTGTACGGCGTGAGCGGGCTTGGCGTCGGTGAGCGGGGCAATACCTATATCCCCAGCCAGGCCCACCTGGATGTCTGGCAGGACGCCTACGAACTGGTCAGCCATCTGGTGGAGGAGAAGGGATTGCAGATCGACCATCGCCGCCACGCGGCCCTGGACCTGCTGGCCTTCGAACTGCTGATGGACGGCTTCAGCCGCGGCAAGGTCATCCGGGTGCTGACGACCTCGATGACGTGAATGCACTACCACTGGTAGCATGGTCGCGGATGGGGATGGGGCTCCCCCGATAACCGCCCGAAAGGGCTGATGGCTCCTGCCAGGACGAACCGGTCTTCGTCGATGGCGGGCCGTGCCTGCCGTCGGCGTTCGCCATCAAATCAGCGAACCCGCAACCGAGGCATGTGATGCACGCACTGAACAATTATCTGCTGGTCTTCGTCGGCGGCGGGCTCGGCGCCTGCCTTCGCCATGCCTGCAACCTGATCGGTACGCGGGTAGCGGTCGGCAACCCGTGGCCGTGGTCGACCTTCCTGATCAACATCAGCGGTGCACTGCTGATGGGCGCGCTGGTCGAAGCCTTCGCCCTGCGCAATGGCGCGTCGCCGCAGCTGCGCCTTCTGCTGGCCACCGGCGTCCTCGGCGGCTACACCACGTTCTCCACCTACGCGCTGGAAATCGGTCTGCTGCTGCAGCGCGGCCAGCATGGCCTGGCAGCGTTGTACGCCGGCGGTTCGGTGGCACTGGGCCTGGTTGGCCTGTTCGGTGGCATGAAACTGGCCCGGCTGGTGCTGGGCTGAGGCTCAGCCCGCGCCGGCGCGGGCCTGTCCGCGCCACTCCCGCGGCGACTGCCCGGTATGTGCCTTGAATGCGCGCGACAGCGCGGCTTCGCTACCATAGCCAACGTCATCAGCGATCCGCTTCAACGGGCGCCCCTGACGCAGTGCCTGCTGCGCCAGGCCCACCCGCCAGCCCTGCAGGTACTGGCCCGGGGTGGTGCCCATCGCCTCACGGAAACTGGCAGCAAATACGCTGCGTGACATGCCGGCCACCTCGGCCAGGTCTTCCAGGGTCCAGGACTGTGCGGGCGCCTCATGCATCGCCACCAGCGCCAGCCGCAGCCGCGGATGCCCCAGCCCGGCAAACAGGCCACCACGCATCTCGCCCCCTTCCATCAGCTGCCGCAGCACCTGGATCATCACCACCTCGAACAGCCGGTTGACCATCGCCGCACGCCCGCAGCGCTGCTCAAAGGCTTCTTCGAACAGCAGCTCCAGCGCTGCGTTGCCGCCGTAGAGATCGGCCAGCGGCAGGCAGATGAAATCGGGCAACGCCGCGCTGATCGGGTTGAGCCGCCCGCCCTCGAAATGCAGATTAGCGCAGGCCATGTCGGCGCCGTGCTGCGGATCGGTGCTGAACCGATGCGGCATCGGCCGTGGGTACAGCAGCAGGCTCGGCACCTCGACCTGGACGGTCTGCTGGCCATGGCTGACCTGCAACGGGCCACGTCGCACCAGATGCAGCTGCCCAGCGTCATCCTCGCCCGCCAGCGAGTTGATGCCGCACAGCGCGCCGGCATGGAACACCGAGGCGGTAACCGCAAAGCGTTCAAGCAGAATGGCGAGACGGTCGACCATGACGGGACCCTGGGTAAAGTAGAAAGAGATCAAGGCGACACATCGTATCGGAATCACCCCCGTAGCGGACGTGATCAACTCGGGGAGCGGGTGCCCCCCCCCCAGCCCGCCCTTCCTGCGGCAGTGCAGCGCGCGCAACATTTCGCTGGCATCTATGCTCGGGGTCATTCCCGCATGGAATGACCCCGATGCCCGCCCTGCTTCGATGCGCCCTCGCCCTCGGCCTGCTGCTGCCTTCGACGACCTTGCTGGCGTCAGCGCCAACGGCGGCACGCACGCTGAGCGGCGAGCTGCAGGGCGCGCCGTGGCGCCTGGACGTGCCGGCCGACTGGAACGGTGACCTGGTGATGCTGGCGCACGGCTACGAGCCGGTAGGCGTGCCACGTGCTACGCCGATGGCCGCCAATGACGGCACCGCGCCACTGCTGGCTGCAGGCTACGCCGTCGCGCAGAGCGCCTATGCCAGCCAGGGCTGGGCGGTGGCCGATGCGATCACCGACATGGAACGCCTGCGCCGGCATGTAGTGGCTGAACTCAAGCATGTGCGCCATGTCTGGATGCTGGGATTTTCGATGGGCGGCGCCGTGACCCTCGCCAGCCTCGAGCGGTTCCCGCAACACTACGCCGGTGGTGTGTCGCTATGCGGCGCCAATCTCAGTGGCGAACAGATCGCGAGTGATCTGCTGACCACGCTGGTCGCTTTCGATTACTTCTTTGCCAAGGCCGAAGGCCTGCCGGCTGCGGGACTGGTCTCACGCGAAGCGGCTGCGCTGTCACAGGGCGAACTGTACCAGGGCATCTCCAATGCGCTGCAACGCAGCCCGTCGCATGCCGCGTTGCTGGCACAGCGGCTGCAGGTGTCCGCTGATGCACTGGCCGGCACGATCAGCCTGCATGCACTGGTACTGCACGAACTGGCCACGCGCAGTGGCGGCATGCCGGTGGGCAACAGAGGTGTGGCTTACAGCGGCTTCGGTGACGACATGGCGTTCAATGCGGGCGTACAACGTATCGATGCCGTGCCTGCCGCGCAGGCCGCTGTCCGCAGGGAGCTGGCATTGAGCGGTGCGTTGAGGCGACCGCTGGTGATCCAGTTCAACAACAACGACCCGACGATCGTGCCGCGCATGCAGACAGTGTATCCGCAGACGGCCGCACGGGCCGGCGCCCGTCCGCTGCCACAGGTGCTGCCGCCCGTTGGCGAAGGCCATTGTGGCTTCTCCGGCGCGCAGATCATCGAGGCGTTGAAGGCCGCGCAGCGTTGAGCAATCGCGGCCCGCGCGCAGCTCAGCCGCCCAGCGTGCCCATCGTGAAGGTGTAGCCCGAGCTCATCAGGAATTCGCGCATGCGCATTTCCGCGCGCCGTGGTGAGGCCAGGTTGGCCGGCGCGTACAGGGCATACACCAGGCCCGACCCTTCGATATGCTCGCGGCGCACCCCGCAGCGGGCGGTTTCCGAGGCGATGACCCATCCGTCCTTCAGCCGATCAGGGCCAATGGATTGCCCGTTCTTCAAGCGGAAGGTCAACCAGCGCACATCTGCCGTGACTTTGCTCATTTCCGTTTCGCTCCGTGGCTGGAACGACGCGTGATGTCCTTGCTCGCCATTGCGGCTCCCTGAGACGTGGAACTCGACCATAGCGCCTTTCCATGTCGTGGCCCGCTGAGACTGGTGACCGGGGCGTGGCGGACTGCTGCAGGTGAAGCAGCGCGGCGTCGGAAATGGCGGCGGCAGGGAGCATCCTGCCGGCGCAGTTCACAGGCAGGGAACCCGACTCACGCAGCGCGGTCGCTGCCCTGGTTCAAGGCGTGCAGCGCATCGGCCAGCGCCTGGATTTCGGCACGCAGGGCCAGCCGCTGCAACCACCGCCCGGGGATTCCGCGCGCACCATGGAATGCGCCCGCCAGCTGCCCCGCAATGGCGGCCGTGGTGTCGGCGTCCTCGCCAAGATTGGCCGCCTCGAGTACGACGGCTTCAAAGGTGTCGTGGCGATCAAAGCACCAGAGTGCAGCTTCCAGACTGTCGACAACATAGCCATTGCCACGGATCTGCTCACGCGCGGCACCGCGGTAGCCGCCCGCCGCGATCTGCCGCAGCCGCGCGCTCTCGACAGGGACATTGCTGAGATCCAGCACCGCGTCACGGGTGCCACCTGCCAACGCCCGCTCCAGCGCGACCGCCAGCAAGCGGCACGCCTCCAGGCACTCCTGCGCAGCGTGCGTCGTTCGCGAACTCAGCTCGGCCATGGCCTGCAGGTCGGGAGTCCCGGCGTAGCGCAATGCCACCGGCGCCAAACGCATGATCGAGCCATTGCCAGCGCTGCGTGGGTCGTCACTACCCGCCAGCGGTTGGCCGTCCTGCAGGAACCGGTCGATGGCAGCCCGCGTTGCCATACCGATATCGAAGCACTCGCCGGTCGCACTCCAGTACCCATGCTGGTACCAGTTGGCGTAGCGGTTCATCTGATCGTGCACATCGAAGGTGTCACAACGCACCAGGCTCTCGGCCAGGCACATCGCCATGGAGGTATCGTCGGTCCATTGCCCCGGCTGCAGCTGGAACGGCCCACCACCCACCATGTCGGTGATCGGGGTGAAGCTGCCACGAGGCTTGAACTCCAGCGTGGTACCGACGGCATCGCCGCACGCGAGGCCGAGCAAGGCGCCGCGGAAGTGATCAATCTGGTTCATCACACGAGTGTAGCGCCACCGCATCTGCCATGACTGACTGCCGAGCGGTGATCGCGCGAGCGGGGAATCGATCGCAGCCAAACAAAAAAGCCCTGACCGGAGTCAGGGCTTTTCAATTGGAGGCCTCAAGCGGAATCGAACCGCTGTAAACGGATTTGCAATCCGGTGCATAGCCACTCTGCCATGAGGCCAACGTACTGCGCGCCAGGAACCTAGCCCTGACAAGACAAAACCCCAAGATGGGGCCTGTCGGAACATGGAGCGGGAAACGAGACTCGAACTCGCGACCTCAACCTTGGCAAGGTTGCGCTCTACCAACTGAGCTATTCCCGCGTAAGCCGACATGCTACCGGAAATCCGGAAAACACACCAGCGATTTCACTTTTCTGACTGCGCGTAAAGCCTTGTGGCCCAACGTGCCCCGCCTTGCCGTGGCGGGAGAAAAACAAGGCCCCTACCGGGGCCCTGTAGAATCTGGAGCGGGAAACGAGACTCGAACTCGCGACCTCAACCTTGGCAAGGTTGCGCTCTACCAACTGAGCTATTCCCGCAGATTCCATTCGACCTGCGTCGAAGGAGCGCTATTGTGTCCAAATTCCTTCACGCCGTCAACAGTCTTCACATCATGCGGTCACGGGCGTCCGCACTGGGTTACGCTGCCCCGCCCAAGCACGGACACCCCCGATGCCGAGACGCTACGTCCGCCTGTTCTGGTTGCTGGTCGCGCTGACCTGGTTGGCGCTGATCGCCGCACTTGTCAATGCTGGCTTCACTCCGGACTACTGGCTGCTGCATCGCCTGGAAGGCGCCCAGCTGCCCTATCCGACCAGCACCGTCATCGTGTTCGCGTTGCTGGGCACGGTTGAACTGGTGGTGGCGGCACTGATCGTGCGCCCGTGGAAACTCAAACGCCTGTGGCTGCGCCTGCTGATCGCCTTCGCCCTGCTGCTGGTGTGGTCGATACCGTGGATGCTGTCGGCGATGCACCAGCCGCCGGTACAAGGCATGCACCTGCTGTGGTTGCTGCTGCTGGACGTGGGATTGCTGCTGGCGCTGTGCGTGGTGTCGGCGGTGAGCGCGTGGCGGGCGCTCTGGCGGCGCGGGTCACCACAGACTCCCCCGCCGCAGCGCTAGAGGCTTACTTCCGGAACTCCACCCGCACGTGCTGGCCGAAGCGCGCCTTGGCTTGCCCGTCGAACTCCAACACGCACTCCACCACCTTGGCCATGCCACGTCCTGCATCTTCAGGCAGGCGTGCCTGCGCAAACACCGGACTGATGCGCACCACGCGTGCAGGCGGCAGCGTGCCCATGTTCTCCGCACCATCACTGTCCGGCACGACAGTAGCCCTCATGCCCACCTGCACGGCATCGGCGTAGGCGGCGCTGAGTTCGGCACGCACCTGCAGCGGGCGCGCCGGCAACAACGAGATCGCCGGCTTGCCGGCCTGCACGAAGGCGCCGACGCCCGGCACCTGGCCGACCACGGTGCCGGCTTCCGGCGCGCTCAACGACATCTGCTGCAGTCTCAGCTTCGCGTGCTCCAGCTTGTGCTGCGCCATGTCGACCTGCGCACCGGCCACGTCGACATCGGCACGCACAGCAGCCAACTGCTGTTTGGCCGCATCGGCCTGCTGGTTCGAGGACACGCCTTCGCTGGCGCCCGTGGACAGACGGATGGCGCTGCGCTCCAGTTCGCGCAGCTGCGCCTGGCTGCCCTTCAGGCGGTCATTGGCCAAGGCCAGATCGGCGGTGGCCATCGCCACCTCCTGCTGCAGCAGGGCACCATCCAGCGACAGCAGCAACTGCCCCTTCTTCACCGTGGCGCCTTCCTTCACCGGCGCTGCAGTGATCGAGCCATCCACCGGCGGCGCCAGTGCGATCAGGCCACCTTCGACGTCAATGATGCCACGCGCCACGGCGACCTTGCCGGCGGCGGCAGTACCCTCCTTGCCTGAGGGGGCCGATGCAGCGGTAGGCGCTTCCCTGGAACAGGCGCCGAGCAGCAGTGCCGCGGACAGGGCCAGGCTGAGGGGAAGCAGATGCGACGTCTTGGTCATGGGGCGGACTCTACGGTTTCGTTCTGGCGGCGGTCATCACGGACCATGCCGTCTTCCATGGCGATCACCCGATCGGCATGCCGGATCAGGCGCGGATCGTGGCTCACGCACAGCACGGTGGCGCCATGCGCACGCGCGTATCGATGCAGGATGTCGATCACGCGCTGGCCGTTCTCGGCATCCAGCGCGCTGGTGGGTTCGTCTGCGAAGATCAGGGTCGGCGACTTGGCAAACGCGCGGGCAACCGCCACGCGCTGTTTCTCGCCACCGGACAGCTGCGCCGGGCGCATGTGGCTTCGATGGCCGAGGCCGACTTCTTCCAGCGCCTTGCGGGCCAGCGGCTCGCTTTCGCGATTGCGCATGCCGCGGTAGCCCAGTGGCAGCTGCACCTGCTCCAGCGCGGTCAGTGCCGGGAACAGGTTGAAGCCCTGGAACACGAAGCCGACATGGTGCAGGCGGAAACGCTCCACTTCACTGCGGGTCATGTGGCCCACGTCCTGGCCCAGCGCGTGCACGCGACCGCCATCGGGTGCGGACAGGCCGGACAGCAGCGACAGCAGCGTGCTCTTGCCGCAGCCGGACGGGCCCGACACCAGGGTCAGCTCGCCGGGATAGATGTCCAGCGACAGGCCGCGCAGCACCGGCACCTGCACATCACCGGACATGAAGCCTTTTTCCAATGCGTCGGCCCGCAGGGTCGGAGCGACGGCGCGTGTAGAAGTCATCGGCCGGTCCTCAACGCAGCAGCAACGATGGATCGGAGCGGACGACACTGCGCACCGCCATGATGCTGGAGAGCATGGCCATCACCGCCACCAGCGCCACGCAGCCGAGGATCACCATCGGTGTCAGCTGCACCGGCACGCGCTGGGTCTGCGCGATCAACAGCACCACCGTGCTGAAGGCTGCCGCCAGCAACATGCCCACGCCGCCGATCAGCAAGGCCTGCTCGAACACCACCCGCGCCAGCGCGTAGCGACCGGCACCGAGCGCATTGAGCGTGGCGTACTCGCGCACTGAGCCAGCCACCACCGACGCGAACGACTGGTTGGTGATCACCGCGCCGACGAAGCAGACGATGACGGCCATGAACAACACCGCGATGCCCGCGCCGGTATCGAACAACCAGTACTGCTGAGAGCGGCTGGCGAATTCCGGCGCGGTCCAGAACTCGACCGGCGTGGCCCGGCCCATCGACGCGGACAAGCGGTCACGCACACGACCGGCCAGGTCCGGCGAGCGCAGGCCCGCCACGAAGTAGGTACTGCCCTCATGTGGGTCGGTACCGGCGATGGCACGCGCAGTATCCAGCGAGGCCAGCACGTTGACGCCGCCCAGGCCCCGCAGGCCCGGTTGTGCAGCGACCACGCGCACCGCCTTGCCATTGATCCAGGCACGGTTGTTCTGCAGGTCCACGCCCAGCGTATCCAGATCGGCGCTGTCGACGATCACCGCACCCGGCTCGCGCAGCTGCGCGCGCAGGTTGGCAGGGAGGATGCGCGCGAACATCATCGCATCGTCCCGGGTGGAGATACCGGACAGGTACACCGACACATTGCCGGTGCCCTGCGCGCCGGATCGCCATTCGCCATCGACCCACTCGTAGGGCTCGACGCGGGTGACATCCGGGTCCATGCGTAGATGGCTTTCCACATCCGCGCTGATTGCATGGCCGTAATTCACACTCTGGGTGCCGGGGAAACCAGCCCAGATATCAGCCGAGGACGCTTTCACATAGATCGCAGCGGTACCGAAGATGCCCAGCACCAGTGCGGCCTGCACGATCAACAGCACACCGGCAAAACACATCGCCAGCACCACCGGCAGGAACCGGCGCCACTCATAGGCCAGGGTCTTGCGGGCGAGTGCGATCATTGTGGCTCGCCCTCACCCTCGGCAGGCAGCGGGGCGCCGCCGAGGGCGCGGTACAGCGATGCAAAGGCCAGAACGCGCGCACCCTGCGCAGCGATCAGATCAGCCTGCGAGGCGAGTGCGGCGCGTTGCGTGTCGAGTCCATCGAACTCGCTGGACAGACCCAGCTGCACCTGCCGCGCCTGGCGCTTGACCTGCTGCCCGGCGGCGTCGTTGGCCGCGCGCAACGACTGGATGCTGCTGTCCTGCCGCGCCAGGCTGCCCAGCGCGCCTTCCACTTCGCTCACGCCTTCCAGCACCGCCTTGCGATATCCCAGCAAGGCGGCATCCAGCTGCTTTTCATTGGCATGGAAGCGCGCGCGACGCTGGCCCCAGTCCCATAGCGGAATATCGATGTACGGGCCGATCGACGGGCTCGAATCGGAATTGGAGCGGGCGTTCTGGGTGAGGTTGTACGCGTACAGGATGGAGCCGCCAAGGCTGACCCGTGGATACATCGCTGCGCGCGCCGAACCCTTGCTGGCCGCTGCCTGCATCACCTCTGATTCGGCCAGCAGGATCTGCGGGCGGTAGCGCAGCAGATCCGCAGGGACCTGCTGCAGCGAGAATGCACCGAGCTTCGGCGGCGCGCGGTACGCGCGCCAGGCGGGATCCGGCCCGTCACGCCCCAGCAGCAGCGCCAGCGCGCGGGCCGCGTTGTCCGCATTTTCGCGGGCCTGCGCCGTCGCTGCCCGGGTCGCCGCCTGGCGCGCGCGCAGGCGTTCCAGCTCGCCCGGCTCATCCAGGCGCAGGCGCAGGCGAACCCGTGCCAGTTGTTCGCCGCGATCATCCACGGCCTGCTGTCTGACCAGCAGATCCTGCTGGGCCTGCGCTACGGTCAGGTCCAGATAGCTGCGCACCACGTCGGCAATCACCGCCACTTGTGCGGCATTGCGCAACGCCTCGGCATTACCGGCCGAGGCCTGCGCGCTGAGATGGGCACTCTCGGCGGCGCCGAACAGGCCCAGGTCCCAGATCGCTTCGATGCCCGCATGGAAATAGGTGTCGACCGCGGCGGCGTCCTGTACCTGCTTGGCGCTGGCCGAGATCTCCGGCAGGAAGCGCGAATCCGAGGTGCCGGCGACGATCCGCACTGCCTGCAGGCGCAACGTGGCCTGCTGCAGATCAAGGTTGCCGGCGATGGCTTGATCGACCAGGCCGTCCAGCGCCGGGTCGGCCAGCACCTTCCACCACTGCCTGGCCTCCACCGCCACGCCCTGGCCCTGCGGCACCTGGGTCCAGGTGCTGGGGGTGCGATCAGGCAGGTCCGGAGCCGGCACCGACATGCAACCTGCCAGCGCCAGGCTGGTCAGCAGTGCGCCCGGGCGCAGCAATGCTTGCAGGGAGAGTCCGCGCCCGGTCCTGGGCACTGCCACTGGAGTGATACGCCTGACCACCAGCCCGCCAACGTGTAGAAGGAGCATGAAGGCTACCGTGCGATTGTGGAGCGAACATGGAGAATTGGTCCGAAAACGGTCACAACACGCGTGCGGTTCAGGCAACGATGGTGTTGGCCTTTCGCCAGCCTTTCAGTGCATGCGACGCGCGGAACGCTGGTGCAACATCCAGGCCATTGCGTCTTGTTGACGCGCTCTCCGCTTCCCTCGCCTGCGGTCGTCCCCACGACCGATGCGTCCCGCCATTCCGATTGCGACACTGACCTCGGATTCGTCACGCCGGGCGAGTGATATCACGCCCGCTATGAAGATGCTGTGGCGCGACTGTAGCGGCCCCTGCCGCAAACATCATGACAAATGAAAAACGCCCCCTTTCGGGAGCGTTCTTCATGAATCTGGAGCGGGAAACGAGACTCGAACTCGCGACCTCAACCTTGGCAAGGTTGCGCTCTACCAACTGAGCTATTCCCGCAGATTTCGTTCGACCTGCGTCGAAGGAGCGCTATTGTGTCGATATTGCTGCACGGCGTCAACAGGAATTTTCACGGGAAGCGAGGGACGGCGCCCAGGCACGCCTGCCGGCACCCTTCACGCGCGTACGCCACGACGATGGAAATAGATCTGCTCGGCGATGCGCCTCGTGGCGGACGTATGCAGCAGCGCGTTGAACGGCCAGTCCACCTGCAGATGATCCATCGCCCAGCGCAGCAGGCGCTTTCCATGGAACGCCGGCGCCACCTGCTGCGCCACCCGTTCCGCTTCCGGCCCTTGCCCACGCAGATGGCGGGCAATCGCCTCGCCGACCGCCCAGCCATGCCGCCACGAGGAGTGGATACCTCCGGCGGAGAGCGGCGAGACGATGCCCGCCGCGTCGCCGGTCAGGATCAGCCGGTGGCCAGTGATCGGACCATCCGGTCGGCCGCAGGGCACCAGGCCGGCGCGGGTGGCCGAGGGGCGCGCCGAAGGCGGAATGTTGACCACACCGCGCACGTGGTCGAGGAAACCCTCAATGTCCGGCGGCCGCACCCGTTGCGGATCGTGACGCAGCGCCAACCCGACCTGCAGACCGCTCGGATTCTGGGCGACCCAGCCGATGTAGCCCGGGGCGTAGCGCTTGCTGACGAAGCAATGCAGCGCATCGCCCTGCGCCACCTGCTGACCGGCGAACTCACGTTCTACGCCGTAGAGGTTGTCACGTACCTGGCCGAGGCCGGTGCGCCAGGCCACGCGTGAGCGCGCGCCATCGGCGCCAACCAGATAGGCGCAGCTCCCTGCCCCTTCCACCTGCCAGCCGTCACCGCGGCGACGGGCGTCGGTGAAGGACTGCTGCAGGCGCAGGTCGACGCCGTTCGTGTGCAGTTCGCTGGCCAGCCAGCGCATCAGGTTCGGCGTATCGGTGGTGAGGAAGTAGTAACCCGGTGCGGCCAGCAACACGCTGCGCAGGTTCGGCGCATACAGGCGCACGTTTGCGACCCGCTGCACCAGATGTTCGGGCATGCGCCCCAGCCAGGTCTGCTCCATCGCTTCCTTCACCACGATGCCGGTGGTGTGCAGCCGCCCGCCGGGGTCGGCCTTGCGTTCCACCACGCAGACGCGCAGCCCGTACTGGGCAGCGGCCAATGCGCAGGCGGCACCGGCGAAACTGGCGCCGACGATGACCACATCATGGTCGTAGGCGGAAGGAGTTTGGGGCATGGCTGCATCGTTCTGGAGGAACACAGATGCAGCTTCGAACTGGCGCGTGGCGAGGCGAAGGAGTGGCGGTGAAGTGGGGATGAAGCAGGCGCCAGGCAAACGAAAAACGCCCCCTGTCGGGAGCGTTCTTCTTGAATCTGGAGCGGGAAACGAGACTCGAACTCGCGACCTCAACCTTGGCAAGGTTGCGCTCTACCAACTGAGCTATTCCCGCTTGGGAGGCGAAATTTTACCTATTCCAAGGATGGCGTCAAGCGCTTTTTCGGGTCTGCCAGGAGCCCTTTCCTGCGGAAAGGGATCCGACCCCGGGGCTCAGTTGCCCAGCTTCTTCTGCCGTGCACGCTCGCGCGCGGCGCGCTCGTCATCGCGCAGGCTCGGCCAAGCGGCGTGCAGGTACTGCAGGCCCGACCACAGGGTCAGCACCGCGGCAATCGCCAGGGTCCAGTCGCCGATGTGGAACACCGGCCAGCCCATCCAGATGTCTTCCACCGGCACGTTCGGCGCCACCGAATACAGCAGGCACAGCAGCGCGACCATCTGCGCGGTGGTCTTGATCTTGCCGATCATCGCCACGCGCACCTTGGCGCGCTGGCCCAGCTCGGCCATCCACTCTCGCAGCGCCGATACCGCGATCTCGCGGCCGACGATCACCGCCGCCCAGAATGCCATCCACGGCGTCGGATGGCCCTGCACGATCAGGAACAGCGCTACTGCCACCATCAGCTTGTCCGCGACCGGGTCGAGGAACGCGCCGAAGGCCGACTCCAGCTGGTAACGGCGTGCGATCCAGCCGTCGAGCCAGTCGGTGATCGCGGCCAGGCCGAAGATCGCCGCCGAAGCGAAGTTGGTCCAGGTGTAGGGCAGGTAGAACACCAGCACCAGCACCGGGATCATTACGATCCGCAACAACGTCAGCCAGGTGGGCAGGGTCAACTTCATGCTTGCGTGCTTCTCTCTCTACTCGGCCGCATCAGGCGTGGCCAACCCGTGCAGGTTAGCGTAGATACGTGCCGCGAGGGCGTCATTGATGCCTTCCACCTTGGCGATTTCCGCTTCGCCAGCGGCTTTCAGGCCCACAAGACCGCCGAAATGCTTGAGCAGGCTGGCGCGGCGGCGCGGCCCGATGCCGGGGATATCCTCCAGCTTGCTGGTCATCCGCGCCTTCTGGCGGCGCCCCCTGTGGCCGGTGATGGCAAAGCGGTGCGCCTCGTCGCGCACCTGCTGGATGAACTGCAGCGCCGGGTTGGCCGCGCCGGGGCGCAGCTCGCGACCGTCGGGCATCACCAGCGCTTCATGGCCGGCGCGGCGCTCCACGCCCTTGGCCACACCCACCAGCAGCACGCCTTCCACGCCCAGGTCGGCCAGCGCGGCCTGGGCCTGTGCCAGCTGGCCGGCGCCGCCGTCGATCAGCAGCACATCCGGCAGCACGCCCTGCTCTTCCACCGCGCGGCGGAAACGGCGGTCGATGGCCTGGCGCATGGCGGCATAGTCGTCGCCCGGCTCGATGCCGCTGATGTTGAAACGGCGGTACTGCGCGCGCACCGGACCGGCGGCGTCGAACACCACGCACGAGGCCACAGTGGCCTCGCCCAGCGTATGGCTGATATCGAAGCACTCGACCCGCTTGACCGGCTCGGCCAGGCCCAGCATCTCGCGCAGTGCATCGCTGCGCGCATGCTGCGCATTGCGGCTGTTGAGTTCAGTGGCCAGGGTCAGCTGCGCGTTGCGGCTGGCCAGCTCCACATAGCCGGCGCGCTCGCCGCGCACGTTCCACTTCAGCTGCACCTTGCGCTCGGCCGAGGCCGACAGCGCCGCAACCAGCAGGTCGGCATCGGGAATCTCGCGATCCAGCAGGATCTCGCGCGGCGGCTCGAATTCGATGTAGTACTGCGAGACGAACGCGGCCAGCACTTCCTCCGGACTCTCCTCGCCGTTGGTGCGCGGGAAGAACGGGCGGGTGCCGAGGTTACGGCCATCGCGGAAAGCCAGCAGCAGCACGCAGGCCTGCGAACCCTGCATGGCCACCGCCAGCACGTCCAGGTCGGCGGCGCGGCCGTCCACGTACTGGCGCGTCTGCATGCTGCGCAGCGAGGAAATCAGGTCGCGCAGGCGCGCGGCCTGCTCGAACTCCAGGGCCTCGCTGGCGGCCTGCATCTGCTCGCCCAGCTCGCGGGTCAGCTCGTCGCTCTTGCCTTCCAGGAACAGCGCAGCACGGCGCACCGATTCGGCGTAGTCCGCGGCCGGCACCAGCTCCACGCAGGGCGCGCTGCAGCGGCCGATCTGGTATTGCAGGCACGGCCGCGAGCGGTTGCGGAACACGCTGTCCTCGCAACTGCGCAGCTTGAACAGCTTGTGCATCAGGTTCAGCGTTTCGCGCACTGCGGTCACGCCCGGATACGGCCCGAAATAGCGGCCGGGAATGGCGCGCGGGCCCCGATGCAGGGCGATGCGCGGCCAGTCCTCGCGGGTCAGCAGCACATGCGGGTAGGTCTTGTCGTCGCGCAGCGAGACGTTGTAGCGCGGCGACAGCGACTTGATCAGCTGATTCTCCAGCAGCAACGCCTCGGCTTCCGAGCGCGTCACGGTCACGTCCATGCGCGTGATCTGCGAGATCATCGACATGATCCGCGCGTTCTTCGGGCTGCCGTTGAAATAGCTGCCGACGCGGTTGCGCAGCGCGCGCGCCTTGCCCACGTACAGCAGGGTGTCGTCGGCCGCGTACATGCGGTACACGCCGGGGGCGGTGCTGAGCTGGGCCGCGAAGGCCTTGCCGTTGAAGGCCGGGGCGGGAACGTCGGTCATTCGCTGATCGGGACTTCGCTGAGCACGCCGCTGTCGGGGTCGAATCGCAGCACGGCATGGGCGTCGGTCTCGGCGATCCACACCGCACCTGCGCCCACGGCCAGGCCAGCCGGGCCGTGCAGGCGGCGCGGCAGCGGCTGGGTGGTCAGTTCACCGCCGCCCAGGCGCAGCGTGCGCAGGCGACCGTTGCCGGTGTCGGCGATCCACAGCAGCGGGGCGTCCGCGCCCAGTGCGATCGCCTGCGGGAACTGCAGGCTGGCCTGCGCGCGCGGGCCGTCTTCACTGCCGAAGCGCCACGGCCCCTGCCCGACCAGTGTCTGCACCAGGTCACCACGCAGTTGCAGTGCACGGATCGAGGATCCCAACGCATCGGCGACGTACAGCACCTGCTGCACCACGGCCAGCGCGGTCGGTTGCGCGAAGGCAGCCAGATGGCCACTGCCATCACGCTCGTCGATGGAACCACTGCCGGCGCGCCATTGCAGGCTGCGCTGGCCCAGGTGGTAGCTCCAGATGCGGTTGTCGCCGGCCATTGCGATGTGCAGCTGGTTGTCGGCGATGGCCAGGCCAACCGGATGGTCCAGCGAGACCTGCCGCGCCTGCGCCACCGGGCCCTCCACCGGCGCGCCGGGTCGCCCGTTGCCGCACAGCGTGTCGACGATGCCGGTCAGCAGATTGATGCGGCGCACGGCATGGTTGCCGGTATCGGCGACGTACAGCGAATCGCGCTCCAGCACCAGCGCCTGCGGGCGGTGGAACGCCGCTTCGGCGAGATTGCCATCCATGAAATCGGCGGTGCCGAGGCCGAACTGACGCAGGATGCGGCCGCCATGGCTGCATTCGAGAATGCGGTGATGACCGCTGTCGGCGATGTACAGACGTTCGGTGCTGACCGCCAGCCCCTGCGGGAAGCGCAGGGCCTGGCGCGGTTCCGGATGCAGTTCGCTGCCGCCACGCGGCGGCGCCGAAGGTGCGCCCTGGCACAGCGCGTTCAAGGCGCGCTCCAGTTCACCGGGCGCGCCCTGCCCGACCAGCCGTTGCTGTTCACGGCCCTGCGCGTCCAGCAGCACCATGGTCGGCCAGGCGGTGACGCCGAAGCGGCGCCAGCCATCCCAGTCGGCATCGAGCAGCACGGGCATGGTCAGGCCCTGACGGCGCAGCAGCTTCAGTGCGGCCGTGGCATCGCGTTCGAAATCAAAACGCGGCACCTGCAGCACCAGCGGCTGCAGCTTGCCCGGGTGGCGCGACAGCCATTGGCCGAACTCGGCCAGGCGTTGCGCACTCCAGGCGGAGGCCGCATTGACGAACAGCAGCGCGACCGGCCGGCCGCGCAGTTCGGTCAGGGTGCAGGGGGTGGCATTGAGCCAGGTGGCGAATTCGGGCAGGTCCGGGACGGGCTGGACGTTCATGACCTGATTATGCCGGAGTCGGCGTCATGCAACAGTCGTGCCACCGCACGTTTTGCAGCATCGTCGACCAGCGACCAGACCTGTTCGAAATGATCGCTGCCGCCGGTGTAGGGATCAGGGATGGCTACCCGCCCCTGCCCGCCGGACCAGGGCAGATACAACGCCAGCCGTTCACGCTGGGCCGCCGTCGCCAGGCGCCCGGCATCACGCAGGTTGGCCTCGTCGGCACACAGGATCCAGTCGAAACGTTCGAAATCCACGGCCTGCAGCTGGCGTGCGCGCAGGCCGCCGATGTCCACGCCGTGCCCGGCCGCGCAGGCGATCGCGCGGCGGTCCGGCGGCTCGCCCACGTGCCAGTCGCCCGTGCCGGCCGAATCGACCTGCACCCGCCCGGCCAGCGGCGAGGCATCCAGGCGTGCGCGCAGCGCGCCTTCGGCCATCGGCGAACGGCAGATGTTGCCGAGGCAGACGACCAGCAGCCTCATCGCGCGGCCATCGCCTGCAGCAGCCCCTCGGCGCGCTCCAGGTCCTCGGGCGTATCGATGCCCGGTGGGAACGGCTCGGGCGAGATCGCCACGCTGATCGGGTAGCCCGCTTCCAGCACGCGCAGCTGCTCCAGCGATTCGACCTGCTCCAGCTGGCCCGGCGGCATCGCCGCGAACTGCTGCAGGAAGCCGGCGCGATAGCCATAGATGCCGATGTGGCGCAGCCAGTGATGGCCGTCCGGCAGCGTGTCGCGGCTGCGTGCGAAGCCGTCGCGGTGCCAGGCGATCGGCGCGCGGCTGAAGTACATCGCCTCGTTGCGCACGTTGCGCACCAGCTTCACGACGTTCGGGTCGAACAGGGTGTGCGCGTCCTCGACGGTCGTGGCGAGAGTCGACATCGGCGCAGTGCCAGCGACCAGCGCATCGGCCACCGCGCGGATGCCGGTCGCCGGCGCGAACGGTTCGTCGCCCTGCAGGTTGACCACCACCGTGTCATCGGCCCAGCCGGCAATGCGTGCGCACTCGGCCAGGCGATCGGTGCCCGAGGCATGCGTGGTCGCGGTCATCGCCACCTTCACCTCGGCCAACCCGGACAGCGCATCGGAAATGCGTTGGTCGTCGGTCGCCACCCAGACCTCGCGGGCACCGGCCTGCAGCGCGCGGCGCGCCACATGCAGCACCAGCGGCTCACCGCCCAGCGGGCGCAGCGGCTTGCCCGGCAGCCGCGAGGCGGCAAAGCGGGCCGGAATGGCGACGACGAATTCGGTCATGCGGGCGGTTCTCGGCAGGCTCGTTACAACGGGAATGCGGCCAGCGGCGCGTGAATGCAAGCGCCGCCGCGCCACTCAGTTCGGTCGCAGCTTGTCCAGGCGATCGGTCAACGCCACCCAGAACGCGGCGGGCAACTCGGCGCGCAGCGGAACCGCGTAGTGCCAGTCGTTGCCGAACGCCCGGCATTTCACCGCATCCTTTTCGGTCATCAGTACCGGCAACTGGCTGCCGAAGGACAGGTCCTGCGGCTGGTAGGCCTGGTGGTCGGCGAACGCATGCGGCACCACGCCGATCCCGCGCGCGCGCAGCATGTCGAAGAAGCGCTGTGGATGGGCGATGCCGGCCACCGCGTGCACCCGCTGGCCCTTGAAGTACGCCAGCGGGCGCGCGCGGCCACCGGCCAGCGGCTGCGCACTGTCGATGTGCAGGGACATTGGCCACTGGCCGAAGCCACAGGCCTGTGCCGCGGTCTCCTCATCGGCCTGGCCGAGGTTGACCACGCGGAAATCGCACTCGCTCGCGCGGCTGACCGGCTCGCGCAACGGCCCGGCCGGGATCATCCGGCCATTGCCATAGCGACGCTGGGCATCGACCAGTTCGATCTCGATGTCGCGCGCCAGCCGGTAGTGCTGCAAACCGTCGTCGCAGACGATTACATCGCAGCCGGCCTCGATCAGCGCCTTGCCGGCGGCGACACGGTCACGGTCCACGCGCACCGGCACGCCGGTCTTCCAGGCGATCAGCACCGGTTCGTCACCGCCCTTCGCGGTTGGCGTATCGGCCTGCACCCACAGCGGCTTGTCGGCGTCTTCGCGACCATAGCCGCGGCTGGCCACGCCCGGCTTCCAGCCGGCCGCGCGCAGGCGCTCGACCAGGGCAATCGTCAGCGGCGTCTTGCCGGTACCACCGGCGGTGATGTTGCCGACCACGATGACCGGCACCGGCAGCGAGTGGCGCTTGCGCCAGCCACGCCGATAGGCGCGCCGGCGCAGTGCGGTGACACCTGCGTACAGCGGCGCCAGCAGGCGCATCGCCCACGGAACCGGGGTGCCGTCATACCAGTACGGCGGGGTCTGGGTGCCCTTGCCGGCCATCAGTCCTGCCTTTCGCGGAACTGCATGCTGTGCAGATGCTGGTACAGGCCGCCCAGTTCGAGCAGCTCCTTGTGCGTGCCGCGTTCAACGATGCGGCCATGATCCATGACCAGTACCTGGTCGGCATGCTCGATGGTCGACAGCCGGTGCGCAATGACCAGCGTGGTGCGTTCGGGCATCAGGCGCTGCAGCGCGTCCTGCACCAGGCGCTCGGATTCGTTGTCCAGCGCCGCAGTGGCTTCGTCGAGGATCAGGATCGGGGCGTCGCGCAGGATCGCGCGGGCAATGGCCAGGCGCTGGCGCTGGCCACCGGACAGCAGCGCGCCGTTCTCGCCCACCGGGGTCTGCAGCTGCTGCGGCATGCGTGCGATGAACTCCCACGCGTTGGCGGCTTCGGCCGCCGCGCGGATCTGCTCGTCGGTCGCTTCCATGCCATAGGCGATGTTGGCAGCGATGGTGTCATCGAACAGCATGACCTTCTGCCCGACCATTGCCACCTGCCGGCGCAGGTCGGCCAGCGGGTAGTCGTCCAGTGCCACGCCGTCGAGGGTGATGACACCGCCGCTGGGCTCGTAGAAGCGTGGCACCAGCCGGATCAGGCTGGTCTTGCCACTGCCGGAACGGCCGACAATGGCCGTCACCGTGCCTGGCCTGGCAACGAAGCTGATGTCGTCCAGGGCGATGCCGCTGTCCTCGCGGTAACGCAGCATGACGTGGTCGAACGCCAGTTCGCCCCGCACGCGCTGCACGCGTCTCTGCCCCTGGTCGCGCTCCACTGGCATGTCGAGGATGCCGAACAGGCGCTCGGCAGCGGACACACCGCGCGAAATCGAGGTCTGTACGCTGGTCAGGCGGCGCAGCGATGGAATGATGGCCATCATCGATGTCATCAGGCCCATGAACTGGCCGGCATTGAGCCGGCCGGCCAGGGCTTCGCGGGTCGACACCCAGACGATCACCGCCAGCGCCAGTGCGGCCAGGAACTGCACCACGCTGGAGGCGGCGGCGCGGGTGACCTCGACCTTCATGTTCAGCGCCAGCATGCGGTTGGCCAGGCGCGAGTAGCGCGAGATCTCATGCTGCTGGGTGCCGTGCACCTTCACTTCCTGCTGCGCGGCCAGCGACTGCTCGGCAGTCTGCGCCATGGTGCCCATGCCGTCCTGGATGCCACGGCTGATGCGCCGGTAGCGCTTGCCCACGTAGGACACGATGCCACCGATCAGCGGCACCACCAGCAGCATCGCCAGCGTGACCTTGACACTCATCTGCAGCATCACCGCCAGCATCGCGACGATGGTGAGGGTATCGGCCACCACGGTCTTCAGCGCGTCGGCGCTGGCCTGGGTGACCTGCTCGGTATCGAAGTTCAGGCGGCTGACCATCACCGGCGTCGCTTCGGTATCGAAGTGCGACGACGGCAGGTGCAGGTACTTCTGCAGCACCTGCTCGCGCAGGTCGCGGACCACGCTGCGACCGGTCTTGGCCAGCGTGTAGTCACTGACCCAGGTGGCCACGCTGCGCATCAGGAACAGGCCGAGGATGGTGAGCGGCAGCACCACGGCCGCGCGCGGCTGCGGGTCGACGAAACCTTCGTTGACCAGCGGCTCCATCAGCTTGGTGAAGTGGTAGCCGGCCAGGGCCTCGACCACCATGGCGATGACCGCGCCCACCATGAACACCCAGTAGGTGCGGGTGTAGCCCAGCAGACGTTTGTAGATCGGCCACACCGGCGCGTGATGGGAACTCATGGACGCACCTCTGGCGCAGTTGCAATGGCGATACGACGGAAACCGAGTTGACCGAGCGCGTCCTGCGCAGTCACCACGGCCTGGTAGGGAGTGCGTGCGTCGGCGCGCAGCAGTACGGGCTGGCTGCGGTCACTGCCGGCCACGGACGCGATGGTCTGCTTGACCGACTCGACGTCGCTGCGCAGCACTTCCTGGTCATTGATGAAATAACGGCCTTCGGCGTTGATCAGCACGCTGAGCGAACGCGGCGGCTCGTTGTTGGGCTGCTGGCTGGCGGTAGGCAGCTGCACCTGCAGCGTCGAGCGCGCATCGAAAGTGGTGGTGACCACGAAGAAGATGATCAGCACCAGGATGACGTCGATCAGCGGGACCAGATCGATATGCGGTTCATCCTGGGAGCGGTCATTGCCGATACGCATCGATCAGGCCTTCGCCGCAGCGGCGTTGGCCGGTCGCGCCGGCGCGACCGGGTTCATCACCCCGGGGCGACCGTCGAGCGTGTCCAGCAGGGCACTGGCTTCCTGCTCCATTTCCACCACGTAGCCGTGGATGCGGCCCTTGAAGTAGCGATGGAACATCAGTGCCGGAATGGCCACGATCATGCCCGTGGCGGTGCACACCAGCGCCTTGCCGATACCGCCGGCCAGCTGGTTCACGTCGCCCACCCCATGGTCGAGGATGCCCAGGAACATCTGGATCATGCCGATCACGGTGCCCAGCAGGCCCAGCAGCGGGCCGGCCGAGGCAATGGTGCCCAGCGCGTTGAGGAAACGTTCCATGCGGTGCACCAGGTGGCGGCCGGTGTCCTCGATGCGCTCGCGGATCTGGTCGCGCGGACGATTGCGGGCTTCCAGCGCGGCCGCCAGCAATGCCCCCAGCGGCGAGTTGGCACGCAGGGTCTGCAGGTGCGCCGGGTCAAGCTTGCCGCGTGCGGCCCAGTTGCGCACTTCCTGGCCGAGGCCGGGCGGCAGCACTTCAGTCCGCCGCAGGGACCAGAAACGCTCCAGGATGATCGCCAAAGCCAGTACGCCCAACAGCAGCAGCGGCACCATCGGCCAGCCACCGGCCTTGACCAGTTCCCACACGTTTCAACCCTCCGGCCCAACGGCCGCTTGTTTGATCGGCGATAGGATAACAGCCGACCGCGCCCGCCCAGCGGCATCCCACCACCGGGATGCATGGATACGCTGTTCACGCAGCTGCAGCCCTTGTGCGCCAAGCCATACGCGGATCGCCCCGGACTCCGCAGTGGACACCACCTCGGCTCCCTGCGCCTGCCAGCGCCGGACCACGTCCCGGCGCGGGTGGCCGAAGCGGTTCTGGTGCCCTGCCGAAACCAGCGCCAGCCGGGCTGACACCGCCGCCACCCAGGGCGCGCTGGAGCTGCCGCCGCTGCCATGGTGCGGCACCAGCACCACATCCGCCTTCAGCGCCGCCGGAGACGCCCGCAGCAGCGCCTGTTCGGCCGGGCGGCCGATGTCCCCGGGCAACAGGACCCCACCATGCGCGCTGGCCACGCGCAGCACGCAGCTGTCCTCGTTTCCAGCCCGCTGGCTGCCGGCATCGGGGTGCAGCACCTGGAAGTCGACGCCGTCCCAGCGCCAGCGCAGGCCGCGCTGGCAGCGCCCGGCCCCGGCGATCGCGCTGCCCGGCGGCGCCAACAGGGGCAGCTCCGGCAACTGAAGGCGCAGGCTCGGCAGGTTGCCGGCATGATCGAGATCGTCGTGACTGATCAGCACGCGGTCGGGCCGTGCCTGCCCCAGCGCGCGCAATGACGGAACCAGGACCCGCTCACTGCCCTCACCCCCGATCGGCGGTCCCACGTCGTACCAGAGCGCATGCCGCGCGGTGCGCAGCAACACCGCCGTGCCCTGCCCGACGTCGTGTACCAGCAGCTCCAGCTCCCCCTCGGCCGGCCGCTCGCGCAATGGCCACAGCAGCGGCAGGCACAGCAGGAGGCCAGCCAGCCCGCCCCCGGCACCACGTGGCAGCAGCCACCAGAACACGCCCAGCAGCGCCGCCGGCACTGCCCAGGCCGGTGCCTCGGCCAACCACCACATCGCCTGTGGATGCGCCGCCAGTGGCTGCAGGGCCTGCCAGCTGGTTTCGAACAACCACGCCGCTGCACGCCACGCCCAGCACCCGGCGCCGTCATGCAGCACCTGCAGGGCGGTGCCCAGCAGTGACAAGGGCACCACCAGCAATGTCCACCAAGGGATGACCGGGAGGTTCACCAGCGGCCCCAGCCAGGCGGTGCCACCGAACAAGGCGATGCCCAGCGGCAACAGGCCGACGCTGGCCACCCCTTGTGCGGCCAGGAACCCGCGCAGGTTGGCGACCACCCCACGCGGACGTCCCTGCGGCAGGCACCAGACCAGCCACAGGACGCCGCCGAAGCTGAGCCAGAAGCCCGCGGACAGCACTGACAGGGGCGCCGGCAGCAGCAGCGCCAGCGCCGCCAGGGCAAGCCCCTGCACGAGACCCAGTGGGCGCCGCCCGCTACGCGCCAGCGCCACCAGCCCGATCATCAGTGCGGTGCGCACGGTCGGCAATTCACCGCCAGCCAGCACCGCATAGCCCGCTGCGGACAGGGCCGCAGCGCAGGCCGCCGCCTGGGGGCGTGGCCAATGCCGGGCCAGCAGCGGACACAGCCACCACAGCCCTCGGCACAGCAACGCCCCCAGTCCCGCCACCACCCCGACATGGAACCCGGAAATGGCCACCAGATGGGTCAGGCCCAGCGCCCGCAACTGATCCCAATCGGCGTCGGACAGGCCACGCGTATCGCCCAGGGCAAGCGCCTGCACGAAGCGCGCAGCTGGATGGGCCACCTGCACGGCGATGGCGGCGCTGGTGCGTTCACGCCATGCCGGCAGGCCATGCGCGGCCTGAAGCTCGCACGCGCTGGCCGGCGCCCGCACCGTGCCGTTGCCGGACACGCCGCGCAGCAGCGCATGGCGTTCACCGTCGAAACCACCGGGATTGATCCGCGAACGCGGCGCCCGCACGCGCAAGGCCAGATGCCACTGCGCGCCGGCCAGGACCTGATGGCGCCCACGCCCGGCGTCGGTGGCGTCAGCGGCACGCCAGGCATCGTTCCAGGTGACCTGCAGGCGCTTGCCGCGCAGCGATGGCAGTTCGCTGCTCTCGCTGACCTGCAGCAGGAAGCGGGTGTGCGCGGCTCCATGGTCCGGCAGATCGATGACCCGTCCACTGACCACCACATCCCGTGCTGGCTGGCCTGGCGGCAGCTGTTCCTGCATTGCCCAGTGCCCATGCATCGCCGTCCATCCGGCGCCCAGCAGCACGACCGCGGGCAGGCGCCCCCGCCAACGCAGGCCCCACCCCGCCATGCCAAGCACGATCATCACCGTGCTGACCCACAGCGGCGGCAGCCGCGGCAGCTGCACGCAGGCCAGCGCCCCCAGTGTCAGCGCCGCAGCGGCGCCACTGCCCAGCAAGGGAGACGGGGAAAGCTGGACGGCCATGGGTCCAGCCTGCCGCTACCGGCGGCAGCTTGCCTATCGGGACTTGCCCCGCAAACGCGTCAGCGCCGGACGCTACCGCGATGGAAATTGACCCGGAAGCTTGCGCCGCCTCCCGCAGCCTCACCGACACTGACCGAGCCACCGTGGTGCTGCACGATCTCCTTCACCAGGTGCAGGCCCAGGCCACTGCCGCTGCCCGCCGCGCGCAGGCGATGGAACGGCTCGAAGATCGCCTCGCGGTCGCTCACTGGAATGCCCGCACCCTGATCGCTGACCTCCAGCAAGCCGCGCGCATCCAACCGCACGCAGATGGTGCCACGGCCACCACCATGCACGATCGCGTTGTGCACCAGGTTGGCAATCACCCGCCCCAGCGCCAGACTGTCGCCGTGGATCCACACCGGCGCTTCCGGCGCGTCCACTTCGAATCCATAGCCGGCACCCACCACCAACGGCGCCAGGTCCGCGGCTGCCTCACGCACCAGCAGGGCCAGGTCCAGCCGCTGCAATGCGCCGACATTGCGGTCAAGGCGCTGCAGATCGAGCAGGTGCTCGGCAACATTGCCCAGCCGCGCCACGTCGGTCAGCAACTGCGACTTCAGCTCGCCCTGCGGCAGCTGAGACAGTCTCGCCTGCACCACGGCGATCGGCACGCGCAATTCGTGCGCCGCGTCGGCGAGGAACTTGTCGCGCGCTGCATAGCCCTGCTGCACCTTGTCGATGGCATCGTTGAAGGCTTCCACCAGCGGCGCCACTTCCGTGGAGACCAGCCGCGCATCCAGCCGCGCACCGGGCTGGCCGATATCCAGTTCCTTGGCCTGCTGCGCAGAACGGCGCACGCCGCGCATGGCACGGTGGATCACGGTCGGCATCACAAGCAGAGTGACCACGATCAGTGGCAGGAAGAACCACAGGCCGATCAGGCGCAGCACCATCAGCGCGCCATCCAGCAGCCCGCCCTTGGGCGCGCCACCGACCATCACGGTGATGCGGCGCCCGTCCTCGTTGCGGATCATCACCCGCGCCACGTCCAGGTAGGGGGGCACCAGCGAGCCCAGTTCCGTGGCGCCCACGGTCGGCAGCCGCGCGAGCATCGGCGCGTGGATGGCCGGGATGGTGCCGCGCTCGAGCCACATGCCCTTGTCATCCACCGCGGCGAACCAGAGATTCCCCCCGGCGTTGGCATCGAGCTTGTCCCAGCGCGCCTGGTCCAGCACCAGGTGCCCGCCTTCGCTGTGCACCGCCTTGGCCACCGCCTCGGCAACGAACATGTCCATGCCCCAGGAGTCCTTGTCACCCCAGGTCAGGATCAACGCGACCACCGCGAACAGTACGGTGAAGGCCTGTGCCAGGAACAGGCGCCAAGCCAGGCCAAGGGTGATCGAACGGATCGGACGGGCCATCTCAGGCCTCCGCCAGCAGGTAGCCGACGCCGCGGATCACGTGGATCTCCACCCCCGCCCCGGCCTGCTGCAGCGCTTTGCGCAGCTTGGAGATATGCGCATCGAGCGCATTGGACTGGATCTCATCATCGAACCCGTACACTGCAGCCTCCAGGGCACTGCGGGTCACCGTGCGGCCCTGCCGCATCGCCAACGCCTGCAGCACCAGCACCTGCCGACGTGGCAATGCCAGGGGCTGGCCCTCCACCTGTGCCTGCAGCGATTCGAAATCGAACTCGAGCCGCCCCAGCCGCAGGCTCGGCGTCACCATCGCCGAAGGCCTGCGCGATACCGCGCGGATGCGTGCCATCAGTTCCTCGATCGCCACCGGCTTGACCAGATAGTCATCGGCACCGACGTCCAGGCCTTCGACCTTGTCCGACAGCGTCCCCTTGGCGGTGAGCATGATCACCGCCAGGTTCGGCCGCAGCGCACGCGCCGTCGCGACGAATCCGGCGCCATCGCCATCGGGCAGCTGGCGATCGAGCAGCAGCAGCTGGTGCACCGGTTCGCGCAAGGCGAGCGCGGCCTCGGCCAGGCTGCCGACCACATCGGCGACCACGCCCTGCCGCTCCAGGCCCGATTGCAGGGCGCGGGACAGATCAGGATCGTCTTCGACCAGGAGGATGCGCATCAGGGACTCGTCAACCGGAAACGCTGCCGATCATAGTGCCTGGCGCCGTGATTTTGCGCCCATGCATGCCGAACGCGCGGGCGCAATGTTCTGACAATGTTGCCCCGTCACCATGCGCAGCCATCCCCTGCAACGTGGCTGATCGATGCCGTCGCTGTCCCCGCACCTGCTGCGCCCGCTACTGCTCACCACGGCCCTCGGCGTGCCGTTGCTCGCCCATGCTGCCGGGCAGAACCCCGGCGTGCAGGCCGGTATCAGCGCTGGCGCGACCTCCGGTGCGTACGCGCACTATGACGTCAAACCGCTGGTGGTACCGGCCATCGCCTGGCAGGGCGAGCGCTTCTTCGCCAGCCCCGGCTCACTTGGCATGTACCTCTACAAGGATCAGGGGTGGCGGCTGTCGGCGGCGGTCACGCCCTACACCCTGCGCTTCAAGACCGGCGACGTGAATGATGCTCAGCTGCGCCGCCTGCACAGCCGGCAGATGTCGGCCATGGCGGGCATCAACGGTGAGTACAGTGCCGACTGGGGCATGGTCGAGGCCAGCGTGATGCGGGACGTGACCGGCCATGGCGGTGGTATCGAGTCGCGCCTGCATTACAGCCATCCGATCCAGGCAGGCCGCTTCACCTGGGTGCCGCGGGTGGGTGTCGTGCATTCCAGTGCACGGCTGCTCGACTACTACTACGGCATCAGTGACGAAGAGGCACTGCGCTCAGGCCTTGCCAGCTACCGTCCGGGTAGTGCCACCTCACCGAGTCTGCAGATCGCGGTCAGCACGCCACTGGGCATGAAGTGGCGCGCGACCGGCGTGGTGGCCAACCAGTGGTTCGGCGACGCAGTGAAGGACAGCCCGATGGCACGACGCGGCACGCAGACCTCGGCCTTCATTTCCCTGATGCGCTCGTTCTGAACGAGCGCCCCCGCTACGGACAAGGACCCCATGGCCTCCGTCTTCCCCACCGCAGACGCTCACGCGATCCTGCGTGCACCGGACCTGGACAGCGCAGAACGCGCCTATCTGGGACTGATGCCCGACCTTGAACATGTGAATGCACTGGCCCGCCGTGCAGTGGGCCTGTCACGCGTTGCCGACGCGGCACGCGGCTATGCGTTGTCGATGACTCTGGTCGGACTGCGCCTGCAGGAGCTGGAGATGGGCGAGCCAACGGCCAGGGAACATCGTCAGGCCACCCTGCGCAGCCTGCGCCAGGCCTTCAGCGCCTGACAGCACCCGCACAGGCACTGCCGCCGCACCGGTGGCAGCGGGAGTCATCGGGTCAGCAGGTCCCGCCACCCGGCAGGCCCGGCGCGGCAGCGTCGTTCAGCGCAGCGTGGTCCACGCCAGCAGCGCGCTCAGGATTGCGACCCAGATCACTGCCTTGAACGTGCCTTCCAGCATGTTGCCGCCGAACAGGCGTTCCATGAGCGGATTGGGCCTGGACACCGGGACGTGATCACTCATGCGGCAGTTCCTTGCAGTAATTGCGCAGTTGCGCAGTTGCGCCGAGTCTACGCCTGCGCGGCCCGGATTCATCGCCATCTGCCTGCCTTTGGCGGCCCAATCCCCGCCTTCGTCGCAGGCCGGCTGCGGTGCCCGGCCGACCATGCCAGCCTGCACGCACTTTCCCGCTGGAGCACCGTGCCATGCCGATGCTTGCCCTGATCCTGCTGTTCTCCAGCCTGTTCGGCGACGGCTGCGGGCCCACCGAGGATGCCCTGCGCAGCCAGATCCTGCGCACCGAGGATCGGCAGGCCATGCATGAAGCGCAGCCCCTTCAGCTCTATCACCTGCGCCAGGACCGCGTGCTGCGGCTGGGCAGCCAGCAATCGACAGACGACACTGGCGCCAGCCCTCATCCTGCGCTGGCCCGGGTAGGTGTGGCGCAGCTGTGGGAACGCGTCGACGGCCAGTGGCGCATCCAGCGTTCGATCAGCATTACCCACTGATTTCATGCCACTGAACCGGCACGGATGCAGCTTCGCGGGAACGCCAGGCTCCCCGGAACGAAAAAAGCCGGCCCCGGGGCCGGCTTTCATCGTTTCCACCACTTCACCGGCAACGCCGGGAGCAGGTGGTGGGCGGTACAGGGTTCGAACCTGTGACCCCTACCATGTCAAGGTAGTGCTCTACCGCTGAGCTAACCGCCCATCTTGTTCTTGCCGCCCGAAGGCTGGCCTTGTTACGTAAAAACCCGGCGCCAGGGCCGGGCTTTGCAGTTCACGACAGCCCTCTTCCGAGGACTTCGTGGTGGGCGGTACAGGGTTCGAACCTGTGACCCCTACCATGTCAAGGTAGTGCTCTACCGCTGAGCTAACCGCCCGTATTGCTTCTGCATTTCCGCGATTGCGTCGGTGCAGGCCGCGTATATTACGGATGCGGGCCGTGAAGCGCAACACTTTTGTGAAGATGATGCTGCACTGCCACGTTCAGCCCAGGCTGGCTTCCTTCAGCTGCCGGATCTGGTCACGCACCCGTGCGGCATCCTCGAATTCGAGGTCCTTGGCGTGCTGGTACATCTGTTGTTCCAGCGCCTTGAGACGGGTCGCCAGCTGCGCCGGAGACAGCGAACGATAGTCGGCCGCTTCTTCGGCCACACTCGCCCGGCCCTTGCCCTTACCCTTCTTGGCTTCCTTCTCGGCGGCATCCGAACGCGCGCCTTCGAGGACATCGACGATCGGGCGCGCCACCGAGCGCGGCACGATGCCATGTTCTTCGTTGTACTCGACCTGCTTGGCACGGCGCCGGTCGGTCTCATCGATCGCCGCCTGCATCGAGCGGGTGATCTTGTCGGCGTACAGGATCGCCTTGCCGCGCACGTTGCGTGCGGCGCGGCCGATGGTCTGGATCAGCGAGCCGGTGGAGCGCAGGAAGCCTTCCTTGTCGGCATCGAGGATCGCCACCAGCGATACCTCGGGCATGTCCAGGCCTTCACGCAGCAGGTTGATGCCGACCAGCACGTCGAACTTGCCCAGGCGCAGGTCGCGGATGATCTCCACGCGCTCGACCGTATCCACGTCCGAGTGCAGGTAGCGCACGCGGATACCGTGTTCGGTGAGGTACTCGGTGAGGTTTTCAGCCATGCGCTTGGTCAGCGTGGTGACCAGCACGCGGTCGCCCGCCTTGATGCGCGCGTTGGCCTCGCTCATCAGGTCGTCGACCTGGGTACCGACCGGCCTGATCTCCACCACCGGGTCGATCAGGCCGGTTGGGCGCACCACCAGTTCGGTGATCTCGTCACCGGCTTCACGCAGTTCATAGGGCCCGGGCGTGGCCGACACGTAGATGCTGCGCGGGCAGCGCTCCTCCCATTCCTCGAAGCGCAGCGGGCGGTTGTCCAGCGCCGACGGCAGGCGGAAACCGAACTCAACCAGGGTTTCCTTGCGCGAGCGGTCACCCTTGAACATGGCGCCGATCTGCGGAATGGTCACATGCGATTCGTCGATCACCAGCAGCGCATCCGGCGGCAGGTAGTCGAACAGGGTCGGTGGCGGCTCGCCGGCATTCTTGCCGGTCAGGTGCCGCGAGTAGTTCTCGATGCCGTTGCAGTAACCGACCTCGGCCATCATTTCCAGGTCGAACTGCGTGCGCTGCGCCAGGCGCTGCGCCTCCACCAGCTTGTTCTGCGCGTAGAGCTGCTCCAGCCGCTCCTTCAGCTCTACCTTGATCGTCTCGATCGCCGCCAGCACGCGCTCGCGCGTGGTCGCATAGTGGGTCTTCGGGTAAACCGTGAAGCGCTGCATGTTGCGCAGCGTCTCGCCGGTGAGCGGATCGAACAGGGTGATCTTCTCGACCTCGCCATCGAACAGTTCGAGGCGCAGTGCTTCGCTGTCCGACTCGGCCGGGAACACGTCGATCACTTCGCCGCGCACGCGGAAGGTACCGCGCTGCAGCTCGTACTCATTGCGCGTGTACTGCAGCTGGGTCAGGTGGTTGATCAGGTCGCGCTGGTCGATGCGCTCGCCCTTTGACAGGATCAGGCGCAGTGAAAGGTAGTCTTCCGGCGCACCCAGGCCATAGATCGCGGACACCGTGGCCACCACGATCGCGTCCGGGCGCGACAGCAGAGTCTTGGTCGCGGCCAGCCGCATCTGCTCGATGTGTTCGTTGATCGAACTGTCCTTCTCGATGAAGGTGTCCGACGACGGCACGTAGGCTTCGGGCTGGTAGTAGTCGTAATAACTGACGAAGTACTCCACCGCATTGTGCGGGAAGAACGCCTTGAACTCGCCATACAGCTGCGCCGCCAGCGTCTTGTTCGGTGCCATGATCAGCGTCGGCTTCTGAACGTTCTGGATGACGTTGGCGATGGTGTAAGTCTTGCCCGAGCCGGTCACGCCCAGCAGGGTCTGCTTGGCGATGCCGGCCTCGAAGTTGCTGGTCAGCTTCGCGATGGCGTTGGGCTGGTCGCCCGCCGGCGAATACGGCGAGACAAGTTCAAAACTGTCGCTCATGGTGTTGCCAGTTCCCGGGAAGGGTCAGTATACGGGGCGAGGGGTGACGGCCGGCTGAGGGGTCTCCGGGCAGACCGCTACGGGGATTCCCGATGGCGGCCGCACAGCCGGGCGCGGAGGCTGGATGCATGCGCACTGCCCAAGCCCCCTGCCTGCTCGGCCCCCGCTCTGCGCGGGGCGTGCACCTGACCGAACTGCTGGTGGTCATCACTGTGCTGGCGGTGCTGCTGGCCGCGTCCTGGCCGGCGCTGCAGCCCCTGCTGCTGCGGCAACGCGCCGATGCACTGCAACTGACCCTGCATGCCAGCCTGTCCGGCGCACGCAGCGAGGCCGTGCGCAGACGGGAGCTGATCGGCCTCTGCGCCAGTGTCGACGGCCGGCACTGCAGTGACGACTGGAGCGCCGGCTGGATCATCTACCGCAGCGGCGACCAGCGCGGGGAGCCTGCCTCGCCGGAGGCGATCCTGAGCCACCACACCGGGCGCTCGGACGTCTCGATCCTTGCCCAGGCCAGCAGCGGGCGTCCGCTGCTGTTCTTCCAGGCAGATGGACGCAGCCCGGGGGCCAACCTGACCCTGCGCATCTGCGCGGGCAACCAGCTGCATGGCGCATTGATCGTCAACAATGGCGGCCGCGCCCGGAGTGAGCGCGTGAACCGCGATACACCCTGCTGAATGCCTGCGCAGAAAAGCAGAAGCCGCGATTTCTCGCGGCTTCTGCAGTATCTGGCGCCCGAAGTTGGACTCGAACCAACGACCCCCTGATTAACAGTCAAGTGCTCTAACCGGCTGAGCTATTCGGGCGGGGAGGCGCATTGTACTGGTCGATTACAGGAAGATCAACATCTGTTTCACCAGCAGCTGGCAACGCCACCGTCGGCCGTCTTGCGGTTGGCCTGGTCCACGCTCAACTTGCCACAGCTGTCCTTGGCCTGCGTGCCCTGCGGGGTGGCGGTGATGGTGAAGCTGGTGCCGTCTCCCTTGTAATCCAGGTTGTAGCGCGCAGTCCCTCCATCACGCGGCGACACCTTGGTCGGCAGTGCGTAGCCGGTGTAGGAGTTGTTGCTGGTGTGGTAGCGCTCCGCACGCTGCGCATACTCGGCCAGGTCCGCCTTCACCACGGCGCGATGCGATCGGCGCACGTACTCCTGGTAAGACGGAATGGCGATCGCCGCCAGGATGCCGATGACGATCACCACGATCATCAATTCAATGAGCGTGAAGCCAGCCGCGCGGCGAGGCATGGGAGTGTGCAACATGGGCGTGGATCCTCGCACTTGGGTTACTGGAGCTGGCGCCAGGACTGGCGACCGCACGGGTAAGGCAGATACAGCGACTGGCTGCCCGCAGCACCCACCGCCATCCAGCAGGAGCTGCCACCGGGCGGTGCCTTGTTGTCCGTCGGACGTGGCAACACCGACAGCGAAACGTCACGCACCGGCGCGGTTCCTCCTGTCTTCAATGCAATGGCCGCGGTGCCGGAGGCGGGTCGGCTGCCGGTCGGCGAGCCATAACGGACGTTCTCCAGCATCGGCAGGCCGCTGATCGACGACAACCCGAACAGCCAGTTCGAACCACTGGTCGAACAACCAACCGTTTCCATGTTGGGTACATAGGTCGGCATGAAGACAATGCCACTGACCAGGATCGGGTTACCTACTGCGCGTTCACCGTTGCCGGCAGGCAGCTGGATCATCCAGCCGCGGGCGTTGGCCGGCGCCGCACCCGCGGTGATCTTGCGCTCATCAACGCCTGCAGCGGCGGCCGCGGCCGTGTACGGTACCAGGTTGGCAGCGGTCACCGTCGAGGTCACCGTCTTGCCCGACAGATCGTTCACGGCGTACAGCGCCTGCTGCGACTTGTCATCCTTGTCGCTGGTGAAGGAGAAGCTGCCGGTGCCGAAGTAAAGCATCACGCCGCCCGAAGGACCGGTCGCGGCGGTCATGCCACCGGTGATCGGCTGACGGTAGGTCCTGTTGGAGGAGTCCTGGGCAACCTGGCTGGTGAACATCGGCACGGTCAACGTGGTATTCGCACTGCTGGTCAGGTCGAACTTCCACACGGCGCCACGCTGATCGGCGGCATAGACGGTGTCGGCCAGGCCATCACGACCGCGCGCATCCTGGTTGGTACCGGTCCAACGATCGACAACGACCACATTGCCCAATCCGTTGTCACCGGAGATGCCAGCGCCCGAGGTACCCTCGACGGCTTCGATCATCCGGATGTCGCCACTGGCCATATCGACCACGAACAACACCGCCTTGCCGTTGGCGCTGCCGTAGCCATTACCGAAGATCGCCTTCCAGGCCACGCCGGTGCCACTCTTCACCGGCACGATCACCGGCTTGCCCAGCACGAAACCGATGTTGTTGCGCACCTCATCCCGCAGCGACGAATTGATGTCACTGATTTCCCACAGCACGTTGCCGGTGCCGAAGCTGCCCGGCGTGGTGACGTTCAGCGCGAACACCGAACGGCCACCCGCACCCGTGGTGCCTACCAGGCTGGTCTGCCAGGCGGTGCCGTTGAACGTATCGGACACCGTCACCGGACCATCGACGTAGTAACGATGACGGAAGGTCTGGTCGGCCGTGTCGGATTTGTAGGGGAACAGCAGGTTGGCCATGTGGCCCAGCGCGGTGGCCGGGATGTAGGCAAAGCTCTCCGTGCCACCGGTGCCGTCCTGCTTGGCATCGGCCTTCATGCCGCCGTCGAAGGCGTGCAGCATGCCATCATTGGCGCCGACATAGACCATGTACCGCTGCGACTTGGCCTTGGTGGCCAGGTAGTCCGTATAGCTCTTTGCGTAGGTGCCACCCAACTGGCGGTAACCGTAGTCGTCCAGCGGCGAGCTCACCACCGGCGCCGAATTGACGATGTCACCCAGCGGCGTGGTGCGGTCACGATACTTGCCACCGTTGCGGACTTCGGTCGAGCTGTCGGCACTGAGATAGTTGATCGCGCTGGCCAGATCAGCCTTGATCGCCGTCAGCTTGTCGGTGGAGCACACCAGCATCGTCGCGTACTTGCCGTCAGGCTTGCTGCACAGGTCCTGCAGGCTGATGCGGGCGCTGTTGAAATCCACGGGCGAACCCAGCTTGTTGGCGACGATCCGGCGGCCGGACGATGTCAGGCGGCTGGAGGCTTCCCATACCTCGGTGAGCTCGGCCACCTGGTTGGCGTTGACCTTGACGCTGGACGCGGTCAGCTTGCTCGACCAATCAGTGCCGCTGTTGGTGATGTCATAACGCGGGGTGACCGCCAACGAGCCGGTACCGATGCGTGCACCACTGATACCGATCGTGCCTGAAGGCGACGCACCACCGGTGATCGAGGACAGTACCCGGCGCATGGCCTCGGTGACGTCGGCCGGCGTCTGCGCATTGATGAACTCGCCACGGCTGTTGACGGCCGCGTGCCACAGTTCATCGATGACCGTACCGTCGTCGACATTCAGCGGGTTGCCGTTGCCAGCCCAGTTCGGCGGGTTCTTGTAGGGATCGTCGGTCGCTGCCTGGTTGACGCCATAGATCTTGCCCTGCGCGCCCAGGGTCACGCCGTAGAAGTTCATGTGCAGGTCGGTCTGGCAGTCCAGGCGCTTCCAGTCCGGGCTGCTCTTGTCCAGCGAACTGCACTTGTCACTGACCGGCACCTGGCCGGCCGGGAAGCTGGTGCCGGTGCGTAGGGGTGTGCGGGCGCCGGCATAGGCCGCCGCCGCGATGTCGGCGATGGTATTGCTGTAGCCATCGGCGAACGGAATGGACGGCAGGTGCGTGGAATTCACCGAGTCCGCATCACCGAACGATCCGTTGGGTGCATTGCCGGAGTTGGTGTAGCCGTCGGTGAACAGCATGCCGCCATTGCGCTGGCAGGCCAGCTGCACGGGGGCGTCGGCATCGGTACGACGGAACTGGTCGACCAGATATTCAACCGCGCGGCGGTTGGGCGTGCCGCCATTGCCGGTGAGCGTGTAGATCTGCTTGTAGAGATCGGCACGATTGGTGACCATGTCATACATGGTCGCGTTGCTGAGCTTGTTGATGGTGAAGTAGCCCACGCGCATCGTATCGACGCTCACCAGCGCCGCAGTCGACGAACCGACGATCGCCAGCACGCGGTTGCGGTGGTACTGGAACCAGTTGGCAAAATTCTGGATCGCGGCGTTGTAGGCGGCCGGGCTCGAGTAGTTGCCCGGCTTGATCTGGTAGCGGCGCATGTCGCAGCCCGGACCACAGGCACCCTTGATCACCGGGCGACTGGCGTCGTCGGTCTTGTATCCGTCCGGTGCAGGCGCTGCGGCCGGCAGGTAGAAGGTGGCCGGGAAGTAGCTGATCGCGTATGTGGTATTGCCGGTGTTGCTGATCGCAGCGGTCTTCCACCCGCCATCCCACCAGTTGTCGACATAGTATTCATTGCCGGTGCCGGACAGGTCGGGAATCCGCATGCCGCTGACGAACTGGAACTTCTCCGACGTCTCGGCGCGATTGACGGTCATGTTGTACACGGCATTGTAGCCGCGCTGCCCGGACCGGGGATCGGCGCGGGTCTGGGTGATCGAGGCATTCGGCCACAGCGTGCCGTCGGCATTGGTCCACGGCCGGTAGGTCACTGCCGGATTGAAGTAACTGGCGTTGTAGACATGCGAACGCGCGAAACCGTAGATGTCCAACGGCGGAATGGCCCGGCCCGGTGAATATTCCTTGTTGAATTCCGCGTGCGGGTAAAGGTAGAGGTAACAGTCCACCGAGTTGTTGGCACACGCCGAGCCCACGCTGAAGAAGCTTCCGTCGTTGTTGAAGAAGCTGTTGGTGTTGCTGTTCCAGCGCATGCGGCCGTCACCGCCGGGGAACATGCGCTCGAAGTTCATCGAACCCGAATCGTCCACCGCCATGATGAACGCCGGTGTCGCGCGGGTCTGCACGTTCATCGGCTCCTGTGCCAGCACGCCCTGCGCCTGTGCGGCAAACAAGGTATGCGCCAGATAGCCGCCAGCGGCCAACACGGCAAGGCCAACGCCTGCCAGGATCCTGCGGTTGCGAGTGTTCATGGGTTCCCCACCCTCACAGCTTGAATACGGTATCGATCGCCGCACGCGACGTCGCATCACTGGTGGTATCACCGGCATAGGTCGTGATCTGGTAGACCGGCGTTGGCTTCTCCACCGACTTGCCCATGTCCAGCGCACCCTCCCCCTGGATGCAACCCTGGATCTCACGGACATAGATGGCCGGCTTGCTGCCCAGCTTGGTTTTCGCGACCCAGGCCGACGGATCGAAGCCGTCATCGCACTGCTGGCTGATGTCGGCGGACGCTACGGCCGGATTGGCACCGGCATCCTTGCGATTGGCGATGTTCTCCACCGCGTTCTCGGCGCTGCGTGCCGCGCCTTCGGCGTTCTGGAACGCCATGTTGGTCGCCCGGTAGCCGGCCGCCATGCGCTCCTGCATGCCGGCCACCTGCATGCCGATGACGCCCAGCAGGGCCAGCAGCACCAGCATGATCAGCGCGACGTAGAGAACGGCACCCTGCTGTCGTGCCTGGGCAACGAAGGGACGGCGTCGGGAGGAAGGATGAGTGCGCATGGTCGTCAGTTCCCGAACAAGCGGTTGCGCAGCGCAACGGACGCTTCATAGGCGCCCCGATGGCGCTGGTCGTAAGGATTGGCCGGGGCAAAGCCCACCCCGAGGATGGCCGGATAGGTGGCCGCGCTGCCCGGCGCCTCGGCCGACGCACGCTGCGGGCTGCGCGCCAGCAGGCCGACCTGCACCATGCCGACGCGGCGCCACTGCCCTGCGGCGGTGGCATCGGTACCGGTGCTGACCGCACTGGCCACGCGCTGGTCGACGATGCGACCGGTCGGCGGCGTGGGCAGGGCGATATCCGGGGTGGCATCCAGTCCGTACAGGAACTGCATGTTCTCGATGCCTTCCACCAGCTCCTCGCCATCGGCGTAGCCGCCGGCGCCATTCGCGCGTGCCCGGTAAAGCGCCGGCTCGCCATTGGGATTGGTCGCGATGTAGTACGCCATGCCATCGGCGCGATACAGCATGGTCATCGCGTTGTTGATCGAATAGTTGCTCAGGTCGACCTTGTCCACCTTCACCGTCGAACCGCTGATGGTGGCCGGGAACACGTCGGCACGGGTGCAGTCGGCTATGCCAAAGACCGTCGGCGCACCTGCGGCGTTGGCCTTCAGACGGGCCATGCCATCACTGGAGACGGTCAGCGTGGTCGCGCCCGCGGCCACGGAGATGCCGGTCACCACGGCCCCTTCCGGACTCATCAGGCGCAGCACCAGGATGTCGCTGCCCGGCAGTGGCGCCGGCTTGAGGTTGGCGATGCTCTTCGGCACCGACTGCGCCGCGCTCCACGCGCGGCCCAGGGTCAGGGTGGCGCCCGGCGCCGTACCTGCTGCCTCATACCCCTGCACCGGAACCGAGAAATCCTGCGGGTCGCCACTGCCCGAGCTGATGCCCAGGTGATAACCGACATCGCCGGTGTTCTTGACCACATGGGCCTGGTCGTTGACGCAGCCGAAGTGGCCGGCCATGCGCAGGTCGCGCTGCAGGAAGTCCAGCGCGAAGCGCGCGTTCTCCTGGGTACGGGCCGCACCTTCGGACAGGCGCGATGCCGCACGCGAGGCGATGAAGATCTGGGTGACGCCCAGCATCAGGACCAGGCCGATGACCATGGCGATCATCAGTTCGATCAGCGACAGGCCTCGGGTGCGCGAAATTGGACTCATGGGCATGTTCACAGGAAGGTCGTCAGGCCGAAGGTGGTAAGGCTGTCGGGGTCCTTCGGATCCCAGCGCTGGTCACCCCAGCTGATGGCCACGGTGACCTCGCCGGTGCTCTGCACGAAGGTCACCTGTGCGCTGGCCTTCTCGCCCAGCGTGCGTGCGACCTCGCACTGCCAGCGCGCGACGTTCGCCTGCGGCGTCACGGCGGCGCCGGTCGGCCAGGCGCAGGCGCCGCTGGGCTTCACCGAGCCGGCCGAGAACGAGGCCGAGGAATAGGCGCCACCGGCCAGGGTGTCGGTGCGCTGCGCGCGCATCAGTTCGATCAGGTCGTTGGCCAGGTTGGTCGCCTGGGTGCGGTAGTTCGCGCTCTGCACGAAGCGGACGTTGGTGGTCTGCAGCAGGGCGAAGCCCAGCAGCCCGAATGCCAGGATCAGCACCGCCACCATCACTTCGATCAGGCTGAAGCCCCCCTGCGACGAACGCGGGTGGGCCAGGTTGCGGCGGCTCATGAGCAGGTTCCCTTGGTCACCCGGACCTGGCCGGATTGGTTGATCGTCAACGTGCTTTTCGATTCGCCGGCCTTGCACGCATCCGGCGACAGCACCAGCGTCTGATCGGCGACCGCCCTGCGCCGGCCGCGCCCGTCGAAGGCGATGACCGCGCCCGGCGGGCCAACTACGCTCAGCTGCGGATTGCCCTGTGAAAAGCGCAGCGCGACGTCATTGCTGCCCATCTGGCCGTCGCCATCCAGGTCCGACCAGGCCAGCACCCCCTTGGACCAGTCGCCATCACAGGCTTTGCCATCGGCGCTGCCACAGACGCCGCCACCGTTGCTGTTGCGGATGCCTTCGCTGCGGGCCAGGTTGGCCAGCGCGATCAGCTCGTTGTTGGCGGTCGCCAGCCGGTTCGAGCGGATCATGCCGCGGAAGCTCGGATAGGCGATCGACGCCAGGACCACGAAGACGGCCAGCGTGACCATCAGTTCAACCAGCGTGAAGCCGTTTTGCCGGCGCAAAGACATTGGACGCTCCCCAGCGTGTTGGTGGCCACGATGGGCCATCGCCCCGCCACCGGCAAGCGGCGGCAGGATGAACGGTCAATCCGGGGCGACGGGCGTCAAAGGCTTGACGACCCGCCCTTCCCTGCCAGTGCCGGCGCGATCCCCATCGCGCCGGCCCGGGTTCAGGCCAGCACCTGGTAGCAGGGCTGGTACTCGCCGGAGATCTTCATCCGGCGCTGTTCGACGAAGGCGCGCAGCAGCGCATCCAGCGCCTGCATCATGTCCGGGTCGCCGTGAATCTGGAACGGCCCGAACTGCTCGATGCGGCGCATGCCGTCTTCCTTCACGTTGCCGGCGACGATGCCCGAGAACGCGCGGCGCAGGTCGGCCGCCAGCGCGTGCGGGGCACGCCCGTGGTGCAGGTCCAACGCCGCCATCGCTTCGTGGGTGGGTACGAACGGCTGCTGGTACTCCCACGGAATCTCGATCGACCAGTTGAAGAAGAACGAGTCCTTCTGCGCCAGGCGGTGCTCGCGCACGCGCTTGATGCCAGTGGCCATCTTCTTCGCAACCGCCACCGGGTCGCCGATGATGATCTCGTAGCGCTCGGCAGCCGCATCGCCCAGGGTCAGGCGGATGAAGCGATCAATCTGCTCGAAGTACGGTGCCGCTACCGTCGGGCCGGTCAGGATCAGCGGGAACGGCAGGTCCTTGTTCTCCTCGCGCAGCAGGATGCCGAGCAGGTACAGGATCTCTTCGGCGGTGCCGACGCCACCGGCGAACACGATGATGCCGTGCCCGATGCGGACGAAGGCCTCAAGGCGCTTCTCGATGTCCGGCATGATCACCAGGTGGTTGACGATCGGGTTCGGCGACTCGGCGGCGATGATGCCCGGCTCGGTCAGGCCGATGTAACGCGTCGCGGTACGGCGCTGCTTGGCGTGGGCGATGGTGGCACCCTTCATCGGGCCCTTCATCGCACCCGGGCCACAGCCGGTGCAGATGTCCAGGCCGCGCAGGCCCAGTTCATAGCCCACCTGCTTGGTGTACAGGTATTCGTCGCGCGAGATCGAGTGTCCGCCCCAGCACACCACCAGGTTCGGATCACCCGGATTGAGGATGCGCGCGTTGCGCAGCAGGCCGAACACCGCGTTGGTGATGCCCTCGGATGACTCCAGCTCGGCCGCGTAGGCCGGGCCCATTTCGATGGCCATGTAGGCCAGGTCGCGCACGACGGCGAACAGCAGTTCGGCGACGCCGCGGATGATCTCGCCGTCGACGAAGGCCATCGCCGGCGCGTTGACCAGATCGATGCGCACGCCACGATCCTGCTGCGCCACCTGGATGTCGAAATCAGGGTAGAGATCGCGCGCGGCGCGCGGATCGTCCGAGGCGCTGCCGCTGGTCAGCACGGCCAGCGCGCAGCGGCGCAGCAGCTCATGCATGCCGCCGGCGGAGGCATCGCGCAGGCGGGCCACCTCGGCCCGCGACAGCACATCCAGCCCACCGCGCGGGTAGATCCGGGCATCCTGCACCGGCAGTGCACGGGCCGATTTTTCGTTCGTGGTCATATCCAATTTTTCGCTTCCTTCAAGGTTTCCGACTGTACTGCCGCCCCCTTAAAAAGCAAAACGGCCGGGAAACCCGACCGTTGGATGTGTGCCACCCGCGTCCGCCATTCCGGGACCGCATCGGCGGCGTTGGCACCGCGCACATTTCTGGATGCTACGCCGTTGCCCCACGCCCTGCAAGGACTTTCGCCTGAACGGGAAACGGCCGGGTTTCCCCGGCCGTTTCCACTTACCGCTTCAAGCGCTGATGGATCAGAACTTGTACTTCAGGGTCAGCTGCATCGACCAACGCGACACGGCGGTGTTGCCCTTGTCGTTGTTGTTTTCCTGCACCGACGGGTTGTCGGTCGAACCAGTGAAGGAGTACACGTACTTGCCGGTGGCCGGATCGATACCTGCGTAGTTGGCAACGCGACGGGTCGAGTAGAAGCCGTAGTCGTCGATCAGGCCCCACTTCTTGTTCAGCAGGTTGCCGACATTCATGATGTCCAGGGCGACTTCACCCTTGTGCCCCTTCATGAAGCCCGGGAATTCCTGGCTGACGCGGACGTCGAAGCTGTTGACCCACGAGGCGCGGTGGCGGTTGGCCGGGACCACGCTGCCACGGTAGGCATCGAGTTCCGGGTTCTGCGCCAGCCAGTCGAAGAACTGCTTCTCCATCGCGGCACCGCCGGTGAACAGCACGTCGCCCGGACCCTTCGGCACGTAGAACAGGTCGTTGGTGGCAGCACCGTCGCCGTTGGCATCGTTGTAGAAGATGTAGCTGTACGGACGGCCCGAACGGCCTTCGTAGAACAGGCCGACGCGGGTGGCGTTGTCACCGAAGAAGTTGTGCTTCCACTCCAGGGTGCCGGTGACGCGGTCCTTCATCGCATAACGCGAGTTGTAGGCCACGTTCTCGTTGGCATTGAAGATCAGCGTGTTGTTCCAGTTCGAGGTGTTCTGCGAGCTGGACAGCGGGCTGACTTCGGTGGACTTGGTGTAGGTGTAACCCAGCGACCAGCCCCAGTTCTCGGTCAACGGCTTGGCCAGCGAGAAGGTGGCCTGGGTGCCGCGGCCCTTGTCGGTGTTGCGCAGGACCAGAACGTCGCCGATGTCGGACGGACGGTTGGCGCGGTCAACCGCACCCTTGGTACCGGTCGACATGCCGTAGTCGACACCCTTGTCGATACGGGTATTGGCCTGGTTGCGGCCAGCGGCGTTCCAGTAGATCGCGCGGCCATCCTGACCGAAGGCGGTCGGCGCCGACACGTCCAGACGGTCGAAGTAGATGCCGTCCTTGACCTTGGTGAACAGCACTTCGGCCGACGCGACGATGCCGTACCACGGCAGCTCATGGTCGAACGCCAGGTTGGCCTTCCACACCGACGGCAGGCGGGTGCCCGGCGCGATGATGTCGACGTTCTGACGGGCCGAAGCCGGGCCACCGGCCGGGATGTACGGGTTGTTGCCGTCCGGAGTGAAGGCACCGGCCGGGATGCTGCGCTCGTCGTACTCGATGTAGTTCAGGCCGGTGTTCTGGTAGGCACCTGCCAGCCACACGTTCGGGGCGGCGCCGCCGAACAGGCCCACGCCACCGCGCAGCTGGGTCGGGCGATCGCTGTCGAAGGTGTAGTTGAAGCCGACGCGCGGCTGCACCAGGTTCTTGTCGACCAGCTTGGTGTTGTTGAAGCCGTACAGCTGCTCGATGCGCGGGTTGTACAGGCGCTGGGTGCTGAAGTCAGGCATGTCGATGCGCACGCCGAACATCAGGTTCAGGTTGTAGTTGATCGCCCAGGTGTCCTGCACGAACACGCCGGTGTTCTTCAGGGTGAAGTCGGCCGGGATGTCGCTGCGGCTGCCATCGGCGCGCGGAGCACGCAGCTGGTAGCGCGAAGCCTTGCCCGCCAGGAAATCGTTGACGCTGTTGAATTCGTACACGCCGTTGAGGTTGCGGCCGTAGAAGTTCATCAGGTCATTCTTCGAGTAATCGAAGCCGAACTTGACGGTGTGGTCACCGATGTACCAGGTACCGGCACCAAAGGCGCTCAGTTCCTTCGACTCGACGATGTTGACGTGGGTGTTCTGTTCGGTACCGACGTACAGCGAATCGTTGCCCGACTTGATGCGGATCTGCGGCATGTCCACCAGCGGGACGCGGTTGGCCGAGTAATCCTTGTGCGAGACCTTGAACTCGGTCGAGAAGTTCTCGGACCAGTCACTGAACAGTTCGCCCATCCAGGTTTCGTACTGGGTCGGCTGCTGGTACCAGAAGTTGCTCAGCGAGATGGCGCTGCTGCTGACCTGCGGGAAGCGAACGACGTTCTGCTCCATCTTGTTGTAGCGCAGGGCCGCACGGTGGTTCTCGTTGATGTTCCAGTCCAGCTTGACCGCATACTCTTCGATCTCGGTCTTGCTGTTCGGCGCCGCCAGGCTGCCCGGGTCGTAGCCCAGCTTGCCCAGGAAGTTCTGGACGTCGGTGATCTGCTGCTGGGTGATGGTGCCACGGCCGATCGGCGTGTCGCTCAGGGCGACGCCGGCAGCCGAGCGCTCGTACTTTTCATAGTTGGTGAAGAAGAACAGCTTGTCCTTGACGATCGGACCGCCGAAGGTCATGCCGTAGGTCTTCTCGTCCTCGAAGCCGTTGAAGTCCTGCTTGTCACCTTCCAGGCGCGAGCGGACCATGTCCTTGTCGCGGTACGAACCGTACACGGTGCCGTGGAATTCATTGGTACCCGACTTGGTCACGGCGTTGATCACCGCGCCGGTGCCACCGGCGATGGTGGTGTCGTAGTTGGCCAGGTCGATGTTGATTTCCTGGATGGCGTCCATCGACACCGGCTGACGCTCGGTCGGCAGGTTGTTGGAACCCAGGCCGAACGGATCGGAGGCGCTGATGCCGTCGATGCGGATGGCGTTGTAACGGGTATTCTGGCCGCCGGCCGAGATCGCGCCGTCCGCCTTGCTGACCTGCGAGATGCGCGGGTCGAGACGCACGTAGTCCTGGATGTTGCGGCTGGCCGACGGCAGCGCATCCATCGTTTCGCGGGTCACGTTGGTGCCGGTGCCCATCTTGTTGGCACTGAACAGGTCCAGGCCGCCGGCGGTGGCAACAACGTTCACCGCGTCCAGGTTGGTTGCAGCCAGGTCACCGCCCAGGTTGGCGTTGACGGTGTTGACCTGGTTCAGGTTCAGGTAGACACCTTCCTCGGTCTTGGTGCCTTCACCGGACTTGGTGATGGTGATGGTGTACGGACCACCCACGCGCAGGCCGCGCGCGTTGTATCGGCCCGACGCATCGGTGGTGGCACGCGAAACAGTGCCCGACTCGGTGTGCGTGATGGTGACTTCAGCGCCGGCGACAGGCTGGCCTGCAGCGGACATCACCTGGCCGCCGACACCGGCGGAGGTGCTGCTCTGGGCGAAGGCGGGAGCGGCAGCAAGTGCAGCCACGAGACCAAGGGTAAGCTTGGACATCCGGAGTGGGTGGGTCATTTTTCGGTAGCCTCGATGCGAGTTGGCGATGGCGGAAAAAAAGCGCATCCAAGCAGCCCTGCGGGTGGCTGATCGGAGAGTTATCTGGGGTTCCCTACCGCTCGGCTGAAGGCAGCCCTAACGGTTAACACTAGATTAACACGCTACGCCATCAATGTGACGGTTGTGCGACAAACGGCACCGGTTCGCAACGCAATCGTGACGGGTTCTTCACTCCGTCTTTCCACAGGGCTCACCTTTCCCGGGGCGTCTCACTGGCATCGAGAATCTGCCCGCGCCAGGTGCTCCCAGCGGCGGACAGCAGGGTCACCGCGGCGGCCGCCGCGGCTTCCGGGCCTTGCGCAGCCGGGTCCTGGTCCACGGAATAGGCGCGGGCCCGAAGCGCCGTGCGCAGGGGGCCTGGGTACAGGCCGCTGACCCGGACGGGACTGCGGCCCAGTTCATCGTGCAGGCTGGCGATCAGGCCACGCAGGCCGTGCTGGGCTACGCCATACCCCCCCCAATATGCCTGCCCCACCCGGTCGGGGGCATCGACCGCGAACACCATGGCGGCATCCTCGCGTTGCCGCAGCAGCGGCAGGCAGGCCTGGGCCAGCCAGGCCGGTGCGGTCAGGGTGACATGGACCGCACGGGCGAAACTGGCCGGGTCAGCCAGTTCAAACGGAGTCAGCCCGGGGAAATGCGCGGCGCATACCAGCAGTCCATCCAGCCGCCCCAGCTCGCGCTGCAGGGCCTGGGCCAGTTCGGCATAGTCATCGGGGCTGGCGCCTTCCAGGTCCAGCGGGTACAGAAGCGGTTCCGGACCGACCGCCTGGACCTGGGCATAGACCCGGTCCAGCCGGCGCGGCTTGCGTCCCAGCAGGACCACGGTGGCACCGGCTGCGGCTGCGGCGACCGCCGCGGCACTGCCCAGCCCTCCCCCGGCGCCGGCGACCAGTACGACGCGATCCTGCAACGGGCGGCCATCGATCGCCCCGTCAGTCGGTGACGTCGACGGCCAGGCACTCATCCCTGGGTCGCCTCTTCGACGATGCGCTTGAGCTCGCCGGATTCAAACAGTTCCATGACGATGTCGCAGCCGCCGATCAACTCACCGTTGATGAACAGCTGCGGGAAGGTCGGCAGATTGGAAAAGCGCGGCAGGTTGGCGCGGATCTCCGGCTCTTCGAGCACGTTGACAGTGCGCAGGGTGACGGCGCCGGCTGCCATCAACGCCTGCACGGCGCGACTGGAAAAGCCGCACATCGGGTATTGCGGGGTGCCCTTCATGAACAGCACGAGCGGGTAACGATCGACCTCGGCCTGGATTTGCTGCATTACCGCCACAACCACACTCCTTGCTTCGCCGGACAAACCGACCGTGATGGTCGGCTAGACTGCCCACGGTAGCCGCCATTGTAAGCGGATGGAACAGGCTACCGCCGTCCCCTGGCCACGAACCTGCCCATGCCCGTCGAATTGCCTGCCCTGCCCTATCTCCCCGGCTCCCTGCAGCCCCACCTGTCCGCGCAGACCGTTGAGTTGCATCACGGCCGCCACCACCGCGCCTACGTTGACGCGGTCAACGCCGGCACTCTCGGCACCGAGTGGGAGGAGGCGTCACTGGAAGAGATCGTGCGCCATGCCCAGGGCACGCTGTTCGATGTGGCCGCCCAGGCCTGGAACCACGGCTTCTATTGGCAGTGCCTGCGCCCGCGCGGCGGCGGCGAGCCGCAGGGCCGGCTGGGCGAGCTGGTCAAGCGCCAGTTCGGTGACGCGCAGCGCCTGCGCGAGGAATTCAACCGCACCGCGCTGGGCCTGTTCGGCTCGGGCTGGGTGTGGCTGGTGCAGCACCCCGGTGGCCAGCTCGGCATCCAGGCCACCCGCAACGCCGGCACGCCACTGACCGGCGAAAGCACCCCGCTGCTGTGCTGCGATGTCTGGGAGCACGCCTACTACACCGATTACCAGAATGATCGCGCGCGTTACCTGGATGCCTTCTGGCAGATGGTCAACTGGGAATTCGCCGAAAGCCAGCTGCGCTGACCGCCTGTAGGGCCGAGCCCATGCTCGGCTGGCCGGACAGCAGCCGAGCATGGGCTCGGCCCTACAGATGAAGCTTCACGCGTTCTCGTGCGCAGCCACCGCGTCCATCACCCGCGCCGAGTACACCAGCGCCGCGCCGGCGTTGAGCGACACCGCCACGCCCAGTGCTTCGGTGATTTCCTCGCGGCTGGCGCCATGCTTCAGCGCAGCGTCCACGTGCACGGTGATGCAGCCGTCGCAGCGGGTGGTCACCGCCACCGCCAATGCGATCAGCTCACGGGTCTTGGCATCCAGATGGTTGGTCTGGGCACCGGCATTGGCCAGGGTGGCGTAGCCCTTGACCGTGTCCGGCGAGAGCTTGCCGATCTCGCCGATGCGGCCCTTCAGTTCCTTGCGGTAGGCATTCCAGTCGAGCATGGTCGTGACTCCTGTGAAAGGAGCTCCACGCTACCACCGGCAATGGTGCGCCGATGCCTGCACCGGCGCGCCACACCGTTGCAGGCATACAAGGTTGTGCCGGCCATTGGCCGGCACGCCCGGGCTCAGCGGTTGCGCAGCGCGTGCACCGCCGGCGCCACCTGGGCCTGGCGGTCCAGCTCCAGGCCGACCTGGTCCAGCGCATCGGCCAATGCAGCGGCATCATCGTCGCGCAACGTGGCGTGGCCGACCTTGCGACCTTCGCGCGGCTCCTTGCCGTAGTCGTGCCAATGGCCACTGGCCTGACCCAGCACCGGCGCCGGATCGGGCATCACGCCCAGCCAGTTCAGCATGCAGGCATGGCCGAGCATGCGGGTGCTGCCCAGCGGCAGGCCCAGCACCGCACGCAGATGGTTCTCGAACTGCGAGGTCTCGCTGCCTTCGATGGTCCAGTGGCCGGAGTTGTGCACGCGCGGTGCCATCTCGTTGGCCAGCAGCTCACCATCACGGCAGAACAGCTCCAGCGCGAACACGCCCACATACTGCAGGTGCTCGGCGACGCGGCGGGCATAGCCGATCGCTGCCTGCTGCTCGGCGTCGGACAGCAGCGCCGGTGCCACGCTGGCCGACAGCACGCCGTCGACATGCCAGTTGCCGGTGACCGGCCAGGCTTCGAAGCTGCCATCGCGGCCACGCACGGCCACCACGCTGACCTCGCGCTGGAAGGCCACGAAGCCTTCCAGGATCAGTCCGGTGCGCTCCACCTGGGCACCGAGCGCATCCCATGCGGCGTCGATGTCAGCTTCGCTGCGCAGGCGGAACTGACCCTTGCCGTCGTAGCCGAGGCGGCGGGTCTTGAGGATGCACGGCAGGCCGAACTCAGCCACCTTCGCCGCCAGCTCGTCGCGGCTGCGGATGTCGGCGAAGGCCGGCAGCGGAATACCCAGCTGCTGGAACAGGGTCTTCTCGCTCAACCGGTCCTGGGCCACCGCCAGCGCGGCCGGCGGCGGATAGACCGGCACGCGGTCGGCCAGGAACTGTGCACTGTCGGCAGGCACGTTCTCAAAATCGAAGGTGACCACATCGACCTTGGCGGCGAAGTCCGCCAAGGCCTGGCGGTCGTCGAAGGCGCCCACGGTGAGCGGCGCCAGCGGGCCGCTGCAGGCGTCGGCGGCCGGGTCGTACAGTTCGAAGCGCAGCCCCAGCGGCGCACCGGCCAGGACCATCATGCGGGCGAGCTGGCCGCCGCCCAGGATGCCGACAGTCAGGCTCATTGGCGCGGATCGTCGTGGGCCATCACGTCTTCGGTCTGGCGTGCACGGAAGGCATCGAGCGCCTGGCCGATCGCCGGCTGGTCGCTGGCCAGCATCGCCGCCGCGAACAGCGCGGCGTTGGAGGCGCCGGCGTTGCCGATGGCGAAGGTGGCGACCGGGATGCCGGCCGGCATCTGCACGATCGACAGAAGGGAATCCATTCCGTTGAGGGCCTTGGACTGCACCGGCACGCCCAGCACCGGCACGGCGGTCTTGGCCGCGATCATGCCCGGCAGGTGCGCGGCCCCGCCGGCACCGGCGATGATCGCGCGCAGGCCACGCGGGCCCGCCTGCTCGGCGTAACTGAACAACACATCCGGCGTCCGATGCGCGGACACCACCTTCACTTCGAACGGAACACCCAGGGCTTCAAGCTTCTGGGCGGCGTGCTGCATGGTTTCCCAGTCGGAACGGGAACCCATGACGATGCCGACAAGCGGCGCGATCGGGTTGGGGGTCATTGGCCGTCACCTGCCTTAAAGACGTATTCTAGCCGTCTTCCACGCAAGACGAAGAACCATGGATCGCAAGCTGCTCGACCTGCTGGTGTCCCCGGACACCCGCCAGCCCCTGTCCCTGCTGGATGGCAAGGGCCTGGAAGCCCTCAACAAGGCCATTTCCGCCGGCACGGTGACCAAGGCCGATGGCAACCCGCTGGCGCAGCCGCTGCGCGAGGCGCTGGTCACCCGTGACCGCAAGCAGGTGTTCCGCGTCGACGACGGCATCCCGGTGCTGCTGGCCGAGGAAGCCATTCCGACCGCCCAGATCGCCGACTTCCCGGCTGCATGAGCACGCTGCCGACGCCGGATGCGGCCGTTGTCGCCGCCGATGTCGCGCGCGCGCTGGCCGAGGACCTGGGCAGCGGTGATGTCACCGCCGCCCTGCTCCCCGACCAGGCCGACAGCGCCTACCTGCTGTGCAAGCAGGATGCGGTGATCGCCGGGCGCCCCTGGTTCGACGCTACCCATCGCGCGCTCGACCCTGACGTGCGCATTGAATGGCACATCGCCGAAGGCGATGCCGTCACCGCCGGCACCGTGCTGGCCCTGCTGCACGGGCGCAGCCGCAGCCTGGTCAGTGCCGAGCGCACTTCGCTGAACTTCCTGCAGACGCTGTCCGGCACCGCGACCACCACTGCTCGCTACGTGGCTGCGGTGGCCGGTACCGGTACCCGCATCCTCGACACCCGCAAGACCCTGCCCGGCCTGCGCCTGGCGCAGAAGTACGCGGTGCGCTGCGGCGGCGGCGAGAACCACCGCTTCGGCCTGTACGACACGGTGATGCTGAAGGAGAACCACATCCGCGCCGCCGGTTCGCTGGCCGCGGCGGTGGCCGCCGCACGCCGGCAGTGGCCTGCGCTGCCACTGGTGGTCGAGGTCGAAGACCTGGCACAGCTGCGCCAGGCGCTCGAAGCCGGTTGCGAACGCATCCTGCTGGATGACTTCAGTCCCGACCTGCGCCGCGAGGCGGTGCGCATCACCGCCGGACGCATTCCGCTGGAAGTCTCCGGCAGCGTCGGCCTGGGCGGCCTGCGCTCGATCGCTGAGGATGGCGTCGATTGCATCTCCATCGGCGGACTGACCAAGCATGTGCAGGCCATCGATCTGTCGTTGAAGCTGGGCCCGCCGCCGGCTTGAGGCCTACGGGACCTTGTAGAGCCGAGCCCACGCTCGGCTGCTTCTCGATCTGCGGCGCGCCCGGCACCCGCTTTGCGCGATGAGCCGAGCGTAGGCTCGGCTCTACACGACCCGGGCGCCTTCACGGCTCGGCTACGCCAGCCTCTGCGACGCTGCGGGCATCCCCCACAGGAGCCGCGCATGCGCCGGATGCTCTTGCCTGCCTGTCTGCTGCTCGCGGCAGCCCCCTTGTCCGCCGCAGCCGCTGAAGCCTGCGATGTCCCTCCCCGCTTCGGCCTGAGCCCATTGGCGGTGGCCATCCGCAATACCGCCTGCAACGAGCACCGGTTGTGGTTCCGGCCCTTCATCGATCGCGATGGCCGCGCCGCCAGCCTCAGCGTCACCGAAGCCGAAAGCGATCACCTGGCCGACAACGGCCTGATCGCCTGGCAGCGCGTGGCCGGCTACTGGCGCAACAGCGGCACGCTCAATGCGATGGGCAGCATCGCCGGCGCCAGCAGCTGTCTGGCACCACTGGGCACGCGCTACACCGACAGCGACTGCCGCGCGTTCCTGATCGACAACCCGTGGTCGGCCGCTTTCATTTCCTGGGTGATGGTGCAGGCCGGCGTTCCCGGCTTCAACACGTCGCCGCGCCACATCGACTACATCCGTGCCGCGTACCAGAGCGGCCCCTCGGGCGTGCCGTACCGGCTGGTCGACCCGGCCACGGCCAAGCCCGCGCCAGGTGATCTGCTGTGCTTCCTGCGCGACCGCAGCACGACGCTCAGCTACAGCGGGCTGGTGCAGGCGCTGGGCAACGGTTCGGTGGGCCACTGGAAATCGCATTGCGAAGTGGTGGTGGCTGCCAACCTGGGGGGCGACCAGACCCTGTACCTGGTCGGTGGCAACGTGATGAACACCGTGGCAATGCGCCTGCTGCCGCTGGACCGTACCGGATTGATCAAGCTGCCCCCGGCACGCGAACGCAACAGCACCGGCATCGACCCCAGCTGCACGCCGGGCCGCGAGGACGAATGCAGCTTCAACCGCCAGGACTGGGCGGCCCTGCTGCAGTTGACCGCGACCGCGCCATTGGTGATGCCGTCACCCTCCGCAGCGCCGATGCAGGCCGTACCGGCCAACGCGCCCGCAGCGCCGACGACGGGCCAGCCACCGCCGAGGCGGTGATACCCGTGCTTGATCCAGCGCACGTTCGCCGCCATCTTTGCCGGATCGACCTCTGACGGCTGACGCCATGCCTACCCTGCTGCTGTTGTTGATTGCCGGCGGAATCATCTACTTCTTCTGGAACGCCGCACGCTCGGCCGCCGAGCGCGCGGTCGAGCTGGGACGCAATGCCTGCCGCGCCGCCGACGTGCAGTGGCTGGACCAGGCGGTGCACGCCACCGGCCTGCGACTGTCGCGTGGCGAAGATGGCCGGCTCGGTTTCGAGCGCACCTTCAAGTTCGAGTATTCCTACGATGGCATCGATCGCCACGTGGGCCGCATGGTGCTGCGTGGCGACCAGCTGATCTCGTTCACCGGCCCCGGTGCCGCGCGGATCAGCCAGATCCGGCCGGATGTGGAGGATGCCGAGGATGTGTAAGAACTGAAGGTGTGCCGACCAACGGTCGGCACCCACACAATTCCGGCACCCACCGCCAAACGGGCAAAGAAAAACGCCGCCCATCGGGGCGGCGTCGGAAGGGTTACTTGACCACGCGCAGGTTCGGGCGGCCCTTCGGCGGCGGACTGGCCGGCGGCGTGTCGTCCGGCGGCGTGCCTTCCTCGTGCAGCAGCTCATCGCGGGTCGGTGCGGTTTCGTTGCCCGGAATGTCATCCGGCAATGCCATGCCCTGCCCGGTCTCGCGGGCGTAGACCGCCAGCACGGCGCTGATCGGCACCTGCACCGGGTAGCTGGTTCCGGAGAAGCGGGCCGAGAAGCTCACCATTTCGTTGTCGATCATCAGCCGCACCACGGCACGTTCGGCGATGTTGAGCACGACCCGGCCATCCTTGACCGCCGAAGGCGGGACCTGCACGCCGGGGACGCCGGCGTCGACCAGGATGTGCGGGGTCAGCTGGTTGTCGTTGATCCATTCCACCAGCGCCCGCAGCAGGTACGGGCGGTGGCTGGTCATGTGGAAGAAGTCTTCGGTCATGCGTGAAGTGTACGCGCCCGGCGCCCCGCCGGGGCGGATCGTCTGCACGCCGGTCGGCGTGCAGACGGGTAACGCGGGGCCGGATCAGACCGGCAGGTCGCGCAGTTTCTTTTCCTGCTCGGTCAGGCTGCGGACAAATCCCGGATGGCGGAAGATGCGGTTGCCGTAGTCCTCGATCGCCTTGCCGTCCTTCGGCAGCGGCACATCCAGCGACTGCAGGCGCCAGATGATCGGCGCCATCGCGCAGTCGGCCAGGCTCATTTCCGGGTTGAGGAAGAACTTGCTGGCCTTGAACAGCGGCAGCGAGGCGGTCAGCAGTTCCTTCAGGCGCTTGCGCCCGGCCTCGGCCTGGGTCTTGTTGCCCAGCTGGACGGCCTGCACCTGCGGCACCCAGTCGTGCTCGATGCGGAGCATGGCCAGGCGGATGCGTGCACGCGACAACGGGTCGACCGGCATCAGTGGCGGATGCGGGTAGCGCTCATCCAGGTACTCGCTGACCACCGATGCGGCGTACAGCACCAGCTCGCGTTCGACCAGGGTCGGCACCGAGTGGTACGGATTGAGGTCGATCAGGTCTTCAGGCGGGTTCTGCGGATCGACCGGAACGAAGTCGAAGGTGACGCCCTTGGCCGCCAGGACCAGGCGTACACGGTGGCACAGTACGTCGTCGTTCGAGGAAAACAGCGTCAGTGTATTGCGCATGCGTACGCTCGCCGCCATCAAAGGCTCTCCCACGACAGGAGACCGCCTGCCGCATCGGCGCCGCCGGCACCGTGCCAGCGGTCGACTCCTCCCCGAGTGTGCAACCGACCATCACAAAAGCCAATAGGCCCATGCGATGGCCGGTGGCAGAATCAGTGAACGTCCTTCCAGTATTCCTTCTTCAGCAGGTACAGCAGGAAGGTCAGCAGGGCCAGGAACAGGATCACCCACACGCCCAGCTGCTGGCGCTTGAGTGCGGCCGGTTCGCCGGCGTATTCGAGGAAGTTGGTGATGTCCCGCACGGCCTGGTCGTACTGCCCGGCGTCCACCGATCCCGGCGTTTCAATCTTCAGGCCGGTCACCGGCGGGTCCATACCGGGCGCTTCCGCCTTGCCGTGCACCGCATGCTGCAGCCCCTGCATCTCCCACAGCGGGTTGGGCATGGAGGCGTTGGCGAACAGCGCGTTGTTCCAGCCCAGCGGGCGGCTGCTGTCCAGATAGAACGACTTGAGATAGGTATAGACCCAGTCGCTGCCACGCACACGCGCGATCAGGCTGAGATCGGGCGGCATCTTGCCGAACCACTTCTCCGCGTTTTCCTTGGGCATCGCCACCGGGATCGGGTCGCCGATCGCCGAGCCGGTGAAGTTGAGGTTGTTCATCACCTCTTCTTCGGTCAGGCCCAGGTCCTGCGCCATCCGCGAGTAGCGCAGGTACTTCAGCGCGTGGCAGCCGGAGCAGTAGTTCATGTACAGCTGCGCACCCCGCTGCAGCGAGGCGCGGTCACCGAGGTCGTTGCCGGCCTGCAGCAGCTTGGTGCCGCCCTCGGCGGCGGAGGCCAGGAAACTGCCCAGCATCAGGGTGGCCGTCAGGGCCAGCCGGACCATCCAGCGCTCAGTCATGCGTGGTCACCCTCTCCGGTACCGGCTTGGTCTTGTCCAACCTTGTCCATAGCGGCATGGTGATGAAGAACGCGAAGTACAGGAAGGTCAGCACCCGCCCGATGTAGGTTTCATGCACGTCGGTGCCCGGGCCGGAGCCGATCACGCCCAGCCACACGAAGCACACCGCCAGCACGCCCAGCATCACCTTCGAGATCCAGCCGCGGTAGCGCACCGACTTCACCCTGGCCTTGTCCAGCCACGGCACCAGGAACAGGATCGCAATGGCCGAGAACATCACCAGCACGCCACCGAGCTTGTTCGGTACCACGCGCAACATCGCGTAGTAAGGCGTGTAGTACCAGACCGGCTTGATGTGTTCGGGGGTCACCAGGCGGTTGGCCTCGGTGAAGTTGTCGTGTTCCAGGAACAGGCCGCCGAAGCCCGGTGCGAAGAAGATGATGAAGGCGGCGATGATCAGAAGGAAGCCGGCGCCGACACCATCCTTGAGCGTGTAGTACGGATGGAACGGAATACCGTCGGCCGGAGCATTCGGCGACCAGCGGTTGCCCTTCGGCCCCTTCTTGATCTCCACGCCATCGGGGTTGTTCGACCCCACTTCGTGCAGCGCGCCCAGATGCAGCACCACCAGCAACAGCAGCACCAGCGGCAGTGCGATGACGTGCAGCGCGAAGAAGCGGTTGAGCGTGGCGTCACTGGGCAGGTAGTCGCCCATGATCCATTCGGTCAGGCCGTTGCCGATCACCGGTATCGCGCCGAACAGCGAGATGATCACTTTGGCGCCCCAGAACGACATCTGGCCCCACGGCAGCACATAGCCCATGAAGGCCTCGGCCATCAGCACCAGGTAGATCAGCATGCCCAGGATCCACACCAGCTCGCGCGGCTTCTGGTAGCTGCCGTACAGCAGGCCGCGGAACATGTGCAGGTAGACCACGATGAAGAAAAGCGAGGCGCCGGTGGAGTGCATGTAGCGGATCAGCCAGCCCCACTCCACATCACGCATGATGTATTCGATGGAGCCGAACGCCTCGGCGGCGCTGGTCTTGTAGTGCATCGTCAGGAAGATGCCGGTGACGATCTGGTTGACCAGCACCAGCAGTGCCAGCGAACCGAAGTAGTACCAGATGTTGAAGTTCTTCGGCGCGTAATACTCGGTAACGTGCTTGCGGTAGACCGGCATCAGGCCCGGCGCGCGGGCATTGACCCAGTCGGCGACGCCGCTGGCGGTACGGGCGAGGATATTGGCCATCAGGCTGCCCCCTGCGGATCGACACCGATGATGATGGTGTTGTCGTCCTGGTAATGGTGCGCGGGCACCTTCAGGTTGATCGGTGCCGGCACATCCTTGAAGACGCGGCCGGACATGTCGAAGCGCGACTTGTGGCAGGGGCAGAAGTAGCCCCCCTTCCACTGCGGGTCGTAGGGCTCAGGCCGGATCTCGGCGACCATTTCCGGCGAGCAGCCCAGGTGCGTGCACAGGCCGACCAGCACGGAGATGTCCGGCTTGATCGAGCGCAGCTCGGGGTTCTGCTTCAGCACGTAGTCCGGCTGCTGGTCCTTCTCGCCGGACTCGGGGTCCTTGAGGCGGCCATCCAGCCCGTGCAGTGCATCCAGGATCGCCTTGGACCGCTTGACGATCCAGATCGGCTGGCCACGCCACTCCACGATCAGGCGTTGGCCTTCCTGCAGGGCGCTGATGTCGGCCACCACCGGTGCACCGGCAAGCTTGGCACGGGCACTGGGGTTCCAGGATTTGATGAAAGGAACGGCGGTGAATCCGACGCCGACGGCGCCAACCACAGCAGTGGTGGCAGAAAGAAAACGCCGACGTCCGGTGTTGACTGGATCGTGTACCCCATCGTTGGCCATCCGGCACTCCGATATTGATTAGGTAGCTTTAAGGCTGCCAGCGGATCCGGTGGGGGCCAGAGCCGCATTGAATCATGGGCGAGTGTAGCGGAACCGTCGCGCGCCACACAACGCATTGCAACAACATTGATTACGGGGTTGCCGGCCAGCGGCCGGCACTACTGGTGTGTCAATGCGGTGCGGTAACGCTCGGCCAGCTGTCCGACCCGGCGCACGTAGTACTGGGTCTCGCTGTAGGGCGGCACGCCACCGTGGCGGTCGACCGCGCCTTCGCCGGCGTTGTAGCCGGCCGCAGCCAGGGTCAGGTCGCCATTGAAGCGCTTCAGCAACCACGCAAGATACTGCACGCCACCACGGATGTTCTGCGCGGCATCGTAGGAATCGCTGACCCCGAAGCGGGCTGCGGTCGGCGGCATCAGCTGCATCAGGCCCTGCGCGCCGGCGCGGCTGAGCGCGGTCGGGTTGTAGGCCGACTCGGCGTGGATGATGGCGCGCACCACGGCTTCTTCGACGCCGAACTCGCGTGCGGCCGAGGTGATCTCGGTCTGGAACGCGGTGGTGTTCAAGCGCACCGAACCGAAGTCCACGCGTGGGTTGACGCCACAGGCATAACAGCGCTCCATGAAACTGTAGCGGATGGTACGCACCGGGCCGAGGTTGGCGACCTGGGTCGGCCGCGCACTGGTGTAGTGGCGCACCCCATCCTTCATGAAGGAGTAGACCTGGCCGCTGACCATCCGCCCGGCCCGCGAGGCCGTCGGTACCGCGGCAGGCGCGGGTGCAGCAGGCGTCGGCGCGACTGCAGCGGGCGCAGCGGCGCTGGCCGCCACGGCGACCGGATTGCGTTCGATGCTGGCCACCGAGGTCGGCGCAGGCTTCGATGCGGCCACCACGGGGCGCGGTGCCGGGCGGGTATCGCGGCTGTAGCTGATGCTGCTGCAGCGCGCGCCGGCCACTCGCTTGCTCACGTAGCTGGTGACCCCGTCGGCGCCCTGGCACTTGTACAGGGTGCCAGCGCTGGCCGGCGCAGCGGTCAGCGCAGCGATGATGATCGCCGTTGTCCCCAGTATCCCCTTCATGCCGCGAGTGTCCCAGCTTCGCCGGGGCTTGCCAAGCGATGTGGCTCAGCCTGTGACCGGCGGCACAGCCAGCACCTGGCCCAATCCGGTCAAACGCTGTGCCAGCTCATCGCGCAGGCCCGGCGGTGTGGTCCACAACGCCACCGGCACCCGGTCCAGGCTGAGGATCTGCGCCAGCATCATGCCGCGGCTCTCGGCGCCCATGCGCAACAGGCAATGGTCGGCACCATCAGCCTCCAGCACACCACACCACGGCGGGATGCGCCCTTCCAGCTCGGTGCGGCTGCCGGCCAGGCGGACAATGGCCTGCAGCGCGAAGGGCGCCTGGCTGACCGCCTGCCGCACCATCACGTCCGGGGGCGCGGGCGGGCGCCGATGCATGCCCGGCCCGGCGCATTCGCGCACCGCGCCCATCCGGTCCACGCGCAGGGTGCGCCAGTCCTGGCGGCCCAGGTCCCAGGCCAGCAGGTACCAGCGCCGCCCATAGTTGACCAGGTGCTGCGCCTCGACCTCGCGCTGGGTCACCTCCTCCTGCGCACTGCGGTACTCGAAGGCCAGCCGTGACGCCTGCCGGCAGTGCTGGGCCAGCCGTCCCAGCAGGCGTGCGTCGGTGGAGGGAAGGTCGGACAGGGTGGCCGTCGCCGCATGCACCTCGCCGGCCTGCCGCCGGCGACGGGTGGGGACCAGCGGATCGAGCTTGGACAGCAGGCCCCGCGCGGTGTCGTCGATGCCAGCGACGGTCGCGGACGCGGCACGCAGGGCGATCGCCAGGGTCGTCGCCTCGTCCTCGTCCAGCAGCATCGGCAGCACCGGTGCCCCTGCCCCGAGCTGATAGCCGCCGCCGACCCCCGATGAGGCCCGCACCGGATAGCCCAGTTCGCGCAGGCGTTCGATATCACGGCGGATACTGCGCCGGTCCACGCCCATGCGCTCGGCCAGCTCAGCCCCGGACCACTGGCGGCGGGCCTGCAGCAGGGCGATCAGGCGCAGCAGTCGATGGGCGGTATGGCGCATGAAGAATCGAGGACAGAAGTCGTCCGCAATAGTGCCTCAGGATGGCTTCCAGTTCACCCACCCACCGCAAGGAGCAATGCCATGAACTCACGCCAGATCACCCTGTACCACGCCGCCAGATCCCGTTCGAGCGGCGCCGTGGCCCTGCTCGAAGCGCTGGGTGCCGACTACCGCATGCAGGTGCTGGACCTGAAGGCCGGTGCCAACCTGGCCCCGGCCTATCTGGCCATCAACCCGATGGGCAAGGTGCCGGCCATCGTCCACAACGGCGCACTGGTGACCGAGCAGGTCGCCATTTATCTGTACCTGGCCGACCTGTATCCGGAGGCCGGGCTGGCCCCGCCGATCGGCGACGCCCTGCGCGGCCCCTACCTGCGCTGGATGGCCTTCTACGGTGCCTGTTTCGAGCCGGCGATGATCGACAAGGCGATGCACCGCGAGCCGCCGCCGCGCCTGATGTCGCCGTACAACGACGCCGAGACCGTGCTGCAGGTGGTCGAGGCCCAGCTGGCGCAGGGCCCGTACCTGCTCGGCGAGACGATGAGTGCCGCCGACGTGCTGTGGGGCAATGCGCTGGCCTGGACCACGGCCTTCGGCCTGGTGCAGCCTGCGCCGGCCACGGCTGATTACATCGCACGGATGAGCGCGATGACCGCCTTCGACCGTTCGCGGCAGATCGATGCGGAGCTGGCGGCCGCGTAAGCAGCCCCCCCCCTTGTAGAGCCGAGCCCGCGCTCGGCTGCTCTTCCCGCTTCCCATGGGGCAGCAGCCTGGCATGGCCTGGCTCTACTGAAGCCAGCCGAGCGTGGGCTCGGCTCTACAAGGGCGCGGCGGCTGGCGCGGGATGCGGGTAGAATTGCCCGCTTTCCCGCCACCCGAATGGATTAAGCGCCATGACCGGGACGCCAGACGTCTTTCCGCCCGCCACGCCGGGCGGTACCCCGCTCGTTGCCCTGCCCGCTGGTCCGCGCAAGCCTGACCAGGTCAAGGGCAAGCTGTACATCAAGACCCACGGTTGCCAGATGAACGAGTACGACTCGGCCAAGATGGCCGACGTGCTTGCCGCCAGCGATGGCCTGGAACTGACCGACAGCCCGGACGACGCCGACGTCATCCTGGTCAACACCTGCTCCATCCGCGAGAAGGCGCAGGAGAAGGTGTTCAGCCAACTCGGCGTGTGGAAGGGCCTGAAGAACAAGGGCCGCGAGGTCATCATCGGCGTGGGCGGCTGCGTTGCCTCGCAGGAAGGCGAAGCGATCATCAAGCGCGCCCCGTTCGTGGACCTTGTGTTCGGTCCGCAGACCCTGCATCGCCTGCCGGAACTGATCCGCGCACGCCGCGAGCAGAAGCGCCCGCAGGTGGACATCAGCTTCCCCGAGATCGAGAAGTTCGACCGCCTGCCCGAGCCACGCGCCGAAGGTGCCTCGGCGTTCGTGTCGATCATGGAAGGCTGTTCCAAGTACTGCTCGTTCTGCGTGGTGCCTTACACCCGCGGCACCGAAGTCAGCCGCCCGTTCGAGGACGTGGTGGTGGAAGTGGCGCAGCTCGCCGCGCAGGGCGTGCGCGAGATCAACCTGCTCGGCCAGAACGTCAACGCCTATCGCGGCCCGTATGGAGACGGTGAGTTTGCCGACCTCGGCCTGCTGATCCGCACCATCGCCGAGATCGATGGGGTCGGCCGCATCCGCTTCACCACCTCGCACCCGCTCGAGTTCAGCGATTCGCTGATCGATGCGTTCCGCGACGTTCCGCAGCTGGCCAACTTCCTGCACCTGCCGGTGCAGGCCGGCAGCGACCGCGTGCTGTCGGCGATGAAGCGCGGCTACACCGCGCTGGAATTCAAGTCGAAGATCCGCAAGCTGCGCGCGGTGCGCCCGGACATTTCAATCAGCTCGGACTTCATCGTCGGCTTCCCCGGCGAGACCGATGCCGACTTCGAGAAGACCATGAAGCTGATCGAGGACATCGGCTTCGACCACAGTTTCTCCTTCATCTATTCGCGTCGACCGGGTACGCCGGCGGCCGATCTGGAGGACACGATCAGCGATGCCGAGAAGCATGCGCGCCTGTCGCGCCTGCAGGAGCGCATCAATGCGCACGCCGCCAGCATCTCGGAGAAGATGGTCGGTACCGTGCAGACCGTGCTGGTGGAAGGGCCGTCGCGCAAGAACCCGAACGAGCTGACCGGCAAGACCGAGAACATGCGGTCGGTGAATTTCCCGGCGCCTGCGCGCCTGATCGGGCAGTTCGTGGATGTGGTGATCACCGAAGCGCTGACCAATTCGCTGCGCGCACGGGTGGTGGCGGAATAAGGTCCGGGTGTGCCGACAACGGTCGGCGCCCACCGGAAATGATGCCGGCCAGCGGCCGGCACTACCGAATGACAGGCCTCAATCCAGGCGCTTGCGGAAACGCAGGATCGCCAGGGTCATCATCACCACGATGAAGGCCAGCAGCGCCAGTGCGTCGTGCCACAGCTCCCACAGCGAGGCGCCGCGCAGCATGATGCCGCGCACCAGGCGCAGGAAGTGGGTCAGCGGCAGCACTTCGGCCAGCCACTGCACCGTCCGCGGCATGCCGGCGAACGGGAACATGAAGCCCGACAGCAGGATCGACGGCAGGAACAGGAACAGGGTCATCTGCATCGCCTGGAACTGCGAACGCGCGCGCGTGGAGATCAGCAGGCCCAGCGCCAGGTTGGCCAGCACCAGCAGCACCGCGGCCAGGTAGATGTCGAGCAGGCTGCCGCGAATCGGCACCTGGAACAGCCAGGTGCCCAGCACCAGCACCAGCGTGGTCTGCAGCAGACCGATCGCTGCATAGGGCAGCACCTTGCCGACCATCAGTTCGCTGCGCGATACCGGCGTGGCGATCAGCAGTTCCATGTTGCCGCGCTCGCGTTCGCGCACCACCGCCACCGCCGTGAACATCACCAGGGTCATGGTCAGGATCACCCCGATCAGGCCGGGCACGATGTTCACCGCCGAGCGCCGTTGCGGGTTGTAGAAACTGGTCACGCTGACCTGGCCACCGGCAATGCTGCCTTCGCGCAGCGGCCGCGTATTGCTGGTCGGGCGCGTATCCAGTGGCACCTGCGCCAGCTGGATCGCCGCACTTTGCACCACGGTGTCGCTGCCATCGACCAGCACCTGTACCGCTTCGCGTCCATCGAAGCGGCGACGCTCGAAGTCGGCCGGCACCACGATGCCGACGCTGATCTCGCCGCGGCGCAGCGCCTGCATCAGCTGGTCCGGCGTGTAGGCCTCGCTGCGTGGCGTGATCACGCCGGTGGCGACCATGACCTGCACCAGCGCGCGTGAGGCGGCGCTGTTGGCCTGGTCGGCGATACCCGCATCGAGGTGGCGCAGGTTGAGGTTGATCGCATACCCGAACAGCAGCAGTTGCATCACCGGAATGCCGACGATCATCGCCAGCGTGATGCGGTCGCGGCGCAGCTGCCGCAGCTCCTTGAGCATGATCGCCCACAGCCTGCGCAGGTTCATGCCGCTGGCTCCCTGCCACGGCCACGGGTGGCGGCCACGAACACGTCTTCCAGGTTCGGCGCCACCTTCTCGATGCTGGCCTGCGGGTCAGCACTGGCCAGCGCACGGCCCAGCACTGCGATGTCCGCCGCTCCCTCATTGCACAGCACACGCAGATGGGTGCCGATCTGCGCCACGCTCAGCACGCCGGGCAGCTCGGCCAGCACGCGGCTGGCCTGGCGTGGCTGCGATGACGTGACCTGCAGCGTGCGTCCTTGCAGCCGTGAACAGAGCTCGGCCGGCGTGCCGTCGGCCACCAGTGCGCCGCGATCAAGGATCGCCAGGCGATGGCAGCGCTCGGCTTCGTCCATGTAATGGGTCGACACCAGCACCGTGGTTCCCGCGTCGGCCAGTTCGAACAGGGCCTCCCAGAAGTCGCGGCGCGATTCCGGGTCGACCGCGCTGGTCGGCTCATCCAGGAACAGCAGTTCGGGCGAATGCACCACGGCGCCGGCCAGGGCCAGGCGCTGCTTCTGCCCGCCGCTGAGCGTACCGGCCAGCTGCGACTGCCGGTCCTGCAACCGGTACTGCTGCAGCAGCGCATCGACCCGTTGCCGGGCCTGGTTGCGCGGCAGGTCCTGGATGGCGGCGAGGAATTCCAGGTTCTCGCGTACCGACAGGTCTTCGTACAGCGAGAAGCGCTGGGTCATGTAGCCGATGCGCCGGCGCAGTGCTTCGGCCTGCTCGGGAACCGCCAGGCCCAGCACCTCGATCTGCCCCGCACTGGGTTCCAGCAGGCCGCACAGCATGCGGATGGTGGTCGACTTGCCTGACCCGTTCGGGCCCAGGAAGCCGTACACCTGCCCGCGCGGGACGGTCAGGTCGACCTTGTCCACGGCCAGCAGTTCACCGAAGCGGCGAGTCAGGCCCTGCGCATGCACCGCGATGTCCGCACCGGTGTTCAGAAGCGCACCTGCACCGGCAGTCCGGCCGGAAGCTTCTGCATGTCGCTGGCTGCATCCACGTCGATCTCGGCGAGGTAGCTCAGGCGCTCGACGTCATCGCCGGTCAGTGCGTAGTACGGGGTGAATGAAGGCTCGCTGCGGATCGCGCGCACATGGCCCTTCAGTACGGTGCCCCCTCCCTCCAGCTGTATCTGCGCTGGCTGACCGACCTTGACCTGCAGGCGCAGCGGCTGTGGCAGGTAGACGCGCGCATAGGGGCGCTCGCCGACCAGCATCACCGCCAGCGGCGCCCCGATCGGTGCCTGGTCACCCTGCCGGTAGGGCAAGGCATCGATCACGCCATCGCGCGGTGCGCGCAGCTGCAGCTTCTGCAGGTTGACGCCCTGCACCACCTGCTGCGCCTGTGCGGCGTCGGCGGCCGCCTGGCCCTGGGCGATGTCCTGCGCGCGACTGCCGTGCACCCGTTCCAGCCAGGCCTGCTCGGCGGCACGCGCGCTGGCCGCGGCATGGCCGGCGGCCGCCCGTGCACGGTCCAGCTCGGCGGCGGCGATCAGGCGCTGGCGTGCCAATGGCTGCACCCGACGATAGTAGGCAGTGGCTTCAGAAGACTGCGCGCGCAACGCGGCCAGTTGTGCCTGGGCCTGTGCGATCTGTTCCTGGCGAGGGCCGAGCTTCAGCTCTTCCAGCTGGGCCTGCGCGCGCGCCGTGTCGGCCTGCGCCGCCGCGAACTGCGCGTCGCCGCGGGCGGGATCGAGCTGCATCAGCACGGCCCCGGCCTTGACCCGCTGGCCCTCGCGCACCTCCACCGTGGCGATCACCTCGGCCGCCGGCGCCGGCACCGTGATCCGGTCCCACTCCAGCGTGCCCAGCGCCGTTGGCGTTGACTGCCCACAGCCCGCCAGCAGGCCGATGCCCGCCAGCCCGAGTCCACGCATCCCGTTACCGATGCCCATGCCATCCCCTCCTGCGACGGCGACACGGTGCCACCTGCCCCGTGCACCCTCAATGATTCCGATCAGCCCTGACGGTTTTTTCGCCACGTACGGGCGAGCCTTTTGCTGCAAGGTTCCTCGCCACCTATCCACAGCTTGATTCAGCATCATTCCACAGCCGGTGTGGAGAACCGGACGGGGGCGGCCGTACTGGCTGCCTGGCAGCGGAAGATGCGCTGCCGTCACAGGACCCGGCCGACCGTGACGGTTTTTTCACCACCGCCTCATACGCCTTGTGGCACAAGCACTGCGAAGGCCTATCCACAGCTTTTCGCGCCCTCCGTCCACACCGGGTGTGGAAAACCGCGTATCGGCCCGCCGCTGGCCGCATGCCCGGTACGCGCGTAACCTTGTCACCCCGAGTCCATCGTGGTGGACGGCGACCCCGCCCCACCCCAAGCAATGAAAAGCATCGATCATCGAGACTTCACCCTGTCGCCGGAAGACAACGAGCGACTGGCCAACCTGTGCGGCCCCTTCGACGGGCACCTGCGCCAGATCGAGCTGAAGCTCGGCGTGGAGATCGCCAATCGTGGCTTCGTGTTCCGCATCAGCGGGCCCAACGAAGCCATCGTCGAGGCGCAGAAGCTGGTTGAAGCGCTGTACGCCGAAGCCGGCGAAACCACCTTCGACAATCACGCCATCCACCTGCGCCTGGCGCAGGCCAACGTCGAGCAGATCGCCGAACGCTCCTACGAAGCGCAGGACGTGGCAATCAAGGTCAAGCGTGGCACGGTACGTGGCCGCGGCGCCAACCAGGGCCGCTACCTGCACCAGATCGCCACGCATGACATCAACTTCGGCATCGGCCCGGCCGGAACCGGCAAGACCTTCCTGGCCGTGGCCAGCGCGGTCGAAGCACTGAACGAGTCACGGGTGCAGCGCCTGATCCTGGTGCGCCCGGCGGTGGAAGCCGGCGAGAAGCTGGGCTTCCTGCCCGGCGACCTGAGCCAGAAGGTCGACCCGTACCTGCGACCGCTGTACGACGCCCTGTACGAGATGATGGGCGTGGAGAAGGTGGTCAAGCTGCTGGAGAAGAACGTCATCGAGATCGCGCCGCTGGCCTACATGCGCGGCCGCACGCTCAACGATGCGTTCGTGATCCTGGACGAGGCGCAGAACACCACCATCGAACAGATGAAGATGTTCCTGACCCGCCTGGGCTACGGCTCCACGGCGGTGGTCACCGGTGACCTGACCCAGACCGACCTGCCCAAGCACGTGAAGTCCGGCCTGCGCGACGCGATCGATGTGCTGCGCGAGGTCGAGGGCGTCAGCTTCACCTTCTTCGAATCCCGCGACGTGGTCCGGCATCCGCTGGTGGCGCGCATCGTCAGCGCCTACGACCGCCGCGACCTGCATCAGATCCAGCCTGGAGCAACGCCATGACCCGTGGTCCCGTGCGACTGGACGTCGCCGTCAGTTATGCCCTGCCGCGTACCGGGCTGCCGGCCGCAGTGAGCTTCCGCAAGTGGGTGGCCGCTGCGTTGAAGGGCCGCATCCGTGAGGCCGACCTGGCCATCCGCGTGGTCGATGCCAAGGAGGGGCAGTCGCTGAACCGCCATTACCGTGGCAAGGACTACGCCACCAACGTGCTCAGCTTCCCGGCCGACGTGCCCGAAGGCCTGCCCAAGGGCGTCAAGTTTCCATTGCTCGGCGACCTGGTGATCTGCGCACCGGTGGTGGCCCGCGAAGCCGACGAACAGGGCAAGGCGCTCAACGCACATTACGCGCACCTGACCGTGCACGGCGTGCTGCACCTGCTTGGCTGGGACCACGAGGACGACAAGGAAGCCGACGCAATGGAACAGCTGGAGCGCGAGATCCTGGCCGAGCTCGGCATCGCCGATCCCTACGCCGGCGAGCGCTGACGGCCACGCATACCGGGTTCATCACAGAGGACACCCCCATCGCGCTGTTGCCCGCACTCATTGCCGCTCTTCTGCAGGTAACCACTGCCCCGGGCATCGACCCCGACCGGGAACGACCGTCGCCGTTCCCGGCCAGCGACAGCGCCGCCGACATTGCCGCCAAAGTCGCCGAGGTGCAGGCCTTCTTTGACGTCAGCCAGCAGACGGCCCGCCAGGCGGTCGCCGAGGCGCAGCAGCACGCGTTGATGGAACGCTTGAGGGCGCGCCACGCGGCACGCCTGGCCGGTATGTGGGTGGACAATGCGACGGGGTGGAACGTCGTCGTGCGACTGACTGGGCCGGCACCTGCGGCCGATGAGACCCATCCAGGGGCGGACGGCCCGCAACGCGTGCGCTACATCATCGGCGCTTCAATGACCGAAGCGGAGATGCAGCGCCGTCTTCAGGCGCAGCAGGGCTGGTTCATCCCGCAGCTGCCCGGCCTGACCGGCTATGGCCTGGACGTCATGACCGGTGAACTGGAGCTGGAACTCCGGGATACCGCTGGCGCGCGCGCAACGGCGGCGACCGTGCGCGACCACCTGCAGGCGCTGCTGGGCTACCCGGTCAGGCTGCGCTGGTACCCAGCGGCATCGCACCTGCAATCTCCCTGACTGCGTAGAGACGCTCGCGATAGCCGACCGGGACCGGTACGATCACCGGCCTGCCTTCCGTTGCGGATCCAGTGCCCGTGCTGCGTATTGTCCTGCCCCTGCTGCTCGTCGCGTCCGCCCCGGCCGCTGCCTTGGACCTGCCGGCGCTGATCGAATGCCGCCAGGGCGTAGCCGATCACGCTGCACTGGCACCGCTGCTGGCTGATCCGCTGAAGGCCGTCGCCCACGGCCTGCAGCCGCTGCCCCAGGGCAACCAGTTCATGAGCGAGTACCGACTGGCCCAGCCGATCAGCGTGTTCGGCGACCGCACCGAACGGGTCGCCGTGGCCGGCTCCAGCATCATGGCGATCCTCGACCAGGCTGACCCGCGGCCGTTGGCCAAACGCCTGGCGCTGGAGACCGGCTACGACCAGGACGGCAAGTTCATGGCCGGCCGCGAGCTGGTCAGCCGCGACGTGACCGACCCGAAGAGCGGCGAGGCCCAGATCGAGTCGATCATTCTCAGCGTCTCCACCGTGGCCTCCCATCCGGGCAAGACCCTGGCCGGCTGTACCTACAGCCTGGACCTGCCTGAAGAAGAAGCCCCTGCCCGGCCTGAACTGGCCCCGCCGCCGATCACCGGACCGGGCAGCGACGGTCACTGACAGGCCGCCACATCCTGCTAGACTTGGGCCAACGCCCGGCCTGCCGGGTGCCTTTTTTCCAGAGATGTCAGAAGACGACAGTAGTAGCTCCCCTGCGGAGCACAGTGAAAAGAAGCGCGGTTGGCTTGAACGCCTGACCTCGGCCTTCTCCGGCGAACCCCACACCCGCGACGAGCTGGTCGCTGTCCTGCACACCGCGCAGGAAGAGGGTCTGATCGCCGCCGATACCCTGAAGATGATGGAAGGCGCCATTTCGGTGGCCGAGCTGACCGTGGGCGACGTGATGATCTCGCGCTCGCAGATGGTCTCGCTGCCGGTCGAAGCGCCCTTCCTGGAACTGATGAAGCAGGTGGTCGAATCGGGCCATTCGCGCTTCCCGGTGCACGGCGAGAACAAGGACGACATCCTTGGCATCCTGCTGGCCAAGGACCTGCTGCGCGGCGTGGTCGCCGACAACGGCCCGGCCAACGTGCGCGAGCTGCTGCGCCCGGCGGTGCTGATCCCGGAGGCGAAGAAGCTGAACGTGCTTCTGAAGGAGTTCCGCCTGTCGCGCAACCACATGGCCATCGTGGTCGACGAGTACGGCGGCGTTGCCGGTCTGGTCACCATCGAGGACGTGCTGGAGCAGATCGTCGGCGAGATCGACGACGAGCACGACGAGGCCGAGGATCCGTCCGCGCAGATCGCCATCCAGTCCGACGGCCAGTACGTGGTCGACGCGCTGACCCCGATCGGCGACTTCAACGAGCGCTTCGGCGCGACGTTCTCCGACGAGGACTACGACACCATCGGTGGCCTGGTCACCGAGGCCGTGGGCCACCTTCCGGAAGTCGGCGATGAGCTGGCACTGGACCGCTTCATGTTCCGCGTGGCCCGCGCCGATGCGCGCCGGGTTCAGGCCTTCCACGTGACCGTGCTGCCGCCGGACGCGCAGGACGACGCTTGAAGCGCCGCGGCCTGATCCTCATGGTGTGGCTGGCACTGTGGGTGCTGGCCATGGCCCTGCCGCTGGCGGCCTTCGCGCAGCCGGCGGCAGCCGTGCCCGCACCGGCCACCGCCAACGCGGAGGCCCCGGCCCCGCGCATCGGCGTGGTGACCATGCAGCCGGGCACGGTTTTCTTCGAACGCTTCGGCCATGACGCCATCGTCGTGGTCGATCCGGCCAGTGGCGAAGCGACCTCATACAACTTCGGCTACTTCGATCCGTCCGAGGACGACTTCATCAGCCGCTTCGTGCGCGGCGACATGATGTATTACCTGGTGGCGCTGCCGCTGCAGCAGGACCTGTCGTACTACGACGAGACCGGCCGCGGTGCCAGCGTGCAGTGGCTGGACCTGCGCCCCGAACAGGCGCGTTCCCTGGCCGCTGACCTGGCCGAGCGGGCCAAGCCGGAAAACGCGCGCTACCACTACGATTACTACACCGCCAACTGCGCCACGATGGTACGCGACACGGTGGACAAGGCACTGGGCGGTGGCCTGCAGTCGCAGTTGTCGGGGCGTTCGCGCGGCAACACCTACCGCAGCGAGTCGGTGCGCCTGGCCTCGCCCGCCCCGTGGATGTGGCTGGGCTTCGATGTCGGCCTGGGGCCGTTCGCCGACCAGCCGCTGTCGCGCTGGCAGGAAGCATTCGTGCCGATGCGCTTGGCCGATGCGCTGCGCCAGGCACGCAACAGTGATGGCCGGCCGCTGGTGCAGTCCGAACAGGAACTGCTGCCGCACCGCATTGATCCGGAGCCGAAGGAGTTCGCGCGTCGTTGGTGGCCGTGGCTGCTGCTTGGTCTGGTCGTGGCCGGCGGCGTGCTGGCGCTGCGCAACCGGCCGCGCCTGCTGGCTGGGCTGGCCCTGCCGTTCTGGCTGTTGTGCGCCGTCGCCGGCAGCCTGCTGGTGTTCCTGTGGGGCTTCAGCACCCACTACGCCGCCTGGGCCAACCGCAACCTGCTGCTGCTTTCGCCGCTGGCCGTGCTGCTGCTGCCCGGAGCAATCAGCCTGCTGCGCCGGCGCGTGCCGGGGCGCATGTTCAGGATCGTGCTGTGGCTGCTGGCGGTACAGGCCGTGGCCGCGCTGGTGCTGCACTGGCTGAGCCTGCAGGCCCAGTACAACGTGCAGTGGATCGTACTGCTGTTGCCCGTGCACGCGGCACTGGCCTGGGTGTTGGGGCGCCGTCCTCACTTGTCCGAAACACGGCGCTGACGCACGATGGCGGGCATGTCATTGCCCGCCTCCGCTTCCGCCCCTGCTTCAGCCAACCCCGCCTGCGTCATCAACTGCGTCCACTATGATGACGAGGGCATACGCCACGATATCAGCCTGGACGCCATCAGCGATGTCATCGCCAGTGGCAATGGCTTCGTCTGGGTCGGCCTGTACGATCCCAACGACGATGTGCTGCTGAAACTGCAGGAAGAATTCTGCCTGCACGACCTGGCCATCGAGGATGCGCGCAACGCGCACCAGCGGCCCAAGGTCGAGACCTACGGCAATTCGATGTTCGTGGTGGTCACCACCGCGCAGATGGTCGACGAGCGCATCCAGTATGGCGAAACCCATGCCTTCCTCGGCCCGCGCTTCCTGGTGACGGTGCGCCACGGCGCCTCGCTGTCCTACGCGCCGGTACGTGCTCGGGTCGAGCGTGAGCCGCAGCTGCTGAAGATGGGCCCGTCGTACTGCCTGTACGCGGTGACCGACTTCGTGGTCGACAATTACCTGCCGATCGTGCACCGCTTCCGCGACACCCTGGACCTGCTGGAAAAGGACATCTTCGCCGAGAACTACAAGCGCAGCACCGTGGTGCGCCTGTACGAGCTCAAGCGCGAACTGAACAAGATGCGGATGGCGGTGGCGCCGCTGCAGGATGTGCTGGCCCAGCTGCGCCGTTACCAGGGCGAGCTGGTTCCGGACGAAGTGAAGCTGTACATCCGTGACGTGCACGACCACGCGGTACGCATCAGCGATGTGATCGACACCCTGCGCGAGATGCTGGGCACCGCGCTCAGCGTGAACCTGTCGCTGGTGACGCTGGCGCAGGGCGAGACGGTCAAGCGCCTCGGTGCGTGGGCCGCGCTGCTGGCGGCACCGACGCTGATCACCAGCTGGTACGGGATGAACTTCAGCCACATGCCGGAGCTGAGCCAACCGTGGGCCTACCCACTGATGATCGTTGGTGTGGGCGGCGTCTGCGTGGGCCTGTACCGGTTGTTCAAGCGTTCGGGCTGGCTGTAGAGCGTATCGACCCGCGGTCGATACCCACAAAACCGGGGACATATCGACCAACGGTCGATACCCACCAGACTGGTAGGCCACGACCGTTGGTCGTGGCGCATTGCATGATCCATCAAGCCACGTAAACGGTCTTGATGTTCATGAACTCATGGATGCCGTGGTCGGCCAGTTCCCGGCCAAAGCCAGACTGCTTGCTGCCGCCGAACGGCAGCCGCGCATCGCTTTTGACGATGGCATTGACGAAGGCCGCACCGCATTCCATGCGTTGCGCGAAGGCTTCGCCGCGCACCGGATCGCGCGTCCACACACTGCCGCCCAGGCCGAAGCGCGTGTCGTTGGCCACGCGCAGTGCCTCGCTCTCATCAGCGACCCGGATCACCGCAGCCACCGGACCGAACAGTTCCTCGTCGTAGGCCGGCATGCCCGGGCCGACCTGGTCGAGCACCGTGGCCGGATAGCCGGCATGGGTGCCGGCAATCGGCTCACCGCCTATCAGCACCCGCGCACCCTTGGCCACGCTGGCCTGTACCTGCTTGTGCAGTTCATCGCGCAGATCGGCACGGGCCATCGGCGCCAGCGTGGTGCCCCGCTCATCGGGGTCGCCGTACTGGCGCTCGGCCGCAGCTTCAACGAAGCGGCGGGTGAATTCATCGGCTACCGCCTCGACCACGATGAACCGCTTGGCCGCGATGCAGGTCTGCCCGCTGTTGTCGAAGCGCGACTTCACCGCTGCCGCAACCGTCTTGCCGAGGTCGGCATCGTCGAGCACCACGAAGGCATCGCTGCCACCCAGCTCCATCACCGACTTCTTCAATTGGCTGCCGGCGTTGGAGGCGATCGAGCGCCCTGCCCGCTCGCTGCCGGTCAGCGTCACCGCCTTCACCCGTGCGTCGCGCAGCACGTCGGCGGCCTGGTCGTTGTCGATGTGCAGCACGTCGAACACGCCGTCCGGCAGGCCGCCATCACGGCACACCGCCAGGATCAGGTCGGCACACTGCGGCACGTTGCTGGCGTGCTTGAGCAGGGCCACGTTGCCGGCCATGAACGCCGGTGCGAGGAAGCGGAACACCTGCCAGATCGGGAAATTCCACGGCATCACCGCGAACACGCAGCCGATCGGCTCGTAGCGCACGTAGCTGCGCTGGGCTTCGGTGTCGATCAGCTGCGGCTTCAGATAGTCGGCCGCATGGTCGGCGTAGTACTCGCAGGCCGCCGCGCACTTGTCGACCTCGGCCAGCGCTTCGGCCTTGAGCTTGCCCATCTCGTGGGTCATCGCCTGCTGCAGGTCGTCGCGGCGCGTGCGCAGCTGCGCCGCGATCTGGCGCAGGATCGCGCCGCGTTCCTGCAGCGAACGCTCGGCCCAGCCGGGGAACGCATCGGCGGCGGCCTGCAGGCGCTGCTCGATGTCGGCAGCGCCCATCAGTTCATGGCGGTAGGTCACCTGGCCGGTGGCCGGGTCGACGATCTCGACGGTCATGGGGAATCTCCATCTGGAAGACCCCCATTGTGCGCCGCCGGCCGTGAGCCGGGTGTTGCCGGCACAGTGGACGGATCGTGTACTCAGCCGTTGTCCTGCCGCGCCAGCTGCAGGTCGCGCTGGCGCCGCTTCTCGGCGCGGGCATTGATGTACCAGCCGATCACCGCGGCGATCGATACCGCCGACACCAGCAGCGTGGCCAGTGCATTGATCTTCGGGCTGATGCCCATGCGCACCGATGCGAACACCTTCATCGGCAGCGTGGTCGAGCCCGGCGTGGCGACGAAGCTGGCCACCACCACGTCATCCAGCGACAGGGTGAACGCCAGCAGCCAGCCCGCCACCAGCGCCGGCGCGATGATCGGCAGGGTGATGCGGGTGAACACGGTCAGCCGGCTGGCCCCGAGGTCCATCGCGGCTTCTTCCAGCGACAGGTCCATTTCCTGCAGGCGCGAAGACACCACCACGGTGACGAAGCACAGGGTGAAGGTGACGTGCGCGATCCAGATGGTGGCCAGGCCGCGCGCCGGGAAGCCCGGAATCGCGCCCATCGAGGCCAGCAGCGCCATCAGCGAGAAGCCCAGGATCACATCCGGCATCACCAGCGGCGCGGTGACCAGCGCACCGAACAGCGGCTTGCCACGGAAGCGCTTGAAGCGGGTCATCACCATCGCCGCCAGCGTGCCCAGCACGGTGGCGGTACAGGCGGTCCAGAACGCCACCACCAGGCTGGTCCACATCGCATCCATCAGCGCGCGGTCGGCGAACAGGTCACTGTAGGCGCGGGTGGAAAACCCGGCCCAGACCATCGCCAGCCGCGAGCTGTTGAACGAATAGAACATCAACAGCAGGATCGGCAGGTACAGGAAGGCGAAGCCCAGCAGCAGCACGCCCAGCCCCAGGCCCTTGGCGGTACGCGGGCTCATGCCTGCTTCCCTTCCAGCAGGCGCTGCTGGGAACGGTTGAACAGCAGGATCGGCACCAGCAGCAACAGGATCATCGCCACCGCCATCGCCGAGGCACCCGGCCAGTTGCGGTTGTTGAAGAACTCGTTCCACAGCTGGCGGCCGACCATCAGCGTCTCCGAGCCACCCAGCATTTCCGGAATCACGAATTCACCCACTGCCGGGATCATCACCAGCATGCAGCCGGCGATGATGCCGGCCTTCGACAGCGGCAGGGTGATGCGGAGGAAGGCCTGCCATGGTTTGGCCCCCAGGTCGTAGGCCGCTTCCAGCAGGCGGTGGTCATGCTTGACCAGGTTGGCGTACAGCGGCAGCACCATGAACGGCAGGTAGCAGTAGACGATGCCGATGTAGGCCGCGGTCGGCGTATCGATCAACTGCAGTTTCGGCAGCCCCATCGACGTCATCAGCGCCTGCAGGCCGGTGAACTGCAGGAACTGGTCGAGCAGGCCGTTGCGGTCCAGGATCGCCTTCCACGCATACACGCGGATCAGGAACGAGGTCCACGACGGCAGCACCACCAGCATCATCGCCACGTTGCGTGCGGCCGGCGACAGGCGGGCGATGGCATAGGCCATCGGGTAGCCGATCAGCAGAGTCAGGAAGGTGGAGATGGCCGCGATCCTGATCGAGCTCAGGAAGGCCTGCGCATAGATCGAATCGCGGAACAGCGCCAGGTAATTCTCCAGGTTCAGCTTCAGCGAGAACCCGCCGTCCACGTACTGCAGCAGCCAGGTATACGGCGGCGAGCCGACCCGGCTGAGCGAGAAACTGATCATCAGCACGATCAGGAACGGCACTGCGAAGAACAGCAGCAGCCACAGGTACGGAATGCCGATCACCGTGGCACGCAGCCCCGGCAGCCAGCGCTTCAGGCCGGCGACGCTCATGAGGTGAGCACCACGCCGTCGTTGTCGCGCCAGTGCACCCACACCTCGTCGCCCCAGGTGAAGCCATCACTGGCCCAGCGCTGCGAGTTGGCGAAGTTGGCCAGCACCTTGGCGCCGCTGGGCAGGCGCACGTGATAGACCGAGTGGCTGCCGAAGTAGGCGATGTCCTCGATCACGCCCTGCGCCTTGTTGGTGTGCCCTTCCGGCTCGTCCTTGCCGATCATCACCTTCTCCGGGCGCAGCGCGAACGCGACCGGCTGCCCTTCATAGCAGGTGATGCCATGGGCAATGTAGATCGGCGCCGGGAACAGCGGCGAGCGCACGGTCACGTACTCGGGCAGGTCCTCGTCGATCACCCCGTCAAACAGGTTGACCGAACCGATGAACTCGGCGACGAAGCGGTTGGCGGGCTGCTCATAGACCTCGTCCGGCTTGCCGACCTGCTGGATCCAGCCGGCATCCATCACCGCGATGCGGGTGGCCATGGTCATCGCTTCTTCCTGGTCGTGGGTGACCATCACGCAGGTCACGCCCGACGATTCGATGATGCTGACCAGTTCCAGCTGCATCTTCGAGCGCAGCTTCTTGTCCAGCGCGCCCATCGGTTCGTCCAGCAGCAGCAGCTTCGGCCCCTTGGCCAGCGACCGCGCCAGCGCCACGCGTTGCTGCTGGCCACCGGACAGCTGGTGCGGCTTGCGTTTGCCCAGGTGGCCCATCTGCACCAGGTCGAGCATCTCGCCGACGCGCTTGCTGATCGCGTCCTTGCCCAGGCCATCCTGCTTCAGGCCGAAGGCGATGTTCTGCTCGACCGTCATGTGCGGGAACAGGGCATAGGACTGGAACATCATGTTGACCGGCCGCTGGTACGGTGGCAGCGCGTCCAGGCGCTGGCCATCGACGGTGATGCTGCCCTTGGTGGGCGTCTCGAAGCCACCCAGGCAGCGCAGCAGGGTCGATTTACCACTGCCGGAGCCACCGAGCAGGGCAAAGATCTCGCCCTTGCGCACGTCCAGGTTGACGTCGTCGACGGCGACGAATCCGTCGAATTCCTTGCGCAGATCACGAATGGAGAGATAGCCGGGCGCACCGGTCGTGTCGACGACGGCGGCTACCGGCTGGGCTTCAACGGGCATGGGGGCTCCGGGAGCGGGCGGTGGACAGCGGCGGCCATTCTAACGGCCGGGGGCCGAAGGGGATATGACGGCAGTGGGTGGAAGCGGCCGCTGGCGCGCCCAGGCCTCCCGAGGTGTGTCGGTTTTCCCCCGCCATGGTGGCCTGTGCGCCGGGAGGCCCGGGGTCTCCTCGACGCCCGGACGGCCGTCCCGGCCAGACACCACGGGCGGCGGCCCGATCTGCAACATTTTTCAGAGCGGGATCCATTGAAAGCCCGGGACATTCCCCGCGCAATGCCCCGGATCTAGGCCTTGCATGGACCGACCCTGGTGATTTCCCCGGACAGCCCCTCCCCTTTCCCGCCCCGCCTGCCGGGCTGCCTGCCTGCACGGCTGCCGCTGGTCATCATCGGCGCCGGCCAGGCCGGGTTGTCGCTCAGCGCGCTCCTGCAGGAGGCCGGCGTCGAGCATCGCGTGCTGGAGGCCGAAACCGTGGGTGCCAGTTGGCGGCGACGCTGGGATTCGTTCCAGACCAACACCGCCAACGCGACCATGGCCCTGCATGGCCATGCCTATGCCGGGGATGACCCGGAAGGGTTCATGGGGGCCCCGGAAGTGATCCGACGGCTGCGCGACTATGCCGACGAGCGCTCGTTGCCGATCAGCGAAGGGTGCGTGGTCCATCGGGTCGGGCCCGAGTCCGGTGGCTATGCCATCGACAGCAGCCGGGGACTGATCCATGCCCAGGCGGTGGTGGTTGCCACCGGTGAATACCGCCGGGCGCGGTTGCCCCGGGCCCCGTTCGCGCCCGCAGCAGGCCTCACCATGCTGCACTCCAGCGAGTACCGCGGTCCCGGCCAGCTACCCGAGGGCGCGGTGCTGGTCATCGGCGGCGGCCAGTCCGGCGCGCAGATCGCCCAGGACCTGCGCGACGGTGGTCGCAGCGTGTACTGGTCATTGGCCGAGCGTCATTCGCACACCCGTCGGCTGCGCGGCAAGGACTCGATGACCTGGTGGGACATGGCCGGGCGCATCCATCAACACGTAAGCCAATCGGCGGCCGTACTGGCAGGCGAGCCGGACGCGCTGCGCAAGGCCCGCACCGCGGAGTTCCCCCTGATTTCCGGCAAGGGAGGCGCCGGCCTGGGCAGTTCGATCAGCCTGCTGGCGATGCACCGTGCAGGCATCAGGTTGCTGGGCCCGTTGCAGGAATTCAATGGGAACACCGCCCGCTTCGCCGATGTCCGCCCGCAACTTCGCGCCGCGATCAAAGCGACGCGGGCCGAGTATGCCTATCTCGATTCGCTGGCCAGCGCGTACTACGCCACGCGGCCCGAACCGCGCACCGACGATGCCCGCTACATTCCCGAAGAGGTCTACTTGCACTGGGAGCCGGAACCGTCCCCGTGCGAGCTGGATCTGCCGTCCACAGACATCCGCTCGGTGGTGCTGGCCACCGGTTTCGTCGCCGAGTGGCCCTGGCTCGATGTGCAGGGCGCGCTGGATGCCCACGGCTATCCGCTGGGCGAGTTTGGCGTTTCCCCGCAACCGGGCTTGTTCTTCATCGGCATGCACAACCTGCAGCGGATGAGTTCGTCGTTCCTGTGCAACGGCGGCCGCGATGCACGCGACCTGCTGCCGGCCATCCTGAGGCACCTTGGCGAGGGCGGCGGTACCGATTCCGGCACGGTGAAGCAAGGCGGCCGCCGGGCAACGCCCGGCGGCGCCAGACCCGCTTAACGGCCGGTCTTCACCTCGGTCCACAGCCGGGTGTAGAGCTTGTCGGTCTCCGGCGTGTTGATCGAGTAGGTGAACATCTTCTCGGCCACGTCAGCCGGCGGATAGATCGTCGGGTCGGTGCGGATCGCCTCGTCCACCAGCGGTGTCGCGGCCGGGATCGGGTTGGCGTAGTGGATGAAGTTGGTGTTGGCCGCGGCGACCTTCGGTTCCAGCAGATAGTTGATGAACCTGTAAGCCGCTTCCGGGTGCTTGGCGTCCTTCGGGATCGCCAGCATGTCGAACCACTGCGGCGCACCTTCCTTCGGGATCGAATAAGCCACGTGCACGCCATTGCTGGCTTCCTCGGCGCGGTCGCGGGCCTGGATGATGTCACCCGACCAGCCGACCACCAGGCAGGTGCCGCCATTGGCCAGCGAACCGACGTACTGCGAGGAGTGGAAATTCTGCACATACGGGCGGATCGACTTCAGCAGGTCGGCCGCCTTCTGCAGTTCGGCCGGGTCGCCGCTGTGCGGATCCAGGCCCAGGTAATGCAGCGCGATCGGGATCATGTCGGCCGGCGTGTCCAGGATGGTCACGCCGCAGTCCTTCATCTTGCTGATGTTCTCCGGCTTGAACACCAGGTCCCAGCTGTTGGCGATATCGGTGCTGCCGCCGAAGCGCTGCTTCAGCATGTCCACGTTGTAGCCGATGCCGGTGGTGCCGATCATGTACGGCACGCCGTACTGGTTGCCCGGGTCCTGGGTGGCGATGCGCTTCATCACCGCCGGATCGAGGTTGGCCAGGTTCGGGATCTTGCTCTTGTCCAGCGGCAGGAACACGCCGGCCTGGATCTGGCGGCCGAAGAAGTTCAGGGTCGGCACCACCACGTCGTAGCCGCTGTTGCCGGCCAGCAGCTTGGTCTCGACCATCTCATCGCTGTCGAACACATCGTAGGTCACCCTGATGCCGCTCTCCTTCTCGAAGGTCGGAATGGTGTCCTCGGCGATGTAATCGCTGTAGTTGTAGACGTTCAGGACCTGGCTGTCCTGCGCGCCGCCGTTGCCACCGCCACAGGCGGCAAGCATGGCGGAGGCCAGGCCGAGCGTGAGGATACGCAGCTTCATCGGGTGCTCCAGAATGCGGGAAGGGGGGCCGGCGGGGCCGGCGACGGGTGCCAGCCTACCCCCCGGCGGCGGATTTTTCTATTCCAGATGCTCAGACGTTCAGCAGCAGGAACTCGCGCTCCCACGAGCTGATGACGCGGAAAAAGGTCTCGTATTCCTTGCGCTTGACCGAGATGTAGGCGCGGCAGAAACGCTCGCCCAGCAGGGCCTGGAGCTCGCTGCACTGCTCCAGCCCGTCCAGCGCCTCGCCCAGCGAGCGCGGCAGGTTGTAGCCCAGTTCCTTCGCGCTGCCGGTCACCGGCGCGTCCGGCGCCAGCCGCTCGCGGATGCCGAGCAGGCCGCAGGCCAGGGTGGCCGCCATTGCCAGGTACGGATTGGCGTCGGAACCAGCGAACCGGCTCTCCACGCGCATGTTTTCCGGTGTATCCAGCGGCACGCGCAGGCCGCAGGTACGGTTGTCGAAACCCCAGTGCACGTTGCTCGGCGAGACCTCGCCGAACACCAGGCGCCGGTAGGAATTCACGTTCGGCGCGAAGAACGCCATCGCCTGCGGCGCGTACTTCTGCAGACCGCCCAGGTAGTGGCCGAACACCGGGCTGAACTCACCCTCAGCATCGGTCTCGCCAGCGAACACATTGCTGCCATCGCTCACCCGCACCAGGCTCTGGTGGATGTGCATGGCACTACCGGGCTCGTTCTCCATGGGCTTGGCCAGGAACGTGGCGTACACCCCGTGGCGCATCGCCGCCTCGCGCATGGTGCGCTTGAACAGGAACACCTGGTCGGCCAGGTCCATCGCATCGGCATGGGTGAAGTTCACCTCCAGCTGTGCTGCGCCGGATTCGTGGATCAGCGTGTCCACGTCCAGCTTCATCGCATCGGCGTAGTCGTACATCAGGTCGAGGATCGGGTCGAACTCGTTGACCGCGTCGATCGAGTACGACTGCCGCGCGGTCTCCGGGCGCCCCGAGCGACCGGCCGGTGGCAGCAGCGGGAAGTCCGGGTCGGTGTTCTTCTGCACCAGGAAGAACTCCAGCTCCGGCGCCACCACCGGGCGCAGGCCCAGTTCCGCATAAGCCGCCAGTACGCGGCGCAGCACGTTGCGCGGCGCAAGCTCGTGCGGTTCGCCGCTCTTGGTGTAGCAATCGTGGATGACCTGCGCGGTGGCATCGGCTGCCCACGGCACCATGCGCACCGTATCCGGATCGGGCCGCAGCATCATGTCCGAGTCCGACGGCGAGGTCAGGTCGTAGTAATCGTCAGGGAACTCGCCGGTGACGGTGGTGGCGAAGATGCCTTCCGGCAGGCGCGTGCCGTAATCGTGCGAGAACTTGTCGGCAGGAATGATCTTGCCGCGGGCGTTGCCGGTGATGTCCGGCACCAGGCATTCCACCTCGGTGATGCGCCGCTCCTTCAGCCAGCGCAGCAGGCTGCTTTCCTGCGGTGCGGGGGGCGTGGCCGTCTTGCGCGGGCGCGTTCGGGAACTCATCGGGAATCCAGTCGGTTCTGTTGGTGCTGCCGGCAAGCTTGGCCGAACGCACGGAAAATAGCGTGATAGAACGGCGTCTGCGTGACACGCCACTCCGGATGCCACTGTACGCCGAGCACAAATCCATGGTGCAGGCTGCGCGCTGCCTCGACCAGTCCGTCATCGGCCATGGCCTCGACCTGCAGGCCCTGCGCGAGGCGGGCGATGCCCTGTCCGTGCACCGAATTGACCTGCGCGCGGCCACTGCCGTGCCACTGCGCCAGCCAGCCATCGGTGGCCAGGGTCACCGCATGGGCCGGCCCATACTGCACTTCCACCGGCGCCTGCGGGTCTTCGCGATGGTCGGCCAGGCCGGGCACCGCATGCACCTGCGGATGCAGGCTGCCACCCAGCGCGACGTTCAATTCCTGGAAACCGCGACAGATCGCCAGCACCGGCAGGTCCAGCGCCAGCGCTTCGTGCAGCAACGCAAAGGCATTGGCATCCCGGGCCGGATCATGCGGATTGCCTGGCCAACTGCGGCCACCCTCGTAGTGCTGAGGTTCGATATTGCTGACCGCGCCGGTCAACAGCAGGCCATCGAGCCCAAGCAGCCAGTCGCTGGTCGGCAACGGTGGCTGCAGGCTCGGCAACACCACCGGGGTCACCTCGGCCGCCTCGGCCAGCGCGCGCACGTACTTCTCGCCGGCCACCGCGAAACGGTGGTGGCCGAGCACGGTGCTGTCGGTGGGCAGGCCCACCCAGGGCAGGCGGCGCATGGGGACACTCCTTGGCGTGCCGACACGTTACCCGTCGCCTGGCAACGGCGGCAAGTCGCTGTCGTCACACCGCAGCTGCCGCGCATCGACGAAACTACCGGGGTGAACGCTGATCGACCTGCCCTGCTCCGCCCTCCCGCACTGCACCCGCGAGGCCTGCAGTGAGCGCCGCGTTTCCGCCCAGCTGGTATGCCTCCAGCCTGCCCGAACCACCCGCACTGCCCTCGTTGCAAGGGCAGGTGCAGGCCGACGTTGCGGTGCTGGGCGCCGGCTATACCGGCCTGACCGCCGCACTGGAACTGGCCGCGCGTGGCCAGCGCGTGGTGGTGCTGGACGCACAGCGGGTCGGCTGGGGCGCGTCCGGCCGCAATGGTGGCCAGGCGCTGGCCGGCTATGGCTGCGAGGTGGATGAGCTGGAGCGTCAGCTCGGCCGTGACGATGCGCGCCACCTGTTCGACTGGTCGCGCGAAGCGGTACAGGCGATGCGCAGGCGCATCGATCGCCATGGTATCGACTGCCATTGGGTGGAGGGCCACGCCAGCGTCGCCATCCGCGAACGCCACGAGCGCGACCTGCACGCCAACTGCGAGCACCTTCAGCGCCACTACGACTACCCGATGCAGTGGTGGGACCGTGATGCCCTCCGCGCTCAGCTGGACAGCCCGCGCTACCGCGCCGCGATGTTCGATCCGCACAGCGCGCACTTGCACCCGCTGGCCTATGCGCGTGGCCTGGCCGATGCGGCGCGCGCGGCCGGCGTGGTGATCCACGAGAACTCCGCAGTGACCCGCGTGCAGCGCGGACCGCAGCCCACCCTGCATACCGCGCGGGGCAGCGTGCGCGCTGCGCACCTGGTGGTTGCCGGCAATGCCTGGCTGCAGGGCCTGCTGCCCGAGCTGGAACGCCGGATCATGCCGGTCGGCACCTATATCGGCGCCAGCGCGCCGCTCGGTGCCGAGCGCGCCCGCGCCCTGATCGGCAACAACATGGCCGTGGCCGACACCGCGTGGGCACTGGACTATTTCCGCCTCAGCCACGATCACCGGCTGCTGTTCGGCGGTCGCGCCAGTTACTCGGCGTTGCCCCCACCCGGCCTGCACGGGGTGATGCAGCGGCGCATGCACCAGGTGTTTCCACAACTGGCCGACGTGCCGCTGGAGCAGGTCTGGGGCGGTTACGTGGACATCACCCGCAACCGCGCCCCGCATTGGGGCCGGCTGGACGGCAACCTGTACTTCGCGCAGGGGTTCTCCGGCCATGGGGTGGCCGCCGCCGGGCTGGCCGGCGAAGTCATCGCCGCCGCGATTGCCGGCCAGAGCGAGCGCCTGGACGTGTTCCAGCGGCTGCGGCATGCGCCTTTCCCTGGCGGCCGGCTGCTGCGCACGCCGCTACTGGTGGCGGCGATGTCGTGGTACAAGCTGCGGGATGCGTTGTGGTGAAGATTCTGCATCTCCACCTGTATTGAACGTTCTGACAAGCGCACCGCAGCGCTGATCGTGCTGCACACGTCACAGATTTTCACGCAACATGTGTGATGGATGGTTGGTCAATTACCTAAATGCGCAGCTGTGCAATTGCATAATCGTTCGCAGACCGATAACGTCCTGAGAAACCGGGCCCCGCGGCGAATGGAAGCTGACAGGGGACACGTAGGAGAGGGGGACGTGCGATTGGACTGGTGGAAAGAAGGATTGTTGCTGAAGGTGCGCATTCGTCCGGCTGGCCTGATGCTTGCCTTGCTTTATGCAGTTGCCTATTGGGCAACCCGACAGCTGTCGCTGGATCAGTTCTATTTGCCAGCCGGCATCCGGGTGGCGGCCGTACTGTTGTGCCCGCCGCGCCTGTGGCCTTATCTGCTGCTGGGCGAATATGCGTACTTTGCACAGTCCCGCGTGCCAATGATCGAGAAGTACGGCCTGACATGGGTCATTGTTGCCTCCGCGTTCCTCATGCCCGCAGTGATGTTGATTGTGAAGCTGCAACGGCGACTGATGGCGGAGTCGCAGACGATCGGCCTCTTGTTGATTGCCGCCGCTTCCAGCGTCGTTATTACTCTGCTGAACCTCAGCTTTTCCCATCTGCTCTGGCCAACACCCCCTTCCACGCCCTTCCTGACCAATGCGGCGCGTTACAGCGTGGGCGACTTCATCGGCATTCTGACGGTGGCCCCCATCGCCATGCTGTGGGCGCGACAGGACGTGGGGCAGGAGTGGAACGCTGGACGAAAGACCCCGATGCTGGCGGCACTTTCGTTGATGCTGCTGATCGGGATAGCAGCAACTCAACTGCCCGCAGACTGGGTTGCGCTGAAGGCAACGCTCCTGCTGCTGTTGGCACTCCCCGCGGCCGCACTTACCTGCCTGTATGGCTGGAAGGGTGCCGCCCTTGCAGTGCCGGTGCTCAACATGGTCATCGGCCTGACCACGCCCAACACACATCCAACCGCATTCGATCCAGCGGCCTTCATCACCCAGCAGATCATGGCGATCAGCGGCATCGTATTGCTGTTGCTCGGATCACGCATCACCCACTTCTACCATCGTTACAGGCTGCGCGAGATGGGGGAAAGGGACGCCATCCATCTTGCGAGGAGCTCGCAATTGGCCAGCGAGATGGAGCTGCGTGAGCGTGCCCTGCACCTTCGCAAGCTCGGCGACGGCATTGATACGTCGCTGGTTGAGCTGGCCGACTGGCTCAAGGCCCAGGGACATCACGCAGTGGCCAGCAGCCTTCTGCATACCTCAAATGTGCATTCGCGGCTCTTTCGCGAACAGACAAGCATGGTCTATCCCTCGGGCCTGGAGCATCTTGGGCTTTACGTGGCTTTGCAGGCTGGCGGCATCCGTGAGTCATGGAAGCTGACGGAGCGCGTTCTCCGCCCGGATCTGAAGGGCGACCCCTGCAACCTGAGCGTGGAACTGCAGTTGGCCGCTTACCGAACACTCATTGATGCGGTCTCCATTCTTCTCAAGCATGAAGGTGGCCAGATTCGCATTCGTGCAAGGTGCGGCGGAATGGGTTCCAGGCGCGGAATCCTCATGGTCGTGTCGCTGCTGGAGTCGCGTCGGCGCCTTTCCCAGCAGACAACCATGGCAGCGTTCGAGCGGCTGTCCGGGCGAACCCTGCCCTATGACGGGACCGTTGACTGCTATGGCAACCGGGTCAGGATTCTGTTCCTCGACCGTGAATCAAAACTTGAGGCAGTGCCCAGCGCTCCATCGCAGTACAACTGCCCCGCACCCTCTGCGCTGCAGTAGTGCATTTCACAGTCAAGCGGCCGGAGCGAACCAAAGCAGCGGAATCGCATAAGCGTCGCGCTCATCCCCTGGCCAAGGGCGTCATGGGCACCCGGCGAACATCCGGGTGCCCATGCAGCCCGACACTCAAGCTCGCCGATATCCCGGCAACAGGCAGTATCAGGGTGCCTCTACCGCCCACAACACATCAGCTCCGCCAGCATATCTGACCAGCGTGAATGCGGAAGACCGATAGACAACCGTTCTGGTGGCTTTTGCGGGAACAGGCAGGCGCTGCTCCGGCAACGACACCCTCGCAGATGGGTCACCTGCCGGCAGCACCCAGAACGTGCCCGCAGCATTGCCGATCACGATGTGCACGTGCCCTGCGAGATCGTTTACCTGGAAATAGTCCATGCCATCGCGCTCGAACCCATAGACCAACCAGCCGGGATCCACGCTCAGGTCTTGTGCCTGCGGAATCGACTGGCCGAGTCCTTGGCCGGCCATCTTGATTCCATGGTCGTCACCCGGGGCAAAAGCAAAAACGGATACCGGCACCAACATCAATGCACCAGCAAATGCATGAATTCGGAAACTTCTCACACTAACCTCCAGGTTGGATGCAATACGGATCAAGAAGGATGCTACCGCCAATCGCATCAGCATATACCGGGCGGACTCCGTAGTGCCCATGGGACATAATCCACTGGATCGATGCAAACCCATGCCACGCCGATGCTGCGTCCGAAATCGCCAATACCTGCATCGAAACCCGCCACGGTGCAGGTCAGTGGCATCTGAGACAAGGACCTGGACAAGCGCGTGTAACTGCAGGACATCGTCGATTGTGTGATGGGGAACACAGCGGACAGCATCAACTGCCCAATGTGCCTGGTGCAACGGCTAAAACGTGATCGAACCGTGGGCGCGCTGATTGTGGAAGATTAACCGTCCGTTGGTGGCTATGCCGCCGCACTGCCGGGCGTGTAGGGCCACGAAGCACAGGAAGCCGCCAATTGCAGCGCAAAGGGAGGCCACGCACCTCGATTGCGCCCTTCTCCAACTGTCGATAATGTCTTCGGAAGTGGCCAGTCATCATTGGCCGGGAGACGGGAGACGCGGGCTTGGAGCGATTCAAAGAATCGATTGAACTGAGCTTCCGGATCCGACCCGTCGGAATCGCACTCGCGGCCGTCTACGCCCTGAGCTGCCTTGCCTCCCGTCAGTTCTCGCTGGATCAGTTCTTCCTGCCTGCGGGCATCCGGGCAGCGGCACTACTGATCGTCCCGACCCGCCTGTGGCCCTACCTGCTGCTTGGGGAGTACGCGTACTTCGCAACCCTGCGCATCCCCATGATCGATAGCTACGGCCTGGTCTGGGTCATCCTGGCCTCGACTCTGCTGATGCCGCTGGCGATGCTGGTGGTCTACTTGCATCGCATGAGAATGCCATCAGAGTCCGCCACCGGCCTCTGGCTGCTGTCGCTGACCTTCTGCACGGCATTGTTCGTCCCGGCCTCAATATGGGCATTTCATTTGCTCTGTGGTCGAACCCGCCGCCCAGCAACCTGCTTAGCGCAGTTGATCGCACGATCTTTGGCCACTTCGCCGCCATCATCACCCTCGTGCCGTTGGCATTCCTCTGGTCGCGACGACACGCGGATCCCAATTGGACGCGCCGCTTTGCTGCGCCTACGGTCACGGCCATCCTGGTGATGCTGGTCCTGGGCCTGTGCATGCAGCTGACGGCCATCAGCGCCCACACCACACGCACCCACCTGGTGCTGCTGTCCTCCCTCCCAGCGATCGCCCTGACCTTCATGCATGGGTGGCGTGGCGCTGCCATCGCGATTCCGCTGTTGAACCTTCCACTCCATTTCGCCACACCCAGCACCGGCCTACCGTCCTCGTTCGACCTGGGCACCTTCGCCACCCAGCAGAACATGGCCGTGATGAGTGTCGCACTGCTCGCACTGGGATCCAGCATCAGCTATCACCATGAGCGTGCACGGTCCCGTGGACTGGCTGAGGAAACCACATTGCGCTTGGCACGCAGTTCGCATCAGACCCGTGAGCGTGAGCTTCGCGAGCGCGCCTCCCATCTCAAGCAACTCGGCGAAGGCATGGACAGCTCGCTCGGCGAGATGGTCAGCTGGCTGAAGGCGCAGGGGCATCATGCCGTGGCCAACAGCCTGCAGCACGCCTCATCCGTGCACTCGCGGCTGTTCCGTGAACAGGCCAGTCTGGTCTACCCCACGGGGCTGGAGCAGGTTGGGCTGTATATCGCGCTTCGGGTTGGCGGCGCATGCGAGACCTGGAACAACTCCCATCGCGTGATTCCGCCCCGGCTGGAGGGCAACCCCTGCTTGCTGACGGTGGACCTGCAACTCGCCATCTATCGCTCGCTGATCGAGGCGGTGTCGCTGCTGCTGGAGCTGGAATCGGGACAGGTCAGCGTGCGCGCCCGGAGCGGCCAGGCTGGCGAACGCCGCGGCATCGTGGTGGTTGTGGGCCTGCTTGACCGTGGTTGCACGCTGTCGAACCGGACCGTTCAGCAAGCCACCGAGCGTCTGGCCGGCCGGATAATGGCCTACGGCGGCACGGTGCATTGCCGTAGCAACCGGCTCCGGCTCGTCCTGCACGAATCGATTGCGGGTACAGCGGCGGCATTCGCATCGCCTGCCTGACCGGGAACGACGCGCAGGGCACGCTGCTCCGCTAAAGTTGCGCCCGAAACCGCCGCTATCCGTGCCGAGCCCCTCCCTCGTGAGCCACCGCATCATGCCCGTGCTGCCGCAGGCCGCCGTCGATGGCGACCTGGCCGATCCGCTGCCGCAGCGGATCCTGCTGGTCGAAAACTCCCGTGCGTTCACCGGCATGCTGCGCGAAGCCATCGAGCAGCGCCTGGAACTGCCGGTGGTGATCGCCTCCACCCTGGCCGAGGCCGACCGGCTGCTCAGCGAAGGCGGGGGCTGGTTCCTGGTGCTGACCGGACTGGTGCTGGCCGACGGCGACCGCGATGCGGTGGTCGAGTTCTTCCTCAAGCGCGACCTGCCGACGGTGGTGGTCAGCGGCGTTTACGACGAGGACCTGCGCAAGCGCGTACTACAGCAGCAGATCATCGACTACGTGCTGAAGAACACCCCGGGCAGCATCGACTACCTGGTGTGGCTGGTGCAGCGGCTGGAACGCAACCGACGCATCGCCGCGCTGGTGGTGGACGATTCGCCGTCCGCGCGTGGCTATGCCGCCGCCCTGCTGCGGATGTATGGGCATGAGGTGCACGAAGCCGCCGACGGCAACGAGGGCCTGGCTGCTATCGAGGCGCATCCGGCGATCCGCCTGGCGGTGGTCGACCAGGAAATGCCCGGCATGCAAGGCGTGGAATTCACCCGTCGCCTCCGCACCCTGCGCTCGCGCGACAAGGTGGCGGTGATCGGCATCTCCGGCAATACCGACGCCTCATTGATCCCGCGCTTCCTGAAGAACGGCGCCAACGATTTCCTGCGCAAGCCGTTCTCGCGCGAGGAGTTCTTCTGCCGCGTCTCGCAGAACGTGGACCAGCTGGAGCTGATCGGCACCCTGCAGGACCTGGCCACCCGCGATTTCCTCACCGGCCTGCCCAACCGACGCTTCTTCCTGGAGCAGAGCCAGCGTCAGCTGCCGCAGCTGCAGCTGCACGGCCAATGCGTGGCGGTGGCGATGATCGACATCGACCACTTCAAGCACATCAACGACACCCATGGCCACGAAGCGGGCGACGACGCGCTGCGCGCGGTGGCCGGCGCGGTGACCGCGCATGCACGCAGCCACGACCTGATCGCGCGCTTCGGCGGCGAGGAGTTCTGCCTGCTGGTGCCAGACATGGAACAGGACGAGGCGCTGCTGTACTTCGAGGAGCTGCGCCAGCGCATCGCCGCACTGGAGGTGGACATCGGCACCGCTACCCTGCGCATGACGGTCAGCATCGGCCTGTGCTGCCTGCGCCCGCAGCGCGATGCGCTGCACCGGCTGATCTCCGAGGCCGACCGCCAGCTGTACCTGGCCAAGGCCGGTGGCCGCAATCGGGTCAGCTGCACCACGGTGGCCAGCCCGCTGCGTCCACGCGAGCCTGCGCTGACCTGACCGGCTCGCTTTGATCCAGATCAACGCCGTTCCCGCACGGCAGCTCTACAGTCGGCCCCGACATACGCATGAAGGGGAGCCGGGGATGGCACTACTGGTCTGGCAGGACGATCTGAACATCGGCATCGATGTGATCGACCAACAACACCGCCGCATCATCGAGATGCTCAACCACCTGCACGTGGCCCAGTCCAGCCTGCAGCGCGCGGCAGTGGGTGAAGTGATCGACGAGGTGGTCGACTACACCATGTCGCACTTCGCGTTCGAGGAAGAGCTGATGGAGGAAGCGGGCTACCCGTTCTGTGCCGCGCACAAGCGCGTGCATGAGATCTTCATCAAGCGTGTGGCCGAGTACCGGCTGCGCTTCCAGGCCGGCGAGGACATCAGCGATGAACTGCGCACGATGCTCTCGCGCTGGTTGTTCAACCACATCCGCGGCGATGATCAGGCCTATGCCGAACAGGTCAAGGCACACCTGAACCAGTTCACCCGCGAGCACCAGGGCGGTGGCTGGCTGGGACGCACGCTCAAGCGCTTCTTTGGCTGAACCGCAGCGCGCGCCGGTGCAGTGCCACCAGCGCGCACAGCGTCGCTGCCGCAGTCAGGCACAGGTAGTAGCCGACCGCGACCAGACCGAAGCGTTCGGCCAGCCAGGTGGCCAGGTACGGCGCCGGTGCCGCACCCAGAATGCCGGCCAGGTTGAATGACAGCGATGCGCCGGTGTAGCGCACCTCCACCGGGTAGATCTCGGCCAGGAAGGTACCGCAGGGACCATAGGTCAGGCCCATCAGGAACAGGCCCAGGCACAGGAAGGCGGTGACCATCCACGGGCTGTGCGGCTGGAACAGCGGCGCGAACAGCACGCCGAAACCGATGATCAGCACGCTGGCCACGATCATCGTGCGGCGCGTCCCCCAGCGGTCGCCATAGCGCGCCGACAGCGGGATGCCCAGCGCGAAGAACAGCATGCCGGCCATCTGCATCAGCAGGAACTGCTCGCGGCTGTAACCCAGCACCGCCGTGCCATGGCCGAGGCTGAACACGGTCATCAGGTAGAACAGCACGAAGGTGGCGAACGCGCCCAGGGTACCCAGCAGCATCGGCACCGGGTGGTCACGCAGCACCGTCCACATCGGCAGCCGCACCGGCGCCTTGCGCTCCAGCGCCTGCTTGAAGTCGGGGGTCTCGTGGATGTTCAGCCGCACCCACAGGCCGAGGCCGACCAGCAGCGCGCTGGCCACGAACGGAATGCGCCAGCCCCACTGCAGGAAGTCGGCCTGGCTCAGGCAACGGCCGAGCACCAGGAAGATGCCGGCCGACAGCAGGAAGCCGAGCGGTGCACCCAGCTGCGGGAACATGCCGTACCAGGCACGCTTGCCCGGCGGTGCGTTCTCGGTGGCCAGCAGCACTGCCCCGCCCCACTCGCCGCCCAGACCCAGGCCCTGGCCGAAACGGCACAGCGCCAGAAGCGCCGGCGCCCACAGACCGATCTGTGCGTGCGTCGGCAGCAGGCCGATCAGCACCGTGGACAGCCCCATGGTCAGCAGCGCAGCCACCAGGGTGGCCTTGCGGCCGATGCGATCGCCGAAATGGCCGAACACTGCCGAGCCAACCGGGCGTGCGATGAAGGCCACCGCGAAGGTTGCCAGCGACTGCAGCAGGGCTGCCTGTTCGCTGCTGTCCGGGAAGAACAGGTGCGGGAACACCAGCACCGCGGCCGTGGCGTAGATGTAGAAGTCGAAGAACTCGATCGTGGTACCGATCAGGCTGGCCAGCAGAACACGACGGGGGGAATTCACGGGCGGCGCGGCAGCGGTGATCGAGGACATCGGCAACACGGGAAATGGCAGATCGACCGATTCTGCCACGGGCTGGCGGCGGTACGGCACGATGGTTTCAGCCGACACCGATGCCGACGAGGGGGCAGGCGCCTCCTGTAACGTCGAGCCATGCTCGACGGTTCTTCGCGAGATGCAGCCGAGCATGGCTCGGCTCTACAAGAACGAACGGCAGTCGAGCATCGCTCGACTCTACAGAGAGCGAACAGCCGTCCAGCAATCGCGTCGTTACAGCTGCATCCAGGTGGCCTTGATCTCGCTGTACTTGTCGAACGCATGCAGCGATTTGTCGCGCCCGTTGCCGGACTGCTTGTAGCCCCCGAACGGAGCGGTCATGTCGCCGCCATCCCAGCCGTTCACCCAGATGCTGCCGGCACGCAGCTGGCGCGCGACGCGGTGGGCTCGCCCCAGGTCCCGTGTCCACAGGCCGGCGGCCAGGCCGTAGCGGCTGTCATTGGCCACGCGCACCGCTTCGGCCTCGTCTTCGAAACCAAGCACAGCCAGCACCGGCCCGAACACTTCCTCGCGCGCCAGTGCCTGCTCCGGGCGCACCTGGTCGAACACGGTGGGCTGGACGTAGCTGCCGCCGGCTTCCACTTCGGCGCGCCGCCCACCCAGCAGCAACCGGGCACCCTCGCCTTCGGCGCGCGCGATATCGTCCATCACCTTGTCCAGGTGCGCGGCATCCACCAGCGCGCCCATCGGCGCATCGGGGTCCAATGGATGGCGGGGGTGCATGTGCTGGCCATAGGCAACCACCTGATGCACGAAATCCTCGCGGATCGAACGCTGTACCAGGAGCCGCGAACCTGCGGTACAGACCTCGCCCTGGTTGAAGAAGATACCCTGTGCCACCGCCTTCGCGGCGGCGTCCAGATCAGGGGCGTCGGCGAACACCACATGCGGGCTCTTGCCGCCACACTCCAGCCAGACCCGCTTGAGGTTGGATCGTCCTGAACACTGCAGCAGCTTCGCGCCCGTGGCCGTGGAGCCGGTGAAGGCGAGCACGTCCACATCCATGTGCAGGGCCAACGGCTCACCGACGCGCGCACCGTGCCCCGGCAGCACGTTCAGCACGCCCTCTGGCAGGCCCGCTTCGGCGGCCAGCGCCGCCAGCCGCAACGCACTCAAGGGCGAGCGCTCGGACGGCTTGAGCACCACCGAGTTGCCCATGGCCAATGCAGGCGCGATCTTCCAGCAGGCCATCAGCAGCGGAAAGTTCCACGGAACGATCGCGGCCACGACCCCGGCGGCCTCGCGCGTGACCAGTCCCAGTTCGTGCGGGCCGGTCGGCGCGATCTCGCCGTACAGCTTGTCCACGGCCTCGGCGGTCCAGCGCAGGCAGCGCACCGCGCCTGGCAGGTCGATGCGGCGCGCATCACGCACCGGCTTGCCCATGTCTAGGGTTTCCAGCAGGGCCAGCTCGTCGGCATGCGTTTCGACCAATGCCGCCAGCGCCAACAGTACGCGCTTTCGCTGGGCCGGGCTGGCCTGCGACCAGTGGCCGGCCTCGAAGCTGCGCCGCGCGGCCAGTACCGCGCGCTCCACGTCCTGTGCGTCGCAGTCGGCGACCGCCCCCAGTACGCGACCGTCGATCGGGCTGACGCAGTCGAAACGGGCGCCGCTGGCTGCATCGACATAGCGGCCATCGATGAAGGCCTGGCCTGGCATCGACAGCTGGAGGGCCAGTGCCTGCCAATGGCTGCGGTCGGGAAAATCGGCCATGGGAAGCTCCAGCATTCAACGAGCCTTGGTTATACCGGGGTCACCGCGACTCCGCCGTGACGTGGCTGCGCTACATTCGTCGCATCGGACCCGACGGAGCTGGCATGAAGCGTCCCGGAAGCGACCTGCACGACCTGACCACACAGCGCCCCGAGTCACTGGACGCTTACTGGATGCCATTCACCGCCAACCGCCAGTACAAGGCGGCACCACGCATGCTGGTCCGCGCCGAAGGCATGCACTACGAAGACATCGATGGCCGACAGATCCTCGACGGCACCGCCGGCCTGTGGTGCTGCAACGCCGGCCACGCGCGACCGCGCATCGTCGAGGCCATCGCCGGGCAGGCACGCACGCTCGACTACTCGCCCGCTTTCCAGGTGGGCTCGCCGCCGGCCTTCGCGCTGGCACAGCGGCTGGCCGCACTGGCTCCGGCCCCGCTCAACCATGTGTTCTTCACCAGCTCCGGCTCGGAGGCGGTGGATACCGCGATGAAGATCGTGCTGGCTTACCACCGCCAGCGTGGCGAGGGCCAGCGCACGCGCTTCATCAGCCGCGAGAAGGCCTATCATGGCGTCGGTTTCGGTGGCATGGCGCTGGGCGGTCTGCCCAACAACCGCAGGGCGTTCGGCCTGCAACTGGGGGGCGTGGACTATCTGCGCCACACCCTGGACCTGCAGCGCAACGCGTTCAGCAAGGGCCTGCCGCGCCAGGGCGCGGAGCTGGCCGACGACCTGGAACGGCTGATCGCGCTGCATGACGCCTCGACGATTGCCGCCGTCTTCGTCGAGCCCATCGCCGGCTCCGCCGGGGTGATCCTGCCCGCGCCCGGATACCTGCAGCGCCTGCGCGAATTGTGCGACCACCACGGCATCCTGCTGGTGCTCGATGAGGTCATCACCGGTTTCGGCCGGGTCGGCATGCCCTTCGCCGCGCAGCGCTTCGGGGTCACACCGGACCTGCTGACCTTCGCCAAGGCGGTCAGCAACGGCGCGGTGCCGCTGGGCGGCGTGCTGGCCAGCGACGCCGTGCATGCCACGCTGATGCAGGCCCCGCCGCAGGCCATCGAGCTGTTCCACGGCTATACCTACTCGGGTCACCCGCTGGCCTGCGCCGCAGCGCTGGCAACACTGGACGTCTACGCCGAGGAGCGCCTGTTCGAGCGCGCCATCGAACTGGGCGAGTACTGGCAGGAACGGCTGCACGCGCTGCAGGGCCTGCCCAACGTGATCGACATCCGCAACTTCGGGCTGGTCGGCGCGGTCGAGCTGGCACCGCGCCGCGATGCCCCTGGCAGCCGCGGCTACGAGGTGTTCCGGCGCTGCTTCCACGATGGCCGGCTGCTGGTGCGCTGCACCGGTGACATCATCGCGCTGTCGCCGCCGCTGATCGTGGACAAGGCGCAGATCGACCAGATCACCGGCACCCTGGGCGAGATGATCCGGGTCACCGCCTGAGCCCGGGCCGGCGGCGGCGAGCGGGTACAATGGGCGGTTCCGCTCCTGCTCGTTGCCGTGCCCATGGATATCGTCGTCAAAGAAGAACTCAAGGCCTACATCGACCCGCTGACCGCGGACGAACATGACGCGCTGGAGCGCAGCATCCTGGCCGAAGGCTGCCGCGATGCGCTGGTGCTGTGGGGTAATGTGCTGGTCGATGGTCACAACCGTTTCGGCATCTGCCAGAAGCATGGCCTGCCCTTCAACACCGTGCAGAACACGCGCTTCCAGAGCATGGAAGACGTTCACCTGTGGATGATCGAGCAGCATCTGGGCCGTCGCAGCGTGTCCGATTTCCAGCGCGGCGTGCTGGCGCTGCGCAAGCGCGACATCCTGGCCGCCCGCAAGCAGGTCGAGCAGGCGCAGCTGCAGCGCGAGAGCGACGGTACCGCCGAGATTGCCGATGAGGCGGGCGAGGACAGCCCGCCGTGGGAGCCGGCACCGAAGCTCAGCCGCGCCGAACTGGCCCGCGAAGCCAAGCTGAGTACCAGCCAGGTCGGCATGATCGAGCGCATCCATGCCCAGGCTGCACCCGAAGTGGTGGAGGCAGTGAAGGCCGGCGTGATCTCGATCAGCGCCGCCGCAGCCGTGGCCGATCTGCCCGAAGAGGAGCAACGCGCCGCCGCCGCCGGCGGCAAGGATGAGCTGAAGCAGGCGGCCAAGCGCGTGCGCGAATCCAAGCGCAAGCCGCGCGCGCCGAAGCCGGACGCGGCCGAGATGGACTTCGAGGAGCCCAGCGAGGACGAGATCGCCAGCCGCGACGCCGAGGTACTGTTGGCACTGGAACAGCTGGGCGAGGATGCCCCGGCCCTGCGCCGCCGCGTGGTCGCGTTGACCCGCGAGAACGACACCCTGCGCGCGCAGCTGGCCGCGCTGCGCAAGCAGGTAGTGCCGGCCGCTGGCCGGCAACCCCATGAAGGTATCGGGTGAACTGAAGATGCCGGCCAGCGGCCGGCACTACCAGATGCTCATGCCGTGCCGGTTAGACTTCCGGCATGACGCCTGCCCACGATCCGCGCCGCGCCCAGCTGCGGCGCCTGAAAGCCCTCGCACTGGGCCTGCTGCTGTTGATGCTGGCCGGATTCGCGGTCAGCCATTGGCACGGCGAACGCGGCATCTGGGCCTGGGTTTCGGCCTTCTGCGAGGCTGCTGCGGTCGGCGCGCTGGCCGACTGGTTCGCAGTCGTTGCGCTGTTCCGGCGGCCAATGGGCCTGCCGATTCCGCACACCGCGATCATCCCGCGCAGCAAGGAACGCATCGGCGACAGCCTGGCGCTGTTCGTGCGCGACCAGTTCCTGGAACCGGGTGTGCTGCTGGCCAAGCTGCAGGTGTTCGATCCGGCCAGTCGTCTCGGTAGCTGGCTGGCCGACCCGGCACGCTCGCGGATGCTGGCCGACATGGCCCGCGGCTGGGCGCTGCAGGCACTGGATTTCTTCGACGAAACCGCGGTGCGGCGGCAACTGCATGCCTTCGTGGTGCAGCAGCTGCGGCAGTGGAACGCTGCTGCCACCGCCGGTGAACTGCTGGCCCTGCTGACCGCCGATGGCCGCCACCAGCGCGTGCTGGACGAGGGCCTGCAGCGCCTGGGACGCTGGCTGGAGCAGCCGGAGGTGAAGGAGCGCGCCTCGCAGCTGATCGTGCGCTACATCCAGCGCGAATGGCCGACGCTGTCGAGCACGGTGAACTGGGTCAAGCCAATCGACGAGATCGGCGACAGCCTGGCCGAACGCCTGGCGCGGGCGGTACTGGAAGAACTGCAACAGGTGCTGGCCGAGCCGCAGCATCCGCTGCGCCAGGACTACGAGACCTGGCTGCAGAACTACGTGCAGCGCCTGCGCGAAGACCCGGCGCTGGCTGAGCGCATCGAACAGCTCAAGCAGGACATGATCGACCACCCCGCCCTGCAGGACTACGTGCAGGGGCTGTGGGCGCGTATCCATGCCAGCCTGCGCGCCGACCTGCAACGCGAAGACTCGGCGCTGGTCGGACACCTGCGGCGCAGCCTGGCGTCGCTGGGCAGCAGCCTGCAGGCCGACCCGGCCCTGCGCGAGGCCCTCAACCAGCACCTGCTGGAAGGTGCACAGCGCCTGACCGGCCGCCTGCGCGAGGGCGTGACCACGCATATCGCGCAGACCGTGAAGGGCTGGGACGAGCGGCACCTGGTCGAGCAACTGGAACTGAGTGTGGGTCGCGACCTGCAGTTCATCCGCTTCAACGGCACCCTGGTGGGCGGGTTGATCGGCCTGCTGCTGCATGCGGCAACCGTGGTGTTCAGGTTCTAGCCCCGGCCAACGCCCACGATCAGCACGCTTGATTCATGAAATGCGAATACATATCATTTGCTGATCGGTTGTACGCTTAGCCAAACGGGCACCAAAAACGTGCCCATCGCCCGTGTACTGCCCCGACTTCTGGGCTGCCCGTCTGCGCGGGCAGTGCTTCGTCGATGGGACACGCTGGGCGACATGCGCAGGGCGCAAGGGGGCCGCGGACGCGTTCCATCCCTTCTCCTACCTTCAGGAACGCCGTGGACCGCTCGCCCACACCCGCCAGCCCCCGCACCTTGTTCTCCAGCCCGCGCTGGGGCGTGCTGTCACGCGCTTTGGCCGCGATTTTCGGCGGCTATGCGCTGGCCTCGATGACCAGCGTGTTCTGCGCGGTGGCGTTGCCCGGCGCGCGCGGCCAGACCGTGCTGACCGGCATGCTGCTGGCCATTGTGGTGGCTGCCTGCGCGGCGCTGTGGGCCTTTGCCACCCGCAGTGCACTGCGGGCCTGGGTCGGCATCCTCGCCCCCGCCCTGCTGATGGCGGCGGTCGCACGCCTGTTGGGCGCCTGGGCATGAAGAACGGATTCCGCCAGTCGATGGCCTGGCTGCATACCTGGACGGGCCTGCTGGTCGGCTGGTTGCTGCTGCTGATCTTCATGGCCGGCACGGCCAGCTACTACCGCGAGGAAATCAGTCGCTGGATGCGCCCGGAGCTGCCGTCCAGCAACGTCAGCATCGACGTGGCCGCGCAGCGCGCGGTGGCCTACCTGCAGGCCAATGCGAGCCACGCCGAGAACTGGTTCGTCACCCTGCCGCAGCCGCGCAACCCGGCCATGCAGCTGTTCTGGCGGCTGCCACCGGAACTGGCTGACCCCAGTCGTGGCCATCGCGGTGGCTTCGGCGACGCCACGCTCGACCCGAACACCGGCCAGGCATTGAAGGCGCGCGAGACCCGTGGCGGCGACTTCTTCTACCGCCTGCACTTCGACCTGCACTACATCCCGGTGTACTGGGCGCGCTACCTGGTCGGTTTCTGCGCGATGTTCATGCTGGTGGCGATCATCACCGGCGTCATCACCCACAAGAAAATCTTCAAGGACTTCTTCACCTTCCGCAAGGACAAGGGCCTGCGGTCCTGGCTGGATTTCCACAACGTCAGCGCGGTGATGGCCCTGCCGTACCACGCGATGATCACCTACACCGGCATCGTCACTCTGATGATCATGTACCTGCCGTGGGGGGTGAAAGTTGCCTACCCGCAGGACGAGGACAAGTTCTTCAGCGAAGCCTTCGGCGGCATGCCAGAGGTGACCGCGCCGGCACAGGGCCGCGCCACGCCGCTGCCGATCGCACAGCTGCTGGACAGCGCGCGTGCACACTGGCACGGCGTGGAAGTGGCCGGCTTCACCGTGTCCAACCCGGGCGCTGCCAATGCGGTGATCGACATCCGCCAACGCGACGGCAGGCGTTTGTCCACCGACACCCCGGCGCTGCGCTACAACATGGTCAACGGTGCGCTGCTGGAAGAGACGCCGCCGTCCGGCGGCGCCACCGCCACCCGTGGCGTGCTGTATGGCCTGCACCTGGCGCGCTTCGCCGACTGGGGCCTGCGCGCACTGTTCTTCCTGTCCGGCCTGGTCGGCTGCCTGATGGTCGCCAGCGGCGTGGTGCTGTGGGCGGTGAAGGAGCGTCCCAGGCATGCCAAGAACGGGCGTACCGGATTCGGCCTGCGCCTGGTCGATGCGCTGAACATCGGCACCGTGGCCGGCCTGCCGATCGCCTTCGCGGCGTACTTCTGGGGCAACCGCCTGCTGCCGCTGCAGATCGCCGAGCGCTCCAGTGCCGAGGCCAACGTGTTCTTCTACGCCTGGGGCGGCGCGCTGCTGGCCGCCTTCATCTGGCCGAAGCGGATGATGTGGGCGTGGCAGCTCTATCTGGGTGCGGCCGCGTTCGCACTGGTGCCGGTGGTCAATGCAGTGACCACCCATGCCCACCTCGGGGTCACACTGCGCAGCGGCGACTGGGTACTGGCCGGCGTCGATCTTTCGATGATCGCGTTCGGCGCGATGCTGGCGCTGTGCGGCTGGCGCATGCAGCGCTGGACGCCACCGCTGAGTGCGGCCGAGAAGAAGAAACGTGCGGCCGCTGCGGCTGCACCGAAGGCATCGGTGAACACTGCGGAAGCGGCCGAAGCGGAGGCCAGCGCATGATGCTGCTGGCACTGGCGCTGTCGTTCTCTGCGTTCACCGCGCTGTCGCTGTCGATGGAAAAGCACCAGCACGACCTGCATGGCAAGGCCGCGGCCGCACCCGCACGGCGGATGCAGTGGCGGGTGCTGGGCTGGGCGCTGCTGGCGGCGGCGTTCGCACTGTGCGTGGCCGACCACGGCTGGGCGATGGGCCCGGTGCTATGGCTGGGGGCAATGACCCTGGCCGGCGTGACGCTGTCGTTCGGGTTGTACCCGTATCGTCCAACATGGATTGCGCCGCTGGCGATCGCGCTGCCGGTGCTGGGGTTGGTGCTGGAATTGCTGTAGCCGCAGGACGGGGACAGCGGCATCCTCGCATGGCGTGGATCTACAATGCCCGTATGGATAGCATGCTGCAGCGGATGTCTGGAATCGGCTTTTTTTCCCGGTTGGGTGAAACACTGCCCATAGCGGCCGGCGTCGTCGCCGTTCGGTCGCTGGCCGAAGCACTGCGGACCATCGATACCGATGGTTTCGAATGGATGCCCACCACACTGGGCGATTCGGATCCGTTTCACGGCGCCCTGCCCCATCCAGCCGAACTCGCCGACGCCCGACGCGAACTCAACCGCACGTTGATGCGCGCGCTTTCGGCACTGGATCTGCCGGCACTGCGCTGTGGTGCACATGACCTGCAGCTGGTGGCGCGCGATGGGGCGATGTTCGCCTTCCGGCAACGCCTGCTGGAGATGCATCTCGGCCTGCCGGCACACTGGGAGCCTGTGCTTGCGCTGTACGAACAGGGCCATTGGCCCCTGGCCCATGCGCCGGGGCGATTGTTGGTGCTTTAGGCCGATCCACGCATGGCGTGGATCTACGGACCAGACGCGGTAATGCCTGCCGCTGGCCGGCATCCCGCGGACCTTCCACGGTTCTGACGCAGTTGCCGGCCAGCGGCCGGCACTACCGGGCTTACCCCAACCGCTTCAGTTCCCACGCGCGGTGGATGCGCGCGTTGCGCTCGAAATCCGGACCAATCGTGCGTGCGGTGATCTCGCGGCACTGGGCGAACTCGGCGATGGCGTTCTCTTCCAGCTTGAAGCGGCGGAAGTTGTTGGAGAAGTACAGCACGCCACCCGGTGCCAGCCGCGCCACCGCCGCACGCAGCAGCTTCAGTTGTTCGCGCTGCACGTCGAAGTCATCGGCGCGTGCGGAGTTGGAGAAAGTCGGCGGGTCACAGAAGATCACGTCGTACTGGCCACGGTCGCCTTCCAGCCACGCCATCGCGTCGGCCTGGACCAGCAGGTGCTGGTTGCCCCCCTGTCCGTTCAACGCCAGGTTGTCGTAGCACCATTGCAGGTAGGTAGCCGACAGGTCGACACTGGTCGTGCTGGCGGCACCCGCCACGGCGGCCTGCACGCTGGCCACGCCGGTGTAGCAGAACAGGTTCAGGAAACGCTTGCCACGCACCTGCTCGGCCATCATCCGGCGCAGCGGGCGGTGGTCAAGGAACAGGCCGGTATCGAGGTAGTCGAACAGGTTCACCTGCAGCAGCGCGTTGTTCTCTCGCACCACGATGAACTCGTCGCGCTGCTCGAAGCGGCCGTACTTGCTGCCGCCCTTGCCGCGCTCGCGCGATTTCATCGACACCTGCTCCGGCGGCACGCCGAATACTTCGCGCGCGGCGGCCAGCAGCTCATTGCGGCGGCGGCGCACGTCGTTCTCAGGAATCGCCGCCGGTGCCGCATATTCCTGCACATGCAGGAAGGTACGCCGCCTGCCCCCCTCTTCCTCGTAGACGTCGATGGCCGCCGCGTACTCCGGCAGGTCGGCGTCGTAGGCGCGGAAACAGGTGATGTCCTCGCGGGCACGCCAGCTCTTGAACTTCTTCAGGTTCTTGCGCAGGCGGTTGGCCACCATCTGCGCGCCTTCGCTCAGCTCGCGGGGCTGTGCCGGATCACGGCCCGGAACAGCGATCGGATCGCAGACGATCAGCGCGCATTCCAGCGCACCGTTGAACATCTGGTACTTCTTGCTGGCGCGCAGGCCGGTGGCAAAGGCCAGTTCGTCATTGCCACACAGCAGGCTGGCGCGCCACTGCGGCACCGCCTTCTGCAAGGCATTGCCCAGTGCACGATACAACGCTGGATCGGCGGCCAGGCGCTCGTCGTACGGCGGGTTGCAGACCACCGCACCGATCTCCTGTTCCGGCGCGGCCAGGTCGGCGACATCGGCGCGGGTGAAACGGATCGCGTGGGCGACGCCGGCGACCTCGGCATTCTCGCGGGCCGCCTGGATCGCAGCCGGGTCGATGTCGCTGCCGTGGATGACCGGCTTCAGCGCGGCCAGGCCGGCCGCTTCGCGCTCACGTGCTTCGCTCTGGATGGACTTCCAGGCCACCTTGTCGAAGCCCAGCCAACGGCTCGGCGGCAGGCTGCCATGCCGCATCAGGCCTGGGGCAACGTCGGCGGCCATCAGCGCGCCTTCGATCAGCAGCGTGCCGCTGCCACACATCGGGTCCAGCAGCCCACCGCCGGCGGCATGCAGGCGCGGCCATTGCGCGCGCAGCAGCAGCGCGGCGGCCAGGTTTTCCTTCAGCGGCGCCTCGTGGGCGGCACCGCGCCAGCCGCGGCGATGCAGCGGGCCACCGCCGAGGTCGATCGACAGCGAGGCGCGGCCCTTGCGCAGCGAGAGGTTGACGCGCACGTCGGGCAGATCGGTATTGACCGAGGGCCGCTCCAGGCCTTCGTCGCGCATGCGGTCGACGATCGCATCCTTGATCCGCTGCGCGGCAAAGCGTGCATGGGTGATCTTGTCGCCGGACACGTGCGCATCCACCGCCAGGGTCATCTCCGGCGAGATGTGCTCGTGCCACGGCAGTGCACGCACGCCGTCATACAGGGCCTGCTCGTCCGGGCAGTCGAACTCGTCGATCGGCCACAGCACCCGGCTGGCCAGGCGCGACCACATCACGATCCGCAGCGCCTGCGCCAGTTCGCCGTCGGCGTTGACGCCGGCAATGGTGGCGGTGGCCTTGCCAAGGCCCAGGGCCGACAGTTCATCGGCAAGCAGGTATTCCAGGCCCTTGGCGCAGGAGACGAAGAATTTCACGGGATCGGTTCGCAGGTGGTCGGGCGCGGCACAGGGGCCGGGCCGGTCGGAAAGGAGGGCCGTAGGCACGGCCGGCAGGCCCGCGCCGGGGGCGGCGGGGCTGCCATTGTAGTCAATGCGGGCGGGCGCGCCGTGCGCCCTGGCTTCACAGATGCCGCAGCAGGCGCTCGAAGGCCTGCGCGGAGGCCTCCACGTGGCGCTCCAGGCGGTGGCCATCGTCAACCAGCAGCAACTGCGCCGAACGCGCCTGCGCCCAGGCAATCACGCCGGCAGCCGGTACCACATCGTCATGCCAGGCCTGCACCACCGTGGTCGGCACCGCAGCGGCGTCCAGCGCCGGCATCGGGCCCATGGTGGTCGGCGGCACCATCAGGAACAGGCCGGCTACCGGCACCTGCAGCGAGGCGATGGCGGAGATGTAGGCGCCCAGGCTGGAGCCGGCCAGCACCACCGGCCCCTGACGGGCGGCGATGGCGGCGCGTTCAACCAGACGGCGCAGGCGGGTCGGCACGTCGCCCACCCGGCTGACCTCGCTCATCGCGTCCAGGTCGGTGTAGTCGGGGCGCTCGTGGGTCCAGCCCAGGCGTTGCGCCACCTCGGCCAGCGCGGTGACCTTGGTCGCCTCCGGGCCGCTCTCGAAGCCATGGGAGAGGATGCAGTGGCCGCGGCTCATGCGCGTGCTCCGTGGGCGCGGGCCGACGAGGAAAGGGAAGGCAGGTTCATGCCGCAATGCTAGCATCGCCGGATGCCCAACCCGCTCCTGCCCGGCCTGCAGCTGCAGCCCCTGCCCTATCACGACCGACTGCCGCTGCGGGATCCCGCCTCGCTGGAAATGGTGGTGATCCACTGCACCGAGCTGCCCGATCTGGCGATGGCCCGCGAGTACGGCGAGCGCGTGCTGTACGACAGCGGCGCCGGCAACAGCGGGCACTTCTACATCGACCGCGATGGCAGCGTGGTGCAGTACGTGGCGCCGGAACGCGTGGCCCATCACGTGCGCGGCATGAACGCGCATACGCTGGGCATCGAGCTGGTCAACCGCGGGCGCTATCCGGACTGGTTCGACAGCCGCCACCAGGCGATGGACGAGCCCTACACCGAGGCACAGCTGCAGGCGCTGGAAGGCCTGCTGCAAGCGCTGGTGGCGCACTATCCGTCGCTGCGGCGGATTGCCGGGCATGACCAGCTGGACCTGGAGCAGGTGCCGGCCAGCGACGATGCGGCGCTGACGGTGGCGCGCAAGCGCGATCCGGGGCCGCTGTTCCCGTGGGCGCGGATCCTGGCCAAGGTGCCACTGCAGCCGGTTGGGTAAGCGGCAGGGCTGCGCCCTGCACCCGCAGAGGCAACGTCAACGTCAAGAGCTGGCATTCCGGGGGATGGCGGGGTGGATCCGATTGCGGGGGACGCCGTAAAGCCCCAGGCCGGCCCAGCCGCTGGCGGCTGTGCGTTCGGGCGCTTGCGAAGCAGTGCTTCGCAAGCAAAGCGCCCTCACCCATGGCGGCTTGGCCGCGGCATCCATGCCGCGGACACCCCCGCAACCGGACCCACCCCGCCTTCGACAGTTCTCCGCGATCCTTCGAATCGACACGGGGTCGGATCCCGTTGCTGCGCAACGGGCTCTGACCCCGATTTTCGGTTGATGGGGTCAGAGCCGCTTTCCGTTGGAAAACGGATCCGACCCCGCGCGGCTCAGGCGCCGGTCGCCACCGGGCGGCTGCTGTCGCTCACCCAGCCGCTCCAGGAATCGGCGTAGATGCGCGCGCCGCTCAGGCCCGCGCTTTCCATCGCCAGCAGCAGATGGCAGGCGGTCACGCCGGAACCGCACATCAGCACCACCTGCTGCGGATCGCGGTTGCCGATCACGCCCTGCAGTTCGGCGCGCAGCTCCTGTGCGTCGCGCAGGCGGCCGTCGAGTACGTTCAATGCGAACGGGCGGTTGACCGCGCCCGGCACATGCCCGGCCACCGGGTCCAGCGGCTCCACTTCACCACGGAAACGCTCACCCGCCCGCGCGTCGACCAGCCAGCCCGGCGCATGCTTCAGCCGCGCGGTGATTTCATCGGCGTTGGCGATCTGGATGGTGTCGAAGCGGCCCGGGTAGGCAGGCAGCGCTGTCACTTCAGCCTGGCCGCTTTCCAACGTGTGACCGGCGGCCTGCCAGGCGGCGATGCCGCCGTCGAGTACGGCCACCCTGCTGTGACCGATCAGGCGCAGCAGCCACCACAGGCGCGAGGCGGCCATGCTGCCGTCGCTGCCATCGTAGACCACCACCTGGGTGTCGGGGCCGATGCCCCACTGCCCCAGCTTCGCAGCAAAGGCATCGCTGTCCGGCAGTGGATGGCGACCATGGCCGACGCGCGACAGATCAGACAGGTCACGATTCAGATCGGCATACACCGCACCCGGGATATGACCTGCCAGATACTGGCTGCTTCCCGCCTGCGGGTCGGCCAGCGAGGAGCGCGCATCGACCACCCGCACCGCAGTGCTGGCAGTGGCGCGTGCGTCGACCACGCGGATGCCTTCGCCCAACGCGGCAGCCAGGGTGGCGACATCGACCAGGGTGGTCCACGGCGGATCGATCAGCTTCATTGCACTTGCTCCAGGCGGCGACGCAGGTTGTAGAGAATGGCGGCGGTCGCCCCCCAGATGCGCTGGCCCGGCCAGCCATACTCAAGCACGTGGCGTACCCGGCCGCGATGGTTGATTTCGACCTGGCGCAGGCTGTCAGGCGCCATCAGGTAATCCAGTGGCACCTCGAATACCTCGGCTACTTCACTGGGCTGCGGCACAGGCACGAACTCCGGATCGACCACCGCCACCACCGGCGTGACGCGGTAGCCGGTGATGGTGACGAAGGGATCGAGATACCCCAGCGCCTGCACCTGGCCGGGCGCCAATGCGATTTCTTCCTGGCTCTCGCGCAGCGCGGCCGCCAGCGCGTCGCGGTCATCGGGTTCGGTGCGGCCACCGGGGAATCCGACCTGGCCACCATGGGTGCGCAGTGTTTCGGTGCGACGGGTGAGGATCACCTGTGCGCCGTTGGCGCGCGGCACGATGCCGGCCAGCACCGCAGCCTCCACTGGAGGCCCGGGCGGCAGCAGGTCGACCAGCTCACTGCGGTTCCAGCCGTCGCCCGCAGGTGGTTGGGCCAAGGGGTGCAGCGCGCGCATCAGTCGTTCGTGGTCGGTCAGCGAACCGCGCAGGGACTGCTGCAGTTGTTGCCGCAGGGGCTGCACGCGATGCAGGATGCGGCTGCGTTCCTCGTTGCTCATCGACGACCACCGCGCGATCTCATCGATATGCCGCCCGCAGCCGGCGCATCGCCGGTGCGGATCCAGCGTGCACACTCCGATGCAGGGACTTGCGACAACACGCGCCGTTTCTTCCATTGTTTGCACCCGCCAACAGTAGCGCGATCGGGCTGAATTTGCGCGGGTGGCCCAGCCGGACGGTAGAGTCGACTGTCAGTCGACTCGCGCGCGCAGCGCGGGCGTTTCCCCGATGTGACCCAAAAACAGTCGACTGACAGTCGACTCTACCGTCAGGGACTGCGCAAACAAAAACGCGCCGGTGGAATCACCGGCGCGTTTCGTTTGCTGCTTCGATTTACTTGACGCTGACCAGCTTGATCTCGAACTGCACAGCCACGTTCGGCGGGAACGGGGTGCGCGGATCGGCACCGTAGGCCTGGTCCGGCGGCAGGGTGACTTCCCACTTCGAGCCTGCCGGCATCTGCAGCAGGGTCTCGCGCATGGCCTTCATTTCGACTTCGCTGACCTTGATCGACGGGATCTGCTGGGCCGGGCGGGCTTCGGTCGGGCGCTGGCCGTACGGGAACGGACCGGCCACTTCCAGCTGCACAGTGCTGGCCTGGGTCGGCTTGGCACCCTTGCCGGCCTCGATCACGCGGTACTGGACGCCGCTCGGCAGGGACTGCACACCGGCCTTGGCCTTGTTCGCCGCGATGAACTGGTCGCTCTTGGTCTTGTTTTCGGCAGCCGCCTTTTCGTACTCGGCCTTGGCGGCCTGGGCACGGCCCTGCTCGCGCTTCTGGAACGCTTCAACGGCCGGCTTCAGCTGCTCGGCGGTGATCGCCGGCTGCTTCTTGGCGTAGGCATCCTGCAGGCCCTTCACCACCGAGTTGATGTCCAGCTGCTCACCACGACCGGTCAGCTCCGCCAGGTTGTTGCCGTAGTCGTAACCGAAGTAGTAGCTCAGCTTGCCCTTTTCGGACGAGACGTCCTGGGCGAAGGCATTGCCCGTCAGGGCCAGGGCCGCGACGGCGACCGCGATAGAACGCAACTTCATCAAACAGTTCTCCAGGGGTGGTAACTCAGGGACGTTCTGCGCCGCCCTGAGGCGACGGGTTAGGATAACGGGCGCAACGTGTAACCGCTACTCACGATGCAGGCTATGACCCGTCTGCGTTTCCAGAGTTCAATATCACTTTTTTTTAACGTTCCAGGAGTTTCCCCGTGGCCGATGCCCTGATCGCTGTCGCTGACGACGGCGCCATCCGCACCGTGACCGTCCAGCGCCCGGACAAGCTCAATGCCCTCAACGCCGCGACCCTGCAGGCCCTGGCCGATGCCTTCAGCGACGCCGCCGCCGATCCGGAGGTGCGCGTCATGATATTGACCGGGGCGGGCCCCAAGGCGTTCGTGGCCGGTGCCGACATCGCGGAAATGAACACTCTCAGCGCCGTTCAGGGACGTGATTTCTCGCTGCTGGGCCAGGCCCTGATGCGCCAGATCGAACGCATGCCCAAACCGGTCATCGCACGCGTGAATGGTTTCGCACTGGGCGGTGGCCTGGAACTGGCGATGGCCTGCCACCTGCGCATCGCCGCAGATACCGCCAAGCTCGGCCAACCGGAAATCAACCTCGGCCTGATCCCCGGCTTCGGCGGCAGCCAGCGCCTGCTGCGCCTGTGCGGCCGCGCCGCCACCCTGGAGCTGTGCCTGCTGGGGGCGCCGATCAACGCCGCGCGTGCGCTGGAACTGGGCATCGTCAACGAAGTCGTGCCGGCCGACGCGCTGGACAACCGGGTGCAGGACGTCGCCCGCCAGCTGGCACGCTCGGCCCCGCTGGCCCTGCGTGGCCTGCTCGACGCGGTGCACGTGGGCGGCGAATGCAGCCTGGAGGCCGGGCTGGAATACGAAAGTGCGCAGTTCGGCCTGCTGTTCGCCACCGAGGACATGCGCGAAGGCACCAGCGCCTTCCTGCAACGCCGCGCGCCGGCCTTCCAGAACCGCTGACGCCATGGCATCCCGACCCAACCCCGCGCAGTTGTTCGCCCGGGTCCAGGCAGACGATCTCGATGGTGCCCTGCAGGCCGGGCTGATGGACTACATCGTCCGTGCCGGCGACGACCGGTTGCTGCCTGACCACCCCGACCTTCCGCAACGCCTGTGCCAGGCCCAGCAGCAACTGCGCGCGGCCTGGGCTGCACGCGAACGCTACCGTGCCCGTGCGGTGCGCCTGGCCCGCCGCGAGGCCGAGCGCGATGCACGTCGCACCCCGGCACCAGCCCCGGACGTGAAGCCCGCCCTGCCCGCTGCGGCAGCCGCGATTCTGGCCCGGGCCAAGGCCCGCGCCAGTGGCAAGGAACAGTAATGGCCACCACGAAAAAGACCGCACGCGCCCCGGCGCGGCGTGGCGGCACGATGCCACGCGCCGACGTGGTGGAGATGTTCACCCGCCTGCGCGAACTCAACCCGCACCCGAAGACCGAACTGGAGTACAGCTCGCCGTTCGAGCTGCTGGTGGCGGTGGCGTTGTCGGCGCAGGCCACCGACGTCGGCGTCAACAAGGCCACGCGCCGCCTGTTCCCGGTCGCCAACACGCCGGCGAAGATCCTTGCGCTCGGCGAGGATGGCTTGAAGCAGTACATCGCCACCATCGGGCTGTTCAACGCCAAGGCAAAGAACGTGATCGCCACCTGCGCGATCCTGCTGGAGAAGCATGGCGGTGAAGTGCCGCGCGATCGCGAAGCGCTGGAAGCGCTGCCGGGTGTCGGGCGCAAGACCGCCAACGTGGTGCTCAACACCGCGTTCGGCGAACCGGTGATGGCGGTGGACACGCATATCTTCCGCGTCGCCAACCGCACAGGACTGGCGCCGGGCAGGAACGTGCGCGAAGTGGAAGACAAGCTGGTGAAGGTGATCCCGGCCGAGTTCCTGCTCGACGCGCATCACTGGCTGATCCTGCACGGACGTTATGTGTGCAAAGCGCGCAAGCCGGATTGCCCGGGCTGCGTGATCGCCGACCTGTGCCGGTTCAAGGAAAAGACCACGGCCGAGTGACGGCAGCATCCACGCAGGGCGTGGCTCTACTGCAACCGGGTCGCAATCCGGGCGTCATACGCAAGCGGTTTCAATGGCAGGCCCTGCCGTGACGGGGCCTGCGGCGGATGTCTGCCGCGCGTGAACTGTCACATTTACGCAATCTTTACCTTCTAGCCTGCGCGCATCTTCCCACCTGCCTGCAAGGCTCCTCTCCATGAAACTGCATCACCAACTCCTGACGGTGGCCGTGGCTGCTGCGCTGTATGTGCCGGCTGCACACGCCGAAGTCGCCATCGACGTGATCGGCGGTTCGGAAATCACCTTCGAAGGCCTGGTCCAGGCCGACGGCAACTGGTTCCACAACGATGTGGTCGACCTCAACGGTGGCGACGCCGGCAACGGCAAGAACAGCGAATTCGAACTGCGTCGCGCCGAGCTGGTGCTGAAGGGCAAGGGCCCGGGCAACGTGGAGTGGGTGGTCGGCTATGACGCCAAGGCCGACAAGTTCCTCGACACCAACGTGAAGTACAAGCTGCTGGGCAACGCCAACCACTTCCTGCAGCTGGGCCAGTTCAAGCAGCCCAACAGCCTGGAAGAACTGTCCAGCACCAAGAACAACGATTTCATTTCCAAGGCAGCGGTCACCAATACCTATGCCATCGCCCGCCGCCTGGGCGGCGCGTACAGCTACGGCCAGGACAACTGGTCGGTGACCGCCAGCGCCTTCGGCCGCGAGCTGACCCGCAACCTGGCCCACGGTAGCGGCTACGGCGCGCGTGGCACCTGGGCCCCGATCAATGAAAAGGGCCAGGTCCTGCACTTCGGTCTGAGCTACGTCAACTACGACGCCGACGCCGACACCCTGCGCGTGCGTGCGCGTCCGAATGCCGACCTCGCCACTGCCCGCCTGGTTGACAGCGGCAACCTGACCGACACCGACCGCGTCAGCACCATCGGTGCCGAAGCGATGTACTTCCAGGGTCCCTTCAAGGCCCAGGCCGAGTACTACACCAGCAAGGCCAAGCGCTACGACCACGACAACTACTCCAGCGACGGCTACTACATCAGCGGCGTGTGGAACGTCACCGGCGAGACCTGGAGCTACAAGGGCGGCACTCCGGGCACCGGCCTGCCGAACAACCCGGCCGGCGGCCAGTGGCAGCTGGGCGTGCGCTACGACCACATGGACCTCAATGACGGCAACCTCGCCGCCAATCCGGTCGCCGGTCGCCCGCCGATCGTCGATGGCGTGCTGGGCGGCAAGATGGACATCTGGACCGTGGGCGCCAACTGGTACCTGCGTTCCAACTTCAAGCTGATGCTCAACTACGTGATGGTCGACAGCAAGAAGTACAGCTCCACGGCGCGCGGTTTCGTCAACGACGATCCCAACATCCTGGAAGCCCGCGCGCAGTTCTTCTGGTAAGCCCAGCCACCTGCGTTGAACCGCGAAGGCACGGCCCCGGCCGTGCCTTCGTCGTTGCAGCGATACCCGTGCCGTCCTGCCGGCACAGCGGACGCGACATCCCTCATGACGCGTGTCACGCCCGCGTCATATGACAGACGCGGACGTGTCACGCAACCGTTATGGAATGTGCACCGAAACGTCGGGCAACCGCCCTTCGACCACCACCCCAGGAGTCTCCCCGTGATCCACGCCTTCAAATCGCGCGCCGCTGTCGCCATCCTGGCTGCATCGTCCGTGTTCGCCGCCAACGCCGCCGACATCACCGGCGCGGGCGCATCGTTCATCTACCCGGTCATGTCCAAGTGGTCGGCCGACTACAGCGCCGCAACCGGCAACAAGGTCAACTACCAGTCCATCGGTTCCGGCGGCGGCATTGCCCAGATCAAGGCCAAGACCGTTGATTTCGGCTCTTCCGATGCGCCGCTGAAGCCGGAAGACCTGGCTGCTGCAGGCCTGGCGCAGTTCCCGTCGGTGATCGGTGGCGTGGTGCCGGTGGTCAACGTGGCCGGCATCGCCCCGGGCGCCCTGAAGCTGGACGGCGCCGTGCTGGCCAACATCTTCCTGGGCAAGATCAAGACCTGGAACGACCCGGCCATCGCCGCACTGAACCCGGGCGTGACCCTGCCGAACGCCAAGGTCACCGTCGTGCATCGTTCGGACGGCTCGGGTACCACCTTCAACTTCGTCAACTACCTGTCCAAGGTCAGCCCGGAGTGGAAGAGCTCGGTCGGTGAAGGCACCTCGGTGCAGTGGCCGGCCGGCATCGGCGGCAAGGGCAACGAAGGTGTTGCCGCCTACGTGAAGCAGATCAAGGGCGGCATCGGCTATGTCGAACTGTCCTACGCGCTGCAGAACAAGCTCTCCTACACCGCGATGAAGAATGCGGCCGGCAAGTTCGTGCAGCCGAGCGACACCTCGTTCGCTGCCGCCGCTGCCAGCGCCGACTGGGCCAACGCCCGCGACTTCTACCTGGTGATGACCAATGCGCCGGGCGCCGAGTCCTGGCCGATCACCGCCACCAACTTCATCCTGGTGCAGAAGACGCCGAAGAATGCTGCCAATGGCAAGGCGACCCAAGAGTTCTTCCGCTGGGTCTACAAGAACGGCGACGCCCAGGCCCGCCAGCTGGACTACGTGCCGCTGCCGGACAGCCTGGTGCGCCAGATCGAGACCTACTGGTCGCAGAACCTGAAGTAAGCGCGTTCCCCCGCAGGAACGGGGGCGGCGGGTCCTCTCTCCCCCGCCGCTCCCACCCGGGCGCGAGATCCTCGAGATCTCGCGCTCTTCTTGTTTTCGGGGATGCACCTGCCCCTGTAGAGCCGAGCCGACGCTCGGCTGCGCTCTGGAGCGTGCGGACCGACGGTCCGCACCTACCGTGGGCAAGGAGCTGTCGCGCATTGACACTGCAAGGACCAAGCCGCCGTCATATCAGTGCGCAGATCCGGGGTTTCCGGGCCCCGGCCGGATCGGCGCCAGCCCTGTGAAAGCCTTGTCAGAACGTGATCCTCGACACCTCTGTCATGGTCGTAATACGGCTGTAACAAAAACATCATTTCATAGCCGCATCCGCCGACCACGTCGGCTCTTCCCCGCTATGGAGTGACCATGAAACTGCACTCGGCCGGCCTTGCCGCCCTTTCCCTGGCCATCGCCCTGGGCCTGTCGGCCTGCGGTGGCGACAAGCAGGCCGCGCAGCAGCCGGCTGCCGGCGCTGCCGCTGCCCCCGCCGCTGCCGGTGCCAAGGTGACCGCCGAAGTGTCCGGCGCGGGCGCGTCCTTCATCTTCCCGCTGGTCTCCAAGTGGTCGGCTGACTACAACGCCAGCACCGGCGCCAAGATCAACTACCAGTCGATCGGCTCCGGCGGCGGCATCGCCCAGATCAAGGCTGGGACCGTCGACTTCGGTTCGTCCGACAAGCCGCTGAGCAGCGAGGAGCTGGCCCAGGCCGGCCTGGCGCAGTTCCCGTCGGCCATCGGCGGCGTGGTGCCGGTGGTCAACATCGAAGGCCTGGAAGCCGGCAAGCTGCGCCTGAGCGGCGCCCTGCTGGCCGACATCTTCCTGGGCAAGGTCAAGACCTGGAACGACCCGGCGATCGTCGCCGCCAACCCGGGCGTGAAGCTGCCGGACGGCAAGATCACCCTGGTCCACCGTTCGGATGGTTCGGGCACCACCTTCAACTTCTCCAACTACCTGTCCAAGGTCAGCCCGGAGTGGAAGAGCAAGGTCGGTGAAGGCACCTCGGTGCAGTGGCCGGACGGCGTCGGTGGCAAGGGCAATGAAGGCGTTGCGTCCTACGTGAAGCAGATCAAGGGCTCGATCGGCTACGTCGAACTGGCTTATGCCCTGCAGAACGGCATGCCGTATACCGCCATGCAGAACGCCGCCGGCAACTGGGTCGAGCCGAGCGCGGAAACCTTCGCCGCTGCGGCCGCCAGCGCCGACTGGGCCAGCGCCAAGGACTTCAACCTGGTCATCACCAACGCCCCGGGCGAGCAGGCGTGGCCGATCACCGCAACCAACTTCATGCTGATGCAGAAGCAGCCGAAGGACGCCAAGCGCAACCAGGACACCCTGGCCTTCTTCAAGTGGGCCTTCGAGAACGGCCAGGCCCAGGCCAACGAGCTGCACTACGTGCCGCTGCCGGCTGAACTGGTCAAGCAGATCGAGGCCTACTGGGCGACCGACCTGAAGTGATGGACCCGACGGTGCCCGCCCCGCGCGGGCACCGCTTGTTCCACGCCGTGCCGCCCCGCCCCTTCCTGGCCCAGCCGTCCCCATGAATGCCATCGCCCAGCCTGTAGCCGCCCCGTCCACGCGTGATGCGCGTGATGCCCGCAACGACAAACTGTTCCGATGGGTGCTGGTCGGCACCGTCATCTTCGTCCTGATCGCCCTGGCCTGCGCCGCGCTGTCGATGCTGTGGGGCGGTCGCCATGCCCTGCAGATGCAGGGACTGAGCTTCTTCTTCTCCGCCGACTGGAATCCGGTCGAAAACAAGTTCGGCGCCCTGGCTCCGATCTACGGCACCCTGGTCACCGCTGTCATCGCGATGGTCATCGCCGTGCCGGTCAGCTTCGGCATCGCCTTCTTCCTCACCGAGGTCGCGCCGCGCTGGCTGCGCGGCCCGGTCGGTACCGCCATCGAACTGCTGGCCGGCATTCCCTCGATCATCTACGGCATGTGGGGCCTGTTCGTGCTGGTGCCGGTGATGACCGAGTACGTCACCCCGTTCCTCAACGAGACCCTGGGCGAATGGCCGGTCATCGGCCCGATGTTCCAGGGCCCGCCGCTGGGCATCGGCATGCTCACCGCCGGTTTCGTGCTGGCCATCATGGTCATTCCGTTCATTTCCTCGGTGATGCGCGAGGTGTTCCTGACCGTGCCCACCCGCCTGAAGGAATCGGCCTACGCGTTGGGCTCCACCAAGTGGGAAGTGAGCTGGGACATCGTCCTGCCCTACACCCGTTCGGCGGTCATCGGCGGCATCTTCCTCGGCCTGGGCCGCGCGCTGGGCGAAACGATGGCTGTAGCCTTCGTGATCGGCAACAGCGTGCGCCTGTCGCCGTCGCTGCTGGAACCGGGCACCACCATCGCCGCGCTGATCGCCAATGATTTCGGCGAAGCCACTGAAACCTACCGTTCGGCCCTGCTGCTGCTCGGCTTCGTCCTCTTCATCGTCACCTTCGTGGTGCTGGCCATCGCCCGCCTGATGCTGATGCGCCTGTCCCGCAAGGAGGGCAACTGATGTCCACCACCGCTGATTCGCTGTACCTGCGCCGCCGCATCGGCAACGTCGTTGCGATCACTGCGTCCTGCGCCACCGCCCTGTTCGGCCTGTTCTTCCTGGGCTGGATCCTGTTCACCCTGGCTGCCAAGGGCCTGGCCGGCATCAACTGGGATCTGTTCACCAAGATGACCCCGCCGCCGATGCAGGACGGCGGCCTCGCCAACGCCTTCTTCGGCAGTGCCGTGATGTGTGCACTGGCCATCGGCATCGGCACCCCGCTGGGCGTGCTGGCCGGTACCTGGCTGGCCGAGTATGGCAACGCCCGCAAGGCCGGCACCGTGGTCCGCTTCGTCAACGACATCCTGCTGTCGGCGCCGTCCATCGTGCTGGGCCTGTTCGTGTACACGCTGTACGTGATGCAGACCGGCGGCAACTTCTCGGCGTTCGCCGGTGCGCTGTCGCTGGCCTTCATCGTGCTGCCGGTGGTGGTGCGCACCACCGACGAAATGCTGCGCCTGGTGCCCTCGCAGATGCGCGAAGCGGCCCTGTCGCTGGGCATGCCGCAGTGGAAGGTGATCGTGCAGGTGCTGTACCGCAGTGCGTCGGCAGGCATCATCACCGGCATCCTGCTGGCCCTGGCCCGCATCTCCGGCGAGACCGCACCGCTGCTGTTCACCGCCTTCGGCAACCAGTACTGGAACAACAACATCTTCCAGCCGATGGCTTCGGTGCCGGTGGTGATGAACCAGTTCGCCGGCAGCCCGTATGAATCCTGGCAGGTACTGGCCTGGGCCGGTGCCCTGGTGCTGACTGTCTTCGTGCTGCTGGTCAGCCTTGCCGCCCGCGGCATCCTGCTGCGCAACCGTATCTCCCATGACTGACCTTTCCGTGGATAACGCCATGAACGACCTTTCCAACGCCGTGCCGATGCAGCGCATCGCCGTGCCGTCCTCGCACGAGAGCCTGCACACGCCGTCGCCGGTGAAGCTGGCTGCGCGTGGACTGGACTTCTACTACGACAAGTTCCACGCCCTGAAGGGCATCAACCTGGAAATCCCGGAAAAGCGCGTGACCGCGCTGATCGGTCCCTCCGGTTGCGGCAAGTCCACGCTGCTGCGCATCTTCAACCGCATCTATGCGCTGTACCCGAAGCTGGAGGCGCGCGGTGAAGTGCTGCTGGACGGCGAGAACATCCTGTCGCCGAAGTACCCGATGAACCGCCTGCGCAGCAAGGTCGGCATGGTGTTCCAGAAGCCGGTGCCGTTCCCGATGACCATCTTCGAGAACGTGGCCTACGGCATCCGCCACCACGAGAAGCTGAGCAAGGCCGATATGGCCGACCGCGTCGAGCAGGCGCTGCGCCAGGGCGCGCTGTGGGACGAAGTGAAGGACAAGCTGGGGCAGAGCGCACTGGGTCTGTCCGGTGGCCAGCAGCAGCGCCTGTGCATCGCCCGTGCCGTCGCCCTGCGCCCGTCGGTGCTGCTGCTGGACGAGCCGACCTCGGCGCTGGACCCGATCTCGACCAGCCGCATCGAGCAGCTGGTGGAAGAACTCAAGCACGAGTACACGATCGTGATCGTCACCCACAACATGCAGCAGGCTGCGCGCGTGTCCGACTACACCGCCTTCATGTACCTGGGCGACCTGATCGAGCACGACCGCACCGAAGTGATCTTCTCGCAGCCGTCGCAGCGGCAGACCGAGGACTACATCACCGGTCGCTTCGGCTGAAACGTCAGTCGAGCGTGGCTCGACTCTCCAGACAACGTCAGTCGAGCATGGCTCGACTCAACAGAGCGGAACAACCATGAACCTTCCCAACGACCACATCGTCAAGAGCTACGACGAGGAGCAGCAGCGCCTGGTGGCCGAAATCGTGCGCATGGGCGAGATGGCCGTCGCCCAGCTCGAAGCGGCGATGGACGTGATCGAGAAGCGCGACGAGAACGCCGCCCATCGCATCATCGCCAACGACGAAGCGATCGACGCGCTTGAGCAGCAGATCAGCCACGACGTGATGCGCCTGGCGCTGCGTGGGCCGATGGCGCGCGACCTGCGCGAGATCCTGGCTGGCCTGCGCATCCCGGCCGACATCGAGCGCATCGGCGACTATGCAGCGAACGTGGCCAAGCGCTCGATCGCGCTGGGCAAGGTGCCGCCGCTGCCGCAGATCCAGGGCCTGCGCGCGCTGGGCCGCCTGGCCGCGCAGCAGGTGCGCCGTGCCATCGCCGCCTACCGCGACAACGATGCCGAGGCCGCGCTGGCACTGCGCGAGGACGACGCCCGCCTGGACGCCCAGTACACCGCGCTGTTCCGCGAGCTGCTCACCTACATGATGGAAGACCCGCGCAACATCACCCCGTGCACCCACCTGCTGTTCATGGCCAAGAACCTGGAGCGCGTGGGCGATCACGCCACCAACATCGCCGAGAACGTGTGGTTCCTGGTGCACGGCGAGCAGCCGCTGCCACCGCGTGAAAAGCGCGACGAGACCTCCAGCACCGGCCAGCCCTGACGCTGCACTGCAACACCGGAGTCGACTCCAAGTTGGCCGCTGTCCTGTGACAGCGGCCTTTCTTTTTTTGCGGTGTTCCACCCGCGTTGTGGGCGCCGTGCTTGCCCGGCGCAGACCTTCCGGATGCTTCTGTAACAAATCTCACGAAAATTTGAGTTCTTGGCGAGGATTCGTTGAGTAGGATCGCTGCACCATCGATTCACCCCGGGCACCTGCCCACCACCCAGGAGTAAGACCGATGAGCAGTTCCAACAAGACCCTGTCCCTGCTGACCGCTACCGCCCTGGCCGCCGGCCTGGGCATGACCGCCAGTGCCTCGGCCCTGAGCATGAGCGACCTCGCCCAGGGCTACCTGGTGGCCGGCCAGGCGGCCAAGGCCAGCACCGATGCCAAAGCCGCCGATAACAAGATGGCCGCTGACGCGACCAAGCACGCCGAAGGCAAGTGCGGCGCCGACGGCAAGAGCGGCGAAGGCAAGTGCGGTGCCGACAAGGGCAAGGCTGCCGGCGCAGCGGGCGCCAAGGCCAAGGCCGGCGACACGAAGTCGGCTGAAGGCAAGTGCGGCGAAGGCAAGTGCGGTGGCAAGCACTGACGCCCGCGCCAGCCTCGTCCACCCGCGGTCGCCGCTTCGTGCGGCGGCCGCCGGGTTGGGCCTGCGCCGGGCGCTGCTGCAGGACCTGCGTGACGCCCCGGAAGGCGACTTCGACTTCCTCGAATGCGCACCGGAGAACTGGATCCATGTCGGCGGCCCGGCCGGTGATGCCCTGGCCGAACTGGCGCAGCGCCATCCGCTGAGCTGCCACGGCCTGTCGCTGTCGCTGGGCGGCAGTGCACCACTGGATACCCAGCTGCTGGAACAGGTCGGCCGGTTCCTCGAAAAGCACCGCGTGCCGCTGTACAGCGAGCACCTCAGCTACTGCAGCGACGACGGCCACCTGTACGACCTGCTGCCGATTCCCTTTACCGACGAAGCCGTGCGCCATACCGCGCAGCGCATCAGCCGCGTGCAGGACCTGCTGGGCCGTCGCATCGCAGTGGAGAACGTGTCCTACTACCTGGCACCCGCGCCGGCGATGGACGAACTGGCCTTCACCAATGCCGTGCTTGCCGAAGCCGACTGCGACCTGCTGCTGGACGTCAACAATGTCTACGTCAACGCCTGCAACCACGGCTACGATGCCGATGCCTTCATCGCCGGCCTGCCTGCACGGCGCATCGTCTGCCTGCACGTGGCCGGGCACCTGGACGAGGCACCCGACCTGAAGATCGATACCCACGGCAGCGCGGTGATCGATCCGGTCTGGGCGCTGCTGGCGCGTACCTATGCACGCATCGGCCCGCGCCCCACCCTGCTCGAACGCGATTTCAATTTCCCGCCCTATGCAGAACTGCAGGGCGAACTGCAGACCATCCGCCGCCTGCAGGCCACACATGCCGGGGCGGCACATGGCTGATTCCGCCGACACCCTGCGCGCGCAGCAGCACGCCTTCACCGCGCACCTGCGCAACCCGCAGGCGGTACCCGCACCGGCCGGACTGGAGCCACGCCGGGTCGCGGTATATCGGCACCTGCTGTTCAACAACCTGCTCGGCCTGTTGAGCAACGGTTTCCCGGTCTGCGTGCGCCTGCTTGGCGAACCGGCCTGGAGCGCCCTGGTGCGCCACTACTTCGCCACCCATCGCTGCCAGACACCGCTGTTCACCGAACTGGCCGCCGAGTTCGTGCAGTGGCTGCAGGCGCAGCCGCAGCTGCCGCACCCGGCGCTGGCCGAACTGGCCCACTACGAGTGGGTGGAAACCGCGCTGTACCAGCTGCAGGCCGAACCGCTTCCTGCGCCTGGCGATACTGATCCACTTCGGGTGCCGCTGCGGCGTTCGCCGCTGGCGTGGCCGCTGCTGTACCAATGGCCGGTGCACCGTCTCGGTGCAGAGGATGCGCCGACCCAGCCCCTTGCAGAACCCACCGGCCTGCTGGTCCGCCGCGAAGCCGACGGTGAAGTGCGATTCGCCGCGCTCAGCCCGCTGGCGGTACACCTGCTGGCGAGCATCGGCGAACGGCCCGGCCTGGAAGGACAGACGTACCTGCAGCAGCTGGCCACCTCGCACGGGCTGGCCGAGGACGTACTGGCCGAGCCCGGTGCCGCACTGCTGCTGCAGTTCCTGCAGGCCGGCGTGATCGGCCCGCTCGCCCCCCCGCCCTGACGCCTCTTCCACTGGAGATCCAACGATGAACCTGCCGCTCCTGGCCGCCGCGCGCGGCCGGCTGGACCGTCTCGCCCCCTGGTTGGCGCCGCTGGGCCTGCGCGTGCTGCTGGCCTGGGAATACTTCGAATCCGGCCGTGAGAAGCTGCACGGCCAGAACTGGTTCGCCGGCCTGCAGGGCGCCTTCCCGTTCCCGTTCAACCAACTGCCTGCTGCCCTGAACTGGCAGCTGGCCATCTGGTTCGAACTGGTCGGCGCGGCCTGCCTGCTGTTTGGTTTCGGTACCCGTTTCGCCGCCGCCAGCCTACTGGTGCTGACCGTGGTGGCGACCTATGCGGTGCATTGGCCGATGCAATGGAATTCGCTGGGTGACCTCGCGATGGGGTATGCCATCAGCGACCAGGGCTACGGCAACTTCAAGCTGCCGGTGTTGTTCATGGCCATGCTGCTGCCGCTGATCTTCACTGGCGCCGGCAAGCTGAGCGTGGACGCCTGGTTGGCCCGGTGGCAGCCATCGGTCACGACGGCACGGCCTGCGGTGCGCTAGATGACGACCGTGGTTGGCGCGCCGTGTGCCAACCAAGGTTGGCACCTACCGGAATCCAGAGCGTGCGGTGCCCGGTAGGTGTCGACCTTGGTCGACACACGCCCACGCAGGGAGCCCATGCACAGAAAGCTGGCCGGGCGCTCAGGGTCGCTCTGCTAGAATTCACGCATGACTGACTCCCCCTCCGCACCTGCCGCCGCTCCCGATTCCGCAGTACCCCAGGCGCAGCGCGCGATGTCACAACGCTTCCGCGGCTTCCTGCCGGTGGTGGTGGATGTGGAAACCGGCGGCTTCGACAGCCAGCGCAATGCGCTGCTGGAAATCGCTGCGGTGCCGATCGAGATGGACGAGAACGGCCTGCTCTACCCCGGCCAGACCGCCAGTGCCCACGTGGTCCCGGCCGAGGGCCTGGAGATCGACCCGAAGTCGCTGGAAGTGACCGGCATCATCCTCGACCACCCGTTCCGGCTGGCCAAGGAAGAAAAAGCGGCGTTGGACCACATCTTCACTCCGGTGCGTGCGGCGATGAAGAAGTACGGCTGCCAGCGCGCGATCCTGGTGGGCCACAACGCCCATTTCGACCTCGGCTTCGTCAACGCGGCCGTGGCCCGCACCGGCCACAAGCGCAACCCATTCCACCCGTTCAGCGTGTTCGACACGGTCACCCTGGCCGGTATCGCCTACGGCCAGACCGTGCTGGCGCGTGCGGCCACCGCCGCCGGGCTGGGTTGGGATGCCAACGAGGCACACAGCGCGGTGTATGACACCGAGCAGACCGCGCGGCTGTTCTGCACCATCGCCAACGCCTGGCCGCGGTGAAGCGGCCAACGGCGGAGCCCCTCGTGGCGGGCTGACAGCGATTCCTGGTAGGGCCGGGCGGGTGGACTGCGCAGGGGACGCTGCAAGTACGTCCCTGTAAGCTCGGTCGCCGCTTGCTCGTGTGCGCTGTCCTGCGCACACGGCAAGACCGGGGTTGGGCATCCGGCCCAACCCGCCCGAGGCATGCCTCAGGCCCATGCGGCTCACGCCCCTGCGCAGCCCATCCGCCCGGCCACGGACAGTTTCCAGCGAGCACCACGGAAAGATCAGAAAAAGCGGGAGCAACAGCGGGTCGCTGCGCTCGTTGGGGGCTGCCGCTCACTGGGTCACTTCTCTGGTGGGTGCCGACCGTTGGTCGGCACCCCCGGGTGGTACGACAACACCAGTAGATCCACGCCATGCGTGGATGCGATCAACCAATACTCGTGCGATCGCGGCCGTCGCTCTTGGCGCGGTACAGCGCGCGGTCGGCGCGCTGGTACAGCAGCGCCGGGGTGCGGTCGTCGGCATCCAGCTCTACCAGGCCCGCGCTGAAGGTGACACGCAGGCCCGCCACGCCGGCCCAATCGGGATGATCATGGAACAGGCCACGCAGGCGCGCGCACAGCTGTGCGGCTTCCTCCAGGCGGGTGTCGTTGAGCAGCAGCGCGAACTCTTCGCCGCCGGTGCGCGCCGGCAGGTCGGAGTCGCGGCAGGCCGCTGCGATCAATGACGCCACCTGCACCAGCACGGCATCGCCGATGCTGTGGCTGTGGCGGTCGTTGACCTCCTTGAAGTGATCGATGTCGAGCACCACCAGGCACAGCGGATGACCACTGCGCTGGGACCGGGCGAAGTCACGCGCCAACGTTTCGTCGAAGGCGCGGCGATTGGCCAGGCCGGTCAGCACATCCTCGCGGGCCTGGCGCTCGAAGGCTTCGGCCTGGCGCGCCAGGCGCTCGGCCAGTTCGGTCTTTTCCTGGTTCAGCGCCTGCAGGTGCACCGTCTTGGCCTGCAGGTCGAAGGTCGCTTCGTCCACCCGCCGTGCCAGGCGCAGGTTGCTGGCCTTCAGCTGCTGCAGCAGCAGCCGGTACAGCGCCACCAGTCCAGTCAGCAGCAGCATCCCCGCCAGCACCTGCACGCTGCGGCGCTGCCACCAGAACGGTTCCACGGTGAAGCTCCACACCGCCTCCTGTTGGCCCCAGCTGCCGCCGGGATGGGCGGCCGCCACATGCAGGGTGTAGTCGCCCGGCGGCAGGCCGACGAACTCAACGCTGCGCTGCGGGCCGCGCTCGACCCAGCCGGCATCCAGCCCGTCCAGCCGCGTGCGGTAGCGGATCCGGTCAGACATCAGGTAGCTCAGGCCGACATAACTCACCGCCAACCGGCGCCCCCCTGGAATATGGTTGCGATCCGGCCCTTCCCAATGCACCGGCGCGCCATCCACCTGCACGCTCTCGATCGCCGCCGGCGGCGATGGCCGCTCGCGGAAACGCTGCAGGCGCTGCGGGTCGACCGTGCTCAGGCCGCCTGCGGTGACCACCCAGAACGTGCCGTCCTGGCGCAGGATCGCCGATGGGCTGGAGCTGCCGTTGGCCTGTGCATTGGCCATACCGTCGATCTCGTTGTAGCGCTCCACCCCCACCCGCGGCGTGCGGCCATCGGCCACGGCGTTGAGGGTGGCCATATCGGTGCGCAACACACCGCGATTGCTGCTGATCCACACATTGCCAAGGCGATCCGGCACCAGCTGGAACACCGCATCCACCGGCATGCCCTGCTCAAGGCCGACCCGCGCCAGCGCACCGTTGCGCCAACGGTACAGGCCACGATCACTGCTGATCCACATCGCGTCGCCCAGCTGGTGGAAGCCGAACACGCTGCGGCCACCGCCCAGCGGCGCCAGGTCGATCGACTGCACGTGGTCGCCGCGCAGCACGCGGATGCCTTCGATGGTGCCGATCCACAGGTTGCCCTGATGGTCATGCTCAAGCGCGGTGATCAGGCCGCCGGGCATGCCCGGCGCGTTCGAGACCTGCACATGGTCGCCGTCGATGCGCACCACGCCCTTCTGCGTGCCGGCCCAGACCACGCCCTGGGAATCAACGCTGATCGCACGGATGTTGCCACCCGGCATGCCGTCGGCTGCCGCGTAGTTGTGGCGCAGGTGGCCGTCACGGCCGAGCCGGTAGACCCCATCGCCGAAGGTTCCGACCCACAGGTCACCGTCCGGCCCCTGTGCCAGGCTCAGTACCGAAGGTGCCTTGCCGCCGCGGTTGTGCAGCGGCATCGCCCGGAAACGGCCGTCCGCGGTCCGCATGTCAAGCCCGCTGGCGCTGCCGACCCACAGCTGGCGATCGCGATCCTCGAATACCGTGCGCACGTAATCGCCACTGAGCCCATCGCGCTCGGTGTAGCTGCTGAACAGTGTTTCGCGCAGGCGATAGAGCCCGCCGTTGGCGCCCACCCAGATGCTGCCTTCGGCATCCTCGCGCAGGCTGACCACGCGTCCGCCCGGCAGGTTCAGACCGGCCGGCAGTCGCTCCAGGCCATGTGCGGAGATGCGCAGCAGGCCCTGGTTCTCGGTGCCCAGCCACAGGTCACCGTGCCGGTCCTGCAGCATCGAGGTCATGTGCAGCTGGCCCGGCAGGCGGTGCACCAGCACCAGCTGGTCGTCCTCCACCCGGTACAGGCGCTCACCGGCGACGATCCACAACGCGCCATCCGGCGCACGGTAGGGCCACGACAGGCCACTGCCGGCACCCAGCCCCCATGCGGCGGGGGCGCGCTTGAGCACGCCATCGTTGTCGCGCAGCACCAGCCCGTCCAGCGTACCGACCCAGACCCGGTCCTGCGCATCGACCACCAGTCTGGTGAAGCTCATCGCCATCGGCAGGTCCGCCGCCGGCGCCTGGTAGACAATGCCGCTGTCCGGCGTCAGGTAGCCGATGCCCTTGCCTTCGTACAGCAGCCACAGCCGCCCCTGGCTGTCCATCTGCATGGACTGGATCAGCACCTGCGGCGTATCGGCCTGGTGCTCCCACACCCGCCATTGGCCATCACTGCCACGGTGGCTGACGTTGCCGCGCGAATCACTGATCCACAGTCCGCCCTGGCGGTCGACGAACAGGGCGCCGATGCCGTTGTCGCGCAGGCCCGGGCGCGTGCTGCGGTCGAACACGGTGAAATCCAGGCCGTTGTAGCGCACCAGCCCTTCCCAGGTGGCGAACCAGAGATGGCCTTCCGGCGTCTGCGCGATGTCGCGCAGCGAGTTGTGCGGCAGGCCGTTGCGCGAGGTCCATACATCGATGGCGTAGTCGCGCAGCGGGGGCGCGCCCTCCTGCGCAGCCAACGGCAGCGCAAGGGCCAGCAGCAGCCACAACAGGCCCTGCCGCAGTGCCCGCCTGAATCCTGATGCGCGGCGCTCCACCCAGCGCCTCTTGTCCCCCTGCCCGCCCATCACCGCAGCGGCGGCGGCCAGGTGCGGCTGCAGGACGCGGCAGCGTGCGGGAACAGCCGGGCAGCGTGCAATGGCATGCCGGCAGGAACGGGCTGGCTCATCGTGGGGAGACTGGGGAGATGCGCAGATGATAGGCCAAACCCCGGCCCCGGCGTCACCGTTCGCAGCGCGCCGACTCAGCCGGCGCGGCCGGGCGCCACCACCTGGGCACTGGCAGGCCACTGCACCACCGCCTCCAGGCCACCTTCGGCCCGGTTGCGCAGCCACAGCCGGGCGCCGTCCTTCTCGGCCAGGGCGCGCGCGATGGTCAGGCCCAGGCCGGCCCCGCCGGTTTCGCGCGAACGCGAGGTCTCCACCCGCACGAACGGATCGAACACCGCCTCCAGCTGCTCTTCGGCCAGGCCCGGGCCGTCATCGGCCACCACCACGGTAATCGCACCTCCGCTGCGCTCAACCCGCACCCGTGCCCGCTGCGCGTACATCACCGCGTTGTCCACCAGGTTGGAGAACAGCCGGTGCATGGCCAACGGACGCAACATCAGCACCGAACCACTGCCCCCTTCGAAGACCACATCACCGCCGCCTTCGGCGGCGTCCTCGACAATGCTCTCCAGCAGCGAATCCAGGTCCAGTGCGGCGCGCTGCTCGGCACTCTCGGCGCTGCGCGCCAGTTCCAGGCCCTCGCGCACCAGCGCCTGCATCGCCGCCAGGTCGCCGATCAGGCGCTCACGCAGGGCCTCGTCGCTGACATTCTCCAGGCGCAGGCGCAGCCGTGTCAGCGGCGTCTGCAGGTCGTGGGTGATCGCCGCCAGCATCTGCGTGCGTTCGGCCAGGTGCCGCTGCAGGCGGTGCTGCATGGCGTTGAAGGCTTCGGCGGCACGCTGCACTTCGCGCGGCCCGCGCAGTGGCAACGGGTCGCGCTGCAGGTCATCGCCAAGGTCTTCTGCGGCTGCGGCCAGTTCCTGCAGCGGCGCGCTGGCCATGCGCGCGACGATATAGGCCAGCACGGCAATCGCCAGCACCAGCAGGGTCAGGAACCATGGGTCCACGGCGAGGATGCCGTTGTGCGCCACCGCCGGCGAGTCCAGCGCCAGCTTCAGCAGCGTGCCGTCGTTGAGGGTCACGTCCACCGCGCGGCATTTGGGCGGGATGAACGCGGGGTCGCGTTCGCGCGGCGGCCGCCGGTGGCCCGGCGGCGGCGGCGGCAGCAGCTCCTGCAGTTTGGGAATGCAGGAGCGGAACGAAGCGAAGTGCACGTGCGCGCGCGACACCGGCCCGGGGCGGTCTTCCAGCACTTCCATCAGCGCCGTGTCGGCACGCCCCAGGCGTGCGCCCGGCTGCAGCGCGCGCACGCTCGGCCCGCCGATCGCCAGCAGGCGCTCGCGCAGCTCCGGATTGCCGTCCAGCAGGTTGACGTAGCCCTGCAGGCGGTCGGCGATGCGGTTCAGGTTCTGCCGCTCGAACTCCTGCTGGCGCTTGGAGGTGGCCAGCATGGTCGCGCCGATCGCAGCCACCGCCATGCCCAGCAGCAGGATCACGAACAACCGCCCGACCATCGAGGACAGGAAATGGCGCAGGCGCGTCATCGCGGTTTATTCCAGGTTGACCGACGAGGCCAGCACGTAGCCTTCGTTGCGCACGGTCTTGATCAGTCCATCCGGGCCACCATCGTCGCCCAGCTTGTTGCGCAGGCGGCTGACCTGCAGGTCGATCGCGCGGTCCTGAGCCTCGTAGTTGCGGCCACTGCTGAGCGCGACCAGCTGCTCGCGCGACAGCACCTTGTTGGCGTGGGCGATGAACACCCGCAGCAGGCGGAACTCGGCGCCGGACAGCACCACCACGCGGCCATCCGGATCGACCAGGTGGCGATGCTCGAGGTCGAATACCCAGCGCGAGAAACGCGCGCGGCGTACCGCCAGTGGTTCCAGGTTGGCCGGCAGCGCCTCGGTCCGGCGCAGCACGTTGCGGATGCGCGCCAGCAGCTCGCGCGGCTCGAACGGCTTGGCCAGGTAGTCGTCGGCGCCCATTTCCAGGCCCAGCACGCGGTCGATCGGCTCGGCCCGCGCGGTCAGCATGATCACCGGCGTGTTCGAACGTGCACGCAGGTCACGGCACAGGGTCAGACCATCCTCGCGCGGCAGGTTGAGGTCCAGCACGATCAGGTCCACGTGCTCGCGGTCCAGCAGTTGGCGCATGGCGGTGCCATCGGCCGCAGTGCTCACCTGGTAGCCGGCGCGGCCGAGCTGCTCGGCCAGCAGCGTGCGGATGTCGTTGTCGTCGTCGACGATCAGCAGTCGATGCATCGGGTTTTCAGTCTCCATGTCGCGATCATCCCGTGTCGGCAGCTGAACCGCATCCGGGGCAATGCGTACCAGTGTATCCACCCGCGGGCGGGATACCTGTGGTTACGCCTGTTCACCGACAGTGTTACATACAGACATACCCCGAGGATTGAGCCGTCCATCGCCCGGTCTTCACAATGCCCACCAACGCCGCCCTCGCGGCCTCGAGAGTGAAGCCACGACGTGACGTTCCGCCTGCTGCCAGCGACCCGCCGGAGTCGCCTGATGCTGATCGCCCTGCTCGCCCTGATCGTCGCCGCGACCGCCTGGTGGCTGCTGCGCAAGCCCGCCGCCCCGGCGGTGGCAACCTCGCCGGTCAGCCGCGGTGACATCGAACAAACGGTGGATGCCACCGGCGTGATCGACGCCTACAAGCTGGTCAGCGTCGGCGCGCAGGCCTCGGGCCAGATCAAATCGCTGAAGGTACAGCTGGGCGACACCGTGAAGGAAGGCGACCTGATCGCCGAGATCGATGCCACCACCCAGCAGAACCAGGTGCTCAACGCGCAGGCCTCGCTGGACCAGGTCACCGCCCAGCGCGCGGTGCAGCAAGCCACCCTGCGCCAGGCCGAACTGGAGTTCGCGCGCCAGCAGCAGATGCTGGCCGCCGAGGCCACCTCGCGCCAGGAATACGATGCCGCAGAAGCACAGCTGAAGACCGCCCGCGCCCAGCTGCAGTCCTACGAGGCGCAGATCAAGGGCCGCGAAACCGAGCTGGGCACCGCCCGCGCCAACCTGGCCTACACCCGCATCACCGCGCCGATGGACGGCACCGTGGTCGCGGTGGTGGCCGAGGAAGGCCGTACCGTGAACGCCAACCAGACCGCACCGACCATCGTCATGCTGGCGCGGCTGGACGTGGTCACCGTCAATGCCGAGATCTCCGAGGCCGACGTGGTCAAGATCAAGCCCGGCATGCCGGTGTACTTCACCACCCTGGGCGACCCGGACCGCAAGTATCACGCCACGCTGCGCCAGATCAATCCGGCGCCGGCCTCGATCGCCAACGAGAATTCGTCCAGCTCCAGCAGCTCCTCCAGCTCCAGCTCCAGCAGCGCGGTCTACTACAACGCGCTGTTTGATGTGGAAAACCCGGACGGCACGCTGCGCATCGACATGACCGCGCAGGTCTCGGTACTGCTCAAGCAGGCCAAGGGCGTGCTGATGGTGCCGGCGGTGGCACTGGGACCGAAGCGCCGTGGCGATGAGCGGATGGTGCGGGTGCTGGACGAGAAGGGCCAACCGCAGCCGCGCAAGGTCACCGTGGGCATCAACAACGGCGCCTCGGCCGAGATCCTGTCCGGCTTGAAGGAAGGCGAGCGCGTGGTGGTCGGCGAAGCCGGTGCGGCCGGTGCCAGCGCCGGCGGCGGCAACCGCGGCGGCATGCAGATGCGGGTCGGCGGCCCGGGCATGGGGCGCCGATGAGCACGACGGCGCCGCTGCTGCGGCTGCGCGACCTGCGACGTGAATTCCCGGCCGGCGACGATGTGATCGCCGTACTGCGCGACGTGAACCTCGACATCCACGCCGGCGAGATGGTCGCCATCGTGGGCCAGTCCGGCTCGGGCAAGTCGACGCTGATGAACATCCTCGGCTGCCTCGACCGTCCCACCCGCGGCAGCTACCAGGTGGCCGGCCGCGCAACCGGAAAGATGGAGCCGGACGAACTGGCCGAACTGCGCCGCGAGCATTTTGGTTTCATCTTCCAGCGCTACCACCTGCTCGGCGACCTCGACGCGCGCGGCAACGTGGAAGTGCCGGCGGTGTATGCCGGCAGTCCCGGCCCGGTGCGCAACGCGCGTGCCGAGCAACTGCTGCAGCGGCTGGGCCTGGGCGACCGCATGCATCACAAGCCAGGCCAGCTTTCCGGTGGCCAGCAGCAGCGCGTGTCGATCGCACGCGCCCTGATGAACGGCGGCGAGGTGATCCTGGCCGACGAACCAACAGGCGCGCTCGATACGAAATCCGGTGAGGAAGTGATGGCGATCCTCGGCGAACTGCATACCGAAGGCCACACCATCATCATCGTCACCCACGACATGAGCGTGGCCCAGCACGCACAGCGCATCATTGAGATCCGCGATGGCGAGATCATTGCCGACCGCGCCAATCCGGATGCGCCGAGTTACCGCGCCCAGCGCGAAGCCAGTACCGGCGTCGCCCACGGCAACAGCTGGCGGGCGGCCCGCGACCGCTTCACCGAAGCGTTCCGCATGGCGCTGCTGGCGATGAACGCCCATCGCCTGCGCACCTTCCTGACCATGCTCGGCATCATCATCGGCATCGCCTCGGTGGTCTCGGTGGTGGCGCTGGGCAATGGCTCGCAGCAGCAGATCCTGCAGAACATCAGCGCGCTCGGCACCAACACCATCGACGTTTATCCCGGCCGTGGTTTCGGCGACATGCGCTCGGCCCGGGTGCAGACGCTCAAGGCCAGCGATGCCGATGCACTGGCAAAGCAGAGCTATGTGGACAGCGCCACCCCCAGCGTATCGACCTCGGTCACCGCGCGTTATCGCAACCAGTCGTCGACCGCCCAGGTCAGCGGCGTCGGCGAGCAGTTCTTCCGGGTCAAGGGGGTAACCCTGCTCAGCGGCAGCTTCTTTGATGCCGATGCCGTGAGGGGCCTCGGCCAGGTAGCGGTGATCGACGAAAACACCCAGACCCAGTTCTTCCCCGATGTCGACCCGGTCGGCCAGGTGATCCTGCTCGGCAACGTGCCGGCACGCGTGGTCGGCGTGGCCAAGCGCCAGAGTTTCGGTTTCGGTGGCAGCACCAGCCTCAGCGTCTGGGTGCCCTACACCACGGTGATGTCGCGCATGCTCGGCCAGAGCCATGTCTCCAGCATCACCGTGCGCGTGGACGACAACACACCGATGGATGCCGCTCAGGAAGCGATCACCCGCCTGCTGACGATGCGCCACGGCACCGAGGATTTCTTCCTCAGCAACAGCGCGGAGATCCGCGACACCATCGAGCAGACCACGCGCACGATGACCCTGCTGATCGGTGCCATCGCCGCCATCGCGCTGCTGGTCGGCGGCATCGGCGTGATGAACATCATGCTGGTGTCGGTGACCGAGCGCACCCGAGAGATCGGGGTGCGCATGGCCGTCGGTGCACGACAAAGTGATATCCGCCAGCAGTTCCTGATCGAAGCGGTGCTGGTTTGCCTGCTCGGTGGCGTGCTCGGCATCGGCCTGGCCCTGCTGCTGGGCTCGATGATCGGCCGCTTCGCCAGCGACTTCCAGGTGCTGTTCTCCACCGCCTCGATCATTGCCGCCTTCGCCTGCTCGACCCTGATCGGCGTGGCGTTCGGCTTCCTGCCCGCGCGCAATGCCGCGCAGCTTGACCCGGTGGAGGCCCTGGCACGCGAATGAAGATGATGACCCGACTGCCCTTCCCTGCCCCTTCGCGCCGGCTGCTGGCGGGTGCCGTTCTGCTCGCCCTGTCTGGCTGCGCCTCTGTCGGCCGCTATCCGGTGGCCGATCCCGATGTGGCGGCCCAGTATGGGCGTGGCGATGCCACCCTCAACGCACCGGCCGACGACCCGCGCAGCAGCCTGGACACACCGGGCCACGACATCCGCCAGGACACCTGGTGGACCGGCTTCGGCGATGAACGCCTGGACCGCCTGGTGGCGCAGGCGCTGGCCGCCAACAGCGACCTGGCCGCCGCCGGCCTGGCCGTGCAGCGTTCGCGCCTGCAGGCCGGCCTGGCCAGCAACGCGCTGTGGCCGCAGCCTTCGTCATCGGGCGTCAGCGGCAATGCTAGCCGCGCCACCGACCAGGCCGACGACTGGCGCCGCAGCTACTCCACCGGCGTTTCGCTGGGCTGGGAGGTCGATCTGTGGGGACGCCTGCGGACCCAGCGCGACATCGCCCGCTGGGAAGCCGAGGCCAGCGAGGAAGACCGGCAGAATACCGCCCTGCTGGTGATCAGCGACACCATCACCCAGTACTGGAACCTGGCCTACCTGAACCAGTCGATCGCCACCGGCCAGGCCAACCTGGAGCGGCTGGAGCGCACCCGCGAACTGGTGCAGGCCCGCTTCGACGCCGGTGCGGTATCGCGTCTGGAAGTGCGCCAGGCGCTGCAGAACCTGCAATCGCAGCGCGCCTCGCAGAGCGCGCTGGAACAGCAGCGGGTGGAGGTGCGCAACGCACTGACCGTGCTGCTGGACGGCACGCCCTGGCCCCAGCAGGACGAACCCCGGGACCTGCTGGGCGCACGCAGCCCGCGCATTGTCGAGGGGCTGCCGGCCGACCTGCTCGGCCGCCGCCCCGACCTGCGTGCGGCAGAACTCCGCCTGCGCAACAGCCTGAAGACCATCAAGGTCACCGCCACCCAGTACTACCCGGCGCTGAGCCTGACCGGCAGCCTCGGTTCCAGTGCGACCTCGCTGGGCGATGTACTGCGCAATCCGGTGGCCACGCTGGGTGCCGGCCTTTCGCTGCCATTCCTCAACCTGCAGCGCGCGCAGCTGGATACCGATATCGCCGGCACCAGCTATCAGATCGCCGCGACCAATTTCCGCAAGACGCTGTACACCGCGCTCTCGGAAGTGGACAACGCACTGTCCGCGCGCGAGCAGCTGGCGCGCCAGGTCGCTGCCTCGCAGGCTTCGTACGAGGAAGCGGTGGAAGTGGAGCGCGCGCAGGAAGTGCGTTATCGCGTGGGTGCTACCGATCTGCGCACCTGGCTGGAAGCGCAGCAGACCCGGCGCGATGCAGAGCTGTCGCTGGCGCGCGTGCGCCAGGGCCAGCTGAACAACGACGTGACCCTGTTCAAGGCACTGGGTGGCAGCGCGGGCTGAGGCGGCAAGAGCGCCAACCAAGGTTGGCGACTACCGGTAGGTGTCGACCTTGGTCGACACGGCAACGATCTGGTAGGTGTCGACCTTGGTCGACACGGCACATGGAAAAGGCGTCGGATCCCTCGCCTGCGGAGAGGGATCTGACCCCGATCACGTCGCGCCGGCGGATCAACCGCGCTGGCGCACGGCCTCGAACAGGCTGACGCCGGCGGCGACGGAGACATTCAGGCTCTCGATCTCGCCCGGCATCGGGATCTTGACCAGGCCATCGCAGTTCTCGCGGGTCAGGCGGCGCAGGCCGTCGGCTTCGCCGCCCAGCACCAGCGCGATGTTGCCCTTCAGGTCCAGCTGGTACAGCGAGGCGGTGGCTTCACCGGCCAGGCCGTAGATCCACACGCCCTGCTTCTGCAGGTCCTTCAGGCAACGCGACAGGTTGGTTACCGCCACCACCGGGATGAGGTCGGCGGCGCCGGCCGAGGTCTTGCGCACGGTAGCGTTGACCGTGGCCGACTTGTCCTTGGGGATGATCACTGCAGTCGCACCGGCCGCAGCCGCCGAGCGCAGGCAGGCACCCAGGTTGTGCGGGTCCTGCACCTCATCCAGCACCAGCAGCAGCGCCTTGCCCTCGGCCGCAGTGACCAGGCCTTCCAGCTCGTTCTCGCTGTAGGTGCGGGCGGCGGCATAGCGCGCGGCCACGCCCTGGTGGCGCACCGAGCCCCCCACACCGTCCAGCGCCTGGCTGTTCACCTTGCGCACGTCGATGCCCTTGCGGCGGGCGTTTTCCTCGATCTCGGTCAGGCGCGGGTTCTTCGCTCCGGCCTCGACCAGCACTTCGCGGACGTTCTCGGCGTCGTTCTCGATGGAGGAGGCGACGGCGTTGACGCCGACGATCCACTGGCTGTTCTTGCTCATGCGGGCGGGGACCGGAAAGGGGGTGGCTATGGTAGAGCATCGGCGGTCCGGGCGCTGCCGCGCCCCGCCTCCCTGTACAGCCGAGCCTGCGCTCGGCTGTCCTGGGTTCAGCCTGCGGCGACAGCGTGGAGACGGCGCTACAGGTGCGTCACCGGCTGCGCGGTGGCCAGTGCGGCGTGTCGTGGTCGGGGTGCTGGTGGGACACGATCGTGGCCAGGAAGTCCAGGGCCGCGATGTCCTCCTCGGTACGCCGTACGGGCAGGCTGGCCAGGCCGTCGACGAAGGGCAGCTTGCGTTCGACCCCGTACTGGATCGTCGGTGGCAGGCGTTCGGGTTCGTCGAACGCGCCGGCAGCCACCGCCACGCCATCGGGCGCTTCGTAGGTCAATGGCGTGCCGCAGTCGGCGCAGAAGCCACGCCGCACCACGTTGGACGACTGGAAATAGCACGGCTGGCCGCGGGTCCAGCTGAACTGCACACCGCGTACCGACACCAGCGGCGCGTAGTAGGCGCCGAAGGCCTTCTGGCACATGCGGCAGTGGCAGATCGAGCTGTCGGTCAGCGCGCCACGCACGTGGAAGCGGATCGCGCCGCACTGGCAGCCGCCGCTGTATTCGGGTTGGCCTTGCATGCGATGTCTCCTGGTGGTGCCGGCCGCTGGCCGGCAACCCGTCGGTGCCGAGGGTGCCATGGATGCCGGCCAGCGGCCGGCACTACCACGGTCATCAATATTTCTCTTTCTTCCGCTTGGCCGGCTTGCCCCGCTCAGGCAGCGGCGGCAGGCCATCGCCCTCGTCCTCACCCTTGTGTTCCACCAGGCGGAAGTCGATCTTGCGTTCTTCCATGCTGGCCTTCAGCACCAGGATGCGCACGCGGTCACCCAGCCGGTAGCTGCCGCCGCGGCGCTCGCCGGTCAACGTCTTGCGGGTCGCGTCGAACTTGTAATAGTCCTGCGGCAGCTGGGTCACGTGGACCAGGCCCTGCACCTTCGACTCGTCCAGTTCCACGAACAGGCCGAAGCTGGTCACGCCACTGATCACGCCGTCGAACTGGCCGCCCACGTGCTTTTCCATCCACGCCGCGCGGTAACGCTCGTCGACCTCGCGCTCGGCCTCGTCGGCACGGCGCTCACGCTCGGAACACTGCAGCGCCAGCGCGGCCATCTCGCGGGCGTTGTAGGTGAACTTGTCCAGCGGCTTGCCGGACAGCGCATGCTTGATCGCGCGGTGCACCAGCAGGTCGGGATAGCGACGGATCGGCGAGGTGAAGTGCGCGTAGGCCTCCAGCGCCAAGCCGAAGTGGCCGTGGTTCTCCGGGCTGTAGATCGCCAGACTCTGGCTGCGCAGCAACACCGACTCCAGCAGCGTCGCATCGGGGCGGTCGCGGATCTTCTTCAGCAGCTTGGTGTAGTCACCCGGGCGCACCTTCGACCACGGCGGCAGGCTCAGCTTGAACTCCTTGAGGAATTCCAGCAGGTCGGCGTACTTGGTTTCCGGCGGCTTCTCGTGGATGCGGTACGGCGCCGGCACGTGGCGCGACAGCAGGTATTTCGCCGCCTCCACGTTGGCCGCGATCATGCATTCCTCGATCAGCTTGTGCGCGTCGTTGCGCACCAGCATGCCGGCCTGGGTGACTTCACCGCGATTGTCCAGCACGAAGCGCACTTCGCTGCTTTCGAATTCGATGGCACCGCGCTTGGCGCGTGCCTTGGACAGCACCTTGTACAGCTGGTGCAGGCGCTGCACCTGCGGCAACAGGTCGCCCATCCAGGCCTTGGTATCGGCATCGTCCTCGCCGACCGCCTTCCACACCTGGGTGTAGGTCAGGCGCGCGTGCGAATTCATCACCGCCTCGTAGAAGCGCGAATGCGTGACCAGGCCATCGCGGTCGATCTGCATGTCGCAGACGAAGCACATGCGGTCGACTTTCGGCATCAGCGAGCAGATGCCGTTGGACAGCGTCTCCGGCAGCATCGGCACCACGAAGCCCGGGAAGTACACCGAGGTGGCGCGCTTCTGCGCTTCCTCATCCAGCGGCGTACCGGGGCGCACGTAGTTGGAGACATCGGCAATGGCCACCACCAGGCGGAAGCCATCGGCATTTGGCTCGCAGTACACCGCGTCGTCGAAGTCCTTGGCATCCTCACCGTCGATGGTGACCAGTGGCGTGCTGCGCAGGTCGACACGGTCGCCGATCATCGCCGGCTCAACCACCAGCGGCACCGATGCGGCTTCGTCCAGCACCTCCTGCGGGAACTCGAACGGCAGCTCGTGACCGTGGATGGCGGTCTCCACCACCAGCGACGCGGTCAGCTTGTCGCCCAGCACGGCGATGATGCGGCCGATCGGCGGGCGGCGGCTGTCCGGGGCCTGGGTCAGTTCGCAGACCACCAGCTGGCCGTCGCGCGCGCCACCGGTCTGGTCCGGCGGCACCTGCACGTTGCGCTGCACGCGCTTGTCATCGGGCACCACGTAGTTGATGCCCATCTCGATGCTGAAGCGGCCGATCAGGCGGGTCATGCCGCGTTCGAGCACGCGCGCAATGCTGCCCTCGCGACGGCCCCGGTGATCGATGCCGGTCACGCGGGCGAGCACCTTGTCGCCGTGCATCACCTTGCGCATTTCATACGGCGGCAGGAACAGGTCGTCGCCGCCCTCGACCGGACGCAGGAAACCGAACCCTTCCGGGTTGGCGATCACCACGCCGGTGACCAGGTTCAACGTCTGGATCGGGGCGAAACCGCCGCGGCGGTTCTGCACCAGCTGGCCATCACGGACCATGGCACCGAGCCGGCGAGACAGCGCCTCGGCCCGATCCGGTGCGGTCAGGCCCAGGCGTGCACCAAGTTCCTCGGCGGTCTGCGGCCCTTCGCAACGCTCCAGCAGGGCCAGGATGGCCTCGCGGCTGGCGATGGGCTGTTCGTATTTCTCGGCTTCGCGGGCGGCGTAGGGATCGTCGATCACCTTGCCGGTCGGCGGCAGCTTGCGGCCCGGGGCCGGGCCGGGCGCTGCCGCATCAGCGGTGCGGACCTTGCGGCCGCGCGGCGGCGTACCGCCTTCATTCAATTCGGGGAACCAGCCTGGCAGCGGCTTGCCCGGCTTGGGGGTGCGGGCTGCGCCCGCCTTCGGGCCCTTCTTCGGGGCTTGGCTGCGGGACTTGCTCCCGCCCTTGCTTGGTTTTTTGGTAGTCATCGCCCTACATGGTAGCCGTTGATGGCGTGCAGAACGGGTCAGCGCCCGCCCTGGAGGCGTTGGATGAAATAATTTCAGGAAGTCGTTGACAGCTCCCGGATTCATCTTCACAATTGCGCCTCTGGAACGCCCAGGTGGCGGAATTGGTAGACGCACTAGTTTCAGGTACTAGCGGGTAAAACCGTGGAGGTTCGAGTCCTCTCCTGGGCACCAACGAAAAAACTCCTCGCTTCGGCGGGGATTTTTTTTGCCTGCGATCCGGTAGCGGGGTCGGATCCCTTTCCGAAGGAAAGGGCTCTGACCCCAGCGAGTGAGATGGGGTCGTAGCCCATCTCGCAGGCGAAACCGGATCCACCCCCAGGCCCACAAAAAGTGTTGACACCCCCGTAACAACACCCCATAATCCCGCTCCTCGACGCCCAGGTGGCGGAATTGGTAGACGCACTAGTTTCAGGTACTAGCGGGTAAAACCGTGGAGGTTCGAGTCCTCTCCTGGGCACCACGTCGAGAATGAGAAAGACCCGCGAAAGCGGGTTTTTTCATGCCCGGAATTTGGCATCAGAACAATGGCCGCAGCACCAGCTCCAGGCCGAGCAGCAGCAGGAAGCCAAGGAAGCACGCCCGAAACACCCATGCGCTGATGCGCTGCCGGATCACCTGCCCCAGCCACATGCCCAGCAGTGCCGGCACCACCGCCAGTGCACTCAAGCCCAGCTGCTGGATGCCGAACGCACCGTGCAGCACCAGGCCCGTGGTCAGTGCAATCGTCGATACGGTGAACGCCAGCCCGAGCGCCTGCACCAGTTCTTCGCGCTGCAACCCCAGTGATTGCAGGTACGGCACCGCCGGCATCACGAACACGCCGGTGGCGCCGGTCACTACGCCGGACAGCGCGCCCACCAGCGGCCCCAGCCAGCGCTCGCGCCGCTGCGGCACGCGGAACACCGGCGCAAGCAACGCATAGGCGGCATAGACCATCAGGGCCACGCCCAGCGCAACGCGCGACCCGCTGCGATCGACCCGTACCAGCAGCGCTGCCGAACCCAGCGTCACCACCACCACGGCCAGCATCATCGGCCACAGGCGCCGCACGATGGGGCCCAGCGCTGGCCCGGACAACAGCTGCCACACATTGGTGACGAAGGTCGGAATGAACAGCATCGACGCTGCCGCCACCGGCGACAGCGTACTGCCCAGCACCCCCATCGCCACCGTCGGCAACCCCATGCCGGTCACCCCCTTGACCACGCCGGCCAATACGAACACCAGCACCAGCAGCACGTAGAAGTACATCGATTCATCCATGCCTTCATTGGATCGGGCGGAGCAACGGCGCACAATGCGGTCTTTCCGGCCCTGCCTTCGGCTGATCCGAAGGCGGTGGCCCTGCGATGAGGGCACCCACATGCGGATGGACATCGCCGACCTGCGCCTGTTCCTGGCAATCGCCGAGGCCGGGAGCATCACTGCCGGCGCAACGCAGGCGAACCTGGCCCTGGGTTCGGCCAGCGAGCGCCTGCGCACGATCGAAGCCGATGCCGGCACCCTGCTGTTGAACCGGCATCCACGTGGCGTCAGCCTGACTGAAGCCGGCGCCGCCCTCGCCCACCATGCACGCCTGATCCTGCAACAGCAGGCGCAGCTGCGCGGCGAACTGCAGGCATTCGCGCAGGGGGCGCGCGGCACCCTGCATCTGTATGCCAACACCGCAGCACTGACCAACTACCTGCCCTCGCGGCTCGCACCGTGGTTGGCCGAACGACCCCGCCTGCACGTCGAACTGCTGGAACGCACCAGCCCCGAAGTCGTGCGTGCAATCAGCGCTGGCCAGGCCGAGGCCGGCATCATCAGTGATGCGGTCGACGCCACCGGCCTGCAGCAGCATGTGGTGGCCGAAGATCCGCTGGTGATGCTGCTGCCGGCCGACCACCGCTTCGCCACACGGCGCACGCTGGCCTTCGCCGATATTGCCGGCGAGACCTTCGTTGCCCTGGCCGATGGCAATGCACTGCAGACCTACATCGAAGACCAGGCGCGCGACATCGGTCGCCGACTGGACGTGCGCATCCGCATGAAGACCTTCGAGGGCGTCTGCATCATGGTCGGCCACGGCATCGGTGTCGGTATCGTGCCGAGTACCATTGCGCGCCAGCATCGGCGCAGCACGCATACCGTTGCGGTGCCGCTTGCAGATGCGTGGGCACAGCGCCGCCTGTGCGCCTGTTTCGCCGAGTGGGCGCAGCTGTCACCGGCGATGCGCAGCCTGCTGCACCACCTGGGCGTGCAAGCGCAGAAAATAGTGTGAAATGTTCTTGACACACTCTCTGCCGTGCCGCACAATTCATCTCCTGAGTCGCCCAGGTGGCGGAATTGGTAGACGCACTAGTTTCAGGTACTAGCGGGTAAAACCGTGGAGGTTCGAGTCCTCTCCTGGGCACCACGACTCAAGATGATCAAACCCGCGAAAGCGGGTTTTTTCGTTTCCGGAGGCTGGGTGGCACGCGATGACGTGGATCCACCAGACAGAAACCCCGCCTTGCGGCGGGGTTTTGTGCGTTTCAACGCCAATGGTCGATCAATGCCCACCGCCCGCGGACGCCGCACCTGCGCCTGCGCCGAACGGCGGCTTGGCCAGCCAAAGGAAGGTGATGATCGCCAGGAAGATCCAGCCCAGCAGGAAGAAGATGTCGTTGAAACCCATCTGCGATGCCTGGTGGTTGATCATGTTGTTCAGTACCGCCGCGCCATGTTGCAGGTCGCCCTGCCCCATCGCAGTGACCTGCTCCTGCATGCCCGGCTGATAGGCCGAGATGTGCTCGGTCAGATCGGCATGGTGCACCTGGGTACGCCGCGCCCACAGCCACGTCGTCAGCGAGGCCGCGAAGCTGCCGCCCAGCGTGCGCAGGAACGTCGCCAGGCCGGAGCCCGCCGCGATCTCGCGCCCATCCAGGTCCGACAGCAGGATCTGCAGCACCGGCATGAAGAACAGCGCCACGCCAATGCCCATGATCAGCTGCACGCCGGCCACGTGCATATAGTCCACCTGCAGATTGAAGTTCGAGCGCAGGAAGCTGGTCATCGACAGCACGATGAACGCCACGGTGGCCAGCATGCGCATATCGAAGCGCGACGCATACTTGCCCACGAACGGCGTCATGATCACCGGCAGGATGCCGATAGGTGCGGTCGCCAGGCCTGCCCAGATCGCGGTATAGCCCATGTCACGCTGCAGCCACTGCGGAATCAGCAACGCCACGCTGAAGAACGCCGCATAGGCCACCACCATCGCCAGCGTGCCGGCACGGAAGTTGCGGTGCCGGAACAGCTTCAGGTCGACGATCGGATCCTTGTCGGTCAGTTCCCAGATCAGGAACACCGTCAGCGTCACCACCGCCACGCAGGCCAGCACCACGATCTTCATCGACGAGAACCAGTCCTCGTCGTTGCCCAGGTCGAGCACCAGCTGCAGCGCGCCGACACCGATCACCAGCGTGATCAGGCCGACGTAGTCCATCTTCGGCTTCTCGATCTGCTCCGGGCGTCCCTTCAACTGGTTGCCCACCACCAGCGCGGCGAAGATGCCCAGTGGCACGTTGATCAGGAAGATCCATTCCCAGCTGTAGTTGTCGGTGATCCAGCCACCGAGGATCGGGCCGCAGATCGGCGCCACCACCGTGATCATCGCCAGCAGCGCCAATGCCTGTCCGCGTTTCTCGCGCGGGTAGATCGAGACCAGCAGCGACTGTGTGATCGGGTACATCGGACCGGCCACGAAACCCTGCAGCGCACGCGACACCACCAGCATGCCCATGCTCTGCGCAAGGCCGCACAACAGCGAGGTGATGACGAAGGCCAGCGTGGCCCAGACGAACAGTTTGCGTTCGCCGAAACGGCGGCTGAGCCAGCCGGTCAGCGGCAGCGCGATGGCCGTGCTGACCGCGAACGAGGTGATGACCCAGGTCGCCTGCTGCGAACTGGCACCGAGGTTGCCGGCGATGGTCGGCAGCGAGACGTTGGCGATGGTGGTGTCGAGCACCTGCATGAACGACGCCATCGCCAGGCCGACGGTGCACAGGGCGACGCTGGGCGGCAGGAACCCGGAGGCTGCAGCCGGCGCCGCCGGTGCGCCCGGAGCGCCGGGCGCGGCTGGAGCTTGTGCGGACATGGCGACCTCAGCCCACCTTCGCCTGTTGCTGCGGCAGGTTGCCCTGGATGATCGTGTGGATCACCTCGTCGGCATCATGCAGCTGCTTGGCATACACGTCGGTGTCGAACACCGTGCCCTTGGCCGGGGTGCTCGGCAGCACTTCGCCCTTCTGGTCGCGCAGGCTCACTTCGGCCTTCATCGACAGGCCGATGCGCAGCGGGTGCTCGGCCAGCTGCTTGGCATCGATGGCGATGCGCACCGGTACGCGCTGCACGATCTTGATCCAGTTGCCGCTGGCGTTCTGCGCCGGCAGCAGCGAGAACGCCGAGCCGGTGCCCAGGCCCAGGCTCTGGATGCGCCCCTTGTACTTCACGTCGCCGGCGTACAGGTCCGACTTCAGCTCCACTTCCTGGCCCAGGCGCATGTGGCGCAGCTGGGTTTCCTTGAAGTTGGCCTCGACCCACATCTGCTCGGTCGGCACCACGGCCATCAGCGCATTGCCCGGCTGCACGCGCTGGCCGACCTGCACCGAACGACGGGCGACGTAGCCGGAGACCGGCGCAACGATGCCGGCGCGGGCATTGTTGAGGAAGGCCTGGCGCAGCTGCGCAGCGGCGGCCTGCACATCCGGCTGGGTGGCGATCACGGTGTCGTCGACCAGCGCGCGGTTGCGCTCGACGGTCTCGCGTGAACCGGCCACGGCGGCTTCGGCCGCGGCCAGCTCGTCGCGGGCGTGGGCCAGTTCTTCGTTGGAGATGGCGCCGGTGGCGGCCAGGTCCTTGCGGCGGGCGTAGTCTTCGCGCACGCGCTTCAGGGTCACCTGGCGGGCGTTCAGGTCCGCCTGCGCGCCTTCCACGCTGCGGTACAGGCCGCGGGTCTGGCGCACGGTCTTGGCCAGGTTGGCTTCGGCCTGCTGCAGCGCCACTGCGGTGTCGGACGGGTCCAGCTGCACCAGCAGCTGGCCGCGCTCCACGCGCATGCCGTCATCGGCATTGATGGCGACCACGGTGCCGGCCACCAGCGGGGTGATCTGCACCTGGTTGCCCTGCACGTAGGCATCGTCGGTCTCTTCGAACCAACGGCCGAACATGAAGTACCACAGCGCCAAAGCGGCAAGCAGCAGCACGACGATCACGAACAGGCCGCGCAGCAGGTTGCCGCGGCGGTTGGGGGCGGCCGGGGCCGCGGTGTCTTGGGTCTGGCTCATGTCGGAGATCTTCAGGAATGCGAGGAATCGGAATGGGAGGCGATCGGTGCGCGGTCGGCGTCAGTGGGCTGGAAACCACCGCCCAGCGCCTTGCTCAGGCGCACCGAGGACTGCACCTGCTGCGACTGCAGGCCGGCCAGCTGCTGCTGCGACTGCAGCAGGGTGGACTGCGCGGTCAGCACGTCCAGGTAGCTGCCGATGCCGGCACGGTAGCGCTGCTGGGCCAGGTCGAAGGCAGCGCGTGCGGTGTCCACCGCCTGCTGCTGCGACTGCGCCTGCTGTGCCAGCGAGCGCACCGCGTTGACCTGGTCGGCCACATCACGCAGCGCATCGAGCACGGTCTGGTTGTAGTTGGCCACCGCCAGGTCGTACTGCGCATCGGTATTGGCCAGGTTGGCGCGCAGCTTGCCGCCCTCGAAGATCGGCAGGCTCAGCGCAGGGCCGATATAGGCGAAGGTGGAACTGCTCTTCAGCAGGTCGCCCACATTCGGGGCGACCACGCCGGCCAGCGCGGTCAGGTTGAAGCTCGGGTAGAACTTGGTCTTGGCAACCTTGATCTGCTTGTCGGCCGCTTCAACGCGCCAGCGTGCGGCCACGATGTCGGGGCGGCGGCCAAGCAGTTCGCTGGGCAGCACGCCCGGCAGCTGCAATGCCACCGGATTCAGCTGCTGCGGGCGCTGGATCGACAGGCCACGGTCCGGGCCCTTGCCGACCAGCGCGGCCAGTGCGGTGCGGGCCGCGTCGATGCGCTGCTGGGCGGCCTGCACCTGCTGCTGCGCGGCCGGCACGCGGGCCTCGGCCTGGCGCACCTGCAGATCACTGTCGATGCCGGCGCGGCGGCGCTGGCGGGTCAGTTCAAGTGACTTCTGCGAACGGCTCAGCTCTTCCTCGGCTACGTCGTTGAGCTGCCACGCGTAGGCCAGGTCGGCATAGGCCTGGGTGATGCCAGTGGACAGGTTCAGGCGCGCGGCCTGCGCTTCAACGGTGGCGGCGTGGGCGCCGTCCACGGCGGCTTCCCAGGCGGCGCGCTTGCCGCCCCACAGGTCCACGCCATAACTGAAGTCGAAGGCGACCTGGCTGCTGCCGCCGTAACGGCCACCCATCTCGCTGCCGACCATCGATTCGGGCAGGCGCAGGCCGGTGTAGCCACCGGACACCGACAGGCTCGGCAGTTCGTCGGCACGTGCGGTGCCGACCTGGGCCTGGGCCTGGCGCAGGCGGGCATCGGCGGCGTCAAGGCTCGGGTGGCCGGCCAGGCCCTCGGCGACCAGCGCGTCCAGCTGCGCATCACCCAGTGCCTTCCACCAGTCCTGCGCCGGGAAGCCGGTGGCGCTCAGGTCGGTGTCGGCCAGGGTGCGTTCGCTGTGCAGGCTGTCCACGTCAAGCACGTGGCCCTGCGGGTTGAGGCCACGACTGCTGGCGCAGGCGGCCAGGGCCAGGGCCAGCGCTGACACCAGCAGCGCGCGCCCGGACCGGCGGAGAGTGGAATGCGGGATCGGGTTCATGGGGTCGTCAGTGAATCGCGGATTCGGGTAAGGAGGGACAGCAGCAGCGTGCGCTCGTCGGCGGAAAGATCACGCAGGGCGTAATCCATCACCGCGTCGCCACGCAGCTTCAAGCGTGCCCACAGCGCGCGGCCTTCGTCGGTCAGCACGATCTGCAATGCCCGCCGGTCCTGCGCATGCGGTTCGCGGCGGACGCAGCCCAGCGCTTCAAGCTTGTCCAGCAGCCGGGTCACCGCGCTGGGCACCTGATCGATGGCCTGGGCCAGTTCGTTGGCGGTGCACGGCGCCATGTTCGAAAGCACCTTCAACCCGATGTAGTGGGTGAAGCCGATGCCCAGATCTTCTTCAGCCATGGACGCGTCGAGTTGGCGGACCAGGCCGTCGCGCACCTGGCGCAGCAGCAGGCCGAAGCTGGGGGGAGTGGTTGCAGGACAGATCATGGGGGAGCATTCTCTTCCAAAAAAAATATTTCTCAATGGAAATATTTGATCTGGCATCGAATGCTGTGTTGCAGCAGTGGGCTGGATCAGTGAAGGCGCCTACCTTAATGACCTGCCCAGGTGGCCCGGTAGTACAATCTAGCCAATGGATGACACATTTCAGCCAGCAGACATGATGAACAAGGCAGAAATCCCCGCTCCCAAACGCCTGCTCAGGGACGAGGCACTGGACTGGTTCGAGCGCAACGACGGTCCCCCGGTGGTCGGTTTCCGTTTCGACAGCCCGCAAGGGCTGGTCCGTGAAGTGGATTGGCATCATCACCAGCGCGCGCAGCTGATCTGCGTCGAGCGCGGCCTGCTGACCACCCGTACCTCGCACGGCACCTGGTCGCTGGCGCCGGGCTCGGCCGGCTGGATGCCACCGCTGGAGCCACACACGGTCACCCTCGACGGCCCCCTGCGTGGCTGGGGCATGGCGCTGGCGGCTCCGGTCTGCGCCACCCTGCCCTCCGATCCCTGCGTGCTGGGCCTGTCCAAGCTGGCGCAGGCGCTCGCCGACCGCATCTGTGACTGGCCACCGGGCTACGACACCACCTCCGAACGCCAGCACATCATCGAGGTGCTGGTGGACGAGATCCGCACAGCGCCACGCCAGCGCATGCACCTGCCGATGCCGCATGACCGGCGCCTGCTGAAGATCGCCTCGCAGCTGCTGGCCGACCCGTCCGACGAACGCAGCCTGGCCGAATGGGCGCACTGGGCCGGCCTGTCACCGCGCAGCCTGACCCGCCACTTCCGCGACGAGACCACGCTCAGCTTCGCCCAGTGGCGGCAGCAGGCCCGGCTCTCCGAAGCACTGCGCCAGTTGAGCGATGGCCGCAGCGTCGCCGACATCGCCCACGCACTGGGCTTCAGCAGCGCCAGCGCCTTCGTCACCGTGTTCCGCCGCCACTTCGGGCTGCCACCGGGGCGCTACCTGGCGCGGGCCGGCCACGGCCTGGAAACCGGGCTGGACCCTGCGCGCGGCTTGGCATCCCCCGCCGCATCCGGATAATCACAGGATTGCGAGCGGCGACCGCCGTCGCCGCCTCCCGACATAGGTAACAACGCCGCATGACCGAACTTGCCCGCCCCGTGTTCCACGGATTCGAACAACTGCCGCTGCGCGAGTACGCCGAACGCGCTTACCTCGACTACTCGATGTACGTGGTCCTGGACCGTGCCCTGCCGTTCATCGGCGACGGCCTGAAGCCGGTGCAGCGCCGCATCATCTATTCGATGAGCGAGCTGGGCCTGAATGCCGCGTCCAAGCCGAAGAAGTCCGCGCGCACCGTCGGCGACGTCATCGGTAAATACCACCCGCACGGCGACAGCGCGTGCTACGAGGCGCTGGTGCTGATGGCGCAGCCGTTCTCGTACCGCTACCCGCTGATCGAGGGCCAGGGCAACTTCGGCTCCAGCGACGACCCGAAGTCGTTCGCGGCGATGCGATACACCGAATCCAAGCTGACCCCGATCGCCGAAGTGCTGCTGGGCGAACTGGGCCAGGGCACCACCGACTGGGCACCGAACTTCGACGGCACCCTGCAGGAGCCGACCTGGATGCCGGCGCGGCTGCCGCACCTGCTGCTCAACGGCACCACCGGCATCGCCGTGGGCATGGCCACCGACGTGCCGCCGCACAATCTCAACGAGATCGTCAGCGCGCTGCTGCACCTGCTGGACAACCCCGACGCCACCGTGCGCGACCTGTGCGAACACGTGCAGGGCCCGGACTATCCGTCCAGCGCCGAGATCATCACCGCGGCCAATGACCTGCGCAACATCTACGAGACCGGCAACGGCAGCGTGCGTGCACGCGCGACTTTCACCAAGGAAGCCAGCAACATCGTGATCACGGCGCTGCCGTTCCAGGTGTCGCCGTCGAAGGTGATCGAGCAGATCGCCGCACAGATGCGCGCCAAGAAGCTGCCGTGGCTGGAAGACATCCGCGATGAATCCGACCACGCCAACCCGGTGCGCGTGGTGCTGGTGCCGCGTTCGAACAGGGTCGACGCCGACCAGCTGATGGGCCACCTGTTCGCCACTACGGACCTGGAGCGCAGCTACCGCGTCAACCTCAACGTGATCGGGCTGGACGGCCGTCCGCAGGTGAAGAACCTGAAGACGCTGCTCAGCGAATGGCTGACCTTCCGCAGCAACACCGTCACCCGCCGCCTGCAGCACCGCCTGCAGAAGGTCGAGCGCCGCCTGCACCTGCTGGAAGGCCTGCTGGTCGCCTTCCTCAACTTGGACGAGGTGATCCACATCATCCGTACCGAGGACGAACCGAAGGCGGCGCTGATCGCGCGCTTCGGACTGTCCGAGGAACAGGCCGAGTACATCCTGGAAACCAAGCTGAAGCAGCTGGCCCGCCTGGAAGAGATGAAGATCCGCGGCGAGCAGGAAGAGCTGGCCAAGGAGCGCGAGAAGATCCTCGGCATCCTCGACAGCAAAGCCAAGCTGAAGAAGCTGATCCGCGATGAACTGACCGCCGACGCCAGGAAGTTCGGCGACGCACGCCGTTCGCCGCTGGTGCAGCGCCAGGCGGCGCAGGCCATCGACGAGACCGAGCTGGTGCCGAGCGAACCGATGACCGTGGTGCTGTCGGAGAAGGGCTGGATCCGTGCCGCCAAGGGCCACGACGTCGATGCATCTGCCCTGTCCTACCGTGAAGGCGACGGACTGCAGGGCGCGGTGCGCGCACGCAGCACCCAGCAGGTCGCGTTCCTCGACAGCGAGGGCCGCGCCTACTCGACGCCGGTGCACACCCTGCCCTCCGCGCGTGGCAATGGTGAACCGCTGACCGGCCGCTTCTCGCCGGCACCGGGCACCAGCTTCGTGACCCTGGCCAGCGCCGAGCCGGACACCCGCTTCGTGCTGGCCTCCAGCCACGGTTATGGCTTCGTCACCCGCTTCGAGAACCTGATCGGCCGCAACAAGGCCGGCAAGGCGATGCTGAACCTGTCTGCAGGTTCGTCGGTGCTGACCCCGTCGGCAGTGGCCAACGTCGCCACCGACCGCATCGTTGCAGTGACCAGCTCCGGCAACCTGCTGGCGATCGCCGCCAACGACCTGCCGGAACTGGACAAGGGCAAGGGCAACAAGATCATCGAGATCCCGAAGGCCAAGCTCGCCACCGAACGCGTGGTCGCCATCGTGGCGATCAGCCCGGGGCAGACCCTGCAGGTCCGCGCCGGCCAGCGCACGATGGGGCTGAAGTTCAACGAGCTCGACGCCTACCTCGGCGCCCGCGCCACCCGCGGCCACCTGCTGCCGCGCGGCTGGCAGAAGGTGGAAGGGTTGTCGGTGGAGTGAGGAGCACCGGGGTCGGATCCCTTTCCACCGGAAAGGGCTCTGACCCCGGACACCGCCCCTGGCAGGTGTCAACATTGGTTGACACGCATTACCCCGGTCCACGCCAACCTCGGTTGGCGATTTCCATCCCAATGGGGTCAGAGCCGTTTTCGTCGAAAACGGATCTGACCCCAGACACGAAAAAGCCGGGGATTCCCCGGCTTTTTCGTTGTCGGCTGGCGGGCGGTGGAGCAGCTGGCGGGCGAAGGCTGGCTGGCGGTGCTCCGGTGCTGGCGGGCGACAGAACGCTGTGCTTCGTCTGGTAGAGCTGACTGTTAGTCGGCTGCCCTTTGGAGAGCGGCCGACTAACAGTCGGCCCTACCGGATCGGGGTGCCGGCTCAGTGCGCCGGGGCGCCGCTGCCGTCGATCTTGCTCAGCTGGTACAGCTCCAGGCCGATGCGCTTGATCAGGCCCAGCTGCTGTTCCAGCCACCAGGCGTGGTCTTCTTCGGTGTCCTTCAACTGCGCCAGCAGGATGTCGCGGCTCACGTAGTCGCCCTTCTCCTCGCACAGCTTCATGCCGGCGGCGAGATTGTTCCGAACGGCGTATTCAGTGTCGAGATCCTTCTGCAGCATCTCTTCGACGGTTTTGCCCGGCTCGGTGGCATGCGGGCGCATGTCCGGGTCGCCGCCCAGGAACAGGATCCGGCGCAGCAGCGCATCGGCGTGCTGGGTTTCCTCTTCCATCTCGTGGTTCAGGCGTTCGTAAAGTGCGAACAGGCCCTGATCCTCGTAGCGGCGGGAATGGATGAAGTACTGGTCGCGGGCAGCGAGCTCGCCACGCAGCAGTTCCTTCAGGCAGGCGATGACGTCCGGGTTGCCTTTCATGGGGGGGCTCCTGTGAATCGATGTGGCATAGGGTGCCGCATTTCAGAATACGGTGATCTAATCGGAATCAGTCGCAGTTGCGCCTGCGGCTACAATCGGCCCACGAGTTCGGAAAGGACGTGCGATGCGACGTACATGGCGTTGGGTGCTGGGCGTATTGATCGCCATCGTCCTGGTCACCGCCCTGGTGCTGTGGCTGCTGCTGCGCGGCAGCCTGGCCGATCTGGACGGCGAGCATGCGTTGCCGGGACTGGCGAAGCCGGTCACCCTCGAACGCGATGCGCTGGGCGTGGTCACCATCACGGCCGGCAGCCAGGCCGACGCGATGCGCGCACTCGGCCGCATACACGCGCAGGAACGCTACTTCGAGATGGACCTGATGCGCCGCAGCGCCGCCGGCGAACTGTCCGCACTGTTCGGACCGAAGGCCATCGACGCCGACAAGCGCATGCGCGTGCACCGTTTGCGCGCACGCACCGAGGCACACATGGACGCTGCATTGGGCGACAACGGCGACGCCGTGCGCGCCTACGTGGACGGCGTCAACGAAGGCCTTGCCGACCTCTCCGTGCGGCCGTGGGCGTACCTGCTGCTGCGGCAGTCACCGCAGCCTTGGCAGGCCAGCGACAGCGTGCTGACCGGGCTGGCCATGTACGCCGACCTGCAGGATCCCGGCAACCAGACCGAGCTTGCGCTCAGCCGCATCCGCGCGGTGGTGCCGTCGGCGCTGTACGCACTGATCGCCCACGACGGCACTGAATGGGATGCACCGCTGTTCGGCGAACCGACCGGCAACGCCACGCTGCCCGATGCCAGCCAGCTGGACCTGCGCACGCTGAAGGGAAAACCGGGCACCGGGCAGGAAGAAGCCGACGCCGTCGGCAGCAACAACTTCGCGGTGGCCGGTGCGCTCACCGCCGACGGCCGCGCCATTGTTGCCGACGACATGCACCTGGGCCTGCGCGCACCCAGCCTGTGGTTCCGCGTGCGCCTGCGCTACCCCGACCCGCAGGCCGCTGGCGGCCAGGTCGACGTCACCGGCTTCTCGCTGCCGGGCCTTCCGGCCGTGATCGTCGGCAGCAACGGGCACGTCGCCTGGGGTTTCACCAACAGCTACATTGACACGGCGGACTACCGCACCGAACCGGCCAATGCCGCAGTGACGGTGCATGAAGAACGGATTGCGGTGGCCGGCCAGGCCGATGTGCGGTTCCCGGTACGCGAAACCGCCTGGGGACCGATCCTGCACACGCATGCCGATGGCAGCGGCGACGCGCTGCGCTGGGTCGCCCAGCTGCCCGGTGCGGTGCGCCTGGACTTCGGTGACCTGGCCCGCGCCGGTGATCTGGACGCAGCCCTGCAGTTCGCCGACCACGCCGGCATTCCCGCACAGAACCTGGTGATCGGCGACCGCACCGGACGCATCGCCTGGCGCCTGATCGGCGCCCGCCCGGATCGCGGTCCGGGCTGCGCGCCGGCCGGCTTCAACGCCGCCCACAACCAGGACTGCGCCCCCTGGCCGATCCGCAGCGATGCCTCGCCGGCATTGATCGATCCCCCCAACCATCGCCTGTGGACCGCCAACGGCCGCGTCCTCGACGGCGAGGCGCTGGCTACCGTCGGCAATGGCGGTTATGACCTGGGTGCCCGTGCGCGGCAGATCCGCGACCTGCTGGCGATCCAGGAGCGCTTCGATGAACACGACCTGCTGGCGATCCAGCTCGACGATCGCGCGGTGTTCCTGCAGCGCTGGTGGGCGCTGCTGCACGACGTCATCGAACGCAGTGACGACCCTGCACTGAAGCGCTTGAAGGAGGCCAGCCATCAATGGGGCGGCCGTGCCTCGGCCAGCTCGGTCAGCTACCGGGTGGTGCGTGAGTTCCGTACGCAGGTGATGAACACACTGTCCGATGCACTGCTGGCACCGGCCAATGCGCAGCTGGGCGATGACTATCTGGAGCCGCGCCTGGCGCAGCTGGAAGGCGTGGCCTGGCCGATGCTGCAGCAGCGGCCGGCCAATCTGCTGCCACCGGCCTTCGACAGCTGGGATGCACTGCTGATCGACGCCGCACGCCGTACCGAAAGTGAGCTGACCAAGCAGGGACCGCTGGCCAAACGCAGCTGGGGCGAACGCAACACCGCGGCGATCTGCCATCCCATCGCACGGGCGCTGCCGGACATCGCCAAACGCTGGCTGTGCATGCCGGCCGACCGCCTGCCCGGCGACCGCGACATGCCGCGCGTGCAGACGCCGAACTTCGGCGCTTCCGAGCGCATGGTGGTTTCACCGGGCCACGAGGCCGACGGCATCGTGCACATGCCCGGCGGCCAGAGTGGGCATCCACTGTCGCCCTACTGGGGTGCCGGCCACGAAGACTGGGTGCATGGCCGGCCGACGCCGTTCCTGCCCGGCAAGGCGCAGCACACCATGACGCTGGTGCCAGCGCGGTAGTGCCGGCCGCTGGCCGGCATCCATGCAGGTGCATCCAGCATCATGAGGTTGCCGGCCAGCGGCCGGCACTACCGTTCAACGCTCAGCCCCTACGCCGCTCGATCAGGTTCAACAGTGGCCCAGTCATCGCCGTTGTCACCAGCGCCATGATCACCAGCACCGCGAACAGCCGGTCACCGAGCAGGCCAAGTTCGTAGCCCAGGTTGAGCACGATCAGCTCCATCAGGCCACGGGTGTTCATCAGTGCACCCAGCCGCCACGCCTCACGGGCGGGCATGCCGGCACTGCGTGCGGCACTGAAGGTGCCCAGCAGCTTGCCCGTCGTGGCTACCGCGATCACCACCACGCACAACAGGCCATCGCTGGCCTGCAGTGTATCGGCGCGCATGCGCAGGCCGGTCATGGCGAAGAACAGCGGCAGCAGCAGCGTCACCGCGAACGGTTCGACGCGCGCCATCAGCAGCTCGCGCAACTGCACATTGGACGACACCGCCACGCCCGCTGCGAACGCACCGAACAGCGCATGGATGCCGAGCATCTCGGTGACCAGGGCACTGGCCAGCGACAGCAGCAGGATGCCCAACAGCCACCGCCCCTCACGGCCCGGCGCGATCTGCTGGCGGGCGAACCACGGCCTCACCAGCCCCAGCATCAGCGCCACGAACGCGACCACGCACAGCAGGTTGAGGCTGGCCGGCAGCCATCCGCTGGCCTGGGCGGCGGCCACGATCAGCGCCAGCAGGCACCACGCGGTGGCATCACCCAATGCAGCGCAGGCGATGGCGGTCTGACCCAGCGGGGTCTGCGTGATGCCGCGATCGGCAAGGATGCGCAGCAACACGGGGAAGGCGGTGATGCTCATCGAAATGCCGACGAACAGTGCGAATGCCGTGAAGCCCACCCCCTGTGGGCCGTGCTGCGGGTACAGCCAGATCGCCAGGGCGACGCCAAGCACGAACGGCACCGCGATGCCGGCATGGCTGACCGTAAAGGCGAAACGCCGGCGTCCACGCAGCGCCGCCAGGTCCAGCTCGGCACCGGCCACCAGCAGGAACATCAGCACACCCAACTGGCTGAGCATGCCCAGCGGGCCCAGCGAGCTGGGCGGGAACAAGGCTCCATGCAGCGGCGGCAACAGGCTGCCGAGCATCAATGGGCCCATCATCAGGCCGGCGGCCATCTCGCCGATCACCGCCGGTTGTCCAAAGTGCTTGAGCAGCGCGCCTGCGCCCTTGGCCACCAGCAGCAGCACCAGCAGCTGCAGCAGGAACAGGCCCAGCGGCGACGCCAGATGCTGCACCCAGGTGGCTTCAGCCGTGGCCGTGGCACGGGCAACAGCTTCGGGCGCCGCCGGCCCGGCATAACGGGCCAGCAGCACGCCGACCAGCAGCGGGACCCCGGCCCAGGCCAGGTAGCGCCATCCCCACTTCGTCGGTGGCACCTGGCCCCCGCTGTGTACGTCCATGAACATTCCCCAATGTGCAGGGGGGCGATCATACAAAAAGGGGACGGAGGGGATTAAGTCGTTGGTGGCACAAGCGCCCCGCCCCCCCTCCGGCCCCTTTTCGGGGCTTACGCCAGTGCCTGCTCGTGCACGCCAGCGATCGCACGCCCCGACGGATCTGCAGCAGCGGCGAAGCTGGCATCCCACGCGATCGCCGCTGGCGACGAGCAGGCGATGGACTTGCCACCCGGCACGGTCTCGGCGGCCGCCCGGCTCGGGAAGAACTGCTCGAACAGATGGCGGTAGTAGTAGGCCTCCTTGGTCTGCGGCGGGTTGTGCGGGAAGCGCTTGTCGGCCGCTGCCAGCACACGGTCGCTCACCTGAGCTTCGGCATGCGCCTTCAGCCCATCGATCCAGCCATAGCCAACGCCATCGCTGAACTGCTCCTTCTGCCGCCACAGGATGCTGTCCGGCAGGTAGCCTTCGAACGCCTCGCGCAGCACCGCCTTCTCGATGCGGCGGCTACCAAAGCCTGCACCGACCATCTTGTGCGCGGCGTCGAAGCGCATCGCCACATCGAGGAATTCGCGATCCAGGAACGGCACCCGCGGCTCCACACCCCAGGCCATCATCGACTTGTTGGCGCGCAGGCAGTCGTAGTTGTGCAGCGCGTCGAGCTTGCGCACCAGCTCGTCGTGGAACTCACGCGCATCCGGCGCCTTGTGGAAGTACAGGTAACCACCGAAGATCTCGTCGCTGCCCTCGCCGGAAAGCACCATCTTCACCCCCATGGCCTTGATCCGCCGTGCCAGCAGGAACATCGGCGTCGATGCGCGGATGGTGGTGACGTCGTAGGTCTCGATATGGCGGATCACTTCCGGCAGTGCATCAAGGCCCTCCTCGAAGGTGTACTCGAAGCCGTGATGCACGGTGCCCAGCGCCTCGGCGGCGATGGCGGCAGCGGCCAGATCGGGAGAGCCCTTCAAGCCGATCGCGAATGAGTGCAGGCGCGGCCACCAGGCTTCGGTCTGCCCCCCATCCTCGATGCGACGACGTGCATAGCGCGCGGCCACCGCCGCCACCAGCGACGAGTCCAGGCCACCAGACAGCAGCACGCCGTACGGCACATCGCTCATCAGCTGGCGTTCCACCGCATGCTCGAAGGCCTGGCGCAGCTCGGCCAGATCGGCCTGGCGACCCTGCACGTCAGCGTAGTCGCGCCACGGCTGCTGGTAGTAGCGCACCAGCTCACCACTGGCACTGTCGAAATAGTGGCCCGGCGGGAACTGGGCGACGTCGGCACAGGTATCGACCAGTGCCTTCATTTCCGAGGCGACGCGCAGGCGTCCCTGGGCATCGTGGCCCCAGTACAGCGGCACCACGCCGACCGGGTCGCGCGCCACCAGCACACGACCGGCACCACGGTCCCACAGCGCGAATGCGAAGATGCCATTGAGCTGCTCCAGCCACTGCGCCGGCGAAGCGCCCTGGCGGTACAGCGCATTGATCACTTCACAGTCCGAACCGGTCTGGAAGTCATAGGCGGTGGTCAGTGCGGCCTTCAGTTGCTGGTGGTTGTAGATCTCGCCGTTGACCGCCAGCGCCAGCTGGCCGTCGGCCGACAGCAGTGGTTGCGAGCCGCCGGCCGGGTCGACGATGGCCAACCGCTCGTGGACCAGCAGCGCGCCTTCGTCAAGATACACGCCGCTCCAGTCCGGGCCGCGGTGGCGCTGGCGCTGCGACAGTTCCAGCGCATGGCGGCGCAGGGCCGGAAGATCGTCACCGGCCTGCAGGCCGAAGATTCCGAAGATCGAACACATGGGGGAGCTCCTGTTGGGGGAATTTCACGGGTGGGAGGGTGTTCGACCGGCCATCCAGGCCCGGGTGGGGCTGCGCCCGGGCACAAAAAAACCCGCATCGACCGATGCGGGTTTTCTGGTGTCCGGGCGTGTGTTGCTGTCTATCTACCCAAGGCGCAGTCCCGCATCGGCCGCGCACGATTATTCGCGCGCAGATTATTGCGGTTGTTGTTATTGACGGCGGTGGCCAGGCGGATCGACATGGCATCGACCCTACTCCGGTTTCCGGCACGGCGCAACCGTTGCGTTGGCAACCACTCCCCGGCGCGCATAATGGCCCGCCGCGAAACGTGTAATGGAAATGCAACACCGCACTGGACGCAGAGCCGCGCTGGCCACCCTGCTCTGCCTGGGCCTGGCCGCCTGCCAGACCCCGCCCCGTCCGTCGCCCCTGCCGCCGGCTCAGCTGCAGGGTCTGGAACAACGCGGCGCCGATGGCAGCTTCGAGGGTGCCTTTGATACCGCGCAGACCTTCGAGCGCTTCAACGATCCGCGCGCCATCGCCTACTACGAGCGCGCCGCAGCGGTCACGCCGTGGACCTTCCACAACACCAGGGCGGAAGAAGCACTGGGCAGGATCTGGATCTCCGGCACGCTGCGCCATGCCGACAGCCCCCACATCAACCCGGCACCGGTGCTGCGCGCGTCCTGGCGACGCGGTGAACGTGCCTATCTGGCGGCCGCCTACCACGGCAATCCCTATGCGTTCCACGAACTCGCCAAGGCCTATCGCCAGCAAGGCGACGCGCAGCAGGCACTGCGCTGGGACCTGCGCGGAATGATCTACGAGCGCTATCCGAGTTCATCGTCACGACTGCCGGATGCGGTCGCCGCACAGGGTGACACCGTGCATCCGCGGGTTGCGCAGATCCAGCGTCGCGCCGAGCGTGGCGATGCCGACGCACAGGTCGATCTGGGCGCGCTGCTGGAAAAGGGCGTAGGCCTGCCACGCGATCCTGCGCGTGCGCTGCAGCTGTACCAGCGCGCTGGCGAGAAAGGCAGTGTGTTCGGCAAGTACTTCGCCGGACTGCTGCTGGGCCGCGGCGCGCCCGGCGTGGAGAAGGACACCGACGCAGCCGCGCGCTGGTTCGCCAGGGCCGAAGCACAGCACTTCTACATGGCCGCGCCGAGTTACTGGAAGAAGGCGGTCGAGCCGCCGTTCTTCCTTTTTTCAGAATAGTAGAGATGTAGCTCCGGCGGGGGGCGTGCCGACCAACGATCGCCCCCCCCCCTCCTCACACCAGCAGCCGCTCCACCAGCCGCTGGTACAGCCCGGGCAGTGCTTCCAGTTCGTCCACGCGCACGTTCTCGTCCACCTGGTGGATGCTGGCGTTGACCGGCCCCACTTCGATGCACTGCGCGCCCAATGGCGCGATGAAGCGGGCATCGGAGGTGCCGCCGCCGGTGCTTTCCTCCGGTGCACGGCCGATGTGCTCGGCCAGCACCGCACGCGCAGTGGCGCGCAGCGTGCCTTCCGGGGTGTAGAACGGTTCGCCGCTGCGATGCCACTTCAGCGTGTACTGCAGGGCATGCCGATCCAGCAGCGCGGTGATCTCCGCTTCCAGTTTCGGCGCATCCCAGTGCGGGTTGTAGCGGATGTTGAAATCCACCTCGAGCTCGCCGGGAATCACATTGTTGGCGCCCGTACCGGCATGGATGTTGGAGACCTGCAGGCTGGTCGGCGGGAAACTCTCGTAGCCGTCATCCCAGCGCCGTGCGCTCAGCTCGGCCAGGGCGGGCGCCGCCTGGTGGATCGGGTTGCGTGCCTTCTCCGGGTACGCCACATGGCCCTGTACGCCCTGCACCCGCAGCTTGGCCGACAGGCTGCCACGACGGCCCACGCGCAGCAGGTCACCGAGCGTCGCGGTCGACGACGGCTCGCCGGTGATGCACCAGTCGATGCGTTGGCCGCGCTCGGCGAACAGCCGTGCGACGTGGCGCACGCCATCGATGGCATCGCCCTCCTCGTCGCTGGTCAGCAGCACCGCCAGCGTGCCGGGATGATCGGGATGCGCGGCCACGAACTGCTCGGCCGCCACCACGAACGCCGCCACGCTGCCCTTCATGTCGGCGGTGCCACGGCCGTACAGCACGCCGTCACGGATCTGCGGCGTGAACGGGTCGCTGGCCCAGGCCTCGCGCGGCCCCGCCGGCACCACGTCGGTGTGGCCCAGCAGCACCAGCACCGGCGCGCCCTGGCCGTGGGTCGCCCACAGGTTGTCGACCTCGCCCAGCCGCAGGTGATCGCACTGGAACCCGGCCTGCTTCAGGCGTGCCGCCAGCAGTGCCTGGCAGCCGGCATCGTCCGGCGTCACCGAGGGCCGTGCGATCAGTTCGCAGGTCAGGTCGAGGACCGCGCTCATGCGTCACCCACGCCGAAGCGGGCCTTGAAGCCATTGTCACTGAAACCCTGGCTGACCGTGCCGTCGGCGGTGACCACCAGCGGGCGCTTGATCAGCTGCGGGTACTCGCGCAGCAGCAGCTTCCATTCCGCTTCGGAATCTGCGGCCTTGCGGTTGTCCGGCAGCTGCCGCCAGGTGGTTGAGGACCTGTTGACCATCGCGGCCAGGCCACCCAGCTGCTCAGCCCACGCCAGCAGTGTTTCCGGGCTCGGCTTGTTGTCGCGGTAGTCGACGAAGGTGTACGGCACGCCGAAGCGGTCCAGCCACTTGCTCGCCTTCTTGCAGGTATCGCAGTTCTTCAAACCGTAGACAGTGGTACTCATGGCCATCTGTGATGCTGGAAAACAGAGGCCCAGAATCTCACAACAGGCGCTCGGACACGACCCGGAACGGTACCCTTGGCAGCCGGAAGGCCAGCCCCTCGTGCAGCGCCACGTCCATCGCCTGCAGGCGCGGGCACTGCAGTTCGCCTTCCAGCTGCAGCGGCTGCAGGCTGTCGACATCCACCTGCAGTGCGATGCGGGTGCTGGCCCAGCGCCGGTCGCAGGTGCGCGCAATGGCCTCATCCTGGCAGGTCAGGAAGCGCAGCAGGGCCTGATGGCCCCCGAAGCCCCCCCGCCACGCCCCGTCCTCCCAGCCCGCAGCGGCCCGCCACTGCAGGTGCAGCGCAGGCGCACTCCCCTGCCCGCCTTCGATCAGGGTGTGCCCATCGCCATCGACGCGCACCACATGCTCGAAGCGCGTGGACAGGTGGGGCTGCATGGCATCGCTGAAAGCGCGCGCGCCGGCGACGAAGGCCAGCTGGTCCATCACGTTGCGATCGAACAGCACGACCGGGGTCCCGCCCGGATCATCGTCACGGCGCAGGTACCAGCGCCAGTTGCTCTGCCCTGGCGACGGCATCAGGCAGCGCAGCGGTCCCGCCAGCGCCGGCCCGAAGTGGCCATGGCGATAGCTGAGAACGGTGTAAGGCGTGCGTCCGGCATGGACCACGTAGTGATGGCCTGGTGGCGCTGGCGGGGCATGGCGCACATCGACCCACCAGCTCGCGTAGACCACGTCGCGCACGTCGCTGACCAGCACCGGCATCGGCCAGCGCCGCGACAGTGCCCGGCGCAACCGGGTCCAGCGCGGAGCGTGCAGCAGGCGCGGCAGCATCCGTCCGAACGCGTTGTCGGACGGATGCCGGTAGATCGCGGACTGCGCCAGCTCCTCCGGCGCACTCACCTTCAGTCGGCCAGGCCGCGCAGCAGGTCGTTGACGCTGGTCTTGCTGCGGGTCTTGGCATCAACCTGCTTGACGATCACCGCGCAGTACAGCGAGTGGGTGCCGTCCTTGCTCGGCAGCGAGCCGGACACCACCACGCTGTACGGCGGGATGTAGCCGTAGCTGATCTCGCCGGTGGCGCGGTTGTAGATGCGGGTGCTCTGGCTGAGGAACACGCCCATGCCGATCACACTGTGGTGGCCCACCACCACGCCCTCCACCACTTCCGAACGCGCACCGATGAAGCAGTGGTCCTCGATGATGGTCGGGCTGGCCTGCAGCGGCTCCAGTACGCCGCCGATGCCGGCGCCGCCGGACAGGTGGCAGTGCTGGCCGATCTGGGCGCAGGAACCGACGGTGGCCCAGGTATCGACCATGGTGCCTTCGCCGACGTAGGCGCCGATGTTGGTGAAGCTCGGCATCAGCACTACGTCCTTGCCGAAGTACGTGCCGCGGCGGGCGATCGCACCGGGCACAACGCGCACGCCGCCACGGCGGAACTTCGCTTCGTCATAGCCGGCGAAGCGCGATTCGACCTTGTCCCAGAACGGTGCCGGTCGTGCATCGACCACCGCCATGTCATTGACGCGGAAATACAGCAGCACGGCCTTCTTCAGCCACTCGTTGACCTTCCAGCCGCCCTGGCCGTCCGGCTCGGCGACGCGGAATTCACCGCTCTCGAGACCGTCGATCACGCGGTTGACCAGCGGCTTGGTCGAGCCTTCCAGCTCATGCAGGGTCAACGTGGCGCGGCGCTCGAAGGCGCTTTCGATACCGAACTTGAGTTCTTCCACGCCGGGTGCCGACGGCTTGCGCAGCGACTTGCGGGCGATGGTTTCGGCGCGGACGGCTTCGGCGCTCTTGGCCGGGGCCGGCTTCTTCACAGCACGCTTGACCGCAGCCATTTTCTTCGCCGGGGCCTTCACCGCAGCGGCCTTCTTCGGCGCAGTGGCCTTCTTTGCGGCCGGTGCGGCTACAGCAGGTTTCCGGGCCGCTGCGCTCTTGGGGGTCGCAGCGGTCTTCTTGGCGGGCTTGGTGGCCATCAGGCGGGGTCTCCGGCGTTTCGATCAGGGTCCAGGCAGGCCAGCATTGCGTCATGCAGCTGCTGCCGGGCAGGTTCAGTCAGGGGGAGGTCGTGTTCGTCACTGATCACGAAGGTGTCTTCGGCGCGCTCGCCGAACGTGGCAATGCGCGCATCATGCACGCGCAGTCCCTGGTTGCGCAGCACGAACGCCACATCGGCCAGCAGGCCGGGACGGTCGGGAGCGACCAGGGCAAAACGGGTTGCGCCCGGTTCATCGCGGAACTCGATGCGCGGAGCGAAGCGGAAGTGCCGCAGTTGCCGCGGTACCACACGGCGCGACGGCCGCAGGCGCGCCAGGTCACCACTGAGTGCCTCGCGCAGCGCCGCCTCCAGGTTGGCACTGCTGCCATCGGCAAACGTGTCGGCCGGGTTCACTTCGAAGGTATCGAAGATGGTATCGGCCGGACCGTCCAGCACGCGTGCGCGGTGAATGCCATAGCCCTTGCGGTCCAGGGTCATCACGATCGCGGCGAACAGGCCGTCGCGGTCGGGCGAGTGCACGAACACTTCCAGCGCCGGGTCATCCACACTGATCCGGCGCACCTTCACCAGCGCCTGGCCCTGCTTCACCGGTACCAGCGCGGCTGCCTGCCAGGCCAGCTGCTCGGGGCGCAGACGAATGAAGCCCTCATCCGGCATCACCGCGAACTGGCGATCAATGGTGGCATCGTCGTAACCCTGCTCGCGCACCAGTGCGCGCACGCTGTCACGTGCCTCGGCCACGCGTTCGGCGGCCGGTACCGGATGCTCCAGCCCCTCGCGCAGCGCGCGCCGGGTGGCGAAGTACAGGTCGGCCAGCAGGCGGTCCTTCCAGGCATTCCACAGCTTCGGGCTGGTGCCGGCGATGTCGGCACAGGTCAGCAGGTACAGGTAGTCCAGGCGGTCGCGGCTGCCGACCAGAGTGGCGAAGCGATGGATCACCACCGGATCGGCGATGTCCTGCTTCTGCGCGGTCACCGACATGCGCAGATGCTGTTCGACCAGCCATGCCACCAGCTCGGTATCGGTGCCACTGAGCGCATGCGCCTGGCAGAACGCACGCGCGTCCACCGCACCCAGTTCCGAGTGGTCGCCGCCGCGGCCCTTGGCGATGTCATGGAACAGGCCAGCCAGCAGCAGCAGTTCCGGCTTGCGCAGGCGTGGCCACACTTCGTGCGCGATCGAGAAGCGCTCGTCGGCACGGCTGCTGGCGAACTGGCCGATGTTGCGCAGGACCATCAGCGTGTGCTGGTCGACCGTATAGACATGGAACAGGTCGAACTGCATGCGCCCGCTGACCTGGGCAAACGCGGGGATCCACTGGCCAAGCACGCCCAGCCGCGCCATGCGCGAAAGCGTGTCGACCGGGCGCTGGCCGCGCAGCAGGGACAGGAACTGCTCGCGTGCATCGGCATCGGCCTGGTCGTAGGCCGGCAACAACGGCAGCGCTTCGGCCAGCGCGCGCGCGGTCAGCGAATGCAGGCCTCGCACCTGTGGATTGTTGGCCCAGCTGGAAAACAGGGCGAACACCTGGCCGATGTCACCGCGCGGCCAGTCGGCCTCGTTGGCGGCCAGGTAGCCGCGGCGCAGGGAGAAGCCCACGGTCAGCGGTTCCGGCTGGGCCTCGCCATCGAACTGTTCCTCGAAGCGCTGCAGCAGGCGGTCGCTGATCCGGCGCACCACTAGCGCGGCGCGGTAGAAGCCCTGCATCATTTTCTCGACACCGAGATTCTCGGCATCGTCTTCGAAGCCCAGGCGCGCGGCCAGGGTCTTCTGGTAATCGAAACGCAGGCGCTCTTCCGGGCGGCGCGCGACCAGGTGCAGGCCGAAGCGCAGCCGCGCCAGCACCGCACGCTCGCGCTTCAGCGCAGCCGCTTCGTCGGCACCCAGGTGGCCCAGGCCGACCAGCGCTTCCAGGTCGCGTACGCCGAAGGCGCGCAGCGCCATCCAGCCCAGCGTGTTGAGATCGCGCAGGCCGCCGGGACCATCCTTGAGATCCGGCTCCAGGTTGTCGGCAGTATCGCCGAAGCGCTGGTGGCGGTTGCGCAGCTCTTCCAGCTTGGCCAGGAAGAAGGCACGCGCCGGCCACAGCTCGCGGTCGTCGATGGCCTCGCGCAGCGCACGGCGCGCTGCATCATCAGCCAGGATCGGACGCGCCTCGATCAGCGCGGTCAGCACGGTCTGGTCAGCCGCCGCCTCGCGGCACTGCAATGCAGAACGCACCGCATGGCTGACCGCCAATCCGCAGTCCCACAGCAGCGCGAACAGGCGTGCCAATGCCGCTTCATGCGCCAGTTGTGCGGGCGGGTCGCCGAACACCAGCAGGTCGATGTCCGAACGCGGAAACAGTTCCCCCCGGCCATAGCCACCGACCGCGAACAGCGACAGGCCGCTGTCGGCCGGCAGGCAACGCTGCCAGGCCAGGCGGATCAGATGGTCGGCCGCGCGCGCCCGCAGCGCCAGCAGGCGCTCGATGTTGTCGCCCTGGTCGAAGCGGCGATACAGGCGCGCGTCGGCCTGCTGCAGCGCCTGGCGCGCGGCAGCAGCCCAGTCCGGGTCGTTGAGCGACGCGGCCGGCGTGTCCAGCAGCGAACTCGCCGGCAGCATCGTCAGGAGACCTGCGACTCGCCCGGCGACAGCGTCAGCACGTCGACGCCGGTCTCGGTGACCGCGACCATGTGCTCCCACTGCGCCGACAGCTTGCGGTCCTTGGTCACCACGGTCCAGCCATCCGGCAGCACCTTGTTGTAGCGGGTGCCCTCGTTGATCATCGGTTCGATGGTGAAGGTCATGCCGGGCTGCAGCACCAGGCCCTGGCCCGGGCGGCCGTAATGCACCACCTGCGGCTCGTCGTGGTAGACCTTGCCGATGCCGTGGCCGCAGTACTCGCGCACCACGCTGAAACGCTCGCCTTCGGCATAGCTCTGAATGGCATGGCCGATGTCGCCCAGGGTGGCCCCCGGGCGCACCGCGCGGATGCCGCGCCACATGGCTTCGTACGTGGTTTCCACCAGGCGGCGGGCCATCACCGACGGGGTGCCGACGAAGTACATGCGGCTGGTGTCGCCGTGCCAGCCGTCCTTGATGACGGTGACGTCGATATTGATGATGTCGCCATCCTTGAGCACCTTCCCTTCGCTGGGGATGCCGTGGCAGATGACATTGTTGACCGAGGTGCACACGGTCTTCGGGAAGCCGCGGTAGCCGACGTTGGCCGGAATCGCGCCCTGCACGTTCACGATGTGGTCGTGGCAGATGCGGTCCAGTTCCTCGGTGGTGACACCGGGCTTGACGTGGGGGGTGACGATGTCGAGCACTTCGCTGGCCAGGCGGCCGGCGATGCGCATCATCTCGATTTCCTGCGGGGTTTTCAGATTCACGCTCATGGCACCCATTATCGCCGATCCGGCCGCAATCTGAACGAACGCCACCCAACTGCCGATCCGGGTCATGCACGGTTCCGGCAATGAAAGTGAAAGCGTGATGGCCTCCGCTCTTTCGTCTGCCTAATTATCACGGATTACAGACACTTACGCCTCCTAAGCTGGACCCACCGTCGTCCAAGCGGCACCGAACGTGCCGTCTTCGCCTTGTTCAACGGACCTTCGGGTCAGGGAGGTTGTTCATGCGATCCCCAGTTCGATCCCCGCTGGCATGGGCCGTGGCCGGGTTCCTGCTGTCCAGCCCGGCAATGGCCGCCGACACCACCACCTTCAATGTCACCCTGGTGGTCACCAAGGCCTGCACCATCACGGCGGCGGCCGCGACCAACGTGGATTTCGGCACCGCGGCATCAACCACCACCACGCCCACCCTGGGCCAGGGCACGGTAACCGCCCAGTGCTCGGCACTGACCCCGTACACGATCTCGCTGAATGCGGGCGCCAATGCCAGCACCGCCAATGACGTCACCACTCGGCGGATGAAGAACACCAATGCGGCGGTGACCGCCAACAACTACGTCGGCTACCAGCTCTACCAGGATGCCGCACATACCCTGGTCTGGGGCGCCACAACCGGCACCAACACCCAGGCCGGCATCGGCACCGGCCTGGCCGTGCCTTACATCGTCTACGGCCAGATCCTGAACCTGAGCACCAACAACCCGGCCGCCGGTAGCTACCTGGATACGGTTACCGCCACGATCACCTATTGATGGAGCACGCCCGCATGGCCGGATCCCGCCCGTGGCGCGCCACCGGCGTGGCGCTGCTCGCCCTGTACCTGCTCGCCATCGCGGCCGCCGGCGCTACCAGCCTGCAGGTGGCCCCGACCAGCCTGCAGCTGGAAGCCCGCCAGCGTGCCGGCGAATTGTGGCTGACCAACAGCGGCACCTCACCGGTGAAGCTGCAGGTACGCGTGTTCCGCTGGGTGCAGCAGGACGGCCAGGAACAGCTGCTGCCCACCGATGCGTTGATGGCCACTCCGCCGATGCAGGAACTGGCCGCCGGACAGCAGCAGCTGGTGCGGGTCATGCGTGCGGACAAGGAACCGCCAGCGGCACAGCAACATTACCGCCTGATCGTTGACGAGGTGCCCGACCTGGCCACCCGCGCGGGTGGCATGCAGTTCGTCCTGCGCTATTCGATCCCGGTGTTCGTGCAGCCCTCGGCCGGCACGCTGGCGCCGCAGCTGCAGGCCCGGCTGGTAAAGCTGGCGGACGGCCGCAACGGCGTCGAAGTAGCCAATTCGGGCAACAGTTACGCTCAGATCGCCGATCTCGCGCTGGGCAGCGCCACGCGCCCGCGCATCGTCCATCCCGGGCTGCTGGGCTACGTACTGCCCGGCCAGGTGATGCGCTGGCCGATCGAACGCACGGTGATCGACCGCGACAACGACCAGATCACGGCCAAGCTCAATGGCGAGTCGGAACAGACGCCACTGTCGCCCCCACCGGCTCGCTGAGGCCATGATGGGCGCGTTGCTGGCTGCCCTGGTTCCCGCGGCGACCGAGGCCGCCGATGTGTCCGGCGTGGCCACGGCTGCTGATGTATCCGGCGTGTCGGCCGATGCGATCCTGCCCGCCCCCACCCCACTGACCGCCAGCCAGACGCTGTACCTGGATGTGTCGCTCAACAGCACGCCGCGCGGCCTGCTGCCGTTCACCGAGAACCGTGGCCGGCTGCAGGCCAGCCCCGAAGTGCTGCGCCAGCTCGGCTTCAACGCCAGCGGCGATGCACCGGTCTACCTGGACCAGATCAGCGGTGCGGTGGTGCGCTACGACGCCCACATGCAGACCTTGGCGCTGGACGTGCCGCTGGACCAGCTGACGCTGCCCACCACCGTGCTCAGCCGCCCGCAGACGCGCGCCCCCACCGGCAGCGCCTCGCCCGGCGTGCTGCTCAACTACGACGTCTACGGCAGCCGGGTGGACACGCTCGGCACCCTCAGCCTGAGCTCGGAGCTGCGCGTGTTCGGTATCGGCAATGGCACTTTCGAGAACACCGCCATCAGCCGCCGCTACCAGCAACCCGGCGATCGTCATTGGCGCGGCTCCAGCGTGCGTCTGGACACACGCTGGAGCCTGGATTTCCCCGATAGCGCAACGACCCTGGAGGTCGGCGATTTCTACAGCGGGTTCGTCGACTGGACCCGCCCCGTGCGCCTGGGCGGCCTGCAGATCGGCCGCAACTATGGCCTGCAGCCCTACCGCGTGCTGACGCCCACGCCGAGCTTCCTCGGCCAGGCCGTGGTGCCCTCCACGGTCGAGCTGTATGTCGATGGCCTGCGCCAGTACAGCGGGCAGGTGCCGGTCGGTCCCTTCCAGCTCGCAGCACAGCCCGGCATCAGCGGCACCGGCACCGCGCAGGTGGTGGTGACCGACGCATTCGGACGCATGCAGACGCTGGACTTCAGCTTCTACGGCACCCAGCAGCTGCTGGCCAAGGGCCTGTCGGACTGGTCGGTCGGCGTCGGCCACCTGCGCCGGGATTTCGGCGAGCGCTCCTTCGCCTATGACGATCGCACGGTAGCCAGCGCCAGCTGGCGCGGCGGTGTCACCGACGCGTTCACCGGCGAGGCGCATGCCGAAGGCGGCGGCGGCCTGGCCCAGGGCGGCATTGGCGGCTGGTGGCTGCTCGGCGCCGCCGGCGTGTTCAATGCCGCCTATGCGCACAGTAACTACCACGGCCTGCAGGGTGGGCAATGGGCGCTGGGCTACAGCTGGAACAACCGTCGCTTCAACGTCAATCTGCGCAGCGTGCGCAGCCACGGCGACTACCGCGACCTGGGCGCGCTGCAGGGCAACCTGCCACCAAGCATCAGCGAGCAGGCCACGGTCGGCCTGGACCTGCTGCGGCTGGGCACGCTCAGCGCCAGCTATCTGCGCCTGCGCTACCCCGACGGCGACGACAACCGCTATGCCAGCCTGTTCTGGTCGCGCACCTGGAGCCAACGCTGGTCGGCCTACCTGTCGGTGAACCAGAACCTGGACCGCAGCGATGACCGCAGCATCTACCTGTCGATGACTGCCAGCCTGGGCAACAATCGCCAGGCCAGCCTCTCCAGCCAGCGCAACGGCGACAGCCAGAGCTGGGTGGCGGACGTGACCCAGCCGGTGCCCGGCGATGGCAGTGCCGGCGGCGTCGGCTGGCGCGCACAGCTGCGCCACGGCGAGGACGGCAACGGCGGCCTGGCCGAAGTTGGCATCCTCAACGATGTCGGCCGCTATTCATTCGGCGCCTCGCGCCAGGGCGGGCTCAACTATGCCTACGCCAGTGCCAGCGGCAGCCTGGTATGGATGGGCGGGCACGCCTTCGCCACGCGCGAGGTATCCGATGCGTTCGCGGTGATCAGCACCAATGGCGTCGGCGGCGTCCCGGTGCGGCTTGAGAACCGCCTGATCGGTGTCACCGATGATCGCGGCCTGCTGCTGGTCAGTCCGTTGCTGTCCTGGCAGCGCAACCGGGTCTCGATCGACACCCTGGACCTGCCCGAAGACATGCGTGCCGACCGCATCGAGGACTGGGTCACGCCGCGCCAGCGCGCCGGCACCCGCGTGACCTTCCAGCTGCGTTCGCGGTCGTCACTGAGCCTGACCCTGCTGGCGATGGACGGCCAGCCTCTGGAGGTGGGCAGCGAGGTGCAGCTGCCTGACGGTCGCCAGGCCACGGTCGGCTACGACGGCCTGCTCTACCTGGAAGATGTCGCCGCCGGAAGCGTGCTGTACGTCACCACCAGCCATGGCCCGTGCCGGGTGAAGGTACCGGACCTGCCCAAGGTGGTGGCGTCCGGTGCCCGCCCGGAGCCGGCACCGCAGCAGTGCATTCCGGAGGTGGCGCCATGAGGGTGCTGCTGCTCTTCCTGCTGCTGTGGGCCGGCCTGCTGGCAGCGGCGCCGGCCGGCGCCACCGCGGTCTGCACGGCGGTCGCCGATCCGACCCTGCCCTTCGGCAACATCAACAGCAATGCACCCGGCCCGAGCACGGCCAACCTCAACATCACGGTGACCTGCACCACTGCCGCGCTGAGCCTGCTGGCCACCACCGGCGTGCGCGTCTGCGTGGGCATCGGCGCAGGCAGTGGCGGCGGCAGCAGTTCCACGTTCCGCACGATGGCCACCTCTACCAGCGACACGATGAATTTCCAGCTGTACAACAACGCCAGCTTCGGCCAGGTCACTGGCCTGGTCCCGCGCGGCACGCCGCCAGCGCAGGAGCTGACCATGAGCTACAACGTACCGCTGCTGACCGGCGGTAGTGGTGCGCAGACTGTGCAGCTGTTCGGTCAGATTCCGGCCAACCAGGTCCTGGCCTCCGGCGCGTACAGCAGCACTTTCAGCGGTGCCAGCGTGGTGCTGACCTGGGCCTGGAACGAGGTGCTGGCCGGTAGCGCCACCGTCCCCGCCACATGCAACGGCGGCGCCACCGGTACCAACAGCGCGAGCGCGGCCTTCAGTTTCACCGCTACCGCCAACGTGCTGCCGCAATGCGGCAGCTACGTCACCACCAACATGAATTTCGGCAACGTCACCGGCGGCATCCCGGCCAACGTCGACCAGACCGCCACCCTCACCCTGACCTGCCTGAAGAACACCGCCTTCCAGGTCGGCCTGAACAACGGCCGGAACAATCCCGCCGCCACCACCACCCGGCGCATGGCCACCACCATCGGCAACAGCACCTACTACCTGCCCTACGAGCTGTACCGGGATCCGGCACGAAGCCAGCGTTGGGGCAACACCCTGACGGTCGACACGGCCAGCAGCACCGGCACCGGAAGCGCACAGCAGCTGACCATCTACGGCCGGGTACCGCCGGTCACCGGCCAGCCCCCGGCCGGCACCTACAACGACCTGGTGACGGTGACGATCAACTACTGACCTGCGTGCCGACCAACGGTCGGCCCCCACCGGAGCGAAGCCCGTGCCAAGCGCGGGCTCGGCGCTACAGTTGCGGGGCGTCCGGCCGATACCGCGCAGCGAGTCTTTAAGCACGGTGGGTGGCAGGTGGTTCGCGCATTTCTGATCGGGGCGATGCTGGTCGCCAGCACGCCGGCCCGCGCCGAACCGCGCAGCAGCACGCTGCAGATCCGGCTGACCGTGGTCGAATCCTGCAGCGACGATGCCGGCGCTCCCCGTTGCGCGGCGCCACACCAGCGCAGTGACGCCCCCAAGGTGCCGCCCCAGGTCCGCGACCTCGCACCACCGGCGACAGACGACAGCGCAATGCCTTCCGTGACCCTCATCTACTGATGCGCGCGCTGCTGATCCTGCTTGGACTGCTGCTGGCGCAGCCCTCGGCGGCGCTGGAGCTGTTGCCGACCACCCTGCAGCTACCCGCCGAAGGCGGCCGCGCGGAACTGTGGCTGCGCAATCCGGGGCCCGGCCGCTGGCAGGGGCAGGTGCAGGTGCTGGCCTGGGAGCAGCAACTGGACGCCGAACGACTGCAGCCCAGCGACCGGATCCGGGTCAGCCCTGCGCGGCTGGACCTGGCCCCTGGCAGCACCCAGCGCGTCTGGCTGCTGCCAGGCGGTCCGCCAGCATCGGTGGGTGAACAGGCCTATCGGATCGTGCTGGCGCCGGCCTTGCCGGGATTGCCCCGCTACTCGCTGCCGTTGTTCCGCAGCCCAGCGGCGCCAGCGCTGCATGCCCGGCTGCAGGCCCGCGTCGAGGCACTTGGGCCTCAGCCCATGCTGCGACTCAGCAATTCCAGTACGCTGCATGGCCGCCTGCACGATCTGCGATTCATAGCGGCCGACGGCCAATCGTCGCTGCTGGTGGCCGGGCTGGCCGGCTATATCCTCGCAGGCCATGAACGCCGCTGGCCCCTGCCTGCCCGCCCCGATGGCTATGTGGGCGGCCACTTCCGGGCCCGTCTGCAGGACGGCCGCGAGGTCGATCTGGCCGCATCTGACCCTGCAATTGCAGCGGACGCCCCAGCGGGCTATAATCGACCGGATTCCTGCCGCCTGCGTGCGCGGGAGCCCGTCCACACCGGACGTCACCGGTGAATCCACACCTGCTGCCCCCATCCGTGCCGGGGTGCTCCGCGAGGAGTTCGGCCACGGAGGCAACAGGGAAGCCCAACCCCGGAACCGATCGCGCTTCCACGCGTCCCGCATACCTATCCCGCGGGCGGAATCGCTGGTTCCATATCAGGAGTATTGCAATGCCCCAGGTCACCATGCGTCAGATGCTGGAAGCCGGCGTCCACTTCGGCCACCAGACCCGCTACTGGAACCCGAAGATGGCTCCGTACATCTTCGGCGCCCGCGGCAAGATCCACATCATCAACCTGGAAAAGACCGTCCCGCTGTTCAACGATGCGATGAACTTCATCTCGTCGGTTGCCCAGAAGCGCGGCACCGTCCTGTTCCTGGGCACCAAGCGCAGCGCCCGCGAAACCATCAAGGAAGAAGCCGAGCGTTGCGGCATGCCGTTCATGAACCAGCGTTGGCTGGGCGGCACCCTGACCAACTTCCGTACCGTCAAGCAGTCGGTTGCCCGCCTGAAGGAACTGGAAGCCGGTGAAACCGACGGCACCTTCGAGAAGCTGGTCAAGCACGAAGTGCTGGGCCTGCGTCGCGAGCGCGACAAGCTGGAAGCCTCGCTGGGCGGCATCAAGGACATGAACCGTCTGCCGGACGCCATCTTCGTGATCGACATCGGCCACGAAGACATCGCGATCAAGGAAGCCAAGAAGCTGGGCATTCCGGTCATCGCCGTGGTCGACACCAACTACAACCCGGAACTGGTGGACTACGCCATCCCGGGCAACGACGACGCCATCCGCGCTGTGCAGCTGTACGCCCGCGCCGCTGCCGACGCCGTGCTGGAAGGCAAGGCCGCTGCCCCGCACGCCGCTTCGGTGCGCGAGGAAGAGTTCGCTGAAGCCGCTGCTGAAGGCGAAGAGAAGCCGGCCCGCCGCGCTCCGGCCAAGAAGGCTGCCAAGAAGGGCGACGACGCCCAGGCCTGATCCAGGCCCCGGGTGGACGCCCGGCGTCCACCCTCCCTGCACGCAGCCCCTGGCGCGTGACAGGACCGTGTCACACGGGCCGGCCACCATGCCGGCCCAACCCCTTTCTTTCGTGAGGTAATCCCGTGGAAATCACTGCTTCCCTGGTCAAGGAACTGCGCGAGCGCACCGGCGCCGGCATGATGGAATGCAAGAAGGCGCTTACCGAAGCCAACGGCGACATCAACGCCGCTGCTGAAGCCATGCGCAAGTCCGGCGCTGCCAAGGCCGACAAGAAGGCTGACCGCGTGGCCGCCGAAGGCCGTCTGGGCCTGGCCCAGGACGGCGGCAAGGCCGTGCTGGTCGAAGTCAACTCGGAAACCGACTTCGTCGCCAACGATGACAACTTCAAGTCCTTCGTCAACGCCGTCGCTGCCGCTGCCCTGGCATCGGGCGCCACCGACGTCGAAGCCGTGAAGGCCGCCACGCTGGCCGACGGCCGCACCGTTGAAGAAGCCCGCGCCACCGCCGTGCAGACCCTGGGTGAGAACATCCAGATCCGCCGCATGGTCAAGGTCGACACCACCGGCAACATCGGTGCCTACGTCCACACCAACGGCAAGGTTGGCGTGCTGGTCGACCTGATCGGCGGCGACGTCGAGCTGGCCCGTGGCCTGGCGATGCACGTGGCCGCGCTGAAGCCGCCGCACAACAAGGCTGCGGACGTTCCGGCCGAGTTCGTCGAAAAGGAAAAGGAAATCGAGCTGGCCAAGATGACCGAGAAGGACAAGGCCAAGCCGGCCGACATCCTGGAAAAGATCATCAGCGGCAAGATCAACAAGATCGTCAGCGACGTGACCCTGTACGGCCAGACCTACGTGCTGGGCGACACCACCGTCGAGCAGGTGGTCAAGGCCGCTGGCGCGGACGTGGCAGGCTTCAAGCTGCTGATCGTCGGCGAAGGCATCGAAAAGGTGGTGGAAGACTACGCCGCCGAAGTTGCCAAGGCGATGCAGGTCTGATTCCAGCCCTTCGGCTGTGAAACGACCAGAAGGAGCCGCGGGAAACCGCGGCTCTTTTTTTATGCATGGGCCTAGGGATTAACCCATGGCCCATCGGTGGGTGCGCACCGTTGGTGCGCACAACCGGCACCTTTGCGTTGCGCTCGAATCAAGCCGATACTCAGTCGCAGGGAATCCTCAGTCACTTAGCAGGAACGAAAATCGCGGACTGTGATGCATTCCTAGGTATTCTTGCCCCAATGGAATTGAACGACCCGACATGCCTCCCGAGCTGACAGCTGCCCTGGCGCTCTGCCGCAACCTGCCTTCGCCACCCGGTATTGCCCTGCGCATCATCGAACTGGCTCAGGACCCGGAAGCGGACATCGCCACCGCCGCCGACATCATCGCCATCGACATGGCGCTGAGCGCTCGCATGCTGCGCATCGCCAATTCGCCGCTGTATGCCAGCCGCCGCCGCATCGAGAACCTCGGCCAGGCGCTGACCATGCTGGGCCTGAACGCCACGATCAGCCTCGCCCTCGGCTTCACCGTCACCCAGGGCCTGACCGGCGGTGGCGCCGATCATGACCTGCGCCAGCGCGCGTGGAAGCGCAGCATCCTCAGTGCCCTGGCGGCCAGCCAGCTGGGCCAGGCGCGCGGCCTGCGCCGGCTGGAGGAGCTGATGCTGGCCGGACTGCTGCAGGACCTGGGCGTGCTGTGCCTGACCCAGGCCGAGTCGGAGCGCTACCTGCCGCTGCTGCGCGAAGCACGCGACAACATCGACCTGGTTTCCCTCGAGCGCGAGGCGCTGGGCTGCAGCCACGCCGACGTCGGCGCCTGGGTGGCCGAGCAATGGGGCCTGCCCCGCTACCTGGTGGAGAGCATCAGCCACAGCGAGGACGAGGACGCCGCCGAATCGCCATTCCAGGCCTGCGTGCAACTGTCCGGCGCAGTGGCCGACATCTGGCTGGATAGCGACGCCGATGCCGCGCGCGAGCGCGCCCTGCAGCAGGTGCACGACCGCCTGGAGCTGGACAGCGCGCGCTTCGACCAGGTGCTGGCCCGCATCAGCGAGGCCCTGCCCGACATCGCCAGCCTGTTCGATGCCGGCCTCAATTCTCCGGCGCGGGTGCGCGAGCTGATCGATCATGCGCAGGAACTGGCCACGCTGCGCAACCTGCGCGAACTGCAGGATGCCGACCAGGCACGCCGCCGTGCCGACGAATTCGAGGCGCGCGCCAAGCGCCTGGCCGACCAGGCCCATCGTGATGCATTGACAGGCGTGCTCAACCGCCGCCAGCTGGAAGCGGTGCTGGAGCAGGAATTCCTGCGTGCCGGCCGCCAGGGCTGGCCACTGTCGGTGGCCTTCATCGACCTGGACGACTTCAAGAAGATCAACGACGCCCACGGCCACCTGACCGGCGACGAGGTGCTGCGCGCCTTCGCCGGCAAGCTGCAGGGCCAGTTGCGCAACAGCGACACCGTGGCCCGCTTCGGCGGCGAGGAGTTCGTCGCGCTGCTGCCCAACACCAGCGAAAGCGTGGCCCTGGACGTGATCCGCCGGGTGCTGGCCAACATCGTCGCCACGCCGATGGCCGAGCTGGAGGGTGGTCCGCTGTTCGTCACCTTCTCCGCCGGCGTGGCCACCCAGGGCGGCTACGAGCGCTTCGCCGACGTCCAGGACCTGCTGCGCGCCGCCGACGATGTGCTGTACCGCTCCAAGAACCTGGGCCGCAACCGGGTGATCGCCCGCTCGCCGGGGGCGCTGGGCCATGACGAGCTGTCGGCCACAGCCAGCGCCGAACTGGGCTGAACGGGGCGCCCCGGCAGACCGGGCGAACCACCAGATTCTGCGCCGCAGTGCACAAAACACTTTGGCACAACGCCGCATGCGCGTAGAATCGCCCGCGATTTCCACGCACCCGAGGTCCCCATGTCCAAGCTCGCCTATCGCCGCATCCTTCTGAAACTCTCCGGGGAGGCGCTGATGGGAGACGAGGACTACGGCATCGACCCCAAGATCATCAATCGCCTCGCCCGTGAGGTCATCGAAGCCCAGCAGGCCGGTGCCGAAGTGGCGCTGGTGATCGGAGGTGGCAACATCTTCCGCGGCGCCGGCCTGGCCGCCGGCGGCATGGACCGCGTAACCGGCGACCAGATGGGCATGCTGGCCACCGTCATCAACGCCCTGGCCATGCAGGACGCCCTCGAGAAGCTGGGTGCCAAGGCCCGGGTGATGAGCGCGATCAAGATCAACGACGTGTGCGAGGACTACATCCGCCGCCGCGCCATCCGCCACCTGGAAAAGGGCCGCCTGGTGATCTTCGCTGCCGGCGTCGGCAGCCCGTTCTTCACCACCGACTCCGGCGCCGCACTGCGCGCGATCGAGATCGGCGCCGACCTGCTGCTGAAGGCCACCAAGGTCGATGGCGTGTACGACAAGGACCCGAACAAGCACAGCGATGCGGTCCGCTTCGACAGCCTGAGCTACGACGAAGTGATCCGCCGCGGCCTGGAAGTGATGGACACAGCGGCCTTCGCTCTGGCCCGCGACAGCGACCTGCCGATGCGCGTGTTCGACATGGGCCAGCCGGGCGAACTGCTGAAGATCCTCAACGGCGCGAACATCGGCACCCTGGTCCAGGGCCGCGACCCGGCCTGAGCCTGAGCGCAAAGCGACGACCGGGCCGATTCAGGCCCGGCAGCGTCCCGTATTCGCCTATAATCGCCCGATTCCAGATACATCCAGGACCGGGCGATGCTCAACGACATCAAGAACAACGCGCAGACGCGCATGGCCAAGAGCATTGACGCTCTGAAGCACACCCTCACCTCCATCCGGACCGGCCGTGCCACCCCGGCCCTGCTGGACCGCGTGACGGTCAGCGCCTATGGCAACGCCAGCACCCCGCTGAACCAGGTCGCGTCGATCTCCAACGCCGACGCCCACTCGCTGCTGGTCACCCCGTTCGACAAAGGCATGATCAAGGAGATCGAAAAGGGTCTCTACAACGCCGAGTTCACTCCGAACACGCTGGGCACCGCGATCCGCATCAACATGCCGCCGCCGACCGAAGAGCGCCGCAAGGAGCTGGTCAAGCAGGTGCAGAAGGAAGGGGAAGGCGCCAAGATCGCGATCCGCAACATCCGTCAGGACGCGAACAAGGAAATCGCCAAGCTGGTCAAGGACAAAGCGATCAGCGAAGACGAGAAGAAGCGCGGCGAAGACGACATCCAGAAGCTGACCGACGCCAACATCAAGGACGTCGACAAGGTCGTTGCCGACAAGGAAAAAGAACTGCTGTCGGTCTGAAGTCGATGCCTTCAGTCCCGCCTCCGTTGCCTGCCTCCCTGCCCCGCCACATTGCCATCATCATGGATGGCAATGGGCGTTGGGCACAGCAGCGCCGTCGCCCCCGGGTGATCGGCCACCGTGCCGGCGCGCGCGCGGTCAACCGCACCATCGAGCGCTGCCTTGAACTGGGCATTCCGGCGCTGACCCTGTTCGCCTTCTCCAGCGAGAACTGGGGCCGGCCGCAGGAGGAAGTGGACGCGCTGATGAAGCTGTTCCTCGGTGCACTCGACCGCGAAGTGGACGAGCTGCACCGGCGTGGCGTGCGCGTGCGCTTCATCGGCGAACGCGAGCGCTTCGGCGCCGGGCTGGTCAGCCGCATGCAGCTGGCCGAGCAGCGCACCGCCGACAACACCACCCTGACCCTGTCGATCGCTGCCAGCTACGGTGGCCGCCAGGACATCGCCCGCGCCGCGCGCGCCCTGGCCGTCGAAGTGGCGGCCGGTCGCCTGCTGCCCGAGCAGATCGACGAAGCGCTGCTGGGCAGCCAGGTGGCCCTGGCCGACCTGCCGCCGCCGGACCTGTTCATCCGCACCGGCGGCGACACCCGCATCAGCAACTTCCTGCTGTGGCAGCTCGCCTATACCGAACTGTGGTTCACCGAGGCCCTGTGGCCGGACTTCGACGCCGGGCAGCTGCAGCAGGCGCTCGACGCCTATGCCGGTCGCGAGCGTCGTTTCGGCCTGACCAGCGCCCAGATTGCCGCACTGGCCACCGAGACTTCCAGCCCATGACCAAGACCCGAGTCCTTGCCGCGCTGATCATGGCGCCGCTAGCCATTGCGGCGATCCTGCTGCTGCCCACGCAATGGCTGGCCGCCGCCGCCGCCGCCGTGCTGCTGATCGGCCTGTGGGAATGGCTGAAGCTGGCCGGTATCGAAGACACCCTGGCGCGCACCGTGCTGCTGGTGCTGAACCTGCTGCTGATGGTGCTGCTGGTCTGGGCCGATGGCAGCACCCTGGTCCTGTTCCAGATAACCACGCTGGCCGGCGTTGCCTGGTGGCTGGCCGCGCTGCTCTGGTTGCGCTTCTTCAACTTCGGTGCACAGCCGTCGGCACCCTCGCGGATCCTGAAGATGCTGGCCGGTACCCTGGCCATCGTCCCGGCCTGGGCCGCGCTGGTGCTGATCCATGCCGGCGGCGATCCGCCGGGCCAGCAGGGCCACCTGTGGCTGCTGGCTGCTCTGGCGCTGGTGTGGGCGGCCGACTCGGGCGCCTATTTCGCTGGCCGCCATTTCGGCAAGCACAAGCTGGCGCCGCGGATCAGCCCCAACAAGACCTGGGAAGGCCTGTTCGGCGGCCTGCTGGCCGGTGTCGCCGTGGCCCTCGGCCTGGGCTGGCTGGCTGGCATCGATGCCGCACACCTGCCCGGCCTGTTGATCACCGCGGTGGTGGCGGTGTTCGCCTCGGTCCTGGGCGACCTGTTCGAGAGCCTGATCAAGCGCCATGCCGGCGCCAAGGACTCAGGCCACCTGATCCCGGGCCACGGTGGCGTGCTCGACCGGGTCGACGGCGTCCTCGCCGCCGTGCCGGTGTTCGCGCTGGGCAAGGAAATCTTCGGGTTCTGACCATGAATGCTGCTGCAGACCTGCGCCGGGTCGCCGTGTTCGGCGCTACCGGCTCGATCGGCGCCTCCACGCTGGACGTGATCGCCCGCCACCCGCACCGCTACCAGGCCACGGTGCTCGCTGCCGGCCGCCAGGTGCAGGCGCTGCTGGCGCTGTGCCGCCAGCACAGACCCGCGCACGCGGTGATCGCCGACGCATCGCTGTTCGCCGAACTGCGTGACGGCCTGCGCGAGGCCGGCCTTGCCACCGAGGCCCATGCCGGCCAGGCCGCGCTGGACCAGCTGGCCGCCAGCGATGCCTGCGATACCGTGGTCGCGGCCATCGTCGGCGCGGCCGGCCTGTCCTCGACCCTGGCTGCCGCGGCCGCCGGCAAGCGCATCCTGCTGGCCAACAAGGAATCGCTGGTGCTGGCCGGCGAACTGCTGACCCGGACGGCCGAACGTGCCGGTGCCGAAATCATCCCGATCGACAGCGAGCACAGCGCGATCTTCCAGTGCCTGCGCTCGCGCGATGCCAGTGTCGACGGCGCCGGCGTGCGCCGGATCCTGCTGACCGCCTCCGGCGGCCCGTTCCGTGGCCGCAGCCGCGCCGAACTGGCCCAGGTCACCCCGGCCCAGGCCGTTGCCCACCCCAAGTGGTCGATGGGGCCGAAGATCTCGGTCGATTCGGCGACATTGATGAACAAGGGCCTGGAAGTCATCGAGGCCCACCACCTGTTCGGCGTGCCCGGCGAGCGCATCGAGGTGCTGGTGCACCCGCAGAGCCTGGTCCATTCGCTGGTCGAGTTCGTCGATGGCTCGACCCTGGCCCAGATGGGCCTGCCGGACATGCGCACCACTCTCGCCGTCGGCCTGGGCTGGCCGCAGCGCATCGAATCGGGCGTGGCCGGGCTGGACCTGCTGGTCCAGGGCCGCCTGGATTTCGAGGCCCCGGATACTGACGCCTTCCCCTGCCTGGCGCTGGCCTGGCAGGCCATGCAGGCCGGCGGCACCGCACCGGCGGTGCTGAACGCCGCCAATGAAGAGGCGGTTTCAGCGTTTCTTCAGGGCCGGATCGGTTTCCTGACGATCCCGGAGCTGGTTGCTAACGCTCTTTCAACACTGCCGACCCAGCCAGCCGATACACTGGAGATCCTGTTGTCCGCCGACCAGCGGGCACGCCAGCTCACCCTGAACGCCATCGACGCCGCCTGAACGACCGCCTCGCCCAGCATGACGCCGCCGCCCCTGCCCACCACTGTGAGCCTGCATGACTGACTTCATCGGATCGGTCTGGTGGATGATCGTCAGCCTCGGGCTGCTGGTCACCTTCCACGAGTTCGGGCATTACTGGGTCGGGCGCCTGTGCGGGGTCAAGATCCTGCGTTTCTCGGTCGGCTTCGGCCGGCCGCTGTGGTCGCGCCGCGACAGGCACGGCACCGAGTTCGCCATCGCCGCCATCCCGCTGGGCGGTTACGTGAAGTTCCTCGACGAACGCGAGGTCGAAGTCCACCCGCACGAGCGCGGCCAGGCCTTCAACCACAAAACCGTCTGGCAGCGCATCGCGATCGTTGCCGCCGGCCCGATCGCCAATCTGCTGCTGTGCATCCTGCTGCTGTGGGCGATGTTCGTGATTGGCAAGCAGGATTACTCGCCCACCATCGGCCGTGTCAGCGGCATCGCCGCCAGTGCCGGCCTGGCCAGCGGCGACCGCGTGCTGCGCGTGGACGACCGCCAGGTGGTCACCCTCGGCGAGGCCAGCATGGCGCTGACCGCAGCCGCGATGGACCGCCGCGACGTGAAGCTGGAAGTGCTGGATACGGCCGACCAGGTACGCACGCGCACCCTGCCGCTGTCGCAGCTGCCGGCGGGTTTCGATGAGCGGCGGGTGCCGATCCTGGCTGGCCTGCACTGGCAGTCGTGGCTGCAGCCGGCGCAAGTGGAGTCGCTGACTGCGGACTCCGTGGTGGCAGGGCAACTGCAGCCAGGCGACCTGATCGTGGCCATCGATGGCCAGCGCATCGACAGCGTCGACCAGGTGATCGGCGAGATCCAGGCCCTGGGCCGTGCCGGCGGGCCCGGAATGATCGAGGTCCTGCGTGGCGGCGAGCGCCTGGCGCTGGAAGTCACCCCGCGCCAGGGCAAGGACGGCAAGGGCAATCCGGTCTGGCAGATCGGCGTCGGCTTCCCCACCAGCTACAGCCCCGCCTACGACACCCTGCTGCGCTATGGCCCGCTGGATGCGGTGACCGTGGCGGTGCGCGAGACCGGCCGCCTGGCCGCCGACTCGCTGGGCATGATGGGTCGCATCGTGACCGGCAAGGCCTCGCTGCAGAACGTTTCCGGGCCGGTCACCATCGCCCGCGTGGCCAATGTCTCGGCCAAGCGCGGCCTCGACTGGTTCCTGCAGTTCCTTGCCCTGCTGTCGCTCAGCCTGTGCATCATCAACCTGCTGCCGATCCCGATCTTGGACGGCGGCCACCTGCTGTATTACCTTATCGAGTTGGTCAAGGGCAGCCCGCTGAGCGAGCGTGCCATCGCCGCCGGCCAATACATCGGCCTGGCGTTGCTGGCCGGGCTGATGGGGTTGGCGTTCTACAACGACATCCTCGGCCTGGTCCCGCGATGAACTTTTCCACGTTGTTGCCGTCTACAGCGTCGGCATCCCGCACCAATGAAATCGACCTTCCTACCGGACGTGACATGACGCGACTCCCCAATCGCCGCCTGCTGGCCCTCGCCCTCGCCGCCGTCACCGGCGCTCCCGCCCTGGCCCAGGCAGCCGAGCCCTTCACTGTCAGCGACATCCGCGTCGATGGCCTGCAGCGCATCAGCTCGGGCACGGTGTTCACCTACCTGCCGGTGGAACGCGGCGAGACGATCACCGACAACAAGGTCGGCGAGACGATCCGCGCCCTGTACAAGACCGGCTTCTTCGAAGACGTGCAGCTGGACCGCCAGGGCACGATCCTGGTGGTGACCGTCAAGGAACGCCCGGCGATCAACAAGCTGACCGTGACCGGCAACAAGGACATCAAGTCCGACCAGCTGCTCAAGGGCCTGTCCGACATCGGCCTGACCGAGGGCGGCACCTTCGATCGCCTGAGCCTGGACCGCGTGACCCAGGAACTGCGCCGCCAGTACAACGACCGTGGCAAGTACAACGTCGACATCACCCCGACGGTGAGCCCGCTGGACCGCAACCGCGTGGACATCGCCATCGCCATCAAGGAAGGCAAGGCCGCCAAGATCCGCCACGTCAACCTGGTGGGCACCGAGAAGTTCGAGAGCAAGGACATCCTGGAGACCTGGGAGTCCAAGGAGCACAACTGGGCGTCGTGGTACCGCCGTGACGACCAGTACTCCAAGGAAAAGCTGTCCGGTGACCTGGAAAAGCTCAACTCCTGGTACCTGGATCGCGGCTACGTCGATTTCAGCATCGATTCCACCCAGGTCTCGATCAGCCCCGACAAGCGCGACATGTTCCTGACCGCGGGCGTGACCGAGGGTGCGCAGTACAAGATCTCCGAGATCAAGGTCAGCGGCGACACCATCCTCCCGCAGGAGGACGTCGAGCGCATGGTGATCCAGAAGTCCGGCGACACGTTCTCGCGTGCCCTGCTGGAATTCAGCTCGGACACCATCACCAATTCGCTGTCCAACATCGGCTACGCGTTCGCCAAGGTGAACCCGATCCCGACCACCAACCGCGCCGAGCAGACCGTGGCCATCAACATGCAGGTCGTGCCCGGCCCGCGCGTGTCGGTGCGCCGCATCCTGTTCCGCGGCAACACCCGCACGTCCGATGAAGTGATGCGTCGCGAAATGCGCCAGTTCGAGAACAGCTGGTACTCGCAGGCCGCGATCGACCGCTCCAAGATCCGCCTGCAGCGCCTGGGCTACTTCGAATCGGTGGAAGTGGAGACCCCGGCCGTCAGCGGCAGCAACGACCAGGTCGACGTCGTCTACAACGTCAAGGAAACCACCTCGGGCAGCTTCGTGTTCGGCCTGGGTTACTCGCAGTCCTACGGCATGACCACCTCGGTGCAGCTGTCGCAGAACAACTTCCTCGGTGGCGGCAACCGCGTGTCGGTCGAAGCCTCGCGCAGCAGCTACCTGCAGCGCTACGGTTTCAGCTACACCAACCCGTACTTCACCGATGACGGCGTGTCGCTGGGCTACAACCTGTCCTGGCGCGAACTGGATTACTCCGACTTCAACACCGCGCAGTACAACAGCACCAACGGTGCCGCGCAGGTGGTGTTCGGCGTGCCGCTGACCGAGACCGACACCGTCTCGCTGATGTTCGGCATCGACAGCAACCAGATCACCACCTACGAAGGCTCGACCCCGCAGTCGATCATCGACTACATCAACGCCGTCGGTAAGCGCACCTTCCATGCCTGGCGCACCGAGCTGGGCTGGGCGCGCGACTCGCGCAACGACTACTTCATGCCGACCCGCGGTACCTACCAGCGCGTGGGCCTGGAAACCACGCTGCCGGGTTCGACCATCGAGTACTACAAGCTGAACTACCAGATCAGCAAGTACTGGCCGATCATGCCGTCGCTGGTGATCAACACCCGCGCCGAAATCGGCTACGGTGATGCCTACGGCAAGGACTACACCCGTACGCTGACCAATCCGGATGGCACCACCCGCACCGTCACCGCCAGCGGCCTGCCGTTCTTCGAGAACTTCTACGCCGGTGGTACCAACTCGGTACGCGGCTTCGAGGACAACACCCTCGGCCCGCGCGAAGTTACCCGCGGCTACCCAGAAGGCCAGCCGCTGGGTGGCTCGCTGAAGACCGTCGGTTCGGTGGAAGCCTACTTCCCGCGCCTGTTCGACAGCCCGTCGGCGCGCGTGTCGGCCTTCGTCGACTTCGGCAACGTGTATACCGGCGTGGACAACTTCAAGGCCAACGAGCTGCGCGTATCCACCGGTGTGGCCCTGCTGTGGCGCGCCCCGGTCGGCCCGATCTCGATCAGCTACGCCTTCCCGCTGAAGAAGGAAGACGATGACAAGATCGAACGCCTGCAATTCACGTTCGGTGGGCAGTTCTGACGAACCGCGAGGCGGTTCGCCAGAACTGCCCCCGCATTCCACCTATCCCCCGCGCCGCTACGCATGCCATCCATGGCATGCGCCCTTCGGGCCGTTGCATAGCAACGTTGGGAATCGCTCCTGCGATTCCCAGGGGCGCGCCCCCCCCTTAACAAAGGGGGCTCTCCACCAGACGGGGTGCGAAGCGCCGGGCTCTGCCCGGCGTTTTCGTTTGGCCTGGATGCCGGAAGCGCCCGCTCTGCTTTTGATCTTTTCTGTTTTTCCGTGGCTGGCACTCGCGCCAGGCCGTCGGAGGTCGGACGGGGTGGGGCTGCGGGGGTGTGAGCCGCATGGATGCGGCGACCAAGGCTACATGGACGTACTTGCGCCGCCCCCCGCAGCCCCGCCCCGTCCGACCCAGCCCATGACACTGGCTCTGCCGGCCGTGAGGGGCCCTGCCGTTGGCTGCATATGCCCCCCCGCATGACCGAAATGGCGTCACACGTTAAACTCCCGCCGTGAATACTCCCACCTACACCGCCCAGCAACTCGCCGAGCAGTTCGGCCTGCAGGTCCATGGCGATCCCGCTACCGCCATCCATGGCGTGGCTACCCTCGCCCATGCCGGTCCTGGCCAGCTGACCTTCCTTGCCAACCCCCGCTATCGCGTCCAGCTGGCCGACAGCCGGGCTTCGCTGGTGGTCCTGCGTGCCGATGACGTCGAGGCCGCCCCCGGCGCCGCGCTCGTCGCCAAGGACCCGTACACCGCATTCGCCAAGATTGCCGCGCTGTTCGACATCGCGCCGACCCGCCCGCCGGGCATCCATCCCAGCGCAGTGATCGATCCCAGCGCCCAGGTCGCCGCCAGCGCCCATATCGGCCCGTTCGTCACGGTCGGTGCGCGCAGCGTCGTCGGTGAGAACTGCATCATCGGCACCGGCAGCGTGATCGGCGAGGACTGCAGCCTGGATACCGGCTGTGAGCTGATCGCCCGCGTGACCCTGGTCACCCGGGTCACGCTGGGCAAGCGCGTGCGCGTGCATCCCGGTGCCGTACTCGGCGCCGATGGCTTCGGCCTGGCGATGGACGCTGGCAAGTGGATCAAGGTGCCGCAGCTCGGCGGTGTCCGCATCGGCGATGATTGCGAGATCGGCGCCAATACCTGTGTTGATCGTGGCGCGCTGGAAGACACCGTCCTTGCCGAGGATGTTCGCCTGGACAACCTGGTGCAGATTGCCCACAACGTGCAGATCGGCGCCCACTCGGCCATTGCCGGCTGCACCGGCATCGCCGGCAGCGCCAAGATCGGCCGTTACTGCCTGCTCGGCGGCCACGTTGGCGTGGTCGGCCACCTCGAGATCTGCGACAAGGTCGTGATCACCGGCAAGTCGGTGGTCCGCAACTCCATCCATGAGCCGGGCGAGTATTCGTCCGGCACCCCATTGACCGACAACCGCACGTGGCGCAAGAACGCCGCGCGCTTCAAGCAGCTGGACGCATTGGCTCGCCGCGTTCTGGCTGCTGGCAAGGAGAAAGAATGAACGATTCGCTGCAGCTTCCGATCGACGTCTGCCAGATCCAGGAACTGCTTCCGCACCGCTACCCGTTCCTGCTGGTGGACCGGGTGCTTGAACTCGACGTCGAGGCCAAGCGGATCCTGGCGCAGAAGAACGTCAGCATCAACGAGCCGTTCTTCCAGGGCCACTTCCCGGGCCGCCCGATCATGCCCGGGGTGCTGATCATCGAAGCGCTGGCGCAGGCTGGCGGCGTCATGACCCAGCTCACGCTCGGCCGCGATGCGCAGTCCAAGCTGTTCTACATGGTCAAGGTGGAAAACGCCCGCTTCAACAAGCAGGTCGTGCCCGGTGACGTGCTGATGCTGGACGTGCAGATGAAGCGCCTGATCCGCAACATGGGCTGGTACTACGGCGAAGCCAAGGTCAACGGCGAAGTCGTCGCGTCGGCCGAGGTCATGTGTGCCGGCGCCAAGGGCTGATCCACTGGAGGCAGCAATGACTGACAACGCACCGCGGATCCACCCCACCGCCGTCATCGACCCGGCCGCACGCCTGGCCGACGATGTCCAGGTGGGCGCCTTCACCCTGATCGGCCCCGATGTTGAAATCGGTGCCGGCACGGTGGTGGGCCCCCATTGCAGCATCCACGGCCCGACCCGGATCGGCCGCGACAACCGCTTCGTCGGCCATGCCGCGATCGGTGGCGAGCCGCAGGACAAGAAGTTCGGCGGCGAGCGTACCGAACTGGTGATCGGCGATCGCAACGTGTTCCGCGAGTTCGTCACGCTCAACCGTGGCACCGGCGGCGGCGGCGGCATCACCACCATCGGCAACGACAACTGGATGCTGGCCTACACGCACGTGGCACACGACTGCCATGTCGGCAACTTCTGCGTGTTCTCCAACAACACCACTCTGGCTGGCCACGTGACCGTGGGCGACTACGTGATCATCAGCGGCTTCGCCGGTGCCCACCAGTTCTGCCGCATCGGCGCGCATGCCTTCCTCGGCATGGGCGCGCTGACCAATGGTGATGTACCGCCGTTCACCATGGTCGGCACCGATTCGCTGGGACGCCCGCGTGGCATCAACAGCGAAGGCCTGAAGCGGCGCGGCTTCGACGCTGACCGCATTTCGGCCATCAAGCGTGCGTACCGCACGCTGTACGTCGCGGGCCTGCCGCTGGCAGAGGCCAAGGTGCAGCTGACCGAACAGGCGCGTGACAGCGACGACGTGAAGGCGATGCTGGACTTCATCGAGCACGCCGAGAGGCCCCTGCTGCGATGAGCAGCTCGACCGGCCAGGCGCCGGCCGGCGCCGCGGTGATCCCGCTGGCCTCGATGGCCGGCAGCGTTCCCGCGCAGCGGGTGCTCAGCGAGCGCCCGTTGCGGATCGCGCTGGTTGCCGGCGAAGCCTCCGGCGACCTGCTCGGTGCGGGCCTGGTGCGTGACCTGAAGGCACGCTTCCCGAATGCCGAGTTCGCCGGTATCGGCGGCGATGCCATGCGCAGCGCCGGCTGCCAGACCTGGCACGATGCCAGCGAGCTGGCGGTGATGGGCCTGACCGAAGTGCTGCGCCACCTGCCGCGCCTGCTCAAGCTGCGCTCGGCGTTCCGCCAGCGTGCGCTGGACTGGCAGCCGGACGTGTTCATCGGCATCGACGCCCCCGACTTCAACCTGGGCATCGAGCGCTGGCTGAAGCAGCGTGGCGTGCGCACCGTGCATTACGTCAGCCCGTCGGTCTGGGCCTGGCGCGAAAAGCGCGCCGAGAAAATCGGCAGCAGCGCCGACCTGGTGCTGTGCCTGTTCCCGATGGAGCCGCCGATCTATGCCCGGCACGGCATCGACGCGCGCTTCGTCGGCCACCCGATGGCCGATGACATTCCGCTGCAGGGCAACCGCGAGGAAGCACGCGCCGCGCTCGGCCTGCCGGCCTCGGCCAAGGTGCTGGCGGTGTTGCCGGGCAGCCGCCTCGGCGAGATCTCGCGCCTGGGCGAACCGTTCTTCGAAGCCGCCTGGCAGGTCTCCGAACGCATTCCGGGCCTGCATGTGGTGGTGCCTGCCGCCAACCCGGCCTGCAGGCAGCTGATCGAAGAACAGCTGTCGCGCTCGGCGCTGCCGGTGGCCTACTCGCACGTGCTTGACGGCCAGGCGCGCAACGCGATGATCGCCGCCGACGTGGTGGTGCTGGCCTCCGGCACCGCGACCCTGGAAGCCATGCTGGTGAAGCGGCCGATGGTGGTCGGTTACCGCGTCAACGAACTGACCTATCGACTGGTCAAGGCGCTTGGCCTGATCAAGGTCGACCGCTTCGCCCTGCCCAACATCCTGGCCGGCCAGGACCTGGCACCGGAGCTGATGCAGCACGACTGCACGCCGGACAGGCTGGCCGCGGCCATCCAGCAGTGGTTCGACCACCCGCAGCGGGTGATCGACCTGCAGGACACTTATGTGCGCCTGCACGAGCGACTGCGACGCAACGCCTCGGCGCGTGCCGCCGATGCCGTCGGCGAGCTGCTGATGCGCGACCAGGCGCAGGCATGAGCCGCCGCCACGCCGCAGCAGCAAGCCTGGCCCTGTTCGACGGTACGGCAGTGGTCGAGCCGGAGCGCCTGGTCGCCGGTGTCGACGAGGCCGGGCGTGGCCCGCTGGCCGGGCCGGTGGCGGTGGCGGCGGTGGTATTCGATCCGTCACGGCCACGGATCAACGGCCTGGATGATTCCAAGCAGTTGACCGCTGCCCGCCGCGAGCAGCTGCATGACCGCATCGTCGAGCGCGCCCTGGCCTGGCATGTGGTGCTGGTGGACGTGGACACCATCGACCGCCTGAACATCTACCAGGCCACCCTGCAGGGCATGCGTGACGTCGTTGCAGCGGTCGCCCACGTGGCCGGCTTCGCCCGCATCGACGGCAACGTGGTGCCCAAGGGCCTGGTACTGCCGGCGCAGGCGCTGGTCGGCGGCGATGGCATCGACCGCGCGATCATGGCCGCCTCGATCCTGGCCAAGGTCTCGCGCGATCGCTACATGCAGGACGTGCACGCCCGCCACCCCCAGTATGGGTTCGAGCAGCACAAGGGCTATGGCACTCCGGCCCACCTGGCCGCCCTGCGCGAGCACGGCCCCTGCGTGGAGCACCGGCGCAGCTTCGCCCCGGTGCGCGAGTGCCTGGAAGCGCCGGCTGTCGCGGCCATCGCCTGAGCCTGCTGGCGTTGTAGCGCCGAGCTCATGCTCGGCAGCTGTGGACAGCCGAGCATGGGCTCGGCGCTACAGAAGGCGGCCTCCCGCACGCCTGAATCCGGCGCCACGCCGTGCCCCTGTCAAGCCTTGTGGCAACCCCCTGCCCTCGCTACCCTGACCGGGCATTCCAGCGCTTCCCGACCCCGGCGACGAACCTCCGTCAGCACCCGGGGCCCGCGCGCTCCAACCTGGTCCGGCATGTCCAACTCCCGCTTCGTACATCTCCACGTCCACACCGAGTTCTCGCTGGCGGACTCGACCATCCGCGTGCCGGCCAAGCCGGACCAGGCGGACCCGAAGAAGGCCAAGCAGGCCAACCTGCTGTCGCGCTCGGTGGAGCTCGGCCTGCCCGCGCTGGCGGTGACCGATCTCAACAACCTGTTCGCCCTGGTCAAGTTCTACAAGGCCGCCGAAGGCGTGGGCATCAAGCCGATCGCCGGTGCCGACGTGCTGATCGCCGAGGAAGGCCAGGACCCGTGGCGGATGACCCTGCTGTGCCGCGACCGCGAGGGCTACCTGAGCCTGTCGCGGTTGCTGACCCGCGCCTGGATGGAAGGCCATCGCCCGGAAGGCGGTGTGGCCATCCACCCGGACTGGCTGAAGGCCGGCAACGCCAACCTGTTCGCGCTGGCCGGACGGCAGAGCCTGGCCGGGCGCCTGGCACTGGACGGCAAGCATGAACTGGCCGAGCAGCAGCTGGCCGACTGGCAGCGCGTGTTCGGCGATGGCCTGCACCTGGAGCTGACCCGTACCGGCCGCGAGGGCGAGGAAACCTTCAACCAGTTCGCGCTGATGGCCGCCGGCCAGCGCGGCCTGCCGGTGGTCGCCAGCAATGACGTGCGCTTCCTGTCGCCGTCGGATTTCAGCGCGCACGAAGCGCGCGTGTGCATTTCCACCGGCCGCGTGCTGGACGATCCCAAGCGCCCGCGCGAGTACAGCGACCAGCAGTACCTGAAGTCGGCCGAGGAGATGTGCGCGCTGTTCGCCGACATCCCCGATGCGATCGACAACACGCTGGCGCTGGCCGAGCGCTGCAACATCGAGATGCGGCTGGGCACCTACTTCCTGCCCAACTACCCGGTGCCCGACGACGAGACCCTGGACACCTGGATCCAGAAGATGTCGCGCGATGGCCTGGAAGAGCGCCTGGCGAAGAATCCGCTGGCGCCGGGCAAGACCCGTGAGGAGTACTTCGAGCGCCTGGAGTTCGAGCTCAACACCATCATCAAAATGGGCTTCCCCGGCTACTTCCTGATCGTGGCCGACTTCATCCAGTGGGGCAAGAACCAGGGCATCCCGATCGGTCCCGGCCGTGGTTCGGGTGCCGGCTCGCTGGTGGCGTGGGCGCTGAAGATCACCGACCTGGACCCGCTGCCGTACAACCTGCTGTTCGAGCGATTCCTGAACCCGGAACGCGTGTCGATGCCCGACTTCGACATCGACTTCTGCATGGACCGCCGCGACGAGGTGATCGACTACGTCGCGCGCAAGTACGGGCGCGAGCGCGTCAGCCAGATCATCACCTACGGCACCATGGCCGCAAAGGCGGTGGTGCGCGACTCCGGCCGCGTGCTCGGGTTCCCGTACGGCCTGGTGGATGGCGTTTCCAAGCTGATCCCCAACATCCTGGGCATCCACCTGAAGGATGCGCTGGGCAAGGGCAAGGAAGGCCCAAGTTCGGAAATGGCGTCGCCGGAACTGATCCAGCGCTACGAGACCGAGGACGATGTCCGCGACCTGATCGACCTGGCGCTGCAGCTGGAAGACCTGACCCGCAACGCCGGCAAGCATGCCGGCGGCGTGGTGATCGGGCCCGAGCCGCTGAGCGAGTTCTGCCCGCTGTACGCCGAACACGACGAGAACGGCCTGGGCAAGAACCCGGTCACCCAGTTCGACAAGAACGACGTGGAAGAAGTGGGCCTGGTGAAGTTCGACTTCCTCGGCCTGCGCACGCTGACCATCATCGACTGGGCGGTGAAGGCGATCAACAAGCGCCACGAACGCGCGGGCATTCCGCCGGTCGACATTGCCGCGATCCCGCTCGACGATGCGCCCACCTACAAGGACATCTTCGCCAACGGCAACACCGGCGCGGTGTTCCAGTTCGAATCCTCGGGCATGCGCCGCCTGCTGAAGGACGCGCGCCCCGACCGCTTCGAAGACCTGATCGCGCTGGTGTCGCTGTATCGCCCCGGCCCGATGGACCTGATTCCCTCCTTCAACGCGCGCAAGCACGGCCAGGAAGAGATCATCTATCCCGATCCGCGCACCGAAGCGATCCTGAAGGACACCTACGGCATCATGGTGTATCAGGAGCAGGTGATGCAGATGGCGCAGATCGTCGGCGGCTACTCGCTGGGCGGCGCTGACCTGCTGCGACGCGCGATGGGCAAGAAGGTGCCGGCGGAAATGGCCAAGCACCGCGAGATCTTCCGCGAAGGCGCAGCCAAGGGCGGCGTCGACGGCCCCAAGGCCGACGAAATCTTCGACCTGATGGAGAAGTTCGCCGGCTATGGCTTCAACAAGTCGCACGCCGCTGCATACGCACTGGTCAGCTACCAGACCGCCTGGCTGAAGCGCCATTACCCGGCCGAGTTCATGGCGGCCACGCTGTCTTCGGACCTGGACAACACCGACAAGGTGGTCGGCTTCCTCGACGAGGTGCGCAACCTCGGCCTGACCGTGCTGCCGCCGAAGGTGAACCAGTCGGCCTTCATGTTCGAAGCGGTCACACCGGACACGATCCAGTACGGCCTGGGCGCGATCAAGGGCGTCGGGCAGGGCGCCTGCGAAGCAGTGGTCGAGGAACGACTGAAGGGCGGACCGTTCAAGGATCTGCTGGACTTCTGCACCCGCGTCGGCTCGGCCAAGCTCAACCGGCGCACGCTGGAAGCGATGATCAACTGTGGCGCGCTCGATGAGCTCGGCCGCAACCGTGCCTCGCTGATGCTGCAGCTGCCGGAAGTGATCAAGGCCACCGACCAGATGGCACGTGAGCGTGCGTCCGGGCAGAATTCGCTGTTTGGCGGGCCCGATCCGAGCACCGTGTCGATCCAGCTGGACCTGCCCGAAGCCGAAGAATGGCCGCTGCTGCAGCGCCTCAACGGCGAGCGCGACACGCTGGGCTTCTACCTCAGCGGCCACCCGTTCGATCCCTGGCGCGACGATGTGCGCGACCTGGTCGGCAACGACCTGGGTTCGGTGGAGAAGATCTGGAGCGCCAACAGCGGCGGCGGCGGTGGCGGCGAGAAGCGCTGGCGCCCGGAAGTGCAGACCGTGCTGGCCGGCCAGGTGGTCGGCGTGCGCCGCAAGGGTGAGAGCCAGATCTTCATCCAGCTGGAGGACGGTCGCGGCCGCGTGGAGTGCAGCGCGTTCTCCGATGCGATGGCCGAGTTCGGCCACCTGATGACCAAGGACCGCATCCTGGTGGTCAAGGGCGGCCTGCGCGAGGACGAATTCAACGGCGGCTACGCACTGCGCATCCGCCAGTGCTGGGACTTCGACGAAGTCTGCGCCAACTACGCCACGCGGTTGTCGTTGCGCCTGGACCTGCGCCAGCAGCGCCCGGTCTGGGAGCGCATCAATGCCCTGCTCGACCGCCATCGCCCGGGGCGGACGCCGCTGCGCCTGGACCTGCTGCTGAAGGGCCCGCACGGCGGTGTCGCCGGCATGCTGGATGTCTCCGGGCAGAGCGCAGTGCGCATCGATTCCAAGCTGATGGAGGCGCTGCGCGCCGACCCCGCCGTGCGTACGCTGAAGGTGCGCTACAGCCCGCCGTGGGCCAGCTGAGGCTGGCTGCTTCGTGTTCCTGTTTCCCCGTTCCAAGTATCAAGGACGATTGCCGATGAAGACCCTGCTGTTCCCGTTCGTTGCCGCACTGGCGCTGGCCGCCTGCTCGCCGTCGAAGATCGAGTTCCAGATCGACAACCCGACCGACACGCCGCTGGCGCTGAGCATCGACGGCCAGGACCTGCCGGTGGCCGCGCACGGCTCGCGCCCGGTCTCGCTGGCCGTTGGCGAGCATCGCCTGCATACCGACACGCTCGGCGAGGTGCGCTTCATCGTCTACGTCGACGGTCGTGGCGGCCTGATCAACCCGACCCTGAGCGAATACGTGATCGCACGCGAGGTCTACGTCACCGACGAGAGCAAGCTGAAGAACTTCGGCACCGGCAAGGCTGGCATCGAGCTGGGCGGCGTCGACTTCGAGGGCCCCTTCGAGAAGCACCACGACCTGTTCATCGACAAGACCTGGACCTACGGCGTGCGCGAACCGTTCCCGAAGGAAAAGGTGGTCGCCCACGTCGATTCCAGTGGTGGCCAGATCGTCGCCAAGGTGTTCACGGCACCGGATTTCATCGCCTACGTCGAGGAAGGCATGGGCGAGCCGGGCGCGTTCAAGCGCGAACAGCCGGCCGGCTACGTGGCCCCGGCATACAGCCTTGAACCGGCACCGGCCAGCCTGCCGGCGCTGGCACCGGCCTTCGAGGCGCATGCCGCGCCGCTTCGCGAGGTCTACGCGCGATGGCTGAAGGCCACCACCGCCGATGAACAGAAGGCCCTGCGCAAGCAGGACTTCGCTGCGCAGATGGCCTTCACCTCGGCCACTGCCACCCTGGGCGGCGGCTTGGGCCGGGAGGCCAACGAGGCCTACAACGACTTCGTTTCCCAGCGCAGCCAGTTGATGGGCCGCAGCGCCCTGGTGGTGCCCTGAGCTGACTGGCGCCGCCTGCCCGGCTGCGCTACCGTCGCCTTCCAGACGAAGGCGTACGGGTGGTTTGCACGCATTCGGCTAGAATTGCCCCCTTCTTTACACGACGGCTTCCGATGAATCCGAACTACCTCGACTTCGAGCAACCCATCGCCGACCTGGAAGCCAAGATCCAGGAACTGCGCAACGCCAGTGCCGGGCCGGCGGTCAATGTCGAGGCGGAAGTGCACGCGCTGCAGGACAAGCTGCGCATGCGCACCGCGCAGATCTTCCGCAACCTGACCTCGTGGCAGGTGCTGCAGCTGGCCCGGCACCCGTCGCGTCCGTACACCGCCGACTACATCCGCGTCATGTTCGATGAGTTCCAGGAGCTGGCCGGTGACCGCGCCTTCGCCGACGACAAGGCGATCATGGGCGGCCTGGCCCGCATCAATGGCCGCGCGGTAATGGTGATCGGCCACCAGAAGGGTCGCGACACCAAGGAAAAGATCAAGCGCAACTTCGGCATGCCCAAGCCGGAGGGCTACCGCAAGGCGCTGCGCCTGATGAAGATGGCCGAGCGCTTCGGCCTGCCGGTGCTGACCCTGATCGACACCGCCGGCGCCTGGCCGGGTATTGACGCCGAATCGCGCGGGCAGTCCGAGGCCATCGCGCGCAACCTGATCGAGATGGCCGAGCTGAAGGTGCCGATCATCTGCACCGTGATCGGTGAAGGCGGCTCCGGCGGCGCGCTGGCGCTGGGCGTGGGCGACCGCACCGTGATGCTGGAATACGCGGTGTACTCGACCATCACCCCGGAAGGCTGCGCCTCGATCCTGTGGAAGGACGCCAGCAAGGCCAAGGAAGCCGCCGAGCAGCTGGGCCTGACCGCGCCGCGCCTGAAGAGCCTGGGCCTGGTCGACAAGGTCGTGCGCGAGCCCACCGGCGGCGCCCACCGCAACCCGACCCAGATGGCCAAGCGCCTGAAGGCCGTGCTGCTGAACGAACTGGACGCGCTGGACAAGCTGTCCACCGAACAGCTGCTGGAGCAGCGCTACACCCGCCTGCGCAGCTACGGCACGTACGAAGCGGCCTGATTCATCGGCTTGTTACTTTCTTGCTCGTGCAAGAAAGTAACCAAAGAACACGCCGCCGAACGCGAACCGGTGCTATGTACCGGTTCCCTGCGCTTCTCGGTGAATCAGGGGACGGCGCCGAACTCGCTGCGCTCAGACATCGGCACCTCTTCGCCCCTGGTTCACCTGCGATGCTCGGCTCGCTCATGGCGGACCTGAACATCAAAAGCCACAGCTGCGCCCAGTAGATCCACGCCATGCGTGGATGCCTCTGCTTTGGCGAAGAATCACGCGAACCCGTAGAGCCAAGCATGGCTCTACGGATAACGGACGGTCAGAACGGCTTTGCCAGCACCAGCCACACGATCGGAATGAACGCCAGCAACGGAATCTCGTTGATCCAGCGCAGCGCGCGCGACGACGGCAGCGCCCTGCCCTTGGCCACGCCCTTCAACAGACGGCCGATCCAGCTGAAATACACCAGCAGCACCACCACCAGGCCCAGCTTGGCGTGCAGCCAGCCAGCGCCGCCCGGCGCGACCATGGTCGGGAAATCCGGGATGACCTTGTAGCCCAGCCACAGCACCAGGCCCAGCACAAAGGCCAGGCCGAACATCGAGTGGCCGAAACGGTACAGGCGCAGGCCCATCAGCTGCAGGCGCTCGGTCACCGCCGGCTGGCCTGCGGTCTCGGCCAGGTTGACCAGGATGCGCGGCAGGTAGAACACCGTGGCCATCCACGCCACCACGAACACGATGTGGAAGGTCTTGACCCAGTAGTAGCTCTGCATGCGCTCGCTCCGGCGGCTGGCGTAGATGGGCGCCTATTGTCGCAGTAGAGCCACCTCATGGGTGGCTGCCGCGTCCAATCGCCGCATCAGGACAGCCATGCATGGCGTGGCTCTACTGCGGGTCCGCCACACCCGGGGGCGCAACGCCGTACGATAGGCACCGTTTTCCCTGATCGCGCACCGCCCCATGGACAAGACCTACGACGCCGCCTACTTCCAACGCTGGTACCGCCGCGCCGACATCGGCGGCAGCGCCCGCCTGGCGCGCAAGGTCGCGTTGGCCGTGGCCAGTGCCGAGTACTACCTGGAACGACCGATCCGCAGTGTGCTGGACATCGGCTGCGGCGAAGGCGCCTGGCGCGCACCGCTGCTGAAGCAGCGTCCGAAGGTCGAATACCTGGGCTTCGACAGCAGCGAGTACGCTGTGCGCCGCTATGGCCGCACCCGCAACCTGCACCTGGCCAGCTTCGGCGATTTCGCCTGGCTGCGGCCCTGCGCGCCGGTCGACCTGCTGGTGTGTTCGGACGTGATGCACTACGTGCCCGACCGCGAGCTGCGCGCCGGCCTGGCCGGCGTGGCCGAGCTGACCGGCGGTGTGGCCTTCCTGGAGACCTTCGCCGCCGAGGACGCGTTCGAAGGCGACCACGACGGCTTCCAGGCCCGCCCAGCACGCTGGTATCGGCGGACGCTGGCCCGGCACGGCCTGCAGCCGGTAGGGTCGCACTGCTGGCTCGGCCCCGCCCTGGCAGGCGATGCCGCCGCGCTGGAACGGATGTGAATCCGGATTCATTATTTTCAGCCAACTTAACCTGCGGGACACCCGGATGGGATATGCTGCGCGGCAACATATGACCATACATATTCGGTCGTCATGCTCTATCAACTGCACGAACTGACCCGCAACCTGCTCGCCCCCTGGGTGCACCAGGCCCAGGCCAACGCCAAATTCTTCGCCAACCCGGGCCACTGGTGGTCGCAGATGCCCGGCGCCGATCGTCTGGCGGCGGTCAATGAGCTGTTCCACCGCATCGGCAAGGATTACGAGAAGCCCGAGTGGGGCATCAACGAAATCGAGGTCGACGGCGAGCGCGTGCCGATCGTCGTGCACGAGGAAGTGAGCAAGCCGTTCTGCAAGCTGCTGCGCTTCAAGCGCCACAGCAATGAAGCCGACCAGCTGCACACCATGCTCAACCAGCCGTTCGTGCTGGTGGTGGCACCGCTGTCCGGGCACCACGCCACGCTGCTGCGCGATACGGTGCGCACGCTGCTGCGCGACCACCGTGTGTACGTCACCGACTGGGTGGACGCGCGCATGGTGCCGGCCAACGAAGGCGAGTTCGGCCTGGACGACTACATCGCCTACATCCAGGAGTTCATCCGCCATCTGGGCGTCGAACGCCTGCACGTGGTCAGCGTGTGCCAGCCGACGGTACCGGTGCTGGCCGCGGTTTCACTGATGGCCAGCCGTGGCGAGCCGACACCGCGCACCCTGGTGATGATGGGCGGCCCGATCGATGCCCGCTGCAGCCCGACCGCGGTGAACAACCTGGCCACGCAGAACCCGCTGTCGTGGTTCGAGAACAACGTCATCCACACCGTGCCGGCCAGCTATCCCGGCGCCGGCCGCCGCGTGTATCCGGGCTTCCTGCAGCACGCCGGCTTCCTGTCGATGAACCCCAGCCGCCACTTCAGTTCGCACTGGGATTTCTACACCGACCTGGTCAAGGGCGACCTGGAAGACGCCGACGCGCACCGTCGCTTCTACGACGAGTACAACGCGGTGCTGGACATGCCGGCCAAGTACTACCTGGATACCATCCGCGTGGTGTTCCAGGACTTCCTGCTGCCGCGTGGCGAGTGGGTGGTCAACGGCGAGAAGGTCGACCCGTCGGCGATCCGCGATACCGCGCTGCTGAGCATCGAGGGCGAACTGGACGATATCGCCGGCCTTGGCCAGACCGAAGCAGCGCAGGCGCTGTGCACCGGCATTGCTACTGACCGCCGCGAGCATTTCATCGTCGAAGGCGCCGGCCACTACGGTATCTTCAGCGGCCGTCGCTGGCGCGAGGTGGTGTATCCGAAGGTGCGCGACTTCTTCGCTGCCCATGCCGAGGCACCGGCGGCGAGGGCCACGAAGAAGAAGAGCAACGTCACTCCGTTGCGGCGAAAGGCGGGCTGATTCCCGGCAGGGGTCGGATCCCTTTCCAACGGGAAGGGCACTGACCCAGCATGATGGGATCCGGGGTCAGAGCCCTGTTCTGCGAACAGGAATCCGACCCCTGGCCTGTTACAACCGCACCAGCAGGTTCTTGGCAATCAGCCCGTGCAGCTTGCCGATGCCCCGTGCCAGGTGCATCGTCAACAGCAGCAGCAGCACGCCCACAGCTGCGATCACGATGCCCACCAGCGGCGAGGCGGCCATCGGCAGCACGTTCACGCCATCGACGTAGACACCCGGAATGTCACCGCTGAACAGCGCGGCCACCGGCGCCCAGATCAACCCCAGCGACAGCGACAGCAGCGTCACCGCGATGGTGAAGTAGACCACGCCCAGCGGCAGCATCAGCACGAAGTACAGCAGGGTCAGCCAGGTACGGCCATCGGTGAACATGTCGCCGATGCGCTGCAGCCACGTGCGGCTGCGGTCGGTGTAGCGCGGACGGCGCGGCATGCGCTCGCCCAGCAATGCTTCCACCAGCCGCCCTTCCAGCAGCGCCAGCCCGCGCACCGAGCCGAAGAACAGCACGGTCAGCGGAATGCCGACGATCAGGATCAACAGGCCGAGCGAGAGCGACAGGCCGGTCACCACCCAGGTGAAGAAGAAAATGCCGGTGGCCAGCGACAGCAGCATGTAGAACAGCGCGCCATAGGTATGCGGATCGGCCACCACGCCGAAGAAGCGCGCCAGCAGCGAGCGTTGCACCGGCGCCGGCGGCGGTGAGGCCGGCTCGACGCCACTGGCTTCCGCCGCCGCACGCAGCACCGGCGCGGTATCCGCACGCGGCGTGCGCAGCGCGCGGTTCACTGTCACTTCGGTCTCGCGGTAGATGTCGGCCACTTCGTCCGGCGCGCCATAGCTGCCGGCAACGTCGGCGATCACCTCGGCCTCGCTGCGGCCGGGCTGCGCGGCCAGCTCCGAGCGCAGGTATTCCTCGGCGTCGTACAACGCGTCCTGCACCATCGCCGGATCGGCACCTTCCAGCGCAGCGCGCAGCTGCGCCAGGTACTGCGGAATGGTGGTCGGCAGGGCGCGGCCTGCCAGGCTCGGGTCGTTCATTGCGGTACCCCCTCCAACACGGAATCGACGGAATCGCGGGTGGCCTGCCACGCCTGGCGCCACTGCGCCAGCACCTCGCGGCCACGTTCATTGATGCGGTAGTAGCGCCGCGGCGGCCCGCTGCTGGACGGCTCCACATGGCTTTCCAGCAGGCCGGCGCCCTCCAGGTTGCGCAGCACCGGGTACAGCGCGCTCTGCTTGCCGCTCAGCACGCCCTCGCCCACCCGCTCCAGCTCCTTGGCAATGAGGTAGCCGTACAGCGGCTCCCCGGCCCGGGCCAGCACCGCCAGCAGGGCCAGCGACACCGTTCCGGCGCTGAGCTCCTTCTGGAACTTCTTCAGGTGGACATCGTCCTCGGACATGGCCGGCCCTCCACTACGTTGAAGTCCACAGTAGTGCGAAGTTCGGTATAGCGAATGTGTCGTTAGTCACTCTGCCGGTTGGCGTGACCGGATTGCTCGCGCAGAATCGAAGCCTCGTTCATGTTCCGGGGTTCCCATGCCGCACCGCCGTCGCCTTGCCCTGACCGCCCTCGCCCTCGCCTGCCTGCTGCCCGCCATGGCCAGCGCGGCCTCGCCTTACCGCAGCCCGCAGCAGATCTTGGACGCCTCGCCGGCCAGCGACTGGCGCACGCCGGACCCGGCCAACCTGCTGTACATGGACCTGCCGGCCGGGCGCGTGATCATCGAGCTGGCGCCGCAGTTCGCCCCGCGCCATGTCGCCAACATCCAGACCTTCGCCCACGAGCACTTCTGGGACGGCACCAGCATCTACCGCTCTCAGGACAACTTCGTGGTGCAGTTCGGCGATGCCGACGCCGATGACGCGGCCAAGGCCAAGCCGTTCGGCAGCGCCGCGCGCAAGCTGCCGGCTGAATTCGAGCGCGCCAGCGCTGGCCTGAAGGTCAGCGTGCTGCCGGATCGCGATGGCTGGGCCGCGCAGACCGGTTTCGTCGACGGCTTCCCGGTCGGCCAGGACCCGCAGGCCGGCAAGGCCTGGTTGGCACATTGCTACGGCATGCTGGGCGCCGGCCGCAGCAACGAAGAGGACAGCAGCATCGGTGCCGAACTCTACGTGGTGACCGGCCAGTCACCGCGTCAGCTCGACCGCAACATCACCCTGGTCGGCCGCGTGCTGAAGGGCATGGAACTGCTCAGCGCGACCCCGCGCGGACCGGCGCCGATGGGCTTCTACACCGACCCGAATCTGCGCACGCCGATCGTGGCGATCCGCCGTGCCAGGGACGTGCCGGCGGCCGAGCGCACACCGATCCAGGTACTGCGTACCGACTCGAAGACCTTCGCCGATACGGTGGAGGCGCGGCGCAACCGCGTGGATGATTTCTACAAGCGCCCGGCGGGGCATATCGACCTTTGCAATATTCCGGTGCCGGTGCGGTGATGGTTTCCGCACGTTACGCGTGCTGAAGGTACTTCACTGTTCATGGGCGTCACTTTTCTTTTCGCGCGAAAAGAAAAGTAACCAAAAGAAACGCGCCGCCAGGTCGCGAGCCGCCGTGCTTCGCACGTCGGTCCCCTGCGCTTCTCGGTGAATCAGGGGACGGTGTACAGAAGGCAGCCGACTAACAGTCGGCTCTACAGGACATCGGCGCCTCTTCGCCCCTGATTCCCCTGCGATGCTCGGCTCGCTCAAGGCGGACGCAGTTCAAAGGCCACAGCTGCACCCAGTAGACCCACGCCATGCGTGGATGCTCTTGCTGTTGATCTTGACCTTCCAGTCCGCCTTGAGCGAGCCGAGCACCGCAGGTCCGGCGAGGGCGAAGAGGCGCGGGTGTTTGAGCGCAGCGAGTTCCCGCGCCGTCCCTCGACGGGCCGAGGAGCGCAGGGTACCGGTGCGCAGCACCGGCTCGCGACCTGGCGGCGTGTTTCTTTGGTTACTTTCTTTGCACGAGCAAAGAAAGTGACACCTCCCCGCAGGCGCGGAAATGGGCCCGCCGGGCATGGCGCGGTGCTACCGCTGCGCGCGCGCGCTCAGCCCTTCTGACTCACCGCCACGCTACCCAGAATCAACGCACCGGCAATCAGCATCTGCAGCGTCACCGGCTCATCCAGGAACAACCACGCAAACGCCGCACCGAACAACGGAATCAGGTAGGTCACCGTCGACGCCCGCGACGGGCCGATACGACCGATCAGGCGATAGAACATCAGGAACGCCAGGCCGGTACAGGCCACGCCCAATGCGATCGCCGCGCCCCAGGCCTTCAACGGAATCGCCGCCTGCGGCCAGTGGCTGACCGCCATCGGCAGCATCCACAGCGAGGCGCACGACAGCGTTGCCGCCGCGGCGGCGGCCGACGGCAACCCGGTCATGTGCCGCTTCACCAGGTTCACGCCCAGGCCGTACAGCAGCGATGCCGCCGCACCGGCCAGCACTGCGGTGCCGATGCTCAGGCCGGAGACCTTGGCCGTGGCCAGCACCACCACGCCGGCGAAGCCGACCAGCAGCGCCCCGGCACGACGCATGCCGATCTTCTCGCCGAAGAACAGGAACGCGATCAGCGCGGCGAACAGCACCGTCATCGCATTGCAGATCGCACCGATCGCGGCCGGCGCCTGCTCGGCGGCGTAGGCAAACAGCACGAACGGCAGCGCTGAGTTGATCAGGCCGATCGGTGCCAACCACAGCCAGCGGCGCGGCGGGAACTGCGCGCGAGCGCGCCACAGGAACGGCAGCAGCACCAGCGCGCCCAGCACCAGCCGTACCTCGACCAGCGCGAATGGGCCGAACGACGGCACCGCCACCCGCATGAACAGGAACGAGCAGCCCCAGATGGCGCCCAGCAGGGTCAATTCCAGCGGCGTGCGCCAGTCGCGCTCGGCCGCCTGTGGGATCGCATTCATGTCCTGCCTCCGTCCATCGTCTGTTCCTCGCCAAGGCAGACAGGATCAGGCGCAGACGCCCGCCGCACAAGCGCGTAGTATCGCTGTCAGCCACAAATATGGTTTGAGGCTCGACATGCTGCTCCGTCCTTCCCTGCTCCCCGCACTGGCCGTGTTCGCGGTCGCCGCACGCCACCAGAATTTCGCCCAGGCCGCGCAGGAGCTGCACCTGACCGCCAGCGCGGTCAGTCACCACGTGCGCCGCCTGGAAGAAGTACTTGAAGTTCGCCTGTTCCTGCGCCACGCCCGCGGCGTGCGCCTGACCGCCGAGGGCCGGCAGCTGGCCGACGCCGCCAGCGCCGCCTTCACCGATGTCGCGGCGGTGGCCCATCACCTGCAACCGGATGCCGACAGCGTGCCGCTGCGGATCACCACGCTGCGCTCGCTCTCGTACTGCTGGCTGCTGCCGCGACTGCCACGCTTCACCCAGGCCTATCCACACATCCGCATCGAGCTGCACACCGGCAGCGGGCTGGATCGCTACGACGACAACGGACCGGAAGTCGGCATCCGCTACGGGCTGGGCCAATGGCCGGGCCTGCGTGCGCAGCACCTGATGGATGACTACCTGTTCCCGGTGGCCTCACCGGCACTGGCCGGGGTCGAAACGCTGGTCGATCCGGCGCGCATCGCCGAGCTGCCGCTGCTGACCGACCTGTCGCCGCAGGGCTGGCGCGACTGGTTCCGCCACGCCGGCGCGCGCCCGCCGTCGCCGATGCCGCCGATGCACACCTTCGCCGACAGCACCGACGCGATGCGTGCAGCGGTGTATGGCATGGGCGCGGTGCTGGCGCGCACCCACATCGCCCAGCCCTACCTGCAGCGCTACGAGGTGGTACGCCTGCCCGGCCCGGCATTGAAGGCGCGCTATGCCTATCACGTGGTGCACGCAGAAGGGCAACCGCCGAGCCCGGCCGCGCGCCTGTTCATCGACTGGTTGCTGGAACAGGCGCAGGACGAGCGCACGCCGATTCCGGCATTGCCGGACAGCCTGCTCGGGCGGCCGGCAACGCACGCCTGACTGCGCCCTCACCCGTTCTTTGCCTCACGCTGGCTAGGCTGCTGGCGAACCCACAACGTACCTATGCCATGGCCATGCTGCGACTGCGCATCACCGGAACCGAAGACGACGCCCGCGCCATCAGCGACCTGCTGCTCGGCCTGGACGGCATCGAACATGTCGAAGAAACCGACGACCTGATGCCGCACATGGACGACGACGATTCCAGTTCGGCCGGGCTGTCCGATGACATCGGTCCGGGCATCCACGAGCTGGAAGTGGAAGTCGGCAATGAAAGCACCGCGCAGAAGGTGCGCGATGCGGTGCAGGAACTGGCGCTGGAACTCGATGTGTTCGTCGAGTACGAGACCGACGAGGGCTGATGCCGGCTGACGGCCGGCATCGGCCTTCATCTCAGGGGTTGGGCGGTAGCTTGCGACGGCGGCGACGCCACCATGCCCGCACACCCCAGGCCGCGATCAAGGCCAGCACCGCCACCGGCAGCAGCGCGGCAGCAGCGCGGATCAGGAACGCAATGCTGGTGCTGAGGATGCTGCCCGACTCGCTCAGCGCCTCGCCGATCTCGCTGCGGCTGCGCTGGCCAGAGGTGGTGTCGAAGTGGATCGCCACCAGCTGAGTATCGATGCGCCGACGCTGCTGCGCGGCGTCCTTGTTGGCCTGCTCGACACCCGCCTCGATCTCCGACAGGCGCGTGGTGATCGCCATCAGGTCGTCGACCTTCAGGTCCTTGCGGTCCTGGTAGGACAGCAGGCGGGCGTGCTCCTTTTCAAGCCGCGCCTTGGTCAATGCCGTGTCGGCCACCGCCTGCGCGAGATCCTCGGCGCGCGTATTGCGGGACTGCAGCTTGCCGCCTTCACCAGCCATCGCGATCAGCGGCTCGGTGCCCTTCGGGGCGATGCGCACCTTCACTTCACCGCTGGGCTGCTCGCCGCCGTGCTGCTCGACCTGCAACACTGCACAGTCACCGAACTTCGCGCTCTGGCAGGCCTGGGCGATCTGCTGGATGCGCGGTGCGATCTGCGCCGCCTCCAGCTGCACCTGCACGTCGTGTTCGTAGGCCAGGAAGGCGCCTTCCGGCGAAGCGATGGCCGCCTCCGCGGCCGTGGCGCCCGCATCCCCCACCATGTCGCCCTGCTTGGCGCAGGCGCCCAGCGCCAGCAGCAGTACCGGCAGCGCCGCCCTGCGCGTCCACGCTCGCACCGGCCTCACAGTGCCGCTCCGTCGTAGGAGGTCACCGAAAGGCCAGCCAGATCCACCTGCGGCACGCAGCGCACGTTCACCGCCACCATCGGTGTGCCGGTGCGAGGGTCGACCGCTTCGCTGTAGGGAGCGATACCACACTGGCGGCAGTGGTGGTGGTCGATGTGGGCCTTGTTGAAGTGGTAGGTGGCCACGTCAGCCGGATCGGTGGCCAGCTGGAACGCCGCACGCGGGGCGAACCACAGCAGGCTGCCGCGACGCCGGCACATCGAACAGTTGCAGTCGATGACGTCGCTGATCGGCGCCTCGGCCTGTACGGTGAATGCGATCCTGCCGCAATGACAGCTTCCTTGGTATTCCATGTCCTGCGCTCCTTTGGAGGGTCCTTGAATCCGCCCATGGTAATCCTATGGCACGGGGACAAAGCAGCGACGGGGCCCTATGCTCAGGGTTTGACCCCGTACAGGAATGCCGATGCGCCCGCATCTTCTTGCCCTCGCCCTGGTCGCCGCGCTGGCCGGTTGCCAGCCGGCCGACGCCCCGACCAATGCTTCCACCCCGGCCGCCAGCCAGCAGGCCGGTGACGCGGCGGTCGACGCCGCCTTCGCCGATCTGTCCAAGCGCGCGCTGGACACCTGGATGCAGCTGTCGCCAGTCAGCGCCACCCAGATCGGTGACCACCGCTACGACAGCGAGCTGGACGACCTGAGTGCCGCCGGCCAGCAGAAGACCGTGGCCGCCTACAAGGCGCTGCTGGGCGAGCTGGACAAGATCGAGGTGGCCAAGCTGGGCCGTGAGAACCAGGTGGACGCAGCGATCCTGCGCAACCAGCTGCAGTCGGAAATCTGGAACGCCGAAGTGCTGCAGTCCGGCAAGTGGGACCCGCAGCTGTACAACGGCATCGCCGGCAGCGCGATCTACGGCCTGATGGCGCGCGAGTTCGCACCGCTGCCGGAGCGCCTGAAGGCGGCCACCGCGCGCATGGAGAAGCTGCCGGCGATCTTCGCCCAGGCCCGCGAGAACCTGGACCCGGCCCGCGTACCGAAGATCCACGCCGAGACCGTTGCCAAGCAGAACAAGGGCATCCTCAGCATCGTCGATACCTTCATCACCCCGCACATCGGCGAACTGCCGCAGGCCGACCAGCAGCGTCTGCAAGCGGCCATCGACGGCCTGAAGAAGGCCGTGGACGAGCAGCAGACCTGGCTGGACAAGACCCTGGTACCGAACGCCAAGGGCGACTTCCGCATCGGTGCGGAGAAATACGACCAGAAGCTGAAATTCGCGCTGAGCTCCTCGCTGTCGCGCCAGGAGATCGGTGAGCGTGCGCGCGCCGAACTCAAGCGCGTGCGCGAGGACATGTACGGCATCGCGCAGACCGTGCTGAAGGACAAGCCGGGTGCACCTGAGATGCCGGCCCAGCCGACCGACGAGCAGCAGCAGAAGGCGATCGAGGCCGCGCTGGAACTGGCCTACGCCGACAAGCCGGCACGCGACAAGGTGGTCGACGATGCCAAGGCCGCGCTGGAGCAGTCCACCGCGTTCGTACGCGAGCACGATCTGATGACGCTGCCCGATGCGCCGGTGGACATCATCCTGATGCCGGAATTCCAGCGTGGCGTGGCAGTGGCCTACTGCGATTCGCCGGGCCCGCTGGACAAGAACCTGAAGACCTTCTACGCCGTGTCGCCGATTCCGGACGACTGGAACGAGAAACAGGTCGACTCGTTCCTGCGTGAGTACAACTCGCGCATGATCCACCTGCTCAGCATCCATGAAGGTACTCCGGGCCATTACCTGGAAGGCTGGCACTCGGCCAAGTTCCCCTCGACCCTGCGTGCGGTGTTGCGTTCAGGCCTGTTCGCCGAAGGCTGGGCGGTCTACACCGAGCGCATGATGCAGGAGCAGGGTTACCTCAACAACGATCCGCTGTTCCACCTGGTGCAGCTGAAGTTCTACCTGCGCACGATCTCCAACGCGATCCTCGACCAGGGCGTGCACGTGGACAACTGGGATCGCGAGAAGGCGATGCACCTGATGACCCACGACGCGTTCCAGCAGGAAAGCGAAGCGGCGGGCAAGTGGGTGCGTGCACAGCTGACCTCGGCACAGCTACCGACCTACTTCGTCGGTGCGCAGGAACACTTCGACACCCGCAAGGCGGTGCAGGAGAAGCTGGGCGACAAGTTCAACCTGAAGGCGTACCACGACCAGGTGCTGTCCTACGGCGCACCCCCGGTGCGTTTCGTACGCCAGCTGATGCTGGACCAGCCGATCGAGTGATCGGGGTGGTGTAAGTTGGAAACGGAACGGCCCGGGCAAACCCGGGCCGTTTCTGCAGGCCGCCCCGAAATGACGGAACGGAGAACTCAGACGACCACTGCTGAGTAGACTCGAGCGGCGAGATCATGCGCGACGCCCATATTGACCAGTGCAAAATCAGACTCGTCTTCCCCACCGGTCTTTTTGACAATCTCCTGCAACTGGTACCTGCGCTCATACGAGGCCAGCACATCGCCAACGTCGCCTTTCGAACGGGCAGCACAAACGATCACCTTGCATCCTGCCTGTGCAAGTTGGTCGATCAGACCATCCACGGTTCCGGAAACATCACCACGGTTGAAAATTCCGATCTTGCATCCGTTGATCTGAACTATTGCACTGAAGTCGAGCTTGTGGCCAATAGCCTCAAACGAAATCAATCGCGTGGCAGAGTGCGCAGCCAGCAGTCGGTACAACATGAGAAGCGTCGAGCTCTTTCCCGAGTTGCTGGCGCCACGAAGCGCGATCAGCTGTTTTTTCATTTTCGAAGTCCATTTTCAGGGTTGAAATAATGCTGCCGGAACCTGGCAGCGAGCACACACATCATGCCACCGAGTTGCACCGGATTCAGCGGCATTGAATGGCGGCAATCCAAGTGTCGGCACCCGCCTGGTTCACGGGACTCTGCGGTCTTCAGACACCATCGACAGCCCTTTTGCCATCTCCGCTGAAGGCCCTCACTTTAGCTCCAAGTAGTTGCCTAAACTGCGCTTCAGTGCACCCAGTCTTCGCACACCCTTGCGGCACCAGCGTCGCCCGTACCGGCGGCTGCATTTCACTCAGTGGCACCGCGTCACGCAACTGCTCCTTGGTGGGATAGACATATACCAACCGGTAGTGCGCCCTCCCGCTGTGCCCACGCCAGCGTTCGAACTGCAGCAGGCCACCGATCGGTGTCTTCTCGTACTGCCCCGGCAGGCTGTAGTCGCTGATTCCCAACGCCGCCAGCACCGAGCCGATGTTGGAATCGTGACCGACCAGCAGGGTCACCTTCGGCGACGCCGGGTCGTCGAACAACGCATTCACTCTTGTCAGCAGCGGAGCGGCCACATCACGCGCCACCTCGGGCGTTCCGAACAGGATGTCCTGGTAGCGGTTGCGGATCTGCGCCAGCGCCTGCCATTGCGCCTCGGTGGTCAACCGGCCCCAGCCTTCGCGGGGGATGCCACTGCCCTGGTAGTGCTCCATCAACAAGGCATCGACCAGCCCGCTGGCCAGCGCCAGTGATCCGGACGCGCGAGGCTCCTTGCCCGGTTCCGTACTGAAGGTGGTATCGGCCAGCGCCAGATGGCAGTCGCTGTGCCCCTTGCATGCCGCCGACTGCGGATAGCGGGTGATCTCCTCCACCACGGACAAAGCCGGTGCCAGGTCCACTGCGGCCAGCTCTCGCTGCATTGACTCCAGCACGCGCGTGCGGAATGCCGCGTCGTCGTTGTGGATCACCGGATCGAACAGCGGATCCATCGTCCCCAGCGCCATGCGCTGTTCGACCGTGACATGGCAGCCCGGAAACGCACCGGCAATGAAGAACTGCGCGGTGGCCTGGGTGCGCTGCAGGCTGTTGGCGTACGCGTGGAAGTCATCCTCCTGCGGGCAACCCGACACCGGCAACAGCTGCGCCTGGCGCAGCCACTGGCCGATGTAGCGCCCCATGTAGACCTCCAGCACACCGCCCTTGGTGGTCAGCTCGCCCGGTGCCACCTCCCAGCGCGGCCAGTCCTCGGGCGTCGCATTGGCCAGCGCACCGGAGGCGACCACTGGCGCGCGCAGGTTGTGGCGGCTGAGCAGGACGACCTGCTCGAGCTGGTCGCCGTCCATCGGTGCCGGCGCAGCCGTGGCAACCGTAGCAACCGTGGCAACCAGGCTGAGTGCCAGCAACAGGGAGCGCAGGGGGCGGATCATGCAGGTCTCCGGAAACACGCTAGGGTCAGAGCCCTTTCCTGCGGAAAGGGATCCGACCCCGAAACGATCATTGATCGGCAGCAACAAATCCACCGGTCTGTCGTGCCCACAACCGTGCGTACAGACCACCGGCCGCGATCAGTTCGGCATGGCTGCCGGTCTCGACGATGCGGCCCTGGTCCATCACCACCAGCCGGTCCATGCGCGCGATGGTCGACAACCGGTGCGCGATTGCGATCACCGTCTTGCCGCCCATCAGCTCATCCAGGCTGTCCTGGATCGCCGCTTCGACTTCCGAGTCCAGTGCCGAGGTCGCTTCGTCCAGCACCAGGATCGGCGCGTCCTTCAGCAGCACGCGGGCAATGGCGATGCGCTGGCGCTGGCCACCGGACAGCTTCACCCCGCGCTCGCCGACATGCGCGTCGTAGCCACGACGCCCCTGCCCGTCCACCAGCGTATCGATGAAGGCTTCGGCACGCGCCTTGGCTACGGCAGCACGCAGCTGCTCCTCGGTCGCATCGGGGCGGCCGTACAGCAGGTTGTCGCGGATCGAGCGATGCAGCAGCGAGGTGTCCTGGGTGACCACGCCGATCTGCTGGCGCAGGCTTTCCTGGGTGACGCAGGCGATGTCCTGGCCGTCGATCAGGATGCGGCCACTCTCCAGGTCGTACAGGCGCAGCAGCACGTTCACCAGGGTCGACTTGCCGGCACCGGAAGGACCGACCAGGCCGATCTTCTCGCCCGGCTTCACCACCAGGTCGAGGCCGGCGATCACGCCGCCCTTCTTGCCGTAATGGAAGTGGATGTCCTGGAACTGCACGCCACCGCGGGTCACCTGCAGCGGCACCGCGTCCCCGCGGTCCTGCACGGTCAGCGGCTGGGCGATGGTGGTGATGCCATCCTGCACCGTGCCGATGTCCTCGAAGATGCCGTTGATGGTCCACATGATCCAGCCGGACATGTTGTGGATGCGGATCACCAGACCGGTCGCCAGCGTGATCGCGCCCACGGTGATATGACCGCCATTCCACAGCCACAGCGCGAGCCCACAGGTGCCGGCAATCAGGAAACCGTTGACGATGGCGATGGTCAGGTCCATGCCGGTGGTTATCCGGGTCTGCGCGCGGTGCTTGACCGCCAGTTCCTGGATCGACTCGGCCACGTAGGCCTGTTCGCGCCCGCCATGGGCGAACAGTTTCAGCGTGGGAATGTTGGTGTAGCCATCGACGATCCGGCCCATCGCCTTGGAGCGCGCTTCGGACGCAATCCAGGCCCGTTCCTTCGCGCGCGGCACGAAGTAGACCATGATCACCGCATAGGCCAGCAGCCACAGGACCAGCGGCACCATCAACCGCCAGTCCGCCTGCGCGAACAGGTACAGCGCCGTGCCGGTATAGACCACGATGTACCAGAGCGAGTCGACCATCTGTACCGCCGACTCGCGCAGCGAGGTACCGGTCTGCATCACCCGGTTGGCGACGCTGCCGGCGAAGTCGTTCTGGAAGAAGCTCAGGCTCTGCCGCACCACGTAGTTGTGCATCAGCCAGCGCGAGCGGTTGCTCAGGCCGGGCACGATCGCCTGGTTGACCAGCAGGTTGTGCAGGCCCACCAGGATCGGCCGCGCGATGACCGTGATGAACAGCATCCAGCCCAGTTCATTGGCATGGCGCTTGAAGAAATCGGCACCGGGCTGCTCGGCGACCATGTCGACGATGCGGCCCAGGTAGTCGAACATGGCCACTTCCACCAGCGCCAGCAGCAGGCCGGCAATCAGGGTCGCCAGCAGCACCGGCCAGACCGGGCGCAGGTAGTGCAGGTAGAACGGCAGCACCTTGCGCGGTGGCATGCGCCCATCCACGGGCGGGAAAACCGGGATCAGGGATTCAAACCAACGGAACATCGCATTCCCTCGCCATCAATAGCCGGCGGAGTATCCCACGCCGGATGTGTACGCCGGCCGACGATGCCGCGGCGCCGGTAGTGCCGGCCGCTGGCCGGCAACCTCGCGACGTTTCCAGGGATCATGAGGTTGCCGGCCAGCGGCCGGCGCTACCCTCATTCTTTGACCGGGGTGAACAGCAGGTCCTGGAAATCGAAACTGAAATCGGTCAGGTCGGAAATCGGCTGCATGCGCACCTCGCGCACCTTGCCATCCGGGTCCAGGCTGAAGTTCACGAACGCATCGGCGTTGAGCGAACGGTCGTCCCAGCGCACGATGAAGGTGTCGTGCTGCCAGTGCTCCAGGCGCCCGCTCAGCTGCGCGGTCTTCGCAAAGCGCAGGCGCAGGCCCTTGCCTTCGGCGCTGATCTGCATGTCGCCATACCAGCGGTCACGGAAGCTGCCGGTGTAGCCGGCCAGCGCCAGCGATGGCCTGCTGCCCTTGTCGCGTGCGCTCTGGTGCTTGGCCCAGGCCTCGTCGGCCTTGTCCTGCCCCTTGGCCACGGCCTTGGCATAGGCATCCACCCAATCGTGCTTTTCTCCGCCCAGGTAAGCGTCAAGCACGCTCAGGGTGATCGCATTGAACGCCGCGCCCACTTCCTGGTTGGTCAGCACCACCACGCCCAGCTTCTCGCCGGGCACCAGGGTCAACCGCGAGACCATGCCCGGCCAGCCACCGGTGTGCCAGACCAGCTTCTGCCCGCGGTAGTCGCTCAGGCTCCAGCCTTCGCCATAGCCGGCGAAGTTGGCCCGCGCCGGTGCCAGCTCCGGCACGCTCGGCGCCGGGATCGACTGCGGGGTGATCATCCGCCACATCTGCTGCTGGCTCTTTTCACTGAACAGCACCGTGCCATCGGCGAGCTTGCCTCCGGCCAGCTGCACCTGCATCCAGCGCGCCATGTCGTGCGCGCTGGAATAGATGCCACCGGCGCCGGCATTGTTCGACCAGGTCAGCGGTGCAACGGTGCGCAGGTCCTTGAAATCGTACTTGGCGTGGCCGACCGCCGCCTTGTCACCTGGCTTCAGGTGGTCGGCGTTGTAGCGCGTGCCGGCCATCCCCACCTTGTCGAAGATGCGCGTCTGCAGGAACTGCTGGTAGCTCATGCCGGACACGCGCTCGATCACCTGTTGGGCGACCGCGTACAGGATGTTGTCGTAGGCATAGCTCTCGCGGAAGCCGCCCTTCAGCGGCACCCTGCCCAGTCGCTCCACCACTTCGGCGTTGCTGTAGGAGGTGGCCGGCCAGAACAGCAGGTCACCGGCGCCCAGGCTCAGCCCGCTGCGATGCGACAGCAGGTCGCGGATCGTCATCTGCCCGGTCACGAACGGATCGGACATGCGGAACGACGGCAGGTGATCGATCACCTTGTCATCCATCTTCAGCTTGCCGTCCTCGGCCAGCAGGTTCAGCGAGGTGGCGGTGAACGCCTTGGTATTGGAAGCGATGGCAAACAGGGTGTCGGCCTGCACCGGTTCCGGCTTGCCCTGCTCGCGCACGCCCCAGCCACGTTCCAGCACCACCTGGCCATCCTTGACTACGGCCACGGCGATGCCGGGCACGTCGAACTGCGTGCGCACGCGCTCGACGGTCGCATCCAGGTCCTGCAGCTGCTGCGGGGTCGCCGCATTGGCCATGGTCGTGCACGCCAGCAGCACGGCTCCTCCGATCCAGGTTTTCATCCAGCACCATCTCCGAACAGGGGTAGCGGCCATGTGCAGGCCGTCACCGGGGTTTCGCAGGATGGTAACGGTCGTCGATGCACCCTGCCCCGTGCCATAGGAGGGGTGTCATGGGCGGGAATGGCCAACCAAGCAACGGCTCCACCATCATTCCGTGCCTGCGCTACCGCGACGCGCTGGCCGCCATCGACTGGCTGCAGCGGGCCTTCGGCTTCCATGCCCAGGCCGTGTATGCCGATGGCGATACGGTTTTCCATGCCCAGCTCACCTTCGGCAGCGGCATGATCATGCTGGGCTCGGCCAGCAACCAGAGTGCGTGGAGCAAACACGCGGCCCTGCCTGACGAGGTCGGCGGCCGCCAGACCCAGAGCGCCTGCGTGATCGTCACCGATGTCGATGCGCACTATGCGCGGGCCAAGGCGGCTGGAGCGCGCATCGTCATCGACATTGCCGACCAGGACTACGGTGGCCGCGGCTACGCCTGTGCCGATCCTGAAGGCTACCTGTGGTGGTTCGGCAGCTACGACCCCTGGCGCGAGGACCACAGCCAGTGACCGCTGCCGGCCAGATGGCGATCCGCTGCGGTATTGGCGGCTGGGTGTTTCCCGAGTGGCGCGGCGGCATGTTCTATCCGGTGGGACTGCCGCAGCGCGAGGAACTGGCCCATGCCAGCCGCGCCCTGCGCTGCATCGAGATCAACGGCACCTTCTACCGCACGCCGACTGCGGCCCAGTGCGCGCAGTGGGCCGCGCAGACGCCGGAAGGCTTCCGTTTCTCGATGAAGGCGCCACGCTACCTGGTGCAGCGCCGCGACCTGGCCAGCACCGTGGAAGCGGCCACGCCATTCCTGCAGGCGGCACTTGCGCTCGGTGACCGGCTCGGCCCGCTGCTGTGGCAGTTCGATCCGCACCATCCGGCCGACGCCGATGCATTGGAAGCGCTGATGGCGCAGCTGCCGAAGCAGCTCGAGGGCGTGCCGTTGCAGCACGCTCTGGAAGTGCGCAACGCCAAGGCACATGGACCGGCTCTGGTCACCGCCGCGCGCCGCCACGGCGTGGCGCTGGTGATCGAGGACAGCGACGAGGCGCTATTGCATGGCGATGTCAGTGCGGGCTTCGTCTACGCGCGGATCAAGCGCAGCCAGGCCCGCTTGAACGAGGGCCTGCCTGCGTCCGTCCAGCAGCGCTGGGCTGAACGCGCACGACGCTGGTCACGCGGCGAGCCGGTGGACGACCTGCCCTGCCTGACCGGGCCCGCCCCGGAAACCCCGCGCGAGGTCTACCTGCTGTGCATCGGTGCCGGCAAGGCCCGCAACCCGGCCGCAGCGATGGCCCTGCAGCGCCTCATCGACGGCGCCAGCGGTCCAGCCCCCACAGCAGGGTCCAGCCCACCACGAAGACGCCCGCAACGCGCAGCACGTTGAGCAGGAAGGCCGCCAGGCCCAGGCGTTGCAGTTCGAGGAATGGATACGGCGCCTGTCCGGTCATTGCAGCGACCAGCATCGCCCAGCCAAGGTAGACCAGCGGTACCAGCAGCACGCCGCCCAGCGCGCGCCAGCGCAGCGCCCCATGCGGCAGCAGCCACCACCACCCCAGCAGGTACAGCGCCGGCACAGCGTAGTGCAGGCCGGCATCGACCCACCATTGCAGCCCGGTGGGCTGCCACAGCCCCTGCAACGCCAGCATGTAGATGCACGCGGTCACACCGATGCACAACGCGATCACCGCGGCGACAGTCGTGTCCAGCACACCCGCACGGATCAGCCTGACGCATCCCAGGCACACCGCCAGGTTGCTGAGAATCGTGAAGTAACCAACGAAGCGCAGTGTCGCCATGCCGACCCCGGCAGCCGCCCCGGGGCCGCGTAGCAGCAACAGGTATTGCAGCAGCAACGCGGTGGCGGCCGCCAGTGCAGTCAGTGCTGCCCATGCACGCAGGGCGGAGCGGTTGGCAGCCATTGCAGGGTTCCCCTGAGGAGTTTCAGCGAGCATGCCACAGGCGTCGCCGGCGACCGTACGATTGCCTCACAATAGGCCGATGAGCACACCCGACACCCGCAAAGCGCTGTGGCAGATCCATTTCTGTGTCCTGCTGTGGGGCATCACGGCCATCCTCGGCAAGCTGATCACCCTGCCCGCACTGCCGCTGGTGTGGTGGCGCATGCTGCTGGTGACGGCGATGCTGGCCCTGCTGCCGCGGGTCTGGCGCGGGTTGCGCACCCTGCCCCTGCGGCTGGTGGCAGGCTACGCCGGCATCGGCGCGCTGGTCGCCCTTCACTGGCTGACGTTCTACGGCGCGGTGAAGCTGGCCAATGCCTCGGTGGCTGCCACCTGCATCGCACTGGCACCGGTGTTCACCTCGATCATCGAGCCGTGGGTGGCCAAGCGGCCGTTCCAGCTGCGTGAGCTGGCGTTCGGCCTGGCGGTGCTGCCGGGTGTTGCGCTGGTGGTCGGTGGCGTGCCCGATGGCATGCGCCTGGGTGTGTTGATCGGCGCGATCTCGGCGCTGCTGGTGGCGGTGTTCGGTTCGCTCAACAAGCGCATGGTCAGCCATGCCGATCCGCTCACGGTCACCGCGCTGGAGCTGGGTGCCGGCACCCTCACCCTGACCCTGCTGGCGCCGCTGATGCCCTATCTGCTGCCGGCGCTGGCCAGCCCGCTGTGGGTGGTCCCGAATCTGCACGACGGGATCCTGCTGCTGGTGCTGGCCGGGTTCTGCACGCTGCTGCCGTTCGCCCTGGCCCTGGTCGCACTGCGCCACCTGAGCGCCTACACGGTGCAGCTGGTGACCAACCTGGAGCCGGTCTATGCGGTGGTACTGGCGGTGGTGCTGCTGCGCGAGCAGCACGAAGTCACCCCGTGGTTCTACCTGGGCGTGGCGATCATCGTCGGCGCGGTGTTCCTGCATCCGCTGCTGAACCGCCGCAAGCCGGTGCAGCATCCGGAAATCCTTGGCACGGCCGAAGCGCGCAACATCGCCGATTGAGTGCATCCACGCATGGCGTGGATGGCCGCATCAACGCTGCGGCCAATGCCAGGCCGGCGCATCCAGCAGGCCCTGCCCGCTCAACAGCGTGCGGCCCTGGTCCTTGTACAGATGCAGCGAATGGCACCCTGGCGCCTGTTCCAACGCCGCGATCAGCCGGCTGGCGTGCGACACCACCCATACCTGGCTGCGCGCACTGGCTGCGATGATGAGCCGCGCCAGCGCCGGCAGCAGGTCCGGGTGCAGGCTGGTCTCCGGTTCGTTGAGCACCATCAACGGCGGTGGGCGTGGTGTGTGCAGCGCCGCCGCCAGCAGCAGGAAGCGCAGCGTGCCGTCGGAGAGCTCGGCCATCGACAATGGCCGCAGCAACCCAGGTTGGTGGAAGCGCAGCGCCAAGCGTCCATCCAGCGCCTCGAAATCGACCGTGGCGCCCGGGAACGCGTCATCGACGCTGCGTGCCAACGCAACCGGGTCCCCGATCTCGAGGATGGTCACCCAGGCCGCCGCCAGGTCCCGGCCATCGTGATGCAGCACCGGCGTGCGCGTGGCCATCGCCGGTTGCCGCGCCGGGGCGTCGCCATCGCTGCGGAAATGGTCATAGAAGCGCCAGCAACGGATGTACTCACGCAGGGTGATCGTTTCGGGCATGCGCTGCGGATCGCCGACCTGGGTGAACAGGCTGTCGAACAGCGACAACCGGTCATCCACCAGATCCCAACCGCGCGCATGGCGCTGCCGCACCATCCCCCCGCGACGATCGACCAGCAGGTTGGCGCTGCGCAGGAACGGCCCGGCCCAGATCGCCTCGGCCTTGATCTGCGGATCCAGCGCAAACGGCGAACGGCTGGGCGGCGGATAGCCGAGATCGATGGCATAGCCCAATTCTTCGGTAGTGAAACCCAGCTTCAGCCCCACCGACACCTGCCGGAGCCCGCCCTGCAGCGGAATCTCGCCGGCCGCAACCCTGCGATCGATGGATTCGGGACCTGCCCACAGCGCCGAACCAAGCCCACCTTCGCGGGCCAGCACCGCCGCGACTCCGCCCTGTGCGGTCTCCGCCAGCAGGCGCAGCGCGCGGTACAGGCTGGACTTGCCACTGCCGTTGTCGCCGGTCACCACATTCAACCGCTGCAGCGGCAGTACCAGCCCATGCAACGAGCGATAGTGGGCGATGGCCAGGGTCTGCAACATGGTCGGCGTCCGGGAAGACAAAGCGTCATGCTGCCCACTCTTGATCGCAGGCGCTGCGACGCGATGTGAATCGGGAAGAGCATCCACGCATGGCGTGGATCTACCGGGCGGGGCACTTCAGCCCGCTACTTCCACCCGGTTGCGGCCATTGCCCTTGGCCCGGTACAGCGCCTTGTCGGCACGTGCCAGCGTGTCGTCCACGCTTTCACCGGGCTGGTGCTGGGCGATGCCGATACTGATCGTGACCGGGACGCCCAGCGGCAGGTCGGCCACGGCCAGGCGCAGGAACTCGCACTGAAGTTCGGCGGTGCGCAGGTCGGTTGCGGGCATCACTGCCACGAACTCCTCGCCGCCGTAGCGCGCCGCCATGCCACGGCCGGCGAAGTGCGAACGCAGCAGTGCGCCCAGTTCGGCCAGCACGCGGTCGCCGGTGGCGTGGCCCTGGAAGTCGTTGATGTGCTTGAAATGATCGATGTCCAGCAGCGCGACGCAGGCCTCAGCGGGCTGCTCCCCGGTCATCGCCACGGCCTCGTCCAGCGCCGCTGCCATCGCGCGGCGGTTCGGCAGGCCGGTCAGCGCATCAGTGCGGCTCTGCTCGGCCAGGTCGGCGTTCTGCGCCAGCAGCACGTCGTGGTACTCCGACAGCAGGCGCTCATAATCATCGCGTTCCAGCATGTGGTTCTGGATGTCGAGCGCGAAACGGCGCAACTCCATCACCAGCATCACCTGCCGCGACAGTGCGGCCAGCGCCTCGGCCTTGTCGCTGGCCAGGTGTTGCGGCTGTGCGTCGAACACGCACAGCGTACCCAGCGGCAAGCCGTCGGAGCTGATCAGCGGCGCGCCGGCATAGAAGCGGATGTGCGGATCGCCGACCACCACCGGATTGTCGTGGAAGCGCGCATCCTGCAGCGCATCCTCGACCACCATGATCTGCTGCGGCTGCAGGATGGCATGGCCACACATCGATTCGCTGCGCAGGTTTTCCGCCGCATTGATGCCCTGGATCGACTTGAACCATTGCCGTTCGACATCGATCAGGGCCACCGCCGCCATCGAGGTGCCGCAGACCGCCTTGGCGATCACCACCAGGTCGTCGAAGGATTTTTCTCGCTCCGAATCGAGGATGCGGTAGCGATACAGCGCCTCGAGCCGAAGGGCTTCGTTGGCGGGCTTGTCGGGCTTGATCATGCAACGTCACGTTCCGGCAGGTCACCGCGAAGTCTAGCGGAAGCCGGTGAGCAATCCGCATGGCGGTGGTGCCGGCCGTTGGCCGGCATCCCGGATACATCGCGCGCCCATTGCAGCCGGCCAGCGGCCGGCACTACCAGTCCAGCTGCTTCGGCAGCAGGCCCTGCAGCTCCTGCTCGGTCAGGTTGCGCCACTGGCCCGGCTTCAGCGCACCAATCTTGATGTTGTCGATGCGCACGCGGCGCAGCTGGGTCACGCGATAGCCGAACTCGGCGGCCATCAAGCGGATCTGCCGGTTCAGGCCCTGCTGCAGGGTGATGCGGAAACCGAACTTGGCGATGCGCGAAGTCTTGCATGGCAGCGTCATCTGGTCGTGGATGCGAACACCACGCGCCATGCCGCGCAGGAACTCATCGGTGACCGGCTTGTTCACCGCCACCAGGTATTCCTTCTGGTGGCCGTTCTCGGCCCGCAGGATCTGATTGACGATGTCGCCGTTGCTGGTCATCAGGATCAGGCCTTCGGACTCCTTGTCGAGGCGGCCGATCGGGAAGATGCGCTGTTCATGCCCGACGAAGTCGACGATGTTGCCCTTGACCGACGTCTCGGTCGTGCAGGTGACGCCGACCGGCTTGTTCAGCGCGATGTAGACGTGGCGGCGGGCGCCGGGCTTGCGGGCCACGCGCGCGCGCAGTGGCTGGCCATCCACCAGCACCTGGTCTTCCTCGCCCACCACCGCGCCGGTGCCGGCCGGATGGCCGTTGACGGTGACCCGGCGGGCGGCGATCAGGCGATCGGCCTCGCGGCGGGAGCAGAAGCCGGTGTCGGCGATGTGTTTGTTGAGTCGGGTGGTCATCGCCCTATTATCCGGCATCGCCGCCCGCCGCGCTTCATGCCAGGCCGGGTGGATCGAGTTCTTCGCCGTCGAACACCCGGTTGCGGCCGGCACGCTTGGCCACGTACATGGCATGGTCGGCCCGGCGCAGCAGCGCGGCGAGATCGTCCTCGCCCGGCCGCCACTGCGCCAGGCCGATGCTGGCGGTGACCTCCAGGCCGGGCACCTGCAGCGCCCGGGCCGCCTCCGTGATGTGCCGGCGCAGGCGATCCAGGCGCGCCGACGCCGCCTCGCGGGGCATGCCCGGCATCAGCAACAGGAACTCTTCGCCCCCCATCCGCACTACCTGGTCCTGGCTGCGTACCGCGGCACGCAATGCGCGCGCCACCGCCACCAGCACCTGGTCCCCCACGGCGTGGCCATGGCGGTCATTGATGTCCTTGAACAGATCGATATCGAGGAAGCCGATCACCAGCGGGCCACGCTCGCGGTCAACCCGCTCCAAGTGGCGGGCCAGCTGCTGCAGGCCGGCACGGCGGTTGGGCAGGCCGGTCAGGCCATCAGTCTCGGCCAGCTGGCGCAGTTCATCGCGCTGCTGGCGCAGGCGACCCAGCCGCTGGTTCAGTGCGTAGGCGGCCATCATCAGCAGCCAGGTCACCGCCAGCTGCAGGGCCTCCACGCGGTATTCCAGCAACCACGCCGCGCGGCAGGCGTCGGCCAGGATCAACACCAGCATCGGCGCCAGCGCCGCCAGCCCCGCCTGCGCCCAGCGGTCACCGCGCAGCCGTGCCCACACCCCGGCCATCAACGCCAGGCCACAGCCCAGCAGATAGGACACCTGCAGGCCCTGCGCCACCCAGGCCAGGCTGTCCCATGGCAGCCAAGGCACCAGTGCAGCCAACGCCAGCAATCCCCAAAGCGCCACCAGCTGGAACGGACGCGAACGCGGCAACAGGCGATCACCGCCATTCAGCCGCCACAGCGCCGGCAGCACCAAGGCCTGCGTGGCCGCAGTCAACACCAGCAGCCACCAGGCACCGCGCTCGCCCACCGGCAACCAGGGTTCCGGATAGCCGCTGAGGCCACCGAGGATGGCCTGCCAAAGCACCAGCACGGTGGTACCGGCGATGTAGACCAGGAAACTGCGGTCGCGGGTGGTGAGGAAGGCCATCAGTGCCGACAACGCCAGTGCGATCGCCACGGCGATGCAGGCCGCGCGCACCAGCAGGCGGGCGGTATCGTTCTGCTGCACTGGACTGGGCGCGCCCAGCCGAAGGGTGGGTACCCAACGCGCCTTCAACGGCGTCTGCCACGACACCAGGAATGGATCGTGACTGCCCGCTGGCGGCACCGCCACCAGCCCGATGCCTGCGCGGAAGCGTGAGTCTCGGGTACGGGCATCGTGCATGTTGCCGCAGATCTCGCGATCGCCATACTGCACGCGGACTTCGCCAGCGAACACATTGAACACGTCCAGGGCCTGCGGTTGCCCCGACCAGCCGCCCGGCGGCGCAGGCACCTGCACCTGCTGCCGGTGACCGGCCAGCATGTCCGGCGTGCATGCGCGATGTGGAGTGGGTTCATCGGTGGCTGCGCCGACCAGCAGGTAATCGCGGCCGGCTTCGACGGCAGCAGCCCACAGTGGCCACGGCGTGGCCAACCACACCAGCAGCACGACCAGCACCGCCCCTGTTCCGTACTGCCACTGCCTGCCGCCCACGCCACGTCCTGTTCCTGCTTACGCCCGCGCCCACTGCGCGTCGCCCCTGGCAGGCATTATCGCAGCCGCGGCTGCAACGCATGTGTAGACCAAAGTCGCCGACGGCGTTCAACCTGCGGCAGGCGGGCCCTGCACCGCCACCAGGCGCACCGGCCGCAGGTCGGCCAGGGTCATCCGTTCCAGTGGCTGCGGTCGCTCGACCGCATAGCCCTGCAGGCCCTGCACCCCAAGCCGGGTCAGCGCGGCGGCGACTTCGGCGGTCTCTACCCATTCGGCCACCACCTCCATCTGCAGCTCGCGCCCAAGTTCACTGATCGCGCGCACGGTGGCGTGGCTGACCGGATCGGTATCCATGTCGCGCACGAAGGCCCCGTCGATCTTCAGGATGTCGGCCGGCAGCTGGCGCAGGTAGCCGAACGAGGACAGCCCGGAGCCAAAATCGTCCAGCGCCATCCGGCAGCCGCGCGCCTTCACCGCATCGATGAACGCGCGCGCCTGGCTGAGGTTGCTGATCGCTGCGGTCTCGGTGATCTCGAAGCACAGCTTGGAGGCCAGCGCGCGATTGCGCTCCAGCAGGTCGCAGACGAAGGCGAGGAAGCCGGGTTCGGCGATCGACTGCGCCGACACGTTGACGTTGCACAGTCCCAGCTGCCGCACATGCGCCGGGCACACCTGCAGGTGCCGGAACAGCAGGCCGAGCACGTGCCGGTCCAGCGCCACGGCCATGCCATAGCGCTCCACCGCCGGCATGAACTGGCCCGGCAGGTGCAGGCTGCCATCGCTGCCGCGCATGCGTACCAGCACCTCGTAGTGCAGGTAGGTGGGATCGCCGACGCGGGCGATGCGCTGCGCATACAGCACCATGCGGTTCTCGGCCATGGCCAGGCTGACGCCCTGCAGCCGCTCGGCTTCCCGGCGCCGTTCCTCCAACGCCATGCGGTTCTCGTTGAAGCAGTGCACGCGGTTGCGCCCGGCCTGCTTGGCCGCATAGCAGGCACTGTCGGCGGCGCTCATCAACCAGTTCACATCCGGTGCATCGGCGCTGACCTCGACCACGCCGATGCTGCAGCTCAACTGCGGGCTGCCCTCGCTCACCGGGAACGTCGCCTGCCCCAGATTGCGGATCACCCGCTGCAGCACGCGCTTGGCCTCGTCCTGCCCGGCATGGGCGAGGAACACCGCGAACTCGTCCGCACCCAGCCGGCCCACCCAGTCACCATCGCGCACCGCCGCCACCAGGTAATCGGCGAAGCTGCGCAGCATCTGGTCGCCGGCGGCATGGCCGAAGCTGTCATTGACCAGCTTGAAATGGTCCAGGTTGATGTAGCACAGCGCGTGCGTACCACCTTCGCTGCGCACCTGCAGCAGCGCGCGTTCGAGCAGGCGTTCGATCTCGCGCCGGTTGATCAGGCCGGTCAGCGGGTCATGGCTGGCGTGGTGCTCGATCTCGCGCGCCAGTGCATGGTTCTGGCTGACGTCTTCGATGATCGCGAACACCGACAGGGCGCCGCCGGCGCTGCGCACACCGGTGCCGCTCCAGCGGCCCCAGACCAGGCTGCCATCACGACGGCGGAAGCGCAGCTCGCTCGGGCGCAGCTGGCGGTCCCAATCGATGCGCCCCACCCCGTCAATGACCAGCTCGCCGTCCATCAGCAGGTCAGCCAGCGACAGCTGCAGCAGCACGTCGCGGCGATGATCGAGGATGTCGGCCATCGCCTGGTTGGCCTCGATCACCTTGCCTTCGGTATCGAGCTTGAGCATGCCGACGTTGGCCTGGTAGAACGCTGCGCGGAAGCGGCTCTCGTGTTCGGTCAGGTCCTTGCCGACGCGGCGCGCCAGGGCCACCGCCATCAGGCTGATCGCCAGCACCGACAGGCCCGCGACCATCAACGTCGCCAGCCTCACCAGCGTCGCCATCCGCAGCAGCGCCTGCGAGAACGCCTGGCTCTGCACCTTCATCCGGCGGTCGAGATCACGCAGTTGCTGCAGGTACTGGTCTCGTGTGGCTGTCAGTAAGGGGCCACCCTCGTGCCGCCGCTGCAACTCATCGACCAGGCGCTGCAGCGCCATCAGGTCCCCGTCGGTCTGCCGCCATAACGCGGTCGCTTCGCGGAAAGCACCGATATCGCGCGCGTAGCGGAACGAAAACACCAGGCGCGGAATGTCGGCGTGCGCGTTGCCCCCCTGCAGGAAGCCCTGCCGGGCCTTCTCTTCGTCAGGCTCCGCCTGTTCCAGCGCCAAGCGCGCCTGCAGATCGCCCAACGGCACCTGCAGGGCCTGGCGTGCATCGTCCAGGTCCTGGACATTGCCGCGCGCCAGGTAGCGACTGAGCGCGGCGGTCGCATCCTGCTGACCGCGCGACCAGTATCCCTGGCCGGCGATCCAGGCGGTGGAGGCCGCCTGCAGTTCCTGGATCAACGCCGACAGTGCGACCAGTCCGATCGCCATGCCGGTCAACAACGCAAATCGCAGTCCCAGCCCCCGGGTCATCGGCACCCGCCGGCTCTGTTGGTCCGTGCCACTCCTACCCATCCTGGATCCCCCCGAATGTGCTGCGGTGACAACCTCCTTTGGAACCGGACCAGCCTATGACCGGCAATGTGTTGACCGTGCGAAAAAGGGGACGGAGGGGATTAAGTCGTTTTCGGCATAAGCGCATGGCCTGCCATATACGACTTAATCCCCTCCGTCCCCTTTTCCTGTACACCGGCCCGGGGGCCGGCGTTGCTCTGGACGGCTGTGGGTGCGGCTTAGAAGCTGCGCGGGCCGCGCGGCTTGAAGCCATCACGACGTGGCGGGCGGCTGTCGCGGTCACCGCCGCGGTCGCCCCCATGGCCACCCGGACCACCCGGACCACCACGACGCGGGCCACCGGGGCCGCCCGGACCACGCTTGTCGAAGCGCGGCTTGAACGGACGCGGGGCCGGGTTGATCTCTTCACCGGCCGCCAGCGGACGCATCTGCAGCTGCTGGCCGGACACCCACACCTTCTGCAGGTGCGACAGCACGTCCGGCGGCATCTGTGCCGGCAGGTCCAGCAGCGAGAAGTCGTCGTGGATGTCGATGCGGCCGATGAAACGGCTTTCCAGGCCGGCTTCGTTGGCGATGGCGCCGACGATGTTGGCCGGCTTCACGCCGTGCTGGTGGCCGACCGAAATACGGTAGGTCTCCATGCCCTGCTCCGGCGCACCACGCGGCGGAACCTCGCGGCGCGGACGCGGCTCGAAACCACCTTCGGCGTCGTCGCGACGCGGGCCACGCTCGAAGCGCGGACCCCGCTCGTTGCGGTCGAAGCGATCGCCACGCTCCGGGCGGTCGCCACGGTCGAAGCGCTCGCGCGGCGCGCGCTCTTCACGCGGGGCACGCACCGGCGGCTGCAGCAGGAACGGGGTATCGCCCTGCAGCATCCTGGCCAGCGCGGCCGCGATCTCGATGGCCGGCACGTTCTGCTCGTTCTCGAAGCGCTCCAGCAGCTGGCGGTAGAAGTCCAGGCCGCCGGCGCCGAGCGTTTCGGTGATGCGCGAGGTGAACTTGTTGATGCGGGTGTCGTTGACCGCCTCCACGCTCGGCAGCTGCATCTCTTCGATCGGCTGGCGGGTAGCGCGCTCGATCTGGCGCAGCATGCCCTTCTCGCGCGGGGTGGCGAACAGGATCGCCTCACCGCTGCGGCCGGCACGGCCGGTACGGCCGATGCGGTGCACGTAGCTCTCGGTGTCGTACGGGATGTCGTAGTTCAGCACGTGGCTGATGCGCTCCACGTCCAGGCCGCGGGCGGCCACGTCGGTGGCGACCAGGATGTCCAGCTTGCCTTCCTTCAGCATGGCGATGGTGCGCTCGCGCTGGGCCTGCTGCATGTCACCGTTGATGGCGGCAGCGGCCAGGCCACGCGCCTGCAGCTTGCTGGCCAGTTCTTCGGTGCCGGCCTTGGTGCGCGCGAAGATGATCATCGCGTCGAACGGCTCGACTTCCAGGATGCGGGTCAGCGCGTCCAGCTTGTGCATGCCGCTCACCCACCAGTAGCGCTGGCGGATGTTGGCCGAGGTGGTGGTCTTGGCCGCGATGGTCACTTCCACCGGGTCCTGCAGGTAGGTCTGCGCGATGCGGCGGATCTGCGGCGGCATGGTGGCCGAAAACAGGGCCACCTGGCGCTGCTCCGGCAGCTTCTTCAGCACGGCTTCCACATCGTCGATGAAGCCCATGCGCAGCATTTCATCGGCTTCGTCCAGCACCAGGGTCTTCAGCTCGGACAGGTCCAGGGTGCTGCGGTCCAGGTGATCGATCACGCGGCCGGGGGTGCCGACCACGATGTGCACGCCACGGCGCAGCGCCGACAGCTGCTGGCCGTAGGGCTGGCCGCCGTACACCGGCAGCACGCGGAAGCCCGGGATCTTCGACGAATAGGACTGGAACGCCTCGGCAACCTGGATGGCCAGTTCGCGGGTCGGCGCCAGGATCAGGGCCTGGGGCTTGATCTGCTGCAGGTCGATGTTGGACAGTACCGGCAGTGCGAACGCAGCGGTCTTGCCGGTACCAGTCTGGGCCTGGCCCAGCACGTCGCGGCCTTCCAGCATCGCCGGGATGGTGGCGGCCTGGATCGGCGACGGGGTTTCGTAGCCGATGGCGGTGACCGCCTGCATCACGGGCTCGGACAGGCCGAGCTGCGCGAACTGCAGCGGCGCTTGGGAATCTTGGGACATGGGGAACTCCGAAGGCACTGCCGTCTTCCTGGCAGTGCGATAAAAAGGGTGATGGTCCGCGCTTTGGGCGCCCTTCTTATCGCGTGCCCTGGCGCTGCTCGGTCGGAGGAGATTTCACTCGCTCAGAGCGGAATGATACCGCATTGATCCTGAACGAGGCGTACAGCTTTCCATGCGCGTGCCGTCGTGCCCCGTGCTGGCGCACAATACGCGCCCGCTTCCCGGCCCGGCCGCTGGCCTGCGCCCTCTTTCCAGGACCCCTCGCTCCATGCAGATTCTCGAATTCGACCTCGACGGCGACTACGTCGAACTCAAGCAGCTGCTGAAGCTGGCCGACCTGGTCACCAGCGGCGGCGAGGCCAAGATGGTCATCAGCGAGGGCCAGGTGCGGGTCGATGGTGAGGTCGAACTGCGCAAGGCCTGCAAGATCCGCGCAGGCCAGGTGGTCGAGTTCGCCGACAGCCAGATCCGCGTGCTGGCCGCTGGCTGATCCGAGAGTGTTCAGGCCACGCGCTGGGTCAGGTGCGAGGCAATCAGCTGTCTGAACGGTGCCACGCCCTGCGCCACGCGCAGGCCCGCGGCCCGCAGCAGGCGTGCCGGGCGGCGATCGTCGGTGTACAGGCTGGCGATCGCATTGGTGGCCTCGTACAGCGGCCGCGACGCCAACCGATGACCGCGCTGGTAGCTGGCCAGCATGCCGGCGGCGGCAAAGTCGGCACCGCGCCGCTGCTGCGCGGCGATGCCCTGTGCCAGCCGCTGTGCGCTGGCCAGTCCCAGATTGAAGCCGTGCGCGGTGACCGGGTGCATGCCCACCGCGGCATCGCCGATCAGCGCGGAACGCTCGCCGACGAAACGGTGCGCGTACACACCTACCAGCGGATACGCCTGCGGCGTGGCCACCGGCTGCATGCGGCCCAGCCGATGCTCAAAGCAGGCACTGATGGCATCGCCGAAGGCCACCTCGTCCATCGCCAGCAGTTCTTCGATCTGCCGCGGCGGCAGCGTGATCACCGCCGATGCCTGGCCCTCGTTGAGCGGCAGCAGCGCCATGGTGCGGCCGTAGCCGAACCACTCCCAGGCCGTGTGGTGATGGTCGCGCTCGACCTGCATGCGGCATACCAGCATCGACTTGCCGAAGTCGCGCATCTGCGCACCGATGCCGAGCATGCGGCGGGTGGCGGAGAAGCGGCTGTCAGCCGCGACCAGCAGTCGCGCGTGCAGTTGACTGCCGTCATCGAGTCTGACCACGTGGCCCTGCGCATCGGCCTGCACGCCCAGCACCTTGCGCCCATCGAACAGCTCCAGCGCATCCTGGCCCTGCACGGCATCCCAGGCGGCGCGGCGGATCAGGTGGTTGGGCACCAGCCAGCCCAGCGGCTGGCCATCAACCTGGCTGCTGGCGAAGGTCAACGCGAACGGCGAGCCGCCGTTCATCACCCTGGCATCGCGCAGCTCGGCGACTTCGGCCTGCGGCAGGCGCTGCCACAGCCCCAGTTGCTCCATGCTCTGCCGCGAGGCATGGGTCAGCGCGATCTCGCGGCCATCGAAGGCGGCTTCGGCCAGGGCCTGGCGCGGCTGCACTTCGACCAGCCCGACCTGCAGGCCACTGCCGGCCAGCGCACGCGCGAAGCACAGGCCCGCCGGTCCAGCGCCGACCACCACCACGTCCATCCTGCGCATGCGCGCCTCCTGCCGTTGATTCAGTCCGGGCCAGCATAGCGCCGCGCGCATGACTGGCCTTGATCTGGATCAGGCCCGGCTACAGCAGTGCGAACACCAGCGCCAGGATCGACAGCAGCGATACGAGCCAGACCAGGCTGCGCAGGTAGGGCACGCCTGCGGCATACAGCGGCAGGTAGACCACACGCGCCCAGACGTAGGCCTGCGCAGCCAGCGCCGTGGTGTCGTTGCTGCGCCCGGCCACGACCACCGCGATGGCGGCAGCGGCGAAGAACGGGAACGTTTCCAGGAAGTTGGCCTGCGCACGCTGCAGGCGACCGGCCAGCGCGCTGAGCGGCTTTGCATCGCCATCGCGTGCCGAGGCATTCCACTTCATCCCGCGCTCGCGGGTGACCACGGTGGAGGTGGCGAAGATGTAGACAAAGCCCAGCAGCACCGACCAGGCCAGCATTGTCAGCTCAGTTGCCATCGTTCATCTCCTCAGGGTGCCGACGCGCGCAGGCTGTAACCGGCCAGGCGCCAGACCTGGTCTTCGTCGAAGCGGAACGAGACCAGCTCGCGCACCGGCTGCGCGCTGTTGGCGAAACGGGTCGGGAAGCTGACGTTGATGTACAGCCCTTCCGGCACTGCGGCGCCGGGGCTGTACTTGACCCGGGTGATGGTCGGCTGGCCACGCCCGGCCAGCGCACCCAGGCGCGTGCGCTCGGCGGCCAACTGGCTGACGAAGGTGGCTTTCGGCACCGCACGGCGCGCGACGGCCGAAGCGCCATCCCACAATTCGCCGGCGCGGTTGGCATCGACCAGCTGCGCCGCCTTCAACGCAGCCGCGCCCATTTCCGCGTCCTGCTTCTGCACCTGGGCCTGCTGCGCAGCGGTCAACGCCGGGGCACCGGCAGTGGCGGGCTTCGCAGCCGCCGGCGATGCGGGGGCCGGGCGTGCCGGAGCTGGTGCAGGCGTGGCCGGCGCAGGTGCCTGCGCCAACGCAGTCAGGGGCAGCAGGGACAGCAGCAGGAGCACGCGCTTCATGGACACCGCCGGTTTTCTGGAGAGAACCGCAGTCTACGCCAGCGCGGTGACTATGCTGTCAGCGTGCCGGGGCGTCGCCCTCCACCGCTGCCGCATCAGCCTGCGCGGCGGGCGCGGCGGCGTTCCCTGGCGCCTGTTCGGCCACCGGCGGGGGCTCCGGCGGCGCTGGTGGCAGCGTCGCCACATCGATCTCCGACAGCGGGCTTTCGTCGGGACAGACCGCGTCCGGGAAGCCGAAGCGCTGCTTCAACGCCTGGCCACAACTGTTGATCGACTCCATGTCGGCGCCTTCGCGCTTGCACTGCTGGTCGAAGGCGACCAGGAAGGCGTCCTTGCGCTGCACGAAATCGTCGCCGCAGGCACGCATCTGCTTGATCCGTTCCAGATCGTCCTGCACCGCATTGGTGCCATCCAGGCCGTACTGGCGCAGTTCGTCCGGGGTCAGCAGGCGCAGGCTGCGGTTGGGCACGGTCATCATCAGATCGGCCACACCGACCGCCACGCCGTTGCGCTGCAGGTAGTCCTTCACGTTGTCGTAGACCTCGTGCAGCTCGCGGTTGAGCTCGGCGCGCGAGGTGGCCTTGGAGCTGATGCGCATCATGCGGTGGATGCCGACCTTGCCCGACAGCAGGCGGTTGTCGCCGGCGGCCAGCACGAACACGCAGGCGCTGTGGCAGATCGAGCCTTCGCGCACCCAGATGGTCCAGCCCGATTCACCGATGCTGTCACCGGCGACGATCGCCGACTCCACCTGCCCGCCACTGGAATCCAGGTCAAGGATGCGCTTGTGGATCTTCTGCTGGTCGGCCACCACCGCCAGACGCCACATCATCTCGGCGAAGCCCGGATTGATCTTGCCGGCGTAGCGCACGCGCATCAGGCCACGCTCGGCGCACGGGGCCAGGGCCTGGGTGATCTGCTCGCGCTGCAGGCCTTCCAGCTCGACACCGTCGCCAGCTTCGCCGGCGTACTCGGTGCTGCAACTGATCCAGGCGCGTCCATTCTCCAGCTGCGCCTGCGGCCACGGCCGGTCCTGCCGGCTGCGCGGCGGTGCCGGCGGCGGCGGTGCGTCAGCCGCATTGATCGACACCATGTTCTCGCCATCGCTGGACGGCGCCCGCGCGGCCTTGTCGGCGGCAGTCACATTGCCCGGATTCTCCAGCTGGCTGCAGCCCGCCAGGGCCAGGCACAACAGGGGCAACCAGCGGAGTTTGGCGGACATCGGGCAACCGGTCTTCACGTGAGCAAGAGCCACAGTCTACCCGTCCAGGCCGCGCATTCAGTGCGTGGTGATGAACCCCTTCTGACCCTTGGGGAAAAAGCGTGTCGACCAAGGTCGACACCTACCAGAGCGGGATGCCCTTCCGACAGATCGCAGGAACCTGTCGAAGGCGGGGTGGGTCCGGTTGCGGGAGTGTCCGCGGCATGGATGCCGCGGCCAAGCCCCCAAGGACGGGTTTACGGCGTCTCCCGCAACCGGGCCCACCCCGCCTCCCCACAGAAAACCAGCTTCTGCCGTTGCCGTTGCCGTTGCCGGCCAGCGGCCGGCACTACCGCGGGTGCCGGGCGCAGCCCAGCCTGCCCCCCTTTCAGCATCCATGTCCGAATGTGGCGAGTATCGCCGCCCGCGCGGGCCTAGACTGGCGCCATGGACACCGCCCTCGCCCTCGACACCGCCGCCTGCGACCGCGCCCGCCTGGCCCGCGACGCACGCTTCGACGGCGTGTTCTTCACCGCCGTGCGCAGCACCGGCATCTACTGCCGCCCGGTGTGCCCGGCACCGCCGCCGAAGCCGCGCAACATCACCTACTTCCCCACCGCCGCGGCCGCCGCGGCCGCCGGGTACCGCCCCTGCCTGCGCTGCCGCCCGGAATTGGCACCGCAGGCCCAGCAGGCCCTGGCCGGACAGACCGTGCAGCGCGCACTGGCGCTGATCCACGGCGGCTTCCTGCAGGAGCAGCCGGTGGCCGATCTTGCAACGAAGCTCGGCCTCAGCGCGCGCCAACTGCAGCGCCTGTTCGTCGAACATCTCGGCGCAACGCCCGGGCAGATCCACGCAACCCATCGCCTGTTGCTGGCCAAACAGTTGCTGACCGAAACCACGCTGGCGGTGACCGACGTCGCGCTGGCTGCCGGCTACAACAGCCTGCGCCGCTTCAGTACCGCGTTCCTGCAGGGCTGTGGGATGGCGCCGACCGCCCTGCGTCGCCAGCATCAACCGTTGGCTGCAGATGATGGCGGCCTGGTGCTGCGCCTGGGCTACCGTCCACCACTGGACTTCCCACGCATGCTGGCCTTCCTGCGCAAACGCAGCCTGCCCGGCATCGAACTGATCGGTGAAGACAGCTACCAGCGCGTATTGGGCGCGCCGGAGCGCCCCACCCTGCTGCGCGTCACCGCCGATTCGAAGCGCCCGGAACTTCGCCTGCAATTGGGCGCGGTGGATCCGCGCTTGATCCCTGACATCGTGCGCCGCGTGCGTCGCGTGTTCGATCTGGATGCCGACCTGCAGCAGGTGCATGCCGCGCTCGGCGAGGAACCTCTGCTGGCGCGCGGGATCGCCGAGCGCCCCGGGCTGCGCGTGCCCGGCGGCTGGGATGGCTTCGAGGTGGGCGTACGCGCGGTGCTCGGGCAGCAGGTCAGCGTGGCCGCGGCCACCACCTTCGCGCGGCGCCTGGTCGACGCCTATGGCGCGCACCTGCCGGGCATGCCATCCGACTTCGATCGCCAGTTTCCAGCGCCCGAGGTACTGGCCGAGGCACCATTGGAGTCAATCGGCCTGCCGCGCAGCCGCGCCGCCACCGTGCGCGCCCTGGCCGCCGCCTGCGCCAGCAGCCGGCTCGACTTCGGGCCCGGCCAGGCCTTGGAGGAATTCGTTGCGCGCTGCGTTGCACTGCCCGGCATCGGCCCCTGGACCGCGCAGTACATCGCCCTGCGTGGCCTCGGCCAGCCCGATGCCTTCCCGGCCGGCGATCTTGTACTGCAGCAGGTGCTCGGCCACGCGCAGGGCCAGCGCCTGAACGAACGCGCGACCGAAGCGCGCTCGCAACCCTGGCGCCCGTGGCGCGCCTACGCGGTGCTGCACCTGTGGCACCTGTCCGGCACGTTCGTTGGAGAACCGACATGACCCTGTTGTTCGATCGTTTCGACAGCCCGATCGGCGTATTGACCATCGCCGGTGACGAGCGTGGTCTTGCGCACGTGCTGTTTCCGGAGAACCGTCACCCCGCACGCGGGCGCGACGGCTGGCATTACGCACCGGATGCACTGCCGGAGGCACGCGAACAGCTGCTGCAGTTCCTGCACGGTGAACGCAGCCGGTTCGACCTGCAGCTGGCACCACGCGGCACGCCGTTCCAGCTGCGCGTGTGGCAGGCGCTGGCGTTGATTCCGTTCGGCCAGACCTGGAGCTATCTGCAGTTGGCGCAGCACCTGGGCCAACCCAGCGCGACCCGCGCGGTGGGCGCGGCCAATGGCCGCAATCCATTGCCGATCATCCTGCCCTGCCACCGCGTGATCGGCAGCAACGGTGCACTGACCGGCTTCGGTGGCGGCCTGGAAACCAAGGCCGCGCTGCTGCGGCTGGAACAGCGCCAGGCCCCGCTGTTCGCCTGAGAGGGCCGGCCGGGCTGCGCCCGGCACCCGCAGAGGCAACGGCAAGGTCAAGAGCCAATACAGCTCCGATTTTCTACGCGTTGGGTGGGGCGGTATGGGTGGGCAGGACACGCCGTAAACCCATCCATGGGGGCTCGATGGCGCCATCCATGGCGCCAACGGTCCTGCCCACCCACACCGCCCCACCTTCGAAAGATTCCCGCGGCGGCTGGCAGGTGTCGACCTTGGTCGACACGATAGATCCACGCCATGCGTGGATGGAGGTATCTGGAATCTGTCTGGAGAAAAGCCCCCTTCTTGTTGAAGGACGCGCGCCGACAGGCGCGGGGATAAGGAAAAAATGCGCGGACACCGCGCGCGATAGCGCGCCGTGTCTTGGGCGCGTCATTGCGCCGGCTTATCATGCGCGGATGACTTCCGTACGCCTGACCTGTGCGCTGGCGCTGCTGCTGCCCCTGGCTGCCTGCACCACCGCGCCCCCCCCCTCCGCCTCCGTTCCCACTTCCATCGCTGCGGCGGCACCGCCGAAGCTGCTGCTGATCTCCATCGACGGCCTGCGCGCCGATGCGCTGGACCGCAGCCTGACCCCGAACCTGCAACGCCTGATCGATGGCGGCGTGCGCGCACGCTGGATGACCCCGTCCTATCCGTCGCTGACCTTCCCGAATCACTACACCCTCGTTACCGGCCTGCGCCCGGACCACCACGGCATCGTCAACAACAGCATGGACGATGAAGCACTGGGCCGGTTCGAGCTGAGCAATCGCGAAGCGGTTACCACCAGTGGCTGGTGGGGCGGAGAACCGATCTGGGTCGGCGCCGAGAATGCTGGCGTGCGTTCGGCCACCACGTCATGGCCGGGCAGTGAATCGGAGATCCGTGGCGTACGCCCCAGCCAGTGGCGCATCTACGACGGCAAGGAGCCGCTGGAACAGCGCGCCGGCATCGTGCTCGATTGGCTGTCACAGACCGACGCCGATGCCCCCCGCCTGACCACGCTGTACATGGAACACGTGGACAAGGCAGGTCACAACTACGGCCCCGAGTCGAAGCAGTACGCCGACGCCATCGTGCGCGCCGACCAGATCGTCGGCCAGGTGCTCGACGGACTCCAGCAACGTGGGCTGGCCGCAACAACCAATGTGATCGTGGTCTCCGACCATGGCATGGCCAGTGTCCCCGCTGGCCAGGTGATCGCCACCGAATCGATGGTCGACCCGGCGATTGCGCGCAATGTCAGCCAGGGCCAGTCGGTCGGCTTCGCACCGGTGGTCGGCCATGAAGCCGCCGCCGAACGCGCTCTGCTCGGCCGCCACGCGCACTACGAATGCTGGAAGAAAGAAAAACTGCCGGCGCGCCTGCACTACGGCACCCATCCGCGCATTCCCGCCATTGTCTGCATGATGGATGAAGGCTGGGATGCCCTGCATCAGGAAAAGATCGCCAAGCGCGAACAGCAGGACCGCGGCTCGCACGGCTACGACAACGCGCTGCCGTCCATGCGCGCGGTGTTCGTGGCCAGTGGCCCGTCGTTCCGCCAGGGCCTGGTGATCGATGGCTTCGACAATGTCGATGTCTATCCACTGCTGGCACACCTTCTGCAGGTACCAGCCGCGCCGAACGACGGCAACCCGGAAACGCTGAAGAAGACCCTGCGCTGATCCGGTTGTAGAGCCGAGCCCACGCTCGGCTGCATTGCGCCAGCCGGGCATGGGCTCGGCTCTGCAAAATCATGCATAAAAAAACGCGGCGCCAGGCGCCGCGTTTTTCCTTGGACCAGTCGCGCGGCCGGATCAGGCCTTGGCGACGGCCTTCTTCGCCACGGCCTTCTTCGCCGGAGCCTTGGCCACGGTCTTCTTGGCAACCGGGGCGGCGGCGCCTACGGCGACCTTGCTCGCGGTATGCGAACGGGCGTTGCCGTAGCTGGCGTTGTAGCGCTTGCCCTTGGCGGTCTTGCGGTCACCCTTACCCATGTCTTCAACTCCTCAAGTGTGAAATCTGGTTACCCCGTACTGACACGGGTTCGGCGGGGCCGCCTTGCTGGGCGCCCCCGCGCACGATCGAAAATCCTATCATGGAGCGCCTAGTGCGCGCAGCTGGCGTCGTGTACGTGGCCGTGGTTCAGGCGCAGGTTGACCAGATGGGCAACGCCCACCAGCAGGCCACCGATGGTCATCACCACCGCATGCGGCACGGCGTTGTGATGCAGCGGCTCGTACAGCACGCCAGCCCACAGCGCGACCAGGCCGGGGATCAGGAAGCCCAGCGCACGCAGCGCGCCATGGCGGCGGTAACCCCAGACCAGGCTGAACAGCCCAAGCAGGGTCACGAACAGCACCAGCGCCTGTTCAACGCCGTCGCTCAGCCAGAACGACAGGCCCAGCGAGGGCGCTGCCGCCAGCAGCACCGGGATGACTGCGCAATGCACCGCGCACAGCATCGAACCGGTGGCACCGAAACGGTCGAGCAGGTGGCGCAGGCGTGAGGACAAGGACATGACTTCCAGCAGGGTCGGCGAATCGTTATGGAATAATATAACATCCCTTCCCGACCCGCACGCTTTCCCTCCCCCTGTCCCATCGACGGGATTCGTGCGCCCCGCGATTGATACAGTGTAACAAAGGACCCATCCATGCCCGCCCACACCGCACGGCTCAAGCCGCATTCCCTGGCCCTGGCCCTCGCCGCCCTGCTGCCGTCCGTCGCCTTTGCAGCCGGTCAGGACACCGCCCATCGTGACCGCCACCTGACCGAGCTGTCCTCGGTGCAAGTCACCGCGTCGCCGCTGCAGGGCGATGCCGAATCCCTTGCGCGCCCGGTGGAGGTGCTGGCCGGTGAGCGCCTGGACGAACAGAAGGCCGGCACCCTCGGCGATACCGTGGCCAAGCTGCCCGGCGTGCAGAGCACCTTCTTCGGGCCCGGCGTCGGGCGCCCGATCATCCGCGGCCAGGAAGGCCCACGCGTTGCGGTGCTGTCCAACGGCATGGGCAACATGGATGCATCCACCGTCAGTGCGGACCATGCCACCAGCATCGAGCCGTTCCTGGCTGACCAGATCGAAGTGCTGAAGGGGCCGGCCACGCTGCTGTTCGGCAGCGGTGCCATCGGTGGTGCAGTCAATGTGGTCGACGGCCGCATCGCGCGCGAGCTGCCCGAGCGCCCGCTCAGCGGCCGCGCCGAGCTGCGTGGCAATTCGGTGAACAACGAGCGCAGCGGCATGTTCCGCCTCGATGGCGTCAGCGGCAATGTCGTGCTTCATGTGGACGGCCTGGTGCGCAATGGCGACGACTACCGCATTCCCGGCTATGCGGTGATCGACAGCCTGGAAGACCACCACGACGACCACGACCACGACCACGCGGGCGAGGAAGGCGAAGAGCCGCGTCGCGGCCGCCTCGACAACAGCTCCATCCGCACCCGCGCCGGCGGCGTCGGCGCCACCTGGCTGGGCGAAGGCGGCTACTTCGGCGTGTCGGCCAGCACCTACCGCACCAACTACGGCATTCCCAACGGCGCACACGTGCACGCCGACGGCGACGATCACGGCCATGACCACGGCCACGACCACGGCGATGAAGAGGAAGGCGGCGACGAGCATGACGTGCGCATCGACATGGTGCAGAACCGCTTCGAGACCAAGGCCGGCATCTACAACCCGGTCTCGTTCCTGAAGAACATCAACGCACGCGTGGCCTACACCGACTACGAGCACGTGGAGCTGGAGGCCGGCACGCCCTCCACCCGCTTCACCAACCGTGGCATCGAGGCGCGCCTGGAAGCGGTGCAGCAGCAGATCGGTGGGTGGGACGGCGCCTTCGGCCTGCAGTTCGGCAACAGTGATTTCGGCGCCAAGGGTGAAGAAGCGTTCGTACCGGATACCGGTACGAAGAACATCGGCCTGTTTGTACTGCAGGAAAAGCAGTTCGGCCCGTTCAAGCTGGAACTGGGCGGCCGCCACGACCAGGTCAAGCTGGACCCGACCGGTGACTACCGGCGCCGCACCTTCGGCGCCACCAACCTCTCGGCTGCCGGCATCTGGAAGCTCAACGACGCGGTCGACCTGCGCATCGGCGTGGACAGCTCCGAGCGTGCACCCACCAACGAAGAGCTGTACGCCGCCGGCGCGCACATTGCTACCCGTTCGCTGGAGATCGGCGACGGCAACCTGAAGACCGAGCGCGGCCAGCGCGTGGAGCTGGGCATCCACACCCACAGCGAGCGCCTGGACTTCTCCGCCTCGGTCTACCAGACCAAGTTCAAGGACTTCATCTACCTGGCCGACACCGGCGTTACCGAGGGCCTGCCAGTTCGTGCGTGGACCCAGCAGGACGCGGTATTCCGCGGTGCCGAGGCCGAGGCCCTGGTGCACCTGTTCGAGGGCGGCGCCGGTGACTGGGACCTGCGCCTGTTCGGTGACTACGTGAAAGCCAAGCTGGATGGCAGCGGCAGCCGCAACCTCGACATTGCCGTTCCGCATGGCGACCACAACCATAACTACAGCGTGGAACTTGCCAACACCGGCTACCTGCCGCGCATCGCCCCGGCCCGCGTCGGTGCCGACCTGCGCTGGTCGAAGGACGGCTGGCGCGCCTCGGTCGGTGCGGTGCGTTACAGCCGCCAGAAGGACGTGGCGCAGAACGAGGAGCCGAGCGATGGCTACACCCTGGTCGATGCGCACCTGGCCTATCGTTGGGACCGCAACGCCAGCAACAGCTACGAGGTGTTCCTGGATGGCAGCAACCTGACCAACCGCGAAGTGCGTCCGCATACCTCTCTGCTGCGCGACTACTCGCCGCTGCCGGGCCGTGGCGTCGCATTCGGTATCCGCGCGTTCTTCTGATCGGCTTACGCCGTCGGAACATTACCCGAGGGGGCCGAAAGGCCCCCTCTTTTTGTCGTATATGGCATGAACTGGTGAAAGCGGCGCACTACCAATGCGTCACCATCTACTACGCGGCTAGACTCAGCCCGGTATCAATCCAATAGAAAAACTGAGCGGAAACACTTGCATGACCATGAGTCTCGATGCCGAACTGAAAGAACGCATCCTTGCAATCGCCAAATGCGGGAGAACCGCTTGGCTGGCCGGTGACATCGCGGAGGCAGAGCATCGCTTCCTTGAAAGCTGGGACATGATTCCAGAGCCCAAGTCATCCTATGACCACGCCCAGAGTTCATCGTATGGAATAGCAGTTTTCTATCGCGATACCGCCCAGTTTGAGAAGGCCAGAGCGTGGGCGATGGTCGCCAGAGACATTTATGGACAAGGAGAAGCCTCAAGCGAGTACATGGACGAGCTCCTTGCAACGATTGAGTTCGAATCGGGAAACCTTGATGCAGCCTACGCGCTGTTCGAACCGCAGCACCGCAAGTACGGCAGACGTGCCTTTGAGGGCCATGAGAAGGGGTTCATTGATTTCATCAAGAGCAGGAAGAAGGCCAGATGAGCGGATCAGCCACCGGCTAGCCGCATCCGTTCCGGCCCCAAGCCTTTTCATCCACGCATGGCGTGGATCTACAGCAACTCCAGCGGTGGGCCTTCGGGCCCCGTTTTCGTTCAGATTCTCACCATCACGTATCCGTCACAAAGATGTGCGTACCACAACAAGCGGACAATCCCGTCACCCAATGTCTCGCCAATCGGACACTATTGTCCGAAAATAATTCCATGACTGCTCAACGTGCCGATGCTGCTGCCCGCCGTGCCCTCATCCTCGACGCCGCCGATCATGTGTTCGGCCAACACGGTGTCACTGCCCCACTGGACCTGGTGGTCGAACGCGCCCAGGTGGGCCGCGCCACCCTGTACCGCAACTTCCCCGACCGCACCGCGCTGATCCAGGCGCTGCTGCAGCGTACGGTCGACCGCATCCGGCGCCAGGTCGAACAGCTCGGCGACCGCGACGACGCCCTGTTCGAGGTGTTCGAGGGCATGGCCCAGCGCATCATCGATTCGCCGGCGCTGGCCGATTACTGGCGCGCGGTCGATTCGGACGTGCCGGCCATGCGCGCGGCGCGCGAGACCGTGCGCGACCTGCTGGAGGAGCCGATCGCCCGCGCCAAGGCCGCCGGGCTGTGCCGTGCCGATCTGGAGAAGACGGATATTTCACTGATCTCGGGCATGCTGGGCGCAGCCCTGCGCGGCAAGACCCGCGACGAGCGCGCCCACCTCGCCGGGCGCGCCCTGCAGCTGCTGCGCGGGGGTCTCCAGGGAGCAACCAGCGAGGCCCGCTGATGGTCCAGCCGTATCTGAAGCCGGTTCCGGATTGGGAGGAGCACGAGAAGCCGACCATGCCCGGCTCGGCGTCGATGCCCTGGCACCCACCGTACCGGCGTGTGGCTTATGCGCTGGTATCGCTGCTGGTGGCGATCACCGGCGGGCTGGGCAATGCGCTGGTCACTGCCAACCTGCCGTTCCTGCAGGGCCAGCTGGCGCTGACCCCGACCCAGGGCAGCTGGCTGGTGGCGGCCTATGCAATGGTCAATGTCACCGCCAACCTGCTGGCCTTCAAATTCCGCCAGCAGTACGGCATCCGCCTGTTCGCCGAAATCGGGCTGGGCCTGTACGCGGCGCTGGCGGTGCTGCACCTGTTCGTCGGCAGCTTCGAGACCACGATGCTGACCCGTGCCGCCAGCGGCTTCGCCGGCGCGGCCTGTTCGACCTTGGGCACGCTGTACATGCTGCAGGCCCTGCCCCGCCGCTTTACCGGCAACCTGCTGGTGGTCGGCGTCGGCCTTTCGCAGCTGGCGGTGCCGATCGCCTGGATCGTTTCACCAGGCTTGGTGGATACCGGCCAGTGGCACCAGCTGTATTCGTTCGAGGCCGGCCTTGCGTTGTGCGCATTCGCCGCCGTAGTGGTGTTGAAGCTGCCGCCCGGCATCCAGGTGAAGGCCTTCGAGCCGCTGGATTTCCTTACCTTCGCGTTGCTAGCGCCGGCGGTTGCGCTGCTGGTGATCGTACTGGCGCAGGGCTACACCCGTTGGTGGCTCAACACGCCGTGGCTGGGCTGGGCGCTGATCGCCTCGATCGTGCTGTCCACCACCGCCTTCATCATCGAACACTACCGGCGCAATCCGCTGCTGCAGACACGCTGGCTGGCCAGCCTGCCCGTACTGCATTTCATCGTCGGCGCGTTCCTGATCCGCTTCCTGACCACCGAGCAGTCCTACGGCGTGGTCAACCTGATGCGCACGCTCGGCATGGGCCCTGATCAGTTGCGGCCGCTGTTCGTGGTGATTCTTGCCGGCGTGATCACCGGTATCGCCGGCACTGCACTGACTTTCGGGCCCAAACGGCTGATCCCGCAGCTGCTGATGGCGATCCTGCTGCTGGGCGCTGCCGCCTTCTTCGACCAGCACCGCACCAGCCTGGATCGGCCGCACGACTTCTACGCCAGCCAGTTCCTGGCCTCGGTCGGTGCCGGCATGTTCATGGGCCCGCTGATCATGCTCGGCATTTCCGCTGCGTTGAAACAGGGTGTGGACCACATGATCACCTTCCTGGTGACGCTGTCGATCACGCAGACGCTGGGCGGCCTGGCAGGTTCGGCGGTGCTGGGGACCTTCCAGCTGCATCGCGAGCAGTTGTACTCCAGCGCGTTGACCAGCCAGCTCGATCCCGCCGATCCGGTGGTGGCGCAGCGCCTGCGCATCCAACAGCAGCTGTATGCCGCCCAGATCACCGACCCGGTGCTGCGCAGCGCGCAGGGCAGCGCGCAGCTGGCGCAGACCACTCGCCGCGAAGCCAACGTGCGCGGCTTCAATGATGTGTTCACGCTGAGCGGCTGGCTGGCGATCGGCTTCCTGTGCTGGTTGCTGCTGCTGTCGCTGCGCACCGCCGTGCTCAAGCAATGGCGCAAGCGCCACCCCGCCCTTTCCACTGCGGCCACGCCAGCCGCGCCCCGCTGAGTTCTCGACCATGCCCCCCGTCCCGCCCCGATCCGACGACGCCGACAACGTGACCCCACCGCCGCCGACCGACGCGGCGCCTGCGCCCACGCCCGTTGAACCGGCGGTCGCGCCGAAGTACCTCAAGCCCAGCGCGCGCAGCGTGGTAGTGATGGTGGTGGTCGCCCTGCTGGGCATCGCGCTGATCCTGCGCGCCTGGCACCTGTGGCCGTTCACCAGCAGCGTGATGGTGACCGACAACGCCTATGTGCGCGGACAGATCACGGTGATGGCGCCGCAGGTGAATGGCTATGTGACTGAAGTGCTGGTGAAGGATTTCCAGCACGTAAGGCAGGGCGAGCCGCTGCTGCGCATCGATGACCGCATCTATGCCCAACGCGTCGCCCAGGCGCAAGCGACGCTGGACAGTGCGCGCGCGGCGCTGGCCAACTCCGACCAGTCGCAGGCGCAGAACCGTGCGCAGATCGCCTCGGCGCGCGCCACGCTCTCGGCTGGCCAGGCCGAACTGCAGCGCGCGCGCAACGAGCTGAAGCGCTACGAGGAACTGGCCGCGCAGCAGTTGGTGTCGATCAATGACCGCGACAAGTTCCGCACCAGCCAAGCCTCGGCGCAGGCCAGCGTGCAGCAGTCGCAGGCGCAGATCCGAATCGCCGAGGAAACACTGGTGTCGACCCAGGTCGCGCGCAAGAGCCTGGAGGCCCAGGTGGAAAGCGCACAGGCGCAGCTGGAACTGGCCCGCATCGACCTTGCCAATACGGTGATCCACGCACCGCGCGACGGCCAGATCAGTGAAGCCAGCGTGCGCGTGGGCCAGTATGTCGCCGCCGGTTCGCAGCTGCTGTTCCTGGTACCTGACACACTGTGGGTGGTGGCCAACTACAAGGAAGGCCAGACCTGGGGAATGGCGATCGGCCAGCCGGCCACGTTCTCGGTGGACGCGTTCCAGGGCCAGGTGCTGCGCGGCCGCGTGCAGGAGATCGCGCCCGCCACCGGATCGGAGTTCAGCGTGTTGCGTCCGGACAATGCCAGCGGCAACTTCACCAAGGTGGTGCAGCGGCTGCCGGTGCGGATATCGATCGATGAAGGCCAGAAGCTGGCCGCGCAGCTGCGGCCCGGCATGTCGGTGATCGTGCGGGTGGATACCGCAGGCAAGCCGAAGGACTAGCCCTTGTCATGAAACGGGGTCAGATGCCTTTGCCAATGGCAAAGGGATCTGACCCCACTCAGGATGCCGGCCAGCGGCCGGCACTACCATTGCGTTACCCCGCGCAGCGCGCGCAGAGACCGTGCACTTCCAGGGTCTGTGCCTGCGGCTGGAAGCCCAGTTCCTTGGCCCGCTTCTCCAGCTGGCTGACGATCTCGCGGTCTTCCAGCTCCACTGCGCTGTGGCAGCTGTTGCAGATCAGGAACGGCACCGAATGCGCAGCGCTGCTTGGATGATGGCAGGCCACGAAGGCATTCACCGACTCCAGCTTGTGCACGAAGCCATTGGCCATCAGGAAGTCCAGCGCGCGGTACACGGTGGGCGGGGCATCAGCGCCCACGCCCTTGCCGTTGCGCACCCATTCCAGCAGCTCGTAGGCCTTGACCGGCTTGCCGGCCTCGGCGATCAGCTTCAGCACGTTGGCGCGGATCGGGGTCAGGCGCAGCCCGCGTTCGCGCGAGACACGCTCGACCACCGCCACGAAATCCGATGCGTCGTGGACGTGGTGGTGCGGGGCGGTACAGGCAGTGGCGGTCTTGGCGGGCATGCGTGTTCTCCGGTTCGGGCCTGGCAAGGATGCCTCAGGCCGTTGCTACCTTGGTGATGGCCACATCAATGCGTTTCAAGGCCTGCTCGCGGCCGGCCAGGTACACGGTATGGGAAATGTCAGGGCTGACCTGGGTGCCGGTGATGGCCACGCGCAGCGGCTGGGCGACCTTGCCCATGCCGATCTCCAGCGCTGCGGCCGCGTCATGCAGGGCGACGCCCACCGACTCGGCGGTCCATTCCGGCAGCGCGGCCAGCAGCTCGCGGGCCTTGCCCAGCGCCACCTCGGCACCGGCCTTGAAGTGCTTGGCCACCGCCGCTTCATCGTACTCGGTCAGCGGCTGGTACCAGACCACGGCCTTCTCGGCCATTTCCTTCAGGGTCTGCACGCGTTCACGCAGGGCGATCACCACATCCTCCGGAGCCGGGCCGGCGGCCACGTCCAGCCCCAGCTTCTGCAGCTGGTAGACCAGGTGCGGCACGATCGCGGCCACGTCCTCGGTCTTCAGGAAGTGCTGGTTGACCCAGCCCAGCTTGGCCATGTCCAGGCGCGAGGCCTTGGAATTGCAATCCTTCACGTCGAACAGGTCGATCAGTTCCTGGCGGCTGAACAGCTCCTGGTCACCATGCGACCAGCCCAGGCGGGCCAGGTAGCTCAGCAGCGCATCGGGCAGGTAGCCGGCGTCCTTGTACTGCATCACGTCAGCCGCACCGGTGCGCTTGGACAGCTTGGCGCCCTGCTCGTCCAGGATCATCGGCATGTGGCCGAACCTGGGCACCGGCGCGCCGATGCCTTCATACAGGTTGATCTGGCGCGGGGTGTTGTTGATGTGGTCGTCGCCGCGGATGACCTCGGTGATGCCCATGTCCCAGTCGTCCACCACCACCGCGAAGTTGTAGGTGGGGTAGCCGTCCGGGCGGAAGATGACCATGTCATCCAGCTCGCTGTTGGCGATCTCGATGCGGCCCTTGATCAGGTCATCGAACACCACCGTGCCTTCCAGCGGGTTCTTGAAGCGGATGACGCGGTTCGGGTCGTCCCGGTAGGGCAGGCCCAGATCGCGCGCAGCGCCGTTGTAGCGCGGCTTTTCCTGCCTGGCCATGGCGGCCTCGCGCATGGCATCCAGCTCCTCGCGGGTCTCGTAGGCGTAGTACGCCTTGCCCTCGGCGATCAGCTGCTCGGCCACTTCCTGGTAACGGGCGACGCGGTCGGTCTGGTAGATCGGGCCTTCGTCGTAGTCCAGGCCCAGCCACTCCATCGCCTCCAGGATGGCGTCGATTGCGCCCTGGGTGCTGCGTTCGCGGTCGGTGTCCTCGATGCGCAGCACGAACTCACCGCCGCGGTGACGGGCCTCCAGCCAGCAGTACAGCGCGGTGCGGGCACCACCGATGTGCAGGTAGCCAGTGGGACTGGGGGCGAAGCGGGTGCGGCAGGTCATGGACGGCTCGAGGAACGGGAATCCCCCGATTTTACCAGCCCACCGCCCCCGACGGAAAAAGGGGACGGAGGGGATTAAGTCGCGATTGCCCAGCCCTGGGGTGCTGCAACCGGGAAGCGGAGGGGAGATGCGACTTAATCCCCTCCGTCCCCTTTTACGGTTCTGCCTTTCGCGGGAAGGACGGCTCGCGCATTGCGGCGTTGTAGGCGAACGAAGCGACGATGGCCGCGGCCTGCTTCAGGTCTTCCGGTTCGGCGTGGTCCCAGGTGTCCAGGTGGCTGTGGTGGACGTTGGTGAAGTAGTCCAGCCGGTCCTGGATGAACTGGAAGCCCGGCAGGCCGATGCGATCGAAGCTGATGTGGTCGGTACTGCCGGTGTTGCGGGTGGCCACGGTGGTGGCGCCCACGTCATGGAACGGCGCCAGCCAGGCTTCGAAGATCGGCATCGCCGCCAGGTTTTCCTGCGCGTAGATGCCACGGAAGCGGCCCGAGCCGTTGTCCATGTTGAAGTAAACCTGGAACTTGCTGTAATCGCGGGTCTTCTGCAGTGCACCGGTCGGCTCGCGCAGCGACGCCGGCAGCGCCTTCTGCGCCGCGTCAGTGGGTTCGGGGAAGCGACCGAAATGCTTGGCGACGTAGGCCTGCGAGCCGATCAGGCCCTGCTCCTCGCCGCTCCACAGCGCCACGCGGATGGTGCGCTTGGGCTTGGCGCCGGTGGCCTTGAGGATGCGCATCGCCTCCATCATCACCGCCACGCCGGCCGCGTTGTCGGCCGCACCGGTGCCGCTGTGCCACGAATCCAGGTGCGCACCGATCATCACCACTTCATCGGGCTTGCTGCTGCCGCGGATCTCGGCCAGCGTGTTGTAGCCGGGCTGGTCGGCCTCGTCGGTGAAGCGCGCCGCTACATCCACGCGCAGGCGCACCGTCTGCTTGGCCTGAAGCGCGCGCACCAGCGGATTGAAGTGTTCGCTGATCATCGCCAGTTCCGGGATGCCCACCGGCTCACCGGCCTTGCGCGAACCGCCGCCGGCAACGCGGATGATGCCGTTGTCCCAGCTGCTGATGCTGATCGAGGCCAGCGCGCCCTCTTCGACGAAAAACGCATTGACCTTGGCCGCCAGCTGCTGGCGTTCCTGGTACTCCTTGACCCGCTTGGCGCGCTCGGCGGTAGCGTCCTTGTCCTTGGGCAGGGTGAACTCCTGCAGGCCCTCGAGCGAGGTCGCGTCGTGGCGGTGCGAATCGGGCTCGGTGCCCCGCTTGTATTCGCGTGCCTCGCCCAGCAGGAGGATCTTGCCGCGCAGCTTGCCGCGGTACTTCTCGATGTCTTCGGGCTTCTTGATGTCGACCTGCACCAGCTCGCCTTCGACCGGGCCCTTCGTACCGCGGGTCCAGGCTTTGGGCAGCGCATGCAGCGGCTGCACGCGGTCACCCAGCATTTCCACGCTCGCCGAGGTGAATTCCCAGCCACGGCCGAAATCATCGAAGGCTTCGTCGTGGACGTTGTCCAGCTTCCATTCGTTGAACTTGCCGCGGGTCCACGCATTGGCGCGGCCCATCGCCGGCGAATTGCTCAGGCGCGGGCCGATGCGCTCGGTGAGATAGCTGAAGGTGTCCATCACCTGCGAACGGTGGAATGCCTCCTGGCGGATGCGGCTGACCATGTCCAGGTCCACCGTTTCGCGCTGCTGCGCCGCTGCATTGCCACCCATCGCCAGCGCTACGGCCAGCACGCCCCACTTCAACACATCGCACCCCTGCCCTTCGGCTCGATCATCAACCCATCGAGTCTAGCCAGCCGGGGCGCGGCGATACCGTCCCATCGGTCATGGGCGGCGCGGAAGCGTGCGAACCGAGGTTCGCACCCACAGGAGAGTGGTTGGTTCGCACCCACAGCAGAGTCTTGGTTCGTACCCGCAAAAGCCGAATCACCCGCTCCATCCCAACCACAACTGCGCCCGCTCCGGCAGCAACAGCAACCAGTGCCGCCGGTCGACGCTGCTGCAGCCGTACACCGCCGCGTGTGCCGGCCAGTCATCCGGAAGGCCGCCGATGCCGATCTCGGCCAATGCCTCCGCGCCGGCCTTCCATGGCCGATAGCGCGGCACCCGCCCGGCCACCGCGCCGCGTCCCTGCCGCGCACCCTGCAGCCAACGCAATCCCTGCCCCTGCAATCCTTCGCAGGTCACCGCCGCCAGCTGGAAGCGGACCAGACCGGGGGCGATCCGCGCCCCCGGCAGGGCCGCCAGCACGCCATGTGCCTGCAGCAGCGCATCCACTTCCAGCAGGGCCGGAATGCCCTGCCGTGCCCGTTGCCGCAATCCCTGGCGCCAGCCCATGGCGTGCTCCTTACTTCAGGTCCGCGCCGAGCGCGTACCAGTCGACCCGGCGGGTCACCCACATCGCAAGCGCCAGGATCACGAACAGCAGCAGCGACCCCATCAGCAGTGCGTTGTTCTCCGACACCAGCAGGCCATACAGCGCGCCGTACAGCACGGTCAGCAGGGCCGCGAAGCCGAGGCCGCGCCTCCAATGGCCCAGCACGTTGGCCAGATACACCGCCTGCAGGCCGATACAGGCCACCGCCGAAACCAGGTAGGCCTTCCAGAACGCGATGTGCTCGGACAGGCTGATCAGCAGCAGGAAGAAGATCGCCAGCGCCAGGCCGACCATGAGGTACTGCAGCGGGTGGATGCGCAGCGACTTGATCAGCTCGAACAGGATGAATCCGACAAAGGTCAGCAGCACGAACAGCACCCCGTACTTGGACGCACGGTCGGCCTGGGTGTAGGTATCGACCGGATCGACCAGCGACACCGTCACCGCCTGCGAGTCGACCGAACCTTCATTGCGCAGCTGCCGCTGTGCGTCGGAGGCCAGCGATGACACCGCCCAGCGCGCGTCGAATCCCTGTGCATCAACGCGCCGCTCGTTGGGCAGGAACGCACCGCTGAACGACGGATGCGGCCAGCTCGAACGCAGCGCGATGTGGGTGTCATCGCCCACCGGCACCACCGACAGCATGCGGCTGCCATCCAGGCGCAGCTCCAGTTCAACGGTGCTGGCCGCCAGCGTGCCGCCCTGATCCGCAGCGAAACCGGCCACCGGCGCATGCAGGCCACGGCCAACTTCGCTGGCCACGCCGACGCCCGGCAGCAGGCGCAGCTGCTTGCCATCCACGCGCAGGTTCGGTGTACCGACCAGGCCGCGCACATCGGAAACGCCCACCGCCACATACGGCTGGCCATACGTGCGCCCTGCCTTCACGGGATAGTCGTCAGCGGCGAAGCTCGCCTTCATCTGGCCGTTCCAGCTGTACACCGGCACCTTGAACAGGCCGACTTCGCGCTGGCTCGGCAGCATGTCACCGCCCACCTCCAGCGACGCCGGCATCTGCAGCCAGTGCCCCTCGGTGACCTGCACCTCGGTCTTCTTGACGCCCAGCGGGTCAACCAGTTCAACCTGCTTGCGTTCCACCCACGGCACCACCCGCACCGGGCCAACCAGCTGCTGCGTGCCGGCACGGCTGTCGGCCACCCGCGCAAAGGCCTCGTCGCGGTACTGGCTGCGCTCGGTGATCACCCCGCGGATCATCATCAGCGGCACCAGCAACAACAGGATCAGCCCGCCGACAATGGCGAACCGCAGCAGCATCTTCAGGGATTTCATGGTCCATCCTCGTTGGAGAGGGCTGCAGGATGGACCGCTGCGGTGAGCAGGGTTTGTGGCGAATTTGAAGCGAGTGTGAAGTCAGCGGCGCGGACGCTGGCCCGCTGCACCCAACGGCAGCCACAGGCTGGCCACCGTGCCACCGCCATCGCGGGCGTCGAGGCTGGCGCGTCCGTCATGCAGGCGAGCCACTTCCTGCACGAACGGCAGGCCCAGGCCGGAACTGCGCCGGCCGCTGCCGGGGCGGGCCAGCGAATAGAAGCGTTCGAACACCCGTTCGCGCGCGTAGTCGGGAATGCCGGCGCCGCGATCCGCTACCTGCAGGCGCACGCCCTGCCCGTCCACCTCGGCCTGCAGCGCGATGTCCGCGCCGGGCGGTGAGAAGGCAATGGCGTTGTCGATCAGGTTGTGCAACGCCTGCCGCAGCAGATAGGCATCACCCTGCACGCGCATGTCGGGCACGCTGCCGATGCGAACCTGCACGCCGGCCGCCTGCGCACGCACCTGCGCCGCCGCCGCCGCATCGGCCAGCAAGGTTGGCAGCGCGATCGGATCGCGGGTCTGCAGCCAGCCGTGCTGTTCCACTTCGGCCAGCGCCAGCAGCTTGTCGATCGTCTCGGTCAGCCGCTCCTGCTGATCGACGATGCTGCGTGCGAAATGCACGCGGTCGGCCTCCGGCAGCGGCTCCTGCAGCAGCTCGGCGGCACCGCGGATCGCCGCCAACGGGCTTTTCATTTCATGCGTCAGCGACTGCACGTACTGCTCGACGTAGGCCTTGCCCTCCAGCTTGCGGCGCATTGTTTCCAGTGCCTGGCCCAGGTCGCCGATCTCGTCGCGGCGCCGCCGCGGCGGTGGCACCGGTTCGCCGGCGCTGACCGCCCGTGCATAGCGGCTGAGCTGGCCAAGGCCCGTCGTGAGCCACATCGTCACCAGCACGCCGACCAGCGCCGACAATCCGATCAGCCAGGCGCCGCGCTCGATGATGGCGCGCTGGCTGGCCGCAATGAACGGATCGATGCTGCGATTGGGCTGGGCCAGGCTGAGCACGCCGATCAGGGTGCGGCCATCGGCCGGGTCGTATACCGGCGCCGCCACATGCATCACCGTATCGCCTTCTTCGCCTGGCACTTCCGGGCTGGAGCGGGCGCCGTACTCGCCACGCAGGGTGCGGTAGACATCGTTCCAGCGCGAATTGTCACGCCCCAGGTCGCGGCCCAGCGAGTCGTAGATGACGATGCCCTTGGCATCGGTGATGGTCACCCGGTAGTCCAGTGAGCGCTTGGGAAAGCGCCAGACCATCGCTTTCAGGTCACGCTGCCGCGCCTTGGCGAGGTTGCGGGTGAAGCTGCCGCTGCGGATGGTGCCGTCCTTGACATCGGCCGCCGCCATCTCGGCCAGCACGTTGGCGGCATCGACCAGGGTCGATTCCATCGCCTGGCGCACACCCGGCTTCACTTCGTTGACGAACACGCGCATCACGAAGAACGCGGCGATGCCGGTGATCAGGAAGAAGCCGAGGAACAGCTTCAGGACCAGGCGCATCGGCTAGACCTCCAGCGCGTAGCCGAGGCCACGGTGGGTGCGGATCGGGTCGTCGCTGGCACCGGCTGCGCGCAGCTTGGCGCGCAACGTCTTTACATGGGTGTCGACGGTACGGTCGGCACTATCGGCGCTGCTGTCCCAGCCGCGATCCATCAACTGGGCACGACTGAGGATGGCACCCGGCCGCTGCAGCAACGCTTCCAGCAACGCGTACTCGTAGCGGGTCAGGTCCAGCGCGTGGCCGCGGAAGCGGATGCGCCGGCCTTCACGGTCGATGGCGAAGGCACCATGTTCCTGCCAGCCCGTATCGGCGCCGGGGGCTGCCGCGACCGGTGCGGCGCGACGCAGGCGCGCACGCACCCGCGCCACCAGCTCACGCGGCGAGAACGGCTTGGTCATGTAATCGTCGGCGCCCAGTTCCAGGCCGAGCACGCGGTCCACTTCATCGTTGCGGGCGGTCAGGAAGATCACCGGCAGCTGCGCCGCCGGACCGGGCTGCGCGCGCAGCCGGCGGCACACCTCGAAGCCACCCAGGTCGGGCAGGCCCACGTCCAGCACCACCACGTCGATATCCCCGGCCTGCAGCCGTTGCAGCGCCTCGCCACCGAGCAGGCAGTGGCTGGCGGCATAGCCCTCGCTGCGCAGCGCATAGAGCACGGTTTCGGCGATGGCGGCTTCGTCCTCGACCACCAGGACATGGGCAACAGGAGCTGTCATGGCGCGCAGCATAGCCGCTGCGGCCGCCGCCCCGTACACTGCGGCCCATGAACTATCGCCACGCCTTCCATGCCGGCAACCACGCCGACGTGCTCAAACACATCGTGCAGCTGGCCCTGATCGACAGCTTCAAGCGCAAGGACAGCCCGTTCTTCGTGCTCGACACCCACGGCGGTGCTGGCCGCTACCTGCTGGCCAGCGAAGAGAGCCGCAAGACCCTGGAGGCCGAATCCGGGATCATGCGGCTGATGGCCCAGCCCAGGCTGCCGGAGGTAGTCGAGCGCTACCTGAAGGCGGTGCAGGCCGACAATCCGGTGGGCGCACTGACCAATTATCCGGGCTCGCCGCTGCTGAGCGCGCAGGCCATGCGCCCCCAGGACCGCATGGCGGTCTGTGAGCTGCAGGAAGCCGAAACGGCCACGCTGAAGGCCCTGTTCGCCCATGACAGCCGCGTCGACGTTCGGGCGGGCGATGGCTATGCCCTGCTGCGTTCGCTGCTGCCGCCGAAGTTCAACGGCAGCAAGATCGGCCGCGGCCTGGTGCTGATCGACCCGCCCTACGAAGCCCAGGATGCCGAGTACCAGGCGGTGCTGGCCGCCCTGGCCGAAACCCTGGCACGCTGGCCGCAGGCCACCTGTGCGGTCTGGTTCCCGATCAAGCAGCGCCGCACCATCCTGCACTTCCTGCGCAAGGCCACCGCCCTGCCGGTGAAATCGGCGATGACGATCGAGTTCCTGGTGCGCCCGGACGACTCGCCGCTGCGCCTCAACGGCAGCGGCATGCTGCTGCTCAACCCGCCGTGGCAGTTCGACCGCGTGGTCGGTCCGGCCCTGCCGGCGCTGCGCCAGCACCTGGGCGAACCCGGGGCCAGCACCCGCCTGGACTGGCTCAAAGCCCCCGAATAACGGCCTTCACGAGGCTGTACCGCCGTGAGCCTTTCGTTCACGGAACGCAGCCCCGGTGATGCCACAATCGATGGACCACCAAGGAATCACCCGGTATGGCCACTCGCAACCGCATGCCGCCCTGGCATGAGATCTTCAAGGCTCCCAGCGGCCACGAGCTGCTGATCCGCCCCATCCGCCCGGAAGATGGCGCACCGCTGCAAGCGGCATTCAGCCTGTTCGGGCCGGAAGAAATCCGTGATCGTTTCCTGCAGGCGGTGACCGAGCTGTCGCCGGAAACCACCCAGCGTCTGACCCACCCCAACCCCAAGACCGAGATCACCCTGGTCGCAGCCGAGTCCCTGCCCGCGGGCGAAGCGGTGGTCGGCGCGGTCGCCCGGGCCTCGATCATCCCCGGCACCCGTGAAGCCGAGTACGCGATCCTGATCAGCCGCTTCCTCATTGGCCAGGGCCTGGGCCGGCAGCTGATGCGCAAGCTGGTGAAGTGGGGCCGCGGCAAGTACCTCGACCGCCTGTACGGCGACGTTGCCGCCGAGAACGAGCCGATGAAGCAGCTGGCCGCCTCGCTGGGCTTCAAGCCGGTGCCGCACCCGACCGGTGCCGAAGGCCTGGTGCGGATGGTGCTGGAGCTGGACAACTGACGGATGCGCCGGGCCCTGCCCGGCCATACCTCCCGGTAGTGCCGGCCGCTGGCCGGCATTGTGTTCCCCCAACGGCACGTGAGGCCGTCGGCAAACGGCCGGCACGACCCACCGGGCTTCGATCGGGCTTCTGCTAAAATCCGGGGTCCATGTCGCGTACCTCATACCCCGCCCCGCCGCTGCCGCGCGCCGGCCAGCTCCGCGCCTGGTGGCGCGCCCCCGCCTCGCCGACCGCCCTGGCCTGGTACCTGGCCCAGGCCGCGCGTGCGCATGACGCCCCGCTGCTGGTGATCGCCCGTGACAACCACGGTGCCAACCAGCTCGAAGCCGACCTGCAGACCCTGCTTGGCGGTGACCCGGCCCTGCCGGTGGTCGCCTTCCCGGACTGGGAAACCCTGCCGTACGACCGCTTCAGCCCGCATCCGGACATCATCTCGCAGCGCCTGTCCGCCCTGCACCGCCTGCCGGCGCTGAAGCGCGGCCTGGTGATCGTGCCGGTGCAGACCCTGCTGCAGCAGCTGGCCCCGCGCAGCTATGTGATCGGTGGCAGCTTCGACCTGAAAGTCGGCCAGCGCCTGGACCTGGAAGCCGAGAAGCGTCGCCTGGAAAGCGCCGGCTACCGCAACGTGCCGCAGGTGATGGACCCGGGTGACTTCGCGGTGCGCGGCGGCCTGCTCGACGTGTTCCCGATGGGCGCCGACGAGCCGCTGCGGGTAGAACTACTGGACGAGGACATCGACTCGATCCGTGCCTTCGATCCGGAAAGCCAGCGTTCGCTGGACAAGGTCGAGGCGGTGCACATGCTGCCCGGCCGCGAAGTGCCGATGGACGAGGCCAGCATCGCACGCGTGCTGGCCACGCTGCGCGAGCGTTTCGATGTGGATACCCGGCGCAGTTCGCTGTACCAGGATCTGAAGTCCGGGCTGGCCCCGGCCGGCGTCGAGTACTACCTGCCGCTGTTCTTCGAACGCACCGCAACCCTGTTCGACTACCTGCCCGACGGCAGCCTGCCGGTGGTCTGTACCGGTGCGTATGAAGCATCCGTCGCGTTCTGGGCGCAGACCGCGGACCGCTATGAGCAGCGCCGCCATGATGTGGAGCGCCCGCTGCTGCCGCCTTCGGCGTTGTACCTGTCGCCGGAGCTGCTGCGCGAGCGCCTGAACGATGCCCCGCGCATCGAGGTGTGGTCGGCTGACCACGCGCGCATCGCCGATGCCCACGCGCTGGGTGACCAGCCGCTGCCGCCGCTGCCGGTGGCCGCGCGCGAGGCCCCCGCTGGCGACGCGCTGAAATCCTTCCTCGGCCACTATCCGGGCCGGGTACTGATCGCCGCCGATTCGCCCGGGCGTCGCGAGGCCCTGCTGGAAGTGCTGCAGGCCGCCGAACTGAAGCCGCCGGTGGTGGCCGACCTGCCCAGCTTCCTCGCCGACGGTGCGCGCTTCGCGATCGCGGTGGCACCGCTGGAAGATGGCTTCGCACTGGACGATCCGCGCATCGCGGTGCTGACCGAGCGCCAGCTGTTCCCCGACCGCGCCGGCAGCACCCGCCGCCCGCGTCGCGCCGGCCGCGAGCCGGAAGCGATCATCCGCGACCTCGGCGAGCTGACCGAGGGTGCGCCGATCGTGCACGAGGACCATGGCGTCGGCCGCTACCGTGGCCTGATCGCGATGGACGTCGGCGGCATGCCCGGCGAGTTCCTCGACATCGAATATGCCAAGGGCGACCGCCTGTATGTACCGGTCGCCCAGCTGCACCTGATCAGCCGCTACTCCGGCGCTTCGGCGGAAACCGCACCGCTGCATTCGCTCGGTGGCGAGCAGTGGAGCAAGGCCAAGCGCAAGGCCGCCGAGAAGGTGCGCGATGTCGCCGCCGAACTGCTGGAAATCCAGGCCCGCCGCCAGGCGCGTGCCGGCCTGGCACTGCAGGTCGACCGCGCGATGTACGAGCCGTTCGCCGCCGGTTTCCCGTTCGAGGAAACCCCCGACCAGCTGGCTGCGATCGATGCCACCCTGCGCGACCTGGCCAGCAGCCAGCCGATGGACCGCGTGGTCTGCGGCGACGTCGGCTTCGGCAAGACCGAGGTGGCGGTGCGCGCTGCATTTGCTGCGGCCAGTGCCGGCAAGCAGGTGGCGGTGCTGGTGCCGACCACGCTGCTGGCCGAGCAGCATTATCGCAACTTCCGCGACCGTTTCGCCGATTACCCGCTGAAGGTCGAAGTGCTGTCGCGCTTCAAGACCAGCAAGGAAATCAAGGCCGAACTGGAGAAGGTGGCCGCTGGCACCATCGACGTCATCGTCGGCACCCATCGCCTGCTGCAGCCTGACGTGAAGTTCAAGGACCTGGGCATGGTCATCGTCGACGAGGAGCAGCGATTCGGCGTGCGCCAGAAGGAGGCGCTGAAGGCGCTGCGCGCCAACGTACACCTGCTGACGCTGACCGCCACGCCGATCCCGCGCACGCTCAACATGGCCATGGCCGGCCTGCGCGACCTGTCGATCATCGCCACGCCGCCGCCGAACCGGCTGGCGGTGCAGACCTTCATCACCCAGTGGGACAACGCGCTGCTGCGCGAAGCCTTCCAGCGCGAGCTCGCGCGCGGTGGCCAGCTGTACTTCCTGCACAACGATGTGGAGAGCATCGGCCGCATGCAGCGCGAGCTGTCCGAGCTGGTGCCGGAGGCACGCATCGGCATCGCCCACGGGCAGATGCCCGAGCGCGAACTGGAAAAGGTGATGCTGGATTTCCAGAAGCAGCGTTTCAACGTGCTGCTGTCGACCACGATCATCGAATCGGGCATCGACATCCCCAACGCCAACACCATCATCATCAACCGTGCCGACCGTTTCGGCCTGGCCCAGCTGCACCAGCTGCGTGGCCGCGTCGGCCGTTCGCACCACCGTGCCTACGCCTACCTGATCACCCCCGACCGTCGCGCGATCACCCCCGACGCCGAGAAGCGCCTGGAAGCGATCGCCTCGATGGACGAGCTGGGCGCCGGCTTCACCCTGGCCACCCACGATCTGGAAATCCGCGGCGCCGGTGAACTGCTTGGCGAGGACCAGAGCGGGCAGATGGCCGAGGTTGGCTTCAGCCTGTATACCGAGCTGCTGGAACGCGCGGTACGCAGCATCAAGCAGGGCAAGCTGCCCGACCTGGATGCCGGTGAGGAAGTGCGCGGCGCCGAGGTCGAGCTGCATGTGCCGGCACTGATCCCGGAAGACTACCTGCCGGACGTGCACACCCGCCTGACCCTGTACAAGCGCATTTCAAGCGCGCGCGACAGCGATGCACTGCGCGAACTGCAGGTGGAGATGATCGACCGCTTCGGCCTGCTGCCGGATGCAGCCAAGCACCTGTTCGCCATCGCCGAGCTGAAGCTGAAAGCCAATACGCTGGGCATCCGCAAGCTCGACCTGGGCGAGAACGGCGGCCGCATCGTGTTCGAGTCCAAGCCGAACATCGATCCGATGGCGGTGATCCAGCTGATCCAGAAACAACCGAACCTCTATGCCATGGAAGGGCCCGACAAGCTGCGCATCAAGCACCCGCTGCCGTTGCCGGAAGACCGCTTCAACGCGGCCCGCGCCCTTCTGACCACCCTCGCCCCGGGTTGATCCCCCCCCCCGAACACCCCGCACCGGCCCCCACCCGGTGCGGGCGGATGACAATGTTCCCTGACGCCGTACCCGCCCCCGACCTGCTGCACGCGCAGGCCTGCCTGATCGATGCCCTCGCGATGTCGCTGCAGATGCGCGACGCCTATACCCGCCACCACTGCGACCGCGTTGGCCTGCTCGCGCAGTGTCTGGCCACGCACTGCGATCTTGATGACGAGGCCCGTGCGCAGATCGGCCTGGCCGCGCGCTTCCATGACATCGGCAAGATCGGCATACCCGATGATGTGCTGCTGGCACCCCGCCGGCATACCGATGAGGAGCGCGCGATCATGCGCGAGCATCCGGTACGCGGCGAACACATCTTCCTGGCCACCGGCCGCAGCGACGCCTTGCCGGTGGCGCGGCTGATCCGCGCCCATCACGAGGCCTTCGATGGCAGCGGCTACCCCGATGGGCTGCGCGGCGAATCCATCCCGCTGGGTGCGCGCATCGTCACCATCGCCGATGCCTACGATGCGATGACCAGCGTGCGCCCGTATCGCAATGCGATGGAGCATGAGGCCGCATTGCGGATCATCGACGAGCAGGCCGGCGGGCTGGTGGATCCGTACGTGCTGCAACGCTTCCATCGCATGCTGGAGCGGGAACCGGCGCTGGCCTGAGATCTTCCCGACGGTGAAACGACCCGCCGGTAGAGTCGACTGTTAGTCGACTGCTCTTCGTCCAGATCGCGAAAATCCCGCGCTGCGCGCGATAGTCGACTAACAGTCGACTCTACCAGCCGGCGCTGCGCTGCCGGCCTGGAAGACAAAAGGCCCGGCGTTCGCCGGGCCTTTCGCTCCACGCATCACGGGTGATCGATTACCAGATCACCACGCGCTTGTCGTCGGCGCGCACCATCGCATCACCCGCCTTGCACTGGAATGCAGCAGCGAACGAGGGCATGTTCGACGGCGCACCGTTGGCACGGAAATTGGCCGGCGCGTGCGGATCGGTGTTCAGGCGCACGCGCAGCTCGCCATCGGTGAAGTTGCGGCGCCACACGGTGGCCCAGTTCATGAAGAAGCGCTGGTCCTGGCTGTGGCCGTCAACCTCGACGTTCGCCTTCGGGTCTTCCTTCAGCGCCATCTGCAGCGCGTCGTAGGCCACGGTCAGGCCGCCCAGGTCGCCGATGTTCTCGCCCAGGGTCAGCTTGCCCTTCACGAACACGCCCGGCACCGACTCGTAGCCGTCGAACTGGGCGACCAGCTGGTCGGTACGCTCGGTGAAGGCCTTGCGGTCGGCGTCCGTCCACCAGTTGTCGAAGTTGCCGTTGGCGGCGAACTGGCTGCCCGAGTCGTCGTAGCCGTGCATCATCTCATGGCCGATGACTGCACCGATGCCGCCGTAGTTCAGCGCCGGATCGGCCTTGGCGTCGAAGAACGGCGCCTGCAGGATCGCCGCCGGGAACACGATCTCGTTCTTGGTGGCGTTGTAGTACGCATTGACGGTCTGCGGGGTCATGCCCCACTCGGTCTTGTCCACCGGCTTGCCGATCTTGTCCAGCATGTAGCGGTAGTTGAACGCGCGTGCTGCCTGCATGTTGCCCAGGTAGCTGTCGCCGTTGGTCTGCAGGCCCGACCAGTCACGCCACTTGTCCGGGTAGCCGATCTTCGGGGTGAAGCTGGCCCATTTTTCCAGTGCCTTCTTCCTGGTTTCCTCGCCCATCCACGGCAGCTGCTCCAGGCGCGCCTTCAGCGCCTGCGACAGGTTTTCCACCAGGTGCTGCATGGCGACCTTCGACTCGGCCGGGAACACGGCGTCGACGTACAGCTGGCCCAGGGCTTCACCCATGCCGCCGTTGACCGACTCCAGCACGCGCTTCCAGCGCGGCTGCATTTCCTTCTGGCCACGCAGGGTCGTGCCGTAGAAATCGAAGTTGGCCTTCTCGAACTGGCTGCTCAGGTATGGCGCGGCATCGTCGATGGTATGGAAGCGCAGGTAGGCCTGCCAGGTGCTGGCGGGCACATCGGCCAGCATCTTGTCCATTTCACCGAAGAAGCCCGGCTGCGCCAGCGAGAACTTCTGCGCGGCCGGTACCTTCAGGGTGTCGAACAGCGCGGTCCAGCTGAAGTTCGGGGTCAGTTTGTCCGCGTCGGCGGCACTGAGCGGGTTGTAGCGCTTGGCCGGGTCACGCATTTCGATGCGTGACATCGAGGCCTTGGCCAGGCGGGTTTCGAAGGCCATCACGGCCTTGGCCTGCTCGGCGGCCTGCGCCGCGTCCACGCCGGACAGGGTCAGCACCTGTGCGATGTAGGCCACGTAGGCGTCGCGGATCTTGGCCTGCGCATCGTCGAAGTAATAGCCCTTCTCCGGCAGGCCCAGGCCGCCCTGGCCGACATAGGCGATGACGTTGGCCGAATCCTTGTAGTCGGCATTGGCGAACAGCGAGAACAACACGCCCTTGCCTTCGGCCTGGCTGTCGCGCAGGTACTGGGTGATGGCGGCGGTGTCGTTCAGCGCGGTGATCTTGTCCAGCTGCGGCTGCAGCGGCGCCAGGCCGGCGGCTTCGATCTTGGCCTCGTCGTTGCCGGTCTTCCAGATGTCACCGATCTTGGCTTCCACCGAGCCGGCCTTGGCCTGGCTGGCGGCGGCCTGCTGCACCAGCGCGTGCTGCACTTCCAGCGAGCGCTCGCGCAGGATCTCGAAGCTGCCCCAGGTGGTCTGGTCGCCCGGCACCGGGTTGGCCTTCAGCCACTTGCTGTTGACGAAGCCATTGAGGTCGGTACAGGCCGAAATGGCCGGATCGAGGTCGGCGCTGTTGAGCGAGATCAGCGGCGTCTTGATCTGCGACAGGTCGAAGGCCGGCTTGGCGTCGGCACTGGCCGCCGGCGCGGTTTCGTTCTTGCCACAGGCGGCCAGCGAGGCAGCGATGGCGATGGTCAGGCCCAGCGGGACCAGGTTGCGGACGTTCATGAGGCTCTCCTGCGGGTAATTTCACAGGGTAGCCGGGGGCGTGAGATTGGGGACCGGCCAAAGGTCACAGAGCCCACGGCGCAGCTCCCGCCGCGCGCCGGTATGCTCTGGCCTCTGCGATCACTGGACCTCATGACCATGGACGAACCTGCGCTGCTGCTGGCCCTCGACACCTGTGAGTTTCTGTTTCTTGCTGAGATTGGCGAGCCGGAAGCGAATCGTCTGCGCCTGGTCGTCGAGGAGGGCCGGGTGGTCGGAAAGCCCTCCCGGGTGGAGCTCGGTCATGGACGTTCAATCGATGATGTGCGTGCGATAGAGGTGGTGCCCCACTCGCAGCGGTTTGAACTGATCTGGGACCACTACATCAGCTACGCCGTGCACAACGAGTCCTACCAGAGCTGGGACGACTCCGAAGCCTGGAGCGGCAACCTGTTCCGCCGCTACAGCCATTCGAAGTTCCTTGAATATCTGGGCCGTGCCACCTTCGCTGATACCCGTTACCCGGGCCCATTCACGCATTATCAGGTGATATGCCAGGACCACGTCATCGACATTGCTGCGCTGCAGTCGCCGAAGGTGCGCCTGCTGGGTCCTTCGTAGCTGGCACATGCAGCCCCAATGAAATGGCTCTACCGGGTTGCGACAGCGTCAGCCGAGCGTGGGCTCGGCTCTACAAAAAGAAGGGCCGGCTTGCGCCGGCCTTCTGTTTCTTATTTCGCCTTGCCCTGGTTGGCTACGGCTTCGGCGGCCTTGCGCGCCGCTTCCGGGTCGCCCAGGTAGCGGAACGACTGCACGGTCAGGTCATCGTTCAGTTCGAACAGCAGCGGGATGCCGGTCGGGATGTTCAGCTCGAGGATTTCCTCGCGCGAGACGTTGTTGAGGTACTTGTACAACGCACGCAGCGAGTTGCCGTGGGCGGTGACCAGCACGGTCTTGCCGTCCTTCAGCTGCGGCGCGATGGCGTCGTGCCAGTACGGCAGCACGCGGTCCAGGGTGGTGGCCAGCGATTCGGTGCCCGGCAGCGCGTTGCGGTCCAGGCCGGCGTAACGGCGGTCATGGATCGGGTGGCCCGGATCTTCCAGGTCCATCGGCGGCGGCGGGATGTCGTACGAACGACGCCACACCTTGACCTGCTCTTCGCCGTGCTTGGCAGCGGTCTCGGCCTTGTCCAGGCCCTGCAGGCCGCCGTAGTGGCGCTCGTTGAGGCGCCAGGACTTGTTCACCGGCAGCCAGTCCTGCTCCAGCTCGGCCAGCGCACCCTGCAGGGTGTGGATGGCGCGCTTGAGCACGGAGGTATGGGCGACGTCGAACTGCAGGCCTTCCTCGCGCATCAGGCGGCCGGCGGCCGCCGCTTCCCGGCGCCCCTGCTCGGTCAGGTCGACATCGACCCAGCCGGTGAAGCGGTTGTCCAGGTTCCACTGGCTCTGGCCATGGCGCAACAGTACGAGTCTACGGGTCACTGCAGGGTCTCCAACGCGAGGAAAGGCAGGCCGCCATTGTAGCCCCGGCGGCCGCTCACCGTGCCGTGGCGCCACGCATGCGATGCTGCAGCCAATGAATACGGTGATCGACCCCGGGCGCTGGGAAGGCAGCGTCACCGCCGCTCGAGCGCAACAGCTGCAGCTGGCCGGCCGCGTGGAACGCCAGGACCGCCTGCCACGCAAGGTGCGCTGGCTGGCCGGGCTGGATGTCGGATTCGAGGACAACGGTGCCATTACCCGCGCCGCGGCGGTGCTGCTGGATGCAAGGACGCTGCAGCCCGTGGCGCAGGAGATCGCGCGGATTCCTACACTCATGCCCTATATCCCGGGCCTGCTCAGCTTCCGCGAGCTGCCGGCACTGCTGGCCGCACTGGCACTGCTGCCACGAACGCCGGACCTGGTGTTCGTCGATGGCCACGGCATCAGCCATCCACGCCGGCTGGGCGTCGCCGCGCATCTGGGCGTGGTCACCGATCTGCCGAGCATCGGCGTGGCGAAATCGAAACTGGTGGGAAGGTTCGTCGAACCGGGCGCCGAAGCTGGTGCGCATACACCGCTGCTGGATGGCGACGAGCAACTGGGCTGGGTGCTGCGCAGCAAGGTGCGCTGCAAGCCGCTGTTCGTGGCCGGTGGCCATCGGGTCAGTGCCGATACCGCGCTGGGCTGGGTGCAGCACACCCTGCGTGGCTATCGGCTGCCGGAGCCAACCCGGCTGGCGGATCGGCTGGCCTCGCGGCGGGACGAATAGCTGCGCCGGGCGTCTCCCGGCGCGCGCGTCATCTTCGATCAACGATGCACATGGCCACGATGGCCCTGCGCGTCCTCGCCGTGGTCGTGGCCCTCATGGCCCTCGTGTCCGCCGCCCTTGGCCGGCGCCGGCCCGCCACAGGCTTCGCCGCAGTGGTCCGCTTCGATCTGCAGTGTCACGTGCTCGATACCGAAGTCATCATGCAGGCGTCCGCCCAGCTCACGGCGCAGCGCATCGGCATCGGTGCCCTCGCGCATCACGATGTGCGCGGTCAGCGCCGGGGTGCTGGAAGCCAGCGCCCACACGTGCAGGTCATGCACGTCCAGGACTGCGACGTGGCCGGACAGGCTGTCGCGCACCCTGGCCACGTCCATGCCCTTGGGCACGCCTTCCAGCAGTACGTTGATCGCCTCACGCATCAGCACGTAGGTACGCGGCAGCACCCACAGGCCGATCAGCACGGCCAGGATCGGGTCGATCGGTTTCCATCCGGTCCACTTGATCAACAATGCGCCCGCAATCACTGCCACCGAGCCGAGCATGTCGGCCCACACTTCCAGGTAGGCGCCCTTCACGTTGAGGCTCTCGCCACTGCCCGCCTGCAGCAGGCGCATCGAGATCAGGTTGATGACCAGGCCCGCAGCCGCGATCACCAGCATGCCGGAGGAGGCGATCTCCTGCGGCTGGCGGAAGCGGCCGATCGCCTCCCACAGGATGTAGGCGGCGACCACGAACAGCATGGCACCGTTGATCATCGCGCCCAACGCTTCCAGCCGTGCATAGCCGTAGGTGCGGCGCGCATCCGGCGGGCGCCGGCTCAACCGTACCGCGACCAGCGCGATCATCAGCGCCAGCGCATCGGTGGCCATGTGTGCGGCGTCGGACAACAGCGCCAGGCTGTTGGTCCAGAACGCGCCCACCACTTCGACGACGAGGAAGGTGGTGGTCAGGCCGAGTGCCCACCACAAGGGCTTCTCGTGGCGGATCTGGGATGGCAGGTGATCGTGGTCGTGGCCCATGGCAACAGCTCCTTTGCGATGCGGTGCAGGCTACGCGGTGCCGGCGGAGGAGACTATTACGATGGTTATAACATTGCAGGCCACACGAGCCCTCGTCGGGCATGGCCCGGCGAGGGCTGCAGATCGACGCCGGCCTGCGGTCAGAAGCCGAAGCGCAGGCTGGCCCAGTACGCGCGGCCCGGCTCGTTGTAGGTCGCCGCCCCGGCATCACTGCTGTTGGCCTCGCGGAACAGGCGCTTGTCGGCCAGGTTGTTCACGCCGAAGCCGAAGCTGACCGTCTCGGTCACCTTGTAGCGCGCGCTCACGCCCCAGATGTTGTACGCGCCACGATCCTGCAGCGCGATCGATGCATCGCAGCTGCCGGTGCAGCGCGGGTCGTTGTTGATGTTGGTGGTGGCCGGTTCCTGCTTGCCGTAGAACGTGCCGGTCAGCAGCAGCGACAGCCTGTCGGTGGCCTGCCAGTCCAGCATGGTGTTGATCGTGTACTTCGGGATCACCGACAGCGGCTGGCCGGTGCTCTTGTTCTCGTTTTCCACCATGTAGGTGAAGTTGTTGCTCCACTTCAGGCGGTTGCCCTGCTCGCCCAGCAGCGGAATCACCAGGTTGCCTTCAAGCCCCTGCACGATCGCCTTCGGCGCGTTCTCCCAGCGGAAGATGCGGCCCTTGGTGTCGGCGGTCAGCCCGATCTGGGTGTAGCCGGCCTGGATCTTGTCCTTGTAATCGTTGTGGAAGTAGGTCAACGACGCCTGCCAGCCGCTCTGCGGTGCCCACTCGATGCCCAGTTCCTTGTTCAGGCTGGTTTCCGCCTTCAGGTCTGCGTTGCCGCGCATGTAGCAACCGGCGCCCAGGCTCGGCAGCGCATTCGGGCAGCCGTTGCCACGGGTGTAGTACAGATAGTCCGGATTCGACTGGTACAGGTTCGGCGCCTTGAACGCGCGGGCGATGCCGCCCTTCACCACCCAGTCGCTGTTGATGCGGAACTGCGCATTGAGGCTGGGGCTGGTGTTGTTGCCGAACTGGCTGTGGTGGTCGAAGCGCAGGCCCGGGGTAACGATCCAGCGCTCGCCCAGGTAGATGTTGTCTTCCACGAACACCGCCGTGGTCTGCGCATCGGCCTTGCCGCGCGCACGATCGGCCGACAGCCCCGGGATGCCACCGCCGCTGCTGCTGGACTGGCTCATCGAATAAGGGTCGGTCAGCCGGCTGTCCAGGTATTCAAAGCCCAACGTCCAGATGTTCTCGGCGCCGCCCAGCGTGGTCGGGAAACTCAGTTCGCCATCCAGCTGGTAGTTGCGCAGGCGCGAGGTCGACCAGTCGGTGCCGTTGAAGCTGCCTTCCGGGCCACCGGCCAGGCCTTCGTTGATGCGCGAGTTGTTCACCGCTTCAACTGCAGCGGTCACCCGCGAGGTGACATCGCCCCAGCGGCCACGATGGGTGATCGCGCCGGTGTTGCGGTACATGCGGTTGGTTTCCGCCTTGCCGTCGGCCAGGGCGGCCAGATCGATGCCGGTCGAAGTGCCGGTGGTGCTGACCGCGCGGTCACCAGCATAGATGTTGCCCTGGCGGCTGGTGCCGGCCTCGAACTCGACCACCTGGTTGGCGGTCACGTCCCAGCGCAGCAGCGCGTTGACGTCACGGTTCTTGACGCCCTCGCGGCCAGCCGGTGGCACTGCGTTCGGCTGGGTGGCGTACTGACGGTTGAGATCGAGTGAATCGGCGTCGGTCTTGTTGAGGTTGCCGTAAAGGCGGAACGACAGCGTGTCGGTCATCGGCCCACTCAGCTGCAGGCCGACGCGCTCGCTGCCACCTTCGGCGCTGTGTTCAGGCACCAGCCCGTACAGGTCGACCGCACCGGCAAGGTCGCCGGTCGGGCGCTTGGTGATGATGTTGACCACGCCACCGGAAGCACCGGAGCCATAGCGTGCCGCCGCCGGTCCGCGCAGCACTTCGATGCGCTCGATCATCTCCGCCGGCACCCAGTTGGTGTCGCCGCGTGTGTTGCGCTCGCCGCTGCGCCCCATGCGCACGGCATCGCGCGCACCGATACGCTTTCCGTCGACCAGGATCAGGGTGTTTTCCGGGCCCATGCCGCGCAGGTCGATCTGGCGGTTGTTGCCGTACTGGCCCGAGGCGCTGTTGCCGGTGAGGTTGACGCCCGGCATGGTGCGCAGCAGTTCGGCGATGTCGTTGGCCGGTGGGCGCCTGGCGATGTCCTCTGCGGTGATGGTCGAGGTACCCAACGCCTGGCGGGCAATCTGCGAAGCGGTGACGTGCACCGTGTCGATATCGGTGGCGTCGGCTTCAGCCTGGGCGGTCAGGGCGCTGCCCGCCAGCAGGGCGGCAACGGCGAGCGCCAGCGGGCGCGGCGAGAGGACAACGGCAGGAGACATGATCTGGACCTTCTGGCAGGGCAACGGGGCCTCTGGCAAAGGGCTTGAGGCAACGACGAGGGGGAGGCGGAGCGTCGCTGCAGTCGCCTGCGGCCCGATCCGTGCGCGCATTCTCCCATCAATGCGAGTGATTCTCAAATGCGTTCGCTCATTGCTACCGCAGGCCTGATGTGCCCTGCGTGCCGGACGACCCTGCATCGCGCTTAAACTGGCCGGCTTGCCCACCATCAACCGCACGCCACCGCGGCCGATACCCGTGGTTTGGCGTACGCAGTCAGAGATCGACGTGGAACCACCCCAACTGGACGATGCCAGCCAGCCGCTGGCCGAGGCCTGGCAGCACTGCCTGCAACAGGCCGGCCCTGCCGCCACCGCGCTGCTGCACGCCGCCGCAACCGATGCCCCGCCGGCGCTGGCCCAACGCTTCTACGAAGTGCTGTTGCAGGACGGGCGTGCACGCCGCTTCCTGTCCCACGATCAGGTCAAGCAACGCCTGCAACCGGCCATGCAGCGCTGGCTGGTGCAGCTGCTGACCACCGATGCCGACGGCATTGCCGCCACCGTTGCCTCGCAACGGGTGATCGGCGATGTGCATGCCCGGGTCGGCATTCCGGTCGACCTGGTCACCCGCGGCGCACGCGTACTCAAGCACGAGCTGTTCGTGCGCCTGCGCGACGACGCGCCCGACAGCGCCACCGCGTTCGCCGCCATCGACTGCCTCAGCGCGATCATGGACATCGCCATGGAAGGCATGACCCTGGCCTACACCCATGCACGTGAGCGCTCCACCCGCGCCGATGCTGCCTACCGGTTGTTCTCGCTGGTGCAGAATGTCGGTACTGAACGCGAGCGTCAGCGTGCACTGCTGCTGGACTGGGAGAACGCCCTGCTGTACGCACTCGCCGGCCACGTGCAGGCCAGCGAAAGCGCCAGCCTGGCGACCTCGGAATTCGGCCTGTGGTTCACCCACAAGGGCATCCCCAGCTTCGGCGAGAGCAGCGAAACCCAGCAGGTCGGCCAGCTGATGGCCCGCATCGACGGCAACCTGCAGCGGGCAAGCAATGACACCCCGGCGCAACGACTGGCGGTGCTGCCGGCCATTCGCGAGGACCTGGCCGCCATCCGTACCCTGATGACGCTGTTGTTCGAACGCATCGGTGAACTGGATGCCGGCAGCGATGCCCTGACCAACCTGCTCAACCGCCGCTTCCTGCCTACCGTGCTGCGCAGGGAGATCGAGCTGGCCACGCGCAATCGCACGCCGTTCTCGCTGCTGCTGCTCGACCTGGATCACTTCAAGGCGATCAACGACGGCCACGGCCACGATGCCGGCGACCGCGCGTTGCAGCACGTCGCCGGCCTGCTCGGCCAGCTGACCCGCGGCAGCGACTACCTGTTCCGCTACGGCGGCGAGGAGTTCGTGGTGGTGCTGGTTGCCGCCAGTGAGTCACAGGCCTCGGTGATCGCCGAGAGCCTGCGCCGGCAGATCGCGCAGTCGCCAGTGGCACTGGCCAACGGCCAAGTTCTGTCGCTGACTGCCAGCATCGGCGTGGCCGGCCATGATGGCCACCCGGACTACGAACGGTTGATGGCACGTGCCGACGCGGCGATGTACGAGGCCAAGCGCAGCGGCCGCAACCGCGTGGTGGTGGCCAGCGGGGACCTGCAGGAAGCCCCGGGCCGGCGTGCGTTGCAGCGATGACGACAGGACAGGTAGAGTCGACCGCTGGTCGACTATCGCGCGCAGCGCGGAATTTTTCGCACGCGGGGCGAAGAGCAGTCGACTGACAGTCGACTCTACCGACAGTCGACTTTACCGGTCCGCGCGCCAGCCGATGCATTGAACGCCACCACTCCCCACGCCGCCCACCACAGCAGCGCCAGCAGCGCGATGCCGGCGCCCAGCAGGCACACGGCAGGCCAGCCGTGCCGGGCCTGCACCCAGGGCCCGGCAGCCGCACCGGCACCACTACCCACCGCATAGAAGAGCATGTAAAGCGCCACCAGGCGTCCATGCTGCTCGCCCGGCGCGCGCAGCAGCAGCGCCTGGTTCGAGACATGCAGCGCCTGCCCACCCAGATCGAGCACGATCACGCCCAGCAGCAGCAACGACAGCGACTGCGGCAGGCCCAGCAGCGGCCACCACGCGACCAGCATCAACAGCAGCGCGCCAAGACTGACCCGATCGGCAAAACCGCGGTCCATCCAGTGCCCGACCCGCGACGCCATCAATGCACCTGCCACCCCAGCCAAGCCGAGCGCACCGATGGCCGCAGTGGACCACTGCAGCGGTGGGGCCGACAGCGGCAAGGGGGCCGCCGCCCAGAACACGTTGAGTCCGGCAAACAGCAGCAACGCCAGTGGACCGCGCTCGCGCAGCGTTCGATCCCGGCGCAGCATACCCAGCATCGAGCCGATCAGGTCGCGCCAACGCGGCGGCACCACGGGTATCGGCACAGCCGGCAGGCGCCGCCACAGCAGTGCGGCCAGGGTCGCCATCAGCGCTGCCGACAGCAGATAGACTGCTTGCCAGCCGGCAATGGCCGCCACCGTGCCGGACAGCACGCGCGCCAGCAGCAACCCGATGAACACCCCGCCCTGCACCACCCCCACCACGCGCCCGCGCTGCGCGGCCGGAGCCATCGCTGCCGTGTAGGCGATCAAGCCTTGGGTCAGCGCGGTGCCCAACAGCCCGGCCAGCAGCAGGCCCGACAACAGCCAACCGGCCGTGCGTGCCGCTGCCAGCCACAGCAGGGCTGCCACCAGTGCCGCCATCTGCAGCCGCAGCAGGTGCCGTCGGTCACCGCGATCAGCCAGCGGCAGCAACCCGAGCAATGCCAGCACGCTGCCGGCCTGGGTCGCGGCCAACACCGCGCCGGCAACCGCCCGCTCCAGCGCGAAGGCGTGTGCAAGCTGATCCAGCAGCGGCTGCGCGTAATAGACGTTGGCAACGCTGGCGCCGGCGGCAACCGCAAGCAGCACCAGCAGGGGGCGTGGAATCGGCATGGCATTCGTCATCTGGTTTCATATTGAAACCAGATGCAGGCTAGCTACTTTGGTTTTAAACTGCAACCACATAGGACGGAGACCGCCATGCACGCAGACAGCCCCTGCCCCGTTGCCCGCAGCGCCGACCTGCTCGGTGATCGCTGGGCACTGCTGGTGATCCGCGATGCCTTCGACGGCGTCAGCCGCTTCGGCGACTTCCAGCGCAGCCTGGGCGCCGCCCGCAACATCCTCAGCGATCGCCTGCGCAGGCTGGTCGAGGCCGGCATCCTGCAACTGCAACCGGCCTCCGACGGCTCGGCCTACCAGGAATACGTGCTCACCGCCGCGGGCCAGGCGCTGTTCCCGGTGCTGGTCGCGCTGCGCCAATGGGGTGAGCGCCATCGCTTCGACGCGGGCGAGGCCCATTCGCAGCTGATCGAGTCCAGCACGCGGCGACCGCTGCCGTACATGCAGCCGCGCGGGCGCGACGGTCGGCCCCTGCAGGCCGCCGCCACCCGTGTGCGCAAGCTCAGGGACGACGGGCACAGCGCCTGACCCGCCCATTCGCGCACACCGCGACCCGGTCGCGCCGGTTAGCATCGGATGTTTCCGCCGCCGGACAACGACGATGTCGCGCTATCGCCCTTCCCTGATGACCGCCCTGCTGCTGCCGTTGCTGGCCTGCAGCGCCGGAACCACGCAGGCCCGCGAGGTTGCCGCACCCGCCGACCACGTGCAGGCCGATGGCCCCTATGTGTTCCGCCAGGGCGACCGGGTGCAGGCCAAGTGGATCTGCGCCGACAAGGTCGAATCGCGCACGTTTGCCTCCGGGGCAACAGGGACCGATATCGCACCGCGCTGCGGCTACGAGCACACCGTGCATGTGGCTGCGCCGAATGCAGCCTCGGTCTCGGTGCTGCCGGCCACACCGCGCATCGTCGCGCTGTCCGACATTCACGGCCAGTACGGGTTGCTGGTGCGCCTGCTGCGTGCCCATCACGTGATCGACGCGGAGGATCGCTGGGCGCTGGGCAAGGACACGCTGGTCATCGCCGGCGACGTGTTCGACCGCGGCCCGCAGGTGACCGAGGCGTTCTGGCTGCTCTACGGCCTGCAGCAGCAGGCGGCCGCCGCCGGTGGCGCCGTGCACTTCGTGCTCGGCAACCACGAAACCATGGTGCTGTACGACGACCTGCGCTACGTCAACCCCAAGTACCTGCGCAGCGCCCAGCTGCTGGGCCGCAGCTACCCGCAGCTGTATGGCGCCGACTCGGTGATCGGGCAGTGGCTGCGCACCCGACCGGTACTGCTGAAGATCGGCGATACCCTGTTCCTGCACGGCGGCATCTCGCCCGAGGCGGTGCAGCTGGCGCTGGACCCGGCACGCACCAACGCGGCCTACCAGGCCTCGCTGGGCCTGCCCAAGGCCGAAGTGAAGGCCGACCCGGCCACCGCACCGCTGTATGACGGCAAGACCAGCCCGATCTGGTACCGCGGCTATTTCGATGGCCGCCTTGACACCGCGGGTGTGCAGGCCGTGCTCGACCGCCTGCAGCTCAAGCGCATCGTGGTCGGCCATACGTCGATGCCACACGTCAGCAGCTTCCACGGCGACCGCGTGATCGCCATCGACAGCAGCATCAAGAACGGCGAGAACGGCGAACTGCTGTTCATCGAGGAGGGCAAGCTCAGCCGTGGCCTGCTGGATGGCTCCCGGATGCCGCTGGCGCTGGGTGAGCCGGGGCTGCAGGACTGAATGGAGGGAGAGCGTGACGGCGCCGGGAGGTGCCGGCGCGCTCCACCTTCACCCGGTTTGCGGCTACCCTTCGGCAGCCGAGAGGCCCGCCCCGTCCAGCCGGTGGGCCTGACCGTTACAGGAGCCCCGCGCATGCGCGTTCTGATTGCTGAAGACGACCCGGACATCGCCTCCGGCCTGTGCGCCTCGCTGCGCCGGCAGGGGCACGTGGTCGACCACGTCGACAACGGTGCGCACGCCGATGCAGCACTGGGCTCGACCCAGTATGCACTGCTGGTGCTGGACCTGGGGCTGCCGCAACTGGATGGCCGCGACGTGCTGCAACGACTGCGCCAGCGCGGCGATGGCCTGGCGGTGCTGGTGGTGACCGCGCGTGACGGCCTGGCCGAGCGGGTGCGCGTGCTCGACCTCGGTGCCGACGACTACCTGGTCAAGCCGTTCGCACTGGACGAATTCGAAGCCCGCGTGCGTGCACAGCTGCGGCGGGTCACCAGCAATGGCAATCCGGACCTGCGCATCGGCCGCTTGCGCCTGGACCTGGCCGGGCACCGTGTATGGATCGACGACCAATCACTTGAACTGACCGCACGCGAGTTCGGGCTGCTGTCGGCGCTGGCGGTACGCGCCGAGCGCATCGTGTCACGCGCGCAACTGGTGGAAGCGCTGTGCGACTGGGGCCAGGACCTGACCGACAACGGCCTGGACATCGCCCTGCACCGCCTGCGCCGCAAGCTGCAGCCGGGCGGCATGGGCATCCGCACCGTGCGCGGGCTGGGCTACATGCTGGAAGACGCGCAGGACGACAGCGCCCCGTGATCAGTGGACCGCCCAGCCTGCGCCGGCGCCTGCTCGCCTTCCTGGCGTTGCCGATGCTGGGCCTGCTCACCTTCAATACGATCCTGGCCTATTACGTTGCGCTGGACTATTCCAACCGCATCCACGACCGCAACCTGATCGACGACACTCACTCGTTCGCGCAGATGATGAGCACCATGCCGGTGACCAGCGACCTGTCTCCGCAGGCGCGCTTCCTGATCGAGTACGAACCCGACGGCCATCGCTATTTCAACGTCGACAGCAGCCGCCAGGGGACGCTCAGCGGCAATGCAGATTTCAGTGCCTACGCGCCTTCGCAGGAATGCACCGGCGTGGACCCCACCCTGTACGATGGCATTCTCAACGGCCAGCCGGTGCGCATGGCCACCGTCTGCACGCGTGCGATGAACGATCCGCAGGACCAGCTGGCGGTGACCGTGGCCGAAAGCATGGCCGAACGACGCCAGCGCGCGAGAGAGATCCTGATGATCATCATCCCGCTGATGACCATGCTGGCGCTGGGCACTGCCGCGCTGGTCTGGTTCGGGGTGACCCATGGCCTGCGCATCCTGACCCCGCTGAGGACCCGCCTGGCACAGCGCCGCGGCGAACTGGCGCCGATCTCCGACGCCGACGTGCCGGAGGAAATCCAGCCACTGATCAGCACCATCGACGATCTGTTTGCCCGCCAGGCGGAAATGATCACCCTGCAGAACCGTTTCATCGCCGACGCCGCGCACCAGCTGCGCTCGCCGTTGGCCGGCATGGCCCTGCACGTGGACCAGGCACTGGCGCATGGCGACCCGGACACGGTGCGCGAGGCACTGCAGCACATCCGCCGGCTCAACCAGCGCACCGCGCGGGTCAGCACCCAGCTGCTGGCGCTGAGCCGGGCCCAGACCGTGCCGGAGACGGTGGAGGCACTGGACCTGTGCGAACGGGTGCCGCAGTGGGTCGGTACACGCGTGCCTGAAGCGATCCGCGACGGCATCGATCTGGGTTACCGCGGCAGCCCCCAGCCGCTGCGCGTGCTCGGCAACGGTGCCCAGCTGCAGGAAGCACTGGACAACCTGATCGACAATGCGCTGCGCTATGCCGGCCGCGATGCGACCGTCACCGTCGGCGTGCACGCGCTGGATGACAATGACGTCGAACTGTACGTGGAGGACAACGGGCCCGGCGTACCCGAGGACGTGATGCCGCGGCTGGGTGAGCGCTTCTTCCGCGCCCCCGGCACCACCGCCAGCGGCACCGGCCTGGGCCTGGCCATCGCCCACGAGGCGGTGGAGCACTTCGGCGGGCGCCTGACCTTCCTCAACCGCCCCGGCGGCGGACTCAAGGTCGCCATCACACTGCCGCTGCTGAAGGCCCCCTGACCCGGACCGGGGCGCTGAAAGGCTGGCGAAAATCGCGGTTGCGATCCTGACCCTCCCCACTGCCGTCCCGGAGCCGCCAGGTGACCGACTCGCACGACTTCTTCCTCCCCGGTGGCCCGCAGGGCGTGCTGCTGGTTCACGGCCTGACCGGTACCCCGGCGGAAATGCGCATGCTGGGCAAAGGGCTGAACAACGCCGGCTTCACCGTACACGGCGTGCAGCTGCCCGGCCATTGTGGCACCGTGGATGACCTGCTGGCGACCACCTGGGAACAGTGGTACCAGGGCGTGGAAGATGCGGCGGCAAGCCTGCGCGGCAAGGTCGACCAGCTGTTCGTCGGTGGCCTGTCGATGGGCGCGGTGCTGTCGCTGGCACTTGCTGCTCGACGACCGGACTGGGTGTCCGGCGTCGGCGTGTATGGCGCCACGTTCCGCTACGACGGCTGGAACATACCCGCTGTCGCCCGCCTCTCGTTCCTGCTGCCGTGGTTCAAGCGCTTCAATATCGGCCGCGACCGCATGTTCATGGAAGAACCGCCGTACGGCCTGCGCGACGAGCGCCTGCGTGCGCAGGTCAGCGCCGCCATGCTGTCCGGCGACAGCGCGGCGGCAGGCCTTCCGGGCAATCCCTGGCACGCGCTGGCCGAGATGCGTGCGCTGAGCAACTGGACCCGCCGCCACCTGCACCAGGTCACCGCCCCGTGCCTGGTGATGCACGCGCGCGAAGACGACGTGGCCAGCATGGGCAATGCCGAACTGGTGATGTCGCGGGTCAGTGGCCCGAAGGAACTGGTGGTGCTGGAGGACAGCTACCACATGATCACGATCGACCGCGAACGCCGCGAGGTGATCCGCCGCAGCGCGCGCTTCTTCACCGGGATCGGTGAACGCAGCGGCGTCCTCAAGGCGGTGGCCTGAGATGGGGGCACTTGCCACGCTGCTGTGGCTGACCAATGTCGTGCTCGATACCGGTGGCCAGCTCGCCTTCAAGGCCGCCGCCAGCGACCCGCAGGAGGGCGAGGGACTGCAGCGCTGGAAGCACATGCTCAGCCGCCCCTGGCTGTGGATCGGCATCGCCTGTTACGTGCTTGAGTTCGTCGCCTGGATCGCCTTCCTGTCACTGGTTCCGCTGTCCAAGGGCGTGCTGCTGGGCTCGATCAACATCGTGGCGCTGATGATCGCCGGCCGCATCCTGTTCCGCGAGAAGCTCACGCCATTGCGGGTGACCGGGATGCTGCTGGTCACAGCAGGCGTGGCGGTGGTGGGGGCCGGCTCATGAGGCGCCTGTATGTGATCGGCTTCCCCCTGCTGATGGCCTTCGACACCCTGGCCCAGCTGTGCTTCAAGTACGCCGGCGATGCTGCGCTGCCGGTCGAGGCCAACACCACCTGGCTGCTGCGCGTGCTGTCGCAACCATGGGTGTACGGCGCCATCCTCGGCTACGTGGGTGCGTTCTTCACCTGGATGAGCCTGCTGCGGCATGCGCCGATCGGCCCGGCATTCGCGGCCTCGCACCTGGAAGTGATCAGTGTGCTGCTGCTGTCGGCCTGGCTGCTGAAAGAGCCGCTCACCCTGCACCACCTGGTCGGTGCGGTACTGATCGTGGCCGGCATCGTCTGCCTCGGCCGCGCGGAAGCGGACGACCCGCACAGCCCCGCCGAAAGCACCTCGTGAGCGGGCTGCGATGAGCCTGTTCGCGCGCGAACTGCCACCGACCGCCGGCCTGCCGATGCAGGCCAGCGACTTCCTTCCCGGTGGTGGTGACCTGCGCGGGATCCTGGCCAACCAGCTGGGCACGCCGCCGCTGCAGCTGACCTGTTCCGGCACGCACGCGCTGCTGATCGCCCTGCGCACCTTGCGCAAGCGCGCACCCAGGCGCGACACAGTGATCATGCCGGCCTACACCTGCCCGCTGGTGCCGATCGCGGTGCACAGCCTCGGCCTGCGCGTGCAGCTGTGCGATACCCGGCGCGGCCACTTCGACTTCGATCCCGGCCAACTCGAACGGTTGGCCGATGCGCGTACGTTGGCCATCCTGCCAACCCACCTCGGCGGTCGCATCGCCGATGTCGAACGGGCCTGCGACATCGCCCGCAGCGCCGGCGCCTGGGTCATCGAAGATGCCGCACAGGCGCTGGGCGCACGGGTGGGCAACAGCAGTGTCGGCCTGCGTGGCGACATCGGATTCTTCAGCCTGGCCGCCGGCAAGGGGCTGAGCCTGCACGAAGGCGGCCTGCTGGTCAGCCGCGATGACGAACTGCGCGCCGAACTGGCCGAGCATGCCGCCGAACAGGTGCGCTTCAACCTGCGCTGGGAGCTGCTTCGCAGTGTGCAGCTGCTTGGCCTTGCCGCCTGCTATCGCCCCTCGCTGCTGTCGCTGGTGTACGGCAATCCGCTGCGCAGCGCACTGCAGCGTGGCGATCTGGAAGACGCGGTCGGTGACATTTTCCCGCTGGACATACCGCAGCACCGGGTCAGTCGATGGCGACAGAACATCGGTGCCCATGCCGCGCGGCGATTGCCGGCGTTCCTGCAGGCCGGGCGCCTGCGCGCACTGCAGTTGCGCGTGCAGCTGGCACAACTGCCAGCGGTGGAGGTGGTCGATGGCTTGGCCGGCACCGGCGGCACCTGGCCGATGCTGATGCTGCTGCTGCCCAGCCAGCGCGCGCGCGATGCCGCGCTGGACGACCTGTGGCCGCGCGGCCTCGGTGCCAGCCGCATGTTCATCCATGCCCTGCCCGACTACGCCTACCTGCGTGGCATCGTGCCGCAGGAGGACGTGCCCAATGCACGTGACTTCGCCGCACGCATGCTCACCCTTGGCAACAGCGCCTGGCAGACCCGTGAGGAAACGGGCGAAATACTGCAGGTCCTAGCCCGCGCCTGACCCGCACGTGCATGCGTGGCCTGCGCTCCGCGCATTCATCCATGTACTTTCCTGAACGCTTTCCCAGCCCGTCAAAAGCGCCTTTCAACAGGAAAGGAACGAGAAAGGCGGCCTGCCTACATTGAGCCTGCCCCGGCAATGTGCCGGACGCCTTTCTCATCGACGGACCTGCCCATGCATTGGAGCATCCTGTGTGACTTCGACGGCACCATCAGCCTCGAAGATGTCATCGACTCGCTGCTGGAAAAGTACGGCCAACCGGGCTGGCAGGAACTGGAAGACCAGTGGAAGGCGGGAAAGATCGGCTCGCGTGAATGCATGCAGGGCCAGGTGCGGCTGCTGGAACTGGATCCGGCCACGCTTGATGCCCATCTGGACCAGGTGCAGATCGATCCAGGTTTCGTCGCCTTCGTCGCTCGCACCGAGCAGCTGGGCCTGCCACTGCGCATCGTCAGCGACGGCCTGGACTATGCGATCCATCGCATCCTCGCCAACCACGGCCTGGCGCAGCTGCCGGTGGTGGCCAACCACCTGCGCTGGTGCGATGACCACTGGGAACTGGAATCGCCCTACCAGGCCGAAGGCTGCCGCAGTGGCACCTGCAAATGCGCCTGCGCCGCGCAGGCGCGCGCCAACGAAGCACCGCGCGTGCTGATGATCGGCGACGGCAGCTCGGACTTCTGCGTGTCCGAAGACGCCGACTTCGTGTTCGCCAAGCGCCGCCTGATTACCCATTGCACGAATGCCGGCATCGAGCATGCCGCCATCGACACCTTCCACGATGCAATCGCACTGCTGCCGCGCTTGCTCGATGGCAGCCTGCTGCAGCCACGTCGCCTCGACGCCAGCCCGCAGCCCGCCGCACTGCCCCTGCTGCTTGCCACCGCCTGAGCACTCCCTTCCAGGCGCGCTCCCCTGTTACCCCTTTCGAACGTCCTTCACGGAACCGAACTGCATGAATATTTTTGACAAGAACGCCGACGCCGCTGCCTCCGATGCGCAGCTGCTGGCCGACGAAGCCCGCTACAGCTCCTTCGGCGACACCGTCCACTACGTCGATCCGCCGAAGATCTTCCAGCGCGGCGAAGGCAGTTACATGTTCGACGGCGCGGGCGTGCCCTACCTCGACCTGCAGATGTGGTACTCGGCGTGCAACTTCGGCTACAGCAACAAGCGCCTGAACGATGCACTGAAGGACCAGATCGACACCCTGCCGCAGGTCGCCAGCCAGTACCTGCACCCGACCCGCGTGCAGCTGGCCAAGACCATTGCCGTGGACATGCACGAGAAGTTCGGCCTCGACGGCCGCGTGCACTTCAACGTCGGCGGTGCGCAGGCCATTGAAGACTCGCTGAAGATCGTGCGCAACGCGCGCGGCGGCAAGAGCCTGATGTTCGCCTTCGAGGGCGGCTACCACGGCCGCACCCTGGGTGCGTCGTCGATCACCTCCAGCTACCGCTACCGCCGCCGCTACGGCCACTTCGGCGAGCGCGCGATGTTCATCCCGTTCCCGTACCCTTTCCGTCGCCCGAAGGGCATGACCCCGGACGAGTACTCCGACCACTGCGTGTGGCAGTTCGAGCGCCTGTTCGAAAGCGAGTACAACGGCGTGTGGGATCCCAAGGTCGGCCAGGCCGAGTACGCCGCGTTCTACGTCGAGCCGATCCAGGGCACCGGTGGCTACGTCATCCCGCCGCGCAACTTCTTCACCGGCCTCAAGCGCGTGCTGGACAAGTACGGCATCCTGATGGTCGTCGATGAAATCCAGATGGGCTTCTGGCGCACCGGCAAGCTGTGGTCGATCGAGCACTTCGGCGTGACCCCGGACGTGCTGGTGTTCGGCAAGGCGCTGACCAACGGCCTGAACCCGCTGTCGGGCCTGTGGGCGCGCGAAGAGCTGATCAACCCGACCGTGTTCCCGCCGGGCTCCACTCACTCCACCTTCAATTCCAACCCACTGGGCACCCGCCTGGGCCTGGAAGTGCTGAAGCTGGGCAAGGAAATGGATTACGAGCGCACCGTGCCGGAAAAGGGCGCGTACTTCCTCGACGGCCTGCGCGGCCTGCAGAAGCGCCACCCGGAAATCGGCGACGTCGACGGCCTGGGCCTGGCGCTGCGTGCGGAAATCTGCCAGGCCGACGGCTACACCCCGAACAAGGAGCTGCTGGACCGCATGGTCGACATCGGCCTGGCCGGTGACCTGCTGCACGACGGCAAGCGCATGGGCCTCGTGCTCGACGTGGGTGGCTGGTACAAGAACGTGATCACCTTCGCGCCGTCGCTGGACATCAGCTACGAAGAAATCGACCTGGCGATCACCCTGCTCGACCAGGCGCTGACCAAGGCCAAGGGCTGAGGTCGATGCGCTGCCGGTTCCCGTGCCGATGGAGATGACGTCACGCCCATCCAGCACCGCGCTGGAACCGACCGCGCTGCTGGAGGGCTTCCTGGCCCACCCGCCGCTCGGATTCGAGGCAGGCCGCCTTCCCAGCGGCCTGCCGACCTTCCGTGCGCCGCTGGACCTGACCACCACGATGGATGACGAACTGCGCAGCAGGCTGCTCGGCCTGCCGCTGTCGCGCCTGTGGCGGCCGTGGATCACCTGGAAGACGCGCTTCGTCGGTGCCACCAGCACCGAGTACACCCCGCTGCCGGCACACGTTGCCCCGGAGGCGCTGGCCGAGGACGTGACGCGTCACGCGATCGGCGATACCCGGCTGCTGGTGGTGAAGGACCTGGCAGTCGAATCACCGCTGCTGGACGACGCGGCCAACGCACACAGCGGCGCCTTCCTGCAGGCGCTGCTGGCACGCGGCTTCGTCGAACTGGAAGGCATGCCGCTGGCCTGGGTGGCGATCGATTTCGATTCGCTCGACGACTATCTCGGCCGCCTGTCATCCTCGCGCCGCAAGAACATCCGTCGCAAGTTGCGTTCGCGCGATGACCTGCAGATCGACTGCATCGCCACCGGCAACCCGGCCCTGGCCGACCCGCAACTGCAGGCCGAACTGTACGCGCTGTACCTGGACGTATACGCGCAGAGCGCGGTGCATTTCGACCAGCTCGACCTGCCCTATTTCCAGTACCTGCTGGCCGACAGCCAGGGCCAGGGACGGATGTTCCTGTACCGCCACCAGGGCCGGTTGATCGGCTGGAACCTGTGCTACGTGCATGCCGGCAAGCTGGTGGACAAGTACATCGGCCTGGCCTATCCGCAGTCGCGCGAGCACAACCTGTACGCGGTCAGCTGGATGCACAACCTCGAGTACGCGCTGCGGCACGGCCTGAGCCACTACGTGGCCGGCTGGACCGACTCGCGCATCAAGGCCGAACTGGGTGCGCGCTTCACCTCCACCCGGCACGCGATCCACGCACGCTCCCCGCTGCTGCGCGCTGCGCTGCGCAGGCTGGCACCCTATCTGCAGGGCGAACCTGATGGAGGCGGTTGAATGATGCCGTTGCGTTCCCCGCTGATCCTGGACCTGGACGGTGGCGTGCTGCCGCTGCCACAGGCGCAGACCCTGGCCCTGCCGCAGTGGCATGACCCGCTGCGCTTTGCCTGCAGCAATGCCACCCTGGACCGTTTCGCCGCTGACGTGCTGGCACCACTGCCGGCCCAGCTCGGAACCGTCATGCTCGGCAGTGGCGACTTCCACCACCTCAGCCTGCCACTGCTGCGCCGCATGCGCGGGCAGGCCCCGTTCCAGCTGGTGGTGCTGGACAACCATCCGGACAACATGCGGTTCCCGCTCGGCATGCACTGCGGCTCGTGGGTGAACGCCGCCAGCAAGCTGCCGCAGATCTCGCACATCCATGTGCTCGGCATCACTTCCAGCGATATCGGCCTCGGTCATGCCTGGGAGAACCACTGGCGACCGCTGATGGGTGGACGCCTGACGTACTGGTGCATGGACGTGGACGTGGGCTGGGGCCACCGCCTCGGCATGGGCCGTGCGTTCCGACGCTTCGAGCACCCGGAGGCACTGGTCGCCGCGTTCGCCGCCGAGCAGGCCACATCCCCGCAGCCCACCTACCTGTCGATCGACAAGGATGTATTCGCCGAGGACGTTGCGCGCAGCAACTGGGACCAGGGCCGCTTCCAGCTGGAACACGCACTGGTGGTGATCGAAGCACTGCGCGCCGGTGGCCTGGTCGGCAGTGACATCACCGGCGAAGTTTCGCTGGCCAGCTACCAGAGCCGCTTCAAGCGCTGGCTGTCGTCGCTGGATGGCCAACCGGACATCAGGGCCGATGATCTTCCCGTCTGGCAGGCGCGTCACCAGAAGGTGAACCGCGAACTGCTGGCGGCAATCGCCGCCGCACCGACGGCCTGCTGACCGCGTCGGCAATGCCGGCCGTTGGCCGGCGTGGCTTCGGTAGTGCCGGCCGCTGGCCGGCAACCTCGTTGTTCCCGGGCTCACAGGAATGCCGGCCAGCGGCCGGCACTACACTGGACTCCCGACCCGGAGCCCTCGCCATGCCCCAGACCGTCATCCCGCAACTGCGCATGCGCCATGCCGATACCACCCTGCCGTTCTACGTGCAGGGGCTGGGTTTCGTGGTCGACTGGGAACACCGCTTCGAAGCCGGTTTGCCGTTGTTCGCCCAGCTCACCCGCGATGGCCAGACGATCTTCCTCACCGAGCACAGCGGTGACTGCGAGGTCGGCGGCGCGGTGTACTTCATCGTCGACGACGTCGACAGCCTGTACCGCGCCTTCAGCGCCGCCAACGTGCCGATCGAGCAGCCACCGCATGACACCGACTGGGGCAGCCGCGAGATGCTGCTGCGCGACCCCGACGGCAACCGCCTGCGTTTTGCCACCCACCTGGACTGAACAATGCGGACTTGAGGCATATATACGAAACATATATGCTTCGTATATCAACTCCGCCAGGACCGCCCATGGGCATCGTCAACATCGATGACACCCTGCACGACCAGCTGCGCCGTGCCTGCACTGTCTCCAGCCGTTCGATCAACGCCCAGGCCAACTTCTGGATCCGGGTCGGCATGCTGTGCGAAATGAATCCCACGCTGAGCTTCCAGGACATCGTCGCCAGCGAACTGCGGGCTGCCGGCGTGCAGCCGCCGCTGCTGGCACCGGGACAGGTCTGAGCAGATGGCGATCATCAAGCGCCCCGACGAGATCGCGCTGATGGCCGAATCCGGGCGCCTGCTTGCGCAGGTGTTCGCCGCGCTCGACCGGCTGCCACTGCAGGGCCGCAGCACGATGGAGATCAACGATTTCGTCGAACGTATGATCGTTGACGAGCTGCAGGCGCGGCCGGCCAGCAAGGGCCAGTACGGCTTCCCGTACGTGCTCAACGCCTCGATCGACAACGTGATCTGCCACGGCGTACCCAGCACCACCGACGTGCTGCGTAACGGCCAGATCGTCAACCTCGACATCACCCTGGAGAAGAACGGCTACATCGCCGACTCCAGCACCACCTACCTGGTGGGCGAGGTCGACTACGCCGCGCGCAGGCTGGTGCGGACCGCCTATCAGGCGATGTGGAAAGGCATCGCTGCGGTGCGCCCCGGTGCACGCCTGGGCGACATCGGCCACGCCATCGCCCGCCACGCGCGCAGCCACGGCTACAGCGTGGTGAAGGAATACTGCGGCCATGGCATCGGCCAGGAAATGCACGAGGAACCGCAGATCCTGCACTACGGCCATCCCAACACCGGCAGGGTGCTGGAGGAGGGCATGGTGTTCACCATCGAGCCGATGCTCAACCAGGGCAAGCCGGCCATCCGCCAGCAGCCGGACCAATGGCCGGTCTACACCCGCGACGGCAAGCTGTCGGCGCAGTTCGAGCACACGGTGGCGGTCACCCGCAACGGTGTGCGCGTACTGACCCTGCGCCCCGGCGAAGCGCCATTGTGCGCGGTGGATGCGGCCTAGAGCGGACGCAACAGAAGCACCGTTGCCAGGCAGAACATGAAGATCGCGACGCCCCCATCCAGCACCCGCCAGGCGTCCGGCCTGCGGAACACCGGCTGCAACAGGCGCGCGCCATAGCCCAGCGTGCAGAACCAGGCCACGCTGGCGGCGCACGCACCGGCGGCGAACGCCCAGCGCAGGTCACCCGGGTAACGCGTGGACAGGCTGCCCAGCAGCACCACCGTATCCAGATAGACATGCGGGTTGAGCAGGGTGAACGCCAGGCAGGTCAGCAGCACCTGCCGTCCGCTGCCGCCCTGCGCCTCGGTGGCGGCCAGTACGCCACCACCGCGCCACGCACGCAGTCCCGCCTGCACGCCATACCAGAGCAGGAACGCCGCACCACCGAAGCGCAGCACCTGCAGCAGCAACGGCCACTGCAGCACCAGCGCGCCCATGCCACCGACGCCGGCCAGGATCAACGCGATGTCCGCGCCGGCGCAGGCCAGCACCACCCTGCCCACATGCCGCTGCTGCAGGCCCTGGCGCAGCACGAAGGCATTCTGTGCGCCGATGGCGATGATCAGGCCGGCACCTGCGAACAGGCCGGCGGCGGTAGCGGCGATCCACATCAGGACAGGCCAGGCAGCGAGGGGACACGCAGGGTGAGGCCAATGGCGATGTTTAGACAATCTGATTTTTCTTTATCCTGTGCAGGAAAACTGAAGGGGCACCGGCATGGATCTGGTACATCCACAATTGGCCGCATTCGCTGCGGTGCTGGAAGAAGGCAGCTTCGAGGCTGCGGCACGCCGCCTGTCGATCAGCCCATCAGCACTGTCGCAACGGATCAAGGCGCTGGAAGACAGGCTCGGGCAGGTCCTGGTGGTGCGCCAGGCACCCTGCCGACCGACTGCTGCGGGGGAAGCGCTGCTGCGCCGGGTACGCCCGATGCAGGCACTGGAAGCCGAGGCGCTGGCCGAGCTGCTACCCGAGCGTGGCAACGACGCTACGCGTACGCCCATCCCCCTGGCGGTCAACGACGACTCGCTTGATACCTGGTTCGTGCCCGCCATCGCTGACCTGCACCAGCGCCATGGCTACCTGTTCGACCTGCGCATGGACGACCAGGACCACACCCTGCAGTTGCTGCGCGATGGCAGCGTGCTCGGCGCAGTGACCGCCGAAAGCCAGCCGGTGAAGGGCTGCAACGTGCACCCGCTCGGCGCCATGCGTTACCACGCGATCGCTTCGCCCGGCTTCGCCCGCCAATACTTCAACGATGGCATGCAGGCCGCGGCCCTGGCGCGCGCACCGATGCTGGTGTTCAACCGCAAGGATGAACTGCAATGGCGCTTCGTGCGGCGCCTGACCCGCGCGCGACTGCAGCCGCCGCTACACTACCTGCCCTCTTCCACCGGTTTCGTCGAAGCCGCCGCGTGCGGACTCGGTTGGGGCATGGCCCCGGAAACCCTGGTCGCGCCCGCCGTGCGCGCCGGCCGCGTGGTGGTACTGGAACCCCGCCGCTGGCTGGATGTGCCGCTGTACTGGCAACATGCCGCCGTGCGCTCAAGCACGCTGCAGCACATCACCCAGGCGCTGCGCACTGCAGCCAGCGGCACCCTTCGTTGAGGACAATCCGATGACCGCAGACTCGGGCTTCACGCCGCGCGCACTACCGTTTGCGCACTTCTTTACCACTGGGACGGCATGGGCGTGATCGGCCGACGTACAAGGATGCACCGCGCGAAGGCCGCGCTGGCGCTGGTGCTGGCGACCTGCCTGCCAACCGCTGCGTCCGCGCAGAACAGCAACGACACCCCCGCATTGGACTGGGAACAGGCACGCCAACGCCTGGAGCAGGTCTCCGATGCGCTGGCGGCGGCTGATGCAGCGGTACGCAACAAGCAGGACCTGCAGGACGCCACGCGCCTGCTGCGCCTGCCGGAGATCACCGGCGAAGTACGCCGCCTGCAGTTCCAGAAGACCCTGACCCTGCCACTGGGTTCGCTGGCGCCCGTGGCTGAAGCCTTCGGTATCGATTCGCCGCTGTCGTTCACCGAGCGCGACTGGCGTACACGCCCGGTAGTGACCGCGGTGCTGCCGCTGTACACCGGCGGCGTGATCCCGGCCGCGCAACGTGCGGCCAGCGCCGCCCATGAGCAGGCCAACGCCGAGCGCGAGGCACAGCGCCAATCATTGACCGTGCAGCTGGCCCAGGCCTACTTCGGCCAGCGCCTGGCCGAGCAGGCGGTGGACGTGCGCCGCGACGTACGCGACGGCCTCAACCGCCACCTGTCCGATGCAGAAAAGCTGGAGCGCGAGGGCTTCGCCACCCGCGCCCAGCGCCTGCAGGCCACCGTGGCCCGCGACAAGGCCGAGCGCGAATACCAGAAGACGGTGAACGATCTGGCTACGCTGAAGGCCGCGCTGGCCACGCTGCTGCGCAGTGGTGGCGAGGTGCAGCCGGTGTCGCCGCTGTTCGTGCAGCGCGTGCCGATGGAACCGGTGGCCAGCTTCGAGCGCACGGCGCAGGCGCGCCAGCCGCAGATCGCGCGCTTGCGCGCGATGGTGGCGCAGGCCGAACAGGGCGTGCGCGTGCAGCAGGCCAAGCTGAAGCCGCAGATTTTCGCCTTCGGCCAGTACGACTTCCGCCGCCGCGACGAGATGCTGACCGATCCGGACTGGGCGTTCGGCATCGGCCTGAAGTACACCTTCCTGTCGCCGAACTCGCGGCCGGCGCAGATCAGCGCCGCGCGTGCGCAGCAGGACCAGGCCGAAGCGGGCCTGCGCGAGGCCGAGAACCAGGTCGCACTGGGCGTGCGCAAGGCCTGGAACGAACTTGAGACCGCGCGCCAGCAGTTCGTGCTGCTCGACAGCAGCATCACCCAGGCACAGGAAAACCTGCGCCTGCAGGAGCTGGCATTCCGCGAAGGCCAGGCCACCTCGCTGGATGTGATCGATGCGCGGCTCGGCCTGGGCGGCGCCCGTGTCGAGCGCGCACAGGCCGCCTACCAATACGACATTGCGCTGGCACAGTTGCTGGAGATCAGTGGACAGATGGACCGTTTCGAAGAATTCCGGCGGCGTGCGGACGAGGTGATCGACCATGAGTGATGTGCTGCACGACGATGCGACGACGCCCCCCGGCAAGCGACGGCTGGGACCGATCCTGCTGGTGGTCCTGCTGGTCGCGGTGGTGCTCGGCCTGTGGCTGGCCTGGCGCAGCCCGGCCGACCAGATCCAGGGCATGGCCGATGCGGACACGATCAACGTGGCCGCCAAGATCACCGCGCGCGTGGCCGAGCTGAAGGTGCGCGAGGGCGATCGCGTGCAGCCCGGGCAGGTGCTGTTCCTGCTCGACAGTCCCGAAGTGGCCGCCAAGGAACAGCAGGCGCACGGCGCATTGGCCGCTGCGCAGGCGGTGGCCGACAAGGCCGATGAAGGCGCGCGCAGCGAAGACATCCGAGCCGCCGAAGCGAACTGGAAGCGGGCCGAAGCCGGCGCGACGCTGGCCGAAGCGACCTACCAGCGCGTGCAGAACCTGTTCAACGAAGGGGTGATGACCCGGCAGAAGCGCGATGAAGCGCATGCCCAGGCCACCAGTTCGCGCGAACTGGCCCGCGCCGCCCGCGCGCAGTACGACATGGCATTGGCCGGCGCCCGCGAGCAGGACAAGCGCGCCGCGCAGGGCCAGGTACAGCAGGCGCAGGGCGCGGTGGCCGAGGTCAACGCCGCGCGAGCAGAAGTGGAAGGACGTACGCCGGTGGCGGGCGAGATCAACAAGCGCATGGCCGATCCGGGCGAGCTGGTGCCAGCCGGCTATCCGGTGTTCACCCTGGTCGACATCGACCGCATGTGGGTGGCGATGAACCTGCGCGAATCGCAGATGCAGGGCCTGAAGGTCGGCAGCAAACTGCAGGGCAGCGTGCCGGCGCTGGGCCTGGATGGTGAGTTCGAGGTCTACTTCATCAATCCGGCCGGCGACTACGCAACCTGGCGTACCACCCGCCAGTCGTCCGGCTATGACGTCCGCAGCTTCGAGGTGCGGGTGCGCCCGGTACGCCGCATCGAGGGCTTCCGCCCCGGCATGAGCGTGCTGTTCGCATGGCCCCAGCACTGAGCCCGGACCGCAACGGCTTCGCCGCTTCGTGGCGGCGCGAGCTGCAGTCGCTGCGCAGCAACCGTGCCGACCTGCTGCTGGTCACCCTGCTGCCACTACTGATGCTGGTCGTGATGGCATGGATGTTCACGCCGTCGGTGATGCGCGATATCCCGATTGCTGTGGTCGACCTTGACCACAGCAGTGACAGCCGCCTGCTGCTGCGCATGCTCGATGCCAGCCCTGGCGTGCGCATCGCCAGCCAACCAGCGGACCTGGAGGAGGCACGATCGCAGCTGCGCAGCCTGGACGTGTTCGCCATCGTGCTGGTGCCGCGCGATGTCACCCGGCAGGCGCTGCGTGGGCGCCAGGGCACGGTGTTCGCCTATTACAACGCCACCTACATGACCACCGGCCAGTCGGCGTCGCGCGACATCGGCGACGCGGTTTCCGCATGGAACGCACGCCTGCTGCGCGAGCGCATCGGCCTGCAGGTCGGCCCGGGCAAGCTGCGCGCGGCGCCGATCGCGGTGCAGTCGGACATCCTCTACAACCCGGCGCGCAGCTACGAATTGTTCCTGCTGCCACTGATCTTCCCGGCGGTGCTGTCACTGGTACTGGCACTTGCGGTGGCCGGCAGCCTCGGCCGCGAGATCCGCGATGGCACCCTGCCCGCCTGGCTGGCTCGCACGCCGTGGTCGGCGATTGCCGGCAAGGTCGCGCCGTACCTCCTGCTGTTCTCGCTGTATGGCGCGCTCGGCATCGGCTACCTGGCGTGGCTGCGCGGCGATGGTGTGGCCGGCAGCGTGCTTCTGCTGCTGCTCGCGCAGCCGTTGTTCTACCTGGCCACGGCCGCCTACGCGCTGTTCTTCGTCGGCGTCACCCGCGACATGGGCACCGCGCTGTCCGCGGTGGGTCTGAGCATCGGCACCGCACTGGCGTTTTCCAGTGCCACCTTCCCGGTGCTGGACGGGCCGTTGTTTACCCGCGTCTGGCACCAGCTGCTGCCGTTGAGCGCCTACATCAAGCTGCAGACCCAGCAGCAGTTCATCGGCTCGCCGCTGCAGGTTTCGGCATGGCCGCTGGCTACGCTGCTGTTGATGACGGTGGTGGCCGGTGGCATCGGCGGCCTGCGCCTGATCGCCTTTGCACGCACGCCTGCCGCCGCACAATCCGCAGGGGCTGACGCATGAGCATGCTCTGGCGCAGCCTGCGGCAGACCCTGATGGCGGTGCTGTGCGACCGCTACGCGATCGTGGTGATGGTCGGTGCGGTGATCCTGTATTCGTTCTTCTATCCAGCCGCCTACCGGCACCAGGTGGCCGGCAACCTGCCGGTGCTGGTGGTGGACGAAGACCACAGCGCGACCAGCCGCGAGCTGCTGCGCAAGCTCGACGCGCTGCGCGTTGCGCGCGTGGTCGGGCAACCGGCGGACGTCGACAGCGCACGCCAGCAGCTCGAAGCCGGCCACGCCGAAGGCATCGTCGTGATCCCGGCCAACCTGGAACGCGACATCCTGAGCGGCCATCCGGCCAAGCTGGTATTGCTTGGCAACGGTGCCTACCTGGGCCGCGCCAGCTGGGTGCTGGGCAGCGTAGCTGATGCGCTGGGTGCGTTCGGGCGTGATGCGGTGGTCGGCCAGGCCGCCTTCATGGGTGCGCCGCAGGCACCGACGGTCACCCTGGTGCAGCGCCCGCTGTACAACACGCAGGAAGGCTATGGCAGCGCCATCGTGCCCGGCGTGGCCGAACTGATCGTGCACCAGACGCTGTTGATGGGCATCGGCGTTCTGCTCGGCGGCCGCCGCCTCGCGCTCGGCCGGCGCCTGCGCTTCGACCTGCCGGCGCTGGCCGGCATGGCGTTGGGCTTCGGCCTGATCGGCCTGTTCGGCCTGTTCTGGTACGCCGGTTTCACTGCCTGGGTGCAGGACTATCCACGAGGAGGCAACCCGCTGGGCCAGCTGCTGGGCGGCACCTTGTTCATCGCCGCGACGGTGGCGTTCGGCCTGTTCGTCGGCAGCTTCTTCCGCACCCGCGAGCGCGCCTTCCAGTACATCATCGCCACCTCCATCCCGCTGTTTTTCCTCGCCAACCTGTCGTGGCCGGCGGTGATGACGCCGCAACCGCTGGTCTGGCTGGCACAGCTGCTGCCGACCACCTCGGGCATCAACCTGATGGTGCGCCTGAACCAGATGGACGCCCGCCTGGCCGACATCAGCCACGAACTGATCACCCTCACCGTCCTGCTGCTGCTCTACGGCAGCCTCGCCACCTGGCGCCTCCTCGCAAAAAAGGGGACGGAGGGGATTAAGTCGTAACCGGCTGGTTTGGGAGATTGCGACTTAATCCCCTCCGTCCCCTTTTCCTGCAACGAAGAACGCCGGCGCGGGGCCGGCGTTCGAGTACTGTGATGTGTAAGGCGGAACGGGCGCTGTCGGCAACCGATCAACGATAGACGCGCTCGCAACGGCGCTCGACCACGCGGTCGCCGTTCTTCTGCTGGCTGTTGCCCTGGATCTGGCGACCGGCCGCACCACCGGCCACAGCACCGGCCACGGTAGCGAGCTTTTTGCCATTGCCGCCGCCCACCTGGTTGCCCAGCAGGCCGCCGATCACTGCGCCCGTGGCCGTACCCGCAATGCGGTTCGGATCGCGCGAGTTGCGCTGCACTTCCACGTTCTTGCAGACCACGCGGCTGCCGTCGTTGAACTTGCGTCCCTCATCGCGCGGCCCATACGTCTGCGCGCCGGCCACCGACGAAGCCGCCAGCAGGGTGCCCAGCACAAGCAATCGGGTCGAGGTCTTCATGGCCATCTCCTGAGTTCCGGTATGGCGCCAGTGTCCTCCCGCAGTTGGCAACCGGAAGTGAAATGCGCGTGTCCGCCACCTCATCGGCCATCGCGCGTTCAGGAAGAAAATCCGCGCCCATCACGATCAGCCATCGTGATGGGCGCCGTCTCCCTACCGGCGTGCCACGTTCTAGAACTCTTCCCAACCACCGGCATTGGCCGCCAGTGTCGGTTCGATGCGGGGTGAAAGCGCAGCGGGCCGGCGTACCGGGGTGACCGTCGCAGCTACCGCTGCCAATGCGGGGCGTACCACCGCCGCTGCCGTCGCCGCACCCGTGCGGAACACCGAAACCGCCTCAGCCAGCAGGTTGGCCTGCTCTTCCATCGAGCGTGCCGCTGCACTGGCCTCTTCCACCAGCGCCGCATTCTGCTGCGTGGTCTCATCCATCTGCACCACAGCCTGGTTCACCTGCTCGATGCCCGAGCTCTGCTCCTGCGATGCGGCGGAGATATCAGCCATGATGTCGGTCACGCGCTGCACCGACGCCACGATCTCGCCCATCGTGGTGCCGGCCTGGCGGACCAGCGCCGATCCATCGGCGACCTTGCCGACCGAATCCTCGATCAGGCCCTTGATCTCCTTGGCTGCACCGGCCGAGCGCTGTGCCAGCGTGCGCACCTCACTGGCCACCACCGCAAAGCCCCTGCCCTGCTCGCCTGCACGCGCGGCTTCCACCGCCGCGTTCAAGGCCAGGATGTTGGTCTGGAAGGCGATGCCGTCGATGACACTGATGATCTCGGCGATCTTCTTCGACGAGGCTTCGATGGCCGACATCGTGGTGACCACCTGGCCGACCACCTCGCCGCCCTGCGAGGCGACACCGTGCGCGCCGATGGCGAGCTGATTGGCCTGGCGTGCATGCTCGGCGTTCTGCTTCACGGTGGAGGTCAGTTCCTCCATCGACGCCGCCGTCTCTTCCAGGTTTGCCGCCTGCTGTTCGGTACGCCGCGACAGATCGGTGTTGCCCGAGGCAATCTCGCCTGCTGCGAGGTTGATGCTGGACGCACTGGACTGGATGCGGCCGACAATCTGCTTGAGCTGATCGACGGTGGCATTGCAGTCATCGCGCATGCGGGCGAACACGCCGTGGAAGTCGCCCTGCATGCGTACGGTGAGGTCACCGCGCGAGATCGCCTGCAGCAGCGTCGACACCTGCACCAGGTTCTCGTCGGTGGTCTGCATCAGGCGATTGAGCCCTGCCACCATGTCGCGGAAATCGTAGGCGAAGCGATCTTCATCGCCGCGCAGGCTGAAGTCGCCCGCCGCCGCGGCCGTCGCCAGCCGGCGGATCTCGCCGTTGATCGCCGACAGGCTGGTCTTGGTCTCGTCCATTGCCTGGGTGATCGCCGCCTTCTCGCCCGGCAGCGGATCCATGTCCACCGACAGGTCGCCCTGGGCGTAATGCTTCATCACTTCGATCAGCCGGTTCTGCACCTGCACATGCGAGCCGACCAGCGCATTCGTCTCGTGCACCATGCGCCCGTAGTCGCCGGGGAAGGCACTCTCATCCATGCGATAGCTGAGGCTGCCGGCATCGTGCTGGCGGGCCAGCTCGCCCTGCGCCGCCATCACCGACTGCAACTGCGCCTGCATGCGCTGCATCGACCTGAGCAACTGCGTCACCTCATCGTTGCCGGACGCGTCGATGCTGTTGTCCAGCCGCCCGTTGGCGATGCCGTCGGCCAGCTTCACCGCACCTTCCAGCGGGCGGGTCAGGCTGCGGGTGATGGCCCACGCGGCCAGCGAGCCCAGTATCAGGCTCAGCACGCCGAACACGATCGACAGCGTGCCTGTCCAGGATTCGGTTGAACGGTATTCCTCGCGGCTGCGCGCGGTCAGTGTCTCCTGATGCCGCAGCAGGGTCGAGATCGTCTCGTTCCATGCGGTAGCCAGTCCGTGCTCGGCGAGCAGTTCCTTGGCCGCACCGTCGAAATCACCGGCCTTCATGCGCTCGTGCAGATGCTGGGTGGAGGCGTCGGTGGCCTTGCGTGCCGCGTCGATCTTCGCCACCAGGGCATCACCGGTGGCATCGCGTGGAATCTTGATGTACTTGGCCCAGATGCCGTCGTAGGTCTGCGACAGCTCCTGCGCCTTCTGATAATCCTTGTCGAAATCCTCACCGCGCTTGATCACCATCAGCCGGCGATGCATCAGCACCGCGTTGTTGGTATCCAGCATCTCGTTCAACAGCCGCATCTTCACCATGTTGACGTCCACCACTTTCGAGAACTGGGCAGACTTCAGATGGTTTCCGTACAGCGCCAGGCCGACGATGGCCACGATGAACAGCAGCAGCAAACCGAACCCGGCCCCCAGCCGGGATCCCACACGGAGGTTGCGTAAGGCGAGCATCTCAATTCCCTTGATCATGGCCGTACGATCGATGGCGGCGCAGGCAGGGGAAACTTTATGGGTCGATATTATTATATCGATCTAAAACTCTGGAACTGTGCAGACAGGTGTGAAATAGGACGACTCACGAGGGCTTTCTATCCATAAGGTATATCGCCACGGGTAGCGAGATGGGATCAGACAGGGACCTGCCAGCCCGTTGCGCGGCATTACGGGGTAGCTGGCCCCGGGAAGACCAGATCCTTCCCGAGCCTTGCCGCATAGACGCTCTCGAACTGGAAGGAGAGTACAAACCGGAACCCGCACGCCGCAGCGTAACGCTTGATGAAGTGGCATATTTCCTCCCAGGCGCTTTCAAACCCGCACGCGCGGAAATGGAACGAACCCAGCAGGCCCACCTGCCACGAGGCCTCAATCCCTTCCGCTACGACAGCTTCCGGCGGGTCGACGATGCCGAACCCGAAGCCGGTGTTGGATGCTGGAAGATATCCACGCAGACCGTCAGTACCGTCGGAGTACTCGGCCTGGATCGAATCCAGAGCGTGCAGCACGACACCCAGATCTGCACCGGCTTCGACTTCCAGAAACAGCGAAATGCTCATTATCGAACCATCAATCTGAAGCCAACAGCTTCATGACTCGGCATGGCCGCTTTCGTCTTCGGCTTCATTTCTGTCCTGAAGAATTCCTGATTCATACGGACTACCCCTGCCCACCTCACCCATGGGAGCTCGCAACAATCCGGCTACCGCTTCAGATCAGTGTAGGTAGCACTCATATCCTTTATTCCCTCCTCGCTGTTCCCCATGGACGCTCTCACCGCGTCCAACCAGTCCTCCCACGCACCTGGATCCGTGGGGCTTCGATCCTCCTTAAGACTCCAGCCAAGTGAACCCAGCAGCCCCCGATCTCATCGCTGGGGCCGCGGGAATAGTCGATCTGGAGGAAGTAGAACATCGCCATGTGAGCTTCCTCGATCGTCAAGAGCTGTTCTTTCACCAATAATCTCCCTGCATGCCCCATTTCCAGAGCGACTCTCGCCGGATGTCAGCGATCACAATCCAATGAGGGTATGCCGGTTGAAGAACCGCATCTTCCCCTCGATCGTGAAGTCCGTGCGCCTGATCTCGCCCAGCATCATCTCGCGCTGCTCCTCGCTCAACGTGCACGGCTCCAAAACATTGGCCTCCAGCACTCGCCCCGGGGGCGCCAGTCGCAGCTCGACAACGCAGGCATTGCCCTCGATGGGAACACCTGCTGGCCACGCCGTCATTGCGATCGCACGCATTTGCTCCTGATACGCGACACGCTCCGCTTCCTCTATCTGCGGGTCCGGCAGATCCGGCGGGCTCGCCGCCACGTGCAGAGCAGACTGCGTGGGCGTTGGCTCTGATATCGAACCAACGATCAGTTTGATCAGGGTGTTCTGTGAGGCCGTTACCGCCAAGGCGATCACCAGAGCGGTGTAGCTGACACCACCAGCCTTCTGCAGCTCAAGGTGCCGCCGATGTGCCCCGCGATGCTCAGCATCAACCTTGCGGACAATCCTTCGGCAATGCGCTAGGTACAGCGGATTCGCCAGGATTCCTGCGAGTACGCGAAACACCACGAAGGAGAGCAAGGACAACCATGGCAGCCCCAGCAGCACGAAGGTGGTCATCAGCAACGGCGAAAGGATGAACCAGATCGCGCCCCACGCATGCATGCGCCGGAAGAAGAGCCAGAGTGACGAGAACAGGAATGCCGGCCAGTTCCAGCGCCTTGGCGCCCCGCCGCTTGCGTCGTACAGCCTCCAGTAGTGGAGGTAGGTGGAGAACCGGTCTCCTACCACGATCGCCAGTGCGTCCTTCTCGCTCGGCCCATCAGAGGTTGCATCTGTGCTCTGCACCGCTTCACCGACGGCGCTGCCGAAGGTGGGTTCAATCCTTACTTTCATTATCTTTTATCCAAACTCGCCACGGATTAATTCAAGACCGCTTACGCAGATTGCAGTCACGACCTGCTCCGGCTCATCCTCGAGCGGCAGGAACTGTCACTGTAGCCCCGGAAGGTCTAGCGGACCGTTTTGCAGTTCGTAACGATTGATATAAAACGCATTTCTCCAGCCACTCGTACTGCAGTAAATCCACCAGCATATGCAGCAGTCGCGATGTTGACGACGGTTATAAATCGAGCATCAAATGCACCGAAACCGACTGCAAGCACCCCATCCACTCCGACATCACCGCGCGCATCATCAAAGCTCAAATAGCCTCCAATCAAAAACCGGAAGGAATTCGCTCATCATCTCCGACAAATCCCCATACCCCCCAATGCGGCGGCCACCCTCTCGACATCACCATTAAAATGATCCCGATCATCACCCTGCAGCAACGCAGCGCCCGCCCTAACCCCACCCCCCGCATAGCAATCCATAAATCCAACTACGAACTCATCCGCATCTTTATATTTTGACAGAACCCCCCGCTCCATAATGACCGCAAGAACGGCAGTCACCGCAAACACAACCTCATCGGGATCATGTTGAAGCTTAAGCTCGAGAGAGCTATACGCAAAATACAATGACTGAAACACATCATACTCAAGCACCTCCAAGCCCTCAGCAACATCGGCCTTTATGGAATTCAAATAATCCAGGTAACCCCACCTTCTCACACTCATTTCCCAGTAGATATATTCAACTGAATTTCCGGATACCGCTCACCAAACCGCATTATCACACCTGAGCAGCTTGCGCACGCCTTTAACTCCGAAAACAAGTCAATTCGCTCTGTTGCCGCTCTTTTCTCACCCAAAGTCCGGGCAACGTCATCAAGGACCTTGAACTCACCATCGACGTCTCTCCGGACTTGCCACCTCACGCAGCCCGCTCGGACTCCATGAGTGCGATTTCCGGCCTGCCAAGCCAGTTGCTCTCAACCGAATTCTTGGCAATCCCCACATTCAACGCGACCCCAGCCAGACCCAGCCCTGAAGCACCCGATAATATTCTGGCGATGACACAGGCACAGCGAGCTCGCCAGCAATGCGTAAGCAGACGGCTCACCAGCGATGGCAACAGCGCCAGCCACGGCTCCCGCATTAACGATGCTGCCATCATCAGCAGGGCCGCAGTCTGGATTAGCCATTTCCCGGCTCATTCCGGCACAGCATTGAGCGAACGTACTCAGCCGATCCCGGAGTTCTTTCTATATACTTGAGACATGCCATACCCAGGTATCTATTAAACTCTTCATCACTAACAATTACAACGTCCGGGTCGTACTTGAGCCCATATGAAAATTCCACCCCAGAAAAATGATCATCCACGTCGAAGCTATTGTTATCCGGAAATCTACAATCAACATCATCGGTACCAAAACCCCACCCCCTTGATAGACACTCGAGCATCTGAATAAACATTCCCGACGAATAAATCCAATCAAAGTAGGCAAAAACCACCCAATCAGAATCTCTCTTATCCATCCAAGATCCAAACAACTGATCACTCATAACAGCCTCACTTAGGGTGGAAATTTTTAACTACACCAGCATCATCGATGTACACAACGAAAGAGACGCCTCCCGCATTGGACTCATATATCCTCTTCCCCGCAGCAACAGCGTCCTTGTAACCCTTCGCAGCAGCCTCCTGGCCGAGCGCCAAAACCTTCCTATCTGACATTATAGCCGGATCATAAACCGTCTTCGTCTGGACTTTATTTTTATAGCCCACAATTACTTTCCCAGTAGGATCCAATGCCGGCACCTGATAAGAAATAACGGAAACACCCGGAACATCCGTGGAAACCTCGCTTACGATTTTCACGCCACGAGCCGCAGCCTCCGACCTGAATTCCACTGAATTGTGCGCCCCAGAAATTCCGTTCTTCTGAGAATAACCATCTGGACGAGAAATATGCGCATCAATATCGACCTTGAATGCTATGCCGTCCGGATAATTAACACCCCCCCCAAGTGAGCAATACTTCCATCCCCAACAATGTTATCTGGCAGCAAATGCGGCGGCAACGAGCCATCCGGCTCCAATTTTACCGAGCGCGCCACTCGAGCTCGTTCGAGCGCCTCCGAGGCAGCGGCCTCCAATGCGGTGGTCTTAGCCCCCTTTGCAAGGAACGCCTCAGGCCCTAACAAAGAGGTTCCGATATCAACAGTGAGCTTTCCGCCAACGTTCGCTGCTTGGTCGACATCCTCAAAGTTCCACGAGTTTCGTCCACCAGCTAAGTAGTAGGCCAACCCCGCAGTCTTCTCCATGTACTCATTGATGGCCTGGCTTATCGCGTTGTTGCGTTTTTGGGAGAAGGCCTGCAAGCCAAGCTTGTCCATCTCCTTGTAATCCGAGACCAAACCCAGCAGAACACCGATCTGGTTCATGCTTGCAGCACCCGCTACCAGGTCTCTTCCCCCAGTCCAGAGCCCATTTACAAAGGCAGCACCAGCGACTGCTCGATTCGTCGACGACAGCCAGTCAGCTTCCGCACCGTAGCCTGCACCACGCAATAGATCGACAGTGTTCGAACCACACTCACCAACGAGCGAACAGTACACCTTCCTTTGCAGATCTTCGGTAGAAGAGTGAATGGCAATTTTTTCAAGGCTTACCCCAGAACCGGCATTCTTGCTTGCAGCGATGAGCTTATCGGCGTTTTCCGCCATCCATGCGTCATACTCTCCCTTATATATAGGTGAGTTATGCGATTCCAATGCAATTTTCGCAAGTGAGCGCTGTTCAGCACATGCGGCAGATCCTGGCACTTGGCACGCCATCAACAGCTTGTAATCGCGCTCAGCGGAGAGCCGCTCGAAGTTTTCCTTGATATCGCAGTCTTTACCTGCATCAGAGCAGATAACGGTCGCCTGAAGGTACTCCATCCGCTCGTCGTGATTCAGGTAGTTATTCTCAACGGAATTTTTTGCAATACCCATGCCCAATGTCGCGCCAGAAATTCCTGCAGCGGAAAGTCCTCCCGCCATTGCGCCGACTGCCTGCCCGAGCACCCTTACTTGCTCCGCCTGCTCGGGCGACAACTGCCCCTTATTCTGTTTGGCGTAGTAGTCACCCAGGAATTTCGCCGCCAACTCACCACCACCGGCCGCCAACGCCCCACTCCCCGCCTTGCCACCATTGGCCTCTGCCAACAGCGCGCCCAGCAGCGCGTGCGACAGCATCTGCATGGCCTCGCTAGGTACAGCACTCTGCTTGTTCGGGTCAAACGTCTTGCCGATCAGTTCAGCCGCATACGGCGCCAGCGCGTTGGAACCCAGCTGACCCAGTCCCAGCCCTTCAACACCACCGACCAACGCGCTGGTCACTGCGCCGAGCGCGCGGCCATAGACGCCATCCGGGGCCCACTTTTGCTGGGTAGCGAGCGCATCGGGGTAGGTTGCATCGAACGCGACCAGGCGCTTGAACTGCTCATCGGGAAGAAGCGCGTCGAATGCCCGTTTCTCTTCGGGACTCATCGGCTCCCGATACTTGTCCGTGATCTTCTTCGCATCCGCACTGCCAATATCCCAGGCAATCTGCTGGCTGGTGGCCATCACCGTCCCAGCGGCAGCCGCCATCGCCTGCTGGTCTGCCAGCAGCTTGCTCGCATCCGGCAATGCGTCCAGCACGCGATGCGCTCCACTGGCGTCGGTGTTGATGCCCAGCTCGGCCGCCGACGTCTGCTTGCCACCGATGGTGATGTTGCCCTCGGTCAAGGTGGCAAGGGTGGAGCTGCTGTCGCTGCCCTTTTCCATCATCGGCAGGCCCGGACCACCTCGCGGTGCGGCCGTTCCCGGCTTGGGCGCCCAGCCATCCATCTTCCCGCCCGCACCACCACTGATGCTGCCGGAGCTGGCTGCGTAGTCCATGTGGTTCTGCAGGTCGGTGAACGTCAGCGAGTCCGCAGTCAGTTCACTGTTGCCTGCATTAGTGCTGGCAATCGCCCCGCCCACCAGGTTCACGTGGCCGGCATCGACGTGGTACCCGCCATTGCCGGCAAACAGGCCGCTCTGCTGGCCAACACCCTGATAACTGCCGCTGGCCTTGCCTGCACTGGCGTAACCGTCTGCATTCCACGCGGTGCCGAACGACACCTGTACGCGGCCACCCACCTGGCTGTTCCTGGACATGCTCTCGGCGATGTCCTGCAACGACTCGATCGTCAGCGCGCCGCCGGTCTTGACGTCAATACGGTCGGCGGTCGCGGTCGCACCACAGCGTGGTATCGCTCGCGGCCTTCATCGAGATGTTCTTGCGCCGCCATGCCTCGCATGTTCGGCAGGCGATCATTGGAATTTCGCATCGCGACGACGTTGTTGATCGGATCGATCAACGGCGAATTAACCCGCGCAAAGGCACCGAAGATAACGCGACCATCAACCATTAAAATTCAATCATCATAGGCTGCCAAGAAAGCTCTTGCGGCCTTCTCAAGATCGCCCCCATCCACGGCCCACGCCTGCAAATCACGAACCGAAATCAATCCCTCACCAAGATTCGAAATGAACTCATGTGTCTGGATCGAATCTCTAACTGCAAGGACACCCAACTCCTCGTAAACACTTTCAAAGCCGATCCAACGCCCCTCCAGATCCCCAAAGATAACTGGATATCCTAGGTCCATCAAATTATTTTCATAAGCATCAGCGACCGAATCACATGCCCGCTCGACGCAAGAACTATCAATCACCAAAAATGAATTCAAATCAGACGATCGAGAGAATTTTACAAAAATACCTGGACCAAAAGTTCTTGATGAACTTTCAATCAAATTTGACATAACTTCATCATTCAACAGAGCTGGCCTCTCAAAGAACCTGAAGCGCCAGCCAGACCTCCTAAAAACCATTTGAGGAAGATCCATTTCAAGATCGACTAGGCGAGAAACGAATCCCGCCACCTTTTCTTTTATTTCAAATAGATAATCATTTTCCATTTTCATTCCCGATGACACAAATCTTCAGAACAGGCTTTTTCTGGCCAGAAATGGTAAGCGATGCAGATGGAACACCATCCGAAGAAGACTTCGGATAGAACCTGTAGATATTATCCCCTTTCTGTAAAACGGTCACGGCCCCATCCTTGGAAACAGTCCTGGAATATCCATTACCCTAAAGAGTTCGGATCGCATCACCAACGGAAACGTTTGTTTGCGTCTGATCCGCACTATACCTGGTCTGACCCTTTGAGAATTTGACATCGGTCAGAAGTGGATTTTCCCAAAATGCCATAACCTTGGGCTGAGGAACGCCTCCCCCACTGCTGCCGGGTCCTTTGTCGCCCCACTCCGAGAGCTTGTTGATTTCGGGCCGAAGGCGACCGCAGCTCCAGCCACATCCCATGCAATGGATCCAATTTGATTGGTTAGGGAAATTGTCTCCGGACTTGCCCCCCCCGTGCGAAGAAAGCACGCTGGGCATTGCAAAGACAGGACCCAACACCGCCATTTCCAGACGATTCCTGTCTGCAAGGCGCATGCCCGCTGGAATTCCGCCAACCAAGGCACCAACCCAATCGTTCTCTCTCAGAAGCGATACGTCCCGAGCGAAAATCGAACCATAGTCTGGCGATTTTCCACTCTCACGAATAACTGCTAGAGCAATGATCTCATCATACGCGACGGTTCCGGGCTTCAGATTAAACAGCACAGATCTCTCGTCTTCAGACAGATACGAGAGATAGCGATCTTTCATTTCCCGACTTTGACCTTGACTGACATCTACCCAACGATCCTCAACCTCACGGCGGCAGACATCATCCTTGCCGCACTTCGCCCTTTCAGTATCTTTGGCAGTTCGTTGCTCAAATGAAAGGTAGTTATTCTCAACCGAGTTCTTGGCAATCCCCGCATTCAACGCGATCCCGGCCAGATCCTGCCCTGACAACCCACTCGCCAGTGCACCAACCGCCTGCGACAACGCCAGCACCATCTCCTTCTGCTCCGGGCTCAGCCTGGAAGGATCTCCCCCGGTCAACGTACTGGTCAGTACACTCGCGGCCAACTCGCCGCCAGCCGCGGAGACCGCTCCGGTTCCCGCGCTGCCACCATTGGCTTCCGCCAACAGCGCACCCGACACCGCATGCGACAGCAATTGCAGAGTCGCATTGGGATAGCTGCCGTGGTTCGGGTCCAGCTTGCTGCCAATGAAGTAAGCGGCATTTGGCGCCAGCGCACCAACTATTCCTGCGCGCCTCAAATTGGACCCAACAAAGAGACGACATGGCCCTAGCTACTAACTCCCCAGCCGTCACCCTCATAAGATAGTGGCGGGGCGTACTCCCCATCCCGAATCACCGGACACCACCCCATGCTGGCATAGAAGAACTGCAGATCAATAACATCATAGAGACCCAAACTCACCGGCCGAATCGTGATAAGCCCTCTCGCATAATGAGAGTACTTCCCGCCGGCGCCCGCAACCGCCCGCAGCGCCAGCTCCCGACGATCCCACTCCTCCATAACACCTGTGACTTCAGGGCTGCTGTCGAAAATGACCACCTCAAAGCAATCAGCCACTTTACACAAGCACGGAATTCGCTCCTGATTTATCAGACCCTCAGAAGCAAGATTATCTGGAAAGCTAACCCTCAATTTCATTTTTGCACTCCCCTCGGAACTACAACATCACCTGAGAAATTTCTCTCGAACGTGGACAATGCACTGAAGTACTGAACACCATGAGGATCTCGAATAGCTACAACCTTGACACCGGCGCGCTCTGTCACACCATCGACCACGACAAAATGGGAGAACGTGGAACCTCCACTTGGCAGGATCGCAAGATAAGCAGCCATCTCTTCGGTCTTCGTCATGACCGACGATTGATCGATAGCACCCTGCATGTAGATGTCAGGGTGAAGAGATGATACATAGCCCCGCATCAAGCTCAACGTCGAAGATAGACCCTCCAAAGTTGCCTCGAGGTTTCGCCGACTCTCGTCCATGAACCATCGATCGAGACCCTTGTCCATCACCTCTCCGACGGCTGTCATACCCGAAGCGAGGGCGACATTTTGAAGCTGACGATAAGCAAATTCTGCGTCCGCTCCCGGCGTGGGTCCAGCGACCCTATCCTCAACCGCAACACCGTACTGTTCCCAGTATTGATCGACACGAGTCGCCCACTCGTGCTTCCAGTCGTCCTCTGAAGTAGCTGGAGAGGAGCGCATGCTCAGCTCAACAGCAGCACCGTACGCAAGCAGCTCACGGTCGCGTTATACGTTCAACTCGTCATACGCACGTGTCACAGAGTCCTTGCAGGCTCGGACATCGCCCCCTTCTCCATCACACGCGGCCCGCTCGGACTCCATGAGTTCGATTTCCTGCCTGCCCAGCCAGTTGCCCGCATGGGTGCTGGCAATCACCCCGCCCACCAGGGTTCACGTGGCCGGCATCGACATGGTAGCCGCCATTGCCGGCAAACAGGCCGCTCTGCTGGCCAACACCCTGATAGCTGCCGCTGGCCTTGCCTGCGCTGGCATACCCGTCGGCATTCCACGCGGTACCGAACGACACCTGCGCATACGGATTGCCCCCTTCCCCACATCCTCACCAGCCGGTCTCACCGGCAGCCATCGCCACAGCTATCAGCGCGAAGCGCCCGGCTGTGATGGTGAGGCGTAGCAATCATCATGACTCAACCTTAGCCCAGCGTTCGATGACTTCGTTCAAGGGCCTGATTGGCGTACGACCTCCCCAAAGACGCCTTGGCGTGCTTCGCCAGCTTGCTGTCGAACATCCCTCCTAACAAGCGTAGACCAGGAGAGATGTATCGTTGGTTCAAGCACCAACTCAGCCCTGGATAGGCCCAACCCAGGAATAAATTCAATACGCAAACCGGACCTTCCATTATTTTCAAATATCGAAATAGAATTCACACCCTCCGATGAGATAACAGAAACACCCCCCCCATCAATAGAGATCAAAGCCTGAAAAGACCGCATTACCAAGCTAAAGGAGAACTCAACCTCAACCTGCCCCTCCGAGCCTGCCCTGTAAACAAACAGGCCAATCTCCGGATCCACTTTAAAAGGCTCAAGCCCAAACCTATCAAGAAACTCCTCCCGCGCAGGATACTTCATAGACCACCTTATTTATCTAGATCGCATGCAATCCACAGCCAAGAAATCTCGAAAGACTCAAGCTCCTTCAATGTAATGAATCGAAGCCTTTCACCCCTCAAAGCCGAACCATTCAAGAATTCGCCATAGCCGCATACATCACACTGAAATGCGGGCGTAAAACTGATCAACCCCATATATGCCCGCATATACGCCTCCCCGCAGCGGAAACACACCCTGTCAATCTCGACGGCGACCAACTCCTCCATCAGATCTCTGACAAACTGCGCGACACCGTCATCACTTGCGTTTCTCAACTGGGTCGCACGCAAATACACGCGCCCAACATCCGCTTCCCCGATCTCTGCGAATGGATATTCATCCAATCGACCGTCCATGTTCACCATCAAGTCAAAGCCATAGCTTAGGAAGGGTTCTCTGCGAACCTCGCCTTCGCATTCCATAACCCATTTGATCAGTGCCTCAAGAACACCCCTCGCACCCGAATTATTATTTACACCCGAAAGACCTGAAATCAGCCCATCCCTCAAAATTTCCGACAAGCGAGCCATCACTCTCCGCCCTTTGCTAGAAACGTTGCACTCAAGCCCCGCCGCCTTATCTCTAAATAATTTAATGAATAAGTTTCCCCACCCATCAGTGAAAATATCCCAATCACTCTTCCAATATTACCCCCTTCAACTCCTATCGCCATCAGAGAAGCAACCACCCAAAACCCTATACCCCAACCTTTCGAACCGAATCCGTCCACTCAACCCATACAGAGGAATCACTCAGACAACCGGAATCACTTAGAGGTGACATTAGACGCCCAATAACTTCGAGCAACGGAAGATCCTCACCAGATCGATCAAAAATACCCTCAAGGAATACCAGCATCACTGAGAATGCATCGAGCAACGTTAAACGCCCGCCTGACGAATTCATTTGCGCGCTACAGAATTCAGAACTAAGCGCATTTCCAGCGACGGCAACCTCTGCAAATGCGTCGCGCCAGTCATCCCACATTGCCGGATCGTTAGGCAAGCCATTCGCCCACAAAAATGAGCTCGCGGAAGATAATAGATCAACGAGAGTGTCCTGCCCACCCCCTCTCTCCATATACTTTCGCAAGAAAACGCACATCAGCACATATGCAGCCTGAGTAGAAATTTCACCTGAATCTTTCGCATCAGTAACATTCATTTCGTAACCTTTTTTGAACCGGCTTTACCGGCGACGCAAATCCATAATCCTGATGATAAGGCAGCGGATTTTTATTTACCCCACCATTAACCACCACCCCCTTACTAACCCGAACCCATACCTGGGTTCCCTCTGACTGAGTTGAAGAAGACCACCTCACACCGAACTTGTCCACCCCATTGATTGCCGCCGGATCATTGGCAACACGGAGGAGAAGCTCTCTGTTTGCAGGAGTATCGGGCAGGTGACCTCTATCATCTCTAAACATGTGGTCAATTCGCCCCTCATCGATAACCACTCTATCTGCGGTAGCAACCCCCTTTACTCGCAGAACATTAGAGAATTTATTTCCAGATCTTGCGATCAATGCCAGATATGCCTGCGCCTTCTCGACCTCGGTAAGAACAGCCCCTTGGTCCACCATCGCCTGAATGTCGATCGATGGGTACTTAGACGTAACCAAACCACTAATCAGATCAAACTGTGCAGCGACCCCATCACGCATCTTTGCCGCGTCTGCTGCCACCATATCCATGTACCACGAACTAATCCCCTGCTCGGCAATAGAGGAGATGGCGGTCAAGCTGCTCGCAAGTGCCTGACCACGCAACTCACGGAACGCATAGGAAGCGTCGGCACCTGGAGTTGGTCCCGCTATGCGGTCTTCTACGGAAACACCTGGATAGCGCAGCTGCCAGTAGGCGTCGATCCGCGCTGCAAACTCGCGCTTCCAGTCGTCTTCTGAAGTTGCTGGATAGGACCGCATACTCAGCTCAACAGCAGCACCATGCGCAAGCAATACGCGATCGCGCTCTGCGTTCAGCTCGTCATACGCACGAGTAACAGAGCCCTTACAGGCTTGGTCATCTCCCCCTTGCCACCGCACGCGGCCCGCTCGGACTCCATGAGCGCGATTTCCTGCCTGCTGAGCCAGTTGTTCTCAACCGAATTCTTGGCAATGTCCTGCAGCGATTCGATGGTCAGCGTGCCGCCGGTCTTGACGTCGATGCGGTCAGCCGTGGCGGTCGCGCCGCGCAACGTGGTGTCACCCTCGGCCTTCATCGAGATGTTCTTGCCGGTCAGCGTGGTGTTCTGCCAGGTGCTGCTCTCGGCATTGGCCTTGCTGCTGCCAACACTGGCTTCGGCGTACACGTACACGCCGTACCCGCCATTGCCGGCGAACAGGTCGCTCTGCTGGTCAACACTCTGATAGCTGCCATTGGCCTTGTCTGCACTGGCGTAACCGTCTGCATTCTCGATTATGCTGAACGACACTTGCGCGTACTGATGGAGGCAGCGCTACCTCAACAGTCTCGACGCGAACATTTGGTTCAGTTCGGGCGGATTCAACAGGCCCGCGCAGACAGCAATCATCGACAGTGGCGTAGTCGCTCGAGAACCTCCTCCCGAGCAGGAAAGCGTGAAATGTACTCACCATCAATCTCAGAAAGCCCACCACGCCACTGGAAAACTCTGTTACCCGGCATGAAAACCGACACAAGATTTACCAATAGAATCTCGTCAATTTCACCACCATCATCATCCATTTCAATACTGAGCAACGCCCCCCCCTCTACCACCAAGGAAAGCCCCTGCGCCACCAAGTATTCTGCGACTGCCCCACCCCTCAATATTTCAATTCTGATCCACGGCTCAACCTCCGACTTCCGACTCCACTCAGCATTGATCTCCCACTTATTCACCTTCAAATCAATAAAACTACATTCATTCAAACTTTCGTGATCTTGAAAGTATGAAATCGGAACTTCACCCCACGCCTGACAGACGAGAGATTCCCTCTCAGGAATTACCCCTTCAGCGACCAGCACAACCACATATCTAGTTCCCATCACATATTTCCCGTTTCCTGAAGACGTCGCAGCCCCTTTTCGGCGTTTTTAACCAACTGATCCCTCGCTGATTGCGGCAATCGCTTGAATGCTTTGTCTATCTGCGGGGCTAGCGGCAATGAAAGGTCTGGACGGAAGTCTACGATTGAGTCCTTGCCCCCGCCGGATTGTATTTGAAGCTTACCATTGGGCTCGATATCCACTCGCAACAACCTCTTTCGGCCACCAATAACAGCCTCAACTGGCTGGCCAATGGTCTCGCTCGCCTTGATTACACCCTTGGTTCCGGAAACAGCCGAACCCATGCCGGGGCTTTTGATGCCCCAGCTGCCCCGCAATGCTCCCAATCCCCTATCTGCCCCTCGTGACAAGATCGCAAGGTAAGCAGCCATCTCTTCGGTCTTCGTCATGACCGACGATTGATCGATGGCACCCTGCATGTAGATGTCAGGGTGAAGAGATGATACATAGCCCCGCATCAAGCTCAATGTCGAAGAAAGACCCTCCAAAGTTGCCTCGAGGTTTCGCCGACTCTTGTCCATAAACCATCGATCGAGACCCTTGTCCATGATCTCTCCGACGGCTGTCATAGCCGAAGCGAGGGCGTCATTTTTAAGCTGACGATAAGCAAATGCTGCGTCCGCTCCCGGCGTGGGTCCAGCGACCCTGTCCTCAACCGCAACACCGTACTGTTCCCAGTATCGATCGACACGAGTCGCCCACTCGTGCTTCCAGTCGTCCTCTGAAGTCGCTGGATAGGAGCGCATACTCAGCTCAACAGCAGCACCGTACGCAAGCAGCTCACGATCTCGCTCTGCGTTCAGCTCGTCATACGCACGTGTCACGGAGTCCTTACAGGCTTGGACATCTCCCCCCTTACCGCCACACGCGGCCCGCTCGGACTCCATGAGTGCGATTTCCTGCTTACTAAGCCAGTTGTTCTCAACCGAATTCTTGGCAATCCCCGCATTCAACGCGATCCCAGCCAGATCCTGCCCCGACAACCCGCCCGCCAGAGCTCCCACCGCCTGTGACAGCGCCAGCACTGTTTCCCTTTCCTGTGGGCTGAGGTTCGAAGGGTCCCCGCCGAACAACTTGTCCGTCAGGAACTTCGCCGCCAACTCACCACCACCGGCCGCCAACGCCCCACTCCCCGCCTTGCCACCATTGGCCTCTGCCAACAGCGCGCCCAGCAGCGCGTGCGACAGCATCTGCATGGCCTCGCTAGGTACAGCACTCTGCTTGTTCGGGTCAAACGTCTTGCCGATCAGTTCAGCCGCATACGGCGCCAGCGCGTTGGAACCCAGCTGACCCAGTCCCAGCCCTTCAACACCACCGACCAACGCGCTGGTCACTGCGCCGAGCGCGCGGCCATAGACGCCATCCGGGGCCCACTTTTGCTGGGTAGCGAGCGCATCGGGGTAGGTTGCATCGAACGCGACCAGGCGCTTGAACTGCTCATCGGGAAGAAGCGCGTCGAATGCCCGTTTCTCTTCGGGACTCATCGGCTCCCGATACTTGTCCGTGATCTTCTTCGCATCCGCACTGCCAATATCCCAGGCAATCTGCTGGCTGGTGGCCATCACCGTCCCCGCCGCAGCCGCCATCGCCTGCTGGTCAGCCAGCAACTTGTTCGCGTCCGGCAATGCATCCAGCGCACGATGCGCTCCACTGGCGTCGGTGTTGATGCCCAGCTCGGCCGCCGACGTCTGCTTGCCACCGATGGTGATGTTGCCCTCGGTCAAGGTGGCAAGGGTGGAGCTGCTGTCGCTGCCCTTCTCCATCATCGGCAGGCCCGGACCACCTCGCGGTGCGGCGGTTCCCGGCTTGGGCGCCCAGCCATCCATCTGCCCGCCCGCACCACCACTGATGCTGCCGGAGCTGGCCGTGTAGTTCATGTGGTTCTGCAGGTCGGTGAACGTCAGCGAGCCCGCAGTCAGTTCACTGTTGCCCGCATGAGTGCTGGCAATCGCGCCGCCCACCAGGTTCACGTGGCCGGCATCGACGTGGTAGCCGCCATTGCCGGCAAACAGGCCGCTCTGCTGGCCGACACCCTGATAGCTGCCGCTGGCCTTGCCTGCGCTGGCATACCCGTCGGCATTCCACGCGGTACCGAACGACACCTGCACGCGACCGCCCACCTGGCTGTTCCTGGACATGCTCTCGGCGATGTCCTGCAACGACTCGATCGTCAGCGTGCCGCCGGTCTTGACGTCGATGCGATCAGCGGTCGCCGTGGCACCACGCAGCGTGGTATCGCCCTCGGCCTTCATCGAGATGTTCTTGCCGGTCAGCGTGGTGTTCTGCCACGTGCTGCTCTCGGCATTGGCCTTGCTGCTGCCAACACTGGCTTCGGCGTACACGTACACGCCGGTCTGCGCCCCTACCGAGACCCCCACGCCGACTTCGGCACCGGCATTGCTGCTCTTGCTGCGGTCGGCCACATGCGCCTTGCCTGCTTCCAGCAGGATGTCGCCGGCCGAATCCAGGCTGAGGGCGTTGCCTGCACTCAGATTGCCCTGCACCACGTGGATGTCGCCCTGGGTGCTGGTGAGGTTGACGTTGCCGCCGCCTTGGATGGTGGAGCCACGCGACACCCTGCTGCTGCCATCGGCACTGCTGTTGGCGGTCTTGAAGCCGATGCCTGCTTCAGCACGGAACAGTTCGCCACTGCCGCCACGGCCGGACAGTGCCGAGATCGCACTGGCTGCCTGGTACGCGTTGGCGCCCGCCGCCATGCCCTGCATCTTCTGCAGGCGATCATCCGACTGACGGGCCGCGTCCACGTTGTTGATCAGATCGATCAACGGCGACTTCACCCGCGCGAACACGCCGATCTTCAGGTCCTTGTCGCTCTGCGAGTAGTGGCCGATTTCGTCGGCGGTCAACAGCTCGATCTCGGCGGCGGTGATGTTCACGTCCTTGGCGGCCACCACGTTGCTGGCCGTCTGCGTGTACTTGCCTCCGGCGGTCAGGTTCACGCTGCCGCCCAGACTGCCGATGCTGCTGGCCACCTGTGACACCTGCGCGCTGTCGTCCTGGTGCTGCTCGCGGTGCCAGCCGGAGAACTTCTCGGTATCCGATATCTGTACCGTGCCGATCGCCTTGCTGTCGGACGTATTGGCGTTGCTGACCGTATCCTGCCCGCTGCGCACCAGCAGATCACCGGCGGCACGGATGCTGACGTCCTTCTCGGCGGCGATGTTGGCTGCGGTCAGGCTGATGTTGCCCTCGGTGGTGGCCATGCGCACGCCGCCGCCGACCGACAGCTGCGTGCCGGTGATGGTGTCACTGCTGCCGCTGCCCTGGCTCTGCGAGTTATTGGTACCGAACGGCAGGCCGCTGGTGTTGTTGGCAAAGCCCCAGCCCTTGCCACGGCTGCTGCTGTCGCTGCGCTCGGTGTTGTGGGCCACGTCGAACACGATGTTCTGGGTGGCCAGCAACACGGCGTTGCCCTCGGCAGACATCTGTGTGCCTTGGCTGAGGATTGAGCCGCCGTTGGCAATCAACGTGAGATCGCCGCCTGCAGCCAACTGGCTGACGCGGGCATCACTGGTCGAATGGCTCTGTTCGCTGTTGGTGCGCTGGCTGCCGGCAGTCACCACGGTCGACGTGGTGGCCGCGCGCAGGCCGGAGGCGGCGCCTTCAGCGGTGCGGGTGATCCGCCCCATCGCCGAGCCACTGTCGGCCATGCCGTCGGTGGTCGAATCGCGGGCGCTGCGGTAGGCCTTGGTCGGGTCGTAGGTCACGCCCACCGAGAAGCCGCTGGACTTGCTGGCCTGGCTGGATTGGTTGTCCGTGGTGTCCTGTCGCGCAAGCAGCGCAATGTCCTTGCCCACCAATGTCAGGTTCTCGCCTGCGGCGACATCCGACGCCTCGATCATCAGTGTGTTGCCAGGATTGATCAGCACATTGCCGTCGCGCGAGGCGATCGCCGATCCCACCTGGGTGGTGGACTGCTCGGCGCGGGTGCTGCTGTTCTTCGCGCTGCTGTAGCCGACCGATGCCACGCCGTTGCCGAAGCCCCCGGTAACGCCGGATTTCTTTTTGCTTTCGTTGGACTCACTGCTGTGATGGTCCTCGGCGGCAGTGATCAGCACATTGTTGCCAGCCCCCAGAATCACATTGCCGGTGGCATCGACCACCGCACCTACCGCAGTCAGATCGCGGCCAGCCGTGATGTTGATGCGCTCGCCCTGGATCGCCGTGCCGATGGCATAGCTGTCGCTGGCGTCGACGCTGCGCGTGGTGGTGGTGCTGGAGAGCGTCTTCTTTTTCTTGTCGTAGCTGTCCAGGCTGTAGTCGTGCGTCTCGTTTGCCGAGAGCAGGTTGACGTCGCGGCCAGCGGCAACGCTTACCGCGCCGTCATTGCTGTCGACCAGCGCAGCCGTCAGGTTCACGTCCCGGCCCGCGTTCAGCAGCAGATTGTCCCCGGCCTGCAATGTACTGCCACGCACCGTCTCATCACGCTGGCTGACCTGCAGCGAGCTGCGCTTGCCCGCGTTCGCAAAATCCCGGCTCTCGCTGTCCACCAGCGCCTGGCTGTTGATGTCCCCACCGGCCTGCAGCGCCAGACCGCCCGCCGCCTTGATCTGCGCGGCGGCCAGGTTGATGTCCTTGCCGGCGGCCAGCACCACGTCGCCAGCGCCCTGCACCGACGAGGCAGCGTGTGTCGTCTTGCTGCTGCGCTGGTGGTTGCGTTCATCGAAGGTGGCGTCGCGGCGCTCCTCCAGCGCAATCGCACCAACATCCAGAGTGCCGCCTGCGGCCAGCTGGGTCAGGCCGTCGGCGCCGGCGTTGCGGATCTGTGCGGCCTGCAGGCTGATGTCACCGCCAGCCACCACCGACAGCATGCCGTCGCCACTGGGGTTGGTCACATACAGACCAGCAACCCGATCAATGCGGTTGGTCTCGTACTGGTAGGTGCCACCGCCCTGCTGTGTCTCCACCGTGGAGGCCACCGTGACATTGCCCGCAGCCTTGACCGACAGCGCATCGGTGGCCGTCACGGCGGCACCGACAACACGGATGTCCTTGTCCGACGACAGCCCGACGTACTGGCCGGAAATGCTGCCGCCGAGGTGCTCGATGTTGCCGGCATCGATGGTCACCAGCTTGCGCCCGGCGATGTTGCCGGTGTTGACCAGGCCATTGCCCAGTTTGATATCGACATTGGCGCCGGCCAGCAGTGCACCGTTGCCGTCCAGGTCGCCCGGGCGCAGGCGCAGGTAGACCTGCGGCACCAGCGCGGTGGTGGTGCTGCCATCGGCCAGGGTGACGGTCTGCTCGACCAGCCAGACGATGTCGCTGGTCAGCTGTGCCATCTGCGCTTCGGTCAGCGCCACGCCGGGGCGAAGGCCCCATTCGCTGGCGACCGTGGCACCGGCCTCCAGCAGCGCGCGGTACTGCGCCTCGTCACTGGCGTAGCCGTCGAGGAAGCGGCGACCGGTCAGCTGGCCGATCTGCTCGCGCACCAGCTTCTGCTCGTAGTACCCATCACCCAGCCGCTTCTGCACGGTATCGGGCGAGTAGCCCATCTGGCCCAGCAGGTGGTCCGAGCTCAGCCAGGTCTTGTGGTCGGTAAAGCGCGGATCGGTCTCGACCAGGTAGTGGCCACCGTTGGGATTGACGTTGAACAGGCTGGCGCTCGGCACGCGCGTGTCCGGTGCACCCATCGCGATGCGATCCGGCGATCCTCCACTGGCTGCGACCACGCGCGGCCCGGACGTACCGGTGTTGCCGCTCACGCCGCCGACGCTGCTCCCTTGCTGGGTGCCGGCGGCATCGGCCGCCTGCGCCAGCGCGCGTTCGGCACCGGTGCCGGTGGACTGGCCCGGCCCCTGCGCACCGCCGTGGCCCGGCCCATCCGGCAGCGCTTTGGGACCCTGCACGTTGAGGTTGGCCATCGCCGAACCGTTCTGCACGTTCGGCGCGTTTCGCCCCTGGTTGAGGTTGCTCAGGTCACCGACGTCGATGCTCAACGAGCCGCCGCTGACAATGCTGCCGCCAATCTTACCGGTCACCTCGGAAATGGCCGGAGCACTCCAGGTCATCACATCCCCGCCGAAGGTGTGGCTGACGTTGGAGAACTGGTGCGTGCGATACAGCGTGGCCGCCAGGTTCTCCACCTTTGCCGCGCCGGTCAGGCCGATAATGTCCAGATCGCCGCCGGCGGCAATGCTGCCGTAGTGATTGCGCAGGTCATCGCTGCGGATGCGCATCGCACCGCCTGACCGGATGACCGCATCGGCACCGACGCTCGGCTGCAACACATCTTCGGTCACGGTGCGCGTGGCCAGGCGATACTGCTCGTTGGCACTGGTGGAGTTGCCGCCCGCAAACTGTGGGCTGGTCAGAATGCGGTCGGGATCGTAGTCCTTGTAGGTCCACAACTGCACGCAGTTGGTCGTACAGGTGCCATACGCTGACGAGTAGGTGAGCTTGTCATCGACGTAGCGGAATGCCGGCGAATCGGGATGCAGGGTGGCCAGCTCGGCAAACGGATCGTCGGCACCAGCGGCAACCTGGTCCGGATTGACCTGGTTGTCCTGGCGGCCGACGTAGTACATCACCACCGTGCCGTCCTGCACGTTCAGCCGCGCACGCTCACCCAGCGCGGCATACAGCCCACCGCGCCCGAAGAAGTAGGCACTGGTCTGCGCGGTCAGTCGTACCACCGCACGGTGCACGGTGAAGCCATCCGGCGTGATGTGCGGCGTGTCTTCCAGGATATCGGTCGGGTTGAGGTAGTACACCTCGTGCGCCGAATAGTGACTGGTGCTGCGAATGTCCTCGGTGCCATTCTTGCCGTTGCGCCACCAGGCGGGTCGATCCATGCGCACCGGAGCGTTCACGGTGGTGGTCTGTGTGATGACCACGTTCTCGCGGATGTTGTTGACCACCTGCGCATCGATGGACAGGTTGCCGGTGACGTCGATGACCGAGCTGATGTTGTCGATCCGCCCGGCAATGCCGCTGGCGATGCGATCGGCACTCAGCGTGCCGCCGATGGCAGCATCACCGCCGCTGTAGATCAGGCCCTTGCCGGTGTTCTGCAGCTCGCGCACGCCCAGGTCCAGGCGCTCGCGTGCAGCCACGGTGCCGACGCGGGTGGCACCACCGGCCTCTTCGGCGCGATTCTTCAGCACGCCGGTGGAGATCGCCACGCGATCACCGTAGATGCGCCCGGTGCCGAGATTGTCGATTTCGCCGGCCTCCAGGTGGGTCAGCGCGCCATCGATCAGGCCGCGGTTGGTCAGCTGGCCACGGGCATTGAGGTGGGTCGTGCCCTGGCTGGAGATCTCACCCGAGGCCGCATTGGTGATGTTCTGGGCGTTGAGGTCGAGGTTGCCACCGCGCACCACACCCTGGTTGTCGAGGTCGCCGGACAGGTTCAGCGACAGCGTGCCGTTGGCGATCCATTCGCCACGATGGCGCATGCCCTGCTGCAGGGTGAGGCCGAGGTCACGCTGCGCCTGCACCTGGCCGTCTTCGCTGAGCGCACGTGCCACCAGGGTCTGGCTGCCATCGGCGCGCAGCAGGCCACCGCTGTTGGCGACGTTGTCCGCGTGGCTGTCCAGGTTGCCGCCGGTGCTGATCACGCCGCCGGTGTTCTGCAGCTGGCCGTTGATCTGCAGCCGCGCACCGCCATCGGTGACGACCTGGCCCTGGCTGTTGTCCAGCCACTGTGCACCGAACTGCAGCTGGCCCGCCTGCAAGCCACGCGTGCCGTCGCCGCCACGGGTGTTGCGGTTGTCCATGCTGGCGGCCGTGAGGGTCAGCAGCTGGCCGGCAGCGATCGCGCCGTCAGCGTTGTCCAGGTGCCCGTCCAGGGTCAGGTCGAGGTTGCGCCCGGCCTGCACGCGCCCACTGGCATTGGCCAGGCTCGCCGCCTGCAGCGACAGATTCGCGGCGCTGGCAAGTGTTCCACCGGAACTGTTGTCGACGCGGGCCAGCAGCAAGCGCGCATCGCCTTGTGCATTGACTGCGCCGCCGCGGTTGTCCAGCACGCCACCATCCAGCTGCAGCTTCCCGGCCGCCAGCAATCCGCCGCTGCCGGCGGTGGCGCGGTTGTCGATGTCCTGCCCGGCCGTGTTGATGGCCAGGTCGGCCGCCGACTGCACGCGACCGCCCTGGTTGTCCATCTCGCCACTGCGAACGATCAGGTCGCCCTTCTGCGTGCCCAGCGTGCCGGCGCGGTTGTCCAGCCGCTGGCCGCGGGTATCGATGTCCAGCTGGCCGCCCAGCAGCGTGCCGCGCTGGTTGAGCAGGCCGTTGCCCTGCAACTGCAGCCGTTCGCCGGCCTGCATCGCGCCGTCGCTGTTGTCCACGGCTGCCGCCGTGGTCGCGCTCAGGTCCTTGCCAGCGACCAGGGTGCCGTGGCGGTTGTCGAGACTGCCGGCGCCCAGGGTCATCGTGCCGGTGCTGGACAGCAGCCCCTGCTCGCCATTGTCGAGACGACCCTCAACGCTCAGCACCAGCGCGCTGCCGCCCGCATGCACGGTGCCGCCCTGGTTGCCGAGGCTGGCCGCGGTGACCGTGCCGGCACCGCCGAGCAGGATGCGGCCCTTCTGGTTGTCCAGCGCCTGGCCGATCGCCAGCGTGGAGTGACCCGCGCCTGCACCCTGCAGCGTGCCCTGTGCATTGATCAGCTGCTGCGCGGTGACAGCCAGCGCGCCATTGCTGGCCAGCGAACCGCCGCGATTGTCCAGCACACCCTGTACGCGCAGGCGCAGCGCGTCTTCACCGGTTGCGGTGAGCGTGCCACCGGCGGTGGTCAGGGTATCGGCGGTGATGTCGACGCGGCGCGCCGAGGCGGTTGCCGCGGTCAGATCGAGGTTGGCGCCGTCCAGCGCGAAGCTGCCATTGCTGAGCACGCTGCCGCCGTTGCCCAGCAGGGTCTTCGCCGAGACCTGCAGCTGGCCGCTCCCCGCGTGCTGGATCCTGCCTGCACGGTTGTCCAGCACCTGTGCCAGCAGGGCCAGGTCGCCATTGCTGGCCAGCGTGCCACCGGCATTGCCCAGCGTCGTGGCCTTGATGCGACTGGCGCCTTCGCCGCTGGCGATGATGCGGCCACCGGCGTTGTCGAGCGTGGTTGCCTCAAGGTCGAGGCGATCGGCGCCCAGCGTCGCGTCACGATGATCCACGTCGCCAGCACGCAGGGTCAGCGTGGCCGAGGAGACCAGCGTGCCCTTGCTGCCGTCCAGGCGGCCGGTGGTGATGTCCAGGCCCTGGTTGCCGGCCTGGCGGATGCTGCCGCCACTGTTGTCCAGCCGTGCGGAAGTGACCGTCAGGCGATTGGCGTTGCTGGCGATCGTGCCTTCGTGGTTGTCCAGCGCAGCGACGATCTGCAGCGTGCTGTCAGCCGTTCCGGCACCGCTGAGCGTGCCCTTGCGGTTGATCAGTTCACCGGCCTGAACATCCAGCGCGCCGTTGCCGGCGATCGTGCCGCCGCTGTTGTCCAATGCCTGCGCCACACGCACTAGCAGCGCCTCGCTGCCAGTCGCACTGAGGCTGCCGCCGGCATTGTCCAGGCGCTGCGCATCGATGGCGGTGCGCTCGGCCTGGGTAACGCTGCCGGCGCCGAGCACAAGCTCGCCCCCTTCCAGCGTCAGCGACGACTGGCTGAGGATCCGGCCCGCCGCGCCCTGCAGGCTGTCGGCCCGGATCTGCAAGGTGCCTCTGCCCGCGTGTTCGATCGCGCCGCCGCGGTTGTCCAGGCGCGCTGCCTGCAGCTGCACATCACCAGTACCGGCCAATCGGCCACCGTTGCTGTTGTCCAGCAGCTCGCGGGCCAGCACCTGCAGCGCACCACTGCCTGCGGCCAGCACCTTGCCGCCCTGGTTGACCAGGCTGCCAACCTGCAGCTGCACCTGGCCATTTCCGGATATCGCGCCGCCCGTGTTGTCCAGGGAGTCGCGCACCGTCAGCGCCACACCCTGCGTGCCGGCCGACTGCAGCGTGCCCTTCTGGTTGTCGATGCGACCGGCGTCGATGCGCAGGCCGCCGTTGCCGACGATCTGGCCGCCCTGATTGTCGAACGCATCGCGCACGTCCAGCGCCAGCGCCGAGACACCCTGCGAGACGATCTGGCCCTGGCGGTTGCGCAGTGCCCCGGCGTGGATCTGCACACTCTGCGCCGATGTCGTGCCACCACTCACGTCCAGCTCGCCGCCGGACAGCACCAGCGCGCCGTTGCTGAGCAGACGCCCTTCGCTGCCACGCAACGTATCGGCCTGCACGCTCAGGATGCCGGTGCCAGCCTGCTGAACTAGGCCGTTGCTGTTGTCCAGCGTGGTCGCGACCAGTGCCAGATCGCCGTTGCCGGCCAACGTGCCGCGGGCACTGTTGTCCAGCGTCGTGGCCTTCACCGAACTGGCCCCGCTACCCAGCGACAGCAGGCTGCCGCCCCGGTTGTCCAGCGTCGCGGCCAGGATCTCGAACCCGGCCGCACTGAGCGAACCGTTGCGCAGATCGGCGTTGCCGACCAACCATTGCAGGCGGCCCAGGGTACTCAGTCGCCCACCGCTGCCGGCCCAGTCGCCCGTATCCAACGCGAGACCACCGCCACCGGCATGTTCGATGCGGCCTCCCGCATTGCCGACCTGGCCTGCGCGCAATGCAAGCCGCGTGGCATTGGTGGCCAGCAGGCCACCGTCGTTGTTGAACAGGCCCTGCACCGTCCACGACGATGCCGCCTTGCCGGCGTGGCGCAGTTCACCACCGCGGTTGTCGAGCGCCTGCGCATCCAGCGACAGGTCGCCGGCCACGCTCAGCGCACCCTTCTGGTTCGACAACAGGCCCACCTGCAGCGCGGCATCGCCATGCACCTGCAGCGTGCCGCCGTCATTGCGCAGCTCCCCCCCAGCCTGCAGCGCGCTCACGCCCAGGCGACCGCCGCTGTTGTCGAGACCGTTGCGTGCGGCCAGTGACACCGAGCCGCCGTTGCTGATGCTGCCGCCGTCGTTGTCCAGCGTACCGGCGATGGCGATCAGGCCCTCGGCCAGGGGCAGCTCCGGCGACGTCGGCGTGCCCGCCGAGCCCCCATTGCCGCCTCCGGTTCCCGGCGTTCCCGGCGTGCCGGTTCCGGGTGTTCCACCGCCATTGCCGGGCGACGCGCCGCTGCCAGCGCTGCTCCCGTTACCACTTGATGCCATGGCATCCAGTGCACCCAACAGGCCATTGCTACGGTTGCTGGCTGCGTCGGCCTTGAGTGCCAGCGCTTGCACACCGGTCTGTTCAATGGCGCCGCCATGGTTGCGCAACCCCTGCGCCTGCAGCTGCAGGCGCTGTGCATTGAGCGTGCCGTTGCTGTTGTCCAGCGTGCCACCGGCGGTGATCGCAACTTCGCGCGTGGCGGCGATGGTGCCGCCATTGGCAAGATCGCCACCGGCCTGCACGCGCACGTTCTGCCGCGACTGCAGGGCGCCGGTGTTTTGCAGCCGGCCATCCACCGTCACCACCAGCTCGCCGGCCTGTGCGCCAATGCTGCCGGCATTGCGCACGCCCACGCCGTGCTCATTGCCGACCAGCCAGATCTTGTTGGCGAACATGCCGCCCAGCGCACCAACGTCCAGCGCGAAGGCCGGCGCCTCGCCGCTGGCCGCGGTCGCACTGGCCTGGCTGTGGTCGGCACTGACCACGTTGTTGCCCAGCGTCGCCTGCAACTGATTGGCCCAGATGCCGGCGTTGACCTGCAACGAACGGGTGATCAGGTCGGTGTAATCGGCACGGCTGGTGTCCAGGCCATCGCCATCGATCTGGATCGCGCCCCCTGTGACGCGGTAGCCCTCAAGTGCGCCTGCACCCGTGAACATCGGCGTGCCGGTGGTCAGGGTCACCCGGCTGGCATTGAGGAAACCGCCGCCATTGACCTGGATGCCGGCCGGGTTGGCAATGATCACCTCGGCGCGCTGCCCGGCCACTTCCACATAGCCGTTGAGCCGGCTGGCCCGACCATTCACTTCATTGAGGATGACCCGTGCACTGCCGGTGGCAAGCCACGGGTTGCCCTGCACCCAGCCGCCCAGCTGCGTCTGCACCTGGCCGCGGGCGTTGTTGAGGATGACGCCATCGCGGCCCACGTCGAACTGCGAATAGCGGTTGCGCGACACACCCGCTGCCGACGGCGTGGTGATGTTCACCATCGGCACGCCATTGGGTGCCGTCACCATCGTCGGCCGTTCACGGCCCGGCGCATTTGGATCGGAAATGATGCGCGCATCGGACTGCGCCAGCGCAGGCGTTCCCAGGCTGACCCAGCCCAGTGAGCACATCAGTGCGAAGCCCAGCCGCGACAGCGCAGCGCTCTGCCGGCCCGGCACTTGGCCGACCAGGCCACCGCCGCCCTTCACCAGCTCCGAAGCCACCTGCCAGACGCGCAGCGCGCGGTTGAAAACCAGACGATAGATAGTGTTCATGTCACGTGTCCCTGTGGCAGATCAGTAGCGCCAGGCCAGGCTGAAGCCGAATGTGGTGTAGTCGGTGGGGAAATGGGCGGGTTTGCACAGCGCCGAACCCACGAAGCCATCCCAGGAAAGCTGCTGCCAGCCGCCGCGCAGGCCCAGTGCCATGCCGGCCAGGTCATGGCCGGACTGCCACTGCGCGGATGGGCCGCCGATGCGGCCGTAGTCGGCAGCCACGTAGAACTCCTGGCCGCCACCGATACCGAGCGAAAGATCGTTGCGCAGCGACCAGCCACGCTCGCCGCTGAGCGAGCTTTCACCGTCGAAACCGCGCACGGTATAGCGGCCACCGATGGCGAAGCGATCCTGCGGCGAGAGTGGCGTGCGGTTCCACTGCGCCCGCCATGCGGCGGTGTAGCGCAGGCGCTGCCTGCCCAGCTGGAACGGCACGCTGAACTGCGCGTCGGCAGTGATCAGCTTCATCCGCGAGGTGCCTTCCAGCGGCAACGTCGGGTCCCACAACTGCGCCATCTCTTCCGGCGAACGCAGTGCGTGGAAGGCGCCCGTGCCACGCCGGTAGGCCACGCTGGTATCGAGCGTGGCAGTGCCGATGAACTGCTTGTGGGTCAGGCCCAGTTCCCAGCCAGCGGTGCGGCGGCGCTGCACTTCGATCTCGGTATCGTCGATGTAGTTCTTCGACTCGCGCTGCCAGCCGCGTGCGTAGGCACTGAACTTGATCTTGGCATTGCGCAGCAGCAGCCGGTCCACCCGCGCTTCGGCGTTGCGGCTGCGGCCACTGTACTCGTAGCGTTCAAAGGCACCGACCACGTTCTGGCTGTAGTCGTAGGCGCTGGCAGTAGCACCGAACAGCCAGTAGCCGTAGGGCACGTCGTAGTGCGCGGTCCAGCTGTCGGTGTCCTTGCCGCGGCCGTTGAACACGCCACGGCCCGCACTGACGTAGAACAGCTCGTTCAGGCCCAGCGGATTATCCAGCGACAGCGTCGCGTTGGCCTGCAGCTTGCCGGTGCCGCGGCTGCCGGCATCGTCCAGGGTGACGCTGGCGCGCACCGGCGAGCGCTGCGTCCAGTCGATCTGCAGGTCGCTCTGGCCCGGCGCCGCGCCCTCGCCGTCGGCCGGCGCGATCTTGATGTCGGCGCTGACGGTGGGCACGCGCTGCAGGTTCTCCAGGCCCTGCTCGATGTCACGCAGGTTGAGCAGGCCGCCGCTGCGGATCGGCAGTGCATTGGCGAGGGCCGGATGCCGTCCCTGCGGATCGGAGAACACGGCCTCGCGGAACCGGCCCGGCACCACCGACAACGCCAGCGTGCCCTGGTTGAGGTCCTGCGGTGCCGACAGCACGCGAGTGGTGACATAGCCACGGGCGATGATCGCGTTCTGCACACGCTTCATCACCACGTTGATGCCTTCGGTTCCCAGGCAACGGCCAGTGGCCGGATCGTCCGTCGGGTCGGCCGCCGCCAGTGCCCAACCGAAGCGCTGGCTGTCTTCGCCTTCCAGCACGATGCGATCGATGCGTACGCACGGGTGCTCCTGCGCCGGCAGGCGGTCGCTCTCCTTCTGCGCGTCCCGCTCCAGGCGGACGTCGGGACGTTGTTCCTGCTGCTCGCGCAGCACGCGTTCGCGCTCCTGCTGCCGCAGCAGTTCCTGCGCGGCGGGATCACCGGCCTGCTGGGCGGTCGCCGGCCATGCGGCAACGGCGAGCATCAACGACCAACCACGATGGAGCCTCGGCCCCGGGTGCTTCTTCCCTGTTTCCACGCTACGTTCCATTCGAAATCGTCCTGCCAGCCGCGGTGCTGCAGGAACGTGAACCGAGGCTGCGCCACCATGGACAGCCACGGCATCGCGCGACAGGCGCAATGCCGCAGTACAGATCGGCCGGCGCGGGAGTTTCTGAAGGATGAATTTCCGCAGGGCGCGCGTCAGCCCGGTGCAAGGGCTCGCGGCAAAGCGTTGGCAGGTTGCGGAACGAGCGTTCGCCTCGTGCCTGCAAAGCGGCGCATGCGGCTGCACGACAGCCGTGCAGCGAAGTGCAGCCGCGAAGTATGCGGTGCACGGCCCACGCCCGCAAAGCGAATCCGTTCAGCCGCACACACCCTGCGCGCGGGTCACGCTACAGTCGGCGCATGACCATCGTCCTACAGATTGAAGGCGCCGCCATCGATGACATCGCCAGCCTGTACGCGGAGATCAACCGCGTGTTCATGGCTGGCGAGGCGTGGCAGCTCGGGCCAAGCCTTGATGCGCTGGACGACCTGCTGCATGGCAGTTATGGCGCGTTGGCCGGCCAGGCGCAGGCCACGCTGATCTGGCGCGATATTGCCCACAGCCGCACGGCCCTGGGCATGGAGACCACCCGCCAATGGCTGCAGGCAAAGCTGGACACACCGGGCAGCTTCAACACGCAGGCCATTGCCCACCAGCTGCAGGCCCTGCAACGGGGCGAAGGCCCGACCTACTTCGAGATCGTCATGGAGATTTTCACCAGCCACCGGCAGATCACGCTGGTCCCGGCCTGACTCCTTTACGTGCCGTACCGGCCTGCCACCGGTGGCGGCAGCCCTGCGCCCCAGCAGTTACCATGGACGGCCCTGTACCCGCTCCGCTGCGGCCGCCCTCCGGCGCGGCCGGATGCCCAGATCCACGAGTCCCATGTCCAAAGACAAGTCCGCCGAACACACCCCGCTGATGAAGCAATTCTTCGCAGCCAAGTCCGAGTACCCGGACCTGCTGCTGTTCTTCCGCATGGGCGACTTCTACGAGCTGTTCTACGACGATGCGCGCAAGGCCGCGCGCCTGCTCGACATCACCCTGACCCAGCGTGGCAGCTCCGGCGGCGCACCGATTCCGATGGCCGGCGTGCCGGTGCATGCCTACGAGGGCTACCTGGCACGGCTGGTGGCGCTGGGCGAGTCAGTGGCGATCTGCGAGCAGATCGGTGACCCGGCGCTGGCCAAGGGCCTGGTCGAACGCAAGGTGGTGCGCATCGTCACCCCCGGAACCGTCACCGACGAAGCGCTGCTGGACGAGCGCCGTGACACCCTGCTGATGGCGCTGTCGCGCACGAAGCAGGGCTACGGCCTGGCCTGGGCCGACCTGGCCGGTGGCCGCTTCCTGGTCAACGAAGTGGAAACCGACGATGCGCTGGAAGCCGAACTGGCCCGACTGGAGCCGGCCGAGCTACTGGTGCCCGACGAAGAAAACTGGCCGGAATTCCTGCGCCAGCGCACCGGCGTGCGCCGCCGTGCGCCGTGGCTGTTCGATGCCGACAGTGGCCGCCGCCAGCTGCTGAACTTCTTCAAGCTGCATGACCTGAGCGGCTTCGGCATCGATGACAAGCCACGTGCGACCGCTGCCGCAGGTGCCCTGCTCGGCTATGTCGAGGAAACCCAGAAGCAGCGCCTGCCGCACCTGACTTCGATCGCGATGGAAACCGCTGGCGAGGCGATCGCGATGAATGCCGCCACCCGTCGCCACCTGGAACTGGATACGCGCGTCGACGGCGATACCCGCAATACCCTGCTGGGCGTGCTCGACAGCACGGTGACGCCGATGGGCGGCCGCCTGCTGCGGCGCTGGCTGCACCGCCCGCTGCGCCTGCGCGAGGTGCTGGTGCAGCGCCACCATGCGGTGGAAACCCTGATCGATCGCGGCAGCGACGCCGACATCCGCGAACAGTTCCGCCGCCTAGGCGACCTGGAACGCATCCTCACCCGCGTCGCGCTGCGCTCGGCGCGCCCGCGCGATTTTTCCACCCTGCGTGATGGCCTGGGGCTGCTGCCCGCCGTGCGCGAGGTGCTGGCGCCACTGGACTCGCCGCGCCTGCAGGCCCTGCACGCCGCGCTGGGCGAGCATGACGCGTGCGCGCAGCTGCTGGCCAGCGCCATTGCCGAAATGCCGCCACTGAAGCTGAGCGACGGCGGCGTGCTGGCCGAGGGCTTCGATGAAGAGCTGGACGAGCTGCGCCGCCTGTCCACCCATGCTGACCAGTTCCTGGTCGATCTGGAACAGCGCGAACGCGAAAGCAGCGGCATTCCCACCCTGAAGGTGGGCTACAACCGCGTGCACGGCTACTACATCGAGATCAGCAAGGGCCAGTCCGACCGTGCGCCGGTGCACTACACCCGCCGCCAGACGCTGACCAATGCCGAGCGCTACATCACCGAAGAACTGAAGGCGTTCGAAGACAAGGTGCTGTCCGCGCGCGACCGTTCGTTGTCGCGCGAGAAATACCTGTACGAGCAGCTGCTGGACACCCTCGGCGAACAGCTGGAACCGTTGAAGCAGTGCGCCGCTGCGCTGAGCGAACTGGACGTGCTGGCCGCCTTCGCCGAGCGCGCGCAGGCGCTGGACTGGTCGCGGCCGGAACTGGAAACGGCACCGTGCCTGAAGATCGAGCGTGGCCGCCATCCGGTGGTCGAAGCGGTGCGTGAGCAGCCGTTCGAACCGAACGACCTGGACCTGCATCCCGACCGTCGCATGCTGGTCATCACCGGCCCGAACATGGGCGGTAAATCGACCTACATGCGGCAGAACGCGCTGATCGTGCTGCTGGCCCACATCGGCAGCTTCGTGCCGGCCAGCCGTGCGGTTATCGGTCCGATCGACCGCATCCTGACCCGCATCGGCGCCGGTGACGACCTCGCCCGCGGGCAGTCGACCTTCATGGTCGAGATGGCCGAGACCAGCTACATCCTGCATCACGCCACCGCCCATTCGCTGGTGCTGATGGACGAGATCGGCCGCGGCACCTCCACCTACGACGGCCTGGCGCTGGCCGATGCGGTCGCACGTCACCTGGCCTACCAGAACCGCTGCTATACGCTGTTCGCGACCCACTACTTCGAGCTGACCGCGCTGGCCGACGAACAACACGAGGGCGGCCGCAGCGGCATTGCCAACGTGCACCTGGATGCCGTCGAGCACGGTGAAGCGCTGGTGTTCATGCACGCGGTGAAGGACGGTCCGGCCAACCGCAGCTTCGGCCTGCAGGTGGCCGCACTGGCCGGCCTGCCGCGCACTACCGTGGCGCAGGCACGGCGGCGCCTGGCCGAGCTGGAGCAGCGCGGCGGTGAAAGCCATGCCGCCGAGCTGGCGCCGCAGGCATTGGATGCGCCGCAGCAGTTCGGCCTGTTCAGCGCCCCGGCCAGCAAGGCGCAGGAAGCGCTGGCGGCGATCGACCCGGACGAACTGACGCCCAAGCAGGCGCTGGAAGCCCTGTACCGGTTGAAAGCGCTGCTGTGACTGCAACGCATAGAGACGGCCTCCGGCTGCCATGCAGGAGGCCTCTTGAAAGTCTCTGCAAATCCGATTTTGCGTTTCAATTGACGGAATCTATCAATCTGAACGGATCATTCGATTATTCATTTCATCTGGCCCTAGCTAAAGTCGAGTGAAGATGTTCCACCCCGTCTTCACCCGCAGGAGCCAGCCATGAGCCAGTCCGATAACAACAGTCCCAAGTGCCCGTATCACACCGCTCCCTCGCCGGCAGAAGGCGCCCAGCAGCAGCGTGAGCTGAGCACGACGCCGAAGCAGAAGCACGGCGACGATCCGGTCACGCCGATGACCACGGCCTTCGGCGCACCGGTGGTGGACAACCAGAACAGCAAGACCGCTGGCCCGCGCGGCCCGCTGCTGATGGAAGACGTGTGGCTGCTGGAAAAGCTGGCCAACCTCAACCGCGAGATCATTCCCGAGCGCCGCATGCATGCCAAGGGATCGGGTGCGTTCGGTACCTTCACCGTCACCCACGACATCAGCAAGTACACCCGCGCCAAACTGTTCGAGAAGGTGGGCAAGCAGACCGAGATGTTCGCGCGCTTCACCACGGTGGCCGGCGAGCGTGGTGCCGCCGACGCCGAGCGTGACATCCGCGGCTTCGCACTGAAGTTCTACACCGAAGAAGGCAACTGGGACCTGGTCGGCAACAACACGCCGGTGTTCTTCCTGCGCGACCCGCGCAAGTTCGCCGACCTCAACAAAGCGGTCAAGCGCGACCCGCACACCAACCTGCGAAGCGCGCGCAACAACTGGGACTTCTGGACGCTGCTGCCCGAAGCCCTGCTGCAAGTGACCGTGGTGATGAGCGACCGCGGCATTCCGCGCAGCTTCCGCCACATGCATGGTTTCGGCTCGCACACCTACAGCTTCACCAACGCCGACAGCGAGCGCTTCTGGGTCAAGTTCCACTTTGTCAGCCAGCAGGGCATCGAATCGCTGACCGACGCGCAGGCGCAGATCCTGGTCGGCCATGACCGCGAAAGCCACGGCCGCGACCTGTTCGACGCGATCGAGAAGGGCGACTTCCCGAAGTGGAAGCTGTTCATCCAGGTCATGCCGGAGCTGGAGGCGGAAACCTACCGCATCCATCCGTTCGACCTGACCAAGGTATGGCCGAAGAGCGACTACCCGCTGATCGAAGTGGGCCAGTTCGAACTGAACCGCAACCCGGTCAACTGGTACCAGGACGTGGAGCAGTCGGCGTTCGCACCGAGCAACCTGGTGCCGGGCATCGGCCCGTCGCCGGACAAGATGCTGCAGGCACGCCTGTTCGCCTATTCCGATGCGCAGCGCTACCGGCTGGGCGTGAACCACCACCAGATTCCGGTGAACGCCGCACGCTGCCCGGTGCACAGCAATCACCGCGATGGTGCGATGCGCGTGGATGGCAACTACGGCGGCCTGCCGCATTACGAACCGAACAGCTACGGCCAGTGGCAGGAACAGCCGCAGTACCGCGAACCGCCGATGAAGATCCGCGGCGACGCCGACTTCTGGAACTTCCGTGAGGACGACGCCGACTACTTCAGCCAGCCCGGTGCGCTGTTCCGCAGCTACAACCAGGCACAGAAGGACCGCCTGTTCGCCAACACCGCCCGCGCCCTGGGCGATGCACCGGACTTCATCAAGCAGCGCCACATCGACAACTGCAGCAAGGCCGACCCGGCCTACGGTGCCGGCGTCGCCGCAGCCCTCAAGGCGCTGGCCAGCCAGCCATCGGATCCGTTCAAGCCGGCGCAACCGGAAGCGGACTTCCCTACTGCGACCCCGGGCGCGGAAGACATCGAGCTCTGATCGCCCTCCCCGTGTACGGCACGCCGCCCCCCTGTGAGGCGGCGTCGCCGTTTTAACGGTCCGCGTCGTACCTTCTGCACGCCCCACCCCAATCAAGGAATCCGCAGATGAGCCTGACCGATGAACTTCTCGCCAAACTGCAGGGCGCGCCGCTGCAGCAGGTCTCCCAGCAGCTCGGTATCAGCGATACCCAGGCTTCCGGTGCGATCAGCGCCGCACTGCCGGTGCTGATGGGCGCGCTGGGCAACAACGCCTCGCAGCCACAGGGCGCACAGGCGCTGCTCGGCGCACTGCAGAACAACCACAGCGGCCTGGACCTGGGCAGCGTGCTTGGCTCGGTACTGGGCGGCGGTGGCGGTGGTGCCGCCAGCGATGGCGCCGGCATCCTCGGCCACATCTTCGGCGGCAGCCAGCAGAAGGTCGAAAGCGGGCTGGCGCAGGCTACCCAGCTGGACAGCGGCCGCACCAGCCAGTTGCTGCAGATCCTCGCACCGATCGTGATGGCCTTCCTCGCCCAGCGTCTCGGTGGCGGCCAGGCCGATGCCGGCTCGCTCAGCCAGGCGCTTGGCCAGGAAAAGCAGCACGTGCAGCAACAGGGTGGTCTTGCCGGTGGCCTGCTCGGCAGCCTGCTGGACCAGGACGGTGACGGCCAGCTCGGCGTGGGCGATCTGCTGAAGATCGGCGGCAGCCTGCTCGGCGGCAAGCGCTGACGCCTGCGGGCGCCGGACCCGGTCCGGCGCCGCATCATTTACAGCGCGTCAATATCGCCCAGCGCGCGGATCAACCGGCGCGCGCGCTTGTCCGGCTTGTGCTCCGGCGGCTGGAACCCATCGCGCGCGGCGATGCGCAGCGCACGCTGTTCGGCACGACGCGCCTTGGAGGCCTCGCTCTCGGCATACAGCTGCTGCGCCGTCGCTGCGGGCCCGCGCTGATCGCTCAGGCCGAGCACCTGGACCTCGAAATGCTCTTCACCACGGTCGACCTGAAGCTGCTCGCCCACGCGCACCGCGCGTGAGGATTTCGGACGCTGCCCGGCAACGCTGACCTTGCCGGTCTCGATCGCCTGCTTGGCCAGGCTGCGGGTCTTGAAGAAACGGGCCGCCCACAACCAGATGTCCAGGCGGACACTGGGTGACAGCGGGGAAAGCTCGGGCATGGGGGCAGGCTACTCCAGTGGCTTGTTGAGGGGACGCGGGTTGTCCGGGTCGGCCCGGCAGCCGGTGCCGCCGATCAATGGCCGCACCCCGGAGGCCAGGTCCTGGCGCTGGCTGCCGACCAGACACTCGGGACGGTCGGTTGGCCGGATCTGGGTATCACCCAGCCGGTCGTCCATCGAACATGCGGCCAATCCGACGCTGATCAAGGCCAGCGCCAGCCTCCGCTCCACCTGCAGTCGTTGATGCATTGCCACATCCCGCAAACCGGCGTGGTGCTAGTGTGCGCCTCCCGGGATTCGATCACCACTCCATGGCCAAGGCACCGCTTGACCTGACCTCCGGCCCGATCGGGCGCAATCTCCTGTTGTTCTCCCTGCCGATCCTGGCGGGCAACATCGCGCAGTCGCTGAACGGCTCGGTGAACGCGGTCTGGGTCGGGCGCTTCCTCGGCGAGGCGGCGCTGACCGCCACCGCGAACGCCAACAACATCATGTTCTTCCTGATCGGCTCGGTGTTCGGTTTCGGCATGGCCTCCACCATCCTGATCGGCCAGGCGATCGGCGCGCGCGACCTCGTGCAGGCGCGGCGCGTGGTCGGCACCAGCGCCACCTTCTTCATCGGCCTGTCGGTGATCATCGCCCTCGCCGGCTGGTTCATGGCCCATCCGTTGCTGGCGGCGATGGGCACGCCGGCCGCTTCGCTGCCATTGGCCGAGGCCTACCTGCAGATCATCTTCCTGGCGATGCCGACGCTGTACGCGTTCGCCTTCCTCACCGCCGCGCTGCGCGGTGCCGGTGACTCGCGCACGCCGTTCCGCTTCCTGATGGTGTCAGTGGCGCTGGACATCGTGCTGAACCCGGTACTGATCTTCGGCATGGGGCCGTTTCCCGCGCTGGGTATCGCCGGCTCGGCGTGGGCCACGCTGGTCGCGCAGACGCTGTCGCTGGCCGGCCTGCTGCTGTACATGCGGCACAAGCGCCACACCCTGTGGCTGGGCCGCGCCGACATGCGCCTGTTCAAGCTCGACATGACCATCCTCAAGGCTCTGGTGGTCAAGGGCGTGCCGATGGGCCTGCAGATGGTGCTGATCTCGCTGTCGGTGATCCTGCTGATGACCATGGTCAACCAGTACGGGACCGACACCGGCGCGGGCTACGGCGCTGCCCTGCAACTGTGGAACTACCTGCAGATGCCAGCGATGGCGATCGGTGCAGCATGCTCTTCGATGGCCGCACAGAACGTGGGTGCGCAGCGCTGGGACCGCGTGCGCGGCACCGCACGCCAGGGCGTGCTGTTCAACTTCCTGCTGACCGGCGCGTTGATCCTGCCGCTGGTGGTGTTCGATCGCCAGCTGCTGGCGCTGTTCCTGCCACCGGCCAGCCAAGCGCTGGAGATCGCGCGCCACCTCAACCACGTAGTGATCGGCTCGTTCCTGTTCTTCGGCGTCAGCTTCGTGATCTCCGGCGTAGTGCGCTCCACCGGCGCGGTGATTCCGCCGCTGCTGATCCTGGCTGGCTCGCTGTGGGGCGTGCGCGTGCCGTTCGCCGAACTGCTGCAGCCGTACTGGGGCGCCGATGCGATCTGGTTGAGCTTCCCGGTCAGCTCGCTGGTGTCGATGCTGCTGTCGCTGGCGTATTACCGCTGGGGCGGCTGGCGCAAGGCGAAGATGATGGGCAAGCCCTCGCATGCCGAAGAACTGGCCACGCCCTCTGAGATTCCCGCCTGCCCAACCTCGCCGGTGGCCGACCCGGATGCCGCACCGCTGCGGTAGTGCCGGCCGCTGGCCGGCAACTTCCCCCCACTCCGCAAGCATCGCAAAACAGCCGGCCAGCGGCCGGCTCTACCGCTTCTTCGCCGCCGGGGATTACCACGGTAGTGCCGGCCGCTGGCCGGCAACTTCAAACCCCTCCGCAAGCATCGCAAAGCAGCCGGCCAGCGGCCGGCTCTACCGCTTCTCCGCCGCCGGGGATTACCACGGTAGTGCCGGCCGCTGGCCGGCAACTTCAAACCCCTCCGCAAGCATCGCAAAGCAGCCGGCCAGCGGCCGGCTCTACCGCTTCTCCGCCACCGGGGATTACCACGGTAGTGCCGGCCGCTGGCCGGCAACTTCAAACCCCTCCGCAAGCATCGCAGAACAGCCGGCCAGCGGCCGGCTCTACCGCTTCTTCGCCGCCGGGGATTACCACGGTAGTGCCGGCCGCTGGCCGGCAACTTCAAACCCCTCCGCAAGCATCGCAAAGCAGCCGGCCAGCGGCCGGCTCTACCGCTTCTTCGCCGCCAGGGATTACCACGGTAGTGCCGGCCGCTGGCCGGCAACTTCAAACCCCTCCGCAAGCATCGCAAAGCAGCCGGCCAGCGGCCGGCTCTACCGCTTCTTCTTCGCCGCGTTGAGCGTCGCCGCCGCGCGCAGCAGCGCCTTGAACGCAGCGGCATCCGGCATCGCGCCTTCATGGATGTCGATCGCACGCCGCGTGTTGCCGTCCAGGCTTGCGTTGAACAGCCCCTTTGGATCGGCCAGCGCCGCACCGTTGGCGAAGGTCAGCTTCACTGCCTGCTTGTAGGTCTCGCCGGTGCACAGGATGCCGTTGTGCTCCCACACCGGTGTACCCCGCCATTTCCAGGTTTCCTGCACGTCGGGCAGCGCTTCATGGATCAACGCACGCACGCGTGCCAGTGTTTCACCGCGCCAGTCTGCCAACTCGGCGATGCGTGCATCGATCAACTCGGTGGCCGGTGTTCCGGCATCGGCCGGGTTGGGGGCATGCGTGGCCATCAGGAGCTCTCGTCGGGAAAGGAATGAGAAGGTCGGGGTTACATGCGCTCGCCGGGCAACGCGGCGGCCTGGCGCACCCAGTCGAGGAACTGTGCCTCATCCAGCAGGCCGTCCTGCGGGATGTGCAGGTAACGCGTATCGGCGCTCCTGGACGGCTCGGGCGGCACTGGCGCCAGTGCCGCGCCGCGGAAGAACGCCACCTTGATGTAGCGGGTGAAGCAATGGAAGCTGAGAAACCACCCTTCGCCCGGCGCAACCGCATACATCGGCGAGTTCCACTTCACTGCCTTGTGCACCCCAGGTACGGCCTGCTCGATCAATGCATCCAGTCGCGCGCCGATCGGACGTTTCCAGTCCGGCATGGCGGCGATGTATGCCTGCACCGGCGCATCGCCCTCGCCCTTGGCGATCTGAGGGTTGCCACCGGACAGCAGCGTGGGCGCAGTGGAAGGTGCGGTTCGCTTGGCAGGCATCGCACGCTATGTCCATCGGGATGAAGCTGCAGCCTAGCGCGGGCCCGCCCGGTGGTCACGGCGCAGTGCGCCATCGGCTCAGCCCGCCTGCCGTGCGCGGAACCGGCGCCAGTCCGGCAGCTTGCGGTGGCGGCGCAGCGAGCGCATCAGCGCTGCCATCACGATACCGAACAGCACGCCAGCCGACAGGCCGGCCACCAGCAACAGCGCCAGCGGGCGCTCGCTGCCCTGCCACAGCATCAGCCACATCAGCGCGGTCCAGAACAGCCCGAACAGCAGGCCCTGCACCAGCGCATTGGTGCCGAAGCCGGCCAGGATCGGTGGCGGCAGGGCAATGCCCAGGCGCCATAGCAGGCGGTGCAGCAGCGGCGCCGACTGCACGCGCACCAGCCCCTTGCCGTCGAGAAAGCGCAGTGCCGACTGGATCACGGCGGGATAGCGCGGGTTGATGTCGCTCATCAGCTGATCGTGGCCGATGCGATGCCGGAAACGCAAACGGCCACCCGAAGGTGGCCGTCGCGGCAACAACCGAAGTTGTTTATCAGGCCTTGTCGGCCAGACGGGCAGCCTTGGCGGCAGCAGCGGCAGCCAGGTCTTCCTTGATGCGGGCAGCCTTGCCTTCCAGGCCGCGCAGGTAGTACAGCTTGCCGGCGCGGACCTTACCACGACGCTTCACTTCGACCGAGTCGATGATGGCGCTGTGGGTCTGGAAAACGCGCTCGACGCCGTAGCCGTGCGAGATCTTGCGCACGGTGAACGAGGAGTTCAGGCCGGCGTTCTTGGTGGCGATGACGACGCCTTCGTAGGCCTGCACGCGCTCGCGGCTGCCTTCCTTCACCTTCACGTTGACGACAACGGTGTCGCCCTGGCTGAACTTCGGCAGTTCGCGGGTGATCTGGGCGGATTCGAATTCCGCGACGATGGACTTGTTCAGCTTGCTCATGGGTTACACCGATTCTTGTTCGGGTGGGCGTGTCGTATCGACAACGTGGGCTCATGCAGTCACCGGACTGTGCTGCACGTTTGTTTTGGGTACTGCGCGCGCCAACCGGGGCTGGCGGGAATTAGGCATGATAGCCGATAAAGCCAGCCCTGCGCTAGGGGCTGGCCTTCTGGTTCCGGGCCTGGCGGCCCTGCTCCAGCAGTTTGCGGTCGGCCTTGCCCAGTGCCTGTTCATCCAGCAGGTCCGGGCGCCGCTGGGCGGTCCGGAGCAGCGACTGCTGGCGGCGCCAGGCGGCGATGGCCGCGTGGTTGCCCGAGCGCAGCACCTCCGGCACGTCCCCCAGCGGGTGCTGGGCCGGCTGGCTGTAATGCGGACAGTCGAGCAGACCGAGGTCGCCCTCGAAGCTGTCCTGCGCCGCCGACTCCGCATCGTTCAGGGCACCGTCCTGCAGGCGGGCCACGGCGTCGATGATCACCGCCGCGCCCAGCTCGCCCCCGGACAGCACGTAGTCGCCGAGGGAGATTTCCTCGTCGACATTGGCCTCCAGGAAACGCTCGTCGATGCCCTCGTAGCGGCCACAGAGCAGGACCATGCGCGGCAGCGCCGCCAGTTCCCGCACCTTGGCCTGGGTCAACGGCGCGCCCTGCGGACTGAGGTAGATCACCCGCGCCGGGGTGGGATCGGCCTCTCGGATCGCCTGCAGGCAGGCCTGCAGCGGCTCGATCAGCATCACCATGCCCGGGCCACCACCGAACGGACGGTCGTCCACCCGGCGGTAGTTGCCTTCGGCGTAATCACGGGGGTTCCAGCCATGCAGGCTGAACAGTCCCTTCTCCTGCGCGCGCCCGACCACGCCCAGTCCAGCGGACTGGGCGAGGAACTCGGGAAACAGGGTGATGACGTCGAAACGCATGCTCACACTCAGAACTCGGGATCCCAGTCGACCACGATCAGGTTGGCCTCGAAATCGACCGATTTGACGAAGTCCGGCTGCACGAACGGAATCATCCGCTCGCGGTCACCCCGGACCACAACCACGTCATTGGCGCCGGTGCTGAACAGGTGCGAGACCTGGCCCAGGGCGACGCCCTCGGTGGTCTTCACATCCAGGCCTTCCAGGTCCACCCAGTAATACTCATCGGGCTTCGGCGGCGGCAAGGCACTGCGGGCCACGTAGATCTCGGTGCCGCGCATCGCTTCGACCACATCGCGATCCTCGACCCCGGGGAAACGGGCCACCAGGTGCTTGCCGCTGTCGCGGCCGCGCACACCTTCAACCGTGGTTTCCACGCCGGATGGGCTGCGCACGATCCACGGCTGGTAACGGAAAATGGCGGAACGTGGCTCGGTCCAGGACTCGAGTTTGATCTCGCCGCGCACACCAAAAGCGCCGACAACCCTGCCCAGCAGGATGCGGCGCTCGATATCTTTCATCTGCTTCAACCAAGAGGGCCACGCCGAAGCGTGGCCCGTCAGGATCAGGCCGCAGCGGCCTGGGACTTGGTCGCTTCCTTGATCAGGTTGCGGACCTTGTCGGTCGGCTGGGCGCCGTTCTTGACCCAATGGTCAACGCGGGCCAGGTCCAGCTCGATGCGCTTCTCGGCGCCCTGGGCGACCGGGTTGTAGAAGCCGACGCGCTCGATGTTGCGGCCGTCGCGCGCGCTGCGCACGTCGGTGACGATGATGTGGTAGAACGGACGCTTCTTGGCGCCGCCGCGGGTCAGTCGAATCTTGACCATGGTGTTTTTCCTATTGCCCAGTCGCCAGGATGGCGAGGTAAGCGGGCGATTATAGCGGCAGATCGCGGCCGGGCCAACCCCGGGGATGAACTCACGGGGTCAGATCCCTTTTGCGGCGCAAAAGGGATCTGACCCCAATTTGTCCCAAGCCACCGCCGCCAGCACCGCCCTGCCCTGTTCAGCCAGCGCCTGGGAGCCGGCCAGGACATGCCCGTCAATGGCCTCCAGCGCCCACAACCCGCTGGCGTTGCAGGCAAAAGCCGCCTTCACGCCGGCCAGATCGGCCAGCCGCAGCGGCTGACTGGCCTGAGGCCCCGGCCAATGCTGCTTCAGCAGTGCCTCGGCAGTCCCGCGCAGGGCCGGCGCCTGCGGCCAGAGCAGCCGTTCACCATCGTGCACGGCCAGGTTCCAGGTGCTGCCTTCACTCACGTCGCCATCGGCGGTGACAAACAGCGCATCGTCGAATCCTTCCGCCATCGCCGCGCGACGCTCGGCGAACAGGCCGAAGGTGCCCACATGCTTGATCTGCGGCAGTTCACGCTGCCAGGCCACGCTGCGCACGCGCTTGGCGACGGTCAGCGTCACCGGCGCTGAAACCGCCACCAGCACGTCCACCGGCACCGCCGCCAGCGGATTGCGGAAATCGAAGCGGCGCGAGTACACCGTCACCCGCAGCGAGGCATCGGCCTGCCCTGACTGCTGCAATGCCTGCGCCATCCATGCCTCCACCTGCACCGTGTCCAGTTCGCTGCCGAACAGTTCGCGCGTAGCCTGTGACAGCCGCGCCAGATGCAGGTCCAGCCCCTGCACTGCACCACCACGCACCTGCAGCGAGGTGAAGTGGCCGTAATTCACCAGCGCCGGCAGGAGATCCTCCACCTGCGCCGCCCGGCCGTTGCAGCTCACCATCATGGCAGCAGTGCCTGCGCCTGTTCCCACATGCCGCGCAGCACGTCGGCGGCCGGCTGCGCCGGCGCCATCCACGCCGACTGCCCGGCCCAGGCCTGCATCGCCGCCAGACGATTTTCCTGTGCCGCCTGCCTGCGCATCGGGGCGGTCAGGCCGCGCTGCACCGGGTATGGACGCGGCGCGGGGGCGCCTTCTGCAGCAGCGGCGCGCACATAGGGCGTCGCCAGGCCACGGCCCAGGCGACCACTGAAGGCGCGGGTCGGCCAGGTGTCTTCCGGTTCGCTGGCGGCCAGCCCATCGGCCCACGCCGAAGCGATCGCCGCTTCCGGCGTGCGCAGGAAGGCGGTGCCGATCTGCACAGCACTGGCGCCCAAGGCGAGTGCGGCAGCGATACCACGGCCATCGGCGATGCCGCCGGCGGCAATCACCGGAATCTGCAGGTGATCGGCCAGGCGCGGCAGCAGCGCGAACAGGCCGACCAGCTGGCGCTCGGCCATCGCCGGATCGAAGGAACCACGATGGCCGCCGGCCTCCGCGCCCTGCGCCACCACCGCATCGGCACCGGCGTCCTGTGCCGCGCGCGCCTCGGACAAGGTGGTCGCGCACGCGATCCAGGCAATGCCTGCATCCTTCAACTGCTGCACGTGGCGCGGCAACAGCACGCCCATGATGGTCGAGGCCACCGCAGGACGCGCCGCCAGCAGTGCGGCGAACTGTTCTTCGAAGTCGGCCGGCGTGGCGTCGGCGGCGCTGGCCGGCACCTCCGGGCCCCATTGCGCGAGGAAGGCGCGGCTGGCGGCCTCGGCGGCAACGTCACGGGCAGGTACAGGGTCCGGCATCCACAGGTTCACCTGCGCCGGACCACTGGAGGCTGCGCGGAAGTCATCAATCCAGCGACCGATATCGGCCGACGACGACAACACCGCGCCCATTGCGCCCATGCTGCCGGCGTTGGCCAGCGCAGCCGACAACGGTACCGGGCAGGCACCGGCCATCGGTGCCAGCAGGATCGGAACGGAAACGCCAAAGCGCCGGCAGAACGCCTCGGCGCGGGAAGCTACAGCGGAACTCTGCATGACGGCCCATCGTTTCGGACAGGCCCCCATGGTGCGCGCAGGACAGGGGAAGAGTCGAGCCTGCTGCCCGACGGCCTGCTGCGGCGCTTGTGCGCCGCCGCCCGAGCGTGGGCCCGGGCGCTACATCAGATTGCGGACGGGGCCGTCATCAACGGAACGGCATGCCGCGGCCGCCCATGGCGCCCATCATCCCCTTCATGCTGCGCAACATGCCCTTCATGCCACCGCCGGCCATCTTGCTCATCATCTTTTCCATCTGCATGTACTGCTTCATCAGCTTGTTGACGTCGGCCGGCGTCACGCCCGAGCCCTTGGCGATGCGCGCGCGGCGCGAGCCGTTGAGCAGGTTCGGATTGCGCCGTTCCTTCTTGGTCATCGAGCTGATGATGGCGATCATGCGCGGCACTTCCTTGCCCTGGCTGACCTGCTGCTTCAGATGGTCGGGGATGTTGCCCAGGCCCGGCAGCTTGTCCATCAGGCCGCCGATGCCGCCCATGTTCTGCATCTGCTCGAGCTGGTCACGCATGTCGTTCAGGTCGAATTTCTTGCCCTTGGCGACCTTCTCGGCCAGCTTGGCGGCCTTGTCCTTGTCGACCTGCTGCTCGACCTGCTCGACCAGCGACAGCACGTCCCCCATGTCGAGGATGCGGCTGGCGATACGGTCCGGGTGGAACACGTCCAGGCCTTCCGGCTTTTCACTGACACCGACGAACTTGATCGGCTTGCTGGTGATGTAGCGCACGCTCAGCGCGGCGCCGCCGCGGGCGTCACCGTCGGTCTTGGTCAGTACCACGCCGGTCAGCGGCAGGGCATCGCCGAAGGCCTTGGCGGTGTTGGCCGCGTCCTGGCCGGTCATGGCGTCGACCACGAACAGCGTTTCGGCCGGATTCACCGCAGCGTGCAGGGCCTTGATCTCGGCCATCATCGCTTCGTCGATGGCCAGGCGGCCGGCGGTATCGACCAGCAGCACGTCGACGAACGACTTGCGTGCATCGTCGATGGCTGCGCGGACGATGGCTTCCGGCTTCTGGTCGGCACTGGACGGGAAGAACAGCACGCCCACCTGCTCGGCCAGGGTTTTCAGCTGCTCGATCGCGGCCGGACGGTAGACGTCGGCCGAGACCACCATCACCTTCTTCTTGCGCTTTTCCTTCAGGTGCTTGGCCAGCTTGCCCACGGTGGTGGTCTTGCCGGCGCCCTGCAGGCCCGCCATCAGGATGATGGCCGGAGCGGGCACATTGAGGTTCAGGTCGCTGGCTTCAGCGCCCATCACCGCAGTCAGCTCGTCGCGCACGACCTTGATCAGCGCCTGGCCCGGGGTCAGCGACTTCAGCACTTCCTGGCCGACCGCGCGCACCTTGATGCGCTCGATCAGCGCCTGCACCACCGGCAGCGCAACGTCGGCCTCGAGCAGCGCGATGCGCACTTCGCGGGTTGCCTCGCGGATGTTCTCCTCGGTCAGGCGGCCGCGGCCACGCAGGCGCTCGATGGTGCCGGAAAGGCGCTGGGTCAGGGACTCGAACATGCGGCGCAACCTGTCTGAAAGCGGGGGACAATAAGGCAGACAGTATAACGGGTCTGGCTGTCTCCCCGGACTGCGGCCACGGGGCCGTCGCCAGCATCACGGGGGTATGCGAAACTGCAACGATGACAATCGTTCTCATCGCCGTCCTGCTCTACCTGGCTGCCAGTGCCCTGCTGGTGCGCGCGCTTGGCCGCGATGAGACGACCGGCTCCCCCATCTGGCTGTGGCCGGCCCTGCCCGCCATGCTGCTGCACGGCGGCTACCACGTGATGGTGGCGATGCGCACCAACGGCGGGCCGGACATGCACTTCTTCGCCGCACTGTCGCTGGTCGGCCTGGGCATGGCCTGGCTGACTTCGCTGGTCGGCGCGCGCGGGCGGATGTCGGCGTTGGGCGTGGTGGTGTTCCCGCTGGCCGCCGTGCTGCTGCTGGCCTACCACGGTTACGGCCACGAACCGAGCAAGGTGCTGGGCTGGCGCCTGGCCAGCCACGCCTGGCTGGCCCTGCTGGCCTACGCCACGCTGAGCATCGCCGCGCTGCTGGCGATCATGCTGTGGCTGCAGGAACGCGCCCTGCGCCGCCGCGAGTTCCGGCCTTGGCTGCGCGCGCTGCCGCCGCTGGCCGACCTGGAATCACTGCTATTCCGGGTGATCACCGTCGGCTTCGCGCTGCTGACCCTGACCCTGGTCACCGGGGTGCTGTTCGTCGACGACCTGCTGGCGCAGAAGCTGGTGCACAAGACCGTGCTGAGCGTGCTGTCGTGGATCGTGTTCGGCGTGCTGCTGATCGGCCGCCGGCGCTACGGCTGGCGCGGCATGAAGGCGGTGCACTGGACGCTGGCGGCGATGCTGTTGCTGCTGCTGGCCTTCTTCGGCAGCCAGTTCGTGATCGAACTGGTGTTCGGGCATTCGCGATAGGCGGTGTGCCGACCAACGGTCGGCACCCACCGGCGCTACCGTCAAGGCTGGGCCAGGATCTTCCGCACCGAACGACCACTGTTGGTGACGATGTCATCAACCTGCCAGCATCCCTGCCCGTGGCGCACCATCGGCAGGCGGGTCAGGTAGGCCTTCTTCCACACCGAATAGCGCATCTCGACCTGGCCGGCGGAGACCGAAGCCTCCTTCCAGCTGTAGCGCACCGGGGTTTCGATGTCACCGTCCTGCGCATCCAGCCACGGATCCGAATCGATGGTGCAGATGCCCTCTTCGCGCTGCTGGCAGGCGCGCTCTCCACGCAGTGCCTTGCCGAAGGCAGGGCTGACCAGCGCCGGGGGTGGCTCCAGCAGATCACCATCGCCCGTCGTTGCCTCGTAGAAGGCGCGGGCCACCGCCTCTGGTTCCTGGCAGGCGGGTGACGCCTGCACGGCAGGGGCCAGCAGCAGCCCGGCGATCATCAACATCCCTGTCTTTCGCATGTATTTTTCCCTGAGGTAGTGCCGGCCGCTGGCCGGCAATACAGGATCTCCCGGTGCTGCCGGCCAGCGGCCGGCACTACCCGATATCCGGCCTACAACCCGTAACGCTCGATCACGTCCAGATGCGGCTGGCGATCCTGGTCACAGGCTTCAGCCAGGCGCAGCCAGCAATGCGGATGCGGCCACGTCGCGGTGTGCTGCTGCAGGAAGCGGTGCAGTGCCAGCGGTGCGTGGTCCTGCGGCTGGGCCACGGTGAACAGCAGGCCGGGCAGCGTACCCTCTTCCACATCGGGGTCGGTGACGGTGTAGTCCGGCCGGCTGTGTGACCACACCTTCCAGCCCTGTGCTTCGGCCGCCTCGACGAAGGCATTCCAGGCATCTTCGCCCGGGTGCGCGCCATCGATCATCCAGCTGCGGGCGAAGCCGCCGCGCTCCAGCACATGCACCTGCGCATAGGTCGGGATGAAATGCTCGCGTGCTTCCTCCTCCTCTGGTGCCGGATGCACCAGCGCGGCATCGAACACCACCCAGTCGCCCACCTGCTGGGCGCGGTTGGACGGCGCGTTCTCGACGATGCGCGCGGTCACCGGACCGCTGCGACGGGCGTAGTACTCCATCGGCTCGCCGTTTTCTTCGCTGCGGATGATCACCCAGCCCCACGGCTCCTCGACCACGCCATCCTGGCTGGACAATTCCATGCCAAGCGCCGCCGCCGAGCGGCGCACGGCGTCCCAGTCGCGCGCGGCGCTGGCTGCGCTCATGTGGTCCCAATGCGCGGCATTGGGCTCGTCCAGCAGCTCCACCAGCTGTGCATAACAGGCCTGGGCCTCGCTGAAACGGCCGGTTTCCATGTACATGCGCGCCAGCGTGCCGCGCGCGCCGTGCGAGCCCGGAGACAGCTCCAGAAGCGATCGGGCCGCCTGCTCCAGCGCCGGCCAGTCGGACACGCGGCGTGCACGCTGCACCTCGCACCAGTGCGCGAACACGGGCACGCTGCCGCGATAGAGATCGGCCAGCTGGTGCAGTCCGTCGTCGTCGCCCTGTTCGGCCAGCCAGCGCATCAGCGTGTAGGCCGCGGGGCCATCGTGCTGCACATGGCCGCGTACGAACCGCCACAGCAGCGACCGCGCCTCGGCCTGCGCGCCGCAGGCATTCAGCGCGGAGGCAGCCATCTCGGCAAGCGCCTCGTCATCGGGCAGCTCGGCATGCGCCTGCAGCAACCACTGCGCTTCGCGCTCGGGATCGCGCGACTGGTTCTGTTCGCCCTGCGCGTCCAGCCATGCCAGCAGCTCGCCCGCCGGCACCGGCAGCGGCGCGACGTCCGGCAATGCCTCGATGCGCGCGGCCAGGCCGGCCACCAGCGCCGCAGCACCCCGATCCTGGCGCAGCTGCGCCAGATGGGTGCGGGCCAGTTCCAGCTGCCGCAGTGCGACCCAGCGCGCGCCACGCTGCAGGGCGAGTTCCAGGCTCAACGCCGCGACTTCGATCAGCAGGCGGTGCGAACCGACCCGTGCGAAGTGCTCGATGATGGTGTTGAAGCGCGTGCCCAGATCCCACGTATTTCGCGCGGGATCACGCTGGCACAGGGCTGCGGCGGTGTTTGCCCACAGCCGCCAGTAGTTCGGGGTCAGCTCGCTCCACGGCACCAGCTGCTGCAGCGCCTCTTCGTCGCGGCCCAGCTGGGCCAGCGCCCAGGCCTTGGACAAGCGACGCGGCACCGTGCAGTTGGCCGGCTCGTACTCTCCGGACGCGGCAACTTCGGCCTCCCGTTTTTCGATCAGCGCCAGTGCCTCATCGGCACGGCCCATGCCCAGCAGGATCTTGATCTGCATCTCCGGGAAGCTGTCGAACACTTCCTTGCCACAGGCTTCCACGGCATCGGCCTGCACCTGCAGGTAATCCAGCGCCGCCTGGCCACGGCCATCATCGAGCAGCGCATCGGCCTTCTCGCAGCTCAGGCACTGGAAACAGGCCCAGCTCGGATCGATGCGGCCAAGGGTTTCGTCGCAGACCTCGATGCGCTCGGGCACCCAGCCCGGGCCGTCGATGTTGCCATAGCAGGCGGCCAGGTCCTGGGTCACGCAGATCGACTGCGGGCATTCCAGGGTGTCCTCGCGGTGCGCGCGCTCGAACAGCGCTACGGCTTCGCCGAGTGCGCTCTCGCCTTCCACGCGGTTGCCGACGCGGTTGCGCAGCGCCCAGTGGCCGACATAGACGTCAACCCACGGGTTGTCCAGTGCCTTGCCCAGGGCGCGTGCTTCGGGCAGCAGCGCATCGACGCGGTCGATCTGCAGTTCACTGACCTCGTCGGCGAGACGGTTCAGCAGGTGCGCGTTCTGCGCCTGGCCGGCCTGGCGCAGGTCACCCTGCAGCTTTTCGACCCAGTTCCAGATGTCCATGGGGATAATTGCTCCTGTCTAGCGAAGGCTGGATGAGAGGGTGCGGTGCTCAGCGCAGCATCTGCTGCAGGGCACCGGCGATATCGGTGAAGGCACCATTGAGATCCGGGCCCGGCGTAGCGGTCGCGCGTGCCAGCGGGCGGCCCTGCGCGGCGACGATGACTTTCAGCGAGCGCAGCAGGCGCGCCGCAGCCTCGGCCTGTGGGTGGCCCTCGCGCTGGGCGCGCAGCAGTGCCTGCACCGCCGGGTTGTCGAGGTTGAGGTAGAGCCGCGAGGGTGCGCGTGATTCGATGCGCGCGGTGAACTGGCGCGCCAGGCGCAGCGCGGCCATCGAGACGCGCTTGTCGTTCTCGTCGTCTTCCAGCCGCTGCTTCAGCTCGGCCTCGCGGTCGGGCACCACCACCACCGGCAGCGCCTCCGGGCTGAAACGTGCGGGCAGCAGCTGCTCGCCGTCGCCCAGCTGTTCGCGCAGCCACGCCAGCTGCGCCTCGTCGAGGCTGTCATCACTGCGGAACAGTGCGCGGTTGCCCTGCTCGGTGCCGAGCTCGACCAGGCGCAGGCCCTTGGCCTGGGCCCAGCGCCGCAGGAACGGCACCACCGCGTAGCGATGGCCATGCGCGACCGGTACGCCCATCGCGCGGAACAGCATCTCTTCAAAGCCGCCGCCGTTGTCGAGGATGACATGCACGGCACCGCGCGCCGGCAGCGCACTGGCCGGCAGGTCGCCCTGCGAGGTCGGTACCCGCACATGCTCCATCAGCAGTTCGAACAGGCGCTCATCGCACAGTGCCGCACCCAGCAGGGCCTCGTTGTGGCGGGTCAGCACGCGCCGCCAGGCTTCCGGTTGCTGCTTCGCAACGTCGGCCAGGCCGTCGATCAGCGCCTCCAGCAGTGCATGCTGCACCGCGCGGTACTGGTCATCGCGCTGCAGGTCTTCGCGGCTGGCGGTGGGCGTCAACCGCGAGGATTCGATCACTCCGCCGATGAATCCAGCCCACGGCGGCAACAGGTCGCGCGCGTCGTCATCCAGCAGCATCCCACGCACGAACACCGACAGGTTGCGGTTGTCGCTGGTGCCATAGGTGGCGCCATCCTGCACCCACAGCAGGCCAGTGGCATCGCTGTTGCCATCGGCGCGCAGCGGCACGGTGACGATCGGTTCGAAATCGTGCTCGAACCGCGCGGCGAACTGCAGCGCCTGCCGACGCGCCTGCACCGGATGCACGGCGACCTCCCCCTGGCCGCGCCACGGCGGCGGCTCGGGATTGAGCGCCTCGCCCGCAGCACCGATGAAGATCGGCTCGGACAGCAACGCGCAGTAGCGGCCCAGCACCTCATGCAGGCGCGCCTCGTTGGCCAGCGGCAGGAAGTCCGGATGCAGCTCCAGCTCCACCTCAGTGCCCACCGCGCGTGCAGGCACTTCGCTGACGGTGTATTGCTCGGCGTTGCTGGACACGTACAGATGGCCCAGATCCGGCGTCTGGTACGAGGTGGTGCGCACACTGACCCGGCGCGCCAGCACGAAGGCCGACAGGAAGCCGAGGCCGAACATGCCGATCAGCCCTTCATCGTCCTCACCGCCCTGGCGCAGGCCACGGGTGTAGCCGACGCCGACGGTGGCCAGGTAATCGTGGATCTCCTGGCGGGTCAGGCCGGCCCCAGTATCGGTGATGCGCAGCACGCCGGCACCGGCATCAACCTGCACCGAAATGCGCGAAGGCACGTCAACACCGGGCTGCTCGATGCGGCGGCGGATGATCGAGTCATGCGCGTTCTGCACCAGCTCACGCAGCGCCACCACCGGGGTGGAATACAGGTGCTTGCCCAGCACCGTCATCAATCCATTGAGATCGACCCCGGCGCGACGGATCTCGGCGTTGGGGGCGGTGAGTGCGGTGTCCTGCATGTAATCGTTTACTCCTGGGCACGGAAAGACGCCAGAGGGCGTCTTCGTCGAGCGGGAAAAACTAGCACAAGGAAGCTGACCGTTGCCGTGATTGACGTTTGTAGAGCCGGCCTCACGCCGCGTCGATGGCCTCGGACAGGCGTTCCACCGCGATCACCTCCATGCCTTTCACCGAACCGCCCTTGGGCGCATTGGCCTTGGGCACGATGGCGCGCTTGAAACCATGGGTGGCGGCCTCGCGCAGGCGGTCTTCGCCATTGGGCACCGGGCGGATCTCGCCGGACAGGCCCACTTCACCGAAGGCGATGGTCTTCTCCGCCAGCGGCCGATCCTGCAGCGACGACAACACCGCCAGCAGCACCGGCAGATCGGCGGCAGTCTCCTGCACGCGGATGCCACCGACCACATTGACGAACACGTCCTGGTCGCCGACCAGTACGCCGCCATGGCGATGCAGCACCGCCAGCAGCATCGCCAGGCGGTTCTGCTCCAGGCCGACCGCGACACGGCGCGGGTTCGACAGCGGCGATGCATCGACCAGCGCCTGTACCTCCACCAGCAGCGGCCGTGTGCCCTCGCGGGTGACCATCACGCAGCTGCCCGGCTGGTGGGTGCTGCCGCCGGAGAGGAAGATCGCCGAAGGGTTGGAGACCTCCTTCAGGCCCTTGTCGCCCATCGCGAACACACCCAGTTCGTTGACCGCACCGAAGCGGTTCTTGAACGCGCGCAACAGGCGGAAGCGGCTGCCGCTCTCGCCCTCGAAGTACAGCACCGCGTCGACCATGTGTTCCAGCACCCGCGGGCCGGCGATGCCACCCTCCTTGGTCACGTGGCCGACCAGGAACACGGCAGTGCCGGTCTCCTTGGCGAACCGCACCAGCCGCGCCGCACTCTCGCGCACCTGGCTGACCGAACCCGGCGCAGCGGTCAGGCTCTCGGTCCACAGGGTCTGCACCGAATCGGCCACGATCAGCCGCGGCCCGGCCCTGGAGGCATGCTGCAGGATCGACTCGACCCCGGTCTCGGCCAGCGCGTTGACCCCGTCCAGTGGCAGCTCCAGGCGGTGCGCGCGGCCGGCCACCTGGGCCAGCGACTCTTCACCGGTGACGTACAGCACCGGCAGTTCGGCCGCCATCTTCGCCACCGCCTGCAGCAGCAGCGTCGACTTGCCGATACCCGGGTCGCCGCCCACCAGCACCACCGCGCCTTCGACCAGGCCACCACCCAGCACGCGGTCGAACTCGCCGATGCCAGTGGAGACCCGGCGATGCTCGGTCTGCTCCACGTCCTTCAGCGCGGTGATCTTCGGCGGATCGATCTTGCCGGCCCAGCCCGCCCGCCGCGACGCCGGTGCCTTGGCCGCCGCCGCGCTCTCCAGCACGATTTCAGACAGCGAGTTCCAGGCGTTGCACTCCGTGCACTGGCCCTGCCATTTGCTGAATTCGGCGCCGCATTCATTGCAGACGTAGGCGGTGCGGGCTTTGGCCATCGGGTGATTTCCAGCAACGGGAACAGGCGTGGCAGGATAGCCGAGCCCGGTCGCAGCTGCTGCGACCGCTCAAGTCCTGCCCACCCGCGCCGATAGGGGTCGCGGGCGTGCGCCTTGCGGGCGCCCCCTTCCTCCCCCACTGGATTCAACATGACTGGCAGTTACAGTCAGAGCCTGGTCATCATCTCCCTGCTGGTGGCCATTCTTGCTTCGTACACGGCGCTGGACATGGCCGGGCGCCTGGCCACCGCCGAGGGCCGCGTGGCCCGCTGGTGGCTGGCGGGGGGGGCGGCGGCGATGGGCCTGGGCATCTGGTCGATGCACTTCATCGGCATGCTTGCCTTCGATTTGCCGATTCCGCTGGGCTACGACCTCGGCATCACCCTGTACTCGCTGGCGGTCTCGATCGGCGCCTCCGCCTATGCGCTGTGGCTGGTGTCGCGCCCCACCCTGCCGTGGCGCCGGCTGTTGGCCGGGGCCGTGCTGATGGGCCTGGGCATCGCAGCCATGCACTACCTGGGCATGGCTGCGATGCGCATGCAGCCCGGCATCGACTACCACCCGGGCTGGTTTGCCGCCTCCATCGCGGTGGCCATCGGTGCCGCTGGCGCCGCACTGTGGATCGCCTTCCGCCTGCGCGCCGAGCAGCGCCACACCCTGCTCCTGCGCGTGCTCGCATCGCTGGTGATGGGCCTGGCCATCGTCGGCATGCATTACACCGGCATGGCGGCGGCGCGCTTCCCCGAAGGCAGCATCTGTGGCGCCGTCGGCAGTGGCGGCATCGACACGCGCTGGCTGGCCGTGCTGGTGATCGTCACCACCGTGGCCACGCTGGGCATCGCCCTCGTGGCCTCGCTGTTCGACCGGCAGATGCGCGTGCGCACCGGGCTGCTGGCCGATTCGCTGGCGCACGCCAACGACAAGCTGATCCAGGCGGCACTGCATGATCCCTTGACCCAGCTGCCCAACCGCATGCTGCTGCAGGACCGCATCGAGCAGGCCATCGAGAAGGCGCGGCGCCGCAATCATGCGGTGGCGGTGATGTTCTGCGACCTGGATGGTTTCAAGGCGGTCAATGATGCCTATGGCCACCAGCTTGGCGACCGCCTGCTGGTGGCGGTGGCGCAGCGCATCGGCGGCCTGCTGCGCCCGCAGGACACGTTCGCCCGCCTCGGCGGCGACGAGTTCGTGATCGTGCTGGCCATCGATATTCCCGACGATGCGGTAGTGGTGGCCGAGCGCATCATTGCCGCCGCCGGTGAGCCGTTCACGCTGGATGCGGCCGAACTGCAGGTCAGCGCCAGCCTGGGCATCGCCCTGTATCCGGATGACGCCAGCAACGAGCGCGAGCTGATGGCGCACGCCGATGCGGCGATGTACCACACCAAGGAGACCGGGCGGAACGGCTACACCTTCTTCACCCCCTCGATGCAGCTCAGTGCCAATCGCCAGCTGCGCCTGCTGCAGGACCTGCGCAAGGCCATCGCCCGCAACGAACTGATCCTGCATTACCAGCCCAAATTTCCGGCCGCGGGCGCACCGGCCACCGGGGCCGAGGCGCTGCTGCGCTGGCAGCACCCGGAGTTGGGGCTGCTGGCACCGGATGTCTTCATTCCGATCGCCGAACGCAGCGGTCTGATCCTGCCGATCGGTGACTGGGTACTGGACCGGGCCTGCGCGCAACTGCGGGCATGGCACGATGCCGGGCATGCGGAATGGACCATGGCAGTGAATCTCTCGCCGTTGCAGTTTGCCTCGCCGGCACTGCTGGACAGCGTGCGCGAGGTGCTGGAGCGGCACCGGATCGAACCGGCACGGCTGACCCTGGAGATCACTGAAACCACGGCGATGAAGGACGTCGATGCCAGCTTGGCGATCCTCAGCGACCTGACCGCAATGGGCGTGCACATCGCCATCGATGATTTCGGTACCGGCTATTCCAGCCTGCTCTACCTCAAGCGGATGCCAGCCACCGAACTGAAGATCGACCGTGCGTTCGTGCACGACCTGGAAGGAAATGACGAGGACGCCGCCATTGTCTCGTCGATCATCGCGCTGGGCCGCACCCTGCAGCTGCAGGTGGTGGCCGAGGGCGTGGAGACCCAGGCGCAGCGCGAGTACCTGAGCGAGCTCGGCTGCGACCAACTGCAGGGCTACCATCTGGGCCGGCCGATGGAGGCCGAAGAGTTCCTGCGCCGGGTGGGATGAGGCGAGCGTCTCCTCCACGCACGGGGTGGAACCACGGGTAGAGCCGGCCGCTGGCCGGCGTCCCGCAATTGCCGGCCAGCGGCCGGCACTACCGGACAACGGAAAACCAGAAAGGCCGCCCGAGGGCGGCCTTTCTGTGTGGCAACGTCGCGAGGACGTCAGTGCATCATGTGCACGTTCATGTTGTGCATGACCCACAGGGTGCCGATCACGATGATGCCGATCACCACGACGGTGAAGGCCGCAGCGTTGACGTTCCAGCGACTTTCCGAAGAGCGATCCAGGTGCAGGAAGAACACCAGGTGGACCAGCATCTGCAGCACCGCGGTGACTGCGATCACCACACCGTTGACGGTGCGCGAGAAATCGCCCGACATCACCATCCAGAACGGGATGACGGTCAGCACCACCGCCAGCACGAAGCCGATCAGGTACGACTTCACGCTGCCGTGGCTTTCGCCGCCGGTGCCGTGGTCGTGTGCATGGTTGTCATGTGCCATTACAGCGCTCCATTGAGGTAGACGACGGAGAACACGCCGATCCAGATCAGGTCCAGGAAGTGCCAGAACAGGCTCAGGCACGCCATGCGGGTCTTGTTGGTCGGGGTCAGGCCGTACTTCTTCAGCTGCACGAACATCACCAGCAGCCACAGCAGGCCGGCGCTGACGTGCAGACCGTGGGTACCGACCAGGGCGAAGAACGCCGACAGGAAGGCACTGCGGTCCGGACCGTAGCCCTGATGGATCAGGTGCTGGAACTCCCACACTTCCATGCACATGAAGCCGAAGCCCAGCAGCCAGGTGATGCCCAGCCACAGGTACATCTGGCCCATCTGCTTGCGGTGCATGGCAATCATGCCCAGGCCGAAGGTCAGCGACGAGGTCAGCAGCAGCGCGGTTTCCCACGCCACGAACGGCAGCTCGAACAGGTCCTTCGCGGTGGGACCACCATCGGTACCGCCCGCCAGCACCACGTAGGTGGCGAACAGCGAGGCGAAGATGAGGCAGTCGCTCATCAGGTACACCCAGAAACCGAAGACGGTGTTGCCGCCGGTATCGTGGTGCTCGTGGTCGTCATGGCCATGGGCCGCCGCGTGCGCGGCGTGCCCGTGGCTCAGGGTCGAGGTATTGGTGCTCATGCCTTCAGCTCCGACTTCACCAGGCCCTGGGCTTCCAGGTGCTTGCGGTGTTCGTTCTCGATGCGTTCCACCTCGGCGGCCGGGACCCAGTAGTCCACGTCCTGGTCGAAGGTGCGGTAGATGAACGTGGCGATCATGCCGACGAAGCCGACGATGGCCAGCCACCAGATGTGCCAGATCATCGCGAAGCCGAACACCAGGCTGAAGGCACCGATGACAACGCCCGTGCCGGTGTTGCGCGGCATGTGGATGTCGGTGTACTTGGCCGGCTTCGGCCAGGCTTCACCCCGCTGCTTGCGCTCCCAGAAATCGTCCAGCTCGGTGACGTCCGGCAGGGTCGCGAAGTTGTAGAAGGCCGGCGGCGAGGAGGTTTCCCACTCCAGCGTACGGGCATCCCACGGGTCGCCGGTCAGGTCGACGGTCTTCTTGCGGTCGCGGATCGACACGGCCACCTGGATGATCTGGCACAGGATGCCGGCGCCGACGATGAACGCGCCGCAGGCGGCAACCAGCAGCAACGGCTCGTAGGCCGGGTTCACCGTGCTCTGCAGGCGACGGGTCATGCCCATGAAGCCCAGCACGTACATCGGCATGAAGGTCACGTAGAAGCCGATGAACCAGCACCAGAACGCGCACTTGCCCCAGAACTCATTGAGGCGGAAGCCGAACATCTTCGGCCACCAGTAGGTGATGCCGGCGAACATGCCGAACACCACGCCGCCGATGATGACGTTGTGGAAGTGGGCGATCAGGAACAGGCTGTTGTGCAGCACGAAGTCGATGGCCGGGATCGCCAGCATCACGCCGGTCATGCCGCCGATGACGAAGGTGACCATGAAGCCGATGGTCCACAGCACCGGGGTGGTGAAGTGCACACGGCCGCGGAACATGGTGAACAGCCAGTTGAAGATCTTCACGCCGGTCGGGATCGAGATGATCATCGTCGTGATGCCAAAGAAGGCATTGACGTTGGCACCCGAGCCCATGGTGAAGAAGTGGTGCAGCCACACGATGAACGACAGCACGCCGATGCAGGCGGTGGCGTAGACCATGCCCTTGTAGCCGAACAGCGCCTTGCGCGAGAAGGTCGCGATGACTTCGGAGAACACACCGAACGCCGGCAGGACCAGGATGTACACCTCCGGGTGACCCCAGATCCAGATCAGGTTGATGTACAGCATGGCGTTGCCGCCACCATCATTGGTGAAGAAGTGCGTACCCAGGTAACGGTCCAGGGTCAGCAGCACCAGGGTGATGGTCAGCACCGGGAAGGCAGCGACGATCAGCACGTTGGTCACCAGGGCGGTCCAGGTGAACACCGGCATCTGCATCAGCTTCATGCTCGGGGTGCGCATCTTGAGGATGGTGATGAAGAAGTTGATACCACTGAGCGTGGTACCCAAACCCGCCACCTGTAGACCCCAAATGTAATAGTCCATGCCGACGCTTGGACTGTATTCGATGCCCGACAACGGCGGGAACGCCAGCCAGCCGGTGGCAGCGAACTCACCGATCCACAGCGACAGCATGATCAGCACCGCGCCCGCCACGAACAGCCAGAAGCTGAGCGAGTTGACGAACGGGAACGCAACGTCACGCGCACCGATCTGCAGCGGCACGGCCAGGTTCATCAGGCCGGTGATCAGCGGCATCGCCACGAAGAAGATCATGATCACGCCGTGGGCGGTGAAGATCTGGTCGTAGTGGTGCGGCGGCAGGTAACCCTCGGAACCACCGACGGCGATGGCCTGCTGGGTACGCATCATGATGGCGTCGGAGAAACCGCGCAGCAGCATGACAAAGGCGACGATGAGGTACATCACGCCGATCTTCTTGTGATCCACCGAAGTGAACCACTCCTTCCACAGATAGCCCCACAGCTTGAACTTGGTGATCAGGGCGACGACGCCCAGGCCACCAAGAACCGCGCCGACCAGGGTGGTCAGCACGATCGGATCGTGGGGGATCGACTCAAGAGAGAGTTTTCCCAACATGTTCATTCTCCCGAACCCGCGTGGCCGGCATGGCCTGCGTGTTCGTGTTCGGTGGCATCCAGGTTTTCACCCGATTCCTTGGAATCATGCGCGTCACTCGGGGCGTGGCCCTCGTGCGCTTCATGGGTGGCGGCATCGGCAGCGGCGGCACCAGCATGCGAGTGCTTCATGCCGTAATGCTTGTTGTCGCCCATGTGCTTGGCGATGACCCAGTCGAACAGGCCTTCTTCGGTCTTGCCGAAGTAAGTGACCGGATACCACTCGGCGTTGCGTGCTTCACCCAAGGCCTTGAACGAGGCCTTGTCCAGGGTCTGCTCGCCGGCGCGGACCTGGTCCAGCCACTGGCGGTACTCGGCATCGGTGACCGAGTAGGCGGTGAAGTGCATCTTGGCGAAGCCCGCGCCGCTGTAGTGCGAGGACATGCCCGGGAATTCACCGGTCTCGTTGGCGATCAGGTGGAGCTTGGTCTCCATCGCAGCCATCGAGTAGATCATGCTGCCCAGGTGCGGGATGAAGAACGCATTCATCACCGAATCGGACGTGATCTTGAAGTTCAGCGGGGTGTTGACCGGGAACTTGATTTCGTTGACGACCGCCACCTTCTCTTCCGGATAGATGAACAGCCACTTCCAGTCCAGCGAGATCGCCTCGATGGTGACCGGCTTGACGTCCGAATCCAGCGGACGGTACGGGTCCAGTGCGTGCGACGAACGCCAGGTCAGGACCGCCAGCACCAGCACGATCATGCAGGGAATGGACCACACCACCACCTCGATCGCCGTCGAGTGGGACCACTTCGGCTCGTAACGGGCCTTGGTGTTGGAGGCGCGATACTTCCACGCGAACGTCAGGGTCATGATGATGACCGGGATGACGACCAGCAGCATGAGCACGGTGGCCGTGATCAGCAGGGTCTTCTCATCCTGGCCGATCTGGCCCTTCGGACTGAGGATGGCCACGGCATCGCAGCCGGTGAGCATCACCAGCAACGACAGCAGCAGGCCCGGGCGCAACCAGCGCCCAAGGGTTTTCAACGGAATCATCGGTCGATCCAATTGCGAGGGAATGCCGTTCCCCGTCCCTGCCTGTTCCGGCCAAAGCCGGTCCCACCGGTCCGGAAGACAGGCAGGGAGGTGGGGTCGAGTCAGCCTTTCAATTTTAGGCCGTCACCCACCATTTAAGAAAGGCATTGACAATGATCGAGCGCAGGAAAGGCCCGATTCTGGCTGCGACACGTTGTCGCACCGCGCAGGCGCGGCCGGCAGGACGCCTGCGGGCGGCATCCTGGCATCAGGTGCTGGCAGGTGGTCCGCCCTCGTTCGGCAAAGTCATCTGAACCTGTTCAGGCGTGCTGGCGGGTGCCTGGCGTGGGATGCTCGGCGCAGGAGGAAGGCCCGTGGACAAGATCGACTTCAGGAAGCGCGACCGGGCGCTCTATCAACCGCCCGCCGGCAGGTTCGTACGCGTGGATGTACCGCCCATGCCCTACGTGATGGTCGATGGTCGCGGCGACCCGAACACGGCCCCCGCCTACCTGCAGGCCGTGCAGTGGCTGTATTCGGTGAGCTATGCACTGAAGTTCGCGCTGAAGGCCAAGGGCCAGGACTACGTGGTGCCACCGCTGGAAGCGCTGTGGAGCGCCGAGGACCCGGCCAGCTTCGCCGCGCGGCGCAAGGATGAGTGGGCCTGGATCGTAATGATCCGCACGCCCGAGGGCATCGGCCCTGCACAGTGGCAGGCCGCGATCAGCAAGGCGCGCACGAAGCTGGGAGAGGCTCCGCCCAGCCTTCGCCATGAACTCCTTGCCGAGGGCCCCAGCCTGCAGACCTTGCACGTGGGCGCCTACGACGACGAAGGTCCCATCCTGGCGCAGCTGCATGACGAAGTGATGCCCGCACTGGGATACACCTTTGCCGGCCCCCATCATGAGATCTACCTGAGCGACCCGCGCAGGACCGACGCAGCGCGGTTGAAACCCGTGCTGCGGCAGCCGGTGCGGCCGATCGGGCCTGATGAGGACTTGCACACGTGACACAGGGAATGCCATGCGCTTGATCAGCCGACTGCTGCACTGGACCACCCTGCCCGCCGGGCGCCGCCTGATGGCCGTGCTGGGTGCTGCACTGGTGATCGTGCTGGCCTGCAATCCGGATCTGCTGCCGTTGTTGCCGGTGGTGGATGCGCTGGGGCTGGACGTGCTGATGCTGTTGCTGGGTGCGCAGGTGGTGGCGGTCCTGCCTTGGGTGCGGGAGCGGGCCGCGCGCGGAACCAGAGTGCTCGCACGCCTGCTGATCGCCGCATCGGCGGGAGCAGCAGGTGGTTATCTCCGGCAGCTGGCGTGGTGGCTGGCACGGGATGCGGGGATGACGAGACGTTGATGAAGGCTTGCAGCCTTCAGTGAGGTGACCATCCAATGATCACCGGCGGGCGCAAACAAAAAGCCCCGACCAAGGCCGGGGCTTTTCATTACAACTGGTGCCGGAAACAGGAGTCGAACCTGCGACCTACGCATTACGAATGCGCCGCTCTACCAACTGAGCTATTCCGGCGTAGCTGGGCATCATAGCAGCAGCTTTTCGCTGTGGTCAATTACCCCACGGGAGGACAATTGCCTGCTGGCCCCTCAGAACGTCCGCAGCCATTGAGTCACACTCTCGCCCACGTCACCTTCCCAGCCTGCCAGGGGGGGGAACCTACTGCTCCGGCGGCAATTCGCACGTTGATGTCCCCTCTATAGCTTTGATCGCCTTTTCAATCTCTTCGCGAGGGCTTACTGCTGGTGCAAGAACCAGCGGCCCCAAGTTGGACTCAATGGGTTCTGTTTTTTTAATTGCATCATGGAGAAGAGGCAGCGCCACTCGAGAATGGCACCCAAGCACTGCCAATGTCTTCGATGCGTAAAACCGCCCCACATCGCCATCAACATCTAAAAGTGAAGCGATCTCGCGCGCTGTCGAGCTGCTTACTTTATTAACATCCTCCTTCCCGAGACCCGAAATATATTCGAACAAGGCACGCATACCCAAAGCCCTTCTATCGGCGGTAGGCTGCGCTTTTATCTCATAAATTGATGAAGTGACACTTCGGTTGACGTCCTGGCCACCTCCTGCGAATGCAACACTAAGAACAAAAAAAAGTGCAAACACTTCCATACATCCCTCCAATACCCGAATAATTCATCAAGGCCATTCCACTTGAAATCTAACATCTACCGAAGGCGTCGCCGAGGATGTACTCAATTTCGGATCAACTGATGTTGAAGGAAGTACTCCTGCAAACCCTACTCCACCTGGAACAAAGGAAGAAGGCAAACTCAAACCCTCGTAGAACCTCGCACTTCCAGACCAGGTCACCTTTCCCCTATGCCATTCACTCGGAAGCCTGTTGACCTTGAATGTATCCTGTCCATAGGGCGTAGGGACCGAACTCCCTGGAGACACCGTCCAAGCTTCCCAGTAACGAGTGGATGGAAGACCCACGATGCGACGCCCTGATCTGGCCCCCTGAAAACGGACGCCATGAAGCCGTTTCAGGCGGCAGCCCGGAGCTGCCGGGCGTAGTTGTTAGGCGAGTGGTAGCCCAGCGCCGAGTGTAGCCGGGCTGGATTGTAGAAGCCGTGGATGTAAGCAGCGATGCACTGGCTGGCTTGTTCCCTACTGGCGTAAGGCTCGGCAGCCTCTTCTGTCTTGAGCGTCGCAAAGAAGCTCTCGGCCACCGCGTTGTCCCAGCAATTGCCAGGCCGGCTCATGCTTTGGACCACGTCATGGGACTGCAGCAGCTGGCGAAACTCGTTCCCCCAGTACTGCCCACCACGATCTGAATGGAAGATCAGGCCGGGTCGTTGTGGATGCAGAGCCCAGGCATTGGCAAATGCTTTCACCACCAGCTCTTCAGTCAGACGCTTGGAAACGCTGTAGCCCAGCACCTGCCGGGTCTGGACGCTGATGACCACGGCCAGATGCAGCCATCCCTGGCGGGTGGGGACATACGTGATATCCCCGACCCACGCCGTCGGTCCGGTTCCGGGGGCAAATTGCCGATCCAGCAGGTTGGGGGCGAGCTGAGATGAGCCGCCGGAGGACTTGGGTCGGAATCGGCCTTTGGTCTTGCCCTGGATTCGCTCCTCGGCCATTAACCGTGCCACGCGCTTGTGGCCGACTGGATGATTCCTGGCTCGTAAGGCCCTGACCAGCCGACGTCGCCCATAACTGCGCTTGCTGGTCACATGAATGGCCCGAAGCTCGGTACGCAGGGCCGAATCGGCATCGCACGCTTGGGCACATTGCCGACGCAGGTAATCATGGAATCCAGAGACAGAAACCCCAAGAACCCGACACAACAACCTGGTCGGGTAGTGAGTCCTTTGACTGGCGACGAAGGCGTACCTCACTTGGACTCTCTGGCAAAGAACGCCGCCGCTTTTTTTAGGATTTCCCGCTCCATCTTCAGATTGGCGTTCTCGGCCCGAAGGCGGCTGATCTCGCTTTCCAGGTCGGTGGTTGGCCTGCGAGCCTCAGAGGTCAGAGACCGGCCAGCACGGACCGCGTCAAGCCAATTTGCCAGCGTCTTGACCGACATCTCCAGCTGACGGGCTGCTGCGGCAGGCCCGAGCGACTCGGCCAACTCCACGGCTTGGTGCTTGAACTCATCGGTATAGCTACGACGGGTGATACGGGACATAAGGGACCTCCAAGTGCGATCAAAGTATCGCTTCTTGGCGTCCGCTGACGGGGGGCCAGATCACCCTGCCCTGTCATACGCCTCAACAGTAACTGAAATATCTTGGACTATCGCACCACCTCTTGGCGAAACCTGAGACAGGCTCCAATTCCGCACAAGTTCGCTTGTCCCATTGGCACCTGCGGAACGGTTGATCGTCTCGTCTGCAACGAGACGCTGCCCACCAATAGAAGTACTCCTCACTCCCGTTGATGACCTGCTCACTCCAGAGGAGCCGCCAAGCGCCCCCTGCTCCAACTGGCAGCCTGTGTCTTTGCCACACGCTCGCCGGCCATCGGGATCAAAGTAGCGATAGGGATTCGAGTTGGCGTACCTGTAGCGCCCGAATGCGCCCACCGGATCGCGCATAGCCGATACAGGATCCACACTTAGAAACACACCCAACTGTGAATCCATGTACCGTTGCTGCATGTAGCTCAAGCCTGTCGAGGCATCAGTCACATGCCCGGTATAGCCAGGCCCATCTGCAACGAGCTCACCAACCGCAGCACCATAGGGCTCATAGGTGGTACGCCGAATAACGCTGCCAGCCGCGTCAGTCTCAGCGACCGGTGACCCTAACGCATCGGTATGGATATAGGTAATCGTCTCCGCAGCAGCCTGATTGAAAAGTCCACCCAGAATCAGCGCGGCCCCGGCTACGGTTCGACTCAGCAGCGTCTTCATTCTTGCGTTCATCGCGTCCACCTCAGTTCGACCAGGCCGAGCACGCCTGCGCATTGCAGGCACGCACCTTGTAGCCACCCTGGCAGCGTGTATCGAGGTCGTACCCGATGCCTTCCGCCCTATAGGTCGCGCCGCCGCTGCTTGAACGCATGTTGTAGTAGGTGGCACCCGGCGACGCATTCCAGATGACCGAGCAGATGTTTGGGCCGCTCTTTACGATCCTCACGCCCGTGGGTACGGCCGGCGCACTGGAAATCGCAACCAGGCCAGCAGCAGAACTGGGACTGCAGCCTGCGGGATTGCAAGCACGACCACGGTAGTAGAAGTTGCCTCCGCCGCCCTTGCTGAGGGAAACGGCTCGATCCCCCGCAATCAGCGACCAGTTGGCGCCGTCAGTACTTTCGTCGATTTCATAGCGCGTCGCGTCCGCCACTTCCAGCAGGGAGATCGAGTAAGCCGCGCCGATTCCCACCCCATCCGGCACGCGCAGAACCGGGGTCGCCGGAGGACCAATCACGCGCACGCCCGCTACCGCGGACCACGGTCCGCAACCGGCGACATTGCAGCCACGCACCTGGTAGTCCCACTGCCCCGGCCAGCGACCGCCTCGGGCCACGGCGGTCGCGCCGTCTTCCTGGGCGAGTCCGAAGCCACCGCCATTGAGCTGCTCCATCAGCTGGTAGCTCGTCGCTGCGGGGATTGCGCCCCACCCCATGCTCACGGTTGAACTGTAGCTCACGCCACCGAGATTGATTCCCGTGGCTTGGACCGGTGGCAATGTCACGACGATACCGCCTACGGCGCTTGCCGCGCTGCATCCCGCGTCATTGCATGCAAAGGCACGATAGGCGTAACTGCCGGCGATCCGTCCACTGATGGCCAGTTGATTCCCACTGATCCGGTTGATCTCAGTCCACGCTGCTCCGTTGAATTGTTCTTCAATGCGATAGCTGCTGGCCTGGGCCACGCTCGAAACGGACACGGCATAGCTGCCGTTGTAGCTCGCAGCAGGTACCGACAGTGCGGGTACGGATGGGGCATACAGCGCGGTAATCGCCGCTTCGGCCGAGTAGACGCCACAGCCCTGTGGATTGCACGCTTTGACCCGATAGCGATAGGTACCTGCCGGCTTGCTGGTCACTTGATAGGTGCGGCCAGCACCATCAAAGACCACGCTCCATCCACCACCCACGGCCTCTTCAAGCACAAAGCGGGCGGCACCCTGTACCGCTGACCAGCTTAGGGAATAGGTTCCGTTGATACCTTGTGCCGGTGCAGTGATCACCGGCGCAGCGGTGGGAGCAAGCTCCACCTGGATGGAGGCTTCCACACCCCAAGCACCGCAGACAGTGCCATTGCAGGCACGGCCACGATAGCGATAGACGCCGGAGCTACGCCCGGCCAGCGAAACGTTCAGCGCGGACCCTTGATAGACGGCCTGCCATTCACCGCCACTCGACTCCTGCACCTCGTAGCGCTGCGCACCGGCAACGGCTGCCCACTGCACCGCAAACGCCCCGTCCGCGCTGTATCCCGGAACCGTCACCACCAGCGCCGCAGGAGCAATGTCCACCGCACGCTTGGCAACAAGGCTGCCGTTGAGCTGGATATAGTCAAAGCCCTTCGCCTGGCGCTGATCGTGCTGATAGCGCAGCACACCATCCTGACCATAGAGGGAACGAATGTTGCCATTGGGCGCACTGGCCAGGGTGCGGCGTCCATGCGCGTCGTACTGATATGCCTCCTTGCCATCGACATCGCGCAGGCGATTGCCGTAGTCGAACCGGAACGCCACGCCATTGCGGATCTTCAGATTGCCCTGGGCGTCATACCCCAGCCCGGTCACGGTCGCGCCACTGCCGACATCCCGCACGTTCGTCAACCGATTGTTGAAGTCGTACTCAAAGGACTGCCGCCGCGCGCCGACGTTGGCGGCGACGATGTTGTCCAGAACGTTGTACGCATAGCTTGCGTTTCCGAAGCCGGCTGCCGTCACCGCGGTCAGACGATCCAGACCGTCATAGCGCATTTCGCGGTTTCCAGGGGCTGCCGGCAGGCCGTCACTGATGGCCGCCACATTGCCATTGGCATCGTAATCGTAGCCATCATCGATGACCTTGCCACCGGCACCACTGTCGGTGCTGCGATCGGGCAGGCCGCGCGCGTTCTGCGTCATCTGATGCACGACGCCGTTGCCATAGGTGAAGCCGCTCATGCCGCCGTTCGCGTAATAGCGCACGTTGGTGGCGAAGGCTCCGGCTCGCGTCGGCTGCCCCAGCGCATTCGGGCCGTAGTCGATCGTCAGGCCGGACGGCTGCACATGGGTTGCCAAAGCGCCATTCGCATCGTAGCCATAGCCCAGCGCCCAGGCCTCACCACCGTCGTAGGCCACGCTCTCGGACGTGGGCAGTCCGCGCAGGTTGTAGGTGTAGTCGTTGGTGGTGATGGCGCCGTTGTTGCGGGTCTGCACACGCTTCACTTTCCCGCCAGGCCAATAGTTCCAGTCCTGATCACCCTGGCCATCCGAGAAGCGCAGCGTCAGCAAGCGATTCATGCTGTCGTAGGTCCGGTCAGCCCGCGAAGGCGACGCATAGGCAGCCTCGCTCTCACATTGAGGGCCCAGCAACGTCAGGCCCGAGGCAGACCAGAGCAGATTGCCTGCGGCGTCGTAGCCCATGCCGGTTGCACCGGTCTCAGGCTCCATGCTCTTGCACAGGCGCTGGGCGCCGTCATAGACGTACTGGCGCCGCACACTGACGCTGCCATCGTAGTTGCGCCGCAGGATCGACAGCGGCTTGCCCAGCGTGTCGCGCTGAATTTCCGTCACCACCCCCTCCGCATGGAGAATCCGGATGGGCGTGTCCTGGCTGGGCTTGCCGTACATCAGGTAGTCGGTGGTGGTGGCAATGCCGCGCGGATTGGTCACCCTTATGCTGCCACCACCGAGCTGCTCGGTCGTAGTGACCAGGCGCCCCAGTTCACTGTCCTGCTCGCTGCGGGTGGGTCGCCCCAGCGCGTCATAACCTGTGTAGGTGCCGGGCAGCGCCGAACGGAAGTCCGATGCGACACGCGTCGGATAAGAGGTAAAAACCGGGCGCCCATTGCTGTCATAGCGGGTCACTGTCTGGCGCAGGGTGCCGCTACGGTCCGCAGCGTCGAACGACTCTTCCAGTACTGGGCGCCACAACCCGTCGTAGTACGTCACCGCGCGTGCATTGCCGGTACTGGACTCGCGCTTCCAGTGGCCTGCTTCCAGCCCGATCTCCGCGCCCGCTACCTGGAAGAACCGCGTCGTTGCAGGATTCCAGGCCACGCTGTCATTGGCGGCCTGGGTTGCCAGCACAATCCGGCCCATCCCGTCGTAGTCGAAGCTCCGGCTGGCACCATTGGGCTCCACTGCCGCGCGCACCCAGCCATTGTCATCGACCTGCAGCGAGGCACTGCTGCCGTCCGGGTATGCAACACTCTGCGGCAGGCCGCGTTTCCAACTGCTCAGCGCAATGGCATTACCCTTGCCATCGGCCACGGAGGCGAGCGTGCCATCGGCGTGATAGCCCAGCGTCTGCTGCAGCACGCCGAAGGCGTAGGTACGTTGCGGGCGCGCCATCGAGTCGAACTCGGTGCGCTCGGTCTCGATTTCAACGCCGCCAACGCTCTGTGTGCTGCGCCCGACCTGGCCGAGTATCCAGCGACCGGTGTCGTCGAAGTACATAGTCCTCAGCGTCCGTGCGCGCCCCAACGAGTTGCTCTCGGTCTGCACCACCGGCCGCACATGCGCGTCGAACTGATCGGTCGTGTTGACGAAGTTGACACCATCCTGGCTGAGCACAGATTGCTTCAGGGGACGAATCTTGACGGCGAAGGGATCATCGGCCGCGGTCATCGAACCATAGCTGTCCGGGAACGGTGCGGTCTGGACCTCGTCCGAACTCATATAGGTATTGGTGATGACCTGGACGATCTGACCGTCCGGCGCACGCACCGCCTCCTGCAGCAACTGCCCCTCGTTCTCGTCGAGTTTTCGTCCGAACACACTGTGACGGCGCGTACCATCCGGCTCCACAATCGTCGACACTGCGGAGTTGGCCTGGCCCGAGTCATATCCGCCCGACTCGTACGTCCAGGTCAAATTGCCCAACCCGGGCCCCGTCAGCGTCTTGCTGGTGATCGCGAAGAGGTCGAACGCATTGGAGGCGCGTTGCGCGTAGCGCCCACCGCCCATGTCTGCGCAAGCGGTACTTTTTACACCCAGCCGGGTGCGGCGCAGGTACTTGAACTCAAACTGTCCACGCGTTCCTGATGGATGGGTCGCGATCAGGGTGAATCCAGACTGCTCGAACGTGGGCTTGATGCAGAGCTTCGGTTCACCATCCCAGCTCTGATACTCCGGGTTCAGGCCCCCGAATCCGCCGTCCTGCCAGCTGTACTCATAGCCGAAGCGAGCACCATCCGGCTGCTGCACGGCACGCAGCGCAGGCCAGCGTGCGAATCCCATTGCACCGGAGCCCTCGTTGTACTCGTAGCTCCAGGTACGGCCATTGGCTGTCGCACTGGCAATGCGGTCCCCGGCATAGGCAATGGAGATGGCACGACCATCACTGCCGCGAATACCAACCAGCTTGTCGCCCGAATAGTCATAGGCTACCCAGTTGCCGTGGCGATCTTCGACCCGGCTGGCCATCAGCAGAACACGCACCAACTTGGAACCTACGCCCTGGCCGAGATCCATGAAGCCCGCTGTTCGTTCAATACCCACATTGAAGAAGTAGCGATTCCCCGAAGCATCCACGCCCAGAAATCCCTCACCGGGATAGCCATTGGCCGTCGAGCCCAGGCAACTGAGGCGCATATTGCCTCGAGTGCCCCAACGATAGGTTTCACCGTTGGTGGGTTTCGGGTTGGAGGCGTTGGCGATCAGCAGCATCTCCTGCTCGCCTTGGTCGGGGACACGCACCTGCACGCCGGCCCATATCTCGAAGGTGCCCACGCCGGTGCGCGTCTTGGGGTAGAAGGTCTGCGAGCAACGCTGGGTAGCGCCGTTACCCGACTCGTTCCACTTCCAGATGGAGTCGAAGGTGGCGTGCATGTAGGGGACTTCGATGTCCCAGCTGCCGAATCCCCCCAATGGCTGCCGGTCCTTGAAGGACTGCACAGCGAGACGACGCTGCAATCGCACCGGCAGCGCGTTGTTGCCTGGCAGATCAATGTCGGTAACGACAAATTCTGTTGATCCGGAGCTCGGGCTGATGCTGTCCCCGAACAGGCTCGAGGTCAGCGGCGCCAGCCCCTCACCCGTCTTGATCCTCTTGTAGTACTCGGTATGCGGCGTGACCGGGCTGCTCGCCCAGGTCCACCCGGATGACACGACCAATGCCGCGCCCAACAACGCCTGCCACTGCCAGATACGCATGGAACATCCCTTTGTCCAATTGCGTCGGCAATCACCAGACGATCGGTAATCCACCGACGTGTGCTGGCGTCATGTTCCGGCCTGAAAACAGCTGCGCCGTCCCTTGCGCCCCCTGTACCTCAAGGGGCACAAGCCCCCCCCTTCACGACAGCTTCATATGATATTCACCCAAAGTAAATACCCCAGGTGGGGACTGGGCGAGGCCCACTTCCGCAGCGTGTCTACGCTCCCACCCGGTTCGCACACACCCGCCCCTCGGCGAAATCCCGCAGGTTCCCCAGCGTGATTGCCGAGATCTCCTGCAGCGCCTCTACGGTGAAGAACCCCTGGTGGCCGGTCACCAGCACGTTGGGGAAGGTCATCAGGCGCTGGAAGGCCTCATCATCGATGATCTCGCCGGACAGGTCCTGGAAGAACAGCGCGCTTTCCTGCTCGTAGACGTCGATGGCCAGATGACCCAGCCGCCGCGACTTCAGCGCGCGGATCACCGCATGGGTATCGACCAGCGCGCCGCGCGAGGTGTTGACCAGCATCGCGCCGGTCTTCATCCGCGCCAGCGAGGCGTCGTTGATCAGGTGCTGGGTATCGGGTGTCAGCGGGCAATGCAGCGACACGATGTCGGCGCGCGCCAGCAGTTCATCCAGCCCAACCATGTCGCCCACGCCGGCGAAGGCCGGCGATGGATACGGGTCATGCCCCAGCACGGTGCAGCCCATGCCGTGGAAGATGCGCGCGGTGGCCAGGCCGATCTTGCCGGTGCCGACGATGCCGACCGTGCGCCCATGCAGAGTGCGGCCGAGCAGGCCATCGAGCATGAAGTTGCCCTCGCGCACGCGATTGTAGGCGCGATGGGTCTGCCGGTTGAGCGTCATCACCAGCGCCAGCGCGTGCTCGGCCACGGCTTCGGGGGAATAGGCCGGCACCCGTGCGACGAACAGCTCCAGCGCTTTCGCGGTGGCCAGGTCCACATTGTTGAAGCCGGCGCAGCGCAGCAGGATGGCGCGTACGCCTAGCGCATGCAACGCGTGCAGAACCGGCGCGTCGAGGCGGTCGTTGACGAACACGCATACCGCGGCGCAGTCCTGTGCCAACGCAGCGGTATGCACGTCCAGCGCGGCATCGAAGTACACGAATGCAAAGCCCTGCCCGGCCGCATCGCGCTGGTTGGCCTCGTCGAGGAAGCGACGATCGTAGGGGCGGGCACTGAAAACGGCGATCTGCATGGACAGGCCTGGCTGGAATTCCCTGCCGACCATACCGCAGCACCTGCCCTGATGGGATGGTCCCGGCGATACGGATATCGCCGGGACCGAGTGCCCCTTAGAACCGGTAGCCCAGGCCCAGCATCACGCCGTTCTGGATCTGCCCGTCCCGGCGCTCACCCACGTAGTCGGCCATGATCGACAGGCGCTCGCTGGCGCGGCTGGTCACGCCGACGTTCCAAGCCAGCACCTGCTCGCCCACGGCCTGGCTGCTGGCACCGAACAGCAGGTCCGGAGCTGCGGCGAAGCCGGTGCTGTAGCGGGCCTGGGTGTCACCCAGTTCCTTCTGCCAGACCACGCGGGCACGCGGGGTGATGCGCTCAGCGTTGTTGCCTTCGAAGGTCTTGAACAGCTGCAGGCCGGCACCCACACGAATGCTCTCCAGGCTGCCGCTGCGGCCCACCAGCGCACCGGCGCCCTGCCCTTCATTGAAACGGGTGGCCGAGGTCCGTGCGTAGTCCACCACCGGCAGCAGCGGCTGGATCACCAGACCCTTTCCAGTGGTGAAGGAGAACGCATGCTCCACCCGTGCCGAGATGGCATCGTTGCTGTACTTCGCGCGCAGAGGCTGCTGCAGCCCATCAATGCCGCCGACACTGCGGCGGGTGTCATGCCGCAGGTCGGTGTAGCGCACGGCCGCCGACAGGTAGCCCCGCGAATAGGTCGCATCCAGGTAGCCGCCCACATCCAGCGCGCGTACGTCGCCACTGAAGCCGGAGCCGTCGCTGGCCTTGGTCGACATGTCGGCGGCGGCCACGCTCACGCCGAGGGTCACGCGGTCATCGGCCACGCGGGTATCGGCACCGATCACGATGCCGCCGACAGTGTGGCTCAGGCCGGCCACACCACCGTCGGCGTCGATGCGGCCATGGCTGGCGAAACCGCGCGCCCACAGGCCATGGCTGCGCCCCGCCACGCGGCTGTCGCCAGCAGCCTCGCCGGCCGGTTCAGCCAGATGCATGGCCAGCTGGTTGAACAGGCTGCCATGGCGCATGCCCGGCTGCGCCGACACCGACTGCGCCGCCTGCGAAGCCAACCCGTCTGCATCGCCGCCACTGCGCATCGCTGCCTGGTGCTGCTGCACCACGTTGCCGATGCTGCCGATCAGTGCATTGTCGGCCAGGCGCAGGCTGGCATGCGCATCACCGCGCAGGGCGCCAGCCTGCTGTGCGATCACATCGCGGTCGCTGAACTGCAGCGCGCCGAGCAACGACTTCAGGCCGCTGTCCTGGCGGTCCGCTGCAGCGGCCAGCGCGCGCCCCAGGCCGTCGCCGGAGGTGCCGTTGGCGAACAGGCCCAGCTGATCGAAGCCCGGGTTGGCGGTCAGCCACAGGCCGTCGGCGGTCTGGTTGACGTTGAAGCTGAGCAGCGAATTGTGGCGCGGGCGGAACACTTCACCGGCCGTGATGCTGGCGCTGTAGCCGGCATCGCCCAGCCGCACGGCATCCTGGAAGCCCCCCTGGTAGATCGGTCCTTCCACCAGGTCGCGACGGTAGGTGCCGGCATAGAAGCCCTGGGCCACGTTCAGCGCCAGATGTGCGCCCTGCGCGATCACCAGCGCACCCTCCTCGGAGCCGCCATCGTAGAAGCTGCCGACGCGCAGGCGGCCACTGCCGGTACCACCGGTTTCGGTAACATCGAACAGCACCTGCCCGCCGGGCATGATGTTGACGTAGCCGTGGGTCACCAGATCACCACCACGCGGCATCAACGTGCCGAACACGCGCAGGCGGTTGAAGCCGTCTTCGCGGTAGGACGGGCCGGTGCCATCCAGCAGCGCATCGCTGTCGGTGCCGACCGATGCGATATCACCATGGCCGACCACGATGCTGCCCGGCATCACGCGCAGCTCGGGGGTGCGCAGCGCACCACCCTCCAGTGCGATGGTGCCGTTGTCCACCAGAATGAAATCGGCGCCAGTGGTTTCGGCGGTGCGCCAGGTAGCGCCATTGCTGACACGGATCACGCCCGCCGAACTTGCCAGGGTCGAGGCATCCAGATCGGCCAACCGCAACTGGCCGCGCAGCTCATCCTGGAGGTCGGGATCGGCGAGCATCTGTTGCAGCGACTGCGTGCCGATGCCGTTCGCCCCCCGCGTGGAGACGTTGTACAGGCTCACCGCATCGTTGATGTAGGTGCTGGCCCAGTCGGTGTTCCAGCGCGCGAAATCGTCGTCGACGAAGGCCTGCAGCTGGCGCGCGGTGCGCAGGTAGCCCGGGTTGATGTCGCCGCTGACGTTGCTGGTGACACGGAGGGTGTCGCCCGGATCGCGATAGCCTGCCGTGTTGATGATGTTGTTGCCGCGGATGTCCTGGCCCGGGAACGACTCCAGCTTGCTGCCGCTGCCATCCGGATCGAAGGTGACCGACGTACCCGTGGTGCGCGCCGGGTCGCGGAATACCAGCAGGCCATTGGGTTGAACCACTTCATACATCGCCTTGTGCAACAGGCCCGCATCCATGCCGCCGCCGTAGTTGCCTGTGTAGATCTGGGTCATGCGCGCTGACGGCGCATAGGTGATCTTGCCGCCACTGCTGGCGGCGTGGATCTGCACCGAGTCGATCAGTGGCAGATCGCCGCCGAGGTAACGGTTGACGCCACCGGACTGCATGATCGAGCAGGACGAGATGCAGTGGCCGGACACGATGGTGTCCAGGCCCTGGGTGCGGATCACCGCCTGCAGCCACTCGCCGGCGATCAGCGCGCCACCATTGGATGTGCGCAGCACGACTTCGCGGATCGGACGGCCTTCAGCCTGTGCCTTGGCCAGCAGCGCGGGCAGCGCCACCACGTCGGCGACGGTGACGCCGCCGCTGAGGAAGACGCGATCGTCCCGCACGTGATAATTCATTGCCATGACGTCATCAACCGCCGCCATGGCGGTGATGCCCATCAGCCCGGCCAGGGCCAGGCTCAACTTCGAATGCTTCATGTGTTCTCTCTCCACCCGCAACACACGGGTCAGGAGTTCAACGTCCGGGCGGCGCAAACTCCCCCAGCGCACCAGCCCCCGAAACATGAATGCATTCACAATGGAATCAGGGGCCATGCACACTCTTCCCCATCCGGTCATCGTCGCGTAAAACTCGAAGACGCACCCGCCACCGACGCCCGAGGCCAGCCCTGTCCACCCCCTCTCCTCTGATCCATCGCGCGCCGGACCTGTCCGTGCCGACGGACGCGTTCATTGCGTTCGTACGGGAAGAACGCGCGCCGTTGTGCGCTTTCCTGCGCACGCGCGGCGTTGGGCCGGAGGATGCCGAGGACATCGCGCAGGACTGCATGGAGCGGCTGATCCGCTATCGCGCGCACAGTGCCGACGAGCTGCGGTTGCTGCTGTATCGTATCGCCCGCAACCGCCTGGCAGACCGTGGCCGCTCGTCGCAGTCGCGGCCACACCTGTCCCTTGCCGAACACGATGGCGGCGACGAGCCCTCCAGCACGTCGCCCGATCCATTGCGCCAGGCCGAGTCCGGGCAGATGCTGTCCCTGCTGCGGCAGGCCCTGTTCAAGCTGCCCGAGCGCGCGCGCGAGGTGTACCTGCTCAACCGGATCACCGGCATGAGCTATACGCAGATCGCGCGGCACTGTGGAATCACCGCCAAGACCGTGGAAAAACATATCGCCCGCGCCCTGCAGGGCCTGCGCCAGGAACTCGGATCGGATCCGCTGCACAACGACAGGGACAACGGATGAGTCACGCCAGCCCCAGGGAAGACACCCTGATGTTTGAACGCGCCAGCGCCTGGGTGGCGCGGCTGGAGGCTCCGGACTGCACGCCGGGCGAGCGAGAGAGGTTCGAGGACTGGCTGGCCGAGGACCCGGCCCATGTCAGCGCCTGGATCCAGGCCGAGACCCTGTTCCAGCGGGGCGAAGAACTGGCCGCTGACCCGTGGCTGCGCACCGCCGCAGCACGTGCGGCACGGCCGGCACAGCGTCGCTGGCTGCCGGCAGTGGCCGCCGCCGCAGGCGTCTGCCTGGCCATCGGGATCGGCTGGATGGTCGCCATCGACGGCAACCCCACGCCGCTGCGCTATGCCAACGATTCCCACCAGCCCCGGCAGCAGACGCTGGCCGATGGCAGCGTGGCCACGCTGGATGCGGGCACCACGCTGCATGCCCGATTCGGTTGGCGCCATCGCAACCTGGTGCTGGAACGGGGCCGCGTGCAGCTGCAGGTCGCACCGTCGAGCAAGGCGCTGCAGCTGCGCGCCGGCGACAGCACCATCCGCGACATCGGCACCACCTTCCAGGTGGAGCGCCTGAACGACGGCCTGGTCGAAGTCGCACTGCTGGAAGGTGCGGTGGAAGTCAGCAATGGGGGGACGCAGCACACCCTGGCACCCGGCCAGCAGCTGCAGGTGCTGCCATCGGGCCGCTTCCAGCCCGGCCCGGCGCTGTCGTCCAATGCCGCTGCCGAAGGCTGGCTGCAGGGACAGCTGGTGTTCGATGCCACGCCGCTGTCGATCGTGGTCGAGCGCATGAACCGCTACGGTCGCACGCCGCTGGTGATCGCCGATCCCGAGATCGCCAGCCTGGCCGTGAGTGGCACCTTCCGTGCCGGCGATGCGCAGGAACTGCTGTCGGCGCTGGAACTGGGCTGGTCGGTAGCTGGCCAGACGCGACCGGATGGCGCGCTGGAACTGCGCCGCACGTACTGAGGAGGCCTGCAGTGAAGGCAGTACCGGGCGCGCTGCGGGAGGGGCTGCTCTGCACCCTGTTCTGCTTCGCGCTGAGCATCGCCGCGCTGCCCTCTGCCGATGCAGCCGAACAGGCCGGCACCCTGGAGGTCCATGTGGGTTCAGGCCCACTCGCACCGGCCCTGCAGCAATGGGCGCGCCAGAGTGGCATCGCCCTGCTGTTCGATGCGCGTGAACTGGATGGCCTGCGCACGGCCGGCACCCATGGCCAACGCGATGCGGCCACGGCCCTGAAGGAACTGGTCGCCGGCATGCCGGTGACCATCCTGCGCACGCCTGCCGGTGGATTCGTCGTCCGCCGCACCCGGCCAGCACCGCCATCGCCCCCGCCGGTCGCGACGCGTGCGATGCCCGCGGTACCGTCGCCGGGCGGGGTGCCCGAGACGCCACCGCAGGTGGAGCTGGCGCCGATCCATGTCACCGGCAGCCGGCTGCCGCGCACCTCCGTGCAGACCACGCTGCCGGTGACCATCATCGACCGCGATGACATCCTGCGCAGCGGTTACGGCAGCCTGTTCGACCTGCTGCGGCACTTGCCGGGCATGAACGGCCACCCGGCGATGAGCACCTCGCGCAGTGGCGATTCGCAGTACCTGCCGGTGGGTGCGGCCACCACCACCAGCCTGGACGGCATGGGTCCGCGTGCGACCTTGTTCCTGGTCAATGGCCGGCGCCTGCCACGCTATCCGATGGTGTCGCTGGAACAGGGCGGGCTCACCGACCTGGGGGGCATCCCGCTCAGCTTCGTCGAGCGCATCGAACTGGTGCGTGGCGGTGCGTCGGCCATCTATGGTGCCGACGCGATGTCCGGCGTGGTCAACATCATCCTGCGTGACCAGGCCGATGGCCCTGAAGCCATGCTGCAGACCGGCCTGAGCGGGCGCGGCGACGCCGGCCAGTATCGCCTGCAGGCGGCCACCGGTGGCGTGCGCGACGGAGGGGACCGCTGGTTCGCTGGCGTCGACCTGCATCGCATCGACCACGTGGCCGGCGATCGCCGCGAATGGCATGCGGAAACCTCGCAGTACCTGATCGGCGCGTTCCGCGATGGACGCTACTGGCCGGCAAAGCGCTGCGAAGGGCCATTGAAACGGCGCGATGGTGCCTGCTGGTTTGACAGCGCACGCCCGCGTTCGCTGCAACCGGCCTCGGACACCGCCTCGGCCTACCTGCGCTATCGGCATGAGCGCGGCGAAGGCCGCTACGCCTACGCCGAGGCGCGGGCCAGCCACAACCGGCAACGCTTCGACCTCGGCCCGACCGCCGTAGCCATCGGGCTTTATGGGTTCACCTTCAACAGCGTGCTGCGCGAAGCCGGCAACGTGCGTCCGCATGTACGTGCCACCGATGCCGACGTCACCTTCGGCATGGGCCGCGACCAGGGCCGCCGCAGCTGGGATGCCGGCATCAGCGCACAGCGCAGCGATGTCACCCTGACGACATCCGGCACCGTGCGCGCCCAACCACTGCTGCGCGCTGCCGAGACGCTGGATTTCCTGCCCGGCTTCACCTCGTTGCCGGCAGAGACCGCCGCGCAGTTGTTCCCTTCGATCCGCAACCGCGGGCGCACCGAGCAGTGGCAGGGCTGGTGGGGCATGCAGCGCGAGTTGATGCCATTGGCCGGCGGTGCTGCACAAGTGGCCACCGGCATCGACCTGCGCCAGGAACGCTGGACGTCGCATCCCGACGCGCTGCTGAGCCAGGGCGACCTGGCGCTGGGCCTGCCACAGGAACAACGCCACCTGTCACGCCGCAGTGGCGGTGCCTACGCCGAACTCGGCCTGCCATTGGCGCGCACGCTGCGCATGGACCTGGCAGCACGCTGGGACCGCGATGGCGATTACCAGGCTTTCTCGCCCCGCGTGGGCGTACGCTGGAGCCCGACACCGCAGTGGTCATTCCTGCTTGCCACCGGGCGCGGCTACCGGGCCCCCAGCCTGTTCGAGCAACGGCGGCCGCCGGGCTATTTCGGCGCGATCGAACTACCCGCCTCCAGCGCACTGCCCAACTGCGCGCAGAGCAACGGCAACGGACGCTGCAGCGTAACCGTGGACGTGGTGGAGAACGATGCGCTGAAAGCGGAGCGGTCGCGCAGCCATTCCCTGGGTGCGACCTGGACACCGACCGATGCGTTTTCACTGTCGCTGACCCACAACATCGTCGAACTGCGCAACGAGATCCTGGCCCTGCAACCGGCCGACGCAGTGTGGAATTCAAGCACGTGGGAGTTGGACGAGGACGGCAACCTGCACAACCTGCGCCTGTCCTTCGACAACATCGGCCGCACCACGTCGCGCAACCTTGTTCTGCGCGGGGAGTACCACATCGACACCGGCAGCACCGGCCAGTGGCTGTTCTCGCTCGATGCGCTGAAGCAGCAGGAACTGCGCCGCGAGCGTGGCCACGAAGCGACGGTGGACCTGCGTGGCCATGTCACGCCAGCGATGGCCGCCGTGCTCAATGTGCAGTGGCAGAACAGCAACTGGGACATCGCCCTGCGCGGCAACCAGGTAGGGCGCACGCGTGCCTGGCTGCCCGGTGCGGAATGCCCGGAGGAACAGCGCGAGCAGAACCATTGCATGAATCCGCGGCAGCTGCGCTGGAACCTGCACCTGGCAAGGCGGCTGGGGCCGCGCGTGGTCGCCGCGCTGGACGTGCACAACGTGCTCGACACGCAACCGGTGAACTACCTGGTCGGCAATGGCGGCCAGATGCCGGGGCTGGACGATCCACTTGGCCGCTACTTCCTGCTGACCCTGCAGATCCGCTGAGCGTAGTACCCTACGCGCCCTGTTCCATCGGTCCCCCACCACCCCATGAAGGCCTATCTCTGGTTCTGGGGCGCGTTCCTGCTGTTCTTCGCGTTGCCCTTCCCCTGCATCCTCTACTTCGGCACGTCGTGGCCGGTGCCACTGGCCGACCGCAGCGCGCCATGGCTGGCCCTGCTGCTGCTCGCCCTGTCGCTGGCCCTGTGGCTCGCGTTGCTGCTCGCCTTCCTGCACTACCTGCTGCTGGGCCCGCCGCGCGCGCTGCATCGGGTGCGCACCATCCTGGCCGACGGTGAGCCGCGTGATGCGTTCATCGAACAGGCCGAGCAGACCGGCGTGCAGGTGCGCGGCTTCGCGCAGTGGAGACTGAAGCTTGGCTTCCAGAACCTGTCCGGCACGCCGATCAATGAACAGATGCTGGTGGTGGACAGCAAACCGCAGCTGCAGCGTTTCGTGGCCGGCCAGCGCATCGAGGTTCGCCTGAGCCGGACGCCGGGTGCGTTCCCCAATGTGGTGCTGGAGGGCGCCCAGCCCGAACTTGATGTCGCCAGCCTCTGGCGCCGCGGCGCCGGCGCGGTCATCGGCATCGTCGTGGTTGCCAGCGCCTACGTGCTCGCCTATCGGCTGCAGAGTGAGGGCCTGGGCTGGACGTTCATGTCCTTCGGCCACCCACTGCTGGTGTGCCCGCTGGTGTTGTGCGGCTACGCCCTGGGCCTGCGCGTCCTGGGGCGCCTGCTGCAGGCCGATGCACGCGGAGACGCGCTGAAGTACCGCGGCATCGGCGTGGATGCGAAGGTGCTGAAGCTGCGCCAGACCGGCACCTACCTCAACGAGCAGCCGCAGGTGGAGTTCCAGCTGGAGTACACCGACCGCGAAGGTGGCATACAGCAGGTGAACGTGCGCCGCTTCATCCCGTTGATCGAGCTGGCCAACCTTCCACGCGAGCAGGTCACGCTGCTGTACGACCCGGAAGATCGCGGCAACGTTCGCCTGGAGGGTGTATGAAGCAGCCCCCCTCGACGCGACTGGTATTTTCGATGGTGCTGCTGTTGCTGGCCGGCGTCGCCGTTGCCGGCGGGGCACTGCAGACCCTTGCCGAAACGATGGGCCATTCGGTGCAGGATGACCGCGCAACCACGCCGATCACCACGCCTCCACCGCGCGAGCGGCCTGCTTCGCTCGCACCGATTCCCGAACCGCGGTCGATGCCGATGCCCGAACGCAGCAACCGCTTGTTCGATGCGGACTACCTGCTGGCCGCCCGCCAGGCACTGGAACAGATGCCAGCCCTGGCCGGGCACCGGTTGATGGTGTTCCACAGCATCCGCTTCTACGATGATGGCCGCATCAATCTGGATCTGGTCGATCCGCAGCAACCTACGCACGTGGACAGCTACCACTTCGAGCACGGCCAGTGGCGCAAGGGTGACCCGGTCGATCCGCAGCGCTTCGCGCCCACCATCACCCTGCGCCGCAGCAGCACGGCGCTGGCCAACATCGATTTCGAGGCGGTGCCACGCGTCGCCCAGGCGCTGCAGGCGCAGCGCAACGCGCTGATGGCCACGCCGGGTGACGTCGGCCACGTCTATGTGATCGTGCGCAAGGGCGGCAGGCTGGTGTGGCTGCCGGACGAGGTCGCCGGCGATCGCCAGTCCGCACGACTCTCGTTCGACGCACAGGGGCGTTCCGGCCACGCGAACCGACGATAGTCAACGCAAAAAGGGGACGGAGGGGATTAAGTCGCATGTGCCTTGGTGCGGTCTGCGACTTAATCCCCTCCGTCCCCTTTTTCTATTTCACCGAACGGGCGATGGCGTACTGCGCGCCGTAATAGGTGGACAGCACCAGCAGGCTGGCCAGTGGCAGGCCGCCGGCGAAGCGGTCCCAGGCCAGCAGCGAATCGCTGGCCACGAACAGCAGCGCACCGACGGCAGCCCAGGGCGCACTTCGGGCTTCCACGGCAGGCTGCGGGCTGCGCCATTGCCGTGCCAAGGCCAACATCGCCATCGAGGCCAGCACCACCACGTACGCCAGCACCGGCATACGCATCGGTGCAGGCAGGTGCGGCCACAGCCCAAGCACATTGAGTACAGCGAACGCACCGAGCAGGATGCTGGCGGCGAGCAGGCCACGCCCGGCACGCAGGCCCTCACGGAAGGCGACGATGTAGCAGAGGTGCGCCAGCAGGAACGCCACCAGCCCCGGTACGAACGCGTCCATCGGCAACATCAGCGCGATGTCACCCAGGCACGACAACAGCATGCCGGCCAGCACCGCGCGCCGGTAGGACGGCTGCGCAGGATCACGCACCCGCCAGGCGATGGCAGCGATCAGCAGCGTGGTCGCCGGCTTGGCCAGCCAGTGCAGCCAGCGCCCGTCGCCATGCAGGAACGCACCGACGATGGCGAGGATCGCCATCAACAGGATCACGCCATCGCGGGCGCGCGGTTTCATCGCGCCTTCCACAGGTCCGCCAGGCGGTCAGGCTTGCCGGCGATACGCTCCAGCACCGGATACTGCAGGCCACCGTGGTAGTCGATGTTCATCGTCTCGATGCGGTCGAACTGCTTCACCAGCAGGACGATCGGCGCCTTGTCCTTGGCCGCCGTCGCCACCGCATGCTTCAAGCGCTGGCTGCTGTACTCGCGCCCGCCAACCGCAATCACCTTCATGCCGGGTGCAAGACCGGCGTTGAACGCCGGGCTGTCCCAGATCACGTCGCCGACCACGCCGCTGTCGAGCACGGTCGCGCCCAGCGAATAGGCCAGCAGTGCGGCCTTGGCACGCTTTTCCTGCGCCTTGTAGGCGTCGTTCGGAGTATCGCGGTAGACCAGCTTCCAGCCCGCCAGTTCCAGCCCCCCGGTCAACGAACCGTGGCCGTCCAGGCGCCCGCGCAGGAACGTCGCCCAGTCGTACGACACGATGCCGTTCAAGGTCGCCACCACGTCGTCGAAGGTGTAGGGGTTGACGTCCCAGTCACCGTTGCCAACCCCGAAGAAGGCGCGCGCGAAGTCATCCAGGCTGCGGCGGTTGCCGCTCAGTTCGCGCAGCTTGCCCTCCACTTCCAGCCACAGCATCTGGCCACCGGAGTAATAGTCTTCGCTCATCTGGTAGTTGCGGTACGGCAACGTCCGGCGCTGGGCGATGGTCGGGTCGTTGGTGGTGTCCTGCAACGGGCGCCAGGCCAGGCCCGGGCGGCCGCGATCATAGGTCGCGGCCACATTGGCCAGCATGTCGCGCGCCTGCGCCGTCGACCACAGCCCCGAGCGTGCCGCCAGCACCTGTCCCCAGAACTGGGTCTGACCTTCGTAGACCCACAGCAGGCTGTCGCCCATCGGCGTGTTGAAGTTGGCGGTTGCCAGGTCAGCGCCACGCCGGTACTTGCCGTTCCAGGAATGGGTGTACTCGTGCGGTAGCAGATCGCGCATCCAGGCGTTGTCGTCCCACTCGGTGAAGTAACCCGGGTCGGCACTGTTCTCGCTGGAACGGTGATGCTCCAGGCCGATGCCACCAAGACGGTCGGTCAACGCCAGCAGGAATTCATAGTGGTTGTAGTGGCGCGCACCGTAGAGCTTGTCGGCCTGCCGCACCAGTGCGCGGTGCAGGGTGATCTGTGCCTCGCTCGGCTTCAGCGACTTGGCCTCGTCGGCAAACACATTGAGGTGCACCGGCACCTTCGCGCCCGGATCGAGATCGATGCGCTGGTAGTGCTCGCCGGCAAACAACGGCGAATCGACCAGGTGGTCATAGGAGATCGGCTTGAACACCACGGTATCGCCGTCGCGGCGCGCGGTTTCCAGCGCAGTGGCAAACGACCAGCCCTTGGGTAGGATCACGCTGGCCTGCGCCTGCAGGTCGCGTGTATCGACGCCGGCCGGATACAGCGAGTTGGCATTCCACTGCAGGTTGAGCATCTCCGGGGTCATCACCACCCGGCCTTGGCTGCCGCCCTGCGAGGACAGGAAGTCGAAGTGGGCGACGATCTCGCTGACGCCCTCGGGCACGTCTACCTTGAACGCATAGACGTTGTACTGGTCGCGCTGCCAGGCCAACGGCTTGCCGTTGGCGGTCACGCGCAGGCCGGCCAGCTTGTCGATCGGCCCGGTGGGCGAATGGTTGCCGGGAATCCACTGCGGGTACAGCAGGGTCATCGGACCGGGTTTGACCGGTACGGTGGCGGTCACCTTGAAGATGCGGCGAGCGAGATCGCGCGCATCCACATCGATGCGCAGCAGGCCGGGAGCCGCGGCGTCGGCAGGCGGCGAGGTCTGCGCCAGTGCAGGCGAAGCAGCCAGCGCGAACAGCACGGACATCACCAGGGCTCGGGTCTTCATCGGGCAGCATCCAACAGCGGAGAATCCTCCGATGCTAGGCCTGTAAAGTGCCCTGCCCCATGGCCAAAGGTCATGGGCGGGCCGGCCATCCTCGCATGACAAAAAGCGTGCGAACCAAGGTTCGCACCCACCAGAGCAGTTTCAGTAGATCCACGCCATGCGTGGATGAGGCGCTTCCCGGTCAGTCGACCAGGCGCAGACGCAGTTCCTTCGGCAGCGCGAACACCATCGATTCCGGTTCGCCTTCCAGCTCGCCCACGCCGGTTGCACCCAGCTCGGCCAGGCGCGCCAGCACGCCATCGACCAGTACCTGCGGCGCCGAGGCGCCAGCGGTCACGCCGATGTGCTGCTTGCCCACCACCCACGCCGGGTCGATCTCGTGCGCACCGTCGATCAGGTACGACTCCACACCTTCACGGCGGGCCAGTTCGCTCAGACGGTTCGAGTTGGAGCTGTTCGGCGAACCGACCACCAGCACCAGGTCGCAGCGCTTGGCCAGGTCGCGCACGGCGTCCTGGCGGTTCTGCGTGGCGTAGCAGATGTCGTCGTTCTTCGGGCCCTGCATCGCCGGGAAACGCTCGCGCAGCGCATCGATGATGCCGCGCGTATCGTCCACCGACAGCGTCGTCTGGGTGGTGTAGGCGAAGTTGTCCGGCTGGTTGATGTGCAGCGTGGCAACCTGCTCGACATCCTCGACCAGGTAGATCTGGCCGGTACCGGCTTCGCGGTTCCACTGGCCCATGGTGCCTTCCACTTCCGGGTGACCGGCATGGCCGATCAGCACCACGTCACGGCCGGCACGGCAGTGGCGGGCGACTTCGAAGTGGACCTTGGTCACCAGCGGGCAGGTCGCGTCGAACACCTTCAGGCCACGGCGCTCGGCTTCCTGGCGCACGGCCTGGGAGACGCCATGCGCGCTGAAGATCACCGTGTTGTTGTCCGGAACCTCGTCGAGCTCTTCGACGAAGATCGCGCCGCGCTGCTTCAGGTCGTCGACCACGAAGCGGTTGTGCACCACTTCATGGCGGACGTAGATGGGCGCGCCCAGCGTTTCGATCGCGCGCTTGACGATCTCGATCGCACGATCGACACCGGCACAGAAACCACGCGGGTTGGCGAGCAGCACATCCATCAGTTCAATCTCCCGGCAGCGGCCGGCTTACGGTTTCGGATTGGCATTATCCGCCTTTTTGGCGGACTTGCCGTCGAACAGGCCAAACAGGGCGATGCCGATGGCACCCACCACGATGGCCGAATCGGCGATGTTGAACGAGGGCCAGGTATAGCTGCCCACGTACCACTGGATGAAATCGACCACATGGCCGTGCACCTGGCGGTCGATCACGTTGCCGATGGCACCGCCGATGATCAGCGCATACGGCACCGCGGCCTTCCAGTTGCCACGGGCGGTGCCGCGCAGCCACCAGGCCATCAGGCCGCTGATGGCGATCGCCAGCGCGGTGAAGAAGTACTTCTGCCAACCACCGGCGTCACTCAGGAAACTGAACGCCGCACCGGTGTTGTAGGTGCGGTACCAGTTCCAGAAGCCGTCGATGACCACCACCGGCTGGAACTCCGGCAGGCTCGACAGCACCCAGGCCTTGGACCACTGGTCCAGGCCGATGATGGCGGCCGACAGCAGCAGCCAGACCAGGGCGTTCGGATGCGGACGGGACGCGGCCATCAGAACCAGCTCCGCACTTCACCGGCACCGGTGATGTTGCTCACGCAGCGGCCGCACAGTTCCGGATGGTCGGCGTTGCTGCCGACATCGGCGCGATGGTGCCAGCAGCGCACGCACTTGGTCTTGGTGGTCGGCTGGGCGCTGACGAACACCTCGTCGGTGGTCGCCGGCCGCACCTGCACGTCGCCGCTGATGAACAGGAAGCGCAGTTCATCGGCCAGCGGCTGCCACTTCGCGGCCTGCTCTTCGCTGGCGGCGATGGTGATTTCCGCTTCCAGCGCGGCACCGATCGCGCCGTTTGCACGCATCGGCTCGAGCACCTTGGCCACCTGCTCGCGCACAGCCAGCAGCTGGTCGAAATCGGCGGCGTTGAGCTGGGCACCGGCCGGCAGCGGCGCCAGGCCGTCGTACCAGGTGGTGAACAGCACATGGCCGGCACGTTCGCCCGGCAGGTAGCCCCACAGCTCGTCGGCGGTGAAGGTCAGGATCGGCGCCACCCAGCGGGTGAACGCTTCGGCGATGTGGTACATCGCGCTCTGTGCCGAACGGCGACCGTGCGAATCGGTCGGCATGGTGTACAGGCGGTCCTTGGTCACGTCCAGGTACAGCGAGCCCAGATCCACGCTGCAGAAGTTCAGCAGCAGCTGCACGATCTCGGCCATGTTGTAGCCGTCGTAGGCCGTCTTGATCTTCTCCTGCAGCTCCCAGGCGCGATGCACGATCCAGCGGTCCAGCGCGACCATCTGCCCGAGCGGTTGCAGGTGCCGGGCCGGATCGAAACCGTCCAGGTTGCCGAGCAGGAAGCGTGCGGTGTTGCGCAGGCGGCGGTAGGCGTCAGCATTGCGCTTCAGGATTTCCTGCGACAGCGACATCTCGTTGCTGTAGTCGGCCGAGGCGATCCACAGGCGCAGGATGTCCGCGCCCAGCTTGTTCATGATGTCCTGCGGCTCGATGCCGTTGCCCAGCGACTTGGACATCTTGCGGCCGTGCTCATCCACGGTGAAGCCGTGGGTGAGGCACTGCTTGTACGGCGCGCGCTTGTCGATCGCCACGCCGGTCAGCAGCGAGGACTGGAACCAGCCGCGGTGCTGGTCGGAGCCTTCCAGGTACAGGTCGGCCGGCTTGCCGAAGCCACGCGCGGCGAGCACGCCTTCATGGGTCACGCCCGAATCGAACCAGACGTCGAGGATGTCGGTGACTTTCTCGTAGTCGGCCGCTTCGGCGCCGAGCAGTTCGGCGGCGTCCAGCGAGTACCACACATCGATGCCCTCGGCTTCGACGCGGTCGGCGACCTGCTGCATCAGCTCCACCGAGCGCGGGTGGATCTCGCCGGTCTGGCGATGGGTGAACAGTGCGATCGGTACGCCCCAGGTGCGCTGGCGCGAGATGGTCCAGTCCGGGCGACCGTCGACCATGCTCTGGATGCGCGCCTTGCCCCAGGTCGGGAACCAGCCGACAGTGTCGATCGCAGCCAGCGCATCGCTGCGCAGGTTGGCCTTGTCCATCGAGATGAACCACTGCGGAGTCGCGCGGAACACCACTGGTGTCTTGTGGCGCCAGCAGTGCGGATAGCTGTGGCGGATCGGGTGGAAGGCCAGCAGCGAACCATTGTCACGCAGCACGCCGACGATGGCCTCCTGCGCCTTCCACAGGTGCTGGCCGGCCAGCACCACCTCACCGGCCGGCGGGGTCGATTCCAGGTACACGCCACGGCCGTCGATCGGGGTCACCTGCCCGGCGTTGTACTTGTCCAGCAGGCCGTACTTCTGGCTGACCACGAAGTCTTCCTGGCCGTGGCCAGGGGCGGTGTGCACCGCACCGGTACCGTCCTCGTCGGAGACGTGGTCGCCATTGAGCAGCGGGATGTCGCGCTCCGGATAGAACGGATGCGCCAGCAGCTGGTTCTCCAGCGCCGCACCGGTGGTTTCACCGTGCAGCACGACGCTCTCGACGCCGTAGCGCTGCAGCGAGCGCTCGGCCAGCGCGGCGGCCAGCACCAGCCAACGGCGCTTGCCGTTGTGGGCCGGGCCTTCGGCCAGCACATAGTTGATTTCCGCGCCCAGCGACACCGCCAGCGAGGCTGGCAGCGTCCACGGGGTGGTGGTCCAGATCGGCACGGCCACTTCGACGTCGGCCGGCACGCTCACACCGAACGCCTTGCCGATGGCCTGGGCATCGCGCGCGGCGTAGGCCACGTCGATCGCCGGCGATTCCTTTTCCTGGTACTCGATCTCCGCCTCGGCCAGTGCCGAGCCACAGTCGAAGCACCAGTACACCGGCTTGGCACCACGCACCAGGTGACCGTTGGCGACGACCTTGGCCAGCGCACGGATCTCATTGGCTTCGAAGTCGAAACTCAGGGTCTTGTACGGGTTGTCCCAATCGCCGGTCACGCCCAGGCGCTTGAAGTCCACGCGCTGGATGTTGATCTGCTCTTCGGCGAACTCGCGGCACTTCTGCCGGAATTCAACCGCATCGAGCTTGGTGCCGACCTTGCCCCACTTCTTCTCGACCGCGATCTCGATCGGCAGACCATGGCAGTCCCAGCCCGGCACATAGGGCGCATCGAAGCCGGCCAGGTAGCGCGACTTGACGATGATGTCCTTCAGGATCTTGTTGACCGCATGGCCCAGGTGGATGCGGCCGTTGGCGTAGGGCGGGCCGTCGTGCAGCACGAACAGCGGGCGGCCGGCGGCGTTGTCACGCAGCTGCTGGTAGAGCCCCTGCGCTTCCCACTGCGCCAGAATGCCCGGCTCGCGCTTGGGCAGGTCGCCGCGCATCGGGAATTCGGTGGCTGGCAGGTTCAGGGTGGTCTTGTAGTCCTGGCTCACGCAGTGGCTCGCAATCTATGTTCGGAAAGGAGGGCGCGCGCCTGTTCGGCGTCGCGGTGCATCTGGTCGGTCAGTGCCGCCAGATCATTGAATTTCTCTTCGTCGCGCAGCTTGGCGACAAACTCCACGTCGATGTGGCGCCCGTACAGGTCGCCCTGGAAATCGAACAGGTGCGCTTCCAGCAGCGGCTCCACGCCCTCCACCGTCGGCCGAGTGCCGAAGCTGGACACCGACGGCCACGGCTGGTCGAACACGCCGTGCACCCAGGTTGCGTAGATGCCCGACAGCGCCGGGGTCTTCGGGAAGCGCAGGTTGGCGGTGGGGAAGCCCAGCGTACGGCCAAGCTGGCGACCGCGCACCACGCGCCCGCTGATCGCATACGGGCGACCGAGCAGGTCGTTGGCGCGGGCGAAATCGCCCCCCTGCAGCAGCTGGCGGATGCGGGTGCTGGAGATGCGCTCGCCATGCAGGTCCACCGCTTCAATCTCGCCGGCGCTGAAGCCCAGTTCGGCGCCCATCTCCTGCAGCAGTGCCAGATCACCGCGGCGGCGGTTGCCGAAGCAGAACTCCGGCCCGATCCAGACTTCGCGGGCGCCCAGCCGGTGCACCAGCAACCGGCGCACGAAGGTCTCGGCCGGCATCGCCGCCATCGCCGCGTCGAAGCGCAGCAGGCCGACCGCATCGACACCGAGCTCGCGCAGGATCTCGACCTTGCTGCGCGCCAGGGTCAGCCGCGGCGGCGGCGTGCCCTGCGCGAAGAATTCACGCGGCAGCGGCTCGAATGCCACGGCCACTGCGGCCACGCCCAAGGCGCGCGCGCGGGCGACCGCGTGGCGGACCAGCGCACGATGGCCCAGGTGGAGGCCGTCGAATGCACCGATACAGACCACGCTTCCGTTGGGGAACAGCTCCCCGCCCTCGACGCTTCTGAACAGCCTGCTCATCAACTCTCGTTCCGGCCCGACCGGGCCGCCGCTTCAATGGTGTAACCCTGAAGTATAGCCGCCACGGGCCGCGATCAATGCCCGCGCAGGTCGCGCGGACGGAAGCCCATCGCCAGCATGGCCACGGCATAGGTCGCGCCGCCGCCGCCGACCAGCAACGCAAGGGCACCGATCCGCTCCCAGACACGCATCGCGGAGAAACCCGGCAGCCAGTGCAGCAGGGCCAACAGCACGCCAACCATGGCCGCACAGGCCAGCAACAGGCGCAGCAGATAGCCGCCCCAACCCGGCCGGCGCTGGTAGACATCGGTCTTGCCCAGCCAGTACCAGAGCAGGCCCAGGTTCAGGTAACTGGACAGCGCGCTGGCGATGCCCAGTGCCAGGTGCAGGCCCGGCTGCTTGCCGATGGCCGCCATCACGCCCTGCGCCTTCAGCGCGTCGGGCACCATCACCTGGTACAGCACGGCCAGCAGGGCAAAGTTGAACACCATGTTGGCCACCAGCGCCGCCACGCCGGCGCGCACCGGGGTCTTGGTGTCCTGGCGGGCGTAGAAGGCCGGCAGCACCACCTTCAGCAGGGCGAATGCCGGCAGGCCGAAGCTCAGGCCATACACCGACAGCGCGGTCATGCGGGTGTCGAAGGCGCTGAACTGGCCGTGCTGGAAGATGGTCGCGATCAGCGGCTCGGCCAGCAGCAGCAGGCCCAGCATGGCCGGCACCGAGATCAGCAGGGTCATGCGCAGGCCCCAGTCCAGCGAGCGCGAGAAGCCCTCGCGGTCGGTGCTGACATGGTGGCGGGCCAGCGCCGGCAGGATCACCGTGCCCAGCGCCACGCCGAACACGCCCAGCGGCAGCTCCAGGAAGCGGTCAGCCAGCGACAGCCACGACTGCGAGCCGTCGGTCAGCTTGGCCGCGATCACCGTATCCAGCAGCAGGTTGATCTGCGCCACCGAGGAACCAAACAGGGTCGGCACCATCAGCGTCATCACCTTGCGCACACCCGGGTGGCGCCAGCCCCAGCGCGGCAGGGTCAGCAGGTTGATGCCCTTCAGCGAGGGCAGCTGGAACAGCAACTGCAGGATGCCGGCGGCCAGCACCGCCCAGCCCAGCGCCAGGATCTGCTTTTCCGGCGTGCCGCCCAGCCGCGGTGCCAGCCACAGCGCGCCGGCGATCATGCACAGGTTGAGAATGACCGGGGTCAGCGCCGGCATGGCAAAGCGCTGGAAGCTGTTCAGCGCACCACCGGCCAGTGCGGTCAGCGAGACGAACAGCAGGAACGGGAAGGTCAGGCGGAACAGGTCGACCAGCAGGCCCTGCTTGACCGGGTCGGTATCAACGCCACTGGAGAAGACCGAGGCCAGCTGCGGCGCGAAGATCAGCGCCAGTGCGGTGACCAGCATCAGCACCCCGCCCAGGGTGCCGGCGGTGCGGGCCATCAGTTCGCGCAGCTCGGCGTGGTTGCGGGTTTCCTTCACTTCCGTGAACACCGGCACGAAAGCGGTGGCAAATGACCCTTCGGCGAACAACCGGCGCAGGAAATTGGGTACCCTGAAGGCGACCCAGAAAGCATCAGTGATGGCGTTGGTGCCGAACGTGGTGGTCACCACGAAGTCCCGGACAAGTCCGAGAACGCGCGAGACCATGGTCATGCTGCTGAACGACAGCAGGCCCCGCAACAACTTGGGTGAACTCACTCAGCGTCCCTCTTGACAATCGACTTGACGTGCATTTCTTACGCCATCATACTAGCTAGCTTGCTGTTCCCATAACACCGATTTTTTCAGGAAACCACCACCGTGGCCAATATCAAGTCCGCCAAGAAGCGCGCCAAGCAGACCGTCGTGCGCAACGCGCGCAACGTGGCTCAGCGCTCGATGCTGCGCACCGCTGTCAAGAAAGTGATCAAGGCGCTGGACGCCAACGATGCCGCCGGCGCCGAAGCCGCCTTCGCCGTTGCCCAGCCGATCCTGGATCGCTTCAGCGCGCGTGGCCTGATCCACAAGAACAAGGCTGCTCGCCACAAGAGCCGCCTGAACGACCGTATCAAGGCCCTCAAGGCCGCCTGATCCGGCGTTGCCGCCCTGCCCTTCGGGGTTGGGCTGCAGACAAAAGCCCGGCCCCGGCCGGGTTTTTTGTTGCCCGCGATCCGGGACTTTTGACACGTCCGGGGTCAGATCCCTTTTCCAGCGGAAAAGGGATCTGACCCCGGCAACAAAAAACCCGGCCGAAGCCGGGTTTTTCGCATGGAACCACAACAGCATTACTGCGCGTCGCGGGCTTCCTGCTCTTCTTCCTTCTGGCGATCGAAGAAGGCCATGATCCGGCTCATGATCGGGAAGGTGCCTTCGCGCCCCAGTGCGGAGACCAGGAACCACGGCTCCTTCCAGCCCAGCTCGGCAACGATCTGCTCGGCCGCGGCCTGCGCCTCGTCTTCGAACATCAGGTCGGCCTTGTTCAGCACCAGCCAGCGCGGCTTTTTCAGCAGTTCCGGGTCGTGCTTCTCCAGCTCGCGCTCGATCGCACGCACCTGCTCCACCGGCGAGATGCCGTCCACGCCACCTTCCATCGGCGAGATGTCCACCAGGTGCAGCAGCAGGCGGGTGCGCTGCAGATGGCGCAGGAACTGCGCGCCCAGGCCGGCGCCATCGGCCGCGCCTTCGATCAGGCCCGGAATGTCGGCGATCACGAAGCTGCGGTGGTTCTCCACCTTCACCACGCCCAGGTTCGGGTACAGCGTGGTGAACGGGTAATCAGCCACCTTTGGCGTCGCCGCCGAAACGGCGCGGATCAGGGTGCTCTTGCCGGCGTTGGGGAAGCCCAGCAGGCCGACATCGGCCAGCAGCTTCAGCTCCAGCTTCAGCGTGCGCTCCTCGCCCGGCTCGCCCGGCAACGCCTGGCGCGGCGAGCGGTTGGTCGAGCTCTTGAAGTGCATGTTGCCCAGGCCGCCACGACCGCCCTTGGCCACCAGCAGGCGATCGCCGTGCTGGGTCAGGTCGCCGATGACTTCATCGGTGGCGACGTTGATCACCACCGTGCCGACCGGCACGGTGATGGTCAGATCTTCGCCCCCCTTGCCATAGGCCTGGCGGCCCATGCCGTTCTCGCCGCGCTGCGCCTTGAAGATGCGCTCATGGCGGAAGTCCACCAGGGTGTTCAGGTTTTCGTCGGCGCGGATGTACACGCTGCCGCCCGCACCGCCGTCGCCGCCGTCCGGGCCGCCGAGCGGAATGAACTTCTCGCGACGGAAGCCAATGCAGCCGTTGCCGCCGTTGCCGGCGAACACTTCGATTTCTGCTTCGTCTACCAGTTTCATTGTTTCGATGCCTGCGATGGGCGCGGCCTGCTGGCCGCCACCTTGAATGTCATGCCGGCCGTGGGCCGGCAACCCGGCCCAGCCGGTCTTGCTTCAACTCTAACGAAAAGCCCCGCCGAAGCGGGGCTCTTCATGCAGCACTCCCATGCCGGGGCACGGGTGCCGGCGATGCCTGGATCAGGCGTCGGCCGAGACGATGCTGACGGTGCGACGCTTCTTGGCGCCCTTGACCGAGAACTCCACCTTGCCGTCCACGAGGGCGAACAGGGTGTGGTCACGGCCCAGGCCAACGCCCGAACCCGGGTGGAACTGGGTGCCGCGCTGACGCACGATGATGTTGCCGGCTTCGATGGCCTGGCCGCCGAAGATCTTGACGCCCAGGTACTTCGGGTTGGAGTCGCGACCGTTGCGCGAGGAGCCTACGCCCTTTTTATGTGCCATGACTGCTTCTCCTGATGCTTAGCCGGCGATGCCGGTGATCTCGATTTCGGTGTAGTACTGACGGTGACCCTGACGCTTCATGTGGTGCTTGCGGCGACGGAACTTGATGATCCGGACCTTGTCAGCACGACCCTGGGACAGGACCTTGGCGGTGACGGCAGCGCCCTTCAGCGCATCGCCCAGCTTCACGCCGTCGCTGTCACCCAGCATCAGGATGTTGTCAAACTTGATCTCGCTGCCGACTTCGACTTCGAGCTTTTCAATGCGGAGCTTTTCGCCCTGCGCCACGCGGTATTGCTTACCGCCGGTGACCAGTACTGCGTACATGACCAGGCCTTCCTCTGTAGTTATTGTGGTCTGAGCTGCCGCCATCGAGGGCGGACAGGAGCGGGATTGTACGCAGATCATCGGGCGCGGGTCAAGTCAACCCCTGAACGCCGCAGGGGGCGGCGTCGGAACGGGGTCAGATCCCTTTTCACCCCGTGAAAAGGGATCTGACCCCTGCCTGTCGGCCTGTCTCACAAGGTGAGACACCGGGCTGGCATTGTCGCCCATTGCCCCCATCTGGTCACCTCGGTAGGCTGACCGATTGCCGTTCCCTGCTGGCCCGGCACCCAGCCAACGCCCCCACAACCGGATCCCCCATGGCGATGGATTTCATCCGCATCCGCGGCGCGCGGACGCACAACCTGAAGAACCTCGACCTCGACCTGCCCCGCGACAAGCTGATCGTGATCACCGGCCTGTCCGGCTCGGGCAAGTCCTCGCTGGCGTTCGACACCATCTATGCAGAAGGCCAGCGCCGCTATGTCGAGTCGTTGTCGGCCTATGCGCGCCAGTTCCTGAGCGTGATGGAAAAACCGGACCTGGACCACATCGAGGGCCTGTCCCCGGCGATCTCGATCGAGCAGAAGTCGACCTCGCACAACCCGCGTTCGACGGTCGGCACGATCACCGAGATCTACGACTACCTGCGCCTGCTGTACGCCCGCGTAGGCACCCCGCGCTGCCCAGACCACGGCTACCCGCTGGAAGCGCAGACGGTCAGCCAGATGGTCGACCAGGTGCTGACCCTGGACCCGGAACAGCGCTACATGCTGCTGGCGCCGGTCATCCGCGACCGCAAGGGCGAGCATGCCCAGGTGTTCGACCAGCTGCGCGCGCAGGGCTTCGTGCGCGTGCGCGTGGACGGCGAGCTGCATGAGATCGACGCGGTGCCGCCGCTGGCGCTGCGCCAGAAGCACACCATCGAGGCGGTGATCGACCGCTTCCGCCCGCGCGAGGACATCAAGCAGCGCCTGGCCGAGAGCTTCGAGACCGCGCTGAAGCTGGGCGACGGCATGGCCTCGGTGCAGAGCCTGGACAACACGGAAACCGCGCCGACCCTGTTCTCCTCCAAATACTCCTGCCCGGTCTGCGATTACTCGCTGCCGGAACTGGAGCCGCGCCTGTTCTCGTTCAACGCACCGATGGGCGCCTGCCCCGGCTGCGATGGCCTGGGCATGGCCGAGTTCTTCGATCCCTCGCGCGTGGTGGTGCACCCCGAGCTGTCGCTGGCCGCCGGCGCGGTGCGCGGCTGGGATCGCCGCAACGCCTACTACTTCCAGCTGATCGCTTCGCTGGCCAAGCACTACCGGTTCGACGTCGACGCGGCCTGGAACTCGCTGCCGGACAAGGTGCAGCAGGCCGTGCTGTACGGCAGCGGCGATGAAGCTATCACTTTCACCTACTTCACCGAAGCCGGTGGCCGCACCCAGCGCAAGCATCGCTTCGAGGGCATCATTCCCAACCTCGAGCGCCGCTACAAGGAAACCGAATCGCCGGCGGTGCGCGAAGAGCTGTCCAAGTACATCAGCGAACAACCCTGCCCGGAATGCCATGGCGCGCGCCTGAACAAGGCTGCACGCAATGTGTTCGTGGCCGACCGCCCGCTGCCGGAGCTGGTGGTGCTTCCGATCGACGAGGCGCTGAAGTTCTTCAGCGAGCTGAGCCTGCCGGGCTGGCGTGGCGAGATCGCGGCGAAGATCGTCAAGGAAATCGGCGAACGCCTCGGCTTCCTGGTCGACGTGGGCCTGGATTACCTGACCCTGGAGCGCAAGGCCGACACCCTGTCCGGTGGCGAGGCGCAGCGCATCCGCCTGGCCAGCCAGATCGGTGCCGGCCTGGTCGGCGTGATGTACGTGCTCGACGAACCGTCGATCGGCCTGCACCAGCGCGACAACGAACGCCTGCTGGGCACCCTCACCCGCCTGCGCGACCTCGGCAACACGGTGATCGTGGTCGAGCATGACGAGGACGCGATCCGCCTGGCCGACTACGTTCTGGACATCGGCCCGGGCGCAGGCGTGCATGGCGGCGAGATCGTCGGCCAGGGCACCCTGCAGGACATCCTGGAGGCACCGCGCTCGCTGACCGGCCAGTACCTGTCGGGCAAGCGCGCGATCGAGATCCCGGCGCGCCGGCACAAGCCGAACCCGAAGATGACCCTGCACCTGCGCGGGGCCAGCGGCAACAACCTCAAGGGCGTGGACCTGGCGATTCCGTCGGGCCTGCTGACCTGCGTGACCGGCGTGTCCGGCTCCGGCAAGTCGACCCTGATCAACGACACCCTGTTCTCGCTGGCCGCCAACGAGATCAACGGTTCCTCGCACCCGATCGCCCCGTACAGGGAGATCGATGGCCTGGACCTGTTCGACAAGGTGGTGGACATCGACCAGTCGCCGATCGGCCGCACCCCGCGTTCGAACCCGGCCACCTACACCGGCCTGTTCACTCCCCTGCGCGAACTGTTCGCACAGGTGCCCGAAGCGCGTGCACGCGGCTACTCGCCGGGCCGCTTCAGCTTCAACGTGCGTGGTGGCCGCTGCGAGGCCTGCCAGGGCGATGGCCTGATAAAGGTCGAGATGCACTTCCTGCCGGACGTGTACGTGCCGTGCGATGTCTGCCATGGCAAGCGCTACAACCGCGAGACGCTGGAGATCCTGTACAAGGGTTTCAACATCAACGACGTGCTGGAAATGACCGTCGAGGATGCGCTGAAGCTGTTCGAGCCGGTGCCGTCGATCGCACGCAAGCTGGAAACACTGGTCGACGTCGGCCTGAGCTACATCAAGCTGGGCCAGAGCGCGACCACGCTGTCCGGTGGTGAAGCGCAGCGCGTGAAGCTGTCCAAGGAGCTGTCGCGCCGCGATACCGGCCGCACCCTGTACATCCTCGACGAGCCGACCACCGGCCTGCACTTCCACGACATCGAAGCGCTGCTGGGCGTGCTGCACAAGCTGCGCGACGAAGGCAACACGGTGGTGGTGATCGAGCACAACCTGGACGTGATCAAGACCGCCGACTGGATCGTCGATCTGGGTCCGGAGGGTGGCCACCGCGGCGGCACCATCCTGGTCACCGGCACGCCGGAAGACGTGGCGGCCTGCCCGCAGTCGTACACCGGCCAGTTCCTGGCCCGCATGCTGCCTTCCACCAGCGCGCGCCCCGAGCAGCCGGCCGCCGTGGCCAACAAGCCCGACGCCCGCCCGCCGCGCAAGGTGAAGCCCGAGAAGCCGGCCAAGGTGGCGAAGAAGGCCGTGGCCGCCAAGAGCGCCGGCAAGGCCAGCAAGAGCACGTCGAAGAAGAAGGACGCCTGATGAGCAGCGAACACAAGATCCTGGCCCGCATCCCGATCAGCGTGCGCTGGCGCGACATGGACAGCATGGGCCACGTCAACAACGCCAAGTACATTTCCTACTTGGAAGAAGCGCGCGTGCGCTGGATGCTGTGCGTGGACGGCGTGTCGATGACCGACCGCATCGCCCCGGTGGTGGCCGCGACCAACGTCAATTACCGGCTGCCGATCGTGTGGCCCAACGACATCGTGGTCGAATTGTTCGTCGAGCGCCTGGGCAACAGCAGCGTGACCATCGGCCACCGCATCGTCGACCAGCAGGACGCGTCGAAGCTGTACTCGGATGGCAACGTGGTGGTGGTCTGGATGGATACCCAGACCGGCAAGAGCGCGCCGCTGCCTGAGGCGATCCGCAACGCTTCCACCTGAAGGTAGTGCCGGCCGCTGGCCGGCAACCTCCAGACGCTTCGCGCATGCCGGCCAGCGGCCGGCACTACCGATCCAATTCAAAGGACTGACATGATCCACCAGACTGAACTGAGCGACCTGCTGCCCGGCATGGTCCCCTTCCCCACCGACGTCTTCCCCGCCGACCAAGCCTGGCTCGGCCAGCACCTGCTGCCGCTGCTGAAGATCGACCTCGGTGTGCTGCGCCCGGAACTGGCCGGCCAGGTGGCGACGATGCTGTGCCCGATCGAGCCGTACGACGGCTGCATCGGCGAAACCACCGAAGAACACCACAACGATTTCACCGCCACCAACTGGATCGCCTTCGAGCTGACCGCCGGCAACCAGATGCGCTTCCTCGGCAACGAGGGCTATTTCATCGGCGATGCAGTACAGGACAAGGACGCGCAGGAACACATTGCGCAGATGCGCGACAGCTACGCCAAGGCCCGCGACTACCACGCCATGCATGGCCGCCTCGCCTGCTACTCGCGCTACGGCAAGGGTGAGGCCAGCGAGCGCGCTTATCTGGATACGCTGGGGGGACAGATTTCCTGTGGCAACTGGATCGAAACGGCCGATATTCCTGCCGCCTTCACCCTGGAATTCACCGACGCCGCCAACGACCGGCATGCTCCAGATGATGCCGAACTGGCGATCATCCGCCGCGATGGCCACAAGTTCTTCGCCGTCGCCGAAGTCGCCGGCTACAACTGGTGCGCCACCGGCGCCGACGCGATCGTGATGCTGTATGAGCCGGTGAGCCGCACGGTGCTGTTCTCGTACGACTGGTCGTAAGACCCTGCGGCAGTGCCGGCCGCTGGCCGGCATTTCCTGTGCTGCCGGCCAGCGGCCGGCACTACCATCCCGCTACGGCGCGGCCTTGCGGACGGTCAACGTCGCGCTCGCTTCGCCACCGCCTTCCAGCTGCAGCCGCAACGGCAGCGCCTGGCCTTCCTTCAGCGCGCCCTTGCCCTGCATCAGCATCAGGTGCAGGCCGCCAGGCTTGAGTTCGGCACGCGCGCCGGCTGCCAGCGGCAGGCGCTCGATCGCGCGCATCCGGCTGACGCCATCGACGATCGTGGTCTCGTGCAGCGACACGTCGCCGAAACTACTGCTGGTCGCACCGGTGATCACCACCGCCCTGCTGCAGCCGTTGTGTATCACGCCATAGCCGGCAGTCATCGGCATCGCCGGATTCGGTGGCAACCGCGCCCAGCCCTGCTCCACCGTGACGCAGCGTGATTCCGCAGCCGAAGCCGATGCTGCGGCCGCACACAGCACCCACAGTACGCCAACGAATGGTTTGGTTATCATCGCCCAGGTTCCTTCTTCGCAACGAGACCGCAGCATGACGACGCTCATCGAGGTGATCAACCACGGCCCCATCCGCGAACTGCGCCTGGCGCGGCCGCCGGTCAATGCACTGGACACCGATCTGTGCCGGCAGCTGATCCATGCCATCGAACTGGCCATGGCCGAAGACGCGCACGGCATCGTGCTGTCGGGCAGCGAGCGCATCTTCACCGGTGGAATGGACGTGCCGCACCTGCTCTCGCATGGCGATGACAAGCACAAGCTGCTGGACACCTGGAACGCTTTCTTTGGCGCCGTGCGCACACTGGCCGAGAGCCGCATCCCGGTGGTCGCAGCGATTACCGGCCACGCGCCGGCCGGCGGCTGCGTGCTGGCCCTGTGCTGCGACTACCGGGTAATGGCGCGCAGCGCCGATCCGTCGCGGCCGTATGCCATCGGCCTGAACGAGGTGCAGGTGGGCCTGATCGCGCCGGAGGGCATCCAGCGCCTGCTGCGCCGTGCGGTGGGCGTGCACCGCGCCGGCGTGCTGCTGACCACCGGCTCGCTGGTGCCGGCCGAACAGGCGCTGCAGATCGGCCTGGTCGACGAGCTGGCTGAGGGTGACCTGGTGGTGGCCCGCGCCGTGGCCTGGCTGCAGAACCTGCTCAAGCAGCCTCGGCAGCCGATGCTGCTGACCCGCGCCATCGCTCGCGCCGACCTGCACGAAGCGCTGCACCCGGACCTGATCCAGCTGGACCGTTTCGTCGAGGCCTGGTTCGCCCCGGACGCGCAGAACGCCCTCCAGGCCCTGGCGGCGCGCCTGGGCAAGTAGCGGTTGCCCCGCCCGGGGTCAGATCCCTTTCGCCGGGCGAAAGGGATCTGACCCCTGACCGGTATAATCGGGGCCTTCTCATTGCTGTGGCCGCCCCCTTGAACGACACGCCCGAACCCGTCGTCTCCGAGCTGATCGACCTGCTCACGCTGGAGCGGCTGGAGGACAACCTGTTCCGCGGGCAGAGCCGCGACATCGGCACCAAGTACGTGTTCGGTGGGCAGGTGCTGGGCCAGGCCCTGGCTGCGGCGCAGGCCACGGTCGACAACGGCCGCCACGTGCACTCGCTGCACGCCTACTTCCTGCGCGCCGGCAACATCGACCACCCGATCGTCTACGACGTGGACCGCACCCGCGATGGCGGCAGCTTCTCGGTGCGACGGGTCACCGCGATCCAGCACGGCAAGGTGATCTTCTTCTGCGCGGCCTCGTTCCAGCAGGCCGAGACCGGCGCCGAGCACCAGCACAAGATGCCTGAAGTGCCGCAGCCGGAAGACATCGAACCGAACCGGCCGCTGCCGGCCGAAGTGCTGGAGCGGCTGCCGATCAAGGTGCAGCGCTGGCTGTCGCGTGGCGGCCCGTTCGAGTTCCGCCACGTCTACCCGCGCGACGAGTTGAACCCGCCCAAGCGCCCGCCCTACCACCAGGTGTGGCTGCGCCTGAGCGAGCCGGTCGGCGATGCCCCGGAGCTGCACCAGGCGCTGCTGGCCTATGCCTCCGACTTCCACCTGCTGGGCACGGCGACCTTCCCGCACGGCATCAGCTACTACCACCCGCACGTGCAGATGGCCTCGCTCGACCACGCAATCTGGTTCCACCGCCCGTTCCGCGCCGACGACTGGCTGCTGTACTCGCTGGACAGCCCCAGCGCGCAGGATTCGCGCGGCCTGGCCCGCGGCCAGTTCTTCACCCGCAACGGCGTGCTGGTGGCCAGCACTGCGCAGGAAGGCCTGATCCGCGTGGTTCCCAACCAGGCCGCGGCCGCCGCCGTGCCGGCCAAGGAGTAACCCATGCGCCAGATCTTCAGCAGCCAGCGCGTGGAAACCGTCGAAGGCGTGGCCGAGCTCCTGCGCGGGCATGGGATCGACGTCAAGGTGACCAACGGGCGCTCGTACAAGACCCGTCGCCGCGGCCAGTTCAGTTATACCGACCTGGGCAACGCCAACGCCTATCCGGCGGTATGGATCGTGCGTGCCGACGACCAGCCGCGCGCGCGCGAAATCCTGCGCGAAGCGCGCCTGCTCGACACTACCCGCCGTGACCACCCCACCGCCGAATTCGCCTTCCGCGACGCGCCGGAACCGGGCAGCGGCGGCCGCAGCTGGGCCTGGCGCATCCGCATCGCGCTGCTGGTGGTGATCGCTGGCGTGGCGCTGGTGATCGGCCTGCGCCATCGCGGCGCCCCTGTGCCCGCCCCGCAGGCCCAGCCGCAGCAGGCGCAACCGGCCCCGCAGGCCGCGCCGGAAGAGGAAGAAGTCCGGGTCCGCATCCAGCCCTCGAAATGATTCGCGGGTGAATGAGGATGCCGGCCAGCGGCCGGCACTACCGCACAGAATGCTGGTCACACTTCGCGCGCGGCTCCGTCATGGGACACAATCCCCGCAGGAGAGCCGCCGCCATGACGACGTTCACCGTATCGATCGACCAGACCCTGGAACGCGAACTGCCCGCCGCCGCCAGCGGTTGCCAGCACGCCTACGGCCGCATCGTGCTGGCCTGCCAGAACACGGTCACCGCCATCGCGCTGGCCATCACCCGGGACCGCCAGGCCAGCGAGGACATCGCCCAGGAGGCCTTTGTGAAGGGCTGGCAGCAGCTGCACCAGCTGCGCAGCGCGACCAGCTTCCTGCCGTGGCTGCGGCAGATCACCCGCAACCTCGCCCGCGACTGGCTGCGCGCCCAGCGCGGGCGCCCGCTGACTGGCGAGGCGGCCGAGGTGGCGATGGGCATGGCCGCCGACCCCGCCCCGGGTGCTGCCGACCGCCTGCAGCGGGTGGAAGAGGAGATCGCCGCCGAGGAGATCATCTCTGCCCTGCCCGCAGACAGCCGCGAAGTGCTGCTGCTGTACTACCGCGAGGGCCAGCGCTCGCAACAGGTGGCCGACCTGCTCGGGCTCAGCGACGCTGCGGTGCGCAAGCGCCTGTCGCGCGCCCGCGCGCTGGTGCGCGACGGCCTGCTGCAGCGCTTCGGTGAGTTCGCGCGCAGCAGCGCGCCGAGCGCCGCCTTCGCCACCGCCGTGGTGTCGATGGTGCTGGTGGCCGCACCCGGCACCGCCAGTGCCGCGATCCTGCTGAGCGCCGGCGTCGGCGTGGGCAGCAGCAAGCTGGGCCTGGGCGGGGCCAGCGTGGCCGGGGGTACAGCCATGGGCTCGGTCACCGCCACCCTGGGCTACCTGCACATGATTCCGGCCAGCACTTGGGGCGCGTTCGCTGGTGGCGTTGCCGGCGGCGTGATCGGCAGCTACCTGGGCGGTCGATTCCTGCTGTCCTATGCCAAGACCGATGCCGAACGCGCGCGGGTCTGGCGCTTTGTGCGCATGAACACCTGGACAGCCATGGCCTGCTGCCTGGCAGTGCTGGCGGTGGTACTGCTGCAGACCCCGACGTGGGTGCATCTGCTGGTGCTGGTGCTCGGCATGGGTCTGGTGAACTACCAGTGCCTGGGACCGCTGCAGCAGATCATGGCGCCGCTGATCGCGCGCGATTCGTCGCGGCGTGGGCGCACCGGCACCAACTGGGTGTATGAATCGCTGTATGGGCGTACCGGGATCATCGCCATGAACATCGTGGTGCTGGGCGTCGTGCTGTATGCCATGGCCCATTCCAGCGGCCGCTAGGGCCTCAACGCACGACGCCGGCAGTACGCCGGCGTCGTGGTCGGTCAGCGCGCGATGAATCAGCGCTGCGACTTCGGTGCACCGCCGTCGCGCGGACCGCCTTGGCGCGGGCCACCGTGCATCGGACCCTTGGCCGCGTCGAACTCGGCCTTGCTCAGCTGGCCATCCTTGTTGGTGTCGGCGGCAGCAAACCAGGCATCACGATGCTGCTTCATGCGCAGCTCGCGGTCAGCCTTGTCCAGGTAACCGTCCTTGTTGAGGTCGAGCTGGTCGAAGCGCGCGGCCAGGCGCGGGTCGGCCTTGGCCTCGTCGCGGCTGATGCGGCCGTCCTTGTTGAGGTCCAGCCTGGCCCAGCGCTCACCGCCGTGGCCACGGCGGCCATGCTGCCAGCGCGGCATCTCATCGCGCGAGAGCTTGCCGTCCTTGTTCCTGTCCAGCTCGTCGAACTTCGCGGCCAGGCGCGGGTTGGCAGCCGCCTCGCTGCGGTCGATCACGCCGTCGCCATTGGTGTCCAGCTTGGCCGGGCGCTGCGCCGACGTGGCCGGGGTGTCGGCCGCCAGCGCGATGCCGGAGGCGGAAGTGCCGAGCAGCAGGGCCAGCAGCAGGGGGGTACGGATCATGGGGTCACTCCTGGGAATGGGAATTGCGTCGGGGTGATCACTTCACCCTCGAGTGACAACAACGCCCGGGCGCGACATCGGTTGACGCCGTGGCCGGTTCCATTCATCCGCCGGACAGTCGCCGCCACTGCGACGGGCTGGGGCTATGCTGTGCCCATGGCACTACACGGCGATAGAGACGACGAACTGCGGCTTTTCCAGACCGGCGAGCACCCCTGCGGGTACTGGTCCGACCGGGTGGCGCGCGACCTGGTGCTGGATCCGCACGATCGCCGGCTGGGTGGCCTGTACCCGCTGGCACTGAGCTGGGGCTTCCGCCGCAGCGGTGATCTGGTCTACCGGCCGCACTGCGCGCACTGCCAGGCCTGCGTGGCGGTGCGCATCCCGGTGGCCCGCTTCGCCCCGGACCGCAGCCAGCGCCGCTGTGCCGCCCGCAATGACGACCTGGAGGTGCGGATCACCGCCGCCACCGCCCGTGACGACCTGTTCGCGCTGTATCACCGCTACCTCACCCACCGCCACGCCAATGGCGGCATGGACGACCATGGCCCGCACGAGTTCGAGCAGTTCCTGATCGGCAGCTGGTCGCACACCCGCTTCATGGAGATGCGCCTGCCCGGCCACGACGGCCAGCCCAGCCAGTTGCTGGGGGTGGCGGTGACCGACGTCACCGAGCATGGCCTGTCGGCGGTCTACACGTTCTTCGACCCGGACCACGCTGCGCGCGGGCTGGGTACCTTCGCGATCCTCCAACAGATCGAGTGGGCGCGCCGCGAGGGGTTGCCGCACGTGTACCTGGGCTACTGGATCCGCGGGCACCAGAAGATGGACTACAAGCGTCGCTTCCATCCCCTTGAGGCCTACGACGGCCGCCGCTGGCACGATTTCGACAACGAACTGGACGGGCGCTGACAAACCGCTGACACCGGGCCGGGTGCAGAATAGGGGGATGAACGCCAAACCCCTGATCCTCGCCCTGGCCCTGCTCTGCGGCGCCACCGCCCCCGCCTTTGCCACGTCCCCCGCGATGACTGAGAAGCCGTCTACTGCGCTGCGCCTGGCCACCTACAACACTTCGCTGTACTCCGATGATGCCGGTGGCCTGATCAAGGAACTGGAGGGCGACAGCGAGCACGCACGCAAGATCGCCGCCGTGCTGCAGCAGGTGCGCCCGGACCTGGTACTGCTGAACGAATTCGATTTCGACGATGCCCATCGCGCCGCCGACCTGTTCCAGAAGCGCTACCTGGAAGTCGCCCAGCCCGGCGGCGGCAAGCCGCTGCACTTTGCCTACCGCTACCTGGCGCCGGTCAACACCGGTGTGCCCAGCGGCCTGGATCTGGACAACAACGGCGTGGTCGGCGGCGAAGGCCGCAGCCGCGGCAACGATGCCTGGGGCTACGGCCTGCACCCCGGCCAGTACGGCATGCTGGTGCTGTCGCGCTACCCGATCGACGAAGCCAAGGTGCGCAGCTTCCAGCTGCTGAAGTGGAGCGCGATGCCCGGCGCGATCCGCCCGGTCGACCCACGTACCGGCCAGAGCTTCTACAACGACCATGTGTGGTCGCAGCTGCGCCTGTCGTCGAAGTCGCATTGGGACGTGCCGGTGAAGACCCCGGCCGGCGTGGTGCACGCGCTGGTCTCGCATCCGACGCCGCCGGTGTTCGACGGCCCGGAAAAGCGCAACGCGGCACGCAACCACGACGAACTGCGCCTGTGGCAGGAATACCTGTCCAAGGGTGAGAAGCCCTGGCTGTGCGACGACAAGGGCCAGTGCGGCGGCTTGGCGGAGGACGCGCGCTTCGTGATCCTCGGCGATCTGAACAACGACCCGGTCGATGGCGATGGCCGCCACGAGGCGATCGTCGAGCTGATCGAGAACGCGCGCGTGCTGCGCTACCCCACCCCGCGCAGCGTCGGCGGCGAGCAGACCAGCCTGGCCTATGCGGCCAAGGGCATCGAACGCAAGGGCGCACCGTTCCACGCCACCGGCGATTTCGGCCCGAAGTCCGGCACCATGCGCCTGGACTACGTGCTTCCCTCGACCGGTTTCGAGTACGTGGGCAGCGGCATCTTCTGGCCGGCCAATGAAAGCCCGGAAGCGAAGATCGCCGACGGCAGCGACCACCACCTGGTGTGGGTGGACGTGCGGTAGAGTCGACTGCACGTTGAGCGTACCGACCAACGGTCGGTACCCACCGGGTTTCGGTAGGCGACGACCGTTGGTCGTCGCTCCTTTTTCAGGGGCGCAGCTCGACGCCGATGGCGTCGGCGGCATCACGCGCGATGGCGCGTGCTTCGTCGATGGTTTCCGCGCGCGCCAGGGTCACACCGACGCGGCGGTGGCCATGCACGCTCGGCTTGCCGAACAGGCGCACGGCGGTATCCGGTACCTGCAGCGCGGCGGCGACATTGTTGAAGTACGGCACACCCTCGCCGTGTGCCAACAGCGCGCACGACGCCGACGGGCCACTCTGGCGGATCACCGGAACCGGCAGGCCGAGGATCGCGCGCGCGTGCAGCGCGAACTCGCTCAGTTCCTGCGAAACCAGGGTCACCAGGCCGGTATCGTGCGGGCGCGGCGACACTTCGCTGAACCACACTTCGTCGCCCTTCACGAACAGCTCGACGCCGAACAGGCCCCAACCGCCAAGGTCGTCGGTGATCGCACGTGAGATCTCCTCGGCACGTGCCAGTGCCGCGCTCGACATCGGCTGCGGCTGCCAGCTTTCGCGGTAATCGCCATCCTTCTGCAGGTGGCCGATCGGCGCACAGAATGAGGTGCCGCCGGCGTGGCGCACGGTCAGCAGGGTGATCTCGTAATCAAAATCGATGAAACCTTCGACGATGCAGCGGCCGGCACCGGCACGGCCACCGGTCTGTGCGTACTCCCAGGCCGGAGCGATGTCCGCTTCGCTGCGCAGGGTGCTCTGGCCCTTGCCCGAGGACGACATCACCGGCTTGACCACGCACGGCAGGCCGATGGCAGCCACGGCAGCGCGGTATTCGGCCTCGGTATCGACGAAGCGGTAGGGCGAGGTCGGCAGGCCCAGGGTTTCGGCGGCTAGGCGGCGGATGCCCTCGCGGTCCATGGTCAGGCGTGCGGCGCGCGCAGTCGGGATCACCCGCAGGCCCTGCTCCTGCTCCAGCTGGACCAGGGTCTCGGTATGGATGGCCTCGATCTCCGGCACCACCAGATGCGGCTGCTCCTGGGCGATCAGGGCGCGCAGCGCCATCGCATCGAGCATGTCGATCACGTGCGAGCGGTGGGCGACCTGCATGGCCGGGGCATCGGCGTAGCGGTCAGCGGCGATCACTTCCACGCCCAGCCGCTGCAGCTCGATGGCCACCTCCTTGCCGAGTTCGCCCGAGCCCAGCAGCAGCACGCGGGTGGCGGAGGGGGACAACGGAGTTCCAAGCTTGGCCATGGCGGTTCCAGCAGCGACGTGAAGGCGGGTGGGCATTCTAGCTGGCCGCGCACCCTGACCATGGCATCCGACGAACGGTAGTCGACAAGTGATATCAATTTGATATCTTCAATTCGAACCCTCAAGGACGTACCGCCATGAAAGAGAAGTCGCTTGCCTCCCTCAACGGCCTGGGCACCCTGGCCGGATCCCTGCTGGTCGCGCTGGCGGGTACCGCACTGTTCGTACTCGGGGCGACGACCAGGACCGGTTCCGGCTCACCGAACCTGCTGCTGATGCTGGCCGGCATGCTGGTGATCTTCGCTGCGGTCTTCATCCTGGCCGGCCTGTACACCATCCAGCCCAACCAGGCGGCGGTGCTGAGCCTGTTCGGCAAGTACGTCGGCACCGTCAAGGACAACGGCCTGCGCTGGAACAACCCCTTCTATGCCAAGCGCCGGGTCAGCCAGCGCGTGCGCAACTTCGAGAGCGGCAAGCTGAAGGTCAACGAGCTGGACGGCAGCCCGATCGAGATTGCTGCGGTCATCGTCTGGCAGGTGGTCGATGCCTCCGAGGCCGTCTACAACGTGGACGACTACGAGAGCTTCGTGCACATCCAGTCCGAATCGGCGTTGCGCGCGATGGCCACCAGCTATCCCTACGACCAGCACGAGGAGGGACAGCTGGCGCTGCGCAGCCATGCCAGCGAGATCTCCCAGCACCTGAAGAACGAGCTGGCCGAACGCCTGGCCGACGCTGGCGTGCAGGTGATCGACGCACGCATCAGCCACCTCGCCTACGCCGCCGAAATCGCCCAGGCGATGCTGCAGCGGCAGCAGGCCAACGCAGTGATCGCTGCACGCACGCGCATCGTGGCCGGTGCGGTCGGCATGGTTGAAATGGCCCTGGCCGAACTGCAGAAGAACGGCGTGGTGCAGCTGGATGAGGAACGCAAGGCGCACATGGTCAGCAACCTGCTGACCGTGCTGTGCTCGGACCGCGGCACCCAGCCGATCGTCAACGCCGGTTCGCTGTACTGAACCACCCTCGCAACGGGGCGCCCCACCGCCCCGCCAGGAGCTTGCATGAGTGAGAAGAAAGCCTATCCGCTGCGCATCAACGCCGAGGTCCTGGCCGCGGCGCAACGCTGGGCTGACGACGAGCTGCGCAGCCTCAACGCACAGATCGAATACGTGCTGCGCGACGCCCTGCGCAAGGCAGGACGCCTGCCGAAACCCACGCCATCTTCGGAGGACAAGGAATGAGCAAGCGTTGGAGCTACCAGACGATCGAGGTCAAGACGTCCATGATGGGCCTGCTCAAGGCCGAGGACATCCAGAGCGAGCTGAGCCGCCAGGGCCAACTGGGCTGGGAACTGGTCAACATCATCATCCCCGCACCGATGCGCCCGGCGATGCTGGTGTTCCAGAAGGAGGCCTGAGCCATGGGCGCCAGCGATCCGAAACAGTACGAGGTGGCCGAGAGCTCGCCGTTGCGCGTGCTGTGGATCGTGCTGCCCCTGCTCGCCGCCTTCGTGGCCTGCCTGTATGCGCAGTTGTACAAGGCGCCGGCGACGGCGCCCTGGATCGAAGTAACGCTGTCGCCACCCTGGTTCCGGATGGGCGGCAGCGCCGCCTGGAGCCTGCTGGTCATTGCAGCGCTAGGCATCGGGCTGGGCGCAGCATTCTTCCGCCGCCGGGTGGAACTGGCCGATGGCATGCTGGACGTGCGTTCGACGATGTACCGCCGCCGCGTTCCGGTGGCGCAGTTGCGGCTGGACCAGGCCGAGGTGGTCGACCTGCAGCGTGACCCCCGCTATGGCATCCGCTTCAAGACCAACGGCTACGCGATGCCGGGCTTCTATTCCGGTCACTTTCGCCTGCAGGGCGGTGGCAAGGGTTTCGCCCTGGTCACCAACCGCGCGAGCGTCCTCGCCCTGCCGGTCCGCGATGGCAGCACCCTGCTGCTCAGTCTCGATCGGCCACAGGCGCTGCTGGAAGCACTGCGCAAGGTGGCCGTGCCGGGCCCGCGGCAGTAAGCTGCGGCGATGCAACGACGCCTGCCCCTGCTGATCAATACCGAAGCCATCGAGTTGTGGCCGGCCGGCCTGCTGCGTGCGCGCAGCAATCTCGACGCGCGCCTGCTGTCACGAGCGAACTGGGTGCTGCGGCGCAAGTGCGATGGCCGTTACCTGGCGGCGGTGGTGGAACACGGCGTGCACGCCATGGTGCCGCGCCTGGCGCGCGAGCCCGGGGCCGAGGAAGCACTGGCCTTGCTGGATGCAGCTGCGGCCCGGCCGTTCGGTGCAGATCTGGAAGCGCAGTGGCTGCCCCTCGCCGGGCTGCAGCAGCGCCTGCGGCAGCTCGGCCTGGATGCGCAGCGCTATGCCGACGACAGTGGCCTGCCGCTGGAACCCGAACCGTGCCTGCTGCACTTCGCTGGCCGCGACCGCTTCGGCCGCCCGTTGTGGCTGCGCCGTGGCGCCGCGCAGGGCTGGCGACGGATGCGCCTGCACGCCGCGCAGGATGGCATCGCACTGGATGCAATCTCCGGCTTCCGCAGCCATGCCTACCAGTTGGGCATCTTCGAACGGAAGCTGGCACGCGGGCTGAGCGTGACGGAGATCCTGAAGGTGAATGCCGCGCCGGGGTTCAGTGAACACCACAGCGGCCACGCGCTGGACATCGGTACGCCGGGCGATGCCCCGGCCGAGGAATCATTTGAAGCCACCGACGCGTTCGCCTGGCTGCAGGCCCATGCCGCTGGGCACGGCTTCCGGTTGAGCTACCCGCGCGACAACCCGCACGGCATCGTCTACGAACCCTGGCACTGGTGCTGGAGACCGGCCAACGGCTGAGCCCCTCGTGACGGCCGCAGGGCGAAATTCATGGAGCTGTCCGGGCGGATTCCGCGCGCGCCCACCACGAGATGGAACAAGAAGGTAAAGACAGAAGCCGGTCGCTTCGCTCGAAGTCTCTATAAGGGATCAGCGCGCGGCTGTTGGATCCGCCTTCAAGCGAGCCGAGCACCGCAGGTCCGGCGAGGGCGAAGAGGTGCTTGCGATTCTGTAGAGCCGAGCCATGCTCGGCTGCTCTCCGCACCGCCCCTCGACGGGCCGAGGAGCACAGGGGACCGGTGCACAGCACCGGCTCGCGACCGGCGGCGCGTTTCTTTTGGTTACTTTTCTTTTCGCGCGAAAAGAAAAGTAACGCCCATGAACCATCACGATCGCATCGGCATGGATCGGAGCGACACCCCTGCGACCCTCACCGCCTCAACGCATTGATCGCCAGCAATACCCACCCGGCCATCATGCTGGTGCCACCGATCGGCGCCATCCGTGTCGGCCACTGCCACAACGCCCCACCCACCAGGCTGCCGGAAAACAGCAGGACCCCCAGCAGCAGCACGTACAGCGCCAGGTGTGCGATCACCCCCTGCGCGCGCGGCCCAAGCGCGACCAGCACCGCGCCATGCGCGAACGCATACAGCGCCGCCATGTTCAGATGCTGCTGCGCCAACGGGTCGGCCACGCCATGCGATGCATAGGCAGACAGGCCGATCGAGACGGCAGCCAACAGCGCCCCGAGGCAGGCCAGCAGGGAAGGCTTACGTGCGCGACGTTCCAGATTGAACATGAGGGCTCCTTGCGCAGCGCCCCTTGCCGGGCGCCGGATGAAAAAAAAACGCGCCGCAATGAGCGGCGCGTTTTCGTGTCCAACACTACATGGCTCAGCCGGGGATTACTTGACGGCCCAGTAGATGTCGTAGGTACCTTCCGGGGTGAACGACTTGTCGATGCCGTCCTTCCAGGTTTCGTACGGACGGTCGATGACTTCGTTGCCCGAGGTCACGGCCCAGGCACGCAGGCCGTTGCGCGCCACGTCCAGACCCGCCATGTGGCCGGTGTAGGCCGCATGCGCCGAACGGTGCGGAGCAACGTGCACGTACTTGACCGGAGCGCCGCCGTCGATCTTGACGGTCAGCTCGTCGGCAGCAGCACCTTCGGCACCCTTCTTCTTCACCGGCTGGGCAATGTCGAAGGCGTACTTCTCCTGGCCGAAGTCGGTGGTGATGATGCGGAACGGACCGGCAGCTTCAAGGCCATTGGCCTCCATCACGCGCTTGATCCACTCCTGGTTGTCCTTGATGGACTTGGTGATGGTGTCCTGACCGCGGTCCACGTTGCCGGCGTTGACCACCAGCAGGTTCTCGGCCGGCACTTCAACGATGGCCAGGTCGGTCAGCGGGGCTTCCGGCGTGCGGTAGTCCACGTTCGGCACGGTTGCGAGCATGTTGGCCATGCGCGACAGACCCATCTTGATGTCGTCGCCGATCTGGCGGCTGACATACAGGCCGGCGTAACGGCCGAACAGGTCGAAGCCGTACTTCACCGAGTAGTCCTGGGTGATCTTGACGTTGCGACCGCCCTTGCCGGTCGGCTCCAGGTTGAAGGTGGTGACCTTGTCGTGACCCTTGGTGGCGTCCTCGATGGCGATCACAACACGCTTGTTCTCTTCGGCTTCGGTGATCTTCCAGGAACCGGTACCCAGGTCCTTGGAGGTGAAGTCGAGGGTGGCACCGACACCCGAGGCCGGGCCGGACAGCTTCAGGTCAACGGCGGGATCGCGCAGTACCAGCGGGTTCCAGTCCTTGAAGCGGCGCAGGCTGCTGACCGTGTCGTACACGATCGTCATCTTGCGGTTGGTCTCGATGCTTTCGGTGATGTGACGCTCGCCCGGCAGACATACGCCAATGATGACGAACAGGCCAGCCACGATCCCCAAGGCGATCAGGAACTCGATAATACGGGTCATTCAGAGAGTCTCCGGGGCCGATCCCACGGCCGGGTTGATTGAAGCGAAGCGCCAATCCTAGCAGGCTTCGCGGGCATTGTTTATCGGGATTGGCGCACCGGTTTCCCTGCCGGCTGCGTATTTGTATGGACAAAGGATTCGAAGGGTAACGCATACCGCTACCCGGCAAGTAGGGGTCAACCCTGGCGGAAACCCCCGGCCACGACCCAAGTCTTTGTACTTGAAAGATTTTTCTTATACCAGCTGGAGTTCGAAGGCCTTCAATACGGCACGCGTACGGTCGCGCACACCCAGCTTGGAAAGGATGTTGGACACGTGGTTCTTGATGGTGCCCTCGGCGACGCCCAGCGAATTGGCGATCTCCTTGTTGGAGAAGCCGCTGGCCATCAGCCGCAGGATCTCGGTCTCGCGGTCGGTCAGCGGGTCCGGGCGGTCCAGGCTGACGAATTCATTGCGCATGTGCTCCAGGCCGGACAGCAGGCGCTGGGTTACCGCAGGCTGCACCAGCGATCCCCCGTCGGCCACGGTGCGGATGGCACCGACCAGCTGTGCCAGGGTGACGTCCTTGAGCAGGTAGCCCTTGGCACCGGCCTTGAGCCCGGCCAGCACCAGCTGATCGTCGTCGAAGGTAGTGAGGATGATGGTCGGCGGCAGCTGTTCCTGCCTCGACAGCACCTGCAGGGCCTCCAGCCCCGACATCACCGGCATGCGCATGTCCATCAGCACCACGTCGGGGCGTACTTGGGGGATCAGCTCGACCGCCTGCCGGCCGTCGCCGGCCTCGGCCACCACCTCGATGCCGTCGTCGAGCGCCAGCAGGGAGCGGATTCCCTGCCGCACCAGGGTTTGGTCGTCGACCAGGCAGACGCGAATCATCAACGCACTCCTTCAGGAACCTTGGTAAGGGCCGCCACCAGCACCGTTGCCGGCACCGTCGCCCGCAGCCGGAAACCCTCACCGGGGCGGGTTTCGATCTGCAGCTGGCCACCACATTGTTGCAGGCGCTCGCGCATGCCGCGCAAGCCATTGCCCACATTGACCATATCCGCGCCGACACCGTCGTCGCGGGCCTCGACCACCACCCGATCGGGGGCTTCACGGTACACCTTGATCCACAGGTGGCGGGCACTGGCATGGCGCACCGCGTTGGTGATGATCTCCTGGGTGCAGCGCAGCAGTACGTGGGCCCGCTGCGGGTCCTCCACGTTCAGCGGATCCTCGATCTCCAGCTGGATGTCCAGCGAGGGCACGTTCTCGGTCAGCGGGCGCAGCGCCGCAGCCAGATCGATCGCGCCGGTCTCGCGCAGCTGGCTCACCACCTCGCGCACATTGCCCAGCAGCAGCTTGGCCAGCGCGTGCGAGCGCTTCACGTGGTCGAGGGCCTGGCCCTCGGCCAGGTGCCCGGCGACCTCCAGGTTCAGGGTCAGCGCGGTCAGCTGGTGGCCCAGCAGGTCATGCAGTTCGCGCGAAATGCGGGTGCGCTCGTTGACCCGCGCGCTCTCGGCCAGCAGGGCGCGGGTGGCGCGCAGCTCTGAATTGAGCCGGCGCTGCTCGTCGCGGGCCTCGGTCTGCTGACGCGCAACCAGGCTGGTCACGAAGATGAACATGGAGAAGCCGCCGTAAAGCAGCGACTGCATCACCGCTTCGAACAGCGGGAAGCGCAGCAGCATGTAGTAGACCGGAGCCACGGCCAGCTGGCTCACCAGCAGCCACAGCACCCCCAGCCGTACCGACAGCATCCACGGAATGACCCCGGCGGCCACCATCATCAGGATGCTGCCCAGGCCCGACCCGCTGAGGAAGCTGACCCCCAGCGCCGAGACCGTCAGCAACAGCAGCAGGCTGCGGTCCAGCCAGCTGGTGTGGCTGTCGCTGCGCAGGATGCGGGTCAGCCAGTAGTAGGCCGTGCCGAAGGACAGGTAGGCAACGAACAGCAGGATCGCCCAGCCGCCCATGTCAGCGCGGCTGTGCAGGTTCTCGAACTGCGAGTACGCCAGCGGCAGGCCGACCATGACCCAGGTGAACAGGCCGGCCAGGCGGAGGACGCGGGTATGGCTGAGGACTCCCAACATGCCAGCACTCTACGGGCCCGGCCTGCGTCGCGCACTCCCACGGAAGTCATGCCCCTGCAGTCGCCTGTTCATGCCGCAGCCCACCCCGGGCATGCAATAATCGTGCGCAGGGTCCCTTGATGGACCAACCGCGTTACCCCACGGAGTCACAATGTCGATTGTCATCCGCGACGTGCGCGAGCACGAGCTCGATTCCGTCCTGGCTTTGAACAACAATGCTGGCCTGGCCATCCTTCCCCTGGATGCGGCTCGCCTGCGCCTGTTCTATGAAACCGCTGAATACTTCCGCGTCGCCGAGCGCGACGGCAACCTGGCCGGCTTCCTGATCGGCTTTGGCAGCGACAGCCAGCACGACAGCAGCAATTTCGCCTGGTTCAAGCAGCAGCTGGACACCCCGTTCTTCTATATCGACCGCATCGTGGTCGCCAGCCGCCGTCGTGGCGGCGGCGTCGGCCGTGCGTTCTATGCCGACGCGCAGAGCTTCGCCGAACTGCGCTACCCGCAGATGACCTGCGAAGTCTTCCTCGACCATGGCGCCGATGCCGCCCTGCTCTTCCACGGCAGCTTCGGCTTCCGCGAGCTGGGCCAGAACACGATGCCGCAGGTCGATGTGCGCGCCAGCATGCTGGCCAAGGAACTGTGCAGCTACCCCTGGGTCAAGGAGACCTACGGCGGCAAGCTGCCGGATGTGGCATGGACACGCGCACGGCAGCTGCCGGCGCAGGCACAGCGGCCGACGGGGACCTGAGCGTGGCGGTGAATTTCGATTACGAACAGGCCGGTGAACTGAAGATCGGCCAGGTGGGCATCGCCAACCTGCGCATCCGTACCCTTGATGTCGAACGCCTCGTGCAGGAAATGCGCGAGCGCGTGACCCGCGCCCCGAAGCTGTTCGGCCGCGCCGCGGTGATCCTCGACTTCGGCGGCCTGAGCCAGGTGCCGGATGTGGCCACCGCGCAGGCGCTGGTCGATGGCCTGCGCAGCGCCGGCGTGCTGCCGGTGGCGCTTGCCTATGGCACCAGCGCGATCGACCTGCTCTCGCAGCAGCTCGGCCTGCCGCTGCTGGCCAAGTTCCGAGCGCAGTACGAGCGTGCCGAGGCCGAACCGGCCCCGCCGCCGCCTGCACCGGAGCCGCGCCGCGCAGCCCGTGCCGAACCGAAGCCGGCCCCGGCAACGCCGGTGGCCAAGGTGGCCGACGCGGCTGCACCAAAGCCGGGCCGCATGCAGCTGGGCAACGTGCGTTCGGGCCAGCAGCTGTACGCGGAGAACTGCGACCTGACCGTGATGGCCACCGTCGGCGCCGGCGCCGAGGTCATTGCCGATGGCAGCATCCACATCTACGGCACCCTGCGCGGCCGCGCGCTGGCAGGGGCCCAGGGCAACACTGCGGCACGCATTTTCTGCCGTGATTTCCATGCGGAACTGGTCGCCATTGCCGGCCATTACAAGGTACTGGACGATGTCCCGGACAACCTGCGCGGCAAGGCCGTGCAGGTCTGGCTGGAACAGGACCAGATCAAGATCGCTGCGCTGGACTGACGCAGCCCCCAAACAGAATCATCAGGAGAAGTCCTTTGGCTGAAATCATCGTAGTCACCTCCGGCAAGGGCGGCGTCGGCAAGACCACTTCCAGCGCGAGCCTGGCCTGCGGCCTGGCGCGGCGCGGCAAGAAGGTGGCGGTGATCGACTTCGACGTCGGCCTGCGCAACCTCGACCTGATCATGGGCTGCGAACGCCGCGTGGTGTATGACTTCGTCAACGTCGTGCACGGCGAAGCCACCCTCAAGCAGGCCCTGATCAAGGACAAGCGCTTTGACAACCTGTACGTGCTGGCCGCCTCGCAGACCCGCGACAAGGACGCACTGACCCAGGAAGGCGTGGGCAAGGTTCTGAAGGACCTGGCCGCCGACGGTTTCGACTACATCATCTGCGACTCCCCGGCCGGCATCGAGAAGGGTGCCTTCCTGGCGATGTATTTCGCCGATCGTGCGGTGGTGGTGGTGAACCCGGAAGTGTCGTCGGTGCGCGACTCCGACCGCATCATCGGCCTGCTCGACTCGAAGACCCACAAGGCCGAGTCCGGCCAGGACGTGCCGGCCTTCCTGCTGCTGACCCGCTACACCCCGCTGCGCGTGGAAAGCGGCGAGATGCTGAGCATCGCCGACGTCGAGGAAGTGCTCGGCCTGAAGGCGATCGGCGTGATTCCGGAATCGGGCGACGTGCTCAACGCCTCCAACAAGGGCGAGCCGGTCATCCTGGATGTCGAATCCGCTGCCGGCCAGGCCTATGAAGACGCCGTCGCGCGCATCCTCGGCGAAGAACGCCCGATGCGCTTCACCAACGTCGAGAAGAAGGGCTTCTTCAGCAAGCTGTTCGGAGGGTAAGCATGGGCCTGTTTGATTTCCTCAAAGCGAAGAAGACCACCGCCGAAACCGCCAAGAACCGCCTGCAGATCATCATCGCGCAGGAACGCAGCCACCGTGGTGGCCCGGACTACCTGCCGCTGCTGCAGCGCGAGCTGCTGGAAGTGATCAAGAAGTACGTGAACATCGACGTCGATGCGGTGAAGGTCGACCTGGTAAAGGATGGCCAGCACGACGTGCTGGACATTTCCGTGGCGCTGCCCGAAGGTCCGGACAAGCCCTGATCCCCTGCCCCGCCCGTGCCTGCATGGGCGGGGCTGTCTGACCCGCATGACCGATACGACAACCGCCGTGGACATCACCTGCGTGGGCGACATCGCCTTCGCCGACGCGCAGCGCCTGCTCGCCGCGCATGGCCTTCGGCTGCACCACGTGGCGCCCGGCGAACCGATTCCCGGCAGTTACTGGGGCGAGCCAGAGGCCGGCATCATCGCCAGCAACGTGTACGTACGCGATGACACGCCCGTGCACTCGATGCTGCATGAGGCCTGCCACCTGATCGTACTGCCGCCGGAACGGCGTGCGCAGGTGCACACCGATGCCACCGACTCGGTGGCCGAGGAAGACGCGACCTGCTACCTGCAGATCGTGCTGGCCGGGCAGCTGCCCGGTGTCGGCAGCCAGCGGCTGATGGCCGACATGGATGCGTGGGGATATACGTATCGGCTGGGATCTACCCAGGCGTGGTTTGAACAGGACGCCGAAGACGCGAAGGCGTGGTTGATCGAACGCGGCTTGCCGGTGGCGTGATTCACCGGGAACCGGGGTCAGATCCTTTTTGCGTCGCAAAAGGGATCTGACCCCATCACCGTATCAGCCCTGCCCGGCCAGCGCGCGCAGGGTGATGCCGACGATGTAGGCCAGGTACGTGCCGGTGGCATAGCCCATCGTCCCCAGCAGCACGCCGACCGGCGCCAGGGCCGGATGGAACGCCGCGGCCACCACCGGCGCCGAGGCTGGGCCACCGATGTTCGACTGCGAACCGATGGCGAAATAGAAGAACGGTACCTTCAGCAGCTTGCCCAGGCACCACAGCAGCACGATGTGCACGCTGATCCAGATGATGCCCAGCAGGAACAGCCACGGGCGGTCCAGCAGCGCCAGCAGATCCATCTGCATGCCGATGCAGGCGATCAGGAAGTACAGCAGCAGCGAGCCCAGGCGCGATGCGCCCGCGCCTTCCAGGTTGCGCGCACGGGTGAAACTCAGGCTGAGGCCGAGCGTGGTCGACAGCACCACCACCCACACGAACGGCGCGTCCAGGCTGAACTGCGCAGCCCAGCTGACATTCGCCTTGAACCACGCCGCCAGCGGTGCGCCAATGGCGTGAGCCAGGCCGACACCGCCGAAGGCCACCGCCACGATCAGCATCAGGTCGGTCAGGCTGGGAATGCGTTCGTGTTCGGCCTGGAAGCGCGCGATGCGCTCCTTCAGCTCATCGATGGCCGAGGTATCGGCGCCACTGCGCGCGTCGATCTTCGCCGCGCGCCCGGCCAGGAAGATCAGCGCGGCCATCCATACGTAGCCGACCCCGACGTCGACCACCGCGAACTGTCCGAAGGTGGTCGCATTGACGTCGAACACTTCACGCATCGCCAGCATGTTGGCGCCGCCGCCGATCCAGCTGCCCGCCAGCGCGGCCATGCCGGCCCAGGTGTCTCCGGCCACGGTTTCCGGATGCACGGCACGCATCAGCAGGAACGCCACCACCGCACCGAGCATGATGCTGGCCGAGGCACCCAGGTACATCAGCACCAGCTTCGGGCCAAGCCGCAGGATGCCCTTGATGTCGACCGCAAGGGTCAGCAGGATCAGCGCCGCCGGCAGCAGGATGTCGCGCGCGATCGGGTTGTAGAGCCGGGTGTTCTGCCCGTCGATCAGGCCCACAGTGTTGTAGATGCCGGGAATCAGGTAACACAGCAGCAGTGCCGGCACGAAGGTGTAGACGCGCTTCCACAGGCCCTGCTCTCGCGAGGCGGTCCAGAACACGGCGCCAAGGGTGGCGGCAATCAAACCGAAGACGACGATGTCGTTCTGGATCAGGGCAGTCGAAGGCATGCAGGCGCTCTGGTAGAGCCGGCCGCTGGCCGGCTGCTGTTGGCGGCAGATCCGGAAGGTGCACCGACCAACGGTCGGCACCCACCGGTAAAGCACAGGGTGAAACAAAAGCGCCGCCCCGAAGGGCGGCGCTGCAATCATCAATTGCCGATGTGCTGCTTCAGCCAGGCATTGACGGTGTCATGCCACAGGATGCTGTTGTTCGGCTTCAGCACCCAGTGGTTTTCATCCGGGAAGTACAGGAACTTCGATTCGATGCCCTGGCGCTGGGCGGCGGTGAACGCGGCCAGGCCCTGCTCGACCGGAATGCGGAAGTCCTGCTGGCCGTGGATGACCAGGATCGGCTTCTTCCAGTCCGCCACGTGGTTGACCGGGTTGAACTTCTCGTAGTTGGCGGCCTTCTGGTACGGCGTGCCGCCCTGCTCCCACTCGGTGAACCACAGTTCTTCGGTGGCGTAGCCCATCATGCGCTGGTCGAACACGCCGTCGTGGTTGACCAGGCACTTGAACGGGCCGTTCCAGTTGCCGGCGATCCAGTTGACCATGAAGCCGCCGTAGCTGGCGCCCAGCGCGCAGGCCTTGTCACCGTTGAGGAAGGAATACTTCTTCAGTGCCGCATCCCAGCCCTTCTGCAGGTCTTCCAGCGGGCGGTCGCCCCAGTGCTGGCTGATCGCATCGGTGAATGCCTGGCCATAGCCGGTGGAGCCGTGGAAGTCGATCATCACCACCGCGTAGCCCTGGCCCGCGTAGGTCTGCGGGTTCCAGCGGTAGCTCCAGCCATTGCCGAAGCTGCCCTGCGGGCCGCCGTGGATCAGGAACGCCACCGGGTAGGACTTGCCTTCCTGGTAGTTGTGCGGCTTGACCACGTAGCCGTGCACGGTGTCGTTGTTCCAGCCCTTGAACTCGAACTGCTCGTAGTCGCCGAAGGACACGTCCTTCAGCACCTCGCCTGCGGCCGGGGTCAGCGCGCGCAGTTCGCCGATGGCTTCGCCCGCGGCCGGCAGCAGGCCGACCAGCACCTGGTCGTTGCTCTTCAGGCTGTTGCGGGTGATCGCCACGCTGTTGCCGGCCACGTCGACCGCGGTCACGCTGCCGTCGCCGATCAGCTTGGTGGCCTTGCCGCTGGCCACGTCGATCTGGAACAGCGGGTGTTCGCCGAGGTCGTCGGCGGTGGTGTAGATGCTGGCGCCGTCGGCGGACAGGGTGATGCCACCGGCCGAACGATCCCACCGCGGGGCAATCTCGCGGGTCTTGCCGCTGGCAACGTCCATCGCCATCAGGCCGAAGCGGTCGGCCTCGAAGCCCGGGCGCTTCATCGCGCGGTAGAACAGCGTCTTGCCGTCGGCACTGAACACCGGGCCGGCATCCCAGGCCGGGTTGGAGGCCGTCAGGTTGACCGGCGCCTGCTTGCCGGCGGCGTCGAAGCGGTACAGGTCGAAGTTGGTCGACCACGGCTCCTGCTTGCCGGCCACGCGGATGCTGGCCACCACGCTGGCGCCGTCCGGCGACCAAACGAAGTCGTCATTGCCGCCGAACGGCTTGGACGGCGCATCACCATCGATGGTCGCGCTCAGCGCCGAAGCGCCCTTGACTGCACCGGCCTTGGCTGCCGGCAGCGGAGCGACGAACAGGGTGTTGCGGCGACCGTCGTTCCAGGTGTCCCAATGGCGCACGAACAGCGAATCCCACACCTGGCCGCTGGCTTTGGCGTCCTTCTTTTCCTTCAGCTTCTTCTCGGTGCAGGCCAGGTCCGAGGCGCAGGCCTGGAACACGCCGGCGCTGAACAACACGCGGTCGTCCTGCGGCGACACACGGTAGCTGTCCACGTCGACCGGGAAGTCGGTCAGCTGGCGCGGGGTGCCGCCGCTGATCGGCTGCGCGTACAGCTGCTGGCTGCCGTTCCTGGCACTGAGGAAATACACGGTCTGGCCATCGGCCGACAGCGAAGCGGAATTGACGTTCCAGCCGGCCGGGGTGATCTGCTTCGGCGGCGCTGCGTCGCGGGTGCGCAGGTTGCGCGCGTACAGCGCGGTGGAGGCCTTGAGATTGGCATCCACGCTGCGCTTGGCGAACACCACGGTGCCGCCGTCAGCGGTCAATACCGGCGCGGAGACGCGGTCCATGGCCACCATGTCGCGGACTTCCAGGCCACGGGCAGCGGCGACGCTGGGCAGGGCGGCCAGCAGGCTCAGTGGCAGCAGGGCATGACGCAGTTTCATCGGGGTCTCCGCAGGACGGCAAAAAACCGATGGTAGGCCCGCATGGCCGGGGCTGCCAAGGCCATCGGTCATGGCTGCAGGCGGGCAATCGCCAGAAACAGCAAACCCCGCCGAAGCGGGGTTTGTGGGGACGCCGGGGTCGGATCCGATTCCGGCGGAATCGGCTCTGACCCCAGACGCCGTCAGCGCGGGGTCGGAGCCCTTCCCTGCGGGAAGGCGTCCGACCCCATTGCTTACGCCTTGGCGTACTTGCCGGTGCGGTAGATCAGCCAGCCGACCAGGAACAGCACGGCCAGGCCGATCCACTGTGCGCCCGGCAGGTGGAACGGCACCGCCAGCACGTCGGCGCGGCTGCTGACCACGATCGGAATCGCGATGGCGATGCCCATCAGTGCCTCACCGGTGATCAGGCCGGCGGCAAACAGCACGCCCGGCTTGTGCACGCGGTCGCGGCCTTCTTCGTCATCGGCGCGCACCTTGTGGAAGCGCTCGACCAGATGGGCGATCAGGCCGCCGAGGAAGATCGGCACCATCAGTTCCAGCGGCAGGTAGATGCCGATGGCGGCAGCCAGCACCGGCACGCGGAAGCGCGCGTTGCGCGACTTCAGCCAGCTGTCGAAGGCGATGATGGCAGCGCCGACCACAGCACCGATGCCGATGAAGGTCCACGGCAGTTCACCACCGAACAGGCCCTTGGCCACCGAGGCCATCAGGTTGGCCTGCGGCGCAGCCAGCGCGTTCGGGTGCAGCTCGGACTTCACGCCGATGCCGTAGGCAGTGGCCAGCAGGTTCAGTACCGGGGCCATGATCAGCGCGCACGAGAACGCACCGATGCCCAGCATCAGCTGCTGCTTCCACGGGGTGGCACCGACGATGTAACCGGCCTTGAGGTCCTGCAGGTTGTCACCACCGACCGCAGCGGCACAGCACACCACCGCACCAATCATGATCGCGGCCACCGCGCCCAGCGGCGCCCCGCCGGCACCGACCGGCTTGAGGCCGTCAGCGCCCAGCAGCACGACCAGCACGGCCGAGGCGAACAGGATGGTGGAGATGGTGATGCCCGAGACCGGATTGTTGGACGAACCGATCAGGCCGGCCAGGTAGGCCGAGACCGAGACGAACAGGAAGCCGGCGACGATCATGATGAGGGTCATCGGGATCGACACGTGCCACTGGCCGACGATGGCCTGATACAGGGCCAGCAGCGGCAGCACGAACGCCACCAGGGCGACCAGCATCCACTTCATCGGCAGGTCGCGCTCGGTATGCGCCAGCACCGGGCCACCACTCTTGCGGGCCGCGGCGAAACCGCTCTTGACGCCGTTGAGCAGCGACTTGCGCAGCGAGATCAGGGTCCAGATGCCACCGATCAGCATCGCACCAACGCCCAGGTAGCGCATCTTCGCGCCCCAGATGGCGAACGCGGCCTCGGTGGAGGAAGCCGCAGCAACCGACGCGGCCAATGCCGGATCGGTGTTCATGAAGAACGCCTGGTAGATCGGAATGGCGATGTGCCAGGTCAGGATCGAGCCGGATACCACCACGATGCCGACGTTGAGGCCGACGATGTAGCCCACGCCCAGCAGTGCAGGCGACAGGTTGGTGCCGATGAAGGCGGTGACCTTGGAGCTGCCGACATAGGCCGAGGTGGCCCAGGCGTCCGGGATCAGGCGCATGCCGCTCTCCGCAGCCAGCTTGACGAACGCGCCGATCACCGCCGACAGGCCGAGGATCTTCAGGCCCGGACCCGGGTTCTCACCGGCCTTGAGCACTTCCGCCGCCGCCTTGCCTTCCGGGAACGGCAGCGGGTCTTCAACGATCATCGAACGGCGCAGCGGCACCGAGAACAGCACGCCCAGCAGGCCGCCCAGGCCGGCGATGCCCAGCACCCACCAGTACTTGAAGTCCGGCCAGTAGCCCATGATCACCAGCGCCGGGATGGTGAAGATCACACCGGCGGCGATCGACGAGCCGGCCGAGGCGCCGGTCTGCACGATGTTGTTTTCAAGGATGGAGCCACCGCCCAGCAGGCGCAGCACGCCCATGGAAATCACCGCGGCGGGAATGGCGGTGGCGATGGTCAGGCCTGCGAACAGGCCGAGGTAGGCGTTTGCGGCCGACAGCACCACCGCCAGCACGATGGCCAGGGCCACTGCGCGGAAGGTGAGCTGCTTGGGCGCAGCGTCGTGGTTCATGGAAGCCCCTGCTGGCAAAAAATCCCTGTCACGCTAGCGTTCAGGACAGATCAAGTCCAGCGTGCCAAAGGATGGGGCAGCCGCCACAGCGCAATGAGGCTGTGCGTGAAGCCGGAATCGGCAGACACGGCAAAGTCCGGCTGGGATCACCTGAATTGATATGTTATATCTTAATACTACCCTGTAGCTTCCGCATCGCATGCCCCCTTCCCCCTCCTCTCGCCTGGCCTCCATCGACCAGCTGCGCGGCACCGTGATGCTGCTGATGCTGCTGGACCACGTGCGCGAGACCTTCTTCCTGCAGCACCAGGTGAGCGACCCGATGGACGCAGCCACGGTCTCCCCTGCGCTGTTCGCCTGCCGTCTGCTGGCCCACCTGTGCGCACCCGTGTTCGTCCTGTTGACCGGCCTGTCGGCCTGGCTGTACGGCCAGCGCCAGCCGGATCCGCGCCGGGCCACAGCCGCCTTCCTGCTCAAGCGCGGGTTGTTCCTGGTGGTGCTGGAACTGACCCTGGTGAACTTCGCCTGGACCTTCCAGCTGCCGCCGCACACGCTGTACCTGCAGGTGATCTGGGCCATCGGGCTGAGCATGATCGCGCTGGCCGGCCTGCTGTGGCTGCCACGCCCGGCCCTGCTGATGCTGGCAATCGCGGTGGTGGCCGGGCACAACCTGTTCGACGGCCTTCGGGTGCAAGGCAATGGCCTGCTGGCGGTGCTGTGGAAAGTACTGCACCAGCGCGACTGGATCGAGGCTGGCACGCTGCGCCTGCGCACCTCCTATCCGGTACTGCCGTGGATCGGGGTGATTGCGCTGGGTTATCTGATGGGGCCCTGGTTTGGCCGCGCGCGCGCGCCGGAGCAGCGCCAGCGCTGGCTGCTGTGGGCAGGCGTCAGCGCGCTGGCCCTGTTCGCATTGCTGCGGTTGGCCAACCAGTACGGGGATGCTCCCTGGTCGTACCAGACCACTACGCTGCGCACGTGGTTGAGCATCTTCAACGTCACCAAATACCCGCCGTCCTTGCAGTTCCTGCTGCTGACCCTGGGCGTGGGAGTGTTGCTGCTGCGGCTGTACGAATGGCCGCCGCTGGCGCGGGCACTGCAGCCGCTGGCCGATATCGGCGCTGCGCCGATGTTCTTCTACCTGCTGCACCTGTACTTACTGAAGGGGCTGTACCTGGCCGCGTTGGCGGCCTGGGGGCCGACCCATGGCGAGCTGTATGCCCTGGATTCGGTCAGCGGCCTGCTGCTGGTGGCCTGTGCGCTGGCGGTGGTGCTGTACCCGCCGACGCGGGCCTTCGCGCGGTTCAAAGCGCGAAGGCGCGATCTGCCGTGGTTGCGATACCTGTGATCGCCCAGGCCAGTCCGGCAATCCACGCATGGCGTGGATCTACTGAAAGCGGATCAGGTCACAGGCCTATAATTCCGCGATGAATTCCACCGCTATCGCTTCCGACGACTTCCTGGGCCACCCCAAGGGCGTCTACGTCTGCTTCTTCACTGAAATGTGGGAGCGCTTCTCCTTCTACGGCATGAAGGCGCTGTTGCTGCTGTACCTGACCAAGTACCACCTGTTCGGCGACAAGGCCGGCCTGGACCTGCTCGGTGCCTACGGTGGCCTGGTGTACTGCATCCCGGTGTTCGGTGGCATGCTGGCCGACCGCTGGCTGGGCATGCGCCGGGCAGTGCTGTTCGGCGGCATCCTGCTGGTGCTGGGCCACCTCGGCATGGCCTTCGAGGGCCACGCCGCTTACCGGGTAAACGGCGAAGTGGTGCGCGACACCTCCGCACTCGCAGTGACCTACCTGTCGCTGGCGCTGATCATCATGGGTGTCGGCTTCCTGAAGCCGAACATCTCCACCATCGTCGGCAAGCTGTACGCCAAGGACGACCCGCGCCGCGATTCGGGCTTCTCGCTGTTCTACGCCGGCATCAACCTCGGCGCGCTGTTCTCCTCGCTGGTGTGCGGCTTCCTCGGCGAGGCCTATGGCTGGAAGTACGGTTTCGGTGCAGCCGGCATCGGCATGCTGGCCGGCCTGGCGATGTTCCTGTGGGGCCAGAAGTACCTGCAGGGCCACGCCGAACCGCCGCAGCCGGCGGCGCTGAAGCAGAAGGTGATGGGCCTGCCGCGCGAATGGCTCATCTACCTGTGCGCGGTGCTGGGTGTGCTGCCGGTGGCGTGGCTGATGTGGGCCGCCGGCAACGGCGCGTTCGCGCTGGGCGGAGAAATCAGCCTGGCGCTGATGCTGATGCTGGTGGTGCTGGGCGGCGTGCTGGTCTGGTTCGCCTGGTTCACCGGCACGAAATGCACGCCGGTGCAGCGCCAGCAGATGATCGCGCTGATGGTGCTGATCTTCATGGCACTGGTGTTCTTCACGATGTACGAGCAGTCCTACGGCTCGTGGGTGACCTTCACCGACCGCCTGCTGACCAAGGACATCGTGCCCTCGCTGGTGATCACCGGCGGCACGCCGCTGCCGTGGTCCATCCTCTCGCTGCTGCTGGCACCGCTGGGCTTCGTGGTCAGCGCGCGCCTGTCGGAACGGCGCCCGGGTTCGGCCGCACCGCGCGCGTTCTTCGCCGCCATTGTCGTGCTGATGCTGGTGCTGCTGGTGCGCGACTGCCTGGTGATCCCGCAGACCGCAGGTTCGCTCACCTACCTCGGCGGCCTGTTCCTGGTGCTGCTGGCGCCGGCCTTCGCCGCGCTGTGGACGTGGATGGACCGCCGCGGCTGGGAGCCGGGCAAGCCGGTGAAGTCGGCCTGGGGCCTGGTGATTGGCGCACTGTCGTTCGTACCGCTGGCACTGGCGGCGCAGCAGGTGGGCGCCACTGGCGAGATGGGCAGCGTGTGGTGGCTGGTGCTGGCCTACTTCCTGCTGGCCAGCGGCGAGATGTGCCTGTCGCCGGTCGGCCTGTCGGCAGTGACCCAGCTGGCCGTGCCGCGGGTGATGAGCCTGATGATGGGCACCTGGTTCCTGGCCACCGCGTTCTCGGAAACGCTGGCCGCGCTGTTCGGCAAGCTGGCCGCGATCGAGGTGCCGGAAGGCGAATCGCTGGACATGGTGGCCGCAGCCGGCGCCTATGCGCACCTGTTCTGGCTGCTGATGTGGATCGGCCTGGGTTGCGCACTGGCGGCCTTCATCGCCGCACCGCTGCTGAAGAAGATGATGCACGGGGTGAAGTAAACCCTGCGCTTGCGGAAAACCAGGGCGGCGGAATGATCATCCACCGCCCTGTCAGCTCAGGGCGCCTTGTCCTTGCCGGTCGCGGGCGCGGTCGTCGCAGTCTTGCCGCCCAGGCTGCGCGCCAGGAAGGCCAGCAGCTTGTCGTAGTACTCGCTGCGATGGGCCTCGGTGTAGAAGCCGTGGCCTTCGGTCTTGTAGTACAGGCTTTCCACCGGCGTGCCGGCGCGCTTGAGCGCGGCTTCCATGCGCTCGGTGTGCTGGATCGGCGCGCGCTTGTCTTCGCCACCGGCGGCCAGGAACACCGGCACCTTGATCCGTTCGGCCATGTTCACCGGCGACACCGCACCCAGCTTGGCCGGATCCCCCAGCCATTCGCGCAGATAGGTCACGCCTGAACCCCGGTCCTGGATGTCGCCGCGGGTGTACATCATCGGCAGGTCGTAGACCCCGACATAGCCCGCCGCGCACTGATACAACCCGGGTTCGCGGGCGGCACCCATCATCGCCGAGTAGGCCCCGTAGCTGGCGCCGTAGATACAGATGCGACGGCCGTCGGCGATGCCTTCGCTGATTGCCCAGCGGGTGGCATCGGTGACATCGTCCTGCATCGCCGCGCCCCACTGCTGCGCCCCGGCCTGGGTGTGGGCCCGGCCGTAGTTGCCCGAACCACGGAAGTTGACCTGCAGCACGGCATAACCGGCCGCGGCCAGCATCTGCGTTTCGCGGTCGTACTGGCCGGAATCGAAGATGTCGAACGGGCCGCCATGCGGCATCACCACCATCGGCAGGTTGCGCCCGTCGCTGCCGGCCGGCAGGGTCAGGAAGCCATGCAGCGGCAGCCCGTCGCGCGCCTTCAGTGCAATCGGCTTCACGCTGGCGCTACGGTCCACGTCGATCCAGTCGCTGCGGCTGATCAGGTGATCGGCCTTGCGCGCCACCGTGTCGTACACATAGAAATCGCCTGGATTCGAGCCCGACCAGGTTTCCACCAGCACGACACGGCCATCGCGGGTGCTGGAGGTGATGTAGACGGGCCCTCCGAAGGCGGCCTCCAGGCTGCGGTACAGGCGCGCATCGGCCGAGCCTTCATCGAAGAAGCGCGTGCGCGGTTTGTCACCCAGGTACAGCGCGCCTACCGGCACATGGGTGCCGGGCCGGTGGATGATGCGGTACGGATTGACCACCTCGTCGCGTAGAAGCGTCGCGCGTTCGCCGGTCTGCGGGTTCCAGCTGACGATCGCATCCGGGCCCTGGGCCTGCTCGACGTTGAGGTAGGCCAGGCTGTCATCGGCCGAGAAGCCGAGGGCGGTTTCGATGCGCTTGCTGACCGCCTCATCATTGATCAGCTTCCAGCTGTCGCCACTGCGTTCGCGGAAATACAGCTTGTTGATGTTGTCGCTGCCCGAGCCGTGCACGAAGCGGACCTCGCCGGCGCCGTCGGTGGTGAACTCACCGCGCCGTACCGGCGAAGACGCCACCCGCGAGCGACGACCGGTGGTCACATCCATGCGATCGACGCGGGTGAACGGATCCTCGGCCAGCGGCCATACGGTCACCAGCACGTTGCGCTCGTCACCCGGCAGGTCGTCGGCCAGGAAGGCGGCCACGGCTTCGACTTTCTTCGGCTGGATGCGGGTCCCCGGGCCCTTGCTTTCGACGCGATAGCCGACCAGCAGCTCGCCACGGTTGCCATTGGCGTCGATGGCATAGAGTTCGCCGGTGGGATTGGGCTGGTCGAGCGAGCCCCACTTCTGGGCCAGGCCGATCAACAGGCGCTCGTTGCTGACCCAGTCGAATTCCTGCGCATGATTGCGGCTGGGCGGCCAGAAACTGCCGACCACCTCCTTGTCCTTCAACCGCAGGATCGCGATCGCGGTACTGTCCTCCCTCGGAACCGTTGCCGCTACGTACTCGCCCCCCGGCGAGATCTTGATATCGGTGAAGGTCTCCCGGCGCAGGTACTGCGTCAGGTCCACCGCCCCCGCGCTGCCTGCGGCAACGCCCCCGATGACGGCCAGTGCGGCCGCCAGAATGGTCTTGTGCATCCTTCCCCTGCTCCTGTGGACACCTTGTCCTGGTGGCCGATTCTAGGCAGCGCCGAGCGTTTGACGCCAGAGCCGGAAAAGACGACGGCACCGTTGCCGGTGCCGTCGTTGCCACTACCTTGGAGAGAGAGTCAGGACGTGGGTTCGGGGGACGTGCGCCGGGTCAGTGGACCCCGCGCACCGCCAACATGAGGGCCAGGATGCTGAGGATCACGGCGATGGTGCCGTCGAGCACGCGCCAGGTGCTGGGCTTGGTGAACAGCGGCGCCAGCAGGCGGGCGCCGAGGCCCTGCGCGGTCAGCCACAGGCAGCTGGCGGTGACCACGCCGGCAGCGAAGGCCATGCGGGCGTTGCCGAAGTTCTCGGCGATGGAGCCGATCACCATCATGTCCAGCCAGAAGTGCGGGTTGATCAGCGAGAAGCCGACCGCAGCCATCAGCACCGCGCGGCGGCTGCCGTCATCGCTGTCGGCCTCGCCCATGCCACCACCCCCGGCGATCGCACGGCGTGCCGACTTCATCGCATACCAGGCCAGGAACGCGACACCGGTCCACAGCACGGCGGTCGTCAGCCACGGCAGCGCCGAGGTGAGCGTGCGCAGGCCGGCCACGCTGGCGAAGATGAAGATGGCATCGATGGCCGCGCAGGTGGCGACCACCGGCACGATGTGCTTGCGCAGGATGCCCTGGCGCAGAATGAAGGCGCTCTGGGCGCCGACCACCGCGAACAGGCCGATGCCGGTGGCTGCACCAGAGAACCAGGCACCGAGGCCGGTGCTGGCGGAGATGACCGAGAACATGGGATTCACTGCCTTGTATTGCTTGGGGGGACGGTGCCTCGCGAAGGCGGACAGCACCGGAACGGACGCCATTGTCGCGCCGCAACATGGAAAAGACGAGCTAAACTTCCTAAACCAACATTAGCGGAGCTTAATTCGATGCGCATCGATCATGCCCAGCTGCGCGCCCTGGCCGCGGTGATCCGCGAAGGCAGCTTCGACCGCGCCGCACAGTCGTTGAATGTCACGCCCTCGGCCATCTCGCAGCGGGTCAAGGCACTGGAGGACCGGATCGGCCGCCTGCTGGTCAAGCGCGGCACCCCGGCCACCGCCACCGCCGAGGGGCAGCTGCTGGTGCAGCTGGCCGAGCAGACCGCCCTGCTCGAACACGATGCGCTGCACCGGATGGGCCTGGCCGATGAGGACCTGCCCCAGGCCAGCATCCCGGTGGCGGTGAACCACGACAGCCTGGAAACCTGGTTTCCGCAGGCCGCCTACCAGTTCGCGCAGACCACCGGCACCACCCTGGACCTGCGTGTGGAAGACCAGGACCACACCGTGGAGCTGCTGCGCCAGGGTACGGTGCTGGGCGCAGTGACCACGCTGGACGAGCCGGTGCAGGGCTGCCAGATCCATGCGCTGGGCAGCATCCGCTATGCAGCGACCTGCACGCCGGAGTTCCGCGAACGCCACTTTGCCAAGGGCGTGACCGCGCAGGCGCTGGCGCAGGCACCGGTGCTGGTGTTCAACCGCAAGGACGAAATGCAGTCGCGCTTCGCCCGGCGCATGGCCGGCGACGACCTGCCCAGCACCGCACCGACCTGGTGGATTCCCTCCACCCGGGCCTTCGTGCAGGCCAACCTCGGCGGCATGGGCTGGACCATGAACCCCCTGCCGCTGGTCAAGCGCCACCTGGACGCCGGGCGACTGGTCTACGTGCGCCAGCGCGCGTGGGAAGACGTGCCGCTGTACTGGCAGCACTGGAAGGGCGACGTGCAGACCATGGCCCTGCTGACCCGCGCGGTACTGGATGCGTCCTCCGCGCTGATCCGGCGCAAGCGCTGACGCCCAGCGGGAAAAAGGGGACGGAGGGGATTAAGTCGTTTAAGACCCAAACGACATCCGGGGCAAAGACGACTTAATCCCCTCCGTCCCCTTTTTTGCTCCATCGGATCTCCACGTAAGCTCCACACTAGGCCCATGCGTGATGCGGATACTGGTCGGCCGATCACTGCAAGGATGCCCTGCATGCCTGTATTCGTCCGCGACGCCCGCCCCGAAGATGCCGCCGCCTGCATCGACCTGCGCGGGCGCACCCGCGAGAACGCCTTCAGTGCGGCCCAGCTGGCAGAACTGGGCATCACCGAGGACAGCTGGGCAGCCGGCATCGCCCAGGGCGATTCGATCGGCCGCGTCGCCTGGGACGGCGAGCGCATGGCCGGTTACTGCTTCGCCGATCGTGACAGCGGCGAGGTGCTGGTGCTTGCCCTGCTGCCGGACTACGAGGGCCGCGGCATCGGCCGCCAGCTGCTGCAGGACGTGGTCAGCCTGACCCGCGATGCCGGCCACCAGCGGCTGTTCCTGGCCTGCTCGGCCGACCCGCGTTCGCGCTCGCATGGCTTCTACCGCCGCCTGGGCTGGCGCCCGACCGGCGAGCTCGATGAGGCCGGCGACGAGATCCTTGAGCTGGTCCCCACCGTCGCCGGGCGCCGCCTGCCGCCCACGTGACAGCGTCGCGAAACGTCGGATGCTGCGTTGCATCAAAAAACGACCGGATCCGGTTAGAATCGCGGATGGATGCTGCAAGGCGTTGTTTCTTCACGCCCTTTCCCTGCCCCACGCGCATCCTGACCCCTTCCCCTCCGCCAACGATCCCGCCCCCATGAAGAAATTTGGCAAGGCCCTGCTCGCCCTGCTCGTGCTGCTGTTGCTGGCCGCCGCGCTGTTCCTGTACTGGCCACTGACCCAGCGCTCCGTGCCCGCCGCCAGCAACGACAAGCCCGTCGATGTTGTGCTGGTCGGCGCCGGCATCATGAGCATCACCCTGGCCACCTACCTGCAGGAACTGCAGCCGGACTGGAACATCCAGGTCTACGAACGCCTCGACGGCGTCGCCGGTGAAAGCTCCGATGGCTGGAACAACGCCGGCACCGGCCACTCGGCGTTCGCCGAACTGAACTACACCCCGGAACTGCCCGACGGCAGCATCGAGACCAAGCGCGCGGTCGGCATCGCCGAATCGTTCGAGGTCTCGCGCCAGTTCTGGTCGCACCAGGTGAAGGAAGGCCGGCTGAGCCAGCCCAGCGACTTCATCAACCCGACCCCGCACATGAGCTTCGTCTGGGGCGATGACAACATCGCCTACCTGCACAAGCGCCAGCAGGCCCTGGTGAAGAACCCGCTGTTCTACGGCATGCAGTACTCCGAGGATCCGGCGCAGATCAAGCAGTGGGCCCCGCTGCTGATGGAAGGCCGTGACCCGAAGCAGAAGGTTGCCGCGACCTGGATGCCGCTCGGTACCGACGTCAACTTCGGTGTGATCACCCGCCAGCTGACCGCCGGCCTGCAGCGCAGCCCGAACTTCAGCCTGCACCTGAACCATGAAGTGACCGCCCTGCGGCAGAACGCCGACAAGAGCTGGAACGTGACGGTGAAGGATCTCAAGGCCGGCACCGAAACCACCACTCACACCCGCTTCGTGTTCATCGGTGCCGGCGGCGCCGCGCTGAAGCTGCTGCAGATGTCGGGCATTCCGGAATCGAAGGACTACGCAGGCTTCCCGGTCGGTGGCCAGTTCCTCGCCTTCCAGGGCCAGGACGTGACCTCGCGCCATGGCGTAAAGGCCTACGGCATGGCCGAAACCGGTTCGCCGCCGATGTCGGTGCCGCACCTGGATGCACGCAAGCTGGACGGCAAGCCGGTGGTCCTGTTCGGGCCCTTCGCGCTGTACAGCACCAAGTTCCTCAAGCACGGCTCGTGGTGGGACCTGTATTCCTCGGTGACCCACAACAACGTTGGCCCGATGCTGGAAGTGGGCAAGGACAACCTGGACCTGGTGCAGTACCTGATGGGCCAGGCGCGCCTGAACGATGCCGACCGCCAGGCCGAACTGGTCAAGTACTTCCCAAATGCCAAGCCGGGTGACTGGAAGCTGGTCACCGCCGGCCAGCGCGTGCAGATCATCAAGCGCGATCCGCTGAAGGGCCCGGTGCTGCAGTTCGGTACCGAGATCGTGACCGACAAGGACCACACCATCGCCGCGCTGCTCGGCGCGTCGCCGGGCGCGTCGACCTCGCCGCCGATCATGCTGGACCTGATGGCCAAGGCCTTCCCGGACCAGATGAAGGCCGGTTGGGAAACCCGCCTGCGCGAGATCGTGCCGTCGTACGGGCGCAAGCTCAACGACAGCGCCGCACTGGTCAACGAGATCCGCACGCTGACCAGCCAGACCCTGCACCTGCCGTACCTGGAGGTGCCGGTGGATGCGAACGCGGCGGTGCCGGCTCCGGCCGCTGCGGCTCCGGCACCGGCGAAGGAAAAGCGCAATGCCAATGAGGAACTGCAGGCGCTGTAAGCCCGCGCGTTCCTTCGATGTAGACGGACGGCCACCTTCGGGTGGCCGTTTGTTTTTGTGCGAGGTGGGTCGGATCCCTCCCGCACGGGAGGGCTGTGACCTGCGATTGGGCGTCGATGATGGGGTCGGAGCCCATTGTCTGCAGCAACGGGATCCGACCCCGGCCCGCCACTGCTCCGCGCCGGGAAGCCCCTGCGCAATGACGCGAATTGTAATGTTGTTAAGAATTATTTACATTTGCACCCTGCGCAGTGATCGCGCCGCTCCAGATGGACCTGACCGTGCCCGAAGCCGCCGCCCCGGGTGCTGGACGACTGTTGCCGCCCTTCCCCCGTTTCCAAGCCTCGAGCCCACCATGCCCCTGCCTGTCCGTAACCGCCTGCCCCGCCGCGCGCTGCTGCCGGCTGCCCTGCTTTCGTCGCTGACCCTGCTGACCACGCCCGCCGCGTTCGCCGCCACCGATGCCGCCGGCGATGCCAAGACCCTGGACCGGGTCAGCGTCCGGGCCGAGCAGTCCGCTCCGCCGGCCAGCACCACGCGCCTGCCGATCACCCTGCAGGAAACCCCGCAGTCGGCCACCGCGATCAGCCTGCAGCGCCTGCAGGACGAATCACTGTTCAGCATCAACGATGTGATGCGCAACGTGACCGGCGTCAGCGTGTCCTTCTATGACACGCAGCGCCCGCTGTACTACGCGCGCGGCTTCGCCATCACCGACTTCCAGGTCGACGGCATCCCCACCTACAGCGGCTCCACCAACCAGGAATACGACACCGCCTTCTACGACCGCATCGAAGTGATCCGCGGTGCCAACGGCCTGCTCAGCGGCGCCGGCGTGCCGTCGGCCACGGTCAACCTGCTGCGCAAGCGCCCCGGCGAGGAATTCGACGCGTCGTTCGCGGTCAGCGCCGGTAGCTGGGACTACCGCCGCATGGAAGCCGACGTCACCGCGCCGCTGACCGATGACGGCCGTTTCCGCAGCCGCGTGGTCGCCGCTTACACCGATCGCGGGCTGTACTACGACCGTTACGACGAGAACAAGATGGCCGGCATGGCGGTGCTGGAAGGCGATGTCACCGACAGCACCACCCTCACCCTCGGCTACCAGACCCAGGACAACAACCCGACCGGTTCGACCTGGGGCACCGTGCCGTTCTTCGACAACCAGGGCAATTTCGCCCATCTGCCGCGCTCGACCAACCTGTCGCCGAAGTGGAGCTACTGGAAGCGCGAGAGCAACACCGCCTTCGCCAACCTGGAACAGCGTTTCGGCGACAACTGGCTGCTGAAGATCAACACCGCCTACACCCGTGGCAACGTGCAGAACGTGCGGCTGTACGGCACCGGGGAGCCGGACCCGGTGACCGGCTCGGGCATCTTCCTGCGTGCGGCCGCCGGTGATTCGAAAGACACCCGCCGCAATGTCGATGCTTACCTGACCGGCAACTTCCCGCTGTTCGGCCGCGACCACGACCTCACGGTCGGTGCCCAGTGGTCGGATCTGGAAGGGACCACGAACACCGTGGCGCTGAACTTCCCGAGCGACTGGGCAACGTGTGTCAGCGCCACGGGTGCACGCGAGCGCTGCTACTACATCCCCAACGTATACAGCTGGAACGGCGATATCTCCGAGGTGACCTACCGCCGCACCGGCGCGCGCCGCGTGGCCAAGACCACGCAGAGTGGCGTCTATCTGGCCACCCGCCTGCACCTGGCCGATCCGCTGTCGCTGATCGCCGGTGCACGCCTGAGCCGGTGGGAAACCCTCACCCGCTCCTACAACGCCGCCGGCGCCTATACCGGCACCAGCGGTGCGTACAAGGTGAGTGATGAAGTCACTCCGTACGTGGGCCTGGTCTACGAGATCACCCCGAACGTGTCGGCCTATGCCAGCTACACCGAGATCTTCAATCCGCAGAACTACAAGGACCGCAACGAGAACCTGCTGGCGCCGGTGCAGGGCTCGAACCTGGAAGCGGGCATCAAGACGCAGTGGTTCGATGGCCGCCTGACCGCAAATGCCGCTGTGTTCGAGGCCAAGCAGGACAACTACGCGGTGCGTGACATGGGCGTGCCGGAGGGTTCGCTCAGCGACGGCAGCTCGGCCTACATCGGCGTCAACGGTACCAAGGCGCGTGGCTGGGAGATGGATATCAACGGCGAAATCCTGCCGGGCTGGACGGTCAATGCCGGCTACACCCACGTCAAGGTCACCCGCGCCGCCACCGACCTGCTGTACGCCAACCCGCCCAAGGACCTGCTGCAGCTCAACACGCAACTGCAGCTGCGCGGTGCGCTGGAACGCCTGAGCATCGGCGGTGGCCTGCAGTGGCAGAGCAAGGTGCAGGGCTACAACATCGCCTACCCGCTGGGCGGCACGGTGACCGTGAACCAGCCGGCGTACATGCTGGTGCAACTCAATGCCAACTACCGCATCAGCGACAGCTGGACTGCAACGCTGAGCGTGCGCAACGCGCTGGACAAGACTTACTGGGCCAACCTGGACTACAACAACTACGGCGAGCCGCGCTTCGTGTCGGCCAGCCTGCGCTGGAAGTACTGAGCCACCTGCGAACCGGTGGGTGCCTGGTGGGTGCCGACCGTTGGTCGGCACGCCCTCCGCCACGACCCACCGTCGCGGCCTACCTGAATGAGCCCGCCTCCGCGCGGGCCCTTCTTTTTTGCTGCAATGCAGGTTGTACCCACTTCGTAATTATGCCGTAATTATCCCAACACCCGTCGGAAGCCGGTCAATGAACCCGAGCTGGGATACGTTGGAACGCAGTCGCCAGGCCCGCCTGGAACGTGCCGCGCCGTGGGCCCGGGGACGCGAGGTCGCCAGCAGCGACGTCGGCGAGTTGCTGCACGCAGTGCTGGAGCCAGGCGACAAGGTCTGCCTGGAGGGCAACAACCAGAAGCAGGCAGATTTCCTCGCCCAGGCGCTGGCCGACCTCGACCCCGCCCGCGTGCATGATCTGCACATGGTGCAGTCGGTCCTCTCACTGCCCTCGCACCTGGACGTATTCGAGCGTGGCATCGCCTCGAAACTGGATTTCTCGTTCTCCGGCCCGCAATCGGTGCGACTGGCCAACCTGGTGGCCGAAGGGCGCATCCAGATCGGTGCCATCCACACCTACCTGGAACTGTTCGGCCGCTACTTCATCGACCTTACGCCGCGCGTAGCGCTGGTCGCCGCGCAGGCCGCCGACCGCCACGGCAACCTCTATACCGGGCCGAATACCGAAGACACGCCGGTGATCGTCGAAGCCACCGCCTTCGGTGGCGGCATCGTCATCGCCCAGGTCAACGAGATCGTCGACAGCCTCCCCCGCGTCGATGTTCCTGCGGACTGGGTCAACTTCGTGGTGCAGGCGCCGAAGCCGAACCATATCGAGCCGCTGTTCACCCGCGACCCTGCGCAGATCTCCGAGATCCAGGTGCTGATGGCAATGATGGCCATCAAGGGCATCTACGCCGAGTACGGCGTGAATCGTTTGAATCACGGCATCGGCTTCGATACCGCCGCCATCGAACTGCTGCTCCCCACCTACGCAGAATCGCTCGGGCTGAAGGGAAAGATCTGCCAGCACTGGGCGTTGAACCCACACCCGGCACTGATTCCGGCGATCGAATCGGGCTTCGTCAGATCGGTGCATTCGTTCGGTTCGGAACTGGGCATGGAGAAATACATTGCCGCGCGGGGCGACGTGTTTTTCACCGGCGCCGACGGCTCGATGCGTTCCAACCGCGCGTTCTCGCAGACCGCAGGCCTGTATGCCTGCGACATGTTCATCGGTTCCACCCTGCAGATCGACCTGCAGGGCAACAGCTCCACTGCCACCCGCGACCGCATCGCCGGCTTTGGCGGCGCACCGAACATGGGCTCGGACGCGCGCGGCCGCCGCCATGCCAGCGAGGCCTGGATCAAGGCCGGCCAGCAGGCCGCACGCCCGGGCGAGATGCCACGCGGGCGCAAACTGGTGGTGCAGATGGTGGAAACCTTCCGCGAGCACATGGCCCCGGCATTCGTTGACCGCCTCGACGCCTGGGAACTGGCCGAACGCGCGAACATGCCGCTGCCGCCGGTGATGATCTACGGCGACGACGTCAGCCATGTGCTGACCGAGGAAGGCATCGCCAACCTGCTGCTGTGCCGCACCCCCGAGGAGCGCGAACAGGCGATCCGTGGCGTGGCCGGCTATACCGCCGTGGGCATCGGGCGCGACCGCGCGATGGTGGAGAACCTGCGCGACCGCGGCGTGATCCGCCGTCCCGGTGACCTCGGCATCTCCGTGCGCGATGCCAGCCGTGACTTGCTGGCGGCGCGTTCGGTGAAGGACCTGGTGCGCTGGTCCGGCGGTCTGTACGACCCGCCCAAGCGCTTCCGCAACTGGTAAGGGGCTGAGCATGGAAACCCTCGACTATCGATTCGAAGGCCGCACCGACGTGCCGTTCGCGCGCGATGCGGTGCTGGTGGGCGTGCTGGCGTCAGGCAACCTGGAAATCCTGCTGGAACCGGCGGCGCAGCAGGGCGCGATGACGGTGCGCGTCATCACCGCCGCGCAGGGCTTCGGCAGCATCTGGCAGGCGGTGATCAACGACTTCGCACAGCGTCATCCGCTGCGCGATGTGCGCGTCTCGATCAACGACGCCGGTGCGACCCCGGCCGTGGTCAGCCTGCGCCTGGACCAGGCCGTGGAAACCCTGCTGGCCGGAGGCGCGCCATGAACCACGTACAGCGCCACAGCTATTACGAAGCCGATGCGCGCGAGCGCATCGCCGGGCTGGTCGACGCCGGCTCGTTCCACGAGTTCCTCGGCCCGGCGCGACGGATGATGAGTCCGCACCTGGCCCAGCTCGACCAGCCGGCCGCGTTCGACGATGGCATCGTCGTCGGCGAGGCCAGGATGCAGGGCAAACACGTGCTGCTGGCCGCACAACAGGGTGAATTCATGGGCGGCGGCGTGGGCGAAGTGCATGGCGCCAAGCTGACCGGGCTGCTGCGCCGTGCGGCGTACACCCGCCCTGACGGCGTGCTGCTGCTGCTCGATACCGGCGGCGTGCGGCTGCACGAAGCCAATGCGGGCCTGATTGCGATCTCCGAGATCATGCGCGCCACCCTGGACGCGCGTGCAGCGGGCGTGCCGGTGATCGCGCTGATCGGCAGCGGCAACGGCGCCTTCGGTGGCATGGGCATCGTTGCCCGCTGCTGCAACACGGTCATCATGTCCGAGGAAGGCCGGATGTCGCTGTCCGGACCGGAGGTGATCGAAACCGTTCGCGGCGTGGAAGAGTTCGACTCACGCGATCGCGCGCTGGTCTGGCGTGTGACCGGTGGCAAGCACCGGTACCTGATCGACCAGGCGCAGGTGCTGGTGCCCGATGCCCTTGAAGCATTCGCGCTGGCCGCACGCGACGCGCTGCACCCCGATGCGGGCAGCACTGACCCGGATGCTGCACTGGCCGCATTGCAGGAACGCCATGCGGCCTTGAAGGCGCGCGTGCGGGCCTGGGGCGATTGCCGCGATGGCCTGGAGATCTGGGCGCGGCTGGGCATTGCCCACCCCGAACGCCTGCCACTGCTCGACACCGATGAATTCCTCACCGCCACCGGCGACCGGAGCCTGCCATGAGCATGCCGTTGCAGACACTGCTCGATGCCCTGTTTCCGCATGGGCATGCCATTGCGGTGAGCGATTCGGTGCTGACCGGCAGCGCCACCACCGACAACGGCGATGTGACTGTGATCGGCACCGCCAACAAGCTCGAGGTGGGCGTGGACCACGCACTGGCACTGGCCGAAACGGTGCTGGCCAGCACCGCCGCGCATCCGCAGCAACCGATCGTGATGCTGGTCGACACCGCCGGCCAGCGCCTGGCACGCCGCGACGAACTGCTCGGCATCAACGGCTGTTTCGCGCACCTGGCGCAGACGCTGGATCTCGCGCGTCGACGTGGCGCGCGACTGGTCACGCTGGTCTACGGTGAATCCGTCAGTGGTGGCTTCCTCTCGTTCGGGCTGATGGCCGACCACATCCATGCCCTGCCGGATGCGCAGGTGCGGGTGATGGACCTGCGCGCGATGGCCCGGGTGACCAAGCAGCCGCTGGATAAACTGCAGGCGCTGAGCCAGACCTCACCGGTGTTCGCACCGGGCGTGGAGAACTACGTGGCGATGGGTGCGGTGGAATCGTTGTGGGAGGGTAATCTTGCCCAGCAGCTTCTGCAGGCCCTGCGCACGCCCGCCCATGGCGACCGCCGCGCAGTGCGCGGAGCCGAACGTGGCGGGCGCATGCTTGCCGCACGCGTGGCTGAAGCCGTGAGCCAGGGCGATGCCTGAGCGGCTGCCCCGACATACGCTGGTCTGGCTGTCAGCGCACGCCGGCTGGCAGGCGGACATCGCCGCGCATGAGTCGCGCTTGGCCGACTGGTTTGCACAGGGCCGGCCGGCCATCGTCGCGCGGCGTGCCGCCGACGATGCCGATCCACGCCTGCGTCTCGGCGTGCCGCTGCCGCCCGCCGAGGACAAACTGCGCCTGGCCCTGCGCGTGCCAGCACACGATGTGCTGCGCACCACGCCGCCGCCGGCACTCCAGGCGGTGCTGAAAGGCGACGTTCCGCAGGACTGGCGGCGGCCCCTTGAAGTGCTGCAGAACATCGCTGAGGCGCGCGTATTCGGTGCCTTCGCGTGGCAGCACCTTACTGGCCTGCGCTATGTGCACGCGCGCTCGGACGTCGATCTGCTGTGGCCGATCGACACCACCGCGCAGGCCGATGCCCTGGCTGCACGGCTACAGGCATGGGAAGCCGAACACGACCGGCGGGTCGATGGCGAGCTGTGCCTGGGCGGCGACGCCGCCGTGAACTGGCGGGAGTACGCCGGACGCAGCCGCGAGGTACTGGTCAAGCGCCTCGATGGTGCCGCACTGGAACTCCGCGATGCGTTGTTCGCCTCCGCCGGGGTGAGCGCATGAACGCCGTCGTGCAATCGGCAGTCAGGCCGGCAGCTGCCGTGGACAGCGCGCGTCTGGGGCGCCTCGCCGTCGCCAGCCTGCATGCGGAGCTGGCGCTGGCACCCAAGCCCGGACTGGTCACGCCATTCGACAGCGGCAGCCATCACGACATGGACGCCGGCACGTTCCTGCGCAGCCTGTTCGCACTGCGCCACTACTTCACCGCCGTGGCCCGCCTCGGTGCAGCCGGGACGGACTTCGACGCCTTGCGCCGGTGTGGCATCGCCGCCGAGATCGCGATGCTGCGCGCGACCGCCGGCGTCAATACCCATCGTGGCGCGGTCTTCAGTCTCGGCCTGCTGGTGGCGGCCGCCGCGGCCTGTCGCTCCCGCCTGGGCCATGCCGCCACGGGCGAGCAGGTCTGCCAGGAAGTGTGCCGCTGGTCTGCCGAGCTCGCCGACGCACCTCTGGATGCGAACAGCCCTGGCCAGCGCGCGCGCGCACGGCACGGCGTGCAGGGTGTGCGCGAACAAGCGGCCACCGGCTATCCGCTGCTGCGCGGCGTGGCATTGCCTACTATGCGTCACGCGCTGGCCAGCGGCCTGCCACGCGAGGCCGCGATGTGCCAGACCCTGATGCAGCTGATCGCGTGCGTGGATGACCTCAACCTGCTGCACCGTGGCGGCGCCGACGGCCTGCGCTGGGCCCAGCGGCAGGCCCGCACCTTCCTGGAAGCGGGCGGTACCTTCGCGCCGGACTGGCGGACACATCTGCGTCGCATCGGTGATGGCTTCGTCGCGCGCCGGCTGAGCCCGGGCGGCAGCGCAGACCTGTTGGCCTGCAGCGGGTTCCTGCTGCTGCAGGAGCGCGCATGAGCCTGGCCCTGCTCTGCCCCGGCCAAGGCGCGCAGCATGCAGCGATGTTCGACCGCGTGCGCGATCTTCCGGCTGCGCGCCACACCCTTGATCGGGCCAGCACGGTGCTCGGCCGCGATGTGTTTTCCGCCGCGGCGGCCGACGACCGTTTCGACAATGCGCAGGCACAACCGCTGCTGTGCGCGGCCACTCTGGCTCAGTGGCAGGGGCTGCGCGACAACGTGCCAACGCCGACGCTGGCCGCCGGCTACAGCATCGGCGAGTTGGCCGCGCATGCCATCGCCGGTAGCTTCGATGCGGCCACCTGCCTTGCCCTGGCGGCGCAGCGCGCGCAGTTGATGGACGGCGCCAGCCCGGCCGATGCAGGCCTGCAGGCGGTACTTGGCCTGGAGCGCCATGTACTGCAGCCACTGTGCGATCTGCACGGTGCGTACGTGGCCATCGCCAATGGGCAGGACCATTTCATCGTGGGCGGCACGCACGCCGCATTGCAGCGGCTGGCCGGTGCCGCACGGGCGCAGGGTGCCGGCATCCGTCCGCTGCCGGTGCACGTGCCTGCACACACACCGTTGCTGGCGGCGGCGGTAGCACCGTTTGCTGCCGCACTCCATGCCTCGCCACTGCAGGCCCCACGCCTGCCGCTGCTGGCCGGCATCGATGCGCGACCGGTGCGGGATCGCGCAATGGCGGTCCACACGCTGTCGGCGCAGCTGGCGCAGACCATCGAATGGGCGCAGGTGATGCGCCAGGCCTTCGAGCGCGGCGCGCGGGTTTTCCTGCAGCTGGGCCCGGGCAACGCGCTGGCGCGCATGGTCGCACCGGCCTATCCGTGCTGCGAAGTGCGCGCGGTGGAAGAGTTCCAGAGCCTGGAAGGCGCCGCGGCGTGGGTCCGCAGTGCGCTGGAGCGGCTGCAGTAACGGGTTCGAGCAGTACGTATCACGCAACACGCAGTACGTCGCCTTACCCCGGGGATGGCGGGTCTCCATCCGCGCTGTACGTGAGTCACGTGTCTGGGAGGGCGCATGAGTCCACAAATCGCAACGATCATCGGCCTGGTGATCATGTTCATCGTCGCCACGGCGATGCCGATCAACATGGGCGCGGTCGCCTTCGCGTTGGCCTTCATCATCGGTGGGCTGTGGGTCGACATGGGCGGCAAGGAGGTCCTGGCCGGCTTTCCCGGCGATCTGTTCCTGACCCTGGTCGGCATCACCTACCTGTTCGCCATCGCGCAGAAGAACGGCACCATCGACCTGCTGGTGCACTGGGCTGTAAAAGCCGTGCGCGGCCATATCGTGGCCATCCCGTGGGTGATGTTCGTGATCACCGCGGTGCTGACCGCGTTCGGTGCGCTGGGCCCGGCGGCGGTCGCGATCATCGGTCCGGTCGCGCTGCGCTTTGCCAAGCAGTACAACATCAACCCACTGATGATGGGCCTGCTGGTCATCCACGGCGCACAGGCGGGCGGCTTCTCGCCGATCAGCGTGTACGGCAGCATCACCAATGGCGTAGTGCAGAAGGCCGGGCTGGAAGTGACCGAGATGGCGGTGTTCCTGACCAGCCTGGGCTTCAACTTCATGATGGCGACGATCTGCTTCTTCGCCTTCGGTGGCATCGCCCTGCTGCGTCGCGGCTCGATCACCGCGGCAGGAACGATCGGCAATGCCGAACTGGCGATGGCCGGTGGCCCGCAGGCGTCGTCGCGCCAGTTCGCGATCGAAGGCCATGGCGCGCTGGTCGCAGCAGGCGGCGGCACGCTCAGCAATGATCCGGCGGCACTGGATGCGGTGGGCCTGACCCGCGAACGGTTGTTCACCCTGATCGGCCTGCTCGGCCTGGGCGTGGCCGCGCTGATCTACAACCTCAACGTCGGCCTGGTCTCGATCACCGTCGCGGTGGCGCTGGCGCTGCTGTCGCCACAAAGCCAGAAGGGCGCGGTCGATGGCATCAGCTGGTCCACCGTGCTGCTGATCTGTGGCGTGGTGACCTACATCGGCGTGCTGGAACATGCCGGCGCGGTGGACTTCATCGGCAATGGCGTGTCCGACATCGGCATTCCGCTGCTCGGCGCGCTGCTGGTCTGCTACGTCGGCGGCATCGTCTCCGCATTCGCCTCGTCGGCCGCAGTGCTGGGCGCCACGATTCCGTTGGCGGTGCCGTTCCTGATGCAGGGTCACCTCAGCGCCGCCGGCGTGATCTGCGCGCTGGCGGTGTCGTCCACCATCGTCGATGTCAGCCCGTTCTCCACCAATGGCGCACTGGTGGTGGCCTCGGCAGCGAAGGAAGAGCGCGAAACCCTGTTCCGCCGCTTCCTGGTCTACAGCGGTCTTGTGGTGGCGCTTGGACCGCTGCTGGCCTGGCTGGTATTCGTGGTGCCCGGCTGGATGTAACCGCCCAGCGGTAGTGCCGGCCGCTGGCCGGCAATCCCATGAAGCCATCCAGCGATCACGGGTTGCCGGCCAGCGGTCGGCACTACCTGGCGGTACACTTCCTCCATGGCCATTGCCCCCGCCCCGCGATCACCGAAGAAGCGCGCGCCTCTGTATGAAGAGGTGGCCGACCACGTGCGCGAGCGCATCTACGACTACCGGCTGCCGCCGGGCGAGTGGATCGACGAGCCCGCGCTGTGCGAAGAACTGGGCATCAGCCGCACGCCGCTGCGCGAGGCGTTGAAGCTGCTGGCCGCCGAAGGCCTGGTACAGATCGACGCAGGTCGTGGCAGCCGGGTCACCCGGTTGACGCTGGAAGACCTCAACCAGCTGTTCCCGGTAATGGCCATGCTGGAAGGCCGTTGCGCACACGAGGCGGTCAGGCACATCGACGATGCCGGCGTGCAACAACTGGAGGCCCTGCATGCGGCGATGGAAGCGGCGGCGGCCGAGGGCAACATTGCCGAGTACTACCGCAACAACTACCTGATCCACGAAACCGTGCAGCATTACGCGGGCAATCCGTGGCTGATCCGCATCACCCACGACCTGCACCGCATCCTGAAGATGCATCGCGGCCGCCAGCTGCTGACCCCGGGCCGCACGGCGCAGTCGCTGGCCGAACACCGCGAGTTGATGGAGTGCTTCCGCCGCCGCGATGCGCAGGCTGCCGAACGCACCATGGAGCGCCATCTGCTCAGCCAGGGCCAGGCATTGGCCGCCTATGTGGCAGCGGGCGGGTTGTTGAACGTGCCAGCGCCCTTGCCGACCGAAGGCGGCGGTTGAGCGGATGAGGTTGCCGGCCAGCGGCCGGCACTACCGGCCGCAGCCAACCGCTGTTCTGTAGAGGCGGTTGAGCGGATGAGGTTGCCGGCCAGCGGCCGGCACTACCAGGGCGTGACCTCGGCTGGGTAGTGCCGGCCGCTGGCCGGCATCCTGGAACATCTCGTCAATCGCCACCACCGCAGCTGCCGCCGTCACCGCTGCCACCGTCGCTGCTGCAGTCGGAGCTGCTGTGACTTTGATGGCTGTAGCTGTCGCCGGATTGGCCGCCCGGATGATCGTAGCCATCGCCGAAACTGTTGTCGCCCCGGATCCCGGAGCCATCGGCCGTAGCCACCGCCATGCACAGGATGGCGCCGACCAGCGGCAGCAGCCAGACCAGCAGCAGCTGCACCGTCCGGCCACCCGCCGACAGCCCATCACGCCTGACGATCACCACGGTGGCCACCACGTTCAGGCCCAGCACCAGCAGGACCAGCAGAAGGGCAACGATCAGCATTCGGCGACTCCATGCCTGGACTGGAGGCATTATGGCCTGCCACCCCGGCAATGGCCCTGCCTGTCATGAAGATGGGACAATGTGGGGGCGCGCCGGCCTGCCCCGTGGCCGCCGGCGCCCCTCGCACCACACGGAAGAAGAAGAACAACAACATGCTGAAAGTCATTTTCGATACCGACCCGGGCGTCGACGACGCCCTGGCCCTGCTTTACCTGCACAAGCACGCCCAGATCGACCTGATCGGTGTCACCACCACCTTCGGCAATGCCTCGGTGGAGTCGACCACGCACAACGCGCTGTACCTGAAGCAGGCCTGGGGCTTCGCCGCCCCGGTCGCGCGCGGTGCCGATGGCCCGCTGCAGCCGGAAGCCACCCCGGAAGCGTGGCCGGTGCACATCCACGGCCACAACGGCCTGGGCAACCACCCGGTGCCGGCCAGCCTGGACGTGGCCGCCGATGCCCGCCCGGCCCATCAGCTGATCATCGATCTGGTCCGCGCCCATCCGGGCGAAGTGACCCTGGTCGCGGTCGGCCGCATGACCAACCTGGCCTTGGCCCTGCAGCAGGCCCCGGACATCGCCGGCCTGGTACGCGGCGTGGTGATCATGGGCGGCGCCTTCCACGTCAACGGCAACATCACCCCGGCCGCCGAGGCCAATATCTGGGGCGATGCCGAAGCCGCCGACGTGGTGTTCACCGCCAGCTGGCCAGTCACCTCGATCGGCTTGGACGTGACCACCCGCGTGGAAATGGACCGTGACGGCCTGGATAAGCTGGCCACCATCGGCGGTGCCGACGCCGAGCTGGTCCGTGCGCTGTCGCAGGATTACGTGGACTTCTACCTGCAGGCCGGCCACAAGGGCATGGTCGTGCATGACTGCTGCGCGTGCATCGCGCTGACCCGCCCGGAACTGTTCCAGTTCGAGCGCGCCAGCGTGCGCGTGGCCACCGACGGCGTCGCCCGCGGCATGACCATTCCCAAGCCGGAAGGCCTGGCATTCGGCCCCAGCGTGTGGGACGGCCACGTGGTGCAGTCGATCGCCATCGGTGTGGATGCGGCCGCGGTACTGGCCGACATCGAGCAGACCCTGAAGGTCTGACCGGCTAGCGCCTGGCCCTGCCCGGGACCGTCTCGGGCAGGGTCCACAGCACCGGCAGCACCAGCACCGCCACCAGCGCGATCATCGCGCCCGGCGCCGCCGCCCAGCCGCTGCGTTCCACCCACCATTGCGCCAGCCACGGCGTCGCACCGCCGAACACCGCCGTGGCCATGGTTACCCCCAGTGCCAGCCCGCTGACCCGGCCTTCGCCGGGGAACTGCTCTGCCGTGGCCGGGGCCGCCACCGCGCTTACACCGCCGGCCACGCAGGCCAGCAGCACCGCCGCCAGCACGATGCCCAGCGCCGTCGCCTGTGCCATCCACGCAAACAGGGACAGCGGCAGCAGCGCTGCCAGCACGGTCAGGCCCAACAACACCGGACGTCGTCCGATGCGGTCCGACAATGCGCCACACAGGGGCGTGATCGCGATCACTGCCACCGCCGCGATCGTCGACAGCCACAGTGCGTCACCCTCATCGTGGCCCTGCGCGTGCAGGAATGCAGGCACATAGGTGATGCCCACGTAGTAAGTGATCGATCCCAGCGCCGAAATCGCGAACGTGCGCGCCACCGCCAACGGATGATGCCGCAGCACATGCCGCAGTGGTGTGGCGGGAATGCTGCCTTCGCGGCGCTGGCGCTCGAACTCCGGCGACTCGTGCATGCCCGAACGCGCAATCAGGATCACCAGCGCAAGCGCGGCGCCGACGAGGAACGGAATCCGCCAGCCCCAACGGTCCAGCTGCGCGGTGGGCAGCAGCGCGACGGTAAGTGCAGAGATCGCCACCGCCAGCAGTGCGCCCACTTCGCTGGCCGCCGAAGCCAATGACGTAACCAGGCCGCGTCGGCGCGCCGGTGCGCTTTCCAGCAGGTACGCCACCACGCCGGTATATTCGCCGCCCACCGAGAACGCCATCACGCAGCGCAGCACCAGCAGCAGCACGCCGGCCGTGGCGCCTGCGGTGGCCGCGGTCGGCAGCAGCGCAGTGGCCAGCATTGCCGCTGCCATCAACGCCATCGACGCCAGCAACATCCAGCGTCGGCCGAGCCGGTCACCCAGGTGACCAAAGCACAGCGCGCCCAGCGGACGCATCAGGTAGGACACCGCGAAGCCGGCCAAGGTCACCAGCAACGCCTGCTCGCCACCGCCGAAGAACACCCGCGACAGCACCGTGGCGAAGTACAGGTACAGGGTGAAGTCGTACCACTCCACCACCGTGGACAGGCCCGCCACCCACATCGAGCGCTGCCGCGCCGCCGTCATTGCGTGTTCGCCTTCAACAGCCTCGGTCCCGGTTGGGCAGGTTCCGCGCAGCGTGGCATGGACAGGGTGAAATGCCGGTCATCGGCTGTCGGCTGCGTGCATGCACTGAGTTTCATGACCGGTGAAGCGCTCACCGCCAAGGCCGAAGCAGAAGCATCCTTGCTGGAACACAAGGCCGGGCAACTCAGCCCGGCAGCTGCAGTTCCGCCCGCAGGCCGCCACCCTCGCGGTTGTGCAACCGCAGCGAGCCGCCCAGCGACTGCGCCAGCTGCACCGCGATGGCCAGGCCCAGGCCGGTCCCGCCGGTATCGCGATTGCGCGAGCTTTCCAGCCGGTGGAACGGCGCCAGCACTGCCTGCAGCTGGCCCTCGGGAATACCGGGGCCACGGTCGGAAATGCTGATCCAGACCCTTCCGGCCTTATCGCGGCCCGCCTCGATCTCGGCGGCGCCGGCGTAGCGCAATGCGTTGTCGACCAGATTGCCGACCACGCGGCGCAGCGGCTGCGGCCAGGTCTGCACGACCAGTCCAGCGGGCGCACCGCCAGTGACCGGCTTGCCCATGTCCTCGTAGTCGCCGACCACACTGGCGAGGAACGCGCCCAGGTCCATCGACACCGGCGCGCCAGCGGCAACGTGGCTGCTGCGCGCATAGGCCACGCCCTCACACACCAGCTGCCCAAGGTGATCGAGGTCGGCCAGCAGGCGCTGCTGGGTGCTGTCTTCAGGCAGGGTCTCCACCCGCAGCTTCATGCGCGTGATGGGGGTCTGCAGGTCATGCGAGATCGCGGCCAGGATCTGCAGGCGCTCACTGACATGGCCACGAATGCGTGCCTGCAGTGCATTGAGTGCAGCCGCCGCGCCGCCCACTTCCGCAGGGCCATCTTCAGGCAGTGCAGGCCCGTCCTTGCCCGGCTGCAGATGCTCCACCGCATGCGACAGCTGCTGCAGCGGGCGCAGGGCCAGGCGCACCGCCAACCACGCGCACACCAGCAGCAGCGCCAGCTGCACCAGCAGCACGGCGGGCAGCCAACGTGCCAGCGGCAGGCCCGACGGAGTGACTTCAATGGTCAAGGGTGTGCCGTCGTGCAGGCGCAGTTCCACCTCGAACCGCTCCGGCAGGCGAGCCACCTGGCGCGCCTGCAACGGATAGCGGTGCTGCAGGCTGTCGTCGATGATCGCCGTGACCTGGCGTGCACGATCGGTCTGCAGCCCTGGTCCGGCCGCGGCCGGGCGCAGCAGGTAACGGTAGGTGCGCCGCTCCAGCCGCGGCACCCAGGCCTCACGCTGCGCCACAGGCAGGTGCTCCAGCAGCGCGACACTCACCGCCACATCCTCGTCGAGGTTGCGCAGCATCATGCTACGGGTGGACTGGTAGCGTTCGAAGAACAGCAGGCCGAAGGACAGCGCGTGGGCCAGGGTGAGTCCGCCCAGCAGGACCAGCAGCAGCCGCGCCGACAGCGTGCGCGGCCAGCGTGGACGGCGTGCGCAGGTGTTCATTCGTCCGGCCCCAGCAACTGCACCGGCACGCTGAACACATAGCCTTCGCTGCGCACGGTCTTGATGTAGGTCGGCTCGCGCGCGTCGTCACCCAGTCGCTGGCGCACGCGGCTGACCAGCAGGTCGATCGAGCGATCAAACAGTTCGGCATCGCGGCCCTGGGTGAGGCTGAGCAGCTGGTCACGGCTAAGCACCCGATTGGCGTGGTCGAGGAACACGCGCAACAGGCGGAACTCGGCGCCACTGAGCGGATACGCAGTGTCCTGCGCATCCAGCAGATGGCGCGCGGTGGTGTCCAGGCGCCACTCGCCGAAGGCGAGCTGGCGCCCGGCCTCGCTCACCTGCAGGTTCGGCGGCAGCATCTGCGTGCGGCGGATCACGGCGTTGATGCGCGCCAGCAGTTCGCGCGAGGAAAAGGGCTTGGTCACGTAGTCGTCAGCGCCCATTTCCAGGCCGATGATGCGATCGGTTTCGTCATCGCGGGCGGTCAGCAGCACCACCGGCACCGCACGATGCTTGCCGGCGCGCAGGTTGCGGCACAGGCTCAGGCCGTCCTCGCCCGGCATCATCACGTCCAGCACCACCAGATCCACCGCATGGGTATCCATCAGCGCGCGCATGGCCCGGCCACCGTCGGCCTGGCTCACGCGCAGGCCGTTGCGCTGCAGGTAGTCGGCCAGCATCTGGCGGATCTCGCTGTCATCGTCGACGACCAGGATGTGCGGTACATGGTTCATTGCGTTCTCGATGAAGACGGAGGCCAGGGCCGCGCTGCGCGGCCATGGTAGCGCGGCTCAAGGGCTGGCCAGCAGGCGCTGGATCTCGCTTTCGGTACGTGCGTAGTCGCCCTCGCCGTAATGGCGGTAGACCACCCGCCCCTGCCGGTCGAGCAGGTACAGCGCGGGCCAGAAGCGGTTGCCCCAGGCGTTCCAGATCCGGTACTGGTTGTCCTGCACCACCGGCCAGGTGATATCCAACCGCGCGATGGCCTTGCGCACGTTGCCGGGCAACCCTTCATAGGCGAATTCCGGCGTATGCACGCCGATCACCTTCAGGCCCTGCGGCGCGTAGCGTGCATGCCACTGGTGGACATACGGCGCCACGTTGAGGCAGTTGCTGCAGGTGTAGGTCCAGAACTCGACCAGCACCACCTGTCCCCGCAACTGCTTCAGTGTGAGCGGTGGGCTGTTGTGCCAGGGCCCGCCACCGTCGAACCCGGTGGCGGGAACGGCCTGTGCCGGCCGCGCATCGGCCTCCGGGCTGGGCCATGCCAGCAACAACACCGCTCCGCCCAGCAGGCCCAGCAGCAGCGGCCGTGCGTACCCTCGCAGTGCGGCCATCGCTCAGCCCCCCTGCTCGGCCAGCGGCAGCTCCACCGGCTTCACCCCCGCCGCTTCCAGGATGCTGTCGGCCACCTGCGCCGGATGCGAAAGCAGCGACACATGGCTGCTGCCGATCGATTGCAGCTGAGCACCGATGCGACGTGCGGTCGCGGCCTGCAGCTGTGGCGACAGCATGCGGTCATCACGGCTGAGCACGTACCAGCTCGGCTTGCTGCGCCAGGCCGCCACGTTCACCACCTCGCCCAGCGCGCTGGCCTTCAACGGGACCTGCGTGCTGTACAGCAGTGCGGCCGACTTTTTCATCACGTCCGGGGCGAAGTCCTGGGCGATGGCATCGGCCGGCAAGGTCAGGTAGCCATCCCTCTCCTGCAGCCGGGCCAGGCCCGGCCCGACCGGGAAGCCTTCGCCCTGTTGCGCCGAAGACTGCCCTGCATCCGGTGCGAAGGCCGCCACGTACACCAGCGCCTGCACCTTCGGGTCATTGCCCGCTTCGGTGATGACCGTGCCACCCCAGCTGTGGCCGACCAGCACCACCTTGCCAGGCGCGGCGGCAATCGCGCGGCGGGTGGCCGCCACATCGTCGGCCAGTGAGGTGAGCGGGTTCTGCACCGCCACCGCCGGCACCTTCCAGTCGTGCAGCGTGGTGAGGACCTTGCTCCAGCTGGAGCCATCGGCGAAGGCGCCGTGCACCAGGATGACGGTGGGCGGTGCAGCGGTATCGGCCTGGGTAGCGAAGGCGGGGGCGGCAGCGCCGGCCAGGGCGAGAGCGGCGGCAAGCAAGGAGGTACGGATCATGGGTGTCACTCCGGTGTTGGGAGTGGCCATTTCCGCCTGCCGGTGTATCGGCGCTGTTTCTCCGTGGCGCGGAGTTGTACCGGACTGTAGGGCGCAGGCGGGTTTCTACACTGGGATACATTTGCGCGACGGGCCAGGCCGGCTACTACCGGCCGGACATCGTTCCCCGCCCGCGTGCGCACAACGCCCCGATGTGCATCCACGCATCGTCTTTGTATCGGACTGTACGAAACCCCGGTCGCGGCCACAGTCGCTGACAAAACCCCGGGCAACGGCACACGTTGCCGATACCTGCACCGCCTGGAATGGCCTCCATCGACCACTGGCCCGCAGGACACCACCATGATCAGCACCGCCTCTTCCGTGTATACCCCCCGCCTGGACGCCGTCGGCCGCTGGCTGTCGCCATTGGCGCTGCGCACCCTGCTGGCCTGGGAGTTCTTTGAGTCCGGCCGCGAGAAGCTGGGCGGCCAGAACTGGTTCGCCGACCTGGAAGGTCGCTTCCCGTTCCCGTTCTCCACCCTGCCCGCATCGTTGAACTGGCAACTGGCCACCTGGCTGGAACTGGTGGGTGCGGTGATGCTGCTGCTCGGCCTGGCCACGCGCTCGGTGGCCTACGTCTTCTGGGTGTTGACGGTGGTCGCCATCGCCGCCGTGCACTGGCCCGACCAGTGGAACGGCCTGGGTGAACTCTGGCAGGGCTACGCGATCACAGACCAGGGCTACGGCAACTTCAAGCTGCCGCTGCTGTTCCTGGCCATGCTGCTGCCATTGATCCTCAACGGCGGTGGCGCGCTCAGCGTGGACCGGCTGCTGGCCGGCCCACAGCATGCCCCCGTCGGCAATGACGGCCTGGGCTGGGGCGTCAGCCTGATCGCCCTGTTGCTGCCGGTTGCCGCGCTGTTGCCCGGCGTCGGCTTCGGCGGCGCCCTGCTCGGTGGCGTGCTGCTGCTGGGCTACGCGCTGCGCCGTCGTCGCACCGTCTGACCTGCTTCGCCCCTTCCCGCGCTTCTTCCTTTCGTTTCCGTCGCCTTCAGGCGGCGTCCATCCCGCACGCCTGGCGTGCCATCCCCAAGGAGTCACCACCATGTCCGTCTCGACCAAGAACCCCCCCTCCTCCCGCCTGCCGCGCATTGGTGCCATCGGCATCGCCCTGGCCGGTGGCCTGCTGCTGGCTGGCCAGGCCGCAGCGATCCAACCGCTGGCGATCAGCGCCGTCGCCATGGGCGCCGCCGCCGAAGGCAAGTGCGGCGAAGGCAAGTGCGGGGCCAACAAGGCCACCACCGGCAAGCCCGCCGGCAAGGCCAAGGTGGCCGAAGGCCAGTGTGGCGAAGGCAAGTGCGGCGATGCCTCGTTTGCCCGCACCGACCGTGACCACGACGGCAAGGTCTCGCGTGCCGAGTTCAACGCGGTGGCCGCCAAGCGTGCCGCCGAGTTCGACCGCATCGACACCGACCACGACGGTTACATCAGCGAACAGGAAGCGCACGACTACCTGCGCAGCGTCTACACCGCCAACGGCAAGCCGATGCCGAAGGGCCTGTTCTCCCGCGTTGCCGATTGATCGACGTCCAACCGGCGCTGCCTTCAAGGCGGCGCCCTCTCTCTGGAGCATCCGCCATGTCCCTGCCCCTGCCCTCCAATGCCGCCGGTCTTGGCCTGCGCCGTGGCCTAATCGACGAACTGCTGGCAATGCCGGCCGGCGCCATCGACTTCCTCGAAGTGTCCCCTGACAACTGGATCGGCGTCGGCGGTGCACACGGCGCCGCGCTGCGCCAGCTCAGCGAGCGCCACCCCCTGACCTGCCACGGCCTGTCGCTGTCGCTGGGAGGTCCTGATCCGCTGGACCGCACCCTGCTGGCACAGACCCGTGCCTTCCTCGACCTGCACCAGGTGCAGCTGTACAGCGAACACCTGAGCTACTGCGCCGCCGGCGGACATGTCTACGACCTGCTGCCGCTGCCGTTCACCGCCGAAGCCGTACAGCATGTCGCCAGTCGCATCGCCCAGGTGCAGGACATGCTGGGCCGGCGCATCGCCGTGGAGAACATCTCCTACTACGCCGTTGCCGGCGCGGACATGAGCGAGATCGACTTCATCAACGCCGTGCTCGCCGAAGCCGACTGCGACCTGCTGCTGGACGTCAACAACGTCTTCGTCAACGCCTGCAACAACGATTACGACGCTTTCGAATTCCTGGCCCGCGTGCCGTCCCACCGTGTTGCCTCGCTGCATGTGGCCGGCCATTTCGATGAAGGTGATGGCTTCAAGATCGACACCCACGGTGCCCCGGTGAAAGGCGTGGTCTGGGCGCTGTTGCGCGAGGCCTATGCGCGGGTCGGCGTGCGCCCCACGCTGCTCGAACGCGACTTCAACTTTCCGCCGCTGGCGGAGTTGCTGGCCGAGGTCGCGCAGATCCGCCAGGCGCAAGCCGAGGCACGCTGGCCCGAGGTGGCCCATGGCTGAGTCGCTGGCTACCCTGCAACGGCGCTGGGCCGATCATGTGCGCGACCCAGCAATGGCCGCACCCGACAGCGTCGAGGCGGGCAGGCTGGCGGTATACCGCCGCCTGTGCATCGACAGCCTGGACGCCCTGCTGGCCGGCAGCCTGCCGCGCCTGCAACAGCAGTTGGGCACGCCACACTGGCGCGACACAGTGGAGCACTACTACGCCCACCACGCCTGCCAGACCCCGTTGTTCCCACAGATCGCCGGCGAGTTCACGGCCTGGCTGGCAGTGCAGGACGCGCTGGCACTCCCGGCCTGGGCAGCGGAACTTGCGCACTACGAGAGCACGCTGCAGTCGCTGCGCATTGAAGCGCGTGACGCCGGGCAGTCGCTGCACAGCGTTCCCGAGGGCAGCGATGTGCTGGCGGTTTCGCCGCTGGTGCGGGTGCTGGGCTACCGATGGCCGGTGCATGAGGACGAGGCCCTGGAGCCGGTGCCGAGCGCTGCGCCCACGCTGCTGCTGATCCGGCGCCTCGCCGATTTCAGCCTGCAGGTCGAGCAACTGTCGCCGCTGGCCTACGCGCTGCTATCGATCTTTGGTGACGACGGCGCAGCTGTGGAAGCAGCACTCCGGGCGCTGTCCGAGGCACATGGCGTGGCAACGGACGCATTGCGCGCGGCCTGCGCGCCCGTACTGGGCGAGCTGTGTGCGGCGAGCGTGCTGGTTGTGCCGAACGACTGTTGAGGGTGCCGGCCAGCGGCCGGCGCTACCCACTCATCGCCCGGCCAGCGGTCGGTGCTCTCCATTCCTGCTTCGAGGTCTCACCATGCCTGCTTCCAACACTTCCTTCCTGCACGGCTGGCGCCTGTTTGTGGCCATGGCCGTGGTCCTGATCGCATTCGCGCTGGCGGCCTTCGCCCTGTATCCCGATGCAGCCGAAGGCAGCCGTGCGGCGATACGGGTCACTGCACGTACATCGTTCCTGTTGTTCCTGGCGGCGTTCACCGCATCGTCGTTCGCCAGTCTTCTGCCCGGCCCATTCACCCGGTTCCTGCTGCGCGAACGGCGCACCGTCGGTTTGTCCTTCGCGTTTTCGCACCTGCTGCATGCCATCGCCATCACCAGTTTCGGCATCCTCAACCCGGCGTTCTGGCCAGCACGATCCGCGCTGGCCAACCTCCCGGGCACGGTGGGCTACATCGCCATCGTGGCGCTGGCCATCACCTCGCATCGGGGGATCGCCCGCCGCATGGGCCCCACCGCTTGGCGTCGCCTGCACCTGACCGGCATGTGGATCATCGCGGCGGTGTTCACCTACTCGTACTTCAAGCGCGTGCCAGGCAACTTCTGGTATGCGGTGCCGTCGGCCCTGCTGTTCACCGCCTTCGTGGTGCGCTGGATAGCCAAGCGGGCGCAGTCACTGCGGCGCAATGCGCATGCGCGGCCACCGCTGCGGAGTTCTTGAGGAGGCGGTTACTTGTGGAGCCGAGCCCATGCTCGGCTGCCTTTCTGGTTCAGCCGAGCATGGGCTCGGCTCTACAGAGGGATCCCAGCGCGATAGGCAGCGAACTCCCTGCGCAAAGGGACCTGCCCCACTTCAGGTCACAGCGCGCGGCGCAATGTCACCAGGGTGATCTCCGACGGCACGCCGATGCGCGCCGGGAAACCGGCCCAGAGGCCCGCACCGTTGCCCACGTACAGCGTCATCCCATCCACGTCATAGCGGCCGGAGACAAAACCGCCATTGGCGCGCTTCACCAGCTGGTCCATGCCGATGATCTGCCCACCGTGAGTGTGCCCGGACAGCTGCAGCTTCACCCCACGCGCCGCCGCCTCGCGTGCATTGCGCGGGCGATGATCGAGCAGGATCACCGGCGCGGACGGATCGGCACCCTCCAGTGCAGCCTGGAGATCCGGCAGCGGCAGGCCGTAGCGTGCCGCCACCGGGTCGGTGACACCGGCGATGGTGAGCGCCGCATCGCCGCGTCGTACCTGCAAATGACTGTTCTCCAGCACCTGCATGTGCAGCGCGCGGAACGCCTGCATCCATGCCTGGTACTGCGCGTAATACTCGTGGTTGCCGGTAATGGCAACGACACCGTCCGGCGCCCGCAGATCGGCCAGGGGTCGCGCGTCGTCGCGACGGGCCTCGACGCTGCCGTCGATCAGATCACCGGTGATCACGATCAGGTCCGGCTTCAGCGCGTTGCCCTGGTCCACCACCCTGCGCACCCAGTCACCTGTAAGCAGGCGGCTGGCATGGATGTCGGTCAGCTGCAGCACGCGATAGCCGTCGAACGCCGCTGGCAGCCCGGCAATGCTCACCTCGATCTGCCGCGGCTGGGGCACTGCCATGCCCTGGCTGACACCATAACCACTGACCAGCAGGGCCAGCACGCCGGCCGCCGGCCGCAGCTGCGGTGCACGCAGGGCCGATACCATGCGCGGCCAACGCAGCAGGCGCGAAACCAGCAGGCCGGCGTCCAGTACCAGCATCACCAATGCCAGCAGCAGCACCGCCGTGGAGCCGGTGGCCAGCGTGGCGATGGCCAGTTTCGGAATTTCCGGCGACGCCATCGTGCCCCAAAAGGTCGCCACGATGCGCAGCTGCACGGCCACAGCCACCATCAGCAGCGACAGCACGACCTTCAACCCGATGGGCATGCGCAGCGGCCAGAACAGGCGCCAGGCCACATACAGGCCCATCAACAAACCGATCGTACTCAGCACTGCAACCATCCATGACAGAAAGCGGGCCCGCCATGGTGACGGCTGCGGGCCATGTTGTGTAGAGCCGAGCCATGCTCGGCTGCATCCCCGAAGCCCAGCATGGGCTCGGCTCTACAACGGCTGGTCGAGGTGTTCCACCCGCAGGCGGGCAATGCGGCGCTTCTCCATCGCCAGCACGGTGATGCGCACACCCGCCACCTCCACCGCATCGCCGGTGTCCGGCAGCCGGCCCAGCTGCTCCAGCACCAGCCCGGAGATGGTCATGTAGTCGGCACTGCGTGGCAGCGATACGCCGGTCAGCCGCTGCAGGTCGTCCAGGGTCAGCGCACCGTCGGCCTCCCACTGGTCCTCGCCCTGCGCGACCACGCCATAGCGCTCGTCCTGGGTATCGACCAGATCGCCGGCAATCGCCGCCAGCAGATCGTTGGCGGTCACCAGGCCTTCCACGCTGCCGTACTCATCCACCGCCACCGCCAGCGGTACCGGATGCTGGCGGATCAGTTCCAGCGCCTGCAGCGCACTGGCGCTGGACAGCACGTACTGCGGCTCGCGCAGGTTGCCTTCCAGCTGCAGCGGCCTGCCCTGCAGCAGGTCAGCCAGCAGGTCGCGGCTCTGCACCACGCCACGCAGGCTGTCCAGGTCACCATCGCCCACCAGCAGCCGGGTGTGTGGCGATGCCACCAGGCGGGCCACCACATCCTCCTGGCCCCGCGCCAGGTCGATCCACTGCACATCGGCGCGCACGGTCATTACGCTCGACACCGGACGGTCAGCCAGGCCGAGCACGCTACGGATCATCTCGTGCTCGGCCGGCTGCAGGCGCTCTTCGGCATCTACCGGCTCGTCCACGCCGTCATCGGAATGGCCGTTGGCCGGGCGCGCCCCGAGCATGCGCAGCACCGCATCAGCGGTGCGCTGGCGGAACGGCTGGCGGCGCTCGTTGCGCTCACGATTGAAACGCACCCACTGGTTGAACGCCTCGACCAGGATCGAGAAGGCGATCGCGGCGTACAGGTAGCCCTTCGGGATCTTGTAGCCCAGGCCCTCGGCCACCAGGCTGAAACCGATCATCAGCAGGAAGCCCAGGCACAGCACCACCACGGTGGGATGCTTGTTGACGAAGCGGGTCAACGGCTTGCTCGCCAGCAGCATCAGCGCCATCGCGATGGTGACGGCGGCATACATCACGCCCAGGTTGTCGACCATGCCGACCGCGGTGATCACCGAGTCCAGCGAGAACACCGCATCGAGCACCACGATCTGCGCCACCACCATTGCGAAGCTGGCGTAGACCTTCTTGCCGTCTTCGTGGTGCGCGCGGCCTTCCAGCCGTTCGTGCAGCTCCATGGTGCCCTTGAACAGCAGGAACAGGCCACCGCCCAGCAGGATCAGGTCACGCCCGGAGAAGCTGTGCTCGAACAGCGTAAGCAGCGGCGCGGTCAGTTTCATGATCCAGGCCAGCGCCGCCAGCAGCACCAGCCGCATCAGCAGGGCCAGTGCCAGGCCGATCACCCGCGCGCGGTCGCGCTGGTGGGGCGGAAGCTTGTCGGCAAGGATCGCGATGAACACCAGGTTGTCGATGCCGAGCACGATCTCAAGCACGACCAGGGTTGCAAGGCCCATCCAAATCGAGGGGTCAGTCAACCATTCCATTTCAGGTCCGTTTCGTCATTGGGCAAGGGAGAAGAAGAAACACTCAGTCTGCTTCCTGCGCCCGCGCCGGGTCGTACCCGAGCAGGTCGCCAGGCGTGCATTGCAGCTCCCGGCAGATCGCATCCAGCGTGGAAAAGCGGATGGCGCGCGCCTTACCGGTCTTCAGGATCGACAGGTTCGCCAGGGTGATGTCGATGCGACCGGCCAGCTCGGACAGGGTCATGCCCCGTTCCTGCAGCACGCGGTCCAGGGTGATGACGATTGCCATCAGATGACACCGTCGAGGTCATCGCGCATCGCCGCGCCCACGGCGAAGACGCGTGCCAGCACGAACAGCATCAGCACCGCCACCAGCCCGGTGATCGACATGCCGCCGCCCACCTCCATCCAGCTGAAGTCCGGGCCCATCCAGGCCGCGTAGGCGCCGATCAGGATCGACAGCAGCTCCATCGCCAGCATCAGCCACGCCATGCGTTGCAGTCGCTGCGCATTGGCGTGGGTGAACGGCCTTTCGCGCGCCGCCGATTTCAGCAGCCGCAGCAGATGGCGCAGGAACAGCAGGCACAGCACCAGCAGCGCGACGATCACAGCCAGCCCCAGGCAGAAGTGCAGGAACAGGGCGTTGCCGTGCGCAGCAGCGGCAGCGGCATCGTGGACGCTGTCGAGCAGCCAGCGACGGTCGTGCGCGACCAGCGGCACGGCCAGCAGTGCGGCCAGGATGCCCAGCCAGCACATCGCCCGGACGGCCTGGACGGCGGCCTGGGCCAGGGTGAACAAGCCTCGCGCGGATCTGGCGCGGGCGGGACGAGCGGTCAAGCGGCCTCCGGCATTGGGGCGGCCTCGCCGCCCCGGGGTGTATTTATCGATAAACGATATATCACAACCAGCGTGAAAGGCTGAATCGCGGGCATGGGCAGCCTGCGCGGCGCGGGGCCAGCGTTACCGACTGGGTGCAGCCTGTTCCAGCATCGCTTCGCCCGGCGTCACCGAGGCCATCGCCTGCACGCCGGCCTCGGCGGCCTGCCGCGTGACCAGCCGGAAACGCACCTGCAGCTTGGCCTGCCCGGGCGTGGCCCAGCCGTACTGGATCGCCACCTGGTCCGCCGACAACGGCCCACGGCCTGGCAGCGAGCGCGCCTGCAACGGCGTCGGCGCCGCCTGCACCAACCGGGCAAAGCCCTTCTGCACGACCGCCGCGTCGGCCTTTTCGGCGTAGACCGTGCACGTGCCATCGTCAGCCCAGCTGACTGCATAGCGGCCGCTGGCCAGCGGCACCATCCAGGCCACGCCCGACTGCCCCTGCAGCAACGTTGCCGCCTCGGCAGGCTGCAGCGGTGACAGCCCGTTGGATTCCATCAACGACTGCAACCGCGCTGGCGCGCCGATGTGCTGCATGCAAGCGGTATCGAACAACTCACTGAAAGGGTCCTGCGCCTGTGCGCTGGCCTTGGGTGCACGCGCAGGCTGCGCCGCCACCAGGGCAGGCAGCAGGGCCAGGATCAGCCAGGCGGCAGGGCGCATTGGAACTCCAATGTACGGAACGCAGCGGGGAGGATGGCAAAGCCCGGGCGTGGCGTGCAACGGCCGCGTTGCCGCCGGCCTCCCCGCACCGGGATCAGGCTGTGATTTCGCCCTCGTCCTCGCCATCCCAGTAGTGGATGCGGCTGGCGCGCACATGGATCAGTACCAGTCCTGGTGTATCCACTCCCTGTTCGAACCACCGCTCCAGGTCCTTCACCCAGTGCTCGCGCATCGTTGCCCGATCGCGCACCAGCGCTGCCCTTCCCTGCACGTGCACGAACAGCGGCGGCTTGCCCAGCAGCGACTTGCTGCCGGAGAAACCCAGTGCGACGGCAGGGTCAGCCTCGATCTCGCGCACCATGTCGGTGTCTTCCATGGTGAAGAACCAGCTGTCACCGTCATAGTCCACGTCACCGTTGTTGCTCATGGGGCGACCGGCAATTTCTCCACCGGCGTGGGTCTGCAGCATCGTGAAATCGATGCCGGCCATTTTCTTGGCAAGTTCTGGGAGGGTGAGCTGGGTCACGGCGTGGTCCTTGATCGGAGGGACGCCCAGCGTCTGCGCAGAGCGGTGACCGGAAAGTGGAGGAGCACTTGCGGCCTCTTCACGGGAAACGAGATACGGCGCATGGTCCGTGCGTGACGCACTCCACACCACCATACCCACGTTAAAAGCAGATGGAGGAACGCCCCTGCGAAGCACCACAGCCGGCTAACAGGGGGCTGCCGGAGAATCGCGCAACCCCGTGGCACGACCGGCGTGGCAGCCGGCATCCGCGCGGCGACTCCTTCGCAACCGCATGGCCTCCACATGGATCTGTTCGCCTGGCTCGCGTTCGGCTGCTACCTGTTGGCGTTCTTCATTGTCTCGCTGTTTGCTGCAGCCTATCTGAAGCGCTCCGACTTCATGCCCTACCACGGGCAAGCCGTGGGCGTGCCGTGGGCGGAGATCGAACCGCGCATGCAGGTGCTGCTGATGGCGCTCATCCGCGTGGTCGGCGCCGGGTGGATCGCACTGGCCGGTGCCGGCGTGATGCTGGCCTGGCTGATCTTCTTCGGCGGTCACTTCGCACTGCCGCAGCTGCTGGCGTTCCAGCTGTTCTGCCTGGTCGCCACGCTGCCGCCGGTGCTGGTCGCCTCCGGTGTGCGGCGGCGTACCGGCGCACGTACACCGGTGCCCGCTGGCGCCGCGGTGGTGCTGCTGTCGGTCATCGGATTCGTGCTGGCCCTGTTGTCGCTACCGCAGTGAGTCCCCTTTCTCTCCCCTCCCCCCACGAGGCCCCACAATGAATCCCGAATCGATCTTCTACAGCGTGGTCAACGGTGATCTGCCCCCCTCCCAGGCCGGCACCCTGCTCGGCTGGCGCTTCGTTGGCTACGACGATGCATTGCGCCGCATCCAGGTCGAATTCGAAGCCGGCGCCGTGCTCACCAACCCAATGGGCAATGTGCAGGGCGGTTTCCTGTCAGCGATGCTGGACGACTGCATGGGGCCGGCGATCTACGCCACCCTGCCCGCCAACCGCATCGCGGTCACGGTGGAATCCAAGACCAGTTTCGTCAGCCCGGCGCGGCCCGGGCGGATCATCGGGTGGGGCGAGGTCGAGCACAGCAAGGGCAGCATCGCCTTCACCCGCGGCTGGCTGACCGACCCGGCCGGCAAGGTGCTGGCCACCGCCAGCGCCACGTTCCGGGTGGGTGCACTGCGCTGGCGTGGGCTCTCGGTGCCGCGTCCCATCGCGCGCCGGATGATCGCGCGCACGCTGCGCCGCGTGCATGCGCGGATCGGCTGATGGGTGCCGTCAACGTGCCTTGCGGCCGCCACCGGCCACGCGCACGCGGTCGCGCCCCTGTGCCTTGGCCTGGTACATGGCCGCATCGGCGGCACGCAACAGGGTGCGCCAGCCCAGCGCATCGGTGCCACCCGCGGCCACGCCGAAGCTGGCGGTGACCCGCAGCACGTTGCCACCGGCCAGTGCGATGTCCAGCTGCCGCAGTGCCATGCGCAGCGACTCGGCCAATTGGCGTCCGCCGGCCAGGTCGCCGTCGGCCAGCAGCACCAGGAACTCCTCGCCACCGTAGCGGGCGATGCTGTCGCTGCGGCGCAGGTGGCGCTGCAGCAGCTGCGCCACCTGCACCAGCACCTGGTCGCCCGCATCATGCCCATGGCCGTCGTTGATGGCCTTGAAGCGATCGACATCCAGCAGGATCACCACCGCACTGTTGCCGCCGTCGGCATGCCGCTGCTGTACCCTTTCTTCCAGCGCGCGCCGGTTCAACAACCCGGTCAGCTCATCGGTGCCGGCCAACTGGCGCAGCTCGCTGGTCAACGCCGAGCGCTCGCGCGACTTCTCGCGCAGCACTTCAATGGCATCGAACAGGCGCTGCATCTCGGCCAGCGGGTGGGTCACATGCTGCTCCGGGCCGGGCGCTTCCGAGGCGATCTGGATGACCTGCTTCTGCGCCTGCAGCAGTGGCCGCAGGATCTGCAGGTGAGCAATGCGCAGCGCCACGCCAAGCACCACCAGTGTGCCCAGCACCGTCGCCACCAGCACCACCAGGCGCGTCGCTTCGCGGTTACGGGTGCGCTCGAAGCGGGCGATGGACACGCTCAGGTAACCGTCGCGCAGCGCCTCCAGCGACTGCAGGGTCGGCACGTAGCGCGTGGTGAACTCGGCGGCGGTCCACGGCGGCGGCACGCCACGCCGGCCATCCTCGATCAGCTGTTCGATCATTGGCAGCGATTCGCCGAAGAACTGGCGGCGTGCCATGTCCCAATGCCAGGACAGCGCCGGATCACTGCGGAACACCGCTTCATGGCTGCCTGCCAGCCGCCACAGCTCCAGCAGGCGGCCTTCGGTCTGCAATGCAGCCCGCACCTGTTCGTCACGCCAGGCCCCCGGCACCGCGACCGGCGCCATCACGTTCGAGGCCAGGCGGCCACCATGCTCGCGCAGGTCGATCAGCACCTGGCCCTGCATTGCCGGGATCGCCGCTTCGCGGTCGGCACTGACCAGCACGCCGATCTGCGTCGAGGTCAACACGTGCAGGCGATCGACCACGGCGAACATGCTGCTGATCGCGCGCTCCACGTCTTCCACCCGGCGCGCGTCGTGCGGCTGTGCCGCCACCTGGTCCACTGCGGCCCGCGCCGACTGCAGGCGACGTTGCACGTCGGCCAACAGCCCATGTTCGCCGACCACGCCGGGATCGGCCTTGAACACGGTGTCCAGTTGCAGCAGGGCGGTGTCGACCCGCTTGCGCGCAACCGCCAGCTGCGCGGTCAGCCGGGCCTGTTCGGCCGCATCGGCCGTATTGGCTCCCAGCAGGCTGTTGGCGGGGCCGCGCTCGGCCGACACCTGGTTGGCCAGGTCGAAGGTCTGCTGCAGCCGGCGCAGGCTGACCAGGTTGTCCTCGGCGGCGGTGAAGCGCAGCGTGCCCTGCACCAGTGCGATGGCCATCAGCGGCAGCGTACAGACTACGAACAGCCCGGCCAGGATCCAGACCCAGGTCCGCAATCCGATGGGCGACGCCTTGCGGGCCATGCACATTTCCCCTGTCGTGCGGAACACTGTAGCGGCCGCCTGCACAGGCGCCAAGCCGCTAACGGGCCAACCGTGGCCGTGGGTACACCGTGCGCGCCGCGAACGCACCGACAAGGCCGCGCGGACGCTCGAATCGGGACAAATACGTCATGCCCCGCCGCGTCAGATCCAGCGCTGGTCGACCAGTTCGCGCTTCACGTAGGCATAGAACACCGGCGCGGCGACCAGGCCCGGCAGGCCGAAGGCCGCCTCCATCACCAGCATGGCCAGCAGCAGCTCCCAGGCCCGCGCCTGGATTTCGCCACCCACAATGCGCGCGTTGAGGAAGTACTCCAGCTTGTGGATCACGATCAGGTACAGCAGCGCCGCCACCGCCACATAGAACGAGACCGACAGTGCGACGATGGTGATGATCGTGTTGGAGATGATGTTGCCCACCACCGGCAGCAGGCCGGCCAGGAAGGTGATCAGCACCAGGGTCTTGGACAGCGGCAGGTGCACGCCGAACAACGGCAGCACGCCCAGCAGGAAGATCGCGGTGAACACGGTGTTGAGCAGCGAGATCTTCACCTGCGCGAACACCACCTGACGGAACGCGGTGGCCAGGCGGCTGGTGCGCCCGACCAGCTCCTGCGCCAGCGGACCCATCTTCGGCAGCGGCAGTTCGTCATACAGTGCGATCATCGCACCCAGCACCATGCCGATCAGTACGCGCACACCCACCTGGACCACCGAGGTACCGGCCACGCCCAGCTGGCGCTGATGCTCGGCGGCCCAGTCGTTCAGCGCCGCGCGCAGCGCTGGCATGTCTTCGGGAATGTAGGGTTGCAGCAGCGCCGGCACCTGGTGCCGCGAGGTGTTGAGGATCTCCATCAGGCGCGCCAGCAAAGCGTCCGGGCCACCGGTCTCGTTGCGGAAGAACGAGGCCACGCCGATCCCGGCCAGCACCAGCGCGCTGATGATGATCGCCGACAGCACGATCACTGCGATCGCCCGTGCGCGTCCCAGCGGCAGCCTGCCTTCCACGGTGGAGGCCAGCAGGTGGGTCAGCTGGAACACCAGCAGGCCGGACAGCAGGGTGACCACCAGGCCCAGTTTCAGCGCCAGCCACATGCCCAGCAGCATCATCAGCCATGCCGCGATCCTTGGGATGGGGGGCTTGGGCTGGGCAACGAGAGCGTCTTGCATGGGAGCGCGTCCGGGCGGGGTGGCCCATGGTAGAGGATTGGCGTGCTGATTCCGCGTGCAGGATGAATGGGCATTTCATCCGCGTTCGGCGGCAGCCGTGCCGTCCCCACGCGCGCTCACTCGCCGTAGCTGGCGGTGTTCTTGCCCTGGCGCTTGGCGTGGTACAGCGCGCGGTCGGCCAGTGCCAACCAGTCCTCGACACTGCCGCCACGCGGCGTGGCCGCAATGCCGATACTGACGCTGAATTCCACCCCCGGCGTGGCCTGCCGCGCGGCCTCGAGCAGGTGCAGGCGCACCCGCTCGGCCACCTGCATTGCATCGACGGGCGCGCAGTCGCGCAGCAGCACGACGAACTCATCGCCCCCCAGCCGCGCGGGCGTATCACCCGGGCGGGCAACGGTGCGCAATGTCGCCGCGATATGCCGCAGCACCTCGTCACCGGCGCGGTGGCCGTGCGAGTCATTGATGCGCTTGAAGTCGTCCACATCGAGCATCAGCAGGCAGGCAAAGCCGCCCTGGCCCTGTGCCCGGTCCAGCGCCTGCTGCGCACGCAGGATCAGGAAACCGCGGTTGGCCAGCTCGACCAGCGGGTCCATCCGGCTGAGACGCTGCAGCTGGCGGTTCTGCGATTTGACCCGGCGCGCCAGCTGCCAGCTGAGAATGCTCAGGCCGATGCCATACACGAACAGGAACGGGACACTCAGCATGATCGTGCGCTGCGAGGTGACCGGCTGGTAAGGGAAGCCGAGCGCCCACCAGGTGAGCGCAAAGCCCACCAGCAGGGCCAGCGTGGCGCGCATCGCCAGGCGAACGCCACCGGCAGCGATCTTGTCGGCCACCAGCAGTGCGGCGAACAGTGCACTGGGCACCGCGCTCAATGCCATGAAGGCGATCCAGCCACCGCCGAACAAGGAGTCGGCCACCATGCAGCGGAACTGGACGAGCGCGGGCTGGCCGGAGCGCTGGGTCAGCTTCAATGCCAGCGCAGGCCACGCCAGCGCGTTGAGCAGCAGCAGGACCCATGCCAGCGGCCCATCGTGGCGCTCGAGGATGATCGAAGCGATGGGGATCGCCCCCAGCCCATTGCCGACGAAACGCATCCAGCCGATGCGACGTGCCGCGCCAATGCCTTCGACCGCGCCTTCCGCCGAATCGGTAAAGAATGGCATTGCCCCCCCCTGCGCGATCGCACCCGCTGCTACGGCCCTTGCCGGGCTGCCTGCGATGAGTCTGACAGCTTTGCGTCAATTCGGGATCAAGGTCGCGGGACGACGCGCGGGCCGGCCGCCCCGCTCCGGCTGCCCTGCCTCGCCTCCGCTACCGCCGAGGCGCCGCTGTCGAACCGCGCAGCATGAAGCTGAACTCCAGCGTCTGCTGAAGCGGTACATCGACCTGTTCAATGATGGCGAGCAGCAGGTTGACCGCGCGCTCGCCGATTTCACGCATCGGCTGCTGGATGGTCGTCAGCGGCGGGGTGAGGTAACGCGACGAGGCCAGGTCGTCGAAGCCGACGATGGAGAGCGCTTCCGGAACGCGGATGCCCCGGTCGCGACAGGCCGCCAGTGCCCCCAGTGCCATCTGGTCGCTGAAGCAGAACACCGCGGTCGGCACGGGCGTGCCGTCCAGCAGCGCCATCACCGCCGCATGCCCGGACTCAACGGAAAAGTCCCCGGGCACGATGCTCAGCTGGCGCAGGCGACCCCGCGCCTTGCCGGCGGCCCGGACCCCTTCCAGCCGCTGCTGGTGCAGGGGGTTGTCAGGTGGCCCGCCGACCACGGCGATCCGTTCGTGCCCCAGGCCGTACAGGTGCTCCATCACCGCGCGTGCGGCGGCCGCGTTGTCGATATGGACGCTGGGGATGCCCAGTGCGGGGTCGAACTCGCATCCATTGACCACCGGCGCAGCTGCGCCGCGCTGCTCGACGATCTCGCGCGCGGTCGGTGGCAGGCGATGGCCCAGCACGATCATGCCGTCTGCCTCGTTGCGCCGGAGCATCTGCGCGTAGCGCTCCTCACGATCGGGTTGATGCTGGGTATCGCCCAGCAGAACCGCGTAGCCGACCGCCTGCGCGGCCTCCTCCGCACCCTGCAGGATCTGTGCGAAGAACGGATTGGCGATGTCCGGGACGGTGACCAGGATCTTGCCGCTGCGCTGGGTCTTGAGCGTGCGGGCCACCGTGTTGGGCACATAGCCCAATGCGACGGCGGCCTGCTCGATGCGCGCACGGGTAGCCGGCAGCACCTTGTCCGGCCGGGAAAGCGCCCGTGACACCGTGCCTGCGGAGACGCCGACGTGCCTGGCGATGTCGTAGATGGTGGCCATGGCGTTAGTTCTCCTGTCCGCTGTGCAGTGCACAACAGGTCCTGCGTGCGCCCCTGCTAGGATAATGCAATCGATTGCATCGAGGGCGAATCACGTTGAAGACGCTCAAGGGTCCAGCGCTGTTCCTGGCGCAGTTCATCGGCGACACAGCTCCTTTTGATCGGCTGGACACGCTGGCCGGATGGGCCGCGGGTCTGGGCTATTCTGGCGTACAAGTTCCCACCTCCGCGCCCTACCTGTTCGATCTGGCCGCGGCGGCACGCAGCCAGGCGTACTGCGACGATGTTGCCGGCATGCTGGCCGGGCACGGCCTGCAGATCACCGAACTGTCGACCCACCTGCAGGGGCAGCTGGTCGCGGTCCATCCCGCCTACGACAGGCTGTTCGACGGATTCGCACCCGCCGACGTGCGCGGCAACCCGCCCGCGCGCCAGGCCTGGGCCGTGGAGCAGCTGCGGCTCGCCGCGCAGGCCAGCCAGCGCCTGGGGCTGACCGCGCACGCCACCTTCTCCGGTGCGCTGGCCTGGCCCTACTTCTATCCGTGGCCGCAGCGCCCGCCGGGCCTGGTGGAAGAAGCCTTCGCCGAACTGGGCCGTCGCTGGCGCCCGATCCTGGATGTGTTCGACGCCTGCGGCGTGGACCTGTGCTTCGAACTCCATCCCGGCGAGGACCTGCACGACGGCGCGACCTTCGAGCGCTTCCTCGATGAGGTCGACCATCATCCCCGCGCGAAGATCCTGTACGACCCCAGCCACCTGCTGCTACAGCAGATGGACTACCTCGGCTTCATCGACCGCTACCACGCCCGCATCGGCATCTTCCACGTCAAGGACGCGGAGTATCGCCCCAGCGCGCGCAGCGGCGTGTATGGCGGCTACCAGGACTGGATCGATCGTCCGGGCCGGTTCCGCTCACCCGGTGACGGCCAGATCGACTTCAAGGCGATCTTCTCGAAGTTCGCCCAGTACGACTTCCCCGGCTGGGCGGTGCTGGAATGGGAGTGCTGCCTGAAACACCCGGAGGACGGCGCGCGCGAGGGTGCCGCCTTCATCCGCGATCACATCATCCATGTGACCGAACGCGCCTTCGACGACTTTGCCGGGAGCGACACGGACGCTGGATCACTGCGCCGCATGCTGGGAATCTGAGCCACGACCGCCCCGGGAGGGCAAGCCATGACGCACGCCATGTCGCGCCTGGGCGCGATGATGTTTCTGCAGTTCTTCATCTGGGGGGCGTGGTTCGTCACCCTGGGTACCTACCTGGTACAGGGCCCGCTGCAGGCCAGCGCAAGCCAGGTGGCAACGGCGTTCCTCAGCCAGTCCATCGGCGCCATCGTGGCGCCGTTCCTGGTCGGCCTGATCGCAGACCGCTACTTCGCGGCGCAGCGCATCCTGGCGATACTGCACCTGGCAGGCGCGGTGCTGATGTGGCTGGCGTCCACCGCCACCAGCTTCAGCATGTTCTCCGCCTGCGTGATGGGCTACATGCTGCTGTTCATGCCGACGCTGGCACTGGCCAACAGCGTCGCCATGCGGCACATGCAATCGCCGGAGAAGCAGTTCCCGCTGGTACGCGTGGCCGGCAGCATCGGCTGGATCATCGCCGGGGTGCTGATCGGCTGGCTGGGCTGGGAACAGGCGCACCGGCTTGAACTGACCTTCCGCATGGCCGCATTGGCATCGCTGGTGCTGGGCCTGTATGCGTTCACCCTGCCGCACACGCCGCCGCTGGCGCAGCAGCGCGATGCCGGGCTGGGACAGATCCTGGGGCTGGATTCATTGCGGTTGCTGAAGTCGCGCGCCTACCTGGTGTTCTTCCTGGCTTCCATCGCCATCTGCATCCCGCTGTCGTTCTACTACAACTTCACCAATCCGTATCTCAACGACCTCGGTGTGCACGGCGCCGCCGGACTGCAGTCGCTGGGCCAGGTCTCCGAAGTGCTGCTGATGCTGGCCATGCCGTTCCTGTTCGTGCGGCTGGGGGTGAAGACCATGCTGGCGGTCGGCATGGCGGCCTGGGTCGTGCGCTACGCGCTGTTCGCCTTCGGCGATGCGGGCAGTGGCTTCTCCCTGCTTGTGATCGGCATCGTACTGCATGGCATCTGCTACGACTTCTTCTTCGTCACCGGCCAGATCTACACCGATGCCCACGCCGGCCCCGCCGCGCGCAGCAGCGCGCAGGGCTTCATCACCCTGGCCACCTATGGCGTGGGCATGCTGATCGGCACCTTCCTGTCCGGCGCGGTAGTGGAGCACTTCACCACTGCAGCGGGCCCGGACTGGCAGCAGATCTGGTTGTTCCCGGCCGGCGTCGCACTGGTGGTGTTGATCGCCTTCCTGCTGCTGTTCCGCGACCGCCCGGTAGCTGCGGCCGCGTCGTCCACCCCCTGAGGAGACCAGCCGATGCCCCCGCTTGGAATCGCCATCATTGGTACCGGCATGATCGGTGCGGTGCATCGCCGCGCGGCACTGCTGGCTGGCGCCGAGGTGCGCGGCGTGGCCGCCTCGTCGCCGCAGCGCGCGCGCGAGGTGGCGCACGCGTGGAATGTCCCGCGCGCCTATCGCGATATCGAGGACGTCGTCGCTGATCCCCAGGTACAGGTCGTGCACATCTGCACGCCCAATCATCTGCACCGCACGATGGCGCAGGCCGCACTGGAAGCCGGCAAGCACGTGATCTGCGAGAAACCGTTGGCGACGACGCTGGACGATGCGCAGGCGCTGGCGGCGCTGGCCGCCTCGACCGGATTGATCGCCACCGTCCCCTTCGTCTACCGCTACCACCCGGTGGTCCGCGAGGCACGTGCACGCATCGCGCAGGGCGATCTGGGGCCACTGCACCTGATCCATGGCAGCTACCTGCAGGACTGGCTGCTGGACCCGGCCAGCAACAACTGGCGGGTTGACCCGGCACTGGGTGGTACATCGCGCGTGTTCGCTGACATCGGGTCGCATTGGTGCGACCTGGTTGAATGGGTCAGCGGCGAGTGCTTCGCCGAAGTGAACGCGGCGTTTGCCACGGTGATCGCCGAACGCAGCGCAGCCACCTCCCAGAGCTTCAGCACGCCGGCGACAGACGGCGCAAAGCAAGCGGTCGAGAGCGAGGACGTGGCCGCAGCGATGTTCAGGACCGGCGCGGGCACGCTGGCGTCATTGACGGTCAGCCAGGTCTCGGCCGGACGCCACAACCGGCTCTGGTTCGAGATCGACGGCGCCAACGCCAGCGTGGCGTTCAACCAGGAGGATGCCGAGCGGCTGTGGATCGGCCTGCCCGAACAGCGCGAGGAAATCTTCGTGCGCGGCCCGGGCGCCGGCAGCGCCGAACAACGCCGGTTGTCGCCGCTGCCAGCGGGGCACGCGCAGGGCTACGGGCAGTGCTTCGAAGCGTTCGTGGCCGACACCTATCGCGCCATTGAAGGCGAGCGGCCGCAGGGCCTGCCCACCTTCGAAGACGGCCTGCGCTCGGCGCGGATCGTTGATCGTGTCATTGCATCGGCCAGGTCACGCACCTGGACCACCATCGGTTGAATCCCGGGAGGATCTGTTGATGAACATCCCTGTCCGTAGAACTGCAACCCTCGTCCTGCTGCTGCTCGCAGTCCTGCCCGCCTTCGCAGGGAACACAGCCGGTGCGCAGAAGCCCATCGCCGTGCAGATGTACACGCTGCGCAACGCCGGCCCGCTTGACCAACAGCTGAAGATCGTCCACGACGCGGGCGTGCGTGCGGTGGAAACCGTCGGTACGCAGAATGCAAGCGCTGCGGAACTGAAACAGTTGCTGGACCGTTACTCGATCAAAGCGGTTTCGTCGCACGTTCAGCTGCCCGAGCTGCGCGACAACCTGGATGCCGTGGTGGCCTTCAACCGCTCGATTGGCAACAGCACGCTGGTGGTGCCCTACCTGGACCAGAAGGACCGCCCGCGCGATGCCGCCGGCTGGACCGCATTGGGACGGGAGCTGGGCCGGATTGCCAGGCAGGTGCGCGGCAGGGGGATGCAGCTGGCCTACCACAACCACGACTTCGAGCTGGTCGACTTCAATGGCAGAACCGGACTGGAGCTGCTGTTCGACGCCGCCGGCCCCGAGCTGCAGACCGAACTGGACCTGGCCTGGGTCGCGCGCGCGGGCCTGGACCCGGCCGTGATGCTTGGCAAGTTCCGCGGCCACGTATTTGCGGTACACGCCAAGGACAATGCGCCCAAGGGCCAGGCCGAAGACGAAGGTGGATTCGCTGCGGTCGGCCAGGGCGTGCTGGACTGGAACGCGATCCTGCCAGCCGCCGCCAACGCTGGCGTGCAGTGGTACATCGTCGAACACGACCAGCCACGCGACCCCGCCAAGGTCATCCAGGCCGGCGCGGACTACCTGCGTGAACACCTGACTACCAACCCGCCCACCCGCGCCGACCGCTGACGCATCAAGGAGCCCCACATGAAAATGATCCTGGCAGTGGCCGTGGCTCTGGGCGGCATGAACGTTGCGACGGCAGCGTGGGCCAAGGACGACCCGGCCGCGGGTGCGAAACTCTACGCCCAGCACTGCACTGCCTGCCACGGTGCTGAACGCACCGGTGTACCACCGACGTTCCCGGCGCTCACCGATGTCGGCAAGCGGCTGCAGCCCGCCCAGGTCAAGGACAGGATCAGGAAGGGCGGCGGCCTGATGCCACCCTTCCCGCAGCTGTCACAGCAGGAGATCGATGACATCGCCAGCTACCTGGCGAAGTAGCCGGTGAGCGCTACAGCTCGCGCACCCAGATGTTGCGGTAGCTGACCTTGGAGTCATGTTCCTGCAGATACAGCGGCGCGCACCCATGCGGTGCGTACGAAGGCGCACCGATGTATTCGGTCCTGCCCGCCAGCACGGTGTCGTCCTGTACCAGCACGCCGTTGTGCAGCACGGTGATCCGTGCGGGCGACGTCAGGCCGCCGCCCGGCGAGAAGCGCGGGGCCTTCCAGATGATGTCGTAGACCTGCCACTGGCCCGGTGCGCGCGAGGCGTTCACCCGTGGCATGGCCTGCTTGTAGATGGAACCCGCCTGGCCATTGGCATAGGTCGGGTTGTGGTAACTGTCGAGCACCTGCAGTTCATACAGTTCCTGCAGGAAGATCCCGCTGTTGCCCCGGTTCTGGCCGTCGAAGCCCTTCGTTTCGGTGGGCGTTCGCCACTCGACATGCAGCTGGACATCGCAGAAGCGTTGCCGGGTGCGGATGCCCTTGCTGCCCGGAACAACCGTCATGGCGCCTCCGGCAACCTTCCAGGGCACGCGGCCACCCTGCTCCGCCTCCCACGCGGAGACATCCTTGCCATCGAACAGCACGATCGCATCGGACGGTGCCTTGCCAGGTGGCGTTGCCACGGTCGCGGGCACAGGGGTCCACACTTCGGTCTTCTTCGGGTCACGCACAGCGTCGGCATTATCCTGTGCGAACGCAGATGCAGCGGCCAGCAGGCCGGCGGTGATCAACGCAGGGCGGATCATCAGGTTGGTGTCCATCAGCTGGTCCCCCAGGCAGGTGTGCCGGGGACATAGGCGAGGTCACCGTCGTAGCGCCCCGGCACGGCGACGTACTGCAGCACCCCGGTCGCACCGACCTTGGAGGTGAAGAAGCCGAAGATGGCCAGCTGCTTGATCATCGTGAAGTAATGCGGCATGGCTTCGCCCTCTTCGGGCGTTCCGGTCTCGGTCACGTCTGCGTTGCGCGCCTTGGCTTCGGCATCCAGTGTACGCAGCAACCCGGTGCGCGCCTCCGGCGTGAGCGACACGAAGCGGCCACCGGCGCGCTTGTCGATGTCCGCCAGCCCGGCGCGGAACACCGCCTGCTGCCTGGCGGTGTAGCAGTCGCTGACGAACGTCGCCATGAACGCACCGGCGCCCGCGTCCTTCGCCCCGGGTGTCCGGGTCCGCGGTAGGATGGTCTCGGCGATCTCGTCCAGCGTGCTGATTTCGGCATCGGAGAACGCGGCCATCGCCCCGGCCGCTGGCGCTTTGCCCTGCACCAGCGCAGGCAGGCCGACCATGGCCGCACCGGTGGCGGCGACGATCATCTTCAGCAGTTCGCGGCGATCCATCACAGGTTCCCCGCTTTCAGTTCGCGTACCGCGTGGTCGGCCGCGCGCGCGGTCAGCGCCATGTAGGTCAGCGACGGATTCACGCAGGCGCTGGAGGTCATGCAGGCACCGTCGGTGACGTACACATTGGGCGCATCCCACACCTGGTTGTGCGCGTTCAATACCGAGCTCTTCCGGTCCCGTCCCATACGCGCAGTCCCCATCTCATGGATGCCCTTGCCCGGAGCGTAGTCGTTGTCGTGCATCTTCACGTCCTTGACCCCGGCCGCCTCCAGCATCTCGGCGGCATCGGCGGCCATGTCCTTGCGCATCGCCAGTTCGTTGGCGCGCATGGACACGTCCATCGCCAGCACCGGCAGCCCCCACTTGTCCTTGCGCTCGCGGTCCAGGCGGATCGTGTTGTCGTGGTGCGGCAGCATCTCACCGAACCCGGTCATGCCGATGCGCCAGTCACCCGGCACGGTCAGCGCTTCCTTCAGGTCGGCACCGATGTTCAGCTCGGCGATCTCGCGCGACCAGCCGGTGCGGCTGGCACCGCCCTGGTAGCCGAATCCGCGCAGGTAGCCACGCTTGTCGGCGGCGACATTGCGGAACCGCGGAATGTAGAAGCCGCACGGACGGCGGCCGAAGTAGTACTTGTCTTCGTAGCCCTCGACCCGGCCCGAGGCACCCGCACCGAAATGATGGTCCATCACGTTGTGCCCCAGCTCGCCCGACGAAGAGCCCAGCCCGCCGTCCCAGACGTCGGTCGCCGAATTCATCAGCAGCCAGGTCGAGTTGAAGGACGATGCGTTGAGGAAGATGACCTTGGCCGTGTACTGGTAGGTCTGCCCGGTCTCGGCGTCGATCACCTCCACGCCACGCGCGCGCTTGCGATCCTTGTCGTAGAGCACTTCCTTGACGATCGAGAACGGCCGCAGGGTCAGGTTGCCGGTCTTCATCGCCGCTGGCAGCGTCGCCGCCTGGGTCGAGAAGTAGGCTCCGAAGGGACAGCCCAGAATGCACTTGTTGCGATACTGGCAGTTCACGCGCCCCTGCTCGGGCATCGGCTGGGTGATGTTGGCCGTGCGCGAGTGGATCATGTGCCGCGTGCCGCCAAAGGCCTTCTTGATCCGCGCGGCCACGTCCTTCTCGACGATGTTCAACGGGATAGGCGGCAGGAACTCACCATCCGGCAGCACGTCCAGTCCCTCGCGCGTGCCGGCGATGCCGGCGAACTTTTCCACATGGTCGTACCACGGCGCGATGTCGGCATAGCGGATCGGCCAATCGGTGGCGATGCCCTCCTTGAGGTTCGCCTCGAAATCCAGGTCGGAGAAGCGGTAGCTCTGACGGCCCCACAACAGCGAACGGCCACCGACGTGGTAGCCGCGGAACCAGTCGAAACGCTTGGTTTCGATGTAGGGTGAGTCCTGCTCGTTGGCCCACATTCCTTCCAGGTTCTCGGCGAGGCCGTAGTCGCGCATCAGCACCGGAAAAGCGGCCTTCATCGCCTGCGTCGGCCGGTTGCGATGCGGGAAGTCCCACGCTTCCTTCATCGCATTGACGTAGTCCTTGACGTGCTCGATGTTGCGCCCGCGTTCCAGCATCAGGACCTTCAGGCCCTTCTCGGTCAGCTCCTTCGCTGCCCAGCCGCCACTGATTCCCGAGCCAACAACAATGGCGTCGTAGTGATTATCTGCCATGGGTCTCTCACCTGGGTGGATATCGTTTCAGACGTCGCAGAGGCGGATCGCCTCGCGCAATGAAGCAACGGGATCGGGCGCGGCAGGCATGAACTCCTGCGCCAGATACCCCTTGAAACCGGTGTCGCGGATCGCGCGGCAGATGGCCGGATAGTTGAGCTCCTGCTGGTCTCCGATCTCGTTCCGGCCGGGCACGCCTGCGGTGTGGTAGTGCTTGAAACAGGCATGGTGTTTTCCGATGGTGGCGATGATGTCGCCCTCCATGATCTGCATGTGGTAGATGTCGTAGAGCAGGCCGAAATTGTCCGAGCCGAGCCGCTGGCACAGCTCCACGCCCCATGCGGAGTGGTCGCACAGGTAGTCGCGATGGTCGACCCTGGAGTTGAGCAGTTCCATCACCAGCACGACGCCGCGCTTCTCGGCATGCCCGAGGACGCGCTTGAGGCCGGCCTCGGCATTGGCCATGCCGTCGTGGGGGTCCATGCCATTGCGGTTGCCGGAGAAACAGATGAGGTTGCGGTAGCCGGCATCGGCGACCAGGTCGATATGCCGCGTGTAGCGCTCCACCAGCTGGTCGTGGAACTCGCGGCCGGCGAAACCCTTGGTCAGGCCCAGCTCCGCGCCGTTGCACATCGAGCTGTAGACGCCGTGGGCCTTCAGCGTGGGCCAGTGTTCGGGACCGACCAGGTCGATCGCGGCGAAACCGATGTCCTTCACCGTCGCGCAGAGCTGGGCAACCGACAGCTGCGGGAAGGTCCAACGGGCGACGGAGTGCTTCAGGTTGCCCTTGAGCGCTGCGGTGGCGGCGAATGCAGGCAACGCTCCCGCAGTACCCAGGGCTACGCCTCCAGCAACCGCCATGCGCAACGCATCACGCCGCGTGAGGCCCGTCGCCGGAGCCGGTCTGATCGAATGGATGGACATCCACCTGCCGGCCTCCCAACCGGTATCAAACGCAACGATTCACAGCAATGCAATCGATTGCACCATAGGGGAGGAAATTGCATGCTTGCAAGTTGCGGTGCACGAAAATTCAATGCTGCGGGGCACAACTCCGCAGGAATCGCGGACAAAGAAAAGCCCCGCATGAGCGGGGCTTTCTTTTCTGCTGCGCGCAAGCGGTCGATCAGAACGGAATATCGTCGTCAGCAAAGTCGTCCATCGGCGGCGCCTGCTGCGGCTGCGGGCGCTGGTTGCCACCCTGGTTGCCGTAACCGCCACCCTGGTTGCCGCCCTGGTTGCCATAGCCCCCGCCCTGGCCACCACGCTGGCCACCGCCACCGCCGCCGTACTCCTGGCGCGGCGCCTGCTGGCGCTGCGGACGATCGCCGCCGTAGTTGCCGCCACCACCGCCGCCGCCTTCACCGCGGCCGCCCAGCATCTGCATTTCATCGGCGATGATATCGGTGGAGTACTTCTCCACGCCGTCCTGGCCGGTGTACTTGTCGTAACGCAGGCTGCCTTCGACGTAGACCGAGCTGCCCTTGCGCAGGTATTCGCCGGCGATCTCGCCGAGCTTGCCGAAGAACACCACACGATGCCATTCGGTGCGCTCCTGCTGGTTGCCGTCCTTGTCCTTGCGGACGCTGGTGGTGGCCAGGCTGATGCGGGTGATCGCCATGCCGCCCTGGGTGTACTTCACGTCCGGGTCGTTGCCGAGATTGCCGACCAGGATGACTTTGTTGATGCCGCGCGCCATAGGTACCTTCGTCCGTTGTCCAGGGGCAGACCGCCAGTGATAGCACAGCCCCGGGCGGGGTGCAGTACGCTGGGCCGCCCCTGGTGAAATTTGGGGGAATGCGAGAACGACGCATCTTACCATTGCCGCCGCCGTCCGCCCGGTCAGGAGACCCCGACCGCACCGAAGGATCAGGCTGATTTCCTTGTCCGGCAATGACTTACCTTCGCCCCGACCGACGTCCAGAGAGGCATTCGCGTCTGCGCATGGCATCATGCCCGGGCACCTTCCACCTGCCCGCTCCGCCCGCCCATGACGATCAAAGGCAAAGCCACCTCCCTCGACATCGCCCACCTGGCCGGGGTCTCCCAGCCGACCGTGTCGCGGGCCCTGCGCGGCAGCCCGATGGTCAACGCCGAGACCCGCGAGCGCATCCTGCGCATCGCCCGCGAGCTGAACTACAAGGTCGACAAGAACGCCTCCAGCCTGCGCCTGCGCAATGCCGGCACGCTGGCCCTGCTGTTCTTCGAGGACCCGACCAACGACGATTCGCTGATCAACCCGTTCTTCCATTCGATGCTGGGCTCGATCACCCGCGCCTGCGCCCTGCACGGGCAGGACCTGCTGGTGTCGTTCCAGCAGCTGTCCACCGACTGGCAGGCCGATTACGAAGACAGCAACAAGGCCGACGGCATCATCCTGCTCGGCTACGGCGACTACCACGAATCGCGCGACCGCCTGCAGCGGCTGGTTGAACAGGGCACGCACTTCGTGCGCTGGGGCGCCGCCCTGCCCGGCCAGCCCGGTGTCTCGATCGGCAGCGACAACTTCCAGGGCGGGCATGACATCACCACCCACCTGTTGCTGCAGGGCTGCCAACGCATCGCTTTCCTCGGCCATGCCTCCAGCCATTACCCCGAATTCCAGGAGCGCTACCGCGGCCATGTCGCGGCGCTGCAGGACCACGGCCTGGCCGCCGAACCGGCGCTGCAGCACGATGCGATCACCACCGAGGCCTCCGGCCAGGAGGCCTGCCAGGCGCTGCTGGCGCGCGGCGAGCCGATCGACGCGATCTGCGCCGCCAGCGACCTGATCGCCATCGGTGCGATGCGCGCCCTGCGCGAGGCCGGACTGCGGGTGCCGCAGGACGTGGCGGTGACCGGCTTCGACGATATCCCGCTGGCCGCCTCGGTGTCCCCGGCGCTGACCACGGTGCAGCAGGACACCAAGCAGGCCGGGCAGCTGCTGGTGGAGCGCCTGCTGACGCTGATCGGCCGGCAGCCGGTGGACAGCCAGAGCATCCCGGTGAAGCTGGTCGTGCGCGAATCATCCCTGCGCGGGTAGGCGCCGCTGGGCCGGCGCTCCGGCCAACGCACGATGGCGGGATTCTCCCCCCATGACCAACGGCGGATGACGCCTGCCTGCTCGTAAGCGATAAACACGACGCACGTGTGGCATATCGGTGGCACCCCTCCTGAACTGCCAGCTGGTGGTCGAACGGGAGCCCATCGCATGCGATCCGGTGTTGCAGCCCTGCGCCTGCAGGACATCCGCGAAGATCGGTGATCTCTGGGACATGTCCTATAGGACGTTGCAGCTGCACGTCCCAGAGTTTCAGCCTTCAAGGCCGGCAACCCGATTTCAGGTCGCCCGGTCGATTCCACCTCGGTCCGCCTCTTCTCCTGGAGCTGCCAAGTGCTGAAGATCGATTCGCTGTCCAAGACGTACGCCAACGGCGTGCATGCCCTCAACAACGTCACCCTGGACATCCCGCGCGGCATGTTCGGCCTGCTCGGCCCGAACGGCGCTGGCAAGTCGTCGCTGATGCGCACGCTGTCCACCCTGCAGGAGGCCGACAGCGGCACGGCGACGCTCAGCATTCCGGGCGAGGCGCCGATCGACGTACTGCGCGACAAGGAGGCGGTGCGCCGCCGGCTGGGCTACCTGCCGCAGGATTTCGGCGTGTACCCGAAAGTCAGCGCGCTGGACCTGCTGGAACATTTCGCGGTGCTCAAGGGCCTGACCCAGCGCGCCCAGCGTCGCGAGGTGGTCGATGGACTGCTGCAGCAGGTGAACCTCTGGGACGCGCGCAAGCGCAAGCTGGGCACCTACTCCGGCGGCATGCGCCAGCGCTTCGGCATCGCTCAGGCGCTGTTGGGTGACCCACGCTTGGTAATCGTCGACGAACCCACCGCCGGCCTCGATCCGGAGGAACGCAACCGCTTCCTCAACCTGCTGGCGGCGATTGGCGAGAACGTGGCGGTGATCCTGTCCACCCACATCGTCGAGGACGTGACCGACCTGTGCCCGACGATGGCGATCATGAACAAGGGCCAGGTGCTGCTGACCGGGCGACCGGCCGATGCCATCGATGCCCTGCAGCAGCAGGTCTGGCGCAAGCAGGTCGATCCTTCGGAACTGGCCGACCATGAAGCACGCTACGTGGTGCTCTCGACCCGCCTGGTCGGGGGCCGCCCAGTGATCCACGTGCACAGCGCCAACGACCCCGGCGATGGCTTCGCGGCCGTGGCTCCCGACCTTGAGGACGTGTACTTCCAGCGCCTGCGCCTGCAGGCCCGTGCCCGCGCGGCAGCCTGAGCGGAGCACACCATGATCCTCGATCTCTTCCGTTTCGAGCTGCGCGAGCAGCTGCGCTCCCCGCTGCTGTGGCTGCTGGCCGGGCTGTTCGCCCTGCTCGCCTTCGCCGCCGCCTCCAGCGATGCGGTGCAGATCGGTGGCGGTAGCGGCAACGTGCACAGCAACGCGCCCACCGTGATCGCGCAGATGCTGGGCATCTTCACCCTGCTCGGCATGCTGGTCACTGCACTGTTCGTCAGCAATGCGCTGCTGCGTGACTTCGAACTGGGCACCGCCGAACTGATCTTCGCCAGCCCGGTGAAACGCCGCGACTACCTGGCGGGGCGCATCGCCGCTGCCCTCGCCGCCGGGCTGCTGGTTTACGTGGTGATCGCGTTCGGGCTGTGGCTGGCACCGTTCATGCCGTGGGTCGATCCCGAGCGCATGGGCCCGATCAGCTGGCAGGGCTATGCGTGGACGTTCGCGGTCATCGTCATTCCGAACCTGTTGTTCACCACCGCACTGCTGTCGCTGCTGGCGGCACTGACCCGCTCGATCCTGTGGGTCTACATCGGCCTGGTGGCCTACCTGGTGCTGTACGGTGCCAGCGCGGCCCTGCTGCGTGACATCGACAATACGTGGATCGCGGTGCTGAGCGAACCGCTGGGCATGCGCGCCCTCGGCCGCACGATCCGCTACTGGTCCACCGCCGAACGCAACAACGGGATTCCCGAGCTGGCCGGTTACCTGCTGGCCAACCGTGCTCTGTGGTTGGGTGTGGCTGCCGCGCTGTTCGCCGCCACCTTCGCGCTGTTCCGTACCGAACGCAGCGGCAGTGGTCGTCGGCGCTGGGGCCGCAGGCAGGCGCAACCGGTTGCCGATGCCGCCAGTGTCCGCCCCACCCGCGCAGCACTGCCGCGCGTGGTGCCGGCGTTCACCGCCACCACGGCGTGGCGGCAGTTCCTGCGCCAGGTGCGCTTCGATACACGCGGCGTGCTGCGCAGCGTGCCGTTCATCGTGCTGCTGGTGCTGGGCCTGGCCAACTTCCTGCCCAGCGCGCTGTTCCGGCAGACCCTGTACGGCACCTCGATCTGGCCGGTCACCTCGCAGATGATCATGGCCCTGCAGGGCGCCTTCAGCTGGCTGCTGGTGATCATCGTGCTGTTCTTCGCCGGTGAACTGGTCTGGAAGGAACGCAGCGCGCGTATCAACGAAGTGACCGATGCCATGCCGGTGCCGAACTGGGTGCCACTGCTGGCCAAGTTCACTGCGCTGCTGGCGGTGATCGTCTGCTTCCAGGCCGCCGGTGCGCTGGCCGCGATGGGCGTGCAGCTGGCCAAGGGCTACACCCATCTGGAGCCGCTGCTGTACCTGCGCAGCCTGGCGCTGGATTCGGTGGTCTACATCCTGATGGGGGGCCTGGCGCTGGTGCTGCAGGTACTCACCAACAACAAGTTCGTCGGTTACGCGCTGCTGATCGTGGTGATGATCGGCCAGGGCGTGCTCGGCCTGCTCGACTACACGCAGCACCTGTACAACTTCGGCAGCTGGCCCAACGCGCCCTATTCGGACATGAACGGCTACGGCCACTTCCTGCCGGGGCAGCTGGCCTTCCAGGGCTACTGGGCGCTGTTCCTGCTGACGCTGATGTGTCTGGCGTCAGCCTTCTGGGTACGCGGTGTCAGCCAGGGCCTGCGCCAGCGCCTGGCGCTGGCTGGCCGTCGCCTGCGCGGCCCTACCGGCGCCTTTGCGGCGCTGGCAGCAGTGGCGTTCGTCGGCGTGGGCGGCTGGCTGTACTGGAGCACCAACATCCGCAACGAGTTCATCCCGCCCGACCAGCAGCTGGACCTGCAGGCCCGCTACGAGCGCGAGCTGTCGAAGTACCGCAACCTGCCGCAGCCGCGCATTGTCGCCGTGGACAACCGCGTGGACCTGTTCCCGGAATCGCAGTCAATGGTGATCGATGCGAACTGGACCATCCGCAACCTGCACGCGCAGCCCATCCAGGACCTGCATGTCTCAATGGGCGACGACAAGCAGCTGCTGGCCGCCGACCTCGGCGGGCAGAAGTTGACCTTCCACGACAAGGATCTCGGCTACCGCATCTACCGGCTGGACAGGCCGCTGCAACCCGGTGAAACCCGCAGCGTGCATTTCCGGGTGGTGCAGAAGCCCAACGGCATCACCGCTGGCCAGGCACCGAGCAACATCGTCGACAACGGCACCTTCTTCAACAGCCGCGTACTGCCGTCCTTCGGCTATAACGAGGGCGCCGAGATCAGCGACCGCAACGAACGCCGCAAGCGCGATCTCGGTGAACCGCGGCGCATGCCCAGGCTGGAAGACGAGGCAGCGCGGGCCAACACCTATATCTCCAATGATGCCGACTGGCTCGATTTCCGCACCACGGTGTGCACCGCGCCGGACCAGGTCGCGCTGGCGCCGGGCTACCTGCGGCACGAGACCACGGTGAATGGCCGGCGCTGCTTCAGCTATGCCATGGACCGGCCCATGCTGAACTTCTACGCGTATCTGTCGGCACGCTGGGAGGTGCGCAAGGCGAAGTACAAGGACATCCCGATCGAGGTCTACTTCGACCCGGCGCACGGCTACAACGTGGACCGGATGATCGAGGCGGTGCAGAAATCACTGGCCTACTACGAGGCGAACTTCACGCCGTACCAGCACCGCCAGGTACGCATCATCGAGTTCCCGGGCTATGCCCGCTTCGCGCAGTCGTTCGCCAACACCATCCCCTACTCCGAGGCCATCGGTTTCATCGCTGACCTGCGTGACCCGGACAAGGTGGACTACGTGTTCTACGTGACCGCGCACGAGATCGCACACCAGTGGTGGGCGCACCAGGTGATTGGTGCCAACGTGCAGGGCGCAACGGTGCTGTCCGAATCGTTGTCGCAGTACTCGGCGCTGATGGTGATGGAGCAGGAGTACGGCCGCCAGCATATGCGCCAGTTCCTCAAGCGCGAGCTGGACGGTTATCTGTCCGGCCGCGGCGGCGAGGCCATCGAGGAACAGCCGCTGGAGCGCGTGGAGAACCAGCAGTACATCCACTACCAGAAGGGTTCGCTGGTGTTCTATCGGCTGCGCGAGGAAATCGGCGAGCAGGCCCTGAACCGGGCGTTGAAGCGCTTCCTGCAGGACAAGGGCTACCAGCAGCCGCCGTACACCACCTCACGCGAGCTGCTGGGCTACATCCGCGCCGAGACCCCGGCTGACCGCCAGCAGCTGGTCACCGATCTGTTCGAGAAGATCAGCTTCTACGACAACCGGGTGATGGCCGCCAGCGCCCGCAAGCGCGATGACGGGCGCTACGACGTGACCCTGGACCTGCACGCCGCCAAGCAGTACGCCGATGGCAAGGGCAAGGAGAGCGACGCGAAGATGGATGACTGGGTCGAGATCGGCGTGTTCGCCAACGGCCCGTCGGGCAAGGAGCGCGACCAGAAGGTGCTGTACCTGCAGCGCCACCACATCACCAGCGCCGAGCCGAAGATCACGGTGACGGTGCACGGGAAGCCGGATGAAGCGGGCTTCGATCCCTACAACAAGCTGATCGACCGGGTGAGCGATGACAACCGGCGCAAGGTGACGATGTGAGGGAGGGGGCGCCGGCCTGTGCGCCGGCGCTCCACGCAACGCGTGCGGGCTTGGCTCGGCCTTGCTGTGGTGCCGAGCCCTGCTCGGCACCTTGTCCAGGACAGCCGGCGAAGGTTCAGCGCACCGGGGACTTCGGCCCCAGCAACGCCAACAGCACATAGACCACGATCGAGGCGACCGTACCTAGCGCTGCCGGTACCCCGAACGCCCAGCCCGAGCGCCCCTGCTGGCGCGCCCACTGGGCCAGATGCCAAGCCGCGCCCAGGTTGATCAGCCAGGCGATGACAAACACCGGCCACTGCACCATGCCTACCGCGCGCAGCAGGGGCATGGCCACCAGCGCCGCAACGATGGCCACGATCAGGAAGATCAGGGCCGAGCGGGAATGGCGTACCGTGGATGCGCTCATGCGGCCAACCTGCGCACCATCACCAGCACGCGATAGCTGCGGTTGTCGGCTTCCTGCACCGGCTTCCAGCCCAGCCGCGCATACAGACCACCATCCAGGGCCTCGGTCTGCAGGTACAGGTCGGAAACGCCCATCCGCGCGGCCTGTGCCGCAGCCTGTTCGACCAGACCACTGGCCAATCCGCGGCCGCGATGGCTGTCGGCCACGAATACGCTGCCCAACCAGTACTCGTACTGTGGAAAGGCCTGCATCTCGCGGCGCTTGAGCTGGACTGCACCGACCACCTGCCCATCTTCGAAAGCGGCGATCAGGTGCGGGAAACCTTCAGCATCCTGCGGCGGGTCGAGCCGTTGCAGTTCCTGTTCCAGCGTCAGGCCGGCGTCCCGGCCCCATTGCGCGTGGTACCACTGCGCCAATTGCTGTCGTTCCGCTGCGTCTGCAGGCAATACCCTGAACTCCATGACCAAGCCTCGATCCCGATGTCGCCCAAGGGGATCACGGACGGCGTTCGAAGGGAAGCCTTCTGTAGCGTCGAGCCTTGCACGACTGAGCGGGCATTGCGCGAACGGCAGCCGAGCATGGGCTCGGCTGTACAGGACAATCAGCCCTGGGCGAAGTCCTTCAGGATCTCGCCGATGCCGCTGGGCGAGATCTCGAAGCCCAGCGGGGTGCCCGGATTGATCACCACGCCGTAGCCACCCGGCACGCGGCGCAGCACGTCCAGCATCAGCCAGCGGATCTGGTGTTCGGCCTGCTGGCTGTAGATGCCCACCCGCGATGGATCGGTGAACACGGCCACGTGCAGCGTGCCCTGCTTGTCGAACAGCAGCGGGTCGAAACCGCTGCCATCGGGGGTCACCAGGCTGCCGGTCTGCAGCACCACCTCGGAGGCGACGAAGGCTTCCATGAAGGCGCGGATCGGCACCGCCCCGTCCATCGCCGCCTTCAGCAGGGTTTCGATCGGGGTCTGCGGGACGAGGTCGGTCATGGCGGTACGGCAGGGCGTGAGGGGTGCCTATTGTGCCGGATGTGGTCCCCCCGGTAGTGCCGGCCGCTGGCCGGCACCTGAAGGGACCATGGATTCATGAGTTGCCGGCCAGCGACCGGCACTACCGCCCCAGGCGCTGGTCCCGCGCCTTCTGGTCGGCCATCGCCTTGTCCAGTTCGGCCTGCAGTGCCGGCTGCTGCACGGTGGCGTCCAGCACATAGACCTTTACCCCATGCGCCGGCACGTCAGTCTTCAGCTGCTGCTCGACCTTCACCGTGCCGCCATCCAGCGCATCACGCCACGTGCCAGCCTGCAGGTAGCGGTCCACCTCGAAGGTGCGCGCCGCATCACCCTTGTTCAGCAGCACCAGCGCGGTCTGCGTCACGTCACCGTGCTGCAGCACGCGGAAGAACACGGCCTCATCGCCCTGCAGCCGCTCGTTCACCTGCAAGCCACGCTGCAGTGCCGGGGTCGCTTCACGCAGTTTGGCGATACGCTGCAGCGGCGCGAAGATCGGGCTCTGCGGCGCAGCGTCCACACGCGGCTGGCCGAAGTAGGCACGGTTGCCTGCGTGCTCGGCGCGGCCACGCATGAAGCCGGTCTCCGAGCCGTAATAGACCACCGGAATGCCGCGCGCGGTGAACAGCCAGTTGTGCGCGTCGATGAAGCCATTGTCGCTGGCCTGCAGGCGCGGCATGTCGTGGTTGTCGTAGAAGCTCATCAGCTCGTACGGATTGGCATACGGGCCACCGCTCAGGTGCAGCGGCTCGGCCAGCGTCTCAAAGCCCTTGCCGGCGGTGCCGAAGGTCTGCTCCAGAGCACCGCGCAACGGGAAGTCGAGCACGCTGACATTGGCGTTGGCCGGCCAGGTGTGCTCGGCAATGGTCGCCGCGTTGTAGTCGAAGGCTTCGCCGAACATGAACATGCCCGGGTGCTCGGCGCGGATGCGCTTGACGAATTCATGCCACCACGGGTGCGGCAGCCAGCCGATGGTATCGATGCGCAGCGCGTCCACGCCCTGCGCGGTCCACTGCAGGTAAGCGCCGACCAGATAGTCCATCACCGCCGGATTGTCCTGGTTGAAGTCGGACAGTTCGGCGAGGTTGCCGTCGAAGATCGAGCCGTCCTTGCTGTCGACCGGGCCGATGTTGTTGTAGAACGCGTGCAGCGGGTTGTGCTTCGGGTCCAGCTTCTGCGGTGGCAGGTTCTGGTGGTCGGCAATCAGCGTTCCGTCCTTGTCGAAGATCTGGCCGAACTGCGGTTGCCGTATCGGCATGGTCCAGGCCGGCGAACCGTGGTTGCCGACGATGTCCAGCACCACCTTCAAGCCGGCACCGTGCAGGCCCCTGGTCAGTCCGGCGAAGTCCAGGTCCCTGCTGGGCAGGTGCTCATCGAGTCTGTAGAAGTTGATGCCCCAGTAGCCGTGGTAGCCGGTCTTGCCGCGGTCGGTCAGCGTGCTGGTGCAGCTGATCGGCTTGCTGCCGGTGAAAGCTTGGTCAGGGTTGTCGACGATCGGCGTGATCCACACCGCGCCGAAACCCAGGTTGCGGATGTACTGCGCATTGTCGAGCACGCCACGGAAGTCGCCGCCGAGGTAGCCGATGTTGCCATCCACCTTGTCCGGGCATGGCACCGGGATGTCGAAGGTGCGGTGCGCGCCACCCTGGTCGCGATGATCGTTGGATGGATCACCGTTGACGAAGCGGTCAGTGACCACGAAGTACACCGCATCGCTGGCGAACGGTTCGGTGGTGCCGACGTAGTCCGGGCGCGGCGTGGCCACGGCCTGGCCGGCGAACAGGGCAAGGGAAACGGCAACAGCCAGGACACCACGCATCACACCACCTCCGGACGGGACGGAACCCGCAGCACGCACAGGCCGGCGATGAACAGGCTGCAGCCGCCCAACACCAGCACATGCATCGGCTGGCCACCCAGCCATGCGCGCAGGGCAAAGCCGAGCGCACTGGCCGCGACCAGCTGCGGGATCACGATGAAGAAATTGAAGATGCCCATGTACACGCCCATCTTCGACGCCGGCACGCTGTCGGACAGCAGTGCATACGGCAACGACAGGATCGATGCCCAGGCAAAGCCCACACCTACCATCGACAGCAGCAGCCAGTGCGGGTCGCGGATGAACATCAGCGAGACCAGGCCGGCAGCGCCCAGCCACAGGTTGACCAGGTGGCTCCAACGCAGGCCGATCGCACGCACCATCGGCGGAATGAGCACCGCGGCCAGCGCGGCGAAGCCGTTGTAGGCGCCAAACAGCACGCCCACCCAGTTGGCACCTTCGTTGTAGGCCGCCGACTGTGGATCGGTCGAACCGAAGTGGGTACCGGCCACCGCAGCAGTGGTGTAGATCCACATGGCGAAAAGCGCGAACCATGAGAAGAACTGCACCCACGCCAGGCGGCGCATGGTCACCGGCATCGCGCGCAGGTCGCCGACGATGGCGGCCAGCATATGCGTGGCCGGCAACGCGCGCGCGGCCGCCAGCAGCAGGCCGTAGCCGGCGCACAGGCCTGCCAGCACGTACAGCATCCTGTCGCCTTGCCGCCAGGTGATCAGCAGCGCCAACAGCACACCCAGCCCTAGCCACAGGGCCACCCGCGTCCATGGCGCCGGGCCGTTGATCACCGCTCCCGCATGATGCGCCGGCGGCTCGGCATCATCGAAGGCAGCCAGTTCTGCTGGTGAATATTCGCGGGTGCTGACCACCGTCCAGGTGATCGCCGCCAGCAGCACCGCCGCGCCGAAGTAGAACGCATAGCGCACGGTGTCCGGCACCTCACCGGCGGCGGCCGTATTGGCAACGCCGAAGTGGGCCAGGATGAACGGCAGGAAGCTGGCGACGATGGCGCCCACGCCGATGAAGAAGCTCTGCATCGCATAGCCGGCCGGACGCTGGCGTGGCGCCAGCTGGTCGCCGACGAAGGCTCGGAACGGCTCCATCGATACGTTGATCGAGGCATCGAGCACCCACAGCGTGCCGGCCGCGATCCACAGCGTCGGTGAATTCGGCATCACCAGCAGGGCCAGCGTGGTCAGCACCGCACCGATCATGAAGAACGGACGGCGCCGCCCCCAGCGCGTCCAGGTGCGATCGGACAGGTAACCGATCACCGGCTGCACCAGCAGGCCGGTCAGCGGCGCGGCGATCCACAGCCCCGGTACCGCGTCGATGTCCGCGCCCAGCGTCTCGAAAATGCGGCTGGCGTTGGCATTCTGCAGGGCGAAGCCGAACTGGATGCCGAGAAAACCGAAACACATGTTCCAGATCTGCCAGAACGACAGCTGGGGTTTGGCGGGGCGATTCATCGTGCGTCCTCTACAGCCACGGGCGCCACCGTCAGCGCCTGCACCTGCGCCTGGTTGAGCACGCCGTCGCGCCCGCCCTTGCCCCCGGTGTAGTGCGCGAAATGCTGCAGTGTGCTCATGTTGAAGCCCTCTTCAAGCGTGACCGTGCATCGGCCCTTCGGCACCGGGAACGTCGCCGAGGTCGAGTCCTGCACGGCCACGCTGTGCGGCAGGGTGACGGCGTGCCGCTGCAACGGCTGGCCAGGGCACTGCAGCGCCAGCTGCTTCACAGCGGCGGTCACGCCCGTGTTGATCGGCCCATTCGCGTTGCTGTACTGCAGGCGCAGGCGCACCTGCCCCGCCTTGGCCGAGGTGAACTGCCAGCGCTCGGCACCCTTCAGTCGCTGCTGCGGACCGACGCAGACCATCGGACTGTGCAGCGATTCCAATGCGCCGTCGCGCCGGGTCAGGCTCAGGCAATGCTGCAGGCCATCGTCACCGATGCGTGCCAGGCCATTGCTGGCGGTGAGCGCGCGACCGTCCTGCCACAGCACCTGGCCGGCAGCGACCTCGATGTTCCAGCCCCTGCCCTTGCGTCGCGCCTGCGGTGCGGCCGGCGTGACCGGTGCGCGCGCATTGGCGTCGGCCGTCGTCGCCACGCTGCGCGGTGCCGCTGCGGTGGCCACCAGCTGCACGGTGGTGGTGGCACCACGCGTCTTTACCTGGCCCGCCACCAGCAGGCCATCACCCACCTGCTTCGGCCGCTCCAGCACATAGCGCTTGCCATCGGCCTCCAGGGAGATGCGGCGCTGCTTGCCGAACAGTTCGGGGACCAGCGCGGCCGGCAGCTTGGGCTGCACGCGGCCATCGTCCTGCACGCCGAACACGCCTTCGACCACCATCGACAGATACCCGGCCACCGACCACAGCTGGCGTTCGGAGTTGACCACCGGGCCGCTCAGCGCGCCTTCCTCGACATGCACGGCCTGGCTGACCAGCTCGTAGTTCTCCATGTTGGAACCGGCCAGCGCGGCACCCTGCATCAGCGAGCGGATCTCGGCGGCGATGCGCGGCGCATCGTCCAGCTGCCGCGCCGCACGCAGCGAGTAGGCACTGACGAACGGCCAGATCGCCCGGTTGTGATAGATCGGCTGTTGTGCTTCCTGCGGCCAGACCACCGGGCTGCCGGCTGGCCCCATCGGATACGCCGCCAGCGCACGCCGCGCGCGCTCGGGCGGCAGCACCTCGGCAAGGATGCCCAGCGAGAGGCCGAGCAGATCGACCTTGGCGTACGGCACCGGGTGCGCCGCTTCGCCGATGTAGCTCATGTACTGGCCGATATCCTCGCGCCAGAAGCGCGCATCGATCTGCTGCGCCAATGCGTCGGCCCAGGCCTTGTAATCGGCCGCGCGGGCATCGCCGTGTTGCCCGGCCAGGCGTTCGGCCAGGCGCAGTGCCTGGTAGTGCAGCACGTTGGTGGACAGTGCATAGGAATCACCGATGAAGCGCACGTCCTCGCGGGTCCAGTCCGGATAGGTCTGCTCGCGCCAGTCCAGGAACGAAGTCTCGCCACGGTACAGGCCCATCTGCGCGTCGAACACTATCGCGCGGTCCTGCGCCAGCGTGCCCTGCAGCGCCTGCCAGACCTGGTCGGCAAATGCGCGATCCTCCAGCAGCTGACGAGCCGCCAGGAACCACACCACGCGGTCGCTGCTGATCGGCCAGCTGCCACCGGAACCGGTGTCCTGCGCCACAAACAGGCCGGGCGTGTGCCCGTCGCGCGCCGCCGACAGTTTGAACTGCAGCGACTGCCGGGTGCGCTTCGGGTCCAGGCGTGCGAGCGCCAGATCGGCGGCAAAGCTGACATCGCGCGTCCACACATAGGGCCAGCGCGCGCCGGTCTGGAAGCACTCGCACGGCACCGGTCGGCCTTCGTCGAACGCGGGATCGCGAATCGCGTCCACGCGGTCCTGGTCCATCTCCTGCTGGGCCAGCGCGAACAGGGCATCGAACATCACGCTGCCGGTCTGGCTGCGCATCGGCATCGGCGCGATATGCACATCGCCCTTCGGCGCATGCAGCACGAAGCTGCCGTTGGCAGCGGCTTCGGCACGCGCATGGCGGCCATCGAATTGCAGGTCGGCCGCCTGCGCGGTCGATCCCAGCGCTGCCCCCAGGGCAGCGGTCAGGCAAATGATCTTCAGCATCGAAGCGGCGGACCGGCTTGCGCCCGTCGGCCTCCCTCCCTCTCTGCACGCGTTGTAGGTCCGCACCGACGTTGCCGGCGGGCGGGCGCGGCCCCTCCCTCAAGGTGCCCTGGCCCCATGGTAGACGCGGGGCTGTCGGCTGCGTCCAGTTGCATACGTATTCATGGCGTCACGCGGTAGCGCACCTGCCGCGCTGGCTTATGGTCCGGGTCTGCCAACGGCGCCTTGGGAGGGGAAATGCCGATGTCACTCACTGCTGTACGTACCGCGCTCGCGCATCTGTTCGGTCTGGCGCTGCTGGGAATAGCCACGCTGGCGCAGGCCGCGCCGCAGGTGGTCAGCGTCGACTCTCCGGGCAAGGTGTTGAAGGTCAGCCTGGTGCTGGACGGCGGCACGGCCCGCTACCGGGTCGAGCGCCTGGGCGACACTGTGGTGGAGGATTCGAAGCTCGGCTTCGCCCTGCGCGACGGTCGCCTGGACCGCGATTTCACCCTGTTGGGCCAGCAGCGGCACAGCGTGGATGACACCTGGGAACAGCCGTGGGGCGAACGCCGGCTCACCCGCAACCACTACAACGAGCTGACCGTGCAGCTGGCCGAAACCACCGGCAGCAAGCGCCGGCTGGATGTGGTGTTCCGCGTCTACGACGATGGCCTCGGCTTCCGCTACGTGTTTCCCGAACAACCGAACCTGCACGAGGCGATCATCGATGACGAACTGACCGAGTTCGCCATCGCGCAGGATTCCATCGCCTGGTGGATTCCCGCTGGCGAACCGATCCACTACGAGTACCTGTACCAGCGCACCCCGCTGCACGAAGTACCGCTGGTGCATACGCCGATGACCCTGCGCAGCCGCGATGGCCTGCATGTGGCCATTCACGAGGCCGCGCTGGTGGACTACGCCGGCATGTGGCTGCGCCGCAGCGGGGGACAGCGCCTGCGCGCGGAGCTGTCGCCCTCGGCCGAAGGCTGGAAGGTGCGCCGCACCCTGCCCTTCGCCACGCCGTGGCGCACGCTGCAGATCGCCGACCGTGCCGGCGGCCTGGTCGAATCGGACCTGATCCTCAACCTCAACGAACCCAACGCGCTGGGCGATGTGAGCTGGGTGAAGCCAGCCAAGTACCTGGGCGTGTGGTGGTCGATGCACCTGGACAACGAGAGCTGGGCGACCGGGCCGAAGCACGCGGCCACCACCGCCAAGACGAAGAAGGTGATCGATTTCGCCGCTGCACACGGCTTCCGCGGCGTGCTGGTGGAAGGCTGGAATCCGGGCTGGGACGGCAACTGGGTCGGCAATGGCTACGACTTCGATTTCACCCGCGCCACGCCCGATTTCGACATTGAAGCGCTGTCGGCGTATGGCCTAAAAAAGGGTGTGCACCTGATCGGCCACCATGAAACCGGCTGCGCCATCGAGCACTACGAGGACCAGCTTGGCGCCGCGCTGGACCTGTACGCACGGCTGGGCGTGGACCAGTTCAAGACCGGCTACGTCTGCGACGACGGCCAGGTCGACCGCCGCAATCCCACGGGGGGCCCGCCGTGGCGCGAGTGGCACGACGGGCAGTTCATGGCCCGCCACCATCTGAAGGTGGTGCAGGAAGCGGCGCGCCGCCATCTGTCGGTGAACCCGCATGAGCCGATCAAGGATACCGGCCTGCGCCGCACCTATCCCAACTGGATCTCGCGCGAAGGCGCACGCGGCATGGAGTACAACGCCTGGGGCCAGCCACCGAACCCGCCGGAGCACGAGGTCAACCTGGTGTTCACCCGCATGCTGGCCGGGCCGATGGATTACACCCCCGGCATCCTCAGCCTGAAGGGCCGCCACGGCCAGGCCATCCCCAGTACGTTGGCCCGCCAACTGGCGCTGTACGTGGTGCTGTACAGCCCGATCCAGATGGCCGCCGACCTGCCCGAACACTACCTGCAGCATCGCGAGGCGTTCCGTTTCATCGAGGACGTGGCGGTGGACTGGGAGCAGAGCCGCGTGCTCGATGGCGAAGTGGGTGACTACGCGACGATCGTGCGCCGCGACCGCAACAGCCGCGACTGGTTCCTCGGCAGCATCACCGACGAGCACGGCCGCGTGCTGCCGGTGTCACTGGGCTTCCTGGAACCTGGCGTACGCTACCGCGCCGAAATCTACCGCGATGGCGAGGGCGCGGATTTCCGCAGCAATCCATTCGCGTTCGTTCGTGAAACCCGCGAAGTGACCAGCGCCGATGCACTGACGCTGGTGCTGGCACCAGGCGGTGGCCAGGCCATTCGCTTCACGCCGCTGTGAATGCCCGGGTAGTGCCGGCCGCTGGCCGGCAACCCGGCGAACGCGATTACCTGCCAGCGGCCGGCACTACCGGAAGCACTGCATGAAAGCGATTACACCCCTGCAGACGCCATTGAATACGTATGCAGGGTGATTCCCGCGAAGAACGCGCTGCCTACCATAGCGGCGACGACAGCGGCCACCGCGTCGCACGTTCACGGCGCCGCCGGAACGCTCACAAATCGATCTGCAACATTGCCTGGGAGGGGAAAATGTTGAACCACAAGCGCAGCGCGCTCAGCATCGCGCTGGCCGTTGTCCTGGCGCCGACGCTGGCGTCGGCACAGTCCACGCAGAGCACCACCACGCCGGCCGGCACCGCCGCCACCAACCTCGATACGGTGCAGGTCACCGGGATCCGCCGCGGCATCGAGAGCGCGATCGCGGTCAAGCAGGACGCCACCTCGGTGGTCGAAGCGATCTCCGCCGAAGACATCGGCAAGCTGCCCGACGTCAGCATCGCCGAGTCCATTTCGCGCCTGCCCGGCCTGGCCGCCCAGCGCGTTGCCGGCCGTGCGCAGGTGATCAGCGTGCGCGGCCTGTCGCCGGACTTCGCCACCACCCTGCTCAATGGCCGCGAAGTGGTCAGCACCGGCGACAACCGTGGCGTCGAGTTCGACCAGTATCCGTCCGAACTGGTCAACGGCGTGACAGTGTACAAGACCCCGGACGCGGCGCTGGTCGGCCAGGGCCTGTCGGGCACCATCGACATGCAGACCGCTCGCCCGCTCAGCTTCGGCGAGCGCGTGATCGCGGTCAGTGGCCGCTACCAGAAGAGCTCGCTGGGCCGCGCCGCCAACGCCGATCCGTACGGCAACCGCTTCAGCGCCAGCTACATCGACCAGTTCCTGGACAAGACCCTGGGCATCGCCATCGGCTATGCGCACAGCGACATGCCGATCCAGGAGAACCAGGTCGGCCTGTACGAACCGTGGACCACCGAGCACACCGACAAGGGCGACCGTCCGGGCGTGGGTGCCGGCACCTACTTCTCCGATGGCATCAAGGCGCTGCGCCGCACCGGCAACAACAAGCGTGACGGCGTGATGGCCACGATCCAGTTCCGGCCGAACAACAGCTGGACCAGCACCTTCGATGCATTCCACACCGAAGCCGAGCAGATCGACACCGCCAACCAGTTCGAGCTGAACCTCAGCAACTACAACGGCAACTACACCCCGGGCCTGCTGGTCAGCAACCCGCAGGTCAACGCCAATGGCTCGTTCACCGGTGGCACTGCCAGTGGCGTGTATCCGCTGGTTCGCGGCATGTACAACAAGCGCAAGGACAAGATCGATGCGTTCGGCTGGAACAACGAGTTCAACTTCAGTGGCGTCAAGCTGGTCGCCGACCTGAACTACTCCAAGGCCACGCGCGACGAGCTGAACCTGGAAAACAACCTGCAGCTGACGCCGATGCCGCAACTGGATACGGTCGGCGTGACGATCCGCCAGGACGGGTTCTCGCAGATCAGCCCAGGGCTGAACTATTCCAACCCCGACGCCCTGTTCCTGACCAACACCATCTACGGTTCCGGCTACGGCAAGGTGCCGAAGGTGGAAGACCGCCTGAAGGGTGGCAAGCTGGCCGCCACCATTGCCCTGCCCGATGCCCTCGCGTCGTGGGCGCCGGACATCGACATCGGCGTGAACTACGCCGACCGCCGCAAGGTGAAGACCCAGTCCGAAGGCAACATCCTGCTGGGTGCGCAGGGCGACGCCAACATCGCCTCGGACCTGCAGTACCGCCCGGTCAACCTGGGCTTCGCCGGCCTCGGCACCATCCCGGCCTGGAACGTGCCCGCTGCGGTGGGCCGCTACATGACCTTCAACCCGGTCGACAACCTGGACTACCTGATTCCCAAGTCGTGGACGGTACAGGAGAAGATCACCACCGCCTGGGCGCGCCTGAACATCAACGCCGACATCGGTGAAGTCGGCGTACGCGGCAACATCGGCGTGCAGATGCAGCACACCGACCAGAGTTCGGATTCGCGCTACTGGGACAGCTCGCAGTCGGCCGGCAACAACGTGCAGCCGTACTCGAACGGCCGCACCTACAACGATTGGCTGCCGAGCCTGAACCTGGCCTTCCTGTTCCCTCACCAGCAGACGCTGCGCTTCGCCGCTGCAAAGCAGGTCGCACGCCCGCGCGTGGACCAGATGCGCGCCGGCCTGGAGTTCGGCGTAGACACCGGCACCGGCCGCCCCGGCGGCAGCGGCGGCAATCCGCTGCTGGACCCGTGGCGTGCCACCGCGCTGGACCTGTCCTACGAGAAGTACTTCGGCGAGAAGGCCTACGTGGCTGCCGCGATCTTCTACAAGGACCTGAAGAGCTACGTCTACACCCAGTCGGTCGACAACTACGACTTCACCGCGCTGCTGGGCAGCTACGTGCCGCCGCCGGGCATGACGGCACCGGTGCTGACCACCGGCACCTTCTCCGCCCCGCAGAACGGCAAGGGCGGCACGCTGAAGGGCCTGGAACTGACCGCATCGTTCCCGCTGGAGATGCTGACCGACAGCCTGCGTGGCTTCGGCGTGCAGGCCAGCGCGACCTTCAACAAGAGCGACATCACCATCCTGGATCCGGAAAGCGCCTCCAGCGTGGGCAGTGATCCGATCAGCCTGCCGGGCCTGTCCAAGCGCGTGTACAACTTCACCGCCTACTACGAGCGCAGCGGCTTCGAAGCACGCGTCAGCCAGCGCCGGCGTTCGGACTTCATCGGCGAGATCGGCAACTTCAACGGCAACCGCAGCCTGCGCTACGTTGTCGGCGAGAACGTGACCGATGCGCAGATCAGCTATACCTTCAGCGACAGCAGTGCCCTGCGTGGCCTGACCCTGCTTCTGCAGGGCAGCAACCTGACCAACGAGCCGTACCGCACCTACGCCGGCAGCAAGGACCGCCCGCTGGAGTACATCGAGTGGGGCCGCACCTACATGCTGGGCGTGAACTACAAGTTCTGATCACGGCCGGGTCGTGCCGGCCGCTGGCTGGCACCCCGAACCCGGTAGCGCCGGCCGCTGGCCGGCAACACAAAGGGAGCAGGACCGGAAACCCGCTGCGCAGGCAGCGGGTTTTCTTTTGCGCGGATGCCGGCACGTGATCAGCAAGGCCCATGCAGCGACATTCCAAGCCGTAGATCCATGCCATGCGTGGATGCCGTTCACCGGAATTCCACCCACAAAAAAGGGACGGGGCGCTTCGGCCCCGTCCCCGCAAGTACCGCCACCGGAGAAAACGGTCAGCTGCGTCGGGCGCAATACACCGCGCACGGCGGCAGCTGGAGTTCGTTGCCCTGCACCGTGCCCGCATCCGGGCCCGGTACCGCCACCTGCTGCCAGTTGCCCGGCGGCAGCGGATGGGTCACTGCCTCGGCCGACAGGTTGAAGGCCAGCAGGAGGGTTTCATCTGCAAGCATACGCTCGAACAGCAGCACTGGCTCGGCGCTTTCAAGGAATCTGATGCTGCCATGCAGAAGCGCCGGCTGGGTATGCCGCCAGGCCAGGAACGCCCGGAACGCCGCCAGCACCGAGTGCGGGTCGCGTTCCTGCACAGCCACCGCCGCCGCCCGGTGCTCGGCCGGAATCGGCAGCCAGGGCTGGCCGCTGGTGAAGCCGGCCAGCGGTGCATCGGTCCACGGCAGCGGGGTGCGGCAGCCATCACGGCCCTTGAAGTTCGGCCAGAAGGTGATGCCGTAGGGGTCCTGCAGGGCCTCGAATGGCACCTCGGCCTCGGCCAGGCCGAGCTCCTCGCCCTGGTACAGGCAGACCGAACCGCGCAGCGAGCACAGCATCGCCACCAGCATCCGCGCCAGGCGCGGGTCAGCCGGGTGACCGCCCCAGCGGCTGACCGCCCGCTCCACGTCGTGATTGGAAACCGCCCAGCACGGCCAGCCTTCGGTCATCGCCGCTTCCAGGCGTGAGACCGTGTCGCGGATGTAGGCCGCGCTGTAGTCGTTCACCAGCAGCTCGAAGCTGTACCCCATGTGCAGGCGGCCTTCGCGGGTGTACTCGGCGGTGGTCGCCAGCGAGTCCTCCGAGGAGATCTCGCCCAGGCTGACCGCGCCCGGGTACTGATCCAGCAGCGCGCGCAGGCGCTCCAGGAACGGCAGGTTCTCCGGCTGGGTGTTGTTGTAGTAGTGGTACTGGTAAGCGTACGGGTTGTCCGGGCTGAAGCCGCGCCCCACCCGCTTCTCCGCCGGCTTGGGCGGGTTGTCACGCAGCTGCGCATCGTGGAAGCAGAAGTTGATCGCATCCAGGCGGAAGCCATCCACGCCGCGATCGAGCCAGAAGCGGACATTGTCCAGGGTGGCCTGCTGCACGTCCGGGTGATGGAAGTTCAGGTCCGGCTGGTCGACCAGGAAGTTGTGCAGGTAGTACTGCTCGCGGCGCGGCTCCCATTGCCAGGCGCAGCCGCCGAACAGTGACAGCCAGTTGTTGGGCGGGGTGCCGTCCTCGCGCGGGTCGGCCCAGACGTACCAGTCCGCCTTCGGATTGCTGCGGTCCTGGCGGCTCTCGCGGAACCAGGCATGCTCGATCGAGGTATGGCTCAGCACCTGGTCGATCATCACCTTCAGGCCCAGGCCGTGGGCCTTGGCCAGCAGGCGGTCGAAGTCGTCCAGGCTGCCGAACAGCGGGTCGACGTCGCGGTAGTCGGCGATGTCGTAGCCGAAGTCGGCCATGGGGGACTTGAAGAACGGCGAGATCCAGATCGCATCCACGCCCAGCGCGGCAATGTGGTCCAGGCGCTCGATGATGCCCGGCAGGTCGCCCACCCCATCGCCGTTGGCATCGAGGAAACTGCGCGGGTAGATCTGGTAGATGACGGCTCCGCGCCACCATGGATAGTGCGACATCGACAGCCCCCCTCCGGGCATGCGGGACCCGCCGACAGCGGGCCGAAATCCTGATCCGGCAAGCTTAGCGGTGGCCTCGCGGGCATGGCGCAACCTGCATACGTATTCACGCGAAGGGCCGCGCAGGCCGGGCTGGAATTGCCGCTCGGGCCGGTTTGCGCCCGAATTCACGGCCAGCGCCTATAATCGATGGTGAGCCTGAAAGCCTGATCGCATGACCATCACCGAAGACACCCGTCCCGCCCTGGGCCTGCCCCAGATCCAGTCGCTTGCCGCGGCCGACATGGCCGCCGTCGACGCCCTGATCCGGCGCCGGCTGTCCTCGGACGTCGTGCTGATCAACCAGATCGCCGACCACATCATTTCCGCCGGCGGCAAGCGCCTGCGCCCGATGCTGGTGATGCTGGCCGGCCACGCGGTCGGCCAGGCCGGCCCGGAGCACCACCAGCTGGCGGCGATCATCGAGTTCATCCACACCTCTACCCTGCTGCACGACGACGTGGTGGACGAGTCCAGCCTGCGGCGTGGCCGCAGCACCGCCAACGCGCTGTGGGGCAACGCGCCCAGCGTGCTGGTGGGCGACTTCCTGTACTCGCGCAGCTTCCAGCTGATGGTCGAGCTGGAGCGCATGCCGGTGATGCAGATCCTGGCCGATGCCACCAACCGCATCGCCGAGGGTGAAGTGCTGCAGCTGCTGCATGTGCACAACCCGGACACCGATGAAGCCGCCTACCTGCGCGTGATCGAGCGCAAGACCGCGGTGCTGTTCGCCGCCGGCACCCGCCTGGGCGCGCTGGCCAGCGGCGTGGATGAGGCGACCCAGCAGGCCCTGTTCGACTACGGCATGCACCTGGGCTACGCATTCCAGATCGCCGACGACGTGCTGGACTACTCGGCCAACGCCGAGGAGCTGGGCAAGAACCTGGGCGACGACCTCGCCGAGGGCAAGGCCACGTTGCCGCTGATCCACGCGATGGCCCACTCCGATGACGCTACCCGCGAGCGCCTGCGCACCATCGTGCAGGACGGCGACGCCTCGGCGATGCCGGAAGTGCTGGCCGCGATCCGCGTCACCGGCGGCCTGGAGTACAGCCGCCGCCGCGCCGAAGAGTACGCCGAAGCCGCCGAGCGTGCGCTCGACGGCCTGGGCGACAATGACGCCGTGGCTGCCCTGCGCGGCCTGGCCCGCTACGCGGTGCAGCGCTCGCATTGATGGAGGCGTGCCGACCAACGGTCGGCACCCACCAAACCGGCATTCCGGTGGGTGCCGACCGTTGGTCGGCACGCCGTTTATTACCGGAAGCGCTCCTCGAAGAATTCATCCAGCGCCTTCCACGCGCGCTTTGCCGCCCGCTCGTTGTACTGGCAGCCCGGCGGGCTGTTGGCGTCGCGCTCGGCGAAGCAGTGCACCGCACCACTGTAGTTGGTGAACTCCCAATCGACCTTGGCCGCGTCCATTTCCTTCTGGAAAGCGGCGATGTCCTCGGCGGTCACGCTCTTGTCATCGGCGCCATTGAGCACCAGCACGGACGGATGGGTGCCACCGGCCTGCGCCGGCAAGGGCGAACCCAACCCACCGTGCAGGCTGACCACAGCGGCCAGCGGCGCACCGGCGCGGGCCAGCTCCAGCACCGTGGTGCCACCGAAACAGAAACCGACCGCACCGATCCGGCTGGCATCCAGCGGCACCTTGCCGGCCTGCGCCTTGAGCACGTTCACCGCTTCCAGTGCACGCGCACGCAGCCGCGGCCGGTCATTGCGCAGCTTGCTGGCCACCGGCCCCGCCTCCGCATCACTCTTCGGCCGCACGTCCTTGCCATAGACATCGGCCACCAGCACCACGTAGTCATCACCGGCCAGCTGCTTGGCCTTCTCGACCGCCGACTCGTTCACACCCTTCCAGTTCGGCACCATCACCAGGCCCGGGCGCTTGTCGTGCCCACCATCGTCATAGACCAGCACGCCACTGAAGGTCGTGCCCTGGTGCTTCCACTCCACCGGCTGCGTCTTCATCGCCGCCCAGGCCGGCATCGCCGCCAGCCCCAGCATCATCGCCACACCGCATCGCCAACGATTCATGCGCCTGCTCCGCAAGAAAAAGGGGACGGAGGGGATTAAGCCGTATTCGCCCCTCCCGCGTCGCATTCTGCATTGGCGGCGTGACGCAGGTGTGGTTGGATACGACTTAATCCCCTCCGTCCCCTTTTTTCGCATGAATCTTGTTGATCGCTTTCTGTCTGGCCTGATCCCGCGTTTGCCTGCCGAGGATGCCCCGCAGTGGGCACATGTCCAGGGCGCCAGCGCCGAGGACCTGCAGCGCCTGCGAGCGCAGTGGCCGCAGGTGCCGGACAGCCTGGTGGAACTCCTATCGCGCGTGGATGGCACCCACTACCGGGAGTACCCCGGCGGCAAGGTCTGCGTACTGATGCTGGGCTCGGACGTGGAGGACGGTGGCTACCCGTACTACCTGCGCTCGGTCGCGCAGATCTTCGAGGACCAGCAGCAGTGGGACGACAGCATCCGTTCCATCTACGAAGAGTGGCTGGATGAGGAGCCGGAGATCCTCGGTGAAGGCATCGACGGTGATCTACCGATGAGCAGGCGCCTGTGCTTCTCGCACTGCATGAACAACGGCGGCACCTCGATGCTGTACCTGGATTTCGATCCGGCACCGGGTGGTACGGTCGGCCAGGTGGTGCGCTACCTGCACGATCCGGACAGCTACGCAGTCATTGCGCCGAGCTTCGATGCGTACCTGCAGCAGCTCATTGACGGCGGTTACGCGTTCATCGACGAAGACGAATGAAGGCCGCCGAGCGTGGGCTCGGCGCTACAGTAGAGCCACGCCATGCGTGGATGAATTTCCCCGCAGGTTGCCGGCCAGCGGCCGGCACTACCCACGCTCGATCCAGTGCAACGTGCCCGGCTCGAATGCCAGCAGATCCGACGCCGCCAGATGCGCGCGCGACCAGCGCCGTTCCGGCGGCTTCGGCTGCCGGGCACCCACCGAACCGTCATAGTCGCGCACCAGCAGGCCGATGCGCGCGGCCCCAGCCTGCAACAGCGCGTCGATACGCTGCAACCACTGGCCGGCATCGTCCAGGGCTTCATCGCGGCGTGCCTGCTGATCCTGTTCATGCCGCGCCAACTGCGCCGCCAACGCGCGCGCGATCTTCGCTTCGCTCCAGCCCTTCCTGCGCCAGCGTTCGGCATCATCGCCGTTCCACTCACGAACCGCCTGCGCCGAGGCCAGCGACGTGCCGCAATCGCAGTGCGCGGCACTCAGCCACGGCTGCCAATCCGGGCCCACCGCTGACTGCAGGCTGGGCGAATCCTGCGCAAACAGGCGCCGGCCACTGCGCTGCATGATCGCGGCGGCTTCAACGTGCGATAAGGATGCGGGCAGGAACAGGGTAATGAAGGTGCACATGCGGGCATCCGGGTCCGTCCGGGGATGCCTGCATGATAAACGCACGATGGGGTCAGAACCCTTTCCTGCGGAAAGGGATCCGACCCCGATCCCGCCGGTCAGGCGATGCCCAACCCCGGAATCGCGCTGATGCTGTCCGGATCGAACCCAGCCAGTTCGGCGAAATGGCGTCCGCGCGCCACGTAATCGCGGTAGGCCCCGAAGCTCGGCGCACCCGGCGACAGCAGCACCACCCCGCCCTGTGCGCCCAGCGCCGTGCGCGCCAACGCCATCGCCTCGGCAAGATCGCCCGCAGCGTGCAGGCCGAAGCGGCCGGCGTCGGCCAGCGGCTGCAGCATCGCGTGGATGCGCGGGCCGTTGCTGCCCATGGTCACGATCTCCACCGGCGGCACATCGTGCGCCATGTGCTGCATGAAGTCGGTCCAGTCCAGGCCACGGTCGTGCCCGCCCACCAGCAGCGCGATGCGCTGCCCGGCGAAGCACTCCAGCGCCGCCAGGCTGGCATGCGGCGTGGTGCTGATCGAATCGTTGACGTAGGTCAGGCCATCGGCCACGCCAATCCGCTGCAGGCGGTTCGGCAGCGGGCGGAAATCCTGCACCGCCGGTGCCAGCGCCACGGCATCCAGGCCCAGCGCTTCCAGTGCAGCCAGCACCGCGCACAGGTTGCCGCGGTTGTGGCGGCCCGGCAGCGGCGTGTTGCGGGTATCGAACACCGCCTGTTCGCCGCGATGCACGATGTCGCCCCGCATATGCCAGCCCTGCGGCTGGTTGAACCAGACCACCTCACTATCGGGCAGCGACAGTGCCGCCAGGTGCGGATCGGCCGCATTGAGCACGGCAATGCGCGGTGCGGCTTCCGTCACCAGCCGCAGCTTGTCTTCGATGTAACGCCGTTCGCTGCCGTGCCAGTCCAGGTGTTCCGGGAACAGGTTCAGCACCACTGCCACCTGCGGGTGGGCGCCACTGCGCGCCACTTCACCGGTCTGGTAGCTGGACAGCTCGACGGCCCAGTACTCGGGCGCCGGCTGCGGGTCCAGCACCTCCAGCAGCGGCAGGCCGATGTTGCCGACCAGTCCGGTGCGGTGGCCGGCCGCGCGCAACAGGTGCGCGACCAGCGCGGTGGTGGTGCTCTTGCCCTTGGTGCCGGTCACGCACACGGTGTCGTGCACGATGCCATCGTCAGCCGCATGCTCGGCGAACCACAGCGCAGTGCCGCCGATGAAGGTGGTGCCCTGCGCTGCCGCCGCCAGCGCGATCGGCTGATAGGGACTGATGCCGGGCGATTTGATCACCACGTTGAACGCGGCCAGCGCTTCAGCGGAAGGCTCGCCACGCACGTCCAGGGCGCTCTGTGTTTCCACGCGTGCGGCCCCAACTTCGGCCGCCGGGCAGAACAGGCTCAGCGGCAGCGTGGGCAGGCGCTCACGAAGTACCGCAAACGCGGCGCGGCCCTCGCGGCCCCAGCCCCACAGCGCGACGCGCTTTCCTTCAAGCTTCGAAATCTTCACGCACCCGGTCCCACAGCGCAGCCGGAACGCGGTGCTCGCCCTGCAGCTGCAGCAGCGGCGCCAGTTCCAGTTCGGCGGCATCCAGCTGCGGCTGGATTTCATTGCAGAAGCGCTTCACCAACACGTCTTCCTTCCATTCCGGGCGCTGGGCCAGGGTCGCCATCGCCGCACGAGATTCGCGGCCTTCGCCCACGCACTCGAACGGCTTGTGGTCCTGGAATTCCAGCAGCGCATCGAAGCCACCGGCCTGCTCGGCATCGTCCAGCAGGTTGCGGCCGAAGATGCGCACCAGGCGCGTCTTGGGCATGAACGGGGCCAGCGCCAGGAACACGAAATGGCACTTCGGGCAGACGCCACACCAGCGGTTCACCGGGCGCTCGCCGAGGATGTGGAAATTGCGGTTGCAGCTGGAGAAGTGCGCGTCGTAGAAATCGGTCTTGGCGAACTGGCGGGCCACCGCCAGCTCGGACAACGGGCGCAGCAGCGAGTAGTACTGCAGGTCCGCCGCAACGTGCGCCTGTACATGGCTGCCGAAGGCCTGTTCAAACACCCAGCCCTTGGACCACTGGTGGTTCACTTCGCCGGTGCCCGGAATCTGGCTGCCGTAGCTGGCCGAACGCTCGTTGGAGAACACGACCTGGTCCACGCCCTGCAGCAACGCGGCCAGCACCATGATTGCCGAGTTCACCGCAGTGACCGGGATGTGGCCGTTCCAGGCGCCCTGGCGGTTGAGCTCGAACAGTTCCGGCGCCAGCGCACGGCCCAGGTTCAGTGTCGGCAGGCCGGTGCGCTCGGCACAGGCGCGGATCAGCTGCGAGCCACCGATCCAGGTCACCGTTTCGTCCACGCCGGCACGGCGCAGCGCTTCGATGCTGACCAGCGAATCCTTGCCGCCGCCGATGGCCACCAGTGCGTGCGGCTGCAGGCCCAGCGCCGGCGCCTGCACGGCCTCGCCCTGCACCGGCAACCGGAAGCGGCCGCGCAGGTTCAGGCCGTTACGGTAGGCGAATTCGCCCAGGCCATTGAGGTAAATGGTCTCCACCAGTGCGGCGGTATCGGCATCGATGCTGTAACTGTCGATGCTGACCGTATCCGGTACGCCGGCCTTGTAGTAGCTGACGCCGGCGATCAGGTGCAGCAGCTGCAGCGCACGCTGCACGGCAGCGGCGCGCGCCTCGTCCAGCACGAACGGGGCACCCGGCACGGTGATGGTCTCCACCATCTCCGGGCCGTCGTCGAAGGCGTAGACCAGCCGGGCCACGCCGGTATCCGCTGCGAAGTCGCAGCGGACGAAGCGGAAGCGGGAAACCTGGTGTTTGTCGAAAGCAGTCATGGTGTATCCGGTCAGGCACGGGCCCGCTCGAGGGCGCGGGGCGTGTCGGTGGGCGGGTGCAGGGCGCGGGCGGTGGTCATTCGATCACGTCTTCGCGCGGCAGCATCCGCTGGTTGTAGGTGTTGGCCATCACATAGCCGTAGGCACCGGCATCGGCGATCAGCATCACGTCGTCCGGCGCGGTCGACACCGGCAGCTTGCGGCGCTTGCCGAACACATCGCTGGATTCGCAGATCGGCCCGACCACATCGAACGCCGCTTCGGCATAACCGCCCTGGCGGCTGAGATTCTCGATGTCATGCCAGGCGTCGTACAGCGCCGGGCGCATCAGTGCGTTCATGCCGGCGTCCAGGCCGACACGGCGCACGCCGTCCTTTTCCACCACCTGGGTGGCATGGGTCAGCAGCACGCCCGATTCGGCCACCAGGTAGCGGCCCGGCTCGATCGCCAGGCGGAATGCCGGGTGCAGTGCCTTGACCTCGGCCAGGCCCTCGGCCCAGGCGTCCAGGTCGAAGGGTTCGTCTTCGTCGCTGTACGGAATCGGCAGGCCACCACCGATATCGATGGTCTGTACGCTGCCGATGCGGCGAGCGAAACCGGCCAGCTCATCGCACATCAGCCGCCAGTGCTGCGCGGTTTCCACGCCGCTGCCCAGGTGCGCATGCAGGCCCACCACGCGGCTGCCCAGTTCGGTGGCCGCGCGCACGAACTCGTCGACGCGAGCGATCGGCAGGCCGAACTTGGACTCCTTGCCACCGGTACGGACCTTGGCGTGGTGGCCCTCGCCCCGGCCCAGATCGACGCGCAGCCACAGCTCGCGGTTGCGGAACAGGTCCGGCCAGCGCTGCAGCGCTTCCACGTTGTCGACGGTCACAGTCACGCCCAGCGCGAACGCCGCCTCGTACTCGCTGCGCGGGCAGAAGCTGGGGGTGAACAGCACGCGCTTGGGCGACAGTTCCGGCAGGTGCTGGAACACATGCTTCAGCTCACCGTGCGACACGCACTCCAGGCCGAAGCCCTCCGCTTCCAGCAGTTGCAGGATGGCCGGGTGGCTGTTGGCCTTGATCGCGTAGTAACGCTGGTCGATCGGCTTGATCGCGGCCAGCGCACGGGCGCGGGCACGCACCGTCGGCAGGTGGTAGACGTAGCGCGGCGTACCAGCATCGGCCAGCTGCAGCAGGTGCGCACGCTGGCCACGCCACCACGGCGTGCCGCGCGGGCGCACGGTGCCGGCAATCTCGCGCCAGCGCGGGCCGAACACTTCGGTCTCTTCCACCGGCATCGCGCCGCTGTCGATCAGCTCTGCGTGCAGCATCGGCAGCAGGCCATCGGCATCGGCCTCGTCGATGACGAAGGTCAGGTTCAGGTCGTTGGACGACTGCGAGATCATGTGTACGCGCTCGCGGCCGAAGGTCGCCCACACGTCCGACAGCTTGTGCAGCAGCGACCGCATGCCGCGGCCCACTAGGGTGATCGCCGCGCACGGCACGATCACCTTCACCTTGCAGATCTGCGACAGGTCGGCCGACAGCGCGGCCAGCACATCGGTGTTGACCAGGTTCTCGGACGGGTCCAGCGACACGGTGACGTTGGTCTCGGCCGAACCGATCAGGTCCACCGACAGGCCGTGCTTCTTGAACAGGTTGAACACATCGGCCAGGAAGCCGACCTGCTGCCACATGCCGATGCCTTCCATCGACACCAGCACGATGCCATTGCGGCGGCTGATCGCCTTCACCCCCGGCACCGGTGCGGCGCTGCCATCGATGCTGGTGCCCGGCAGTTCCGGGCGCTCGGTATCGAGGATGGCCATCGGCACGCCGGCATCGCGGCACGGCTTGATCGAGCGCGGGTGCAGCACCTTGGCGCCGGTGGTGGCGATTTCCTGCGCTTCGTAATAGTCCAGGCGGGTCAGCAGGCGTGCGTCGGGCACGTCCTTCGGATTGGCGCTGAACATGCCCGGCACATCGGTCCAGATCTCCACCCGGCTGGCGCCGAGCAGCGCACCGAAGTACGCCGCCGAGGTATCCGAGCCACCACGGCCGAGGATGGCGGTACCGCCATCGGCATGCCGCGAAATGAAGCCCTGGGTGATCAGCAGGCGGGTCGGCTGCGCGCGGAAGCGCTGCATCCACTCCGCGTCGGCGCGCCACTGGCAGTTCACCGACAGCCGCTGCGACCAGTCGCTCTGGTTCGGCTGCGGCGGCATCGCGTCCAGCCACTGGCGGGCGTCCATCCAGCCCATGTCCAGGCCCGAGGCGCGCAGATAGGCCGCGCCCAGGGTGGAGGACAGCAGCTCGCCCTGGCCCAGCACTTCGGCCTGCCAATCCAGCGGACGGGTAGCCGCCCGCGCATCGTCGAGCAGGCCCTGCAGCGCCGCCAGCCGTTCGGCCAACACCTCGCGGCCCAGGCCGAGTTCGGCCAGGAAGCCCTCATGGCGCTCGACAAGCGCTGCCACGCGATCACCGCTGTCCGGCGCGCCGTCGGCAATCGCGGTCAGTTCGTTGGTGACCCCGGACAGCGCCGATACCACCACCAGCACGCGCGATCCGGTCTCTTCCGCGCGTTTTTTCGCCAGCTTCCCGATCGTGTCCCAGCGGTGACGACGCGACACCGAAGTGCCGCCGAACTTCAGTACGATCCAACGATCGACAAGGGGGGAAGCTGACATGGATTGGCTATGTAGAATGTGGGGAAGCCGCCCTCGGGGGCGGAACCTTTGATTCTAAGCGCAATATCCCCGTAGATGGCCGTCCTCCGTTACCTGCAGCTCGACGTCTTCGCCCCCCGCCCCGGAACCGGCAATCCACTGGGCGCCATCCTGGACGCCGACGCGCTCTCCAGCAGCCAGATGCAGGCCCTGGCCGCCTGGCTGAACCTGTCCGAGACGGTGTTCTTCCTGCGCCCCACCGCGCCCGGCGCCGACTACCACATCCGCATCTTCACCCCGACCCGTGAGCTGGCCTTCGCCGGCCACCCCAGCGTCGGCGCCGCCTGGGCGGCGGTGACCTGCGGCCTGGCCCAACCGCGCGACGGCGCCCTGCTGCAGCAATGCGCGGCAGGGGTGCTGCCAGTACGGGTGAGCGGCCCGGCCGAGGCACTGGAGATCCAGCTGGCCAGCCCGCCGGCACGGCAACTGGACACGGAGGCAGACGGAGCGCCCGCCGCGCTGTTGGCGCTCGCTGCCGACGGGCAGGTGCCCGAACTCTGGGACAACGGCGCACGCTGGTGGCTGCTGCCACTGCGCGATGCCGCCGCCGTTCGCGAGCTGGCACCGGACATGGCCGCGCTGGCCGACTGGAACCTCGCCACCGACGCTACAGGCCTGGCCGTCTTCGCCGATGAAGCCGGCACCGGCCACACCCGCGTGGTGCGTGCCTTCTGCCCCGCTGATGCGCCCGCCGTGCCCGAGGATCCCGTGACCGGCAGTGCCAATGCACTGATCGGCGCCTGGCTGCGGCAGCGCAATGCCCTGCCCGGCCGCGAGGGCCGCTACGTGGCCAGCCAGGGCCGCGAAGTCGGTCGCGATGGTCGCGTGCAGGTACAGGTCGATGCGCAGGGCACGGTGTGGATCGGCGGCCAGGTGCAGCCGGTCATCGACGGCCAGATCCGTTGGCTGTAGAGCCGAGCGTAGGCTCGGCGCTGCAGCGGCGCGTTAAGCTGCGCGCCACCCGATCCTGGAGTTTCGCCCCGATGACCACCCGCCGTTTCCTGCAGCTGGATGTGTTCTCCCCGCGCGCCGGCGCTGGCAACCCGCTGGCCGTGGTACTCGATGCCGAAGGCCTGGACGACGCCAGCATGCAGGCCATCGCACGCTGGACGCGCCTGCCCGAGACCACCTTCGTGTTCCCGCCCCAGGCCGCCGGTGTCAGCTACCGGCTGCGCATGTTCAGCCCGCAGAAGGAAGTGCCGTTCGCCGGCCACCCCAGCGTCGGCACGGCGCATGCAGTACTGCAGGCAGGCCTGGCCACACCGATCGATGGCGTGCTGGTGCAGGACGGCATTGCCGGCGCCCTGCCGCTGCGCGTCAGCGGTGAGGGCGCGCAGCAGCGCATCGCCATCCGCACCCCGCGCGCGCAGTTGGCGGAGACCGCTGAAGCCACCGATCCGCGCCTGCGGGCAGCACTGAAGGACTGGCCACTGGGCTCGCTGCCGCCGGCGCGCATGCAGGGCGGACGCAGCTGGTGGGTGGTGCAGGTGGCCGATGAAGCAGCACTACGCGCGCTGCGCCCTGACTGGAACGCGGTGGCTGCGCTGGCCGAGTCCACCGACAGCATGGGCGTGTTCGCCTATGCCTTCAGCGATGGCAGTGAGGGATTCGATCTGGCCGTGCGCGCTTTCGTCGGCAATGGTCGGCGCTTCGAGGACGCCGCCTCGGGGGCCGCCAATGCAGTGCTGGCCGCGTGGCTGGACCTGCGCGACGCGCTGCCACGTGGCCGTGCGCCGTTCGAAGTCAGCCAAGGCCGCGAAGTCGGCCACGATGCGCGCCTGACCCTGCGGGTCGACGAGGACGGCGAGGTCTGGTCGGGCGGCCAGGTGCAGACGGTGATCACCGGCACCCTTGATTGGTAAAGGGATACTGTAGAGCCGAGCCCTCGCTCGGCTGCTCCTCGGCCAGATCACGGGACCTGCAGAAGCCGAGCATGGGCTCGGCTCTACAGATGCGCCGGCTCAGCCCAGTTCGGCTTCCAGGCTGATCGGCACCGCGCTCAGCGCCTTGGATACCGGGCAGTTCTGCTTGGCGTCATCGGCAATGGCACGGAACTGCGTCGCATCGATGCCGGGCACCACCGCCCTGACCTTCAGGCGGATCTGCGACAGCTGCGGACCGCCTTCCAGCGACAGGTCGACCTTGGCTTCGGTGTCCAGCGAGGTCGGGGTGAAGCCTGCTTCGCCGAGCTTGGCCGACAGCGCCATGGTGAAACAACCCGCGTGCGCGGCGGCGATCAGCTCTTCCGGATTGGTGCCCTTTTCGTCGCCGAAGCGGCTGTTGAAACCGTAGCGGGTCTTCTCCAGCAGCCCACTCTGCGGCGTGCTCAACTGGCCCTTGCCCGTCTTCAGATCGCCTTCCCAGTGCGCGGTGGCGTGTCGCGAGATTCCCATTGTGCTGCTCCTGCGTGGCGGTGATGAACGGCTACCCTCGCACGCCACGCGTTAGCCCTGCGTCGCTCCGCCGCACGCCGGACGTCGTCCCCGAGCCCGGCGAGTGGACACTTCCTCGCCAGCCCGGAACGCATTTTCCTCTTGTTTTCAGTGGTTTCGCGCACCCCACCGATCGGCGGGCGCCGGCGATCGAACACGCTGGCGTGCCCCCATCCCCCACCGCCGACCATGTACTGAATCGGCCTGGATATGAAAAAACATGCACTTTCCGCGCTTCGGGCTATTGGCGGCGCCCAAGAGTTGCCCTACATTGCGCTTGCCGACGGGGTTCGGCGCCGACCAAACAACCAACCGTTCACGGAACAGGAAACCATGGCAAAGACCGCTAAGAAGGCTGCCCCGAAGAAGGCAGCGAAGAAAGTCGCGACGAAGGCAGCCGCCAAGCCGGCCGCTCCGAAGCCGATCAAGGAAGTGCTGACCAAGTCCGGCCTGGTTGCACACATCGCTGAAGCCTCCGGCGTCATCGCCAAGGACGTCCGCGCTGTGCTGGCCTCGCTGGAAAGCGCCGTCGCCTCCTCGGTGCACAAGAAGGGCGCTGGCTCCTTCACCCTGCCGGGCCTGCTGAAGATCACCACCGTCAATGTGCCGGCCAAGCCGAAGCGCAAGGGCATCAACCCGTTCACCAAGGAAGAGCAGTGGTTCGCCGCCAAGCCGGCCACCACCAAGCTGAAGGTGCGTCCGCTGAAGAAGCTGAAGGACGCCGCGCTGTAAGCGCGCGCCCCAACGTGGATTCCGACGGGACGGCTCTGGTCGTCCCGTTTTTTTTGCGTGCCCGGCGGTAGATCCACGCCATGCGTGGATGCGTCGCGCTGCGGCAATCCGCAACACAGCGTTGCCGCCTCCCCGGCAATGCCCGTACAGGCCCGTCGCCACTGGCCGAGCGCGGCTTGGGCAGGTGCTGGAACGTACCGGGTGGAACACTGCGTGCAGCGCCGGCCGTCGCCTCAGGCCGTGGCCTTGCCTATGGTGGGCACATCCTCCACAGCTACGGCGAGCACACCCTCATGGCCAGCCCCTCCACCCGCTACCGGATCTCGGTGACCCCCATCGAAAAGGACGGGCTGCAGTGCACAGGGCGCTGCACCATCGAACTGGAGCATCGCGCCAGCCGCGACCTGATGCGCCTGCTGGAGGCGGCCCCGCGTACCGCCGGTATCAGCGGCGACGAGCGTGCGACCCTGGTGATCGCCACCCAGCTGCTGCGCGATATCGTGCAGCGCCATGCCGAGACCGGCGGCCACGCACTGGCGGCCATCGCCGACCAGGTCCTGCCAGCGCTGGACGCTCTGGATCAGCTGCCCTCCTCCCGCTGATCCCGGCGCAATCGCTACACTGCCGCCCTCCAGGTTGCCTCGCGGAGGAGGCAGACATGCGCAGGAACCTGTTGCTGATCGCACCCTTGGTGCTGCTGGGCTGTTCACGCCCGGCAGCACAGACGACCGGCGACATCGCGGCAGCGTCCGCTCCCGTCGCTGCCACCGCAGCCGCGGACACTCGCACCGGCCCCGATCCCGCAGCAGTGCAGGCAAGTGAAATGCCGGTGCTGTCTGCTGTCGCCGACGGTGCCGAGCCGCCATCGACGATGCTCAACCGCTACATAGCGGCGTTGCTCAACCGCGACCGCGCCGCCAGCGATGCCGCCTGGACGATCCCGCCCAGCGACCCGCGGCATGCGGACGACGCCGCGCTGCGGCAGCTGCAGGACCTGCGCACCCTGCGCCTGCACAGCGATCCCCCGCTCGCCCGCGACGATCGGCAGCCACCGCAGCTGCTTGAAGTGCCGGTGCAGATCCGCGCGGTCACCGCCAACGGTACGTTCCGCTTCGGTGGCTGGTACCGCGTGCAACCCAGCAGCGATGGCAGCGCCTGGCAGATCCAGTCGGCGCAACTGCGTCCGATGCTGGACTGAACCGTTACAGCCGCATGCACGCGCGATTCAGCCTGCACGGCTACTCTTTGATCCATCCATTCCCTGCCATCGGTCACCGCCATGCGCCTGCGTTCCCTGATGACCCGCCTCGCTGCCTCCACCGTACTGATCGCCGCTGCGATCGGCGCGCAGGCGGCTCCCTCCATTTCCGGCCGCGAACTGTCGGTGGGTGCCAGCGACGTGCAGCAGTACCTCGATGGCAGCTTCCCGCGCACCCAGGACGCCCTTGGCGGCCTGATCTCCCTGACCATGAGCCACCCTCAGCTGAGCCTTCCGGCCGGCGAGCGCCTGAACCTTGGCATGGACTTGGCACTGGCCACCGCCGGCGGCAACCCGGCCAAACTGGGTACGGTGAAGCTCAGCAGCGGCCTGCGCTACGACGCGCAGACCCAGGGCTTCCACCTGCAGCAGCCCAGCGTGGATGACTTCACCCCGGCCAACCAGGGCGGCCGCCTCGACTCACGCACCCGCGGCCTGCTCAATGCCTGGCTGAGCGACTACGCCCAGCGCGAACCGATCTACAAGCTGGACCCGGCCGTGGCCGGGGTGCTCGGCGCGCTGCAGGTGCAGGCGGCACAGGTCAAGAACGGCAAGCTGGTGGTCACCTTCAACCAGAACCTGGGCAACCTGGTGCCGGCAGGCCTGCTGGGCAAATAAGGTAGTGCCGGCCGGGGGCCGGCACTACCGGCAAGGCATCACGCGGCGAGTGCCTTGACCACCGCCTCGCTGAAAGCAGGAATGTCATCCGGCTTGCGGCTGGTGATCACGTTGCCGTCGACCACGACCTCGGCATCGCGCCAGTTCGCGCCCGCGTTGGCCAGGTCCTGCTGAAGGGAGGGCCAGGAGGTCAGCTCGCGGCCATCTGCCAGCCCGCTGTTGATCAGCAGCCACGGACCATGGCAGATCGCCGCGACGGGCTTGCCGGCTTCATCCACTGAGCGGATGAAGCTGAGCACCGCGTCGTCGGTGCGCAGTGTGTCCGGATTGATGACGCCCCCTGGCAGCACCAGGGCATCAAAGCCCGCCGGATCCGCCTCGTCCAGCGGAATGTCGACCGCGACGGCGTCGCCCCAGTTCTTCTCTTTCCAGCCCTTGATGGTCGCCTCCTTTGCGGGCGACACCACGCTGACCCGCGCACCTTCCGCTTCCAGCAGCCGTTTGGGCTCGGTCAATTCGGACTGTTCAAAGCCGTGGGTCGCGAGGATTGCGATCTGTTTGCCCTTCAATCGCTCTGCCATGGGTGCACTCCAGTTGGGGGAGTGCACAGCGTGGACGAACGGCCCTTGCACGGCGGTGACCCTGCTGTGCACGGCAGGTGGAGAGGACCCGTGCCGGCCAGCGGCCGGCACTACCGGAAGGATCAACGCTTGGGCTGCAGCATGGTGCCGGTGCACTTGGGCGAGCCGCAGCGGCATTCCCAGATCTTCTTCAGCTTGGCGGTGTGGCGCTCGGCCAGCGTGATGCCGTAGTTGTAGGTCAGCTCTTCGCCAGCCTTGATATCGCGCAGCGCCTCGATGAACACCTTGTCGCCACGGCTGTCGCCGTCCTCATCCTCCTCGATCACCGCCTCGCAGTTCGGGTCGCAGCTGTGGTTGATCCAGCGCGCATCGTTGCCCTTGTAGTTGGCATCGATCACCCAGTCGTCATTGAGGGTGAACAGGAAGGTATGGCCGCTTTCGACGTCGCCGCTGTCATCGGCATCAACGTCGCCATGGCTGCGCAGCAGGCCCTTGTACTGGATCACGCGCTCGCCCTGCTTGATCGGGGCGACGGCGAACACGCCGTTGCCATGGATGGCGGACTTGCGGGCTTGGATCTTCTTCGGCATCGGCACGGGCTGTTTGCAGCGGATGGAACAGGGATTCTCGCCCATTCCGGGTGATTGCGAAAATCACCCGGTTGGCGCAGCATGGCGCCCCCGGCAGCGCCCGCTGGCAAAGCCTCCCGGCCCGGCCCCAGCGCCGGCTGAATGCCCGGGTTGGATGGTGGCGAATAAAAGCGTACAATTTCAGTCCGCTTTAAGAACCACTCGCATCCCCATGTTGCGCGTCACCAAGCTCACCGATTACGCCACCGTCGTGCTGACCGTGCTCGCCGCCCGTCCGGGCGAGGTGCTCAGTGCCACCGAACTGGCCGAATTCACCGGCCTGGAGCCGCCCACCGTCAGCAAGGTACTCAAGCCGCTGGCCCAGGCCGGCCTGGTCGAAGGCCTGCGCGGCGTGCGTGGCGGCTACCGGCTGACCCGCCCGGCCATCGAGATCTCGCTGTTCGAAGTGGTCGAAGCGATGGAAGGGCCGCTTGCCCTGACCGAATGCAGCCACGACCACCACCAGTGCGGCATGGCACCCAAGTGCGGCGCGCGCAGCAGCTGGCGGTTGATCAACGACGTGGTCTCCGAGGCCCTGCGCGACGTCAGTCTTGCGCAGATCCTGCCCCCCCTTCCCCTTGCCGATGACGAACAGCGCCGCACCATCGCTGTTGACGTCGTCTCCTGATCCACAGGCAGCCCCCCCATGGCCACCGAAACCATCGAAAACGTCGCCCACGACGACACCCCCAACCGCGAGATCCACGAGCAGCTCGGCCGCAAGTATTCGGCCGGCTTCATCACCGAGATCGAGTCGGACTCCCTGCCGCCGGGCCTGGACGAGGACACCATCCGTGCCCTGTCGGCCAAGAAGGACGAGCCGGAGTGGATGACGCAGTGGCGCCTGGACGCCTACCGCCACTTCCTGACCATGCCGATGCCGGACTGGGCCAAGCTGGAGATCGCCCCGATCGACCTGCAGGCGCTCAGCTACTACTCCGCGCCGAAGGGCCCGAAGTACGCCTCGCTGGATGACGTGCCCAAGGAGCTTCTGGACACCTACGACAAGCTGGGCGTGCCGCTGCACGAGCGCGCCAAGCTGGCCGGCGTGGCGGTGGATGCGGTGTTCGACTCGGTGTCGGTCGGTACCACCTTCCGCAAGGAACTGGCCGAGAAGGGCATCATCTTCTGCTCGATGTCCGAGGCTATCAAGGAACACCCGGAGCTGGTGCGCCAGTACCTGGGCACCGTGGTGCCGGTGGGTGACAACTACTTCGCCGCGCTCAACTCGGCGGTGTTCTCCGATGGCAGCTTCGTGTTCATTCCCAAGGGCGTGCGCTGCCCGATGGAACTGAGCACCTACTTCCGCATCAACGCCGGCCACACCGGCCAGTTCGAGCGCACCCTGATCGTGTGCGAGGACAAGGCCTACGTGTCCTACCTGGAAGGCTGCACCGCGCCGATGCGCGACGAGAACCAGCTGCACGCCGCAGTGGTCGAGCTGGTCGCGCTGGAAGATGCGGAGATCAAGTACTCCACCGTGCAGAACTGGTACCCGGGCGACGAGAACGGCGTCGGCGGCATCTACAACTTCGTCACCAAGCGTGCCGAATGCCGTGGCGCGCGCAGCAAGGTCACCTGGACCCAGGTCGAGACCGGCTCGGCGATCACCTGGAAGTACCCCTCGTGCGTGCTGCTGGGCGACGATTCGGTCGGTGAGTTCCACTCGGTCGCGCTGACCCATCACCGGCAGCAGGCCGACACCGGCACCAAGATGATCCACGTCGGCAAGCGCACCAAGAGCAAGATCGTCAGCAAGGGCATCAGCGCCGGCCGCGGCCAGAACACCTACCGCGGCCTGGTGCGGGTGGACCGCAATGCCGATGGCGCGCGCAACTACACCCAGTGCGATTCGCTGCTGATCGGCAAGCAGTGCGGCGCGCACACCTTCCCCTACATCGAGGTGAAGAACCCGGGTGCCACCGTCGAGCACGAGGCCACCACCTCGAAGATCTCCGACGACCAGCTGTTCTACTGCCGCGCCCGTGGCATCAGCCAGGAAGACGCGGTGTCGATGATCGTCGACGGCTTCTGCAAGCAGGTGTTCCGCGAACTGCCGATGGAGTTCGCGGTGGAAGCCAAGAAGCTGCTGGAAGTCTCGCTGGAAGGTTCGGTGGGCTGACCGCCCGCCCCTGCCCCTCGCAAACGCATTCTCTTTACCGGCGGGCCGCGGCCCGCCCCACGGAAACCCCACCATGCTGAAGATCGAAAACCTCCACGCCCGCATCGGCGACAAGGAAATCCTCAAGGGCCTGTCGCTGGACGTCCAGCCGGGCCAGGTGCACGCCATCATGGGCCCCAACGGCGCCGGCAAGTCCACCCTGGGCAATGTCCTGGCCGGCCGCGACGGCTACGAAGTGACCGAAGGCAGCGTGCAGTTCGACGGCGTCGACCTGCTGGAGCAGGACCCGGAAGCGCGCGCCGCTGCCGGCCTGTTCCTGGCGTTCCAGTACCCGGTGGAGATCCCGGGCGTGAACAACACCTACTTCCTGCGCGCGGCACTGAACGCCCAGCGCAAGGCACGCGGTGAGGAGGAACTCGATTCCATGCAGTTCCTCAAGCTGGTGCGCCAGAAGCTGGCCGTGCTGCACCTGAAGGACGAACTGCTGCACCGTGGCGTCAACGAAGGCTTCTCCGGCGGCGAAAAGAAGCGCAACGAGATCTTCCAGCTGGCCGTGCTGGAACCGAAGCTGGCGATCCTGGACGAAACCGACTCGGGCCTGGACATCGATGCACTGAAGAGCGTGGCCGATGGTGTCAACGCACTGCGCGCTGCTGATCGCTCGTTCCTGGTCATCACCCACTACCAGCGCCTGCTGGACTACATCAAGCCGGACGTGGTGCACGTGCTGGCCGATGGCCGCATCGTCAAGAGTGGCGGCCCGGAGCTGGCACTGGAGCTGGAAGCGCACGGCTATGATTTCCTGAAGGACCGGGTCGTGCCCGAGGCGGCGGTCTGATGAGCGCCCTGCTTGATTCGATGGCCCAGGCCTTCTGTGGCAGCGATGCGCGCCGCGAAGTGCTGGATGCGGCCCTGCGTGACGGCCTGCCGGCCGCCCGCAACGAAGCCTGGAAGTACACCTCGCTGCGCCAGCTGGAACGCCGTGCGTTCGCGGCTGCACCGCTGCAGGGCCCGGCGCTGGACGCCGCCCTGCTGGAGGACATTCCGGCACCGCGCCTGGTGTTCGTCAATGGCCGCCTGGACGCCGCACTGAGCGACGTGCAGGCCCTGTCGGCCGGCGTGCAGCTGCAGCCGCTGTCGGCTGCACTGGCTGCGGGCGAGGACGCCGTGCGTTTCCTCGGCCGCCGCTACGAGCGCAGCGAAGAGATCTTCGCCCGCCTCAATGCCGCGCTGGCCGATGAAGGCGTGGTGCTGCGCGTGGATGAAGGCGTGCAGGTCGAAGCGCCGCTGCAGCTGGTGTTCGCCAGTGTGGCCGGCGAGACCGACCTGGCCTGGCATCACCGCCACCTGATCGAACTGCGTGCCGGCGCCAGCCTCGGCGTGGTCGAGCACCGCTTCAGCGTGGGTGACTCCGCCCACCTGGACAACACCGTGCTGCATGCCCACGTCGCGCGCGACGCCGTGCTCAAGCACGCCCGCGTGCAGGCCGGCAGCGCGCGCCAGACCAGCTTCCTGCGTACCGACGCGGTGCTGGCCCGCGACGCGCAGTACCACCGCGTCGACCTGGAACTGGGCGCCGCGCTCAGCCGCCATGAACTGAACGTGCGCCTGGAAGGCGACAACGCCCAGCTGACCGCCAACGGCGTGCTGCTCGGCAATGGCCGCCGCCACGTCGAGACCCGGCTGGGTATCGATCACATCGCGCGCGATACCGCCTGCGAACTGCTGTGGCGCGGCGTTGCCGCCAACCGCAGCCGCGTGGTGTTCCATGGCGGCATCCAGATCCGCGAAGGCGCCGACGGCACCGATGCGAACCTGTCCAACAAGAACCTGCTGCTATCGGCCGACGCCGAGATCGATACCCAGCCGACGCTGGTTATCGACGCCGATGAAGTGAAGGCCGCGCATGGCGCCACCGTCGGCCAGCTCGATGCCAATGCGCTGTTCTACCTGCGCTCGCGCGGCCTGCCGCAGGCACAGGCGCAGGCGCTGCTCAGCGCCGCGTTCTGCCATGAGCCGCTGAAGATCCTGCCGGAAGCCCTGCGCGAGCAGCTGGCACGCCGTTTGGACAAGGCCCTGGCCGAGGCGGGTGTGGCATGAACCTGTCCACGCCGCGCCCGATCGAAGAACGCACCGGCGCGCCCGACTGGGACCGCGTCCGCCTCGACTTCCCGCTGCTGATGCGCGAAGTGCACGGCAAGCCGCTGGTCTATTTCGACAATGCCAACACCGGTCAGAAGCCGGTGCAGGTGATCGGCGCGGTGGACGAGTTCTACCGCCGCTACAACGCAAACGTCAGCCGCGCGGTGCACGCGCTCGGCAGCGAAGCTACCGACGCCTACGAAGGCGCGCGCAACACGCTGGCCCGCTTCCTCAACGTGCGCCCCAGCGACCTGGTGCTGTGCAGCGGCACCACCTTCGCCATCAACCTGGTGGCGTATTCGTGGGCGCTGCCGCGGCTGAAGGCCGGCGACGTGATCCTGGTGTCGCGCATGGAGCACCATGCCAACATCGTGCCGTGGCAGCTGGTCGCGCAGCGTACCGGTGCCACCATCCGCGTGGCCGAGATCACGCCTGACGGTGCGCTGGACCTGGATGCGCTGCGCGCGGCGATGACCCCGGAGGTCAAGCTGCTGGCGGTCACCCATGTCTCCAACGTGCTGGGCACGGTCAACCCGGTGCGCGAGATCTGCCGCGAAGCGCGCAAGCGCGGCATCATCACCGTGGTCGATGGCTCGCAGGCGGTGCCGCACCGCAAGGTCGACGTGGCCGCGATCGGCTGCGACTTCTACGCCATCACCGGCCACAAGATGTGTGGCCCGACCGGTACCGGCGCGCTGTGGGCCCGTCGCGAGCACCTGGACGCGATGCCACCGTTCCTCGGCGGCGGCGAGATGATCAAGGAAGTCAGCTTCGACGGCACCGTGTTCAACGACGCCCCGCACAAGTTCGAAGCCGGCACCCCGAACATCGCCGGTTTCATCGGCCTGGGCGTGGCCGCCGACTACCTGCAGCAGCTTGGCCAGGACAACGTGGAAGCGCGCGAAGCCGAACTGCTGGCGCACTTCACCGAAGAGCTGCGCCGCGTCGATGGCCTGCGCATCATCGGCCAGGCACCGGAGAAGGCGGCCGTAGTCTCGTTCCTGATCGATGGTGCGCATGCGCACGACCTGGCCACCCTGCTCGACCTGGAGGGCGTGGCCGTGCGCTCGGGCCAGCACTGCGCACACCCGCTGCTGCAGTACTTCGGCGTCGCCGCCACCTGCCGCGCCTCGCTGGCGTTCTACAACACGCACGCCGAGATCGAGCGGTTCATGACCGCGCTGACCAAGGTACGCAAGCTGCTGGGGTAACCCCAGCAGACGGGGTCAGATCCCTTTCGCATCGCGAAAGGGCTCTGCCCCCGCTAGCGAACCGGCCAACCATCGCTGCGACCGCAATGCTCGCCGGATCTCCGCCACATCCGCGGCAGGAATTCCCTCCTCGATGAACGCCGCATAGCGCCTGCGCCGTTCATCCAGATCCAGGGCAATCAGTTCGAATGCCGAATGCGGCTTGAGCAGCGCATTCGGCCTGCCGTGCGCATTCGCCCGATAGCTCGACCAGCGATAGTCCCCTGGGCGCGCCACCCTTCCCGCACGGACAGGGTTGAGCTCGATGTAGCGCTGGCAGGCCAGCAGATAGCGATCCGTATCGACCAGCGTCGAGTAGAAACGCCCCTCCCACAGGGTTCCCGTGCGGCCCTGCCGATCATTCACCCGCCGCACGTAGGTCCGGCTCACGGCCTGCATCATCCGTGACAGCCCGCCGGAGACATCAGGCGTCACCAGCAGATGAACGTGATTGTCCATCAGCACGTACGCGTGGACCCGGCAGTGCTGCTGGTCCGCGTGCTGGCACAGCAGGCGCAAGTAGGCCACACGGTCGCCATCGGTGAAAAACACGGGCTGGCGATTGTTGCCACGTTGAACGACATGTTGCGGGTGACCGGGCGCATCGATGCGTGGTGGCCTTGGCATGGGCTTCTGCTGGGAACAGGGGTCAGAGCCCTTCGCTGCGCAAAGGGATCTGACCCCGAGCATCTGCCGATTCCGGGCCCGCGCCAGTCGGTCCATGGCCTGCCGTTGAGTCAGTAGATACCGGGGTCAGATCCCTTTCGCGTTGCGAAAGGGATCTGACCCCACTCCCCCATTTGCGCCCGCCCACTGCCCACCTAGAATGCCCCCATGAGCACCCTGACCTTCCGCGCCGCCACGCCGGCCGACATCCCCGCCCTGATCGCCCTCGTCACCTCGGCCTACCGTGGCGACGCCAGCCGCGTGGGCTGGACTACCGAAGCCGACCTGCTGGATGGCGCCCGCATCGACGCCGAAGGCATCCAGGCCGACCTGGACCGCCCCCGCTCCACCATCCTGCTGGCCGAGCGCGAAGGCGTTCTTGTGGCCTGCGCCCACGTTGCCGACGTTGAGGGCAAGGGCTACTTCGGCATGTTCTCGGTCGACCCCGCACAGCAGGGCGGCGGCGTCGGCAAGCAGCTGATGGACGCCGCCGAAGCCCACGCCGCACGCGAATGGAACGTGCCGGTGATGCAGATGACGGTGATCGACGTACGCGACGAACTGATCGCCTTCTACGAGCGTCGTGGCTACCAGCGGACCGGCATCAAGAAACCCTTCCCATATGGCGACGAACGCTTCGGCATCCCCAAGCGTGACGACCTGCGCTTCGAGATCCTGGAAAAACCGCTGGCCGGAGCGGCCGCGTGAGCGATACCTGGACCTTCGTGTGCGCCAGCAACGAGCTGCTGCCCGGTGAAATGAAGAGCGTGTTCGACGAGGTGACCGGCACCCCGATCGTGGTGTTCAACCTCGACGGCGAGCTGTACGCGCTGGAAGACCAGTGCACGCACGAGGAATTCGAGCTGTCCTCGGGCGAGTTCAACACCGCCGAAGGCAGCGTGGAGTGCGTGCTGCACGGCGCGCGCTTCGACGTACGCGATGGCCGCGCCCTGTGCGCACCGGCCTATACCCCGGTGCCCAAGTTCCCGGTGAAGCGCGAACACGACGCCGTCTGGACGCGCGACGACCGGGATTGAGGCGGCGCCCCGACCTGGGGTACCCACCCATGGGCTGGATCTGCAGGAGGCCCCGCAAGGGCCTTCGCAGGGCGTTCCCCGGCCGCCCCGGCGTCCCGCAGCACCCCGTACATGCGAATCATTATCGTTGATGTTATTCTACGTAACATCTTCGTAACGACTTCGCCCTCGCGCCATGGCATCGCCCGCGCCCACTGCCACGTTGTGCCAGCTCGCCCGCCAGGGGTGGCCACTGGCCGTGGCCGTGCTGCTGACGCTGCTGCTGGGCTGGTCGGCGCTGCACGAAGGACGCAGCAACGCCCCGACTACCCAAGGGTGGCAGGCACATGCCGAAGGGTTGCGCCAGGTCATGCCATTGCCGACGCCGTCGGCAGACGAATGCCCGCAACATGCTGCACCTGCACCGGAGCCGCCGCTTGATGGTGAGGGCAACACGCCCTGCACCGGAGTGGCACCCCTGCGCGCGCCCCTGGTCGCACATATCCCGCTATGGCGCTCCGATGCCCTGCGCCGGCAACTGCACGATCCCGCACTGCGCTTGAACCCCGGCCACGCACCGCCCGCACCGCACGCCAGCTGAGGCGCCCTGCGGCTGTTGCCGTGCGCCTGAAGTCGTTCGCCGCATCGCCGGGCATCAGCTCGGCTCTACAGAAGACGCTCCCTCCCTGTCGTCGCGCTGTCTGCGCTTCGGCCTTCGCCGTTTCCCGATCCACGCCACTACCCAAAGCCATGACCCACATCACGTCCCGCAAGCACGCCCCGCGCGTTTCCCTGCTCGCCACCGCCACCCTGGCCGCAGGCTTCGCGCCGCTGGCCGCGCAGGCTGCCGACAGCGCTGATGCCGCATCCAGCAAGGCCACCGACCTGGACAAGGTGCAGGTGCGCGGCAGCTGGTTCAATCCGTCCTCGCCGAAGTTCACCGCCGAACTGCTGGACACCCCCAAGTCAGTGTCGATCGTGTCGGAGAAGCTGATCGCCGAAACCGGTGCGACCAACCTGCAGGATGCGCTGCGCATGGTGCCGGGCATCACCTTCGGTGCCGGCGAAGGCGGCAACCCGACCGGCGACCGCCCCTTCATCCGTGGCTTCGATTCGCAGAGCAACGTCTTCGTCGACGGCCTGCGCGACGTCGGCTCGCAGACCCGCGAGATCTTCGACCTGGAGCAGGTGGAAGTGGTCAAGGGCCCGAGCTCGGCCTACGGTGGCCGTGATTCCGGTGGTGGCAGCCTGAACCTGGTGAGCAAGACGCCGAAGCTGAAGAACGAGACCAGCGCCAGCATGGGCATCGGTACCGACAGCTACGCACGCGGCACCGTGGACGCCAACTACGTGCTGGGCGACGGCATCGCCGCGCGCCTGAACCTGATGAAGCACGAATCGGACATCGCTGGCCGCGACGCCGCCAATGTCAGCCGCTGGGGCATCGCACCGTCGATCGCGTTCGGCCTGAACGGCCCGGCGCAGCTGATCGCCAGCCACTACCACATGCAGAGCGATGACCTGCCGGACGCGGGTGGCTTCCCGTATGGCAACCCGAACGGGGCGCCGGCCTCGAAGTGGGTCGATGGCCGCCCGATGGTGCCGGACCGCAACAACTACTACGGCCTGGTCGATCGTGACTTCCAGCGCACCCGCGCCGACATCAGCACCCTGGATGCCAGCTACGATTTCGGCGGCCACAAGCTGCGCAACATCGCGCGCCTGGGCAACACCAGCAACGATTACCTGTGGACCCAGCCGGACGACAGCCAGGGCAACCCGAACAACTACGGCACCCTGTGGCGCCGTACCAACGCCCGCGCCGTCGACGTCAAGAGCTTCGCCGACCAGCTGGGCCTGACCGGTGCCTTCCAGACCGGCGCGCTCAAGCACAGCTACAGCGCTGGCGTCGAATACAGCGACGAGAAGATGACCCGCGGCAGCTACCTGATGACGCCGGGCACCAGCAACCCGCTCACCGGCAACAGCAAGTGCCCGACCACCGGCGCGGCCACCGGTTACAACTGCACCGATTTCGCCAATCCGGATCCGCGCGATCCGTGGGCAGCCACCCATTCGGTGTACCGCAGCGACAAGGCACTGGACGTCGAGCAGCGCACCAGGACCACCTCCGCCTACGTGTTCGACACCATCGAGCTCAATGAGCAGTGGATGATCAACCTCGGCCTGCGCTACGACGACTTCCGCACCACCCTGACCACCCCGGTGGCCGGCAAGGCACCGACCCGCGTGCGCAACAGCAACGACTTCCTGAACTACCAGGCCGGTGTGGTGTTCAAGCCGGCCGCCAACGGCAGCATCTACCTGTCGTGGGGCACCTCCTCGACCCCGCCGGGCATGGACGGTGGTGACGGTTCGGACGGCCTGAGCGCCGCCGTGGCCGACCTCAAGCCGCAGGACACCAGGAACCTCGAACTGGGCACCAAGTGGGACCTGTTCGACCAGCGCCTGAACCTGACCGCAGCGATCTTCCACACCGTGATGAACAACGCACGCGTGACGGTCGACAACGGCACCAGCCAGAACGCCGGCAAGAAGGAGATCAACGGCTTCGAACTGGGCTTCACCGGCCAGCTGACCGACGCCTGGAGCCTGTACGGCGGCTACACCTACCTGGACTCGGAACTGAAGGACAACGGTTTCGTCTGTGGCGCACCGGTGGGCCGCACCTGCCCGTCCAACGTGTACGTGCCGTCGCCATACAACGGCAACGTGTTCCCGAACACTGCCAAGCACAGCGCCAACCTGTGGACCACCTACCGCTTCCCGATCGGCCTGACCCTCGGCGCCGGCGCGTTCTACTCGGACAAGCAGTACGGTGATGTCGCCAACACCAAGTGGATCCCGAGCTACACCCGCTTCGACGCGATGGCCAGCTACGCGATCCAGGACAACATCAGCCTGCAGCTCAACGTGCAGAACCTGACCGACAAGACCTACTTCACCAAGGCCTATGCCTCGCACTACGCGAGCATCGCCCCGGGTCGCTCGGCCACCCTGGCACTGAACGTCAAGTTCTGATGTAACGGCGCTCCACCACGGCGGCAGGGGCTCCTGCCGCCGTTTTTGTTTCCGGCGATACTCACCCCATCATGGCACCCCGTACCCCCATCGACAGCGACGCCCTGGCCGAGCTGCTCCAGCACGATCCACAGGCTGCGTTCGCACGCGTGCGCGACGCCGCACAGGCCGGGCAGGTCGATGCACAACTGCTGCTCGCGCAGATGCACATGGAAGGTAAAGGCACCGCGCAGGACGCCTCGGCTGCGCTGCTCTGGTACGAAACCGCCGCCAACAACGGCGCGCCGATGGCGATGAACATGCTCGGCCGCTGCCATGAGCTGGGCCAGGGCACCACGCCCGATCCCACGCTGGCCGCGGTGTGGTACCGGCGCGCGGCCGACACCGGGCTGGACTGGGGCCTGTACAACCTGGCCAACCTGCTGGCCACCGGCCGCGGCGTGCCCCAGGACCGCGCGCAGGCACTGGCCCTGTACACCCGTGCCGCGCACCTGGGCCATGCCAAATCGATGAACCTGCTGGCCCGGCATCTCGAAGACGGGCTGGATACCGCGGCTGATCCGCAGGCGGCGCTCGCCTGGTACCAGCGCGCGGCCGAGGCCGGTGATTTCCGCGGCCAGGCCAACTACGCCTCGATCCTGCTGCAGGCCGGCCAGGTCGAGCAGGCCGTGCACTGGCTGCGGCTCGCCCTGGCGCACGGCAGTCCGGCGTTCATGGCGCACATCGTGCCGGAACTGGCCGCGTCGCCGCATCCCCAGGTGCGCGCCCTGATCGCACCGCCGTCCCTCTGAGGAGTCCCGCATGCTGCTGCACATCCCCGACATTCTCAGCGCCGACCAGGTCGCCGGCTTCCGGCGCCGCCTCGACGACACCGATTGGACCGATGGCCGCGAAACCGTGGGGCATCTGGGCGCACAGGCCAAGCACAACCAGCAGCTGCCCGAGGCTTCCCCGCTGCGCCGCGAACTGGGCGAGATCATCCTCGTCGCGCTGGCCCGGCACCCGCTGTTCTTCAGCGCCGCGCTGCCGCTGAAGTACCTGCCGCCGCGCTTCAACCGCTACAGCGGTGGCGGCGCCTATGGCTACCATGTCGATGGTGCGGTGATGAACCTGGCCAATGGCGAGCAGCTGCGCTCGGACATCTCCTGCACCCTGTTCCTGTCCGCGCCCGAGGAGTACGAAGGCGGCGAGCTGATCATCAGCGACACCTACGGCGAGCACGAAGTGAAGCTGCCGGCCGGCGACCTGGTCGTGTACCCGTCCAGCAGCCTGCACCAGGTGCGGCCGGTTACCCGTGGCGCACGCGTGGCTTCTTTCTTCTGGGTGCAGAGCATGATCCGCGACGACGTGCAGCGCCGCCTGTTGTGGGAAATGGATGGCTCGATCGAGCGCCTGCGGCAGACCGGCGGCGACGCCGAGGCGATCCTGCAGCTGACCGGCGTGTACCACAACCTTTTGCGGCGCTGGAGCGAAGTCTGAGCCTTGCCGGGCCGGCCTGCGGCATTTTGGCAATCATTCTCATTTGCAACAGCTAACGGCTCTCATTACAATCACGCCCCGTTGATGCCGGCCGCTGCCGGCAGACCCCTGGGGACCCCTGCTTGCTGCGTCCGCTTCGCCCTCGCCCACTCATCCATCGCAAGATGGGCACCGCCATGCGCGGCCAGCGTCCGGCGCTGGCCAACCTGCTGGCATGGGTGGCGATGCTGGCGTTGCTGCTGGGCACCCTGCCACTGCTGCCACAGGCCCAGGCCGGAATGGCCATGCAGATGCCGCTGGAAGAGCGCGGTGGCGAAAGTCCCCTGCAGGAAGAGGCGCCGGCCAAGCTGCGCCGCTGTGCCGCCACCCCGGTGAAAGCGGCCGAGCAGGCACACCCGCCGTTGCTGCTGGCCAGCCACTGGCTGCGCACTGAACTCGAACTCGTACCCGCCACGCCGGCCATGCCCGGCGTGCGCCCGGACTGGCCGCTGGCCGCTCCGGACACGCCCTGGGCCGATGCGCCCGGGCGCCGCCAGCAACGCGGCCAGGCGCCGCCGCTCGCCTGATCCACGGCCTGGCGTGACCGCCTGCGCGGTCGCGCCTGCACGCCGCTGTCTGCTTCATCCCTGCCGCCCCTGACCGGGCCTTCCGTGCCTGCCGCGCCCTTCGCGCACGGCATCGCGCCACCCTGCATCCTTCGAGGTAACTGCCATGGCCCAGCGCCATCGTGTCCGTTCGTCCCTGTCCCGTACCCTGCTGACCAGCGCCGTGCTGGCGGCTTTCGCCAGCCCCGCCTTCGCCCACGGTGACGCCGCCGGCGCACCGCAGACGCTGGACAAGGTGGTGGTCACTGCCTCCGGCTTCGAACAGAAGGTGATCGATGCCCCGGCCAGCATCAGCGTGGTCAGCCGCGAGGAACTGAGCAAGCGCCCCTATACCAGCCTGGTCGACGCGCTGCGCGACGTCGAAGGCATCGACGTGGGCCTGGAAGCGACCGACAAGAACGGCCGCGCCACCGTGTCGATGCGCGGCCTGCCGTCCGAGTACACCCTGGTGCTGATCGACGGCCGCCGCCAGAGCAATGTCGGCCAGATCTATCCGAACAACTTCGGTGGCGGCCAGTTCGCCTACCTGCCGCCGCTGGAGGCGATCGAACGCATCGAAGTCGTGCGCGGGCCGATGTCCACGCTGTACGGCTCGGACGCGATGGGCGGCGTCATCAACATCATCACCCGCCGCAACCAGGACAGCTGGCACGGCTCGGTCAGCCAGAGCTTCACCGTGCAGCAGGACGACCAGTTCGGCGATGCGCGCACCACCGACCTCTACCTCAGCGGCCCACTGCTGAAGGACCGCCTCAGCCTGGCGGTACGCGGCAGCTACTACGATGCCAAGGCATCGAACCCGGAATGGGATGCATTGTCCCTGCCCGACGGCAGCCTGTGGGAGCGCAGCATCGGCTTCGGCGGTGGCGGCAAGTCGGTCGCCAACACCAACTGGAATACCGGGGTGCGCCTGGACTTCCGCATCAACGACGATCACGAACTGTGGCTGGACTACGACGTGTCGCGGCAGAAATACGACAACAGCGAAGGCCAGACCGGCACGCTGGACAGCCTGGCCAGCCTGTGGCGCGTCGGCAATGCGGTGATCCCCAACCCGAACGGCAGCGGCACCGTCACCCGCCGTGTGGTGCAGCCGCGCGTGGGCTACACCGCCTACCAGCGCTACGAGCGCGATCAGCTATCGTTGACCCACCAGGGCCGCTACAGCTTCGGCACCTGGCAGACTTCGCTGACCCACAGCAAGAGCAGCAATCTCGGCCGTTCTCTGCCGCTGACCCTGGACGAGCGTGCCAACCTGCAGACGCTGTGGAATGACGTCTGCCGTCGCACCGGCGCTTCCAACAACTGCGCGGCCGGCCGTGGCAATGCGCTGGCCGCACTCCATCCCAGCGAGATGGCGCGCCTGCAGGCGTTCCTGCCGCGCCCGCTGCGCACCATGGAACTGGAAGGCTACGTGCTCGACACGATGCTCGACCTGGACTTCGGCGCACACAAGCTGACGGTGGGTGGCCAGTACAACAACACTGACATGGTCGATGGCGTGTTCGGCATGGATGGCGCCGGCTACCGCAGCAACGTCAAGCAGAAACACCGCATGTGGGCGCTGTTCGCCGAGGACAACTGGGCGCTGACCGACACCCTCACCGCCACCTTCGGCCTGCGCTACGACGACCACAACGTGTTCGGCAGCCACGTTAGTCCGCGTGGCTACCTGGTGTGGAACGCCAGCGATGCGTGGACCTTCAAGGGCGGCGTCAGCACCGGCTACAAGACCCCGCGACCGGACCAGCTGTTCCCGGGCATCACCGGCTTCGGTGGCCAGGGCGTGCTGCCGTTGGTGGGTTCGCCGAACCTGAAGCCTGAAACCAGCACCAACTACGAGCTGGCCGCCTACTACGAGGGCCAGCGCTGGGGCTTCAACGTCACCGGCTTCTTCAACACGTTCGAAGACAAGATCGCCAGCGGCGGCACCTTCCCCAACTGCGAAGTGGCGCGCGCCGGCAGCGGCTACTGCGTGGACATCGGCCCGGGTTGGGCGGCACTGGGCTACAGCACCTTCACCCAGAGCGTGAACATCGACAAGGCCGAGACCCGCGGTGCCGAACTGGCCGCGCATGTCGACCTGCTCGACACTCTGCAGCTGCGCGGCAACTACACCTGGACGAAGAGTGAGCAGACCAGTGGCGCACAGAAGGGGTTGCCGATCAGCGGCACCATGCCGGCAAGACACATGGCCAACGCCAGCCTCAACTGGCAGATCAATGAAGCGGTCAGCCTGTCGCTGATCGGTGAGGGCCGCTACGACCGCTACCGCGACACGCTGCTGGATGCCAACGGCGCCAGCCACACCCGCTACTACGAGGACTACACGATCTTCCATCTCGGTGGCAGCTGGAAGGCCACGCCCTGGCTGACGGTGAACGCGCGGGTCAACAACCTGCTCGACAAGGATTTCGTCTCGCAGTCGTGCCTGTTGATCAGCCAGAGCGAATTCAACTGCGTGGACGACTATGCGACCAAGGACCAGCGCCGCAGCTACTGGATTTCGCTGAACGCGAAGTTCTGATCGCCGCGCCCTGCTCCTGCTCCACGCATGGCGTGGATCTACCGATCGGTAGTGCCGGCCGCTGGCCGGCCCCCCGGAATGCCTGCTCCGGGATACAGAACGACACGCAATTGCGAGCTATTCTCATCAATGATGTAATGGGCAGTCCCCGTCCGCTTCGAACCGTGCCGTGAGCCGTCCTGCCTCTTCCACCGTGCAGCAGCAACAGAACCGTGGCTTCTGGCTGCGGACGCTGCACCAGTGGCACTGGATCAGCTCCGCAGTTTGCCTGATCGGCATGCTGCTGTTCGCGGTGACCGGCCTGACTCTTAACCATGCCGCGAAGATCGAGGCCAAACCCCAGGTGCAGAACCAGCACCTGGAACTGCCGGCCGCGCTGCTGGGCCAGCTGGGCACGCGCGAGGACGGCAACGCGCCGATTCCGCGCCCGGCCCGGCAATGGCTGGACACGCAGCTGGGCATCGCCATCGGTGGGCGCCCGGCCGAGTGGTCGGCCGAGGAGATCTACCTGTCGCTGCCGCGCCCCGGTGGCGACGCCTGGCTGAGCATCGACCGCGAAACCGGCGCGGTGGAGTACGAATCGACCTCGCGCGGCGTGGTCTCCTACCTCAATGACCTGCACAAGGGCCGCAACGCAGGCCCGGCGTGGGGATGGTTCCTGGACCTGTTCGCCGTGGCCTGCCTGGTGTTCTGCATCACCGGCCTGTTCCTGCTGCACCTGCATGCGCGGCAACGGCGCATGACCTGGCCGCTGGTCGGCCTCGGCCTGATGATCCCGCTGTTGATCGCCCTGCTGCTGATCCACTGACTTCCACCGTGAATTCCATCCGTTCCTCCGGAGCCGCCCCATGCGCGTCACCCTGACCATCGCCCTCAGCGGCCTGCTGGCCACCTCGCCGGCCTATGCCACCACCCTCGACATCAACGTCGAAGTGCCCAAGCTCAACGTGGCCGAGTACCACCGCCCGTATGTGGCGGTGTGGCTGGAAGGCGCCGACCAGAAGGTCGCGGCCAACCTGTCGGTCTGGTACCAGCAGACCAGCAACAGCGAGGGCCACGGCACCAAGTGGCTGCCCGACCTGCGCCAGTGGTGGCGCAAGAGTGGCCGTACCCTGCAGGTGCCGGTGGACGGCGTGACCGGCCCGACCCGCCCGGCCGGCAGGCACGCACTGTCGTTCAGCGACAGGCAGCCGGCACTGAAGCAGCTGGCCCCAGGCAACTACACACTGGTGGTGGAGGCGGTGCGCGAAGTCGGCGGCCGCGAACTGCTGAAGATCCCCTTCACCTGGCCGGCCACCGCCGCGCAGAACGGCAAGGCGCAGGGCGCCACCGAACTGGGTCAGGTCACCCTGTCCGTCAAACCGTAATTGTCTGAGCCGGGGTCGGATCCCTTCCACAGGAAGGGCTCTGACCCCATCGCCACATCCCCGGGATCAGAGCCCTTTCCGTTGGAAAGGGATTCGACCCCTTCCAACTGGAGTCTTCCGCATGAAGCGCACGCTCGTCCTCGCCGCCGCCCTGGCCGCTGCCCTTCCCTTCTCCGCTCTGGCCCACAAGGCCTGGCTGCTGCCCTCGCAGACCGTGATCGCCGGCAACGCACCGTGGATCACCGTCGACGGTGCGGTCTCCAACGACCTGTTCTACTTCAACCACGTGCCGCTGCGACTGGAATCGCTGGTGATCACCGCGCCGGACGGCAGCACCGTGCAGCCGCAGAACGCGACCACCGGCAAGTACCGCAGCGTGTTCGACATCGAACTGAAGCAGCCGGGCACCTACCGCATCGCGTCGGTCAATGATGGCCTGTTCGCCACCTACGAGCAGAACGGCGAGCGCAAGCGCTGGCGCGGCAGCGTGGCGACCCTTGGCGAACTGCCCAAGGACGCGAAGAAGCTGGAACTGAGCCAGTCGGTGGGCCGCGTGGAGACCTTCGTCACCAACGGTGCGCCGAACGACACCGCGCTGAAGCCGACCAACCGGGGTATCGAGCTGGTCGCTGTTGGCCACCCGAACGACCTGTTCGCCGGCGAGGAAGCCACCTTCCGCGTGCTGGTCGATGGCAAGCCGACCGCCGGCCTGGAGTTCGAGATCGTGCGGGGTGCCACCCGCTACCGCAACGCACAGGACGAACTGAAGCTCACCAGCGACGCCAGGGGCGAGATCAAGGTGACCTGGCCGGAAGCCGGCATGTACTGGCTGGAAACCGGCACCGAAGACAACAAGACCTCGGTGAAGCAGGCCGCCAAGCGCCGCCTGAGCTACGTCGCCACGCTGGAAGTGTTGCCGCAGTAATAGATGTGGACCGCGATGCCGGGCAGGCCCCGGCATCGTGCCTGCGGTAGACCACCATGACCGATCCCCAGCTCGACATCGCCCGCCTCGGCGGCACCACCATGGGCACCACGTGGAGCGTGTCGCTGGTCGCGCCGCGCCAGCGCGACCTGCATCCACTGCATGCCGGCATCCAGGCGCGGCTGGATGCGGTGGTGGCGCAGATGAGCACCTGGGAGCCCGGCTCGAACCTGAGTCGCTACAACCGCGCCAACGCGGGCCAATGGTGCGTGCTGCCGGCCGAGACCCGCCACGTTCTGGCCTGCGCACAGGCCATCGCTGCCGCCAGTGGCGGCGCCTTTGATCCCACCATCGGTCCGCTGGTTGCGCTGTGGGGCTTCGGTGCACACGCCGGCGAACGCCGCCAACCCGATGCCACCACCGTACAGGCCACGCGCGAGCGCTGCGGTTGGCGGCGCCTGCAGTGGCAGGGCGATGCGCTGCTACAACCGGGTGGACTGCAACTGGATCTCTCTGCGATCGCCAAGGGCTTCGGCGTCGATCACGTGGCTGCCTGGCTGCGAGGGCAAGGCATTGCGGCAGCGCTGATCGAGGTCGGCGGCGAGCTGGCCGGCTACGGCCGCAAACCGGATGGCCAGCCGTGGCGCGTGCTGGTGGAGTCCGCACCGGAAGAAGATGCGCGGACCGACACCCCGCCTCGCGTGCTGGCACTGGATGGCCGGGCGGTGGCCACCTCCGGCGATCGCTGGCACCAGTACCACGCCGATGGCGAGGCTTACAGCCACAGCCTCGATCCGGGTACTGGCAGGCCGGTGCGCCAGGTCGCTGCGGCAGTCACGGTGGTGGCCGGCGATGCGATGCACGCCGATGCCTGGGCAACCGCGCTGACCGTACTCGGTCGCGACCAGGGCATGGCGCTGGCCGAGCGCGAAGGCCTGGCGGCGCGCTACCTGCATCGCGCAGCGGATGGCCCACTCGAATTTCTCAGCAGCGCCTTCCAGCGCCTGCTCGACGAGCAAGGCGCATGAGCACCCGTCCGTCGCGCGCGTGGCTCGGCAACGCTCTGGTGCTGTTCCTGCTGGCAGTGATCGGCTGGGCGCTGCTGCGGCTGCATCTGGGCGAAGCCTGGTGGCAGGGCGCGCCACCGGCGCGGCAGTCGCAGATCGCGGTGCTCGCTACGGCGTTGTATGCGCTGGCCTGCGCCGCACTGTGGTGGCGTGGGCGACCGCGCGACCATGCTGCCTCTGGCGATGCCGCACCGATCCTGCTGGTCTGGTCCAGCCAGACCGGCTTCGCGCGCGAGCTGGCCGAACGCAGTGGCGAGGCATTGCGTGGTGCCGGCGTGCCGGTGCGCGTGCGCGGTCTGCATGAGGTCGACGCCGCCTTGCTGGCCGGCAGCCAGCGTGCATTGTTCATCGCCAGCACCACCGGTGAGGGCGATCCGCCTGACCACGCGCTGCCGTTCCTGCGCGATGTCATGGTCTCGCCGCCTTCACTGCAGCACCTGCACTACGGCGTGCTCGCGCTGGGCGACCGCAGCTACGGCCACTTCTGCGGATTCGGCCACCAGCTTGACCAATGGCTGCGGCAGCACGGCGCGCATGCGCTGTTCGATGTGATCGAGGTCGACAACGCCGATCCGGCAGCGCTGCGTCATTGGCAACAGCTGCTGGGACAACTCGGTGGTGGCGCCAGTGAAATGCCCGACTGGAGCCCGGCCGAATACCAGCCGTGGACGCTGCTGCAGCGCGAACATCTGAACCCGGGCAGCCCCGGCGGTCCAGTGTACTGGTTGCGCCTGCGGCCACCGGCCGGCGCAGATGTGCAGTGGCAGGCCGGCGACATCGCCGAGATCGGCCCGCAGCATGCGTCGCACACCGTGCGTGCCTGGCTGGACGCACAGCGCTTCGATGCGGACAGGGTGCTGGACGACGGGCAGACGTTGCTGGCACGCGTCGCGCGCTCGCACCTGCCTTCATTGGTTCCCCCGGGTGATCTGCCCGCGCTGCTGGCGACCCTGCAGCCGCTGCCGCATCGCGAGTACTCCATCGCCTCAGTGATGGCCGACGGCGCGGTGGAGCTGCTGCTGCGTCGCCAGCTTCGCGCCGATGGAACACCCGGCATCGGCAGCGGCTGGCTGTGCGACCACGCCGCACTTGGCGAACCGGTGCAACTGCGCCTGCGCCGCAACGACAATTTCCATGGCGTCGCCGCCGAGGTACCGCTGCTGCTGATCGGCAACGGCACCGGCATCGCCGGCCTGCGCGCACACCTGCACGAACGCGTACGCAGTGGCGCGCGCCGTACCTGGCTGCTGTTCGGCGAGCGCACCGCCGCGCATGACTTCCATTTCGGCGAAGAACTGCAGGCGATGCTGGCCGATGGCACGCTGGCGCGGCTGGATGCAGTGTTCAGCCGCGATGGCGGTGTGCATCGCTATGTGCAGGACCGCCTGCTGGCCGAAGCAGCAACACTGCGGCAGTGGGTGGATGAAGGCGCGACGATCCTGGTCTGTGGCAGCCTGCAGGGCATGGCCCCGGCGGTGGATGCGGTGATCGAGCAGGTGCTGGGGACTGCGGACAAGGAAGCGCTACTGCTGGCCGGTCGTTACCGGCGCGATGTGTATTGAGGTCGCCCCATCCACGCATGGCGTGGATCTACTGAACGGCGTGTCCAGGCAGGGTGGCAACCGCAGTGCAAGTAGATCCACGCCATGCGTGGATGGTACCCACCGGCGCCCAGGAATCATCCCGCCGCCGCACTGACCCGGATCGCCAGCAACTCGCCCCCGCCCTGCAACGCATGCCTTTGCCGTTCACCGGCCGCCAACCACGCGGTATCGCCAGCGTGCATCGGCGGCAGACCGCTGTCAGCTCCAAATTCGGCATGACCGGCCAACAGGTAAAGCGCCCAGGCCACGCCTGGTTCGCAGAAGAAGAACATCGAGCCCACCAGCGGCCGATGCAGGAGTTCGGCCTGCAGCAGGTCGCGCTTCCACATCAGGTTGAAGTCGTGGGTGGTGCCGTCGACCAGTTCGCCGTGCAGCGTTTCCTCGCCCGCAAAGCGCACGCGCCCATGCGGCGGCAGGACTTCGGCCACGCGGCCATCCTCGAAGCGCAGGCGCACGCCATTGCCCTGCAGCAGCACCAGCTCGCGCTCCACGCCGGGAAACGCGGAGAACGCGGCGTCCAGCTCGATCTCGGCCACCGACAGGCGCAGCGCCCAGTCGTCGCCCTGCGCAGGCAGGCGCAGGATCTCGCGCGTCCAGCCCAGGCCGTTGCGCCAGCGTTCGCGGCGGTAGTCCAGGCGGGAGATGACCTGGCTCGGAGTGTGCAGCAGGGAGTCGACGTTCATCAGCGCATTGCATCACGCCGCGCGCCATCGTGCATCACCGCGTGGCCAGCGTGCCCTGGCCGCCGCACCCGCCGGCCAGCAGCTGCGAGTGTTTCAACCAGTCCTGGTCGGGGTAATAGGCGAACACCATCGTGCCGCCACGCAACGCATCGATCAGTGGCTTGGCCACCGACAGGCGCACCGCCGGACAGCCCAGGCTGCGGCCCAGCCGCCCCTGCAGCTGCGCGGTGGCCGGGTTCACATATGGCGCGCCGTGGATGACGATCGCGCGTTCGCGCGCGCGGTCATTGAAGCCCGGTTCCAGCCCGGCCAGGCGCAGCGAATACCCGTTGCCGCCCATGTAGGTCTCCTGCGCGGTGAACGCGCCGAGGCTGGACATGAAACTGCCATCGCGGTTGGAGAAGTGCTCGGTGCGGTTCTCGCCGCTGTTGCGGCCATGCGCCACCCATTCCTCGAACAGCAGGCGCTGGTGGGCCAGGTCGAACACCCACAGGCGCGGCTCGGTGGACGGCCGCGAGTAATCGATAACGCTCAGTCGATCACCGTTGATGCCAAGCTCCGGCCGCTGCAACGCACAGCGCATGGCGTGCGCCGCCAGCTGCAACACGTGGCGGTCGGCCTTGGGCGCACTGCGCGACAGCAAGGCAGCCAGATCATCGGCACTGGTGGCGAGGGCGGGCGTCTGTGCCAGCGCCGGGGCGCTGGCCGAGGTCGCCAGCAAGCCGAACGCGGCCAGCCGGCACAGGCGGGATGCAGTCATGGGCACAACGAAGGGACTCAGTTGCCCTTGAGGGTGGACCCTGGCGGCTCGGATTCCAAGACCGGCTGCATTCCGGATTCAGCCGGGCTTGGGCGGACCGCCGGCAGCGAGGTCACCAGCAGGGTCGTGCCTGGCACCAGCACCCGGTACAGCTGGCGGGCGAACTCGGCCGGCAGCGCCATCGGCAGCGAGGGCGTGGCCAGCAGGTCCGGCGTGGCCTGGGCACGGTCCTGGCCCAGCAACGGGTAGGCCGTCCACTGGTGCAGGCGCTGGTTCGCGTCCAGCGGGCTGGGCGTATCGCTGTAACCCTGCCCCATCACGAACAGGGTGGTGCCCTGGAAGGCCGGCAGCGCGTCGGCCTTCAGCGGCGACTCGCCGATCATCACGCCATCGCGCAGCACGTACAGGCGCTGGTCGTGCAGGCTGACCAGGATGCCGACCTGCCCGGCCGGCGCCGCGCTGTCGTTCCACCAGGCCTGTGCCGGCGCCCCACCCTCCGTCTCCGGCAGGGCCTGGCCGCGTGCATTGACCGGTGCCAGCACCGACGGATAGGCCAGGGTCATCGGCGAGCTCTTGGCATCGGCCACCACGACGGTATCGCCGCGCTGGGTTTCGCTGAACAGCTTCTGCGCGAAGGCCTGCGGCAGGCGCACGCAGCCGTGCGAGGCCGGATGCCCGGGCAGGCTGCCGCCATGCAGGGCGATGCCGTCCCAGGTCAGCCGCTGCATGTACGGCATCGGCGCGCTGTTGTAGAGGTTGGACTTGTGGTCCTTGTCCTTCTGCAGGATGGTGAACACACCGGTCGGTGTCTCGTGCCCGGCCTTGCCCGAGCTGATCGTGGTCAGGCCGATGGCAATACCGTTGCGGTAGACGTAGGCACGCTGCTCATTGAGGCTGACCACCAGCACGATCGGGCCGGTCGGCGAGATTTCCGGATGCCACAGGTATTCGCCCGGTTTCAGGTCGGTCGGCCCGCGCACCTCGGCGGTGCCGGCAGTGGCAGCTGCGGGCTTGGCAGCCGGTGCCGGCGCAGCGGCATGGGCCAGCAGCGGCAGGGCCAGTGCAAGAGCGAGCATCAGAGTGGTTGGACGGTGCAGAAGCATCCAGCGGGGGTCCTTTCCATGCGGAGCCGCCACCGTACACCATCGGCCCGTGGTGGCCGCGGCAAAACCTGGCGCCGGAAATGAAACTGCCCGGCGACACAGCCATGTGTCGTACCGGGCAATCGTTACGTCCTTGTCGGCCTGCTGCCGCCCCCTCGCATCCTGCGCTGTGGGGGAAGCGTTGCGTCCTGCACGCGGCCGCGTCTGTCCTGTTTGTATCTCAGCCCCTTCCACAGGTCTGTGATGCCACCATCCTGGTGATTGGTGCCGCATCCTGCGGCGGTCGGTGGTCACGGCCGTCCTGTCCGTGACCGCTGAACCAGCCTCCTGCCGGTTCCGACGATTCCTGCTGTCAGCGCCTGGGTACGGTCCGCACCGGTACCGATCCGGGTACCGGATCCGCCGGCAACAACCTGTTGCCTACGGTGATCCGCTGTCGATTCCGTTCGACGATCGCTTTCCCTATCCCCTTCACCTGCGCCAGGTCCTCGACGCGATGAAACGGGCCGTGTCTGCGCCGGTGCTCGACGATCGCCTCGGCCTTGGCGGCTCCGACCATCGTCAATCCCTGCTGCAGCGCCTGGGCATCGGCGCGGTTGATGTCGATCGGTTCGGCGGCATGCGCCCCAGCGATCCCCACTACCAGCACCAGTGCCCTCAACACGACACTCCAAGGCACGACGTGTATCTCCCTGTGATTCTGGCCGCCCCGACCGGCAATCCCGTCGGCAGGAACAGTGTCCGTCACCACATGTGCACAGCCTATCGGTTTCCCGGATTTCCGTAAGCCAGCCAAATACCCGACGTGATGTAGGAAAAACCCTACCCGTGGCACAGGCGTAGAATGGCCGGATCAGCCCATGCAACCGGAGTTTCAGATGGACAGCGCCAAGCTCGGCCAATTCGTCAATGACAAGTGGGACAGCGAAATCGTCCCGCAGTTGGTCGACTACATCCGCATTCCCAACAAGTCGCCGATGTTCGACGCCAATTGGGTGCAGAACGGCTATATGGAACAGGCGGTCACCCTGATGGAGAACTGGGCCAGGGCCCAGCAGCTGCCCGGCCTGAAGGTTGAAGTGGTGCGCCTGGAAGGCCGCACGCCGCTGATCTTCCTGGAAATTCCAGCGACCGGCGCCGAAACCGGCGACGACACCATCCTGCTCTACGGCCATCTGGACAAGCAGCCGGAAATGACTGGCTGGGATGACGATCTCGGCCCGTGGACGCCGGTCCTTCGCGGCGACAAGCTGTATGGCCGCGGCGGTGCGGACGACGGCTACGCCATCTTCGGCTCGCTGGCCGCGGTGCTGGCGCTGCAGGCCCAGGGCCTGCCGCACGCCCGCTGCGTGGTGCTGATCGAGGCCTGCGAAGAGTCCGGCAGCTACGACCTGCCGGCCTACGTCGACCACCTGGCCGAGCGCATCGGCAAGCCCTCGCTGGTGGTCTGCCTGGATTCGGGCTGCGCCAACTACGACCAGCTGTGGTGCACCACCTCGCTGCGCGGCCTGACCGGCGGCAACTTCACCGTGAAGGTGCTCAACGAAGGCGTGCATTCCGGCGATGCCTCCGGCGTTGTGCCGTCCAGCTTCCGCCTGCTGCGCCAACTGCTGTCGCGCATCGAGGACCAGGACACCGGCCGTATCCTGATCGACGGCATGAACGTCGAAATCCCCGCCGAGCGCCAGGAACAGGCCAGGCGCGCTGCCGAAGTGGTCGATACCGAGATCTTCGAGAAGTTCCCCATGGTCGACGGCCTGCGTCCGATGAACGAGGACCTGACCGAGCTGGTGCTCAACCGCACCTGGCGCCCGGCGCTGTCGGTCACCGGCGTGGGCGGCATGCCGCCGCTGGAATCGGCCGGCAACGTGCTGCGCCCGCAGACCTCGGTGAAGCTGTCGCTGCGCCTGCCACCAACCGCCGATGGCAAGACCTGCGGCGAGCTGCTGAAGGAAGCGCTGCTGCGCGATCCGCCGAACGGCGCGCAGGTCACCCTGGACCTGGAAAAGGCCTCTACCGGCTGGAACGCCCCGGCGATGGCGCCGTGGCTGACCCAGGCCATCGACGACGCCAGCCAGGCCTTCTTCGGCAAGCCGGCGATGTACATGGGCGAAGGCGGCTCGATCCCGTTCATGGGCATGCTGGGCGAGAAGTTCCCGGGTGCGCAGTTCATGATCACCGGCGTGCTCGGCCCGCACTCCAATGCGCACGGCCCGAATGAGTTCCTGCACATCCCGATGGGCAAGAAGGTCACCGCCTGCGTGTCCAAGGTGATCAGCGAGCACTACGCCGCCAGCCTGCGTGGCGAGACCAGCGGTTCGCCGGTGGCTGCCGACAGCGGCACCCGCCACGGCGACCACGGCTGCTGCTGATCCGGCACCGGTGACGGACGCAGCCTGGCCTTGCTAGGCTGCGTCCACACTCAAGCGGAATCCGCGCGCATGAATGGTCTGTTCGGCAGCAGCAGCTGGTTGTACATCCTGCTGGTCGGCTTCTTCGTCGGCCTGCTCGGGCGTTTCTTCATGCCCGGCAACAACCGCATGGGCTGCCTGCTGACCATCGTGCTGGGCATCCTCGGTGCGCTGCTGGCCGGTTGGTTCGGCCAGTACATGGGCTGGTACGCCCCCGGCGAACCGGCCGGCTTCCTCGGTGCGGTGGTGGGCGCGGTGGCCGTGCTGGCCGTCCTGCGCCTGTTCAGCGGCCGCCGCTGACCCCGTCCCCCTTCCCTTCCTGTTCCCGACGTTGGCGCGCCCAGCGCCCCCGGATATGCCCGCATGACCGAACCCGCCTCCGATCCCCAGCGCAGCGCGCGGCGCCTGCAATGGGCCCGTACCCAGCTCGACGATGCCAGCGCGGTGGTCGAGCGCGCTTCGGTCGATGCCGGCATGCGCAGCTACTGGCGCACCACCAGCACCCGTGGCAGCCACATCGTGATGGACGCCCCACCGGGGCTGGAAGATCCGCGGCCGTGGCTGCGCATGCGCGGCCTGCTGCACGACCACGGCCTGCGCGTGCCCGCGCTGTTGGCACAGGACCTGGAGGCCGGCTTCCTGCTGCTGGAAGATCTCGGCGGTCCGACCCTGGCCAGGATCCTCGACGCGCGCAATGCCGATGAATGGTTTGGCCGCTCGATCGAACAGCTGCTGCGCCTGCAGGCGATTGCGGTGCCAGCCGACTTCGGCCAGTTCGGCGAGGCGCTGCTGCAACGCGATGCCGGGCTGTTCGACGAATGGTTCCTGCAGCGGCACCTGAACCTGGAACTGGACTGCGGTGAGCTCGAGGGGCTGCAGCTGGTGCATCGCCGGTTGATGGACAACGCGCTGGGCCAGGCCCAGCTGATGACCCACCGCGATTACATGCCGCGCAACCTGATGCCGGTCGACGACGGCCCCGCGGTGCTGGATTTCCAGGACCTGGTGCGTGGCCCGATCGCCTACGACGCGGTGAGCCTGTTCAAGGACGCCTTCCTGAGCTGGCCGCTGCAGCGCGTTGACGAGTGGCTGGCGCAGTACCACGAACGCGCGCGCGACGCCGGCCTGCCGGTGCCCGACCGCGCCACCTTCCTGCGCGATGCCGACTGGATGGGCATCCAGCGCCACGTGAAGATCCTCGGCCTGTTCTGCCGCCTGCGCTACCGCGACAACAAGGGCCATTACCTGGACGACGCACCGCGCTTCATCGGCTATCTGGATGAAGTGCTGCCACGCTATCGCGAGCTGGCCCCCCTGCAGCAGCTGCTGGAAAACCGCATCAAGCCGGCGCTGGCCGACCTCGGCGCACCAATGCGCGTGGCCCGATGAAGGCGCTGGTGTTTGCCGCCGGGCTCGGCGAGCGCATGCGCCCGCTGACCCTGCACACACCCAAGCCGCTGCTGGAAGTGGCCGGCAAGCCGTTGATCGTCTGGCACCTGGAACGCCTGGCGGCGCTCGGCGTGCGCGAGGTAGTGGTCAACACCGCGTGGCTGGCCGAGCAGTTCCCGGCGACGCTGGGTGATGGCAGCCAGTGGGGCCTGCGTCTGCATTTCCTTTACGAAGGGCAGACCCCGCTGGAAACCGGCGGCGGCATCCTCAACGCATTGCCGGTGCTGGGCGATGCTCCGTTCCTGGTGGTGAACGGCGATATCTGGACCGATTTCGATTTCGCCACGCTGCCGCGCGAGCCGCAGGGCCAGGCACACCTGGTGCTGGTCGACAATCCGGCGCAACACCCCAACGGTGACTACCGACTCGATGCGCAGGGCCTGCTGCACCACGACCACGCAGGGCCGTGCCTGACCTATGCCGGCATCGGCGTGTATCGCCCCTCCATCGTGGCCGACTGGCGCACGGTGATCGGCGATGCGCCGGGTAGCGAGCGTGTTCCGCCGAAGTTCTCGGTGGTGCCGCTGCAGAAGCGTTTCATGGCGCAGGGGTTGATGACGGGGCAGCACCATCGCGGGCGTTGGACCGATGTGGGTACCGTGGATCGCCTGCGCGCGCTGGATGTGGAGTTGGCAGCGAACGGCTGAGCCCCTCGTGGCTGGATGTTTTGAGAGCAGAAGCCTTGCTTGGCCGGGCGGGGTGGATTCGCGGGGGACGCCATGAACCCGTCCCTGGGGGCTTGGCCGCGGCATCCATGCCGCGGACACCCCCGCGAACCCACCCCGCCCGGCCTCTGACAGTTTCCGTGCGCGTCCAGCCACGGAAGAAAGAAAGAAGAGCAAAAGCGTGTCGCTTCGCTGCGCTTGCTCCAGTGACGACCAACGGTCGTCACCCACCACAAGCAAGACACGTGTCGACCAAGGTCGACACCCACCAACAGCAGTGCAGTACGCAGTCCCGGCAGACCGCGGGAAGCTGTCGAAGGCGGGGTGGGTCCGGTTGCGGGGGCGTGAGCCGCATGGATGCGGCGACCGAGCTTACATGGACGTACTTGCAGCGTCCCCCGCAACCGGACCCACCCCGCCATCCCACGGATAGCCCGCTTTTGACGTTGACGTTGCTTCGGCTTCGGCGGGTGCAGGGCGCAGCCCTGCAAACAAACCCCACCCTCAGTAACGAGGCCGGCCTTCTTCCAGCACCTGGCGCAGGAACGGCACGGTGATCCGCCGCTTCGCCGCCAGCGATTCGCGGTCCAGCCAGTCCAGCAGGGTGATCAATCCACCCAGCTCACGGCCGGTGTGCGACAGCAGCCATTCGATGGCCGCTTCGTCGATGGCCAGGCCGCGTCGCAGTGCACGCTCGCGCAGCACCGCAGCACGACCTTCCTCATCCAGCGGCTGCAGCAGCACGCGCACGCACTGGCCCAGGCGCGAACGCAGGTCCGGCAGCACCAGGCCCAGCTCGCCCGGCGCCTTCTGCGCCGTGTACAGCACGGTTACACCTGCAGCGCGCGCGCGGTTGTGGAAATCAAACAGCGCGATCTCGTCCTCGCGATTGCCGGCAACCTCGTCCAGCCCGTCCAGCGCCACCAGTTCGCGTGCGTCCAGCCCATCCAGCGCTGCACGGACGCGGCCTGCTGCGCTGGCCAGTGGCACGTACGTCGGCAGGCGCCCGGCCTGCTCGGCGCTGGAGCACATCGCCAGCGCCTGGTGGGTCTTGCCGGTTCCCGCCGCACCTTCCAGGTAGACCCAGTCGTGGCTGGCACCAACCGCGATCGCGCGCAGCTGCGCCAGCGCGCCGTCCGGCGCGCCGATGAAGGTCTCCAGGCGCTGGTCCCGCGGGTAATGCAGGGCCAGCGGCAGTTGCGGCACACCCATCACTTCAGGTCGGGGCCCTTGTCGTTCGGAACGATGATATGGGGGGCGTCCACTACGCCATCAAGCACGATCGCCGGCTTCTCGCCCACGTACAGCTCGCTCTGGCGGTAGCGCTGATGCGCATAGCGCAGCAGCACGTTGGTCACCGCCGCCACCGGCAGCGCCAGCAGCATGCCGAGGAAGCCGAACAGCTGGCCGCCGGCCATCACCGCAAAGATCACTGCCACCGGGTGCAGGCCGATCTTGTCGCCGACGATACGCGGGGTCAGCACGTAGCTTTCCAGCAGCTGGCCCACGGTGAACACCACGCCCACCAGGATCAGCAGCTTCAGGTCGAAGCCCTGCGCCTGCACCAGTGCCGCGATCACCGCCATCAGCACGCCAGTGGTCGCGCCCAGGTATGGGATGAAGCTGATGAGGCCGGCAATCAGGCCGATCAGCAGGCCCAGCTTGAGGCCGACCAGCGACAGGCCGCCGGCATAGATCACGCCCAGCGCCAGCATCACCAGGAACTGTCCGCGGATGAACGCCCCCAGCACCTCGTTGGACTCGCGCGCCAACGCGCTGATGGTGCCGATGTGGTTGCGCGGAATCACCGACGCCACCCGCTCGACCAGCTTGTCCCAGTCGCGCAGGAAGTAGAACGCCAGGATCGGCAGCAGCAGGATGTTGACCACCCAGGTCACCATCGCAAAGCCCGAACGCGAGACGTAGCCCATGAATGTGGTGGCGAAGCCGCCGGCCTGCTGCCAGTGGCTGCGCACCCATTCGATCAGGCGGTCCGGATCCAGCCACTGCATCACTTCCAGGCCGGTCTTCTGCTCGAACCAGGGGATCCCCTTCTCCATCAGCCACGCCTGTGCCTGCGGCGCGACCGCAATCAGGGTGGTGATCTGGCGCTCGATCATCGGCACCAGCACCAGCAGCAGCGCCACGATCACCAGCACCATCGCAGCGAACACCAGCACCACGCCGGTCATGCGCGAACGGCCGGTGGCCTCGATGCGGTCCACCAGCGGATCGCCCAGCCACGCCAGCGCCAGCGCCAGCACGAACGGGGTCAGGATCGGTGCCAGCAGCCACACCACCCAGCCGACCAGGCCGGCAAACAGGATGTACTTCAGGCGGCGCAGGAACTGCGCGATTTCGGCTTCCGGGGTCAGGGTCATCGCAAGCGGTACTCGTTGCTGACCGGCGCGGCCACCGGGGCACCGGTGGTGTCATCGATCGGGGTCGGCAGGGCCGGCAGCGTCGCGCTGGGCACCAGCACGCCATTGTCGCCCAGCATGCGGTTGAAGCCGGCCAGGCCGGTGGTCATCTCCAGGCTCAGCTCCAGCTGGCCGGCCGAAGCGTGCAGCGGGGTGACGTTGCGCACCACCGGCACCTCGCGCAGGCCGGCGGCAAGGCGCAGGTAGTCGTCGGCACTGTTGATGCCGGTGACCACCACGCGGTAGGTCCCGGCCTGACCGACGGCGGCACCCGCCTTGGCATAGCGCTTGACCAGCGCGTCGGCGGCGCCATCGGCACCGGCGGCCATCGCACGCATGGCGTTGGCGTCCTTGCTGGTCCACTTGTTCAGCTCGCGGCCGTTGTCGACGAACACCCAGTCCGCCTGCCAGCCGCCGTTGGCGCGGTAGAGCTTGCCGATCAGCTGCATCGGCGGCGAGTAGCGCGACGAGGCGCGGGCCACGGCGGCACTGTCCTGGCGCCAGATGGCACCGGCCAGCGCCTGTTCGGCGGCACCGCCGCTGGGCAGGCCCAGCTTGTAACCCCGCTCGATGGCGCGGTTCAGCAGCGGGCGGGCGGCGTTGGCCTGCTGCACGCTGACCAGGCGCGGGCCACTGCCGTCGTCGACGGCCAACCACACCACCGGTTTCGGCCGCGGCTGCGGCCACAGCGGCAGGCCCAGCGCCGAGACCAGCGAGTCGACGTCATCCTCGCGGAAGCGGGCCACCAGCAGGGTCCTGAAGCTCGGCGCGCCGCTGGCGCCCACGCTCTGGTCCTGCTTGTAGTCGTAGCTGGCCACGTAGTCCTTGGCGTTGCGCAGCGCCTGCACCACGCCGGGGCGGGACATCACGTTGCGGTCGCCGGACAGTTTGCCCAGCACCACGCTCAGGGCACGGGCCAGGGCGCCGTTGCGATCGGTTTCGGCCTGGCTGTTGACGGGCACTTCGGCCTCGTACGCACCCGAGGCGGTGGCAACATCTCCCTCGGTGCGCAGGCCGCTCTGGGCCATCGTGGCCACCGGTAGGCTCAGTGCAAGGAGCAGGGTCAGAATCAGGCTGCGGCGCATCAGGACATCCATTGGCTCGACGAATCCGGGGGAATTGTTGCCCGAATACGGCCTTTGCGCCAATGCGGCCTGTTAAAATCGCCCGTTCAACCCCTGCCAGCGCCGACGCCCGTGACCAACACCCCGTCTTCCGCCCCCTCCCCCCTCACCTACCGTGACGCGGGTGTCGACATCGACGCCGGCAACGCGCTGGTCGAGCGGATCAAGCCCCTGGTCAAGCGCAGCTTCCGCCCGGAAGTGATGGGCGGTCTGGGCGGCTTCGGCGCCCTGTTCGACCTGTCCAACAAGTACCGCGAGCCGGTGCTGGTGTCGGGTACCGACGGCGTGGGCACCAAGCTGAAGCTGGCCCATCAGCTGAACCGCCACGATACGATCGGCATCGACCTGGTCGCGATGTGCGTGAACGACGTGCTGGTACAGGGCGCCGAGCCGCTGTTCTTCCTGGACTACTTCGCCACCGGCAAGCTGGACGTCGATACCGCCGCGGCGGTGGTGGGCGGCATCGCCAACGGCTGCACCGAGGCCGGCTGCGCGCTGATCGGCGGTGAAACCGCTGAAATGCCCGACATGTACGCCCCGGGCGAGTACGATCTGGCCGGCTTCACGGTGGCTGCGGTCGAGAAGAGCGAGCTGAAGGACGGCGCCAGCGTGGCCGCCGGCGACGTGCTGATCGGCATCGCCTCGTCCGGCCCGCATTCCAACGGCTACTCGCTGGTGCGCCGCATCTACGACCGCGCCGGCCGCCCGGCCGATCTGGAACTGGAAGGTGGCGTGAAGCTGGTCGACGCGCTGATGGCACCGACCCGCCTGTACGTGAAGCCGATCCTGTCGCTGCTGAAGTCGCACGGCGATGCCATCCACGGCATGGCCCACATCACCGGTGGCGGCCTGACCGAGAACATCATCCGCGTCGTGCCCGATGGCCTCGGCCTGGACATCCAGGCCTCGTCCTGGACCCTGCCGCCAGTGTTCCAGTGGCTGCAGAAAGAAGGCGCGGTCGCCGACAGCGAGATGTGGCGCACCTTCAACTGCGGCATCGGCTTCGTGCTGATCGTGGCAGCGGAGCAGGTCGCTGCCGTGTCCGAGGCGGTCCAAGCCCAGGGCCTGGACCACTGGACCATCGGCCAGGTGGTCACCGCCGAAGGCGCCGAACGCGTCCGCATCGGCTGAACCCGACCCCGAGGAGCCCGCATGGACGCAACGCCCCCCCTGGCACCCACCCCGGTACCGCCGCCGTTGGCGGCCGTGCCGGTCTTCAGCAGGCAGGACGCTGACCACCTGCGCGCGCTGTCCATCGCGCACTACGTGTTCGGCGGCCTGATCGCGCTGCTCTCGCTGTTTTTCATTCTGTACATCGTGCTCGGCATCAGTGCGCTGAGCGGCCATCTGCCGATGAACTCCGGGGGTCAGCCCTCGTCGCCGGCCGAACAGCGCCTGTTCGGCTGGGTGTTCACGGTGCTGGGGACTGTGTTCGTCGCCGGTGGCCTGGGCATGGCCGCATTCGTCATCCAGGCCGGACGCTGCCTGGCCCAGCGTCGTCGCCACCTGCTGTGCCTGATCGTGGCCGGCCTGCTCTGCCTGTGCGCGCCGCTGGGCACCGTTCTGGGGGTATTCACCCTGGTTACGCTGCTGCGCCCGCAGGTCAAGGCCGCCTTCGATGCAAGTGGTGCAACGACATGACGACACCCGGCGCACCACCGCCGCTACCACAGCAGACCCTGGCGCAACTGCAGCTGGCCAGCCACCTGCAGACGCTGAAGGTGCTGTTCTACGCGCTGGCGGTTTTCCACTGGATGGCCGCGCTGGCGTTCCTCGGTTTCATCGGCCTGGTCGCCAGCTCACGCGGGCTGGCCGATGGCGCGGTACTGGCCACGGTGTACGGGGTCATTTCGCTGTTGGCGGCCGCGCTTGGCGTCGTGCAGCTGCACACCGCACGCCTGCTGTCGCGCCGCACCGGGCTGGCCTGGTGCCAGCGCGCGGCCTGGCTGGCGGTACTGGCTGGCCCGCTGGGCATGGCCCTGACCGCCTATGCCTGGGTGTTTCTGTCCAAGCCTGACATGGCCGCACTGTTCGACCGTGGCGACCATCTCAGCGTCTGAGCTTGCCGGCAGACGCCCCCCTCCCCTGATCGACTCCCCATGTCCGCGCCTGCCCTCTCCACGACCGCCTCGCCTGCCGCTTCCCGTTTCACGGGCCCCAAGAAGCTGGCCTTCGCCGCCGTGCTGGCGGTGTTCGCGATCAGCTGGATCCACCCGCTGTGGCCCACCGAGCAGGCCCTGCACAGCACCCTGACCGTGATCGGGCTGGCCGCACTGCTATGGGTCGACCGCCGGGGTGGCTGGCTGGGCAACGGTGCCTTCATCGCGATCTGCGGCTTCATTGCACTGCACTGCGTGGCTGCGCGCTGGCTGTACTCGAACGTGCCCTACGACGCATGGGCGCAGGCGCTGGCCGGCTGGTCGCCGAATGCGGCGTTTGGCTGGCAGCGTAATCATTTCGACCGGCTTATCCACTTCCTGTTCGGCGTCTGCTTCACGCCTGCGCTGCTGCAGCTGGCACGCCATGCCTGGCCGGCGCTGCGCCGCCGCCAGGCTTTCACCCTGGCGGTGATGGCAGTGATGTGCGCCAGCCTGGTCTACGAGTGGTTCGAGTGGGCCATCGCGCTGGCCCTGTCGCCGGACGCCGCCGAGGCCTACAACGGGCAGCAGGGCGACATGTGGGACGCCCATGCCGACATGCTGCTGGCGACCGTGGGCAGCCTGCTGAGCTGGCCGTTGATCCGCCGGAGTCCCGCGCAATGACCGCGCCCACCCGCATCGCGGTGCTCGCCTCTGGGCGCGGCAGCAACCTGCAGGCCATCCTCGATGCCATCGCGGCCGGGCGCCTGCCCGCCGAGGTCGTCGGCGTGTTCTCCGACCGCCCGGCCGCCGCCGCGCTGCAACGGGTCGGCGCCAGCCTGCGCTGGGCACATGCGCCGAAGGAATTCGACGACCGCGCCGCCTACGAGCAGGCCTTGGGCGATGCACTGGCCGCGGCCGCGCCGGACTGGATCGTCTGCGCCGGCTACATGCGCATTCTCGGCGCCGCCTTCGTGCAGCGCTTCAATGGCCGCCTGGTCAACATCCACCCCTCCCTGCTGCCACTGCACAAAGGGTTGGATACGCATGCGCGAGCTTTGGACGCCGGCGATGCCGAGCACGGGGCCAGCGTGCATCTGGTCGTTCCCGAACTGGATGCCGGCGCCGTGCTGGCCCAGGTACGGGTACCGGTGATGCCCGGCGATGACGCCGACAGCCTGGCCGCGCGCGTGCTGGCGGTGGAGCATCCCCTGCTGATCGCCACCCTCCAGCTGCTGTGCGCCGGCCGCCTGACTGAACGGGAGGGGCAGCCGCACCTGGACGGTCACCCCCTGTTTAGCCCACTGGCCCTAGATTCCGCCGGGAACCTGAACCGGTAACGCCCACGCACACGCCCCGCTGACTGCGGGGCTGGCATCCTGCCCCCCTCCTGCAGCTCCTGTCCTCCATGAAGACCACGACCCTGCTGTCCACTTCATTGCTGCTGTCGCTTGTCGTGCTTCCCGGCGTGGGTTGGGGCCAGGTGCAAGCGCCTGCGGCCCCTGCGCAGCCGGCGCCTGCAGTCCAACCGCCTGCGGAACCGGCCGTGCCGATGCCGCCGGCGCTGGCCTGGGAGCCGCCGCCGCTGCAGCCGTTCACCGCGACCTACCAGGCCTTCTACAAAGGCAAGGAGGCCGGCGACGCCAGCATGCAGGTCACCCACACCGGCGGCAACCAGTGGCGGGTGGACATGCAGGTGGTTGGCCGCCGCGGCTTTGCAAGCGTGCTGGGCCTGAACATCGAACAGAGCACGGTGTTCGAAGAGCGCAGCGGCGTCTATGCGCCGCTCAGCCAGAGCACGGTGCGCAAGGGCCTGTTCCTGGGCAAGAAGGCGGTCGGCACGTACAACTGGCAGGCCGGCACCGCGCAGTGGAGCGGCGACGTCAAGAAGGAACGTGCGCAACCGATCCCGCTGCAGCCGGGCGACCAGAGCGCGCTGCTGATCAATCTGGCGATCATGCGTGATGCCCGCCCGGGCGCCACCATGCATTACCGCTACGTGGACATGGGCAAGGTCCGCCAGCACGACTACCAGGCCGCGCCGCAGACCGAGAACGTCGAGGTCGGCGACCTGTCCTACAACGCGCTGCGGGTCTACCGGACCAACGGCGGCAACAACGAAACCATCCTCTGGATCGCCAACGGTGTCCCCACCCCGGTGCGCATCCTGCAACGCGAAGACGGCGAAGACCGCGTCGATCTACGCCTGATCGAGTACCAAGGAGTCTGAGCATGAGCACCCTGACCCGCCCCCTCACCTGGATCGCTGCAGCCGCACTGTCGGTGGCCAGCCTGCCGGCCATGGCCCTGCAGCCATTCAAGGCCGATTACCTGGCCAGCTACATGGGCATGCAGGCCAATGGCAGCATGACGCTGAGCAGCGAGGGAGCCAACAAGTGGCGCTACACGCTGCAGGTGAAGAACCAGCTGGCCGACCTGAGCCAGAGCACCGTGTTCGAAGAGGTGCGCGGCCAGCTGCGCCCGCTCAGCAGCCAGGACCGTTCGGCACTGCTGGTGAAGAAGCGCAATGTGCAGGCCAACTACAACTGGACCAGCAACCAGGCCACCTGGACCGGCGACATCAAGCCGGACCGTGCGGGCCCCATCGCGTTGAAGACGGGCGACATGGACGCGCTGCTGATCAACCTGGCAATCGCCCGCGACCTGGCCGCCGGCAAGCCGCTGACCTATCGCATGGTCGACGAAGGCCGCATCAAGAACATGACCTACCGCGTGGTCGGCAAGGAATCGATCACCGTGGGCGGCAAGAGCTACGAGGCCACCAAGGTCTCGCGTGCCGACGGCAACAAGGAGCTGATCGCGTGGATCGTGCCGGAATTCCCGGTGCCGGCGCGCATGCTGCAGCGTGAGAGCGGCCGCGATGCGCTGGACCTGACCATCAAGGCGATGAACTGAGCGCCCGGGGTCGGATCCCTTCCCAACGGGAAGGGCTCTGACCCCGACAGCGACCCGGCGCCTTCATCCACGCATGGCGTGGATCTACCGTAAAAAAACGCCCGCTTTCGCGGGCGTTGTTCTTACTTCTTTTGCTCGGCCGCGGCCGGCTTGAACTCGGTGCGGCAGTCCACGCGGATCTGCTCGCCGGTGCTGCGCCAGATGAAGGTGCGGCAATGGCGGTTGCCGTCCTGGCTGTCGTTCACCGCGACCGCGTAGAACGATTCGATGATCTCGTCACGCGAGACCGTGCCGTCGCCGTTCCAGTCCATGTCCTTCTGCTCGATGCCCTGGGTGATGGCGATGTTGGCGTACCAGGCATAGCCCAGCCACGCCAGCACGATCAGCACCAGGGCCAGCAGCGCCTTGCGGCGCGGGCTGAACTTGCCGCGCAGGATCATGGCACGCGCCGGATGGTGGCGCCGAGCGAAGACAGCTTCTCTTCGATGTTCTCGTAGCCACGATCAAGGTGATAGATGCGGTCGATGGTGGTCTCGCCGCTGGCCATCAGGCCGGCCAGGATCAGCGAGGCCGAGGCACGCAGGTCGGTGGCCATTACCGGCGCACCGCTCAGGGTCTCGCTGCCACGCACGATGGCGGTGTGGCCTTCGACCTGGATGTCCGCGCCCAGGCGCAGCAGTTCGTTGACGTGCATGAAACGGTTCTCGAAGATCGTTTCGTTGATCACGCCGACGCCGTCGGCCACGCAGTTGAGCGCCATGAACTGCGCCTGCATGTCGGTCGGGAATGCGGGGTACGGCGCGGTGGTCAGGTTGACCGCCTTCGGTCGCTTGCCCTGCATGTCCAGGGTGATGGTGTCTTCGGTGGTCTCGATCTTCGCGCCGGCCTCGACCAGCTTAGACAACACCGCGTCCATGGTGTTCGGGCGCGCACGGTTGACCGTGACCTTGCCGCCGGTCATCGCCGCAGCGACCAGGAAGGTACCGGTCTCGATGCGGTCGGGCAGCACTTCGTGGCGGCCGCCGGACAGGCGCTCGACGCCTTCAATGACCAGGCGGGCAGTGCCCAGGCCTTCGATCTTCGCGCCCAGCGCGATCAGGCAATGCGCCAGATCGGTCACTTCCGGTTCCATCGCGCAGTTGTCGAGGACGGTGGTGCCTTCGGCCAGCACCGCGCCCATCAGCACGTTCTCGGTGCCGGTGACGCTGACCATGTCGAAGGTGAAATGGCCGCCCTTCAGCCGCTTGGCAGTGGCCTTGATGAAGCCGTTCTCGACCACGATCTCGGCACCCAGCGCCTGCAGGCCCTTGATGTGCTGGTCGACCGGACGCGAACCGATCGCGCAGCCGCCGGGCAGCGACACTTCCGCCGCGCCGAAGCGGGCCAGCAGCGGGCCCAGCACCAGGATCGAGGCGCGCATGGTCTTGACCAGCTCGTACGGCGCAACGTGCTGGTTGACCGAACGCGGGTCGACCACGATCGCACTGCCACGCGACAGCGTGCCCTGGTCGATGGTGACCTTGGCACCCAGTTCGCCCAGCAGCTTGACCGTGGTGACCACGTCGTGCAGGTGCGGCACGTTGGTGATCTCCACCGGCTCATCGGCCAGCAGGGTCGCGCAGAGGATGGGGAGGACGGCGTTCTTGGCGCCGGAGATGCTCACTTCACCGTGCAGCGCAGCGCCGCCGGTCACAACGATCTTGGCCATGTATTCGGGATCTTCTGCGGTTCAGCCGGCTTCGGCCGGGGTCACGGTTTTCAGCGCCAGCGCGTGGATCGCGCCGCCCATCAGGTCGCCCAGCGTGGCATAGACCATGCGGTGGCGGGCCAGCGGCATCTTGCCGGCGAACGCCTCGCAGACCACGGTCGCTTCGAAATGCACGCCATCATCGCCCTGCACGTCGGCGCGGGCGCCAGGCAGGCCGGTTTCGATCAGATTGCGGATGGTGTCGGCGTCCAACGGGCTTTCCTAATAAAATGTGCCTCCATTCTACTTCCGCTGCGTGGCGTCCGCATGGCCGAATCCCTGTTGCCCCCCCGTTCCGTCGACCCTGCCGGCCTGGTCGCCAGTGGCCGCCGCGTGTTCGAGATCGAGCGGCAGGCGCTGGATGCCGTCGCCGACCGCCTTGGCGAGGCCTTCCAGCAGGCCTGCGAGGCGATCCTGGCCAGCCGCGGCCGGGTGGTCGCCACCGGCATGGGCAAATCCGGCCACATTGCCCGCAAGATCGCCGCCACCCTGGCCTCCACCGGCACACCGGCGTTCTACGTGCATCCCGGCGAAGCCGGCCACGGCGACCTGGGCATGATCACCGAAGCCGACGTGGTACTGGCCCTGTCCTATTCGGGCGAGTCCGATGAGGTGCTGATGCTGCTGCCTGTGCTCAAGCGCCAGGGCAACGTGCTGATTTCCATGACCGGCCGCCCGCAGTCGAGCCTGGCCACGGCCGCCAACATCCACCTGGATGTGAGCGTGCCGGCCGAGGCCTGCCCGCTGGCGCTGGCGCCGACCTCCAGCACCACCGCCTCGCTGGCGATGGGCGATGCGCTGGCCGTAGCCCTGCTTGATGCGCGCGGCTTCACCGCCGACGACTTCGCCCGCTCGCACCCGGCCGGCAGCCTCGGCCGTCGCCTGCTGCTGCACATCACCGATGTCATGCACACCGGCGAGGACCTGCCCAGCGTGGGCGCCGATGCCAGCCTCAGCGAGGCGCTGGTGGAAATGAGCCGCAAGCGCCTCGGCATGACCGCCGTGGTCGACGCCGATGGCGTGCTGATCGGCCTGTTCACCGACGGCGACCTGCGCCGGGCGCTGGACAGCGCGCTGGACGTGCGCACCGCGAAGATCGCCGATGTGATGACCCGCAACCCGCGCACCATCGGTGCCGACCAGCTGGCCGTAGAGGCCGCGCGGCAGATGGAGACCCAGAAAATCAACGGCCTGATCGTGGTCGATGGCCAGGGCCGTGCGGTCGGCGCCCTGAACATTCATGACCTGTTGCGGGCCCGGGTGGTTTAACCGACAGTCCGTAGACCCCATTCAGTCTGTAATGCCCCACCCGCCCCCACCGAGCCTGATCGCCTGATGCCCTGGTCCCCGCTGCCCGCGTTCCCCGCCCACCTGCATGCCGCTGCGGCCCGCGTCCGCCTGGCCTGCTTCGACGTGGACGGTACCCTCACCGACGGTCGGCTGTACTACGACAAGGACGGCAACGAGAGCAAGGCGTACTTCGTGCAGGACGGTCTGGGCCTGAAACTGCTGCAGCAGCACGGCATCCACCCCGTGCTGATCACCGCGCGCAACAGCCAGTCCGCGCTCAAGCGCGGCGCCGACCTCGGCATCGACACCCAGATCGCCGTGGGCGACAAGCTGGCCAGCGTGCAGACGCTGTGCGCACAGCATGGCATCGGCCTGGAGCAGGTGGCCTTCATGGGCGACGACCTGCCGGACCTGGCGCCGCTGGGCGCGGTCGGCCTGGCGGTGGCGCCAGCCAACGCCCACCCGTGGATCGCCGAGCGCGTGCACTGGCAGACCCGCGCCGATGGCGGACGTGGCGCCGCCCGTGAACTGTGCGACATCCTGCTGGCCGCCCAGGGCCATGTGGACGCGGTGCTGGCGAGGTTCGGCGCATGAACCTGCCCACCCTGAACTGGCGCACCGTGCTCGGCATCGGCCTGCTGCTGGCGGCCCTGCTCAGCAGCTGGGCGGCCCTGCGCAACCGTGACAAGGGCCCGGCCACTGCCGGCCAGGACGCCGGCGTGGACTACATCCTGCACGACTTCCAGATCGTCGCGCTGGATGAGCAGGGCAAGGAATCGACCACCCTGCGCGCACCGCGGCTGGAACGCCAGCGCGGCGACCAGACCATCAACATCGCCACCCCGCTGTTCGAGATGCCGGACAAGGATGGCAAGCACTGGACCCTGCGCGCCGAGACCGGCTGGCTCAGTGCCAAGGGCGACGAGATGAAGCTGCGCGGCAATGTCGCCGGCGACAGTCCGGCCGATCCGGGCGTGGTGCCGACCACTTTCCGCACCGACCACCTGGACGTGTTTCCGAAGGAGAACCGCGCCCGCACCGATGCGCGGGTCACCATGACCCGCCCCGGCATGGAACAGTCCGGCGTCGGCTTCGAGGTGGATTCGAAGAACAACACGTATCATTTCCTCAGCCAGTCCAAGGGCCGTTACACGCCCCGACGCTGATTCCGCCACCCTCCTGCGACGTCCCCGGACCGGCGCAAGGAAGGCGGCCCACCCACCCGCCGCCGGTTTCCCGGACGGCCCCACCGGTAGAACGGACCCCGATGAAGATCCCCTTTGCAGCCGTACTCGCGCTCGGTCTCCTGGTTCCCAGCGCCGCCTTTGCCAAGTCCACCGATCGCAACGAGAACATGAACATCGAGTCCGGCGCCCAGTCGGGCGTGCTTACCGGCGATGGCAAGACCGTGCTCTCGCAGGGTGTGACCGTCACCCAGGGCACGCTGGACATCCGCGCGTCCGAAGCGGAGATCTACCTGAAGGACGGCGAGGCCGTGCGTGCGGTGTTCTCCGGCAAGCAGGCCACGATGAAGCAGCAGCTTGACGACGGCACCTGGATGGACGCGGTGGCTGATCGCATCGACTACGACATCAAGACCGAGATCATCACCCTGACCGGCAACTACAAGGTCACCAGCGCGCGCGGCACCAATGCCGGCCAGCGCATGGTCTACAACACCCGCACCGGGGAGATGAACTCCGGTGGTGATGGCAGCCGTGTGCGCACCGTCATTCCGCCGAAGAACAAGAACGCGGCAGCACAGCCGGCCGCCGCACCCAAGGCGGCGGCTCCGGCCAGTACGCCGGCCAGGCCGGCGGGGAGCAAGAAGTAATGCTCGTCGCCAAGGGCCTGCGCAAGCGCTACAAGCAGCGCGAAGTCGTCAAGGACTTCGGGCTGACCCTCGACGCCGGTGAAGTGGTCGGTTTGCTCGGCCCCAACGGTGCCGGCAAGACCACCTGTTTCTACATGATCGTCGGCCTGGTCGCCGCCGATGCAGGCAGCATCGTGCTCGACGGCAAGGACATCACCAGCGACCCGATGTACACCCGTGCCAAGCAGGGCGTGGGCTACCTGCCGCAGGAGCCGTCGGTGTTCCGCAAGCTGACCGTGGCCGACAACCTCCGCCTGGTGCTTGAACTGCGCGAAGACCTGGATTCGGCCGGCCGCGAACGCGAATTGAACAGCCTGCTCGACGAGCTGCAGCTGGGCCATGTCGCCGACCAGCTCGGTGCCAGCCTGTCCGGTGGCGAACGTCGTCGCTGCGAGATCGCCCGCGCACTGGCCGCGCAGCCGCGCCTGATCCTGCTCGACGAACCGTTTGCCGGTGTCGACCCGATCTCGGTGGGCGAAATCCAGCGCATCGTCACCCATCTCAAGCAGCGTGGTATCGGCGTGCTGATCACCGACCACAACGTGCGCGAGACCTTGGGAATCTGCGACCGCGCGTATATCCTCGCCGAGGGCACCGTGCTGGCCCAGGGCTCGCCGGAGGCGATCCTGGACAACGCTGACGTACGTCGCGTCTACCTTGGGGATTCCTTCAAGCTGTGACCGCAGGTGCTGGGTCCCTTTCCTTCCGTTCGGCACAGGCATGAAGACTCGGCTGCAGACATCGTTGGGACAGCAGCTGGTGCTCACCCCCCAGCTGCAGCAGGCGATCAAGCTGCTGCAGATGTCCACGACCGAGCTGGAGCTTGAAATCGCCCAGGCCGTGGAAAGCAATCCGCTGCTGGACTGGGCCGACAGCAACGACAGCAGTGCCGCCAATGAAGGCGGCGACAACACGGACGCCGACACGCCGGCCGAACGCGCCGACAATGGCGACGACTGGGCACCGGCCGAGCTCGACTGGAGCGCTGCCGGCAGTGGCGGCAGCTTCGACGATGACGACGACAACGGCAGCGCTGCCGAGCGCGTAGCCGAAACCGAAACACTGGCCGACCATCTGCTGTGGCAGCTGCATCTGTCGCATCTGTCCTCGCGTGATCGCAGCATCGGCGCGGCACTGATCGATGCATTGGACGACGACGGGTACCTGCGCGAGCCGCTGGCCACCATCGCTGAAACCCTGTTGCCGGCGATCCACGCCGACGAGGACGAGATCCTCGCCGTGCTGCATCGCATCCAGCGCTTCGACCCGGTCGGCGTTGCCGCGCGCACGCTCGGCGAATGCCTGCAGCTGCAGCTGGATGTGTTGCCTGGTGACACCGCGGGCCTGGCGCTGGCGCGGCAGATTGCCGCAGGCCCGCTGGAACGGCTGCCACGCAGTGGCGTCGCCGGTCTGGCCCATGAACTGAAACAGCCGCTGGACGAGGTCGAGGCAGCGGTCGCCCTGCTGCGCTCGCTGGACCCGCGTCCAGGGACTCAGATCGCGCCGCTTTCGCAGGATACCTACGTGGTGCCCGACGTGGTGGTGTGGCGGCAGAACGGCATCTGGCGCGCGGCGCTGGCCGCCCATGCCGGGCCAAAGGTGGTGATCCACCGTGGCTACGAACAGCTGATCCGCCGCTGTGGCGAGGCCGACGCCGGCTACCTGCGTGGCCAGCTGCAGGAGGCGCGCTGGCTGCTGAAGGGCCTGCAGCAGCGCGGTGAAACCCTGCTGCGGGTGGTGCGCAGCCTGATCCACCAGCAGGCCGGTTTCCTCGAGTTCGGCGAACAGGCGCTGCGTCCGCTGACCCTGCGCGAGATCGCCGCCGAACTGGGCCTGCACGAGTCGACGGTGTCGCGCGCGATCGCCCGCAAGCATGTGCGCACGCCGCGCGGCACGCTGCCGCTGCGTGCCTTCTTTGCCTCGGGCATCGATACCGAAGGCGGTGGCGAGGCGTCCAGCACCGCCATCCAGGCGATGATCCGGCGCCTGATCGACGACGAAAACCCGCGCAAGCCGCTTTCTGACGCCAAGCTGGCTGACCTGCTCAAATCGTCGGGAATTCCAGTAGCGCGACGCACCGTGGCGAAGTATCGTGAAGCCATGAACATCTCCGCCTCGCACGAAAGGGTCAGAATCGCTTGACGCGCCGCCGCGCCCGGCGGAGAGGTTCATTGGCACATCCGAACACAGGAGAAACCCGATGCGCATCGAAACGTTTGGCAAAGACGTCGAAGTCACCCCGGCCCTGCAGTCCTATGTGGAGGAGAAGCTGGCCCGGATCGGAAAACACTTCGACCAGCACTGCGAAGCGCGGGTGACCCTCAAGCTGCAGAAGACCGAACACCACGTCGACGCCAGCCTCAACATCCCGGGGCAGACCCTGCACGCCGAGGCCGGCGGCCAGACCATGTATGCCGCGATCGACCTGCTTGCGGACAAGCTTGACCGCCTGGTCATCAAGCACAAGGAGAAAAAACAGCAGCACGCACCGCTGCCGGTGGGCGACAATGGTGGCTGATCGCCACCGTTCCCCGCAGACATGCCCCTGACTGACCTCCTGGCGGCCGTGCAGACCCAGCTCTGCACGGCCACCGACCGTGACAGCGTCCTGCAGGCCGCCGCCGGGTTGCTGGCCTGCCGCCAGGCCAATGCCGAACAGATCTATCTGAACCTGTGCCAGCGCGAAGCCCTGGGCAGCACCGCGATCGGCCACGGTATCGCCATCCCCCACGGCCGCGCGCCGACCCTGGACCGCCCCCGTGGCGCCCTGCTGCGTCTGGCGGCCCCGGTCGACTTCGGCGGCGAAGAGCCGGTGGACCTGGTGTTCGCGATGGCCGTCCCGGCCCACTACACCCACCAGCACCTGATGCTGCTGTCCGAGCTGGCCGAGCTGTTTTCCGCGCCGGATATCCGCCAGGCCCTGCGTGCGGCCGGCGATGCCCGGGCCCTGCGCGAGGCGCTGGACATGACCCCACCTGCGAGCGCCGCATGAATACCAGCATCACCGCCCGTGAACTGTTCGAACAGCAGCGCGAGCGGCTGGGGCTGCGCTGGGCCGCAGGCAAATCCGGTGAGAAGCGCGAGCTGGAGGCCGGCAATACCGTCTCGCGGCGCCCCTCGCTGGCCGGCTACCTCAACGCCATCTATCCCAACAAGGTGCAGATCCTGGGCACCGAGGAACTGTCCTGGCTGGATGCGCTGGAACCGCGCCAGCGCTGGGAGACCATCGAAAAGATCATGCAGTCGCACCCGCTTGCGCTGGTGCTGACCCGCAACCAGGCCTGCCCGGAAGACCTGCGCGCCGCCGCCGATGAATCCGGCACGCCGCTGTGGTTGTCGCCCAAGCGCGGCCACGAACTGCTGAACCACCTGTCCTACCACCTGGCGCGCACGCTCGCGCCGAGGGTGATCCTGCACGGCGTGTTCATGGAGATCTATTCCATTGGCGTGCTGATCACCGGTGAGGCCGGGTCGGGCAAGAGCGAGCTGGCACTGGAACTGCTCAGCCGTGGTCACCGCCTGGTCGCCGACGACGCCCCCGAGTTCACCCAGATCGCCCCGGACGTGCTCGACGGCACCTGCCCCGAACTGCTGCAGGACCTGCTGGAAGTGCGCGGTCTGGGCGTGCTGAACGTGCGCGAGATGTTCGGCGACACGGCTGTAAAGAAGAACAAGTACCTTCGGCTGATCGTCCACCTGACCAAGCCGATGACCGAACCCACCCCGCATGGCTACGAGCGCCTGACCGGCGACTCGGGCACCCGCCATGTGCTGGATCTGGACGTTCCGCTGATCACCCTGCCGGTGATGCCCGGCCGCAACCTGGCCGTGCTGACCGAAGCCGCCACCCGCCTGCACATCCTGCGCACCAAGGGCATTGACCCGGCGGCCATGTTCATCGCCCGCCACAGCAACCTGTTGGAACGGCGAACTCCCTGATCCTCCTGCCCCTCGAAGAGCCTGTCCATGAGCACCGCAATCCCCACCGCCCCGACCCTGATCATCGTCAGCGGCCTGTCCGGCTCGGGTAAATCCGTCGCCCTGAAGACCTTCGAGGACCAGGACTACTACTGCTCGGACAACCTGCCGATCCACCTGCTGCCGGAGTTCGTGCGCAGCCTGCTGGCCAACCACGACGGCAGCGCGCCGCGCCGGCTGGCGGTGGGCATCGACGTGCGCGGCCAGGCCGACCTGAGCCAGCTGGGCGACTGGCGGCAGCTGGCCACCGACGCCGGCGTGGAAGTGAAGGTACTGTTCTTCGAGGCCAGCGACGAAACGGTGCTCAAGCGCTACGCCGACACCCGTCGTCGCCATCCGCTGAGCCAGCTGGGCCTGTCGCTGCCCGAAGCGATCGCCCGCGAGCGCGAGCTGACCGCACCGTTGCGCCGCGAGGCCGATGCGGTGATCGATACCAGCACCCTCAACGTGCACCAGCTTCGGCGGCGGATCATCACCGAGTTCGCGATGGACCATGCCACTGGCCTGTCGCTGCTGTTCGAATCATTCGCCTACAAGCGCGGCGTACCGGCCGAGGCGGACTTCGTGTTCGATGCGCGGGTGCTGCCCAATCCACACTGGGACCCGGACCTGCGCGCGCTGAGCGGCCGCGAGCCGGGCGTGCGCGACTATCTGGAAGCGCAGCCCGACGTGCAGCGTTACCTGGCCCAGCTGATGGATTTCCTGGATACCTGGCTGCCGAAACTGGGGGATGGCACCCGCAGCTACGTGACCGTGGCGTTCGGCTGCACCGGCGGCAAGCACCGCTCGGTGTTCCTGGCCGAGCGCATGGCCCGGCACGCCCGCGAGATGGGCTGGCAGGACGTGGCCACCTACCACCGCGAACAGGATTGAGGGTGGTCGGCCGGGCTGCGCCCGGCACCCGTTGGTAGTGCCGGCCGCTGGCCGGCAACAGCAACAGCAACAGCAACAGCAACAGCAAAAGCAAAAGCGGCATTCCGTGGGATGGCGGGGCGGTGTGGGTAGCCAGGACACGCCGTGAACCCGTCCATGGGGGCTCGATGGCGCCATCCATGGCGCCAACGGTCCTGCCTACCCACACCGCCCCGCCTCTGACAGATTCCGTGCGCTGTTGGTAGGTGTCGACCTTGGTCGACACGGTAGATCCACGCCATGCGTGGATGAATCGCTGCCAGGCATCGAAAAACGCATGGGGTCGGATCCCTTTTCCAATGAAAAAGGTCCCCGACCCGAGCAACACTGAATACGGGACACAGTACCCCTCATCTGCTGCTATCGCCGATTCACCTTGACCTGTTAACGTGCAGTAATGACCTGTGGCATTCTCCTCGTAACACATCCCGGGGTCGGGACCGCCCTGCTTGACGTGGCGACCCGGCTCCTGCGGCAGTTGCCGCTGAAAACCGAAGCTTTCGAAGTACCGTTCGACGCAGACCTGGACGCCCTGCTCCCGCTCGCCTCGGCCGCTTTGCGGCGGGTCGATGGAGGTGACGGCGTGCTGATCCTGACCGACCTGTACGGCGCCAGCCCCGCCAACCTTGCCGGGCAGCTGGCCCGGCTGGGGACCCCGGTTCGCCGGGTATCGGCGCTGAGCCTGCCGATGTTGCTGCGGGTGATGAATTATCCGGAACAGGGACTGGATCAACTGCCTGCCACAGCCGCGGCGGGTACCCGTAATGGAGCGATAGTCGACGATGCTTGAACGAGAACTCACCGTCAGCAACCGCCTGGGCCTGCATGCCCGGGCCACCGCCAAGCTGGTGCAGACCCTGGCGCCGTTCCGCTGCAACGTGACCATGGCCGCCAAGGGCCGTGAGATCAACGCCAAGAGCATCATGGGCGTGATGCTGCTGGCCGCCGGCCAGGGCACCCCGGTCACCGTGCGCATCAACGGCGAGGACGAAGCCGCCGCGATGGAAGCGGTGGTCGGCCTGTTCGAACGCCGCTTCGACGAGGACAGCTGAGCGTGCCGCGCGCACGCGCCAGCCAGGTCCCTTCCGGCCAACGGCCGGTACAGCTGCTGGCCGGCCACGGCGCCGCGCGCGGAACGGCGATGGGCCGGGCACGCGTGCGGCTGCCGCATGCGCTGGAGGTGGCCGAGCAGCGCGTGGCCGCCCACCAGGTCGAGGCCGAACTGGCGCGCCTGCACCGGGCGCTGGATGCCGCGCGTACGGAAATGCACGAGCTGCGCCAGCGCCTGCATGGCGCCCTGAACCAGGAAGTGGGCGAGTTCCTCGACCTGCACGCGCTGCTGCTGGACGACCCCGAGCTGCTGTACGGCCTGGACGAGCTGATCCGCAGTGGCCCGTACAGCGCCGGCTATGCCTTGCGCCTGCAGCGCGACCGCCTGGCCAAGGTCTTCGATGGCATGGACGATGCCTATCTGAAGAGCCGCATGGACGATCTCGACCATGTGATCGGGCGCATCCACGCCTTCCTGCAACCCGAACGGCCGTCGGCAGTGAAAGGCCTGGCCGGCGAGATCCTGGTCTGTGACAACATCGCGCCCTCCGAGCTGGCGCAGCTGCAGGCACAGGGCGTAGTCGGCATCGTCACGGCCGCCGGCAGCGCGCTGTCGCACAGCGCGATCCTGGCGCGCAGCCTGCACCTGCCCCTGATCGTCAACGTGCCGCAGCTGCTCAGCCGCATCGCCGATGGCGATGTGCTGATCATCGATGGCGCCGACGGCAGCATCACCGTCAACCCGCAGGCCGACAACCTGCGGGACTACCGCGTCCGGCTGAAGGAACATGCGCGCGAGCAGCGCGAGCTCGGCCGCCTGCGCAGCAAGCCCAGCCGTACCCGCGACCACGTCGACATTGCCCTGCTGGCCAATGCCGAATCGCTGGAAGACGTGACCCAGGCGCATGCACTGGGCGCGCAGGGGCTCGGCCTGTACCGCACCGAATTCCTGTTCCTGCAGCGCAATGAGCTGCCGGACGAAGAAGAGCAGTTCCAGACCTACCGCGATGCCGCGCTGGGCATGAGCGGGCGGCCGGTCACCATACGCACGCTGGACCTGGGCGCGGACAAGGCCGACCGTACCGGCCTGACCCTGAGCAACGAAGAGAACCCTGCACTCGGCCTGCGCGGGGTGCGCCTGTCGCTGGCACGGCCGAAAGTGGCCGACACCCAGCTGCGCGCGATCCTGCGCGCGTCTGCATACGGCAAACTGCGCGTACTGGTGCCGATGGTCAGCACCCGCGAGGAGCTGCTGGCCGTGCGCCGGCGCATGCTCAAACTGACCGAACAGCTGCGCGGCGAAGGGCACATGGTGTCCGACCACGTACCGCTGGGCGCGATGATCGAAGTCCCCGCCGCTGCGCTGGCGCTGGAGAGCTTCATCGACCTGGTCGATTTCCTGTCGATCGGCACCAACGATCTGGTGCAGTACCTGCTGGCTGCCGACCGCAACAACGAGGCGCTGGGCGAGTTGTATTCACCGTTGCACCCGGCCGTGCTGCGGCTGCTGCAGATGGTGATCGAGACCGGCGCGCGTCACCGCATCCCGGTGGCGGTCTGCGGCGAGATGGCCGGTGATGCCCGGATGACCCCGCTGCTGCTGGCGCTGGGCCTGAGCGAGTTCAGCCTGCACCCCGGTACGTTGCTGGAGGTACGCCGCGCGATACGCGAAGCCGACCTGTCCGTGCTGCGCGCGCGCGCGCCGAAGCTGCTGACCGCGCGCGACCGCCGCGCCATCGAACGCTGGCTGACGCTGGTGGCCGATACGCCCTGACACCACCCGCTCGCCGGGCATGCACGCCTGGGGTCAGATCCCTTTCCCGCGGGAAAAGGGATCTGACCCCGTCTCGTTGAAGGCCAAGAGGTTGCCGGCCAGCGGCCGGCACTACCGCCATCCGGCGGCTATGCGCTGAAACATCCCCTTGCGATAATGACGCGCTGAACACCCCTGTTGCCGCATCCTTGCCGGGATCGCGGCTTTTCTTATCCCGCGGGAGCTGCGATGGCTGAAGCTGTACGCCACGACAAGACTGCGCGCCAACTGCGGATGCTGTCCGATGCACTGGACAGCGGCCGGCTGGGCCCGGTACGTCGCCTGGTCAACACCCTGGCCCCGGCCGAGATCGGCAACCTGCTTGAATCACTGCCGCCGGGCAAGCGCGAGGTGGTGTGGGGCCTGGTCGATCCTGAGGACGACGGCGAGGTGCTGGTCCACGTCGGCGAGGACGTGCGCGAAAGCCTGCTCGCGGACATGGACCCGGACGAGATCATCGCCGCGGTCGAAGACCTGGACATCGACGATCTGGCCGACCTGGTCGAAGACCTGCCGGATACGGTCATCGATGAAGTCCTCAAGTCGATGGACCGCGAGAACCGCGAGCGGCTGGAACAGGTGCTGTCCTATCCCGAGGACAGCGCCGGCCGCCTGATGAACCCGGACGTGGTGACCGTGCGCGCCGACGTCAACGTCGACGTGGTGCTGCGCTACCTGCGCCTGCGCGGCGAATTGCCTGACCACACCGACCACCTGTTCGTGGTCAGCCGGCGGCACCAGTATCTCGGCCGGGTGTCGCTGGCGGCACTGGTGACCCACGAGGACACCACCCCGATCAACCGCCTGATCGACGACGAGCAGCCGGCCATCGACGTCGGCGAGAGCGACCAAGAAGTGGCACGGCAGTTCTCCGACCATGACTGGATCTCCGCACCGGTAGTGGACGAGAACAACATCCTCGTTGGCCGCATCACCATCGATGACGTGGTCGACATCATCCGTGGCCAGGCCGAGCACCAGGCGCTGGGCGCAGCCGGCCTGGACGAGGACGAGGACCTGTTCAGCCCGGTCTGGCGCGCCATGCGCCGCCGCCTGATGTGGCTGTCGATCAATCTGTGCACGGCGTTCCTGGCCTCCAGCGTGGTCGGCCATTTCGAAGGCACCATCGACAAGCTGGTGGCGCTGGCGGTGCTGATGCCGATCGTCGCCGGCCTCGGCGGTAACGCCGGTACCCAGGTGCTGGCGCTGATGGTGCGCGGCCTGGCGTTGGGCCAGGTGGGCGCCTCCAACGCGCGCACGCTGCTGTGGAAGGAAGTGCGGGTGGCCGCGCTCAACGGCCTGCTGCTCGGCTCGATCCTGGGACTGATCGTGCTGGTCTGGTTCCACTCGCCCGGGCTGTCGGCGGTGATCGCCATCGCGCTGACCTGCAACCTGCTGTTTGCGGCGCTGGCCGGCGTACTGGTGCCGCTGACCCTGAAACGCTTCGGCTTCGACCCGGCGCTGGCCAGTGGCATCTTCCTGACTGCCGTGACCGACTCGATGGGCTTCTTCACCTTCCTCGGCCTGGCCACGCTGGTGCTGCTGCACTGATCCCTGCCGGGCCGGATCCCCGCAACGCGGAGCTCCGACCCACACCAAGACCTAGGGTCGGATCCCCGCAGCGCGGGGCTCTGACCCGATTCCAACTGGACCCTCATGGCCACCACGATCGAAAACTATTTCCAGCCCGGCTGGCGCGACCAGCAGCACACCTGCCCAGCCTGCGAATGGAAGGGCAGCTCGCGTGCCATGGAGATGGAGCTGGACGAGGACGCCACCGAGTACGACTGCCCGGTCTGCGAAAACCCGTTGCTGGTGGTGCTGCACCCGGACATGGCGCAGGTGCAGGCTGCGGCGGCGGCAGGCAATGCCGAAGCGCAGGAACAACTGGACATCATTGCCAGCTTCCCGCGCCCGCAGTGATGCGGCGCAAGATGCCGCGTTGACCTGCGGCGGACTAGGATGCGGCTGAACCCACCGCTCCTGGAACGTCGATGGTCCGTACGATGATGCGCTGGCTGCCAATGCTGGCGATCCTGATGATGGCCGGCTGCGCCTCGCACCCGGACAGCGCACGTGGCCGCTTCGAATCGCGTGCGGTGAAAGTGGATGGCCGCACCGCCTATTACCAGGTGTTCATTCCGGCCACCGCGGCGCGCACGCCTGGCGCGCTGCCGGTGGTGCTGTTCCTGCACGGATCCGGCGAGCGTGGCGGCGACGGCGTCAAGCAGACCCATGCGGGGCTGGGGCCGCACCTGCGCAGGCACGCGGCCGACTTCCCCGCGTTGGCCGTATTCCCGCAGGTGCCGGGCCGCCAGGAATGGAGCGGGCGCAACAACCGCGTTGCGCTGGCCGCCCTGGACGCCACCATCGCCGAGTTCGGTGCCGATCCCTCGCGGCAGTACCTGACCGGGATGTCGATGGGCGGCTATGGCAGCTGGAACATCGCGCTGGATGACCCCGGGCGCTTCGCCGCGATCGTGCCGGTATGCGGCGCGGTGCTGGCGCCGCGCGCGGTGCGTCCGACGCTGTTCGTCGAACAGGTGGCCCAGGAATCCGATCCGTATGCCGCGATCGCCAAGCGGCTTCGGCACACACCGATCTGGATCTTCCATGGTGCGCTGGATGACGTGGTGCCGCCGGACGACGACCGCAGGCTGCACGCCGCCTTCCAAAGCGCCGCTGCACGCGACGTGCGCTACACCGAGTACCCGGAGGGCAACCACAATGCCTGGGACGCCACGTACGCGGACCCGGCAATGTGGGCATGGCTGTTCGCGCAGAAGCGCTGAACCGCGGCTTCTGCTGGGAAACATCTGTTGGTGGATACCTACCGTTGGTCGGCTTGGGTATTGGTGGGTGCCGACCGTTGGTCGGCACTATCTCTCCGCTTCGGGGTAATCCATTGCTTGGTACCTCCCATCAATCTCCCATCGGCACCAGGCATACGGATACTCTCCCACGCAGCTCGCCAAGTTCGCCCTGACCGGGTTGGCGACGATTACATCGCATGGCGAAACAGTGATTCTTCAGAACGAATGGCGTGATCGTGATAGCTCGATTGCCAAAATGGTCCTGTCTTGCCCAGCATGCGGTTGATCCGCAATGCACTGCTCGATTTGAAGCGTTGCATGATGTAGTCCAGCGAGAACGCACGGATCTCCACAAGCCAATGGATGTGGTCCGGCATGACCACATAGGCAAGTGAGTGCGTCAGGCCATCATCATCAATGCGACGGAACACATCCATCACCTCCTGTGCCGCAGTGGCATCATCGAAGTAGCGTCGACGTTCCTGGGTGACGGTGGTCAGGATGTAGGATTGCCCGATCCGGGGATGGCGGCCAAGGCGTAGGCGAGCGCGGTTCATGGGCCCAAGCGTGCGCCTGCCGGTATCTCTCTTCTATCGGGCAACACGTCAATACAGGTAGGCCCGAAACCATTCAATGGCCAGGCCCGCACTTCAACGCACTGATGGTTCAGTGCCGACCAACGGTCGGCACCCACCGGATCGGCTGAGAACAGATCAGCCGTGCCGACCAACGGTCGGCACCCACCGGGTCGGATAAGGACAGATCAGCCGTGCCGACCAACGGTCGGTACCCACCGGGCCGGATGAGGACAGATCAGCCGTGCCGACCAACGGTCGGCACCCACCAAAGTGCTCAGCCCAGCAAGGTTTCCAGCACGGCCATGCGCACCGCGACGCCGTTGGCGACCTGGCGCAGCACCCACGATTGCGGGCCATCGGCCACGTCATCGGTCACTTCCACGCCACGGTTGATCGGGCCCGGGTGCAACACGGCCGCATCCTTGCCGGCACGCGCCAGGCGCTCGCGGGTCAGGCCGTACTGCGCGTGGTACTGCTCCAGCGACGGCACCAGGCCTTCTTCCATGCGCTCGCGCTGCAGGCGCAGCATCATCAGCGCGTCGACGCCTTCCAGCATCGCGTCGAAATCATCGCCGACCACGCAGCCCTTCAGGGTCTCATCATCCGGCAGCAGCGACTGCGGGCCGCATACGCGGATCTCGCCCACGCCCAGCGTGCGCAGCGCATGCAGGTCGGTGCGGGCCACGCGCGAGTGCTTCACGTCGCCGACGATCACCACTTTGAGCTTCGAGAAGTCCGGGCCCTTGGCCTGGCGCAGGGTCAGCATGTCGAGCAGGCCCTGGGTCGGGTGCGAGCTGCGGCCGTCGCCGGCATTGATCAGCGCGGTGCCCTCGCCCGCGGCGTCGGCCAGCGCGGCCACGGCGCCGTCATCGGGGTGGCGCACCACGAAGCCGCGCACGCCCATCGCTTCCAAGTTGCGCAGCGTGTCACAGGCGGTTTCGCCCTTGCGCGTGGACGAGGTCGAGGCATCGAAGTTCAGCACATCGGCCCCGAGGCGCTGCGCGGCCAGTTGGAACGAGCTGCGGGTGCGCGTGGACGGCTCGAAGAACAGCGTGCACACCGCCGAACCGGCCAGCACGTGGCGCTTGTTGCCGACTCGGCCGACCGCGGCATCGCGGATCTGCCCTGCGCGGTCGAGCAACTGCAGCAGGGTTTCGCGCGGCAGGCCTTCCAGGGTCAGCAGGTGGCGCAGGCGTCCGGAGGCATCGATTTGCTGGGCAGTCATGGCGGGAGTCGTGCAGTCAGGGAATGGGGGTGGCGTCGTCGGGGGACGACAGCCAGCGGTCGATGATCACCGCCGCGGCCACGGCGTCGAGGGCGGCCGCATCACGGCGACGCTTGCGCCCTTCGGCGCGCTCGACGGCGAAACGGCGGGCAGCCTCGACCGAGCTGGAACGCTCGTCGATCATCACCACCGGCAGCTTGAAGCGTTCCCGCAGCTGGCGGGCAAAGCCCTGCGCACGCTTGCGGTTGGGCTGGTCCTGGCCGTCCAGGGTCAGCGGGTCGCCGACCACCAGGCCGTCGGGCTTCCATTCCTTGAGCAGGCGTTCGATCGCGGTCCAGTCCGGGCCGTTGCCGTGCACATCGACCACCGCCACCGCGCGCGCATGCGCGGCAAAGGCACTGCCGATGGCCACGCCGATCCGCCGCGAGCCGACATCAAAACCCAGGACCGTGCCGTCACGACGGATGGCCGGGGCAGCAGAATCCGGTGCGGGCGTGATGGGCTCAGACATGGCCGCTGTAGTCAGTCAGCCGGAACAGGTCGACACCGATACGCGAAGCCGCACCCTGCCAGCGCTGCTCCAGCGGCAGCTGGAACACCAGCTCGGCATCGGCCGGCACGGTCAGCCAGCTGTTCTCGGACAGCTCGCTTTCCAGCTGCCCTGCGCCCCAACCGGCACAGCCGAGGGTGACCACCGCATTGGCCGGGCCTTCGCCGCGCGCCATCGCTTCGAGGATGTCGCGCGAGGTGGTCAGGTACAGGCCGTGGCCCACGGTCAGGCTGGAATCCCACGCGCGCGCGTCGTCATGGATGACGAAGCCGCGCTCGGGATGCACCGGGCCGCCATTGAGCACCATGCGCGCCTGCAGGTCGCCATCACCGGTGGTGATGTCCATCTGCGCGAGCACTTCACCCAGCGTGTATTCGGAAGGCTGGTTGACCAGCACGCCCATCGCCCCGTTCTCGTCGTGCTGGCAGATCAGCGCGACGCTGCGGGCAAAGGTCGCGTCGAGCAGCGACGGCAGCGCGACGAGCAGGTGATCGGCAAGGGAGGTCGGCATTACAGGCATGGGCCCATTCTACCTGCTGGGGGCGGGATGGTCGCGCGATGGCGCCGAACCACGATGGGCTAGGATGGTGCTTTGCCACGGAAGGTCATTGATGCCGTCTTCTTCGCCCCTGACCCTGCCGGCACGCAGCGCCATCGTCCTGCTTGCCCTGCTGCAGGGCCTGATGCTGTATGCCGCGCAGGAGCTGTCCGATGCCTGGCCATTCCGCGATATCGGCTGGCGCTACTGCTGGTACGCCTGGGTGCTGGCCATTCCCAGCGCGGTGGCGCTGAGCCTGGTCGAGCTGGGCCAGCGCCGACTGTGGCTGCAGGCCGTGCTCGGCTCGGCGGTGGTGCTGGCGCTGGCCGCCTGGATCGGCTGGAACCTCAATGGCGAGACCGCACTGGAGTCGGGCGCGCTGCAGTTTCCGTTGACCCTGGGCATGGGCGTGGCGGTGTTCGTGGCACTGCCCTGGTGGCAGTTCCAGCTGCAGCATGGGCACTGGCGCGCCAGCTACCCCGAGTTGTTCGAGCGCGCCTGGCAGAACGGTTTGACCCTCGCTTTGGCGGCGCTGTTCACCGGGCTGACCTGGCTGCTGCTGTGGCTGTGGGCAGCGCTGTTCCAACTGCTGGACGTGAATGTCTTCCGCGACCTGTTCCGGCAGGACGCTTTCATCGCACTGGCCACCGGCAGCCTGGCCGGGTTCGGCGTGCTGATCGGGCGCACCCAGCACCGTGCGATCCAGATCACCCGCCAGGTGCTGTTCGCGATCTGCCGCGGGCTGCTGCCGCTGCTGTCGTTCATCGCCGTATTGTTCGTGCTGAGCCTGCCGCTTACCGGGCTGGAACCGCTGTGGAAGACCCGTTCGGCCGCCAGCCTGCTGGTGGTGGTGTCGCTGCTGCTGGTGACGTTCACCAATGCGGTCTACCAGCAGGGGGAAGACAGTGTCTCCTACCCTCTGGTGCTGCGCAGGCTGGTCGAAGCCAGCCTGCTGACACTGCCGGTTTACGCCGCGCTGGCACTGTATGCATTGGGCCTGCGCGTGGCGCAGTACGGCTGGACCCTGGATCGCTTCTGGGCGGTGCTCGTCGCATTGGCCACGGCCGGCTATGCCGTGGGCTACGCGCTGGCGGTGCTGCGCCGGCAGCGCCGCTGGCTGCAGATGCTGGAGCCGGTCAACCGCTGGATGTGCTGGGCGGTGCTGGCACTGGCACTGCTGGGCAACTCGCCGCTGCTGGATCCGGTGCGGCTGACCCTGTCCAGCCAGCTGGCGCGCCTGCGTGCGGATCCGCCGGCGATCACCAGCAGCGACGTCAACGTGCTGCGCTTCGATCTGGGGCGCCGTGGCGTGCGGGCGCTGCGCGAACTGCAGCGCGATCCGGCCATCACCGCCGATGCCAACGCGCCACAGGTGATCGCTGCTGCACTGGCACGCACCTCACGCTGGGACGACGGCCACCGCCTCGACAAGGGGCCGCAGGACGTCGCCGCCCTGCAGCGCGCGCTGAAGCTGGCCAAGGGATCCAGTTCTCCACCGGACGACTGGTGGAAAGCTCTGGCCACCCGATCGATCAATGGCGAATCCTGCGCCCAGAGCGAGCGCGACTGCCTGATCGTGCATCGCGACCTGGACGGCGATGGTACCGGCGAGGTGCTGCTGTGCGAGCTGAACACCCACCGTGGACCGGACTGCGTGCTGTACGCACGTGGCAAGGATTCCCAGTGGCGCCGGGCCGGTGCGCTGTTCGGCACCGTCAGCGGCCAGGCCGAGACGATCAACCAGGCCCTGCGTGACGGCAGACTCACGCTCATTCCACCGCGCTGGCCGATGCTGTCCATCGGCGGGCACCCTGCGGTGGCCATCGATCCCGAATCCGAATCCGATTCCAACGAGCCTTCCCCATGAGCGGCTACTGCCTCATCGCCCCGGGCCATCCGGTGCACGACTATTACCACGCCAACGAGTACGGCTTCCCGCAGCGTGACGAGCGCGAGCTGTTCGAGCGGCTGGTGCTGGAAATCAACCAGGCCGGCCTGAGCTGGGAAACGATCCTGAAGAAGCGCGAGGGCTTCCGCGCGGCCTACGACGGCTTCGATGTCGACCGCGTGGCGGCGTATGCCGAGCAGGACATCGAGCGCCTGCTGTCGGACGCAGGCATCATCCGCAACCGGCTGAAGGTACGGGCGGCGATCCACAACGCGCAGGTGATCCAGCAGTTGCGGGCCAGCCATGGCAGCTTCGCGGCGTGGCTGGATGCGCACCACCCGCGCAGCAAGGCCGACTGGGTGAAGCTGTTCAAGAAGACGTTCCGCTTCACCGGCGGCGAGATCACCGGCGAATTCCTGATGAGCCTGGGCTACCTGCCCGGTGCGCACGCCGAGGATTGCCCGGTGCATGCGCGGCTGCTGATGCTGTCGCCGCCGTGGTTGAAGGCTGCCGCCCGCTGATGGATATCCGCCGGGCATGGCCCGGCGCTGCCATGCCTGGGTTCCGGTAGTGCCGGCCGCTGGCCGGCAACACCGTTGAACGTCACACGCCCATGTAGCGGCCGGGGCGGTGGTTGAACATCAGCACCAGGCTGAGCACCACCGCGCCGATGGCCGAATACAGCACCTTCGACGGCGACAACACGAAGAACGCGGCCACCATCAGGCACGCGTCGTAGGACATCTGCACCTTGCCCGCGCTCCAGCCACGGGTGCGCTGCAGGTACACCGCCAGGATGCCGATGCCGCCAAGGCTTGCACGGTGGCGGATGAAGAACAGGATGCCCAGGCCGGACAACGCACCGCCGACAATCGCCGAGTACAGCGGGTTGATGTGCGAGAAGTCGATCCAGCGCGGCAGCAGGTCGGTCAGCACGCCACAGGCGGTGACCGCGGCGAAGGTCTTCAGGGTGAATTCCCAGCCCATGCGCCGCAGCGCCACCCAGTAGAACGGCAGGTTGACCAGCACGAACACCAGGCCGAAGTTCCAGCCCATCGCGTAGTGCAGCAGGAAGGCCATGCCCGCCATGCCGCCGATCATCAGCCCGCCCTTGGCGAAGATGGCCAGGCCCAGCGAGGCCACCATCGTGGCCAGCACCATGCCCTGCACGTCCTCGGCGATCGAGTGACGCAGCGCTTTGTCGTCGGCGGTGGTGCCGGCGCTGTCGGGCGGCGGGGTCAGCGGACCGGCGGTGACCAGGTGGCCGTCAGCGTCGTCGCACGGCGCGGGGCCATGGGAGGGAAGGGACATGCGGGTGGGGAACAGCAGGTGGGGAGCGGTATTAGACACGATCTGCATGACAGTTGCAGATGAAATCGTTCAGCTGAATGCGCCCCAGCCCGCTCCGCCGGCCGCCGGTCACCCCTTGCCGGCCAGATGGTGCGCCACCAGCGCGTTGGCGTGGCCATGGCCCAGGCCGTGCTCGCTCTTCAGGAAGCTGACCAGTTCCATGTGTTTCAGGCCCTTCTTCCCCGCCAGCAGCCCGAACCAGTGCGCCACCGGCTGCCCGTAGGTCTTCTCGATGGAGGGGAAGTACGAGGCCGGGCCTTTCGGCTTGGTGCCAGTGCTCATGTGCAGCCCCCGTTGTTGAAGTCATTCATTTGACGAACCACAGACGCAGAAATCGACACACCCTCACGTAGTGGGGCCGGATCCCGTGCCGACCAACGGTCGGCACCCACCGACAGCAGCGGGAAACTGTCGAAGGCGGGGTGGGTCCGGTTGCGGGGGCGTGAGCGCCATGGATGGCGCGACCGAGGCTACATGGACGTACTTGCGCCGTCCCCCGCGACCTGAGCCACCTCGCCTTCCACAGGAAGCCAGCTTTTGACGTTGACGTTGTTTCGGCAGGTGCCGGGCGCAGCCCGGCCGTATCATCCCCGCATGCCCCGCGAAAATCTCAACGATCTGCAGGCCTTTGTCCACGTTGCCCGCGAGGGCAGCTTCACCAAGGCTGCCGCCCAACTGGGCGTGTCCCAGTCCGCGCTCAGCCATGCCATGCGCGGACTGGAGCAGCGCCTGGGCGTGCGCCTGCTGACCCGCACCACCCGCAGCGTCTCGACCACCGAAGCCGGTGCCCGCCTGCTCGATACCCTGGCCCCGCGCCTGGCCGAGATCGAGGACGGGCTGGCCGCGCTGGCCGAGTACCGTGAACGCCCGGCCGGCACCATCCGCATCAATGCCACCGGCCACGCCGCCGAGTACATCGCCTGGCCCAGGCTGGCGCCGTTGCTGCGGCAGTATCCGGATTTGAAGGTGGAACTGGCGGCCGACTACGGGTTGGCCGACATCGTGGCCGAGCGCTACGACATCGGCATCCGCCTGGGCGAGCGGCTGGCGCGCGACATGATCGCCGTACCGATCAGCCCGCCGCTGCGCATGCGCGTGGTCGGGGCGCCCAGCTACTTCCGCCAGCACGTGGTGCCGCGGCATCCGGACGACCTGGCCGGGCACAACTGCGTGACCCTGCGGCTGCCTACGCATGGTGGGCTGATGCCGTGGGATTTCGGCCAGGACGGCAATGAACTGAGCGTGCGCGTGAGCGGCCAGTGGACGTTCAACACCATGGGCATGACCCGCACCGCTGCGCTGGCCGGCAGCGGATTGGCCTGGCTGCCGCAAGACCAGGTGCAGCCGATGCTGGACGATGGACGGCTGCAATCAGTGCTGGACGACTGGTGCCCGCACTTCGATGGTTACTACGCGTATTACCCTTCGCGCCGCCACGTGACCGTGGCGATGCGGACGGTGCTTGATGCGCTGCGCGGGCCGATGGGGTGTTGAGGAGTGCGGACCAACGGTCCGCACCCACCTGGTGATCAACCCTTGGCCTGTGCCGCACGCTGCGGGTTGTAGCGCTCGCCAACGATCGACACTTCGTCCAGCGCCTGCGCGATGCGTTGCAGTTCTTCCGGCGCCAGCTGCAGGTCGGCCGCGCCCAGGTTTTCTTCCAGGCGATGAACCTTGGTGGTGCCCGGAATCGGCACGATCCACGGTGCCTGCGCGAGCAGCCAGGCCAGTGCGACCTGCGCAGGCGTCGTACCGCGCGCTGCCGCAATCGTGCTGATGCGATCCACCAACGCCTGGTTGGCGCGGCGCGCCTCCACTTCGAAACGCGGCACGGTATTGCGGAAGTCGTTGGCGTCGAAGGTGGTATCGGCGTTGATCGCACCGGTCAGGAAGCCGCGGCCCAGCGGGCTGAACGGCACGAAGCCGATGCCCAGCTCCTGCAGCGTCGGCAGCAGCTCACGCTCCGGCTCGCGCCACCACAGCGAATACTCACTCTGCACGGCGGCGACCGGCTGCACGGCATGCGCGCGACGCACGGTGGCAGCACTGGCCTCGGACAGGCCGAAGTGGCCGACCTTGCCCTCGGCGATCAGGTCGCGCACGGTGCCGGCCACATCCTCGATCGGCACGTTCGGGTCGACGCGGTGCTGGTAGAACAGATCGATATGGTCGGTACGCAGGCGCTTGAGGCTGGCTTCGGCCACGGCACGGATGTTCTCCGGGCGGCTGTCCAGGCCAGCATCGGTGCGCGCGTCCTTGAAACCAAACTTGGTGGCGATCACCAGCCTGTCGCGGTGGGGCGCCAAGGCCTGGCCGAGCAGGTCTTCGTTGGTGTACGGGCCGTACACCTCGGCGGTGTCGAAGAAGGTCACGCCGCGCTCGACGGCGGCGTGCAGCAGGGCGATGCCCTGGCTCGGTTCAACCGGCTGGCCGTAGGCATGGGTCAGGCCCATGCAACCCAGGCCCAGGGCGGAAACCTTCAGGCCGCTGCGGCCGAGTTCACGTGTCTGCATCGTCGTACTCCAGAGGGGGAGTGCTGACGATACGCCTGCGGTGGCGATGGATTGAGCCGGCTGGACCGCAGTCGGTCATGACTGGAATTCATCAATCCGGTCATGACCGATGCCGGCCGGGTCAGCGGATTTCGGAGATTTCCACTCCATCCAGCCCCTGCGACAGGGTGCGCGCGTCGCCGCCCTGGCTGAGCTTGATGCGCAGGCGCACCTCGTTCTGCGAATCGGCGTAACGCAGCGCGTCCTCGTAGCTGATCTCGCCGGCCTGGTACAGCTCGAACAGGCTCTGGTCGAAGGTCTTCATGCCCAGCTGGACCGAGTCCTTCATCACTTCCTTCAACTTGTGGATCTCGCCGTCGCGGATGTAGTCCTGTACCAGTGGCGTGCCCAGCAGGATCTCCATCGCCACCTTGCGCGAGCGGCCATCGGGCGACGGCACCAGCTGCTGCGCGACCACGCCCTTGAGGTTCAGCGACAGGTCCATCAACAGCTGGTTGCGGCGGTCTTCCGGGAAGAAGTTGACGATGCGGTCCATCGCCTGGTTGGCATTGTTGGCATGCAACGTGGCCAGCACCAGGTGGCCGGTTTCGGCGAACGCGATGGCGTGGTCCATGCCTTCGCGGGTACGCACCTCGCCGATCATGATCACGTCCGGCGCCTGGCGCAGGGTGTTCTTCAGCGCAGCTTCCCAGCTGTCGGTATCGATGCCGACTTCGCGCTGGGTGATGATGCAGCCCTCGTGCTTGTGCACGAATTCGATCGGGTCTTCGATGGTGATGATGTGGCCGGTCGAATTCTGGTTGCGGTAACCGATCATCGCCGCCAGCGAAGTCGATTTACCGGTACCGGTGGCACCGACGAACAGGATGATGCCGCGCTTGGTCATCGCCAGCGTCTTGATGATCGGCGGTAGGCTCAGCTCTTCCACGGTCGGAATGCGCGTCTCGATGCGACGCAGCACCATGCCGACCTGGTTGCGCTGGTAGAAGCAGCTGACACGGAAGCGCCCGACACCGGACAGGCCGATGGCGAAGTTGCATTCGTGGGTCTTCTCGAATTCCTCGCGCTGTGCCGGGGTCATCACGTTGAGGACCAGGTCGCGGCTCTGCTGCGGCGTCAGTGGCGTCTGCGTGATCGGCGAGATCTTGCCGTTGACCTTCATCGCCGGTGGCATACCCGCAGTGATGAACAGGTCAGAGGCGCGCTGGTGCGCCATCAGCTTGAGGAACGAAGTGAAATCGATGGTGGTCGCGGTGGTGTTCACGGCGGGCTCCCGGAAAGCGGTTTACCAGGTAACGGTCGGTGGAGGAAACAACACGGAGCGGCCGCGCCATTGCGCGCGCCGCCCGTCGCTGTCCCGCCTTACTCGAACAGGCGCTTGTCCTTGGCGTACTCGCGGGCCTGGTTGCGGGTGATCAGGCTGCGCTTGACCAGGTCCTGCAGGTGCTGGTCCAGGGTCATCATGCCGTACTGCTGGCCGGTCTGGATGGCCGAGTACATCTGCGCCACCTTGTCCTCGCGGATCAGGTTGCGGATGGCCGGGGTGCCGACCATGATTTCCCACGCCGCGGTACGGCCGCCGCCGACCTTCTTCAGCAGTGCCTGCGAGATCACCGCCCGCAGGGACTCGGACAGCATCGAACGCACCATCGGCTTTTCGCCCGCCGGGAACACGTCGATGATGCGGTCGATGGTCTTGGCCGCCGAGCTGGTGTGCAGGGTGCCGAACACCAGGTGGCCGGTTTCCGCGGCGGTCAGTGCCAGGCGGATGGTTTCCAGGTCGCGGAGTTCGCCCACCAGGATGATGTCCGGGTCCTCACGCAGTGCCGAGCGCAGTGCTTCGTTGAAGCCATGCGTGTCACGGTGCACTTCGCGCTGGTTGATCAGGCACTTCTGCGAGGTGTGCACGAATTCGATCGGATCCTCGACGGTGAGGATGTGGCCGTATTCGTTCTTGTTGATGTAGTCGATCATCGCCGCCAGCGTGGTCGACTTGCCCGAGCCGGTCGGGCCGGTCACCAGGATCAGGCCCTGCGGTTGCTGGATCACCTCGCGGAACAGCGGCGGGCAGGCCAGGTCTTCGAGGGTGAGCACCTCGGACGGAATGGTACGGAACACCGCACCGGCGCCACGGTTCTGGTTGAACGCGTTCACACGGAAGCGCGCCAGCGACGGGATCTCGAAGGAGAAGTCCACTTCGAGGAATTCCTCGTAATCGCGGCGCTGCTTGTCGGACATGATGTCGTACACCAGCGCGTGGACCTGCTTGTGGTCCAGGGCCGGGATGTTGATCCGGCGAACGTCGCCGTCCACGCGGATCATCGGCGGCAGGCCTGCAGACAGGTGCAGGTCGGACGCTTTGTTCTTTACGGAAAACGCCAGCAGTTCGGCGATATCCATGAGCGGCTACTCCCCAATAACGGCTTCGACTGGAAGGATCTTTCCCCGGGCGGCAGTATAGCCTCCTGATTCAACGGAACGCGTTACGTGGCCACTCCCCTGCCCCAGATCCTAAGCAACCTGCATGCCGCCGCCGAGGCGGCCGGCCGGCCCGATCCGCGCCTGCTGGCCGTTTCCAAGACCCAACCGGCCGAGGCCGTGGCTGCGCTGGCCGCACAGGGCCAGCAGGCCTTCGGCGAGAACTATGTGCAGGAAGCGCTGGCCAAGATGCAGGCGCTGCAGCACCTGGCGCTGGAGTGGCATCTGATCGGCCACCTGCAGTCGAACAAGGCCGAGGCGGTGGCCACCCATTTCGACTGGGTGCAGAGCGTGGACCGGCCCAAGCTGGTAACGGCGCTGGCGCGCCACCGCCCGCCCGCACGCGGCCCGCTGAATGTGCTGATCCAGGTCAACATCGACGATGAATCCAGCAAGCACGGCTGTGCACCGGAGGATGTCGAGGGGCTGGCCGCGGCGATTGCCGCCGAACCCACCCTGCGCCTGCGTGGCCTGATGGCGATTCCCGCGCCATGGCCCGAGGCCGAGCGTCGCCGCGATGCATTCGTGCGCATGCGCACACTCTTCCAGTCGCTGGCCGCCCAGCGCGCGCAGGTCGACACGCTGTCGATGGGCATGAGCAGCGACTACGCCGAAGCCATCGCCGAGGGCGCCACCCTGGTGCGCATCGGCACCGCCCTGTTCGGCGCGCGCGCGCGCCCGGCCTGATTTTCCAAGGAGACTTCCATGGCAGCTGATTCCATCACCTTCATCGGCGGCGGCAACATGGCCCGCAGCCTGATCGCCGGCCTGATCCGCCAGGGCGTGCCCGCCGCGCACATCCATGTGGCCGAACCGGTTGCAGCGCTGCGCGAGTCGCTGGCTGCCGACTTCGGCGTGCAGGTACACGACAACGCCACCGATGCCGGCGCACAGGGCAACACCTGGCTGCTGGCGGTGAAGCCGCAGGTGCTGCGTGAGGTCTGCCAGTCGCTGCAGGCACTGGCCCAGGCAAACCGGCCGCTGGTGGTGTCGATCGCTGCCGGCATCACCAGCGCACAGCTGGAGCGCTGGCTGGGTGGCAACCTGCCGGTGGTGCGCGCAATGCCCAATACCCCCGCTCTGCTCGGCGCCGGCGTGACCGGCCTGTATGCCACTGCATCGGTGGATGCGCAGCAGCACGCGCAGGCCGAACAGGTGCTGGCCAGTGCCGGGCGCACGGTGTGGATCGATAGTGAGGCGCTGATGGATTCGGTGACTGCCGTGTCCGGCAGTGGACCGGCCTATGTGTTCCTGCTGGCCGAAGCGATGGAAGCGGCGGGTATCGCCCAGGGCCTGCCGGCCGACGCCGCGCGCACGCTGGTGGTGCAGACCCTGCTGGGCGCCTCGCGCATGCTGGATGAGGCCGGTGAGAGCCCCGCAGAGCTGCGCCGACGCGTGACGTCACCCAACGGCACTACCCAGGCCGCGATCGAGAGCTTCCAGGCTGGCGGCTTCGAGGCACTGGTGGACACCGCACTGCGCGCCGCGCAGGTGCGTGGACAGGAATTGTCTGCGGCGAATGATTGATCCCCTGGGGTCAGATCCCTTTGCCGAGGCAAAGGGATCTGACCCCATCTACCCCGATGATCACTGCCCCAACGTGGCCATGACGAAATCCACGAAGCACTGCAAACGCGGGCGCGGGCGTCGATCGGGCAGGTAGATCAGGTGCATCGGCCGCGGTTCCGGCAGGTAGTCGCGCAGCAGCGGCTTCAACCGTCCCGCTGCGATCTCCGCCGCCAGCAGTGCGGTGGGCTGCAGTACCAGCCCGGCCCCGGCCACGGCGGCTTCGCGCAACGCGAAGCCATCGTTGCTGCTCAGCCGTGCCTCCCAGTCGACCTGTTCGCCGTTGGCCAACTGCCAGCCATGCCCGCCGCGCCAGGCCAGGTGGCTCAGGCAGTCGTGCCCCTGCAGGTCATCCGGTGTTCGCGGCGTGCCGCGCCTGCGCAGGTAAGACGGCGCCGCGCACAGGCTCATCGCATACGGCGGCAGCGGCCGCGCCACCACCTCCTGCGATGGCAACGGCCCGACCCGGATCGCCGCGTCGAAGCCATCTTCGATCAGGTCCACGCGGCGGTTGCTCAGGTCCAGCTCGATATTCAACTGTGGCTGCGCACGCAGCAGGCCAGCCAGCTGCGGCGCCAGCACGCAGCTGCCCCAGGTGGTGGGCGCGCTGACCCGCAACAGGCCACGCGGCTGTACCTGCAGGCCGGCCACATCGGCCTCGGCCTGCTGCACCTGCTCCAGCACCTGCCGGCACCCGGCCAGGTAGGCGCTGCCGGCTTCGGTCAAGCGCTGGCGGCGGGTGTTCCGTTGCAGCAACGCGGTGCCCAGATGTGCTTCCAACTGCTGGATGTACTTGCCCACCATCACCGCCGACACCTGCAGCTGTTCGGCGGCGCCGGCAAAGCTGCCGCGCTCGGCTACCGCCACGAAGGCCTGCATGCAGCGAAGGGTATCCATTGCTAATCCAGAGTTAGGAATCTGCAAATCATACGCCGCTTACCTAACCACGCTGTGACGGCGCAGACTGCGCTCACTCCCACACGCAAGGAACGGCCATGAAGATCCTCCTCGTCGGTGCCAGCGGCACCCTCGGCCAGGCAGTCGCCCGTCAGCTCGGCCAACAGCATCAGATTCTCGCCGCCGGCCGCCGCAGTGGCGAACTGCGTGTGGACCTGACTGACGACGCCAGCGTCGCCGAACTGTTCGCCCGCACCGGTGCAGTCGATGCGGTGATCTCCACCACCGGCTCGGTGCATTTCGGACCGCTGCAGGAGATGACGCCGGCACAGTTCAACAGCGGCCTGCAGGACAAGCTGCTGGGCCAGGTGCGGCTGGCACTGGCCGCCCAGCACCACCTCAATGCCGGTGGCTCGATCACCCTGACCAGCGGCATCATCAGCGCGCAGCCGATCCGCGACGGCGTCAACGCCACCGCAGTGAATGCCGCACTGGAAGGCTTCGTGCGCGCTGCCGCACTGGAGCTGCTGCCGCGCGGCCTGCGCATCAACGTGGTCAGCCCGAACGTACTGATCGAATCGATGGCGGCCTACGGCCCCTACTTCCCGGGCTTCGAAGCGGTAAGCGCGCAACGCGCGGCGCTGGCCTTCCAGCGCGCGGTGGAAGGCATCCAGAGCGGCGAGACGATCACGGTCTGGTAAGAAAAAGGGGACGGAGGGGATCAAGTCGTTTTCGTCCGCCGGGCATGGCCCGGCGCGACCGGGAGCGCGTCCCCTTTTTCATTCCCAGCGCATCGGGCCATCGCCGCGTTCGCCGAGAACGTCGCCAGGGTTGGCCAGGCGGCAATGCTGCAGTGACAGGCAGCCACAGCCGATGCAGCCGGTCAGTTCATCGCGCAGCAGCTGCAGCATGTGGATGCGCTCTTCCAGCTCGGTGCGCCAGCGCGCGGACAGCTTGGCCCAGTCAGCCTTGGTCGGTGCACGGCCTTCAGGCAGGCTCTCGAAGGCGCGGCCGACCGCTTCCAGTGGCATGCCCACCCGCTGCGCAACGCGGATCACCGCCAGCCGGCGCAGCACGTCGCGGCTGTAACGGCGTTGGTTGCCCGAGGTGCGCAGGCTGCTGATCAGCCCCTTGCGCTCGTAGAAATGCAGTGCGGAAACGGCCACGCCACTGCGCTGCGAGACCTCGCCAACGCTGAGTTCCTGGGATGCCATTGCTTGACCTCAACTATAGTTGAGGTGGCATGCTGCTATCTTCGCCGCCCGTTGACAAGCGCGGCCCGCCCCTAGACCGGTATGACCCCGACCCTCTCTCCCGCCGACACCCGCCTGCCGGCTGACACATCGATCCTGTCCGCGCGCTACCGCGCCACCACCCTCGGCATGGTCGCGCTGGTCGCGCTGCACGCCTTCGAAGCATTGGCCGTCGCGGCCGCGATGCCCACGGTGGCCGAAGCACTCAGCGGCCTGCGCCTGTATGCGCTGGCCTTCGGTGGCACACTGGCCACCAGCGTGATCGGCATGACCCTGGCCGGACGCTGGGCCGACCGCCAGGGCCCGGCACGGCCGCTGTGGTACGGCCTGGCCTGCTTCGTGCTGGGCCTGCTGCTGGCCGGCTTCGCCGTGCGCATGGGCATGCTGGTGGCCGGGCGCCTGCTGCAGGGCCTGGGTGCGGGCGCGATTTCGGTCTCGCTGTACGTGATGGTCGGCCGCAGCTACCCCGAGCACCTGCGGCCGAAGGTGTTCGCGGCATTCTCGGCGGGCTGGGTGGTGCCCTCGATGGTCGGCCCGGCGCTGAGCGGCCTGATCGTCCAGCATCTCGGCTGGCGCTGGGTGTTCCTGGCGGTGCCGCTGCTGGCAGTCCCTGCTGCCCTGTTGCTGCGGCCTGCGCTGGCGCGCATGCAACCCTCCGCCGACAGCAACGACGACGAGGGGCGCGGCAACGTCGTACGTTGGGCCAGTGGTGCATCGCTGGCGGCGCTGCTGCTGTACTTCGGCGGCCAGCAGCACGGTCCGACCGCCCTGCTCTGCATCAGCGTGGCGATGCTGGCGCAGCTGCTATGCGTGCATCGCCTGCTGCCGGCCGGAACGCTGATCCTGCGCAGGGGCCTGCCCAGCGTGATCGCACTGCGCGGCATCGCCGCCGCCGCATTCTTCGCCTGCGAAGCCTACCTGCCGCTGCTGCTTCAGCGCGAACGCGGGCTCCCGCCCAGCTGGGCCGGCGCGGTGCTCAGCCTCGGCGCACTCGGTTGGTTCGCTGGCTCCTGGCTGCAGGGTCACCAGCAGCGCGGCTGGTCACGCCAGCAGCTGCTGCGCGTCGGCACGGCGATGATGACGGTCGGCATCGCCGCAACGCTTGCGGTGTTGTTCAATGCAGTGCCATTGCCGGTGGCACTGGTGGGCTGGACGGTCACCGGTTTCGGCATGGGCATGATCTACGCCAGCCTCTCGGTACTCACGCTTTCGCTGTCAGCAGCGCATGAGCAGGGTGCCAACACGTCGGCCCTGCAGCTGAGCGAGGCCCTGTCGGTGACCACCGCGCTGGCGGTCTCCGGTGCGTTGTTCGCGCTGTTCGTGGAAAGCGCGCCGCACACCGGCTACCTGCTGTGCCTGGCGATCACCTTCGGCCTGGCGGTGCTGGCTGCGGTGATCGCGCGGCGGGTGTAGCGCCGCCGGGTTTCGGCAGTGCCGGTCGCTGGCCGGCACCATCACGGGATTCCCGCGTGCGCGGAGAGTGCCGGCCAGCGGCTGGCACTACCGCGTCCCCGTCCCCACGTCATCGATATCCCGGTGCAGGATGCGCCGCACTTCCAGCACCGCTTGCGGGGTCTCCTGCACGCTGTGGCCGGAAATGATGACCTTCTCCGACTGTGCACCCGGCAGATGCGCACTCCAGTACGGCACCAGTCCGTCATCGGACTTGTCCACCGGCAGCTCCGGCTTGCGCTGGGCGATGATCGAGTGGTACTTCAGTCCCGCTTCGATCGGCAGCTGCGCTGCGGCCTTGACGAACGGATCGCTGGCCTTGAGGTTGTCGATGCTGTTGGGAATCTTCGGCTTGGCCGTGCCATCGACCTGCTGCTCGGCCTGCGCCAGCGCCATGAACACGTCCTCGAACTTGCCGAGGATGGTCAGTGGCAGGCGCACCAGCCGGCCCAGCAGGCGCCCGACCTTGTTGCCGGCAATATCGGTGCCCTGGTGCGGCGCAGCGATGAAGATCGCACGCTCCACGTTCGGCTGTGCCTTGAAATGCAGCAACGGCCCCAGCTTGTTCTGCACGCGCTTCAGACGCTCGCCCTTCAGGTCATAGTTGGCCAGCAGGTCGTTCCACAGCACGTCACCGGAATCGCTCACCAGCAGCCGCGCGAGCACGCCGCCCATGCTGTGGCCGATGTAGACCATGTCCTTCGATGCACGCGTGCTGCCATTGGGATCGAAGTGCTTCAGCGTGTCGTTGAACGCATTGGCGATCTCGTAGCGGTTCAGCGCGATCGGTGCGTTGGTCGGGTAATAGACCTGCCACACCTGGAACTGCTGGCGCAGCTCGGGGTCGCCCATGATCTCGTTGGCCAGGTTCACCCAGGCTTCCGGGCTGCTGGCCAGGCCGTGCAGCATGAAGATGATGCGGCGGTTCGGGTCCCACGGCTGCATCAGGTAGATGTGTGGCTCGCCGATGCCCTCGCTCATGCCGAACAGGGTGCGCAGTGACTGCCGGGCGAAACCGCTCTGGGCAAGCCACAGGCCGTAGGCCGCGGTGAAATTGCCGGCCAGCGGCACCTGTTCGCCGTGCAGGGTGATGCGCTCGGTAGCTTCCGGCGAATAGGCATCCAGTTCAACCCGGCGCGTCCGCATCACATCGTCCAGGCTGCTGCCTTCGAAGCGCAGCAACGCGGTGACGTTGATCGAGGACATCTCGCTGAACTCGGGCACCGAATCGTCATGCTGATGACGGCGGCCACGGCGTGCGCCCTCTTCGTCATCCTGCGGTGTCTCCGCCTTCGGGCCCTCAGGCGCGATCACCGGTGCGACCAGCTTCGGCGGGTCCATCACCATCACCAGCTCGGCACCGAAGCCATCACGGCGATAAGTACTGCGCAGCCCGACGAAGCTGACCGTGCCGGCCGGCACCAGCTGCGCGGGAATGCTCTTCAGGTTCAGCTGCTGGTAGTTGGAAGCCAGCGACCAGCTGCCAACCGAGATCGGCTTCGTGTAGTCCTCGCCAGCCAACGCAGCGGCGCGCGCGCGGACGAACAGCACCACCGCCGCCTTCTCGGCCGCGTAGTTGTAGTAGTCACGCACCTGCGTCTGCCGGTCTTCGAAGGCGCGATCCGATGGTGAGCGGCCGCTGTAGAACAGGTAGGCATAGGCGTAGCGCGCGGCTTCCAGCCAAGCGTCCAGCGCTGCGTCGCTCATCGGCGGATCGCCGGCTGCGGTCTTCTTCGGCGTCAGCGCCAGCGCGGCCTTCACCCACAGTTCGGACAGCGCAGACAGCCGCTGCTCGACATTGAGATCGTCGGTCATCAGCAGCGTGCTGCGGCAGACCAGGAAGTCCTTCTCGCACTGCGATTCGTCCAGGCCTGCCGCGCTTAGCGTCTCGCGCGCAGCGGGGCTGAGCTTGCCGGTATTGAGCACGTCGGCACGCTTGTTGACCAGCGAATCGCTGGATTTGACCTGCTTGACGGTGACCATCGCGCAACCACTGCTGCCCAGCAGCAGGAAGGCGGCGAACAACACCGGCAGCGCACGCTGCCAGCGGATCAGGAGGAGTCGAGTCATTACTGCGGGTCCTGCTCGGTGCCAGGTACGCCCTGGCGGATCACGGTGGAGAAGTGGTCGCCGCTGCCCAGGTCCAATGCACGCTGGGTGATGCGGCCCTTGTCATGCAGCTCGGCATAAGGCACGCCTGGGGTGAGTGCGCCGACCTCCTGCGCATACTCGGCCAGATACCCGGACAGCAGCAGGCGGTAGTCCAGCGGCAGGCGCGGCGCGATGTGGCGGGCCAGGTCGAAGACGATGGTGGTGCAGTTGCTGGTGAGCGTGTTGTAGAAGCCCGGCTTCGCATCCAGTTCGCGCGCCTGCGCGATGTACGCGGCAAACAGTTCCTTCAGCTGCGCGTGGTCCATGCCGTGCAGGCGGTACAGATAGACATCCTCGCCACGCGCGTTGGTGCGGGTGCGGATGATGTCGGTCTCTTCCGAGGCCACCAGGGTCATCTCGAACTTGCGGAAGAACCCGCCCAGTGCCGAAAACGATTCGCCGCGCTCCTTGCGGATCTCCAGCGAGAACACCACGTGGCGACCGTCCTCGAAACCGAACGAGATGAGGGTGTGGGCGATCGCCGGGCCCATCCAGTACGACAGCACCAGATCGGCCGAGCGCAACTGGTCCAGGTCGTATTCGCGGCGCACCCAGCGCGCGTCGTAGTCGGTTTCGCTGCGCCAGGTGAAATCGCGCACGTTGTCGAACACCACGTGGCGCCCGTCGAAGGACACCACATGCAGGCGCTGGGCCACGTCATCGGCCCACACGCGGTCCTGGCGTGGGGTCAGCAGCAGCCACCACAGGCCGGCCAGCACCAGCGCAGCGCCATACGCCATGCCGAGGCGGCGGTTGCTGCGACCACGCGCGACCCGCCACGACGCCCACAGCGCAAACAGCAGCCACAGCACCGCAATGCCCTTCGCCAGCCAGCCCGGCCCCGGCATCTGATAGGCCAGCAGCCCGGCCACCCACAGCGCTGCCAGCGCCATGGCACTTCCTGTCATCCAACGTCCTGCGGCTTTCACTGGCATCCTGTCGCGGTCCCGAAGCCGCATAGTTAGCCACAAGCGGGTTCACCGTGGCATCTACGGCCTGTTCAGGCACGCCGGCGCACCGTCTGCGGCGGTCCATGCGGCCAGGTTCACTTCACAGGAGCAACGATGGGCATCACTTCCGTGGCCGGCGTTCCGGTCCAACCCCAGCACCGCGCAACCTGCCACTGCGGCACGGTCGAGCTGCTGCTGGACCTGCCGGACGGCATCGTCGACCCGCGCCGTTGCGACTGCTCGATGTGCCGGCGCCGGGGTGCCATTGCAGCCAGCGTTGCCCGCGCGGGCCTGCAGGTCGTGCGCGGGCAGAACCACCTGCAGCTGTACCAGTTCAACACCCATGTGGCCGAGCACTACTTCTGCGACGTGTGCGGCATCTACACCCATCACCGGCGCCGCTCCAACCCGGACCAGTACGGTTACAACGTGGCGTGTCTGGAGGGCATCGACCCGTTCGCGCTGGGGGTGATCCCGGTCAACGACGGGGTCAACCACCCGGCCGACCGCGGCGCCTAGTGGCGCGCGCGCCGCAGCGGCGTGGCGACCTTCTGCCAGGGAGCCATGCCGCTGCGCCCGGCCCGCACAGGGCGTTTCAGCCAGGGCCGGCGTGGCGGCACCTGCGGCGCGTCCGCGACCGGGGGAGGAAGCGGTCTACGGCCGGGCCAGAGATGGTCGAGCAGCCACATGGCGGGTCTCCGTGGGGGACGGGGACGATCAACATTAGACCTGGGTGGGCATGGGCGGCGTGAGCGGAAGACGACAACGGGATGACGGTAGGGCCCGGAGTGGGGCTTCCTTGCTCGACGGTGCACGACGGGAATCACCGGAGCCTAGTTCCATGGTCGTGCATTGCCGCGGGCGAACGCACAGGCGGCGTCAGGCCCCGGCCGCCGCCTCCAGGAAATTGCGCAGCAGCGGCGACGGTTGCTCTGGCCGCGTGCAGAACGGCAGATCGAAGCGCGCGGCATCGCTTTCCAGCGCGCGATAGACGATCTCCTGCGGGCGGAAGCAGGCCATGCTGGCTGGAACGATTGCCACGCCAGCGTCCACCGCCACCAACGACAACACCGCATGCATGCCCTGCGCTTCCTGCACCACGCGCGGGGTGAAGCCCGCAACGGTGCACAGGCCCAGCACCTGCGCGTGGAAGCCGATGCCCTCGCCCGCTGGCCATGAAACGAACGGCTCGTCGGCCAGCATCGCGATGTTGAGCTCCGGCGCATCGGCGAGCGCATGGGCACGTGGCAGCGCAATTGCCAGGCAATCGTGGTCGAAGTCGTGCAGCACCAGCTCGGCGGCGGGAATCGGTGGAATCAGCACGCCGACGTCGATGCGCTGCTCACGCAGCCACAACTGCTGCTGACGCGATGTGGCTTCCTGCAGGTGCAGCTGTACCTGCGGGTACTGCTGGCGGAAGCGGCGGATCAGGCCAGGCAGGCGCCCATACAGCGCACTGCCCACATAGCCCACGCGCAGGCTGCCGGACTGCCCGGCGGCGGCGGCGCGGGTGCGCTGCAGCGCCTGCTCGGCCTGCTGCAACGTTGCCCGCGCCTCCACCAGCAACGTCTGCCCGGCCACGGTCAGGCCCAGGGTGCGATTGCCGCGCACGATCAGTTCGCTGCCCAGTTCGTCTTCCAGGCGTCGTATCGCCGCCGTCAGCGGGGGCTGCGACATGTGCAGGCGCGCTGCAGCGCGGTGGAAATGCAGCTCTTCGGCCACGGCCACGAACTGGCGAAGCAGGCGCAGGTCGATCATCTCGGTGCCGGCAGTGGAAACCTGCCTAGGGTACGCCGTCAGCTGCGCGCGTCCACACTGGCGCGGGCGATGGCCGGCCACTGCAGTGCGACCGATTCGATGCTGTCAGCAGTCACCGCACGCAGATCGCGCGGGTACGCCACATGCTCGGCTTCCTGCAGGCGCAGTGCATGGAACTGCCCGTTGCTGGCACGCAGTGTCCACCCACCTTCCTGGCAGCGCGTGGATGCCAGATAGGCCACCCCTTGCGCAACAGCTTCCGGATGCAGTTCGTCGGGCTCGCCTTCGATGCCCCACATGCGTGTCTTCGCCACCGGCGAAACAGCGTTGACCACGATGCCATGCTCGGAGCCTTCCAGCGCCAGAACATTGACCAGGCCAAGCGCAGCCAGCTTGCCCATTGCATAGGCGGACAGTCCACGCTGTGCGTACTGCGGATACAACGCGCGATCCGACGTAGTGATGACGATGCGTCCACCACCGGCCTCGCGCATCGCCGGCCATGCCGCCTGCGCCAGCCACAACGGCGTCTTCGCCGCCAGGCACAGCATCTGCTCCAGCGCATCGTCCTCGACCGCTTCCAGCGGCTGGTACTCGACCCAGCCCGCGTTGTGGATCAGGAAGTCGATGCGGCCGTGCGCCTGCGGCAGCTCCTGCACCAGCGCATGGCAACCGTCGCGATGGCCGATGGGACCGCTTGCGGCCTGCACCTGCAGACCCTGCGCCTGCAGCACTTCGACGCTGCGCAGGATGCGCTGCGGATCTGCGCCTCGGCCATCGGTACCGGCACCGACGTCATGCATCAGTACCTGCGCACCGCGCTCGGCCAGCAGGCGGCTGTAGGCCAGGCCGAGTCCACCGGCGGCACCCGTCACCAGGCCAACCTGACCTTCAAAGGAAATTCGGGAAATCGGCTGCATCGGCACAGCTTCGGCCATGCACCTAGGTTGCGGCCAATACCATTGACCACGCCGCACGATACGCCCGCGCTATCACCGAAAAAGGGGACGGAGGGGATTAAGTCGTTTCAGGCACAGCAGGGCCAGTTACGACTTAATCCCCTCCGTCCCCTTTTTCCTAGCGACTGAAGCGGCGGGCGCCTGCCACGCAGATCACCGCGACCGCGGTCACCAGCACCATGCTGAGGCTGACCGATTCGTGCAGCAGCAGCGCGGCCAGGGCCAGGCCGAAGAACGGCTGCAGCAACTGCAACTGGCCGACAGCGGCGATGCCGCCCTGCGCCAGCCCGCGGTACCAGAACAGGAAGCCGATCAGCATGCTGAACACCGCCACGTAGCCCAGCGCCCACCACGCCGAGGCACCGACCGCAGTGAACGAGGCCGGGCGCATCAGCACCGTCAACGGCAGCATCACCGGCAACGCCAGCAGCAGTGCCCAGCTGATCACCTGCCAGCCGCCCAGATGACGGGCCAGCCGGCCGCCTTCGGCATAGCCCAGCCCGCACACCACGATGGCCGCCAGCATCAGCAGGTCAGCCTGCAAGGACGCCTCGATGCCGTTGCGCACCGCATAGCCCACCACGCAGGCGCTGCCCAACAACGAGAACAACCAGAACGCCGGGCGCGGCCGTTCGCCACCGCGCAGCACGCCGAACAGCGCAGTGCTCAGCGGCAACAGGCCGAGGAACACGATGGTATGTGCCGATGACGCGTGGCGCAGCGCAAGCGCGGTCAGCAGTGGAAAACCGACCACAACGCCGAGGCTGACCACCACCAGCCCAGGCAGGTCACCGCGCCGCGGCCACGGCTGGCGCAGCATAAGCAGCAGCGCCAGGCCAAGCACGGCGGCGATGGTGGCGCGTGCGGCGGTGACGAACCCGGCATCCAGCTGCAGCACCGCCAGGCGGGTGGCCGGCAACGAGCCCGCGAAAATCACCACCCCGATGAAGCCATTGATCCAACCGCTCGCCGACCGTTCCACGCCTGTGATCCTGAAGTGCCAGGCGACGCCTGGCGGAGCCTGTATGGAAGCATCCATGGCGGAACCGCCCCAGCTACAATCCAGTACAGTCGCAAAGAACTGTATTGCCCACACTTCCACTACAGTGCTGACATGCCACGTCCGCTTACCCGCATCGAATCGGTCATCCAGGCGGTCCGCAACCGCATCACCGCGCGGGTCGATGGCCCCGGCTCCCGCCTGCCTTCGGTGCGCGCGCAGGCGGCAGCGATGGGGGTGTCGGTCTCCACCGTGGTCGAGGCCTACGAGCGCCTGGCGGCCGAAGGCCTGATCAGTGCACGCGCAGGCTCGGGCTTCTACGTCAGTGGCCCGGCCGCACCGCTGGCGCTGGCCGAAATGGAGCCACGGCTGGACCGCGCGGTGGATCCGCTGTGGGTGTCACGGCAATCGCTGGAAACGCCCGCGGGCGATCTCAAGCCAGGGTGCGGCTGGATGCCCAGTAACTGGCTGTATCACGATGGCATGCGCCGCGGCCTGCGTCGGCTGGCGCGTGCCGATGCAGTGCATCTGGTCGACTACGCCGGCCCACTCGGGCTGCCCGCGTTGCGCCAGCTGCTGCAGAGGCGCAGCGCCACGCTCGGCATCGATGCACCGATGGAGCAGATCCTGCTGACCGAATCCGGGACGCACGCGGTCGACCTGATCTGCCGTTTCCTGCTCAAGCCCGGCGACTGCGTGCTGGTCGATGACCCGAGCTACTTCAACTACCACGCGCTGCTGAAGGCGCACCAGGTACAGGCAGTGGGTGTGCCGTACACGCCCACCGGCCCGGACCTTGAAGCGTTCGATCGTGCATTGCAGGACCATTCGCCGCGGCTGTACATCACCAATTCCGGATTGCACAACCCGACCGGTGCGGTGCTTTCGGCCAGCACCGCGCACCGCCTGCTGGGCCTGGCCGAACGCAGCGAGTTGATCATCGTCGAGGACGACATCTTCGCCGACTTCGAACTGCAGCCGGCGCCGCGGCTGGCTGCGCTCGACGGGCTGTCACGGGTGATCCACGTCGGCAGTTTCTCCAAGACGCTGTCGGCAGCCTCGCGCTGCGGCTACATCGCTGCACGCCATGACTGGATCGAAGCGTTGACCGACCTGAAGCTGGCGACCAGCTTCGGCGGTGGCCATCTGGCCGCGCAGCTGATGCACATCGCGCTGACCGACAGTGGCTACCGACGCCACATGCAATCGGTGCGTTCGCGATTGGCCGATGCCCGCCGGCACACGCTGCGCAAGCTGCACACGCTGGGAATCACGCCGTGGCTGCAACCGGAAGCGGGCCTGTTCCTGTGGTGCCAGCTGCCCGATTGCCGTGATTCCGCCGCGCTGGCCCGGCAGTGCCTGCGCGAGGGCATCGTGCTGGCACCGGGCAACGCGTTCAGCCAGTCGCAGCGCGCGGCCGACTATCTGCGCTTCAACGTATCGCAATGCCAGGACGCACGGATCTGGCAAGTGCTGGCGCGGGCATTGCGCTGAGCTGGATGCAAGCCGGTCAACGCAGCTAGGAGTGTTCCGCAGCAAAGGCACTTGCATGCCACGGTACAGTGGTATGTCCCCTGCTGCAGGAATCCGCGCATGTCCACGTTCTCCGACCCACAGGCGGTGGCCCGCTATGCCGAAGCGCCACTGCGCCAGGTGCCTGGGTTCCTCGCGTTGCAGCAGATGAGCCGCCTGCTGCTGGCCGAACGTGTTCCTGCGCAGGGCCGCGTACTGGTACTCGGTGCCGGTGGCGGGCTGGAGCTGAAAGCCTTTGCCGAGGCGCAGCCGGGCTGGCAGTTGCTGGGCGTGGATCCGGCCGCGCCGATGCTCGCGCTGGCCGAGCAGACACTGGGCCCGTTGAACGCACGCGTCGAACTGCTGGAAGGCTACATCGACGATGCCCCGGACGCGCGCTTCGATGGTGCCAGCTGCCTGCTCACCCTGCACTTCCTCGATGCCGCGCAGCGCCTGCACACGCTGCGCGAGCTGCACAGGCGCCTGCAGCCCGGCGCGCCGCTGGTGGTGGCGCACCACAGCGTGCCGCAGGATCCGGCCGGCAAGCTCCGCTGGTTGCAGCGCTACGCCGCGTTCGCCCATGCCTCGGGTGTTGCCCACGCCGATGCGCAGCGCGCGATCGAGGCCATTGCCGAGCGGCTGCCGCTGCTGGCGCCCGAACAGGAGGTCGCCCTGCTGCAGGAGGCCGGCTTCGACGGCGTGGAGCTGTTCTATGCAGGCTTCAGCTTCAGGGGCTGGGTGGCGTACGCCGGGTGATGCCTACGGCACCACGGTGATGCCGATGCGCTGCATCAACAGCGCCACCTGCTGCACATCCAGCGTGGCGCCACGCAGGTTGGTGCTGCGCAGGTCCAGCTCACCCAGCTCCGAGTGGGTCAGGTCACAGCCGGTGAAGTTGGCGCTGCTCCAGTCGATGCCCTCGAACTGGCCACCGGACAGGTCCGAGCCGGCGAAGCTGGCGCCGCTGACGTTTGCACCGTCCCAGCGGTTTTCCCACAGCTCGCACTTTTCCAGCGTCACCCGCGAGAAATTGGCATAGCGCAGGTTCGACTTCTTGATGAAGGCACTGCAGAACCCGCTGCGCGGGGTGATCTGGTTCATGAAGCTGGCGTTGCTGAAATCCGCGCCTTGCGCGCGGCACTCGCTGATTTCCAGGCCCAATGCCTTGACGAAATTGAAGTGGCACATGCTGATGTCGCAGCTGCGGAAGCTGGCTTCCTTCAGCGTGGCGCCGTTGAAGCGGCAGCCACTGCGGCTTTCGGCGTCATAGAAGCTGCAGTTGATGAACTCGGTGGCAGTCAGGTCCACGCTGGAAAAATCGCATTCGTGGAACTGCTGGTCGACCACTTTCTGGCCGGTGTACTGGTCCGCGCCGATGCGCAGCTTGCGGTGAACGGTGGGGGACATCGTGGATTCCATGCCAGGTGCCCCGCCATGATGCCGGGCCGCGAGGGCGATCCATAGACGTGGGCGCGGGAGGATTCACCGGCAGTCCAGCCGCGCTGTGTCCCCGATGCCAATTGCACGTTGTTGCACATTTATGCACGAATGTGCAGACTTATGGCATGAGCTCAGACCCCAGCCCCCTCCCCGCCCAACGCACTCGGCAGATCCTCGAAGAACTGCGCCAGCAGGGCCGCGTGGTCGCTGCCGAACTGGCGCGCCGCTATGCCGTCTCCGAAGATTCGATCCGCCGCGACCTGCGCGAGCTGGCCGCACAGGGCCTGTGCCAGCGTGTCTACGGCGGCGCCGTGCTGCCACCGCCCAAGGAACGCCCGCTGCGCGAGCGCCTGACCCGCGACCGCGGCGACAAGGCCGAGCTGGCCGCCCGCGTCTGCGCGTTGCTGCAACCCAATCAGGTTGTACTGCTCGATGCCGGTTCAACCAACCTGGCGATCGCCCAGCAGTTGCCGCCCGCCCTCGGCTTGACGGTGATCACCAATGCGCCACAGATCGCCACGGCCGCCAGCATGCTTGATGGCACCTCGGTGCAGCTGATCGGCGGCCGCCTGGCCAGCGGTGGCGGTGCGGTCGGCGCAGAAGCACTGGCCCAGGTGCAGCGCCTGCGCGCCGACGTGTACCTGCCCGGCCCCTGCGCGGTGGACGGCGATACTGGTGTATGGGCAATGGATGCAGAAGAGGCCACGCTGAAGCGCGCGATGGTCGCGTGCAGCAGCCGCGTCATCGTCGCCGCCACTACTGAAAAGCTCGGTGCCCGCGGCCACTGGCAGATCGCCAGCCTCGACGAGATCGACGACCTGGTGCTGACCACCACCGCGCCGCCCGCATTGGCGGCGCGCTTCCGCGCCGCCGGCATCGCGGTACACCCCACTCCCCCCTGACCGTATCGCTCATGTCCCTTGCCAACCGCGCGCGTGCCGAACAGCACGCGACCCGCGCTGCGTTCTTCATTCCCGGCTTCGCCACCGCGCTGTGGGCCACCCTGGTGCCGTTCGCCAAGGCACGCACCGGGATCAACGACGCCACGCTGGGGCTGGTACTGCTCTGCCTCGGTGCCGGTTCGCTGCTGGCAATGCCGTTGTCCGGCGTGCTGGCCGCGCGCCTCGGTTGCCGGCGGGTGATGGTGGCCAGCAGCCTGCTGATCTGCCTGACCGTGCCCGGCCTGGCCCTGGCCGGCTCGGCCTGGAAACTGGGGCTGGTGCTGTTCGTGTTCGGCGCCGCCGTGGGCGCGATGGACTGCACGATGAACGTACAGGCCGTCATCGTCGAGCGCGAAGCACGGCGCGTAATGATGTCCGGCTTCCATGCCTTCTTCAGCATCGGTGGTTTCCTCGGCGCGGCCACCATGACCGTGCTGCTGTCCGCACAGCTGCCGCCCTTGGCATCGGTGCTGATCGGCGTTGGCGCCATGCTGCTGGTGATGCTGTTGTCGGCAGCGCACTGGCACAGCGAACGCATGCCGCACGACACACCGATGCTGGCCCTGCCGCACGGCATCGTGTTGTTCATCGGCGTGCTGGCGTTCGTCGCCTTCCTCGGTGAAGGCGCGATGCTCGACTGGAGCGCGGTGTTCCTCAGCGATGTGCGGCGCGTCGATGCCAGCCTGGCCGGCGTCGGCTACGTGACCTTCACCCTGACCATGACCGTGGCGCGCCTGTTCGGCGACGCACTGGTGGCGCGCGTCGGCCGCCAGCGCGCGATCGTCTTCGGTGCTCTGCTTGCCACTGCGGGCGTGCTGGTGCTGACCCTGGTCACGCCGTGGCAGGCGTCGCTGGTCGGCTACGTGTTGGTCGGCCTCGGTTGCGCCAACATCGCGCCCGCGCTGTTCTCGCTGGCCGGTCACCAGACCCGCATGCCCGGCGCGCTGGCGATCACTGCCGTGTCCACGCTCGGCTTTGCCGGCATCCTTGCCGGACCGGCACTGATCGGCTTCGCCGCAGACCATTTCGGCCTGATCGCCGCGTTCGTCGGCGTGGCCACGGCCTTGTTGTTGGTGGCGGTGTCCACGCGCTGGCTGCGGGTGTAGCCCAGGGCATCAGCGCCGCCTGCGCCGCAGCTTCATCCGCAATCGCCGATAGCCGATCACCGTCGCCGTGGCACACAGTGCGGTGCCAGCAGCGCTCAGCAGCAGCAGCACCGCCAGCCGGGTACCTTCCTGGCGCAGCATCGCCGGCAGGTCCCAGCTGTGCAGGAAGTAGAACAACCAGCGCCCCACCCGCTCGCGATGCCCCATCGTCAGCAACGGATCGCCGGTCGCCAGATCGAGATAGACGCGCGTCGCCTCGGCATCACCGAAGTCCACCACGGCCACCGGGAAGCGGCGCACTGCTGCGCCGTTCATGGCTTCCGGTGCACGCGGATAGAAGTAGGCATCCGCTGTCTGCTGCACCACGAAGCCCTGCATCGGCGCAGCGGACAGCGCACGCGCCTTCTGCTGCAGCCACGCGGCCGGCAGCAAGTGCGCAACCTGCAGATGCTCGTCGCTGCCGGACACGATGCGGGTCTCGCCCTGCCCGTCCAGCAGCACCGCGAACAGCTCACCACCGATGCGCCGCCACTGGATCTCAACTGGGCGGAAGCACTCAGCATCGGCCACCGCCAGAAGCTTCGCCGGATCGCCCAACGCGCCATCCACCGCCACAGCGCCGCCACGATAGCGCCCACCGTCGATCGCAGCATGCGTGCTGCTGAAGACACCCAATGGATTCATCGACATCAGGCCACTGAAGATCCAGGTGAACACGAAGGCCGCTGCCACCAGACCGATCAGATGGTGCCAGCGCATCCACGGCTCGACGTACGGTGTCTTCGCACCGGAACGATAGTGCCCACGGAAACGCCAGCGCCACACACCCACCACGATGCCGCTGACCGCCGCCAGCGTGCACAGTGCGGACAGCACGATCACCACCCACGTCCACACTGGATCCACCGACTGCATGCGCAGGAAATACAACCAGTGCAGCCAGGCACCCACGTAGTTCCAGCGCTGCTGCACATGCGGGGCGTCCAGCACCACTTCGCCGGTACGCGAAGACACATACAGGTCGCCCGGTTGCTCACCGCCCACCTCGACGCGATACAGCGGCCGATGCGCATCCAGAGCGCGCGAATGCGTCCAGCGGTCCTCGTCCAGGCGCATCGCACCCACGAAGGCCGGGCCGCCCGCGAACTGTGCAGCGGACGCTTCGGCACGCTGTGCCGACACCGGCAGCAGCGCCTGGCCGGTCACGGCAGACCAGGCGCCCACGTTGCTGCCACTTCGCACCACATACGCCGGCTCGCCACGCAGTGTGGTCAATGCCACAGCCTCCGGCTCGGCCTGCACGGCAGCCGGCAGTACCGACAGCCCCTGCAGGTCGCGGGCCTCACCCAGCACCGGCAACGCCGCCAGCCGCTCACCGGGTGTCAGCTTCGGGTAACCAATGAACAGCATCACCATGCCGCTGACGAACCACAGCAGCATCAGCAGGCATCCGCCGATGCCCAGCCAGCGGTGCACCAGGTAGGTCCAGCGCTTGGCGGTGGATCGCAGCGTCATCGCCAGCGTCCTCAGAAGCGATGGTCAACAGTGAATTCGACGCGCCGGTCTGCACCCAGCAACCACTGCGTACTGGTGTAGTACGCGGTGGCGTAGTACGCCTTGTCGAACACGTTGAACAGGCGCGCGCTCACCCGCGTGCGCGGTGCCGCCTGCCAGGTCAGCGCCAGGTCGGTGGTGCTGTAGCCGGGCAGCTCCAATGTGTTGGCGTTGTCGGCGTAGCGCTTGCCGACGTAACGCACGCCCCCCGCCGCACTCCAGTCCGGTGCGAACTGCCAGCTGAGCCACGCACTGGCCAGGCGCTCGGCCACGTTAGGCGGCACGTTGCCATCACGCGATACCAGCACCGCCGGCGAACCCGTGGTTTCCAGGAAGCCCTCGAATTCGGCCTTCAGCACCGTCGCGTTGGCATCCAGCGTCCAGTGCGGCGCGACATTCCAGGTCAACGACGCTTCAATACCGCGCGAGGTCTGCGCGCCCACCTGCACGCGGCGATCAGGCACCAGCGGATCGCGGCTGAGCAGCCCGGTCTTGCGGATGCGGTACGCCGCCAGCGTCCACTCGCCACCGTCGAACGCCTGCTTCAGGCCCACCTCGATCTGCCGCCCCTTGGCTAGATCGAACGCTCCATTCGCGGGGCTGATCATCAGCAGTCCACTGACCGGATCTGCCGCCTGCGAGTACTGCGCATACAGGCTCAGCGTCGGCTGCAGCGCAAATACCGTGCCGGCGCGCCAGCCGGTGCTGCTGTAGGTTTTCGAGAACGCGTTCTGGCCACTGATCAGATCGGTGCGATCGATGCGCGCGCGATCGTGGCGCAGGCCAGCCAGCACCGACCAGCGCTCGCTCAGCGCCAACCGGTCTTCCACGAACAGCGCGTACTGCTCGGCGGCGTTGCGGTAGCGCGGCAGGTTCGGCGCGTCGCTGGCGAACTGGCCCGGCACCGGATGGAACGGATCGACCGGGCCGGAGCTGCCCGTATAGGTGTTGTTGGTGTGCTTGAAGTGCGCGCGGTTGGCGTCCAGGCCCACCGCGAAGCTGTTCGCCCTACCGCCCACATTGCCCTGCACGCGCAGCGTCGAGGTCAGCCCGGTCTGGTCCTGGTTGTGGGTGATCTGGGTGTTGCCCGAGCGATCGATCAGGCCGGTGCGCGGGTTGTAGACATAGGCCTCGGCGTTGCGCCAATCGCGCTGGCTGTCGATCTGGTAGAGGCGCGTGCGCCATTCCACGTTCGCGTTCGGTGTCCACAGCGCATCAAGCTGGGTCCAGCGGTCGCGATAACGGATCTCGCTGTCGTCCACGTTGTAGTTGCGATGGCGCAGCGCGTCCAACTGGCGTCCCTCCACCAGCGGCTTGCCGAAGTAGCGCATCGGCTTCTGATGGCCCTGCGCGTGGGTCAAGGTCAGCTGCAGGTCGGTGCGCGGCTGCCACAGCAGCGCGCCGGAGAAGGTGGCATCGCCGTTGCGTCCCCGATCGACCCAGCCACCGCTGTAGTTGCCGCTCACATCCAGCCGGTAGGCCAGCTCGGGCGTCAGCGCGCCGCCACTGCCGAAACCCAGGCGCGCGGTGTCCTCGCTACCCACGGTCACGCTGATCTCGTTTTCGATGGCGCCGCGCGAGGGCTTCTTCGGCACGATGTTGATCACCCCGCCGATCGCACCGTCGCCGTGGATGACCGAGGCCGGCCCGCGCAGTACTTCGATGCGCTCGATCGACCAGGTATCGAACGGGAAGGTGATGCCCACGCCGCCGTACTGGCGCAGCCCGTCGTACAGGCGCATCACCGAGGCGCCATCGGTGAAGCCGCGGCTGGACAGCGCACTCAGGCCATTGCCCGGATGCGGCATCGCACTGATCGCACCCGCTCGGCTGATCGCATCGCTGAGGTTGCTGTCGCCGCGCTGATCCAGCTGTTCGCGCGAAATTACCGTCAGGCTGGCCGGCGTCTGCAGCACGCTCAAGCCCAACGCAGAGCCTGCGCTGGCGGTGGATGACAGCTCACCGCTGCGAGCATCGACCACGCGCACGGTCTCCAGCGTGGTCGGGGGTGCCGCGTCGGCGGCAAGCAGGGGCGCAGCATGCAGGAGCAACGCGCACAGGACAGGCAGCGTCGCCCGTCGCAGGCGCGCGGAGTTGGGGTTCGTTTTCATTTTTTCACGGCATGCAAGGCCACCCCGCGATGGCAGGGCAGCAATCAGAAAGGGACAGACACGCGCGTGCGGGCACCGGCCGTGGCCGGCAACCTCATGGAAAAACGATCAGTGCAACGCGCGTGCGGCTCAGGCAGCCATCAGTGCCGGTGGCCCACGCGCTCCCAACGTGCCGCCGATTCGTTGCGGCAACGCCTGCACCGCGCCGCGCAGTGCGCGGCACACCGGTACCATCGGCGCCAACAGCAGCACGGCCGCCACCAGCAGGGTGATCAGCCGTGCAGCGATCAGGCAGTAATCGCAGTCCACACCCATCTCGTGATCGGCATGCGGATCGGCGGGCGGCTTCTTTGCGGTCTCGCCGTGCGGCATGGCCATTGCGTGATGGTCGTGGTGCCCTTCCATCGCGTGCAGCGCGTGCTCTGCGTGCATTGCGTGGTCCATGGCTGCCACCGGCGCAGCGGCAGCCACGTGACCCTGCGCAAGCCAGCGGCTCACCAGCGGGGCGAGCAGCACCAGCAGCATGGCAAGCCAAGCCAGGGCCTGGAACCGGCGGTGGAGGACAGAATGACGCACCCGGCCATTCTACGGGCCTGTGCCCAACCTTGGACCCCGTTCAGGGTTTGCCCCCTGCGACACGGTGACGCAGGAGCTCGCCTCGCGCGGCGACATGTGAACGCACCACACCGCGGTCCCTGCGCTTGCGGGCTCTGCCTCGCCAACGTTAGGGTTCAATTGGCCACGGCAAGGAGCCAGAGGAATCTGCATGACCACCCGCATCACACACCGGCAGCGCATCAGCCTGCTCGGCCTGACCGCGCTGCTTGCTGCCTGCGCCGACAAGGGGCCGCCCCCACCGCCAGAGCCGCTGGAACTCTCACAGCCCATCGCCGTGGACGCGCCCGGCCAGCAGGTGCAGTTCGAGTTCGAAACCACGGCGCGCAATTTTGCCAGCTACCGCACTTATGCGGTGGAACTGGAACTGCAGCGGCGAAGTCCAGCCACAACGGGCACGCCCGATATAGCAAGTATCAACATCCCATTCGAAGTATCCCTGCAGCGTCGGGAAGGCACTACCTGGCAGGAGATTGCAACACAGGACAGCTATCAGGCACGCGCGCGCAACGGTGTTGAGCCGCTCCCCTCGTGGCACCACTCTGAGAGCTGGCGCTATGCCTCGCTCGCATCAGGCAGCGACGGCAACTACCTCCTGAACGTGACAGCGCTGCCGCTGGAGCTCGACAGCAGATACCGGCTGCAGATTCAAACGGTCCATGCCATATCAGGACTGCAAGACTATTCGGCAAGGCTAGTCGTGCACGCCTCGCGTCCTGCAGGGAAGTGACACCATTCATTCGAAGGAACGAAGGAGTTTCCATGAACAAGCCCCGCTACAGCCTGGACATTGTCATTGCCGCACCCGGCACCCCACTGCTCGATCCCGATTCGGGAAAGCAGCAGCTGACGCCCGATGGCACTCCTGATACTTCCGGGCCTGGCCACATGTTCTATGTTCTGCATGCTACAGGTAAAGCGGCGCAGAGTTTCGGCTTCGCACCCGTCGAGCATGGCAGCATGAATGGTCCCGGGCGCATCGTCAGAGACGACGTGAAAGTCTATAAGGACCCCGCCCATGTCCGCACCATCGAAATCACCGAAGCCCAGTACAACAAGCTCAAGGCGTTCGGCGACGATCCAGTGAAGTACGGCTTCAGCAAGCACTATGCCGACGTGCGCCACAACTGCGTGGACTTCACCTGGGGCGCATTGAATCACGCCGGCATCCAGCGCAAGCACAGCCTGGACGTGAACAGCATCGGCGGCCCCGTTGGCCAGTTGCTGCCCGATGTCCGCATTCCGCTGGGCGTCCAGTCACAGGGCAAGGACGGCTATCGTCCGCTGCGCAACATCCATGGCGTGGACAGCATTGAGCCCCCTTTCCCCAACAGCGAACTCAACCGCACCACCACTCATCCCCTGCCCGAGCGCAGCTTGAAGCAGCGTCTGCTCAGCGAAACCGATGGCATTGATGGCCCCTTGGGCGAGCGTCTGTCTGCGGACGCGCGCGCACCGGGGCACAGCCTTCATGCCTTGGACCAGAAAGTGCGTACCGCACTCGCCCAGGCCAGCGAACAGCAGGGACTGCCCCCCGGCCAGGAGCACGAACGACTGGCAGGCCATCTGACCCACGCGGCGGTGCAGGCCGGCTTCAGCGAAAAGGACACGCTGCAGGTGGCATTCAGTTCAAACAGCACCGCCGAGGCACCCGGCTACGTATTCCTGCATCGCAGCGGCGACACCGCCTCGCCGGACCCTGCCGCCAATCGCCAGCGCCTGTCCCTGCTCGATACGCAGCAGGGCGATGTGGATATGCTGTATCAGAAGGCCAACGTGCAGCAGCAATCCCGCGACGCAAGCCGACTGGCGCAGGACGAGCAACAGGCACAACAGCAGGCGTCGCCGCCCATGGCCTGACCCAGCCGCATCAGGCGCTGACACCGTTCCCGCATCAACTCACGTACTGCGCCTGACCGTTCCCGAACGACCAGTTCTCCTTCTTCACTTCCACCAGATTGATGAACACATCCTCGCGGCGGATGCCCACCGCCACATGCAGTCCATCGGCGATGCCGGCGTACAGCGCCTTTTTCTGCTCCAGCGTGCGCCCTTCGTTCCAGGTGATCTGGATGCAGATGAAGTCGTCGGTGCGATCCACGCCCAGGTAGCCGGGATCGTAGATCAGCGTGCCGGGCGCGTGTTCCTGGAAGATCTGGAAGCGATCGTTTTCCGGCACCCCCACCGCGCGCATGGCCTGGTAGATGGTTTCGCCGACGCGTTGCAGGTAGTCGGCGGATTTGCCTTTGCGAAGATCGATGCGGGCGAGCGGCATGGTGGCACTCCAGAGTGGATGGGTACGACGACAGGCTGAGACTACGCCTGCCCGGGGCGGCGGGACAGCGCAGGGATGGAACCCTCTGGCTCCATGCGTGGCATGGTCCCGCCTCCGCCGCGCGGGGTGACGCGATTGCCGTGGCGGCATCCCTCCGGAGTCGTCATGTGCACGGTCGGCAGGGGCGGCGATGTGCGCCATCAGTGATGGGCCGCACTACTCGCAGGTGTCGGACGACACACATCGGGAAACGTCTGGCCTGCCTAGGGACAGTTGAGAATTTTCCTTACAGACCGATGTGATTGCCCGGCTTGAAGATCGCCGCGCCGAGGCAAGACGCCTTGGCCGGGATTGGCGTCTCGAATAAACGAATGAACACCCATCGCTGCGGTTTACGTCGCAGCAGAGAGAATGCACCGATTGCCTTCAATGGCGGCCGGTGCGTGGGGATCGACAGATCCGCCAGGCCTTCTTCTCGATGGGAGTTCGTTTGCCTTGGTACGCCAACCCGCACCGTCCGCCACCTTCACTCGGGAAGGTGGCCCTACGCCAGTGAGGGTTTCGCCATGACCAACCGCACAGCCATCCATCCCCGCCTGCACGCGCTTATCGGCGACGTCGCAGCCGACGTGCCCGGGGACCTCGCACGCGAGATCGAGTGCGCCCTGAACGAACAGAACCTGCCGACGCAGTCGGCCACGTTCTTCGCCCGACTCAATGCGATCAACCAGGCCGACGGTGATGACGGACAACCGTGCATCAGCCTCACCCTCGGCGCCAGCAATCACGCTTCGTTGCGCCGCTCACTGTCTGGGCTCGGCGCATTGCTCGACCTGCTGCAGGCCGCCGACCATGCGCGCAACGAAGGTGGCCCGGACGAACAGTTGGGCGCCTTCCATATCGACGGACTGATCGTGGCCGCACGACAGCTGGTGCGCGAGGCACATCATTGCCTCTCCAGCGGCGATGCCTGACCGGCGCGGATGTGCTCCCGCTACAATCGCGCAGGGAACGCAGGAGGCCGCAATGGACGCCGAACACCTGGAATACTTCAAGGCCGCACTGGAAGGCCGCGCAACCGTTGGCTGGAACGTCTGGTTCGCCGCCAACCAGCACGCGCTGGCACAACAGCTGAGCCGCCCTGCACTGCTGCGCTTGAAGTTCAGCACACTGGATGAAGCCGAACGCCTGCTGGCCGAAGCCGGCATCGTGCCCAGCAGTACGGCGGGCAAGCGCTACGAAATGTACTGCGCGCAGTTCTCGCCGGACGTGGTGGACGCGAACGGTCGCCCGCTACCGGCCCTCTGGCGCGCGGCGCACGGCGGTGCCATCGGCCTGCTGGCCGATGGTGGGCAGGAGGCCGGCCAGGCGAAGCTGCTCGCGGAGTTCCGCCGCGTCCGCAAGCGCGGGCTGCAGCAGGCCCATGAATGGTTGGCCGATCTGTGCTTTGAGGGCGAGATGGAACTGACCAGCGGCAATGCCGAGGTGGGCCGTGGTCTGCTTGCAGTGGTGGTGCAGGCGGGTAGCGGCCATGACCTGCTGGATGCCACGGCGATGATCGCGCGCGAGCTATTGGACGAACACGCCTGAGACAAGGCCTGTTCCCATTCACAGAAGAAAACCCCTGAGTAAATGAAGGCCAGCAGTGAGCTCAGAGAATGGCTGGGACCGCTGTAGAGCAGGACTTTCCGCCCCCTCCCCTGCGTGGCCCGCATCGACCAACAAGCTTCATGATCGTAATATCCGGTCAAGCCTTACTCGAAGGCGTTTCCGGGGATGCGAAGAATGCGTAGGTGCAGGGATGCTGCAGGTGGTGCAATTTCGCGCTTCAGGAGATTGGAATCTCAATTCCGCCAGTTGGCTGCCATAGGCACCTGGTTGTGCTTTGCGCTGCCATTCGGCCTTGGCCTATTACCATCTGCCATCGCCGCAGGCCAGGAAACAGTCACTTACATCCACACTGACGCCCTTGGCTCCGTCGTCGCCGAAACAGATGCCAATGGGAAAGTGATCAAGCGCTACGACTATGAGCCCTATGGGGCCTTGGTAGGTGGCCAGGCCACAGACGGACCGGGATACACGGGACATGTGAGCGACTCGGTCACCGGACTGAGCTACATGCAGCAGCGGTACATGGATCCACAGTTGGGGATTTTGCTATCGGTGGACCCGGTAACGGCCTATCAGAAGCCAGTTGAACAGTTCAACCGGTATCGATATGCCAACGGAAACCCTTACAAGTTCACGGATCCTGATGGGCGGGAGAGTGGTGCAGCCTTCAAGGTAGTCAACGACGCCACGAATGGGCAACCGATTACTCCTCCGCCGAGAAATCCAAGCGATAGCCTCGGACCGGCAATTGGTGTCGCGTTAACCGCAATTCTGGCGGCTCCAGTACTCGCAGAGGGTGGTCTGGCCGCAATGGCAAATCCAGGAGCGGTAGCCACTGCGGCAGAGATTGGCGCAGGAGCCGCCGGTGTCACGGGCACTTCTGGCGCAGTAGCGGGAAAGATCACCGGCTACACCAAGCACGGCTTGAATCAGGCAATCTCCCGCGATGGAGGCAGGGGGGTCTCTGCAAAGGCCATACTATCGGCAGTGAAAGAACCCGCGAAGGTTGCCGAGCAGGCCGGCGGCAAGACGGCGTACACAGGGAAGGATGCGAAAGTAGTTTTGAACGGCGAAGGGAAGGTCATAACGGCCTTCCCGAAGGATAGCGAAGGACTGAGAGACCCGAAGGTAAAGTAAAGATGAAGAAGGATATCTCACCCAGCCTGCGCTCGCTGTTGGTTGAAATCGCAGCGAAGCACAATTTGCTCCTACCCGAGAATGGCGTCAGATACCTCGTTGAGCGTGATCGCGAGTCGCTGATTGATGCGTTGCTGGAAGAACTGTCAGAGAGCGGCTTGGGGCCTGACGATGAACCTAATCAACGAGGCATTGAGATCGAAGAAATCATTGACTTCGTCGGCCCCGTCGTTGATCGGCCCGATGCGTCGGGTGACTGAAGGCACGTTGATGCGGGCACGGTCTGATTGACGCACGGCGAAGATCAAGCGCGCCGCTGGAAGAACACGGCTGAGACGGAGCGCGCATTCGGCTGATCCTGCTGGATCGCAGGTAACAAAAAAGCCCCCATTGCTGGAGGCTTTTTTTGTTCTGCAACATGGTGGGCGGTACAGGGATCGAACCTGTGACCCTTGCCGTGTGAAGGCAATGCTCTACCGCTGAGCTAACCGCCCGGTGTGTTGCTGAGCCGCTCATTATAGGGGCTTTTCAGAGGCCGTCAACACTTTTTCACATTCGTGTTCACGGGTGTTTTCGGGGTGCGCAGCCGAGCATGGCTCGGCTCTACAGAACAGCGGGTTCACAGGCGTTTCGGGGCATGCAGCCGAGCCCAGCCCGGCGCTACCGGAATCACATCGTATGGGTCGGCTTGTCCGAGCCGGTAAGCCCGGCCAGCAGGGTCTCGATCTTGTGGCGCACGCCCTCGCCTTCGGCACCATCGGCCAGCTGCACGCCGATGCCGGCGGTGCGGTTGCCCTGCGCGCCTGCCGGGGTCACCCAGATCACCTTGCCGGCCACCGGCAGGCGCTCGCTGGAATCGGGCAGGGTCAGCAGCAGGAACACCTCGTCGCCCAGGAAGTAGCGTTTGGGCGTGGGCACGAAGATGCCGCCATTCTTCACGAACGGCATGTACGCGCTGTACAGCGCGGCTTTGTCCTTCACGGCCAGGGACAGGATGCCCTGGCGGGCGTTGCTGGCACTCATCGATTTCCCCTTGCGGCGGGCCGCTCGTTCACCTTGTTCCAGGCCAGCAGCAACTCGACCACCGCAAGGTCTGCACGCACCGTGGTGCGCAGCAGGTCGCGGGTGCGGTTGGCCGCATCGAACCAGGCTGCAAGCTTGTGCAATCGCTCCGGCGTGGTCAAGGCATCGGTGCTGGCCTGGGCCAGCGCCAGGTCGGCGGCAAAGCGCAGGCGCAGCGCCGCGTTGTCATCGCCGCACCACTTCTGCGCCAGCTCCACCGCGCCGGTCTTGCCGGCGGCCAGCTGCTCCAGCTCACGGCCAACTTCGCGGCGCAGGCTCAGGCCATCTTCGCGCAGCCAGTTGTCGGCCTGCCCGGGATGGCCGCGTGCCGCATCCAGCGCTTCACGCGCCGACGCCTCGCTGTGCCCCTGCTGCTGCAGCCAGGCCAGTGCCTCGTGCTGCGGCGGCAGCTTGAATTCCAGGCGCTGGCAGCGGCTGCGGATGGTCTGCGGCAGGCGCGCCGGGTCGCTGCTGATCAGCCACAGGTAACGGCCGGGCTGCGGCTCTTCCAGGGTCTTCAGCAGTGCATTGGCGGCCGAGCGGTTGATCGCATCGGCCGGGTCGACGATCACAACCTGCGCGACGCCGTATTGCGGGGTCAGCGCCAGCTTGTCGGTGATCTCGCGCATCTGCTCGATGACGATCTCGGTACGCAGCTTGTCGCCGCTCTTGTTCGGAATGAAGCTGACCAGCTGCAGGTCCGGGTGCGTGCCCGCCGCGATCAGCTGGCGCGTGCGCGTGGCGTGGGCTGCATCGCCCTGCGCCAGCACGTGGTCGGCCAGCGCCAGCGCCACCTCATGCTTGCCCAGTCCGGCCGGACCGCAGATCAGCAGGCCATGACCGAGGCGACCGGCGTCGAGCGCGGCCACCGTCTGTTCGAACGCGCGCTGCTGCCAGGGCGAAAACGTGCTCATGCGCCCTCCCCGTCCCGCAGCCAGCGCTCGACACGCGCGACCACATCGGCGGCCACGCGCGCCTGCTCCTGGCCCGCATCAATCAATGCGAAGCGCTGCGGATCCTGCTGTGCGCGGCTGCGGAACACTTCGCGCACGCGCTGGAAGAAATCGTCCTGCTCGCTCTCGATGCGGTCCGGCCACAGGTCGCGGCCGTTGGCGCGCGCGCGGCCGACGGCCACGTCCACATCCAGCAGCAGGGTCAGGCCCGGCAGCAGGCCGACCGCGCGGCGCTCCAGGTCGGCAATCCACTGCGGGTCGAGGCCACGGCCACCGCCCTGATAGGCGTAGCTGGAATCGGTGAAGCGATCGCTCAGCACATAGGCGCCGCGCTGCAGCGCCGGCCGGATCACCTGGCGCACATGCTGCGCGCGTGCGGCGAACACCAGCAGCAACTCAGCTTCGGCGCTGAGTGGCTCGGCAGCGATCTCGGCATCGGGCTTCAGCACCAGGCCGCGGATGCGCTCGGCCAGGGGCGTGCCGCCCGGCTCGCGGGTCAGCACCACCTCGTGGCCGTGGCTGCGCAGGCAGTCGCGGATGGCATTGATGGCGGTGGTCTTGCCCGCGCCCTCGCCGCCTTCCAGGCTGACGAAACGCGGGTGGCGAAGCAGCGCGGGACTCATTGCGCCGGGGTCTCCTGGGTACGTTGCTGGCGCAGCTGCTGCAGGTAGCGCGCCACGGCGGCGTTGTGCTGGTCCAGGCTGGGCGAGAACACGTGCGCGCCACTGCCATCGCCGACGGCGACGAAGTACAGCGCGTCGCCCGGTGCCGGCTGTGCGGCCGCCATCAGCGCGTCACGGCTGGGCATGGCGATCGGGGTCGGGGTCAGGCCCGCACGGGTATAGGTGTTGTACGGCGTATCGGTGGTCAGGTCGCGGCGGCGGATGTTGCCGTCATACGCGGCACCGATGCCGTAGATCACGGTCGGGTCGGTCTGCAGGCGCATGCCGATCTTCAGGCGGCGCATGAACACGCCGGCGATCTGCGGGCGCTCGCTGGCCAGCGCGGTTTCCTTCTCGATGATCGACGCCAGCGTCAGCAGTTCGTAGGGCGTGTTGATCGGCAGGTCCGGCGCGCGGCTTTCCCAGGCTTCGTCCAGCGCCTTTTCCATTGCGGCGTGGGCGCGCTTGAGCACGTCCAGATCACTGTCGCCGCGCTGGTAGACGTAGGTCTCCGGCAGGAAGCGGCCTTCCGGATGCTGGCCACCGAAGCCGAGGCGCTGCATCAGCGCGGCGTCATCGAGATTGTCGGTGGTGTGCAGCAGCGGCTCGGCGCGCTTGAGCGCGGCACGCAGCTGGCGGATGTTCCAGCCCTCGACAATCGTGACGCGGTGCTGCAGCACCTTGCCGGCACGCATGCGCAACAGCAGCTCGCGCGGGGTCAGCTCGCCGCTGAGCGCGTACTCGCCCACCTTCAGCTTGCCGGCGGCATCGAGCTGGCGCGCCAGCAGTTGCCACTGGGTGTCCTGGCCCTCGTCCACGCCGGCATCGCGTAGCTTGCGCAGCACGCTGTTCATGCCATCGCCGCTGGCGATGACCACGCTTTCGGCGGTGGGGGTGATCGGGGCATCGGCGAAGCGGGTCTGCTGGTAGAAGAACCACGCGCCCGCGCCGGCCACGACAGCGGCCAGCACCACCACCAGCGTTACCACGAACAGACACCCGCGCTTGGCTCCCGCCATGGACTACCTCTGAACTCGATTCCGTCGTGCAGGATACCGTGCCGGTGGATTGGGGTCATGACCGGGGTGGCGTCGCCGTGCCGACCAACGGTCGGCACCCACCACAATCCATGCCTGGCGCGGCGATCAGTAGATCCACGCCATGCGTGGATGAATGGCCATGGAGGACTCCGTGCCGACCAACGGTCGGCACCCACCGTGGGGGAATGGCGTTGCCGGCCAGCGGCCGGCACTACCCCTGCTGGCCGAGCGCGCGCAACAGGCCGCGGGCCTTGGCGCGGGTCTCGTCCAGTTCCTTGTCCGGGTCCGAATCGACCACGATGCCGGCGCCGGTGCGGAAGCTCACCTCGTGGCCATCCACTTCGGCGGTACGGATCAGGATGTTCAGGTCCAGGTCGCCATCGCGGTTCAGCCAGCCGAACGCGCCGGTGTAGGCACCGCGCGGCACCTGCTCCAGTTCGCTGATGATCTGCATGCATCGCACCTTGGGGCAGCCGGTGATGGTGCCACCCGGGAACGTGGCGGCGATCACCTCGCCGGGCGTGACCTCCGGGCGCAGGTGGCCGCTGACATTGCTGACGATGTGGTGCACATGGGCGTAGCTCTCCACCGTCATCAACTCATCGACCACCACGGTGCCGGGCAGGCAGATGCGGCCCAGGTCGTTGCGTTCCAGGTCGATCAGCATCACGTGCTCAGCACGCTCCTTGGGGTGGCCGACCAGCTCCCGGATGCGCGCGGCATCATCGTCCCCCTCGAAGCGCGGACGCGTGCCGGCAATGGGACGCGTCTGCGCGTGGCCGGCATGCACCGACACCAGCCGCTCCGGCGAGGAGCTGACCACGTGGCGGCCGTGCGCGCTGAACAAGCCGGCGAACGGTGCCGGGTTGGCACGGCGCAGCTGCGCGTACAGCGCCTGCGGGCTGACCGGCGCAGCGAACTGCGCGCTCCAGCGCCGCGACAGGTTCACCTGGAACACATCGCCGGCACGCAGGTAGTCGATCACCCGGCGCACGCCGTCGGTGAAGCGCTGCGGCGCATCCTCGCCCACCGACTGCGGCGGCTGCCAGCCCTGCCCGGCCTCCGGCAGCGCCTGCGACGCCAAGGTCACCAGCGCCTCCAGCAGGGCCTGCTCACCGGCTTCGGCGATGATGAAACTGGCGTCGTTGTGATGGTCATGCAGCACGGCGGCCGGGCAGCGCAGCGCCAGCGCGGTCGAGCGGCCGTCCTCGCGCGCGCGCGCCGGCAGCACCGGTTCGATCTGGCTGGCCACTTCGTAGTCCAGCATCAACGCCCAGCCGCCGCGGAACGGCAGGCTGTGGCTGCCGTCGTGCGGCAGGCGTTCGTGCTGCCAGGCGCGATCCAGCGCCTGCAGGAACGTGCCGGGCTGCACGGCACCCTGCAGGTCGCGCACCTGGCCATCGGCATCCAGCCGCAGGCAATCGCCCTGCGCGGCCAGCAGCAGGCTCCAGCGGCCCTGGGCGGTGCCCGAGGCGGTGGATTCCATCAGCAGCGGGAAGCGTGCCGGGTCGTGCTGCTGCAGGGCCAGCAGATCGATCGGGTGCGGCAGCGGGTGGATCAGCGGTGCGTGGGTCATGATGGCCAGTTCAGGGATTCAGATGCACGGAAGCCGCCTTGCGGCGGCCTCCTCGTGCGTAATGCACGTTCAGTCGAGCATGGCCCGACGCTGCAACCCGGTCAGACGCGCTTGAAGATCAGCGTGCCGTTGGTGCCGCCGAAGCCGAAGCCATTGGACATCACCACGTCAACCTTGGCCTGGCGTGCTTCGTTGGGCACGTAGTCCAGGTCGCAGCCTTCGCCCGGCTGCTGCAGGTTGATGGTCGGCGGAATGACGTTGTCCTGCAGCGCCATCACCGAGAAGATCGCTTCCACGCCGCCGGCCGCGCCCAGCAGGTGGCCGGTCATCGACTTGGTGGAGCTGACCATCATCTTGTAGGCGTGGTCGCCGAAGGCGGTCTTCATCGCCATGGTCTCGCCCAGGTCACCCAGCGGCGTGGAGGTGCCGTGCGCGTTGAGGTAGCCGACCTGTTCCGGGGTCACACCAGCGTCCTTCATGGCCATGACCATGCAGCGGGCGGCGCCTTCGCCGTTCTCGCTCGGGGCGGTCATGTGGTACGCGTCGGAGCTGGCACCGAAACCGGCCAGTTCGCAGTAGATCTTCGCGCCGCGTGCCTTGGCGTGCTCGTACTCTTCCAGGATCAGGATGCCGGCGCCGTCGCCCAGCACGAAGCCGTCACGGTCCTTGTCCCACGGGCGCGAGGCCTGTTCCGGAGCGTCGTTGCGGGTGCTCATGGCCTTCATCGCGCAGAAGCCACCCAGGGCGGTCGGCGACGAGCCACGCTCGGCACCACCGACTACCATCACGTCGGCGTCGCCGTACTGGATCATGCGCATCGCGGTGCCGATCGAGTGGTTCGAGGTCGCGCACGCCGACACCGCCGAGAACGACGGGCCCTTCAGGCCGGTGATGATGCTCAGCTGGCCCGGCAGCATGTTGATGATGGTCTTGGGCACGTAGAAGGGCGAGATCTTCTTGCCCTCGTGGAACTCGATGGTCTGCTCTTCGATGCCGAGCAGGCCGCCGATGCCGGCGCCGACAATGGCGCCGATGCGCTCGGCATTGGCGTCGGTGATCTCCAGGCCCGAGTCGTGCAGGGCCATGAACGAGGCACCGAGGCCGTAATGGATGAACGGGTCCATCTTCTTGGCATCCTTGCCGCTGACCCGGTACTTGCCGAACAGTTCGTTGTCGGCGGTGATGTCAAAGCCCTTGACCTCACCTGCAATCTTGGTGGTGAACCGATCCAGGTAGGCATCAGAAACGTTGGTCAGCGGACCGATGCCCGAACGACCCTGGGTGATGCCTTCCCAGCTGCTGGCCAGATCATTGCCCAACGGCGAGACGATACCCAGGCCGGTTACGACGACGCGACGCTTCATTGCTGATTCTCCTGACCCGAAGGTTCAATCGGGTAACACGGTTTGCTTCGGTGTGATGCTCAAACACACGGGGCCGCAACTGCGGCCCCATGGGGTGCGGTGCGCGGCGAGCGGAGACCCGCGCGCACTGCCGTCTGACATCAGGCCTTGACGTGGGCCGTGATGTAGTCGATGGCGGCCTGCACGGTGCTGATCTTCTCGGCTTCTTCGTCCGGGATCTCGCACTCGAATTCTTCTTCCAGGGCCATCACCAGCTCGACGGTGTCCAGCGAGTCAGCGCCCAGGTCATCGACGAACGATGCGCTGTTGGTGACTTCATCTTCCTTGACGCCAAGCTGTTCGACGACGATTTTCTTGACGCGTTCTTCGATGGTGCTCATGGGATCTCGCTCCAGATGGAGTTGTGGTTCAAAAGTGGTCGCCATCAAGGGCGATGGCCGTGGCATAGTGTAGTGGAAACCGGCGCGGCCTTGCATTGCAGCAAAAACCTCCGCAGATCAACCACTTGCGGCGCAATCCCTGCGCCCCTTGCTTACGGCATGTACATGCCGCCGTTCACATGGAGGGTTTCGCCGGTGATGTAACCGGCAGCCGGGCTGGCCAGGAACGCCACCGCATGGGCGATGTCCTCCGGCGAACCCAGGCGTTCGAGGGCGATGTCGTTGATCAGCGCGGTACGCGCTTCTTCCGGCAACGCCTTGGTCATGTCGGTGTCGATGAAGCCGGGTGCGACAACATTGACGGTGACGCCGCGCGAGCCGATTTCCTTGGCCAGCGACTTGCTGAAGCCGATGATGCCGGCCTTGGCGGCCGCGTAGTTGGCCTGCCCGGCATTGCCGGTCACGCCCACCACCGATGCGATGTTGATGATGCGGCCCTTGCGCGCCTTCATCATGCCGCGCATCACCGCCTTGCTGGTGCGGAACACGCTGGTCAGGTTGGTGTCGATGATCGACGCCCAGTCCTCGTCCTTCATGCGCATCAGCAGGTTGTCGCGGGTGATGCCGGCATTGTTGACCAGGATCGAGATCGGGCCGAATTCCTTGGCGATGCCATCGAGCACGCTGTCCAGCGCAGCGGCGTCGGTGACGTTCAGCGCGCGGCCGTGACCGCCGTGGGCGGCCAGGCGCTCACCGATCGCGGCGGCGCCGGATTCGGTGGTGGCGGTGCCGATGACGGTGGCGCCCTGGGCGGCCAGCAGATCGGCGATGGCGGCACCAATGCCACGGCTGGCACCGGTGACCAGTGCGATTTCACCCTGCAGGGGCTTGCTCATGTTGTTTTCCTCAGACGGGAGCGGCCGCCGCACCGTGCCGCTTGCAGCGGCCACCGGTACGGTCGGCAGGAAACAGGGAAGGTCAGGCCGACCATGCCTCGCGGGCGGCTTCAAAGTCGCCCGGCGTGGCCAGAGGACGGCCGTCGATGGCCTTGTCGATGCGCTTGACCAGGCCGGTCAGCACCTTGCCTGGGCCGCACTCGGCGATCTGGGTGATGCCACGGGCGGCCAGCGCCTGCACGCAACCGGTCCACTGCACCGGCTGGTAAAGCTGCTGGACCAGCGCGGTGCGGATGGCGTCCACGCCGTCGTGCACCTGGGCATCGACGTTCTGCACCACCGGCAGCTGCGGCGCCTGCCAGGACAGGCCAGCCATCACTTCGGCCAAGCGGTTGGCGGCTTCGCGCATCAACGGGGTGTGCGAGGGTACGCTGACGGCCAGCTTGACCGCCTTGCGCACGCCCTTCTCGGCCAACAGCGCCAGCGCACGGTCGACCGCGTCGGCGTCGCCACCGATCACGATCTGGCCCGGCGAATTGAAGTTGGCCGGCACCACCACCTGGCTGCCTGCGGCTTCGGCGCAGACATCCAGCACCAGCTGGTCTTCGGCACCGAGCACGGCGGCCATGGCACCGACACCGGCCGGTGCCGCTTCCTGCATCAGCTGGCCACGCAGGCGCACCAGGTGCGCGCCGTCATGCAGGCTCAGCGCGCCGGCGGCAACCAGGGCGGTGTACTCGCCCAGACTGTGGCCGGACAGCACCGACGGGCGCGGACCGCCCACGGCGTTCCAGGCGCGCCACACACCAATGCTTGCGGCCAACAGGGCCGGCTGGGTGTATTCGGTACGGTTGATCATTTCTTCCGGGCCACCCTGGGACAGCGCCCACAGGTCGACGCCAGCACCATCGGATGCCTCGGTGAAGGCTTCACGCACCTGCGGGTGCAGTTCGGCCAGCTCGGCCACCATGCCCACAGACTGCGAGCCCTGGCCGGGGAAGACAAAAGCGAGGGTGGATACGGTCACGCGGTCATCCGCTTGCTGCAATCGAAGCGGGCCATGATAAGGGGGAATCCGCTGTGTCGTCTGTACGTGCGCGTATGCAGGCGTATGGAGGGCGGCCGGGCAAGCGCAATGGGGTCAGATCCCTTTTCCGCAGGAAAAGGGATCTGACCCCGATCAGCCATCAGCAGAACAGCTGCAGCACGTCCAGATCGCCGTCGGCGAGGAAATCCACGCACAGGCCCACCAGCATCAGCACGCCAGCAGTGCTGGCACCGTGGGTGATGAAGATCGAATGGGCCAGCGCGCGCGCTGAGCGGCCCAGCTTCATGCAGACCCTGGCCAGGCTGCGCAGGCGGCCACTGACCGCATGCACGTGCTCGCGCACCGGCGCCTGGACCTCGCCCATCGCCTCGGCCATCATCGCCTGCAGATGTTCGGGGCGATCAGCGTAGTACTTGGCCACGCCATAACCGAACATCAGCCAGTCGCGGGCCTGCGCTTCGGACAGGTCCATCACTTCCAGCGGATCTTCCTCGAAATCGATGAAGCCGACCTGCTGCCCATCCCAGGTGAGATTGCGCGGCAACGGCTGGCCGAAATAGGCGCCGCGCGCATGCGCTTGGGCAATGGCCTGCATCGCCGCCATCACCAGCCGATCACGACCGGCCTCATCCGCTTCACGCAGGCAGGTATTGAACGAGCTGCCGTTGTCGCCGATCACCAGCGCGGCATGGCCGGTGCCCAGCACGTCCGGCACGTTCACGCCTTGCGCCTGCAGCTCTGCAAGGCGGCGGGCCTCGGTTTCGCGCGCGGCGTCACCACCACGGTGCGGCGGCGGGCGCAGGGCATCGAGATGGAAACGGCGCGCAACAAAATTGAGCAGGCCCAGGGCCAGTGCTCGGCTTCCCTTGCCGTACTGCTTCAGCCAGGCACGTTGCCCTTCGATGACGATGGGCTCAACCATGACAGGTCCTCCTTAAACGCGTTACGGCCCCGGAGGGCCGTAACGACAAGACTTCACATTGTCGTAACTTGCACTATCAATAGCGCAGCAGGGCCGAACCCCACGTGAAGCCACCGCCGAAGGCTTCCAGCAACAGCAGCTGGCCGCGCTCGACCCTGCCCGACCGCACGGCGGCATCGAGCGCCAGCGGCACTGAACCGGACGAGGTGTTGCCGTGCTTGTCGACGGTCACCACGACCTGGTCCATCGACATGTCCAGGCGCTTGGCGGTGGCTTCGATGATGCGCAGGTTGGCCTGGTGCGGAATCAGCCAATCCAGGTCGGACTTGTCCAGGCCGTTGGCGGCCAGGGTCTCGTCCACGACCGAGTCCAGCGCCTTGACGGCGTACTTGAACACGTCGTTGCCCTTCATGTTGATGGTGCCACCACCGTTGGCGCCGTCCTTGAAACCGCTCGAGACGCCAACCGGGTTCCACAGCAGTTCCTTCTTGCTGCCATCGGCATGCAGGTGGGTGCTGAGGATGCCGGTTTCTTCGTCGGCCTTGAGCACGACGGCGCCGGCGCCATCACCGAACAGCACGCAGGTGGTGCGATCGTTCCAGTCGACCATGCGGGTCAATGTTTCGGTGCCGATCACCAGCACGTGCTTGCAGTCGCCGGAGCGGATGAACTTGTCGGCCACGCCCAGCGCGAACACGAAGCCGGAACAGGCTGCGTTGACGTCGAAGGCGGGGCACCCGGCCACACCGAGCTTGGCCTGGATCAGGCACGCGGTGGACGGGAAAATAAGGTCAGGGGTGGTCGTACCGACCACGATCATGTCGAGCTGCGAGGCATCGATGCCTGCGGCTTCAAGCGCGCGCAGGGCGGCGTTGTAGCCAAGGTCGCTGGTGGTTTCGCCTTCGGCCGCGATGTGCCGTTCACGAATTCCGGTGCGCGACTGGATCCACTCATCCGAGGTTTCGACCATTTTTTCCAGGTCGGCGTTGGTCAGGACTTTCTCCGGCAAATAGCTACCGGTGCCCGCGATCCTCGAATAGATCCGCTTGCTCATCATGTTTCCTGTTGCGCGGGCCGCCGATCACCGGCACGCCCGGGAAAGAAGGCAAAGGCCGCTGCCCGGAGGCAGCGGCCTTCCCGGCACATCAATCTTCTTCGACGGCCGAGGTCTTGGTCTGGATGACCTTCTTGCCGCGGTAGAAACCATCGGCAGTGATGTGGTGACGCAGATGCACTTCGCCGGTGGTCGGGTCGGTCGACAGCTGCTTGGCGCTCAGGGCGTCATGCGAACGGCGCTGGCCGCGGCGGGACGGGGTAACACGGGATTTCTGGACAGCCATGGGATTGCTCCAAACTCGGTTCGTTTTGCTTCGTCGTTTCGTCGCACAGGACGCCAGCGCCCAGCACACTTTTCGCTTTCGCCGCAGCCGCCGACGACAACCGGCTGCTATTGTTTCTTCAATGCCGCCAACGCCGCAAACGGGTTGGCCTTCTTTGTTTCTTCTTCGCTCGGTGCCCAGTCCTGATCGACTGCCTCACCGTCGGGCGACAGCGGCACCACAGGCACCGCCAGCACCAACTCGTCCTCGACCAGGTCCAGCGGACGCAGCTGGCCGTCTTCCGGCACCAGCAACGCCTCGTATTCCTCCGGCAGGGACGATTCCTCGTCCTCGTCGCGGATCAGGCCAAGCCTCTGGGTCACCTTCACCGGCAACAGGAATCGCTGCATGCTGCGCTGACAGGTCAGCGGCAACGCGGTGTCGATGGTCAGTTCCACATAGGATACCCGCAAGACGTCGTCGCGACCGAATTCAAGCGAGTAGACACACTCGCCGTCGGTATCTGCGACCAACCCCTGCAGGCGGGTCAATTCAGCCAGGGAGACCTGACCGTCGAAGCGCCTTCGCGCTACAACCATCCGCCAGGCATCCAGCGTTTCGGGCACGTTCGCGGACATAAGCCGCTGAATACTAAGGATCGCACCGCCTGCTGTCAAATGCCCGCCATACAGGACTTGCTGCTGGCGTTGCCGGCGGGCCAGACTGCCGCACCCTGCCCCGGTATTCTCGCATGTCACTGGTCCTGGCCTCCACCTCCCGCTACCGTCGCGAACTGCTGCAACGGCTGGGCCTGCCCTTCGACTGCGCACGCCCGGAGGTGGATGAAACGCCGTTGAACGGCGAGGGGCCGCTGGCCTTGGCCACGCGCCTGGCCGCCGCCAAGGCGGCCAATGTCGCCGCGCGCCATCCGGGTGCCTGGGTGATCGGCTCGGACCAGGTGGCCGACCTGAACGGCCAGCCGCTGGGCAAGCCTGGCACGGTCGAGGCGGCCTGTGCACAGCTGGTGGCGATGTCCGGGCAGACGGTACGCTTTCACACGGCAATCAGTCTCAGACGGTATGGAGAATCCCTCGCCGCCCTGGATCTGACCGAAGTGCACTTCCGCGCGCTGGACTCGCAGGAGATCGCCCGCTACGTCGCCACCGAGCAGCCACTGGACTGCGCCGGCAGCTTCAAGTGCGAGGGCCTGGGCATCAGCCTGTTCGAGGCGATCGACAACCGCGACCCGACCGCGCTGGTCGGCCTGCCACTGATCGCGCTGTGCGGCCTGCTGCGCAGGGCCGGATTCGCGGTGCCGTGAACGGTAGAGCCGAGCCCATGCCCGGCTGCTTTTTTCGAGGATGCCTGCCATCTGAATCGGAAGCAGCCGGGCATCGGCTCGGCTCTACAGGACCAGAGGACCTCAACGAACCTCGAACGGTTGCTCCTGCCACGCCTCCACGCTGCCATCGCGCCCGTGCAGGCGCAGGCCGAGCCAGTGCCGGCCCGGCGCCAGCGTGGTGGTGTCCAGCGACGCGTCGAAGCCCACCGCCGGATGCTGCGGATCGGTACTGTCCGGCCAGGCGGGGCGAATGTCGAACACGCGCCCGTAACGCGCGTCTCCGATCGAGCGGCCATCAACCAGCACTTCAACCCGCGCCAGCCCGACCCCATCCTTGAATGCCCAGCCCTTGATGGCGAGCGTTCCGGAGACCTTTTCACCGTTGGACGGCGCATCCAGCCAAGCCATTGAGGGCGTTACGCAGGCCCCCTGTGCACGCTTGGCCGGCAGCCGGAACAGCAGGAACCGCTGGAAGCCATGATCGCTGCTGACCACGCGTGGCGCCGGCAACGGCCCCACCTGCTCGCAGATGGTGTGATAGCGCGCCAGCAGGTCGCGGTAGCGCTGGTCACTGGGTGACAGCACCAGCAGCATCGGCACACCGCGCGGGCCTTCGTGCAGCAGGTCCCACTGCGCCAGCTGTGCGGTGCGCCCATGCTTGTCGTTGAGCGGATGTGGCAACACCTCGATATCGCCATTGCCCAGCTGGAAGCCCAGTTCGGCACCGACCTTGAAGTTGCCCGCCAGGACACGCGTACCCGGTGGCATCTGCCGCAGTTCGTCACGCACCGCCACGGCCAGTGGCTGCCAGCCGGCAAAGTTGCGCGGGTAGTACTTGCTGCCGGCCATCTGCTCGCGAAGTGCCGGCGTGGACGCCATCAGGTAGTAGCCGAACGCCAGCACGGTACCTGCAGCGGCCAGCCACCAGCCGGTACGGCGCAGCCAGCGCGGCCAACCGTTGAGGACCACCGGCACGGCCACCAGCAGCGCCAGGTAGCCTGGCAGCGGCCAGTGGAAACTGATCCGCTCGACATCGGTGAAGAAGCCCAGCAGGAAGATGCCCAGCGTCGACACCCCGCCCACCAGGCCGAAATAGCGCCACTGCACCCGCGCCCCACCGCCACTGCGGGTACCCGCGAGGGCGACCTTCCACATCGCGATGCACAGGATCGGCGTCACCAGCATCGGCTGGATCACCAGGAACCACAGCCCCTCCCACTCGAACGTCCACGGGTGGCGCTCGACCACCTGGAACTTCAGGCCGGCGTCGTGGTTGTCGGCATTCCACGCCAGCAACGGCAGCCAGGCCAGCACGCCCACCGCCAGCGCCACCCATACGCGCGGGTCGGCCAGCATGCGACGGCCCTGCGGCAACGCCAGCAACGCAATGAAGCCGACACCGATGACACCAATGAAACGGTAGTGGCTGAGCGCACCGATCAGCAGGCCCAGCGCCAGCTTCATCGCCGAGGACGCGTCCACGCTGTGCAGCAGGCGTGCACCTGCGTGCAGGCAGATCACCGCCGCCAGCGCCATCGGTACGTCCGGCACGGCCAGCAGGCCCAGCGTGGCCGACAACGGCATCAGCAGCGTCAGGCTGCCCGCCTGCCAACCGGCCACGTTGCCGAACCAGCGCGTAGCGATGCGCACCACCAGCAACGGCAGCAGCGCACCGATGGCCAGGAACGGCAGGCGCAGTGCGAGTACGTGATGGCCACCGATCTCCACGCCCAGGCGTGCAAGCCAGGCGGTCAGCCCCGGCAGGTCGGAATAGGCAGCGGCCAGGTGCTGGCCTTCCTGCCAATAGAACGCCTCATCGACGAACAGCGGCAGGCGCGCAGCCACCACCAGCTTGGCCGCTGTGATCAGCGTCCATAACCAGAGAAATATTGTCCGCGCGCGCTGTTCGCCTTGCATTGCTCTATGGATAATCGAGTGGATTCCAGACCTGAGACGATCATGCCAGCCTCGTCCCCCAATCCCAGCATGCTAACCGATCAACTGCGCCAGGCCCTGCGGGAGGCACAGGATCAGGTGAACGCACTGGTGCTGGGCAAGGTGCCGGAAGTCAGGCTGGCCTTTGTCGCCCTGCTTTCTGGCGGCCACCTGCTCATCGAGGATCTGCCCGGGCTGGGCAAGACCACGTTGGCGCATGCATTGGCCAGCAGCCTCGGCCTCAGCTTCCAGCGCGTGCAGTTCACCTCTGACCTGCTGCCGGCCGATGTACTTGGCGTTTCGGTGTACGAGGCCGGCAGCCGCCAGTTCCAGTTCCATCCCGGCCCGGTGTTCACCCACGTGCTGCTGGCCGATGAGATCAATCGTGCACCGCCGCGGACACAGAGTGCGCTGCTGGAAGCGATGGCCGAGCAACAGGTCACACTGGATGGACAGACACATCCACTGCCCGATCCGTTCTTCGTCATCGCCACGCAGAACCCGGTCGACCTGTCCGGCACCTTCCCGTTGCCGGATTCGCAGCTGGATCGTTTCCTGCTGCGGCTGGCGATGGGCTACCCCAGCGCGCAGGCCGAGCGCGAGCTGCTGCGCGGCAGTGATCGCCGCGACCTGATCGCACGCGCGGTGCCAAAGCTGGACGACACCCAGGTGCGTGCATTGCGTGAAGCGGTTGGCCAGGTGCATGCCAGCGACGCGCTGATCGACTATGTGCAGGCGCTGCTGACCCGCAGCCGACACCATGCCGGCGTGCGCGTAGGCCTGTCACCGCGCGCGGGACTGGCCCTGCTGCGTGCCGCCAGGGCACATGCGCTGCTGCTCGGCCGCGGGCATGTGGTGCCCGAAGACGTGCAGACCCTGTTCGTGGCGGTGGCCGGCCATCGCCTGGTGGCCGAAGCCGAATCCAGCTCGGGGCCGGCGCTGGCGCGGGCGATCCTGCAGACCGTCGCGGTGGACTGAAGGTGGCCACACGCTGGGCACGCATGCAGCTGCTGGCACGCCCCCGCAGGCCCGAAGCCCTGCCGCAGCGACTGGACCGCCATCGCATCTATGTACTACCAACCCGCTTCGGCCTGTTCGTCGCCACCCTGCTGTCGGCGATGCTGCTGGGCGCATTGAACTACAACAACAACCCGGCCCTGCTGCTTGCGCTGCTGCTGGCCGCGGCAGCGATCGCCAGCGCAATCGCCGCGCACCTGCAGCTGTCCGGCATACAGATCGATGCAATCTCCGCCGAACCGGTACCGGCCGGGCATCCCCTGCGCCTGCGCGTGGACCTTTCGTTGCGTGACCCGCGCGCGCGCCACGGGCTGCACCTGCAGCTGGGCGCAAGCGAGGCCTGGGTTGCACTGCCTGCACACGGTCGCGGCGAAGTGGAGCTGGATGTTCCCAGCGAGCGGCGCGGCTGGCTGGAACTGCCCCGCATCCGCCTGTCGAGCACGCAGCCGCTGGGACTGGTGCGGGCATGGTCGTGGGTGTGGCCGGAGCAGCCGCTGCTGGTCTATCCACTTGCCGAGGCACTGGCACCGCCGCTTCCGGAACGTGGCAACGACCCACTGCACACCCGCGCCCATGCCAGTGGCGATGAGCTGCACCAGTTGCGCCCCTATCGTGCCGGCGATGCCCCGCGCAGCATTGCCTGGAAACACTCGGCGCGCCGCGACAGCCTGCTGGTACGCGAATACGAGAAGCCGATCGGCATCGAAGTGGTGCTGGACTGGCGCACGCTGGCGGCGCTGGGCCATGAAGCGCGCATCGCGCGGCTGGCACGCTGGGTCGACATGGCCGAGCGCGAAGGCCGTCGCTATACGCTGCTGCTTCCGGCCCATCCGCCGTTGGGGCCCGGCCAGGGCGCCAGCCACCACCACCTGTGCCTGCGCGCACTGGCATTGATGCCCCATGACTGAGCCTGCCGTCCTGCTCGACCGCAACGCCCGCAGCTGGACCCTGGCCAGCGCAGCGCTGGCGCTGCTGCCACTGCTGCTGCAGCTGCCACCGGTGCTGGCCAGCGTGATCGCGATCACTGCGGTGCTGACCGCTGCGCTTTCGTGGCGGCGGGTGCTGCCGATGCCGGTTCGCCTGGTGCTGGTGCTGGCCATGCTTGCCACCATCGTCTGGCAGATGGGCATGGTGCGCCCGGGCCGCGATACCGGCTGCGCATTGCTGGCGGCGATGCTGGCGATCAAGTCCAGCGAACTGCACAATCTGCGCGATGCGCGCAGCCTGCTGGGCTTCGCGTTGTTCTCGCCGTTCGCCGCCTTCCTGCTCGACCAGGGGCCGTTGACCACCGGGCTGGCAGCGCTGGCCGCAGTTGCCGCACTGCTGGCCCTGCAACGCCTGGCCCTGGACGAGGGCCACAGCCCTCGACTGCCGCTGCGCGGACAACTGCGTGGTGTCGGCCGCCTGCTGGGGATCGGCCTGCCACTCGCGCTGGCCTGCTTCTGGCTGTTCCCGCGCTTGTCCACGCCGCTGTGGGGCGTACCCGAGCGAGCGGTGGGCACACCGGGCCTGGCTGACAGCATGGCGCCGGACCAGTGGCTGGACCTGATGGCCGACGACACCCCGGCGTTGCGCGTGCAGTTTTTCGGCGCGGTGCCCGAGCCTGCGCAGCGCTATTGGCGCGGCCCGGTGCTGACGTCGTTCGACGGCCACCGCTGGAGCCGCGATCGCGCGACGGCCGGACGCCCCGCACCGGTGGTCGAAACCGCCGCACAGGGTTGGGACTACCAGATCGACTACGAGCCCACCGACCGTCGCCTGCTGGTGGCACTGGACCTGCCCAGCCGCGCACCGGAGGGCAGCAGCTTCGATGCCGACATGAGCCTGCGCAGCGACCGCACGCTGTCCGCGCTCAGCCGCTGGCGGTTGCATTCGGCGCCGCCGCAACGGTTCGACACCGATCTGTCGCCCTACCTGCGCCGCGCGGCGCTGCAGCTTCCGCCCGGCTTCAATCCGCGCACCGCCCAGCTCGCGCGGCAATGGCGGCAGGAGGCAGGCAGCGATGACGAGGCCATCGTCCGCCGTGCGCTGCAATGGATCACCCGCGACTTCTCCTACACGCTGGATACACCGGTGGCGGGGCGCGATCCGGTCGACGATTTCCTGTTCAACTACAAGGCCGGCTTCTGCCAGCACTTCAGCTCGGCCTTCGTAGTGCTGATGCGCAACGCCGGCATTCCGGCCCGGGTGGTGACCGGCTTCGCAGGCGGTACCCGCAACCGCATCGGCGACTACTGGGTGGTGCGTCGCATGGATGCCCACGCCTGGGCCGAAGTCTGGCTGCCGCAACGCGGCTGGGTGCGGGTCGACCCGACCGCGGCCGTGGCACCGGAACGCATCCTGGACACCCTGGACGACCGCCTGCGGGCCGGCACCGATACCCCGCTGCAACAGCGCTGGCTGCAGCTGGGGCAGATGGGTGACTGGCTGCGGCGCGGCTGGAACGACCTGGTGCTGTCCTTCGATGCACGCCGCCAGCAGCAACTGCTCAAGCCGTTCGGGCTGGATGACCTCGGGCCGGCGCAGCTGGTGACCGGATTCGTGGTCGCCGCCCTGCTGGCACTGGCGTGGATGGCCTGGCTGCTGGCCCGCGGCGAGCGCGAGCGCGACCCGCTGCTGCGCGCCTGGCACCGGCTCGGGCGGCGGTATGCGCGCCTTGGCCTGGCCCGCGAACCGCACGAAACCGCACAGGACTGGGCACAGCGGGTTCACCGGCAGCGACCCGACCCGACCCTGCTCGCGCTCAGCCAGCGTTTCGCCGACGCGCGCTACGCTGGAACTTGCACCGACCTCGCTTCATTATTGCGGGACCTGCGCAGGCATCGCCCGACTTCCGGAGCCTCCCCATGAACACCAAGTTCCTCCTCACCGCTGTGGCCACGCTGGCCCTGTCGGCCTGCGCCACGGCCCCCAAGCCGCTGCAGGGACAGTTCAGCCTGGTTTCCCCGCGCGACTCGGTCGCCACCCAGCAGGTCGGTACGCCGGTCCGATGGGGCGGCCGCATCATCGAGACCAAGCCCGGCCAGGGCGAGACCTGCTTCCAGATGATCTCGCGCCCGCTCAACGCCAGTGGCCGCCCGAACACCACCTCGTCCGACGCCAGCGACGGCCGCTTCATTGCCTGCCGCGCCGGTTTCTACGACCCGGCCGTGTTTGAAGCCGGGCGTGACGTGACCTTCATCGGCAAGATCGACGGCTACCAGAACACCCGCATCGGGGACTACGACTACCGCCTGCCGAAGCTGTCGGCCGATGTGATCTACCTGTGGCCGGAACAGCGCCAGGTCGATGTGGTGCCCTACCCCTATGGCCCGTGGGGCCCGGGTCCGTGGGGCCCGTACTGGGGTGGCTACGGCCGTTGGGGCTGGTGGTGATCGCCACCCAGCCCGCATGATCGGAAAAGGCCGCCTTCGGGCGGCCTTTTTCATCCACGCATGCGTGGACAGGGCTTCAACGCCCCGGCGTACCGAAATGCCCCAGCGGCGCGCCGGCCAGCAGGTGCATGTGGATGTGGAACACGGTCTGCCCGGCGTGCTCGCGGCAGTTCATCACGATGCGGTAGCCGTCCTGCGCGAAACCCTCGCGGCGCGCGTATTCGGCAGCGGCCAGGGCCAGCTTGCCGACCAGGTGCGCCTGCGACGGCTGCAGGTCGTCCAGGGTCGGGATGATCTCGTTCTTCGGAATGAACAGTACGTGCACCGGCGCCTGCGGTGCGATGTCCTTGAAGCCCAGCACCTCGTCGTCCTCATAGACGATGGTGGCCGGGATCTCGCGACGGATGATCTTGCTGAAGAGGGTTTCGTTGCTCATGGTCGGCCTCGGCGGGAGTGTCTTCCGCATTGTAGGCCGGCCGCGCCGGGCGATGCCCGGGTGGTGCTCAATCACGGAATTCGCTGCGCGTCCCGAACGCGTGCGACAGCGTGCCGCGGTCAACGTATTCAAGCTCGCCGCCAAGCGGCAGGCCCTGTGCCAGCCGGCTGGGCTGCACCTTGCGCGCGCGCGCCAGCTGCGCAAGGTAATGCGCGGTGGCTTCGCCTTCGACGGTGGCACTGGTGGCGATGATCAGCTCCTGTACCTCACCTTCGGCCAGCCGCTGCTCCAGCTGCTCCAGGCCCAGCTCGCGCGGGCCGACGCCATCAAGCGGCGACAGCCGGCCCTGCAGCACGAAGTAGACACCGCGAAAACCCGTCGCGTTCTCGATCGCGAGACGATCGGCCGGCGATTCGACCACGCACAGCTGGCTGCGCTCGCGGCTGCTGTTGGCACAGGTCGGGCACAGCTCGGTTTCGCTGAAGTCGCGGCACTGCGCGCAGTGGCCGATACGCTCCACCGCCAAGGCCAGCGTTTCGGCCAGGCGCTGGCCGCCTTCGCGCTCGCGCTCGAGCAGGTGGTAGGCCATGCGCTGCGCCGTCTTCTGGCCTACGCCAGGCAGCACCCGCAGTGCGTCGATCAATTGTTCAAGCAGGGGTGCGGACACGGCGGCATGCTTTGATGGCGCCGAGCGAGCTCGACGGCTACAGATTCTGTGGCACCCGCTTGCACGGATGCCACGCTGGCAATCAGAACGGCAGCTTCATGCCCGGCGGCAGCTGCATGCCGGCGGTGGCCGAACCCATCTTCGACTTCGACTCGGCATCGATCTTGTTCGAGGCATCGTTGAAGGCGGCGGCGATCAGGTCTTCCAGCATCTCCGGGTCGCTGGTCAGCGACGGGTCGATGCGCACCTTGCGGCATTCCTTGGCGCCGGTCAGGGTCACGCTGACCATGCCGCCGCCGGCACTGCCGGTCACTTCGATCCTGGCGATTTCTTCCTGGGCCTTCTGCAGGTTTTCCTGCATCTTCTGGGCCTGCTGCATCAGTTGGGCGATATTGCCGCGCATAGTGTCTTACTCGTCAAAAGAACGGATGGAATCGGAAACAACCCGGGCACCGTGCTGTTGGATCAGCACCTGCACTTCCGGGTCGTCCATGAAAACGGCCTCTGCCACCTGCTGCCGCTCGCCACGCTGGCGGTCGGCACGCTGATGCAGGGTCTCGGCCGGAACGTGTTCGGTTTCCACGGTCTCGACCACGATCTTCGGCGCCTGGCCCAGGGCCTTTTCCAGCATCTCGCCCAGGGCGGCCAGCGCGCGCTCCGAGCGCAGGTATTCAAATCCGGGCGAAAGGCCCAGTTTCAAGGTCCCGTGCTGGCAGCTGATGAAGGCGGCATTGGCGGCCAGCTGGCGCGACGGGCCGCTGAGGCCGCTGTTGGCGACCAGATCCAGCCAGTCTTCGGCAGTGGCCAGCTCGCTGACACCTTCCTGCGGCGTGGCGGCATGCGCCGGGGCCGGTTCGGCCGGCGCAATGGCAATACCTTCGGCGCGGAACGAACGCTCCGGCGGCGCAGGCTCGACTGGATCCGCGCCGGGAGCCGGCGGTTCATGCCAGGGCGCGACCATGGCGGCATCCGGGCCGGCCATCTCGGCCGCCAGGGCCCCATCCCGCGCCTCGGCTTCGTCGGTGGCCCACGGCGGCAGCTCATCGCTTGCCTCTGCTGCGATGGCAAACGCCGGTGCCTCGGCCTTCACCGGCGGCGGTGACACGGGCTCTTCCACCGGAACCGGCTCGGGCTCAGGCGTCGGATCCGGCTCCGGTTGCGGTGCCGGCTCAGGTTCGGGTTCAGGTTCGCGCGGTGCAGCCGCCGGAGCGGCCACCTGCGCCGCCACGGCCGGGCTGGCCGAAGCGACGGCAGCAGCCGGCGTCGCTTCATGGTTTCCGGCATGGGCGCCACCACCGGCAGCGTTGCCACCCGGCGTGCCACCCACCGCACCGTCGACGGCCTTCGGCACCGGCGGTACCGCTGCGGCCGGGCGGAACGCCAGCATGCGCAGCACGGCCATTTCAAAGCCGGCGCGCGGGCTCGGCGCCAACGGCAGGTCGCGTCGACCATTCAGGGCCATCTGGTACCAGAGCTGCACCACTTCCGGGCGCAGGCGCTCGGCGAATGATGCGACATCCAGGCCTTCCGCCACGGCGGCACCCGGCACCAGCTGCTGCACCTGGATGCGGTGCAGGCCTTCGGCGAGCGCTTCCAGCACGCCACTCCAGTCCGGCGAGAATTCGGCCAGCGCGGCCACCACCTGCAGCAGGCGCGGGCCATCACCCTCGGCCAGCGCATCCAGCATCGCTGCCACCTGGGTGCGGTCCACGGTACCCAGCATGGTGCGCACCACGTCCTCGCGCAGCGCGCCGCCGGCATAGGCGATCGCCTGGTCCAGCAGTGACAGGCCGTCACGCAGGCTGCCATCGGCGGCCTTGGCCAGCTGCACGATGGCGCTGCCGTCGGCCTCGATCTCTTCCGCCGCCAGGATGCGGGTCATCTGGCCCTGGATCTGGTCTTCGTCCAGGCGCTTGAGATTGAACTGCAGGCAGCGGCTGAGCACGGTGACCGGCAGCTTCTGCGGGTCGGTGGTGGCCAGCAGGAACTTCACGTGCTCCGGCGGCTCTTCCAGCGTCTTCAGCAGTGCGTTGAACGCCGCCTTGGACAGCATGTGCACTTCGTCGATCAGGTAGACCTTGTACTTGCCGCGCGAGGGCATGTACTGCGCGTTCTCGATCACCTCGCGCACGTCGTCCACGCCGGTGTTGGACGCGGCGTCGATTTCCAGCAGGTCGATGTAGCGACCGGCGTCGATGTCCAGGCAGGCGGCACACTGGCCGCACGGGTCGGCGCTGGTGCCCTGCTCGCAGTTCAGCGACTTGGCGAAGATGCGCGCGATGGTGGTCTTGCCCACGCCACGGGTACCGGTGAACAGGAACGCGTGGTGGACCCGGCCGCTGTCCAGCGCATTGCTGAGCGCACGGACCACATGCTCCTGGCCCACCAGCTCGGCAAAACGCTTCGGACGCCACTTGCGGGCAAGGACGAGATAGGACATCAGGCCACCGTTTTCCATCGGATGTTCCATTGTGCCATGCCTGTCCAGCCCCCTCGCCAACAATGCCCGTGGATGCGCCTCTGATCAGATGTGCTTGTGTCCGGCCGCGCCGCCCGCTAGAATCTGCGCCCCTGCTGAGGCGTTTGCCGATGGCAGGGATCCGGAGAGGTGTCCGAGTGGTTGAAGGAGCACGCCTGGAAAGTGTGTAAGCGTCTAAACCGCGCTTCGGGGGTTCGAATCCCCCTCTCTCCGCCAGATTACGCAAACCCCTGTTTACGCAGGGGTTTTTGCTTTTCTGGGGTGATCTTCGGCGGGACACAAATCGGGACACATCTCTCGATGCGCATCCCACACCACCTCGTTCGCGCGCCCTCGGGGCTCTGGTCTTTCCGGCAACGGGTCCCCACCGATCTCCAGGCCATCGTTGGCCGGCGCATCTTCAAGCGCACCCTGCGCACGTCCGAGCTGGCCGTGGCCCAGTTGCGCGCCCTGCAACTGGCGGCGCGCTATGCTCAAGCCTTCGACGTGTTGAGGGAGCAACGCATGGGAATCAAGGAAGAGGACATCGACGCGCTGCTCAGGCGCCTGACCGATGGCGACCCGCTACAGCAGTTGATCTTGAACCGGACCAAGACAGCAGACGGGACGGTGACCGAGCACTGGCAAATCGACACGCCAGACGATGTCAGGCTCTATCAGCAGATGATGGAGCTCTCTGCCTCTCAGCCCAGTGCGCTGAGCGAGTTGATCCGAGAGGGTGTGCCGCCCATGCCCGTGGCCCGTCGGGTAACCAAGCCCGCGGTGGAGACCATCACTCTAGGCAAGGCTCGCGACGGGTGGCTGGCCAGCATCCAGCCCGGCTGCCTGCCCAAGACCTACACCATTAAAAAGACCGCCATCGAGGCACTGGTGTCCTTCCTGGGGGAAAAGGCCAAACTCCACTCGGTCACCCGGTCCGACCTGGCTCGGTGGTATCAGTTCATGCGAGACGGGGGCGCAGCCACCCCCACCCTTACGAACAAGCAAAGTTATGTCGGCGGCCGCGGAGGGTTTTTCGAATGGGCGATTGCATCCGGCCACTACCCCAAAGGCGACAACCCAGCGGCCGGCCATATCACTTACTCCACTAGGGAGAAGCGGGCGCGGAAGAAGTTCGGCTTCAAAGCCTATGACAGTCATCAGGTCCAAGCGCTGTTCGCACCGGCCGCGTTCCAAGACCTGGCCCTGTCCGCCCGTTGGGCCTCGTTGCTGGGCCTCTACACGGGTGCCCGAGCATCAGAGGTCGGTCAGCTCTTGGTCGAGGATGTCTTGACGGTGGACGGACTGCCCTGCATCCGTATTTCTGACGAGGGGGAGCACCAGAAGGTCAAGACCGAGGTGAGCCTGCGCACCATCCCCGTGCATCCCGACCTCATTGAGCTGGGCTTCTTGGACTGGGTGGGCACCCTTCGAGCACAGAAGGCACCAAGACTCTTCCCCGCCGCCAAGGCGAACGCCAAAAACGGCGCGGGCAACTGGATCACCAAGGCGTTTGGCCGACACCTTGAACAGGTCGGGGCGAACTGGCCGGAAGCCAAAAGGGGCTTCCATTCGTTGCGCAAGACCCTCATCCAAGAGCTTCAAGGCGCTGGCGTAGTGTCCGAACTCCGGGCCCAACTGGTGGGCCATGAGCTGGACGACGAGCACCATGCGACCTACAGCAGGACCTTCACGGTCCGGGAAAAGCTGGAAGGCCTTAAAGGCGTCTCGCCGGGGCTAGCGGTGCTTTCGTATGGGTTGAATCTGCCGGTCCTCAGGAGTCTCCTGACCGGTTAAAGCGCTAAACACCCCGCGACGGCGGGTGAAGCGGTTTGTCTTTTTAGCTTTTCAACATCAGGAGGATGTATGGGACGGCGAAGCGGCTTAGAAGGGTTTTTGCGGGCAGCCGGCCGGGCAGCGGCGGCGGCAGAGCGGGAGACCAAACGCCAGCAGAGGATGCAAGCCACTCAACAGAGGCAGTTGGAGCGCCAAGAGCGCATGGCGGCCGCACAGCTGTTGCGAGAGATTCGCGCCTACGAGCTGTCGGAACGGGAAGCCGCTCGCCAAGCCAAAGCGGGATACCTAGAAGATCGACAGGGCGAGGTCGACTATCTCAACGCCGAGTTGAAGGACCGCCTGGAGGAGCTCGAGGGGTTGCTGGTGCACACCCTGTCGGTGAACGACACCATCCGCTTTGACAGCCTACGTCACACCGCCCCCCACCCTGCCTTTGAGGTGCCGAAGGAGTTGGTGCCCGGCTTCGCACCAGCCGCTGCCGAGATCGTCCCGCCGACGGGCCTTGCCCGCTTTTGGCCGGGAGCCGGGAAGAAGCACGCGGCTGCATTGGCGGCGGCGCAACAGGCCCACCAGCAAATCCTCGACCAGTTCCAACGGGCAGAGACGCTAAAGAAGCAGAAGCTGGCTGACCTGCGTGCTCAACACGAGGCTGCTCGCGCCCTCTACGAGGCCGACGTGGCCCGCCGAAACGGGGAAGTTGACGAGTTCCAACGCGCCTACTTGGCCCATGAGCCTGATGCCATCGTGGCCTACAACGACATGGTCTTGGCACGCTCGGAATACCCGACCCAAGGCTTTCCCCAGCGATACAAGCTCGCGTATGCGGACGCGTCCAAGGAACTGATCATCGAATACGACCTTCCAGAGCTTTCGGTCGTTCCCGCGGAGGCCGACTACCGCTACGTCAAGACCCGGGATGCTATCGACGCCAAGGCGCGTAAGGCAAGCGACATCAAAGCGCTCTACCAGGACATCATCGCCTCGATCACCTTGCGCACACTGCACGAGGTGTTTGAAGCCGACCAAGCGGATGCCTTAGCGTTGGTGACCTTCAATGGCGTGGTCGATGCACACGACCCCACCACTGGGCAAGAGGTCCGCGTCCCTGTGGTCTCGGTCCGCGCGACCAAGGCCTCCTTCCTGCAACTACGGCTGGACCGAATAGAAAAGATCCCATGCCTCCGAAACTTGGGCGCTCAGGTATCCAGCCGGCCGGATGAGCTACAAGCCATCAAGCCGATTGTTGAGTTCAACATGGTCGATAAGCGCTTCATTGCCCAGACAGACGTGCTCTCGGGCCTGGAGTCGCGGCCCAACCTGCTGGAGCTGACCCCTGGTGAGTTCGAAGCGCTGGTATCGAATCTCTTTAGTCAAATGGGGTTGGATACAAAGCTGACACGCAGCTCCCGCGACGGCGGCGTGGATGCGGTGGCCTTCGACACCCGGCCGGTGCTTGGTGGAAAGGTCGTCATTCAAGCCAAGCGCTATAAGGACACAGTGGGCGTCAGCGCGGTTCGGGACCTCTACGGAACCATGCTCAACGAAGGTGCCAGCAAAGGCATCCTAGTTTGCACCAGCGGCTACGGCACTGCGGCGTTCGAGTTCGCGAAGGATAAGCCCATCGAGTTGATCGATGGAGGCGGCCTGCTCTACCTCTTAAGGGAGCATGCAGGCCTTGATGCACGTATCGCAGCGTAAGGACCAACAAAATGGCAAACGGATCCGCCGCTCACGATAGCAAAGTGGCTGTGTTGGTCGATTGCGACAATGTAAACCCTGAGATCGTTGACCATGCCCTACTGATGGGAGCGCAGTTCGGCCGGGTGGTGGTTCGGAGGGGTTACGGCAACCACTCCACGCTGACCAAGCGTTGGCAGGAAACACTCGTCCGGCAAGCGTTTACCCCATGCCTGCAATACCAATACGCCGCTGGCAAGAACACGGCGGACATCGCGTTGGCGCTGGACGCCTTAGAAGCCATGTTCGACCAGCGCGCAGACACCTTCTGTTTGGTCACCAGTGACTCTGACTTCGCCTACCTGTGTCGTAAGCTTCGAGAACGAGGAGCCACGGTTTGCATCGTGGGTGAAGCTAAGACGCCAGAGGCGTTGCGTAACGCCTGCGACCAGTTTTTTGAGTGGCAACCAACGGAGTCGAATGCGACCTGCGAAGAGTCGCCTGCTCCGACTGCTAAAGTCGCGCCCAGCAAAGCCGAAGTGGCCAAGCCGATTCCCAAACGCCGCCCTCGCTTCCTTGTCGACGCGGTTGCCTTACTAGCCGATGGGACCACGGACGGGGAAGTGGTGCTAGGGACACTCGGCCACTATCTGAAGCGGACTGACCCATCCTTCTCGCCGAAGGCCTACGGCCACTCCGGCCTCCTGGACATGATCCAGACATATGACCTGCTGACAGCCACACAAGCGCCCGGCGGGCATTGGCTAGTCAGACTGGCACCACAACCCGAATCGACAGCCGCATGACTTTGTTACCGGCAGGCTTCTGTCATCCCTAGGCATTGTGAGTCAATTTCAATATTTGTGAACCAGCGCAGATTCCGTCTCTTGCCAATCTGGGACAAAGTGCTTCGATGTGAAGGCCCTTCATACTGAGAGCTTCAGAGATCCAATGCCTGCCAACGTAGAACTTCGCATCGCCAGCCGCCTTCTGCCCGCCCTCATGGCGCAAAGCGGGACCAGAGACGTCGCCGAACGCGAAGCCGATATTCAACACGCCCTGGATGTAGCCGCCGCTCTGATGCGCCGGTTCGCAGCATCACCTGCCGGACAAGCGCAGCAAGCCTATGTGCCCAGCGCCGGGGCGCGACCTGCCCCTCGGGCGGCGACTGTAAGCCGAGATCAGGTGCCGCCAACGTTCATTTCGCCGGACGAATGGCGCAAGGCACGCGGGCTGGCTCCCGCGCCGGCTCCTCGAAAGCCTTCTGGACCGACGATTCACTGAAAGGCAAAGCCCCGCATCTGCGGGGCTCTTTCGTTCAATGGGGGGTGGGCGGCCGTGGCTTCAAAACTGGCACCGGGGAGTCGGCGACAACCGGAGCCATGGTCTGGCACTCAAGGACGAACTGTGACGGCGAAGGCATGGCCTCCAGTTCGGTCGCTCTACGAAGAACATCCGCATCGACCTCCGCCAATGCCTCGGCGGAGCCCCGCGACCGCGCCTTCTCCAGCTCCTTGGTCCGTTGCTCCAGCGCAGACAGGCGGCGCTCCCGGCGCTGCGTCCATTCGGGGCGCGAGTAGCCGTTGGTTCCCATGGGGTAGTCGGTGTTGAAGCGCTCCCATTCGTGCTGAGCCAGGTGATGTAGACGTTCAGCCCTGCCCAGCGACACCAATCGCAAGGCACGCCCCAGGATTGCCGCTCGCAGTGCCCGGACCTGGAGAACCGCCTTGGTGATCCACTGCCGTAACGGGACGGTCTCCCCAGCCCGCCCAAGTTCGGCTTGAGCCCATTCGAGACCAGCACGGATGCGCTGGGTCGCCAGGTCTGCCCTGGCGCGCGCGATGTCCTGAAGGTCTCGCAGGGCCTGAGCCACGCGCTCGGCGAGGCTGATGGGCCGCTGATCTTCGTTCGCTTCGTGCTGGCGGCCCAAGACCTGAGGCAGCCGCATTCCGGACACGCCTCGAATCTCCAAGCCAGGAGCCAAGCCCCGCATGGAGGACGGCCGGCCACCTTGGCCATGACCGACTGACGGATGCATGGGCACGGCCCTGCCCTCACGCCCAGCTTGAATGGTGAGATGGTCCAGATGTTCGGCGTTGCCGGCCTCAATGGCGTCATTCTCTGCTACCAGCCGGCTGTCCATGCCCTTTCGGGACAGCGCGGCAGCCGCCTTGCCCAGGTGCTTGGTCGGCTCTCGAGACAATGCCACCGCCTGGAGTTCGTCTCCCCGGTCCGACGCCGCCCGAGCCTGCTCTGCCAAGCTGCGGTGATCAATCGTGACCGTCAGGCCAGCGGCTTCAAGATGTGCGTTGGTCGTTTCAGCGACCATTTCCCGGACCCATTGAACCTGCACTTTCCCCGACACGCCCCCATCGAGCTCGCGCGTTTTCTGTCCAAACCCATCCGGACCAATGCGCCTGGTGCTGGCAAGCAGGTGCACGTGATGGTTGAGCCCGTCCGGGGTTCCAGGGGAGTGAATGCTGGCTTGAATGGCGAACTGGTAGCGGTCTACCAACGCCTCGGCAATGGAAAACGCCAAGTGTGCGCGCTGTTCGTCCGAAAGCTCATGGGGCAACGACAGCTCGAACTCGCGAGCCACCGTAGCGTCCTTACGGCGCTCGGCGGCTTCGGCCACGGCCCAAAGCTCGCCGGGCACCAGCGCCCAGTCGGGTGCATCTGGCGGCGCGAGGCAAAAGGTTTCGACAACGCCGCTCCTACGGCGGTAGTCGTGCTGTTGCCCGGTCGCGAAATCGGACAGCAGTAGACCGCCCCGGTAGGCGGCTGCGGCGACGGCGGACTGGCCCTTGCCTCGGCTGAAGGTTTTGACTGATGTGTGGAAGATGGCCATAAAGACTCCTGTGAAAACAGGTTCTTTATGGACCAGCTTTTGCCGTTGGCAAGCCTCGCAGAGGCTTGGGGTCCCAGGGGCGAAGCCCTTGGCGCGCGCATCCGCCAGGATGCCTAAGTGCGCTCTTGCCCTTCCTAGATCTGAAAAGGCAGTGATTAGAATCGGATTCTCAGGTAAATTCACACACTCCCAATGCAACGTCATGGATGTCTGTATGGATAGGAAACAGGCTGGTGAAAGAACTCGTCAGGAGAGTATCGACATACTTGATCAAGCAGCTGCGGCGAAAGGGGACGTGCGAAAGATGCCAGGCATGAAAGACATTTTCGATGCTGCTGAGGCAGTCAGGCCGCTCGACATTCCAAATCCTGTGAACAAGATCACAATCAAAGATGGCGTCGCAGAGGCAACGAAGGCTGAACTCGAACAACTCTCAGACGATTGTGGAGCGCTTAGCAGGCACGCAAAAACCGAAGACGCGGCGAAACGGCAGAGACAAGTGCTTATAGACGCACTGAATAATGAATCGTCCCGGGAAGACGGCGATCCTGCAAGCACAGATGACAGCAAGATCTCGCCTTCCGAGGAGGAGCCCCCCCCTGCACCGCGACGGATCTAGTGGTGTATGCGGGCGGCAGCCAACTGCCTACCCCAAAATACCCAGGTCAACGCCCATCATGCGTAGAGCGAAGGGATACCTGAAAGGTGCCTTCTTCACAAGGGAGCACTACTAATATGAAGAACCACTGGGAAGTGGGTGTAGTCTTAGCGCTGCGCGACGCGCAGTGGCTTCAAGCTAACCCGGGCGCGGAGATCCCCCCTCTGAACATTTCCCTAGATGGGAATGCGGAATCCAAGATGGGCGACGGCGTTCATCAAGTCGGCGAAAAATTCGCCCTATTAGAGATCAAGTCGGATCAATCCGCTTGTCAGAGCGAGTGGACGGGAAGCAAGGGGGAAAAGCGTGCTTACAAGAAGCTCATGGATCTGGCAGCACGCGACGAAGTCAACAATGGTGCAGCCGCGTCGAGGAAGCTCCTGAGCCAGAGCACGCGAGGACACTTTTTTGCATTTTGGGGGCAGACCGAAAGTGCTCAAAGTCATTTCGACCAGCTTTTCCTTCAGCCGTATCTTCTGACTTCCTTAGAAGCCATACCTGCCAAAGCAAGCCATAAAGGACCGGGCTCCTGCTATTCAGGGAGGCCAAGCTCACAGTATGCGTTTGCCCTTATACGCTCACTGACGGTTGGATTGACAGACGGATCGTCTTTTGCTCCTCGCTGGCCTTTAACTCTCGCAGAACTTTTTTCCCTCCACCACACACCCCGCTTCTGCCAGAAGGATCCGGCCGCTACATCCGTTAAAAAGACGGACCTTATGGAGTTGGGCCTTGACGTGGACGAACTCCAAAACTACGTCAACTTCCTATGCATCGAAAGGCAGTCGGACGGATGCGCCAGAAACGCTTTAGGAGAAGAACTTAAGTTGATGCTTATCGGGAGCCAAGGCTTCGTCAGGCACATATCCCACACGAATGAGTTGATGAACGTAATCGCCGCTTACCGAGACAATACCTTGGTGCCCACCCCAGGCCTCACGCCAGAAATCAGCCAGCATCCTCAGCTTTCTGTGACCCAGCCAAAGTCGACGTTTGGCGTCAATGGTCCATGAGGTCCCATACAGAGCGCCATTTTGCTTTGCTGGCAGCATTGCCGTCAGCATATAGACTCGAAACGTCAACCCCCGTCTTTTTCGCATAGCCATCCAAAGCACTGCCAGCCTGAGTTGCTGCGGACACGAGCGATGAATTTTCAGCCCATTCCCTAGCGAAGGCAGCAGACCATACATCCCTAGCCGACACCCTGCGAAACAGGAGAGCATCGGCATTTTCAGCTCCAAATCCGCCAGTGTTCCAGTGCTCTTCGTGACCAGCCTTCGATGCGGCAAAGGAGATATGCATCCCCTCTTTCTCTTTGGTCCACATAAACCTGTGCAGCTGAAGTGCCGCCTCTGCTTTCGCAAGCGCAGTGGTGACGTCGAACTTCCCTAGCCCAACCTTGAAGGCCTCCGTCCAAAAGCGCTCTTCATTGCAGATAGCTGATTCGACCATCACCGTTTGCGTCTCCGACAAAAACGGCATGCTAGACAAGCTTCTGGTTTCGTCAAGCCCTTAGAGATACCCTGAATGCGCTCCCAAGACGACGAATGTCCAAGCTAGAAAGGTGAGGATCCCAGCTCCAGATGGACCCTTGACACCCCGAACTCGACAGGCATCAAAGTGGAGACATGAGGTGGCACAGAGAGCTGCTTACTGACCTATGGACTGTCCTTCAACATAAGCGTAGTCCATCGACTCCTTCCTTGATTGTGAGCGCGGATCGGCCCGCGCTGACGAACCCCAACAGCATCCCCGGATCCTGACGAAAATGGATACGCAGAAAGATGCTCGAAATGGACTTCAACACTTACTGCCACTACACCTACTCGCCAACCCAAGTCATCCAGCCCGACTCTGAATATCCGGCAGACGCCCTGAGAACGCTACTACATTGGTGAACTGTCAACGAAGCCAGATCATCTCGGGACTGGAGAAAAAACGGCCCATTGACACCCATCACGAAGTGATCTCCCTGGAGGACACCACAGTGAGAACAATGGTTGGCCCAATAGTTGACGCCGGCAGTCTGTGACCGTCCGATGCGCAGGAGTGGTGCGGCCTGGTCTACGAACGTCTCCACAGCGGCGTCCAAGGACTCGACATATTGCAGGACGGCGGCATCGGCAACCTCCAGTTCGCCCTCCTCATCGAACTCAGTGAGACGGGGGACCCAGATGGCAGTGACTAGGGTAGGTAAGCCACATTTCCAACAGCCCATGGGAGCTTGGAGCAAAGCAAAGCTGGGTGCTTTAAGATTGAAGTCAGTCACGACCAGAACCTAAATAGTCTCCACGGTCCCAAGATCGGTAGCGCCAAGGGAGAACCTCCTCCAAGGCCGTTATCCGCGGCTCTGGCATCATTGATAGCGCACGTGCGCCCAAACGCAAGCGATCCACGCGTTCATTGGGAACGAATAGCCATGGCTGAAGCCTCCAATCGAGGGGGATACCACAGTCCCTGGCTAAGGCCTCCTTCAATCCAAGCCAATGTTGGTCCCAGCTTTTCAGACGGTTCAAAAGCGCAGGCAGGCGGACAGCGTAGGAGATCTCGCAGAGGTAGGTCGCTCGGTCTCGAACACTCACAGCGACTGCGTCGCAATACCAGTGGGGACCGCTGGTGTCCGGATTACTGCCCGGATTCAACTGGATACAGCACTGAGCATTGACGAAAAGCCTGCGGTCCGCCCGCAGGAAGTCTAGAACTACCCCTTCGAAATGATCCACGTTGCCTTGCCCCTCATGCTTACTGCTACTTGGACCTGGCCACCCTACAAGAACTTGTTTACGTCGAACCCGCTGTGACTATCAGCCCATTGGTTGAACCGCCCGTCTTCCGAACGAGGCAGCGGGTCCGCGGTCGGTGCACGGACCAGGGTAGCCATCTGTAGGCTGCCACCAAAGGCCAAGGCGTTCTGACGAGCTAGACCAGCAATGCGCCGCACCTCTCGCTTGTCCGCCCACTCGCTTGCCGCCTGGATGGCTGATAAGTCCTTCTCCGAAGACAATCGGAAGGATATCCAGGTGTTGCACTGTGAAAGCACGGTTGGAGAAATCTCCGACGGGCGCTGGGTGCTCAACCAGAGCGCCAGTCCGAACTTGCGCCCCTCTTTGGCTAGGCGCTCATATGCCAATGCGTTGTTCACAGCCTCGTCGCCGGTTCCCATCTGACGCAGGTAGTGGTGCGCTTCCTCCAGGACCAACAGGGTCTCTCGTTTGTTCTCTTGGCCACGGCTAAAGAGCTCGAAAGCATAGAGCTCCAAAATGGCCCCCAAGATAAATGGGGTTAGGTCATGAGACACGCGGCGAAGGTCGACGATGTGCACCCGCCACTCCACCTCGTCCCCGCCGAACAGACGCTCAACGACCTCCTTTGACTCGTTTCGCCAACTAAGTGGACCACCGCAGCCAGCGCCGCCAGCCACGCTCACAACGTCCTTGAACATTTCGTCATCCACGAACCTCGCGATTCGGGTAATGAGTGGAGCAATATTTCCGTAGTTCCAGGCGTTGCGTTCGAACCCATTCCTCGCCGGCGCAATGGCGTGGCTATCAGCGATCAGTGGACCGAGGGCCTGCATGGGAGGCCACGAGAGCGCCGGTGGGGGCGTGCCTGCACGTAGGCTTTCGATGATGGCCTGCGCCTCGTATACACGCTCACTTCTACAGTCGTCGAACAACGATGGTTGTGCATCTGCCGCCAAGCCCACGCCACCGGATGCTTGGAACCACTTCACTTGGTTAAGGTGGTCCAAGGCAAAGGTCAGAGCCGGCCGTTGAGTCTTATCGCTGGGCAACAACAGCCGTTGCATGCCGAGACGACCCAATGCGTAGTAAGGGATGCGGTAGCTGTCCGAATCCGACCCACCGATCCGAGTGACCTTGATGGCATTCGGAGGGTAGTTGCTCGCGGGAAAGGCGTCTTCGTATTCACCGTTGATATCGAAGATGACGACGCGTGCCTTAGGCATCTTCGCGATTTGCTGGAGCACCGCAGCCGTGAAGCAGCTCTTGCCTTGCCCTGAGCTTCCGAGCACCGCCACATGCCTGGACACCAAACTCTGTAGGTCAATGGTCAGGCGGCCGCCGCCTCGGAGGTCATCCCCTAAGTGGATGCCCGCCGGCGTGGCCGCGTCGCCACCCAGGATCGATGAAAGCTCGTCGTCGGTGAGCGGGAAGGCCTCTGCACCCAGTGCCGGCGAGGAAAGCGAATCTGACACGAACGTCAGTCGCCCGGCCTCGCGGCGCAGTCGACCGACGACCAAGCCAGTGAGGTGACGCAAGGGTTCGGAGGAAACCGAAGTCCCCGAAAGTCCGACCCGGTGAACCTCTTTGGGCTCGGCAAACGATAGGGACTGAACCTTCATCACCAATAGCCGCCCCCCGGATTCAATCCCTAGGAGGCTGCCGACTTCAGTGACCACAGAGACGCCATGGACGTGAGCAGCCAACTGGCCCCGATGGACATCCATCAGGTTCAGAGTGATATCCACGCCATCGATTTGGACAACATAGCCTATGGCTTGGCGGCTCCTCATGGCACGTCGTCCTCGGCTCCGTCCGGCCTCTCAGGCATCAGTCGCCTGCGCAGATCTGCCAGTTCCTGATCGTAAACCGCTGGGTCGGGAAGATCATTTGCTAAGGCACTGGTGAAGGCCCTACTTCCCCCACCAACGATGGTCAGGCGTGGCGTCTGAAGAGCAAGGAGTCTTCGCACGGTTTGCGGAAGGTCCGCCGCTGCGGGGTCTCCCTTGAACTCTGGCAAATACACGACTACCTGGAGAGTGGGATTGAGCAGGGCAGAGCGGATAAGACGGTTGATGTGCTCGTCGCCGAAGCCATAGCCATTTATCAGCAGAGCCGTCTGCGGGCGGGCCATGAACTCCGCGAATCGTCGCAGCAGTTCGCCCATCACATAGCCGACGGTCTGAAGATACTTGGCAGCGCGGGGGAGGACCAAGTAGCTCAGCTTGTCCGCGAACCCGGTCAAGAACTCATCGATATCGCGCCAAGCTTCAGACGCCGGCACCTCATACAAGCTGTGGTCAACCTCTTTCCAGGTCAGCGAGCCGTGGAGCTTGGCCAAGTAGACGTTGTAGACGCCGAAACGGGCTTCTCCCTTGGCTTGGGCATTGCGGAACCCGAGGTCGAAGCTCTGGGGTGAGAAGCGGCGGCTGTGCACGCCCAGGAACCCATTAATGACCTGAAGGTCGACCGATTCGGCTGCCCATTCAATGGCTAAGTCGTAGTTGGTTGTGAAGATCCAAGGAGCCGGTTGACCAGGCTGACGAGCAGCAGTGAGCTTCTGAAGTATGGAGCGATGTGCTCCCAGCTCTTCGGCTAGATCAGCACCTAACGGAGACGTCCACCAATCTTCCTTCAGCTTCGCTGCACTAACTACAGATCTGAAAAGCGCTGCCCTAGCGGCTTGGGCTCGGGTGATTTCCGAGCTCTCTTGGCGCTCCCACTCAAGGATGGCTATCTCCAGCCTGTCCAGCAGCACTTCAAAGTTGGGCAAGCTGGCAGTGAGCCCTGTGATAAACGGATTTGTCGATGCCGTGGTAGCCCCCGCAGACAGAGCCGGAAGTGGCGGAAGCGGCAATCTCCGCTCATCCTCGGTGATGAACTTCTGGGACAGAAGCCATTCCGCATCGGCAGGACTGTCCCTCAGGAAGGATGTCCACAGCGTCCTCATCGTCTGCCCGCCCGCGGAGCACGATGCCCCTGCCCCCAACAGCAGGCCTACGTTCTCCAGTCGCAAAAGAGATGCGAGGTAAGCCTGCAGCTCAAGCTCGTCCGTGATCGGCTTTCCGCCGCGATACGCAGTAATACCCATAAAGCCCCCTGTTTCCGTGTCGCTGCCCTCCCCTGCGCACAGGCCGGACCGCAGCGTTCAAGCGCAGCTGTAGGAAGCGCCCTAGGCCCCTGCTGCCGAAACTACTTTGAAGTCTGTGACCAGCCACCCGTAGGCGTCTGATAGAGCGCCCGGCAGGGAAGCCCTATCAACACAGGCGATCTCGACTTCGGACGGAAGCATCACCGACGCGCCATCCACGTCCCAAATGATGTCGCATACCCGAAAGATGGTCATCTGCTCCCCAGCCACGGTCTCTCCTGAACTCAAAAAGCCACTCCCCTCCTTGGAGGCGCTCCCTCGCTTTCCTAACCACGCAAGAAGGAGGGAGGGCGTAAGCCCTCCCCCCATCCGTCACTTCTCTTCGAAGTGATGGTTGTTCTGACTGGGCGGGAAACGTTCGCCCTTTTCGACGCGGCGATCGCTCGAGCTGCCCGCATACGTTCCCGTTGCATCGTTGTATTGCCCATAGGTCGCAGTCTTCGGGCACTCCTGCCCAGACCAATACTTACCACCAGCCATCGCAAACTCCTTCTGTCGAATGTGGGAAAACTCGTCAGGTCCCTCCTGACGCTTCGATTCTGAGATCACCATCACAGAATGTAAAGCGTCCGATACCTAAACACGGCGACGAACCACTGCCAGTCCTCGATAGGTGTCACCGACTGATTAACTGCACTTAACAAACTAACAAAATCAACAATCGTTTATCTTGCATTCATGTTGAATCGTGCCTTTTGTTAGCTTATGCCAGTTAAACAGTACGGCAATGACTCCGAAAAAGGTCCACCCTACCGAACGCAAACCATTGATTAACTGGCAAATGCAGGCGCATTCTGGCGCGGTACGATTGGCTAGGCCGACGTGCAAAACGGCACCTCCCACGCGATGCCTAAAGCCGTAAACAAAACCCCGATTTTTCGTTGACGATTTTTAGGCCCGCAGTATCTGTACTTCCATCCTTCAGATGGAAGCAACACAATGACCTCCCCCACCTCGAAACACCTCAACTCCTACCTCGCAGATCCGACGGGCACCCTCAAACTGACAAATGTGCGCATTGGCCGCGTCCGCATCGGTGAAATGATCGTGACTGGCCGAGAGGCCGCCATCCATGCTCAAGAGATCATCAACGACGCCTGCGAGCGGACCCGTCGGGCGCTCCTTGGAAAGAATGGCACGCGCCACCCTGAGCCTCTCCCCGTGGCCGCCCCCGCTCGATTGCTCTCCATTGAGATCCGGGACTACCTGGCTGACCGCGAGCGCATGGGCCTGACACGCAACACCATCGAAGCCACAGCGCGGTCACTGAAGATGCTCCTGATGGCCTGCGGGGATATTCCGGTGTCCCGGGTCGACCACGTGCATATCTACCGACTCTGGGAGCTGATGCGCTGGGCTCCGCCACTTCTACAGTCAGATCCTCAGTATCGGAACTACACGTATGAGCAGGCGGTGGCCCAGGGGAAGGCGCTCTGCGTCCAGCCGCCTGCACCGGCCACCGTAGAGAAGCACCGACGGTTCCTGGTCACCTTCTTTGGGCGGCTGGACAAGGCGAAAGCCATTGCGGGCTCTCCCATGCACTTCTTCCCAGAGGCGAAGAAGGATCTGGTCATTGACCCCGACAAGGCCGAGCGCTTGTTTGACGAAGAAGATTTGCGTCGCATCTTTACCCCCAACACATTCATCCCCTGGGCCATGAAAGCGCCCCACCGGTGGTGGGTGCCGATGATTGGACTCTACACGGGAGCGCGTATCAATGAAGTCGCTCAGCTGAAGCTCGCAGACATTGTCCAGGAGAGCGGCGTTTGGTGCATCAAGATTCAGAAGACGGTAGACGCGGACCTGAGCCACAGAGACAGGAACCGGAGCCGACAAAGCCTAAAAGGCAAAGCAGCCGTTCGGACGCTCCCCATTCCCCAACCGCTGCTCGATGCTGGTTTCCTGGCGTTCGTAGAGGACATCCGAGCTTGTGGCCATCCTCGCCTCTTCCCCCACTTGTCTGCCGGCGTGCGACGCGACAATGGCGACACCAACGCCCGTTACAGCCAAGGCGTCCTCAATCAGTTCAGCCGATACATGAAGGATCTCGGCTTTCCTAAAGGCGTCGGGTTCCACGCTTTCCGGCATACCCTTGCCACGGAGCTACATCACATGGGGGTGGCCGATGAGGACATTGCCCTGGTCACCGGCCACTCCATCAGCAAGCGGGTCCCTGTGCTGCACGAGGCCTATTTCCACAAGAAGCCAGCGCAAGCACGAACGAAGCAGATCGCAGTCCTGGAGAAGTATCGCCCTGATGTGGTGCTTCCGGTCTACCAAGCGGGGCAGTTCAAGGGGGCGTTGTCCGACCCTCGCAAGTTCTACCCGTAAGCCATCCGTAGACGATGAGAAGTCCTTCGCGAGCCGGGGACTTCTCGCAGCTTCAACTACTGTGGTCGAACAGTCAGGACCAGTGCGGGAGGACATCCAAGTCTTGCACCCGGGCATCTATTCGTCGCGCAGCCATCTCCACTCGAACACACAGAGTCCTCTGCGAAAAACCAACCTTAAGGAGATTCTAAATGGGGACTCGTTTCGCGTCCTGGACTGTGGCTGCTTTGAGCCATGAGCTGCCGGCATTGAGCCGGGGCCGATTGACTGCGATCATCCATTCGACCGTTATCGGCTGAAGCCATGCATCCTTTCTTTAGAATCCAACCAGAAATGATCCAGCGCTTGGATGACACGACTGCCAGGCAACTGATCGGCAGGCTTTGCGAGAGAGACATAGCTCGCTCAGGGTTGCCTCCCTGTGTCTTCTACGGTGGCGATCAAAGGGCGACTGACGATGGAGTGGATGTCGAGATTACCTGCAAGCCCACGAAGCGATTGAACGAGAAGCTCACCCGCAGCGTAGCGATCGTTCAAGTTAAAGCAGAGAAGAAGCCTTTCGGGCCACAGAGAATCAAGCGCGAGATGCAGCCGAAAGGTCGCCTGCGAACGTGTATTACTGGACTCGCCAAAGGTCACGGCCTCTATCTTATCGTCTCAACGAAAGAGAATCCTTCATTCAAGGTCAGGACGGCTCGAGTTGAGGCCATGCGAGGTGTCCTAGCTAGCAACGGCCTATCCACGAAGGTAGAAGTGGACTTCTACGGGGCGCAGGAGGTTGCGAGCTGGGTCGAATCGCATCCAGCTATAGCGATTTGGCTAAGAGAGGTGCTCGGTCAGCCACTGTCAGGCTGGAAGGGATATGGGCCCTGGGCATACAGGGAAACAAGTCTCGACCGAGAGTTCATCTTGGACGAGGAAGGCCGAGTTTCACTTCCAGGAAGAACGGAACGGGGGACGGTCGCGGAAGCGATTGTCGCTATACGGCGCGACCTTAGGGCTGGGAGCACAGTCCGGCTCTTGGGCCTTTCAGGCTTGGGAAAAACGAGGCTCGCCCAAGCTCTGTTTGACCCTCGGATTGAGGCGCATGAACCAGCCCTGTCGCCCACCAGTGCGATCTATACCGATATCGGTGACCGACCCTCACCCTCGCCTGAAGAGATGCTGGGAGCGATTTCCCTGTCAGCAGGTCCAACAGTCTTGGTCATCGATAACTGCGGACAGGACACCCACAACGCTCTAGTGGAGGCTTGCATCAAGGCATCCATCAGCCTGGGCCTCCTTACCATTGAATATGACGTTAGAGACAAGCTAGCCCCGTCAACTCGGGCCTACGAGCTGGAAGGTGCATCTGACGCGACCATAGATGAGATCCTTCGGGAACGTTATAAGCATCTGAGCTACCCCGACCGCGACGTGATTGTTCGAGCAAGTGATGGTAACGCCCGCCTTGCCATGGCGATTGCCGAGACGGCTCCTCAATCGGACCAGCTCTCATCTCTTGAAGATGGCGAACTATTCCGCCGTTTGTTTCATCAACGGGCTGACACAGGCGACGAGTTGCTGCGCTGCGCGCGGGCTGCCAGCTTGCTCTACTCCTTCAACGGAGAGGACATGGAGGAAGGCTCAGAGCTCAGGGTGCTCTCCGAACTCGCAGAAGTCTCGCCCAGCACCTTCTATCGCCAAATGGCTGACCTCAAACGAAGAGGGCTCTTGCAGTCGCGGGGAAAGATGCGCGCGATTCTGCCCCAGGCGATCGCAAACTATCTGGCCAATGAGTGTCTTCAAGAAATCAGTCCATCAAAGGTGACAGACAGCCTTTTTGACAACGCCACATCGCGCGTCAAGGCTTCTTTTGGCAATCGCCTAAGCAACCTAGGTAACTCTAGCATTGGCAGTCAGGTAGTCACGTCGTGGCTATCGAAAGGCGGTGCTCTTTCAAAGATAGCGTCTCTTAACAACGAGGAGATGCTCACGTTCAAAAGGGTTGCGCCAATCAACCCCTCCATGGCACTCGCTGCAGTCGAAGACTTCTTGCATGATGGCGAGCTAGGAAATCGCCTGGCACATGAGATTCCGGATCTCTCTAGTTTGGTGAACGCCATCGCATACGATCCAAATCTCTTCAGCCGGTCCGTATCCGCATTGCAAGCGCTAGTGAGGCTCGATGAGTCCACAAAGAGCGACAACAGTGGCTCGCGTAAAAATCTAACTACCCTGTTCCAGATTATTCAGTCAGGGACGCACGCCCCCATTGGGATGCGCACTAGCGCGATCCGGGAGATGCTTAGTTCACATGACGAACATGTATTTGAAATAGGACTGCATTGCCTTGATGCTTCGCTCCAAACACTTGGGCTGTCTAGTTCGGGTAACCATCGATTCGGGGCTCGCAGTCGAGACTACGGCTGGAGGCCACAGTCGTTGGACGATCAGCAGCTCTGGTTCGCTGAGTTCTTGGCCGTTGCGGGCGATTTCGCCTCGTCCCCAAACGAGCGTGGGGCGCTTGTCCGCTCTACGATTGGAAAGCGCGCCAGGGACCTTCTGCACTTGGACGACAAGACTATCAATTCGCTCGTTCAGCTCACGCCTGTCTTCCAGACGGAGGATGGCTGGCCGGAGGCTTGGACTGCGGCAAAGCTGTTGCTCCGCCGAACAAATATTAGTGAAGACCTGCGCCGACGGGTCACCACGTTTGCCCAGACGGTCGCCCCTCGTGGGCTGCGCCAACGTGTGGTGGCAAAACTGCACTCGCGAGAGCTCTTTGACGATGAAGAGTTCGAGGTAGATCAATACGCCGAGCGGGAGAAGGAGTCTCAGCTCGAAGCGGTGTCTGTTGGCAAGGAACTTGGGAAGGATGGAGCGCTACTATCGGAGATGCTTCCTCGGCTCATGGAGCGAGGTTCCCGCGGACTGCTTTTCAGCCTCGGGCAGGGGGTGGCGGTCTCAATCGAGGATATCCCGCCACTTCTTGACAAGATCGGAGGGATCCTGGGTGACACCGATGAGCAGCTCTTGAGCACGATTTTCCTGCGAGGCGTGATGTCTGGCTGGTCGGAGCGCGACTTGAGCCAGACAAACACCTTCTTAGACAACTCAATACACAGCCCTATCTGGGCTCGCTGGTATTCGGAGCTCCAGTCGGCAGTCACCTTTGATGACCGCGCCTTAGTGCGCACTATAGAGGCGATTGAACACGGGGCGGCTCCTGTTGAAGAGTTCACGTGGCTTAGCGTGGGCCGCACACTGTCACCGCACCGGGTCGCTGAGTTTGGAAGGCTTATTGACGCCCTTGCTAGTAGAGGGACAGGTGGCATCCACACTGCCCTCGACACCCTGCACATGCAAGTCTACAGCTCTAAGGAGTTGGCGCAATCTGAGCAGGCCGAACTTGGGGCTTATTGCCTAAGCTTCTTGTTGCGCTACGACTGGACTGAGTTGAAGGTCGACCAAACCATGGTCGAACATGATTTGGAAGAGGTCTTCGCTTACGCCGCAAGGCATGCAAGTGGATTCGATTCGCTCAAAGAGCTGATAGACAAGGTCATCAAGCACCGCAGTAGAGGCAGTCGCTTCGACAGGACCTCCAAGGGACGCTTGATCGGTCCCGCCCTGACTAGGTATCCAAGTCAGTGTCTGACTTATTTAATCAGCCACCCACTGTTGAGCCAACCTGAGGATGCCGCCGAACTGCTCTTGCTCGAGAGTCCTAATGTAGATCGGGGATTGAGCGGCAACGTTTCGGACGAAGCTCTTCTGAGCTGGGTCATGGAGGATCCCGAGCTGAGGGCTAGTTTTGCGATGAGGATCTGCCGACTCGAGGCCTCCTCGCCCCAAGAGGTAGAAGGCGAAGTTACCTTCGCATTGGCACGCAGGCTCTATGAATTATCCACAGACAGAGCCGAAGTGATCGTCATCCTTGGCAGCCGCCTGGTCAGCAGCTCGTTCTCTAGCCGGGAGATTCCATACATGAGTTCGGGGATCAACCTGATAGATGTATTGCCCGCACCCGCCACGCAGAAGGAAGCTGAGGAGAGGAGTCGAATCCGAGAAGAACTCTCCAGCCGCATCGAGTGGATGACCGAACTGGGGAGACCTAGCAGGATGGAGCCTGAAGGGTTTGAGTAGCGTCTACGCTGATAGAAATTTGAGTGTTTCGTCCCCGCCGAGCCCCCTGTGCGGGGCCTACTTAAGATGGTGGAGGCGATGAGCAACGATCTCGATGTGCATAATCAAACGGCTGATCTCTGAATAGTGGGCGTCTCCGTTCGGGATTCGTTTTTTCTCGATAAGCTTAACCAGCCGCCGTGCATCGGCTGCCGCATCGGTGCCCGCCCCTTCTGATATCAATTGCCTTGCGATCAATAGATCGATGCCACGCTCTTGGAACTTAGCGACCAAGGCCAAGATTCGCTCACCCTTTGTCTTCTGCCGAACGGAGTCTGCAATCGCCAGACTGTCTTGCTGAGCCATGACGGCATCCAAGCCAGCATCTAGCTCGCTTCGAATCCTAGTCCAAATGGCATCGCGACGATCTTGACTGGTGCCCCAGTGAGAGCCATGGGTGTAACAACTGGAAAGTCGGAGAACTCTCTTGTATGACTCGGGGAGCAACTCATAAGACTCGATCACTGCAATGATAAGATCATCCAGCAATCGCTCTTCCATGGAATAGTCTTGGCGACACAAATGGTCCAAGCGGTCCAGATTGTGCTCGATGACCCTGTCTCCTACTGAAAAGCTTCGCCGCTCCATGTCTCCTCCGTTACTTCTTGCTTGAAGTAGCCCAGTCTCGAAGCTTGGATAGCACTTCCCTCTGCTTACTGGCTGGTAGCCGCGCGATGAGAAGTATCGCGTCCGCTAGCACGTCAGATGTGGCGTGAAAATACGCGACCGGCAGATCTAACGCCTCTGCCAACGCCTCCATTGTCTCTTCATCTGGCATCCGATCCCCGCGCTCGTATCGAGATATGCGCGGGGCAGCCGAGTTCTCGTCCTCGAGGCCCAGCGCGGCCCCCAGCTCAGCCTGAGTCATTCCCTTAGCCAGGCGGGCTTCGCGCAAGCGGCGTCCGAGAGTTCTGGCAGGGGCGATTGGGGCAGGCACTGGGGCAAAGATCGAACGATTGCTGACTGAGCCCGCAGTCTGACGGTTCCAAGTTTGCGTTGCATTTGCCAATATGGCAAATGCCGCAAGCAAGCGGCCCTACAGGGGTTTTCATGAAGAACCAGACAAGGATGGCCACCGCCTTGGCGGCCACGTTGCTGTTGAGTGCTCATACCGCCTTCGCCCAGGAGGCAACCCAGCCCACCCCGGAGGCGGAAAAGCCGGGCTTCTTCCGTCAGTTGGGGAAGAGCTTGAAGGATGCTGGCGGCCAGATGATTGGGGTGAAGCCCACTGGGGCTACCGCCAGCCAAGCCTCTAGCAACCAGCCGATCTACATCCCGGTCAGCGGTGCAGGGAAGCTGCCCGGGCTCTTCAAATCCGATAACCACCAGCTCGCCCAGCAGGGACGGCTCGACTGGCCGCGGGTGGCGTTGACGTTCCAGGAATGGGGGGCATCTCTGCCCTGCTGGACCGTCGAGGCAAAAATCTGGACCAGCGCCACCTCGTCTACGACGGAGGTCTTCCGGACCTGCGCGGACGCGCCATTGACCGAGACAGACGACCTGGGCGACACCGCCGAGCTCAATACGGCGGCGCTTTGGAAAGGGCGCGACAGCCTCACCGGCGTTCGGGTGCCGTCCAACAAGGCCAACACTGGGGCCAGTCGGTCTACCGGCCCCAATCCGCCTGCCCAACCCTTTGTGGTCAACGTCAGCCGCCCCGGCGTCTCCGACCGCGCCGTCAACGTAGCACTTCGCGTGGCATGGGTCAGCGGCTTAATCCAAACATCGGATCTGCACCCGGGAGCCAGCGGCCTGCTGACGCCATTCAAAGATTCGAGGATGTGGCTCGCAGGCTTCAAGTCAGAAGGCAACCGCGAAAGGTAATCCGCCCCCATCGCCACCTACCTGGGCGGCAGATGCCTGCCGCCGCAACTAGACCAATCAAGGAACGAACGATGAAAGCAACCTGGCCCACCCTGGCCGGCTTGGCCATTGCACTGACCCTCTCTGCTTGCGGTGGCCCGCCGTCTACTAACGATGCCGAAAGGGCACTCGCGACTCTTCTGGAGGAAAGCGGGGCTGGACGGGTTGGCGACATCCGCGACTTCGAACTGACCGGATGCGTCGAGGCCCAAGACATGGAGGGCTACCGCTGCGACACAAAGGGGAAAGTTTCCATCGATATCGGTGGCCGCCAAGTGCCCATTCCGGTCAGCAAGAACCTCAGGTATGCGAAGGAGTCAGGGAGCTGGAAGGCCTACGCCAAATGAGCGTCCCTCCCCCTCTTGTTGACCAGTCGCCCCCTGCCCGCCGCAAGTTGATGACCCCCAGGGAGCGGTTCTTCTGGTGGTACTCCATGACCCTGCTCTTCCTGGGACCTTTTGGGTTCCTTGTCGGGCCGCTTATGGCCCGGCGAGGAACACGTAAGGTAGGACGCCTCTACCCGGCCGAAGCTCGAGTGGCTCAGGCCAGGGATAAGGGGTTCGCCTGGTGGCAGTGGTGGGCCATGACCGTCCTGACCTTGATGGGCGCTGCTGGAGCCTTCGCTGTCCTGAGCGGGCTGCCGATGCTGCTGTTCGTGCTCTACGCGCAACTCAGCCCCTGATGTATCCTGCGTCCTCTAGGCGTCATCGGCCGAGGTCGGTGACCTGAGCAGCAGCCAAGCTCGACATTTCAATTAAATATCAACAACTTAAGATTCTATCGAGCCGAAAGACAACGCACCTGTTGACTAGTCCACCGCGCTTTGCTAGCCTTATCTCAACGCACCCGCCACACGTCTTGGTCTCGGCCAAGGTTCTGCGAAAGCAGACGTGCAAAAGGCGGGTTTTATTTTGCCCGGAATTTGCCGGTGAACAAGACAACCTTCAGTAAGACCGCAGCCACTCCAGAACAACTATTGGCGAAGCTGAGGCTCGCAGGTCTTGATTGCACCACGGCTTACGAACAAACCGCCCTCGCATATCTCACCTGCGTTGGGGGATATCGACTCAAGGGCTACTGGTTCCACTTTGTGGACCCGACCACTAAAAAATTTCCTCCGGGCCTACGCTTTGAAGACATTGCGGTCCGGTATGAGTTTGATCGTAGCTTAAGGACGCTAACCATCTCAGCTATCGATCGGCTTGAGGTGGCCATCCGAACCGTGATGGCGAACTATTTGAGCCTTAAGCATTCACCACATTGGTTTCTTACTCCAGGAGTCTTCAAGCCCAATCGATCTTGGGGCATGGGGCAACTGATTAAGAAGATCGAAGATGAGGTCCATCGCTCACACGAGAAGCGCTTTGTTAAGCACTACTTCGACAAGCACGATGAACCATATTTGCCCCCAAGCTGGTCCGTGAGCGAATGTGTGACATTTGGACTTTGGTCAAGGACTTACGCAATCCTACGTGACCCAGTGGATAAGAAGGGGATTGCGAAAAAGTTTGGCGTCGATAAGTCAGAGGTTTTTGAATCCTGGATTCACGCCCTGACCGTCGCCCGAAATATCGCAGCACATCACGGCCAGTTGCTCAGGACAAAAATCCAAGTAGCACCAGCAAACTACAAGGCAATGAACATCAAGTTCAGTGACCAGAAGTCCTTCTTTGCGATCGCTACGGTGGTCAGCTACCTGCTGAATCAAACAGGCCTGCCGAATACTTGGAAACCCGACATCGAGCACCTGTTTGCCCAGTATCCCAGCGTTGCGCTTGCTGAGCTTGGATTTCCACTGAACTGGAAGAGCAGTGCTGGTTGGTGATCTAAGCGTTAAAGACCGCAAAGAACTACTCAAATCAAAGCATCAACTGGACTACCTGATCTACAATCGTGGGACACAACACAGGACACATGTCCGGTTTGCGATCTGCTTTAGGGTCAAGGGGTTAGGTTGGAGTTGATCCGATCCCCCTCTCTCCGCCAGATAAATGAAGAAGCCGCCCAGTGGGCGGCTTTTTTGTTTGGCTGGCGGGAATCGTCGCAGGTACTACCGGACTGAACAGGGCCTGCCGTCGTGGCCGGTCCAACGGCCCGCCCGCCGACGGCGCGCGATCCGCCGCAGGTCATCTGCGCCGGAGCAGTCCCCGCACGCAGGCGCCGACGAACGCCAGCCCCAGCAGCACCCACACGACCGCCATTCCCCACAGCGCACCGAACGTGTCCAGGACCGGATCCAGCCGCGGTTGCGCCGGGTCGTACAGCACGCGTACCGGCTGCCCAGTCTCATAGCCGAAGATCATGCCGCCCTGCGGATACGAGACGCGTTGGCCGGTCGCGGTGGTGAACGCGACCTGCGGATGCGATCCGCCGGCGTTCAGGCCCTCGACCTGGCCATCAACGGCCTGCGCGACCGCCAGGAACTCAAGACGATGTGTCACCTCGAAGGCGGCCACAGCAAGGATCAACAGACCCACCACGCCAAACAGCAGACCGCGCATGAGCTGGGCAGTCCGGAAAAAAGAAGGGTCGGGCATCGCTGGGCAGCTCCGTTGCAGGCGGGAAGACGAATGCGGCCGGCGGATCCTGCCGCGCGGTCAGTCCCACGTGTGGAAAGCATAGCCCAGAAGCCACTGCGCCCCACTGCACGCCATCGCCACCGGATGCGCCTCGCCATTGCCCGCCACCGACGCACCCGCCTGGTACAGGCGCCTGCATTTCGCACGCTCATTCGAGTGGGGAGACGTCACCTGTAAAGGGATTGGCATCGCTCCATGTACCCTTGAACGTTTCGCCCCCTCCCAACGTCTGGACGGTTGAAATGCAGCCGGGCAACTCCATGGCATTTCCCATGAATCTCCGCCTCTACCGCCCCGCCGATGCCAGCGCCTGCCTGTCGATTTTCGACAGCAACGTACCCACCTACTTCGCGCCCGAAGAGCGCAGCGACTTTGAATGCTTCCTGCGCGAACAGGCCACGGACTGTGCATTCCAGGTGATCGAGCGCGATGGAAACGTCGTCGCCTGTGGCGGCCTCTCGCGCCGTAGCGACGGCAGCGCCGGCTTCTGCTGGGGCATGGTGCAGCGCGCGCTGCACCGCCAGGGACTGGGCCGCGAACTGGCACTCGCGCGCCTGCACCAGGCTGAAAGCGATCCGTCGATCGACCGCATCGCGCTCAGCACCAGCCAGCACACCCAGGGCTTCTATGCCGGCCTGGGTTTCCAGGTGACGCGCATCGTGCCCGATGGGCATGGCGCCGGGATCGACGCCGTTGAGATGGAGCGGGAGCTCTAGCGCTCCCGCCCCGGTGCCATCCACGAAGGGCGTGGATCTACCGCAGGCATCCCCTGCTCAGAACCCGACGCGCAGGTTGATCTGCCCACCCACATCGCGGCGGCCATCGCCATGCTGGCCCTGTACGAACATCGACAGCTGGCTGTTGCGGCCGAGGCCGACCGCCACGCCCACCTGGCTGACCAGGGCATTGCGTGCCATCACCGCGCTGTAGACATCGAATGCATCGCCACCGACCGCAAAGCGGTTGCGGCTGGCCACATCGGTATCCCCCGACGCATGCTGCCAACCCAGGCCGACCGTCAGCTGCGCCGGGAAGCGCTCGCCGCTGCCCACGTCCCAGCGCCCACGCACGCCCACGGTGCTGACATTGAGCGTGTCCTTGCCGCCTTCCAGCACCAGTGCCGCGCTGCCGCCCTGCTCCACCGCACGATCGCTGTCGACCCAGTGCTTGGTGAACTGCACATAGGGCTGCAGCTGGGTCCTGCCGTGGGTCCATGTCCAGCTGCCTTCCACCTGGGCGATGGTCACATCGGAATCCTGGCGGCTGTACAGGGTCTGGCCCAACAACGGCACTTCACGCGTGGCGCGCGTGCGGTAGTCACCGCGCGACACGCTGCCACCCACCGCAAAGCCGTTGTTCCACTGTCCCTGTGCATACAGGCCGAACGTGTTGCCACGCAGGCGGGCCCGCGAGCTGCGATCATACAGCCGCGTATCCAGCCGTTCGTTGCCGGCCGCTGCACCCAGCACCACATGCTCGCCCAGCTGCCAGTCGACACCGGCCATCAGCGCATTGCGATTGGCGCGGATCTCATCGCCATTGCCGTCGCCATCCTGCTTGAACACCTTGCCACTGCCGGCCAGCCAGGCCGAAGCGCGCTCGCCACGCACGGTCGGCAACTCGCTGCCGAGTCGCTGGCGGATGCCTTCTTCCAGGTAGTTGTCGTACAGCAGCACCGCGCGGCTGGCCGCGTGCACTTCACCGGAGAGCTGTTCGAATGCGCTGCGCGCAGTGCCGGCGTCATACATCAGCACCGTGTTGTACAGGCCCAGGGCCGCGCCACTCTGCGGCAGGCTGTCCAGCGCCGCGGCGGTGTTGTACTGGTTGCGCGTGTTGGCCACGGTGGTGAACGCTGCGGTCTGTGCCACGTCGATCTGCAGGTTGGCCGTGTTGGCGGTGTAGACCGGGGTGATGGTCAGGAAGGCCGACGGCGAGGTTGCCGAGGCGAACTGCCCACTCACGCCACCGCCCGCATTGACCACCGTGTACTGCTGGCCCTGCTGGTAGCTGGTGCTCGGCGAAATGGTATTCACCCGCACGGTGCTGCCGCCCACATTCGCGCTGCCGCCCACCTGCACCGTGTCGCTGCCGGTGGCGCCCAGGTCGATGCCCAGCGTGCTGCCCGGTGACAGGTTCAGATTGCCGCCCACCGTGATCGTGCCGGTGCCATTGCCTGCACCACTGCCATTGCCCGCGCCATTGCCCGGCGACAGCACGCCGCCGCTGGACACCGTCACGCCACCGCCGGTACCACCGATGGTGCCGGTGCCGGACAGGGTCGTACCACTGCCGATGGTCCACTGTCCGCCGATGTTGCCGGTGACATTCAGGCCGCCGCCGGTGACCTGGCCGGTGCCGCTGAAGCCACCACTGTTGCCGCCCAGATTCAGCGTGCCCGGGCCGGCCTGCACGATGCTGCCGCCGCCGGTGATGTTGCCGCCAAGCGTGGTGGTGCCACCGGTGTTGATGACCAGGCCGCCGTTGTTGGTGATGTTGCCGGTGATCGAGCCACTGGCCCCACCATTGCCGACCTGCACGGTGCCGCCGGCATTGATGGTGGTGCCGCCGGTATAGGTGTTGTTGCCGGTCAGGGTCACGGTGCCGGTACCGGCCTGGGTCAGGCCGCCACTGCCGCTGATGGTGCCGCCCACCGTGGTGTTGCCGCCGACGTTGAACACCAGGCTGCCGTTGTTGCTGACATTACCGGTGATCGCACCACTGGCGCCCCCATTGCCGACCTGCAGCGTGCCGCCGGTGTTGATGGCGGTGCCGCCGGTATAGGTGTTGTTGCCGGCCAGGATCACGGTACCGGTGCCGGCCTGGGTCAGGCCACCGCTACCGCTGATGGCGCCGCCGACGGTGGTGGTACCGCCCACGTTGAACACCAGGCTGCCGTTGTTGACGACGCTGCCGCCGATGGCGCCGGTCGCACCGCCATTGCCTACCTGCAGCGTGCCACCGGTGTTGATGGTGGTCGGGCCGGTATAGGTGTTGTTGCCGGTCAGGGTCAGCGTGCCGCTGCCGGCCTGGGTGAGGCCGCCACTGCCGCTGATGGTGCCGCCCAGCGTGGTATTGCCCGCCACGCTGGACACCAGCGTGCCGTCGTTGGTGACATCACCGACGATTGAGCCCGTTGCCCCGCCATTGCCCAGCTGCAGCGTACTGCCGGCGTTGATGGTCGTGCCGCCGGTATAGGTGTTGGTCCCGGTCAGCAGCAGCGTACCGCTGCCCGCCTGGGTCAGGCCGCCGCTGCCACTGATGGTGCCGCCCAGCGCGGTGTTGCCGGCCACGTTGGAAATCAACGCGCCATTGTTGGTGATGTCGCCAGCGATGGCGCCGGTCGCGCCGCCGTTGCCCACCTGCAGCGTGCCGCCGGTATTGATGGTGGTCCCGCCGGTGTAGGTATTGTTGCCCACCAGGGTCAGCACACCGCTACCGGCCTGGGTCAGGCCACCACTGCCGCTGATCGCACCGCCGACCGTGGTGTTGCCCGCAACGTCGAACACCAGGCTGCCGTTGTTGGCAACGTTGCCGGTGATCGCGCCGGTCGCACCGCCATTGCCCACCTGCAACGTGCCACCGGCATTGATGGTGGTGCCGCCGGTATAGGTGTTGTTGCCGGTCAGGGTCAGCGTGCCGCTGCCGGCCTGGGTCAGGCCGCCACTGCCGCTGATGGTGCCACCGAGCGTGGTGTTGCCGGCCAAGTTGGATACCAGCGCGCCGTTGTTGGTGATATCGCCGACGATCGCGCCGGCCGCACCGCCGTTGCCGATCTGCAATGTGCCACCGGCATTGATGGTGGTACCGCCGGTGTAGGTGTTGTTGCCGGTCAGCACCAGCGTGCCGCTGCCGGCCTGGGTCAGGCTGCCACTGCCGCCGACTACACCGCCCACGGTTGCCGTGGTGCCGAGGTTGTAGACCAGGCTGCCGTTGTTGGTGATGTCGCCCAGCACCGAACCGGTGCTGCCGCCGTTGCCGATCTGCAGCGTACTGCCACCGTTGATGGTGGTGCCTCCGGTATAGGTGTTGTCGCCGCTCAGGGTCAGCGTGCCGGTACCGCTCTGCACCAGGCCGCCGGTGCCACTGAGCACGCCGGCGAACGTGGTGCTGGCGTTGTTGCCGCCGGTAGTCAGGGTTGCACCGCCCAGCACCACGCTGGAACCGGTCACGCCAGCGAGGCCTCCGATGCTCTGGCTGCCACCGGCACTGATATCCAGCGTACCGGCACCGGCCAGGTTGACCGTGCTGGCACCGGACAGGCTGCTACCGGCCGCCACCGCCAGCGTGCCACTGTTGATGGTGGTGGCACCGGTATAGGTACTCGCACCGCCGAGGGTGACCGTCGCCGCGCCATCCTTCAGCAGGCCGCCAGCGCCGCTGATCGGGCCGTTCAAGGTCAGTGCGTTGCTGCCGCCCAGAGTCAGCGTGCCGCTGGCCAGCTGCACGGTGTTGGCCAGCGTCAGCACGCTGGTGCCATCCAGGCTGGCGTTGCCGCCTACGGTCAGCGCACCGGTTCCCAGCGAACCGTCGTTGCCCAGTAGCAGGCCACCGGCATTGAGGGTCACGCCGCCCGTGAAGACGTTGACGCCAGTCAAGCCCTGGATGCCTGCGCCGTTCTTTACCAGCCCCCCTGCACCTCCGATGGTGCCGGCGAAAGTGGTATTGCCCACGCCATTGAGGGTCAGCGTGCTGCCACCCAACGCCACTGAAGAGCCTGCCACGCCTGCCAGCGAACCGATCGCCTGCGCGCCCCCCGCACTGATGTCGAAGGTGGTACCGGCGTTGGCCAGGTTCACCGCACCCGTCGCAGCGAGGCTGCCACCGGCGCCGATCGCCAGCGTGCCGGCATTGATGGTGGTGCCACCGGTGAAGGTGTTGGTGCCGGTCAACGTCTGGGTACCGGAGCCTTCCTTGATCAGCCCACCGGAGCCGGCCACCGAGCCACTGAACGTGCCATTGGTGGCGTCTCCGATCGTCAGCGTGTTGGCGCCCAGATTCACCGTGCCGTTGCCGATCAGGGTGCCGAACTGCTGCGTGCCGCTGCCTGCCGACAGATCGAAGGTCGCCCCCGAGGCCAGGTTGACGATGCCACTGGCGTGCAGGCTCGCGCCCGCACCCAGTGCCAGCGTACCAGCGTTGATGTTGGTGCCGCCGGTGTAGGTGTTGGTGCCGTTCAAGGTCAGCGTCGCGGCACCCTCCTTGGTCAGGCTGCCGGTACCACTCAGGTTGCCGTTGAGGGTGAGGTTGTTGCTGCCCAGGACGGTCAACGCGTTGTTGAGGATGAAGTTGTTGCCGAGGATGACCGCAGTGTTCGAATCGAGCGTCGCAGCGCCTCCGACCGTCACCGTACCGGTGCCCAGCGCAGCATTGTTGCCGACCACCAGGCCACCGGCGTTGAGCGCCACGCCACCGCTGAAGGTGTTGGCACCATTGAGCGTCTGCACGCCCGCACCGTTCTTGATCAGGCCGCCACTGCCGCCGATCACACCGCTGAAGGTGCTGTCCACGGTGCCGCCTAGGGTCAGCGTGCTGCCACCCAGCGCCACCGTGCTGCCCGCCACGCCGGCCAGCGAACCGATGGCCTGGTTACCCGCGGAGATGTCGAGCGTGCCCGCACCGGCCAGGTTCACCGCGCCGGTTGCGGCGAGGCTGCCACCGGCACCGATTGCCAGTGTGCCGCTGTTGATGGTGGTCCCCCCGGTGTAGGTGTTGGCACCGCTCAGGGTTACGGTGGACGCACCGTCCTTGATCAGCCCGCCCGTGCCGGAAATCACGCCCCCCAGTGTCAGCGCCTGGCTGCCGAGCAGATCGAGGCTGGCACCCGCTGCCAGCCCGATGTTGTTGGCAAGGCTGACGCCGGTCGTTGCATCCAGCGTCGCGTTGCTTCCGACCGTCAACGCACCGCTGCCGAGCGCAGCGTTGTTGCCGACCACCAGGCCACCGCCGTTCAGTGCAACGCCACCACTGAACAGATTGGCGCCACCCAGCGTGAGGATGCCGGCGCCATTCTTGACCAGGCCACCGGTGCCGGAAATCGCGCCATCGAAGAGGCTGTTGCCCACGCCACCGAGTGTCAGCGTCTGTGCCCCCAGGCTCACCGTCGAGCCGGCCACGCCGTTCAACGACCCGATGGTCTGGCCGGCCCCTGCGGTGGAGATATCGAAGCCGGTGCCTGCAGCGCTCAGCGTCACCGCGCCGGTCGCGGCCAGGCTGCCGCCCGGACCAATCGCCAGCGTGCCGGCATTGATGAAGGTGCCGCCGGTGTAGGTGTTGGCACCGGTGAGCGTCTCGATGCCCGCACCGACCTTGGTCAGGGCACCCGTGCCTGCGATCGAGCCACTGAAGGTGCCATTGGTGGCGCCACCGACCTCGATCGAATTGGCGCCGAGGTTCACCGTACCATTGCCGACCAGGGTGCCGAACTGCTGCGTGCCGCTGCCGGCAGACAGGTCCAGCGTGGCACCGGTGGCGAGGTTCACGGTACCGCTCGCCGCCAGGCTGGCACCGGCGCCCAGCGCCAGCGTGCCGGCGTTGATGTTGGTGCCACCGGTATAGGTGTTGGCGCCGTTCAAGGTCAGCGTCGCGCTGCCATTCTTGGTGAGGCTGCCGGCCCCGGACAGGACGCCGTTGAGCGTCAGTGCATTGGTCCCGAGCACGGTCAGCCCGGCGTTGAGCGCGATGTTGTTGGCCAACGTTGCCAGGCCGGTGGTATCCAGCGTGGCGGCACCACCAACAGTCAATGCGCCGGTGCCCAACGCTGCATCATTGCCAAGCACCAGTCCGCCCGCGTTGAGCGTTACGCCGCCGCCAAACGTGTTGGCACCGGACAGCGTCTGTACGCCCGGGCCTGCCTTGATCAGACCGCCGCCGCCACTGATCACGCCATCGAACGCGGCGTTGCCGGCCGTACCGAAGGTGAGCGAATTGCCGCCCAGCGCCAGGGTGCTGCCACCCGCACCGTTGAGCGCGCCGATGGTCTGGCTGCTGCCGGCACCGGAAATATCAAAGCCAGCGCCTGCACCCAACGTGACATCACCCGCTGCAGCAAGGCTGCCGCCCGCGCCCAGCGCCAGCGTGCCGGCATTGATGGTGGTACCGCCGCTGTAGGTGTTGGCACCGGACAGCGTCAGCGTGGTGGCACCATTCTTGACCAGGCTGCCATTGCCGCCGACCACGCCCGACAGCGTCAGCGCATTGCTGCCCGGCAACGTCAGTACGACGCCCGAGCCCAGCGTGACCGCATTGCCGAGTGTCACTGCCGCGCCCGTGTCCAGCGTGGTGCTGGCATTCACCGCCAGCGCGCCGGTACCGAGCGCATCATTCGCACCGACCACCAGGCCACCGCCGTTCAAGGTCAGGCCGCCACTGAAGGTATTGGTGTTGTTGAGGGTCAGCAGGCCCGCACCGTTCTTGATCAGGCTGCCATTGCCGGCCACCACACCACCGAGGGTGAGATCGTTGCTGCCACCCAGCGTCAGCTGCGTACCGGCACCGAAGTTCACTGCGTTGGCCAGGTTCAGCGCCACGGTGCTGTCCAGCGTGGTCGTGCCACCAATGCCCAGTGCACCGGTACCGAGTGCGCTGGCGTTGCCGAGAATCAGGCCACCGTCGTTGAGTGCAAGGCCACCACTGAAAGTATTGGCACCGGACAGCGTCTGTACGCCCGCGCCTGTCTTGATCAGACCGCCGGTACCATCGATCACGCCGGCAAAGCTGCCACTGCTGGCGCCGCCAAAGGTCAACGACTGCGCGCCCAGCACCAGCTGGCTGCCTGCCACGCCGTTCAGCGCGCCGATGGTCTGCGCCGCACCGGCTGCGGAGATGTCCAGCGTCGCACCGGCACCCGCAAGATCCACCGCGCCGGCCGCGGCAAGACTGCCGCCCGCCCCCAGCGCCAGCGTGCCGGCGTTGATGGTGGTGCCACCGGTGTAGAGGTTGGCGCCGGACAGGGTGAGGCGGGCCGCGCCGTCCTTGATCAGCCCACCGGCACCGAATACCGGACCGGTGAGCGTCAGGTCATTGCCGCCCAGCACGGACAGATTCGCACCGGCGGCCAGGCCGATGAGGTTGCCTACGGTGAGTGCAGACGTTGCATCCAGCGACGCGTTACCGCCCACGTCCAGCTGGCCGGTACCCAGGGCCTGCGCATTGCCCAGCTGCAGCAGGCCCGCGTTGAGGCCGACCCCCCCGCTGAAGGTGTTGGGTCCATTCAACGCCAGCGTGGCCGTACCATTCTTGACCAGGCTGCCAGTGCCACTGATGAGACCGCCCAGTGACACGTCCTGGCTGCCCAGCAGATCCAGCGCCGCGCCTGCCCCGAGGTTGACGTTGTTGGCGAGGTTCAGCGCTGCTGAACTGTCCAGCGTGGCAGTGGCGCCCACCGACAGTGCACCGGTGCCCAGTGCGCCGGCGTTCCCCAGGAACACGCCGCCGCCGTTGACGGTGAGCCCACCACCGAAGCTGTTGGCGCCGTTGAGGGTCAACGTGCTGGCACCGTTCTTCACCAGCCTGCCGGTACCGGACACCACGCCACCCAGCGTGATCGCCTGCGAGCCCGGCAACGACAGCGCCGCACCCGCGCCCAGGTCAACATTGTTGGTCAGGCTCAACGGGGCGCTGCCATCGAGCGTGACGTTGCCGCCGATGCCCAGTACTCCAGTACCGAGCGCGCCGCTGTTGCCCAGCAGCAGGCTGCCGGCGTTTGCGTTCAGTCCACCGCTGAAAGTGTTGGTGCCGTTCAAGGTCAGTGTCGACGCGCCATTCTTGACCAGGCTGCCGGTGCCAGTGATGTTGCCGCCCAGGGTCAGGTCCTGGCTGCCCGGCAGGGTCAGGGCCGCGCCGAGGTTGATCGCATTGCCCAGGTTCAGCGCCGCAGTGGCGTCCAGCGAGCCGTTGCCACTGACCGTCAGCGCACCGCTTCCCAGCGCACCGGCGTTGCCCAGCACCAGGCCACCGGCCGCAAGATTCACCCCACCGCTGAAGGTATTGGCACCGGTCAGCGTCTGCACGCCGGTACCCTGCTTGATCAGCCCACCGGTGCCGCCGATCACGCCGGCGAAGGTCTGGTTGGTGGCATCACCGAAGGTGAGCGTGCTGCTGCCCAGCGCCAGGGTGCTGCCCGCCACACCGGACAATGCACCGATGGTCTGGTTGCCACCCAGCGCGATATCCAGTGCGCTGCCAGCGCCGGCCAGGCTGACCGCGCCGGTCGCCGCCAGGCTGCCACCACTGGCCAATGCCACCGTTCCGGCATTCACCGCCAGCCCACCGGTGAACGTGTTCGCGCCGCCCAACGTCAGCGTGGCAGCGCCGTTCTTGACCAGGCTGCCGCTCCCACCAATGACACCCCCCAGCGTCAGCGCATTCGAGCCCAGCACATTGAGCGAACCACCGGCGCCAAGCGTGATGCCATTGCCCACGGTGAGCGCGGCGCTGGCGTCGAGCGATACCGCACCGCCGACGTTCAGTGCCCCGGTTCCCAGTGCACCGCCGTTGCCCAGCACCAGGCTGCCCGCGTTGAGTGCCAGACCACCGTCGAACGTATTGGCGCCGTTGAGGGTCAGTGACGATGCACCATCCTTGATCAAGCCGCCAGCGCCACTGATCACCCCGTTGAAGGTGAGCGCCTGCCCGCCAAGCAGATTCAGGCTGGCACCCGATCCGAGGCTGACCGCATTGGTCAGCGCCAGCGCCGTGGTGCCGTCGAAGGTGGTGTTGCCGCCGACAGAGAGTGTACCGCTGCCCAGCGCGGCGGCATTGCCCAGCAACAAGCCACCGGCGTTGAGCGCAACACCGCCCGTGAGGCTGTTGACGCCCGACAGGGTCTGCACACCGGTGCCGACCTTGATCAGGCCGCCGGTGCCTGCGGCGAACGTGCCGCTGTAGCTGGTATTGCCCAGCCCGCCCAGGGTCAGGGTGTGGCTGCCGAGGTTGACCGAACCGCCGAGGCCGGCCAGCGAGCCGATGGTCTGGTTGGCCGCCGCCGAAAGATCCAGGCTGGTGCCAATGTCCAGCGAGATCGCACCGGTGGGCGACAGGCTGCCGCCCGCGCCCAGCGCCAACGCGCCCCCGGCCAGGTTGAAGCTGCCGCTCAGCGAATTGGCACCGTTCAAGGTCAGCGTGCCGGCACCGTTCTTGGTCACGTTGCCGGCACCGGACATCGAGCCACTCAATGTCAGCGCATTGCTGCCCAGCAGGTTCAGCGAGCCCCCGCCATTGACCACCAGGTTGTTGCCCAGGGTGAAGCCCGCCGTCGTATCCAGCGAGGCGCTGCCACCGACGGTCAGGTTGCCGCTGCCGAGTGCACCGGCATTGCCCAGCAGCAGGCCGCCGGCATTGAGGTTGACGCCACCGGAGAACAGGTTTGCGCCGCCGAGAGTAACGATGCCGGTGTTGCTGACCGTCAGCCCGCCTGCGCCTGAAAGCACGCCATTCAGGCCGAACGCATTGGTCCCGGCCAGGGACAGATTGCCGCCGAGGTTGAACGCATTGGTCAGATTCAGACCGGCCGTGGAGGAGGCGATGGCACCGCCGTTGGCCGTGAACAGCCCTGTGCCGAATGAACCGGCGTTGTTGAAATTGACCAGGCCATCATTGAGCGTCGTCGGGCCGGATCCGCCCCATGCGCCCTGCAGGTTCCAGGTACCGCTGTTGACGGTGAGCCTCTGGAAGTTGAGGTACTGGTTCCAGCCCAGTGTGGTCACCGCTCCGCCGGTGCCGGCCCCCGGACCGCTGACGACGTTCTGCAACACCAGCGTGTTGTTGGCCGCACCACTGCCGGTACCGGCGTCGACCGATCCCGCAGCCGCAACCTTCACCCCGGTAACACCGGTAATCACGCCGGCAACAGCGCTGCCGCCACCGGTCACAACGCTGGAACCCGACACTGCGGTGAAGGTGTTGCCGCCGGTTGAATCACCCAGGTGAACGCTGCCACTGACCGCCCCCGCATTGAGGAACGTATTACCGCCAGAAGCGCCCAGGCCAACACGCCCGTCGATGGTGCCGGTGTTGGTCACATTGGCTGCCGCACCACCGTAGGCCACCACCGTGGTCGCGTCGGAAACGCTGCCTGTGCCGATCAACGACGTGCTGATCAGGCCGGCGTTGTTGACGGTGGTGGTGCCGTTGACATTCTGCGCCACCAGCGCCTGTCCACCGAAGCCCAGCAGCGTTGCGATGTTGACGACACCCTTGATCTGTCCGCTGGCGTTGTTGTTGACGACGATCGCGCTGTTGTTGGCAGAACCATTGCCGATGACCAGGCCGGGCGAGGCAAGGACGATCGAGCTCGGATCGATCGTGCCATTGTTGTTGACCGTCACGTTGTCGCCGGTCAGCGTTGCTGCGTTGCCTCCACCTACGAACGGCGGCGTACGCAGCAACGCACCCGCGGCAATGTTCAGCGTGAGGCCGCTGGTCGCGTTGGAGTAGTTGTTGATGTTGGTGGTGCTGTCGCAGTTTACGGTCGTGGTGCCCGTACACGCCGCGAATGCCGATCCGCTGGCCAGTGTGGCGGCCAGTGCCGCCGCCAGCTGGTGCGCCCGCAATCGCGGCACCCGCCCTGCGCCGACCGCGCTTCCGCCGGGATTCCGGGTGACCTCCGAAGCAACCTGCATTACCCCAAGGGCGCGATTGAAAACCAGACGGTAAATGCGGTTCATCGGCAAATCTCCATGAAAAGACCGGATGGCACAGCTGGCAGGTTTTTCGAGACAATGCGGTCCACCCCTGCTCCCGATACGGGAACAAGGCCTGAAGGCATTAACTCCTGAAAATCTTCACATCTTCACGTGATCGCACCCCGGGACAGGTACGTCAGCGTGTCCACCAGGACGAAAACTCCCCGATTTCGCCCGACGAATGGCGGCACTGTGCGACCGGCCGTGCCAGCGGCATGTGAATCGCGCGCGTTATTTTCATGACGCACGTCAAATAAAAGAGGCAGCCAGAATGGTTTTGCCGAAAATGCATATCGCTGCATGTGGCGGAGAATCCATTCCCCGCCATGAGTAAATAAATTCAGCTGCTGGAGAGTTTCATCAGCACCAGGCCGGAAACAATCAGCACCGCTGCACCGATCCGCATCGGGCTGACCTGCTCCCCCAGGAACACGATGCCGACCACGAACGCGCCGACCGCGCCGATGCCGGTCCAGATCGTATAGGCGGTGCCCAGCGGCAGGCTGCGCATGGCCACCGCCAACAGCCAGAAGCTGGCGATCATGCCGATGATGGTGACCACGGTGGGGGTGAGACGGGTGAAGCCTTCGGACTGCTTCATGGACACGGCCCAGACGATTTCCAGCAGGCCGGCAAACAATAGATAGATCCAGGCCATGACGGCCCTCCTCTTGGTAGGGCCAGGCCGTCCTGGTCTTTGATTCCCGATGTGGGGGAGGTCGTTCCTCCTGGCCGGCATTCTAGCAACGGGAGCCACGCCCGGCCGCCGTGGCCGGGAACGGGTTACAGCCGATTCAGTGCGTGAAGCTGGCATCGACGCACCCGCCTGCGCTAGAATGAGCGCCTGCCATCGGCTAGCCGATGTGCGGTCCGGCTGTGGTCTCCGGCGCATCGCGCGCTGCTTCCCCTGATCCGTGAACTGGCCGCCCTCGGGGCGGCCAACGTCTCTATGGTGGCCCCGTCGGCCCCTCGCGACGCTAGGTCGAAAACCCCGCCAGGGCCGGAAGGCAGCAACGGTATCGATCGACGCGGGCGCCGAGGTCAGCCGGCGGGGCCATCGCCTTTTCTGGCGACACCCGGCCCTGGCAGCTGCCAACCCTGGTTGGCGCCCCTCGCCGGGCATGGCCCATCGCTACTGCAGCGCTCGCTCCAGCGCCTCCAGTTCGGCAGCCCGCGCCGTATCAGCGGGCTGGCCGGTCCTGCTCACGGCGGATCCTGCACCAGTACGTGCGGCGCGGTCGGGTCGGCCAGCGGCACGCACTGCCCCGGCTGCGCCACGCGGTGCCCGCGCACGGCCAGCGCTTGGCCATCGGCCACGCTGGCGTAGTGGTAGAGCATCATCCGCGCCTGCAGTTCGATGCTGTACTCACGCTCCAGGTCGTCCACGCCCGTGTGTGACGGGTTGCCATGCAGGCCGCAGTCGTGGGCGATCAGCTCGTTGTCGTTGGCGTAGCGCGCCAGCATCTCCGGAATCGGCCGGGTATCGCCGCTCCAGGTCAGCGCGCCCTGCAGGCGCAGGCCATAGGCCGTCTCCGGCCAGTGATGGCGCACCGGAAACACCTCCAGGCGCATCCCCTCATGCCAGAACGCCTCGCCCACCACGATCAGGTGGAAGGCATCCCAGAAGTTCGCACCGCCCTCGGCCAACACGTTCGGATAGTCAGCAATGCGCTTGTGCAGCAGCGGCACCACCGTGGCAGGCACGTACAGGCGCACCTTGCCGCGCCGGTGCGCATTGAAGAAAGTGTCCACGAACAGGCGCTCGAAGCCGGCCACATGGTCCAGGTGCACATGGGTGACGAACAGCGCCTGCGGCATGTGCCCGTAGTGCGCCTTGAACGCGGTGAGGCCTTCACCGCCGCAATCGATGGTCAGCCACGGGCGACCACCGCGCTCGATCACCGACATCGGCGATCCCAGCTCGACCGCCGACGCATTGCCGACGCCGAGGAAACGCAACGACCAGTCCATCAGGTGCCCCGGTTCCACGCCATGTCATAGGCACGGCGCAGCCGTGCGTAGTCCTTCTGCACATCTTCCACGCTGCGCTCGCCGCGCAGCTTGACCAGCGAACGCAGCAACCGCTTGAGGTTGCGTTCGCGCCAGCCGGTGGCCGGGATGCGGATCACCCCACGGTCGAAATCGATCAGCCAGCCATGGCCACTGCCATCGAACAGGATGTTGTGCGCGTTGAGGTCGGCATGGTCCAGGCCGGCACGGTGGAAACGGGCGATCAGCCGCCCGGTCTCTTCCCAGGGCGCGCCCCGGCCCGCAACCAGTGCGCGGTCGGCCAGCGAGCGCACGTCCTCGATCCGTTCCATCAGGATCGCCGCCCGGTAGCGCAGGCCTTCACGCATGTAGAACGCGGCGATCGGCCGTGGCACTGGCAGCTTCTTCTCGCGCAGCGCGCGCATCAGGCGGAATTCGGCGAAGCTGCGGGTCCGGTCCGAGCCGCGCCAGAGGTACTGGTCGTGGCTGATCCGGGCCGCCATGCCGCCGCGCAGGTAGTGGCGCAGCACGCTGGCACCGAACGGCGCATCGACGAACCAGGCGCTGCCGCGGCCGCCCTCGCCCACCGGGCGGGCCTTGCTGCCCCAGTGCTGGGGCGAGAACAGGCCAATATCGGCTTGCCGCAGCCGCTCGCGGTCGAACAGAATGGCCCCGATGCCGCGACCCTCGCGGCATGGCGTCAGCGCTTCATTGGCGTCGAATGCGACCATTTCATTGAGTCTAACAACACATGGCATCAGCGTCCTCCTCCTTGTGCCTCCTGCGCCTGTCCGCACTTGGCGATGTCACCCACGTGGTGCCCCTGGTGCGCACCCTGCAGGCCGCACGCCCGGACACGCCGATCCACTGGATCATCGACAAAGCCGGCCACAAGCTGCTCGACGGGCTGCCCGGCGTCACCTTCCATGCCTACGACAAGAAGAGCGGCATGGCCGGGGTCAAGGAACTGCGCAGGCACCTGCCACCGGGGCGCTTTGAAGCGCTGTTGCAGATGCAGGTCGCGTTCCGCGCCAACCTGCTGTCGGCCTTCATTCCGGCCGAGCGCCGCATCGGATACGACCGCAGCCGCTCCAAGGACCTGCACGGGCTCTTCATCAACGAGCGTATTCCCGATCGCCCCGGCATCCACGTGCTGGATGCCATCGGCAGCTTCTGCGAGCCGCTGGGCCTGCGCCAGACCGAAGTCAGCTGGGATCTGGCCGTGCCGCCGTCCGCCTTCGAGTGGGCCGCCGCGCAGTGGCAGGACGATGGCCGCCCGGTGCTGATGATCTCGCCCTGTTCCAGCCACGTGCGCCGCAACTGGTACGCCGACCGCTACGCCGCGGTGGCCAACCATGCCGTCCAGCGCGGCTGGCGGGTGGTGCTGTGCGGTGGCCGCAGCGAACTGGAGCGCCACATGGCCGATGCGATCCAGGCGCAGCTGCAGACGCCTGCATTGGACCTGGTTGGCAAGGACACGTTGAAGCAGCTGCCTGCCCTGCTGGCCCGCGCCAATCTGGTGATGACCCCGGACTCGGGCCCGATGCACATCGCCAACGCAATGGGCACCAAAGTACTGGGGCTGCATGCGGCCAGCAATCCGGACCGCAGCGGCCCGTACTCGGACCGCCGCTACTGCGTGGACCGCTACGACGACGCAGCGCGCAAGTACCTGGCCAAGCAGGCCACCGATCTGAAGTGGGGCACCAAGATCGAGTTCGACGATGTAATGGAACTGATTACCGTCGAAGACGGTATCGCCGCCTTCGAACGCTACGTCGCCGACCACCTGGGGTGAGCGGCGGACTGCCCGGGATCACGTGCGCTGCGCGTAATCCTGATAGGACTTCTCTTCCACGTACGCCGAACCCAGCGCCAGGTTGATCGCCTTCTTGATGCGCGCGCGCTCGTCGTTGCGCAGGTAGACACTGCGCGCCAGGTCGATGAAGCCCTGGTCGAACGCCTGCGCCTTCTCCTTCAGGCGGATGTCGTCCTCGATGTCCCACAGCTGCTCGTTGACCGCCTTCAGCTCGGCACGCAGCTTGGCGATGTCCTTCACCGCAGCCGGGTGTGCCATCCAGGTCTGCTCCAGCGCCGACAGCTCCCTGCGCACATTGGCCAGCTTGCCCTCGTCGCTGATGCGCTCGGACTTGATCTGCAGGATCGAGATCTTGTCCAGCAGCTCGCCGAAGGACACGGGGACGAGGATTTCAGCGGTCATCGGGGAAAGCTCCAGCAAGTGATGTGTGCAGTTTAACCCGCGACTGGCGATGGGACAGTTCAGGTAGAGCCACGCCGCGCGTGGATGGTCCAGCCCTGCAGCAAGTGCATCCACCCATGGCGTGGATTTACTGATGCATCTGCTGGAACAAGCCCCTCTGTTGAGGGGCTGCCCCGACAGGGGCGGGGAGAGGCCGGCAAAGGGAGGGGCCCGAACGTTGCACGGCAACGTTTGGGGAGACGCGCAAAGCGCGTCGCGTCCCGCGCCAGATCAGGACATGGTCACTACAGCGCAACTCGCGCTGTCCATCCACGCATGACGTGGATCTACGGATGCATCTGGAGAAACAAGCCCCTCTGTTGAGGGGCTGCCCCGACAGGGGCGGAGAGAGGCCGGCAAAGGGAGGGGCCCGAACGTTGCACGGCAACGTTTGGGGCGACGCGCAAAGCGCGTCGCGTCCCGCGCCAGATAAAGAAAAAGGGCCGCCTTTCGGCAGCCCTTTTTCTTTATCTGGCGGAGAGGGGGGGATTCGAACCCCCGAGGCGCTATAAACGCCTGCCTGATTTCGAGTCAGGTACATTCAACCACTCTGCCACCTCTCCGGGTGGTCCCCGGCGGACCGGGGACGCGCATCATACGAGGAAGTGAGGCCGGCGACAAGTCATTCCGGTCAACGAAGTGAAAATTTCCTGAGTGCATGCCTTGCCGGATGCCTGCAGCCCCCCGATGATGCCTGTCTCCCCAGCAATACCCCGCCCCCGCACCCCATGATCGAATTCGGACACCTCACTCACCCCGGCCTGCGCCGCGAGCTCAACGAAGACACCTACTACGGTGACAGCGAGCTGGCCCTGTGGCTGGTGGCCGATGGCATGGGTGGCCACGCCTGCGGCGAGGTGGCCAGCGCGCTGGCGCGCGAAACCATCGTGCGCGAGATCCGCCGTGGCGCGCCGCTGGCCCAGGCCATCCGCACCGCTGACGAAGAGATCATCCGCGCCTCGCGCCGGCGCAACGACACCCTGCCGATGGGCACCACCGTGGTCGCCGCACGCGTGCAGGGCAATCGCTATGAAGTGGCATGGGTCGGTGACAGCCGCGCCTATCTGTGGCGTGACGGCCAGCTGGCCCAGCTCAGCCAGGACCACAGCGTGGTGCAGGAACTGGTCGCGCAGGGCAACCTGACGGCCGAACAGGCGCGTGCGCATCCACATCGCAACGTGGTCACCCAGGCGCTGGGCGTGACCGACCCGGCGCATCTGAACGTGGCCACCACCAGCGGTGAGCTGCGCCCGGGCATGCAGCTGCTGCTGTGCAGTGACGGCCTGACCGAGGAAGTGGACGACCGCAGCATCGCCCGCACCCTCGCCTTCGACGATGCCAGCGCGCAGGAATGCGTGGACACGCTGGTCGCGGCCGCGCTCGACGGCGGTGGCCGCGACAACATCAGCGTGATCCTGGTGCGCTGCCATTAAGCGGCAGATCCACGCCATGCGTGGATACGGCACTGCCGGCCAGCGTCCGGCAGTACCCCATGCCAGGCATTACGCGCTGGCGGGCTCTTCCACCTTCGGGCCATCCCACAAGGCGTAGCCGGCCTTCTTGCGCAGTCGTTCCAGACGCGCGCTGTGCGCTTCCAGTTCAGACGGAGTGGCCACCACGCGTGGGCGCGGCAGCAGTTTGCTGGTATCGAAGGCCTGCAGCGCGGCACCGGCGCCACCACCGTCATCGTCGCCCATGCCGAAGCCGATCTCTTCCTGGCCCGAGGTCAGCGCGATATAGACGTCGCCCAGGATCTGCGCGTCGAGCAGGCCGCCATGCAGCGCACGGTGCGAATTGTCCACGCCCAGGCGCTTGCACAGCGCATCCAGCGAATTACGCTGGCCCGGGAAGCGCTCGCGCGCCATCACCAGGGTATCGATCACCGTGCAGCGATCGGTGATCTTTCCATACTGCGGGCCCAGCAACGACAGCTCGTTGTCGAGGAAGCCCAGGTCGAACGCCGCGTTGTGGATGATCAGCTCGGCGCCATCGATGAAAGCCAGGAACTCATCGGCGATCTGCGCGAAGTCCGGCTTGTCAGCCAGGAACTCCAGGGTCAGGCCGGTGACTTCCTGCGCGCCCTGTTCGAATTCGCAGTCCGGCTTGATGTACTGGTGGTAGTTGTTGCCGGTCGGGCGGCGCTTGAACAGCTCCACGCAGCCGATTTCAACGATGCGGTTGCCCTTCTTCCATTCCAGGCCGGTGGTTTCGGTATCGAGGATGATCTGGCGCATGGACTCAGTTTACCGGGCTGGCGTCACGGATCTGGATGGCCGCGTTGCGCGCCAGGGTATCCACCCGCTCGTTGTCCGGGTCACCGGAGTGGCCCTTCACCCAGCGCCAATCGATCTGGTGCCGCAGCGTCGCCGCATGCAGGCGCTCCCACAACTCGCGGTTCTTCACCGGGTCGCCGCCGGCGGTCTTCCAGTTCTTGCGGATCCAGCCGGGCATCCATTGGGTCAGACCCTGCCGCACGTACTGCGAATCGGTATAGAGCACGATGTTGCACGGCTCGGTCAGCGTTTCCAGGCCGGAAATGGCCGCCATCAGCTCCATCCGGTTGTTGGTGGTGTGCGCTTCGCCGCCGCTCAGTTCACGCTCGTGGCCCTTGTAGCGCAGCAATGCAGCCCAGCCGCCGGGGCCAGGATTGCCAAGGCAGGAGCCGTCGGTGTGGATTTCAATGGTTTTCAATACAACTCCAGATCAGGTAGCAACGGTGCCGTGCCAACGCACCGGCAACGGTTTCGGCCCGGGCAGGGCCAGCGTTCGCTTTTCAGCATGGAACAGGCAGGCCGCGCGCAGTGGCGACCAACCGCCCGGGCGACGGCTGCCGGCGCCGCGCCAGAGCGGGCCGAGGAAACGCATATCGTCGCACTCCAGCCCGTGGCGGCCGAGCAGCAGGCGGATCCGCTGCGGCGTGCGCACCACCAGCCCGTGCTGGCGCCAGTGCGTGCGGTAAGGGCTGAACGGGTTGAGGCTGCTCAGCCACAGATGGCCGCCCGGCATCAGCACGCGCTCGCACTCATCGAGCAACCGATCAGCGTCAGCTGCGGTGACATGCTGCAACACGACCGCATTGATGCTTTCATTGGCCAGCGGCAGCGGCAACGCACAGCGGGTGTCGCCGGCATAGCCGTGCCCCTGCCGGTACAGGCGCAGGCCGCGCCCGCCAAGCTGCGCATCGTCCAGCCATGCGGCACTAGGCGCGATCCACAGCCAGGGCTGCACCGGCAGCAACGACAGCTGCGGCAGCAGCAGTTGCCGCTCCAGAACGCGCAGGGCTTCCGCCGGTTCGCTGTCGAACCACGGGGTCTGGCTCGCTTGACGGGTGCTCTGCAGCGCGGGCATGGTCCAATTCTATGCGACTGACTGCCCTGCCCGCATTTGCGGACAACTACATCTGGACCTTGATCGACGACGACGGTAACGCCGTGGTCGTCGATCCCGGCGATGCCGCGCCGGTGCTTGCGCTCGCCGATCAGGGCCTGCGCGTGGACACGATCCTGCTCACCCATCATCACGATGACCACATCGGTGGCGTGCCGGTGCTGCAGGCACGTTTTCCTGGAGTCCGGGTGATCGCACCCGTCGAGGAGCGCATCCCCACGGCAACCGAACGGGTCGGCGAAGGTGAACGCGTTCAGGCACTGGGTCAGGCGTTCCACGTACTATCCGTGCCCGGGCATACCCGCAGCCACATCGCGTTTCACACTGCTGAACATCTTTTCAGCGGAGATTCGTTGTTCAGCCTGGGCTGTGGACGCCTGTTCGAAGGTACGCCGTCCCAGCTGCTGGCATCGATGCGCAAGCTGGGTACCTTGCCCGCGCAACTGCTGCTTTGTTGCGCTCATGAGTACACCGTGTCAAATGCCGTCTTCGCGCGGCATGTCGACCCCGCCAACGCTGCCTTGCGGCAGCGCCAAGAGGAGGCTTTGGCCATGCGCCGCGATGACCGTTCCACCCTGCCGGTAACCCTGGCCAGCGAATTCGACTGCAATCCGTTCCTGCGTGTGCACACTGCGCCGATCCGCGCGTCGGTGTCGGCGCACCTGGGCCGTGACGTCGTTGACGACGTCGACGTGATGGCCGGTCTCCGGCACTGGAAAGACGGCTTCCGCGCATGATGCGCCGAAGTCTGCCGCTGGCCCTGGGCCTGGTCCTGGGGCTGGCCGGAACCGCCGGCGCCCAGTCGCTGGGCGCTGGCATCGGCCAGAACCTGACCGCCGCCGCGGCCCTGCCGCTGGATCCGGCCGCGTTGCCGGCCGCGTCGGTCCGCAACGGCCAGGAGATCTTCTCCAGCTTCCGCGACGGCCTGGCCGAGCCCACCTGCAATGCCGAGGCCACCAGCCCGCGCTGGCAGAAGCAGTTCGCCCACGCCCCGTCGCGCCTGGCCAACCAGGATGACGATGCACTGGTGCTGTTCGGCTATGTGGTCGAAGAGCTGCGCAAGGCCAACCTGCCTACCGAGTTCGCGCTGATTCCGTTCGTGGAAAGCGGTTACCGGCCCAATGCACGCAATGGCAGCGGCCCGACCGGCCTGTGGCAGTTCATCGCCACCACTGCGCGCAATCACCGCGTGCCCATGGCCAACGGCTACGACGGGCGCCTGTCGGCGGTCGATTCCACACAGGCCGCAGTGCGCTACCTGAAGACCCTGCACGGCATGTTCGGCGGCGACTGGCGCCTGGCCACCATGGCCTACAACGCCGGCGAGTACCGCGTGCTGCAATCGATGCGCAAGGCCGGCATGAACGCGCAGAACGCCAAGCCCTCGGCGCTGCCCGGCCTGTCGCCGGTCACCCATGCCTACGTCGAGAAGCTGCATGCCCTGGCCTGCGTGCTGGAAGATGTGGAAGACCAGCCAGGTGTCATGGCCTCGCTGGACCGGACCGTGCCCGTACTGAAGGACCACACCCTGCCCGCCGGCACCAGCGTCCAGCAGTGGGCCGCACAGCGTGCCCTGGACCCGGCCAGGATCGTCCGCCTCAACCCCGCCCTGGCGGGCGGTGGGCGCGTCTCGTCCGGCACCACCCGCGTGCTGGCGCCGGTCTCGGCCGCCAGCGCGACCGTGGCGGACACCGCCACCGCACTGGTGGCCAGTAGCGTACCTGTTGCCGCCGCCTCGCCAGCGCCACAGGTCGCCAAGACCGTGGCCGCGATCGCCGATCGTCCGCGCAGTCGTCGCCACACCGTGCGGGATGGTGAATCGGCCTGGACCATCGCCCGCCGCTATGGCATGCCGGTCAAGGCGCTACTGTCGCTGAACGGCCTGAGCGGCAGCAGCGTGCTGAAGCCGGGCGCCGTGCTGCGCGTGGAGGACTGAGTCCGGCGCGGCACCGCCGCGCCCTGCCCGCCCCTTTGTTCTGGAGAGCCGAGCCCACGCTCGGCTTTTTTCATGCCTGCGCCCAGCAGGCGCAGTCGAGCATGGCTCGACGCTACGCATCGGCAGGCACAAAAAAGGCCCGGCATTGCCGGGCCTCTCTCATGGGTGCCGCCGCGAGGCTTACAGGTTCGCTTCGGTGGTCTGGATCATGAACTTCTTGCGCATCGCTTCGATGTAGGCCTTGGCTGCGGCCATGCCGTCGATCTGGCTCAGCTGTTCCTTCAGCTGCTTCTGCTGCTCTGCAGTCACTTCCTTGATGTCGCCCGGATTGACCTTGTTCACCGCGAACAGCAGCGCGTGGCCATTGACGTCGACCTTGCCATAGCTCGGCTTGCCTTCAGCCGGCACCGGCGCACTGAAGATCGCGCGGTTGATTTCCGGGGTCGGCACCGGCTGGCTGCGCGGCAGGCCCGGCATCGGGCTCAGCTGCAGCTTCTCGCTGGCGGCCAGCGACTGCAGGGTGGCGCCCGCCTTCAGCTTGGCCAGGATGGCATCGGCCGCCTTGTCGCTGGCCTGGCGCTGGCGATCAGCACGGATCGCAGCGATCACCTGGTCACGGGCCTTGTCCAGCGGCAGGGCCTGTTCCGGGGTGTGTGCAGCCACACGGATGACCACGCTGTGGTTGGTCGCGCCGCCCAGGGCGATCGGGTCACTGGCGGTACCGTCCTGCACCAGCACGTCGGAGAAGGCGGCACGCAGCACGGCCGGGTCAGCGGCGATGCCGCTGGCGGTCGCGCGGGTGATCGGGCCCAGGGTCTGCAGCGGCAGGTTCACTTCCTTGGCGGCGGCCGCCAGGTCGCTCGGGCTCTTGTTGATGGCATCGACCAGGCGACCGGCCAGTTCGTTGAAGCCGCGCTCGCCGTCGGCCTTCAGCTGCTCGGCAGCCAGGGTGTCACGCACTTCCTCGAACGACTTGCCCTGGCCACCGCGCACAGCGGCCACCTTGATGATGTGGTAACCGAACTCGGTCTTGACCGGGCCGATCACGTCACCGGCCTTGGCCGCAAACAGCGCGTCCTCGAACGGCTTGACCATCGCACCGCGCTCGACCCAACCCAGCTCACCGCCCTGGTCCTTGGAGCCCGGATCTTCCGAATTGGCCTTGGCCAGCGCAGCGAAGTCGGCACCGGCCGCCTTGGCTTCGGCAGCGATCCTGTTCGCCTTGGCTTCGGCGCCGTCACCGGTGATCAGGATGTGCGAGGCCTGGCGCTGCTCCGGCGAGGTGAACTTTGCCTTTTCCTCTTCATAGCGCTTGCGCAGGGTCGCTTCATCGGCCGGGACCGGTGCCGGCAGGTTCGCACCGTTGATCTCGACGTACTCCAGCGACACGCTCTCGGCCTGGCGGAAATCCTTGCCGTGGCTGTCGTACCACTGCTTGATCTGATCATCGGTGACCGGCGCGGTATCGGCCGGTACGGGCGGCAACGCGGCCAGCTCGACGTCGCGGGTTTCGCCCAGCAGCTTCAACAGGCGCTCGGTCTCGGCCTGGGTGACGAAGCCGGAGCTCTGCAGGCCCGATGGGATCACCGACTGCTGCAGGCTCTCACGCACCAGTTCCTGGAACTGGGTCGGGGTACGCGGCGGATTGCCACCGGCCAATGCCAGCCGGTAGTTGTTCTCGTTGAACTTGCCGTTCGAATCGAGGAACGCCGGCATGGTCGCGATGTATTCGCGCACAGCGCCGTCGCCGATCACCACGCCCGCCTGTTCACCGACCAGGCGCACGACCTGTTCGTCGATCAGCTGATCGAGCACGGCCATCTTGTTCTCGGTGCTCTCGAACGCGCGCGGGTCGAAGTTGTCGCCCTGCTGCTGGCGCTCACGCATGCGCTCCTGCTCGAAACGCGTGCGGAAATCCTGCGAGCTGATCTCATGGTGCTGCCACAGCATGCGCACCGGCCACCACGACGGCGCCGAACGCCACCAGGTGGGCGGCGCGGAAACCTTGGCCACGTTCTGTGCGCCAACGCCACCGAGGTAGCTGTTGTCGATCACGAACAGGAACGGAATCATCAGCAGCCCCAGGATCACGGTGACGATCCAGCCTGAGGTCTTGTCGCGGAGTTTCTGCAGCATGGTGAGGAATCACAAGGCCTGATTGGCGAGCCCGGCAGTGTAACCCGCTTCGCCGCAGGGACCAAAAGCAGCACCGACGCGGCCTGCGCCCACTTGCGCAGGCACGCACCATCAGTGCATCGGCCAACTCCATCCTGGCGCAAAGAAAAAGCCCCCGGCTTGCGCCGAGGGCTTTTAGAGTTGGCGGAGCGGACGGGACTCGAACCCGCGACCTCCGGCGTGACAGGCCAGCATTCTAACCAGCTGAACTACCGCTCCGCGCTTGAACTTTGCAGGTGCCCAGTATATCCGAAGACTCGCTGGAAACCCAGCCCGATGAACACTTTTTTCAAAGTTTTTTCACAGGGACTTAAGAAGTCTGCAATGGCGGAGCGGACGGGACTCGAACCCGCGACCTCCGGCGTGACAGGCCAGCATTCTAACCAGCTGAACTACCGCTCCGTTCTTGCAAAGACTTTTCGCCTTCCTCCCGAACCTCTCGGTGAGAAGACAAGGCCCCCAGCCTTGAACCGGGGGCCTCGATGTACTGGCGGAGCGGACGGGACTCGAACCCGCGACCTCCGGCGTGACAGGCCAGCATTCTAACCAGCTGAACTACCGCTCCGCGTTGTTACCTTTTTGCTTTCAGCCGGCCTGGACCGGGGAGAAAACAAAGCCTCCAGCTTTTGGCCGGAGGCCTCGTTGAATGGCGGAGCGGACGGGACTCGAACCCGCGACCTCCGGCGTGACAGGCCAGCATTCTAACCAGCTGAACTACCGCTCCACACTCAAACTTTTACCGCGGTGCTGTGGTGGGTGCTGAGGGTTTCGAACCCCCGACCCTCTCCGTGTAAAGGAGACGCTCTACCGCTGAGCTAAGCACCCCAGCGAGCCGCTTAGTTTACAGCATCCTTCAGGGCCTTGCCAGCCTTGAACGACGGATTCTTCGAAGCAGCGATCTTGATGGTGTCGCCGGTCTTCGGGTTGCGGCCGGTGCGGGCAGCACGGTCGCGGACCTGGAAGGTACCGAAGCCAACCAGGGTGACCGCATCGCCGTCCTTCAGCGCCTTGGTGATGGCAGCAACGACGGCATCGACAGCGCGGCTGGACTCTGCCTTGGTCAGGTCGGCAGCTTCAGCAACGGCATCGATCAATTCGGTCTTGTTCATTCTCTACAACTCCTTTGGCGGTGGGTTCCGCTTATTCGACAGGGAAGCAACCGCACGCCATCTGCATGCGGCCGCCATGTGGAAACGGTTCGCCGAATTCCAGCGATCACCAGACTGCGATCACTCATTCGCGAGTGCTGCTTTTATACCAGTGGCCCTACCCCCACGCAAGCTGGAAAGCCAGCAACGACGCGGGTTTCGGGCCATTGGACAGCGCGCGTCAATGCTTGACGCGCGCGTTTCCACTCGGTTTGGCCTTGCTGCGCACCGTGACACGCTGCGCACTCTTGCGCGCCTTCTTCGGTGCCAACGGACGCTCCAGCGCCAGGTCCAGGACTTCTTCGATGTACTTCACCGGCACGATCTTCAGATCGCGGGTGACGTTGGCCGGGATGTCGGCCAGGTCCTTGCGGTTCTCTTCCGGGATGATGACCGTGCGGATGCCGCCACGCAGTGCAGCCAGCAGCTTCTCCTTCAGGCCACCGATGGCAGTGACGCGACCACGCAGGGTGATCTCGCCGGTCATCGCCACATCGGCGCGCACCGGCACCCTGGTCAGCATCGACACCAGCGAGGTGACCATCGCCGCGCCGGCACTCGGGCCATCCTTCGGCGTGGCGCCATCGGGCACGTGCAGGTGTACGTCGTGCTTCTGCAGGAAGTCGCTGTCGATGCCAAAGCCCACGGCGCGCGAACGCACCACCGACAGTGCCGCCGAAGCCGACTCCTTCATCACGTTGCCGAGCTGGCCGGTCAGGATCAGCTGGCCCTTGCCCGGCACCAGGGTCGATTCGATCTGCAGCAGGTCGCCGCCGACCTCGGTCCAGGCCAGGCCGGTGACCAGGCCGATCTCGTTCTCTTCCTCGGCACGTCCGAAGTCGAAGCGACGCACGCCCAGGTACTTGTCCAGGTTCTTGCTGGACACGCTGACCAGCGCCTTGGACTTCCTCGCACCCTTCTTCGCCTTCACCGGCTGCGGGCCGGCCAACGCGATTTCCTTCACCACCTTGCGGCAGATCTTGGCGATCTCGCGTTCCAGGTTGCGCACGCCCGATTCGCGCGTGTAGTAGCGCACGATGTCCTGGATGGCGTCACTGCCGATTTCCAGTTCTTCCGGCTGCAGGCCGTTGGCCTTGACCTGCTTCGGCACCAGGTAGCGGGTCGCAATGTTGAGCTTCTCGTCCTCGGTGTAGCCGGGGATGCGGATCACTTCCATGCGGTCCAGCAGCGGGCCGGGAATGTTGAGCGAGTTCGAGGTGGCCACGAACATCACTTCGGACAGGTCCAGGTCCACTTCCAGGTAGTGGTCGTTGAACGCGTTGTTCTGCTCCGGATCGAGCACTTCCAGCAGCGCCGAAGACGGATCGCCACGGAAGTCCATCGACATCTTGTCGATCTCGTCGAGCACGAACAGCGGGTTCTTGCTGCCGACCTTGTTGAGGTTCTGCACGATGCGGCCCGGCATGGAACCGACGTAGGTACGGCGGTGGCCACGGATTTCGGCCTCGTCGCGAACGCCGCCCAGCGACATGCGCACGAACTTGCGGTTGGTGGCCTTGGCAATGGACTGGCCCAGCGAGGTCTTGCCCACGCCCGGCGGCCCGACCAGGCACAGGATCGGGCCCTTCATCTGCTTCACGCGCGACTGCACCGCCAGGTATTCAAGGATGCGCTCCTTGACCTTCTCCAGGCCGTAGTGGTCGGCATCGAGCGTATCCTGCGCGACCTTCAGGTCCTTGCGCACCTTGCTGCGCTTCTTCCACGGCACGCCCAGCAGCCACTCCAGGTAGTTGCGCACGACGGCGGCTTCGGCCGACATCGGCGACATCTGCTTGAGCTTGTTCAGTTCGTTGCGCGCCTTGGCTTCAACCGCCTTCGGCATGCCGGCCTCGGCAATCTTGCGGGCCAGTTCTTCCAGCTCGCCCGGCGCGTCGTCCAGGTCACCCAGTTCCTTCTGGATGGCCTTCATCTGTTCGTTGAGGTAGTACTCGCGCTGGCTCTTCTCCATCTGCGACTTCACGCGGCCGCGGATGCGCTTCTCCATCTGCTGCACGTCGATCTCGCCGTCGACCAGGCCGACCAGCATCTCCAGGCGGTCACCGACGGCCAGCGTTTCCAGCAGGCGCTGCTTGTCGGCCAGGCGCACGCTGATGTGCGCAGCGATGGTGTCGGCCAGGCGCGCCGGCTCATCGATGCCCGACAGCGTCTGCAGCAGCTCCGGCGGCAGCTTGCGGTTGGTCTTCACGTACTGCTCGAACAGCGACATCAGCGAGCGGGCAATCGCCTCGACCTCGCGCGCCTCGCGCTCGTCGGTGGCGTCGATCTCCACGGCCTGGCCATGCAGCGAGCCGTCGCGCTCGTCGACGTGGGTGACCTGCACGCGCGACAGGCCTTCAACCAGCACCTTGATGGTGCCGTCGGGCAGCTTCAGCAGCTGCAGCACCTGCGCCAGCGTGCCGACCTGGTAGAGGTCGGCCGCATGCGGGTCGTCGGTCTCGGCCGACTTCTGCGCCAGCAGCAGGATGCGCTTGTCCGCCTCCATTGCCTGTTCGAGCGCGTGCATGGACTTGTCACGGCCGACGAACAGCGGGATGACCATGTGCGGGAACACCACTACGTCGCGCAGCGGCAGGACCGGCAGGTCGAGGGTTTCACTTGGGGAACGGGCCATGGGGGCTCCAGGGAAGGGGGAAAACCGCCTCCGGGAGGGCATCTTCCGGAGACAAAAAAAGCCGATGGCCCCGTTATGGGGCCATCGGCTTTCAGATGCAAGGCATTCCTTTAAAATCCTTTCCAATCAACAACCTGGAAGGATCACTCGGCGCCTGCGGCCTTCTGTTCAGGGGCCGCCGGGGTCTGGTAGATCAGGTACGGCTCGGACTTGTGCTCGATCACCGATTCGTCCACGACCACCTTGCTGACGTTCTCCTGCGACGGCAGGTCATACATGGTGTCCAGCAGGACCGATTCGACGATGGTGCGCAGGCCACGGGCGCCGGTCTTGCGCTTGAGCGCCTTCCTGGCGATGGCCGACAAAGCGTCCGGACGGAACTCCAGCTCGACGTTCTCCATCTCGAACAGCTTCTTGAACTGCTTGGTGATGGCGTTCTTCGGCTCGGTCAGGATCTTGATCAGGGCCGGCTCGTCCAGCTCCTCCAGGGTCGCGACCACCGGCAGGCGGCCGACGAACTCGGGAATCAGGCCGAACTTGATCAGGTCTTCCGGCTCGACTTCCGCCAGCACCTTGCCCACTTCCTGCTTGCGCTCGCTGCTCTTCACCTTGGCGCCGAAGCCGATGCTGCCGACGTCGGTGGAACGCGCCTGGATCACCTTGTCCAGCCCGGCGAACGCGCCGCCGCAGATGAACAGGATGTTCTTGGTGTCCACCTGCAGGAATTCCTGCTGCGGGTGCTTGCGGCCGCCCTGCGGCGGAACGCTGGCCACGGTGCCTTCGATCAGCTTCAGCAGGGCCTGCTGCACGCCTTCGCCGGACACGTCGCGGGTGATCGACGGGTTCTCGCTCTTGCGCGAGATCTTGTCGATTTCATCGATGTAGACGATGCCCTGCTGCGCCTTCTCGACGTCGTAGTCGCACTTCTGCAGCAGCTTCTGGATGATGTTCTCCACGTCCTCGCCCACGTAACCGGCTTCGGTCAGCGTGGTGGCGTCGGCCATGGTGAACGGCACGTTGAGCAGGCGGGCCAGGGTCTCGGCCAGCAGCGTCTTGCCCGAACCGGTCGGGCCGACCAGCAGGATGTTCGACTTCGCCAGTTCGACGTCGTCGTTCTTCTGCCGGCTCTCGATGCGCTTGTAGTGGTTGTACACGGCCACTGCCAGCGTGCGCTTGGCACGGTTCTGGCCGATCACGTACTGGTCGAGGACCTCGAGGATCTCGCGCGGCTTGGGCAGCGAACTGCGCGCCGACTGCGCCTTTTCCTCAAGTTCCTCACGGATGATGTCGTTGCACAGCTCCACGCACTCATCGCAGATGAACACGCTCGGACCCGCAATCAGCTTGCGCACTTCATGCTGGCTCTTGCCGCAGAAAGAGCAGTAGAGGATCTTGCCGGTGTCCGTGGAACGACCTTGGCGGTCTTCGCTCATGCTTCGCTTACCCAGTTACCCCCCCCGCTGAACGGGGGTTCGATTCGAGAATAGCACAGGGCCGAGGGGACACCAGTCCCACCCGACCCTGCAGGAACGAGGCCTCCCTGGCCCCGTGAAGGCCGGTCAGCCGGCCTGGATCGACTCATCCGGACGACGCTCCAGGACCTGATCGACCAGACCGTAGGCCTGCGCCTCGAAGGCGCTCTTGAAGTTGTCGCGCTCGGTATCACGGGCGATCGTCTCCAGCGACTGGCCGGTGTGCTTGGCCAGCACCTCGTTCAGGCGCGAACGCAGGGTCAGGATCTCGCGCGCGTGGATGTCGATGTCGGTGGCCTGGCCCTGGTAGCCACCCAGCGGCTGATGGATCATCACGCGCGAGTTCGGCAGCGCATAGCGCTTGCCGGCTTCGCCCGCGGCCAGCAGCAGGGCGCCCATCGAGGCGGCCTGGCCGATGCAGGTGGTGCTCACATTCGGCTTGATGTACTGCATGGTGTCGTAGATCGCCATGCCGGCGGTGACCACGCCACCCGGCGAGTTGATGTAGATGTTGATGTCCTTTTCCGGGTTTTCCGATTCAAGGAACAGCAGCTGCGCCACCACCACGTTGGCCATGTGATCGTCGATCGGACCCACGAGGAAGATCAGGCGCTCCTTCAACAGGCGCGAATAGATGTCGTAGGCACGCTCGCCGCGGCTGGTCTGCTCGACCACCATCGGAACCAGGTTCAGGGCTTTGGTTCGGTTGTCCATTACGTGAGGTACCTATCTTGGGGGGCAACAACCCCGCGCCGGCAAAGGCGCGGGGCATCCGGTGATCCGCCCGGGCTTACTGGCGGATCGCGTCCTGGAACGACAGCTTCTCTTCGGTGTGCTGGGCACGCTCGGCGATCCAGTCGATCACCTGCTCTTCCATCACACGGTTCTGCAGGCCAGACATCAACTGGGGGTCGTTGCGGTACATCTCAATGACCTGCTCCGGCTCTTCGTAGGTCGAAGCGATCAGACGCATCGTTTCATTCAGGCGCTTGGCTTCCAGGCGCAGGTCGTTGATGCGGGCCACTTCACCGACCAGCAGGCCGACCAGCACGCGCTTGGCGGCAGCGTCCTTGAAGCCTTCGTGGGCATCGGCCGGGATCTCGCCGACGTTCTGGCCGTTGCGGCGCAGCTGCTCGACCTGCTGGGCCAGCATGGCGCGGGCTTCGTTTTCGACCAGGCGCGGCGGCATTTCGACCGAGGAGTAGGCCGCGATCAGCTGCTCGCCCACTTCGCGGCGCAGGCGGTTCATCAACGCACCCTTCAGCTCGCGCTCCAGGTTGGCGCGGATGTCGCTGCGGAACTGCTCCACATCGCCGCCCTTCACGCCGAAGCTCTTGATGAAGGCTTCGTCGACCGCCGGCACGACCGGCTCGGAGACCTCGGTGACCTTGACGGTGACCTGCACGGTCTTGCCGGCCAGCACCGGCACGCGCCAGTCAGCCGGGAACTCGACGTCCAGGGTCTTCTCTTCGCCCTTGGCCAGGCCGACCAGGCCCTTCTCGATGGTGTCGAACATCATGCCCTGGCCGAGCACGATCGAACCCTTCTCGGTGCCCTCGGCCGGCAGGCGCTCTTCGCCGGCCTGCGACCAGGTTTCCACCGCGACCAGGTCACCGTCCTGCGCGCCACGGCTGACCGGGGCCCAGGTACGGCGCTGGTTCTGCAGGTTCTCGATCATCTGGTCGATGTCGGCGTCGGTGATCTCGGCGGTATGGCGCACGACGGTCAGCTTGCTGACGTCGATGTCGCCGAAGTCCGGCACCACTTCCACGGTGGCGACGAAGGAGAACTCACCCTCGTCGCCCTTGTCGATGCGCGGGCTGCCGACGATGCGCAGGTCGTGCTCGCGCACGGCTGCATCGAAGGTTTCGCGCAGCAGGCCGTCCAGCGCCTCGCCACGGACCTGCGCGCCGAAGCGCTGCTCGATCACCTTGGCCGGCACCTTGCCCGGGCGGAAACCCTTGATGCGGGTGGTACGGGCGATTTCGCCGAGGCGGCCGACGATGTGGCTCTGCAGACGCTCTTCCGGCAGCGAGAAGCTCAGGCGGCGTTCCAGGTTGCCGGTGGATTCGATCGAAGCTTGCATGTTGACTCCTGCCACCGGTGGCCCAGGCCCCCGGCTCGATGATTGGGATGAAACGGTTGTAAGGACGCGACGTCTGGGACGCGCCTGCTTGCCGCAGCCCTTTAGTTTCGCCCAATTCGGCTTGCACTGCCAGCGCGTGCCGGTCAAGGGGGGCGCAGATGGCCCTATCAGGGCGGGGACAGGCCGGCACTGGTGCGAAAGGGGGGACTCGAACCCCCACGCCTTGCGGCACTGGAACCTAAATCCAGGGCGTCTACCAATTCCGCCACTTTCGCGTGGCCGGCGCAGGTGTTCATTGTCGCAGGCGATGACGGGAAGCGGAAGGCCTGCACAAAACTGAACATGGCAATTGTGCGCAGCCCGCGCGTTGAACCACCCCGGCGAGCGCAAGCTCATCCGGGGTGGCGGGGTTCACTGCTGCGGCCTGGCCTTGGCCGACGCCGTATCGGCACCCTGCCCGGCTGCAGGATCCACCTCGCGGATCTCCACGCCCCCGTCGCCGGTGCGCCGCAGGGCCGCCGACTCCGGCGTGGCCTTGCGCACATCCACCGAACCATCCGCATTGCGCTGCACGTCCACCGCATCGGGCAGGGCCTCCCGCTCTGCCGGCTGAGCCGGCTGCATCTGCATGGCCTCACCGACCGGGCGTGCAGGAGCACTTTCAGTGCCAGCATCGCGTTCGACGGTCTGCGCGGGATCGTCGGCGGGCGCGCAAGCCGCCAGTGCCAGCAACGCGAAGGAAACCCACAGCGTGCGGTGCAATCGATTGATATGAGCCATCAACATCGTCCTTCGTGCATGCGCCGTCGGCGCGGAAGATCCATTGGGTGCGATGCAGGATGCGATGCGGTGAGATGCAGCGCACAGCATTGATAACACTGATGACGCGTATGACCCTGATTTCAGCATTGCTTCAGTCGATCCACGCCATGCGCGGATGAAATGCCCCCCAGCGAACAGGCAAGAAAAAAGCCACTTGGCGGACCAAGTGGGAAGCTGCCGCGCATTCGCGCCGCAGCCCCACGCTTTGCGCGGCAAAGCGCGGGCCCCACTTCATCAGCCGCCACATCCCCGCGGCTTCGCCGTGCCCCCTTGACTCAAGGGGGCTCCACTCCAGCCAGCACCGCTGGCATCTGCAGATGCCCCTCAGCGAACAGTCAAGAAAAAAGCCACTTGGCGGACCAAGTGGCTTTTGTCTGGTGGGCTGTCAAGGATTCGAACCTTGGACCTATTGATTAAGAGTCAACTGCTCTACCAACTGAGCTAACAGCCCGAAATCGGGGCGCGAATTATGACCCGATCCGCTCGGTGGGTGCAAGCACTTTTTTCAACGTGGTTGAAACCAGCACTGCGGGGCCCGCTCCTGCTGCAGATCCACGCCAAACGGGTTCTGCAACGCGTGATCCATCGGAACGATGGGAGTCACACCTATAAGAAAAAAGCCACCTGGCGTACCAGGTGGCTTCTGTCTTGGTGGGCCGTCAAGGATTCGAACCTTGGACCTATTGATTAAGAGTCAACTGCTCTACCAACTGAGCTAACGGCCCGTGAAACTCAGACGCACATTGTAGCGTGCCTTCTGTTTATTGCAATACCGTTTCGGCTGCGCCGATGCGGTTGAATCAGTGGGGTGGCTGAGGGGATTCGAACCCCCGACCACCGGAATCACAATCCGGTACTCTAACCAACTGAGCTACAGCCACCACTGAAACTTTCGCTCCATCGCCGATATCACTGACGCTGGAACCTTGAACATTGCCTGGGGACTGTCACCGAAGCTGCGGTCCGCCGAAGCGAGTCCGATATTCTGGTGGAGTCCTTGCGCTTTTGCAAGCACTTCTTCACATCCGTCGATGCGATCCCGGTGCTCGCCAATGGCGCGCCCGACAGGAATCGAACCTGTAACCGCCGGCTTAGAAGGCCGGTGCTCTATCCAGTTGAGCTACGGGCGCCCGAACCGGAACGGTGTCCAATCCGACGTGGCGTGGGATTGGTCGGGGTAGAGGGATTCGAACCCCCGACATCCTGCTCCCAAAGCAGGCGCGCTACCAGACTGCGCTATACCCCGGTCTTGCAATCCCCTCGGGTTGGGCCCGGGGAGTTGGTCATTGTCGCCAAGCGCGTTGGGAACTGTCAACGAAGGATGCACAGATCCCGGGCCTGCCACAACGCCGAAAGCAGTCATCGGCTATGCTGACGCCCATCGGCCGGATGGCCGTCCCGACCTTCATTCGCACGGAGAACACGCATGCGCAGCGGCAACCCGGCTCTTTCCGAGTCGACTTTCCTCGACCTCGCCAGTGGCTCGGTAGTGACCAGCCCCGACCAGGCCATGACCCTCAACGGCACCGCCAACAAGACCGGCATCCTGCTGCTGTTGACCGTGCTGACCGCGGCGTTCGCCTGGAGCCAGGCGGTCGACGAGTACGGCCAGATTTCCGGCAGCGCGAGCCTGTACGCCATCGGTGGCGCGATCGGCGGCCTGGTGCTGGCATTGATCACCATCTTCAAGAAGGAATGGTCGCCGGTCACCGCGCCGATGTACGCACTGGTCGAAGGCCTGTTCCTGGGCGCCGTGTCGGCCCTGTTCAACATGAAGTACCCGGGCATCGTGTTCCAGGCGGTGCTGCTGACCTTCGGCACCCTGGCCGCCCTGCTGTTCGCATACCGCAGCGGCCTGATCAAGGCCACCGAGAACTTCAAGATGGGCGTGGTGGCCGCCACCGGCGGCATCGCCCTGCTCTACCTGGCCTCGTTCGTGCTGGGCTTCTTCAACATCAACGTGCCGGTGATCCACGACTCCAGCTGGCTGGGCATTGCCTTCAGCCTCTTCGTGGTGGTCGTGGCCGCGCTGAACCTGGTGCTGGACTTCGATTTCATCGAGACCGGCGTGGCCCAGCGCGCGCCCAAGTACATGGAGTGGTATGGCGCATTCGGCCTGATGGTGACCCTGGTCTGGCTGTATGTGGAGTTCCTGCGCCTGCTGTCGAAGATCCAGCAGCGCTGAACCAGGCAGAGCCATGAACGACAAAGGGCGCCTTCGGGGCGCCCTTTTCTCTTTGTAACGCGTGGCTGCATTTCCCGGCTAGCCAGCCACGCCAGCCTGTGCAGCGTAGTGCGCCGCAAGGTGTTCGACCAGCGCTCGCACCTTGGGCGCGAGCGCACGTGCATGCGGGTACAACGCGAAGTAGCGCCGCTGGCCGGCATGCCAGGCCGGCAGCACGCGGATCAGACGACCGGCGCGCAGATCCTCCTGCACGGTCAGCGCGGTGAACAGGCTGATGCCCATTCCGGCCAGCGCGGCGGCGTACAGCGCGGGCGTGGCATCCACGCGCAGGCGCTGCCCGGCTTCAACGCTCACGCTGGCGCCGCGCGGTCCCAGCAACCGCCAGGGCGGCATTGACGGCGTGGGACTGAAACCCAGCAGCGTGTGCTGCTCCAGATCCACAGCGTGCCGTGGCAGGCCATGGCGCGCCAGGTAGACCGGTGCGGCGACCAGGATGCGCGGGCAGCTGGCCAGCTCGCGCGCAACCAGTTGGCTGTCCGGCAATGAAGCTGCAATGCGCAGCGCCAGGTCGAAACCACCACCGACCACATCCACCACCTGATCATCCGCCGACAGGTCCAGCGTGACCTGCGGGTAACGCTGCAGGAACGAGGGCAGCCAGTGGGGCAGCTCCTGGCTGGCCACCACCTGCGGCACGCTGATCCGCACGCTGCCGCTGGGCTGCGCCTGCCCGGCGCGAGCACGATCATCCGCCTCCTGCAGGCGGTCCAGCAGCGTTGCCGCCTCGCGGTAGTAATCGCGCCCGGCCTCGGTCAATGACAGCCGACGGCTGTTGCGATCGAGCAGGCGTACCTGCAGGTGCTCTTCCAGCTGCCGCAGTTGCCGCGACATCGCCGAGTGGGTGGTCCCCAGGCGCTCGGCGGCGGCAGTGAAACTGCCCGCGTCAACGATGGCGCGCAGCGCACGCAGGGCGGCGAAGTGATCCATCGGCGGGCAGCTCCACGTGGCGGGGCCCACGGCATGCGGGCCCCGCCAGCTTATCAAGCGCCGTCACCGGCCTTGCGTACCGGCAGCGCGAGGATCGCGTCGGTGCTCATGACATCGCCGAAGGCGTCTTCGATCTGCGCCAGCGAGGCCTCATGCAGCGCGCGATGGCCGATGCGACGGCCGCCGGCCAGATCCAGATCGCGGCTGGCGCTGGCATCGGACGAGACGATCACCCGGTAGCCGCGCGGAGCCGCTGCCGCGTCGCGCGCAGCACCGGCCACGCAGGCGTGGGTCTGCAGGCCGGTGACGATCAGGGTGTCGATGCCGGCGTTCTTCAGCATCGGGTCGAGCACCGCGGCGGACGCGCCGGCGAACACGCTGACATTGTCCTTCTGCACCACGGTCTCGCCCTGGCGCGGCTGCAGGTCGCGATGGAAGGCGGCATTGACGCTGCCCTGCGCGAACAGGGGTGCGCCGGCCGGCAGCACGTGCTGGACATGGATCACGCGGATGCCGTGGGCATCGGCGAATTCGACTACCCGCCTGGCCTGGCGCAGTGCGGCCTCGCCATCGGGAATGACCATGCGGCCACCCACAAAGCCCGGTACAGCCTTGGCATCGAAGTACTCGTTCTGGAAGTCGATCACCAGCACGGCAGTCTTCGCCGCATCCAGCGAGGTCGCGACCGGCGCACCCGCCATATGGCGGATGGTGGGATGGGCCGGCTCGGCAGCAGCAAGCGGGAGGGTGGCGGTCATGCCGATCAGGCTGGCCAGGCCGAAGGCGGTGAGGTTCATGTTCAAGCTCCGGTGCATTGGGAAGTGGGCACAGGATGCCGATCACATTACGCACGAACCAGCCGCCCAGCGGCACATGATCTGTGCGATACACGCACAGAAAATCCCCTGTAGAGGCACCCCATGGGTGGCTGCGGACCGTAGGGGCCCCGTCATCCACGCATGGCGTGGATCTACCGAGCCAGCCCACAACGCAACGGGGCGCCCGAAGGCGCCCCGCTGTGGATCCAACCGAGGTCGGCCGGCCGCTTACAGGCGGCTGGCGATGGCCTGGGCAAAGCTCATGGTGGTACCGGTGCCACCCAGGTCGCCGGTCAGCGAGTCCTTGGCTTCCATGGTCGCCACGATGGCCTTGCGCAGGCGCTCGGCATTCTCCGGCTGGCCGATGTGGTCCAGCATCTGCGCGGCCGCCAGCAGCAGCGCACACGGATTGGCCTTGCCCTGGCCGGCGATGTCCGGCGCGGTGCCGTGCACGGCTTCGAAGATCGCCGCGTCCTTGCCGATGTTGGCACCCGGAGCCAGGCCCAGGCCGCCGACCAGGCCGGCGCACAGGTCGGAGATGATGTCGCCGAACAGGTTGGTGGTGACGATCACATCGAACTGTTCCGGACGCATCACCAGCTGCATGCAGCAGTTGTCGACGATCATTTCCTGGAACTCGATGTCCGGGTACTGCGCGGCGACTTCACGGGCGACATTCAGGAACAGGCCCGAGGTCGACTTGATGATGTTGGCCTTGTGCACGGCGGTGACCTTCTTGCGGCCGGTGCTCTTGGCCAGCTCGAAGGCGTAGCGCACGATGCGCTCGGAGCCCTTGCGGGTGATGCGGGTGCCGGAGAAGGCGGTCTCGCCATCGGCCGACACTTCCTGGCCTTCGGCCAGGTAGGCACCTTCGGTGTTCTCACGGACGGTGATCAGGTCGACGTTGTCGAAACGCGACTTGGTGTTCGGGAAGGTGTGGGCCGGACGCACGTTGGCGTACAGGTCGAAGTGACGGCGCAGGCTGACGTTGATCGAGGTGAAGCCACCGCCGACCGGGGTGGTCAGCGGGCTCTTCAGCGCGACCTTGTTGCGCGCGATCGATTCCAGGGTCACCGCCGGCATCAGGTCGCCGTGCTTTTCCAGGGCCACCAGGCCGGCGTCGGCGTCTTCGTACTCCAGGCCAGTCTTGAGCTGGTCGAGCACGAACAGGGTGGCGTCCATGATTTCCGGGCCAATGCCGTCGCCGCGGATGACCGTAATTTTCTGCGTCATTGATCGATGTTCCGAACAGGGGGAAAAACGCCGTCCGGACGTGCCCGGAAACGCCGGCGCAAAGGAAGTTTCACCGGCAATTATGCCTGAGCCGGGGCCGAGGTCCCAAATAGACCATGGTCCCAGTCCCCGGCTCAGGCAGAATTGCCCGCGCATCCCTCCTCTACCCCCGCCTGTCGGCGCGCCCCTTCAACAAGAAGGAGCTCCTGGGCTGTTGGATCGTGGGGAAGGCCCCTCGCGGGTGCGGTAGTGCCGGCCGCTGGCCGGCAACCCCGGCCATGCCGGGTTCAGGCGATGCCGGCCCGCGGCCGGCACGATCCTCAGTGCTCGTGCGCGGCTGGCGCGGCGGCGCCGCCTTCGAGCTGGTCGAGGAAGTCGACCGCGCGGCGCAGGTGCGGGATCACGATGGAGCCGCCCACCACCAGGCCGACCGAGAAGGTCTCGAAGAACTCCTCGCGGGTCACCCCGGCGTCCTTGCACTGGGCCACGTGGTAGCTGATGCAGTCGTCGCAGCGCAGCACCATCGAGGCCACCAGGCCCAGCAGCTCCTTGGTCTTCACGTCCAGCGCGCCGGCCTGGTAGGTCTGCGTATCCAGCGCGAAGAAGCGGCGCACCACCTGGTTCGGTTCGCCCAGGATGCGCTCGTTCATGCGCTTGCGGAACTCGGTGAACTCGGCGATGCGGTCCTTGCTGCCGTCGTCGGCCGCGCTCATGCCTGGCCCTGCCCGGCCAGCAGCGGCTCGAGCTTGCCTTCACGGTGCAGGGCCATCATGTCGTCGTAGCCGCCGACATGGACGTCGCCGACGAAGATCTGCGGCACGCTGGTGCGGCGGGTCAGCGCCATCATCTTCTCGCGCTCGGCCGGGTCCAGGTCAATGCGGACCTCGGTCCACTGCTGGCCCTTGCTCTTTAGGAAGTTCTTGGCGGCCACGCAATACGGGCAGACGGCAGTGGAATAGATGGTGATGGCGGGGGCACCGCCGGCGGTCTGGGCTGTCACGGGAAACTCCACGATGGATCGACGGTCTACATATGGTACCGGTGCGCTGGAATTTCCACGCCACGGCCGCAACACTGTGGATTAACGAATGGTTGCCCCCCGCCCTGCCACGCTTGGCGCGCCCCGCCCGAGGACCTTCTGCTTGCGAGCCCTGCTGCTGACTACTGCCGTCACCCTGGCCCTGGCCATGCCGCTTGCCCAGGCCCAGGAGAAGCTGCCCGACATCGGCTCTTCGGCCGGCGAGCTGCTGACCCCGGCCCGCCAGGCCGAGTACGGCGCGATGATGCTGCGCGAGCTACGCAACTACGGCTACCTGCTGGAAGATCCGCTGGTCAACGACTGGCTGCAGACCATGGGTACCCGGCTCGGCTCCAACAGTGACCAGCCGCGGCAGCCGTACACCTTCTTCGTGATGAACGACCGCCAGATCAACGCGTTCGCCACGCTGGGCGGCTACATCGGGGTCAATGCCGGACTGGTGCTGACCGCCGAGCGCGAGGACGAGGTCGCTGCGGTGCTGTCCCACGAAATCGCCCACGTCACCCAGCAGCACGTGCTGCGCGGTGTCGAGCGCGCCCAGCGCGACCAGATCCCGATCCTGCTGGGCATGCTGGCGGCGGTAGTGGCCGCCCAGGCCAGCAACAGCACGTCGTCCGGCAACGCGACGATGGCCGCGATCAGCTCGGGCATGGGCCTGATGCAGCAGCGGCAGATCAACTACACCCGCTCCAACGAGTCCGAGGCCGACCGCCTGGGCATCCGCACCCTGTCGCGCAGCGGCTACGACGTGGATGCCATGGCCGGCTTTTTCGAGCGGATGTCGGCAGCCATGCGCGGCAACGAAGGCGGCTACAGCGTGCCCGAGTTCCTGCGCACCCACCCGGTCAACATCACCCGCATCAGCGAGGCCAAAGCCCGCGCCGAGCAGATGAAGAAGGATACGGTGCTGCTCACCACCAGCACCCCCACCGGCGAGCGCAAGGAGCGGGTGGACCCGGCAGATCCCAGCCTGGGCGAGCCGCTGTTGCGCGGCAACAACCCGCTGCTGCCCGGCAGTGTGCTGCGCCTGCCGATCGGCCAGCTCAACCGTGGCGCCAGCGGTGACTTCGAGTGGGCGCGTGAGCGCCTGCGCGTGCTCAGCGCGGACTCCCCCCCCGAGCTGGAGCGCGAGTACGCCGACCTGGCCAAGCGGCAGAAGGACGGCCTAAACGATGCGCAGCGCTACGGCCAGGCGCTGGCGGTGATGCGCGGTGGCCGTGCCGGTGCCGGCCAGGCCCGGCAGACCCTGGCCGGCCTGCTGCAGAGCCACCCCGGCAACCTGTGGCTGGCGCTGGGCCTGGGCGAGGCGGAGTCGCGCGCAGGCCAGGCGGCCCAGGCCAACAGCCGCTTCGAGCAGCTGCTGCGCGAACACCCCAACAGCCGCCCGGTGGCACTGACCTATGCCGAGATCCTGAACGAACAAGGCAGCCGCGAAGCCGGCCAGCGTGCGCAGGCAATGTTGCGCCCCCTGCTGTCGCAAAGCGGTAACGATCCGGTCTTCCAGCAGCGTTTCGCCCGCGCCAGCGAGTTGGCTGGCGACAGCGTGCGCGCCAGCGAGGCCTATGCCGAGGCCGCCTTCCTCAGCGGGCGGCCAGAACAGGCGCTGATGCAGCTGCAGGCGCTCAAGCGCAACCCGGCGCTGGATTACATCGGCCGCGCGCGGGTTGACGCGCGCATCGAATCGATCACCCCGACAGTGCTGGAGCTGCGCCGGCAGGGCGTGCAGGACCCGGACCTGGACCGCCGCTGAGCACCGCATGACCGGCCGATGGCAATCCAGGTCGGTTCCGGCCGGGTAGTCACAAACATGTCATCAAACCGTAGTCTACTGGCACCACTCCAGTAACCGAGCCCTACGGTGTCCTCGTGCAGAAACGCATCCTGATCGTCGATGACGAGCCCGCGATCCGTGAAATGGTCGCCTTCGCCCTTCGCAAGGGCGATTACGAACCGGTCCACGCCGGCGATGCCCGGGAGGCCCAGACCGCGATCGCCGATCGCGTTCCCGACCTGATCCTGCTGGACTGGATGCTGCCCGGCACCAGCGGCCTGGACCTGGCCCGCCGCTGGCGCAAGGAAACGCTGACCCGCGAAGTACCGATCATCATGCTGACCGCCCGCGGCGAAGAGAATGATCGCGTCGGTGGCCTCGAGGCCGGTGTCGATGACTATGTGGTCAAGCCGTTCTCGGCACGCGAACTGCTGGCCCGCATCCGAGCGGTCATGCGCCGCGCCCGCGAAGATGACGAGGACGGCAGCGTAGCCGTCGGCCCGATCCGTATCGACGGCGCCGCCCATCGCGTGTTCGCCAACGACCAGCCGGTGCCGATCGGCCCGACCGAATACCGTCTGCTGCATTTCTTCATGACCCATCCCGAGCGCGTCTACACCCGCGCGCAGCTGCTGGACCATGTATGGGGCGGCAGCGTGTACGTGGAGGAGCGCACCATCGACGTGCATATCCGCCGCCTGCGCAAGACGCTGGAGCCGTTCAACGCCGAGAACATGGTGCAGACCGTGCGCGGCGCCGGCTACCGCTTCTCCACTGCTACCTGAGTCTCGTCGTGCCGGCACCGCGCACCTGCGGGTGCCGGTGCCGGCAACTCTGCTATAACCCTCGGTTCACCCCAGTGAACCGCCGCACCTCAACGACGAGATCGCAATGCCCCGCCACATCCGCTCTGCCTGGTTGAAGACCCTGGCCACCGTTGCCGCGGTGCTGCTGTTCGCCGGACTGGTGGGGTGGTTCACGGGCCATCTGTGGTTGTGCATCGCACTGGGCGCGCTGGCGACCCTGGCCTGGCATTACTGGCGCCTGCGCAGCGTTCTGCGCCGGCTGACCGCGCGCCAGCGCTGGGACACCGCCGAAGAAGGCACCGGCGTCTGGAACGAACTGGACCGCCTGCTGTACCGCAACCAGGTGGAAATGCGCGTGCGCAAGCGCCGCCTGCTGGACATGCTGCGCAGCTACCGCGCTGCTGCCGCCGCGCTGCCTGATGCCGTCGTCGTGCTGGATCGCAACAGCCAGCGCGTGCAGTGGTTCAACGAAGCGGCTACCGCTCTGCTCGGCCTGCACCATCCCGGCGACCTTGGCGAGGCCCTGGTCGAGCGCCTGCAGCCAATGCCGCTGGCGCACTGGCTGGCTGGTGGCCGCAATGCCGAGCCCATCCTGGACGTACCTTCGCCGGTCGATCCGGCGATCCGCCTCAACCTGCGGCTGATTCCCTATTCCTCCGATTACTGGCTGCTGATCGCGCGCGATGTCAGCAAGCTGCTGCGCCTGGAACAGGTGCGCCGTGACTTCGTGGCCAACGTTTCACATGAGCTGCGCACGCCGCTCACCGTGGTGCACGGTTACCTGGACATGATGGACCCGGAGGATTTCCCGGGAACCGGACCGATTCTGGAAGAAATGCGCAAGCAGAGCCAGCGCATGGCCCAGCTGGTGGAAGACCTGCTGACCCTGTCGCGCCTCGAATCGCAGGAACACAGCGAGGAAGAGACCGTGGCCATGCAGCCGATGCTGGCCACCCTGCGCCGCGAAGCCGAAGCGCACAGCCAGGGCCGCCACCAGATCAGCATCGACGACCTGGCCGGCGTTGACCTTCAGGGCTCGACCAAGGAACTGCACAGCGCATTCTCCAACCTGGTCACCAATGCGGTGCGCTATACGCCGGCCGGTGGCCGCATCGCGGTGGAGTTCCGCCGCGAGGGCGACGGTGCGGTGCTGGCGGTGCGTGACTCCGGCTACGGCATCCCGGCCACCCACCTGCCGCGCCTGACCGAACGCTTCTACCGTGTCTCCAGCAGCCGCTCGCGCGAAAGCGGTGGTACCGGCCTGGGCCTGTCCATCGTCAAGCACATCCTCGGCCTGCACCACGCACGGCTGGAAATTGAAAGCGAAGTCGGCAAGGGCTCGGTGTTCTCCTGCCATTTCGATGCCGACCACGTGCGCCCGCGCGAGTCCGCCCCCCTGACCTCCATCGAAGAATGACGCCATGAGCAGCCTCGGATCCCTCCCCCTCCCCGTGAGCCCGGACAACGATCCGTTGCGTGAGCCGGCGCTGTACATCAACCGCGAACTGTCACAGCTGGATTTCAACTTCCGCGTGCTGGCCCAGGCGATGGACCCGCAGGTGCCGCTGCTGGAGCGCCTGCGCTTCATGTGCATCTCCTGCACCAACCTCGACGAGTTCTTCGAGATCCGCGCCGCCGCCGTGCGCCACGCGCAGGAGTTCGGCCTGCCACCCGCACCGGACGGGATGAGCCCGCAGGCCATCCTGAGCGCCATCCATGACCGCGCCGCCGAACTGGTGGACCAGCAGTACCGCTGCTGGAACGAGACGCTGCGGCCGGCGCTGATGGAGGCCGGCATCGGCGTGCTCGGCCGCCACTCCTGGACCGACCGCCAGAAGCGCTGGCTGCGCGCCTACTTCCGCAACGAGATCATGCCGGTGCTGTCGCCACTGGGCCTGGACCCGGTGCACCCGTTCCCGAAGATCCTCAACAAGTCGCTGAACATCGTGGTGGTACTGAAGGGCACCGACGCGTTCGGCCGTGCCGGCCACCTGGCCATCGTGCGTGCGCCGCGCTCGCTGCCGCGCATCATCCAGCTGCCGGAAAAGCTCGGCGGGCCCCAGAACTTCGTGTTCCTCTCGTCGGTGCTGTCGACCTTCGTCGATGAGCTGTTCCCGGGCATGGAAGTCCAGGGCGCCTACCAGTTCCGCGTCACCCGCAATTCCGAGCTGGTGGTGGACGAGGAGGAAGTGGAAAACCTGGCGCTGGCGCTGCGTGACGAGCTGGTCGACCGCGGCTACCGGCCAGCGGTGCGGCTGGAGATCGCGCACGACATGCCGCGCGAGATCGTGCGGACCCTGCTGCAGAATTTCGGCCTGACCGAGAACGCGGTGTACCGCATCGATGGCCCGGTCAACCTCAACCGCATCATCCAGCTGTACGATCTGATCGCGCAACCGGACCTGAAATACCCGCCGATGACCGCGCGCACGCTGCGCGACAGTGACGGCATCTTCGAGACGGTGGCGCGCCAGGACCTGCTGCTGCACCATCCGTTCGACGCCTTCACCGCAGTGCTGGACCTGATCCGGCAGGCGGCAATCGATCCGAACGTGCTGGCGATCAAGCAGACCCTGTACCGCACCGGCAAGGACTCACTGATCGTCGATGCGCTGATCCAGGCCGCGCGCAACGGCAAGGACGTGACCGTGGTGGTCGAACTGCGCGCCCGCTTCGACGAAGAAGCCAACCTCGGCCTGGCCGATCGCCTGCAGGAAGCCGGCGTGCAGGTGGTGTACGGCGTGGTCGGCTACAAGACCCACGCCAAGATGCTGCTGATCGTGCGCCGCGAGGGCCGCAAGCTGCGCCGCTACGTGCACCTGGGTACCGGCAACTACCACAGCGGCACCGCCCGCGCGTATACCGACATCAGCCTGATCACCGCCGATGCGGACATCGGCAATGACGTGCACCTGCTGTTCCAGCAGCTGTCCGGGCTGGCGTCGAAGATGAAGCTCAAGCGCCTGCTGCAGTCGCCCTTCACCCTGCATACCGGCATCCTCGGCCGCATCGAGCGCGAGACGCGCATCGCCGCCGCTGGCCGCCCGGCGCGGATCATCGCCAAGATGAACGCACTGAACGAACCGCAGGTGGTGCGCGCGCTGTACGCCGCGTCGCAGGCCGGCGTGCAGATCGACCTGATCATCCGCGGCGCCTGCACGCTGCGACCGGGCGTACCGGGCATCTCGGACAACATCCGCGTGCGCTCGATCGTCGGCCGCTTCCTGGAACACAGCCGCGTCTACTGGTTCGGTAACGACGGCGCACCGGAAATGTACTGCGCCAGCGCCGACTGGCTGGAACGCAACCTGCTGCGCCGGGTCGAGACCTGCTTCCCGATCCTCGATCCGGAACTGGCCAAGCGGGTCTACCGCGAAGTCCTGCAGAACTACCTTGACGACAACCTCAACGCCTGGGAACTGGACGCGCACGGCATCTACCACAAGCGTGCCCCAGCCCACGACGAAGCCCCGCATTCGGCGCAGATGGCGTTGATGCAGGGGCTCTGACCCTGCCCCGGTAGATCCCGACCGCTGGTCGGGGTTCGATCGCCACGGGGTCAGATCCCTTTCCTGCGGGAAAGGGATCTGACCCCTTGCAGTCCTGCGGCACGCCCTCTTCCAAAATGTGAAGGCCGCGCGGTGACGAGCACACCGCCCCTTCGGCTAACATTCGTCCATGCCGCATACCACCACGACTCCGCCCGCATTGCAGGATGGCGACCTGCTGGCCGCCATCGACCTTGGCTCCAACAGTTTCCACATGGTCATCGCGCGCTATACGCTCGGCCAGCTGCGGGTGATCGACCGCCTGCGCGAGACGGTGCGCATGGCCGATGGCCTGGATGGCAAAGGTGGTCTCTCTTCCGCTGCACGCCAACGTGCACTGGAATGCCTGGCCCGCTTCGGCCAGCGCATCCGCAATGTGCCGCCGCACCGGGTGCGCGCGCTGGCCACCAACACCGTGCGCCAGCTGCGCTCGCCGCAGTCGTTCCTGGTACCGGCCGAGACCGCACTGGGGCATGCCATCGAAGTGGTCAGCGGGCGCGAAGAAGCGCGCCTGATCTACCTGGGCGTGGCCCACGCGCAACCGCCCAAGCCCGGGCAGCGCCGGCTGGTGATCGACATCGGCGGTGGCTCCACCGAGTTCATCATCGGCATGGGCATGCAGACCCTGGAGCGCGAAAGCCTGCAGGCCGGCTGCATCGCCAGCACCCGGCGCTTTTTCCCCGGCGGCAAGCTGAGCAAGAAGCGCTGGAAGGACGCGCTGGCCGAGATTGGCCGCGAGTTCCAGCCTTTCGCCAGCAAGTACCGCGCGCTGGGCTGGCAGGAAGCGTTGGGCTCTTCGGGCACGCACAAGGCGATCAGCGAGATCTGCGCGACGATGAAGCTGAGCAAGGGCGCCATCACCGCCGAGGCCCTGCCGCAGCTGCGCGATGAACTGCTGAAGGCCAAGAAGATCGACGACATCCAGCTGCCGGGCCTGTCCAGCGACCGCCGCCCGATCATTGCCGGCGGCATCCTGGTGCTGGAAGCGGCATTCCAGGCGCTGGGCCTGCAGAAGCTGCTGGTCAGCAAGGCGGCGATGCGCGAAGGCATCCTGTATGACATCGTCGGCCGCGCCGGCGAAAACGACCTGCGTGACGAATCGGTGGCTGCGCTCAGCCAGCGCTACGGTATCGATACCGTCCAGGCCGAGCGCGTGCAGGACACCGCGCTATCCCTGCTGGAACAGGTGCAGGAGCGCTGGAGGCTCGATGCCGACGATGCGCGCATGCTCGGCTGGGCCGCGCGCCTGCACGAGCTGGGCCTGATGATCGCGCACAGCGGCTACCACGTGCATGGCAGCTATGTGCTGGAACACTCGGATATCGCCGGCTTCTCGCGCCAGGAGCAGCAGATGCTGGCGGCTCTGGTGCGCAGCCACCGCCGCAGCGTGACCAAGACCGCCTTCGACGCCCTGCCCGAGCGACTGCTGCTGACCGCACGCCGGCTGGCGGCCCTGCTGCGGCTGGCGGTGCTGCTCAACCGCGCCCACGAAGACGATCCGCTGCCGGCACTGGAACTGACCGCCGACGACAACCGGCTGTCGCTGATCGTGCCGCAGGCCTTCATCGATGCCCGCCCGCTGCTGCGCGCGGACCTGATCGGCGAGACCGATGGCATCGCCGGGCTGGGCATCCAGTTCCGTCCGTTCGTGGCCTGAATACGCTGTCCGCTGTTGTCCACAGGACAACCGGGGTGACGCATTTCCCACTCCCACTTTGCGCAGTCTGGCGATTTTTTGTGCTGCTCCGCAACACAACGGCGTGCTGTGGGCAATCGCTGCCATCACGTAAGCACCTGCTTTTGTTCACGTTTTGTGAAGGCTGGCGCGGCCGCGTGACATAAATGGATACGAACCCTTTACAGAGCATTAACTAACGAGACTACTATCGGGTCACCGGCTCGGTCATCGACCCTGCTGGCTCCTTCGACGCCCCCTTTGGCGTCCTGTGCACGACCTGAGAGAGAGAGAGCTCGCCATGACTTCACGCACCACCGCACTGGGGCAGGCCATCCGCTACGCCCTGGCTACCACTGCAGCGCTGGCAGCGCTGCCCGCGTTTGCCCAGGAAGGCAGCAACGCCAACCCGACCAACCTCGACCGCATCGAGATCACCGGCTCGCGCATCCGCCAGGTGGACGTGGAGACCGCCCAGCCGGTGTTCGCGATCAGCCGCAACGACATCGAAAAGCAGGGGTTCAGCTCGGTTGCCGACATTCTGCAGAACGTCACCGCCATGGGCAGCCCGACCATCAGCCGCGCCAATGCGCTGACCGCAGGCGAAAACGCGGGCGGCACCTACATCGACATGCGCAACCTGGGCACCCAGCGCACCCTGGTGCTGGTCAACGGCAAGCGCCTGGGCATCAGCACGTCCGGCTACCAGGACATCTCCACGCTGCCGGTGTCCGCCGTGGAACGCATCGAGGTGCTGAAGGACGGCGCCTCTGCGATCTATGGCTCCGACGCCATGGCCGGTGTGGTGAACATCATCACCCGTTCCAATGTCACCGGTGTGACTGCCAACGTCTACCACGGCCAGTACAGCCAGGGCGACGGTGCACGCGACCGCTTCGACGTTGTCGCCGGCTGGAGCAATGAGCGCGTGTCGTTGACCCTCTCGGCCGAGCATGCCGAAGAGAAGGGCGTGTGGGCGCGCGATCGCGGCTTCAGCAAGTACGGCATGACCGATCGCCATCCGTACGACAGCAGCAACTGGACCACCATCAGCCAGTACGGCCAGTTCACGGGTCTGCGCGGCCCGGGCTGTACCGCCACTGCGGGTTGCGGCTATTCCCTCAACCGCGGCGCGGATCCCACCAACCCGGCCAATTACCACCTCACCGATACCACGCCTTTCACCGGTGACGTGAGCAACGCCAACGACCAGATGCATGTGATGTATCCGGTCAAGCGCGACTCGGTCTATTTCGACGGCCGCTTCAAGATCACCGACAACGTCAACTTCCGCACCGAGCTGGGCTACAACAAGCGTGAGTCCACCCGCCAGATCGCGGGCTATCCGCTGCAGTCGAGCACCGCCGGTGTCGGCTCGATGTCGATCAACAGCTACTTCAACCCGTTCGGCCGCCAGCACGGTTACGCCAACCCGACCGCCGTGGCCTGGAACCGCCGTACCTGGGAAGTGCCGCGCGTGACCACCAGCGAGCTGAAGACCTACCGCGCGGTGGCGTCGTTCGACGGTTCGTTCGAGATCGGCAGCCGCTACTTCGACTGGGAAGTGGGCTACCAGTACAACCGCAATGAACTGGAATCGGTGGCCACCGGCAACCTGCACAAGGGTCGCGTCGCCGGCGGCGTCGGCCCGTCGTTCTACAACGCCGCCACTGGCAAGGTGCAGTGCGGTACCGCAGCTGCACCGATCTCCTACGACGTGTGCAAGCCGTGGAACCCGTTGGTTCCGTACGGCACGACGGCTGCCGATGGCCTGTACGGCAACGAAGAACTGCAGGCGTGGCTGTTCCCGGAAGAGATCACCAAGGGCCGCACCACCTCCAAGAACTTCTTTGCCAACATCGCTGGCAGCATCGTCACCCTGCCGGCTGGCGATCTCGGCTTCGCCTTCGGCGTGGAAAGCCGCAAGGAAGAAGGCAAGTACACCCCGGATGCCCTGGCCCAGACCGGCGCTACCACCAACCTGGCCGCAGGCCCGACCGGCGGTGACTACACCGTCAACGAGGCCTACCTGGAAGTGAACGTTCCGGTGCTGGCCGACCTGCCGGGCGCGAAGGAACTGACCTTCAATGGCGCAACCCGCTTCTCGGACTACAACACCTTCGGCAACACGCTCAACAGCAAGTTCGGTTTCAAGTGGAAGCCGATCGACTCGCTGATGGTGCGTGGCACCTGGGCCGAAGGCTTCCGCGCACCGACCATCAGCGACCTGTTCGGTGGTGGTTCGGAGACCTTCGCGCAGTTCAGCGATCCGTGCGACACCCGTTTCGGTTCCTCGGCCTCCAGCGCCGAAGTCCGTGCACGTTGCGCACGCGACATCGCCAATGCGAATACCTTCCGCCAGCTCCGCCAGGGCGGCACCCCGGTGAACACGTCGACGGACGCGACGCCGGTGCCGTTCACCTCCGGGTCCAACCCGCTGCTGACGCCGGAAACCTCGACCAGCAAGACGCTGGGCCTGGTCTGGAGCCCGAGCTTCATCCAGGGCTTCAACGCCTCGCTGGACTGGTGGAAGATCCGCATCGACAACACGATCATCGCCGACACGCCGACCCAGATCCTGCAGGACTGCTATGAGTCGGGCATCGAAGCGCGCTGCTCGCGCTTCCAGCGTGACCCGGTGACCGGCATCGTGACCAACCTGAAGTTCGGCAACCGCAACGCGGGCTTCATGGAAACCGAAGGCTACGACCTGGATGTGAGCTACCGTCTGGACACCCGGTTCGGCAAGTTCAACGTGAACTCGGCCACCACCTACGTATCCAGTGCAACCTACCGCACCTCCAACGACAACTCGATCGTCCCGATCGTCACCAACGGCATCGGCAGCGCCTTCCGCGTCCGTTCCAACCTGGTGCTGGGCTACGAGCGGGGCAACTTCGGCGCGAGCTGGACCGCGCGTTACTACTCGGGCGTGAAGGAAACCTGCTCGAACATCGCGCTGTACCCGGACGAATGCTCGGATCCGGGTGTGTATGCACCGTGGTACAAGGGCGCCCGCAACTACAACGAGCGTGGTGCGGTCACCTTCCACGACGTGCAGGTGCGCTACTCGCTGCCGTGGGATGCCACCGTGTCGGTCGGTGCCAACAACGTGTTTGAAAAGACCGGCCCGATCATGTACAGCAAGCCGAACTCGGCCTTCTCGTACTACGGCGGCTACGACATCGGCCGCTTCGTCTACATGAAGTACCAGCAGCGCTTCTGATCCATCGCGCTGTGACATGAAGCACCAGGACCGCGGCCCTTCGGGGCCGTGGTTTTTTGTTGGCCGCAGCGCCCCTGCGGTGGCCGGCGCCCCCGTCATCTGACGGTCGCAAAGTGGTCATGTCGGCTACATCGCCAGGGCCGAGCATGCCGGAAACCGGGAGGCCCGCCATGCGCTATGCCATCGTCACCGAGACCTATCCGCCGGAAGTCAACGGCGTCGCCCTCACCGTACAGGGCCTGGAGCAGGGTCTGCGTGCAGCCGGACACGAGATCGACCTCGTCCGCCCCCGCCAGTCCACCGAAGCGCTGGATTCGGCACCCGGCACCTTGCTGGTTCCCGGCGCTGCCCTGCCCCGCTACCCCGGCCTGCGCTTCGGACTGCCAGCCCCGATCCGGCTGGGCCGCCATTGGCAGAATCAGCGTCCGGATGCGGTCTACATCGCCACAGAAGGTCCACTCGGCTGGTCGGCACTGCGTACCGCACGTCGCCTCGGCATTCCGGTCGCCAGCGGCTTCCACACCCGCTTCGACGAGTACCTGCCCGACTATGGCGTGGCATGGCTGCAGGCCGCGGCCATGCGCTGGATGCGCCGCTTCCACAACCAGGCGGACGCTACCTTGGTGCCGACCCGCGAATTGCAGCAGTTCCTCGGCGAACAGGGCTTCGAACGCGTGCGCCTGCTGGCCCGTGCGGTGGACAGCCAGCAGTTCGATCCAGGCCGGCGCGATCCTGCACTGCGCGAGGAATGGGGCGTGGATGGCAACGGCCTGGTGGCGATCTATGTCGGCCGCATTGCTGCTGAAAAGAACCTCGACCTGGCGGTGAAGGCATTCCGCCGCCTGCAGCAGATCCGGCCCAAGGCACGCTTTGTATGGGTGGGTGACGGCCCGGCCCGCGAGAAGCTGGCACATGAAAATCCCGATTTCATCTTCTGTGGCATCCAGCGCGGCGATGCGCTGGCCCGCCACTTCGCCAGCGGCGATCTGTTCCTGTTCCCCAGCCGCAGTGAGACGTTCGGCAACGTGACTCTGGAAAGCATGGCCAGCGGCGTGGCCACCGTGGCCTTCGACTACGGCGCCGCGCGTGAGTACCTGCGCAACGGCGAGAACGGCGCAGCGGTGGACAGCGACGAGCAGTTCATCGAGGCCGCCGTGCAACTGGCCGCCGATGACGCGAAACGCCACGAACTGGGCGGCAATGCCGCACGCGCGATGAAGCGATTGCATCCACAACAGGTGGTGGCCGAGTTCGATGCGTTGCTGGCCGAGCTTGCGCAGTCGCGGAGGAGCGGCCATGCGCACCACGCCGCTTGAACTGCTGGCAGGGCGCGAGGCACGCTTGTGCCGGCGGGCGAACCACTACTGCCGGCGCCGCCGCGTGCGCCGCCTGTTCTCGGCCATCAGCCGTCTCGGCGATGGCGTGTTCTGGTATGTGCTGATGGCTGCGCTGGTGGTGCTGGATGGCTTCGATGGCCTGCGCGCCTCGGTGCACATGGCCGCCACCGGCCTGGCCGCATTGCTGCTGTACAAGGGCCTCAAGCGCTGGACGCGGCGCCCGCGGCCTTACGCGGCCGATCTTCGCATCCGCGCCTGGGTGGCACCACTGGACGAATTCAGCTTCCCCTCCGGGCACACCCTGCACGCAGTGTCGTTCACCATCGTCGCACTGGCCTACTACCCCTGGCTGGCACCCTTGCTGGTGCCGTTCACCCTCGGCGTCGCACTGTCGCGGGTGGTGCTGGGCCTGCACTATCCTTCCGACGTGCTCGCCGCCACGGGCATCGCCGTCCTGCTGGCTTCGGCCAGCCTGACCTGGCTGCCGCTGCCGGTGTAGCCCCGGGGTCAGATCCTTTTCCTTCGGAAAAGAGATCTGACCCCCACAATACCGGCGGCGCTACCATCATCATTGATGGCCTAGAATGCAGGCATGACCACGTTGTTCATATCCGACCTGCACCTGGACCCCAGCCGTCCGGAGATCACCGACCTGTTCCTGCGCTTCCTGCGCGAGCAGGCGCCCGGCGCCGATGCGCTGTACATCCTCGGCGACCTGTTCGAGGCCTGGATCGGCGACGACACGCCCTCTCCGGCCGCCGATGCGGTGGCCGATGCGTTGAAGGTGCTGTCCGACAGCGGCGTGCCCGTGTACTTCATCCGCGGCAACCGCGACTTCCTGCTTGGCGAGGACTATGCGCGCCGTGCCGGCCTGCGCATCCTGCCCGACCCGTGCGTGATCGAGCTGTACGGCCGCCCGGTGCTGCTGCAGCATGGTGACCTGCTGTGCACCGATGACATCCCCTACCAGCAGTTCCGTGCGCAGACCCGCGACCCGGTGTTCCAGGCGCAGTTCCTGTCGCAGCCGCTGGCTGCACGCATCGCCTTCGCGCAGAAGGCGCGCGAGGCGAGCCAGGCCCGCCAGTCGGAAATGAAGCAGGGCGATCGCGCGCAGTTCGAGACCGTCACCGACGTGGCCCCGTCCGAAGTCGATGCTACCTTCGTACGCCACGGCGTGGACACCATGATCCACGGTCACACGCACCGTCCGGCCATCCACGCACTGCAGGCCGGTGGACGCGATTGCATCCGTATCGTGCTGGGTGACTGGTACGAACAGGGCTCGGTGCTGCGCGTGGATGCCAGCGGCTGGTCGCTGGATACGCTCGCCCGCGATTGATGGATTGCAGGATGCCAACCAGGGTTGGCATCTACCCGAGCCGGTGAACGCGCCCGGGTAGACGCCGCCGCTTGGTCGGCGCTTGGCCTCAGCGGAAGGCCGCGATGGTGGCCTTGGTGTTGACCAGCACGCGCTGGTTGTCAGCGGTACTGGCATTGCCCATCGGGATGCCGTTGTAGCTGATGTTCGGGTTGGACCAGTAGTTCAGGCGCGGGCAGCTGCGGGTGCAGTTATAGGCCATGATAGTGCGCCAGCCGGTGCCGCTGGACGGCTCATAGCGGTAGCCGTGGCCATAGGTGTAGGGCGATGTGCTCGGGTCGGTGGCGATGTCATGCCGCGCGCTCTGCAGGTGGCCGATCTCATGCGCGAATGAGTAGTAGCCGGTCGCGCAATCCCAGTACACCGCCGCGAACGCCGTCGACGCGGTAGAGCCGATCCCCGAGGCCAGGCCGCAGTAGGCACTGTTGTTGATCAGCAGCACGCCGACATCGGCCGCAGTGGTGTTGCGGCTGGTGTGGATGCTGTCCATGTAGCCGTCGCTGGTGCCACGGAAACGCGACAGGTCGGTGGTGAAGTTGCCAGACTCGCTGTAGCTGGTGGTCTCGTAACCGGCCAGTTGCAGCGTCAGGCCGACGTTGCTGTTGCCGTAGCCCTGGTTGGACTCGGCCACCGCCAGCTGCACCAGCGACTGCATGTTGCCGCCATAGGCGGCGACGGCGGCATTGGTCGCTACCACCAGCACACGGATGGTCGCCGGCGTACCGGACGATGCCTGCGCGATGCCGATGCGATCGTTGTTGCCCATCGGGATCTTCGGCAGCTGGTTGTAGTCGGCCGGATGGTCGGCCGGCATCCGCGATTCATCCACTTCCACCAGCACGTGGCGGTTGCCCAACGGGCGCAGGCGATACAGCTTTCCATCCTTGCGGATCGAGCCGGTGACGGTGTCGCCCGAGCGCACCAGGATCAGCGAATTGCCGGGGTCGTCCTGGCCGTTGGAGGTGGCCGCGGTCAGTTTGTCCGAGGGCGAACGGAACTGGCCGTACCAGATGCTGCCGCCATCGGGCAGTGCTTCGACCTTGCTGCGCACCGCCTGCACCCGCCGGCCGAGCAGTTCGAATTCCAGCTGCGGTTGTGCAGTAGCTGCTGCATCGACACGCACTTCCTGTACCGTCGCCGTGGACGGGGTGGCCAGCAGCTTGCCCAGTGCGGGCTCGCTGTTTGCCGATGCGCGGCTGATGACCGTCACCGGCTCGAACAACGGTGCCGCATGCGCGGCCGCTGCCACCGACAAACCCAACACCAGGCCACCTGCCGCTTTGCCAATCGATCTGGACAACATTGCGTCGCTCCTTGAATGATGTGAACAGCGTTGATGCAGCACGACCCGGTGTGCCGGGTCTGGTCATATGGCCTGCGCGGGTCGTGTGAATTCAATAGGCGAGAGAAGTGAAAATCAGGATTTGTGATCGACCGCATCTGGGTTAAGTAAGGTCAAAAGCGTTACTACACGTCGCTAACACACCGCTTTCGCGCTACCGTGACGCAGCCACGACGGGGAATGCACATGGCACCATCGCAGGACACGGACGAAGATGTCGGCTTGCTGCGGATCGGGCTGTTCTTCGATGGCACCCGCAACAACGCACACAACCTGGCCCGTGGCAGGCCCCAGCTGCCGCAGCCGCGCCCGGCGCAGCTGCGTGCGGATGACGATTCGACCTACCAGAGCCGGTTGACCAGCAGCTACGACAATGGCCTGACCAACATCGCCCGCCTGCAGCAGCTGTACCCGGACAGCCGCAGCGGGACATCGGCGCCCCCGTCCCTGTCGATCTACGTGGAAGGTGTCGGTACCCGCGATGACGCCGACGACGACCTGATCGGACTGGCGTTCGGCATTGGCGCCAGCGGTGTGCGCGCCAAAGTGCAGCGTGCGCTGCAGGTGCTGCTGCCGGCGGCACTGGGTGCACTCGCTGCACGCTGGCAGCGACCACTGCGTGGCGTGCAGCTGGATCTGTTCGGCTTTTCACGGGGTGCGGCCGCCGCGCGCGATGTGGCCAACCAGTTGCAGGCCTGGGATCGCACCCGCTGGCGGCAGCTATTGCAGGCCGCTGGCCTCTCCTGCACAACGGACTTCGCCCCGGCCGCTCCGCCGCTGCGCTTCATCGGCCTGTTCGACACGGTGGTTGCGGTCAGCGGTGGCCGCACCGACGAACAACCTCATCTCGCGCTGCATGCAGGCGTTGCCAGGCAGGTGCTGCAACTGAGCGCGCGTGACGAGCATCGCCAGCACTATCCATTGACCAGCGTGGCGCCAACGTTCACCGAGATCGCCCTGCCCGGCGTACACGCCAACATCGGCGGCGGCTACAACCAGCTCGAAGAAGGGCCCAAGCTGCTCAGTCGCCCGCGCCGGCAGCTGCTGCGCCGCCCGAGCGTGGCCGAGTACCAGACGCCACCGCTGGCGATCCTGCAGGCGACCACGGCCTACGCCGAGGCGCAGGCCGACGCCGAGCGCTGGCGGCAGCAGTTGGGCCTGGACGAAAAGGAAGTCTGGGTGGATGTCTGGCACCAGTGGCAGCAACAGCGTCGCGCCGGCAGCCGCAGCGTAGTGCTGTCACCGGTGCTGTACGTGACGGCGGCCGTGGTGTTGCGCCGGCGCATCGACTGGCGCTACCAGCTGATCGCGCTTCAGGTGATGCAGCAGCATGCCATCGATGCCGGCGTGCGATGGACGGCCAATGCCAACGCAGTCCCCGGCTGGGAGCTGCCGTCCGCCCTGCAACCCATCGCACGACGACTGGTGGCCGGACAGCCACTGACGCAAACCCAGGAGGCGCTGTTGCGGCGGCGTTACCTGATGCAGTCGGCGCACTGGAACTTCGACGCGCTGGGCGACACCGCACTGACCTACGCCGCCGATGCCGGCGTCAGCGAGCTGCCGTACCGGCCGGGCCCCGGCCTGTTCTACATCAACCGGCCAACGGTGGATGGCAAGCGCGTGGTACTGCCGAACGCATGAAAAAGGGGACGGAGGGATCAAGTCGTTTTGGCACAAACGACTTGATCCCTCCGTCCCCTTTTCTTCAACCGGCCTGCTCGACCAGGTTGGCGAGTTCGTCCGCATCGAATCCGGCCAGCAGGCGCGCTTCCATGTTGAACGGCCCGTGCAGGTAGCCGCCGGCGTACTCCACCAGCAGCTCCTTGAAACGCGTGCGCGGCTCGGCACCGGCGCGGTCGCAGTACCAGCGATACCAGCGCGAACCGGCGGCAACATGCGCCACTTCCTCACGCAGGATCACCTCCAGCACATCGGCGGTTTCGCCATCGCCGACATTGCGCAGCTTCTCGATCATGCCCGGGGTGACGTCCAGGCCACGCGCTTCCAGCACGCGCGGCACCAGCGCCATGCGCGCCAGGCCGTCATGCGCGGTCTTTTCGCACATTTCCCACAGACCGTTGTGTGCGGGGAAATCCGCATAGTCGTGGCCATGCACCTGCAGGCGCTCGCGCAGCAGCATGAAATGCCGCGATTCGTCATCGGCACAGCTGACCCAATCAGCATGGAACGCCGACGGCAGGCCCCGGAACCGGTACACCGCGTCCCAGGCCAGGTCGATCGCGTTGAGCTCGATATGGGCAATCGCGTGGATGAAGGCAGCCCGCCCTTCCACGCCACCCAGTCCACGCCGTGGCACCTCGCGCGGATGCACCAGCACCAGTCGTCCCGGACGACCCGGCATGCAGATCGGATCCGGCGGCGGCGCATCCGCGGCCACCTTCAGGCGGCCGGCACGGAACGCGGCCGCATACGCCTGGGTCAATGCGACCTTGCGCAGCGGATCGGCTTCAGCCAGGCACTGCTGCGCAGCGCGCAGCAGGTCGCCACCAACGTCGGGCACATCCACCACGCCTGATCCTTAGGCGCGGCGCTTGTGCTTGGCATCGTCCGAACGCAACTGCTGGATGCGCTCGAAGTAGCCCGGCTCGATACCGGTCGGGTAGTGGCCGTTGAAGCAGGACGAATCGAAGCTGCGCAGCGCCGGGTTGCCTTCGCTCACCGCCGCTTCCATGTCTTCCAGGTCCTGGTAGATCAGCCAGTCGCAGCCCAGGTGGGCCTCGATCTCTTCCACCGTGCGGTTGTGCGCGACCAGCTCTTCGGCCGCCGGCATGTCGATGCCGTAGATATTCGGGTAACGCACCGGCGGCGCGGCGCTGGCCAGGTAGACCTTGCGCGCGCCGGCATCACGGGCCATCTGCACGATCTGCTGGCTGGTGGTGCCACGCACGATCGAATCGTCCACCAGCAGCACCACGCGGTTGCGGAACTCCAGGTGGATCGGGTTGAGCTTGCGGCGCACCGACTTCACGCGTTCACCCTGCCCCGGCATGATGAAGGTGCGGCCGATGTAGCGGTTCTTGATGAAGCCTTCGCGGTACTTCACCCCGAGCACATTGGAGATCTCCAGCGCGGCATCGCGCGAGGTATCCGGGATCGGGATGATGGTGTCGATGTCGTGGTCCGGGCGCAGGCGCAGGATCTTCTCGCCCAGCTTGATGCCCATGCGCATGCGTGCCTTGTGCACCGAGACGTTGTCGATCATCGAATCCGGTCGCGCGAAGTACACGTATTCGAAGATGCACGGGGTGTGCTCGGCCGGCTCGGCGCAGATTTCCGAGAACAGCTCGCCGCGCGCGGTGATCACCAGCGCTTCGCCCGGCTGCACGTCACGCACGCGCTGGAAACCCAGCACGTCCAGCGCGGCCGACTCGGACGCCACGATGTACTCCTCGCCTTCTGCGTGGCTGCGCTTGCCCAGCACCAGCGGGCGGATGCCATGCGGGTCGCGGAAGGCCACCAGGCCCAGGCCCAGCACCACGCTGACCACTGCATAGCCGCCCTTGCAGCGGCGATGCACGCCGGCCACCGCGCGGATCGCGGCTTCCGGGCTGAGCTGGCGCTGCTGCTCCAGTTCGTAGGCAAACACGTTCAACAGCACTTCGCTGTCCGAATCGGTGTTGACGTTGCGCCGGTCCTGTTCGAACACCTGCTGGCGCAGCGCCTCGGTGTTGATCAGGTTGCCGTTGTGGGCCAGCGCGATGCCGTACGGTGAATTCACGTAGAACGGCTGTGCCTCGTCCATGCCTTCCGAACCTGCCGTCGGATAGCGCACGTGCGCGATGCCGACGCTGCCTTCCAGCGTGGACATGGTGCGAGCGTCGAACACATCGCGGACCAGGCCGGTGGCCTTCTGCACCCGCAGGCGGCTGCCATTGGCGGTGGCGATACCTGCCGCGTCCTGGCCGCGGTGCTGGAGAACGGTCAAGCCGTCATACAACTGCCCGGCGACGTTCTGGTTGCCGACGATTCCGACGATGCCACACATGGTGCGAGGTCTCCGCTGGGCTGTGCCCAGTTACAAGGAAGGTGGCCGTACCTGGCCGCGGTGGTCGCCGCGCCTGCGGTCGACATTGGCCGGATCGTCCGGCTCGATACTGTCCGGCAGTGCTGGGGCGTCCGGGCGCACTTCGGCCGGATCGTATGCATCGCCCTGTTCCGCTTTCGCAGGCCGCAGCCATCCGCTGCCTGCCACTACCTGGTTGAGGATGCCATTATCGCCTGCCGCGCCCGGCTTTCCCAACCCGGCGCCTGCGTTCTTCCCCAATTCCATCAATGCAGATGGGGACAGCATGTCGGTCGGCAAGGCCTTGGGCAGCATATCGGCGCCCGGTACCTGCCAGCGCGGCAGCTTCCCGTTCATCCAGGTCACGGCCGGATTCAGCACCGGGCGAACCGCCGAGCGCTTCCAGGAGGGCTCGGCAGCCAGCGGGGTGAAGCCGGCCAGCAGCACCAGGATCGCCGCGATCAGGCCACCACGCACGGCACCCAGTACACCGCCCAGCAACCGGTCCAGGCTGGTCAGCATGCTGCGGTGGATCATCGCCTTGATGACCATGCCGATCACCGCGACCACGATCATCACGCCAATGCCCACGCCCAGGTAGCCGCCGACGAAATGTTCGCCGCCAGGTGCGGCGGGCGCCGCCCACCAGCGCGCGGCATCGCTGCCGAAGGCGAAGGCCGCCCACGCGGCCAGCAGCCACGACAACGTGCCGATGACGATTCCCACGAAGCCACGCAGCATCCCGAGCAGGGTCGAGGCGGCGATCACGATCAGCAGCACCACGTCGATCATGGCGCCCCGCTCCTTCGGCGGCGCTGGCAACGGGCCTGCGCGTCGGTCATGGGTGCGGTCGGACCATGCCGGCGACGCCAACCTTGGCGGCGACCTGCGCCTTCAGCTGTTCGGCGTCAGCCCGGTTGGCCACCGGTCCGACACGGACGCGATGCAGGGTGCCCTTTTCGGTACGCACCTGCTCGACGAAGGCGCTGAAGCCGGCAGCACGGACCTTGTCACGCAGCGCATTGGCATCGCTGGCCTGGCCGAACGCGCCCAGCTGCACGGCGAAGCCGACGCCGCTGGCCGCCGGTGCAGCCGGCGTGGCCGGTGCCGTCGCCGGCTTGCTGGCGGTGGCCTCCGGCTTCGGCTCGGGCTTCGGGGTTTCGGGCTTCGGCGCCGGCTTCGGCGGCTCGGGCTTGGCCGCCGGAGTGGCCGTCGCAGTCGGCGTACTCGGCGGCAGGCTTTCGCTACGCACCGGGTTGCTGCTGGCGGACGGCGAGGTGGCTGCGGACGGGGTACTGGCGCTTGGCGTAGCCGGTGCCGGGGTAGCTGCCACCGGGGCGCTGCTGCCCGTAGCGGCATCCAGAGTGATCACTTCGGCCTTCACATCGGCGCGGATCTTCACCGCCTGCAGCCGGGCCGCCTCGGCCTGTGCACGGTCGGCATACGGCCCCACGCGCACACGCCATGCCTGACGGCCGTTGATGGTAGTCGCTTCTGCGAAGCCCGGCAGCTGCGAGCGCTGCAGGTAGGCGATCACGGCATCGGCGTCGGCCTTGCTGCCGTATGCGCCGAAAGTGACGGCGTAGTTGCCAGCGGCAACCGCCGGGGACGTGTCCACGGTCGGCGGCGTGGCCGGCGTGGCGGCCTCCTGCAGCGGCTTGGCCTGCCCGGTCTGCAGGCCGGTAGCCCCACCGGCCGGGGCCACCAGCGGCAGTTCACGGGTTTCGAACTGGCCATCGGCCGGTGCATCCGGCGCGGCGATCGGCACCGAGGCCACGCCGCTGTCCGGTGCAGGCCCCTTGACCAGCATCGGCAGGAAAATCACGGCCAGTGCAACCAGCACGATGGCACCAATCAGACGCTGTTTCAGAGGCGTATCCACGTGAGGCGGCAACTGTCCGGAGGTTGCGGTCGATTATACGGGTGCCGGACCGGACGGCGTCGGGATTGGCTGAACGTGGCTCAGGCGCTGCCCTGCAACCACTGCAACGCGGCGGCAGCGGTATGGAAGGAGCCAAACACCAGTACGCGGTCACCGCGCTCGGCCCGGGCCAGTACCTGCGCCAGCGCCTGTTCGACCGAAGCGGCCAGCTGCGCGCTGCCAGCAGCGGTCTCGGCCAGGCGCGCCTGCAACTGGGCGGCACTCTGGCCACGCGGGCCGTCCAGGCCGGCAAGGGTCCACTCGCCAACCACGCCCTGCAATGCCTGCACCACACCCGCCGCGTCCTTGTCCTGCAATGCGGCATACACCGCCAAGGTGCGCCCGGCCGACGCCTCGGCCTTCAGCGCGCGCGCCAGCTGGCCCGCCGCCTGCGGGTTATGCCCGACGTCGACGCGGATCTGCACACCGCCACGCTCGAACGCCTGCAGGCGGCCCGGAATGCGCGCCGCCGCGATACCGGCGGCCCACGCCGCGCGCGGCACCGGCTTGTCCAGCGCGCGCAGCGCGGCGATGGCCGCACCGGCATTGGCCAGCTGGATCGGGCCGGCCAGCGCCGGGGTCGGCAGCTCCATGCGCAGGCCGACGTCGCGCCAGCGCCAGCGCTGGGCGTCGATCGGCTCGTAGAAGTAATCGCTGCCGCCGCGGATCGCGTTGGCACCGACCAGGTAGGCACGCGCGAGCACGCTCGAGGGCGGGTCGGTCTCGCCCAGGATCACCGGCTTCCAGCCGCGGATGATGCCGGCCTTCTCGGTGCCGATCGCCTCGCGGTCCTCGCCCAGCCATTCGGCGTGGTCGATGTCCACGGTGGTGATCACCGCCACGTCGGCATCGACGATGTTGACCGCATCCAGGCGGCCGCCCAGGCCCACTTCCAGCACCGCCAGGTCCAGCCCGGCGTCGGCGAACAGCTGCAGCGCAGCCAGCGTGCCGTACTCGAAATAGGTCAGCGTGGTCTCGCCACGCGCGGCCTCGACCGCACTGAACGCAGCGACCAGCGCGGCATCGTCCACGTCCTGGCCGTCGATGCGCACGCGCTCGTTGTAGCGCAGCAGGTGCGGCGAGGTGTACGCGCCGACCTTCCAGCCGGCGGCACGTGCAATGGCTTCGATCAAGGCCACGGTGGAGCCCTTGCCGTTGGTGCCACCGACCACGATGGTGCGCTTGGCCGGCGCCCCCAGGCCCATCGCCGTGGCCACGGCGCGCACGCGCTCCAGGCCCATGTCGATGCTCGCCGGATGCTGGCGTTCAATGTAGTCCAGCCAGTCGGCCAGGGTGGTCGGGGTGTTCGTCACGGCAGCGGTTCCAGCAGAAGCAGTTGGTGCGAGGGGATCGATCAGAGTGCGCGGTGCTTGGCTTCGCCGAAGAACGGCGTGTGGTGGGCGCAGTCGTTCAGGCGCACCACTTCCAGGCTGTCAAGGTCGGCGCCTTCGAGCAGGTTGAGCGTGGTCGGTGCCTGGCGGAAGGTCCACAGGCGGGAGATCGGCAGGCCCAGCACCTTGCACAGGATCACGCGGTTCACCGCGTCATGGGCAACCACCAGCAGGGTGTCGTGCTCGCCGAGGCCGTCGGTGGCGCGGGCCAGGCCGCGCCAGCTGCGCTCCAGCACCAGGCGCAGCGATTCGCCGCCGGGCATCAGCACGGTATCCGGCTCCTCGCGCCAGGCCTGCAGGCGCGACGGATCCTTCTCGTGGATCTCGCTGGCCAGCAGCCCTTCCCATTCGCCGTGGGCGATTTCCTGCAGTTCCGGCTCGGTCAGCAGCATGTCGGCACGGGCGGCGCCAAGCGCCAGCTGCGCGGTGCGCTGCGCGCGCGACAGCGGCGAGGCGACGGCACGGGTGATGTCGACCGAGGCCAGGCGGGCACCCAGTGCCTGGGCCTGGGCTTCGCCGATCGGCGACAGCGGGATGTCGATCTGGCCCTGATAGCGGCCTTCGGCGTTCCACGGCGTTTCACCGTGGCGGGCAAGCAGGATGCGCATGCGTGCAAGGGGTCCTGGGGGGAGGAGGTTCCCGCGTTTCGTTCACATCCTGTGAAGTGCGCGGAACACGGATGATACCTGTTCGGCGCGCCGGGTCGGGGCGGGCATGAAAAAACCCCGCGACGTGGGTCGCGGGGTTTCGGAATTCCCGGCCATCGGGTCGGGTTTGCCGGCCAGCGGCCGGCACTACCGCAACCGGTTTATTTCGCCAGGTTCAGTTCCTTCAGCAGCTGCGGCGCCGGCGCCACTTCCTGCATGATCCACTGCATGTAGCGGCTGTCGACGGCGATCATGCGGGTCATCACCGGGTCGAACACCCAGTTGGAGCTGACCGATTCCCAGTTGCCGTCGAATGCCAGGCCGACCAGCCTGCCGTTGGCGTCCAGCACCGGCGAACCCGAGTTGCCGCCGGTGATGTCCAGGTTGGACAGGAAGTTCACCGGCACCGAACCGATGCGCTTGTCTTCCAGGCCGCCATAACGCTTGGCCTTGACCGCATCGAGCAGCGCCTTCGGCGAATCGAACGGATCTTCACCGGTTTCCTTCGCCGCCACGCCTTCCAGGGTGGTGAACGGGGTGTACTTCACGCCGTCCTTGCCGTAGCCCATGACGTTGCCGAAGGTGATGCGCAGCGACAGGTTGGCGTCCGGGTAGACGAACTCGCCCTGGCTCTTCTTGTAGTCGGCCACGGCCTGCAGGTACAGCGGACGCGCGGTCAGCGATTCACCTTCGCGGATCTTCTTCTGCTCTTCCTGCTTCAGCAGTGCCGGCATGACAGCCACGGCGTACTGGATGGCCGGATCGCTGCTGGCTTCGAATGCGGCACGGTCGGCCTTGAACCATTTCAGGCGTGCGTCCAGGCTGCCGAGCTCGGTGCCCGACAGCTTGCCCACCAGCGCCTTGACTGCGTTGGCATCGCTACCGGCCAGCCACTTGTTCAGCACTTCATTGTCGCGCTGCGCGGCCGGCAGGGCCACGTACTGCTCCAGCCAGTAGGCCTGCAGCTGCTGGTCCATCTTCGCCACATAGCGGCGGTCCATCTGCTTCAGGCCACCTTCAATGGTGGTCAGGTCGCGTTCCTGGTAACCGGCTTCGCGCTCGGCATCCGGTTTGCTGCGCTCGATCGACAGGCGGTACAGGGTGATTGCCGCACCAACGGCCGAGGTGTTGTTGAACTGACCAACGAACAGGTCGCGTTCGCGGGTCGACTTGCTGGTATCCAGATGCTTGACCAGCTGCGCATGTGCGGCCAGCGCCGGCTTGCCGGCAGCGCCCTGCTTCTTCAGCCACGCCAGCACGGCGGCTTCTTCCGCCTGTTTCTGGCCGGCGGCATCGATGCGCTTGAAGCCCTCCAGCTGGCCCAGGTAGTTCTTGGCCACGTTGTTCATGCTGGCGGCGGTGGCGGCGTACTTCACCTTGACGTCGGCGTCGGCCTTGCCGGCGTCGGCGATCATCTTGAGCACGGCGTTGTAGTGCTTGGCGATGGTCGGGTAGGTGAAGCTGGCGGTTTCGTTGAACTCACCGGCCAGCGCATAGCGGTTGGTGCGGCCCGGGTAGCCGGCCACCATCACGAAGTCGTCGGCGCCCAGCGGCTGGTCGGCGAACTTCAGGAAGTGCTTGGGCTGGTACGGCACGTTGTCGGCGGCGAAGGCGGCCGGCTTGCCATCCTTGCCGACGTAGGCGCGGTAGAACGAGAAATCGCCGGTGTGGCGCGGCCACATCCAGTTGTCGACGTCGCCGCCGAACTTGCCGACGCTGCCCGGGGGCGCGTAGACCAGGCGCACGTCCTTGATTTCCATGTTGCGGAACAGGCGATAGGTGTTGCCGCCGGAGAAGCTGTACAGGCGGCAGCGGAAGCCGGCATCGGCTTCACAGGCGGCAACCTGGGCCTTGTCGAAGGCGTCCAGCGCGCGACTGCGGGCCAGCGGGTCGTTGCCTGCGGCGGCGATGGCGGCCTTGGCCTGGGCGGTGACGTCGGTGATCTGGTCGAGCACGAACACGCGGGCGTTCGGGCCGGCGCTCAGTTCATCCTTCAGGGTCGGTGCGTTGAAGCCGTCCTTGATCAGGTTCTTCTGCGCGGTCGAATTGAGCTGGATGGCGCCATACGCGCAGTGGTGGTTGGTGACCACCAGGCCCTGCGGCGAGACGAAGCTGGCGGTGCAGCCCCCCAGCGCAACCACCGCACCCATCGGGTCACCGGTCAGGTTGGCCAGCTGCTCCGGGGACAGCTTCAGGCCGGCCTTCTGCAGCGGCCCGGCGATTTCCGGCAGCTGCTGCGGCACCCACATGCCTTCTGCGGCGTGGGCGACCTGGACCAGCCCAAGGCTGGCGACGATGGAGAATGCAAGCAGGTTCGAGCGCATGGAGCGGCCCCTGGTAGTGGAACCCTCGATTGTAGCCCGCTGCCCTGCCCCGGCCCGAACCCCGGAAGTCATGGGCCTACTTCTTGCTCTGCCATGCGCACGTCGGCCGCGCACATGGAATCGTCCAGAGGGGGCGTGGTCACCCTGGCCGGGACCGTTGGCGCCATGGATGGCGCCATCGAGCACCATGGATGGGCTTTTGCGTGTCCCGGCCAGGGTGACCACGCCCCCTCCCCCGGAATCAAGGAGGCGCTGCTGTTTGCAGCACGTTCGAAACGCCCGTCGGCGCACGCCTTTCGTTCCGCCAAAGCACCCGCAGCGCAACATGGGAAATCCGCGCGGCACCCTATAATCCGCGCTTTCCCCCTGATGAGTTCCACCCCGATGGCGCAGCAAACGATGAAGGCCCTGGTCAAGCGCGAAGCAGCCAAGGGCATCTGGATGGAAGAGGTTCCGGTGCCGACTCCGGGCCCCAACCAGGTGTTGATCAAGCTCGAGAAGACCGCGATCTGCGGTACCGACCTGCACATCTACCTGTGGGACGAGTGGAGCCAGCGCACGATCAAGCCGGGCCTGACCATCGGCCATGAATTTGTCGGCCGCATTGCCGAAATCGGCCCGGGCGTGACCGGCTACGAGATCGGCCAGCGCGTCTCGGCCGAAGGCCACATCGTCTGCGGCCACTGCCGCAACTGCCGCGGCGGCCGCCCGCACCTGTGCCCGAACACCGTCGGCATCGGCGTCAACGTCAATGGTGCCTTTGCCGAATACATGGTGATGCCGGCCAGCAACCTGTGGCCGATCCCGGACCAGATCCCGTCGGAGCTGGCCGCGTTCTTCGACCCGTACGGCAACGCAGCGCACTGCGCACTGGAATTCGACGTGATCGGTGAGGACGTGCTGATCACCGGCGCGGGCCCGATCGGCATCATCGCTGCCGGCATCTGCAAGCACATCGGTGCGCGCAACGTGGTGGTGACCGACGTCAACGACTTCCGCCTGAAGCTGGCCGCCGACATGGGCGCCACCCGGGTGGTCAACGTCGCCAACCAGTCGCTGAAGGACGTGATGAAGGAACTGCACATGGAGGGCTTCGATGTGGGCCTGGAAATGAGCGGCAACCCTCGTGCGTTCAACGACATGCTCGACTGCATGTACCACGGTGGCAAGATCGCCATGCTGGGCATCATGCCCAAGGGTGCCGGCTGCGACTGGGACAAGATCATCTTCAAGGGCCTGACCGTGCAGGGCATCTACGGCCGCAAGATGTACGAGACCTGGTACAAGATGACCCAGCTGGTGCTGTCCGGCTTCCCGCTCGGCAAGGTGATGACCCACCAGCTGCCGATCGACGACTTCCAGAAGGGTTTCGACCTGATGGAAGAAGGCAAGGCCGGCAAGGTCGTGCTCAGCTGGAATTGACCCGAAGGGTCAATTCCCCCGCATGTTTCCTTATCCCCGCGCCTTTGGCGCGCCCCCTTGAACAACAAGGGGGCTCTTCCCCAGATGGGATCAAGAACACTGCGGAATTGAAAAAGGCGCCCGATGGGCGCCTTTTTCGCAATGCGTGCCAGGCAAGCCTGGCACCTACCGAAGCAAGGGTTACTTGCCGACGGCCACGGTCAGCAGCACGCGGCTGTGTGCCAGCTTGCCGGAGTTGTCGCGGCCGTTGCCGTCGGTGCCGTAGTAGCCGAGGCCGACGTTGAACAGGCCGAACTGGCGTTCGACGCCGACGTTCCAGTCGGTGTAGTCCTTGGCGATGCCGTCCTCGAAGGTGCTGCGGCCGACGTTGGCATTCAGGGTGAAGTCCTTCGGCAGGCCCCAGCTGCCGCCCATGCCGAAGTACCAGCCATCGGTGCTGCTGTTCCAGACATCGTTGGTGTAGGCCACCGTCAGCTTGTAGGTCTCATCCAGCGTGGTGGTGGTCACCAGCTCGTTGTAGTTCTGGTTGCTGGCACCGATGTAGGTATAGCGGTTCAGCAGCACATCGAAGTTGACGCGCGGGGTGACGTCCACGCCGTAACCGATCTGGTAGTCGACCTCGGTGTTCGGGTCGCCCGGACCAAAGTCCACGCCCGACCCCCAGACACCGGCATACAGGCCTACCGGCGAGGTGTAGGTGAAACCGGCCTGCAGGGTCGGCTTTTCGTCGGTCTGCGAGACACCACGGAACAGGTAGTCCGACACGGCGGTGACGTTCCAGCTGTACGGCGATTCGTTTTCCTGGGCACTGGCGGCGAACGGGGCAGCCAGGGTCAAGGCAGCGGCAATGGCGAGGCAGGCACGGGCGTGCTTCATGAGCGTCTCCGGTGGGGGCGGTGGCGTGGAAGGCCGAGGGCGGGCGTATCGGCCGGAACGGGACAGCTCCGGTTCACGAATTTTTAACCACTTTGCTATTGCGATGCAACATGTGCCGGCCGTGGCGATGCCCCGCCCGGGCCGGTCGGCAAGCGGCGATGCCCGGTAGAATCAGCGGTTTCCCGTTCAGAGCCGCGCCCACGCCATGACCGACGCCTCCTCCGCCCTGACCCGCCACTACGCCGAGGAACTGGACGCCATCCGCGCCCAGGGCCTGTTCAAGTCCGAGCGGATCATCACCAGCCCGCAGTCTGCCGAGATCACTCTCGACGATGGCCGCAAGGTGCTGAACTTCTGCGCCAACAACTACCTGGGCCTGGCCGATCACCCGGACCTGATCCAGGCCGCCAAGGATGCGCTGGATACCCACGGCTTCGGCATGGCCTCGGTGCGCTTCATCTGCGGCACGCAGGACCTGCACAAGCAGCTGGAAAAGCAGATCGCCGACTTCTTCGGCAAGCAGGACACCATCCTGTACGCGGCCTGCTTCGACGCCAACGGCGGCCTGTTCGAGCCGCTGCTTGGCGAGAACGACGCGATCATTTCCGATGCACTGAACCATGCTTCGATCATCGACGGCGTGCGCCTGTGCAAGGCCAAGCGCTTCCGCTACGCCAACTGTGACATGGCCGATCTGGAAGCCCAGCTGCAGGCCGCCGATGCCGCCGGCTGCAAGACCAAGCTGATCACCACCGACGGCGTTTTCTCGATGGATGGCTTCATCGCGCCGCTGGACGAGATCACCGCGCTGGCAAAGAAGTACAACGCCCTGGTGCACATCGACGAATGCCACGCCACCGGCTTCCTTGGCGCCACCGGCCGCGGCTCGGCCGAAGTGAAGGGGGTGCTGGAGAAGATCGACATCATCACCGGCACTCTGGGCAAGGCCATGGGCGGCGCACTGGGCGGCTTCACCTGCGCCAGCGCCGAGGTGATCGAACTGCTGCGCCAGCGCTCGCGCCCGTACCTGTTCTCCAACTCGCTGCCGCCGCACGTGGTGGCCGCCGGCATCAAGGCGTTCGAAATGCTGGCTGCCGCTGACGACCTGCGCAGCACCCTGGCCGAGAACACCGCCTACTTCCGCGAGAAGATGACCGCCGCCGGTTTCGACGTGAAGCCGGGCGTGCATCCGATCAGCCCGGTGATGCTGTATGACGCACCGTTGGCGCAGAAGTTCGCCGAGCGCCTGCTGGAAGAAGGCATCTACGCGATCGGCTTCTTCTTCCCGGTGGTGCCCAAGGGCCAGGCCCGCATCCGTACCCAGATCAGCGCCGCGCACAGCCGCGAGCACCTGGACCGGGCGATTGATGCGTTCACCCGCATCGGTGTCGAACTGGGCGTGGTCAAGGGATGATCCCAGCGGTCAAAGCGTGCCGACCAAGGTCGGCACCTACCGCAGCTTGATGGCGTGCCGACCGAGGTCGGCACCCACTGGCGTCACTTCTTTTTCTTCTTGCCCTTCGGCTCGTCCTTGCTGGCCACCACCACCGGCTTGGCGGCGGCATCCTGGCCATTGCCCTTGGCTACGCGGATACCGTTGGCCTTCATCCAGGCATCGAACTCATCGGCGGTCATCTTCTTGTCGCCGTTGCTCATCAGGAAGCGGTAACTGCCGCGACCATCCAACTCCGGGGTCTTCACTTCCACCACCGGGGTCTCGGCAGGCATTTCCGCCTTGGCCACCTTCTTGTGGCCGCCGCAGGCGGCCAGCAGCACCATCGGCAGCAGCAGGCCTGCACAGCGCAGGGTTTGATTGAGGGTCGGGTGGTACATGGCAGGCTCCGTTCGGGAATGTCGACAGCCAGGCGCCCCCTACGCCTGGAACGGCGGCCGGCAACTGCCGGCCACGGGCGATGATCAGCCCGGTGCAGCGGCCCCCAGCCGCTGCTGGTCGCTGACCTGCAGAACCCGCCACTGGCCCTTGCCGAGATCGCCGAGCACCAGCCCACCGATCGCGACCCGGACCAGGCGCAGCACCTGCAGGTCGAAGGCCGCCAACAGGCGGCGGATATGGCGGTTGCGGCCCTCGTCGAGGACCACCTCCAGCCATGCGGTCTTGTCGCCACTGCGCAGTACGCGCACGGCACGGGCGGCGAGGAGCTCGCCCGCGTCTTCGACACCGGCGCGCAGCGCGGCCAGGGTGTCCTCATCGGGCAGACGATCCACCTGCACGTGATAGGTCTTCTGCGGGCCGGTCTCCGGATCGGTCAGGTGCGCCGCCCACTGCGGATCATTGCTGAACAACAGCAAGCCTTCGCTGGCCTTGTCCAGGCGCCCGACCGGCGCGATCCACGGCAGGCCGGCACCATCGAAGCAGCGATACACGGTGTCGCGACCACGCTCGTCCTGCGCCGTGGTGACCACCCCGCGCGGCTTGTTGAGCATCAGGTACAGGCGCTGCGGCGCCCCCATCGGCTGGCCGTCGACCTCGATCGGCGGGGGCGGACTGGCAATCGGGAACTCGGGATCACGAACGATGCGGCCGGACACGCGTACGCGGCCCTCGGCAATCCAGCGCGCGGCCTCGCTGCGCGAGCACACCCCCGCCTTGGACAGCACGCGCGCCAGGCCATGGCGCACGCCACTGGAGACATCCGGAGTCGCACGCCCACGCGGTGCGCGGGAGCGGGCGGCGGGGGCGGCAGGTGGGCGGCGCGTGCGCAAGCCTCTGCTCCCCGCGGCGCTTACTTCTTGTCGACCGGCTTGGTCTCAGCCGGTGCTTCGGCCGGGGCCGGAGTGGCGGCCGGAGCCGGACGCGCCTTGACCACGCGAACGCCGCGCGCCTTCATCCAGGCGTCGAACTCTTCGGCGGTCATGCGCTTGCCGTTCTGGCTCATGTCGAAGCGCCAGGGCGTGTTGTCGAATTCGGTCTGCGGCTTGTAGGCCGCCGGATCGTTCGGCTTCACCGCCGGTGCGCTCGGAATGGCCTTGGCGATGTTCTGGCAGCCGTCGATGCGCAGGCGCTGCAGCACCTGGTCCAGCGACTGCGACGGATCGTAGTTGCTGCTCAGCACACCGGCCGGCATGCCCAGCTGGTTGCCACGGATGTACAGCTCGTCGGCCACTGGCGCGATGGTCGTGGCCGGCAACGGCAGCGGCGAGGCGCTGGTGTTGACCGAGCAATCGACCGCAGCGTGGGCGGCGGGAACCAGGGCCAGCGCCAGGACGGCGGCCGATGCAGAGCGCAGCATGAGGGGCATCCACGGAAGGAAGTGACGCGGCGAGTTTAGCAATGCCGCGTCAGCTTTCAAGCGCCACTTTCAATGAATACGACAACTTATTGGTTTTACGGACAAAAGACCGACGAATGGTTGCCTTGCCGCGTCACAGGCGAGCGTCCTGCCCGCAGAAACAACAAGACCCGGCCGAAGCCGGGTCCTGCTGTGTCCTACGGGCAGAGCGTCAGAACTTAGTTCTGGACGTTCAGCTCGGTACGACGGTTCTTGGCGCGACCTTCCGGGTTGTCCGAACCATCCGGGTTGGTGTTCGGAGCAATCGGACGGCTCTCGCCGTAGCCGATCGGGCCGACCAGGCGACCGGCGTCAACGCCGTTCTTGGTCAGGTAGTTGTACACGGCGGTAGCACGACGCTCCGACAGCTTCTGGTTGTAAGCGTCGGTACCCTTCGAGTCGGTGTGACCGGCAACTTCAACGCGCAGATCCGGGTAACGCTTCAGGATCTCGGTGGCTTCGCTCAGGATCGCCACGGCGTCCGGACGCAGGTTCGACTTGTCGAAGTCGAAGTTGACGCCCTTCAGGTCGATGGAGACCGGAACCGGGCAACCGTCCGGACCGATGGTCTGACCCGGCTGCGAGTTCGGGCACTTGTCGTCGCAGTTGTTGACGCCGTCACCGTCGTCGTCCAGGTCGGCGCAGCTCGGGGCAACCGGAGCCGGAGCCGGAGCAGCCGCGACCGGAGCCGGGCCCAGCGGGATCACGACGCCGACCGAAGCCAGCACGTCGCCGAACCAGCTTTCGTCACGTGCGGCGATGCTCTGGTCGTCGAAGTCAGCGCGGTAGGCCACTTCGGCGCGGACAGCAACACGCTTCTCGAAGGTGGTCTGCAGGCCGACGCCCAGCTTGGCAGCAACATTGCCGTCCTTACGCTGGCGCGGGCCGTTGTTGTCGAGCGCAGCGTACTCTTCTTCCGACTTCTGGTAGCCCAGGCCACCGACGATGTACGGGTTCCAGCCGCGGCCTTCCTTGATGAAGTGGCGACGCAGGTCCAGCGAGACGCCGTACTGCGACCAGTTCAGGTCCTGGTTGCTGTCGAAGTTCGGGTTCTGGTAGTTCAGCTCACCGTCCAGCGACCAGTTCGGGCTGATGAACTTACCCAGGCCCAGGGTCACGAACGGAGCGTCATTGGTCAGACGGTCGCTGTCCTGGAAGTTGAAGCCGGCCGAACCGGTCAGGTACCAGCGGTCATCGAACTCCTGCGCAGAAGCTGCCTGGGCGAAAGCCAGGCCGCCCAGCAGCGCGGCAGTAAGGATCTTCTTGTTCATTGAGTACAGCTCCTATTTCGGGGGTATGAAACCGGTAGAGGCATGGGCCAGCACTAGTGCGTCGATGTTCGACAGCCGATTCAGCACGCCACCGCCGCGAACATTATGCTCAGGCGGGTGAAGGCCATGTTAACAGTCCCGTAACATGTGAAGTGTTGCGCCCGACCGTCCACCGGTCCGACGTTGAAACCCTATACAGGATGATGAAAATCCGCAAGACCCACACGCTGCAAGGGTTTGACGGGGTTTAGGTGCGAGAAGCGACATATTGCGCAACGTGCTGCATCACACGGTTCAGCGCGTCTGAGGAAACGTGAGGAACCTTATGATGGGATCACGAACCCAGCCGGAGCCGTGATGAAAGCCGTCGCCCTGAGTCGTGAATACGCGCCCGCCCTGCGTGATGTCCTGCTGCCGCCGCCGCTGCCTCCTCGCGGCCGCGATCTGCTGGTGCGGATCGAAGCGGTTTCGGTCAACCCCGTCGATGGCAAGCAGCGGGCCGCCACCGATCCGGCCACCCTTGAGGTTCCCCGGGTGCTCGGCTGGGACGCAGCCGGCGTGGTCGAAGCCATCGGTGACGAGGCCAGCTTGTTCGCCTCCGGTGACGAGGTCTACTTCGCCGGTGACGTGACCCGACCGGGCTGCAACGCCCAGTACCAGTGGGTTGATGAGCGCCTGGTCGCCCGCAAGCCGACCACGCTCGATTTCGCTGAAGCGGCCGCGCTGCCGCTGACCACTCTCACAGCCTGGGAACTGCTGTTCCAGCGCATGCCGCTGCAGCTCGATGGCCGCCGCCACGTGGGCCAGCACCTGCTGGTGATCGGCGGCGCCGGCGGCGTCGGCTCGATGGCGATCCAGCTGGCACGCCATGCCGGTTTCGAGGTGATCGCCACCGCCTCGCGCGAGGCCTCGATCGACTGGTGCCGACAGATGGGGGCCGCGCATGTGATCGACCATCGGCAGCCACTGCAGCCCCAGTTGCAGGCGCTGGGCATCGATGCGGTGCAGGTCGCGCTCAATCTGGCCGACACCGACCACTACTGGGATGAACTGGGCCAGCTGCTGGCACCGCAGGGCCACGTCGGCCTGATCGTCGAGCCGCGGGGTGCACTGCGCATCGGCGATCCCTACAAGGCCAAATGCATCGGCATCCACTGGGAATTCATGTTCGCGCGTTCGCGCTTCGCCACCGCCGACTGCATCGAACAGCACCGCATCCTCAGCCGTGCGGCCAGCATGATCGATGCCGGCCAGCTGCGCGGTACGCTCAATGAGACGCTGGGCACGATCAATGCAGCCAACCTGGACATCGCGCATCAGCGCCTGGCCAGCGGGCGCACGGTGGGCAAGCTGGCGCTGGTCGGCTGGGACGACTGACGCCGCGGTGCGGAGCCGATCAGGGGCTCGGCTCTACACCACAGCCTCTACGCGGGATCGACGCTACCTGTAGCGGCGGATTGGCCGGCATCTGTATCTATGGATGATGCAGAAACGGCGATACGGTGGAAACAGATCCCCGCCCCCGGACCGCCATGCCCACCGCCCTGCCCTTGCGCCTGCTGCAATTGATCACCGGCCTGTTCCTGTACGGCTTCGGCGCCTCGCTGATGATCCGCGCCGCCATCGGCGTGGCACCCTGGGATGTGCTGTCGCAGGGCATCGCCGCGCAGACGCCGCTGTCATTCGGCCTGGCAACCAATGCCATCGGTGCATTGGTGCTCCTGCTGTGGTGGCCCCTGCGGCAGAAGCCGGGCCTCGGCACCGTGCTCAACGTGATGCTGATCGGCCCCTCCGCACAGTTCGGGCTGTGGCTGCTGCCGCCGGCCGTCGGCCTTGGCTGGCAGGTGGCGATGTTCTGTGCCGGCATGCTGCTGGTGGCGCTGGCCACCGGCCTGTACATCGGTGCCCGCCTTGGCCCGGGGCCACGCGATGGCCTGATGACCGGTCTGCATGCCCGTACCGGCTGGCCGATCTGGAAGGTGCGCAGCCTGATCGAAGGCAGCGTACTGCTGCTGGGCTGGTGCCTGGGCGGCAATGTCGGCCTCGGCACCCTCGCCTTCGCCCTGCTGATCGGGCCGCTGTGCGGAGTGACGCTGGGCTGGTTCGGGATCGGCCGCCCCCCGGTGGTACCCGCCGCTGCCCGGCAGCCGCAATCGCCCTGAGTTGACCGCAATGCCGGCCAGCGGCCGGCGCTACCGCCCCCGGAGTTCGGGGGCAGCGCCGCAGGCGCGGGGGTTGGAGGCCGGTGAGTGGGGCCCGCGATTCGCGCAGCGAAACGCGGGAGCGACAGCACGCATGTGCCGAGCGCACCCGGCCAGCGGCCGGCACTACCAAACCGTCAGACAGCGGCCAGCCCTCCCAAAGAAGCGGCCCTTGCCCCGGCCGCCGTTTCGCGGCACGCTTCGCGCTTCCGTACGCAAGCGTATCGACCATGTCGCCAGCCAACGAAAGCGCCTATCCCCACCTGTTCGCCCCGCTGGATCTGGGCTTCACCCAGCTGCGCAACCGCGTCCTGATGGGTTCGATGCACACCGGCCTGGAAGATCGCGCCCGCGACTTCCCACGGCTGGCGGCCTACTTCGCCGAGCGCGCCGAGGGCGGCGTCGGCCTGATCGTCACCGGCGGCTTCGCGCCCAATGTGGTCGGTTGGCTGAAGCCATTCGGTGGCAAGCTGTCCTGGCCCTGGGAAGTGCGGCCGCACCGCCAGCTCACCGCCGCCGCGCACCAGCACGGCGCGAAGATCTGCCTGCAGTTGCTGCATGCCGGCCGCTATGCCTACCACCCGTTGTCGGTGGCACCGTCGAAGCTGAAGGCACCGATCAACCCGTTCACCCCGCGCGCATTGTCGGCCAGCGGCGTAGAGCGCCATATCGCCGACTACGCTCGCAGCGCGAAGCTGGCCCGCGAGGCCGGCTACGACGGCGTGGAAGTGATGGGCTCGGAGGGCTACCTCATCAACGAGTTCATCGCCCCGCGCACCAACAAGCGCGCCGATGCCTGGGGCGGCGACGCGCGCCAGCGCATGCGCTTCGCGGTCGAGATCGTGCGCCGCATCCGCGAGGCCTGTGGCCCGGACTTCATCATCATCTACCGCCTGTCACTGGTGGATCTGGTCGACGACGGCAGCGACTGGGACGAGATCGTTCAACAGGCGCAGGCGATCGAGGCGGCTGGCGCAACGATCATCAATTCCGGCATCGGCTGGCACGAAGCGCGCATTCCGACCATCGCCACCTCGGTGCCGCGCGCGGCCTTTGCCGGCGTCACCGCCAAGCTCAAGCCGCATGTGAAGGTACCGCTGGTGGCGACCAACCGCATCAACATGCCCGACGTTGCCGAACGCATCCTGGCCGGTGGCGGCGCCGACATGGTGTCGCTGGCACGCCCGCTGCTGGCCGACCCGCAGTGGCCGAACAAGGCCCGTGCCGGCCGCGCGGAGGCGATCAACACCTGCATCGCCTGCAACCAGGCCTGCCTGGACCACGTGTTCGAGAACAAGCTGGCCAGCTGCCTGGTCAATCCGCGCGCCGCCCACGAGACCGAGCTGGTCTATCGTCCCACTGCTACGCCGAAGAAGGTTGCGGTGGTCGGCGCCGGCCCCGCCGGCCTGGCCTGCGCCACTGTCGCTGCCCAGCGTGGCCACCAGGTCACCCTGTTCGATGCCAATGATGAGATCGGCGGCCAGTTCAACGTGGCCAAGCGCATCCCCGGCAAGGAAGAGTTCCACGAGACCCTGCGCTACTTCCGCCACGCGCTGCAGGAGACCGGCGTACAGCTGCGCCTGGGCACCCGCGTCGACGCTTCCCAACTGGCTGGCTTCGACGAGGTGGTGCTGGCCACCGGCATCACCCCGCGCAAGGTCGATTTCCCCGGTGCCGATCACGCCAAGGTGGTGAGCTACCTGGACGTGCTGCTGGGACGGGTCGAAGTGGGCGCCAATGCGGCGATCATCGGCGCCGGCGGCATCGGCTTCGATGTCGGCGAATTCCTCAGCCACGCCGGTGAATCCCCCTCGCTGGATCCGCAGCGCTGGATGGCCGAATGGGGCGTGGACCCCAGCTTCGAGGCACGCGGCTCGCTGGGTCGGCCCGAGGTCGAGCCGTCACCGCGGCGCTTGTGGCTGCTGCAGCGCAGCCCGGGCAAGCCGGGCGCGCGGCTGGGCAAGACCACCGGCTGGATCCATCGCGCCACGCTGAAGGCCAAGGGCGTGCGCATGCTCGGTGGCGTCGAGTACCTGGGGGTGGACGACGAGGGCCTGCGCATCCGCGTGGACGGCAGCGAACAGCTGCTGCCGGTCGACCATGTGGTGATCTGCGCCGGGCAGGAACCGAACCGCACGCTGCAGGCCGAACTGCAGGCGGCCGGCATCAACGCGCAGCTGATCGGCGGTGCCGACGTGGCCGCCGAACTCGATGCGAAACGCGCCATCGACCAGGGCAGCCGGGTCGCCGCCGCGCTCTGATGAGCGCCTGAATGGGGGACGGAATGTGATTTCCGTCACCCCGGTTGAACCTGAATGTCAAGCCGAGCGGTTCACGATGCGTTCGGCTATGCCCCCCTACCTTGCGCCATCTTTCCGCTCACCAGCCAGTTTCCGGTGAGCCGGCGCAGTCCCCACGATCGGTCCTGATCGTTTCTTTTGGGGCTGCCCACGGGGCGGCCCCGATGGCCGCCTCCCCATGACGCCAAGTCGTCCCCCACCTCCTGTCGCCCCGCGGCCGGAACCGGAGGGTGCGGCCCATACGGAGCAAGGAGTTATATGAAACTGGCCTGGATTCTCTGGCTGTCGCAGTTGTTGCCTCAGCCGGCCGCTGATTCACTGTGTTTGAGCACCACCGTCTACCTGGAAGCCCGCGACCAGACCCTGCGCGGCCAGCAGGCTGTTGCCGAGGTCGCCCTGCGCCGTCTCGACAGTGGCCTGTGGGGCGACTCGATGTGCCAGGTGGTCACCGCGCGCAAGCAGTTCGCACCGACCATCGTCTCCCCCGGCACCCAGCTGGGCAATGACGCGGCGTGGAGCGAAGCGATGAACGTGGCTTTCGACGCCGAGCGCAACTGGGCGCTGCCGGCCGGCGAACGCCGCGAGATCGTGCCCGGTGCCAGCCACTTCGCCGCGCTGTCCATCGCCAGCCCGAACTGGCGCAACGCCTACCAGGTGGCGACCATCGGCGATCACACCTTCTACAAGGTGCAGAACCTCAAGCCGCGGCAATCGTAACGATCCGTGCTGGCGGCAGCGTTGCCGGCCGCCGCCGGGCTCTGGGATAGTGGGCGTTTCCCGCCCGCATCACCTGGAGTTCCCATGAAGCTGTACAGCAAGCCCGGTGCCTGTTCCACCGCCGACCACATCGCCCTGCAGTGGACCGGCCAGCCGTTCGAGGTTGAACTGCTGAACAAGGACACCCTGAAGGGTCCGGAATTCCTGAAGATCAATCCGGCCGGTGCCGTTCCCGCACTGGTCGACGGCGACTTCGTGCTGCTGCAGAACGCCGCGATCATGGGCTACATCGCCGACAGCTTCCCGCAGGCCGGCCTCGCCGGTGATGGCAGCCCGCGCCAGCGCGCCGAAGCCACCCGCTGGCTGGCCTTCGTCAATTCCGACGTGCACCCGGCCTTCTCGCCGCTGTTCGCGCCGGGCAAGTTCATCGCCGACGAGAGCCAGTACGACGCGATCCGCGCCGCCGCGCACAAGCGCCTGCGTGGCCTGTTCGAGACCGCTGACAAGCAGCTGGCCGACAAGCCCTGGCTGGCCGGCTTCCGCAGCTTCGCCGACCCGTACTTCTACATCACCCTGCGCTGGGCCGCCGGTACCAAGGTTGATCTGTCCGGCCTGGACAACCTGGCCGCCTACAAGGCACGCATGGACGCCGATGCCGGCGTGCAGGCCGCGCTGAAGGCCGAAGGCCTGGCCTGACCTTGGTCAGGGGTCAGAGCCGTTCGCGTGGCGAACGGATCTGACCCCATCGGCTACCAGGCGGCTCCGCCCCCCTCGATTTCATTGGCGCGATCAGCCGATCTGGCGGATCACTTCCCCCTTGGCATCGCGCAGGTAGGTCGGCACCACCTCGATACGCAACCTTCCTGCCAGCGGGTAGACCCCGCGCTCGGCGTGCACCCCTGCCAGGGCCTGCAGGCCCGCCTCGTCCAGTGACCAGCGCGCGCTGTCGGCGGATACGTCCGCCACTTCACCGCCCCCGTCGGCGATGAACTCCCACTGCCGCTCGCGGCTGACCAGTTCCAGCGATCTGCCGTGGCGCAGGCGCAGCGGCAGCAGTTCGCACACGCTCGCCACCTGGCCGGCGCCAAGCACCAGCGTGATCATGCCCGCCTCCTGGCGCCAGTCCAGTGTCTCGATGAACAACATGCCGGTGCTGGAGCCTTCGCGCTCGCTGCCGGCCCGCACCTCTGCCGCCAGCGCAGGGTCCTCCAGCAGGTTGCCGCGGTGCAGGTCGCTGACCCACAGCGGCATTGCCGGCTGCAGCGCCTGCAGCACGCCGCGCGTAGACCAGCGCTTGACTGCCTCCATTTCCTCATCGGTCAATCCGACCAGCTGCAGGAACTGCAGGTGGCCATTGGCGGTGTCGCGTGCCGGCAACTGCGGGTCGGCAATGAAGGCCAGGTGGCACAACCGCGTGTCGGTCTCCAGTGCGATCGGGCCGTTGGCATTCAGATGGTGGCCATCCTCGAACACGTTGCCGCTGCCGAACACATAGCGCGCCAGGTTCTGCAGCAGGTTCATCGGCCACACCGGCGGCGTGCTGTCGGCGTTCTCAGCGGCTTCGGCAGCGAGACGGAACGTCAGCTCGAAACCATAGCCGCTGGCGGCAGCATCACTGCTCTCCTTGGCATACAGCTCGGAGAAACCGTAGGTGATGTAGTGCCAATGCGGAACCGGCGCATCCGCCCAGTACACGCTGATGCCATCCAGCGGATCCTGGCCGCCGAGCGTGTAGGGAAGCGCGGTGCCGTAGTGTTGCGGCTCCTGCCCGGCATACAGCGGCGAAAGCGCCGCATTGATCGCGTCCCAGCCGGGGGTGTCGGTGTCATCGTGGTCGTCCTGCACGCGGGACTCCTTGTGGGGAAGTGAACCGATCACTTTACGCGGTGGCTCAGGCCTGCACGACCTCTTTGCCAGCGTTTACTACGGCGGACTGGGTTTCCTGCCACCAGCGCTGGGCCAGCGCCGGGCTGCGCGCCTTGCCCACCGCCGCCAGCAGTTCCGGGCAAAGGCGTTCCAACGCCAGCGCATCGGTGCAGCGTTCGATCTTCAACTGCATGAAGTAGCCCTTCAGCCCCAGGTGGCGCCGCACCGCCTCGCTCATCGCGTCGTACAACTGCTGGTACAGCGCCGGGTCCTGTTCGCGGCCGGTGCTGATGCCACGCGCCGGAGCGGCCTCTACGCTCCCGCCGATCACCTCGATCAGTCCCTGTGCGGCCAGCTGCTCCAGTGCATCCGGAGGTGCGCGCAGGCCATCGAACAAGCCGCGCAGTTCGGTGTCATCGCGATGGCCATCGACCATCAGCAGGATTGAACGCAGTGCCGCCGGCAGGCGCCGGCCACGGTCTTCGATTTCCTGACGGCCAGCAGCCGTCTTGGCGTGCAGCAATGCCATTGCATCCCCCTCCCTTGATGCGCCATGCCGGCGCACCCTCACGGGCACGCCCCCCTGTGTGCCACCCCTGGGCGGCGCGCGCATTCCCCGGCGCGCACCGCGTGTTGCAGGTCGATGACAGGGCGAGCTTAGCGCAAGTGCAGCGGGTAGTGCCGGCCGCTGGCCGGCAACCTCGGGATTGATGGGGGGCCGGCCAGCGGCCGGCACCACCGGATCAACGGCCCAGCGCGCGGCGGATCTCCTCCAGCGCGCTGGGGTCGTCCAGCGTCGACAGGTCGCCCGGGTCACGCTGCTCGGCCAACGCCTGCAACGAGCGCCGCAGCAGCTTGCCCGAACGGGTCTTGGGCAGCGCGTTGACCACGTGCACATGCGCCGGGCGCGCGACCGCACCAAGCGAAGTCGTCACCGTCGCCATCATCTCGGCCACCACCGGCGCCGGATCCTCGCCTTCAAGCCCCTGCTTGAGGGTGACGAACACCAGCGGCACCTGCCCCTTCAGCTCGTCCTTGACCCCGATCACGGCAGCCTCGGCCACGCGCGGATGGCTGGAGATGGCCTCCTCGATCTCGCGCGTGCCCAGACGATGCCCGGCCACGTTGATCACATCGTCGGTACGGCCGAGGATGAAGGTATAGCCATCGTCATCGCGGATCGCCCAGTCCAGCGAGCTGTACAGCAGTTCCTTGAAGTGGCTGAAGTAGCTCTGCAGGAAACGGCTGTCGTCGTTCCACACCGTGCTCATGCAACCCGGCGGCAAGGGCGGCGACACCACCAGCACGCCCTTCTGCCCCGGCGCCACTTCCTCGCCGGTGTTCTCGTCGATCACCTTCATCCGGTAGCCGAGATTGGGGAAGCCCGGTGAACCGAAGCGCACCGGCTTCATTTCCAGGCCCGGCAGCAGGGTCAGTGCCGGCCAGCCGGTTTCGGTCTGCCAGTAGTTGTCGATGATCGGCTTGCCCAGCGCTTCGCTGATCCAGTGCGCGGTGGGTTCGTCCAGCGGCTCTCCGGCCAGGAACAGATACTTCAGGGCGCGCAGGTCGTGGCGATGGATGAAGTCCGCGTCATGCTTCTTCAGCACGCGGATGGCGGTGGGTGAGGAGAACATGGTGCGCACGTTGTACTGTTCGCACAGCGCCCACCAGATACCCGGGTCCGGATTCGTCGGCAGCCCCTCGTACAGCAACGAGGTGCAGCCACCGATCAGCGGGCCGTACACGTTGTACGAATGGCCTACCGCCCAGCCGACGTCGGAAGTGGAGAACATCACCTGGCCCGGCTTGCAGTCGAACACGGTCTCCATCGACTGCGCCATCGCCACCGCGTAACCACCGACATCGCGCTGCACGCCCTTCGGCTTGCCGGTAGTACCGGAGGTGTACAGCAGGTAGCTCGGCTCGCTCGCTTCCAGCCACTGTACCGGCACATCGACCTCACCAACCTGTGCACGCAGCGCGGCGTAGTCCACGTCGCGACCCGGCACGCGGGGTTCGGCGGCATCCAGCCCGCGCGACACGATCAGCACGTGCGGTGGCGGCGACGCCGCTTCGGCGCAGGCCGCGTCGACCATCGGCTTGTACGGAATCAGCTTGCCACCGCGCATGCCGGCGTCCGCTGCGATCAGCAACTTCGGCTTCGCATCGTCGATGCGCAGCGCCAGGTTGTGCGCGGCGAAGCCACCGAACACCACCGAGTGCACCGCACCGATGCGCGCGCAGGCCAGCATCGCGAACACGGCTTCGGCCATGTTTGGCATGTAGATCACCACGCGGTCACCGTGGCCGACGCCGAGATGCTTGAGCACGGCGGCGAAGTCGTTCACTTCGCGATACAGCTGGCGATAGGTGATCTCGCGGGTGCTGTTGGTTTCGGTGGAAATCGCAACCAGCGCGAGCTGGTCGGCGCGCGTTGCCAGGTGGCGGTCGACGGCGTTGTAGCAGAGATTGGTTTCGCCGCCGACGAACCAGCGCCGGAACGGCGGGTTGCTGTAGTCGAGCACCTGCTGCGGCGGTTTGTGCCAATGGATGCGCTTGGCTTCCTCGCCCCAGAAGGCCTCCGGCTCGTCGATCGAGCGACGGTAGGTTTCCTCGTAGTTCATGACGCAGCCCTCCCAGACAAAGTCATGGGTTCGAGGATAGTCCGGCGCTGGCGCGCGGGCCGCCCTACCTTGGTAGGGGGTGGGTTTTTCATGCAGGGCTGCGCCCTGCACCTGCAGAAGCCGAAGCAACAGCAGAAGCTGGCTTACTTGGGGATGGCGGGGTGGGTCCGGTGGCGGGAGACGCCATAAACCCGTCCATGGGGGCTTGGCCGCGGCATCCATGCCGCGGACACTCCCGCCACCGGACCCACCCCGCCTTCGACAGATTCCGCGATCTGTCGGAACGGCATATTGTTCTGGTAGGTGTCGACCTTGGTCGACACGATAGATCCACGCCATGCGTGAATGATTCATTCGATATCTGACAGAAAAAGCGTGTCGACCAAGGTCGACACCTACCAACAGCTGCGCGGAACAACGGCCACCGTTACCAACAGCCGAGTGAACCTGTCGAAGGTGGGGCGGTGTCGGAGTGCGGGGTGTCAGCCGCATGGATGCGGCTGCCAAGCCTACACGGACGTACTTGCGGCGGCCCCGCACTCCGACACCGTCCCGCCAACCCACGTATAGCCGGCTTTTGACATTGACGTTGATTCTGCGGAGGCAGGGCTGCAAGCCCTGCCGAATCCCTAGAACGGAGTCGCGGACTCGAACGCGAGCGCCTCGCCCGTCAGCGGATGCGTGAACCGCAGGCTGCGTGCATGCAGATGCACGCGGTGCGCCGGTGCCGCGTCATACAGCACGTCGCCAACAATCGGATGGCCAATACTGGCCATGTGCAACCGCAACTGATGGCTGCGGCCGGTGATCGGTTCCAACGCCACGCGCGTGCGCCGCGCTTCAACATCGCGCACCAGCACGCGCCAACGCGTCAGCGCCGGCTTGCCGCGCTCATGGTCGATCATCTGCTTCGGCCGGTTCGGCCAGTCCACGATCAGCGGCAGATCCACGTCGCCGGCATCGCCTTCAAGCAGCCCCTCGACGACCGCTTCATAGCGCTTGCCAACCCGGCGCTGCTCGAACTGCATCGACAACGCCGCCTGCATGTCCTTGCCACGCGCATGCAGCAGCAGCCCGGAAGTCACCTGGTCCAGGCGGTGCACGGTCAACGCATCCGGGTACAGCGCCTGCAGGCGCGCGACGACGCAGTCCTGGTTCTCGGCGCTGCGGCCGGGCACGGACAGCAGGCCGGGGGGCTTTTCAGCCACCAGCAGCGCGTCGTCGATGTAGTGCAGGTGGATCATGCGGTTCCAGGAATTCCAAATGAAAACGGGGAAGCCGAAGCCTCCCCGTTTTCTGCGTACCGACCAGCGGTCGGTACCTGCCTTGATGCAAGACGTACCGACCGGAGCCGGTACCGCCTGCATCAGCCCAGCAGGTGGGCGACGCCGGCGCGCTCTTCTTCCAGCTCGGCCAGGGTCTTGTCGATGTACTTCTGGCTGAAGTCGTCGATCGGCAGATCCTTGACCAGGGTGTACTTGCCGTTCTCGGTGGTCACCGCGAAACCGAAGATCACGCCTTCCGGAATGCCGTAGGAACCGTCGGACGGCACGCCCATCGTGACCCACTTGCCGTTGCTGCCCAGCACCCAGTCACGCACGTGGTCGATGGCGGCATTGGCGGCCGAAGCGGCCGAGGACGAGCCACGGGCTTCGATGATCGCCGCGCCGCGCTTGCCGACGGTCGGGATGAACGTGTTGGCGTTCCACTCCTGGTCGTTGATCGCATCGGCGATCGAGGCGCCGTCGGCGGTGGCGAAACGGTAGTCCGGGTACATGGTCGGGCTGTGGTTGCCCCACACGACCAGCTTCTCCATGCCACCGACCGGCTTGCCGAGCTTGGCCGACAGCTGGCTCAGCGCGCGGTTGTGGTCCAGGCGCAGCATGGCGGTGAAGTTTTCCGGCTTCAGGTCCGGGGCCGACTTCATCGCGATGTAGGCGTTGGTGTTGGCCGGGTTGCCGACCACCAGCACCTTCACGTCGCGGCTGGCGACCTTGTTCAGCGCCGCGCCCTGGGCGGTGAAGATCTTGGCGTTTTCCAGCAGCAGGTCCTTGCGCTCCATGCCCGGGCCACGCGGACGTGCGCCGACCAGCAGAGCGATGTCGGCGTCCTTGAACGCGACTTCGGCGTCATCGGTGCCAACCATGCCGGCCAGCAGCGGGAACGCGCAGTCTTCCAGCTCCATCATCACGCCCTTCAGGGCGGCCTGGGCCTTGTCGACCGGCAGTTCCAGCAGCTGCAGGATGACCGGCTGGTCCTTGCCCAGCATTTCGCCGGAGGCGATGCGGAACAGCAGGGCATAACCGATCTGGCCGGCGGCGCCGGTCACGGCAACACGAACGGGTGCTTTCATGGGGGTTTCCTCTTGCTTGCAAGCGTTTGATGGGACGCCGCGGGCATGGCCACGCAGGCCGGGCGGGCGGCGGGGAACAGGGAAACGGCCACCCGTGGGTGGCCGTTTCGAAGGGGGTCAGGCGGCGAGGTGCTTGTTCCACTCCGCGACGCGGTCGGCCTGGGCGGCCAGCACGGCGTCGACGTCGCCTTCAAGGGTGATCGAATGGATCACGTCGCCCTGCTTGACCGAATCGACGATGGCCTGGCCTTCCAGGACCTTGCCGAAGACGGTGTGGCGGCCGTCCAGCCAATCGGTCTTGATGTGGGTGATGAAGAACTGGCTGCCGTTGGTGTTCGGGCCGGCGTTGGCCATCGACAGCGAGCCGACCTCGTGCTTCACGCCATTCTTCTCGTCTTCGAACTTGTAGCCCGGGCCGCCGGTGCCACGACCCTGCGGGCAGCCGCCCTGGATCATGAAGTCGGCGATCACGCGGTGGAAGATCAGGCCGTCATAGAAGCCGTGCTTGACCAGGTTCACGAAGTTGGCCACGGTCAGCGGCGCCTTGTCGGCGAACAGCTCGACCTTGATCGGGCCCTGGGTGGTGTCGAAAGTGGCGATGAGGGACATGAAGATCCTTGGTGCAAAGGGGAATGCGTCTAGCCACCTAGTTTACACCTGCCTCGTGGCGGCGGTGCCTTCGACCATCGGTGGAGCCCCCGCCTTCAGCCAGCGGAAGGTGAGCCGGGGGCCCCGTCCTGGCGACCTCGGCCGAAGCGGCGGACAGCCAGCTGAATGGGCCGCTGGGCCGGCATGAAATCCACCTTTTCGCGAATCGTCAAGTTCGACGTATAATGTTGGACTTCTTTTTCCAAATCCGGCGCCGACTGGCCCCCTTTCGTATGTCCATCGAAAATCTTCGCAACATCGCCATCGTCGCCCACGTCGACCATGGCAAGACCACCCTGGTCGACCAGCTGCTGAAGCAGTCCGGCACCCTGTCCGAGCGCACCGTCCTCGCCGAGCGCGTGATGGACAGCAACGACCAGGAAAAGGAACGCGGCATCACCATCCTGGCCAAGAACACCGCCATCACCTGGGAAGACAAGAAGACCGGCATCAAGAACCGGATCAACATCGTCGATACCCCCGGCCACGCCGACTTCGGCGGTGAGGTCGAGCGCGTGCTGTCGATGGTCGACACCGTGCTGATCCTGGTTGATGCGATGGACGGCCCGATGCCGCAGACCCGCTTCGTGACCCAGAAGGCCTTCGCGATGGGCTTCAAGCCGATCGTCGTGGTCAACAAGGTCGACCGTCCGGGCGCCCGTCCGGAGTGGGTGATCGACCAGGTCTTCGACCTGTTCGACAAGCTCGGTGCCACCAACGAGCAGCTGGATTTCCCGATCGTCTACGCCTCGGGCCTGAACGGCTACGCGGGCCTGGAAGACACCGTGCGCGACGGCGACATGACCCCACTGTACGAAGCGATCATGCAGCACGCGCCGAAGCCGGAAGTGGACCCGGAAGGCCCGTTCCAGATGCGCATCAGCCAGCTGGACTACAACAACTTCGTGGGCGTGATCGGCATCGGCCGCATCCAGCGCGGCACCCTGAAGAAGAACATGCAGGTCGCGGTCATTGACCGTGAAGGCAAGAAGCGCAACGGCAAGGTGCTGCAGGTGCTGGGCTTCATGGGCCTGGAGCGCATCGAGCAGGATTCGGCCGAGGCCGGCGACATCGTGGCCATCTCCGGCATCCAGGAGCTGACCATCTCCGACACCATCTGCGCACCGGACTTCCCGGAAGCCCTGCCTGCGCTGACCGTCGACGAGCCGACCATCTCGATGACCTTCCAGGTGAACAATTCGCCGTTCGCCGGCAACAAGGACCTGTCCGGTGGCAAGTTCCTGACCAGCCGCCAGATCAAGGACCGCCTGGACCGTGAAAAGGTCCACAACGTGGCCCTGAAGGTCGAGCAGCTGGAAGACGCCGACAAGTTCCTGGTCTCCGGCCGTGGCGAACTGCACCTGTCGGTGCTGATCGAGAACATGCGCCGCGAAGGCTACGAGCTGGCTGTGTCGCGCCCGGAAGTGATCATCAAGGAAATCGACGGCCAGCTGATGGAGCCGATCGAGCAGCTGGTAGTGGACATCGAAGAAATCCACCAGGGCGGCGTGATGGAAAAGCTGGGCACCCGCAAGGGCCAGTTGAAGAACATGGAATCGGACGGCAAGGGCCGCGTGCGCCTGGAGTACCAGATCCCGGCCCGTGGCCTGATCGGCTTCCAGAACGAGTTCAAGACCCTGACCCAGGGTTCGGGCCTGCTGTTCCACGTGTTCGACCACTACGGCCCGAAGGAACAGGGCGCCATCGCCAAGCGCATCAACGGCGTGATGATCGCCAATGCGCCGGGCGTCACCCCGGCCTACTCGCTGGGTCCGCTGCAGGAACGCGGCAAGCTCTTCGCTGCCGAGGGCGACAACGTGTATGAAGGTCAGCTGGTCGGCATCCACTCCAAGGACAACGACCTGACCGTCAACGCGATCAAGACCAAGCCGCTGACCAACATGCGCGCTTCGGGCAAGGACGATGCGATCCAGCTGACCCCGGCGATCAAGTACTCGCTGGAACAGGCCCTGGACTTCATCGAAGACGATGAGCTGGTCGAGATCACCCCGAAGGAGATCCGCCTGCGCAAGAAGTTCCTGACCGAAAGCGATCGCAAGAAGGCTTCGCGCGGCGGCTGAGCCTGCACCCCGTGAACCAGAGCGGCTACAACCCGGATCCACACCGGCATCCGGGCCTGCACGTCATCGCCCTGCTCGAAGCGAGCAAGGCGTTGCTGGCGCTGTTGGCCGCCACCGGGCTGGAAGTGCTCGGACCGCAGCCGCTTCGGCACGGCATCATGGTCCTGATCCGGCGTTTCAGCCTGGATCCGGACCATGGCACCCTGCCCTCGCTGCTGCATATGATCAGCCCCGACGCGGTCCACCTGGCCGCGGCGGGGATGATCGGCTACGGCCTGCTGCACCTGGTCGAAGCCTGGGGCCTGTGGCGGGCCAAGGCCTGGGCCTCCTGGCTGGGCTGCCTGACTGCCTCGCTGTACCTGCCCTTCGACATCTTCGCGATCATCCGCCACCCCGGCTGGCCGTCGTGGACGATCCTGGCGATCAACCTGATCGTGGTCTACGTCCTCGCCCGCGATCTGCGCAAGCGCCACCGCTGAGCAGCGGCTACACTGGGGATTGGAGCCGACCAAGCCGCCCCATGCGCCCGTCCTTGCCGCCTCTGCTGACCTGCCTGCTTGCCACGCTGCCTGTGCTGCTTTCGGCTGGCTGCAGCCCGGCCACGCCCAGCGCGCATGCGGCCGAACCCGCGAGCCGCAACGTGCCCTTCCCGTACGCCGAAACCGATGTCACCGACCTGCAGGCGCAGATGACCGCCGGCGAGCTGGACAGCGCCACCCTGGTCCAGGCCTACCTGCAGCGGATCGCCGCCCTGGATCGGGCCGGCCCCCGCCTGCGCGCGGTGATCGAGCTCAACCCCGATGCCCTGAAGGAAGCCGCCGAACGCGACCGCGAGCGCCGCGATGGGCACCTGCGCGGCCCGCTCCATGGCATCCCGGTATTGCTGAAGGACAACATCAACGCCGCACCGATGGCCACCAGTGCCGGCTCGCTGGCCCTGCAGGGGTTCCGCCCTGACGATGCGTATCTGGTGCGGCGCCTGCGCGAGGCCGGGGCCGTGGTGCTGGGCAAGACCAATCTCAGCGAATGGGCCAATTTCCGCGGCAACGATTCGGTGTCCGGCTGGAGCGCGCGCGGTGGCCAGACCCGCAATCCCTATCGCCTCAGCCACTCGCCTTGCGGCTCCAGCAGCGGCAGCGCGGTAGCGGTGGCCGCCAACCTGGCCAGCGTGGCGATCGGCACCGAAACCGACGGCAGCATCGTCTGCCCTGCGGCGATCAATGGCATCGTCGGCCTCAAGCCGACCGTCGGCCTGGTCAGCCGCGATGGCATCATCCCGATTTCCTTCAGCCAGGACACTGCGGGGCCGATGACACGCAGCGTCGCCGACGCTGCGGCCGTACTGACCGCAATTGCCGGCCGCGATGATGCCGACCCGGCCACCGCAACCATGCCCGGCCGTGCGGTGTACGACTACACCGCGCGGCTGGATCCGCAGGGACTGCGTGGCAAGCGCATCGGCCTGCTGCAGACGCCGCTGCTGAAGTACCGCGGCATGCCGCCACTGATCGAACACGCCGCCACCGAGCTGCGTCGGGCCGGTGCCGTCGTGGTGCCGGTGGAGCTGCCCAACCAGGGCGCCTGGGCCGACGCCGAACGCAAGGTACTGCTGTACGAGTTCAAGGCCGGGCTGGAGCGTTACTTCAGCACCCACCGCGCTCCCCTGCACAGCCTGGCCGAATTGATCGCCTTCAACCAGGCGCACAGCAAGCAGGAGCTTGGCCTGTTCGGCCAGGAACTGCTGGTGGAGGCCGACGCCACCGCCGGCCTGGCTGACCCCGCCTACATCCGCGCACGCAGCGATGCGCGCCGGTTGGCGGGCCCGGAAGGCATCGATGCGGCCCTCGCCGCCCACCAGCTCGACGCCCTGGTCGCTCCGACCACCGGCGTTGCGTGGCCGATCCGCAGCGAAGGCGACGACTTCCCCGGCGAGAGCTACAGTGCCGCCGCCGTCGCCGGCTATCCCAGCCTCAGCGTGCCGATGGGCCAGATCGATGGCCTGCCGGTCGGCCTGCTGTTCATGGGCACCGCCTGGAGCGAACCGAAGCTGATCGAAATGGCGTACGCCTACGAACAGCGCACCCGCGCGCGGCGGCCACCGCACTTCGGCACCGACACGCTGATCGACGCCGGCGAGCCTTGATCCGGTAGTGCCGGCCGCTGGCCGGCGCTACCGTTCGGGTTCCGGCTCCATCGGCACGATGGCCGCCTCACCGTCTTCAGCCCCCGGCGAACGCACATCTGCAGTGCGTGCACGAGGACCTCGCGGCATGTCCAGCTCGTCTGCATGCTGCAGCCGCGCACGCAGCTGCGGCAGCGAGTGCGGATGCTCACGCGCGAGGAAATCGAGCATGCGCTCGCGTACCAGGCAACGCAGGTCGAACGCGTCGCCGGAGCTGCGCGCACTCACCAGCAGGCGCACCTGGATCGCACGCTCGCTGGTTTCGGTCACCTGGGTCACGCAGACCCGGCCATCCCACAACGCTTCGCCCCGGCAGATGCGCTCCAGTTCAGCACGGATCGCCGCAATCGGGGCACGATAATCCAGCCACAGGAAGGCTGTGCCGAGCAGGTCAGCGCTACGCCGCGTCCAGTTCTGGAAGGGGTTCTCGATGAACCAGGTCAACGGCACCACCATCCTCCGCTCGTCCCAGATGCGTACCACCACGTAGCTGCTGCCGATCTCCTCGATGCGTCCCCACTCGCCCTCGACGATCACCACATCGTCCAGCCGGATCGGCTGGGTCACTGCAATCTGCAGGCCAGCGATCAGGTTGCCGAACACAGGCTTTGCGGCGATACCGGCCACCAGGCCGATGAGGCCCGCCGAGGCCAGCAGCGCGGTGCCGATCTTCTGCACCATGGGGAAGGTCAGCAGCACCAGCGAAGTGCCCAGCACGATGATGCCGCCCATCAGCACGCGGCTGAGCACCCGCGTCTGGGTCTGGATGCGGCGCGCTTCCAGATTATCGGAGACATCGATGGGATGGCTGCGCAGGATGGCCCGCTCACCCGCTGCCACTGCGCGTACCAGCAACCAGATGAAGCAGGCGGTCAGTGCGATATGCAGCACCCGTTGCAGGTTGCCCAGAAGGGGATCCTGCAGCGGCGTGGCCTGCAACGCAGGAATCAACAGCAGCAGCGGCCATGCGGTGGCCATTGGCAGCCCGAGCACACGCCCGATGCGCGCGCGCCGCCGATCACGCCCTTTCAGCCGATGATAGATCCACAGGATCAGCCACGCGCCGATACCGCCCACCACCACGGCCAATCCCAACGGCCATGCGTAGGCCTGTGCGCTCTGCCAGTGCACCGTTGCCACCTCCAGTCGAACAACCAGGTGGACAGCCTCGCGCATGGCACATGAGCGTCACGTCAGCCGTTCGTAAGAAGGGTGTTGGTCGGCAGGGCTTGCAGCCTGCACCTGCGGTAGTGCCGGCCGCTGGCCGGCAACCTCAACAGCAACAGCCGAAGCAGAAGCGGGTTTGCTGTGGGATGGCGGGGTGGGTCCGGTTGCGGGGGGCGCTGCAAGTACACCTCCGGGGCCCGGCCCAGCCGCTGGCGGCTGTGCGTTCGGGCGCTTGCGAAGCAGTGCTTCGCAAGCAAAGCGCCCTCACCCATGTAAGCTCGGTCGCCGCATCCATGCGGCTCACGCCCCCGCAACCGGACCCACCCCGCCTACGACAGATCTCCGCGATCTGCAGTAGATCCACGCCATGCGTGGATGAATCTCCATCGGAATCGAATATTTCGAATTGGATTCCAAAAGCATCCACGCATGGCGTGGATCTACCGTGTCGACCAAGGTCGACACCTACCAGCAGCCGAGTGAACCTGTCGAAGGTGGGGCGGTGTCGGGGTGCGGGGTGTCAGCCGCATGGATGCGGCTGCCAAGCCTACAAGGACGTACTTGCGGCGTCCCCGCACTCCGACACCGTCCCGCCAACCCACGGATGGCCCGCTTTTGACGTTGACGCTGACGTTGACGTTGCTCTGGCTCGTAGCAGGTGCAGGGCTGCAAGCCCTGCCGAAAAATCCTTACCGCACTTGCTCCTGCTTGCGCACGATCGCCATCGCGATCTCCAGCGACTGCTCGTAGTTCAACCGCGGGTCCACCGTCGAACGATACGCACGCTCCAGGTCGCGCTCGGTCAGTTCGCGCGCGCCGCCAATGCACTCGGTCACGTCCTCGCCGGTCAGTTCCAGATGCACACCGCCCAGGCGCGTACCAGCGGCCGCATGCAGATCGAACGACATCTCCACCTCGCCACGCACGTTGTCGAAGCGGCGTGTCTTGAAACCGTTGGCGGTGCTTTCGGTATTGCCATGCATCGCATCGCACACCCACAGCACGCGGCGACCATCACGCTTGACCGCGTCCAGCAGCGGCGGCAGTTTCTCGGCGATCTGCGTTGCCCCCATCCGATGGATGAAGCTCAGGCGGCCCGGCTCGTCATGGGGGTTGAGCACATCGATCAGGCGCAGCAGCTGGTCCGGTGTCACCGACGGGCCCACCTTGATCGCAATCGGATTGCGCACGCCACGCAGGTACTCCACGTGCGCGCCATCGAGCGCGGCCGTGCGCATGCCGATCCACGGGTAATGCGTGCTCAGGTTCAACCAGCCCTGCTGGCGCGGCACCTGGCGGGTCAACGCCTGCTCGTAGGGCAGCAGCAGCGCTTCGTGCGAAGTGTAGAAGTCGATGCGGTTGAGGTTGTGCACGCGGGCCCCGGCCAGGGTCTCCATGAAGTGCACCGCATCGCCGATCGAGGCCACCATCTTCTGGTACTCGGCCGCCAGCGGCGAGTGGCTTACCCACTCCAGGTTCCAGTATTCGGGGTGGTGCAGGTCGGCGAAACCGCCGTCGATCAGCGCACGCACGAAGTTCATCGTCATCGCCGAATGCGCGTGGGCCTGCAGCATCCGCTTCGGGTCCGGCAGGCGTGCTGCCTCGGTGAAGGCCGGCGCGTTGATCACATCGCCGCGGTAGCTGGGCAGGGTCACGCCGTCGCGGGTCTCGGTGTCGGCCGAGCGCGGCTTGGCGTACTGGCCGGCGAAGCGGCCCACGCGGATCACCGGCTGGCGCAGGCCGTGCACCAGCACCAGGCTCATCTGCAGCAACACCTTCAATCGGTTGGAAATGGTGCCCGATTCGCAGTCGCTGAAATTCTCGGCACAGTCGCCGCCCTGCAGCAGGAAGCGCTTGCCTTCCTGGGCCTCGGCCAGCTGCTGCTTCAACGCCAGGATCTCCCACGAGGTGACCAGCGGCGGCAGCCGCTTCAGCTCGTGCAGAGCGGCGTCCAACGCCACCGGGTCCGGGTAGGTCGGCATCTGCAGCGCGGTCTTGCCACGCCAGCTCTCCGGCGACCAGGCAGCGCCAGCGGTGGTCGCGTCGGAATCGGAGGCGGGCGGAACGGCGGACAGGCTCATTGCAGACTTCCGGGGTGGGGGGCGGCCATGGTCGCAGAGCCAGCCGCTGACGCAAAGGCCCACCCCCACCGCCCCGGCCACCTGAACGGCAGGGAAAGGCCAACGCCAGCAGCCAGATCCGGCATGGCCAGCCGCACGGGACAGGCGCATGATTTGTTACGGAGTAACACTTGCACGTCATGGACCGGCCCCTTCCACGCCCAGCCGCCCCCTCTCTCACCATGAAGCCCTCGCCCCTCGCTACCGGTATTACCTTCGCCCTGGCCTTGGCCAGCCTGCCCGCCTTCGCCGCAACGGCCGACGACACCTCTTCCTCCGTCAAGGATCTGGACACGGTCACCGTCCACGCCCAGCTCGACCAGGCCCGCAACGCGCTGTCGCCGGACATCGGCAGCAGCCAGTACCAGATCACCGCCGAGGACATCCAGAAGCAGCCGCTGGGTGCCTCCGCGCCGCTCAGCCAGGTACTGCTGCAGGCCCCGGGCGTGGTCCAGGATTCCTATGGCGGCGTGCACGTGCGCGGCGACCACGCCAACCTGCAGTACCGCATCAATGGCGTGCTGCTGCCCGAATCGATCTCCGGCTTCGGCCAGACACTGGATGCACGCACCATCAAGAGCATCCGCCTGATGGATGGCGCGCTGCCGGCGCAGTTCGGCGAGCGCACCGCTGCAGTGGTCGACATCACCACCCGCAATGGTGCCGAGCTCGGCAATGGCGGCAGCGCCGGACTGACCGCAGGCTCGTTCGGCAAGATCAATCCGAATGCCTCGTGGTGGGGCAACCAGGGGCGATGGAGCTGGTTCCTGACTGGCAACTACGACCAGAACGAGGTTGGCCTGGAAAACCCGACCCGCTCGCGCAAGCCGCTGCACGACGACACCCACCAGGGCAAAGCGTTCGCTGACCTCACCTACCTGGTCAACGAGAACACCCGCCTGAGCGTGTTCGCCGGCTTCGCCAACAACCGCTTCCAGATCCCGGTCAACCCCGGGCAGACCCCGCAGTTCGGTTACCTGGACACCACCACCTTCGACTCCAGCCAGCTGGATGAAACCCAGCGCGAAACCACCCGCTTCGGCATGCTGGTGCTGCAGGGCGCGCTGGGCAGCACCGCCTACCAGCTGTCCGCCGGGCAGCGCTACAGCGATGTGGCGTTCAACCCGGATGTCATCGGCGACCTGGTATTCAGTGGCGTCGCCTCGCAGGTGCAGCGCAGCAACCGCGCCAACACGCTGCAGGCCGATTTCTCCACCCCGCTGGGCAACGACCACACGCTGCGCTACGGTCTGTACGGCAACTACGAGAACGCGCGGGCCAGCAACAGCAGCTGGGTGTTCCCGGTCGATGACACCGGCCAGCAGTCCAGCACCACGCCGCTGCTGATACCTGACCGCAGTGCCTTCCATGCCAGCACGCTGGCGTTGTACGTGCAGGATGAATGGAAGATCGGCGACGACTGGACCGTCAACTACGGCCTGCGCGGCGATCGCTACAAGGCCTTTGGCCACACCGAGGGCCAGCTCAGCCCCCGCGTGGGCGTGGCCTGGAATGCCAGCGACAGCACCACCGTGCATGCCGGCTATTCGCGTTACTTCACGCCGCCGGCCAGTGAGCTGATCGCCAGCAGCGATATCGCGCTGTACGACGGCACCACCAACCAGCAGCCGAGCGGCGGCAACAACACGCCACTGGCCGAGCGCAGTGACTACTACGACATCGGCGTATCGCATCAGCTGGGCGAACACCTGACCCTGGGCTTGGACGCGTACGACCGCCGTGTTGCGCGCCTGCAGGACGAAGGCCAGTTTGGTGCCGCCTACATCTATTCGACGTTCAACTACCGCCGCGGCCATATCCGTGGCCTGGAGTTCAGTGCCGACTACAGCAACGGTCCGTTCAGCGCTTACGTCAACGCGGCGTACAACAAGGCGATCGGCACCCAGGTCATCACCAGCCAGTACAACCTCGATCCAGAGGCGCTGGCCTATGTGGCCAACCACTGGATCCACCTCGACCACGACCAGAAGCTGACCTCATCGGGCGGCTTCAGCTACGCCTTCGCCGGCCACAACCGGGTCGGCGCCAACTACGTGTTCGGTAGCGGCCTGCGTTCGGACATCGAGGGCGTGCCCAACGGCGGCGAGCTGCCATCCTACCTGCAGGTGAACCTCAGCGCCGGGCACGATTTCAATGCCGACAGCGGGCATCCGCTGCACGTGCAACTGGCCGTGATCAACGCATTGGATCGCAGCTACCAGCTGCGCGATGGCGGCGGTGTTGGCGTGTTCGCGCCGCAGTGGGGGCCGCGCCGTGGCGCCTACCTGAGCCTGCAGCAGGATTTCTGAGAACGGACCGTGGTAATGCCGGCCGCTGGCCGGCCTCTACGGGAACGCTGCCATCGTTCATGGGGTTGCCGGCCAGCGGCCGGCACTACCCTGCGTTCAGCGCTTGACCTTGCGCAGCGACACCACCAGCGCCCACAGCGCCAGCAGCACGAACCACACGCCCGACCACATCGGCATGGTCAGGCCCAGGAACGTCCAGTCGATATTGCCGCAGTTGCCGGTACCGGTCAGCACCGTGCGGAACACTTCCAGCGGCCCCATGGTCTCGCGCAGGAAGCTCAGCGGCGGGCCGCAGGTCGCCCCCATCTCCGGTGGCAGCATCTGCACGTAGACGTGGCGCGCAGCGATGCCTACGCCGACCGCGGCGGCAATGAAGGCGAGCACGCCGTAGGTTGCCCGGCCAGGACGGTTGGAGGGCCCGTGCAGTGCACCGATCAGGAACAGCAGGCCCAGCGCGGCGAACGCCAGCCGCTGGAAGATGCACAGCGAGCACGGCTCCAGGCCCATCTTCAGCTGCAGGAAGATCGCGTAGCCCAGCAGGCCGGCGCAGATCAGGAAGCCCAGGAAGAACTGGGCGCGGAAGGGCCAGCGCAGTGGATTCATCGTCAACGCTCGAATGGATCAGGCGCCAAGCGTAACCGAGAGTGCATGCCATTCGAACCGCCACAGGTGACGCCTGTCGGAACGGTGCGGGTCAGATCCCACAGAAACGCAAAAGCCCGGCAGAGGCCGGGCTTTCGCTGTGTCGCATTGGAGCGGTCCGATTACTCGGCCACTTCCTCGGCCACGACCGGACGGTCAACCAGCTCGACGTAGGCCATCGGCGCGTTGTCGCCAGCGCGGAAGCCGCACTTCAGCAGGCGCAGGTAGCCGCCCGGACGGTTCGCGTAGCGCGGGCCCAGGATGGTGAACAGGTTGCCCACGGCTTCGTTGTCGCGCAGGCGGGCGAAAGCCAGACGGCGGTTGGCGACGGAGTCGACCTTGGCCAGGGTGATCAGCGGCTCGGCAACGCGGCGCAGTTCCTTGGCCTTCGGCAGGGTGGTCTTGATCAGCTCGTGCTTGAACAGCGAGGCGGCCATGTTCTTGAACATCGCTTCGCGGTGGGCGCTGGTACGGCTGAACTTACGGCCAGACTTCTGGTGACGCATGGTGATATTCCTTGGTTAATGATGAGGCTGTGCGGATCGTTGTCGCCATCCTGGCGTTGCTGCGCGGACTGCGGATGGTCCTGGCCGCCCGTCCTGGACGACCTGCCCGCGAACCTGCGGTTCGTCGTGGCATGGTGTGGTGCGTTGAAGGCCCCACCGCGAACGGTGGAGCCTTCAGGTATTACCGATATCAGCCCAGCATGCCGTGGCTGGCGACGCCGGCCGGCGGCCAGTTCTCCAGCTTCATGCCGAGCGACAGGCCGCGCTGAGCCAGCACTTCCTTGATCTCGGTGAGCGACTTCTTGCCCAGGTTCGGGGTCTTCAGCAGCTCCACTTCGGTCTTCTGGATCAGATCGCCGATGTAGTAGATGCTTTCAGCCTTCAGGCAGTTGGCCGAACGCACGGTCAGCTCCAGATCGTCGATCGGGCGCAGCAGCACCGGATCCACGCCGTTGTTGGCCGGCTTGGCCGCACCGCGGTCGCGGTGGGTGAAGTCACCGAACACCGACAGCTGGTCGCTGAGGATGTCGGCGGCGGTGCGCACGGCTTCCTCGGCATCGATGGTGCCGTTGGTCTCGATATCGATGACCAGCTTGTCCAGGTCGGTGCGCTGTTCGACACGCGCCGCTTCCACGGCATAGGCGACACGGCGGACCGGCGAGAACGAGGCATCCAGGACCAGGCGGCCGATGGCACGGGTTTCTTCGTCCGGACGACGACGCGCGGCAGCCGGCTGGTAGCCGAAACCACGTTCGATCTTCAGACGCATGTTGATCGCCGTATCCTTGGTCAGGTGGCAGATCACATGGTCGCCGTTCAGGATCTCCACATTGTGGTCGACCTTGATGTCGGCAGCGGTGACAACGCCCGGGCCCTGCTTGGACAGGGACAGGGTGGCGCTGTCGCCGGAGTGCATACGGATGGCCACATCCTTCAGGTTGAGCAGGACTTCGAGCACGTCCTCCTGCAGACCTTCGACCGTGGTGTACTCATGCAACACGCCGTCGATTTCGACTTCCGTGATGGCGAAGCCCGGGATGGACGACAGCAGCACGCGACGCAGGGCGTTGCCCAGCGTATGCCCGTAACCCCGCTCCAAAGGTTCGATAACGACCTTTGCACGGGTGTCGGTAAGGCGTTCGATCTGCGGACCGCGAGGACGCAGAACCTGGTTGGCGGTAACCGTCATGTTGCGGGTTCTCCTAGTGAACCCCCGGCCGTCGCCGGGGGCTCTCCAATGTGAATTACTTCGAATACAGCTCGACGATCAGCGCTTCGTTGATGTCCGCAGGCAGATCCGAACGATCCGGAACAGCCTTGAAGATGCCGGTGAACTTGCCGGAATCCACTTCAACCCACGACGGGCTCAGGTCATGCTGGGCGGCGACGGTCAGGGCTTCCTGGACGCGCAGCTGCTTGGCAGCCTTTTCGGACAGAGCGATGGCGTCGCCAGCCTTGACCTGGTACGAAGCCAGGTTGACCGACTTGCCATTCACGGTGACGCCGCGGTGCGACACCAGCTGACGGGCAGCCGGACGGGTCACGGCGAAGCCCATGCGGTAGACGACGTTGTCCAGGCGGGTTTCCAGCAGCTGCAGCAGGTTCTCGCCGGTGTTGCCCTTCTTGGTCGAGGCCTTCTTGTAGTAGTTGCGGAACTGACGCTCCAGCAGGCCGTAGATACGCTTGACCTTCTGCTTTTCACGCAGCTGGGTGGCGTAGTCGGACAGCTTGCCCTTGCGGGCAGTGGCGCCGTGCTGGCCGGGCTTCTGCTCCAGCTTGCACTTGGAGTCCAGCGCACGCGCCGGGCTCTTCAGGGACAGGTCGGCGCCTTCGCGGCGGGCGAGCTTACAGGTAGGACCGATATAACGAGCCATTTCTTATCGCTCCCTTTAGACGCGACGCTTCTTCGGCGGACGGCACCCGTTGTGCGGGATGGGCGTCACGTCGATGATGTTGGTGATCTTGTAGCCGACGTTGTTCAGCGAACGCACGGCCGACTCACGGCCCGGACCCGGGCCCTTGATGCGGACTTCCAGCGACTTCACGCCGTAGTCCAGCGCAGCACGACCGGCCTTTTCAGCAGCCACCTGGGCAGCGAACGGGGTCGACTTGCGCGAACCGCGGAAGCCAGCGCCACCGGAGGTCGCCCACGACAGAGCGTTGCCCTGGCGGTCGGTGATGGTGACGATGGTGTTGTTGAACGAAGCGTGGACGTGGGCAACGCCGTCGGTGACGACGCGCTTGATCTTCTTCTTGGTCTTAGCAGCGGGCTTAGCCATTTCTCAGTCCCTTACTTCTTGATCGCCTTGCGCGGACCCTTGCGGGTGCGGGCGTTGGTACGGGTGCGCTGGCCACGCAGCGGGAGGCCACGACGGTGACGCAGGCCGCGGTAGCAGCCCAGGTCCATCAGGCGCTTGATCGCGATGCCGATCTCACGGCGCAGATCGCCTTCCACGATGTACTTGCCGACTTCGGCGCGCAGGCGCTCGATTTCCGGCTCCGACAGATCGCGGATCTTGGTGGTCGAAGCAACGCCTGCGACTTCGCAGACCTTCTTCGAACGGGTACGGCCGATGCCGTAAATGCTTTGCAACCCGACCCAGACGTGCTTCTGGGCTGGCAGGTTGACGCCTGCAATACGCGCCATGACGCGGTTCTCCAGCTGAGTGATGGCCGACAGCGCGCCTCGGGCACGCCAATCCGGCAGGATGGATCAAAAAAGTGAACTAGCGATACTAACAAGGTTCCGGTTTACATGGAAGCCCGTGAAACCATTGGTTTCATGAACCCGGCCTGGGGAGTGTGCCCAGGCTCCGGCGCCGGATGGGGTTGGACCTGGGGTTTCCCCCGGGGCCGCCCGCGCTACTCCAGCGCGGGACCACCTCATCACACCCCCACCCGGAACCGCTGCGGGGGCCGCCCTTCGTTTGTGTGGCCGGAGTCCGCGAAGCGGAGGGACCATCACGTCAGGAAGACGAAAGTATAACAGGCCTATCAGCCGCGGGCAAAACCGCCGCGGTTGCCGCCCTTCAGGTTGGCCTTCTTCAGCAGGCTCTCGTACTGGTGGGACATCAGGTGTGCCTGCACCTGGGCGATGAAGTCCATCACCACCACCACCACGATCAGCAGCGACGTGCCACCGAAGTAGAACGAGGCATTCAGCTGCGTGCGCATCAGTTCCGGCAGCAGGCAGACGATCACCAGGTAGGCCGAGCCGGCCGCGGTCAGGCGGGTCAGCACGCCGTCGATGTAGTCGGCGGTGGCCTTGCCCGGACGGATGCCCGGAATCAAAGCGCCCGACTTCTTCAGGTTGTCGGCGGTTTCCTGCGAATTGAACACCAGCGCGGTATAGAAGAACGCGAAACCGGTGATCAGCGCAGCGAACACGATCATGTGCAGCGGCTCGCCCGGGCCCAGGGCATTGGCGACCTTCTGCAGGACCTGGCCGAAGCTGCTCTGGTTGGCAGCCTGGCCGGACCACATGGCCAGGGTGGCCGGGAAGGCCAGCAGGCTCGAGGCGAAGATCGCCGGGATGACGCCGGCCATGTTGAGCTTCAGCGGCAGGAACGAGGTCTGGTTCATGTACGCGTTGCGACCGCCCTGGCGGCGCGCGTAATTGACCGTGATCCGGCGCTGGCCACGCTCCACGAACACCACGAAGAAGGTGAAGGCGAGTACGACGATGGCGATCAGCAGGAGCTGGATGAACTGGATGTTGCCGTCGCGGTAGGCGTCGAAGGTGTGGATGACCGCACCCGGCAGACCGGCGACGATACCGGCGAAGATGATCAGCGACACGCCGTTGCCGATACCGCGTTCGGTGACCTGCTCACCGACCCACATCAGGAACATGGTGCCGGCAGTCAGTGCGACCACCGCGGTGAGCACGAAGCCCATGCCGGGGGCGTACACGACCGGAGCGCCCGACGGCGAAACCTGGCCCTGCAGGGCCAGTGCGATCGAACCGCCCTGCACCACTGCCAGCAGCACGGCGCCGATGCGCGAATACTGGGTGATCTTGCGGCGGCCGGACTCACCTTCCTTCTGCATCGCCTTCAGGGCGGGGAAGATGTGCACGGCCAGCTGCATCACGATCGATGCCGAGATGTACGGCATCACGTTCAGCGCAAAGATGCTGAAACGGTGCAGGGCGCCGCCCGAGAACATGTTGAACATGTCCACGATGCCGCCGCCCTGCTGTTGCATCATGGCAAGCATGGCATCGGGATTGACGCCCGGCACCGGCACGTAGCAGCCGATGCGATAGACGATCAAAGCCCCGACGACGAACAGCAAACGTTGGCGAAGTTCAGTGAACTTGCCCATTCCGCCCGCGAGGTTACCGATGCCAGCTTGCGCCATGATTTTCTTACTCCGTTACGCTGCCGCCGGCAGCTTCGATCGCAGCCTTGGCACCAGCCGTGGCAGCAATACCCTTCAGGGTGAACGCCTTGGTCACTTCGCCCTTGACGACGACCTTGGCCTTCTTGGCAGTGCTCGGGACCAGCTTGGCAGCACGCAGGGCGGCGAAGTCGATCTCACCGGCCGGCAGCTTGTCCAGCGCGTACAGCAGCACTTCAGCGGTGTCCTTGGCGATCGGCGAACGGAAGCCGATCTTCGGCAGACGACGCTGCATGGGGGTCTGGCCGCCTTCGAAGCCAGCCTTGATCTTGCCGCCACCCTTGCGGGCGAACGAACCCTTGTGGCCGCGGCCGGCAGTCTTGCCCAGGCCCGAGCCGATACCGCGGCCGACGCGGGTGCGCTCGGTGCGGGCGCCCGGTGCCGGGCTCAGTTCATTGAGACGCAGAGTCATGGTCGATTACTCCTCAACCTGGACGAGGTACTGAACCTTGTTGATCAGGCCGCGCACCTGCGGGCTGTCCTTCAGTTCACGCACATCGTTGAGCTTGTTCAGGCCCAGGGCACGCACCGACAGGCGGTGACGCGACTGGGTGCCACGCAGGCCACGCACCAGGCGGACCTTCACAGTCTTGTTGGACTCATTAGCCATGGTTGAGTTCCTCCACCTTCTTGCCACGCTTGGCCGCGATGCGGGCCGGCGACTGCGCAGCAGTCAGGCCCTTCACGGTGGCGCGCACCAGATTGATCGGGTTGCGCGAACCGGTGGCCTTGGCCAGCACGTTCTTCACGCCAACGGCTTCCAGCACGGCGCGCATCGCACCGCCAGCGATGACGCCAGTACCTTCCGAAGCCGGCTGCATGAACACGCGGGCTGCGCCGTGACCATCCTTGATGGTGTGCCACAGGGTGCCGTTGTTCAGGTCAACGCTGACCAAGTTCTTGCGGGCCTGTTCCATCGACTTCTGGATGGCGACCGGCACTTCGCGGGCCTTGCCATAACCGAAACCGACCTTGCCTTCGCCGTCGCCGACCACGGTCAGGGCGGTGAAGGTGAACTGGCGGCCACCCTTGACGGTCTTGCTGACGCGGTTGACCGCGACCAGCTTTTCGATCATGCCGTCGTCGATCTTCTCTTCGCGGTTACGGTCGCGATCGCGACCCCGCTGCTGACGCTCTTCTGCCATGTTGATTCCTTGGTTGTTTGGGTATGTACGGCTCGAGGCCGCTTATGGTTGTGGAGTGACGCGTTGTTCCGGTGGACCGCTGCAGAAGAGCGGCGCCGTCCAGCCTCACTCAGGCTGGCGAGCAGGCAGGCAGGAGGCCATCGGCCCCCTGCCCTTGTCCCTTAGAACTGCAGGCCGGCTTCGCGGGCGGCTTCTGCCAGGGCCTTGATGCGGCCGTGGTAGCGGTAGCCCGAACGATCGAAGGCAACCTTCTCGATGCCGGCGGCCTTGGCGCGCTCGGCAACGATGCGGCCGACCTTGGCAGCGGCATCGGCGTTCTTGCCGTTCTTCAGGCCTTCCTTGACGTCGGTCTGGGTGGTGTTGGCGGCAGCCAGCACCTTCGAACCGTCAGCGGTGAAGACCTGGGCGTACAGGTGCTGGCCGGTGCGCAGCACCGACAGGCGGGCGACACCGAGCTCACGGATGTGGGCACGGGTCGACTTGGCGCGACGCAGGCGGGCGATGTTCTTGTTCATGATGTGTTTTCCTTGAAAGCGGAAGCGCCTAATTAGGCCTTCTTGGCTTCCTTACGGATGATGACTTCGTCGGAGTACTTCACGCCCTTGCCCTTGTACGGCTCCGGCTTGCGGAACGCACGGATCTTGGCGGCGACTTCACCGACGACCTGCTTGTCAGCGCCCTGGACCAGGATCTCGGTCTGGGTCGGGGTGGAGATGGTGATGCCTTCCGGCGCCACGAACACGACCGGATGCGAGAAACCGAGCGACAGGCTCAGGTCCTTGCCCTGCATGGCAGCACGGTAACCCACGCCGACCAGCTCCAGCTTGCGCTCGAAGCCTTCGGACACGCCCTTGACCATGTTGGCCAGGATCGCGCGCACGGTACCGGTCAGCGCGACCAGGTCGGCGTTCTCGGTGCTCAGGGTGGCAACGCCGCTGTCGACGTTGATGGCAATACCGGCCGGCTTGACCAGCGACAGGGTGCCCTTCGGGCCCTTGACGGTGACGCTTTCCGACTGGACGTTCAGTTCGACCTTACCCAGGGTGACGGGCTTCTTGGCTACGCGGGACATAGTTCTACTCCTTTCGCCTTAGGCCACGAAGCACAGGACTTCGCCGCCGACGCCCAGCTGGCGCGCCTGCGCATCAGTCATGATGCCCTTGGAGGTGGAAATGATGGAGATGCCCAGGCCATTCATGACCTTCGGCAGCTCGCTCTTGCCGCGGTACTGGCGCAGGCCCGAACGCGAGAAGCGCTTCAGGGTCGCGATGACCGGCTTGCCTTCGAAATACTTCAGCACGATTTCCAGCTCGGCCTTGTTGTTTTCCAGCTGGGTCACGCGCAGGTCGGTGATGTAACCCTCGTCCTTCAGGACCTGGGCGATCGCAACCTTGATCTTGGACGACGGGGCTTTCACCGTCTGCTTGCCAACCGCAGCCGCATTCTTGATGCGGACCAGCAGGTCGGCGATGGGATCAGTCATGCTCATATGAGTACCTTTGAGTGCACCGATATCCGCTTTCGCGAAAATCTGTTGTCTCCTGGAAACGGGCCAGGTCCCTTGATGCAGCGGGCCGGGGCCCACTCCTACAACCCCGTTTGCGCAGGGCAAGACGCGGGAGTATACGCCAAAAGAGCCCGACTTGCGCCGGGCTCTTCGGGTTTTTTCGCAGAAAGGAAGCTGAACGCCTCCCTCCCCGGTTCAGAAGCCCCCCGAGGGGGCTCCTGATCGCAGGGCCGGCTGGAATTACCAGCTGGCCTTGCGCAGGCCCGGGACGTCGCCACGCATGGTGGCTTCGCGCAGCTTGTTGCGGCCGAGGCCGAACTTGCTGTACACGCCACGCGGACGACCCGACAGCTCGCAACGGTTGCGCTGGCGGCTCGGCGACGAATCGCGCGGCAGCTTGGCCAGCTTGGTTGCGGCGTCGATCTTCTCTTCGTAGGTCGCGTCCACGGAGGACACGATCTTCTTCAGAGCTGCACGCTTCTCAGCGTACTTCTTGGCCAGCTTTTCCCGCTTGATGTCGCGGTTGACCATGGAGGTCTTTGCCATTTCGGTTTCCTCGACAGATCAGTTACGGAACGGGAACTTGAACGCTGCCAGCAGCGCCTTCGCTTCCGCGTCGGTCTTCGCAGTGGTGGTGATGGCGATATCCATACCGCGGATCGCGTCGACGGCGTCGAAGTCGATTTCCGGGAAGATGATCTGTTCCTTCACACCCATGTTGAAGTTGCCGCGGCCGTCAAAGGAACGACCGGAAACACCACGGAAGTCGCGCACGCGCGGCAGCGAGATGTTGATCAGGCGGTCCAGGAACTCGTACATCTTGTGGCGACGCAGCGTGGTCTTGCAGCCGATCGGCCAACCATCACGGATCTTGAACGACGCAACCGAGATACGCGACTTGGTGACAACCGGCTTCTGGCCGGAAATCTTGGTCATGTCCGCGACGGCGTTTTCCAGGATCTTCTTGTTGGTGGCAGCCTCGCCGACACCCATGTTCAGGGTGACCTTGACGAGCTTCGGTACTTCCATCGGATTGGTGTAGCCGAACTGCTTCATCAGCGCCGGCACCACTTCTTCCTTGTAGATCTTTTCGAGACGGGAAGTCATCTTCACATTCCTCAGGCGTCGAGCGCCTCACCGCTGGAGCGGAACACACGCAGTTTGCGTCCATCCTCCAGCACCTTGAAGCCAACGCGTTCGCCCTTGCCCGAAGCCGGGTTCAGCACGTTCACGTTGGAGATATGGATCGAAGCTTCGCGCTCGACCACGCCGCCGGCAACACCTGCCTGCGGGTTCGGCTTGGTGTGGCGCTTGACGATGTTCACGTTGGCGACGACCACGCGGTCGCCGTCGACGCGGACGACTTCGCCCTGCTTGCCCTTGTCCTTGCCAGCGTTGACGACAACCTGGTCGCCCTTCTTGATACGGTTAGCCATGATTATCTCCTGTCGCTCACAGCACTTCGGGAGCGAGCGAGACGATCTTCATGAACTTCTCCGAACGAAGTTCACGGGTCACCGGCCCGAAGATACGGGTACCGATCGGCTCCTGCTTGTTGTTCAGCAGGACGGCAGCGTTGCCGTCGAAGCGGATCAGCGAACCGTCGGCGCGACGCACACCCTTGCGGGTACGCACCACGACGGCGTCATACACTTCACCCTTCTTGACCTTGCCGCGCGGAATCGCATCCTTCACGGTGACCTTGATGATGTCGCCGATACCGGCGTAACGGCGCTTGGAACCACCCAGCACCTTGAAGCACATCACCTGCTTGGCACCCGAATTGTCCGCGACGTCAAGGTAGCTCTGCATCTGGATCATGATTCAGACTCCTTATTCAGCCGCACGCGTGATGACTTCCACCACGCGCCAGTTCTTGGTCTTGGACATCGGAGCAATCTCGGTCACGCGGACGACGTCGCCTTCCTTGCAGGCGTTGTCGGCATCGTGGGCGTGCAGCTTGGTCGAGCGCTTGATGTACTTGCCGTACAGCGCGTGCTTGACCTGACGCTCAACCAGGACGGTAACCGTCTTGTCCATCTTGTTGCTGACGACACGGCCTTCGACCGTGCGCAGCGTCTTCTTTTCAGTATTGTCGCTCATAGCGGCCATCCTTACTTCGTGCTGCCGAGCAGGGTCTTGACGCGAGCAATCTCGCGACGGACCCGGCGAATGTCGTGGGTCTTCGGCAGCTGGCCGGTGACCTGCTGCATACGGACAGAGAACTGTTCCTTACGCAGGTCGATCAGGTGGGCCTTGAGTTCGTCAGCCGACTTTTCACGGAGAGTTTTGATATCCATCAGCGCACCGTACGGGTCACGAAAGTGGTGGTGACCGAGAGCTTGGCGGCGGCCAGGCGGAACGCCTCGCGAGCCACTTCCTCGGAAACACCCTCGATTTCATAGATCATGCGGCCGGGCTGGATCTGGGCCACCCAGTATTCCACGTTACCCTTACCCGAACCCATTCGGACTTCGATGGGCTTCTTGGTGATGGGCTTGTCGGGGAACACGCGGATCCACATCTTGCCGCCGCGCTTGACGTAGCGGCTGATCGAGCGGCGGGCCGCTTCGATCTGGCGCGCGGTCAGCTGACCGTGTGCGGTTGCCTTCAGGCCGTATTCGCCGAAGCTGACAGCGTTGGCGCTCCAGCTCAGGCCATCGTTACGGCCCTTGTGTACCTTGCGGTACTTGGTTCGCTTGGGTTGCAACATTGTCGTTACCTCGCTTCACGGGCCGGGCGCTGACGGTCACCGCGGTCGCCGCGATCGTGACGATCGTTGCGCGACGGGGTGTCGTCCTGCTTTTCCTGGCCAACCTGGGAGAAATCGAAGACCTCGCCCTTGTAGATCCAGACCTTGATGCCGATGATGCCGTAGGTCGTCTTGGCTTCAGCGAAGCCATAGTCGATGTCGGCACGCAGGGTGTGCAGCGGCACGCGGCCTTCGCGGTACCACTCCGAACGGGCGATTTCTGCACCGTTGAGGCGGCCACCGACGTTGACCTTGATGCCCAGGGCACCCAGGCGCATCGCGTTGCCGACCGAGCGCTTCATTGCACGGCGGAACATGATGCGACGCTCCAGCTGCTGGGCGATCGACTCGGCAACGAGCTGCGCGTCCAGTTCCGGCTTGCGCACTTCGGTGACGTTGATGTGCGCCGGGACGCCCATCATCTCGCTCACTTCCTTGCGCAGCTTCTCGATGTCCTCACCGCGCTTGCCGATCACCACGCCCGGACGGGCGGTGTGGATCGTCACGCGAGCGGTCTTGGCCGGACGCTCGATCAGGATCTTGCTGATGCCGGCCTGAGCCAGCTTCTTGCGCAGCATGTCGCGCACTTTCAGGTCGGCTGCCAGGTAACCGGCGAACTCGGCCTTGTTGGCGTACCACTTGGAGTTCCAGTCCTTGGAAATGCCGAGGCGGATACCAATCGGATGAACTTTATGACCCATGGTCTTTTCCTTATCCGCTTACTTGGCGGCGCCCACAACCACAGTGATGTGGCTGGTGCGCTTGAGGATGCGGGTACCGCGGCCTTTCGCCCGCGCCATGAAACGCTTCAGGGTCGGACCTTCATCAACCATGATGGTCTGAACCTTCAGCTCGTCGACGTCGGCGCCCTGGTTGTTCTCGGCGTTGGCAATTGCCGACTCCACCACCTTCTTGATCAGGTGGGCAGCCTTCTTGTCCGAGAACTTCAGCAGGTTGACCGCACGTTCGGCCGGCAGACCGCGCACCTGGTCAGCGACCAGACGAGCCTTCTGCGGGGAGATGCGCGCAGTGCGCAGGATGGCTTTCGCTTCCATTGTCATCTCTCCTTACTTGCCCGACTTCTTGTCACCACCGTGACCCTTGAAGGTCCGGGTGATGGCAAATTCGCCGAGCTTGTGGCCGACCATGTTCTCGTTGACGAGAACCGGGATGTGGTTCTTGCCGTTATGCACGGCAATGGTGATGCCTACCATGTCAGGCAGGATCATCGAACGGCGCGACCAGGTCTTGATCGGCTTCTTGCTGCCCGCAGCGGCCTCCACCTTCTTGACGAGGTGGTGATCGACGAACGGGCCCTTCTTGAGTGAACGTGCCATGGTCGATTAGCCCCTACGATCGCGGACGATGAACTGCTGAGTGCGCTTGTTATGGCGCGTCTTGTAACCCTTGGTCGGGACACCCCACGGGGTGACCGGATGCGGGTTACCCTGGCCGGCCTTGGCCTCACCACCACCGTGCGGGTGGTCAACCGGGTTCATGGCAGCACCACGAACGGTCGGGCGGACGCCGCGCCAACGCTTGGCACCGGCCTTGCCCAGCTTTTCCAGGCTGTGCTCGTCGTTGCCGACTTCGCCGATGGTGGCGCAGCACTCGACCGGAACCTTGCGCATTTCACCCGAGCGCAGGCGCAGGGTGGCGTAGATGCCTTCACGAGCCACCAGCTGCACGGCCGCACCAGCGGCGCGAGCGATCTGAGCGCCCTTGCCCGGCTTCAGTTCGATGCAGTGGATGGTGGTACCGACCGGGATGTTGCGCAGCGGCAGGGTGTTGCCGGCCTTGATCGGGGCGTCCGAACCAGCGATCACCTGATCACCAGCCTTCAGGCCCTTCGGGGCGATGATGTAGCGACGCTCACCGTCGACGTAGCACAGCAGAGCGATGTGGGCGGTGCGGTTCGGATCGTATTCGATGCGTTCCACGCGCGCCGGGATGCCCAGCTTGTTGCGCTTGAAGTCGATGATGCGGTAGTGCTGCTTGGCACCACCACCGACGTGACGCACGGTGATGCGACCGTGGTGGTTACGACCACCCGAGCGGCTCTGCGACTCGACCAGCGCGGCGTGCGGAGCACCCTTGTGCAGGTCGGGGGTGACCACGCGCACGGCCGAACGGCGGCCGGGGGAGGTGGGCTTGAATTTCATCAATGGCATGGGATGTACCTCAGGCCTTGGCCGTTACATCGATCGACTGGCCGTCGGCCAGGCGAACGTACGCCTTGCGCCAATCGCCGCGGCGGCCAGCACGGTTACGGAAGGACTTGTTCTTGCCCTTGACGTTGACCACGTTGACGGCTTCGACCTTGACGTCGAACAGCTGCTCAACCGCGGCCTTTACATCGGCCTTGGTGGCTTCGTTCGAAACTTCGAAGACATACTGATTGGAGAGTTCCTGCAGGCGCGCGGTCTTTTCCGAGACACGCGGGGCACGCAGCACGCTGAAGATTTTTTCGTTGCTGTTCATGCCAGCCACTCCTCGACCTTCTTGACCGCGTCAGCGGTGATGACGACCGTGTCGGCACCCACCAGCGAGACCGGGTCCAGACCCTGCACGTCACGCACCTGCACGTACGGCAGATTGCGGGCGGACAGGTACAGGTGCTCGGACGCTTCCTCGGTGACGATCAGCGGGCGCTTGCCCACTTCCAGGCCGGCCAGCTTGGCGATCAGACCCTTCGTGCTGGTGGCTTCGACGTCGAAGGCCTCCACGATGGTCAGACGGCCCTGACGGTTCAGCTCGGACAGGATCGCGCACATGGCGGCACGGTACTGCTTGCGATTGACCTTCTGCTCGAAGCTGCGCGGCTTGGCCGCGAAGGTGACACCGCCGCCGACGAAGATCGGAGCCGTCAGTGCGCCATGACGCGCGCCGCCGCCCTTCTGCTTCTTCGACTTCTTGGTGGTACCAGCCACTTCGGAGCGAGTCTTCTGTGCCTTGGTGCCGGCGCGACCGGCGTTGCGGTAAGCAACGACGACCTGGTGGACCAGATCTTCGCTGAAATCGCGACCGAACACGGCTTCGGAGACCGAGACCTTGTTGTTGCTACCCGTGATAACGAGTTCCATCGTCATCTCTCCTTATGCCTTGCTCGCCGGACGGACGATCACATCGCCACCCGCCGCGCCCGGAACGGCGCCGCGAACCGCGATCAGACCGCGCTCGACGTCGACCTTGACCACTTCCAGGTTCTGGGTGCTCTGCTGCACCGCGCCCATGTGGCCCGACATCTTCTTGCCCGGGAAAACGCGACCCGGGGTCTGGCGCTGACCCAGCGAACCCGGCGCGCGATGCGACAGCGAGTTACCGTGGGTTGCATCGCCCATACGGAAGTTGTGGCGCTTGATGGTGCCCTGGAAGCCCTTACCCTTGGTGACACCCTGGACGTCGACGATCTGGCCGACTTCGAAGATGTCCGCCTTGACTTCGCCGCCAACGGCGAAATCGCCGAGCTGCGCGTCTTCAACGCGGAATTCCCACAGGCCACGACCCGCTTCCACCTTCGCCTTGGCGAAGTGGCCGGCTTCCGGCTTGTTGACCAGGGCAGCGCGACGCGCGCCGACGGTCACCTGCACGGCGCTGTAGCCGTCGGTTTCGACGGTCTTGATCTGCGCGATGCGGTTCGGGGTTGCTTCGATCAGGGTCACCGGGATGGAGCGGCCATCTTCAGTGAACACGCGGCTCATGCCGGCCTTGCGGCCCACGAAGCCCAACGAATACTTCTTCGTCATGGTCGTAGTCCTCAGGTCAGCTTGATCTGAACGTCGACGCCGGCAGCCAGTTCGAGCTTCATCAGCGCGTCCACGGTCTTGTCATTCGGGTCAACGATATCGAGCACGCGCTTGTGCGTGCGGGTCTCGTACTGGTCACGCGCGTCCTTGTCGACGTGCGGGGAAACGAGAACGGTGTAACGCTCGATCTTGGTCGGCAGCGGGATCGGGCCACGCACTTGCGCGCCGGTCCGCTTTGCCGTTTCAACGATCTCGCTGGCCGAACGGTCGATCAGACGATGATCGAACGCTTTCAGCCGGATCCGGATCTTTTGGTCCGCCATGGCGGTAGGTTCCTTCGTTAAAAGAGCGACAGACAAAGCCTCTGGGTTGCTTTGTCCCATGAAATTCCTGAATACGGACGGCCCGCAGTCCTGCAGGCCGCCAAGGTCAATCCATGGACCTCAAAAACGTAGGCAGACCAGTTACCCGGCCTGCCCAGACGTAGAAGCATAATGGCACGCAAGGCAGCTGTCAACAGTCGCCTGTTGACGCCGCCTGAATGGCATTGACCCTTCCTGGTCCGGGGAACACAAGGCACATCCTGTGCCTGCTTTCCCATTTGATACGCCCCGATGCCCTACCCAGGCAACATCGGGGCGCTGATACTACCAGATTACTCGATGATCTTCGAGACCACGCCGGCGCCGACGGTACGGCCGCCTTCGCGGATGGCGAAGCGCAGACCTTCGTCCATGGCCACCGGGTTGATCAGGGTGACTTCCATCTTGACGTTGTCACCCGGCATCACCATTTCGACGCCTTCCGGCAGCTTGGCGGCGCCGGTGATGTCGGTGGTGCGGAAGTAGAACTGCGGACGGTAGCCGTTGAAGAACGGGGTGTGGCGGCCACCCTCATCCTTCGACAGGACGTACACTTCGCCTTCGAACTTGGTGTGCGGCTTGATCGTGCCCGGCTTGGCCAGCACCTGGCCACGCTCGACGTCGTCACGCTTGGTGCCGCGCAGCAGCAGGCCAGCGTTGTCGCCTGCCTGACCCTGGTCCAGCAGCTTGCGGAACATTTCAACGCCGGTCACGGTGGTCTTCTGCACCGGACGGATGCCGACGATTTCGATTTCGTCGCCAACCTTGATCACGCCGCGCTCGATACGACCGGTCACCACGGTGCCGCGGCCCGAGATCGAGAACACGTCTTCCACCGGCATCAGGAACGGCTTGTCGATCGCACGCTCCGGCTCCGGAATCCAGCTGTCCAGCGCGTCGACCAGCTTCAGGATGGCCGGCACGCCGATGTCGCTCTGGTCGCCTTCCAGCGCCAGACGGGCCGAACCGGCGATGATCGGGGTGTCGTCGCCCGGGAACTCGTACTTGCTCAGCAGCTCGCGCACTTCCATCTCGACCAGCTCGAGCAGCTCGGCGTCGTCCACCATGTCGGCCTTGTTCAGGAACACGACGATGTACGGCACGCCGACCTGGCGCGACAGCAGGATGTGCTCACGGGTCTGCGGCATCGGGCCGTCAGCGGCCGAGCACACCAGGATCGCGCCGTCCATCTGGGCGGCACCGGTGATCATGTTCTTGACGTAGTCAGCGTGGCCCGGGCAGTCAACGTGGGCGTAGTGACGGGTCGGGGATTCGTATTCGACGTGCGCGGTCGAGATCGTGATGCCACGCGCCTTTTCTTCCGGCGCGGCGTCGATCGAGGAGTAGTCCTTGAACTCGCCACCGAAGCGCTCGGCACCGATCTTGGTCAGTGCGGCGGTCAGCGTGGTCTTGCCGTGGTCGACGTGACCGATGGTGCCGACATTGACGTGCGGCTTGGTGCGTTCGAACTTACCCTTTGCCATTGTTCTATACCTTGATTGTTCGTAAGTGGTTTCAAGAGAGGCTGAGCGAGGCTCAGCCCTTCTTCATGACGGCTTCGGCGATGTTGGTCGGAGCCGGCTCGTAGTGATCGAATTCCATGGTGAAGGTGGCGCGGCCCTGGGTCTGCGAACGCAGTGCAGTGGCGTAGCCGAACATTTCACCCAGCGGGATCATCGCGTTGATGATGCTGGCCGAACCGTCACCGGTGGTGTCGGAACCCTGCAGCACGCCGCGACGACGGCTGACGTCGCCCATCACGTCACCCTGGTAATCCTCCGGGGTCACGATCTCGACCTTCATGATCGGCTCCAGCAGCACCGGCTTGGCCTTGGCGAAGCCCTGCTTGAAGGCCATCGACGAAGCCAGCTTGAACGCCATTTCCGAGGAGTCGACGTCGTGGTACGAACCGAACACCAGCTTCACCTTGACGTCCACGACCGGGAAGCCAGCCAGCGGACCGCTGGTGATGGTTTCGCGCAGGCCCTTCTCGACCGACGGGATGAATTCCTTCGGGATCACGCCGCCGGTGATGTCGTTGATGAACAGGAAGTCGTCCTTGATCATCGGAGCGATCTTCGGATCGGCACGGTCGGCAGCAGTGATCGGCGACAGTTCGATCACGACGTGACCGTACTGACCCTTACCACCGGACTGCTTGGCGTGCTTGTAGTCCGACTTGACGTCGGCCAGGGTGATGGTTTCGCGGTAGGCCACCTGCGGCGCGCCGACGTTGGCTTCAACGTTGAACTCGCGCTTCAGGCGGTCAACGATGATGTCCAGGTGCAGCTCGCCCATGCCCGAGATGATGGTCTGGCCGGATTCTTCGTCGGTCTTGACGCGGAACGACGGATCTTCCTGTGCCAGACGGCCCAGGGCCAGGCCCATCTTTTCCTGGTCCGACTTGGTCTTCGGCTCGACGGCCATCGAGATCACCGGCTCCGGGAACGTCATGCGCTCCAGGATGATCGGGGCGTCCACGGCGCACAGGGTGTCACCGGTGGTTGTGTCCTTCAGGCCCACGGCAGCGGCGATGTCACCGGCCAGAACTTCCTTGATTTCCTCGCGGTTGTTCGAGTGCATCTGCAGGATGCGGCCGATGCGCTCCTTCTTGCCCTTCACCGAGTTCAGCACGGTGTCGCCACCGTTCAGGGTGCCCGAGTAGACACGGAAGAAGGTCAGCGCGCCGACGAACGGGTCGGTGATGATCTTGAAGGCCAGCGACGAGAACGGAGCCTTGTCGTCCGACTTGCGGGTCATTTCGACGGTGTCGTCGTCAACGTCCACGCCCTTCACGTCCGGCACGTCGACCGGCGACGGCAGCAGCTGGATCACGCCATCCAGCATGGCCTGCACGCCCTTGTTCTTGAAGGCCGAGCCGCAGTACATCGGCACGATCTCGGTGGCCAGGGTGCGGGTACGCAGGGCATTGATGATTTCAGCCTCGGCCAGCTCTTCGCCGCCCAGGTACTTTTCCATCAGCTCTTCGCTGGCTTCGGCAGCGGTCTCGACCATGAACTGGCGAGCCTCTTCAGCCGGGCCCTGCAGTTCGGCCGGGATGTCGCCGTATTCGAACTTCATGCCCTGCGAAGCTTCATCCCAGTGGATGGCCTTCATCTTCAGCAGGTCGACGACGCCCTTGAAGTTGTCTTCAGCGCCGATCGGCAGCTGCATCGGCACGGCAACCGCACCCAGCTTGGCCTTCAGCTGGCCGACGACCTTCTGGAAGTTGGCACCGGTGCGGTCCATCTTGTTGACGAACGCGATGCGCGGCACGTGGTACTTGTTGGCCTGGCGCCACACGGTTTCCGACTGCGGCTGCACGCCACCGACGGCACACAGGACGAAGACGGCACCGTCGAGCACGCGCAGCGAACGCTCCACTTCGATGGTGAAGTCGACGTGCCCGGGGGTGTCGATGATGTTGAAGCGGTGCTCCGGCAGGGACTTGTCCATGCCCTTCCAGAACGCGGTGGTGGCAGCGGACTGGATCGTGATGCCACGCTCCTGCTCCTGCTCCATCCAGTCCATGGTGGCGGCGCCGTCGTGCACTTCACCGATCTTGTGGCTCTTGCCGGTGTAGAACAGGATGCGCTCGGACGTGGTGGTCTTGCCGGCATCGATGTGAGCCATGATGCCGAAGTTACGGTAACGCTCGATGGGAGTGGAACGGGCCACGGGAGCCTCTCAGATTTCTTGGATTTCGGATGGCCGAACGCCGCCTTTCGGCGGCCTTCGGATTGGCGCAGTCCTTCTGGGACCGCGAGGCAGCACGCACCGAAGTGGTGCTGCCCTGCCTGTTTTACAAGGCCGTCAAACTCACCAGCGGTAGTGGGCGAATGCCTTGTTGGCTTCGGCCATGCGGTGGGTTTCTTCGCGCTTCTTGATGGCGCCGCCGCGGTTTTCCGAGGCGTCGATCAGTTCAGCAGCCAGCTTCTTCGGCATGGTGTTCTCACCACGCTTGCGCGCGGAGTCGATCAGCCAGCGCATGGCCAGGGCCATCTTGCGCGACGAACGCACTTCGACCGGCACCTGGTAGGTGGCACCACCGACGCGGCGCGACTTGACTTCGACCGCCGGAGCGACGTTGTCCAGAGCCTTCTGCACCAGTTCAATGGCGTTGGCGCTGCTGTTCTTCTCGGTGATCACGTCCATGGCGCCGTACACGATCTTTTCGGCGACGGACTTCTTGCCGCTCTGCATGACCATGTTGATGAAACGGGCGATGGTTTCGCTTCCGTGCTTCGGATCGGGCAGGACGGAACGCTGCGGAGTATTACCCTTACGCGACATAGTGCTCTCTCCTTATGCCTTCGGACGCTTGGCGCCGTACTTGGAACGGGCCTGGCGACGCTTGGCAACGCCGGCGGCGTCGAGCGAGCCACGAACGGTGTGGTAACGCACACCCGGCAGGTCCTTGACGCGACCGCCGCGGATCAGGACCACGGAGTGCTCCTGCAGGTTGTGGCCTTCACCACCGATGTAGGAAATCACTTCTTCCTGGTTGGTCAGGCGGACCTTGGCAACCTTGCGCAGAGCCGAGTTCGGCTTCTTCGGAGTGGTGGTGTAGACACGGGTGCAGACGCCACGGCGCTGCGGGCACTTGTCGAGCGCCGGCGAGGCACTCTTGTAGGTGGTCGCTTGCCGCGGCTTGCGGACCAGCTGGTTGATCGTCGCCATCAGTAGGTTCTTCTGATTGGTGGCCGGAAAATCCGGCCAGAGATGCGGAAATGTTAAAGCAGGCCGAAATTTTGGCCTGCTGAGACAGACGATTGTAGCAACCTGCAAGGAAAGCAGTCAAACGCCTCCTGTCAAGCCCGTCCCTGATCCCGGGACGTTACTGGGGGGCCTCCATGTACCCCGTTCAGATTGGCTGGGTCGATCACGGACGACCTCCCCTGCCCTTTCCCAATCCCATCGATGGACCGATGGGGTGGTCCGGCCTTGCGGCCGGACCGGATACCTCATTCTTCGCCCGAGGCCTGTTCAGCTTCGGCTTCAACCACCGGGGACTCGACCGCAGCCGGGGTGCCGGCCAGGGTCTGCATTTCCGAGTCGGTGAGACCGGTCGCGCCGCGACGGCGGCTGCTGTGGTAGGACAGGCCGGTACCGGCCGGAATCAGGCGGCCGACGATGACGTTTTCCTTCAGGCCACGCAGGTTGTCCTTGGTACCGCGGACGGCAGCCTCGGTCAGCACTCGGGTGGTCTCCTGGAAGGAGGCCGCCGAGATGAACGATTCGGTCGCCAGCGAGGCCTTGGTGATACCCAGCAGGACCGGATCGAAGCGCGCCGGCAGTTCGTTGCGGGCCGACAGGCGCGCATTCTCCTCGATAACGCGCTGGCGCTCCACCTGTTCGCCGTTCAGGAACTTGCTGCTGCCCTGGTCGGTGATCTCGACCTTGCGCAGCATCTGGCGGGTGATCACCTCGATGTGCTTGTCGTTGATCTTCACGCCCTGCAGGCGGTACACGTCCTGGATTTCCTTGACCAGGTAGGCAGCCAGCGGCTCGACACCCAGCAGGCGCAGGATGTCCTGCGGGCTCGGCTCGCCGTCCACGATGGTTTCACCCTTGGTGACATGCTCGCCTTCGAACACGATGACCTGGCGGTACTTCGGGATCAGCTCTTCGTGCTCCGAACCATCGGTGTCCTTGATGATCAGGCGCTGCTTGCCCTTGGTGTCCTTGCCGAAGCTGATGATGCCCGAACGCTCGGCCAGCACCGCCGGATCCTTCGGCTTGCGCGCTTCGAACAGGTCGGCCACGCGCGGCAGACCACCGGTGATGTCGCGGGTCTTCGACGCTTCCTGCGGGATCTTGGCGACAACATCGCCCACGCCCACCGGGGCGCCGTCCTGCAGGTTGACGATCGAACGCGGCGGCAGCAGGTACTGCGCCGGCAGGTCGGTACCCGGGATCGACAGGTCGTTGCCCTTGGCGTCGACGATGCGCACGATCGGGCGCAGGTCCTTGGCCTGGGTACCACGACGCTTCGGATCGGTGATTTCGCGCGACGCCAGGCCGGTCAGCTCGTCGGTCTTCTCGATGACGGTGATGCCGTCGACGAAGTCGATGAAGCGGATGAAGCCGGCCACTTCCGACACGATCGGGTGGTTATGCGGATCCCAGTTGGCCACGGTCTGGCCCGCCTTGATCGCATCGCCGTCCTTGGACGTGATGGTTGCACCGTACGGCAGCTTGTAACGCTCACGCTCACGGCCGTGCGCATCGAGCACCGAGATTTCGCCCGAGCGCGACACCGCCACCAGCGAGCCGTTGGCGTGCTCGACCGACTTGAGGTTGCTGAACTTGACCGAGCCGGTGGTCTTGACGGTGATGTTGTCGACCGCAGCAGCTCGCGACGCCGCACCACCGATATGGAACGTACGCATGGTCAGCTGGGTACCCGGCTCACCGATGGACTGGGCGGCGATGACGCCGACCGCTTCACCGATGTTGACCAGGTGGCCACGGGCCAGGTCGCGGCCGTAGCAGCGCGAGCAGACACCGAAGGCCGATTCACAGGAGATGGTCGAGCGGACCTTGATGGTCTGCACGCCGGCATCTTCCAGCTTGGCAACCCAGGCTTCGTCCAGCAGGGTGTTGCGGGTGACGATCGGATCTTCGTCGTTGCCCGGCAGGAACACGTCCTCGGCAACCACGCGGCCCAGCACGCGATCCTTCAGCGGCTCGACCACGTCGCCGCCTTCCACGATCGGGGTCATGATCAGGCCTTCGGTGGTACCGCAATCCACCTCGGTGATCACCACGTCCTGCGCCACGTCGACCAGGCGACGGGTCAGGTAACCCGAGTTCGCGGTCTTCAGCGCGGTATCGGCCAGACCCTTACGGGCACCGTGGGTGGAGTTGAAGTACTCCTGCACGTTCAGGCCTTCACGGAAGTTCGCCTTGATGGGCGTCTCGATGATCGAGCCGTCCGGGCGGGCCATCAGGCCACGCATGCCGGCCAGCTGACGGATCTGCGCCTGCGAACCACGCGCACCGGAGTCGGCCATGATGTACAGCGAGTTCATCGACTTCTGGTCGATGGTCTCGCCCTTGGCATTGACGACCTTCTCGGTACCGATGGTGTCCATCATCGCCTTGGCGATGCGCTCGTTGGTGCGCGACCAGATGTCGACCACCTTGTTGTAGCGCTCGCCGGCGGTGACCAGGCCCGACTGGTACTGCTCCTGGATTTCCAGCACTTCGGCTTCGGCCTCGGTGAGGATGCCCTTCTTCTCGTCCGGGATCAGCATGTCGTCGATGCCGATCGAGACGCCGGCGCGGGTCGCATAGGCGAAACCGGTGTACATCAACTTGTCGGCGAACACGACCGTGTCCTTCAGGCCGAGCTGACGGTAGCTGGAGTTGATCAGGCGGCTGATGTTCTTCTTGGTCAGCTCGACATTGGCCAGCGCGAACGGCAGGCCTTCCGGCAGGATTTCAGCCAGCAGGGCGCGACCGATCGTGGTGTCCACGATCGAGGTCTTGTTCTGCTTGTTGCCGTCTTCGTCGGTCACCACCTCGGTGATGCGGACCTTGACCTTGGCGTGCAGTTCCACCACGCGGTTGTCGTAGGCGCGCTTGACTTCGGCGATGTTGGCGAAGGCCATGCCCTCGCCCTTCTTGTTCTCCAGCGAGCGGGTCATGTAGTACAGACCCAGCACGACGTCCTGCGACGGCACGATGATCGGCTCACCGTTGGCCGGCGACAGGATGTTGTTGGTCGACATCATCAGCGCACGCGCTTCCAGCTGGGCTTCCAGCGAGAGCGGCACGTGGACGGCCATCTGGTCACCGTCGAAGTCGGCGTTGAACGCGGTGCAGACCAGCGGGTGCAGCTGGATGGCCTTGCCCTCGATCAGTACCGGCTCGAACGCCTGGATGCCCAGACGGTGCAGGGTCGGCGCACGGTTCAGCATCACCGGATGCTCGCGGATGACCTCTTCCAGGATGTCCCAGACTTCGGCTTCTTCGCGCTCGACCAGCTTCTTGGCAGCCTTGATGGTGGTGGCCAGGCCACGACGCTGCAGCTTGGCGAAGACGAACGGCTTGAACAGCTCAAGCGCCATCTTCTTCGGCAGGCCGCACTGGTGCAGGCGCAGGTACGGGCCGACCACGATGACCGAACGGCCCGAGTAGTCGACGCGCTTGCCGAGCAGGTTCTGGCGGAAGCGGCCCTGCTTGCCCTTGATCATGTCGGCCAGCGACTTCAGCGGGCGCTTGTTGGTGCCGGTGATGGCACGACCGCGGCGGCCGTTGTCCAGCAGTGCATCGACCGATTCCTGCAGCATGCGCTTTTCATTGCGCACGATGATGTCCGGCGCGCTCAGTTCGAGCAGGCGGCGCAGGCGGTTGTTGCGGTTGATGACGCGGCGGTACAGGTCGTTCAGGTCGGAGGTCGCGAAACGGCCGCCATCCAGCGGGACCAGCGGACGCAGGTCCGGCGGCAGCACCGGCAGCACGGTCATGACCATCCATTCCGGACGGTTGCCCGATTCCAGGAAGGCTTCGATCAGCTTGATGCGCTTGGTGAGGCGCTTGAGCTTGGTTTCCGAACCGGTAGCGGCGATTTCCTCGCGCAGGCGGGTCATCTCGGACTGCAGATCGATCGTGCGCAGCAGTTCGTAGACGGCCTCGGCGCCCATGGCGGCGTCGAAGTCGTCACCGTGTTCCTGGCGCGCCTGCAGGTACTGTTCCTCGGTCAGCAGCTGGCGGCGCTCCAGGGCGGTCAGGCCCGGCTCGGTCACCACGTACGCTTCGAAGTACAGCACGCGCTCGATGTCGCGCAGGGTCATGTCCAGCATCAGGCCGATGCGCGACGGCAGCGACTTGAGGAACCAGATGTGCGCGACCGGCGAGGCCAGGTCGATGTGGCCCATGCGCTCGCGGCGCACCTTGGCCAGGGTCACTTCGGTGCCGCACTTTTCGCAGACCACGCCGCGGTGCTTCATGCGCTTGTACTTGCCGCACAGGCACTCGTAGTCCTTCACCGGGCCGAAGATGGCGGCGCAGAACAGGCCATCGCGTTCCGGCTTGAAGGTACGGTAGTTGATGGTTTCCGGCTTCTTCACTTCGCCGAAGGACCACGAACGGATCAGGTCCGGCGAGGCCAGCGCGATCTTGATCGCGTCGAAGTCCAGCGTCTGGCGCTGCTGGTTGAAGAGGTTGAGCAGGTCTTTCATGGTGTTCTCCAGAAGGAGGAATGCTGTGTCGATGGGCTTTCAGTTCACTGCCAGCGGCGCGGCGGCGGACCGCCGCGCCGGCATGGATCAGTTGTCTTCCAGTTCCATGTTGATGGCCAGCGAGCGGATTTCCTTCACGAGCACGTTGAAGGATTCCGGCATGCCCGCGACCATCTCGTGCTCGCCGTCGACGATGTTCTTGTACATCTGGTTGCGGCCCTGCACGTCATCGGACTTCACCGTCAGCATTTCCTGCAGGGTGTAGGCCGCGCCGTAGGCTTCCAGCGCCCAGACTTCCATTTCACCGAAGCGCTGGCCGCCGAACTGCGCCTTGCCGCCCAGCGGCTGCTGGGTGACGAGCGAGTACGGACCGGTCGAACGGGCGTGCATCTTGTCGTCGACCAGGTGGTTCAGCTTCAGGTAGTGCATGTAACCGACGGTGGTATGGCGGTCGAATGCTTCACCGGTGCGGCCGTCGTACAGCTGGGTCTGGCCACTGCTCGGCAGGTCGGCCAGTTCCAGCATGCGCTTGATTTCCGCTTCGGTGGCGCCGTCGAACACCGGGGTGGCCATCGGCACGCCGTCGGTCAGGTTGCGGGCCAGGCGCAGCAGCTCCTCGTCGCTGAACTGCGACAGGTCGACACGGTTGGCCACGTTGGTGTCGTCGTGGTTGTAGATGTCGTCCAGGAACTTGCGCAGGTCGGCGACCGCCGCCTGGGCTTCCAGCATCGCCTGGATCTTGCGACCCAGACCCTTGGCGGCCCAGCCCAGGTGCACTTCCAGGATCTGGCCGATGTTCATACGCGACGGCACGCCCAGCGGGTTCAGCACGATGTCCACGGTCTCGCCCGAGGCCATGTACGGCATGTCCTCGACCGGCACCACGTTGGACACCACACCCTTGTTGCCGTGGCGGCCTGCCATCTTGTCGCCCGGCTGGATGCGGCGCTTCACCGCCAGGAACACCTTGACCATCTTCAGCACGCCCGGGGCGAGATCGTCGCCCGCGGTGATCTTGCCGCGCTTGTCGGCGAAGCGACGCTCGAATTCCTTCTCGTGCGCCTGGATCTGCTTCTGGGCGCGCTCGATGGCTTCCGAGGCGTCCTCGTCCTTCATGCGCAGGGCGAACCAGTCAGACTTCTTCAGGCCGTCGAGGAAGGCGTCGGTGATCACGTCACCCTTCTTCAGGCCAGCACCACCATTGACCACCTTGCCCACGATCTGCGAACGCAGACGCATGTAGATGGCCGCTTCCAGGATGCGGAACTGGTCATCGAAGTCCTTCTTGACGCGCTTGATTTCGGACTCTTCGATCTGGCGGGCGCGCTTGTCCTTCTCGATGCCGTCGCGGGTGAAGACCTGCACGTCGATGACGGTGCCGTCCATGCCCGGCGGAACGCGCAGCGAGCTGTCCTTAACGTCCGAAGCCTTCTCGCCGAAGATCGCGCGCAGCAGCTTCTCTTCCGGGGTCAGCTGGCTTTCGCCCTTCGGGGTGACCTTGCCGACCAGGATGTCGCCAGCGCGCACTTCTGCACCGATGTACACCACGCCGCTCTCGTCCAGGCGGTTCAGCGCCTGCTCGGAGACGTTCGGGATGTCGGCGGAGATTTCCTCCGGCCCCAGCTTGGTGTCACGCGCGACGCAGGTCAGCTCTTCGATGTGGATCGTGGTGTAGCGATCCTCTTCCACCACGCGCTCGGAGAGCAGGATGGAGTCTTCGAAGTTGTAGCCGTTCCACGGCATGAACGCGATCAGCATGTTCTGGCCCAGGGCCAGCTCGCCGATGTCGGTGGACGGACCGTCGGCCAGCACGTCGCCGCGGGCGATGACGTCACCCACCTGGACCAGCGGACGCTGGTTGATGCAGGTGTTCTGGTTCGACCGGGTGTACTTGACCAGGTTGTAGATGTCCACGCCGGCGTCGGTGGCGCCAACGATCTCTTCCTCGTTGACCTTGACCACGATGCGGGCGGCGTCGATCTGCACGATCTCACCACCACGACGGGCGTTCACGGTCACACCCGAGTCACGCGCCACGGCGCGCTCGATGCCGGTGCCGACCAGCGGCTTCTGCGAACGCAGGGTCGGCACGGCCTGACGCTGCATGTTGGCGCCCATCAGTGCGCGGTTCGCGTCATCGTGCTCCAGGAACGGAACCAGCGCGGCCGCGATCGAGACGGTCTGCATCGGCGAAACGTCCATGAAGTGGACTTCCGCCGGCGGCTTCAGCAGCGATTCGCCCTGGAAGCGGCACGGAACGAACTGCTCGGTCAGGGTGCCCTTGGCGTCGGTCAGCGCGTTGGCCTGCGCAATGACGTACTCGTTCTCTTCAATGGCCGACAGGAACTCGACTTCGTCATAGACCTTGCCGTCCACGACCTTGCGGTACGGGGTCTCGAGGAAACCGTACTTGTTGGTGCGGGCGTACACGGCCAGCGAGTTGATCAGGCCGATGTTCGGGCCTTCCGGGGTTTCGATGGTGCAGACGCGGCCGTAATGGGTCGGGTGCACGTCGCGCACTTCGAAGCCGGCGCGCTCACGGGTCAGGCCGCCCGGGCCCAGGGCCGAGACGCGACGCTTGTGGGTCACTTCCGACAGCGGGTTGTTCTGGTCCATGAACTGCGACAGCTGCGAGGAGCCGAAGAACTCCTTGATGGCAGCGGCGACCGGCTTGGCGTTGATCAGTTCCTGCGGGGTCAGGCCTTCCGACTCGGCCATCGACAGGCGCTCCTTGACCGCACGCTCGACGCGGACCAGGCCGACGCGGAACACGTTCTCGGCCATTTCGCCGACCGAACGCACGCGACGGTTGCCCAGGTGATCGATGTCGTCGACCACGCCGCGACCGTTGCGGATCTCGGTCAGGACCTTGATCACGTCCAGGATGTCGGAGCTTTCGCCGTGGGCAGCGACCAGGCGCTTGGACTCTTCGTCGTTGCGCTCGCCGAAGTACTTGCTGTCGTACAGCACGGCTTCGCCGGTGGTTTCCTTGCGGCCCACGCGACGGTTGAACTTCATGCGGCCGACCGCGGACAGGTCGTAGCGCTCGAAGGTGAAGAACAGGTTGTGGAACAGGTTCTGCGCGGCATCCTTGGTCGGCGGCTCGCCCGGACGCATCATGCGGTAGATCTCGACCAGGGCTTCCAGCTGGGTCTTGGTCGGGTCGATACGCAGGGTGTTGGACAGGTACGGGCCACGATCCAGGTCGTTCACCCACAGGGTGCCCACGGCATCCACACCGGCCTTGCGGAAGGCCTGCAGCTGCTCGTCCGTGATCTCGTCGTTGGCCTGGGCCAGCAGTTCGCCGGTCGAGGCATCGACCACGTCGTGCGACAGGATGCGGCCGACGATGTAGTCGTCCGGCACGGCCAGGGCGGCGATGCCCGAGGCTTCCAGCTGCTTGATGTGACGCGCGGTGATGCGCTTGCCGGCTTCCACGATGACCTTGTCGCCGTCGGCGAGGTCGAAGCCCAGGGTCTCGCCACGCAGGCGCTCCGGCACCAGCTCCAGCTGGACGCCTTCATCCGGGTTGATGTGGAAGGTGTTGATCTCGAAGAACTCGGCCAGCATCTCTTCGTTGCTGTAGCCGAGCGCGCGCAGCAGGATCGACACCGGCAGCTTGCGGCGGCGGTCGATACGGGTGAACAGCGCGTCCTTCGGGTCGAACTCGAAGTCCAGCCAGGAGCCGCGGTAAGGAATGATGCGGGCGCTGTACAGCAGCTTGCCCGAGCTGTGGGTCTTGCCACGGTCGTGGTCGAAGAACACGCCCGGCGAGCGGTGCAGCTGGGAGACGATGACGCGCTCGGTGCCGTTGACGATGAAGGTGCCGTTCTCGGTCATCAGCGGGATTTCGCCCAGATAGACCTCCTGCTCCTTCACGTACTTGATGGCCTTGGTCGACGACTCACGGTCGTAGATCACCAGGCGCACGGTCACGCGCAGCGGGGCGCCGTAGCTCATGCCGCGCTGGCGGCACTCACGCTCGTCGAAGACCGGTTCGCCCAGCTTGTAGCCGACGTATTCCAGGGCAGCGTTGCCGCTGTAGCTGGCGATCGGGAAGACCGACTTCAGCGCAGCGTGCAGGCCGTGGTCCGTGCGCTTGGCCGGATCGACGTTTTCCTGCAGGAATTCACGATAGGAATCCACCTGGATGGCGAGCAGGAACGGCACTTCGAGAATCGAGCGCTGCTTGCCGAAATCCTTGCGGATACGCTTTTTTTCGGTGAACGAATAGGACGTCATGAGGTCTTCCACCTTGTTGTGCGGATCGTGCGCCCACGATCCGAAGGGAACTTGAAATTGTCAGTTGGAAGTCGCTGGTATTGCCGGCACCAGCACGCCTTCTCCCGCTACTTCCAACTGCCAACTCGTCTGCTACCACTCCCCCGCTGCCGCGCTCGGCGCTGGCCTGCCGGGGTTTGACTGCAGCCCGTGTTGGGCTTTTTCCTGCTTTTTTTCACATCCACGCATGGCGCGGATCTACAACACCGCAACAACGACCAAAGGCCGGGGGCTTACGCCCCCAGCCTTGGCTGCATCGCCGCGAATCGGTGACGATGCAAGGTAACTGCTTACTTGACTTCGACAGTCGCGCCAGCAGCTTCCAGGTCCTTCTTCATCTTCTCGGCTTCTTCCTTCGAAGCGTTGTCCTTCAGGACGCCGCCGGCTTCGGCCAGGTCCTTCGCTTCCTTCAGGCCCAGGCCGGTGATGGCGCGGACGGCCTTGATGACTTCGACCTTCTTCTCGCCGGCAGTCTTCAGGGTGACGACGAATTCGGTCTGCTCTTCAACAGCAGCAGCCGGGCCAGCGGCAGCAGCCACGGCAACCGGAGCAGCGGCGGAGACGCCGAACTTCTCTTCGATGGCCTTGACCAGCTCCATCACTTCCATCAGGGACTTCTCGGCGATGGCGTCGACGATCTGTTCGTTGGTAAGGGACATGATTAATACCTTTGGATGATTTTCTGGATTGAGGTTCCGTCAGGAACCACGGTAAGTCGAAACTCAGGCGGTCTCGGCGGCCGGCTCGGCAGCGTCAGCGGCGACATCGCCACCCCCCTGCTTCTCGCCAACGGCCTTGATGGCGCGGGCAAACATCGTGACCGGCTCGGTCAGGACGCGGGCCAGCATGGCCAGGGCCTGGTCGCGGGTCGGCAGCGATGCCAGCACGTCGACGTGGCTCGCCGGGAACACTTCACCACCGATGGCGACGACCTTAGCCTTCAGCTTGTCGTTGCCCTTGGCGGCTTCCTTGATCAGGCGACCGGCAGCGCCGGGCTCCTCGAGCGAGAACGCGTACAGCAGCGGACCAACCATCTGGTCCTGGGCGACTGCGAACTCGGTGCCTTCAACGGCGCGCGAAGCCAGGGTGTTCTTGACAACCTTCAAGAAAACACCGGTTTCACGAGCCTGCTTGCGCATCGCGGTCATCTGGGCGACCGTGGTGCCAGCGTATTCGGCTGCGATCAAGGAGTGGGCCTTGGCGGCGACGTCTGCCAGCTCGGCGACTACTTCTTGCTTCTGGGACAGATTGAGAGCCATTGCACTCCTCCTATTGAACTCCGCTTACGGCTCCTGCCGTGTGCGGTCCTGTGCGGCATCCGTCCTGGACGCCGGGAACATCGGGATGATGTTCCGGGGGTGGGCCGTTCTAGACCTGGAGTGGGCCAACCTGGGAAACCCAGACGTGCGTGAACCAGAAAAACTCCAGAAGGGCACCATCTACGCAGGGTGATTCCGGGGAATCGATTAAGCGCTCGTGACTGCTCCGGCGGCGACTCCTTGCCAGATCGAGCTTCCATGCCCGTCGCCGGTATTGCCACGACCGCGCCTGCGGTCTTTGACGGCTACCGCGGGCGATGCACTGCCAGCGATGCCTTCAAATGTCACGGTCACGGCACCCGGGGCACCGTGACCGCTTGAAACAATTACTTCAGGGTCAGCGACGACTGGTCGACGGTGACGCCCGGGCCCATCGTCGAGCTGACCGAAACCTTCTGCAGGTAGGTGCCCTTCGAGGTGGCCGGCTTGGCCTTGATCAGGTCCAGCAGCAGCGCGGTCAGGTTCGACTTCAGCGCGTCTTCGGCGAAGTCGGCCTTGCCGATGGTGCAGTGGATGATGCCGGCCTTGTCGGTGCGGTAACGGACCTGACCCGACTTGGCGTTCTTCACGGCTTCACCCGGGTTCGGGGAAACGGTGCCGACCTTCGGGTTCGGCATCAGGCCGCGCGGGCCCAGCACGGTGCCCAGCTTACCGACGACGCGCATGGCGTCCGGGGTCGCGATGACGACGTCGTAGTTCAGATCGCCGGCCTGCATCTTCTCGGCCAGGTCATCCATACCGACGGCTTCGGCGCCAGCAGCCAGGGCTTCGTCAGCCTTGGCACCGGCCGGAGCGAACACGGCGACGCGGACCGACTTGCCGGTACCGGCCGGCAGCACGGTGGAGCCACGGACCTGCTGGTCGGACTTCTTCGCATCGACGCCCAGGCGCACGGCGACGTCGATCGACTCGACGAACTTGGCCTTGGTGGCGGTCTTCAGGATGTTGATCGCGTCCTCGAAGGCGTATGCCTTGCCCGGAACGACGGCGGCCTTGATGGCCTTCTCACGCTTGGTCTGTGCCATCTTATTAACCCTCCACCACGAGGCCCATGGAACGGGCAGAGCCAGCGATGGTACGCACGGCGGCGTCCAGGTCGGCGGCAGTCAGATCCGGTTCCTTCGCCTTGGCGATCTCTTCCAGCTGCTTACGGGTGACCTTGCCGACCTTCTCGGTGTTCGGGCGCTTGGAGCCCGACGAGATGCCAGCGGCCTTCTTCAGCAGGGTGGTAGCCGGAGTGCTCTTGGTGATGAAGGTGAACGTACGGTCCGAATAGGCCGTGATGATCACCGGAACCGGCAGACCCGGCTCGAGCTTCTGCGTGGCAGCGTTGAACGCCTTGCAGAATTCCATGATGTTCAGGCCACGCTGACCCAGCGCAGGACCGACCGGCGGCGAGGGGTTGGCCTGACCGGCCTTCACCTGCAGCTTGATGTAACCGACAACTTTCTTTGCCATGTGAGTGCTCTCCGGGTGCTAGCGCCTTTCGACAACAGGCTCCCCATCGGACCGGGAATCACGCGTCCCGGCATCGCGTTTTGAAATCATGCTGAAGGCCACCTTGCGGCGGCCTCGTCCTGCTGGCTTTCCCAGCGGGGAGCCGCGCACTATAACAGGTTTTTTCTTCACATGCCTGAAGCGGCAGGTAAACGAACGGAACCGGGCCAGGCCCGGTTCCCTTTGGAGAGTCGAGCCTTGCCCGACTACCGCACCATCCAGACCCCGGAGTCGAGCATGGCTCGACTCGACAGCACAGGTCAGACGGCCTTTTCGACCTGGCCGAACTCGAGCTCGACCGGAGTGGCACGACCGAAGATCAGCACCGAGACGCGCAGACGGCTCTTCTCGTAGTTGACTTCTTCGACGACGCCATTGAAATCGTTGAACGGACCGTCGGTGACACGAACCATCTGGCCCGGCTCGAACAGCACCTTCGGACGCGGCTTCTCGACACCCTCCTGAACGCGGTTCAGGATGGCCTCGGCCTCGGAATCGGCGATCGGCAGCGGGCGATCAGCGGTGCCGCCGATGAAGCCCATGACCCGCGGGGTTTCCTTGACCAGATGCCAGCTTTCGTTGTCGATGCGCGGAATGCCGGCTTCCTCGTGGGTCTCGATCTGGACCAGCACGTAACCCGGGAAGAACTTGCGCTCGGAACGGCGCTTCTGGCCGGCGCGCATCTCGACCACTTCCTCGGTCGGGACCAGGACGTCGCCGAAGCGCTCTTCCATGCCGTCACGGACGATGCGATCGCGCAGAGCCTGCGCCACCGACTTCTCGAAGCCCGAATAGGCGTGAACGACGTACCAACGCTTCATGCAATTCTCCTTAGCGGCTCAGGAACCACTGAGTCAGTTTCTGGATCAGGAAGTCGAAGCCACCCAGCAGCAGGCTGAGGATGAGCACCACGACGATCACGACCCAGGTCATGCGGACGGCTTCCTGGCGCGTCGGCCAGACCACCTTGCGCAGTTCGAAGCGCGACTCGGAGAGGAATTCGCGGGTGTCGCGCCCCTTGCCGGTCAGCATGAACACGCCGATACCGCCAACCAGACCGACCACGACCGCCAATGCACGCAACTGACCCGCCCACGCACCCAGCTGGGCGGCGCGACCGGAGTCCGCGGAGAACCAGAACCAGACGAACAGACCGGCCAGCACCAGCAGCGATGCGGCGACATACTTGACGATATCTCCACCGTTGGCGGAGTTGTCCTTGGAGTGTTCGATCTTGCTATTCATCCGGCTGTGTCTGCTTTAGCGGCCCAGGCCGCTGGATAAGGTGGGCAGATGGCACGCCAGGAGGGACTCGAACCCCCAACCTGCGGTTTTGGAGACCGCTGCTCTGCCAATTGAGCTACTGGCGTACGTTGAAAACTTGCCTTCCCTTAGACGGCGAAGGCGGACCGAGGTTCCCGGCCCGCCATTCGCGTAACCGGCGGCGCTATGCAACCACCGGTACTGCAGGCTTACTCGATGATCTTCGAGACCACGCCGGCGCCGACGGTACGGCCGCCTTCGCGGATGGCGAAGCGCAGACCTTCGTCCATGGCCACCGGGTTGATCAGGGTGACTTCCATCTTGACGTTGTCACCCGGCATCACCATTTCGACGCCTTCCGGCAGCTTGGCGGCGCCGGTGATGTCGGTGGTGCGGAAGTAGAACTGCGGACGGTAGCCGTTGAAGAACGGGGTGTGGCGGCCGCCCTCGTCCTTCGACAGGACGTACACTTCGCCTTCGAACTTGGTGTGCGGCTTGATCGTGCCCGGCTTGGCCAGCACCTGGCCACGCTCGACGTCGTCACGCTTGGTGCCGCGCAGCAGCAGGCCAGCGTTGTCGCCTGCCTGACCCTGGTCCAGCAGCTTGCGGAACATTTCAACGCCGGTCACGGTGGTCTTCTGCACCGGACGGATGCCGACGATTTCGATTTCGTCGCCAACCTTGATCACGCCGCGCTCGATACGACCGGTCACCACGGTGCCGCGGCCCGAGATCGAGAACACGTCTTCCACCGGCATCAGGAACGGCTTGTCGATCGCACGCTCCGGCTCCGGAATCCAGCTGTCCAGCGCGTCGACCAGCTTCAGGATGGCCGGCACGCCGATGTCGCTCTGGTCGCCTTCCAGCGCCAGACGGGCCGAACCGGCGATGATCGGGGTGTCGTCGCCCGGGAACTCGTACTTGCTCAGCAGCTCGCGCACTTCCATCTCGACCAGCTCGAGCAGCTCGGCATCGTCCACCATGTCGGCCTTGTTCAGGAACACGACGATGTACGGCACGCCGACCTGGCGCGACAGCAGGATGTGCTCACGGGTCTGCGGCATCGGGCCGTCAGCGGCCGAGCACACCAGGATCGCGCCGTCCATCTGGGCGGCACCGGTGATCATGTTCTTGACGTAGTCAGCGTGGCCCGGGCAGTCAACGTGGGCGTAGTGACGGGTCGGGGATTCGTATTCGACGTGCGCGGTCGAGATCGTGATGCCACGCGCCTTTTCTTCCGGCGCGGCGTCGATCGAGGAGTAGTCCTTGAACTCGCCACCGAAGCGCTCGGCACCGATCTTGGTCAGTGCGGCGGTCAGCGTGGTCTTGCCGTGGTCGACGTGACCGATGGTGCCGACGTTGACGTGCGGCTTGGTGCGCTCGAACTTACCCTTGGCCATGGCTGCTTATCTCGAATTCGTCTGAGAGGTGATGCTTAAGATGGTGCTCACGAAAGGAATCGAACCTTCGACCTCTTCCTTACCAAGGAAGTGCTCTACCGACTGAGCTACGTGAGCCGAGTTTTGCATTATGACATGAACTCGATAATATTCAAAGTTCATTCAATGGAGCGGGAGACGGGAATCGAACCCGCACCATCAGCTTGGAAGGCTGAGGTTCTACCATTGAACTACTCCCGCGCCGGGAATGTCACAACGTGAAACTGGTGGAGGGAGGTGGATTCGAACCACCGAAGGCGTAAGCCAGCAGATTTACAGTCTGCCCCCGTTGGCCGCTTGGGTATCCCTCCTTACCACCCCAACCCGTTGCCACCGAAGCGTTGCGGTGTGTGGTGGTGAGCCGCTTATTCTGCTGATCAGGCGGGGGGCTGTCAACGCTTTTTTCCATCTTTTTCACACGTTGTCGCAAACCCATTGATACGCAAGGTTATTGCTTAGGGACCGGCAGGGTCTCGCTGGCGAAAATTGCGACATGGGGGACGCCATCGGCGCCGATCCAGCCCCGATACATGCCCTGGGTGTTGAACGGCATGGCCATTTTTCCGTCTGCGGCAAGCACGATCGCGCCGCCGTCGCCGCCCATCTTTGGAATCATCTCGTTGATCACGCCCCTGCCGGCCTGCTCCGGCGTCTGCCGCTGGTAGCGCATGCGCGCACAGATCTCGTGCGCGGCCGCAGTCCGGATGTAGTACTCGCCCCAGCCGGTGCCCGATACCGCGCAGCCCGCGTCGGCCCAGGTACCGGCGCCGATGATCGGCGAATCACCCACACGGCCATAGCGCTTGTTGGTCATGCCACCGGTGGAGGTGCCGGCGGCAAGCTGCCCCTGCGCATCCAGGGCAACCGCGCCCACCGTGCCGAAGTGCCTTGCGGTCTCCAGGTCGGCGTGCGCCTGGCCACTGGCCTCTTCCTTCAATGCGCGCTGCAGTTGCTGCCAGCGCTTGTCGGTACGGAAGTAGGATGGATCGACAAGGCCGATGCCCTGCTCCACCGCGAATGCCTCGGCACCCTGCCCGACCATCATCACGTGCCTGGACTTCTGCATCACGGCCTGGGCCAGCAGGATCGGGTTGCGCACCCGCTGCACGCCGGCCACCGCACCTGCAGCCAGGGTGGCGCCATCCATCACTGCGGCATCCAGTTCGTTGTGGCCGTCATGGGTGAACACCGCGCCCTTGCCGGCGTTGAAGGTCGGATCGTCCTCCAGCACGGTGATTGCCGCAGTGACGGCTGCAAGCGCCGGGCGACCGGCCGCCAGTTCGGTATGGCCCTTCAGCAGCGCTGCGCGCAACGCGTCGCGCGCAGCCTTCTCTTCAGCCGGCGACAGGTCCTTGCGCTCGACACCGGCGCCGCCGTGGATGACCAGCAACGGCGAGGCGGCCGGGGCGGCCTGGGCAAGCAACGGCAGGGACAGCAGCGCGGACAGCACCAGGCGCAGTTTCATCGGGTACATCTCCAGCAGGTGTAGTGAAAGGATTGCACCGGTAGTGCCGGCCGCTGGCCGGCACCGGTCGCATCAGGAAGGTGGGTTGCCGGCCAGCGGCCGGTACTATCGAAGCGTGAACTCAATCTCGCCGTCGCTGACGTCGGCCACGGCCTGGTAATCGGCCTCGGCCTGGAAATCATCCAGCCGCATGCGGCTGCCGCTGGCGACCACCGTCACCGGCACCGCATGGAAGCGCAGCGGCTCGCCCTCCACCAGGCGGTCGGCGTCGCGGCCGGGGCTGACCACCCAGACCTTGCCTTCGCCATCTGCGCTGTAGACCTGGGCCCGGCCATCGGGCTCAACGCACAGGGCGGTGTCCTCATCGACGCCGATGCCGACGATGTCAGGGTCGCCGCTGTCCTGGGCGGCACGTGCCACGAACACGATCAGGCGACCGAGCCGGTCACGCTTGTCGAAATGGGTGTCGGTGACCACGCGCTGCAGGTAGGGCATCTGCAGGAAGCCGCTGTCCAGGGTCACGGCACTGCCCATCGGGTCGGCCAGCGCACCGGCCGAGGTGATGCTGCCGCCATCCATGGCGCCATAGGCATAGCCGCCGAGGATGGCCAGGCCAGCGCTGGTACCGGCAATCGGCTTGCCGGCGCGCACATGGGCGTTGAGTGCACGGTTGAGTGCGGTGCCCTTCCAGAAGCGGATATAGCGGGACTGGTCGCCGCCGGCAATGAAGATGGCATCGGCCGCCGCGACCACGCGCAGCACCGCCGGATCATCGGCACCGCGGCGGCTGTCGAAGACCAGGGTCTGCACTGCGGTAGTGCCGCCGATCTCGCGGTACAGGCGGTCCTGCAGTTCGTCGCCACCGGAGGCGCGCAGAATCAGCACACGGCCATTGCCGGCCTGCTTCAGCCACCACTGGAAGGCCTCCGGCACCCACTCGCCACCGCCCATCAGCATCATGGCGGGCGCGCGCGGACCGGGACGCGGGGATTCCAGATCGCCGATTTCGTAATAGGCGAAGCCGGGGCCCTGCAGGTCCTGCGCGGGCGTGGCCAATGGCCAGGCCAGCACCAGCAGCGCCAGCCAGGCGAAGGGGCCAGGCAGGATCCGGTCGAGGCGTCGCATCTTGATCTCCCTGAACAAAATCGACTTGCAAGCGTTTTCACTCTTTGCCAGATAGGGGCCCAGTAGTCAAGGACATGAAAAAGGCGTTAAATGCGCGCGCCCATTCCGGAAGCCTGAATGGGGGACAGGGCCCCTCCTCTGCGGGCCGGCTTCATTTCCGAGAATTCCTCATGCGTAGACAGGCGATGGCGTGGTCGATCCAGCTGGCGTTGATGGGCGTGGCTGCTTCCGCGGCGGCCCAGGCACAGGCTTCCTCTCCGGTGCAACAACTGGATGCGGTGCAGGTCACCGGCTCGCGCATTCCGCGCGCCCAGGTGGAAGGCCCCGCTCCGATCACGGTGATCAATGCCGAGCAGATCCGCTCCAGTGGCTTCACCAGCGTGCCGGACGTACTGCGTGCAATGACCCAGAACGGCGGTGAGACGCAGAGCCAGCAGTCTTCCAGTGGCGCCGACTTCTCGCCGGGCGCCCAGCAGGTGGACCTGCGCGGCCTGGGCCCGAACCACACGCTGGTGCTGGTCAATGGCCGGCGCATTGCCGATTTCCCGATGCCGTTCAAGGGCCGCAGCAACTTCACCGATGTCTCCAACATCCCGCTGGGCATGATCGAGCGCATCGAAGTGCTGACCGGCAGCGCCTCGGCCATCTACGGCTCGGACGCGATCGCCGGCGTGGTCAACTTCATCCTGAAGAAGAAGGCCGACGGCACCACCATCGACATGCGCATGGGCACCACCAGCGAAGGCGGCGGCGAGTCGTTCGACATGAGCCTGGCCAGCGGTTTCAGCCGTGGCAACTTCAACGCCGTGTACAGCGTCGAGCTGCAGTCGCAGACCCCGCTGTGGGCCTATGACCGTGACATCCAGGACTCGACCCGGGATGGCCCCACCGAGGGTTCGCGCATCGCGCGCCGTGCATATCTGCGCACCGACTACAACGATGACTACCTGGACCCGGGCGCCGCCACCTGCGAAGCGCTGTCCGGCCAGAACCAAGGCAGCACCTATCGTGCCTACCGCCCGAAGTATGGCTACTACTGCGGCAGCGACAGCTCGATCGGCTACGGCACCATCCTCAGCAAGCGCCGCGGTGCCAACGGCTACGCGTCCCTGAGCTACGACTTCGACAATGGCCAGCAGTGGTTCGCCGACGCGCAGCTCGGCTACCACACGATGTCGCTGATGCGCGACGTCACCCAGTGGGGCCGCATGGATGCCAACGGTGATGAGTCGGGCTACTTCAACAACGAAGCCACTGGCGAGATCGAGTTCTGGCAGCGCCAGTTCTCGCCCGAGGAAATGGGTGGCCTGCGCAACGCCATGGTGCGCAGCACGCAGAAGACCTTCAGCGTGACCACCGGCTTCAAGGGCAACCTGATTGGCAACTGGGATTACGAAGCGGCGTTGAGCCATTCGCAGTACCAGTCGCGCATCAGCTGGGCACAGATCATTGCCGCCAAGGCCAACGACCTGTTCCTCGGCCCGCAGCTGGGCGTGGATGACGACGGTTTCCCGGTCTACAACGCCGATCCGTCACGGCTGTACCGTCCACTGACCCGCGCCGAGTACGACTCGATCGCCGCGCGTACCACCTACACTCCGAAGTCGCGCACGGAGACTGCCGCCTTCACCCTGACCAACTCGGCCCTGTTCGCTCTGCCGGGGGGCGACGCCGGGTTTGCCGCGACCGTGGAAGTGGGCCAGCAGGCCTATTCGCTGAACCCCGATCCGCTGGCGACCGGGTACTACTACTACAGCTGGAAGGATTCGGACGGCAAGGGTTCGCGCAACCGCTGGGCGGCGGCTGCGGAGCTGCGCATGCCGCTGCACGACACGGTCAACCTGAGCATGGCGGGCCGCTACGACCAGTACCGCTATTCCGGACACAGCATCGGCAAGGCGACCTGGAGCGGCGGCCTGGAATGGCGCCCGATCGATACCCTGCTGGTGCGCGGCTCCTACGGCACCGCATTCCGTGCACCGGACCTGCACTATGTGTTTGCCGGACCGGGCAACGACGAGACCAGCGCCGAGGATCTGTACACCTGCCGCCTTGAGGAAGCCAGCGACTGTTCCGATTACGAGCGCAACCTGATCCGCAGTCGCACCGGCAACCGCCAGCTCGACCCGGAAACCAGCACCTCGTGGAGCGCCGGCATCGTCTGGTCGCCGGCGATCGGCCTGGACCTGTCGGTGGACTGGTTCGACATCGACATGCGCAACCAGGTGCAGGACATGGACGTGCGCACGCTCCTGGCCAACGAAGCAAACTGCCGCCTGGGCAGCGCCGACATCAATTCGCCGACCTGCGTGGACGCGCTCGCCCGCATCACCCGCAGCAACGACGGACGCCTGTATGGCGTGCACGTGGAGCCGATCAACGTCGCCCGCGAATCCACCTCCGGCATCGACGTCGGCCTGCGCTATCGCCTGCAGACGGGCATCGGCGATTTCATCTTCAACGGCACGCACACCTGGGTGAAGAAGCATGATTTCCAGCGCTACCCCGGCGACCGCACCGAAGACCAGTTCGCGGTCAACAGTGGCTTCGACATTCCGCGCACCAAGACTAGCCTGAGCGTGACCTGGGAGAAGGATGCGTGGTCGGCAACGGTGTACGGCTCGCGCCTGGGCAAGCTGCCGACCTCGGACAGCTACGACCAGGTGTTCGACTGGGATAGCGGCGACAGCCCGTACGTGACGGCGACCTATCGCTACAACGCCTCGCTGCAGTACCGCTTCGACGACCACTCGCGCCTGTCGCTGTCGGTGGTCAATGTGTTCAACAAGATGCCGCCGAAGGACCGTACGTACACCGCTTACCCGTACTACGACGTGTCCTGGTTCGACAGTGTCGGCCGCACGATCAACCTGCAGTACACCCACAAGTTCGGTGGCAGCGCACTGTAAGTGCCTGGCCAGCGCCGATACAGGGGACCCCCGCTTTGGCGGGGGTTCTCTTTTCCGCCGCCTGAACGGTACCCACGCGCAGGCTCCGGCCTGACCGGCCAGCGGGGGATTTTAGGAAACAGCTGATTCCGCGCCATCAGCGCCGCTCCCTAGCATCGTTGCATGCTCCGCTTTCCCCGCCCTTCGCTGCAGCAGGCCGTGCCATCAACCACCGCGTCGGTGTTGCTGCGCTGCCTGACCGTCTGCGTCTTCATCTGCCTGGCCGCCGCGGCCGGATTCTACCTGCTCACGGCATTCACCGAAGACATCTCGACCCATCGCCGCGAGATGAATGCAGCGGCCTACAAGGCACAGATCTATTTCGACCAGCGCGAAGCCCTGCTGCGCTACCTGGGTGATTCGGTGCTGGCCGGCAACCCGGATGCACCAGCCGCAGACAGCGAGGGCGTGCGACAGCTGCCGCTGGATGGTCCCGGTGGCCAGCCGGGCCAGCGGCTGCTGCTGTCAGCGCGCGCTGAGCACACGCTGCAGGCACTGCAGACGCACCTGCTGCTGATCGATGCACACGGCGCGCATTGGCTGGCCGGGGGCGAGGTCGACGTCGACCTGGTGCACCTGCCATCGCTGCGTGCGCTGCAGGCACGCAGCGGCAGCCTCGAGGGTGCAGACCCGGTGTACTGGCTGCGGCCGGGTGACAGTGGCGTTGCGCTGGCGCAGCCGGTACAGGCGGGCCCCCAACCGGCGCAGTGGCTGGTGCTGCTGCTCGATGGCGCGGCGGCGGCGAGCATGATCGACGGCCAGGGCATTGGCGGTTATGCGCTGCTCGACCGTGCTGGGCAGCCTGCATTGTCCAGCCAGGCACCGCGGCTGGATGGTGCGGGCTGGAAGACCCTGCGGGAGCGCCAGGACGACAGCTTCGGCACGTTGTGGAGCGGCGGCCTGCCGCGCGGCGTAGCGCTGGTGAAAAGTGTCGGCAATGACGGCTGGCGGTTGGTCTACCACCTGCCGCCACAGCTGCTGCTGGGCGACCTGGCCGTGCCCCTGCTGGCCTGCGTGCTCTTGCTGCTGCTGGCCGGTGTTGCGCTGCGCCTGATACGGCATCGCGTGGAGCTCCAGCTGATCGAGCCGGCCCTGCAGCAGCACCGCCGCCTGCTGGAGAACCTGGACTTCAGTTCGACGGTGATCGACATGGCACCGGTCGGCATCTGCGTCCTGCGCCGCAGCGACCGCGCGTTGCTGCTCTCCAACCAGCTGCTGCGCGACTGGCTCGGCGAAGAAGGCGAACACAGCGACTGGCAGGCACCATGGCGCGGACATGCCGGCGAACGCGGGCGTGGACTTGAATTCACCGCCCGCGATGGGCGCCAGCTGCAGGTGCTGCACGCGGCCTGCCGCTACCAGGGCGATGATGTGCTGCTATGCGTCTTCCATGATATTTCCCGGCACCGCCAGGCACAGGCCGCACTGTCGTCGGCACGCCAGGCCGCCGATGCGGCCAACCAGGCCAAGAGCGCGTTCCTGGCCACCATGAGCCATGAGATCCGCACCCCGCTGTATGGCGTGCTGGGCACGCTGGAGCTGCTGGGGCACACCTCGCTGGACGCCCGGCAGTCGCAGTACCTGCGCACCATCGAGAGTTCCTCGTCGGTCCTGCTGCAGTTGATCAGCGATGTGCTGGATGTTTCCAAGATCGAGTCAGGCCAGCTCAGCCTGGAGCCGACGGCATTCTCGCCGCGCGAGCTGACCGAGAGCGTGCTGCGCAGCTTCGCCGCGTCGGCCACCTGCAAGGGCCTGCAGATCCTGGTCTGTACCGATCCGAGCCTGCCGACACGGGTGCTCGGTGATGCCGACCGCATCCGCCAGGTGCTGGGCAACCTGCTCAGCAATGCAATCAAGTTCACCGAGCATGGCCGGGTGGTATTGCGCGTGCGCCAGGTGCAGCGCGAAGCTGAATCGAGCGTGCTGGCCTGGCAGGTGACCGATACCGGCGTGGGCATCGCTGCGGAGGAACAGGCGCGGTTGTTCGAACCGTTCCGCCAGGTCCGCGGCGCAGCCAGCGCGCAGGGCACCGGCCTGGGCCTGTCCATCAGCGACCGCCTGGTACGCCTGATGAGCGGCGAGCTGCAGGTGGTGAGCGAACCCGGGCTGGGCAGCAGCTTCAGCGTCCGCCTGCCGTTGCCGGTGCTGGCCGCTGCCGAGGATGGCCCCACACTACTGCCGGAACCACCGATCCTGGTGCGCGGCCGCGACCGCGAACTGGTCGACAGTGCCTGTGGCTGGCTGTGTCGCTGGGGCGCCAACGCGCAGCCCCTGCTTGGCGACCCGGCGTTGCTGGACCATGACGGTGCGATCCTGATGGATGGCGAAGCCGGGATGCCGCTGGCCTGGTCGGGCCCGCGCGTGGTGGCTTCGATCGAGGGCGGTGACCAGCCGATCACTGCCGGTGATGGCAGCCTGGTGGTGACCCTGCACAGCATGACCGCGATCGGCAAGGCGCTGGCCAGCGTGCAGCACCAGCGTGCAGCGCAGCCGGTGGCCACGCGTACGGCACCACCGATGCCTCTGGGCCTGCGTGTGCTGGCCGTCGAGGACAACCCGATCAACCGGGTGATCCTGGCCGAGCAGCTGCGCACCCTCGGCTGCGACGTGGAGCTGGCACAGGATGGCATGGAAGCGTTGCAGCGGTGCCGTGAGCAGTGCTTCGATCTGGTGGTGACCGATATCAACATGCCGCGCATGGACGGCCACGCGCTGGCCCGCCAGCTGCGCGATGACGGCAACCCGGTACCGGTGATCGGCGCCACCGCCAATGCCACCGCAGAGGAGCGCGAGCGCTGCCTGGCCAGTGGCATGCAGGGCTACCTCAGCAAACCCGTCGACATCGCCCGCCTGCGCAAGGCGCTCACCGCCCTGCGCCAAGGAGACCCCGCATGACCCAGCGCGTCCTGATCCTGGAAGACCAGCCCTTCCAGCGTGGTTTCCTGGCCAATCTGTTCGGCAGCCGCGCCGGTGTCCAGGTCGATGCCTGCGAAGACGTGGATGCCGCCATCGCACTGTGTGCCTGCCAGCCCTACGACCTGGTGGTCAGTGACCTGCTGATGCCCGGGCAGGACGGCATCCAGTTCATCCAGGCACTGGCGGCGCAACCACGCCCGCCGCGCCTTGCCGTGGTCAGCGCGGCCCCGCGGCGGATGATGACCTCGGCACGGCTGATGGCCGAATCGCTGGGGCTGGATGTGATCGGCCTGCTGCCCAAGCCGGTGGCGGCCGCCGACGTGGACGCGCTGTTCGAGGCGCTGGCGCAGGCGCGCCCGGCCACCGACAAGGCCCCCTCACTCGCGGCAGCGGCAGTCCCCGAACCGGATGCGTCGCAGCTGCGCCAGGCGATGGCCGATGGCAGCCTGACGGCGTGGTTCCAACCCAAGAAGTCACTGCAGTCCGGACGGGTGGTGGCGGCCGAAGCACTGGTGCGCTGGCGCCACCCGCAGCTGGGCACGCTGGCCGCCGGCAGCTTCCTGCCGGCGATCTGCCGCTACGGGCTGGAGGGCGACCTGCTGCGGATGATGCTCAAGGCCAGCATCAGCGCACAGGCGCGTTGGCGCAAGCAGGGCTTCCGGGTACCGGTGTCGATCAACCTGCCGCCTCATCTGCTGGAGCAGTCGGACCTGCCCGATGAGCTGCTGGCGCTGACCCTGGCCCACGGCGGGACGCCCGGCGAGTTGTGCTTCGAACTGATGGAGAACAGCACCACGCGGCACGTCAGCGACTTCTATGCCGGTGCCTGCCGGCTGCGCATGAAGGGCTTCGGCTTGGCCCAGGATGATTTCGGGCAGGGCCTGAGCTCGGTCCACAACCTGGTCAATACCCCCTTCACCGAGGTCAAGATCGACCGCGCGCTGGTCAGTGGCTGCGCCCGAGACCCGGCCCTGCACCTGACCCTGTCGACGGTGATCGCACTGGCCAACCAGCTGGGCCTGATCATCGTGGCTGAGGGCGTGGAAAGTGATGCCGACCTGGCCGCACTGCGGCAGTTAGGGTGCAGCCAGGTGCAGGGGTTCCTGATCTCGCAGGCGCTGCCGTCGGACGAATTCAACCGTTTGCTGGACGAGGAAGCACCGCAACTGGACGAAAGACCGCGGGCCGCCCTGCGCTGACGCGGATTCCACGACGGCTTCACAAAAACATCAAGCGGCATTGATGATCCTGTCTATGCAGTAGCGGCGGACTTCGCGCCGCCACCGGTGCCGATGTCCGCCCCATGCCCTGAGACCTGCCATGCCGGCCGAGGCCGCTCCTGTACGCCGACTCGCTCGCCGCTCGCTCCGCGTCCATGCCCTGTTGATCGGCGTGGTGGTGCTGGCGACCCTACAGGCCGGACTGCTGCTGTCGGCCGGCTCGCAACTGTTGAACGAAGAGCGCAGCAAGATCGAGTACCACTTCCGCCGCCTGGACGGCACGTTGCGCGAGCAGGAGCGCTTCCTGCGCCAGTGGCGGCTGCATGATGTCGGCGTACGAGGCCAGCCGGTTGCCGATGCCAGCGTGGAACTGCAACGCGGTCCGTTGTATGCCAACTTCGCGGTGATCGGGAGCGAGGGGGCCGGTCGTTCGCCACCGACCGAGCTGGGCGACCGGTTCCTGCGCTTCTACGGCACGTTCTGGTCCGCTTCGCGCTACCCACCACCGCAATGCCTGCTGGTCGATGGCCAGGGCACACGCGGGCTGCTGGCACCGGTACAGACCGTCGGTACCGATGCAAGCCAGAACAGCCCGCATCACCTGCGACCGGCGATCGCCGACATCCACCGCGCACTGGGTACGCGGCCCACGCTGCAGCGCGGCGGCATCGCCTGGGTAAGCGTGCCGTGGCGCGACCGGCAGACCTGGCTGCTCGCCATCGCCCACACCCCGCAGGATGCGCGCCTGTGGGGTGAGGACGGCAAGGATTCGCAGGCCGCGCTGGCGTGCCTGCTCGATCCGGCACGTGTCGATGACTACCGGCAGGTGCTGGGTGTTCCGGTGTTCCAGCGGCTGTCGCTGTTCGATGCCGATGGCCAGCGCCTGCTGGGCGATGCAGCAGACGCCAGTGACGCTGGCACCTCCTGGAAGGCTGGCCTTGCAGGCCTGCAGTTCCGCATGCGCAGCGAGCGCGGCTGGCTGGCGGTGTACCACGTCAGCTGGCGGCAGGTGTTCCAGCACCCACAGGGGCCCTTGCTCGGTGCGACCGTGGTGGCCCTGCTGCTGGCACTGGGTGGCACGCTGGTGCTGCGCGCGTATCGGCGTTCGGTCATCGAGCCGCTGCGCAGCAACCACGCGCGGCTGCTGGAAAGCGAAGCCTTCAGCCGCACCATCCTGGACAACGCGCCGATCGGGCTGTGCCTGCTGCACCGTACCGATGGCAATGTGCTGCTGGACAACACCCTCGCCCGCCGCTGGCTGGGCGAAGACCACCACAGCGGAGGCTGGCATGGCCCTTGGCGGCGCAGCGTGCTGTCCGCTGGAGGCACCACGCTCGGCGATGGGCTGGCCTACACCACGCCCGAAGGCCGCCACCTACTGGTGACCGCGACGCCGGCGCGCTATCGCGGCGAGCCGGCGGTGCTGTGTCTGTTCATCGATCTCAGCAGCCAGCACGAAGCCGAGCAGGTGCTGCAGCAGGCGCGCCGTGCCGCCGACCAGGCCAACCGGGCCAAGAGCCAGTTCCTGGCCACCATGAGCCACGAGATCCGCACGCCGCTGTACGGCGTGCTCGGCACCCTCGAACTGCTCGGACTCACGCCACTGGATGCGCGTCAGCGGGACCACCTGGGGACGATCCAGCGTTCGTCCTCGACGCTGATGCAACTGATCAGCGACATCCTCGATGTCAGCAAGGCCGAGGCCGGGCAACTGAGCCTGGAACCCAGCCCGTTCGATCCAGTGCATCTGACCGAGGATGCGCTCGACTCGTATGCTGCCGCGGCCGCCAGCAAAGGGCTGCAGTTCTACGCCTGCATCGATGCCGACGTGCCGTCCGTGGTGTGCGGTGATGCGGCACGGATCCGCCAGATACTCAACAACCTGATCAGCAACGCGCTGAAGTTCACTGACAGCGGACGCGTGGTGGTGCGCGTCTCGGCACGCTGGCAAGAGCAGCGCTGCTGGCTGCAGTGGCAGGTCGCCGATACCGGCATCGGCATTGCCAGCGAGCACCAGGCACACCTGTTCGAGCCGTTCTTCCAGGCCAACCCGGGCACCGATGCGATGCGCGGCACCGGCCTGGGCCTTTCCATCTGCGCGCATCTTGTGGCGTTGATGGAAGGCCAGCTGCGCGTGGTCAGCGAGAGCGGCCTGGGCAGCAGCTTCAGCGTAGAACTGCCGCTGCCCCCGGCGCCGGCCGATCCGCAGCAATCTCCTGCGCCGCAGTTGCCTGCGGGCCTGCAGGTACAGGTGCGGGGCGGTGTGCGCGAGCTGGTCCAATCGCTGTGCGAGCGCCTGCAGCAGCGCGGTGCCTTGGCCAGCGTATACCGCGATGAAAGCGCGGCGGGCTTGCCGTCGTCCACCGTGCTGCTCGACCTGGTCCTGGACGACGCGTTGCCCGGGTGGGTGGATGGACCGCGTGCGGTTGCCTGCCGCGACGGCGGCGTGCGGCCACGGCAGATCGATGGCGCCTGGCAGGTTGGCCTGCACCGGTTCGACGCGATCGTGCTCGCGTTGGCTGCCGCCAGTGGCCAGCCGCTGGCGGCCAGCGCCGAAGGGCGCCTGCCGGCGACGCGCCGTTTCGGCCTGCAGGTGCTGGTGGCCGAGGACAACCCGATCAACCAGGCGATCCTGCGCGACCAGCTGGAACAGCTCGGCTGCCGCGCCGTGGTCGCCAGCGACGGCAATGAAGCGTTGGGCTACTGGCATCAGGACGAGTTCGCGCTGGTGCTGACCGACCTGAACATGCCCGGGATGGATGGCTATGGCCTGGCGCGCGCCTTGCGGGCGCGCGGTGTCAGCGTGCCGATCCACGGCGCCACCGCCAATGCCGACCCGGCCGAACGCCAGCGCTGCCAGGAATCGGGCATGCAGGGCGTGCTGGTCAAGCCGATCACGCTGGAAGCGCTGCAACGCCTGCTGATCCAGATCACCCGGGGCGATGCAGCGGTTGCCGCGCCACCGCAAGCACCGCAATCCACCGATACGGGCGATGATGATCTCCCGCTGCAGGTTCCCGCGAAGATGCAGGCGTTGTTCGTGCAGACCATGCAGGCCGACCTGGACAGCCTGCGCCAGTCGATTGCCAGCGCCGATCCCGCGCGCGTGGTGCAGGTACTGCATCGCATCCGTGGCGCACTGGTCATCGTGGGCGCACCCGCCCTGGTGGACAGCGGCCTGCAGATCGAGCACAGCCTTGCGAGCGGCGATGACCTGACCACCCAGGCGACGTCGCTTGCCCGCTTCCAGCGACGCCTCGAACAGCTGTTGCATCCGCTGCTTGATGCGGCCTCCCCTTCCCCACCTGACGACCCGACCCTGCCATGACCACACGGATCCTCATCGCCGACGACCACCCGATCGTGCTTGCCGGCATCCGCGACGTATTGGCCGGGGAACTGGACCTGGACGTGGTGGGTGAGGCGGCCGACCCGGCGACGCTGATCGAACTGATGACCCGCACCCGCCCACAGGTCGTGATCACCGACTACAGCATGCCGGGGGGCGACCGCTTCGGTGACGGCATCAAGCTGATCTCGTTCCTGCGCCGCAGCTTCCCGGAGACGCGCCTGCTGGTGCTGACGATGGTGTCCAATCCGTCGTTGGTTGCAGCGATGTATGCCGCCGGCGCCGGCGGCGTCGTGCTCAAGAGCCATGGATTGGGCAGCCTGGTACAGGCCCTGCGCGTGGTGCTGGCCGACCGCGTCTACCGGCCACCGGGCCTGCTGCCGGTCGCGGCGAGCGAACCAGCCGATGCCGATGCGGTCCGTGCACGCCTGTCGCCGCGCGAACTGGAAGTGATCCGGCTGTTTACCGGCGGCATGAGCGTGGGCGACATCGCACGCCAGCTGCAGCGCAGCGCCAAGACGGTCAGCACGCAGAAGATCAGTGCGATGCGCAAGCTCGGCGTGGACAGTGACCAGGCACTGATCGAGTACTGCCTGCAGGCCTCGTTGTTCGCCTGAGGCCCATTCCAGGCTGAATCCTGCCGGCCCCGTGCGGGGGCCTTCGACGGCTTTAGGAAACGCCTGATTCCATAGGACAGTGCCGATTTCTAGGCTGGACGCATCCCGCCATGGTGCGCCTGCCGGCAGCAACCGCGTCGCCGTGGGGGACGGAAGCCCGATGGCGCCTGCAGCTGCCATCGCGTGTGGCTTCCGCAGCGACGCGGCCCTGCCGCGCCAGTCCGCGCAGCCCTGCTGCGCCCTGCCACAGGAAGTCCAACAGCATGTACGCCTCCCCCACTCGGCGCCGCCGAGCGTCCGGGCGCACGCGCCTCGCGCCTGCTCCCCTCCTTCCCAGCCTGCTGGCAACCGCCCTGTGGGCGGCACTGCCAGTCCACGCCGCCGATCTGACCGGGCCCCTGCAGGTCAGCGATGGCAACAACCTGCAGCTGGGTGCCGATGATGTCCTCACCCATGGCGCGGGCAGCTTCGCACTGACCGTCACCGGCGCTGGCAGCAGCGCACTGATCGACGGCAGCCGCATCAACGTGACCGGTAATGGCAGCGCCGTGTCTGCTGCCAGTGGCGGCCAGGTGCAGCTGCGCGGTGCCACCCTGTCGATCGCACCCGCTACCGGCGTGGGCTTCTACGCACTGTATGCCAATGGTGCCGGCAGCGTGATCGATGCGCGCGATGTCGATATCGATGCCACGCGCAACGGCAGCGGATTCGGCAGCGTGCAGGCCTACAACGGTGGCGTGATCCGTTACACCGGGGGCCGCCTTTCAGTGACAGGTACCGGTGCGGCGCTGGCCGGTGCGTCCGGCAAGGGCAGTGAACTGTACCTGGCCGATCTGCAGATGAGCGCCGACGGTGGTGCCCGCCTGCGCGCCGACAGCGCAGGCCTGCTGACGATCCGCAACAGCCGCATCACCCTCGCTCCCGGTGGCATCCTCGCCGGCGTTGCCGTCGATGGCGCGGGCAGCCGCGCCGAGCTGTATGACACCTACATGGAAGGCGGCTGGTTCGATATCGACAGTGGTGGCAGCGTGCTGCTGGAGAACGTGGAAGCGCACTCGGTGGGTGGCAGCATGCGCCTGCTCGGCAGCCGCATCAGCAAGACCTATTCCAGCGCAGTGATCAACGGCGGCAGCTTCTACACCGTCGGCGGCTATGGCGTGAACATCAACAGCTGGGGGCAGCTGACCGCCCGCGACGCCGCGTTCGATGTGCGTGATGGCTACTCCGGATTCTGGCTGGCCAGCGATGAGTCGCGCCTGCAGCTGACCGACAGCACCATCGACACCTGGACCGACACCTACGGCTACGGTGTCGAGATCGCCGGCGGGGTCGCCACCGTGCAGGGCGGCCGGATCACCACGCACGGCGATACGACCTATGGCGTACGCGTGACCGGTTCCACCGGCAGCACCGCCAGCCGCATTGAAGCCACCGGCAACGTGATCGACGTGCGCGGCAACGGGGGTGGCGGCGTGTTCATCGGTGGCTCCACCGCCACCGCGCTGCTCGACACCGTTGCGATCCGCGGCGACGGCGAGAACGCGTTCGGCATCGTGCACATGAACACCGCGCGGCTGACCCAGGCCGATCGCCTGGACATCCGCATGACCGGCAGCAACAGTGGTGGCTACCGCTCCTACCTGACCGCGTTCGGCCCGTACTGGAACCGGGCCACCTTCAATGACAGCCACATCGAGACCGCCAGCGGCGCCGCGTTCTGGCTGCAGGGCAGCAACCATGCGTTGACCGTCAATGGCAGCGACGTGACCGCAGGCGACGGCAGCGGGCGCCTGCTGCGGGTCAGCGACACGGTGTTCACCGATGGCAGCAGCGTGGCGACCAGCCGCATCGACTTCAGCGCCGACGCCAGCACGCTGCGCGGTGACGTGGTGGTCGACAGCGCAACGGCTGACGTACGCATGGTGCTGGGCAACGGCACCACGTTCAGCGGTGCCCTGCGCAACGACTCAGGCTACCAGGTCGCACAGCTTGCGCTGGATGGCAGCAGCCAGTGGAACGTGCGTGCCAGTTCCAGCGTCGGCGCGCTCGAACACGCCGGCACCATCGCCTTCGATGCCCCGGGGGCAAGCGGCTTCAAGACCGTCACTGTCAGCGGCGACTATGTGGGCAACGGTGGTCAGTGGATCTTCAACCGTGCACTGGGTGACGACACTTCGCTGGGCGACCAGCTGGTCATCAGTGGCAACAGCAGCGGCACTGCCAGCGTGAGCGTGCGCAATGCCGGCGGTGCCGGTGCACTGACGCAGGAGGGTATCCGCCTGATCACCGTTGGCGGCCAGTCCGATGCACAGTTCAGCCTGCAGGGACGCGCGGTCGCCGGTGCCTACGACTACTTCCTGTTCAAGGGCGGCGTGTCGACCCCGGATGATGGCAACTGGTACCTGCGTTCGGAATACGTGCCACCCGTCGATCCGCCGGAACCGCCGATTGATCCGCCGCAGCCGCCGGAGCCGCCGGTCGATCCACCGTCACCGCCGGAACCGCCGGTCGATCCACCGTTGCCGCCGGAGCCGCCGATCGATCCACCGCGCCCGCAGGTGGAACGCCCGGAACCGGCGGCCTACCTGGCCAACCGCAGCGCCGCGCTGGGCATGTTCCGGCACAGCCTGCACGACCGCGCCGGTGACCCCGCCGCCGAGGCCGGCGCCAGCAGCGATGCCGTGGCCTGGATGCACCTTCGGAGCGCGCAGCCCGACAGCCACGACCGCAGCCGCCAGATCCAGGTCGATGGGCAGATCAGCAGCGTGCTGGTCGGCGTCGGCCGTCGCTTCGAGGTGGGCGGCGCGGGCGAACTGCAGGCAGGTGCGATGCTCGGCCACGGCCGCGCGCGCAATGACAGCCGCTCGCAGGTGACCGGCTATACCGCGCGTGGCGTGGTCACCGGCACCAGTGTGGGTGCCTATGCCACCTGGCTGCAGGATGCGCGCATGCAGGGCGGCGCCTATGTGGATGGTTGGCTGCAGTACGGCCGCTTCCGCAACAGCGTGCAGGGCGATGGCCTGCAGAAGGAACGTTATGACGCCCGCAACTGGAGTGCATCGGCCGAAGCCGGCTATGTGCTGCCCCTGCGGCGCACCGCGCAGCGCGGCATCTACCTGCAACCGGAACTGCAGGTGGTGCACAGCCGCTATGACAGCGACCGCGTGGTCGAGGCCAACGGCACGGTGGTCGAAGACCGCAGTGGTGACGAGACCAGCACCCGCCTCGGCCTGCGCCTCTACAGCCGCGGGTTGAGCCCGGCGCAGGGCCAGGTGCATCCGTACATGGCAGTGAACTGGTGGTCCGGCGGCAATGGCGCGGGCTTGGCGATGGACGGTGAACGGCTGCAGCGGCAGTTGCCGCGCGACATCTACGAAGCCAAGGCCGGTGTACAGGTGGATCTGTCCGGCGGCTGGCGCGGCTGGGGCGAAGTGAGCCGGCAGAGCGGCGGCATGGGCTTCCGCGACGTCGGTGCCCAGCTGGGCGTGTCGTACACCTGGTGATGCGGGAAGTGCCCGGCAAGGGAGTGCCGGGCGCTTTTTCCACATGCCGCGTGGAAAGCGGTGGGAGTTTGGTGTGGACAAGTGGCGGTGAGCTCCACGCACCAAGCGTTTCAGGGTGTGGCGTTTTTTTGTCCACGCCCATGCGCGGTTTTCCACATCCGCCGTGGAGAGTGGTTGGGATTTGGTGTGGACAAGTGGGTGCGAGCATTGCACCGCAGGCGTTTCGAAGCGTGGTGGAAATTTGTCCATATTGCACAGGCAACCTGGCAGAGCCGAGCCCACGCTCTGCTGATACCCCCCTGAGCCGAGCGTAGGCTCGGCTCTACAGGGGAGCTGTGCGGTTTTCCACATGTGGCGTGGAAAGCGATGGGAGTTTGCTGTGGACAAGTGCCGGCGAACGTCACGCCGCAAGCGTTTCGCAGTGTGGTGATTTTTTGTCCATCGCCGGAAACGCGAACGCCCCGCACAGGGCGGGGCGTCCGGGGTCGATCCGTTGCCGCCGGATCAGACGTTGAAGCGGAAGTGCAGGATATCGCCTTCCTGCACGCGGTATTCCTTGCCTTCCAGGCGCAGGCGACCTGCTTCCTTGGCGCCGGCTTCGCCCTTGTACTTGATGAAGTCGTCATACGCGATGGTTTCGGCGCGGATGAAGCCCTTCTCGAAGTCGGTGTGGATGACCGCGGCGGCCTGCGGGGCAGTGGCGCCCTTGCGCACGGTCCACGCACGGACTTCCTTCACGCCAGCGGTGAAGTAGGTCTGCAGGCCGAGCAGGCTGTAGGCCGCGTTGATTACGCGGTTCAAGCCCGGCTCGCTCAGGCCCAGGTCTGCCAGGAAGGTATCGCGGTCCTCGTCGTCGAGCTGGGACAGCTCTTCTTCGATCGCGGCCGACACCGGTACCACCTGCGCGCCTTCTGCGGCGGCATGCGCGCGCACGGCTTCCAGGTGCGGGTTGTTCTCGAAACCGTCTTCCAGCACGTTGGCGATGTACATCACCGGCTTCAGGGTCAGCAGGAACAGGTCGCGCACCAGCGCCTTCTCTTCCTCGTCCAGGCCGGCCGAGCGGCCGGCCTTGCCCTCCGACAGCGCCGCCTGCAGCTTGGCCAGTACCGGCTTGCGCGCCGCTGCATCCTTGTCGCCGCCCTTGGCCGCACGCTCGGCACGGTTCAGTGCCTTCTCGACGCTGTCCAGGTCGGCCAGCGCCAGTTCGGTATCGATGGTTTCGATGTCCGAGATCGGATCGACCTTGCCGGCCACGTGCACGATGTCGCCGTGCTCGAAGCAGCGCACCACGTGAGTGATCGCATCGACTTCGCGGATGTGTGCCAGGAACTTGTTGCCCAGGCCTTCACCGCTGGCGGCGCCGGCTACCAGGCCGGCGATGTCGACGAACTCGACTGCGGTCGGGATGACCTTCTGCGGGTTGATGATGCCCGCCAGCTCGTTCAGGCGCGGATCCGGTACCGGCACGATGCCGACGTTCGGCTCGATGGTGCAGAACGGGAAGTTCGCCGCGGCGATACCCGCCTTGGTCAGCGCATTGAACAGGGTCGACTTGCCGACGTTGGGCAGGCCGACGATGCCGCATTTGATACCCATGGGTGACAGCTCTCTGGGGTGAAAGTGATTGGGGAAACAGCGACCAGGGCGCTGCTTTTCCAATCATTCTCCGTACCGACCAACGGTCGGTACCTACCGGATTGGTTGGTTCCGTACCGACCAACGGTCGGTACCTACCGGCTACTTCGGGGTGTGCAGCCGCTTCATCGCTTCGTTGAAATCGCCCTGCACCGCCAGCGGCATCACGTCGATCGCATCATCGATGGCGCGTGCAATCAGCACGTCGTCGTCCTTCGACGGGCGCCCCAGCACCCAACCCACCACGCGGTCCTTGTGGCCGGGATGGCCGATGCCCACGCGCAGGCGATGGAACCTGCCGTGGCCGAGCAGGCGCATGGTGTCGCGCAGGCCGTTCTGGCCGCCGTGGCCACCGTCGAACTTCAGCCGTGCCGCGCCGGGCGGCAGGTCCAGTTCGTCGTGGGCCAGCAGGGTTTCCTCCGGCTCGATCTTCCAGAATCGCTGCGCGGCGGTGACCGACTTGCCGCTGAGGTTCATGAAGGTGGCGGGCTTGAGCAGCCACACCGTCTGCCCGGCGATCTCGACCTTGGCGGTCTCGCCGAACAGCTTGCTGTCCACATTCCATCGCGCACCGGCTTTTTCCGCCAGGGCCTCAACGAAATGAAACCCGGCATTGTGCCGGGTCCGGGCGTGTTCAGATCCGGGGTTGCCCAGACCGACGATCAGTCGCAGTCCTGCCATGGTTCCTTCCAGTACGGTGCCTGCCCGGAGGCAGGCACCGTAACGGTATTACTCGGCGGCAGCCGCTTCTTCGTCAGCCGCGTCGGCCTTGCCGGCCTTGGCGGTGACGATGGCGTCGTCGTGGTCCTTGCCCAGCGCCAGCGCCGGGATTTCCACGCCCTTCGGCAGCTTGATGTCGGACAGGTACACCACGTCACCGGCCTTCAGCTCGCCCAGGTCGACTTCGATCGACTCCGGCAGGTCCTTCGGCAGGCAGGTGATGGTCACTTCCTTCAGTTCGTGGGTGACCACGACGTCGGCAGCCTTGCCGGCCGGCGAGGTGTCTTCGTTGATGAAGTGCAGCGGGACCGAAGCGGTCAGGGCTTCGTTCTCGTTCACGCGCTGGAAGTCCAGGTGCATGATCAGCTGCTTGTACGGGTGGCGCTGCATGTCACGCAGCAGGACCTTCTGCACCTGGCCGTCCAGGTTCAGGTCCAGGATCGAGGCATAGAACCACTCGTTCTGCTGGGCCAGCCAGATTTCGTTGTGGTCCAGGCTGATGGCGACCGGCTCGGCGTTGCCGCCGTACACGATGGCCGGGATAACACCAGCGTGACGCAGGCGGCGGCTCGCACCCTTACGCTGCAGTTCACGCTTGGTGACCTTGATTTCATGGGTCTTCGACATTTTCGACTACTCAGGTTGTTGCCTCGCCTTGCGGCTTGGCGGTTGAAGATGCTTCCGCGACCAGAAGCACCCGGGGTATGTCCCCGCCGTTGCCGGCAGGGACGAAAAACTCAGTCCACGTACAGCGAGCTGACCGACTCGCCGAAGGCGATGCGGCGCATCGTTTCGGCCAGCATTTCCGCCACGCTCAGCTGGCGGATCTTGCTGCACACCCGCGCGGCGTCCTTCAGCGGGATGGTGTCGGTCACCACCAGTTCGTCGAGCTGGGAATTGGTGATGTTGTCCACCGCCGGGCCCGACAGCACCGCGTGGGTGCAGTAGGCGGCGACCTTGAGCGCACCGCGCGCCTTCAGGGCAGCGGCAGCGGCGCACAGGGTGCCGGCGGTATCGACGATGTCATCGACCATGACGCAGGTCTTGCCTTCGACGTCGCCGATGATGTTCATCACGGTGGAGACGTTGGCGCGCGGGCGGCGCTTGTCGATGATCGCCAGGTCGGCGTCATCCAGGCGCTTGGCCACCGCACGGGCGCGGACCACGCCGCCCACGTCCGGCGAGACGACGATCAGGTTCTCGGTGCCGTAGGCGCGCCAGATGTCGGCCAGCAGCAGCGGGGACGCATACACGTTGTCCACCGGAATATCGAAGAAGCCCTGGATCTGGTCGGCGTGCAGGTCGACGGTCAGCACGCGATCAGCGCCCGCGGTGCTGAACATCTTGGCCGCCAGCTTGGCGGTGATCGGCACGCGCGAGGAGCGCATGCGGCGATCCTGGCGCGAGTAGCCGAAGTACGGCACCACGGCGGTCACGCTGGCCACCGATGCGCGCTTGAGCGCGTCGATCAGCACCAGCAGTTCCATCAGGTTTTCCGCGCTCGGCGCGCAGGTCGGCTGGATCACGAACACGTCCTGCTTGCGGACGTTCTCTTCGATCTCCACCTGCACTTCACCATCGGAGAAGTGCGAGACCAGCGCCTTGCCCGGGCGAACCCCCAGTTCCTTGCAGATGTTCTGCGCCAGACGTTTGTTGGCGTTGCCGGAAAAGACCAGCAGGTTCGGGGACTCTTGCATCATGATTGTCTCGGGCGGGGACGAGTGGCGGGGATCCGGGGGCGGCAAGGACCCGGATGGACCCTTGCTGCTGACAACACCGCGGTTGTTTCCACGTCCCGCGCGGGCGATGCGCTGGAAGGCGCGGACACAGCCGCTATTGGCAGGGGCGGTAGGATTCGAACCTACGAATGCCAGGATCAAAACCTGGTGCCTTGGGCCTCTTGGCGACGCCCCTGCATTGATAAATCAGTGTTGCTCGAGTGCATCCAGCAGTGGCGAACGCGCAACGCCCGCTGCCACCCTTGCCCGCAACTCCTTCGGCAATTTCGACCGTCCCTGCTCTGCAGCAGACTGCGACGCGAATTCGACGAAACAACCACTTCCCGAACCGGTCAGCCGCGCCGTGCCGATGTCGCTCAACGCGGCAAGCGCTGCCTCGACGGCAGGCTCACGGCGGCGCAGCACCGGCTCGAACGCGTTCCCGACCAGGGTCCCGGAAGCGAAGTCCTCTATTTTCGCCACTGGGCTGTCGCGCGTCAAATCCGGGTCTGCAAACAGGGCCGGCGTGGGAACATGAACGCCCGGTTCAACCACCACATACCAAGCCGGCGCCAGCGTGATCGGCTGCAGGCGCTCGCCCACCCCTTCGGCCCAGGCGTTGCGGCCGCGCACGAACACCGGCACGTCGGCGCCCAGGCGCAGGCCCAGCGCGGCCAGGGCATCTTCATCCAGGCCGGCATGCCAGAGCCGGTTCAGTACCACCAGTACGGTGGCCGCGTCGGACGAACCGCCGCCAAATCCACCACCGGCAGGAACGTGCTTTTCGACGATGATGTCAGCACCTTGCGCAACCTTCGCCGCTTCCTGGAGCAGACGCGCGGCGCGCACCGCCAGATCCTCGGCCTCGGCCACGCCGGCCAGGCCCTCGCCCTGCCGGCGCACCTGGCCGTCTTCACGCAGGCGCAGGCCGATGCGGTCCCCCCAGTCCAGCAGGCGGAACACGGTCTGCAGTTCGTGGTAGCCGTCGGCCCGGCGGCCGGTAATGTGCAGGAACAGGTTCAGCTTGGCCGGGGCCGGCCACCAGGACCAGCCCGCGTCGTCGACTGCCCCGCTCATGGCGTGCCCTGCCCCCACTCGTCCACCAGCAGGCGCACCTTGGCGTCACCGTTGCTGGCCTCGATCCGGCGCGGCAGCGCCGGCCGTCCGGCGTCGGCCGGGTACCAGTCCAGGTACTGTACCTGCCAGCCCATCTGCTGCATGCGGCGCGGCCGGCCTTCACCGTCGCGTTCGACCGTCTCGGGGCCGGCGGCGTCGCCGGCCACCAGGCCACGGATCCACTCCGGCAACTGGTTGACCGGAATGTCCCAGCCGGTCGCTTCCAGCAACAGCTGCTGGGCGTCCTCGCCGTCGCGCGGACCGCCTGCCAGTCCTTCCAGGCGGCCAGCTTCGGAATGGGTGTCACCGGTCAGCTTCCAGCTCTGCCGGGTCACCGGCGCGCTCAACTCCACCACGTAGCGGCGGCCTTGCTGCTTCCAGTCGATGCGACCGCTGCCGCCGTCCTTGCCCTTGCTGACCGCGACCCGGCCCTGGAAGGCCCAGTCCGGTTGTGCATGCAGGGCGGCCACGCGCGCCGCTTCGGCCTGCGCCGCTTCGGCCGAGACCGTCTCGACCACCGCCGGTGGGGGGGTCTTCTGCGTGCCCACGCTGGTACAGGCGGTCACCGCCAGGGTCGCAGCCGCCAACAGCAGCGGCCGGATCAGGGAAACACTCATGGATTGAATTTCTCGCGGGCGCGCAGCAGCGCGCGGTTTTCAGGGTCGAGCTTGGCCGCTTCGTCGAAGAAGTGGCGGGCCTCGTCATGCTTGCCCAGCACCCACAGCACCTCGCCGACATGGGCGGCGATCTCCGGGTCCTTGGCCAGGGTCCAGGCCCGGCGCAGCTGCACCAGCGCTTCGTCCTTGCGGCCCAGGCGATACAGCACCCAGCCATAGCTGTCGACGATGGCGGCGTTGTCCGGCTCGGCGACGCGGGCGCGGTCGATCAGCTCCAGCGCCTCCTGCAGGCGCCCGGTACGGTCAGCCAGGGTGTAGCCCAAGGCATTCAGGGCCGGCACGTTTTCCGGGTCGGTCACCAGGATCTTGCGCAGGTCGGCCTCGGCGCGCGGAATATCGTCACGACGCTCCCAGGTGAGCGCGCGGGCGTACAGCAGGCCATTGTCATCCGGGTAGGCGGCCAGGCCGCGGGCCAGCGCATCCAGCTCGCCAGCACTGTCATCGCCGCGCTGGCGCAGCTCGGCCTCCAGCAGATACGCGTCACGGCGCACATCATCATCGACCACCGCGTCGGACTGGATCGCGTGCACCTCATCCAGTGCCTGCGGCAGCCGTCCGGCCAGGGCCTGGGCGTTGGCCGCACGCAGGCGCGCCTCGCTCAGCTCATCACCGCCGGGCACACTGTGGTACCACTGCACCGCCTCGGGATAGCGCTTCAGGTATTCGGCGATCTTGCCCAGTAACAGGCGCTGCGCGGGGTCCGGCTTGGCCGCCTGCCGCGACAGTTCGTTGTAGAGGTTGGACAGCGCCGCCTTGTCGCCCTGCTTGGCCAACAGTGAAGCGCGCATGCCCCAGGTCTGCACATCCTGCGGGCCGAATGCCAGTACGCGCTCGGCCGCAGCCGGTTGCCCCAGGCTGTCGTAGGCGATGGCCACCGCATTGCGCAGCTCGGGGTCCTGCCGTGTCTTCGGCTCGACGTCGTGCAGCAGCGACAAGGCCTTGTCGGTCTCGCCGGCCTGCTGCAGCTGGCTGGCACGCAGCAACGCTACGCGCGGTTCTTCGGGGAAGCGCCTGACCACTTCATCGATCATGCGCCGCGCCAGGTCGGGCTTGTCCATGCGCAGGGCGAGGCGGCCGAACTCCTGCCAGGCCTCGATCTTCGGCGGAATCGCATTGGCATCGACCAGCTCGCCGAGCACCTGCGCCGGCACCGCCGGGTCACGGCCACCGCCGATCAGCGCGGCCAGGGCGAACTTCCAGCCGCGCTCGTCGGGGTCGGCCAGCAGCGCCTGCAATTCAGTGCGGGCGGCCTTCACATCGCCCTGGCGCATGGCCAGCGCACCGGCGGCGCTGCGCATGGTCAACGAACGCGGGGCGCGCTGCTGCCACAGGGCCAGGCCCTTGGCGGCGCTGGCGTCATCATTGGCAAGCATGGAGATACGGGTCGCGCGCTCGGCCAGGCCAGCGTCGCCGTCGGTCTGCTGCGCGGCCTGCAGGTACCAGCGCGCGGCCTCGGCCAGCTTGCCGGCCTGCAGGGCGAACTCACCGGCCATCACCGGCTCCAGCGCCAGTTCCCCGGTGGCCGCGGCCCGCACGGGGGCCTTGGGCGGCACCGCCGCCAGGGCCTGGGCGCAGGCCAGGGACAGCAGCAGAACACTGGGGATGCGAATCAATGCGGGCATCGTCGGCATCGGGGCCTTAAAATGTCATCCAATGGCCAGCAGCTTATCGCAAGCAACTGAACAATGACCCTGTGGGTGCTCGGACTGAATCACCAGACCGCACCGGTAGAGCTGCGCGAGCGCGCGGCCTTCGCCGGTGAGGCGTTGCCGCGTGCGCTGGGCTCGCTGCGCGATACCCCGCAGATCGCCGAGGCGGTCCTGTTGTCGACCTGCAACCGCACCGAGCTGTACGCCGTGGCCGAGTCGGCACAGGCGCTGGACCAGTGGCTGCGCAGCCAGGCCGGCGACCTGCAGGGCTATCTGTACCAGCATGCCGATGCCGAGGCCGTGCGCCACCTGTTCCGGGTCGCCACCGGGCTGGACTCGATGGTGCTGGGCGAACCGCAGATCCTCGGCCAGGTGAAGGACGCCTGGTCGACCGCGCGCGACCATGGCCTGCTCGGCCAGCGCCTGGACCGCCTGTTCCAGCAGACCTTCTCGGTGGCCAAGCGGGCGCGCACCGATACCCAGGTCGGTGCCAACCCGGTATCGGTGGCGTCGGCCGCGGTGCGCCTGGCGCAGAACGCGTTCGCCCGGCTGGACGACTCCACCGTGCTGCTGGTCGGGGCCGGCGAGACCATCGAGCTGGCTGCACGGCACCTGAGCGAAGGCAAGGTGCGGCGGCTGCTGATCGCCAACCGCACCCTGGCCCACGCGCAGGAACTGGCCAGCCGCCATGGCGGCGTGGCCCTGCCGCTGACCGAACTGGACCGCCACCTGGGCGAGGCCGACGTGGTGTTCTCGGCCACCGCCGCGCGCGAGCCGGTGATCCATCGCGAGATGGTGGCCAAGGCGCTGCGTGCACGCCGGCACAAGCCGATGCTGCTGTTCGACCTTGCCGTTCCGCGCGACATCGAAGCCGAGGTCGGCACGCTCAACGATGCCTTCCTCTACACCGTCGATGATCTGGAACGCGCGGTGGAAGACAACCGTCGTGGCCGCCGCGAGGCCGCCGCCGAAGCCGAGGCGATCATCGACCTGCAGGTATCGCGTTACGTCGAGACCCAGCAGGCCAGTGCCCATCAGGCGCCTTTGCGGCAGCTGCGTGCGTTCGGCGAGGCCACCCGCGCCGAGTTGCTGGAGCGCGCACGCCAGCAGCTGGCCAACGGCAAGCCCGCCGACGAAGTGCTGGAACTGCTGGCCCACGGCCTGACCAACCGCCTGCTGCACCCGCCGACCGCCGCACTGCGCGCCGCCGCGCTGAGTGGCGATGCCGACCTGACCCGCGCCGCCGAGCGCCTGTTCCCGGCCACGCCGGGCTACCACCACCCACCCGTGAGACCCGATGACGCCGACCCTGCGCCGTAAGCTGGAAGCGCTGGCCGAGCGCCGCGAAGAACTGGAACGCCTGCTCGCCGAACCCGACGTGGTCGCCGACAACACCCGTTTCCGCGACCTTTCGCGCGAATTCGCCCAACTTGAACCGGTCGCCACTGCACTGGCCGATGAAGCCCGTGCCAAGGCCGACCTGGCCGCCGCCGAAGGCATGCGCGCCGACCCCGACCTGCGCGAGCTGGCCGACGAGGAAATCGCCGCCGCGCAGGCGCGCCTGCAGGAACTGGAGCAGGAGCTTGCGCTGCTGCTGGTGCCGCGTGACCCGCGCGACGAAGGCAACCTGTTCCTGGAAGTGCGCGCCGGCACCGGCGGCGACGAAGCCGCGATCTTCGCCGGCGACCTGTTCCGCATGTACGCCCGCTATGCCGAACGCCAGGGCTGGAAGGTCGAGATCGAATCGGACAACCCCGGCGAGCATGGCGGCTACAAGGAAGTGGTGGCGCGTGTGGTCGGCCGGGGTGCGTTCTCGCGCCTGAAGTTCGAATCGGGCACGCACCGCGTGCAGCGCGTGCCGGCCACCGAATCGCAGGGCCGCATCCATACCTCGGCCGCGACCGTGGCAATCATTCCCGAGGCTGACGAAGTCGATGACATCGTCATCAACCCGGCCGACCTGAAGGTGGATACGTTCCGCTCGTCCGGCGCCGGTGGCCAGCACGTCAACAAGACCGAGTCCGCGATCCGCATCACCCACGTGCCAACCGGCGTAGTGGTGGAGTGCCAGACCGAGCGCAGCCAGCACGCCAACCGCGACAAGGCGATGAAGCGCCTGAAGGCGCAGCTGCTCGATGCCGAGCGCCAGCGCCAGGACGCGGCACAGGCCGAGTCGCGGCGCCTGCAGGTCGGTAGCGGCGATCGCAGCCAGCGCATCCGCACCTACAACTTCCCGCAGGGCCGGATCACCGACCACCGCGTGGAAGGCCTGACGTTGTACGACCTGCCCAACATCCTGGCCGGTGACCTCGACCCGCTGCTGCAGCGGCTCAGCCACGAACACCAGGTCGACGCCCTGGCCCAGCTGTCGGCGGGCTGAGCACGATGACGGCCTGGCAGCAGCGGCAGCACCTGCAGCAGGCGATCGCACGCCAGCCCGGCGACTTCGTCGCCTGGGTGATGCTGGCCGACCTGGAACTGGAAGCCGGCGACATCGCTGCCGGCGAGCAGGCCGCACGACGCGCCCTGCAGCTGCGCCCCAACCACCCCGAAGCGCTGGCGCGGCTGGGGCGCGTGGCGTGGATGGCCGGCGCGCACGCCGACGCGGCGAAGCTGCTCGGCCAGGCCTCGGCATTGGCCCCGCAGCACCCGGGCATCGCGCTGTGGCTGGGCCATGCGCTGGAAGATGCCGATGATGCCGAAGGCGCAGCAGCGGCCTATCGCCGCGCGCACGCGCTGATGCCGGGCGAACCCTACATCGCGGCCCAGCGCCTGGCCTGGCAGCGCCGCCTGTGTGACTGGCAGGACGTGGACACGCTGGCTGCGCAGGTACGTGCCGCGCTCGCTTCCGGGCAGGGTGCAGTGGAACCCTTCGCCTTCCTCAGTGAAGACGTAGGCGCTGCGGAGCAGTTGGCCTGTGCGCGCACACGCGCCGCTGTCGTTGCGTCGGCGGTGCGCCCCCTTCCTGCAGTGAAGGTTCGCGAGCACGGCGCGTTGCGCGTCGGCTTCCTCTCCAATGGCTTCGGCGCCCATCCCACCGGGCTGCTGACCGTGGCCCTGCTCGAACACCTGCGCCATGACCCGGCGCTGCAGCTGCACCTGTTCGCGCTGAACCGCGCCGATGGCAGCCGCATCCGCGAACGCCTGCAGGCTGCGGCCCGCCTGCATGACGTGGCCGCACTGCGGCATGCCGACATCGCGGCCCGCATCCGTGCACAGGGCATCGACCTGCTGTTCGACCTGCGCGGCTGGGGGGGCGGCGGCACGCCCGAAGTGCTGGCCATGCGCCCGGCCCCGTTGCAGCTGAACTGGCTGGCCTACCCCGGCACATCAGGTGCGCGCTGGCTGGATGCCGTGGTCGCCGACGAATTCGTGCTGCCGGCATCGCTGGAACCTCACTTCAGCGAACGCGTCCTGCGCCTGCCACGTGCCTTCCAACCCTCGGACAACACCCGCGTACTGGAACCGGCACCGTCCCGCGCCGAGTGCGGGCTGCCCGAACACGGCGTGGTGTTCTGCTGCTTCAACAACAGCTACAAGCTCAACCCGCGCAGCATGGGCCGCGCCTTCGCGGTGCTGCAGGCCGTGCCCGGCAGCGTGCTGTGGCTGCTGTCCGGGCCCGGCAAGGCCGACGCCCGCCTACGTGCGGCCGCACAGGCCGCAGCCCTGGACCCGGCGCGCCTGGTGTTCATGGCCAAGCTGCCGCATCCGCAGTACCTGGCCCGCTATCAGCTGGCCGACCTGTTCCTCGACACGCATCCGTACAACGCGCACACCACAGCCTCCGATGCGCTGTGGGCCGGCTGCCCGGTGCTGACCTGCCCGGGCGATACCTTCGCCGCGCGCGTGGCCGGCAGCCTCAACCATCATCTGGGTCTCTCGCGGATGAACGTTGCCGACGATGCGGCGTTCATCGCCACCGCCAGCGCGCTGGGCAACGACCCGGTGGCGCTGGCAGCGTTGCGTGCCGAACTGGCGCAGGCACGCGAAGACAGTGGTGTATTCGACATGGCAGGTTTTGCCCATGACCTTTCCGCCCTGCTGCAGACGCTGGCGGGCGAGCAGGGCTGGCAGGGCGTCGACACCCCCTGAGCAACCCGTGCGCTACGCTCCGGCTTCCTCCCCGCGTGGTGTGACGATGGCCAAGCTCAAGCGCAAGGACTACGACGAACTGCTGCTGCCGCTGCAGCTGGAACTGACTGCAATGGCGCGCTGGGTGCAGTACAGCGGGCAACGCCTGCTGGTGCTGTTCGAAGGCCGCGATACAGCCGGCAAGGGCGGCGCGATCCAGGCCATCAGCCAGCATCTCAACCCGCGCCAATGCCGGGTGGTGGCGCTGCCCAAGCCCACCGACCGTGAAGCCACGCAGTGGTACTTCCAGCGTTACGCCGCGCATCTTCCCGCCGCCGGCGAGATCGTGCTGATGGACCGCAGCTGGTACAACCGCGCCGGTGTTGAACGGGTGATGGGCTATTGCAGCGAAACCGAGTACCAGCAGTTCCTGCGCCAGGCGCCGGTGTTCGAACAGCTGCTGGTGGACGACGGCATCCTGCTGTTCAAGTACTGGTTGTGCGTGGACCAGGAGCAACAGGAAAAGCGCTTCGCCGAACGCCATCTCGATCCGCTGAAGGGCTGGAAGCTCTCACCGGTCGACCTGAAATCGCGCAGCAAGTACAGCGCGTACACCGAGGCACGCGAGGCGATGCTGCGCGCGACGCATCGCGAGGCGGCGCCGTGGACGCTGGTGGACTTCAACGACCAGCGGCTGGGGCGGCTGACGCTGGTGCGCAACCTGCTGGACCGGTTGCCGGACACGCGGGTGGACGCACCGTTGCCGGAGCTGCCGAAGCTGAAGGGCAAGCTGCATCGCGAGCACTACGATGTGCTGAAGCCGATCGAGGATTTCCCGGTCGAGGAATAGGGTGGGTCGGCAGGGCTTGCGGCCCTGCACCTGCCGAAGCCAGAGCAACGGCAACAGCAACAGCAACAGCAACGGCGGGCTTCCTGAGGGATGGCGGGGCGGGTCCGGGTGCGGGGGGCGCTGCAAGTACGTCCATGTAAGCTCGGTCGCCGCATCCATGCGGCTCACGCCCCCGCACCCGGACCCACCCCGCCTTCGACAGATTTCCGCGATCTGTCGTTGATCCACACCATGCGTGGATGCTCTTCGAATTCAATTCGAAATATTCGATTTGTCTGGAGAATCATCCACGCATGGCGTGGATCTACCAGACATGAGGAATCTGTCAGAGGTGGGGCGGTGTCGGAGTGCGGGGTGTCAGCCGCATGGATGCGGCTGCCAAGCCTACATGGACGTACTTGCGGCGTCCCCGCACTCCGACACCGCCCCGCCACCCCACGGATAGCCCGCTGTTGCTGTTGCTTCGGCTGTTGCTGTTGCTGCCGGCCAGCGGCCGGCACTACCGCGGGTGCAGGGCCGCAGGCCCTGCCGACAAACCCACTACTTGGCAGCCGCGATCTGCTTCTCGATGTCGGCGGCGGTCACCGGGCCAAGGAACGTGTGCGCCAGCTTGCCCTGCGGGTCCAGCAGATGCGTCAGCGGCAGGCCACGCGGCGTGGCGAAGTCGGCCGGCGGATCGAACGGGTCCACGATCACGATCGGATAGGTCACCGGATGCTTGGCCAGGAACGACTGCATCTCCGGCACTTCGATGTCCTCGTAAGCCAAGCCGACCACTTCGATGTTGCTACGCATCGCATGCAGGGCCGACAGCTCGGGCATTTCCTTGCGGCACGGCGCGCACCAGGTGGCCCAGAAGTTCACCACCACCCACTTGCCGCGATGCGCGGCCAGGTCGTAGTCGCTGCCATCCACCGCCTTCATCTTCAGCGTCGGGAACTCGGCGGTGGTGCGCTCGGCCGGGGTTTCCTCGACCGGTGCCGGCGTGCTCGGCGTCGGTGCCTGCGCCGGTGGCTGGCTGCTGGCCGGTGCCGGCTCCTGGGCCGGTTTGCAGGCCGCCAGGGCCAGCAGCAGGGTCAACGGGAGCAGCAGCGGCAACGACGTCTTGCGGGTCATGGGGTGTCTCCAGAGTCGGTATAGATATCACTGACCTTGCGCTTCAGGCGTTCGCGCAGGGGCAGTCGCAGGTCATCCAGCGCCGCCAAGGCGGCACGGCCCAGGCTGTCGTCGCGGTACGGGAGGTGCTGCTCGGCTACTGGGATGCGCAGCTGGGTGCATTCGTACAGATCGGCCAGGCTGACCTGGTCCAGGTCGCGTGACAGCAGCCACTCGCCGCGCTCATCGCGGCGCAGCAGGTCGATCTCCTGCAGGTTGCAGATCAGGTCCTGCAGCAGTGAATCGGTCAGCATCGGCTCCAGCCGCAGGATCTCGTCATCGGCCAGGCCTTTGCCCTTGGCCCGTGCATGCTGGAAGCGACCAAGCAGGCGCAGCAGCCCATAGAACTCGTACCCCTGCGGCAGGCGCAGCTCGACCGGCTGGTAGCGGAAGGCGGCCATCGAGGAGGCCAGCGACGCACCCAGCAGCACCGCCACCCAGCACAGGTAGATCCACAGCAGCAGGATCGGCACGAAGGCGACCGTGCCATACAGCTTCTGATAGGACTGGAAGCTGCCCAGATACGCGCCGATGCCCCACTTCACCAGTTCAAGGATGACCGCCGCCAGGATCGCGCCGGGCACGGCATGCCGCCATTTCACCGTGTGGTGCGGCACCACGCGGAACATCAGCGTGATGCAGACGAACTCGATCAGGATCGGTGCCAGCCGCAGCGCCAGTTCGGCCAACCAACGGCCCTCCTGGGTACCGAACAACGGCATCGCGAACACCCTCGCCGATACTGCCAGCGATGCGGCGGCAAGCATCGCGCCCAGGGTCAGCACGGTCCAGTAGACCAGGAAGCGGGTCAGCTTGGGCCGGCTCGAGCCGACCCGCCAGATCTGGTTGAAGGTCTCTTCCACGCTGTTGAGCGTGATCAGCAGTGAGGCGACCAGTGCGATGAAGCCGGCGGCCGTCAGCTGGCCGGCACTGGCCGAAAACTGCCGCAGGTAACCCTCGGCCGCGCGCGCCGCGGAGGGCACGAAGTTGGAGAACACGTAGTCGCTGAGCTGATCGCTCCAGCGGTCGAAAACGGGAAAGGCCGAGAGCACGCCGAATACCACGATGGCCAGCGGCACCAGCGCGAACACCGTGGTGTACGCCAGCGCCGCCGCTGCCTGGAACAGGCGGTCGTCGAGGAAGCGATGCCACAGGAAGCGGCCGAAACTGATGGCCCGTGCGCGATCCCGCGCGCGCTCCATCCACAGGTTGAGCGTATCCAAAGGTTCCATCGGTGGAAGGGTACCCGATGCGGAATGCTCGCAGGATAGCCATACTGGTGGCCACACGACGAGGAGAAGCGGGCACGATGGGCGAGATTCTGGTGCTGTATTACAGCCGGGGCGGTTCGGTGGCACGGCTGGCGCGCCAGATCGCGCGGGGCATCGGCGAAGTGCCGGGCATGACCGCGCGCCTGCGCACGGTGCCGCCGGTGGCCGCAGTGACCCAGACCGCGCAGCCGCCGGTACCCGAAGATGGCGCCCCCTATGTAAGCGTGCAGGACCTGGTCGAATGCCAGGGCCTGCTGCTCGGCAGCCCGACCCGCTTCGGCAACATGGCCGCGCCGGTGAAGCATTTCCTGGACGGGCTGGGCGCCGAATGGGTCAATGGCACCCTGTCCGGCAAGCCGGCCGGCGTGTTCACGTCCACCGCATCCATGCATGGCGGCCAGGAATCGACCCTGCTGTCGATGCAGGTGCCGCTGCTGCACCATGGCTGCGTGATCGTCGGCATCCCGTTCACCGAACCGGCGCTGAGCCATACCACCAGTGGCGGCACACCCTATGGCGCCAGCCACGTAGCCGGTGCCGCCGACGACCCGCAGCCGACCGACGACGAAGCCGTGCTGGCGCGCGCGCTGGGGCGCCGGGTGGCCGGCATCGCGCAGCGGTTGGCCCGATGAGCGCCGCGCCGCGCACGGTCCTGCTGCTGGCCCTGATGGGGCTGGCCGCGCTGTTCGCGGGCTGGTTCATCAATGACAAGCACTGGCTGGCGACCCAGCTGGTGTTCACCGCGCCGCCGCTGGCGCTGGCCATCGCCGTGCGCCTGGGCTGGCGCAAGGCCGGATTCTGGGCCTCGGTACTGGCGCTGGGCTGGTTCAGCCACGGCGTGATGAGCGCCTGGAGCCACCCGGAAACGCGCTGGCTGGCGCTGATCGAGATCGCGCTGGCCCTCCTGGTGATCTTCAGCGCCAGCCTGCCCGGCCTGCGCGCCCGCTTCGGCAAGCAACGCTGACGCTGCGCCCGCTGGGTCGTATCATCTGCATTCCTGGCCCCGCGCCGCAGTACCTGTCCTGGTTTCGCGCATGCACATGATGGAAGAGCTCCTGGTCGTCACCACCGGTGGCACGATCGACAAGATCTACTTCGACGACAAGTCGGACTACCAGATCGGCGATCCGCAGATCGGCATGATCCTGCGCGAGCTGGGCGTGACGTTCCGCTTCAACGTGATTCCGATCCTGCGCAAGGATTCGCTGCACATCAACGATGAGGACCGCGAACTGATCCGCGCCACCATCGCCGCGCAGCCGACCCGGCACGTCCTGGTGACCCACGGCACCGACTCGATGGTGCACACCGGCAAGGTGCTGGCGACGATCCCCGACAAGACCATCGTGATGACCGGCGCACTGAGCCCGGCACGCTTCCGCGGCTCGGATGCCGAGTTCAACATCGGCTGCGCGATCGGTGCGGTGCAGTCGCTGCCGAGCGGCGTGTACATCGCGATGAACGGGCGGATCTTCGACCCGCAGCACGTGCGCAAGAACGTGGCTGCGAACCGCTTCGAGTCGGTCTGAGGAACCGCGTGCCGACCAAGGTCGGCACCTGCCAGAGCACTGTCCTTGTAGTGCCGGGCCATGCTCGGCAACCGCGTGCCAGCGTGGCACAACGGTCGGCAGCCGGAGCAGCCGAGCATGGACTCGGCTCTGCAGAAGCGAAAACGCCCCGGCCGAAGCCAGGGCGTGCCCTTGGAGAGGGACTTGGGCTCAGTACTGGGCGTTGAGGGTCACGCCCGAGAAGGTGCTGTAGGCCTTCACCCGCACATACCATGTGCCGGCGGCAGGGCTGTTGATGGTGCAGGTCTCGCTGTTGCCACTCAGGTACGGACGGCAGGTGTAGCTGGTATCGGTCGGGGCACTGCCCTGGCGCACGTACAGGTCGGCATCGCCGCTGCCGCCACTGATCGTCACGCGCAGCTGGCTGCTACCGGCCGGAACGGCGACGGTGTAGTTCAGCTCGGCACCGGTTGCGGCGCCCAGGCCGGTCACCGGCACGTTGTTCTGCAGCACGTTGCCACCCGGGTTCGGGTTGCCACCGCCGTTGATCGCCGCAGCCACGGCCGCGTTGGCGTCGACGATGCCGGCGCCGCAGCCACCCGAGCAGGCGCCCGGCAGCGGGCGTGCAGTGCTCTTGATGATGCTTTCGACCTGCGCCGGGCTCAGCGGGCTTGGCGCGACCGACTGCATCAGCGCAACCACGCCGGCCACGTGCGGCGCCGCCATCGAGGTGCCGTTGTACGACGCGTAGCTGGCGCTGCCAGGCGTGGTGGTGCCGGTGTTGAGGGTGGACAGGATGCTCTGGCCCGGTGCTGAGATGTCGATGCCGGTGCCGTAGTTGGAGAAGCTGGCACGCGCACCGGCCGAGGTTGTGGCCGCCACGGCAATCACGTTCGGGCAGTTGGCCGGCACCGACGAGGACACGTTGGTGTTGCTGTTGCCGGCGGCGACCACCACGGTGGTGCCACGGCTGACCGCGCCGTTGATGGCGTTCTGGTAGGTGGTGGAGCAGCTGCCGCCACCACCCAGCGACATGTTGATGACTTCGGCCGGATTGGCGTTGGCCGGCACGCCACTGACGGTGCCGCCAGAGGCCCACACGATCGCGTCGGCGATGTCGGAGGTGTAACCGCCGCACTTGCCCAGCACGCGCACCGGGACGACCTTGGCATTGAACGCAGTACCGGCCACGCCGGTGCTGTTGTTGGTCACCGCCGCCACAGTGCCGGCGACATGGGTACCGTGCCAGCTGGAGTTGGAGGCCGGGATGCCCGAGCCGCACTCGTTGGCGCCGTACCAGTCGCCCTCGTCATTCGGGTTGTTGTCGCGGCCACCGCCATCGCGCGCCATCGCGGCATCGCTGATGAAGTCATAGCCAGGCAGGATGTTGGCGTTGAGATCGGGATGGTTGGTGATGCCGGTATCGATCACGGCCACCACGACGCCGGTGCCGGTAGCCTTGTCCCAGGCCGGCTGCACGTTGATCGACGCGTTGGAGGTACCGAAGCCCCACTGCTCGCTGAAGCGGGTGTCATTCGGGGTCAGCGTCGCACGCATGATCTGGTCGACTTCGACGTATTCCACGTTCGGGTCGGCGGCGAGCTTGCGCATCAGCAGCTCGGATTCGGCCTGGTCAAGCGGCCGATCGGTCCTGACCAGGGTCGGGCCAACGGCCAGCTTGCGGACCTCCTGCAGGCCCAGCGCGCGGCCCTGGCTGCTGGCCAGGCCGGCGGCGGCACTCTTCAGCGAAGAGGCCAGTGCGGTGGTGTTGGCCACCGGCGCACTACCGTCGCGGTACTTCACGATGAAGCGCTGGTGCGTCGGCGCGGACTGCAGGCCGCTGAGCTGGACGTCACCGGCCAGCGCAGGCGTGGCCAGCAGCAGCGATGACAGAACGGACGCACCAAGGACCACCCACACTCGACGCACACGCGGTTGCGTTACCTGGGACATCGTATTTCCCTTTCTTGTGGTGTGAATGCCGGAATCGGCAGAAGCACCGGCCCGAACCCTGGGCTGGCTTGCGTTGGCGAGGTTCGAAGTCCGGCGAGTCAGCGGATCCCCCTAACGATCCGCCGTGCAGATGACGCTAATGGCCGAAACCGGACACCACAAGATTTTCAGCGTCTTTTCAGCAAGATGAAATGTTCGTTCTGAGACTTTTCGGGTCGAGGGTTTGTGAAGGTGAAGGCACTTTCTCGTGCCCTGCACAGACCTGACTGGGTCGTCACGTGTCCTGGAATGACTTTGCCGACATCGGCGTCCACCGATCCGGGGTCAGATCCCTTTTCACGCGGAAGGGGATCTGACCCCTTGGCTCGAAACGCAGAAAGCCCGTCGCGGGAACGGGCTTTGCAGAAACGCAGCCGAGCGTAGGCTCGGCTCTACAGTTCAGCGAGGCGATCAGCCCAGCTTGACCAGCCAGTTGTGGCGGTCCGGCAGTCGGCCGTACTGGATATCGGTCAGTTCCTTGCGCAGCGACATGGTGACTTCGCCGGCCGGCGCGTTGATGTCGCCCACCGAGAAGCCCTCGCCCTTCAGCTGGCCGATCGGGGTGACCACCGCGGCGGTGCCACAGGCAAACACTTCGCTGATCGCACCGGAGGTGACGCCGTCCTTCCACTCGTCGATGCTGACCTTGCGCTCTTCGACCTTCATGCCACGGTCGCGGGCCAGCTGCAGGATGCTCTCGCGGGTGATGCCCTCGAGGATGCTGCCCGACAGTTCCGGGGTGACCAGCGTGCCGTCCTTGTAGACCAGGAACACGTTCATGCCGCCCAGTTCTTCCAGGTACTTGCCTTCGACCGGGTCGAGGAACAGCACCTGCGAGCAGCCCTGTGCCTGCGCCTTCTGCTGCGGGAGCAGCGAGGCGGCGTAGTTGCCACCGCACTTGGCAGCACCGGTGCCGCCCTTGGCCGCACGCGCGTACTCGGTGGACAGCCAGATCGACACCGGGGCAACGCCCTTGGCGAAGTACGGGCCGGCCGGGCTGGCGATGACGTAGTAGCCGGCCTTGTGCGCGCCGCGCACGCCGAGGAAGGCCTCGTCGCCGATCATGAACGGACGGAAATACAGGCTCGACTCATCGGCCGAAGGCACCCAGTCACTGTCGACGGCGATCAGCTGCTTCAGCGATTCGACGAAGATCTCCACCGGCAGTTCCGGCAACGCCAGGCGCTGCGCCGAACGCTGCAGGCGACGGCCGTTGGCATCCGGGCGGAAGGTCCAGATCGAACCGTCGGCGTGGCGGTAGGCCTTGATGCCTTCGAAGATTTCCTGGCCGTAATGCAGCACTGCGGCGGCCGGGTCCAGCTGCAGCGGGCCGTAGGCGCGCACATTGGCATTGTGCCAGCCGGCATCCTTGTCCCAGCGCACTTCCACCATGTGATCGGTGAAGTGCAGGCCGAAGCCCGGCTTCTCCAGGATCTTGGCGCGCTCTTCAGCGCTGCGCGGGTGGTCCGAACGGGTGACGGCGAAGCTGGGGATGGACTGGGACACCGGAGGATTCCTGTTCTGGTTGCGGGTAGTGCCGGGCCCGCGTCACTGCGGGCCTTGGGTCAAAGCATGCCGGTCTCTAGCCGGGCCGCCTCGGACATCATGTGCTGGTTCCACGGCGGGTCGAACACCAGGTCGACGTCGGCCTCGGCCACCGTCGGGATCATTTCAAGCTTGCTGCGCACGTCGTCGACCAGGATCTCGCCCATGCCGCAGCCCGGGGCGGTCAGGGTCATCTTCACGTCGATCTCGCGCTTGCCCTCATCCAGGTGCTTGATCTCGACTTCATAGACCAGGCCCAGTTCCACGATGTTGACCGGAATTTCCGGATCGAAGCAGGTGCGCAACTGCTGCCACACCAGCTGCTCCACCTGTTCATCGGTGGCGTCGGCCGGCAGCTCGAGCGGCGCCGGTGCCTCCTTGCCGATGGCATCGCCGTCCTTGCCGGCGATGCGGAACAGGTTGCCCTCGACGAACACCGAATAACTGCCGCCCAGCGCCTGGGTGATGTACCCATAGCTGCCGGCAGGCAGGGTCACGGTATCGCCCTGCGGGACCATCACGGCCTCGCAATCGCGTTCGAAGTGGACAGGTTCGCTGCTACGGGAATACATGGGGACCGATATGGGGCCGTGGCTGAGGCCACGCAAGACGGCATTCTAGCCCAGCCGCCCCCGCACCGCCGGTGCACTGCGGCAAACCACAGTATCCTGTGGGTGATCTTCTGGGAGCTTCGATGTCCTCCAATGCCGCGCGTGCCAGGACCGTGACCTGGCTCTGGCCCCTCATGCTGCTGCTGGGCCTGTTTGTCGCTCCCCTCGCCTGGATGGTCCTGGCGCTGATGACCGGCCGGCAGGTCGGCTGGATGGCGGTGCTGGCCGCCCTGGAACTGGTGTTCATGCTGCGCCTGGGCACGCTGGGCCCAGGCCGGCTGCGCGTCGCCCTGGTCGTGCTCGGCACCCTGCTGGTGGCCGCCGTGGCCAACTGGGCCATCGCCAGCGCCTGGATGGGCGGCTCGATCGGCCTGGACCTGTGGGATGCCACCACGCGGATGGGCCCGCACCTGGCCTGGACCCTGATCAGCCTGGCCAATGGCGCGGTGGAATGGCTGTGGCTGGCCGTGGCCGTGGCCGTAGGTGCCTGGCTGGCGCGCTGAGCGCGTAGAGATCCGTGGATTCGGTAGTGCCGGCCGCTGGCCGGCAAAGGGGTCAGAGCCCTTTCCTGCGGAAAGGGATCCGACCCCCGTCCTCAATGCCCGCCGTCGAGCGCCTTCAGTTCGCTCACCAGCGAGGCCGCCGCTTCGGCGCCGTCGCCATAGAGCATGCGGGTGTTGTCGGCGTAGAACAGCGCATTCTCGATGCCGGCAAAACCGGTGCCCTTGCCACGCTTGATCACCACCACGTTGCGCGCGTTGACCACGTCCAGCACCGGCATGCCGTAGATCGGGCTGGCCGGGTCGGTCCGCGCCACCGGATTGACCACGTCGTTGGCACCGATCACCAGCACCACATCGGTATTGGCGAATTCGGGGTTGATGTCGTCCATGTCGGCGATCAGGTCGTAGGGCACGCCGGCCTCGGCCAGCAGCACGTTCATGTGCCCGGGCATGCGCCCGGCCACCGGGTGGATCGCGAACTTCACTTTCACGCCGCGCTGGCCCAGCCGCTGCGCCAGTTCCCAGATCTTGTGCTGGGCCTGTGCCACCGCCATGCCGTAGCCGGGCACGATCACCACGCGCTCGGCAAAGGCCATCATCGCCGCGACGTCCGACGCTTCGATGGGCTTCTGCGCGCCGGTGATCGCCTGTGCCTCGCCTCCGGCACCGCCGCCGAAGTTGGAGAACAGCACGTTACGGATCGGCCGGTTCATCGCCTTGGCCATCAACCGGGTCAGCAGGATGCCGGCCGCGCCGACCATCATGCCGGCGATGATCAGCGCCTCATTGCCCAGCACATAACCTTCGAAGGACACCGCCAGGCCGGTGAATGCGTTGTACAGCGAGATCACCACCGGCATGTCGGCGCCACCGATCGGCAACGTCATCAGCACGCCCAGTGCCAGCGCCAGCACGAAGAAGGCGACGATTGCCGAGGTGTTGAGCGTGCTGGCCGCGATGATCGCCAGCACCGCCACTGCCAGTGCCACCATCAGGTTCATCACCTGCTGGCCGGGCCAGGTCACCCGCTTGTCCAGTCGTCCGTCCAGTTTGGCCCAGGCGATCACCGAACCGGACAGCGAGACCGCACCGATCGCCGCGCCGACCACCGCCAGCAGCAGCACCATGCCCGACGGCTGGCGCGCGGCCAGGTCGGCCAGCGCCTGCTCGCTCCAATGGCGGGTATCGCGGTTGGCAAGGAAGGCATAGCGCAGCAGCTCCACCGCACCGATCGCCGCGGCCGAACCACCGCCCATGCCGTTGTACAACGCCACCATCTGCGGCATGTCGGTGATGGCCACCTTGCCGGCCGACCACCAGGCCAGGCCGGCGCCCAGCAGCAGTGCCACCAGGATCAGCGGCACGTTGTGCAGTTCAGGCAGGAAGAAGGTCGCCACCGTGGCCAGCAGCATGCCCAGCCCGGCCCAGCGGATGCCGCTGCGCGCGGTCAGCGGCGAGGCCATGCGCTGCAGGCCCAGCAGGAACAGCGTGGCGGCGACGAGGTAGCTGGCCTTGACCAGCCAGTCGAGCAGTTCGACGGTGCTGATGTTCAAGCCTGTGGCTCCTTCGGTTCGTCCCTGCCGCCCTTGGGCGCGCTCGGCTTGAACATCTCCAGCATGCGCGCGGTGACCACGTAGCCACCGGCGGCATTGCCGGCACCGAGCACCACGGCAAGGAAGCCCAGCGCCTTTTCCAGCGGCGTCTGCGCGTGCCCCAGCACCACCATCGCGCCGATCAGCACGATGCCGTGGATGAAGTTGGAACCCGACATCAGCGGGGTATGCAGGATCACCGGCACCCGCGAAATGATCACGTGGCCGGCGATGGCCGCCAGCATGAAGATGTACAGCGCTACGAACCCGTCACTCACTGGCAACGCTCCCGCTCTGTCTTCGTCGGCCCATCATAACCACGGGCTGAACCCGGCGCGCACCCGGCGTCAACCGCGGTGACGCTCACGCGTTGTCGATGGTGACCCCGAGCGAGGAACCGTACCCTGTGCTGGTGAGCAGCCCCGTCCCCCCGAGCGCCGACACCGATGCCCTGCCAGCATCGCTGGAGGCGTTCCTGGCCAGCGTCGGCCCGCGCGCGTTCCGTTTCGCCGAGGCCGGCCTGCGCCAGCGCGAAGACGCCATGGACGCGGTGCAGGACGCGCTGATGCGCATGCTGGACTACGCCGACAAGCCGGCGGCCGAATGGGCGCCCCTGTTCTGGAGCATCCTGCGCCGCCGCGTGATCGACCTGCAGCGCCGGCGCCGTTTCCGCCTGCCGTTCTGGCGCGACAACCAGGACGCCGACGGAGGCGGGATCGACTGGGCCGACACCGGCCCGGACCCGGCGCAGGCGCACGAACAGCGCCAGCAGTACCAGCAACTGGTGCAGGCGCTGCGTACCCTGCCCGCACGCCAGCGCGAGGCCTTCACCCTGCGGGTGCTGCAGGACCTGGACGGAGCCACCACTGCCCGCGCCATGGGCTGCAGCGAAGGCGCGGTAAAAACCCATCTGGCACGCGCCCGCCAGGCGCTGCAGGACTACCTGGAGACCCACCCGTGAACCGCTCCCTGCCCTCCGATGACATGCTGCGCAACCTGCACGCGCAGTCGCTGCAGGCGCTGTCGCCGGCCACGCTGGCACAGTTGCGCCAGGCCCGCCACGGCGCCAGCGCGGCTCGTCACGGGCGCTGGCGCTGGTGGCTGGCCAGCGCCTGTTCTCTGGTGGTGGCGCTGGGGATCGGCCTGCAGTTCAGCGGCCACAGCCCCCTGTCGCCCGCCGTGCCGGCACCGGTGCTGGCCTCGATGGAAGACAACAGCGTGCTGTACGACGAAAATCCCGATCTGTACCTGTGGCTGGGCGATACCGACCTGGCGATGGAGTGAACCATGTCCCGACTGCATACCCTGCCGCTGCTGTTGACCCTGTTGCTGCTGCCGGCCTTCCCGGTATTGGCGCAGAACGCCGCGCCCGCCCCTGCCGCACGCCCCGCGCCAGCCCCACCGCTGCCGGCCTGGGAACAGTTGAGTGAAGCGCAGCGGGAATCCTTGCTGGCGCCGCTGCGCGACCGCTGGAACAGCGCCGATGCCGGCCAGCGCCAGCGGATGCTCTCGCATGGCCAGCGCTGGCAATCGATGAGCCCGGAGGAACGCGACAAGGCCCGCCGCGGCCTGCGCCGCTTCGAGCACATGAGCCCGGAACAGCGTGAGCAGGCCCGGGCCCTGTTCGGTCAGATGCGGGATCTGCCGCCCGCGCAGCGCGACGCATTGCGCGAGCGCTGGTCGCAGATGACGCCGGAGCAACGCAAGGACTGGGTGCGGGAGAACCCGCCGCCGGCGAAGCCACGGTAAGCCTTCGGGATACCAGGGTCAGATCCCTTTGCCAGAGGCAAAGGGATCTGACCCCGTATCACTCACGCCTGCCAGCGCGTCTTCGCCAGCAGTTCGTCGTCCCAATCGAAACCGAGCTGCCCGTCGCGCACGAACAGCGCAACGAAGTTGAGCAGGTTCCGTGCATACATCTCGCTGGCCTGGGTCGCGCCGCGGCTGGCCAGGCCCAGCGGACCGTCGATGGTCACGCCCTGGTGTTCGATGCACTGCCCCGGCAGGGTCAGTGCGCAGTTGCCGCCACTTTCCGCCGCCAGATCAACAATGACGCTGCCGGTGGCCATGCCTTCCACCATCGCGGCGGTCACGATGGTCGGTGCCGGGCGGCCCGGTACCGCAGCCGTGCAGATCACCACGTCCACACTGCGCAGGTGGTCGGCCAGGCGGCGCTGCTGCTCGGCACGCTCTTCATCGGTCAACGCGCGCGCGTAACCGCCCTCGCCCGCCGCGCTCACCCCGAGGTCGAGGAAGCGCGCGCCCAGCGACTGGATCTGCTCGCGGGTTTCCGGGCGCACGTCGAAGCCTTCCACCTGTGCACCGAGGCGGCGCGCGGTGGCGATGGCCTGCAGGCCCGCCACGCCGGCACCGATCACCAGCACCTTGGCCGGCCGCACGGTGCCGGCCGCAGTGGTCAGCATCGGGAAGAAACGGGGCGCGCGTTCGGCCGCAATCAGCGCCGCCTTGTAGCCGGCCATGCCGGCCTGCGAACTGAGCACATCCATCGCCTGCGCGCGGGTGGTGCGCGGCAGCTGCTGCAGCGGGAACAGCTGCAGGCGGTCGCCAGCGGCCAATGCCGCAAGCGACGGATCACTGGCCGGGGCCAGCAGGCCGACCACGCTGGCGCCGGGCTTGAGCTGTTCCAGCACCGCCGCAGGGGGGGCCTGCACGCACAGCAGGATATCGATCTCGGCCCAGCGGCCCGCGTCGAAGACGCGTGCACCGGCATCGTCATAGGCGGCGTCGGTGAAACCAGCGGCCAAACCCGCGCCCGCCTCATACCAGACGGCAATGCCCAAGGCCCCGAGCCTGCGCGCGGTCTCCGGCGTCAGTGCCACGCGCCGTTCGCCCGGCGCGGCCTCCTTGATCCCCAGCAACGCCACGGCCATGCAGGTCCCCGCTGATCGGTGAGTTTCCCGATCCTAGCAGGCGGCACCCGCTCAGTGCAGCGTGGCGCTGCCCGGGTCGAGGCGATCGATCACGCCCTGCATGGCGCTGTCGAAGGCGCCATCATCAACGTGGGCACGCAGGCGGCCCAGCCGCATCATCACCGCCAGTTCTTCCGGCGAGGCCACGCAGAAGCGCACGCCGCGACGGTTGACGAACAGCAGGCGCGAGGAAATCGGGCTGACCCAGGACAGCTTGCCCGCCTGCACCTTGCCATCCTTGTCGACGAAGTCCAGCCAGTTGCCGATTTCCATGCGGCGGAAGCGGTCGGCATCGGCGTTGTCGAAATCGTCGGCGTCGATCTGCCCGCCAAGCTCAACCGCCGGCGATTCAGCCACTGGCGGGGCCGGCAAGGCAACCTGCGGCAGCTCCGGCAGCGCACGCTGCAGTTCCGGCCGCGACTCGGCGATGCCCTGCAGGGTGTCATGCAGGGCATCGATGGCGGCGGTTGCCGCATCGCCGTGCACGCCGACGCTGGCAAACACCTTGGCCAGCACCGGCTGCCAGGCCTGCAGCCACGGCTTGCCGACGATCTGGCGGCGGGCCTCGGCCACTTCCTCCAGCAGGCCGTCGCCCAGGCTCAATGCCTCGGCCACCGAGGCGCCTTCTTCGCCCTCGCGCAGCAGCGCCAAGGTGAGATGATGCTGCCACGGCTGGCGCAGGAATTCGGCAATGGCCGGCGGCAGCGTGGCGTCACCGATGCGGCGGTCCAGTTCCGCACCGGCCCGGCTGCGGGCCATTTCCAGCTTTTCCTGGCCGCGCTGCGTTTCTGCGGCACGACGCTCGGCGATTTCCACGCGGCGGCGATGCTGCACCAGGAACTCGCGGAATTCCTCTTCCAGGGTCAGGAAGATCGCCAGGTTCTCGTTGAACTCGGCCACCAGGCGCTCGATGATCTCTTCGACCTTGGCCATCAGCATGCGCTCGGCCTGGCTCTCGCCGGTGTTGCCCTCGCAGGCCTCGGCCAGCGAGTTGAGCAGCTTGCGCGCCGGGTGGGTCTTCTGCACGAACATGCGGCGGTCGAGCATGGCGACCTTGACGAAAGGCACCACCAGGCGGCCGATCAGTTCGCGCGAGCGGCCTTCCAGTTCACGCTCGTCCAGCATCACGTCGAACAGCATGCCGACCAGGTCGATGGCATCCTCATCCTGCGGGTCCAGCCGGGTCTGGCCCGGATCGACGCCAAGCTGGGTGGCGCTGGACAGCACTTCGCTCTTCAGGCGCTGCGCCAGCGATTCGCCGTCCTCGCCGATGGCCGCGCGCAGGGTGGCGCTGGGCGTGGCCTGCAGCAGCGACAGCACCGACATCATTTCGCGCTGGCTGAGCGGGCGCTGCTGGCCAACCGCCACCTGTGCCGCAGACGTGGCGTCCTCACGCACATGGCGGGTCTGCTGCAGCAGTTCGTGCAGCGCTTCCAGCAGCATGCCCTGCTGGCCAGCGTAGGCCTCGCCGGTGGCGCCGTCATCGCCGCCCAGGTGCTGCTGCATATGCCCGCGGCGCTCGGACCAGCGGGCAGCAAAGCGCTGCGCCCAGGCCGGTGCGGCCTGCTCGTCATCGCTGAACCCCGGATCGACGCCCGCGCCGTGGCGATGCTCGACCAGGTCATCCAGCATCCCGGCCATGCGCGGATCCGGTGCCGGCGGTTGTGGGCGCTGCGGAGCCCCCATCTGCGACATCACGCCGGCTGCGGCCAGCTGCTCGTCCAGCTTCTCGTAGATGCGACCGACCGGTGCACGCAGGTCGCGCTCGCACAGCTTGATCAGCACCAGATGCACTTCCGGGGCCAGTTCACAGCCGGCAAAGGCTTCGTGGATGGCCACGCCCAGGTGTTCGGGGCTGATCGGATTGTGGTCCGCGTCCAGTTCCGCGCCGCCGATCAACCGGCCCAGGCGGCGATCCAGCCGCGCCAGCACCGGCTTGAAGTCACGCAGCAATACAGTGGCGAAATTGCGCACCGCCAACCGTGATTCCAGCACATGCTCGGCCAGCAGGCTGAGCCCATCCTCGGCCGGCCCGGACAGGGTCGCCTCGGCTGACAGCGGCTCACCAGCCTCCAATGCGGCCCAGGCCTGCTGCAGGTGGCCGGCGAAAGCGGCCGCGATGTCCTCACGGCGCCGGCGCAGTTCGCGCATCGCGTCCAGGAACAGCAACTGCGACGAGCCGGCATTGCCGGCGCGGTCAAACAGGGCATCGTCGAAACGCGCCAGTGCCGCCCCGAAGGCCTGGCACAACGCGGGCAGGACCATGTCCCGGGCACGCTGGAGCTGGGCCGGGTCACGGCCCGGCGATCCCATCGGTGTGGGCACGCTCATCATTCGGGAAGGCTCCCCACCTTCTCTGGTACGACAGACAGCATGGACATCGCGGCTTCCGGCACACCCCATGTACCGGAACGTCGATGGTAGGCCGGCCAGCCCGTCACGGACAGTGAAACAGTCCTCACTTCAAACCTCATGACCGGCGGCCCGGCAAGACAGATATCGTAAGCCGTGCAAGGCCCACGAGGCGAGGGGAAGCGGCTGTCCGTTTCCCGCCAGTGGCATGATGTTCATCACAGTTTGGTATTCAGGGGCCGGACGCGACACAGACGGCGTCATTGACCACCCCGACTATAATCAAACGCCCGTGATGACCGGTTCAGCCTCCATGCCCGATCCTGCCGCCCTGCTCGCCCTGGATGCCCGCCGCTCGGTGCCCTCGCGGCAACTGGGCGAGCCCGGGCCGGACCCGGCCACCCTGCAGCGGATGCTGGCCTCAGCGGTGCGCGTGCCCGACCACGGCAAGCGCGTGCCGTTCCGCTTCCTGAAAATCGCAGGCGATGCACGTCACACTCTGGGCGACTTCCTGGCTGAACGCAGCCGCCAGCGCGACCCACATGCGGGCGAGGCCGTGTTCGAGAAGGACCGCCAGCGTTTCAGCCACGCACCGCTGGTGATCGTGGTGGTGGCCAGCCCGCGGCCGGACCCGAAGGTGCCCGAACAGGAACAGCTGATGACCGCCGGCTGCGTCTGTTTCGCCCTGCTGCAGGCCGCGCAGGCGCTGGGTTTCGGCGCGCAGTGGCTGACCGCCTGGATGGCCTTCGATCCGGCTGTTCAGGCCCACCTGGGCCTGGTCGACGGCGAACGCATCGCCGGCTTCATCCACATCGGTACGCCCAAGGCCGACGTACCCGAGCGCGAGCGCCCCGACCCGGCGGCCCTGCTGCGCGACTGGACGCCCCCGGCATGACCCTGCCGGCTGCCCCGCCGTCGCTGTACCTGGTTGATGCCAGCATCTACGTGTTCCGTGCCTGGCATTCACTGCCAGACCAGTTCCAGGACGCACAGGGCTGGCCCACCAATGCGGTGCACGGCTTCGCCCGCTTCCTGCTGGACCTGCTCGAGCGCGAGCGCCCGCGGCACATCGCCATCGCCTTCGATGAAGCGCTTGACAGTGGTTTCCGCCACCGGCTGTATCCGGCCTACAAGGCCAACCGCGAGCCAGCACCGGAAGCGCTCAAGCGCCAGTTCGTGCACTGCAAGGCGCTATGCGCGGCGCTGGGCCTTGCCGTCCTGGCCCACCACGAATACGAGGCCGACGACCTGATCGGCAGCGCCCTGCACGTACACCGGAGCAGCCATCGCGGGGTGATCATCTCCGCCGACAAGGACCTGTCGCAGCTGCTGGTCGACCATGACGAGCAGTGGGACTACGCCCGCAACCAGCGCTGGAACGTGGCCGGGGTGAAGGCGCGGCACGGCGTGCACGCGCACCAGATCGCCGACTACCTGGCGCTGTGTGGCGATGCGGTGGACAACATTCCCGGTGTCAGTGGCGTCGGCAGCAAATCGGCCGCCGTGCTGCTGGCCCATTTCGGCAGCATGGATGCGCTGTTCGAACGACTGGACGAAGTGCCGTTCCTGCGCCTGCGTGGCGCTGCACAGATGGCAGTGCGGCTGCGCGAGCAGCGCGAGCACGCCCAGCTCTGGCGCCAGCTGACCACCATCGCGCTGGATGCGCCGTTGGAGGGCAGCCAGCCCGGACTGCTGCGCCAATCGGCCGATCCAGAGCTGCTCGGTGGCCTGTGCCAGACCCTGCGCTTCGGCCCGATGACCCGCCGCCGGCTGTTCGACGCCGCCGGCGTGGCCGATCCTCTTCCCTCCCACAGCGAGCCCGCATGAGCAAGCGCAATACCGAAGCCCCGCGCGTCGTCTACGAAGGCAAGTACCAGCGCATGTTGGTGCGCGGCACCTGGGAATACAGCGAACGTACCCATGCCGGTGGCCTGGCGGCGATCATCATCGCCGTCACCCCGGAGGACAAGGTGCTGTTCGTCGAGCAGTTCCGCGTGCCGCTGCAGGCACCCACCATCGAGATGCCGGCCGGCCTGGTCGGCGACATCCACGCCGGCGAATCGATCGAAGTCTCGGCCGTGCGCGAACTGGAAGAAGAAACAGGTTGGACCGCCGATCACGCCGAAGTGCTGATGATCGGCCCGACGTCTTCCGGCGCCAGCAGCGAGAAGATCGCCTTCGTGCGCGCCACCGGCCTGCGCCGCATCGGCGAAGGGGGCGGTGATGACAGCGAGGACATCACCGTGCACGAGATTCCACGCAGCGAGGCTGCGGCCTGGCTGGTGCAGAAGATGGGCGAAGGCTACGAGCTGGACGCCAAGCTCTGGGCCGGGCTGTGGATGATCGAGCACCACCTGGACGGACGCCCACGTGGCTGACGCGGACCTGCACAGGCTGCCTGCGTTGCTCGGCGCCGACGACCCGGCGATCTACACGATCCACCGGGCGCAGGGCGTCTCGCCCTACCTCCTGCTGGCCGACCACGCCGGCCAGCAGGTGCCGCGTGCGTTGACCGGGCTCGGCCTGCCCCAGGCCGAGCTGGACCGCCACATCGGCTGGGACATCGGCATCGCCGGCACCACCCGTGCACTGGCCGAACGGCTCGATGCCTGGGCGATCGAACAGACGTACTCGCGGCTGCTGATCGACTGCAACCGCCCACTGGCCTCACCGACGCTGATTCCGGAGGTGAGCGACCACACCGTGGTGCCGGGCAATGCCGGGCTGTCGGCGGCGCAGCGACAGCAGCGCATCGATGCGATCCACGCGCCGTACCATGCACGCATCGAGACCGAGCTTGATGCGCGCCGTGATGCCGGCCAGCCCACCCTGCTGGTGATGATGCACAGCTTCACCCCCGTGATGAACGGCACGCAGCGGCCCTGGCACGCCGGCGTGCTGTACCACCAGGACATGCGTTTTGCCCATGCCCTGCTGCGGGCATTGCGCGACGAAGGCGACCTGGTGGTGGGGGACAACGAACCGTATTCGGTCAGCAGCACCAGCGACTACGCGGTGCCGGTGCATGGCGAAGGCCGTGGGCTGGTGCACGTGGAACTGGAGATCCGCCAGGACCTCATTGCCGATATGGCAGGGAAGCAGGCGTGGGCCGAGCGGTTGGCGCGGATCTTCAGCGCGCTGCAACCGGAGTTGCTGGCGCTGGGTTGAACGCGCGTGGTTCCATCCCGTATCGGTAGTGCCGGCCGCTGGCCGGCAACCTCAGTGATCCAACCACCCCGAGGTTGCCGGCCAGCGGCCGGCACTACCACAGGCGCGGCACATCCACCCACGGCAGCGCCTTCAATCATGCCTCGTTGGCCGGGCAGACGGTGGCGGCCGATTCGGCCGGCGCCGGGCGCAGGCCCAGCGCGATCACCACGCCGAACAGTGAAAACAAGGCGGCACCGTATTCGGCGCGCACCAGCCCGGCCAGTGCACTCGGCGAACCGGCTGTACCGGCATCGGCATTGGCCACCATCACCAGCACGGCCAGGCCCAGCGCACCACCGATCTGCTGCGCGGTCGCCGCCATGCCAGATGCAACACCCTGCTGTGCGGACGGCACGCCCTGCCCGGCCACGATCCACATCGAGGTCCAGGTCATGCCCTGGCCGATGCTCAGCACTACCACGCCCGGCAGCAGCGGCCAGAAGTTCGCGCCGTGCGGCAGCGTCGCGGCCACCCAGGCGATACCGATGGCGCCGGCCAGCTGCCCGATCACCAGCACCTTGCGCGCGCTCCAGCGCTGCAGCGTCCACTCGGCCAGCTGGATGCCGACCGTGCACACCGCAGTGGCGGGCAGGAACGCCAGGCCGGCCTGCAGCGGGCTCCAGCCGTAGCCGTCCTGGAAGTACAGCGCCATGAAGTAGTACTGCACCCCATAGCTGCTCATGAAGGCGAAGGTCAGGCCCAGTGCCGCGCGCAGTCCGGGCAGCCGCAGCAACGCGAACTGCATCAGCGGATCGCGGCTGCGCTGTTCGATCTGCACGAACGCCACCAGCAGCAGCACCGACAGCAGCAGGCAGCCCAGCGTGGCCGGCGCAGTCCAGCCCCACTCCGGCCCTTGCACGAGGGTAGTGACCAGCAGGCTGCCGCCGGCAGTGACGGTGATGCAGCCGGCCAGATCGAAGGAGCGGCCCTGCGCACGCGGGCCATCGGCCGGCAACCACGCACCCGCAGCCACCGCGCAGGTGGTGGCCAGCGGCACGATCACCGCCAGCACCGCCGGCCAGCCGAACGCCTGGGTCAGCACGCCACCGAGCAGCGTGCCCAGCGCCAGGCCCACCGCGCTGGCCATGCTCCAGATCGCAAGTGCACGGTTGCGCACCGGACCTTCCGCATACAACGTGTTGATCAGCGCCAGCGTGGCAGGGAACAGCAATGCCGCGCCGATGCCCTGCGCCGCACGCGCGATGATCAGCAGGGTGGCGTTCGGCGCCAGCGCGCCGAGCAGCGATGCCAGTGCGAACAGCAGCATGCCCAGCCGGTAGAAGCGGCGGCGGCCGATCAGGTCGGCGGCACGCCCGCCCAGCAGCAGGCTGCCGCCAAAGGCCACGGTGTAGGCACTGACCACCCATTGCAGCTGCTGTGCGTTGATCTCCAGCGCGCGCCCCATGTCATGCAGGGCGACGAAGATGATGGTGGCGTCCAGGGCGATGATCAGCTGGGCGGTGGCCAGCAGGGCCAGCGCCCAGCGCGGGTACTTGAGGGGAGGCATCGACGGTCCGGTGCTGTGGGGGAGCGCAGTCTCATTGATGCAGAGCTATCAATAAACCCCATTCCGTCCATATCTGTCATGATTTTCAGCATGAATGGAACCTCGATGGACCTCAATGCCGTGCGCATGCTGGTGCAGGTGGCCGAAGCACGCAGTTTCACCGTCGCCGCCGGGCAGCTGGGCCTGAGCCAGTCAGGCCTGTCGCGCGCGATCAGTCGGCTGGAGGCCACGCTGGGGGTGAAGCTGCTGCAGCGAAACACCCGCAACGTGGCGCTGACCCCGGATGGTCGCCAGTTCGTCGATCAGGTCGCGCCCCTGCTGTGCGGTCTCGAGGACGCCGAACGCCAGTTGGCCGACCGTCCGTGCACACCCTCGGGCACCCTGAAGATCAGTGCGCCCTCGATGTTCGGGCGCAAGGTGCTGGTACCGCTGCTGGGGCCGATGCTGCAGCAGCACCCGCAACTGCAGGTGGAAGCCGTGCTCAACGACCGCCTGGTCGATCTGGTCGAGGAAGGCTTCGATGCCGCGCTGCGCACCGGCGTCATCGCCGACCAGCGCATCGTCGCGCGGCCACTGCGGCCGCTGCGCTGGGTGACGGTGGCCAGCCCGGACTACCTCGACCGCTGTGGCGCGCCCGACGATGTGGCCGCCTTGCGGGATCATGCCTGCCTGGCGGTGCGCAACCTGCGCAGTGGCCGGCTGGTGGACTGGCAGTTCCTGCAGGACGGCCAGCTTCATGATTTCACGCCACCGGCGCGGATGGTGTTCGACAGCGGCGATCCGCTGGTGGAAGCGGCGATCGCCGGCATCGGCATCGTGCAGGTGATGGATTTCGCGGTGGCCGACGCCTTGGCCGATGGCCGCCTGCAGCGCGTGCTGCAGCCGTTTGAGGGCCGCAGCCGCGCGCTGTCACTGATCTACCCGCCGTCGCGCCAGCATTCGCCGAAACTGCAGGTACTGGCCGACGCGTTGCTGGCTGGGGACTGGTAGATCCACGCCATGCGTGGATGAGGCCGGTAGCGCCGGGCGATGCCCGGCGCGAATGGTGAAGCGTTGCCGGCCAGCGACCGGCACTACCGATCAGGCGAAGCTATCGGTGGCGCGCACCAGCGCGTCCACGTTCTCGGCCTCGAACGCCGAATGGCCCGAAGCCGGGGTGATTTCCAGCTTCGCCTTCGGCCACACCTTGGTCAGGTCCCAGGCGTTGGCCAGCGGGCAGACCACGTCGTAGCGGCCGTGCACGATCACGCCCGGAATGTCGGCGATGCGGTGTGCGTCGCGCAGCAGCTGGTCTTCCACCTCGAAGAAGCCGCCGTTGACGAAGTAGTGGTTCTCGATGCGGGCAAACGCCAGCGCGAAATGCGGGTCTTCGTGGCTGTTGATGAAGTCATCATCGACGTGCAGGAAGCTGGTCGCGCCTTCCCACACCGCCCACGCCTTGGCCGCTTCCAGGCGGGTGGTCTCGTCTTCGCTGGTCAGGCGGCGGTGGAAGGCCGAGATAAGGTCATGACGCTCCACCAGCGGAATCGGCTTGAGGTAGTGCTCCCACGCATCCGGGAACAGGCGGTTGGCGCCTTCCTGGTAGAACCATTCCAGCTCCCAGCGACGCAGCATGAAGATGCCGCGCAGGACCAGTTCGGTCACGCGCTGCGGATGGGTCTCGGCATAGGCCAGCGCCAGGGTCGAGCCCCAGCTGCCACCGAACACCTGCCAGCGATCGACCTTCAGGTGCTCGCGCAGCTTCTCGATATCGGCGACGAGGTCCCAGGTGGTGTTGTCCACCAGGTCCGCGTGCGGGGTGGAACGGCCGGCACCGCGCTGATCGAACAGGATGATGCGGTACTTGGACGGATCGTGGAACTGGCGCATCTTGTCGCTGCAGCCGCCACCCGGGCCACCATGCAGCATCACCACCGGCTTGCCTTCCGGGTTGCCGCACTGTTCGAAGTACAGCGTGTGGCGGTCGTCGACCTTCAGGGTGCCGACGTCGTAGGGGGTGATGGCGGGGTACAGCGTACGCATGCTTGCAGCTCCAGGGTGATGCCCTGCCGGGGCAGGAGAACCTCCATTCTAGGCCGGACGCCGGCCCAGGGTGATGCGGTCGCGCTGCTCCAGGTCCTGCACGGTCTGCACCTCGGCAAATCCCGTCGCCTCGAACAGTGCCCGGATCGCCGCGCCCTGGTCCCAACCGTGCTCGATCAGCAACCAACCGCCGGGCCGCAGGTGGGCCTGGCCACCATCGACGATGCGGCGGATGTCATCCAGGCCGTCCATGCCCGAGGCCAGCGCGGTAGACGGTTCGAAGCGCAGGTCGCCCTGTTCCAGGTGCGGGTCGTTGCTGGCGATGTACGGCGGATTGCTGGCGATCAGGTCGAAGCGCACGCCCTGCAGCGGCGCATACCAGTCGTGCCCGCCCTCGGCGAAACGGACGTTGTCCAGTTCATGGCGGGCCGCATTGCGCGCGGCCACGGCCAGCGCGCCCGGGCTGGCATCGGTGGCCAGCACCTGTGCCCGGGGCCGTTCGCTGGCCAGTGCCAGTGCGATCGCACCGCTGCCGGTACCGAGGTCGGCCAGCTGCAACGCCTGGTCCGGCGGCAGTCGCTCCAGCGCCAACTCGACCAGCAGCTCGGTTTCCGGGCGCGGGATCAGCGTGGCCGGGTCGACCTCCAGGTCCAGCGTCCAGAAACCGCGGCGCCCGGTCAGGTAGGCAACCGGCTCACCGGCCACACGGCGGGCCAGCAAGGCTTCGAAGGCGGCCTGGTCATTGGCGGCCAGCGGATCGGTGGCATGGGCGAATAGCCAGCTGCGCGGGCGCTCCAGTACATGCAGCAGCAGCAGTTCGGCTTCGTGGCGGGCGTCGACACCGCCCAAGCGGGCACTGGCGTCGGCTACGACCTGACGCAGGGTGGGTTCGGGTTGGAAAGACATGCCTCAATTGTAGGGCCGAGCCGATGCTCGGCTGCTGCTGGAACAGCCGAGCATCGGCTCGGCTCTACAGATCCACCGTCGAGCATGGCTCGACGCTACAAAAAAGCTGGAATCCGTTCAGGTTTCGCCAGAGGGTATAAGGAGGGGCTATCAGCCCTCTTCACACGTCCCGATCGATTTTCCTTGTCACACAAGCAGTTGCAGGATGGGAGCGGCAGGGTTCAGTGCCTGCTCATGGCCATTTGATAGACTCCATCTATCAAATAGATGCAATCAATGGATTGTTCTTATCGCGAGCGAATGGGTAACCTAGCTCCTGTCGATTCACCCACTCCCCTTCACCAAGAGGAAAAATGATGTCCCTCATCAATACCCAGATCCAGCCGTTCGAAGCCAACGCCTACCACAACGGCGAGTTCATCAAGGTTTCCGACGCCAGCCTGAAGGGCCAGTGGTCCGTCCTGATCTTCATGCCGGCCGCCTTCACCTTCAACTGCCCGACCGAGATCGAAGACGCCGCTGACCATTACGCCGAGTTCAAGAAGGCCGGCGCCGAGGTCTACATCGTCACCACCGACACCCACTTCTCGCACAAGGTGTGGCACGAGACCTCGCCGGCCGTCGGCAAGGCCCAGTTCCCGCTGGTCGGCGACCCGACCCACCAGCTGACCCGCGCCTTCGGCGTGCACATTGAAGAAGAAGGCCTGGCCCTGCGCGGCACCTTCATCATCAACCCGGAAGGCGTGATCAAGACCCTGGAGATCCACTCCAACGAGATCGCCCGTGACGTGTCCGAGACCCTGCGCAAGCTCAAGGCTGCCCAGTTCACCGCCGCCAACCCGAACCAGGTCTGCCCGGCCAAGTGGAAGGAAGGCGAGAAGACCCTGACCCCGTCGCTGGACCTGGTCGGCAAGATCTAAAGCAGTACCGGCCTGCCGTGGCCCCACGCCACGGCGCGCCCTTCATCCCCGTGCCGGTCCCCCCGCCGGCGTGGGGGTGAACCCAAGACAGCCAACGCTCGCCCGCCTTGGCCAGCCAGCCCCTTCCACGGTCGCTGTCTTGGGTTCACCCCTACCCCCTGCTGGTCCGCTACCTTCTACAGCGGTGCCACGCCCCCTGTTTGCCTGAAGCCAGGAGATGACCCGATGTTGGACGCCAACCTGCAGTCGCAGCTGAAGACCTATCTGGAGCGCGTGACCCGCCCGATCCAGATCACCGCGCACGCCGACGACGGCGCCAAGTCGCAGGAAATGCTGGAACTGCTGCAGACCCTGGAAAACCTGTCGGACAAGATCACGCTGCAGGTCCTGCGCGATGGCCAGGGCCGCGTGCCGTCCTTCGACCTGGGCACGCCGGGCCAGGACATCCACCTGACCTTCGCCGGCCTGCCGATGGGTCACGAGTTCACCTCGCTGGTGCTGGCCCTGCTGCAGGTCGGCGGCCACCCGTCCAAGGCCACCGCCGAGCTGATCGAGCAGGTGCAGAACCTGGAAGGTGAATACAAGTTCGAAACCTACTTCTCGCTGTCCTGCCAGAACTGCCCGGACGTGGTGCAGGCGCTGAACCTGGCCGCGGTACTCAACCCACGCATCCAGCACGTGGCCATCGATGGTGCGCTGTTCCAGGACGAAGTCGAGAAGCGCGAGATCATGTCGGTGCCGACCGTGTACCTCAACGGTGAAGTGTTCGACCAGGGCCGCATGACCCTGGAGCAGATCGTGGCCAAGCTGGACACCAATGCCAGCAAGCGCGATGCCGAGAAGATCGCCGCCAAGGATGCTTTCGACGTACTGGTGGTCGGTGGTGGCCCGGCTGGCGCCGCAGCGGCGATCTATGCCGCGCGCAAGGGCATCCGTACCGGCATCGCTGCCGAGCGCTTCGGTGGCCAGGTGCTGGACACCATGGCGATCGAGAACTTCATCTCGGTGAAGGAAACCGAAGGGCCGAAGCTGGCCACGGCGCTGGAGCAGCATGTGCGCGAGTACGACGTGGACATCATGAACCTGCAGCGCGCCAGTGCGCTGGTGCCGGCCGGCGAAGACGGCCTGGTGCAGGTGCAGCTGGAGAACGGCGCGGTGCTGAAGTCGCGTTCGGTGATCCTGTCCACCGGCGCGCGCTGGCGGCAGATGAACGTGCCGGGCGAGGACCAGTACCGCAACAAGGGCGTGGCCTACTGCCCGCACTGCGATGGTCCGCTGTTCAAGGGCAAGCGCGTGGCGGTGATCGGCGGCGGCAACTCCGGTGTGGAAGCGGCCATCGACCTGGCCGGCATCGTGTCGCATGTAACCCTGCTGGAGTTCGATTCCAGCCTGCGTGCCGACGAAGTGCTGCAGAAGAAGCTGCGCAGCCTGGGCAACGTCACCGTGCTGACCAGCGCACAGACCACCGAAGTGCTCGGCGACGGCAGCAAGGTCACCGGCCTGGTCTACAAGGACCGCATCGGCGGCGATGCCCACCGCGTCGAGCTGGAAGGCATCTTCGTGCAGATCGGCCTGCTGCCCAACACCGAGTGGCTGAAGGATGTGGTGGCGCTGTCGCCGCGTGGCGAGATCGTCATCGACGATCGCGGCCAGACCAACCTGCCGGGTGTGTTTGCTGCTGGCGATTGCACGACGGTGCCCTACAAGCAGATCATCATCGCCATGGGCGCCGGTTCCACCGCCGCACTGAGCGCGTTCGACCACCTGATCCGCTCGTCGGTGAGCAACAGCAGCGGTGCCGTTGCTGAAGCGGCCTGATCCACCGTTCCCAGATCACCGGGAACATTGTCTGCCTGTCGGGTAACCACGCCGTCAGCCGGTCCGTTACCCCTGGGGTGTAAGGATGAACCTACGTGATCTGAAGTACCTGGTAGCCCTGGCCGACCACAAGCATTTCGGCCGGGCTGCCGCGTCCTGCTTTGTCAGCCAGCCGACGTTGTCCACGCAGATCCGCAAGCTGGAGGAAGAGCTCGGCCTGCCGCTGGTGGAACGCGCACCGCGCAAGGTGATGCTGACCCCGGCCGGCCAGGAAGCGGCCGCACGGGCGCGGGTGATCGTGTCCGAAGTGGAACAGCTGAAGGAAGCGGCGCGACGCAGCCGCGATCCGGAAGCCGGTACGGTGCGCCTGGGGATCTTCCCGACCCTCGGTCCGTACCTGCTGCCGCATGTGATCCCGCGCATCCGCGAGCGCTTCCCGGAGCTGGAACTGCTGCTGGTCGAGGAAAAGAGCGATGTGCTGCTGGACCGCCTGCGCGAAGGCAAGCTCGACGCTGCATTGCTGGCGCTGCCGGTGATCGACGACCAGCTGCATGCCGAGTTCCTGTTCGAGGAACCGTTCCTGCTGGCCGTCTCCGGTCGCCACCCGCTGGCACGTCGCGAGCACCTGGACGTGCAGGAACTGGCCACGCAGAAGCTGCTGCTGCTGGAGGACGGCCATTGCCTGCGCGACCAGGCGCTGGAAGTCTGCCGCCTGTTCGGCGCCAACGAGAAGTCCGAGTTCCGCGCCACCAGCCTGGAAACGCTGCGGCAGATGGTCGCCGCCGACGTCGGCATCACCCTGCTGCCGAGTCTGTCGGTGCAGCCGCCAGTGCCGCGCTCGAACAACATCCGCCTGCTCGACTTCACCGGCGAAGGCCGTCCCAGCCGCCGCATCGCCATGATCTGGCGCCGCAGCTCGGCCATGAACGACTTCCTGATGGACCTGGCCGACCAGTTCAAGCGCCTGCCGCAGGCGCTGTTCACCCTGGAGGCGCTCGATGCCGGCAGCGATGCACCGGCCCTGCCCGGCCCCGCGCTGAACGGCTGAGTCCCCCGCAGTACCGGCCTGGAATCGGCAGGAGTCGATTCCGGCCGCATTTGTCCCCACAATACAGACAGGCGGCGCCAGCAGGTGCCGCCTTTTGCATGGCTTTCAACCAAGGAGCTTCACCATGAGTACCGCCAGCGGCCTGCCGCCGTCGATCACCGTTTCCACCTTCGACATGGACCGCCTGGACGCCATGCTCGAATCTCCCGCGCTGAGCCAGACGCCTGCCGCGCTCGCGCTTGCTGAAGAACTCAACCGGGCCACCGTGCTGGCACCGGACCAGATTCCCGAAGGCATCGTCATGATGCATTCGCGCGTGGAGTGCGAAGATGAAGTGTCGGGCGAGAAGCACGTCCTGACCCTGGTCTTCCCCCGCGAAGCCAACGTCGATGAAGGCAAGGTTTCCGTGCTGGCCCCGGTCGGCAGTGCCCTGCTCGGCCTTTCGATCGGCCAGAGCATCGACTGGAACGCGCCCGGCGGCCGCAAGCTGCGCCTGCGCGTGACCGCGGTCCACAACGACCGCCCCTGATTACCGCTGCGCACCGCGCGCGATTCGATCCCCCTGCCCCAGGAGCCGTAATGAGTACCCCGTCCAAACTGTCCCAGCTGCGCGAACTGTCCGTGGTCGTTGCCGATACCGGTGACTACGAGGCGATCAAGCGCCTGCAGCCGGTGGACTGCACCACCAATCCGACCCTGGTGAAGAAGGCGCTGGACCTGCCGGTCTACGCCGAGCTGATCGAACGCGAACTGGCCTGGGGCCGCCAGCAGACGGGCGACCGCGAAGCCGTGGTGCACGCCGTGGCCGACCGCCTGACCATCGGCGTCGGCGCGCTGCTGAGCACGCTGGTGCCGGGCCGGGTGTCCACCGAGGTGGATGCCGACCTGGCTCACGACACCGCTGCCACCGTGGCCAAGGCCCGCCAGTTCATCCAGATGTACGCCGATGCCGGCGTGCCGCGCGAGAAGATCCTGATCAAGATCGCCGCGACCTGGGAAGGCGTGGAAGCCGCACGCATCCTGCAGGCCGAGGGCATCGACTGCAACCTGACCCTGATCTTCAACCCGACCCAGGCGCTGGCCTGCAGCGAAGCCGGGGCGTTCCTGATCTCGCCGTTCGTCGGCCGCATCCTGGACTGGTACGTGGCCAACGGACAGGCCCCGGCCACCATCGATGAAGACCCGGGCGTGAAGTTCGTGCGCGGCGTGTATGCCGAATTCAAGCGTCGCGGTTCGCCGACGGTGGTGATGGGCGCCTCGTTCCGTTCGACCGCGCAGATCGAAGCACTGGCCGGCTGCGACCGCCTGACGATTTCGCCGGACCTGCTGGAGAAGCTGGACGCCGACCACGGCGAGCTGCCGCGCAAGCTGGTGGCCGGTGCCGCCGATGGCGCGGCGGTGACCCCGATCGATGCGGCCAAGTTCGCGGCGGATCTGGCGGCCGATCCGATGGCCACCGAGAAGCTGGCGACCGGCATCGATGCGTTTGCCAAGGATCTGGAAGCGCTGCGCGAGCGGATCCGCGCGGCACTGTGAGGATTCCGGCCAACGGCTGAGCCCCTCGTGGCAGGTCGGTTGGCCGCAAAGAGCAAAAAGCCGCGCTGGGTCGGGCGGGTTGGGTTCGCGGGAGACGCCGTGAATCCATCCCTGGAGGCTTGGCCGCCGCTTGCTCGTGTGCGCTGTCCTGCGCACACGGCAAGACCGGGGTTGGGCGTCCTGCCCAACCCGCCCGAGGCATGCCTCGGGCCCATGCGGCGGACACTCCCGCGAACCCAACCCGCCCGCCCTCTGACAGTTTCCGGTGGCCACCCGCCACGGAAGAAAGAAAGAAGAGCAACAGCGGGTCGCGCGCTTCGCTTGCTTGGAGCGGAGCATGGCTCCGCTCTACAGAAAGCACTGCAGGATCAAACAAGAAGGACGCGGCGAACGCCGCGTCCTTTTTGTTTTCCTTCAGTTCGTCAGTAATCCACTGCTCCTGCCCACCGTCACCGGGAAATGATCGGAGGCGGGACGGGTACAGATGGCGGGACCGTCCACGGCATGGATGCCGTGGCCGAGCCCCCAGGGACGGGTTTACGGCGTGTCCCGCCATCTGTACCCGTCCCGCCAAACCATCAGCAACCCAGAGCCGCTTTGGCTTTGGCTTTGGCAGTTGCTTTCAGCTTCAGCCCGCCGCAGGCGGACCACCGCGCGTCAGCGCGGCGCCTCCACATCCAACCCGATCGGGCAGCTCACGCCGGTGCCGCCGATGCCGCAGTAGCCGTTCGGATTCTTCGCCAGGTACTGCTGGTGGTAGTCCTCGGCGTAGTAGTACGCCGGTGCCGGGTACACGATCTCGGTGGTGATCGGGCCGTAGCCGGCCGCAGCCAGCTGCGTCTGGTAGGCCTCGCGGCTGGCCAGCGCGGCCTTGTACTGGGCCTCGTCGGTGGCATGGATCGCCGAGCGGTACTGGGTGCCGGTGTCGTTGCCCTGACGCATGCCCTGGGTTGGATCGTGGCTTTCCCAGAACAGCTGCAGCAGCCGCTCCAGGCTCACCACCGCCGGGTCGAACACCACCTGCACCACTTCGGTGTGGCCGGTCAGGCCCGAGCAGACCTCTTCATAGGTCGGGTTCGGCGTGATGCCACCTGCATAGCCGACCGAGGTGCTGTACACGCCCGGCTCGGTCCAGAACTTGCGCTCGGCGCCCCAGAAACAGCCCAGCGCAAAGCGGATCTGCTGCAGGCCGGCGAAACGGTCCTTCAGCGGATGGCTGTTCACGAAGTGCTGGTTGCTGTGCAGCGGCAGCGGTTGGTCACGCCCCGGTAGCGCCTCTTCCGGGCGCGGCAGGCGCTGCTTGAAGGCGCCGATGCCGAGGATGCCCTGGCCAATTCCCAACATGATGCGCTCCTACGCCGGAAAACCGGCAATGTCGTCTGCATCGGAAATGGGGTCGGACGGGGCCTGGCCCAAGTCCAGCGCCGCTACGATGTCCTCGGCCTGCGGCCGCGCCGCATCGGGGATGCCGACCCGCAGCACGCCAAACAGCGGCAGCTCGCCCATCCCGCCCAGCAGCTGCTCTCCGAACACGAACGCGGGGATACCAGCGTCTTCCAAGGCGTGCTTGACCAGATGGGCGTCGAACAGGTTGTCGGCCTTGTACACGATGTGCATGCGGCGGCTCCTCGGGGCAAGGGTCCAGCATACGCCTGGGGGCTGAATGGTGGAGAGGGCGGGATCCGAGAGTTGCCGGCCAGCGGCCGGCACTACCGGAAGACGCCTGGTAGTGCCGGCCGCTGGCCGGCAACCCCGGCAGTTCTGCCCGGTACGCGCTAGACTGTTGGTCTTTCTGCCTTTCTTTTCGCCGACTCATGTCCGAGCACACCCCCGCCAGCCCCGAGACCCCCGCCGACAGCCACGAGAAGCGCGATTTCATCCGCCAGATCGTGCGCGAGGACCTGGCCAGCGGAAAGCACCAGGCGATCAAGACCCGCTTCCCGCCGGAGCCGAACGGCTACCTGCACATCGGTCACGCCAAGTCGATCTGCCTGAACTTCGGCATCGCCGGTGAATTCAGCGGCGTCTGCAACCTGCGCTTCGATGACACCAACCCGGCCAAGGAAGATCCGGAATACGTGGCCGCGATCCAGGACGACGTGCGCTGGCTGGGCTTCAGCTGGAACGAGCTGCGCCACGCCTCGGACTACTTCCAGGCCTATTACCTGGCCGCCGAGAAGCTGATCGAACAGGGCAAGGCCTATGTCTGCGACCTGTCGGCCGAGGAAGTGCGCGCCTACCGCGGCACCCTGACCGAGCCGGGCCGTCCGTCGCCATGGCGCGACCGCAGCGTCGAGGAAAACCTCGACCTGTTCCGCCGCATGCGCGCCGGTGAGTTCCCGGATGGCGCGCGCACCCTGCGCGCGAAGATCGACATGGCCAGCGGCAACATCAACCTGCGCGATCCGGCGCTGTACCGCATCAAGCACGTCGAGCACCAGAACACCGGCAACGCGTGGCCGATCTACCCGATGTACGACTTCGCCCATGCGCTGGGTGATTCGATCGAGGGCATCACCCACTCGCTGTGCACGCTGGAATTCGAAGACCACCGCCCGCTGTACGACTGGTGCGTGGACAACGTCGATTTCGCCCATGACGACGCGCTGACCCAGCCGCTGGTCGATGCCGGGCTGCCACGCGAAGCGGCCAAGCCGCGCCAGATCGAGTTCTCGCGCCTGAACATCAACTACACGGTGATGAGCAAGCGCAAGCTGATGGCGCTGGTCACCGAACAGCTGGTGGACGGTTGGGAAGACCCGCGCATGCCCACCCTGCAGGGCCTGCGCCGCCGTGGCTACACCCCGGCCGCGATGCGCCTGTTCGCCGAGCGCGTGGGCATCAGCAAGCAGAATTCGCTGATCGACTTCAGCGTGCTCGAAGGCGCACTGCGCGAGGACCTCGACAGCGCCGCGCCACGCCGCATGGCCGTGGTCGACCCGGTCAAGCTGGTGCTGACCAACCTTCCGGAAGGCCACGAAGAACTGCTGACCTTCAGCAACCACCCGAAGGACGAGAGCTTCGGCAGCCGCGAAGTTCCGTTCGCCCGCGAAGTGTGGATCGATCGCGAGGACTTCGCCGAAGTGCCGCCGAAGGGCTGGAAGCGCCTGGTGCCGGGCGGCGAAGTGCGCCTGCGTGGCGCCGGCATCATCCGCTGCGACGAAGTGATCAAGGATGCCGACGGCACCATCATCGAACTGCGCGGCTGGCTCGATCCGGAATCGCGTCCGGGCATGGAAGGCGCCAACCGCAAGGTCAAGGGCACCATCCACTGGGTGAGCGCCGTGCACGGCGTGCCGGCCGAGATCCGCCTGTACGACCGCCTGTTCTCGGTGCCGAACCCTGACGACGAATCGGAAGGCAAGACCTACCGCGACTACCTGAACCCGGAATCGCGCCGTACCGTCACCGGCTATGTCGAGCCGGCCGCAGCCAGCGCCGCACCGGAGCAGTCGTTCCAGTTCGAGCGCACCGGCTATTTCGTCGCCGACCGCCGCGATCACACCGAAGCCAAGCCGGTGTTCAACCGCAGCGTGACCCTGCGCGACACCTGGTCGGCCTGAGGACCTGCGCGGGCGCCCACACGGCGCCCGCACGCCCCCGACGATGATCACCGCCCTGTCCGTCCTGCTCTGGTTCATCTCGCAGCATCCGCTGCTGACGTTCTTTGCAGCGATGGTGCTGGCCGGGCTGGTCTCGTGGTGGCGACGCTTTCCAGGCTACGCCATCGTGGTGTTCCCGCTGGCGATGCTCAACATGTTCTTCGGCCACTTCCTCAACGCCACCTTCCTCAACCTGGTGGGCGAGCGCGGCGAAGCGGTGATCGTCAAGGCAGAGCGAACCAGCTCGACGCTCAACGAACAGTACATCTGGCGCTACGAAGCGGTGCTGCGCACTGCCGAAGGGCGCGATGTGGAGGCGGTGTTCCACACCAACACCGCCTCGCTGTGGCCGCTGGAAAACGCCATCCGCATCCCGGCGCGCGACCAGCCGTTCGTGGTCAAGTACACGCCGGGTTTCCCGCGCAACTTCGTCATCCTCACCAACGAATCACCCCACGGCATCGCCCAGGCCCGGTCCAGCGCGCGCGAGCGCGTGGAGGTGGCAGCACGCAAGCTGCATTTCAGCCCGGGCAATGCCGATTTCCGCGCGGAGTATCGCCGCGAACTGGAAAGCTGGCTGCGCGACCACGGCAACGACCCGCAGCAGCAGTCCGACGCGCAGCGCTATCGCGCCGAACTTGACGCGCTCGACCGCTAGCACCAGGCCCGGCCTGGATGCTCCACCCGATCCATCCACAGGCCTGACATGACCACGACGTCCACCGCCCTCCTCCCACTGCTGCAGCAGGCCCTGCAGGACGCCAGCGTCGCCAGCCGCATCGACGGCAACGCGCTGCTGCTGGACAGCGGACTGCGCCTGACCCCGCATGCGATGGCCGCGCACGCGCGCGACAACGGGGGCTGGCAGACCTCCACCGTCATCGAAAGCCAGCATCCGCTGCTGTTCGCTGACGGCCTGTTCGAGTACCAGCACGCCAACGGTACCGATGAACAGACATCGCTGCTGGCCGGCTTCCAGGCCTGGGCACGGGTGGACCTGGTGACCCTGCAGACCGCGATCGGCGCCGAAGACGCACAGGCCCTGCCAATGATGGGCCTGACCTATCCGGCCGGCGATGAGGGCCGGGAACACGAACGCACCGTGGTGCTGGGTCCGCTGGCGCATTACCGCGAGCACGAGGTGGACGCCAGCACCTGCAGCGAGGACGACCATGGGTCCTGTCCGTGCTGCCTGTTCACCAGGAGCATGGACGCCTTCGACGAGCTGCTGAAGGCGCGCCCGTTCCTGGCCATCCGCCTGTTCGCCTCGCGCGATGCCGATGGCCTGTGCGAGGCCGATTGCCGGGTCAACGGCCACGATTTCGCCGCCGCCCTGCCCCTGCTGCGTGCCTATGCAGCCAGCTGGCCGCAGGCCGGGCTGGAGTTCCGCAAGCAGTACGTGGTGATCCGCACCGGCTCGCCCGGCTGACCCACCGCCACACCCGATACAGGCCGGTGCGGCTACACTGCGCGCCGGTTTCCCAAGCAACCGCACTTTCTTCCATCCCTACGAGGCACCCCCGCGATGCTGTACGCGCAAGTCCACCTGACCCTTCCCGCCTGGATCCACGACCAGATCGACCTGGATCGTCGATATCCGGGCGATGAGGCCAAGGTCGCGCTGGCGATCGAGCTGTCGCGGCTGAACGTCGAGCACGCCAGTGGCGGCCCGTTCGGCGCCGTGGTGTTCGGCCCGGACGACAAGGTGATCGCTGCCGGCGTGAACCGGGTGATGCCACACGCGACCTCGCTGGCGCACGCCGAGAACATGGCCTACATGCTGGCCCAGCAACGCCTGCAGACCCCGCGCCTGAACGCGGTGCTGTCGCCGGTCACCCTGGCCACCAGCTCGCAGCCGTGCTGCCAGTGCTACGGCGCCACCGTGTGGGCCGGCATCGACCGCCTGCTGATCGGTGCCAGTGCAGCCGACGTCGAAGAACTGACTCCGTTTGACGAAGGCCCGCTGCCGGCCGACTGGGTCGGCGAGCTCAACAAGCGTGGCATCGAAGTGGTGCAGGGCCTGAACCGCGACGCCGCGCGCAGCGTGCTGCGTGCCTATGGGGAAAGCGATGGCGCCCGTTACTGAAACCGGCATCGGCCTGCTGTGCCTGTGCCGGCAGGGTTTCGAGCCCGAGCTGGCCGGCGAACTGCAGTTCCGTGCCGGCGAAGCCGGTTTCGCCGGTTATGCGCGTACCCAGCGCAATGACGGCTACGTGCTGTTCATGTGCGACGAGGCCGCGGCGCTGGCACCGCGCCTGCGCTGGCGCGAACTGATCTTCGCGCGGCAGAAGCTGGTGGTGCTGGCCGAGCTGCCGCAGCTGGATCCGGCCGACCGCATCACGCCGATGCTGGAGGTGCTGGCCGATGCGCCGCGCTTCGGCGACCTGTGGGTGGAGCATCCCGATTCCGACGCTGGCAAGCCGTTGTCCGGCCTGGCGCGTTCCTTTGGCAATGCACTGCGCCCGGCGCTGCGCAAGGCCGGCAAGCTCAGCGACAAGCCGAACACCCGCCTGCCGCGCCTGCATGTGGTGTTCGTCGACGGTACCCATGCCTTCGTCTGCGTGGCCGACCCGGGCGACAGCGCGCCGTGGGCATTGGGCATTCCGCGCCTGAAGCTGCTGCCCGAAGCGCCTTCGCGTTCGGCGCTGAAGCTGGACGAGGCGCTGTTGACCCTACTGACGCCTGAAGAACGCGAGGCGCTGGCCAAGCCCGGCATGCGCGCGGCCGACCTTGGCGCCGCCCCCGGTGGCTGGACCTGGGTGCTCACCCGGCAGCACATGCACGTGCTGAGCATCGACAATGGCCCGCTGCGCCAGCACGTGCTGGACACCGGCCTGGTCGAGCACCTGCGCGCCGATGGCTTCCACTGGCACCCGGAACAACCGCTGGACTGGATGGTCTGCGACATGGTCGAGCAGCCGCGCCGCGTCGCCGAACGCATGGCCACCTGGTTCCGCGAAGGCTGGTGCAGGCATGCGATCTTCAATCTGAAGCTGCCGATGAAGAAGCGCTGGGACGAGACCCGGCTGTGCCTGGACCTGTTCCAGGACCAGGCCGGGAAGCCGCTGGTGGTGCGCGCCAAGCAGCTCTATCACGATCGTGAAGAGATCACCGTGCTGGCCTCGCCGCTGCGCTGATCCCATTGCATCCGCCGGGCATGGCCCGGCGCTACCGGGGAACGGAACCATGCGCTACCACTCGCTCACCCTGCTGATCACTTTGCTGTCAGTCGCACCGGCCATGGCCCAGCAACTGCCGCACACCCCTGCGCAGAGCCAGCCGCTGGGCCCCACCGGCGGCGCGATCCGCCGGCAGCCACTGGATGCCGGTCGGGTCAGCGGCAGCGTCGAGATTGCACAGCCGGCCGGCGAGGCACAGGTGACGGTGCGTTCGCTGGAGCCCAGCAGCGTGGTTGGCCAGTACCGCATCCACTTCGCCGCGCTGGATGTGAACGGCGATGGTTTCATCAGCCGCGAGGAAGCGCAGGCCAACCCGGCGCTGGCCGACGAATTCAATTCGCTGGACCGCAGGCATCGCGGCAAGCTGGACCGCACCGACCTGGCCGGCTGGCTGGTGGATTGAAAAAGGGGACGGAGGGGATTAAGTCGTATGTGCACATACGACTTAATCCCCTCCGTCCCCTTTTTGCTTCAGACGCCGGCGGCGCGCTTCCAGAACGCCTGCACCAGCGGCGGCCATCGGCCGACGCAGCCCAACGCACGGCCCCGGGCCAGGGTCAGGTGCATTTCGTCGTTGGAGAACAGGCGGTTGATCGCATCGAAGCTGTAGGCGGCGATGTGGTTGTCGCTCCGCCGTTCGCGTGCCCAGCGCTGCAGGCGCTGCGGCGACAGCCGCGGTTGGCCGCGGCGCTCTGCCGAGGGTGCCAGCCACTGCTGCAGGGCGGCGACATCACGCAGCCCCAGGTTCACGCCCTGCCCGGCCAGCGGATGCACCACATGCGCCGCGTCACCCAACGCCAGTACACGACCGGCCACGTAGTGACGGGCCAGCTGGCGGCGCAGCGGGAATGCCGCTCGCGGGGAGGCCAACCGCAGCTCACCCAGGCGTGCCGCGAAGGCGCGGGTCAGTTCGCGGTTGAAGCTGTCCTCGTCCAGTGCCAGAACACGCGCCGCCTCGTCCTCGGGCAGGGTCCAGACGATCGAGCTGCGGCGCTCGGCCACCGGCAGCAACGCCAGCGGCCCGCTTGGCAGGAAGCGCTGCCAGGCCGTGGCCTGGTTGGGAAGATCGCTGTCCACGTAGGCCACCACGCCACGCTGGTGGTAGTCATGGCGCTCCACCTCTATCCCGGCCAGCTGGCGGAGGGTCGATTCGGCGCCGTCGGCGGCCACCGCCAACGCCGCTTCCAGGCGACGCCCGTCATCCAGGCGCAGGCGCACGCCGTCCTCGTCCTGCTCCAGCGCGTCCACCCGTGCCGGGCAGTGCAGCTGCACACCCGCCGCCGGCAGCGCCGACCACAGGCGGTCCTGCAGCAGCCCGTTCTCGACGATGTAGCCCAGTTCGCGACGGCCGAAGCGATCGGCGTCGAACAGCAGATCCTCGCCACCGGCAGCGTCCCACACCTGCATGCGCCGGTAGGGCCATGCACGGGCCTGCGCGATCGCCGGCCACACACCAAGACGATTCAGCAGCTGTACGTTGTCGGCAGCGAAGGCGAACACGCGCAGGTCCGGCTGTGCGGCCTGCCACGGCGCCGGTTCGCTACCTTCCACCAGCGCCACCGACAGGCCAGCATCAGCCAGCGCCAGCGCACACGCGGCACCGACCACGCCACCGCCGATGATGGCCACATCAAGACGCGCGCGCCGGCTCATGCCGCTTCTCCACGGCACAGCCGCGGCACCTCGCCGCGGAAGCCCATCGCACCACCGACCAGCATCGATTGCACCGAGGCGCGCTGCGCGGCCACCAGGCCGAGGCTGCGCAGCGGCCGCATCAACGGCGCCGGATTGCTGGTCAGGCGCGCCAGCCCGCCGGAGAACGCCACCGTCTGCCGGCGGTCCTCTTCGCGGCGCGCGACATAGGCCTGCAGCAGTGCATCGCTGCCGGCATCCTCATGCGCATCCTCCAGCAGTTCAGCCAGGGTCAGCGCATCGCGCAGGCCCAGGTTGAAGCCCTGCGCACCCAGCGGATGGATGGTCTGCGCGGCATTGCCGAGCAGCACCGCGCGCTCTCCGGCCAACGCGCGCGCCAGCACCTGGATGAGCGGATAAGCACTGCGCGGGCCGGATTCGAGCAGCCGGCCGGCGCGCCAGCCGATCGCGTTCTGCAGGCGTTGCAGCCAAGCCGCATCGTCCAGCGCCATCACCGCATCGGCCTGGTCGCGCGCAACACCGTGCACGGTGCCGAAGTGGCGATCACCACGCGGCAGCAGGGCGGTCGGGCCGGTATCGGTGAAGCGCTCCCAGGCGGTGCCGTCCGGCGCGCGCTGGCTGCGCACGCGGGCCACGAACAGGGTCTGCTGGAAATCATGGCGGTCGACCTCGATGCCGAGCGCGCCGCGCACGCCACTGGTCGTGCCATCGGCCCCCACCACCAGCCGGGCCTGCAGCACGCGTTCGCCGGTCTCGTCGGCCACCCGCACCTGGCGGTAGCCGTCGACCACCTCGCCCAGGCCCAGGAAACGCATGGGCCGGTAGCGCCGCAGCCGCGGCAGCTCCTGCAGGCGCGCTTCCAGCGCCTGGCCGAAGTCCCGCGCCACCACCACCTGGCCGAACCACGGCCGGTCATAGTCGGAAGCCTCCAGCTGCACGCGGCCGAAATCGCCGGCGCGGCTGACGTGGATGCGGCGGATCGGGCCCGGCGCCATCGCCAGCTTCTGCATGACCCCCAGCGCGGTCAGCGCATTGACCGTGGCAGCGGCAAAACTGAGGTTGCGCTGGTCGAACACCGCCGGCAGCTCGCCGGCCGGGCTGGCCTCGAGCAGGCCCACATCGCGGCCCAGGCGGTCCAGGGCGATGGCCAGGCTGGCACCGACCAGGCCACCACCGACGATCAGCACGTCATGTCGTTCACTCATGATGTTCATGATACGCGCTCGCCCTGCCCGAACGCCCAACACCACCCGACCTGCGCCAACCGGCGCGGCGGGCTAGAATGAAACCTGAATCCGCTCCGGGCCCGCTGCCATGTCCGCCACCGCCAACCGCGCCTTCGTCCTGTCCGTCCTCGTGCTGTTGCTGGCGGCGACCCGGGTCAACCACTTCGCGGCGATCCCCGATGCCTCCTGGGCGGTGTTCTTCATCGGTGGCTTCTACCTGGCCACGTGGACACGCTGGGCGTTTCCGCTGCTGATGGTGTTCGCCGTGCTGGTGGACTGGATCGTGATCCGCAGCAGCGGCCTGGATTTCTGGCAGCACTACTGCGTGTCGCCGGGTTACTGGCTGCTGCTGCCGGCGTATTTCTCGCTGTGGGCCGGCGGCATGCTGCTGGGCCGCAACTACCAGGGCGCACGCTGGCCGGTGCTGGCCAAGGGTGCACTGCTGCTGGTGGCCTCGGTGGCGGTCTGCCACCTGCTGGCGCAGGGCGGTTTCTACTGGACCACCCGCAACGTGGCCGAGCCGACGCTGGCCGGTTGGGCGCAGAACTACGCACAATGGTTCGGCCCCTACCTGCGCACCACCGCGATCTACGTGGCGCTGGCGGCGGCATTGCAGCTGGCGGTGGAGCAGGTACTGAAGCTTCAGCAGGCCCGCCGCGACATCCGGCACTGAGCCGCGCCATGGGTCATCGCCTCTCGCGCATCTATACCCGCACCGGCGACGACGGCAGTACCGGCCTCGGCGACGGCCAGCGCGTGGCCAAGGACGATGCCCGGGTGGCGTCCTACGGCACCGTCGATGAAGCCAACGCTGCGCTCGGCCTGCTGCTTGCCACCGCGCTGCCCGAGGATGTCCGCGCGCTGGTGGTGCATCTGCAGCACCAGCTGTTCGACCTGGGTGCCGAGCTGTGCATCCCGGGCCACGTCGCCATCCACGCCGCCGATGTGTCGGCACTGGAACAGCAGCTGGACCACTACAACGCCAACCTGCCGATGTTGAAGGAGTTCATCCTGCCGGCTGGTGGCGAGGCCGCCGCACGCTGCCACCTGGCCCGCACCATCGTCCGCCGCGCCGAGCGCGAGACCGTCACCCTGGCCCGCCTTGAGCCCGTGCGCAGCGAGGCGCTGCAGTACCTCAACCGGCTGTCGGACCTGCTGTTCGTGCTGGCCCGCGTACTGGCCCGCGCCGACGGCCATGGCGAAGCGCTGTGGCAGCCACAGCAGCGCCAGCGCTGAGTCGGCACGATGCTGGTCTTCACCCATCCGTCCTGCCTGCTGCATGACCCCGGCCCCGGCCATCCGGAGTGCCCGCAACGCCTGCAGCAAGTACTCGATGCCCTGCACGCCGCGTTCCCCGGCCAGCTCGACTGGCGCGAGGCGCCGCCGGCCAAGTTCGGCGAACTGACCCGGGTCCACGACAGTGCCCTGCTCGACTTCGTGCTGCAGCCGCAGACCGCGCCGCTGCGCCAGCTGGACATGGACACCTGGACCTCGCCGGGCTCGGCCAGTGCCGCCGTGCACGCCGCCGGCGCCGGGGTGGCCGCGGTCGATGCAGTGATGCTGGGCGAGGATCCGCTGGCGTTCTGCGCGGTGCGGCCCCCGGGCCACCACGCCACCAGCAGCACCGCGATGGGCTTCTGCCTGCTCAACAACATTGCCATTGCCGCGGCCCATGCCCGCGACCGCCATGGGCTGGAGCGGATCGCGGTGGTCGATTTCGATGTCCACCATGGCAACGGCACCCAGGACATCTTCCAGCACGACGCCCGGGTCTCGTACTACAGCACCCACCAGGCCGGCCTGTTCCCCAATTCCGGCCTGCGCCGCGACCGCGGTGCCGGCAACCTGATGAACATCCTGCTGCCCCCGGGCAGTGGCGGTTTCCGCTTCCGCAACGTGTGGGCCGACGAAATGCTGCCGGCCATCGACGACTTCCGTCCGCAGCTGCTGCTGATCTCGGCCGGCTTCGACGCCCACCTGCGTGACCCGCAGGCCGACCTGATGCTGGAAACCGACGATTTCGCCTGGATCACCCGGGAGCTTCATGCGCTGGCGCGCCGTCATGCGGCCGGCCGGGTGGTCTCGATGCTGGAAGGCGGCTATGACCTGCAGGCCCTTGCCGAGTGCAGCGTGGCCCATGTCCGGGCCCTGCTGCTGCCCCCTCCCGGCAGCGTCTCCGGATGAACCCGAACCGGCAGGCTGCGGCGTCCTTCATTGCCCCTATGCAAGGGATGGGGCAAGCTACCGTCCGTTTTCGCCCGAATCCGAACCGCGTGCGCCGAGCCCTCCGCCTGCTTCCCCTGCCTCTGAGCATCGCCATCTGCCTGCCGGCAATGGCCGATGAAAAGCCGCTCAACTGGGGCCTGTGCCCGGCTACCGACGTGATTCCCGCGTTCACCGATGCGCCCACCCCGGTCCCGGGGCAGGACAAGGCCGCCGCCAGCGCTGCGCGCGAGCAGCAGCCGACCGACATCGAGGGTGACCAGCTGCTGGGCACGACCACTGTGCCGCAGTACGAAGGCAACGTGGCCCTGCGCCGCGGCGACCAGTTCGTCGGCACCGACAAGCTCAGCTTCGATACCGAGAGCGGCAACTACATCGCCGACGGCAATGTCCGCTACCAGGACTCCTCGATCCGCATGGTCGCCAAGCGCGCCGAGGGCAACCAGGAAAGCGACACCCACAAGATCACCGACATCAAGTACCAGCTGGTGTCGCGCCGCGGCAACGGCGATGCCGAGTCGGTCGACCTGCAGGGCGCGGTCGGCCAGATGCACCGCTCCACCTACACCACCTGCGACCCGTCACAGCCGGTGTGGAAGCTGTCGGCGCCGCAGATCGAAGTGGACAACGACGAGGGCTTCGGCACCGCCCGCAACGCCGTGCTGCGGATCGGCAAGGTGCCGGTGCTGTGGGCGCCGTACTTCAAGTTCCCGATCGATGACCGCCGCAAGACCGGCCTGCTGTTCCCGCAGCTGGGCATGTCCGGGCGCAACGGATTCGACTACGCACAGCCGATCTACTTCAACCTGGCGCCGAACTACGACGACACGTTGACCCCGCGCTACATGAGCCGGCGCGGCCTGATGCTCGACAACGAGTTCCGCTATCTCTACAACGGCGGCCGCGGCGAACTGCTGACCGCGTTCATGCCCAACGACAAGCTGCGCGACCGCGACCGCGGCCGGGTGATGTTCAGCGGTTACCACAACGTGGACAGCCACTGGCAGGCCCGTGCGAACCTGGCCTGGGTCAGCGACGAGCGCTATGTCGAGGACTTCGCCAACCGCCTGGTCGGGGTGACTGCCTCGAACCTGCAGAGCACCGTGGGCCTGTACGGCACCGGCAGGAACTGGACGGCCGGCATCATGGCCGACCGCTGGCAGCTGACCGACTACACGCTCAATGAAAGCGCGCTGCCGTACAACCGCCAGCCGCGCCTGTACTTCAACTGGGACAAGCCGGTCCTGCCGTGGCTGGAAACCGGCATCTATGCCGAAGCCGTGCGCTTCACCCACGACGACATCAACTTCAAGTACGGCGCCGATGCGGGACCCGACCTGCAGTACACGCGCAACGGCCAGACCCAACGCATGTACGGCGGCTCGCGACTGGACGTGAAGCCGTACGTGTCGTTCCCGATCAGTGGCGCGGCGTGGTACGTCACCCCGACCCTGGCCTACCGCTACACCGGCTACGACCTGGACCAGGGCCTGGCTGACAGCGTCCGCCGCAACGTGCTGGCCTCGCAGGGCATCGACCCGAACACCGCCACGCCGGAGCAGCTGCGCGGCAACAAATCGCCCAGCCGCAGCCTGCCGATCGGCAGCATCGACGCCGGCCTGTTCTTCGATCGCGAGACCACGATCGGCGGCAAGTCATTCCTGCACACGCTGGAACCGCGCCTGTTCTACCTGCGCACGCCGTACCGCAACCAGGACGACCTTCCGATCTTCGACACCCGTGACTTCACGTTCAGCTGGGGCCAGCTGTTCCGCGACTCGCGCTACACCGGCGCCGACCGCCAGAACGATGCCAACCAGCTGACCCTTGCATTGGGCACCCGCTTCATCGACCAGACCACCGGCAAGGAACGCTTCTCGGCGGCCATCGGCCAGATCCAGTATTTCGACGAGTCGCGGGTGACCGTCACCCCGGGCGGCGCGCCGGTGGAAAAGGGCAAGTCGGCGTGGATCGCCGACGGCAACTACATGATCAACGACCGCTGGACCCTGGGTGCCACCTACCAGTGGGACCCGAAGTACAAGCGTGAGGATCTGGCCAGCGTCCGTGCCCGCTACCTGATGCCCAACGATGGCGTGATCAACCTGAGCTACCGCTACCGCATCAACTCGGGCGCCCCGGCCACCGCCAACAAGCACGACCGTACCCTGCTGGAACAGGCCGACCTGTCGTTCCTGTACCCGCTGAATGCGCGCTGGAGCCTGGTCGGTCGCTACTACTACTCGCTGCAGGACAAGGAGCCGCTGGAAATCATCGGCGGTGTCCAGTGGGACAGCTGCTGCCTGGCCGTGCGTGTGGTCGGCCGCCGCTATGTCCGCAACCGCGAAGGCGAGATGAACAACTCCATCCAGGTGGAGTTCGTGCTCAAGGGCCTGAGCTCCCTGGGGCAGGACACGGACCGTACCCTGCGCCGTGCTATCCTCGGCTACAACCGCGACGACCTCTATCTCGTGCCGCCGAGCAACACCGGGGCGACCCGGGATGACTACGATCCGAACCTGATCCCATGACCAAGCGCTTCCCCGTTCTTCTCGCCTCGCTGCTGGCGGTGTCCAGCGTGTCCGCCCCCCTGCAGGTGCTTGCCCAGGAGGCGCAGCCGCTTGACCGCATCGCTGCCGTCGTCGATGAGGACGTGATCCTGCAGAGCGAGCTCCAGCGTGCGATCGCCAACATCAAGGCGCAGTATGCCGGCCGCGAAAACCAGCTGCCGCCGGAAGACGTGCTCAGCCGCCAGGTGCTCGAACGCCTGGTGCTGGTCAAGCTGCAGGTGGCCCGCGCCCAGGGCAGCGGCATCCGTGTCAGCGACCAGGAGCTGAACCAGGCGATGAACGCCATCGCCCAGCAGAACGGTTCGAACCTGGATGCCCTGCGCCAGCGCCTGGCCCAGGACGGTATCGATTTCAACGATTTCCGCGCGTCGGTGCGTGACGAGATCACCGTGCAGCGCCTGCGCCAGAGCTTCGCGCAGAGCCGCATCAGCGTCAGCGAGGGTGAAGTCGACGCCGCGCTGAAGCAGCAGGCCACGGTAGGCAACCAGTACCACCTGGCGCACATCCTGATCGCCCTGCCCGACGGTGCCAACGCCGACCAGATCGCCACCGGCCAGAAGAAGGCCGATGGCGTGAAGGCCCTGCTGGACAAGGGCGAGCTGGACTTCAACGCGGCGGCCGTGCGCTATTCGGACAGCCCGAACGCACTGGAAGGCGGCGATCTGGGCTGGCGCAGCCTGGATGAAATCCCGCAGGCCTTTGCCCAGTTGATGGAAAAGATGAAGCCGGGCGAGGTGGTCGGCCCGATCCGCGGCCCGAGCGGCTTCCAGCTGCTGAAGCTGGTGGAAGTGCGTGACAGCAGTTCCGCCGCCGGTGAGCAGACGGTCACCGAGTACCACGGCCGCCACATCCTGGTCCGCGTGGACGACCACCAGACCGATGCCGCTGCCAAGGCCAAGATCGATACCCTGCGCGCCCGCATTGCCGGCGGCGCCGACTTCCAGACCGTTGCCAGGGAGTCCTCCGAGGACAACAACAGCAAGGGCCAGGGCGGTGATCTCGGCTGGTTCCCGGCTGACGCGTTCGGTCCGGCCTTCGGCCAGCAGGTGAGTGGCCTGCAGGATGGTGGCGTCAGCCAGCCGTTCCGCACCGACGCCGGTTGGCACATCGTGCAGCGCGTGGCGACCCGCCAGACCGACGTGACCACCGACAACCAGCGCGCCCAGGTCCGCGAGACCATCGGCCGCCGCAAGCTGGAAGACGAGTACAACCGCTTCCTGCAGGAACTGCGTGGCGAAGCCTACGTCAGCTTCCGCAGCGGCGACCGCGCGGAAAACACCGCCACGCCGCCGCAGTCCTGACCGATGCGCCCCGAGCTCGCTCTGGTACCGGGCGAGCCCGCCGGGATCGGCCCGGAGCTGTGTGTCCGCCTCGTCCAGCAGCCGCGTGAAGATTGCCGGCTGCTGGCCTTCGCCGACCCGGACACCCTGCGCGCGGCTGCGGCCGCCCTGAACCTGCCCCTGCAACTGCTGCCCGAGCACGCCGAAGCACGCGTCCCCGGCGATCTGCGCCTGCGCGCCGTCCGCAACGCGGCGCCCAGCCACTTCGGCCAGGCCGATCCGGCCAATGCCAGCGCGGTCATCGGCGCCCTGCTCGGCGCCGGCCAGGCCTGCCTGTCCGGTGAGCTGCACGGTGTGGTGACCGGCCCGGTGCACAAGGCGGTCATCAACGAGGGCGGCATCGCCTACAGCGGCACCACTGAACTGCTGGCCGACCAGGCCGGAGTGAAGGTGGTGATGATGCTGGCCAATCACATTGTCCGCGTGGCCCTGGCCACCACCCACCTGCCGCTGCGCGAGGTGGCCGATGCGATCACCGCGCCCAGCCTGGAATATACCCTGCGTACGGTGCATGCCGCGCTGCGCCGCGAGTTCGGCCTGCCTGCGCCGCGCATCGCGGTGCTCGGGCTGAACCCGCATGCCGGCGAAGACGGCCATCTGGGACGCGAGGAACTGGACCTGGTCATCCCCCTGCTGCAGCGCCTGCGCGCGGAGGGCATGGACCTGGTCGGCCCGCTGCCGGCCGACACCGCCTTCCTGCCGGCCAAGCTGGCCGGTTTCGACACCGTGCTGGCGATGTACCACGACCAGGGCCTGCCGGTGCTGAAGTATTCCGGCTTCGAGCAGGCGGTGAACCTGACCCTGGGCCTGCCCTACCCGCGCGTGGCGGTCGACCATGGCACCGCGCTGGACCTGGCCGGCCGCGGCATCGCCGATCCTTCCAGCCTGCAGGCGGCAACGACGCTGTGTGCGCAGCTGGCGCGGCAACGTACACTGAGCGCATGAATTCCCCGCATTCCCCCTCCGGCCCGGTGTTCACCGCACCGGCCAAGAAGCAGCTTGGCCAGCATTTCCTGGCCGATCGCCACTACATCGACAAGATCGTGATGGCGGTCAATCCGAAAGATGGTGACCGCCTGGTTGAAATTGGTCCAGGCCAGGGCGCCATCACCCTGCCGCTGCTGCGCGTGCACCCGAAGCTGACGGTGATCGAGTTCGACCGCGACCTGATCGCGCCGCTGACCGCCGCCGCCGAGCCGCTGGGCGAGCTGACCATCGTCCACCGCGACGTGCTGCGCGTGGACTTCACCGAACTGGCCGATGGCCAGCCGATCCGCCTGGTCGGCAACCTGCCCTACAACATCTCCTCGCCGATCCTGTTCCATGCGCTGGAGCATGCCGCAGTGATCCGCGACATGCACTTCATGCTGCAGAAGGAGGTGGTCGACCGCATGGCCGCCGGCCCCGGCAGCAAGGTGTATGGCCGCCTCAGCGTGATGCTGCAGGCCTACTGCCAGGTGACCTCCCTGTTCGTGGTGCCGCCGGGCGCGTTCCGGCCGCCGCCGAAGGTCGATTCGGCCGTGGTGCGGCTGGTGCCGCGTGACCCGGCCTCGATCAGCATCAACGACCACACGCGCTTCGCCGAGGTGGTCAAGGCCGCCTTCGGGCAGCGCCGCAAGACCCTGCGCAACGCCCTGAACAACGTGGTGTCCGCCGAACAATTCGTTGCCGCCGGCGTGCGTCCCGATGCCCGCGCCGAACAGCTGGACGTGGCCGAATTCATCGCTTTGGCCAATGCCTCCTGATTACACTGCCGGTATGGAAGACGCTGACGTTTACGCCATCTCCGTCGAAGTCGCACCGCGCTTCCTCGACGATCAATCCGCGCCGGAAGACGGGCGCTATGCGTTCGCCTACACGATCCGCATCCACAACCAGGGGCGGGTCGCCGCACGCCTGGTCGCACGCCACTGGCGCATCACCGATGCCAATGGCCGTGTCGAGCATGTCGATGGCGACGGGGTGATCGGCGAGCAGCCGCGGCTGCGCCCCGGTGAAGACTTCCGTTACACGTCCGGTGTCATGCTGGGGACCGATCACGGGACCATGCAGGGGCACTACGACATGGTCGCCGACGATGGCACCGAATTTGCCGCGCCGGTCGCACCGTTCGTGCTGGCCGTCCCGCGTACCCTGCACTGACACGGAGGCCGAACGATGAGTGTGTGGGCGATCGGCGACCTGCAGGGCTGCTACGACGTGACCCAGCGGTTGCTGGAGAAGATCCGCTTCGACCCGGCCCAGGACACCCTGTGGTTCTGCGGCGACCTGGTCAACCGTGGCGGTCAGTCGCTGGAAACGCTGCGGCTGGTGCATTCGCTGCGCGAGCACAGCGTGGTGGTGCTGGGCAACCATGATCTTTCGCTGCTGGCCGTCGGTGCACGCACCGAAGAGGAGCAGCGCAAGGTCAACCCGGACCTGCTGCGCATCGTGCAGGCCGAGGACCGCGACGAACTGCTGGACTGGCTGCGCCTGCAGAAGCTGGTGCATGTGGATCGCGAGCTGGGCTGGATGATGGTGCACGCCGGCCTGGCGCCGAAGTGGACCACGCAGATGGCAGAGAAGCACGCCGCCGAAGTCGAGGTGCAGCTGCACGGCGCCGGCTACCGCAAGCTGTTCCGCAACATGTACGGCGACAAGCCAAGCTGGGCGCCGAACCTGTCCGGCTACGACCGTTCGCGTGCGATCATCAACGTGCTCACCCGCATGCGCTACTGCACCCCGCGCGGGCGCATCGGCATCGAGGACAAGGGCACCCCTGGCACGCAGGAACAGGGACTCTACCCCTGGTTCGAAGTACCTGGACGGGTCGAGCGCGACCTCAAGATCGTCTGCGGCCACTGGTCGGCGCTGGGCCTGACCATCACCCAGGGCGTGCACGCCATCGACACCGGCGCAGTCTGGGGCGGCAAGCTGACCGCGATCCAGCTCGATACCGACGAGCTGCGCGTGGTGCAGGTACCGGGCCGTGATGTACCGGCACCCGTACCCCACGCCCGCCCGCCGGCGCGACCGGCGCACGAGCGGCCCGCCGCTGCGGTGCAGGGCAAGGAACAGGGCGGCGGCAACGCCGCTGCTGCCAACCCGGGCAACCGTGGTCCGCGCCGTCGTCGCCGTCGAGGTGGTGGCGGTGGAGGCTCCGGTGGACCCCACAACAACGGCGCCGCGCCGCAGGCATGACGCGACGCGGCTGGGCACCATGGAGGGTGCTGCTGCTGACGCTGGCCCTGGCCAGCGGCTGCCAGCCTGCTTCGCCCCCGGCTCCCACCGGCGGCGGAAATGCCGCCCCCACGCCATCGCAGCCGCAGGCCCCTTCACCGCCACTGGTGGCCGCAGCGCGCGCACAGATCGGCGTCACCACCCGTTACGATCCCGCCTACCAGGTCCTGTCCTATCCCGGCGGCGACGTCCCGCTTGATCGCGGCGTGTGCACCGACGTGGTGGTGCGCGCCCTGCGCAGCCAGGGCCTGGACCTGCAGGCGCGCGTGCATGAAGACATGCGCGGCAACTTCAGCGCGTATCCCGCGATCTGGGGCCTGTCACGGCCGGACCGCAACATTGATCATCGACGTGTGCCGAACCTGATGCGCTGGTTCGAACGGCAGGGCTGGCAGCAACCGATCACCGCCCTCGCCACCGACTATGCGGCCGGTGACATCGTGGCCTGGAAGCTCAACGGCAACGGTCTGCTGCATGTCGGCATCGTCTCCGACCGGAGGCTGGCCAATGGCACACCGCTGGTGCTGCACAACATCGCACGCGGCACGCGTGAAGAGAACCTGCTGTTCCAGCACGCGATCATCGGGCACTACCGGATGCCCTAGGCCCCTGTAGAGCTGGGCCATGCTCGGCTACGGGAGGGGTCAGGCAACAGCAGCCGAGCATGGCTCGGCTCTACAGGAAACCATCCTCAGCGGCGCACGTAATGCACGAAGCGGAACGCATAGGCGTGGCGGTCATCGGCCGGATGCGGCTCGCTGCTCACTTCCCGCCAGTCCTGCACGGCCACCTCGGGGAAATGGGTGTCGGCGGGGACTTCGGCATCGACCCAGGTCAGGTACAGGTCGCTGGCCTGGTCCAGCAGCTGGTGGAAGATCTCGCCGCCGCCGATGATGCACAGCTCGCTGGCGCCCTCGCCTTCGGCAATCGCCTTCGCCTCGTCCAGCGACGCCACCGCGCGCATGCCCGCGAACGGCACCTGGCCGCTGCGGGTCAGCACCAGGTTGGTGCGCCCCGGCAGTACGCGGCCGATCGACTCGGCCGTCTTGCGCCCCATCAGGATCGGCTTGCCCAGGGTGAGCGCCTTGAAGTGCTTGAAATCATCCGGCAGGTGCCAGGGCATGGCATTGCCCTGGCCGATGCCACGGTTGCGGTCCAGCGCCACGATCATCGAGAGCTTCATTTGTCCGGATACAACTCGTTGAAGATTTTCATCGCCGCGCTACGTCCACCGAGTACTGTCGCAACCGCTGAGCAATAGAGCAGGAACAGTATTGCCGCAGTAGTCGGTTTGAGGTCAGTAATCATGACCCAAAGGTCCACATCCTTTCCCGCGACCGCCGCATTGGCGACTGCCAGGAGAGGAGTAATTAACACACCAACAGTCAATGCAACGGCCAGGGAGCCGGACATCGACATCAAGCCTTCCGCCAGCTTTTCCCGTGCCTTTCGTGAATGTTTGCTCATTGCTTCTCCACTTGGTGAATCCGAGAAACAATCTGCATCAGTCAGGTCTCACCAGCTGATACGCAGCATGCCAAACATCACTCACACCGCCACCGGCGCCTTGATCGCCGGGTGCGGGTCATAGCCGTCGATGCGGATGTCGTCGAACCGGAAGCCGAACAGGTCGCTCACCTCCGGGTTCAACCACAGCTTCGGCAGCGCGCGCGGTTCACGCGAAAGCTGCTCGCGCGCCTGCTCGAAATGGTTCGAATACAGGTGCGCGTCGCCCAGCGTATGCACGAAGTCGCCCACGCCCAGGCCCGTGGCCTGCGCCACCATGTGGGTCAGCAGCGCATAGCTGGCGATGTTGAACGGCACGCCGAGGAAGATGTCGCCGCTGCGCTGGTACAGCTGGCAGCTGAGCTTGCCGTCCACCACGTAGAACTGGAACAGGTTGTGGCACGGCATCAGCGCCATCTGCGAAAGCTCGCCCACGTTCCAGGCGCTGACCACCAGCCGGCGCGAATCGGGGTTGCGCTTGATCTCGTCCACCAGCCACTGCATCTGGTCGATCTCGCGGCCATCGGCGGTGGCCCAGCTGCGCCACTGCTTGCCGTAGACCGGGCCGAGGTCGCCGTTCTCGTCGGCCCACTCGTCCCAGATGCGTACCTGGTTGTCCTTCAGGTAGCCGATGTTGGTATCGCCCTTCAGGAACCACAGCAGCTCGTGGATGATCGAGCGCAGGTGCAGCTTCTTGGTGGTGACCAGCGGGAAACCTTCATTGAGGTCGAAGCGCATCTGCCAGCCGAACACGCTGCGGGTGCCGGTGCCGGTGCGGTCGCTCTTCTCCGCGCCATGTTCCAGCACATGCGCGAGCAGGTCCAGGTAGGCCTTCATGCCTTGCCCTCCGCAGCCATCACCGGTTGCGGCTGCAGCACCGGCGCGCGGCGCGACATCGCCAGCAGCACCAGGCCGAAGGCGATGAGCGGCAGGCTGAGGATCTGGCCACGGGTCAGCCAGTCGAAGGCCACGTAGACGCCGTTGTCGGGCATGCGTACGAATTCGACGGCGAAGCGGAACAGGCCGTACATCAGCGCGAACAGGCCGCCGACCAGGTAACGGTGGCGCGGCTTGGCCGACACCGTCCACAGCACCACGAACATCACCAGGCCTTCCAGGAACGCTTCATACAGCTGCGAGGGATGGCGGGCGAACTGGTTCAGCGCGCCGGTGGCGAACTGCGCCTGCAGGGTCGCGTGGTCCAACTGGTTCAGCGGCGCCGGCAGGCCCGACGGGAACACCACGCCCCACGTGCCGTCGGTGTACTTGCCCCACAGCTCGGCGCCGATGAAGTTGCCGATGCGACCAAAACCCAGGCCCAGCGGTACCAGCGGCGCCATGAAATCCATGGTGTCGAAGAAGTGCAGCGCGTGCTTGCGCGACCACCACCAGCAGGCACCCAGCACGCCCAGCAGGCCGCCATGGAAACTCATGCCGCCGTCCCACACCTTGAACAGCAGCAGCGGGTTGTGCAGGAAATCGCCCAGCGCGTAGAACAGCATGTAGCCGATGCGGCCGCCCAGCACCACGCCGAGCATGGCGTAGAACAACAGGTCGGAGAAGCCGTTGGCATCGACGCCCGGCAGGCGCCCGGCGGCGATGCGCGTGCGGCCCAGCAGCCAGGCCGCAGTGAAGCCGAGCAGGTACATGATGCCGTACCAGTGCACCTTGATCGGCCCCAGCGAGAGGGCGATGGGGTCGATGTCGTGGAAGTAGATCATGGAAGGTGCCTTGCGGTTGAACGTCTATTCTCGGGCCAGTGCCGCCCCGGCTCAACCAAGGATCTGCGGCGAGTTCGGCAACGCGTCATCGTTCGACCGCGTCGAGGCCGGAAAGTGCCCTTCGATCAGGCTGGAGACCTCGTCGATGGCATCCTGCAGCGCTTCCACCGGGTTGGAACCACGCAGGCCCTCGCGCAGATGGGTGCAGACCCGCTGCCACTGCGCTGGGCTGACCCGGCCATGCAGGCCGCGGTCGGCGACGATCTCGATGGCATGGTCGGCCAACAGCAGGTAGATCAGCACGCCGTTGTTGTGGGCGGTGTCCCAGGTGCGCAGGCGTGCGAAGGCATGCTCGGCGGCCTGCCTCGGGGTGACCTTGTGCCACAACGCGGCCAGCGGCAGATCGGCCTCCACCGCGAACATCACCTGACCGCCGTGGCGCTGCTCACCGGAAGCGATGGCCTCGGTGATCGCCTGCAGCGTGGCTGGCGGGAACGCGCGCCGTACCGACGGCGAACATACATGGCGGAACAGACGTTGGATCATCACCAGCCTCCCGAAGCGCCACCGCCACCGGAACGGCCACCGCCGCCGCCCCAGCCGCCACCACCGCCGAATCCACCACCACCGCCGAAGCCGCCGCCCCCGCCCCAGCTGCCGCCGCCCCAGCCACCACCGCCGGCAAAGCGCCCCGGGTGGCCGGACAGCATCGCCACGATCAGGCCAACCACGCCGGCCAGGCCACTGGCCAGCAGGGTGGAGGTGAACAGGAACGCCGCCACGGCTGCGCCAGCGCCGCCGAGCAGGCCACGCAGCGGGCGCGGCACGCGCGCGAACACGCCGCGCAGGATGCTGCCGGCGAACACACCGATGAACAGCGCCAGGAACCAGGTATCGCCGCCGCCACCCGGCTCGCGCCCACGATGACCACTGACCGGTGCCGGCAGCGTTTCGCCATCGATCAGCTTGACCAGCACGGCGGTGGCATCGGTGATGCCCCCGGCGTAGTCGCCGGCGCGGAAACGCGGCACCAGGTATTCCTGGATGACCCGGTTGGCGATGGCATCGGGAATCGCGCCTTCAAGACCGTAACCCGGCTCGATCCGCACGCGCCGGTCGTCCTTGGCCACCACCAGCAGCACGCCGTCATCCACGCCCTTGCGGCCGATCTGCCACTGGTCGAAGACCCGCGTGGTGTACTGCGCGATGTCCTCCGGCTGGGTGCTGGGCACCACCAGCACCTGCAGCTGGCTGCCCTTGCGCTGCTGCAGTTCAATCGCCTGCTGCACCAGCGCTTGCTTCTGCGTGGCGTCCAGCGTGCCGGTGGTATCGACCACGGGCGAATCCAGCGCCGGAATCGGCGCCAGCTGCTGCGCCTGCGACGCCAGCGGCAGCCACAGCAGCAGGGCCAGCAGCGCAGTGGCCAGGCGCATCGGTCAGTGGCCCGGCTGCGGTGCCGGCTGCTGCTGCGGCGCGTTGCCGAAATCGACCGCCGGCGCGTTGGAGATCTGCGCTTCGTTGTCCACCGTGAAGTTCGGCTTGGTCTTGTAGCCGAAGATCTTGGCGGTGATCACCTGCGGGAACGAGCGGATGTAGGTATTGTAGTCCTGCACCTGCTGGATGTAGCGGCCGCGGGCAACGGTGATGCGGTTCTCGGTGCCTTCCAGCTGGGCCTGCAGGTCGCGGAAGTTCTGGTCGGACTTCAGCACGGGATAGTTCTCGGTCACCACCAGCAGCCGCGACAGCGCGCTGCCGAGTTCACCCTGGGCCTGCTGGAACTGCTTGAGCGAGGCTTCGTCATCGGCGTTGACGTTGATCTGGCCGACACGCGAGCGGGCGTTGGTGACTTCGGTCAGCACGCGCTCTTCCTGGCTGGCGAAACCTTTGACGGTCTGCACCAGGTTGGGCACCAGGTCGGCGCGGCGCTTGTACTGGTTGAGCACTTCGGACCAGCTGGCCTTGACCGCCTCGTCCTTCTGCTGGATGGCGTTGTAGCCGCAGCCGGACAACAGGGAGGCCAGCAGCATCAGGGGCAGGACACGGGTGAACAGGCGCATGGCGGGGGTTCCGGGTGGGCTTGGCGCCGAGCATGCCATGGTTCGGGTGAAAGACCGGCCATCGGGCGCCGCCCCCTCCGCGGTGTGGTCCAGCCAGCTCGGGGATGGGCCGGGAGGGTGGGTCGGCTGGGGGCCGCTGCAAGTACGTCCATGTAAGCTCGGTCGCCGCATCCATGCGGCTCACGCCCCCAGCCGACCCACCCTCCCGGCCATGGACAGTTTTCTGCGCACCGCGGGAAGATCAAAAGAAAAATCAAAGGCAAAAGCCGACCCTTCAGACATTCCTGGTGTCTGCCATCCACGCATGGCGTGGATCTACCGTGTCGACCAAGATCGACACCTACCAACAGCAGCGCAGAACGCGTTCCGACAGATCGCGGAAGACTGTCGAAGGCGGGGTGGGTCCGGGGGCGGGGGTGTCTGATCTGGCCCCCTGAAAACGGACGCCATGAAGCCGTTTCAGGCGGCAGCCCGGAGCTGCCGGGCGTAGTTGTTAGGCGAGTGGTAGCCCAGCGCCGAGTGTAGCCGGGCTGGATTGTAGAAGCCGTGGATGTAAGCAGCGATGCACTGGCTGGCTTGTTCCCTACTGGCGTAAGGCTCGGCAGCCTCTTCTGTCTTGAGCGTCGCAAAGAAGCTCTCGGCCACCGCGTTGTCCCAGCAATTGCCAGGCCGGCTCATGCTTTGGACCACGTCATGGGACTGCAGCAGCTGGCGAAACTCGTTCCCCCAGTACTGCCCACCACGATCTGAATGGAAGATCAGGCCGGGTCGTTGTGGATGCAGAGCCCAGGCATTGGCAAATGCTTTCACCACCAGCTCTTCAGTCAGACGCTTGGAAACGCTGTAGCCCAGCACCTGCCGGGTCTGGACGCTGATGACCACGGCCAGATGCAGCCATCCCTGGCGGGTGGGGACATACGTGATATCCCCGACCCACGCCGTCGGTCCGGTTCCGGGGGCAAATTGCCGATCCAGCAGGTTGGGGGCGAGCTGAGATGAGCCGCCGGAGGACTTGGGTCGGAATCGGCCTTTGGTCTTGCCCTGGATTCGCTCCTCGGCCATTAACCGTGCCACGCGCTTGTGGCCGACTGGATGATTCCTGGCTCGTAAGGCCCTGACCAGCCGACGTCGCCCATAACTGCGCTTGCTGGTCACATGAATGGCCCGAAGCTCGGTACGCAGGGCCGAATCGGCATCGCACGCTTGGGCACATTGCCGACGCAGGTAATCATGGAATCCAGAGACAGAAACCCCAAGAACCCGACACAACAACCTGGTCGGGTAGTGAGTCCTTTGACTGGCGACGAAGGCGTACCTCACTTGGACTCTCTGGCAAAGAACGCCGCCGCTTTTTTTAGGATTTCCCGCTCCATCTTCAGATTGGCGTTCTCGGCCCGAAGGCGGCTGATCTCGCTTTCCAGGTCGGTGGTTGGCCTGCGAGCCTCAGAGGTCAGAGACCGGCCAGCACGGACCGCGTCAAGCCAATTTGCCAGCGTCTTGACCGACATCTCCAGCTGACGGGCTGCTGCGGCAGGCCCGAGCGACTCGGCCAACTCCACGGCTTGGTGCTTGAACTCATCGGTATAGCTACGACGGGTGATACGGGACATAAGGGACCTCCAAGTGCGATCAAAGTATCGCTTCTTGGCGTCCGCTGACGGGGGGCCAGATCAGTCCGCGGCATGGATGCCGCGGCCAAGCCCCCAGGGAAGGGTTTACGGCGTCCCCCGCCACCGGACCCGCCCCGCCATCCCTCAGTAGCCCAGCTTTTGACGTTGCCTCTGCGGGTGCAGGGCGCAGCCCTGCCGGAACCCCTCACCCTCAGCAGGCCTCAGCCACCGCAGTGCGCGGACGCCCAAGCCATGCCAGCAGCAGGCCCGACGCGGCCAGCAGGCCACCGGCCACCGGAATCGCGGCGTAGCCCAGTCCCGAGCTGATCACCGCACCACCCAGCGCAGCACCTACCGCATTGCCCAGGTTGAATGCACCCACGTTGATCGACGACGCCAGGCCCGGCGCCTCGCTGGCCACCTGCATCACCCGGATCTGCAGCGGCGGCACGAGGGCGAAGGTCGCCGCACCGAACAGCAGTACACCCAGCGCCGCGGTGGCGTGGCTCATGAAGGCCAGCGGCAGCACGAACATCAGCACCGCCAGGACGGCCAGCAGGATCCGTGTGGCGCCATCGAGCGACCAGTCAGCCATGCGTCCACCGATGCCGTTGCCGAAGGTGAAGCCGATGCCGATCAGGGCCAGCGACATTGCGATGAAGGCATTGGAGGCGCCGGTCAATTCGGTCAGCACCGGTGCGACGTAGGTATAGAGGGTGAACATCGCACCCGCACCAAGCACGGTGGTGGCCATCGCCAGCAGCACCTGCGGCTGCAGGATCGCCTTCAGTTCGCGGCGCACGTCCGGGCGCGGCCCCGGTGCAGATGCCGGCAGCGCGAAACCCAGCGCAGTGATCGCAACCAGGCCCAGCACTGCGGTACCGGCGAAGGACAGGCGCCAGCCCAGCTGCTGCCCCACCCAGGTCGCCAGCGGCACGCCGCCGATGTTGGCGATGGTCAGGCCCATGAACATGGTGGCCACGGCAGCGGCCTGCTTTTCCTTCGGCACCAGGCTCGCAGCGACCACCGCACCGATGCCGAAGAAGGCACCGTGGTTGAGGCTGGTGACCAGGCGCGACAGCAGCAGCATCCCGTAGTTCGGCGCCAGCGCAGACAACAGATTGCCGGCGACGAAGATCGACATCAGCAGCATCAGCGCGGTGCGCTTGCCGAAACGCCCCATCAGCAGGGTCATCACCGGCGCGCCCAGCATCACGCCCACGGCATAGGCGGTGATCAGCATGCCCGCAGTGGGGATGCCAACGCCGACGCCGTCGGCGATGACCGGCAACAGGCCCATCGGGGCAAACTCGGTGGTTCCGATGGCGAAGGCGCCAACGGCAAGCGCCAGCAAGGCGGCTCTGGAATTCATGGGGGGGTCCTGGGGGCGGGAATCGGGAGTGCGTAGCCTGCGCGCTTTGCTGCGCCGGATTAAGCCTCGCCCCGGGAAAACACTGTTGATCCTGGTTCACAAGTGGAAGCCGGAACGCAGCTACAAGTGCAAAAACCACAATGCCGTTGCAGAACCGACCTCGCCCCCACAACGCAGAACCCCCGGAATGCCGGGGGTTCTGAGGGACTCACACGCCAGTGGCGCGCTTACCAGTTGCCGGCGCCCGGCACGTTGTGCTCGCGGGCGCGGCGGCGCATCAGCAGGTTCAGCCACTCCACCAGCACCGAGAAGCCCATCGCGGCGTAGATGTAGGGCTTGGGCACGTGCACGTCCAGGCCGTCCAGGATCAGCACCGCGCCGATCATCAGGATGAAGGCGAGCGCCAGCATCTTCACGGTCGGGTTGGCATCGATGAAGCGGCCCAGCGGGTTGGCGGCCAGCAGCATCACCATCACCGACAGCAGGATCGCGGCGACCATCACCGGAATGTGGTCGGCGATGCCGACGGCGGTGATCACCGAGTCCAGCGAGAACACGATGTCGATCACCGCAATCTGCGCGATCACGTAGCCGAACACGGCCGAGGCCTTGGTGGTGCTGGGATCTTCATCCTCGCCACCGCTGATCAGTTCCTTGATCTCCATGCAGCCCTTGATGATCAGGAACAGGCCGCCAACGATCAGCACCAGGTCGCGGATGGAGATGCCCATGCCGGCCACGGTGAACAGGTTTGCCGCCATGTGCGCCAGGTAGGCCAGCGATACCAGCAGGCCGATGCGGGTAATGCAGGCCACCGCGATGCCGAGCTTGCGGGCGAACGGGCGGCGCTCTTCCGGCAGCTTGCTGACAGCAATGGAAATGAACACCAGGTTGTCGATGCCGAGCACGATTTCCAGCGCGCTGAGCGTGAACAGGGTCACCCAGGCATTGGGGTCGGCGAGGAACTCAAAGGACATGGAAACTCTTCAAGGCAGTGGGGGAATGGGGTTTCAGCCGTAGTTGCCGGCCAGCGCGTGCGGAACCACGACCAGCGCCCAGCACAGCAACACGTTCATCATCAGCACGAACACCGCCGCCGAGCCCATGTCCTTGGCGCGGCCGGCCAGCTCGTGAATCTCACTGCCGTAGCGTTCGATCACCGCTTCGATGGCCGAGTTGGCCAGCTCCATCGCCAGCACCAGCAGCATCGAGCCGATCAGCAGCGCGCGTTCGACCGGCGTCTGGCCCAGCCAGATCGCAATCGGCGTCAGCAGGATCAGCAGGTAGACCTCAAGCCGGAACGAGGACTCGTGCAGCCAGGCAGCGCGCAGGCCCTGCCAGGACCAGCGGGCGGCCTGGAAGATGCGGCGCGGGCCGCGCGGCAGGTGGCCGAACTGATCAGCCACGGGTGGAACATCCAGCAACGGGGGCGCGGCGCAGCGACCGCTCAGACGCACGGCAGGGAATCATGGGTGCACAGGAATAGGCAGATGGCGGCCATTTTGCCACAAGGCCGCCAACCGCAGCCCGCGCCGGCCCGCTGAACGGCCTGCCAGGGGCAAGCAACGGCCCGGGCATGCTCCTATGATGGATGCCCCTTGCCTGCTGGAGCGCCTGATGTCCCGTCGCCGTACCTGCCTGTTGATGCTGGGCCTGCTGACTGCCGCACCGCTGGCCCAGGCGCTGAGCCCGGCCGAGTCGCCCCGGGTGCCAGAACAGGTCTCCAACGCGGCCTGGGCCGGCGACATGGCCCGCTTCGCCAGCGCCGACCAGTCCACCCCGCCGCCGCGCGGTGGCATCGAGTTCATTGGCAGCTCCTCGATCCGCTTCTGGGAGAGCCTGGCCACCGACTTCCCTGGCCAGCCAGTGTTCAACCGCGGCTTCGGCGGCTCGGAAGTGCGCGACAGCACCTGGTACGCCGACCGCATCGTGGTGCCGTATGCGCCATGCAAAGTGTTCTTCTACGCGGGCGACAACGACCTCAACAGTGGCCGCAGCGCCGTGCAGGTGCGCGACGACGTGGTTGCCTTCGTGCAGCGCGTGCACCGCGACCTGCCGAAGACCAAGGTGGAGTACCTGTCGATCAAGCCGAGCCCGTCGCGCGCGCACCTGCTGCCGGCGATCAACGAGGCCAACACGCTGATCAAGGCCGCGCTGGCCAAGCTGCCCAACACCGGTTTCACCGACATCTACACGCCGATGCTCGGCGCCGACGGCCAGCCGGATGCGACGCTGTTCCGCGAGGACATGCTGCACATGACCCCGGCCGGCTATGCGATCTGGACCAGGGCGCTGGCGCCGAAGGTCAACTGCAACTGAGCAACCCCATCCACGCATGGCGTGGATCTACTGCGGATCGCGGGAAACTGTCGAAGGCGGGGCGGTGTGGGTTTGCAGGACCGTTGGCGCCATGGATGGCGCCATCGAGCCCCCATGGACGGGTTTACGGCGTGTCCTGCAAACCCACACCGCCCCGCCATTCCACGGAATGCCCGCTTCTGATGTTGATGTTGCCTCGGCGGGTGCCGGGCGCAGCCCGGCAAAATCCCTCTACCGGAAGATCACCGTAGCCTCGGTGCCCTTGCCCGGCTCGCTGGCCAGGCTGACCTTCCAGCCGAAGCGGTCGCACAGCCGGCGCACGATCGACAGGCCCAGGCCGGTGCCCTGCGGACGGCTCGGCTCGGCGCGGTAGAACGGTTCAAACGCGCGCGACAGCGCCTCGGCGGACATGCCGATGCCGGTATCGCGCACCACCACCCGGTCATTGAGCACGTGCACGTCGATACGCCCTTCGTCGGTGTAGCTGCAGGCATTGCGCACCAGGTTGCTGACCACCACCTGCAGCACCCGCGGCGGTGCGTGCAGCTGTACCGGGCCGTCGCCGTGCAGGTGCACCGATACGGGCCGGTTGCCCAGCAGCTCGTTGGCGTTGTCCACCTCGTAGCGGACGATGTCGTTGACGTCGAACAGCTCGATCTGCGGTTCGACATCGGCCTCGCGGGCCAGGATCAGGAACGCATCGATCACCGCCTCCATGTCACGGCCTGCACGCTGGATGCGCTGCAGGCTGCGGCGCAGGCGCGGCTGCAGGGTTTCATCGCCAAGGGCCATGTCGCTGGCCACGCGGATGACGGTCAACGGCGTGCGCAGCTCATGGCTGGCATCACGGGTGAAGTTGCGCTCGCGCGCCACGTGCGCGCTGACCCGGTTGGCCAGCGAATGCAGTGCGGCCGCCAGCTGGCGGGTCTCGCCCTGCATGTCCGCCGGCAGCTTGTTCGGCTCCAGATCGGCCGCTTCGGGGTGGCCCGGGTCCCAGCGCGAGACGCGCCGCGCCAGCCAGTTCACCGGCGACACCAGTCGCTTGGAGGCACGGTAGGTGACCCAGCTGGCGCCATACACCGCCAACAGGGTCAGCAGCACCGGCACGATGCCGAACCAGAACGCCAGCATCTCCGCGCGCGAGCGCAGGAACACCAGGTACAGGCGACCGGCAGGGCGCACGTCGACCAGCACCAGCTGGTCGTCCTGGGGCAGCTCGTGGAAGCCAGGCTCCAGGGTGCGCAGGTTGGCCGGCAATGACAGTGCCGACTGCCCGCTTTCCAGCAGGTAGCCGCGGATGTTGTGGGTGTTGGGCGGCGGCTGCACCGGCGACGCCTCGTGCAGCGTCCAGTAATAGGCCGCTTCCTCGCGCAGGGCGGCGCCGACCAGGCTGTGCTTGATCACCAGCGAGACCAGCCAGGCACCGAGCAGGATGCCCAGGCTGGCCAGGACTGCCTGCAGGATGAAGGCGATACGGATCTTGCGCGGCAGGCCGTGCGGCATTGCGGGGTCCCGGTCAGAGCGCTGCGATTATAGGCAGCGCGCTGCGCCGTAGTCGTGCACGGACGCTGACCGGCGGCAGCGCCGGCCGGTCATCCGTGCCCGGTGCGGGGTCGTTGCCCGGCCGGGCCTGATGCTGCACAGGCCGGGCCCCGATCAGGCCATCGGCTGGGCAATATCGGCAATGCGATAGCCGGCGCTCTGCACAGTGTGCAGCAGCGGACGGTCGAACGGCTTGTCGATGATCTTGCGCAGGTTGTACAGATGGCTGCGCAGGGTGTCCGAATCCGGCAGGCCATTGCCCCAGATCTCGCGTTCGATCTCCTGGCGGGTGACCACGCGCGGCGATTCGCGCATCAGGATGGTCAGCAGGCGCAGGCCGATCGGCGACAGCTGCAGCTCGGTACCGGCACGGGTAGCCCGCATGCTGACCGGATCGAGCACCAGGTCGGCGACCTTCAGCACCTCCGAACCGACCTGGCGGCGTTCGCGACGGATCAGCGCGCGCAGGCGGGCTTCCAGCTCCTGGATCGCGAACGGCTTGGTCAGGTAGTCATCGGCACCGAACCCGAGGCCGGTGAGCTTGTCGTCCAGCGTGTCGCGTGCCGTGAGCATCAGCACCGGCGTGGACTTGCGCGCATCGTTGCGCAGGCGACGGCACACTTCGATGCCATCCAGGCGCGGCAACATGAGATCGAGCACCACGACGTCATAGCTGTTCTCCGCCGCGAGGCGGTAGCCATCCAGGCCGTCCTGTGCATAGTCGACTTCGAAGCCGCGACCTTCCAGGTATTCCCCGATCATCTCGGAGATGTTGCGGTTGTCTTCGACCACCAGCACCAAGCCGGAGGTCTCCTTCGTCTGACGCATGTGATTCCCTCTAACTTCAGCTTTGTGAAACATGCCGGATCGACGGTGGACGCGATGTGAAGTTCCGTCAAGAGGTACACAAACGGTTCAGAGCAGCGGCCTGAGCAGCGGCCAGACGTTGTCCAGCACCTTCGGCTGCGCCTGCGCCGTGGGGTGCAGGCCGTCGCCCTGCATCATGCCCGGCTGCAGGGCCACGCCCTCCAGCAGGAACGGCAGCAGCGGCACCTTGTACTGCGTGGCCAGCGCCTTGTAGGCCGCGGCCAGGCGCTGGCGGTAGGCCGGTCCGTAGTTGGGCGGCACGTCGATGCCCAGCAGCAGCACCTTGGCACCGGCCTTCTGGCTGGCCTGCACCATTTTTTCCAGGTTGCCCTGCACCTGCGCCGGGGTCAGCCCGCGCAGCGCGTCATTGCCGCCCAGCGCGATCACCACCACGGTCGGCTTCTCCCTGGCCAGCAGGCCCGGCAGGCGGGTCAGCGCGCCGGCGGTGGTTTCCCCGCTCATGCTGGCGTTGACGATGCGCGCCGGGGTTTTCGACTGCTGCCTGACCCGCTGTTGCAGCAAGCTGACCCAGCCGGCGTCGGCAGGGATATTGTGGGCGGCACTGAGGCTGTCGCCGAGCACCAGCACGGTGCCAGCCGGACCTTTGGCACAGGCCAGCCCCGGCAACAGCAGGAACCCTAGCAGCAGCACCATCATCGCGCCGGCTCGCCGGCTCCATCCCGTCTTGCGCATTGGAGTCTCCTCATCGACAGCCTGTCCCCCCGCAGCGCGCCCGTCGCCATCGCCGTCGACCAGGTCGGCAAATCCGTGCAGGGCCCGGAGGGTGAAGTCCACATACTGGACAACATCACCCTGACCGTCCATGAAGGCACCAGCGCGGCCATCGTCGGCGCCTCCGGTTCGGGCAAGACCACCCTGCTCGGCCTGCTGGCCGGGCTGGACCTGCCCAGTCGGGGCCGCATTGCGCTGTCGGGCCAGGACCTGGGCGACCTCGATGAAGAAGCGCGGGCCCAGCTGCGCGCGCGCGAGGTTGGCTTCGTGTTCCAGAGCTTCCACCTGCTGCCGGCGCTGACCGCCGCCGAGAACGTCGCGTTGCCACTGGAACTCGCCGGGCGCGAGGATCGCACGCGGGTCGATGAAGTGCTGGCGCAGGTCGGCCTCTCCCATCGCGCCCGCCACTACCCGCGCCAGCTGTCCGGTGGCGAGCAGCAGCGCGTGGCACTGGCGCGTGCCTTCGTCACCCGGCCGCGCATCCTGTTCGCCGACGAACCGACGGGATCGCTGGACCATGCCACCGGCCAGCACGTCAGCGACCTGCTGTTCGAACTCAACGCCGGCAGCGGCACTACCCTGGTACTGGTCACCCACGACATGCGCCTGGCGCAGCGTTGCCAGTACATCCATCGTATCGACGACGGCCGCCTGCTGCCGGTCGAGCGTGGGGCACAGGCATGAACCTGCTGCGCCACGCGTGGCGCGCACTGCGCCGCGAGGCGCTGGCCGGCGACCTGCTCACCGTCTTCGCCGCACTGGTGCTGGGCGTGGCGGTGATGACTGCGGTGGGCACGCTGGTGAACCGGGTCAACCTGGCGCTGACCGGCAGCGCGGCGGAAATGCTCGGTGGCGATCTCGGCATCGCCGGGCGTGATGACCCGCCGCAGGCATTCGCCGACGAGGCACAACGGCGTGGACTGGCCTACACCCGCATCGCCAGCTTCGGCAGCGTGCTGTTCAACGGCGACGCCAGCCAGATGGCCAGCATCAAGGCGGTGCAGGCGGGCTATCCACTGCGCGGCACGCTGCGGGTACGGGCCACGCCCGGCGGTACGTTGATCACCGATGCCGGCATGCCACCTAAGGGCCAGGCCTATGCCGACCCACGCCTGCTGCAGGGGCTCGGGCTGAAGGCCGGCGATGATCTCGAGTTCGGCGCCGGCACGCTGCGCATCGCCGGCATCATCGAGGCCGAACCGGATACCGGCGGCGACCTGCTGACGCTGTCCCCCACCCTGCTGGTCAACCGCGCCGATGTGGAAGGCACGGGACTGCTTGGCCCCGGCAGCCGCATCAACTACCGGCTGATGTTTGCAGGACCACCCGGGCAGGTCGCGTCCCTGCGTGAGTGGCTGCTGCCACAGGTGAAGGGCCTGCGCCTGCTGAGCGTGGATGACACCCAGCGCGGCGTGCGCCAGGCCTTCGATCTGGCCGGGCGCTTCCTCGGCCTGAGCGCGCTGCTGGCGGTGCTGCTGGCGGGCGTGGCCACCGCATTGGCGGCCAACCGCTTCGCGCTGCGCCGCATCGACCAGGTGGCGATCCTGCGCTGCCTGGGTGCGCGCCAGCGCGACATCCTGCTTGGCCTGGCACTGCAGCTGCTGATGCTGGCGGTGCCGGCCTGTGCGCTCGGCATCGGCCTGGGCATGGCCGCGCAGGAAGGCCTGGTGCAGGTACTGGGCAGCCTGGTGCCGCAGCGCCTGCCGTTGCCCGAGGCGATGCCTGCGCTGACCGGCGCCGGCATCGGCCTGTTGCTGCTGTTCGGCTTCGGCCTGCCACCGCTGCTGCGCCTGCGCGGGGTGCCGCCGATGCGGGTGCTCAACCGTTCCTTCGCTGCCCTGCCGCCGGCGTCACTGCTGGCCTATGTGGCAGCGCTGGCGGCCAGCCTGCTGCTGGCGGTACAAGTCACCGGCGACCTGAAGCTGGCGTTGTGGGTGCTGGGCGGCCTGGCCACGCTGGCACTGGCCGCCGGGGTGGTCGGCTTCGTGCTGCTGCAACTGCTGCGCGGCCTGCAGCACCGCCTGCACGGCCACTGGCGGCTGGGCCTGGCCGCGCTGACCCGGCGCCGGATACTGGCGGTAATGCAGCTGGTCGGGCTGTCGCTGTCGCTGTGCGCGCTGCTGTTGCTGGCCGTGACCGGCCCCGGCCTGCTGCAGCAATGGCGCGAGCGCCTGCCGGCGGACACGCCCAACTACTTCCTGATCAACATCCAGCCCGAACAGCGCGACAGCGTGCTGGCCACGCTGCGTGGACTGGGCGCCGGTGACGCCAGCATCGAACCGATGGCCACCGGCCGCCTGATCGCGATCAATGGCAAGCCACCGCTGCGCGTGGACCGCGAGCCCGGTCAGGACGGACAAGCGGCACAAGGCGAAGGTCAGCGCGATGACGATGACGAGAACCGGCCACTGAATTTCAGCTGGCGCAGCACGTTCCCGCCGGCCAATACGCTGGTCAATGGCACGTTCTGGAAAACCGACAGCACCGCACCGGAAGCCTCGGTGGAAATCGGCTGGGCCAAACGCTACGGCCTGTACCCCGGCGACCGCATCACCATTGCGGTGGGCGAGCAGGAGCGCGAGTTCACCGTCACCAGCGTGCGCAAGGCGGACTGGAACACCTTCCGGCCGAACTTCTTCGTGTTGCTGAACCCGAATGCGGTGGGCGAAACCCCGCACAACCTGCTGTCGGCCTTCCATCTGCCGGCCGGCAAGGCGGCGGGCCTGGGCGAACTGGTGCGCGCGCAGCCGAACCTGTCGCTGCTGGACGTGGATGCGGTGATTTCGCAGGTGCGCGATGTGATGGAGCGCGTGGCGCAGGCGGTGCAGCTGGTGATGGTGTTCAGCCTGCTGGCCGGCGTGCTGGTGCTGCTGGCCGCGCTGCAGGCCACCGCCGGCGAGCGCCGCTACGACAGCGCGGTACTACGCACCCTGGGTGCGACCCGGCGCCAGCTGCGCGGTGCGGTGCTGGTGGAGTTCGGCGCGCTGGGTACGCTGGCGGCGATGCTGGCGGTGGGCGCAGCGGCTGCCATCGGCGTGGCGGTCTCGCAGAAGGTGTTCGAGCTGCCGTTGCTGCCGCCGTGGCCAGGGCTGCTGATCGGCGGCGTAGTCGGCATCGGTTTGAGCCTGTTGGCGGGTTGGTGGGGTACGCGGGCGATCCTGCATACGCCGCCGGCATTGGCGTTGCGCGAGGCCTGAATCGGTTGCGCCTCCGGACGGCGTGCCGAGCAGGCTCGGCACTTGCCGGTAGATCCACGCCATGCGTGGATGCGGGAAAGCGTGTGCCGAGCAAGCTCGGCACCTGCCAAAAGCACATGACGGCGTTGCCAGTGTTCAAGGAACAAGCACATCCACGCATGGCGTGGATCTACTGCGCCTTTTCCACGTACTTGGCGAAGACCTCGTCGATCTGCGCGTCCTTCACCTGTTTGCCGGACTGGATCTCTTCGGCCTGGGTGAACAGCGGGATGATCATCGCCATGCCATCGAGCTTGGTCTTCAGGTGCACGCCCGGGGCCTGGCCGAGGAAGCCGTCCCAGCGCTGGCGCACTTTGGCCCAGTAGCCGGCGGTGGCCTTCCAGTAGGCGCGGGCCGGGGTGAAGTCGACCTCGGTTGTCTTGACGTAGTCGTTGAAGCCGAACTCGCGGGCGATCTCCACCTGGCTGCCGTCGGCGTTGCGCTGCACCTTGGTATTGAACTGCTCGTGGGTCCAGCCATTGGGCGTGAGCGTGTGGCGGTTGACCACGGCCAGCGCGTTGTAGTCGCTGCGCTTTGTGTATTCACGACGCGGCAGCGGGCGCCAGCTCAGGTCGCTGGTCCAGCTCGGCACGTTGTTGGTGTACGTCCATTTGCCGGTGCCACAGTAGCGCGGTGCATCGCTCACTTCATACACGCACTGGGTCCAGGCGCCCTGGTTCACCGCTGCGGGAATGCGGCGTACCTGCCAGGTCTGGTCGGCGCTGAACTCGAAACGGCTGGGCGCTTCGTAGACCCAGTCCTGGCGCCAGTGCTTGGTGATGTGGCCGCTCTTCTCATCGAGCAACAGGTGCTGCAGCACGATGCGCTGCGGGGTGTCCTCGACCACGATGACCACTTCGCTGCCGCCGCTGCGCATCGCCGGCGCACGCTCGTAGCCGGGCTTGAGCAGCACGGTCTCGTCGAACGCGAAGTCGACGGTGTACTCGCCCTGCATGGCGAGGATGCTGTCGTGGTCGCGGGCGATGTCGGAGGGCTGCGCGCTGGCCACGCCGCTGGCAGCGAGCAACAGCATGACGCTGGCTGTCTGGAACTTCATCGGGTCTTCCTTCGGGGTTGCAGGTTCGTTGAGAGGCCTTCCAGGGCCGGCGGGCGTTCCATCAGGAAAGGATCACAGGCGGATCAGCGGCAGGTCGCCGGGAATACGGGGTGTCGGCCGGCGCGCGGCGTCGGCGCAGCAGCAATCGTCGATCGCCAGCTCGCCTTCGGCACCTTCCAACCGAGCGATGCGACGCGCGGTGGCCGCGCCCAGCGAGGACAGGGTCGACAGGCTGGCTGCCAGCGTGCGGCCCTCGTCCGCGGCATGCAGGCGCAGCGTGCACAGGCGCCAGCGCTGGCCACCAAGATGGCCGGCCAGGCGCCGCCACAGGCGTTCGCCGACACTGCCCTCGCTGTCATGCTCCGGGCCCGGCGGCAGCGCCGCGACCAGCCGGTCCCAGGCCAGGAAATCGCTGTCGGGCAACAGGTACAGCCGCCACACGCAGCGGCCGCGGGCATCGAGGAAACACAGGCTTTCGCGTATGCCCTCGCTGTCCACGCCCTGGCAGGCGTGCACGCGCACCGCCTGGCGCCAGCCACCCAGCTCGTTGCCGTCGGCGTGGTACAGGCACAACAAGGTGCCGAGCGTGGCCAGCTGTGCCGGGGTCGGCCAGGCCGCGCTGCCCTGCACGGCGATGGCGTCATTCCTGCGTGCGGACAAGGCGCGGCTCATGAGGTCACCAGGAAACGGCAAGGCTGGCGGAAAGGGTGCGGCCCGGGCTGGTGTAGCGATCCAGCACGCGGCTGGTCGCAGACAGCGTCGAACCCACGTTGGACCAATCGATGTAGCGCTTGTCGCCCAGGTTGAACACGCCGACGTTGAAGGTCGCGCCCGGGGCGAAGTTCCAGTGCGCCATCAGGTCGGCCACGCCGTAGCCGGCCGGGCGGTACACCGTCGCTGCAGTGACGCGGTCCTTGCGCTTGACGAAGGTACCGGCCAGTTCGACGCCCCAGGCGTCGGTGTCGTACATCAGGCCGACGGTGCCGCGCAGCGGGTCGACCGAATCCAGCGGAGTGTCCTCGGTCTTGTTGTCGCCGCGCGACCAGGCCACCGAGCTGCGCAGCGCCCAGCCCTGCAGCGCCGGGTTGATCTGGCCGAAGTCAACGCCAGCCTTCAGTTCGGCACCGTAGATGCGCGCATCGGCGATGTTGCGCGACTGGAACACCATCAGGCCCTGGGCGTTGGTGCCGACCAGCGACTGCGACTCGATGAAATCCTTGTACTCGTTGTAGTAGCCGCTGACGCTGACGTAGGCGGCCGGTGACAGGAAGCGCAGGCCCAGCTCCATGCCATCACTGGTTTCCGGCTTCAGGTCCGGATTGGGGATGGCGGTGTAACCGAAGGCGAAGTTGGTGAAGCCCAGGTTGACGTCGTTGTACGGCGGCGAGCGGAAACCATGCGAGTAGCCGGCGAACAGCGACCATTCGTCGGTGAAGCGATAGACCACGCCCAGCTTCGGCGAGACGCTGGTCTTGGTCAGCCTGGCCACCGCAACGCCGGGATTGTCGTCGGCGAAGATGCTGTCCACTTCCGGCTTCAGCTCGTAGCGATCCACGCGCACGCCCGGCACCAGCGACAGCTTGCCGCCGGCCATGCGCATTTCATCCTGCGCGTACAGGTCCAGCTCGGTGGTCTTGCTGATCGGGAAATCGCGTACCGGGAAGGCGTCGGGCAGGATGGTGGTGCTGGTCTGGCCATTGGCCAGAACCTGATAGCCGTCGCGCTTCTGGCGGATCTCGGTACGCGCACCTTCGAAGCCGTAGGTCAGCGCGTGTTCGACACTGCCGGTGCTGAACGCCTTGTTGAATTGTGCCTGCAGGCCGTACACGCGCTGGTCGAAGTTGAACTCGCGGTGGCGGCGGCTGCGGTTGGCGCGGTCTTCGTCGGTGATCTGGTTGGTCTCGCTGTGCTGGGTATACAGCTGCCAATGCAGGTTGTCGGCGAAGCCCTTGTCCAGCGCATCCATTTCATGGGCGAACGACACGCGGGTGCGGTTCTGCGTGTCGCGCGCCTTCATGCCGGTGGTGGTGGTGCGGTCGATCGAGGACAGCACGCTGGTATCGGTGTTGTCTTCGTTGCCTTCCACGGTCAGGCGGAAGCGCTGGTCCTCGCTCGGTGCATAGACCAGCTTGGCCAGGCCACTGCGACCGTCGCGGTCCTGCGGGTTGGGCGCGGTACGAGTGTTGTCGAGGCTGCGAACATCGCCCTTGTTACCGGTTTCCTGGCCCTGGCGATGGTTGATGTTGACCATGCCGCTCCAGTGTTCGCCGCCGAACGCGCTGGTCACGCCGCCGAGCAGGCCCTTCCACTCACCGTCGTAGCCGAACTTCAGGCCGACGTAGCTGTCCTTGCCATCCTTCAGGTAATCGGCCGGATCCTTGGTGACGAAGGCCACCACGCCCCCGAGCGCGTCGGAACCGTACAGCGAGCTGGCCGGGCCGCGCACGATCTCCACGCGCTTGAGCGTGTCCAGATCGGTGAAGTTGCGGTTGGCGTTGGAGAACGAGCCGATGTTGAAGCTGGTGGGCATGGCGATGCCATCGGTCTGCACGCGCACGCGGTTGCCGTCCAGGCCACGGATGCGGATGCTGCCAAGGCCGAAGCGCGCGGCGCTGCGGCTGACCGACAGGCCCGGCTCGTAGCGCAGCAGATCCTTGATGTCCTGCACCAGGTGCCGGTCCATCTGCTCGCGGTCGATGACATCCACGGTGGCCGCCACGTCACTCACTGCCCGCTCGGTGCGGGTGGCGGTGACCTGCACGCGGTCGAAGTCGCGCGCATCAGGCGCGGCGGTGGCCGCGGCAGCAGCATGGGCGGACAGCGGCAGGGCCATCCAGACGGCGAGGCAAAGGGCGGTAGGGCGGGTCATCGGGTTCGTTCGGTCAGGCAGGGGAACCCCCGGTTACCGGCACACCCGGGAGGTGCACGCGGTAGACCGAGGGGGAGAGAGCGGGCGCGGACGGGTCGCCCACCCTGCCGGCGCTGCCGGCAGGAGGGAGGGAGGCGGGCGACCAGGCCGCGATTACTTGGTCAGGATCAGCTTGTCGTTGCTGGTGTGCCGCAGGCGGTAGAAGCGGTCGCCGTGCTGGATCAGGATTTCACGACGGCCCTTGAGCAGGGCTTCGCTGTCGATGACCTCTTCCGGCGGAACGACACGGACCGGACGATCGCGGAGGGTCAGCGTTTCGGGGCGCAGCAGTACAGGTTGAGCATTCATGAGCATCTGGACTCGTGCGAGGGACGAGTCAAATGATAATGATTCTCAGTTGACAATCAACAACCATTCTCAATTTGATTGATGGGATTAATGATCGAATTCGAAAATTCAATAGGTGTCATCAATCAAAAGATGGCGCGGCGCTTTTGTAGAGTCGAGCCATGCTCGACTGCTCCTGGCACCGTCGCCTGGAAACGCACGCGCTACGCGCGGAGTCGAGCATGGCTCGACTCTACAAAGGGCTGTCAGCCGAAGGCGGCTTCGATCTCGGCCCAGCCGGCCGCATCCACCTGCTCCAGCACGTCCAGTGCCTGCAGGTTCTGCAGCAGCTGCTCCACCCGGCTGGCGCCGAGAATCACGCTGGAGACGTTCGGGTTGCGCAGGCACCAGGCAATCGCCAGCGCGGCCGGGGCGTGGCCCAGCTCACGCGCTGCTTCGCTGAAGCGGCGCACCTGGGCCAGGCGGGCCTCGGCGTCGTCACCCAGCACCAGCGCCTGCAGCCATTCCATGCCCTCGCGGCCCAGCCGCGCATCGGCCGGAATGCCCTGGTCGTACTTGCCGGTCAGCAGGCCCGAGGCCAGCGGCGAGAAGATGGTGGTGCCCAGGCCGGCACCGGCATACAGCGGCGCATACTCGACCTCGACGCGTTCGCGGTGCAGCAGGTTGTACTGCGGCTGCTCCATCGACGGGCCCTGCAGGTTGCGTGCTTCGGCGATGTCCAGCGCCTGCTGGATCTGCACCGCCGACCACTCCGAGGTCCCCCAGTAGAGGATCTTGCCCTGCCGCACCAGGGTATCCATGGCATGCACGGTCTCGGCGATCGGCGCGTCCGGATCCGGGCGATGGCAGTAATAAAGGTCCAGGTAGTCCACCCGCAGGCGCTTGAGCGCGGCATGGCAGGCGTCGGTCACATGCTTGCGCGACAGGCCGCGCTGGGTCGGCCGTGGGTCCTTGGCGCTGCCGAAGAACACCTTGCTGGAGACGCAGATGCCATCGCGCGGCAGGCGCAGGTCGGCGATCACATCGCCCATCACCTGTTCGGCGCGGCCGTTGGCATAGCCCTCGGCGTTGTCGAAGAAGTTGACGCCGTGGTCCCAGGCGGCAGCCACCAGGTTGCGGGCCTCGTCGCGCGGGATCTGGTCACCGAAGGTCACCCAGGCGCCGAAGGACAGGGCGGAAATCGGCAGGCCGGTGGAGCCCAGGCGACGGTATTGCATGCGAATCTCCTGCTGCGGGCCCGCATCCGGGCCGGGATCGAGCCCCATTCTACCTGCCGCCGCCGGCCGCAAGCCCTTGCCGTTGCTGGCCTGATCGGTACCGATGGGCGCGCGCACGCTGCTTTTTCTTGCCCCGGCCCCTGCCCTGCACTAGGCTTCCCGTTTTTCGCGACGCCCCAGGGGAGTCACTCACATGGTCGAAGGTTTGGGCAGGATCGGCTTCGGCCTGTTCGGGTTGGCGGTGCTGATCGGCATCACCTGGCTGTTTTCCAACAACAAGCGTGCGGTTGACTGGAAGCTGGTTGCCACCGGTATCACCCTGCAGATCGCCTTCGCGGCGCTGGTGATCCTGGTGCCGGGCGGGCGCGACGTGTTCGATGCGCTGGGCAAGGGCTTCGTCAAGGTCCTGAGCTTCGTCAACGAGGGCTCGGGCTTCATCTTCGGCTCGTTGATGGACACCAAGAACTACGGCTTCATCTTCGCCTTCCAGGTGCTGCCGACCATCATCTTCTTCTCGGCGCTGATGGGGGTCATGTACCACCTCAACGTCATGCAGGCGATCGTGCGCGTGATGGCCTGGTCGATCACCAAGGTGATGCGCGTGTCCGGCGCGGAAACCACCAGCGTCTGCGCCAGCGTCTTCATCGGCCAGACCGAGGCGCCGCTGACCGTGCGCCCGTACATCGCCAGGATGACCCAGTCCGAGCTGCTGACCATGATGATCGGCGGCATGGCGCACATCGCCGGCGGCGTGCTGGCGGCCTACGTGGGCATGCTCGGCGGTGGCGACCCGGCGCAGCAGGCCTTCTACGCCAAGCACCTGCTGGCGGCGAGCATCATGGCCGCACCGGCCACCCTGGTCGTGGCCAAGCTGCTGATTCCGGAAACCGGCACCCCGCTGACCCGCGGCACGGTGAAGATGGAAGTGGAGAAGACCTCCAGCAACATCATCGACGCGGCCGCTGCCGGTGCCGGTGACGGCCTGAAGCTGGCGCTGAACATCGGCGCGATGCTGCTGGCCTTCATCGCCCTGATCGCGCTGCTGAATGCACCGCTCACCTGGTTCGGCGAAGTGACCGGCCTGGCCGCTGCCATCGGCAAGCCGACCAACCTGTCGACCATCTTCGGTTACGTGCTGGCCCCGATCGCCTGGGTGATCGGTACCCCGTGGGCTGATGCCACCACCGTCGGTTCGCTGATCGGCCAGAAGGTCGTGATCAACGAGTTCGTGGCCTACACCGAGCTGTCGCAGATCGTGAACGGCCAGGTGGCGGGCGTGAGCCTGTCCGACGAAGGCCGCCTGATCGCCACCTACGCGCTGTGCGGCTTTGCCAACTTCAGCTCGATCGCGATCCAGATCGGCGGCATCGGCGGCCTGGCGCCGGAACGTCGCCACGATCTGGCCAAGTTCGGCCTGCGCGCGGTGTTGGGCGGTACCATTGCCACCTTCATGACGGCGACCATCGCCGGCGTGCTGACGCACTTCAGTTGAACCCCTGGTTGAGAAAAGATTTCCTATGAGCAGCAGTGTCGTTGTCGTCGGTTCCTTCAATGTCGATCACGTGTGGCGGTGCGAGTCGCTGCCGGCACCGGGTGCGACCATTGCCGGCCGCTACAGCACCGGCCCGGGAGGCAAGGGCTTCAACCAGGCCGTGGCCGCCTGCCGCGCCGGCGCCGAGACGCACTTCGTGTGCGCGCTGGGCGATGACGCCGGCGGCGCCACCGCACGTGAACTGGCCGCGCAGGATGGCTTCGGCCTGATTGCCGAAGCCAGCAGCGAGCCGACCGGCACTGCGGGCATCTACGTGGACGCGCGTGGCCGCAACACCATCGTGATCGGCCCGGGCGCCAACGCCGCGCTCAGCACCGACTTCCTGCAACAGCAGCAGGCATTGCTCACCAGCGCCAAGGTGGTGCTGGTGCAGCTGGAATCGCCGGTGCAGACCATCGAAGCGGCGCTGGCCACGGCCCGCGAGGCCGGTGTCACCACCGTGCTCAACACCGCACCGGCCGACGCGCCCTCGACCATCGGCCTGCTCAAGCTGGCCGATGTGATCACCCCGAACGAGACCGAGTTCGCCGCGCTGCTCGGTCGCCATGTCGGTGAGCGCGTGGATGCCAACGATGTCGCCGCGCTGGATGGCGTCAGCCTGCATGCGCTCTGCCGCAAGCTGGTCGGCAACGGTACCGTGGTGGTGACCCTGGGTTCGGTGGGCGTGTTCGTCTCGCATGCCGACGAGAACCTGCGCGGCGATACCCAGCCGTACTACCGCGTCGGCGCCGAGCAGGTGCAGGCCATCGACACCACCGGTGCCGGTGATGCCTTCAACGGTGCGCTGGCCGCGTCGCTGGCGCAGGTGGCCGACGCCCCGTTCGCCCGCCACGTGCGCTTTGCCAACCAGTTCGCCGGTCGCTCGACCGAGAAGGAAGGCGCTGCAGCGGCGATGCCGCGCTTCACCCCGGCCGACGCCGAAGCCAAGTAATTCCACGCCACGCGTGGATGACAAGGCCCGGGTGCACAGGCACCTGGGCCCTTCTTTTGCCCATTGCCCAGCCCCTGCGACCGCCTGTCGCATTGCCCACATCCTGCCCCTCGCTCACGATCCGCGCAGCTTCCTTGCACGGGCAGGACATGGACGGATTCCCCTGGTTGCTGGTCGCGGCCGCAGGCAGTGCCGCTGCGGCGCTGCTGCATATCGGCTGCATCGCCTTCGGCGCCGCGTGGTACAGATACTTCGGTGCCGGCCAGCGCGTAGTCCGGCTCGCGCATGCGGGGCACTGGTGGCCACCGTTGATGACCGCCGGCATCACGGCCGTGCTGGTGGCCTGGACCCTGTACGCACTGGCCGCCGCGGGCTGGCATTCGCCGCTGCCGGCCAGCCGCCTGGTCCTGCCCGCCATCGCTGCCTTGCTGCTGCTGCGCGCCGCGACGGGCTTCGGCCTGGCACTGTTCCGGCCGGGGTACAACGGCCGGCGCTTCTGGGTGGTCAGTTCGCTGGCCTGCCTGGGCCTGGGGCTGGCCTTCGCCCTGGGTACCCGCCAGGCCTGGCAGAGCCTGGGTTAGCCGGCCACCATCGCCCGCCCTTGGGGGCGACGGAAGCAACCGTCAAGCATCTGCTGATGCCGGTACGGCATGAGGTCGGTGCCGATCGGCCTGAACCGGACCGTACCCGACACGGCCGTACCGCCGCCCGCGCCCTACAATGGGCGCATGCAGATCGGCCCGTACACCATCGCCCCCAACGTCGTGCTGGCGCCCATGGCCGGCGTCACTGACAAGCCCTTCCGCCTGCTGTGCAAACGGCTGGGCGCGGGCCTGGCCGCCTCGGAAATGACCATCAGCGACCCGCGCTTCTGGAACACGCGCAAGTCGATCCACCGCATGGACCATGAGGGCGAGCCGGCGCCGATCAGCGTGCAGATCGCCGGTACCGAGCCGCAGCAGCTGGCCGAGGCGGCGCGCTACAACGTCGACCACGGCGCGCAGATCATCGACATCAACATGGGCTGCCCGGCCAAGAAGGTGTGCAACGCCTGGGCCGGCTCGGCGCTGATGCGCGACGAGCAGTTGGTGGCGCGCATCCTCGAAGCCGTGGTCAACGCGGTGGACGTGCCGGTCACCCTGAAGATCCGCACCGGTTGGGACTGTGACCACCGCAATGGCCCGCTGATCGCGCGCATCGCCGAGGACAGCGGTATCGCTGCACTGGCCGTGCACGGCCGCACCCGCGACCAGCATTACACCGGCCAGGCCGAGTACGCCACCATCGGTGAGATCAAGGCCGCCCTGCGCATTCCGGTGATCGCCAACGGCGATATCGATTCGCCGCAGAAGGCTGCCCACGTTTTGAAGGAAACTGGCGTGGACGCGGTGATGATCGGCCGTTCCGCACAGGGCCGGCCGTGGATCTTCCGCGAAGTGGCGCATTACCTGGCCACCGGCGAGGAACTGCCGCCACCGTCGCTGGCCGAAGTGCGCGACATCCTGCTTGGCCACCTGCACGCACTGCATGCCTTCTATGGCGAACCGCAGGGCGTGCGCATCGCGCGCAAGCACCTGGGCTGGTATGCCAAGGACCGGCCGGAGAACGCCGCCTTCCGCGCGGTGGTCAACCGCGCGGAGGATCCGCAGAGCCAGATCGCGCTGACCACCGAGTACTTCGACCGCTTGATTGACGGGGAACCGGCGCTGTCTTCGGCGGCCTGACCGCCCTGCCGCGTCGCAACGTCGAGCCTGCTCGACCGAATTGAACTCCGAGAGCCCGCCCCATGACCCCGCCGATTTCCTCCCCGACTTACCTGCACGGGTTCTCCGGCACCGAGCAGCAGCGCCTGATGACCCAGGCGCGCCTGCTGGAGTCGAGCATCTTCGGCCAGATCGACTACAGCGGCGCGCGGCGCCTGCTGGAAGTCGGCAGCGGCGTGGGTGCGCAGACCGAGATCCTGCTGCGCCGCTTCCCCGAGCTGCACGTGACCGGCGTGGACCTGAGCGAGACCCAGCTGGCCACCGCGCGCGAGAACCTGGCGCGCACCCCTTGGTGCAGCGACCGTTACACCCTGCAGCAGGCCGATGCCGGCGAACTGCCGTTCGAGGCGCGCAGCTTCGATTCGGCCTTCCTGTGCTGGGTGCTGGAACACGTTCCGTCACCGGCACGCGTGTTGAGTGAAGTGCGCCGCGTGCTGGCGCCGGGTTCACCGGTCTACATCACCGAGGTGATGAATGCCTCGTTCCTGCTTGATCCGTACTCGCCGCACATCTGGCGCTACTGGATGGCCTTCAACGACTTCCAGTACGACCACGGTGGCGACCCGTTCGTCGGCGCCAAGCTGGGCAACCTGTTGCTGGCCGGCGGCTTCCGCGACGTGCATACCGAGATCAAGACCATCCACCTGGACAACCGCGAGCCTGCCCGTCGCAAGACCATGATCGCGTTCTGGGAGCAGCTGCTGCTGTCGGCGGCCGACCAGCTGCTGCAGGCCGGCTCGGTGGACGAGGACACCGTGGAAGGCATGCGCCGCGAGTTCCGGCTGGTGCAGAACGACCCGAATGCAGTGTTCTTCTATTCGTTCGTGCAGGGCCGCGCGACGGTGTATTGAGCCGACGCGGCACCAATGCTCCCGTATCCACGCATGGCGTGGATCTACTCAACGGCACCGGCTGCGGGCGCTGACCGACGCAGTAGAGCCACGCCATGCGTGGCTGCCACCGCCGATGTCCCGCCATCCACGCAGGGCGTGGATCTACTCAACGGCACCGGCTGCGGGCGCTGATCGACGCAGTAGAGCCACGCCATGCGTGGCTGCCACCGCCGATGTCCCTTCATCCGCGCATGGCGTGGATCTACTCAACGGCACCGGCTGCGGGCGCTGATCGACGCAGTGGAGCCACGCCATGCGTGGCTGCCAGCGCCGATGTCCCTTCATCCACGCATGGCGTGGATCTACTCAACGGCACCGGCTGCGGGCGCTGATCGACGCAGTAGAGCCACGCCATGCGTGGCTGCCACCGCCGATGTCCCGCCATCCACGCAGGGCGTGGATCTACTCAACGGCACCGGCTGCGGGCGCTGATCGACGCAGTAGAGCCACGCCATGCGTGGCTGCCACCGCCGATGTCCCTTCATCCGCGCATGGCGTGGATCTACTCAACGGCACCGGCTGCGGGCGCTGATCGACGCAGTTGAGCCACGCCACGCGTGGCTGCCACCGCCGATGTCCCTTCATCCACGCAGGGCGTGGATCTACTCGGGCGCATGCCAGATCCGCTGCCACATCGCCGCCAGCCGGCGCCCGGCATCAGCGCGCGCGGCCGGGCTTCTGTAGTCCGCCCGCACCTGCTCGGGCACGATCGCCCGCCATTGCCCGTCCGCCTGCTCGGCGACGACGAAGTTGAAGGTGTAGTCCGGTTCCAGCCCCATGCGCAGATCGCTCAGCACAAGCCTTCCGTCCACGACCTGCGCACGCATGAAGCCACGGTTGAACCATTGCAGCTGCTGCACCGCCGGGATGGCCCGCGCTTCGCGCAAGGCCTGCACGTTGGACGCATGGCCTTCGAACCGCATCGGCCCATGGTCGGCCACCAGTGAGCGATCACCCACCACGTAGCCATTGGGCGTCATCGCTACCACCCGCCACAGCAGCGTATTGAACGGCATCGGCACCGAGAAGCGCGGCGCGTCACCCAGGCCCATCGCCGCCAGGCTCTGCTGGGCGGCCCGATCGACCTGCGCCTTGGCTATCAGCCCCCAGCCCAGGTAGCCACTGCTGAACAGCAACGCCGCGCCCAGCACCTTGCCCGCCCAGGGCCGCGCACGACCAAACCAGGCCAGCACGCAGCCCAGCAGCAGCCACACCGTGTAGCCAGGGTCGATGATGAAGACGCTGGAGCCCATGGTTGGGTGTGGCCGCAGCGGCCACCACAACTGGGTACCGTAGACGGTGAACGCATCCAGCACGGGATGGGTAACCAGCGCCAGCTGGATCGCCCAGAACCAGCGCAGCGGTGACTGCGCGACGCGACCATTGCCGAAGCGCTTGAACAACCACCAGATCAGTGCGGCCACCCAGGGCAGCACCAGCAGCGAATGGCTGAAGCTGCGGTGTTCGGTCATGTTCGCCACCGGGTCGGCCGCAGTGAAGCCAAGCCACAGGGCGTCGAGGTCCGGCAGGGTGCCGAGCGCGGCACCGGCCAGCAGGGCCGCGCGGCGATGGCCGGGCGGAGCGATGGCAGCAGCGACGGCGCCACCGAGCACGATCTGGGTCAATGAATCCATGGGCCGATGCTAGCGGCTTGCGCGCGGTGTATGTAGAGCCGAGCCCATGCTCTGCTGCTCTTCGTTGCGCGCAACGACAGCCGAGCATGGACTCGGCTCTACAGCGGGACACACGCGGGCTATGCCGCCTGCGACAACCGCGCGCCCGGCAGCTCCACCAGCGTCTGGCCGTTGTGGTCCAGCAGGCGCAGCGCGCCGTCGTGGTCTTCGACCAGCGCGGTCAGGCTTTCCACCCAATCCCCATCGTTGGCATAGACCAGGCCATCGCGTTCGACCAGCGCGGCGCGGTGGATATGCCCGCAGACGATGCCGTCCAGGCCGCGCCGGCGCACGTCGTCCAGGCCGGCCTGCACGAAGCGCTCGATGTAGCGTTCAGCCGCACCACTGCGCTTCTTCAGGAACTCCGATAGCGACCAGTAGCGCATGCCAAGCTGGCGGCGCACCGCGTTCAATGCCTGGTTGCCGGTGAGGATGCGGTAATACAGCCAGTCACCGAACTTTTCCTGCAGGCCGCCGAAGTGGGTCACGCCGTCGTAGTCGTCGCCGTGCGCGACCAGCAGCCGGCGGCCATCGGCGGTCACGTGGATGGCGCGGCGGCGCACCTGCATCGCCGGCAGCATCAGACCGCAGACCTGGCGCAGCGAAGCATCGTGGTTGCCCGGAATGTAGATGATCTCGGTGCCGGCACGGCGCAGCGCATGCAGCGCCTGGATGACCTCGCTGTGCGACTGCCGCCAGGTGGCACGGCGGTGCGCCATCCACCACAGGTCGATGATGTCGCCCACCAGGTACAGCCGTTCGCAGCGCAGCTGCGAGAGGAATCGCGCCAGCTCGGTGGCATGGCAATGGCGCGAGCCCAGGTGCACATCGGAGACGAACACCGCGCGCCGGTTCGGCGACAGGTTCGCCAGCGTGCTCATGCCGGCGTCCCCGCGTCGCGCAGGTAACGTTTGCGCTTGTTCGGCCGGATCGCACACAGATCCACCTCGATCAGGCCGTCGATCGAATCGCTGAAGTCCGGATCCACCCCGAAGGCGAGGAAGCGCGCGCCGCCCGGTTCGCACAGATCGGTGTACTGGCGATACAGCGTGGGTACGCCGGTACCGAGTGCAGCCAGGTTGGCCTTGAGCACGTCGAACGCGGCGCCTGCATCCAGCTCACCGAAACTGGGCGGTGCGGCGAAGTACTGGAACGGCCGGTTCGATTCGGCCATGCCGGCGGTGCCGCTGTAATAGCGCTGGTAGTACGCCACCAGCTGCTCGCGCGCATCGCGCGGCAGCGCCGCACTGATCGACACCGCGCCGAACAGGTAGCGGATCCCCGGCCGGCACTGCAGGTAGGCACCGATGCCCTGCCACAGGTAATCCAGGCTGCGGCTGCCCCAGTAGTCGGGCACCACGAAGCTGCGGCCCAGTTCCAGGCCTTCGGCGATGTGGCTGATGGCGTCGTCGGAATAGCGGAACAACGACGCACTGTAGAGGCCGGACAGGCCGTGCCGGGCCAACGCGTGGGCACCACGCATGATCCGGTACGCGCCAGCGATGCGCTGCGCGGCGGCGTCCCAGATCACGATGTGCTCGTACTGCGGGTCGTAGTTGTCGAGGTCACGGCTGCGGCCGGTGCCCTCACCCACCTGGCGGAAGGTCAGTTCGCGCAGGCGGCCCAGTTCCAGCAGCAGTGGCGAATCGGCAGTGCAGGTGGCCAGCAGGATCTGCTTGCCGTCGGCGGTCTGGCCCAGCTGGGTGGCGGCTGCGATGCCAGCGGCGACCTGCGAAGGTGGCACCGGAGCGGCCAGCGGCTCAGGGCCTGCGCAGGCAGCGGCATTGCCGGCCGCGCCATTGCGGCCCAGCGCATAGAGTGCGCGGCGTACCGCCAGCAGTTGGGCACCCGGATCGCCGCCGTCGCCCAGCCGCATCGGCTCGCCGATGCTCAGCCGCAGTGGGCGGCCACGACGAGTGAACATCTCGCGCGCCAGCAGCGCGGTACCGGCCGGCTTGAACAGGGTCGAGGCGCCATAGAACAGTGCCGAGTTGCGCGCTTCCACCCGCACCGGCAGCACCGGCGCGCCGGCCGCGCGGGCAAAGCGGACAAATCCCCGCTGCCAGCGGCCATCGCGGATGCCGCGCAGCGACAGGCGCGAGACCTCGCCAGCCGGGAACACGATCACGCACTGCTCGGCGGCCAACGCCTGCTCCACCGCATGCAGGCTGCCGCGCTGCGCCTTGCCGCCCAGGATGCGCACCGGCAACAGCAGATCCTGCAGCGGCGCGATCGCCCCCAGAAGGTCGTTGGCCACGATCCGCACATCGCGGCGGATACGGCCGACCGCGTCCAGCAAGGCCAATGCGTCCAGAGCCCCGGAAGGGTGGTTGGCGACGATCAGCAGGCGGCCGGTGGCCGGAATCTTCGCCAGCGCGGCCGGATCCACCTGGTACTGGCCGCCGATGAACTCCAGGCCGGCGGCGACGAAACCGAAGCCGCGCAGGCCTGAGCTGCGCTGCAGGAAGGCTTCGATCTGGTCCAGGCGCGACCAGCGGCCGACGCTGCGCAGCAACGGCCGCGCCAATTGGCCGCGACGGCCATGGAACCAATCGGGGAAACGTTGCTGGAGACGCTGTTCGAGTTCCTGCATGGCGGATCCACTGATGCCCGGCGGCCGGATTGGCCGACAGCCTGCACCCGGCAGGCGGCAGCCAGATGGCGGTTTCGGGGCAGAACGATGACGGCCGGCCCCCTTGACGGCCGGGTCGCGGCCTGCGCGGTCGGGGGTTGGGCAGCCCCGTCTGTTGTTGTCACGCTGGTGGAACACTGGGCCTCGAGGCTGGCCCCCAATCCCGTCGTGACGGCCCCTGCCGGGCCTACGCGGGCTTAACCACCGGCAACCGGTACCGGTTCACAATGCACAGGCGGCGCACCCCGTGTATCATGCGCGCCCATCTTTCCATCCGAATCAAGGGATATTACGCCTGATGTCCAGCTATCTCTTCACCTCCGAGTCGGTCTCCGAAGGCCATCCGGACAAGGTTGCCGACCAGATCTCCGATGCGGTGCTGGACGCGATCCTGACCCAGGACCAGCGCGCCCGCGTGGCCTGCGAGACCATGGTCAAGACCGGCGTTGCCATCGTGGCCGGTGAAATCACCACCAGCGCCTGGATCGACCTGGAAGCGCTGACCCGCAAGGTCATCACGGACATCGGCTACGACAGCTCCGACGTCGGCTTCGACGGCGCCACCTGCGGCGTGCTGAACCTGATCGGCAAGCAGTCGCCGCACATCGCCCAGGGCGTGGACCGCAAGAAGCCGGAAGAAATGGGCGCTGGCGACCAGGGCCTGATGTTCGGCTATGCCACCAACGAGACCGACAGCTACATGCCGGCCGCGATCCACCTGTCGCACCGCCTGGTCGAGCAGCAGGCCAAGATCCGCAAGAAGAAGAACTCGCCGCTGTCGTGGCTGCGCCCGGACGCCAAGAGCCAGGTCACCCTGCGCTATGAAAACGGCGTGGTCTCGGCCATCGACGCCGTGGTCCTGTCGACCCAGCACGCCCCGGGCATCAAGCAGAAGGACCTCATCGAGGCCGTCCGCGAAGAGATCATCAAGCCGGTGCTGCCGGCCAAGTGGCTGCACAAGGGCACCAAGTTCCACATCAACCCGACCGGCAAGTTCGAGATCGGCGGCCCGGTGGGCGACTGCGGCCTGACCGGCCGCAAGATCATCGTCGACACCTACGGCGGCTGGGCCCGTCACGGCGGTGGCGCGTTCTCCGGCAAGGACCCGTCCAAGGTCGACCGTTCGGCCGCCTACGCGGCCCGCTACGTCGCCAAGAACGTGGTTGCCGCCGGCCTGGCCGACCGTTGCGAAGTGCAGGTCTCCTACGCCATCGGCGTGGCTGAGCCGACCTCGATCTCGGTCACCACCTTCGGCACCGGCAAGATCAGCGACGACAAGATCGAGAAGCTGATCCGCAAGCACTTCGACCTGCGCCCGTACGGCATCATCAAGATGCTGGACCTGATCCACCCGATGTACCAGCAGACCGCGGCCTATGGCCACTTCGGCCGCAAGCCGAAGGAGTTCAGCTACCTCAACGGCGAAGGCGAGACCGTCAACGCCACGGCCTTCTCCTGGGAGAAGACCGACCGCGCCGCCGCCCTGCGCGCCGATGCGAAGCTGAAGTAAGCAACACGAAGGGCCGCGCAAGCGGCCCTTCTGCTTCTGGTAGAGCCGGCCGCTGGCCGGCTTTTTCATGGCCTCCGGAAACAACCGCGTGGTTGCCGGCCAGCGTCCGGCACGACCGGTTGCCGATACAATCGCCGCATGTCGACCGAACTGAAAACCCACCAGCTGTCCATGACCGTGCTGATGTCACCGGAAATGGCCAATTTCTCCGGCAAGGTCCATGGTGGCGCCATCCTGCGCCTGCTTGACCAGGTGGCCTACGCCTGCGCCAGCCGCTATGCCGGCAGCTACGTGGTCACCCTGTCGGTGGACCAGGTGATGTTCCGCCAGCCCATCGCGGTGGGCGAGCTGGTCACCTTCCTGGCCTCGGTGAACTACACCGGCACCTCATCGATGGAGATCGGCATCAAGGTGGTGGCTGAGGACATCCTCAAGCGCAGCGTGCGCCACGCCAACAGCTGCTTCTTCACGATGGTCGCAGTGGATGAAGAAGGCCGGCCGACGCCTGTCCCGCCCTTGCAGCCGGCAACGTCCGACGAAAAGCGCCGCCAGGCCGCAGCACAGATCCGCCGCCAGCTGCGCCAGGAAATGGAACAGCGCCACCTGGAACTGCTGGCGTCGAACCCGCCGTCGCCGGAAGAATGAGGTAGTGCCGGCCGCTGGCCGGCAACCTCGCGCGTGCTGCCAAACATCATGAGGTTGCCGGCCAGCGGCCGGCACTACCAACGCCAGGTCACCCTGTGTTCTGCACGCCCTGCGAAACGCCGTTCACGCACGCCACCAGCGCGCGCAGCAGATCGTCATCCTCGCGCCCGCTGGCCCGCCAGCGCTGCAGCAGTTCCACCTGCAGCACGCTGATCGGATCGACGTAGGGATTGCGCAGGCGGATCGACAGCGCCAGCCGCGCGTCGTGGTCCAGCAGCGTCTTCTGGTCCATCAACGCCAGCAGCCAGCGCCGGGTGAGCTCCAGTTCGCGCTGCACCTGCGGGAAGAAGCGCCCATGCAGTTCACCCGACAACAGCGAGAACTGCTCGGCGATGGTGATATCGCCCTTGGACAGCACCATCGCGATGTCATCCAGGAAGGTACGGAAGAACGGCCAGTCCCGCGCCATATCGCGCAGGGTCTGTTCGTGGCCGGCATCGACCGCGGCCTGCAGGCCACTGCCCACGCCGTACCAGCCGGGAATCACCGCACGCGCCTGGCTCCAGGCGAACACCCAGGGAATCGCACGCAGGTTGCCCAGCGCTGCGTCCTGGCCGAGCCGGCGCGACGGCCGCGAGCCCAGCGTCATCCGCTCGATCACGTCGATCGGCGTGGCGGTACGGAAATAATCCATGAAACCGGCCTGGCCAACGAACCCGCGATACACCTCGCTGCTGGCCGCAGCCACCGCATCCATCACCGGCCGCCACGCATCCTCGCGCGGTTCGGCGGCACGCGGGCGCAGGCTGGCGCGCAGCACTGCACCGGTAGCCTGCTCCAGCGAGCGCAGGGCCAGCGCGCGGATGCCGTACTTGCGATGGATCACCTCGCCCTGCTCGGTCACCCGCAGGCGGCCATCGATGCTGCCGCGTGGCGACGCATCCACGGCGTGGGTGGTCTTGCCACCACCACGGCTGATCGAGCCGCCCCGGCCATGGAAGAAGGTCAGGCGGATGCCGGCCTCGGCCGCCACCTCCAGCAGTTCCACCTGCGCGCGCTGAAGGCCCCAACGCGAAGCAGCAATGCCACCATCCTTGCTGCTGTCCGAATAGCCCAGCATCACCATCTGAACATCATCGCGTGCACGCAGGTGCGCGCGGTACACCGGATCCTCCAGCAGGTCGCGCAGCGTGGCGGTGCCGCGCTTGAGGTCGTCCACAGTTTCAAACAGCGGCGCGATATCGAGCGGCACGCCGCCATCGGCATCGACCAGGCCACCACGCCGCGCCAGCGCCAGCACCGCCAGCACGTCGCTGCGGTCGTGCGCCATCGAAATGATGTAACTGCCCAGTGCATCGCCGCCATGCCGCGCACGGGCATCGGCCAATGCAGCGAACACGGCGTCCAGCCGCCGGTTGCCTTCGTCGTCGCCTTTCGGCAACGGCACCTCGCCACTGGCATGCGGTGCCAGCAGGCGCGCGCGGCCCAAGGCATCCAGGCCCTCCCACGCCGGGTCGCCGCCCAGCACCGCCGCCAGCGCGCGCGCATGCACGCTCGATTCCTGACGCACGTCCAACCGCGCCAGATGGAAGCCGAACGTCTTCACCCGCCACAACAGCCGCTGCACGGCGAAGCCGCCAGCGTGCTCGCCGCGATTGGCGCGCAAACTGTCGAGGATCAGCTGCAGGTCGTCGATCAGTTCATCCGGGCCGGCGTAAGCGCCCTCGCCGTCTTCCAGCGTGGCCTGCAGGCGCGCGCGCATGCGATCGTTGAGCAGGCGGTAGGGCATGTCGGCATGGCGCGGGCGCGACTGTACCTGCGGCAGCAGCTGCTGGTAGTGCGCCACGCGCGCCTGCAGCGCATCGCTCACGCCCACCCGCTCGGTGGACTGGCTGAGCAGGCTGGCCAGCTGCAGCAGTTCCTTCTGATAGCGCGCCAGTACCGCCTGCCGCTGCGCATCCAGCGTAGTGCGGATGGTGTGGGCATCCACGTTCGGATTGCCGTCCATGTCCCCGCCCACCCACGTACCGAAGCGCAGCAGGCGCGGCAGTGGCAGCTCTTCCCCATAGGTATCGCGCAGCGCCTGCTGCAGCGATTCGTACAGCACCGGAATCACGCGGTACAGCACCTGCACCAGATAGAAGCCGACGTGCTCGCGCTCGTCATCGACGGTGGGCCGCACCGGCGAGGAATCAGTGGTCTGCCACGACGCGGTCAGCGCCATGCGGAAGCGCGCAGCATCGGCGGCCGCTTCCCCCGGCGTGCGCTGGCCGTCGAGGTTGTCGACCAGGCTGGCCACCATCAGCTGCTCTTTCTCCAGCAGCGCACGGCGCACCGCTTCGGTCGGGTGCGCGGTAAACACCGGTTCGATGTCGATGCGCGGCAGCCACTGCGCCAGCTCGTCCAGGCCCACGCCCTGCGCCTTCAGGTGCTGCAGCGCATCCTGCAGGCCGTCGGGCTGCGCCCCTGCGGTACCGGCACGCTGGTAGTCACGGCGGCGGCGGATGCGATGCACGCGCTCGGCAATGTTGACCACCTGGAAGTAGGTGCTGAAGGCCCGCACCATGGTCTCGGCCTGCTGCGGCGTGCGCCCGGCCAGCCCTTCGGCCAGCTCCGACAGCGGCGCCTGGTTCTCGCGACGGGCGATGGCGCGGGTGCGCACGTCCTCGACCTCGTCGAGGAAGGCCGCCGATACCTGCTCGACCAGCAGGTCACCGACCAGTGCGCCGAGCCGGCGCACGTCATCGCGAAGCGGAAGATCGGGGGAAGCAAACTCGATGCTGCTGCGGTACTCGTTCATCGGCGACGCACAGGCCTCGGTCAACGGATCCAGACCCCAAGCCTAAACCAGAACGGGCAGCGTGCTGCGATGCAAAAATGGTTTCATCTGCACGCATCCCTGGCGGACGCAGCCGAGCATGGGCTCGGCTCTACAAGCGTCGTGGCGCGCGACACCGTGTAGCGCCCGAGCCCACGCTCGGGCGGCGGCGCAGCCGCACAGGCGGCCCCTGTTACAGGGGCCGCCCTCATGCAGGTATCAGCGCTTCTTCTTCGCCTTGCCCTGCTCGGCCGGGCCGATGGTCTGCTCCAGCCAGCGCTCGCTTTCGGCCAGCATGGTCATGATCGATTCGCGTGCCCGGTAAGCATGCGATTCGTTGGGCAGCATCACCAGCCGCGCGGTGCCACCCAGGCCCTTCACCGCGGCGAACATGCGCTCGCTCTGGATCGGGAACGTGCCGGAGTTGTTGTCGTCCACGCCGTGGATGAACAGGATCGGATCCTTGATCCTGTCGGCGTAATTGAACGGCGCCATCTTCTGGTAGACGTCCTGCGCCTGCCAGTAGTTGCGCTCCTCGGCCTGGAAACCGAACGGAGTAAGCGTGCGGTTGTATGCACCGCTGCGCGCGATGCCGGCCTTGAACAGGCGGGTGTGTGCCAGCAGGTTGGCCGTCATGAACGCACCATAGGAGTGGCCACCGATGGCGATGTGATCGCGATCGGTCACGCCTCGGCGCACCACTTCATCCACCGCCGCCTGCGCATTGGCCACCAGCTGTTCGATGTAGGTGTCGTTCGGCTCCTTGTCACCCTCGCCGATGATCGGCATCGACGGGCTGGCCAGCACCACATAGCCCTTGGCCAGGAACGCCTGCGGGCCCCAGTAGCTGACCGCGTTGAAGCGGTACGGCGAATCGGTCACCTGGCTGGCCGCGGCCGCGCTCTTGAACTCGCCCGGGTAGGCCCACATCAGCAGCGGGCGCGGGCCGTCGCGCTTGGGATCGTAGCCCGGCGGCAGCAGCAGTGTCGCGGTCAGGTCGACGCCATCCTTGCGCTGGTAACGGATCTGCTCCTTCTGCACGCCCTTCAGCTGCGGCAGCGGATGGGCGAAACGGGTCAGCGCGCGCGGTGCGGCACCGGCGTCGGCCAGCGACTGCACGTAGAAGTTGGCCGGTTCGTCCGGGCTCTCGCGGCTCAGCAGCAGCGAATTGCCCTGGTTGTCCAGCAATGCCACCGGCAGCGAATAGCTCGGCGCCTGCGAATGGAACAGGCGCGTCGCCTTGCCCGTGGCGATGTCGAAGCGGTCCACGAACGGGCGGTCGCCTTCCGGCGAAGCGCCGGCACCGGCCAGGTACAGGCTGCTGCCTTCCGGGCTGGTCTGCAGCAGCGAGCGACCACGTTCATCGCTGGCCAGCAGCGGCCGCCCCGGATCGGCATAACGGTCCTGCGCGTCACGATCCCACAGCAGGCGCGGCTCGGCACCGGCGTTGTCCGGGGCGATCAGCCAGGTCCTGGTCCTGCGGGTCTTCCACCACGACTCGGTCAGCAGGGCCAGGTCGCCACGGCCCCAGTTGATGCCGCTCAGGCGGCTGCCAAGCTGGGCCAGGGTCACCGGCGGCTTGTCGAACGGCGCAGCCTGCATCAGCACCGCATCGCGCACCTTGGCTTCCCGGTTCGGATCACCACCGTCCTGCGCTTCGGCCCAGACCAGGGTGGCATCGGCATCACCGCGCCAGCTGATGTCGCGCACGCCGGTCACTTCGGCATCGTTGCCGGTCGGCAGGCCTTCCACCAGCGGGCGCACCGCCACGGTATGCACCAGCTTGCCGGTGGCACGCTCGATCACTTCAATGCGGCGCGGAAAACTGCTTACCGGCACCACGTAGGAGTACGGACGCTGCACCGGCTGGCGCAGCACGAAGCGGCCGTCAGGCGACACCGAGAAGCCCATGAAGATGCCGGCCGCACCGATCGCGCGGGTACTGCCATCCAGGCCGACTTCCATCGGCTGGGTAGTCGCGTAGTAATCGAACTGGCGAGCGTCGGCTTCGTTCTTCAGCAGGTCCTGATAGGTACGGATCGACACTACGCCGCCGCCCTGGCTGGTCTGCTGCACGGCAGGGCCGGTCGGGACGCCGTCGGCGGCCGGGGCCGGCCCCAGGTTGGCCGGGCGGGTGAACACCACCAGCCCGCGGCTGTCCGGCAGCCACTGGTAGCCGCTGCCGATCACCGTGTTCAAGCCGGCAACCAGGCGGCGGGCGCTGCCACCGGCCACATCCACCAGCCACAGTTCATTGGCGCCGCTGGCGGCGTCGACCTGGTTGAAGGCCAGCCACTTCTGGTCCGGCGACCACATCACACTGGCGATCGACAGCGTGGCCGGCAGGCCACTGATCTGCCGCTCCTTGCCATCGGCCACGTTCATCAGCCACAGCTTCTCACCGAAGCTGAAGCGGCTGTCGGAGAACGTGCGCGGGTTGATGCGCAGGCCGGCCAGCTTCAGTTCCGGCTGCGCCACCACCTGGATCGACGGCAGCGACGGCATCTGCATCATCGCGGCCACGTCGCGGCGCGGCGACAGGAACAGCGACGGCGCGCGCGGGGCGTCGACCACTGCCTGCAGTGCGGCCGATGGCAGTTCGTAGCCATTGACGCCCTGCGCCTGCGCCGGAGCTGGCTGCGAGGCGGCCGCCCAGGCCAGCGGGGCCACCGCCAGCAGCCCCATCGACAGGACCAGGCCGGTCCAGCGCCGTGTGCGGCGCGCGTGCATGCTCATCGTTCCACCTGTGTGATGCGTGAAAACTCCGACCTTAACAGGCCGTGCACGTGGCCCCATCTGCCGATGGTTGGGTCATGCCGATGTCACGCTGGGGCCGCGATATAATGGGGGTTCTCACCTGCCGAGGGGCGCTGCGACCGGATCCCACGAGGCCCGGCCAGGCTCGGTAAGGTGGCTTTGTAACAACGGCGCCCGGCTAGATGCGAGCATCCGCTCGCCCACAACCGGAGCACACGAATGAACGCTGTTGCCAAGACCTTCTCCACCGAAGGTGATTACAAGATCCGCGATATCACGCTGGCCGACTGGGGCCGCAAGGAACTGGACATCGCCGAGCACGAAATGCCGGGCCTGATGTCGATCCGCCGCAAGTACCAGGCCGAGCTGCCGCTGAAGGGCGTGCGCGTGACCGGCTCGCTGCACATGACCATCCAGACCGCAGTGCTGATCGAGACCCTGAAGGACATCGGCGCCGATGTGCGCTGGGCCTCGTGCAACATCTTCTCGACCCAGGACCACGCGGCTGCCGCCATCGCCGCCACCGGCACCCCGGTGTTCGCCTGGAAGGGCGAGACCCTGGAAGAGTACTGGGACTGCACCCTGGACGCGCTGACCTTCACCCTGGCCGACGGCACCCTGACCGGCCCGGAACTGGTGGTCGACGACGGCGGTGACGTGACCCTCCTGATCCACAAGGGCTACGAGCTGGAAAACGGCAGCGACTGGGTCAACACCGCGTCCGCCTCGCACGAAGAACAGGTCATCAAGAACCTGCTCAAGCGCGTGGCCAAGGAGCGCCCGGGTTACTGGGGCCGCGTGGTCAAGGACTGGAAGGGCGTTTCCGAAGAGACCACCACCGGCGTGCACCGCCTGTACCAGCTGGCCCAGGCCGGCACCCTGCTGATCCCAGCGATCAACGTCAACGACTCGGTCACCAAGAGCAAGTTCGACAACCTGTACGGCTGCCGCGAGTCGCTGGCCGACGGCCTGAAGCGCGCGATGGACGTGATGCTGGCCGGCAAGGTGGCCGTGGTCTGCGGCTACGGCGACGTCGGCAAGGGCTGCGCGGCCTCGCTGCGTGCCTACGGCGCGCGCGTGATCGTCACCGAGATCGACCCGATCTGCGCCCTGCAGGCGGCGATGGAAGGCTATGAAGTCAACACCATCGAATCGACCCTGGGCCGTGCCGACCTGTACGTCACCACCACCGGCAACCGCGACATCATCCGCATCGAGCACCTGAGCGCGATGAAGGACCAGGCCATCGTCTGCAACATCGGCCACTTCGACAACGAGATCCAGGTCGACGCACTGGTGTCCTACCCGGGCATCAAGCACGTCAACATCAAGCCGCAGGTGGACAAGTACATCTTCCCGAACGGCAACGCGATCTTCCTGCTGGCCGAAGGCCGCCTGGTGAACCTGGGCTGCGCCACCGGCCACCCGAGCTTCGTGATGTCCAACAGCTTCGCCAACCAGACCCTGGCACAGATCGACCTGTGGGCGAACAAGGACAGCTACGAGAAGAAGGTCTACCTGCTGCCGAAGAAGCTGGACGAAGAAGTGGCCCGCCTGCATCTGGAGAAGATCGGCGTGAAGCTGACCACCCTGACCCAGGACCAGGCCGACTACATCGGCGTGCCGGTGGAAGGCCCGTTCAAGCCGGACCACTACCGCTACTGATGCCTATGGGGTGCCGGCCAGCGGCCGGCACTACCGGCGTACGCGGGGTCGGATCCCTTTCCGCATGAAAGGGCTCTGACCCCGGCAACGGATGCAGACAGGACGGGCGCCTTCGGGCGCCCGTTCTGCGTTGCGGCACCCGGCAACTGATCCGCGCACCCTGTCACGGAGCACTAAGAAGCTGCTTGCTAGGCTTTACGCCCGCGTGGGCTGCCAACGGCAGGCCATGCGCCGGGACGCAGAAACCAAAGGACAGGACATGCCGCGCAACCGTGAACGACTGAACCGGGCCATGAAGCCCCTGATGACCCTGTGCTGGGTGGCCCTGCTGGCCGCCTGCACCCCACCTGCCGGCGACGCCGGCGCTACGGCTCCGGCTGCGGCCAGCGGACAGGCCAGCCCCGCAGGCAAGGCCGCCGACGCGCCCGCCACGGTTGCCGACACAAGCGCTGGTTGCGCCGATGCAGCGTCGCCGGCACAGACCCTGGTCTGCAAGGACCCGACCCTGACCGGCCTGGATGCGGACATGGGCAAGGCGGTCACTGCCGCACAGGCCACGCTCGATGCAGCAGGGCAGAGCAAGCTGCACGCCGAACAGCAGCGCTGGCAGGAGCACACCCGCGACCTGTGCACCGATGCACAGTGCCTGCGGCAGGTGTACGCCGATCGCCTCAACGTGCTGTCCGCTACGCGTGACGGCCTGGTCGATCAGGATGCATGCGAAGCCCCTGACGGCCAGCAGCAGTGCGTGGACCTGCTGGTGTTGCGCGATCCCAACAGCCAGCTGGCTAACTTCAACGCGCTGCTGGGTGAGAACGGCCAGGAAGGCCGCCTGCTGGGCTGCACGGCCGCCACGAACATGGGCGGCGGCGCCAACGCCCTGCTCGCAGCCAACTGCACCCAGGAAACCTCCGCCGGCAGGCGCACCGTACAGCTGTGCAGCAACCAGATGGTTGGCCAGTTCGCCCTCGAACCGGCGCCGGCTGCTTACGGCACCCAGGCTATCCGCCAGCTGCTCGGCTTCACCCAGCAGCACTGCGCCGGCTGACAATCGCCGGGCACGCCCGGCGCTTTTCTCTCATTGAAGGACGATGACCATGGCAACGGATTCCACCCTTACGCGCGAACAGCTGTCCACGCTGTTCCTCAACACCGAGCTGGGCGGCGACACCCGCCACCTGGACCACTTCTCATACGCACAGAAGGGCGCAAGCACCTATTCGTTCGGGCTGGTGCAGTTCGATGTCGGCGGCAATCCGCAGGCCAGGCGCTTCCTGCGCGACAACGGCTTCACCGATGGTGACATCGCACTGTTGTCCCAGCAGGGCGGATTGAGCACCCAGCAGCTGGCGGCGCTCGACGCCAAGTTGCAGGCCATTCCGCAGGCCAGGATGGACGAGCTCACCAACGCCAAGCTGGACAGCGCCATCGAGCGTGTCGATCAGGCCATCGCCAAGGTGCGTGCAACCAATCCGGCCGCGGCCGATGCCATCGCCGCCAACCCGGAGTTGCAGTTGGCCATGGCGGACTATGACAACCAGTTCGGCAGCATGGGCCCGCAGTTCATCAGCTATCTGGCCGGCAATGCGGAAAAGCTGCAGGGCGGCACGGTCCAGGCCGGCAATCCGCCGACGCGCGGCGACGTGCAGAACTTCGTCGATGCCACCAAATACGGCATCCAGTCGCAGGCCGCCGTAGCCAGCCGCGATGAGCGCTTCGACCGGGCCATGGTCCAGATCGGCATCACCCCCACCCATGCTCCCTCGCACGGGTCACCGGGCACGCCTGCGGGCAACGGCGTGCTGGTCAACGGCAGCAAGGGAGATGAGGTGCAGGCCATGCAGCAGAAGCTGTCCGACCTGGGCTATCTGGGCAAGGACGGCAAGCCGCTGGTGGCCGATGGCGATTTCGGCCCCGGCACCCTGGAAGCGGTCAAGCAGTTCCAGCGGGATCACCACCTCACCGTAGACGGCAAGGCTGGCGGCACTACCCTGGCCGCACTGGATGCGGCTACGCAGCAGCGCGCACCGGCTGCCGAACCGACCATGGCCTCCCCGGGCCACGCCGACAACCCGCGTTACCAGCAGGTCGTGGAAAAGCTGGAAGCACTGGAAGAACAGCGGCGCCAGGGCGGCCTGTCGCCGCTGTTCAATGACCGCAGCCAGCTCGAGAACGCCGCAGGCCAGGTGGCTTACGAGGCAAAGTTGGCCGGCATGAGCCAGGTCGATACTGTGCTGGCGCGGCCGGACAACCAGGGCGTGTTCGCGGTGCAGGGCCAGCTCGGCGATCCCGCCATGCATCGCACCTACGTGGACCTGTCGCAGGCGGTGAACCACAATCTGCAGGACAGCACGCGGCAGAGCCAGGCCCTGGACAACGAACTGTCGCAGCGACAGACCCAGGAACAGATGCAGACGCAGCAGTCGATGTCGCGCTGATGCTGGATGCAGCCGATCGCAGCCGGGACGGGCGCCTTCGGGCGCCCGTTCTGCGTTGACGCGCGAGTCTCGGTCAAGGCAACGCCCCTGCCCCGCGCTAGGATGCGTCCATGACCCCGGCCATCAACCTGCTCAAGCGCGAGAAGATCGCCCACACCGTGCGCAGCTATGTGCACGACGCCCACGCCGAATCGTATGGCGGCGAAGCCGTCGACAAGCTCGGCCTCGACCCGGCCCAGGTCTTCAAGACCCTGCTGGCCAGCACTGAAGCACATGAACTGCTGGTGGCGATCGTGCCGGTGGCCGGCCACCTGGACCTGAAGGCGCTGGCCGAAGCGGCCGGCTGCAAGAAGTGCGAGATGGCCGCCGCCGACGCCGCGCAGCGTGCGACCGGTTACCTGGTCGGCGGCATCAGCCCGCTGGGGCAGAAGAAGCGCCTGCGCACGTTCCTGGATGCCAGCGCGCAGGTGTTGCCCACGCTGCACGTCAGCGCCGGCCGCCGTGGCCTGGAAGTGGAACTGGCGCCGGCCGACCTGCTGCGCCTGACCGCCGGCCACTACGCTGCCATCGGCAAGGCACGCTGATGCGCTGGCCCTGGTCTGCGGCGCCGCCGCCCAGGCTGGAAGACGCGCAGGCCGATGTGCTGCTGCAGGACCTGCTGTCGCGCGACGCGACGCGCATCACCGACGCCGCCCGCATCGTCGCACGACTGTTCAGTGCACCGTCGCTGGACGCATTGGCCGCGCATGTGGACCTGATTGAACGCAGCTGCCACGGCATCACCCTCGGCGGCATGCTGATCAGCAACCAGGCGCATCTGGAGGCGGCCCTGAAACGGCTGCGTCACTGGCAGGCGCACGCAGGCTGCCTGTGCGCGCTCAATCCCGGCTACCCGTTCTTCGATCCGCGCCGCCTGATTGAACAAGGGCAGATGCAGCTGCTCGCGTTGCAGGAGGCCGAGGATGGTTGGGGCGATTGCCACAACGTTGCCTGCATGCACTGCGGCCAGCATTGGCAGGCCATCGACCGCGAGTACCACTACCCGTGGTGGGAATGGAAAGCTGCCTGATGGCCAGGCAGCCAAGCATGGCGTGGCTCTACTGCGGTCCGTACACTCACGCGATGCGTGGATGACCAATATCGCTCACGGCCGCCAGTTCGCGTTGCTCTCCCAGAACTCGACAGAACGCCGGTAGGCCTCGCGGTCCAACGGCACGCCGGAACCGCCCTCTTCCACGCCCAGCGCATTGCGCATCATCGTGATCGGCGCCATCGGCACCTCTTCCGGCTCGGCGGTATAGATACAGCCGACGATGCCCCAGTCGGCCTCGATCGGCGAGCCTTCCTTCGCCAGCTGCTCGGCGCTGTACAGGATCACCACCAGATAGTTCGCACGCGGCGACTCCACGCCCTCGAACCAGCGCACCAGCACCGGCAGTTCGTCGCGATTGCGTGCCTCGTAACCACTGCGCAGCAGATGGCGGTTGGCCTCGGTGATCGGCACGGTCAGGCAGCGCGTGCTGGTCCAGTTCTCGTAGACGAACAGTTTGCAGAACGGCGCATAGCCGTCCAGTACCTTCATCGGCGCGTGCGCGTTGAGGTGCGCTTCGAACTGTTCGGCAGTGCAGTCCTGGATCGTGTTGCCACGCGGTACGCGCGGGAACAGGCGGGGACGGGCGAAATCGGTGAGAACGATGGACATGGCGCGGCGTGATCAGGGAATCCGCTGCACAGGGTACCTGCCCACGCGGCATGGAGGGCGGGATGCCGATGGTCACTGGCATCGGCACCCATGTTGGCGCACCCTGCAGGCGACCCCATGCAAGGATTGCCGGTTCATGGATGCACTACCCCGCTCCGCCCGTCGTCGCCGCTGGCCGCGCGTGCTGGCCGTGCTCCTGCTGGCCCCCCCCCTGTTGTTCACCGCCGCCCTGCTCTGGCCGCTGTCTGCACCACCGCTGCCCCACCCCGGCAACAGTCACGTGATCGTCAACGCACGCGTGGTGGACATCGCCCGCGGCCAGGCCAGCGAACCCACCACGGTGACCGTGCGCAACGGCACCATCACCGCCATCGGTGAAGACCCGCCGGAGACCACGTTGCCGGTTCTCGATGCGGGCGGACGCTGGCTGCTGCCCGCTTTCTGGGACATGCACACCCATGCACTGCAGCTGTCACCGCAACTGCAGTTTCCGTTGATGCTGGCCAACGGCATCACCGGTACCCGCGACATGATGGACTGCCCACAGGCCACCGATCCGCTGATCGCCTGCGTGGCCGACAAGCGCCGCTGGACCGCGCAGGCCATTGCCGGGCAGCAGGTTGCACCGCGCTTCGTACAGATCGCCAGCTTCTATTTTGAAGACCCGGCGCTGACGCCGGATGCAGCGGGCGAACGTGCACACGCGTACCGCGCACGCGGCGTCGATGCGTTCAAGGTCTACAACCGCCTTCGCGCCGAGACCTACCAGCGGCTGGCCAGCGAAGCGCGGCAGCTGCATCTGCCCCTGGTCGGACACCTGCCCAGGGCGGTCCCGCTGGAAGCCGCATTGCACGCGGGCCAGCGCAGCTTCGAGCACGGCCATCTGTTCGTGCGCCATTGCGTGGACAGTGCCGCCGCCTGGCGCGAAGGCTCGCTCGATGACGGGAACCCGACCGCGCTCGCCGAAGCCATGGTGGGTGACTACCAGCCCGCCCTCTGCGCCCAGGCGTTCGACCTGATGCAGGCCAGCGGTGCGGCGTTCGTACCGACCCATGTCACCCGCGAAGAGGATGCACGCGCGCGCGATCCGGCGTTCGTCGACGACCCGCGCCTGGCCTACCTGGATCCGCTCTCGCGCTGGGCATGGCGCGACGATCTGAAGGCCACCGTGGCGCGCTATCCCGGCGCGCGCGGCGAACAGGCGCTGAAGGCCTACTTCACCCATGGCCTGGCGCTCACCGGCGCCGCCCATCGGGCTGGCGTGACCGTACTGGTCGGCACCGATACCGGACTGGGTGGACTGCGTTACCACGACGAACTGCAGTGGCTGCGGCAGGCGGGGCTGAGCCAGGCCGACGTGCTGCGTGCGGCCACGCTGCAGGCCGCGCGTCATCTGCAGCTGCAGGCATCGCATGGCAGCGTCGAGGTCGGCCGGGCCGCCGACCTGGTGTTGCTCGATGGCAATCCGCTGCTGGACACCGGCAACACGCGCCGCATCCACGCCGTGCTGCTGGCCGGGCACTTGTACGACCGCCCGCGCCTGGACGCACTGTGGGCGTACGCCCGTGCACAGGCACGCTCGCCGGCGGTGATGGCGCGCCTGCTGTGGGGCTTCATCACCAGCCCGGTCAGCGCTGAGCTGTAGCAGCCTGTCCCGCGCGAGCGCCCGGCAGCGGCCACGCCTCCACATATTCGCGCACATCCATCTTGATGAAGCGATATACTGATCCACACCCGCCGCCGCCGCCCGTGCCATGACTGCCATCAGCTTCGAGTTCTATCCGCCCAAGACCGACGAACAGCGCAGCCAGCTCGATCGCGCCGCAGCCAAGCTGAAGGACTACGGCCCCGAGTACGTGTCCTGTACCTTCGGCGCTGGTGGCTCGACGCTGAGCTATACCTCCGAGACCGTGCGCCATCTCAACCAGCACCATGGCTTCGAGGCCGCACCGCATCTGTCGTGTGTCGGCGGCACCCGCCAGGAAATCCGCGAACTGCTCAAGCTGTACCGCGCCATCGGCTGCCATCGCCTGGTCGCGCTGCGCGGCGACCTGCCCTCCGGCATGGGCTTCCCCGGCGACATGCGCTATGCCGCCGAGCTGATCGAGTTCATCCGCGCCGAACACGGCGATGCGTTCCGCATCGAGGTAGGTGCCTACCCGGAGACCCACCCACAGGCCTCCGATGCATTGGCCGACCTCAAGCACTTCAAGGCCAAGATCGATGCCGGCGCCGACGCGGCGATCACCCAGTATTTCTACAACCCGGATGCGTACTTCCACTTCGTCGATGCCGTGCGCCGGCTCGGCGTACAGGTACCGATCACGCCCGGCATCATGCCGATCGCCAACTTCAGCCAGCTGCGCCGTTTCTCCGAGCAGTGCGGTGCGGAGATCCCGCGCTGGATCAGCCGCAAGATGCAGGCCTATGGCGATGACGCCGAATCGGTGCGGGCGTTCGGTACCGAAGTGGTCGCCAGGCTGTGCCAGCGCCTGGTCGAGGGCGGCGCGCCGGGCCTGCACTTCTACACCCTGAACCTGGCCAAGCCGACCACGTCGGTGCTGAAGCTGCTGCACGGCTGAAAGCACGCCATGCCACCGCGATCGGCGCTACCCTGCGTCGATGAACCGGCTTTCCTTCCTGCTGTTGCTGCTGTCATTGTGCTCGGCATCGAGCGTTGTCCATGCGCAGTCCACGCGCTTGAACCGCTGCACCGATGCGCAGGGCCAGAGCGTGTATACCGACCGGCCCTGCGACAGCGTCGGCGCCCGATCACGATTGCCACCGCCCGCGCCCACCGGCAGCACCCTGCGGCGAGACACCCTGGGGGCGCGCTGCCCACGGCGCCTTAGCGAGCTGGTGGACGCGCTGCGCATCGGCACCCTCAGCAACGATGTGAACCGGTTGTCGTCGCTGTACCTGTGGGGCGCGGTCTCCGATGCCGGTGCACAGCGCATCCTCGGTCAACTGGAATCGCTGGCGCGGCGGCCGCTGGTAGACGTGGTACCGGTGTATCCAGGACAGGGCCAGGACGCAGTGACTGACGAGGGTCAGGGCCCTGCTGCGCAGGGATCCGCCCCTGAGCCGACGGATGTTCGCCATCCGGTCGGACTGCGTCTGGAGCAGACCCTGCCAGGCAGCGTGGCGCGTGCCTCGACGGTGGTGGGATTACGGCGGCAGTACGGGTGTTTCTGGATCACGTTGTGATCGCAGGCATCCATCCACGCATGGCGTGGATCTACTGCCTCCCTTCCACGCCAGCACCGGGCGATGCCCGGCGACCGACGCGGCTTTACGCCGGCCACAACCCGCCAATCGCAGCGATACCCTGCCCACCGTGGCGACGGGCTTCGGCGATATGGCCGGCAACCATCCCACCCAACGCGTAGATCGGCAGCGACACCTGCGCGCGCAGCGCGGCGAAGGCCTCCCAGCCCAGCGGCACTGCCCCGGGGTGGCTGGCCGTGGCCTGCACCGGGCCGAGCACCACGAAGTCGCAGCCCAGCCGCTGCGCCGCCTGCAGCTGCTCCAGGTCGTGGCAGGACGCGGCGACAAGCTGCCCTTCCGGCAAGGGCCGTTCCTGCAGGTCCTGCAGCTGCTCGCTGCCCAGGTGCACACCCACGCCCAGTGCGCGTGCCAGCGCGACATCGCGGTTGACCAGCCATTGCACGCCGCGACGATGCGCGCGCACGGCCTGTTCGATCATTGCCTGCCGTTGCGGGTGTTCCGGTGGCAGGCGCAGCTGGATGCGCTGCTGGCCCGCCGCGACCGCGCGCTGCAGGCAGTCATGCCAGTGCTGCACGCCGCTGGCATCGTCAGCCGGCGCCGGCGTGATCAGGTAGCGGTCCGGTTGGCGCAGTGCGGCCACCACCGGCAGGTCGGCCGGCGGCATCGAATAGCGGCCCAGCTTGTCCTGCGCCACCCAGGTGATCGCCTGGCCTTCGCGGCCGCGCGGGGTGCCCTTCCAGCTGCGCACATGGCGCACTTCCAGGGTCAGGTGCTTGTCCGGATAGCGCTGCGGCACGTCCATCAGCCAGGGCCCGACATCGGCCTCGATGCCCAGCTCTTCGCGCAGTTCACGCGCCAGCGCCTGTTCGGAGGTCTCGCCGGATTCGCGCTTGCCGCCGGGGAACTCCCACAGGCCGGCCATGTCGCGGTTCTCGGTACGGCGGTTGAGCAGCACGCGGCCACGGGCGTCGGTGATGACGGCGGCCACGACGTGGATCGATCGGGTGGGGGAAGGCATGGGGGAAGCATGCCCAGAACAGTGCGGCCGGCGCAATCACGGATCCGGTGCAACTCCCCCGCAACAAACGAAAAGCCCCGCTTTCGCGGGGCTCTTCGGGATCAGCTCAGCTGGCCGTGGCAGTGCTTGTACTTCTTGCCACTGCCGCACGGGCACGGATCGTTGCGGCCGATCTTAGGCTCGTCGCGCTGCATCTGCGCGACGCCCTGCTGCGCAGCCTGCACCTGCGCAGCTTCCTCGTCGGCACTGTAGCCGCCCGCATCCTGGTGCTGGAACTGCGACTGGCTCAGGCGAGCCTGCGCCTGCTGCCGCTCGGCGGCCTCCAGGGCCTGCACTTCCTCGTCGCTGCGGATACGCACGCGGGCCAGCAGGGTCACCACTTCGCGTTTGACGTTCTCCAGCATGTCCGAGAACAGCTCGAAGGCTTCCTTCTTGTATTCCTGCTTGGGCTGCTTCTGCGCGTAACCACGCAGGTAGATGCCCTGGCGCAGGTAATCCATGCGCGCCAGGTGCTCCTTCCAGCTCTGGTCCAGCACGGTCAGCATCACGTGCTTCTCCAGCGCGCGCATGGTCTCTTCGCCCAGGCTGGCTTCCTTCTCGGCGAAGTGCTGGTTGACGCGCTCCTGGACCTTGCTGGCGATGGCCTCGGCGTCCAGTTCCTCATGCTGCTTGACCAGGTCGGTCAGCGACATCTGCAGGCCGAAGTCCGACTCCAGGGTCGCTTCCAGGCCACGCAGGTCCCACTGCTCGTCGATCGAGTTCGGCGGCACGAAGCGCGCAACGATGTCGAAGATCACGTCGTCACGGATGCCGTCGACGTTGTCCTTCACCGATTCGGCGTCCAGCAGCTCGTCGCGCTGGGCGTAGATCACCTTGCGCTGATCGTTGTTGACGTCGTCGAAGTCCAGCAGGTTCTTGCGGATGTCGAAGTTGTGGGCCTCGACCTTGCGCTGCGCCTTTTCGATCTGGCGGCTGACCAGGCGGTCCTCGATGACGTCGTCTTCCTTCATGCCCATCATGCGCATGGCCTTCTGCACCCAGTCGGAGGCGAAGATGCGCATCAGGTTGTCTTCCAGCGACAGGTAGAAACGGGACGAACCCGGGTCACCCTGGCGGCCCGAACGGCCGCGCAGCTGGTTGTCGATACGACGCGACTCGTGGCGCTCGGTGCCGACGATATGCAGGCCGCCAGCGGCCTTCACTGCATCGTGGCGCTTCTGCCATTCGGCCTTGACCGCCGCCTTCTGCTCGTCGGTTGCGTCCTCGCCCAGAGCGTGGATCTCGGCTTCCAGCGAGCCGCCCAGCACGATGTCGGTACCACGACCGGCCATGTTGGTGGCGATGGTCACCGCCGCCGGGCGGCCCGCGTTGGCGACGATGGTCGCTTCGCGGTCATGCTGCTTGGCGTTGAGCACTTCGTGCTTCACGCCGGCCTTGCTCAGGTGCTCGGACAGCATTTCCGAGGTTTCGATCGAGGTGGTACCCACCAGCACCGGCTGGCCGCGCTTGGCGCACTCTTCGATGTCGGCCAGCACCGCATTGAACTTGCCCTTGCGGTTGAGGAACACCTGGTCCGGGCTGTCCTTGCGGATGGTCGGGCGGTTGGTCGGGATCACCACCACTTCCAGGCCATAGATGCTCTGGAACTCGAACGCTTCGGTATCGGCCGTACCGGTCATGCCGGACAGCTTCTTGTACATGCGGAACAGGTTCTGGAAGGTGATGCTCGCCAGCGTCTGGTTCTCGCGCTGCACCGGCACGCCTTCCTTCGCTTCCACCGCCTGGTGCAGGCCATCGGACCAGCGGCGGCCGGCCAGGGTACGGCCGGTGAATTCGTCGACGATGACCACTTCGCCATCGCGCACGATGTAGTCCACGTCACGCTGGTAGATCGCGTGCGCGCGCAGGGCGGCGTTGAGGTGGTGCACCACGGTCAGGTTCTGCGCCGCGTACAGGCCTTCGGTCTCGCCATCGAGGATGCCGGCCTCGACCAGCAGCTGCTCGGCGTGCTCCATGCCCGCTTCGGACAGGTGCACCTGCTTGCCCTTCTCGTCGACCCAGAAATCGCCTTCGCCGTCTTCCGCTTCCTGCTTGACCAGGTGCGGCACGACACGGTTGACGCGGATGTACAGCTCCGGGGAATCATCGGCCGGACCGGAGATGATCAGCGGGGTGCGCGCTTCGTCGATCAGGATGGAGTCGACTTCGTCGACGATGGCGTAGTGCAGGCCGCGCTGGTAGCGGTCGGCCTTGGACAGCGCCATGTTGTCGCGCAGGTAGTCGAAACCGAATTCGTTGTTGGTGCCGTAGGTGATGTCCGCAGCGTAGGCTTCGCGCTTGTCGCTGTGCGGCATGCCCGGGTACACCACGCCCACGCTCAGGCCCAGCCAGTTGTACAGCTTGCCCATCTGCGCGGCGTCGCGGCGGGCCAGGTAGTCGTTCACGGTGACCACGTGCACGCCCTTGCCTTCCAGCGCGTTGAGGTACACCGGCAGGGTCGCCACCAGGGTCTTGCCTTCACCGGTGCGCATTTCTGCGATCTTGCCCAGGTGAAGCACCATGCCGCCGATCAGCTGCACGTCGTAGTGGCGCATGCCCAGCACGCGGCGACCGGCTTCGCGGCAGACCGCGAACGCTTCCGGCAGCACCTTGTCCAGGGCTTCACCGCCAGCAATGCGCTGCTTGAACTCCGGCGTCTTGGCCTGAAGCTGCTCGTCGGACAGCTTCTCGATCTCCGGCTCCAGCGCATTGATCTTGGCGACGATGCGGTTGAGCTGGCGCAGCTGTCGTTCGTTACGACTGCCAAATACGCGGGTAAGCAGGCTGTTGATCATTGAAGGAACCGGGTTGGATGGACACGACGCCCGGCCTCCCCCTGGGGATCCGTCCGCCGCAAACGAAACAGGGCGCCTGGCGCCCTGTCGATGGCAACACCCATTGTAGCTTGGGACGGCCGCAAGGGGTTTCAACCCTTTGGCGGCAATGGCATCCGAACATTCCCGGTAGTGCCGGCCGCTGGCCGGCAATCCGCGATGCTGCCGAAATCCATGAGGTTGCCGGCCAGCGGCCGGCACTACCAGATCAACCGAGTCGGGTCAGAGCCCTTGCGCGGCGCGGAAGGGATCCGACCCGGGGATCAACCGCGGCTGACCCGCCCGACCGGCGTGTTGCCGCCGTCGCCGAGGAACTTGCGCGGGTTGACCACGTTGCCGTTCTCCCACACCTCGAAGTGCACGTGGGCACCGGTCGAACGGCCGGTGGAACCGGCCTTGGCCACTTCCTGGCCGGCACGGACCAGGTCGCCGGCCTTCACCACCAGGCGCGAATTGTGCGCGTAGCGGGTGACATAGCCATTGCCATGGTCGACATCGACGACATTGCCGTAGCCGCCCTTCACGCCGGCGAAGCTGACCACGCCCTCGGCCACGGCCATCACCGGGTCACCGACCTTTGCGTGGAAGTCCATGCCCTTGTGGGTGGCGGCACCGCGGCCGAACGGGTCGGCACGGGTGCCGAAGCCGGAGGTCACGTAGCTGTTGCGGATCGGCATGCGCGACGGCACGGCGTTCTGCTGCAGCTGGTGGTCGAACATCAGCGATTCCATCACCGACAGCTGGCGGCCTGAAGCAGCGAAGCGCTGCTCCAGCACCTGTAAGTCGGCGTTGACGTCCTTGACCGGGATGTCGCTGGTCGGGCCGCCTGCGTCACCGTCACCGACGCCGGGGGTCTCGTTGAAGTCGAACTCGCCGTCCTCCAGCTTGCCCATCTGGGTCAGCCGTTCGCCGAGGGCGTTGAGGCGGGTCGCCTGGGCCTGCAGCTCGCCGAGGCGAGCCGCCAGCGCATTGACCTGGGTCTGCGCATCGCGCTTGACCTTGGCCAGCTCCGCATCCTGGCGCTCGACCTTGGCCTGCAGCCGGGAATCATTCAGCGCGCTGGCGCCAATGCCGCCAGCAAGGCCGATAATGCAGCCTACCCCGAGCACGCTGCCCAGCAGGGCGCGGGGGCGGTCCTCGAAATAGAACCGCAAACGCGTGATCGGCGACGATTTGGCCTGTCCTTCACGCGTTTTGATTACGATCTTTTTGAATGCCATCAGTGAGTTTTCATGTCTGAGCCGAAATCCAGCGTTCGCCCCGCGTCGGCACCGAAACCGGCGCTGGATGCGGTAATGGCGGACAAAAGCGGGAACCCGCTGCGGCGTGCCCTGTGGCTCGACGCGCTGGACCGTCAGTTGCGCCCCCAGTTGCCGCCACCTCTGCGCAGCCGTTGCCGGCTGGCCAATGTGGACGGGGAACACCTCGTTTTTCTCGTCGAGTCCCCGGTCTGGCATGCCAAGTTGCGGCTTGCCGAAGCCCAGCTGCTCGACGCGGCCCGTTCCATCGGGCTGAAGGCCACCAGGGTGACCATCAAGACTGCGTCTCCCACTCCCACGCGCTCCCCAGCGCTCGACAACCGGAATGGACCCCACGCAGTTTCAGCCGCCACGCACAAAGGGCTACGCGACGCCTTGGCTTGCCTGCAGGACGTTCCCTCGAAGCCGAAGAAACGGTCCTGATGGCAACGGAGCATCCGGCTCCGCTCCCCGTCGCGCGTGTCACCACGGCGTGAAACATTTCGGGGGCCGGGTCGCATCCTAGCGGCCATCCGGGGGCCTGTCGTTAGATTGTTGTTAAAACTGCGTTAAATTCAGGCTTCTGATCCAACAGGTTCACAAAACCGTGACCTTGAACCAGCCTTGACGTCTTTCAAGCACGCTGAATGCGTCGCCAACGCCGGAAACAAGAACGCCGCCCAGGAAGGCGGCGTTTTTATCTTTAAATTCAACAACCTATGGAATCATGCGTACGCCGGGGTGGCGTATTCCACCGGATCCGGGGTGGCCGGCGAGTCGAAGCTGACCCATTCCCAGGCACTGGCATCGGCCATCAGGGCCCGCACCAGCTTGTTGTTGAGCGCGTGGCCGGACTTGAAGCCCTCGTAGGCACCCAACACCTGGCCACCGGCCAGATAGAGGTCGCCGATGGCGTCAAGGATCTTGTGGCGCACGAATTCGTCGGCGTAGCGCAAGCCGTCTTCGTTGAGCACGCGGAACTCGTCCAGCACGATGGCGTTGTCCATCGAACCGCCCAGACCCAGGTTGCGCTCGCGCATGTACTCCAGGTCGCGCATGAAACCAAAGGTGCGCGCGCGGGAGATTTCCTTGGTGTAGGCCAGCGTCGAGAACTCGATTTCCTGGCGCGACTGCTTGGCCGGAATCATCGGGTGGTTGAACTGGATGGTGAAACCCAGCTTGTAACCCTCGTACGGAGTGAAGCGGGCCACCTTGTCGCCCTCGGTCACTTCCACAGTCTTCAGCACGCGGATGAAGCGCTTGGGCGCATCCTGTTCCACGATGCCTGCCGACTGCAGCAGGAACACGAACGGGCCGGCCGAACCGTCCATGATCGGCAGCTCGGCCGAGGACAGCTCGACGATGATGTTGTCCACACCCAGGCCGGCCAGCGCCGACATCAGGTGTTCGACGGTCTGGATCTTGGCGTCGTTGCAGGTCAGGCCGGTGCACAGGGTCACTTCGGTGACCAGTTCGGCCTTGGCCGGCACTTCCACCACCGGGTCCAGGTCCACGCGGCGGAACACGATGCCATGGTTGACCGGTGCCGGGCGCAGGGTCATGTAGACCTTGTCACCACTATGCAGGCCAACGCCGGTGGCGCGGATCGTGTTCTTGAGGGTGCGTTGCTGGATCATGGGGATGGACCGGAAGTGACACATTAGATTAACACGCGCACTCCCCTACCCTGGCTGAAACGCCAGTGACAGCCACCGGCAGGACACACCGGCACGCCGCTGGGAAAGCGCGTGAAGCAGGGCGGCCGGGCCCATCCTGGCCCGGCGCCCGCATTTTCAGGACATGGTGGCGCAACCCGGGGAGGACAACCCCGGGCCGCCCCGCTTAGTCCGCCTGGCGGCGCAGGAAGGCCGGGATGTCCAGGTAGTCGTTCGGCAGTTCCGCCGCTGCCGGGGCCGAAGCCGACGGGGCCGACGGGGCGGAAGCCGCCGCGGTATCGCTGCTGGCGCGACGCAGGCCCAGGCCCATGCCGCCCACGGCCTTGGACACGGCGTCGCCGCCGTTGTCGAACTCGCCGAACTCCGGCTGGCCGGTGGTGGCGTTGCGGACCAGCTTGATCGGTGCACGCTCGCCCGGACGCTGGGTCTTGCTGGCCGATACGCGGTTCAGGCCAGTGGCCACCACGGTCACGCGCACTTCGTCCTGCATGTCCGGGTCCAGCACGGTGCCGACCACGACGGTGGCGTCTTCCGAAGCGAAGCCGTCGATGGTGCGGCCGATCTCGTCGAACTCGGCCATGGTGAAGTCGGCGCCGGCGGTGATGTTGACCAGGATGCCGTTGGCACCGGCCAGGTTCACATCGTCCAGCAGCGGGTTCTGGATCGCCGATTCGGCAGCGGCCTGGGCGCGGTCATCGCCCCGTGCGGTGCCGGTACCCATCATCGCCAGGCCCATTTCGGACATGACGGTGCGCACGTCGGCGAAGTCGACGTTGATCAGGCCCGGACGCACGATAAGGTCGGCGATGCCCTGCACGGCGCCCTGCAGCACGTCGTTGGCGGCGCGGAAGGCCTGGATCATGGTCGCGTTGCGACCCAGCACGGTGATCAGCTTCTCGTTCGGGATCGTGATCAGCGAGTCGCAGTGCTGGCTCAGTTCCTCGATGCCCTTCAGCGCCACCTGCATGCGGCGACGGCCTTCGAACGGGAACGGCTTGGTGACCACGGCCACGGTCAGGATGCCCATTTCCTTGGCCAGCTGCGCCACCACCGGCGCAGCGCCGGTGCCGGTGCCGCCGCCCATGCCGGCGGTGATGAACACCATGTCCGCGCCCTGCAGCGCGTCCATGATGCGCTCACGGTCTTCCAGCGCGGCCTGGCGGCCGACTTCCGGGTTCGCGCCTGCGCCCAGGCCCTTGGTCACGTTGGTACCCAGCTGCAGCTGCAGCTTGGCACCACAATTCTTGATGGCCTGCGAGTCGGTGTTGGCGGTGATGAACTCCACGCCGTCCACCGCCGAGTTGACCATGTGCGCCACGGCATTGCCGCCGCCGCCGCCCACGCCAACCACCTTGATCACCGCATTGGGTGCCATCTTTTCGATCAGTTCAAAATGCGCCATGTCCGTGTCCTCGTTGTATCCGCTTGTCGGTGGCATGGACGGTCGGGCCTCCTGCCTTCGCGTGTCATGTTGCCGTTGCGGCTGTGTGGGTTGTGTAGTGCGTTGTTGCGTTGTGATGCGGGTATTGCGGGTGTTGCGCCGGGCCGGGCCCGGAGTTACGGGTTCCGCGTCAGAACTCGCCGCGGAACCAGGTCTTGAGTTTCTTGAACATGCTTCCAGCGCGCCCGGTCGGCAGCGACGGCCGCCGCGGGTGCTCGATCTGGCTGCCCATCAGCAGCAGGCCCACGCCGGTAGCGTGCACCGGGTTGCCGACCACTTCGCCCAGGCCGGTGACGTGCTGCGGGATGCCCACGCGCACCGGCATCTGCAGCATTTCCTCGGCCAGTTCGACCACGCCCTCCATCTTCGACGCGCCACCGGTCAGCACCATGCCGGCGCGCACCAGTTCCTCGAAGCCGGAGCGGCGCAGTTCGGCCTGCACCATCTCGAAGATCTCCTCGTAACGGCCCTGCACGGCCTGCGCCAGCGAGTGGCGCGGCATGCGGCGCGGCGGCCGGTCGCCGACCGACGGCACCTGGATGCTCTCCTCGGCCGTGGCCAGCTGGGCCAGGGCGCAGGCATAGCGCACCTTGATCTGCTCGGCTTCCGGGGTCGGCGTGCGCAGCATGTGCGCGATGTCGTTGGTCACGTGGTCGCCGGCGATCGGCAGCGAGGCGGTGTGGCAGATCGCGCCCTGCACGAACACCGCGATGTCGGTGGTACCGGCGCCCATGTCGACCAGCACCACGCCCAGCTCGCGCTCGTCGGCGGTCAGCACCGCCACGCTGGAGGCCAGCGAGGACAGCACCAGGTCGTCCACCTGCAGGCCGCAGCGCTGCACGCACTTGCTGATGTTGGCCGCCGCCGACTGCGCGCACACCACCAAGTGCGCATGTACCTCCAGGCGCACGCCGGTCATGCCGACCGGGTTGCGGATGCCCTCCTGCGAATCGTCCAGCACGTACTCGCGCGGAATCGCGTGCAGGATCTTCTGGTCGGCCGGGATCGCCACCGCCTTGGCTGCGTCGAGCACGCGATCCAGGTCGCCCCAGGTCACTTCACCGTCGCGGATCGGCACGATGCCCGGCGAGTTCTTGCACTGCACGTGGTTGCCGGAGATCGAGGCGTACACCGAACGGATCTCGCAGCCGGCCATCAGCTCGGCTTCTTCCACCGCACGCTGGATCGACTGCACGGTCGATTCGATGTCCACCACCACGCCACGCTTCAGCCCGCGCGATTCGTGCGAGCCGATGCCGATCACTTCGATCGGGTTGCCCGGCGAATACTCGCCCACCAGCGCCACCACCTTGGAGGTGCCGATGTCCAGGCCAACGATCAGCGATTTGTCACCCTTGCGATTCATGTCCTTTCCTGCGTGCTTCTGGCCGGGGTCGCCGGCGTTTTCGCCGGCGTGGCCGGGGTACCCCAGCTCAGCGTGAAACCATTGGTGTAACGGAGATCTGCGCGCTCGATCGGCGCGTCCTGTCTGTTGAGCTGCGGCAGCACCTTGACGAAGCGCTGCATGCGCGAGCGCGCGTCGTCACGGCCGACCACCACTTCGGTGCCGTTGCTCAGCACCAGCGACCAGCTGCCGCGTGCATCCATCGTCACCCGGCGCACGTCGACGCCGGCCGGTGCGAACAAGGCACGCGAGTCGCTGTACAGCTTCATCACTTCCTGGGTCTGGCTGTCCGGGCCATCCAGCTCCGGCAGTTCCAGGTCGGACAGCTTCTTCGGCGTGGGGAACAGCTTGCCCTGCTCGGAGACCAGGCGGTCGTTGCCCCAGCGTGCGAACGGCTTGTGCTCGACCAGGGTCACTTCCAGCACGTCCGGCCACTGCTTGCGTACCTGCGCGCTTTCCACCCACGGCAGCTTTTCCAGCGCGTCCTGCGCATCCTGCAGCTTGACCGCGAAGAACCCGGCGCGCGCGTACGGCAGCAGCACCTGCTGCAGCTGCTCGGCCGGTACCCGCTTGAACTCGCCATGCACGCGCAGCTTCGCCAGCGGCCAGCGCTCGGCGCCGACCCAGCCATTGACCACGGCCACCACCGGCAGTGCAACCACCGACAGTGCCAACAGCCAGACGAAGATGCGCAGCAGCGCGTTCATGCGTGCTTGGCCTCCAGGGTCTGTTCCAGCACGCGCCACACCAGTTCCTCGAAACCGATGCCGGCCTGGCGGGCCGCCTTGGGTACCAGCGAATGGCTGGTCATGCCCGGCGCGGTGTTCACTTCCAGCAGGAAGAAACGGCCGCTGGCGCGGTCACGCATCACGTCCACGCGGCCCCAGCCACGGCAGCCGGCGGCGCGGAATGCGGCCAGCGCGATGCGGCGGATCTCGTCTTCGTCGCTACCGTCCAGGCCCGGGCACAGGTACTGGGTGTCCTCGGCGATGTACTTGGCGTTGTAGTCGTACCACTGGCCCTTGGGCACGATGCGGATCGACGGCAGGGCAACGTCGCCAAGGATGGCGACGGTCAGCTCATCGCCCACCACCATCTGCTCCATCAGCAACTGGCCGTCGTAGCGCGCGGCCAGGGCCACGGCCTCGTCCAGGCCGGCCTCGTCGGTGACCCGGCTGATGCCCACGCTGGAGCCTTCGTTGGCCGGCTTCACCACCACCGGCAGGCCCAGCTCGGCGGCCAGCGCATGCACGTTCGACGCGTCGACCTTGCGGTACTGCGGCGTTGGCAGGCCCAGCGACAGCCACACCTGCTTGGTGCGGATCTTGTCCATGCTCAGCGCCGAACCCAGCACGTCCGAGCCGGTGTACGGCACGCCGAAGGCGTCCATCAGGCCCTGCACGATGCCGTCCTCACCGCCACCGTTGTGGCCATGCAGGATGTTGAACACGCGGTCGATGCCACCGGCGGCGAGCGCGCTGGCCAGCGCCGGAATGCCATCGACGGCGAACGCATCGACGCCGCGCGACTGCAGGGCTTCGAGCACGTTGCGGCCCGAATCCAGCGACACCTCGCGTTCGCTGGAACTGCCGCCGAGCAGCACGGCGACGCGGCCGAACACGGCCGGGTCGGTCACGCGCAGCGGCGGGAAAGTCAGCGCGCTCACGCCTGGCCCTCCCCCTGGAAGCCTTCCACCGCGATATGGGCGGCCACGGCACCGATATCGCCGGCCCCCATCATCAGCAGCAAGTCACCGTCCTGCAGCACGTCCGGCAGCACGCTGGCCAGCTCGGCGGCCTTGCCCACCACCACCGGCTCGCTGCGGCCACGCGCGCGGATGGCGCGGGCCAGCGCATGCGAGTCGGCACCGGCAATGGGTTCCTCACCGGCCGGATAGACCTCGCTCAGCACCAGCGCGTCGACGCTGGACAGCACCGCGGCAAACTTGTCGAACTGGTCACGGGTGCGGCTGTAGCGGTGCGGCTGGAAGGCCACCACCAGGCGCTTGTCAGCCCAGCCGCCGCGAGCGGCGGCGAACACCGCCTCCAGCTCGCTCGGGTGATGGCCGTAGTCGTCGATGATGCGCACCTTGGCACCGCTGGCGGTGGTCACTTCGCCCAGGTCATTGAAGCGGCGGCCGACGCCGGCGAAGCCTTCCAGCGCGCGCGCGATGGCGTCCGGTGCCACGCCCAGCTGCCAGCCCACCGCGGCGGCGGCCAGCGCGTTGAGTACGTTGTGCCTGCCCGGCAGCGCCAGCACCACTTCCTGGCTGGTGCCCTGCGGCAGGCGCAGCGTGAAGCGCATGCGCGATCCTTCCTGCACCACGTTCTCGGCGCGCACGTCGGCCTGCGGGCTCATGCCGTAGCTCATCACGTGGCGCGGGGTCCTGGCAGCCAGCGCGGCCACTTCCGGATCGTCGATGCACAGCACCGCCAGGCCGTAGAACGGCAGGCGCTGCAGGAATTCGGCGAACGCCGCCTGCACGCGGGCAAAGTCGTTGCCGTAGTTCTCCAGGTGGTCCGCATCGATGTTGGTGATGATCGACATCAGCGGGTTCAGGCGCAGGAAGCTGCCATCGCTTTCGTCGGCCTCGGCCACCAGCCACTGCCCACCGCCCAGCTTGGCGTTGGCACCGGCAGCCAGCAGCTGGCCACCGATCACGAACGTCGGGTCCAGGCCACCTTCGCTCAGCACCGCTGCGGTCAGGCTGGTGGTGGTGGTCTTGCCATGGGTACCGGCCACGGCGATGCCGCGGCGGAAGCGCATCAGCTCGGCCAGCATCGCCGCGCGCGGCATGATCGGAATGCGCTGGCTGCGCGCTTCCATCAGCTCCGGGTTGTCCTCGCGGATGGCGCTGGAGACCACCACGCAGTCGGTGCCCAGCACATTGGCTGCCGAGTGGCCGCGCATGATGCGCGCACCCAGGCTGGCCAGGCGGCGGGTCGCTACGTTGTCGGCGTTGTCCGAGCCGGACACTTCGTAGCCCAGCGTCAGCATCACTTCGGCGATGCCACTCATGCCGGTGCCACCGATGCCGACGAAATGCACGCGCGGGAACGCGCGCACCAGGTCGTTGGTGTCGTGCAGGCGACGGATCATGCGCGGCCTCGCGCAGGGCAGGCGCGGTGGCATGCCTTCTTCATACAGCTTCCTCGAGAATGATATCGGCGATGCGCTCGGCGGCATCGACCTTGGCCAGGGCACGCGCGGCTTGCGCCATCTGCATGCGGCGGGCGGGATTTTCGGACAGATCGCGCAGCAGTGCGGCAATGCCGTCGGCCAGCGTTCCGTCCTGCTTCAGCAACACCGCCGCGCCGCGCTCGACCAGGTACTCCGCATTGCGGGTCTGGTGATCGTCGACGGCAGCAGGGAATGGCACCAGCACGCTGCCGACGCCGGCCGCGCACAGCTCGGCCAGGGTCGACGCACCGGAGCGGCACACGACCAGATCGGCCCAGGCGAAGGCCTCGGCCATGTCCGCGATGAACGGGGTGATTTCAGCCTGCACGCCGGCCTTGGCATACGCCTCGACCGCCTCGGCATGCATTTTCTCGCCGCTCTGGTGGCGCACCTGGACCGGCACGCCGGCACCCAGCGCGGCAATCGCCTGCGGCACGCCGGCATTGAGTGCGCGCGCACCCTGGCTGCCGCCCACCACCAGCACGCGCAGCGGGCCGCTGCGGTCGGCGAAGCGCTGTTCCGGCGGAGCGATGGCGGCGATCTCCGCACGCACCGGGTTGCCGACGAACTCCTCGCGCTGGGCGAAGGTGCCCGGGAAGCCGGTCAGCAGCCGGCGCGCATAGCGCGACAGGATGCGGTTGGTCAGGCCCGGTGCACGGTTCTGCTCATGCACGATCAGCGGCAGGCCATGCAGGCGCGTGGCCATGCCACCCGGGCCGGAGGCGAAGCCACCGAAGGCCACCACCGCACGCGGCTGGCGCTTGCGGATGATCATGCCGGCCGCACGCAGCGCGCGCATCAGCCGCCATGGCGCCGCCAGCAGCGCCAGCTTGCCCTTGCCGCGCAGGCCGGTGATCGCCAGCGTGTCGATGGCGATGTCGTGCTGCGGCACCAGGCGGGTTTCCATCGCGCCTTCGGCGCCCATCCAGGTGACCGGCACGCCACGCTCGCGCAGCACGCGGGCCACGGCCAGGCCGGGGAAGATGTGACCGCCGGTACCACCGGCGAGGATCATCACCGGGCGCACCTTCTCGTTGGCTGCACTCATGACAGCCTCCCGAAGGTCGGTTCGATGCGCGACTGCAGGCGGCTGGTGCCGCGCGCTGCGTTCGCCGCAGCGGCAGCCGTCGGCTCGGCGCTCGCCGGCACGCTGGCGGCCACCGGCGTGGCGGCGGCGTCCATCGGCTCGGCAGCGGTTTCTTCGGCGCCACCGATGCGCACGGCCTGGCGACGCTCGGCGCGCTTGAGCTCATAGGACACGCGCAGCAGCAGGCCCATCGCCACGCAGGTCATCAGCACCGACGAGCCGCCGGAGGAGATCAGCGGCAGAGTCAGGCCCTTGGTCGGCAGGATACCCAGGTTCACGCCGATCGAAACGAAGGTCTGCATGCTGATCCACAGGCCGATGCCGAAGGCGATGTAGCCGGAGAAGTGGCGCTTCATTTCCACGCAGCGCATGCCCAGCCAGAAGGTACGGCCGACCAGCAGCGCGTACAGCGCCACGATCACGCAGGTACCCAGGAAACCGAATTCCTCAGCGGTGACCGAGAAGATGAAGTCGGTATGCGCTTCCGGCAGGTAGTAGAGCTTCTGCACCGAATTGCCCAGGCCGACGCCGGTCCACTCGCCACGGCCCACCGCCATCAGCGCGTTGGACAGCTGGTAGCCGTCGCCCTGCTGGTCGGCCCACGGGTCCAGGAACGAGGTGATGCGGCGCATGCGGTACGGCTCGATGATCGCCAGCGCGCTCATGCCGACCAGGCCGATGACCACCGGCATCGACATGCGCGGCATGTTCACCCCGCCCAGCACCAGCATGCCGGCGGTGATCGCCAGCAGCAGGGTCGAAGAACCAAAGTCCGGCTGCAGCAGCAGCAGCACCACCAGCGCACCGGCCACGCCCAGCGGCTTGAGCATCGCCGGCCAGGTCGCATTGACCTCGTCGCGGAAGCGCACCAGGTAGCTGGACAGCCAAACGATGTACAGCACCTTCACCGCCTCGACCGTCTGGAACTTGGAGATGCCCAGGTTGATCCAGCGGCGTGCGCCGTTGACCGTGCTGCCCAGGCCCGGCGCGAACACCGCCAGCAGCAGCACGAAGCAGCCCAGCAGCAGCATCTGGTTGTACTGCTCGATGGACTTCAGCTCGGTGCGGGCGGCGATGACCGCCAGCACGATACCCACCGCCAGGAAGATCAGGTGGCGGTTGAGGTAGTAGAACGGGCTGCTCATCAAGGCGATCGAGCTGGACGCCACCATCACCACGCCCACGCCGGTGAGCGCGATGATCGCGCCCAGCAGCCACTTGTCGTAGCTGCCTTCGATGGCTTCAAGGCGTGTTGCCTGGCGGGACAGGTCGTTCATCTCAGCGCACCTTCAACGTGGCCAGGCCGATCAGCACGAGCACGACGGAGATGATCCAGAAGCGCACGATCACGCGCGGCTCCGGCCAGCCCTTCAGTTCGAAATGGTGGTGGATCGGCGCCATGCGGAACACGCGCTTGCCGGTCAGCTTGAACGAGGCGACCTGGATCATCACCGACAGGGTTTCGATGACGAACACGCCGCCCATGATCACCAGCACCAGTTCCTGGCGGGTGATCACCGCGATGGTGCCCAGCACCGCACCCAGCGCCAGCGCGCCGATGTCGCCCATGAAGACCATGGCCGGATAGGTGTTGAACCACAGGAAGCCCAGGCCCGCTCCGGCGATGGCCGCGCAGATGATGACCAGCTCGCCGGCGCCCGGGATCTGCGGGATCTGCAGGTAGTTGGCGAACACCACGTTGCCCGAGGCATAGGCGAACACGCCCAGCGCGCAGGCCACCAGCACGGTCGGCATGATTGCCAGGCCGTCCAGGCCGTCGGTCAGGTTCACCGCGTTGGAGAAGCCGACGATCCAGAAGTAGGCGATGGCCACGAAGCCGATGCCGGCCAGCGGCAGCGCGACCGACTTGAACATCGGGATGTAGAAGGTCAGCGCTGCCGGCACGTCGGCCGTGTAGAACAGGAACAGGCCCGCGGCCAGGCCGAAGATCGACTGCAGCAGGTACTTCCAGCGCGACTTCAGGCCGTTCGGGTCACGGCGGACGATCTTGATCCAGTCGTCATACCAGCCGATGGCGCCGAAGCACAGCATCACCGCCAGCACCAGCCACACGTAGCGGTTGCGCAGGTCGGCCCACATCAGCACCGACAGGGTGATGGTGAGCAGGATCAGCGAACCGCCCATGGTCGGCGTGCCGGCCTTGGAGAAATGGGTCTGCGGGCCGTCCTGGCGGATCGGCTGGCCGCCCTTGAACTGGGCGAGCTTGCGGATCATCGCCGGGCCAAGCCACAGCGACAGGAACAGGGCCGTCAGCGCGGCAAGGATGGCGCGGAACGTCTGGTAGTTGAACAGCCCGAACAGGCTCTCCAACTGCTGCAACCATCGAGCCAGTTCATACAACATGCGGGGATTCCTCTCCTTGCGCCAGCAGCGCTTTGACAATCGTGTCCATGGCGCTGCCACGGGAACCCTTGACCAGGCAGCGCACGCCGGCGTGCAGCCCGTCCTTCAGCGCCTGCGACAGCGCGTCGTGGGTGGCGAAACGACGGCCGCCGTCGCCGAAGGCGGTGGCGGCGGCGGCACTCAGCGGGCCCAGCGCGTACAGGCGCTTCAGGCCGGCGGCGCGTGCGCGGATGCCGGCCTGCGCATGCAGCGCCTCGGCGTCCGGGCCCAGCTCGCGCATGTCACCCAGCACCAGCCAGCCCTCTTCCGGGGCAGCGGCCAGGGCATCGATGGCCGCAGCCAGCGAGCCGGGATTGGCGTTGTAGCTGTCGTCCACCAGCACCGCGCCGTTGCGCAGCTGATGGGCAATCTGGCGGCCCGGTACCGGCTGCGCCTCGGCCAGACCGGCCGCAATCAGCGCCAGATCGACACCGGCCGCCAGCGCCAGGCTGGCGGCGGCCAGCGCATTGCTGACGTTGTGGCGACCCGGCAGGCCCAGCACCACGCGGGCTTCGCCGGTCGGGGCGACCAGGGTGAACTGGCTGCCCTGTGCACCGGCGCGGATGTCGCGCGCGGTCACGTCCGCCGAGTGTTCCAGCCCATAGCGCAGCACGCGGCAACGCTGCGGGCGACCGACGAAGTGCTGCTCGAACCAGCGGCCGTAGGCATCGTCGGCGTTGATCACCGCCACGCCATCGGCCGGCAGCGCGGCATAGATCGCGCCCTTGGTCACCGCCACCCCGAGCAGGCTGCCCATCCGCTCCAGGTGGGCGGGGGCGATGTTGTTGACCAGCGCATAGCGCGGGCGGGCGATGTCGGTCAGGTAGGCGATATCGCCAGGCTTGCCAGCGCCCATCTCGTAGACGGCGTAGTCGGCATCTTCCGGCGCGTCGATCACCGCCAGCGGCAGGCCGATCTCGTTGTTGCGGTTACCCGGGTTGGCGTAGACCACCTTGTGCGCGTGCTGGGCCACCTGCTGCAGGATCGACAGCAGCAGGCTCTTCACGCTGGTCTTGCCATTGCTGCCGGTGATCGCGAACACCTCGGTGCCACGGTCACGCTGCATGCCGGTGGCGATCTTCGCCAGTGCCAGCTCGCTGTCGGCCACCAGTACCTGCGGCAGCTCGATCGGCAGCAGCCGCTCGACCAGCAGCGCACTGGCACCGCGCGCCTGCGCGTCGGCAGCGAAGTCATGGCCGTCGAAACGCTCGCCGCGCAGCGCCACATACAGGCTGCCCGGGCCCAGGCTACGGGTGTCATTGCTGACTGCATCGATGGCCACGTCGTCGCCATGGATCTCGCCGCCGGCCCAGTGTGCGATCAGCGAAAGCAGAGTGCGCTTCATGCGGCGCCCTCCCCGGCCTTTGCCTGCAGAACACCGGCCTTGGCCGCCAGTGCAGCCGCAGCCACTTCGGTGTCGTCGAAGTCATGGCGCACGCCATTCACTTCCTGGTACGGCTCATGGCCCTTGCCGGCAATCAGGATGATGTCGCCGGCACCGGCACGCTTCACCGCCAGGCCGATCGCACGCGCGCGGTTGCGCTGCACGGTCACGGCATCGGCGTGCTGGAAGCCGGCCAGGATGTCGGCCACGATCACGTCGCCATCCTCGCCGCGCGGGTTGTCGTCGGTGACGATGACCTGGTTGGCCAGGCGCTCGGCAATCGCCGCCATCTGCGGACGCTTGCCGGTATCGCGCTCGCCACCGCAACCGAACACGCAGAACAGCGTGCCCTGCAGATGGCCGTGCAGGCTGTCCAGCGCCTGCTCCAGCGCGTCCGGGGTATGGGCGTAATCGACCACCACTGTCGGCAGACCGTCTTCACCACCCAGGCGGTTCATGCGGCCACGGATCGGCTGCAGCGCCGACAGCACTTCGGCGATGCGCGGCAGCGGCTGGCCCTGCGCATGCAGAGTACCGGCCACGGCCAGCAGGTTGTCCACGTTGAAGCGGCCCAGCAGCGGCGACTGCACCGCAGCACGCTGGCCGTCGATGACCAGCTCGAAGGCAATGCCGCGTCCATCCAGTTGCAGCGCCTCGGCGCGCACGCTGGCGTCAGCGGCAGCGCGCGAGCTCAGGCCGATCGGTTGCACGCCAGCAGGCAGGCCAGCGAACAGCTGGCGACCGAAGGCGTCGTCCAGGTTGACCACCGCCGCCTTCAGGCCCGGGCGATGGAACAGCCGCGCCTTGGCCGCGCCGTAGCTGGCCATGTCACCGTGGTAGTCCAGATGATCGCGGGTGAGGTTGGTGAACACCGCCACGTCGTAGTGCACGGCATCCACGCGGCCCTGGTCCAGCGCGTGCGAGCTGACTTCCATCGCCACCGCGCGCGCACCGGCGTCGCGCAGCTGTGCCAGCAGCGCATGCATCTGCAGCACCAGCGGCGTGGTGAAACCAGTCGGCTCGACCGCACCATAAAGTCCGGCGCCCAACGTGCCGATACTGCCACTGGGCGTTCCGAGCAGGTGCCAGGCCTGGGCCAGCAGCTGCACGGTGGAGGTCTTGCCGTTGGTACCGGTCACGCCAACCATCGCCATCGCCCGCGACGGCGCGCCATGGAACTGGTCGGCCATCGCCCCCATGCGCGCCCGCAGGCCCGGCACGGCGATCGCATCGGCCGGCGCCGGCAGCTCGGCCGGTGCCGGTGGCTCGAACAGGATGACGCTGGCACCGGCCGCACGGGCCTGCTCGACAAAGCCCAGCCCATGCGCGCCGAAGCCGGCGATCGCGACGAAGGCATTGCCGGGGCGCACGGCGCGGCTGTCCAGCACCAGGCCGGTCAGAACGGGATCATGGCCCGCCAGGGCCACGTCCGGAAGCAACTGCGAAAGCAACATCGAAGGACTCATTGCGTGCCTCCCGTAACGGGCGGCGTCTGGGCTTGCGCGCTCGGCAGCGCAGCATCGAATTCAGCGGCGGCATCGACCGGCAGCGCGGTCTCGGCCGGCGGTGCGGGCAGGATCGAGGCCGAATGGCCGACCTTGCCCGACTGCTGTGCGGCCAGCCACGACTGCAGGTCATCCAGCGGCACGTCCATCAGGCGCAGGGTGCCTTCCATCACGTTGTGATAGACCGGCGCCGACACCAGGCCGCCGTAGAACTTGCCGGCCTGCGGATCGTTGATGACGATGACGGTGGCGAAGCGCGGGTTGGTGGCCGGCACCACGCCGGCGAACAGCGCGTTGTAATGCCCGCGCTCGTAACCGCCCGGGCCAGCCTTGCGTGCAGTGCCGGTCTTGCCGGCCACGCGGTAGCCCAGCACCGCCGCCTGCTTGGCGCCGCCCTGGGTGACCACCGTTTCCATCATCGCCACCACCTGCCTGGCGACGTTCTCGTCGATGATCTGCTGGCCTTCGTTGCGCTGGCCCTTGACGAAGGTCGGCGCGATCAGGCGCCCGCCGTTGGCCAGCGCCGAGTAGGCGGTGGCAATCTGCAGTGGCGTGACCGACAGGCCGTAGCCGTAGGACATGGTGGTCTTGGTGGTCCCCGACCAGCGCGCCGGACGCATCACCACACCAGCCGATTCACCGGGGAAACCGCTGTGCGGCGCCGAGCCATAGCCGAAGCGGCGCACGCCGTCATAGAAGGTCTGGTCCGGCATCTTCGCCGCAACCTTGGCTGCACCCACGTTCGAACTGCGGGTGATCACGCCGGTCACGTTCAGCACGCCGTTGTTGCGTGGCACGTCGCGGATGGTGAAGCGACCCAGCGTCATGTAGCCCGGGTTGGTGTCGATGATGGTGTCCTTGGTCACCGCACCGGCCTGCAGCGCGGTGGCGATGGTCAGCGGCTTCATCGTCGAACCCGGCTCGACCAGGTCGGTCACCGCACGGTTGCGGCGCGTATCAGGGATCGCGCCGGTCAACGAATTCGGGTTGTAGGTCGGCAGGTTGACCATGGCCAGGATCTCGCCGGTGGTCACGTCCATGATCACCATCGAGCCGCCGGCCGCCTTGTTGGCCACCAGCGCGTTGCGCAGTTCCTTGAACGCCAGGTACTGGATGCGGCGGTCGATGCTGAGGGTCAGGTCCTTGCCCGGCTCAGCGGCACGCAGCAGATCGCTTTCGACGGTTTCCCCCTTGCGGTTGCGGATCACCCGCTTCGCACCGGGCTTGCCGCGCAGCCATTCGTCGAAGGCCAGTTCCAGGCCTTCCTGGCCGCGATCATCGATGTTGGTGAAGCCCAGCACGTGCGCCATCGCCTCACCCTGCGGGTAGAAGCGGCGGAACTCGCGCTGAGCCGCCACGCCCGGAATCTTCAGCGCGACCACCTTCTCTGCCTCGTCCGGATTGATCCGGCGACGCAGATACATGAATTCCTTGTCCGACTTCTGCGACAGGCGGCTGCTCAGCTCATCCACCGACATGCCGACCGCCTGGGCCAGCTCGGGGATGCGCTCGGGCGAACGCAGCAGGTCCTGCGGGTTGACCCAGATCGAGGCAACCGGCGTGGACACCGCCAGCGGCTCGCCGTTGCGGTCGGTGATCATGCCGCGCGAAGTCTTGATCGGCAGCTCGCGCAGATAGCGGGCCTCGCCCTGGCGCTGGTAGAAGTCGCTGTTGATGATCTGCACGTAGGCCGCGCGGCCGACCAGCGACACCGAGCACAGGCCGAGCGCCAGCGCGACCCAGCGCAGGCGCTGGCGCAGGTTGAAGGCATTGCGTGGACGGTTGCGACCGGCCTTGCTCATGGGCGCACCACCACGATGTCGGCGGCCTCGGGGAACTTCATGCCGAGCTTTTCGCGGGCGATGCGATCGACACGGTTGGCTTCGGCCAACGTGGCCTGCTCCAGCTGCAGGCGGCCGAATTCCAGGTTGATGTCATCGCGCTTGCGCTCGGCGCGCGACAGCTCGATGAACGTCTGCCGATGACGGTGACGCACGAACACGACGCCGATCGCCGAGGCCACGGTGCAGGCCAACAGGATGATCAGCAGCAACCGGCTCATGCGTCGGCCTCCCGCTTCTGGGCCACGCGCAGCACCGCGCTGCGGGCGCGCGGGTTGGCGGCCAGCTCTTCGTCGGTGGCCTTGATGGCCCCACCGATCAGGTCCAGCGTCGGCACGAACGCAACGGCCTCGGGCAGGCGGCGGTTGGCCGGTGGCGCCTTGGCCAGGCGGTTCATGTACTGCTTGACGATGCGGTCTTCCAGCGAATGGAAGCTGATCACCGCCAGACGGCCACCGGGCTTGAGCCGTTCCACCGCCGCATCGAGCCCCGCTTCCAGGTCTGCCAGCTCGCGGTTGATGTGGATGCGGATGGCCTGGAAGCTGCGCGTGGCGGGATGGATCTTGTCCTTGCCACGCGGCATCACCGAGGCGATCAGCTCGGCCAGTTCGGCGGTGCGGGAGAACGGCTGCTTCTCGCGGCGGGCCACGATGGCGCGGGCGATGCGCCGGCTCTGGCGCTCTTCGCCGTAGGTCCACAGCACATCGGCGATCTCGCGCTCTTCCACGCGGTTGATCCACTGCGCGGCGCTTTCACCGCTGTCCGGGTCCATGCGCATGTCCAGCGGGCCGTCCTTGCCGAAGCTGAAGCCACGTTCGGCCACATCCAGCTGCGGCGACGACACGCCCAGGTCGAACAGCACGCCGTCCAGGCCTTCGGCCGTGGCATCCCACTGCAGCAGCTGGGCGAAGCTGCCACGGAAGATGGACACGCGCGGATCCGGCGCGAAATCGCGCTCGGCAACGGCGATGGCTTCCGGATCCTTGTCCATGACCAGCAGGCGCCCCTCGGGACCGAGCTGGGTAAGCACGCCACGTGCATGACCGCCACGACCGAACGTGCCATCCAGATAACGTCCGTTTTCGATCACCCTCAGGCCTTCAAGGACCTGGGTGTACAGGACCGGCAGGTGCACCGCCGGCGACTGCGACACCGGAAGGTGACCGGTCTGCGCTTCTGGGCGCATCCGGGCACCCCGGCTCACAACTTCAGGTCGAGCAACCCATCACCCAGATCCTCGTCAGACAACGTCTGCTGGATCAGGGCCCGATGCGCCTGCTCGCTCCACAATTCGAACTTGTCGCCCATGCCGAGCAATACCGCCTTCTTCTCAATGCCCACCGCACCGCGGTGGCTGGCGGGGATGCTGATGCGACCGTTGCCGTCCAGTTCCAGATGGGCGGCCGAGCCGACCAGCTTCTGCTGCAACAGGCGCACGACGCGCTGGGTGTTGGGCTTGGACATCACATCGTCGCGGACCCGTTCCCATTCCGACTCTGCGTACAGCCACAGGCAGCCGGCTTCGAACGGGTTGTAGGTCAGCACGAGACGGTTGTTACTGGCGCGCGCGACGAGGTCGCGGTAAGCGGTGGGAACCGCCATGCGCCCCTTGTCGTCAACTGTGATGGCCGTCTCGCCCTGGAACACGACGCCTGCACCTTGTCCTTCGCCCGGTGAAACATTGAACCACGAAAACCCACAAAACACCCGGATTTCCCTCTGATGCCCACCTTAGCAGCGGGCCGAGGGTTGTCAACAACTTTTCAGCAGGGAAATCGCCAGCCGCATCAATGGCTTGCAACAACCTTTAGAGAATTGTTCAAGGCTTATCCACAAGTTGCTGATCCGTCTCAATTTTTGAGATTGAACGGAAGTTCAGGGGCGTGGACGGGGCGTGAAACATCGACCGCGCATTCATCCCGGCCTGGCCGGAAACGGCGCCGTAATGCGCAAACGGTGCACAATGAGGCCATGTGCCTGCTCGCTCTTGGCTGGATGCACCACCCGCGCTGGCGGCTGGTAATGACCGGCAACCGTGATGAGTTCCACGCCCGCCCCACCGCGGCGCTGGCCCCCTGGCAGGATGAGACCTCCGTCATCGGGGGACGCGACCTGCGCTCCGGCGGTGGCTGGGCCGGGGTCGGCGCCTCGGGCCGGATGGCGGTGGTCACCAACGTCCGCGACCCGCTGGCGGCCCAGACCGGACCGTCGCGGGGCGCGCTGGTGGCCGACTTCCTGCGCGGCCGCGACCCGGCCGCCGTGCATATCGAGCGGTTGGCAACCGTGGCGGGTGCCTACGCCCCATTCAATCTGTTGCTGGCCGATGGCGACAGCCTGGAGTACCTGGGCAACCATCCCGCCGAACGGCAGACGCTTGGCCCGGGCGTCCACGGCATGTCCAACGGCGCGCTGGACGCGCCCTGGCCGAAGACCCGACGGCTGATGGCCGCGCTGTCGGCATGGCTGGAAGCAGACGGGGTCAGATCCCTTTCGCAACGCGAAAGGGATCTGACCCCGGACCTGACCCCGCTCTGGAATGCCTTGGCCGATGAACACCGCCCCGCCGACAGCGACCTGCCCGACACCGGCATCGGCCTGGAACGCGAGCGCTGGTTGAGCCCGGCCTTCATCCGCGGCGACGACTACGGCACCCGCGCCAGCACCGTACTGCTGATCGACGCCGACGGCCACGGCGAGATCCACGAACGCCGCTTCGGCCCGCAGGGTGCACCGAGCGGACAAAGCCACGTCATTTTCTGACCCGATCAAGACGGCCCTTGGCCGGATGCTCTTGGCGTGGGTAGTGCCGGCCGCTGGCCGGCAGCCTTTGGATGCTCGGATTCGCCATGAAGCAGCCGGCCAGCGGCCGGCACTACCCGCAGCTTGCTGTCGCGATCCACGTGGCGGCCGTCGCCATCGCAGCGGGCCTGAAACGTCATTCAGCTTCCAGCCGCGACCACGATCCGCCCGCACCCCAGGGGTTTCAGCATCGCCGCCACCCGACTGTGCCCTTTTCGCAATCGGCACTGTGTCTATAAATGTCGCCCCTGACCTCCCAGGGTGGTCGCGCCCGGCATCACGCCGCGCGATCGACCGCAACCACAAGGAGGCCCCATGCGCCGCATCCTCATCCTGCTCGCCACCCACCTGCTCACCCTCGGCCTGGGCTTCGGCCTGGGCGTCTATCTGCTGCCGATCCTGATCGCCCCCGATGACCCGCCGGCCGCCCAGGTACAGGCCGCGATGAAAGACGCCACCTACCGCACCACCTTCCGCCGCGACCTCAAAGGCAGCGATGCGGTGCACTGGGCCGAAGGCAAGGTCAGCGTCAGTGCCACCCAGGTCGCCTTCGACGGGAAGATGGGACCGGGCCCGGATTACAAGGTCTATCTGGTCCGTGATTTCGTCGACAACAAGGCCGACTTCCTGAAGATCAAGGCGCAGGCCCAGCGCATCGGTGAGGTGAAGACCTTCAACCGCTTCCTGGTGGACGTCCCCGCGAACGTGGACGTGGACGACTACACCACCGTGGTGGTGTGGTGCGAGCGCTTCTCGCAGTTCATCTCCGCCGGGCAGTACCGTACGCCGGGCTGATCAGGGCATGGGGTCGGATCCCTTTCCTCTGGAAAGGGATCCGACCCCGGAATCACGGTAGATCCACGCCATGCGTGGAAGAAGAAAGAGGCGGAGCCGGCCGATAAGCCGGGTTCTGTCGTGGACAGTCATTCCTCTAGGCGTTACGTCACCGCAACGCTCAAGCAACCTACCCGGATCCAACGCGGGCCGCGCCAAAGGATCCCTATTTGGTCTTGCTCCAGGTGGGGTTTGCCGTGCCGGTCTGTTGCCAGACTCGCGGTGCGCTCTTACCGCACCATTTCACCCTTACCGGCCTTCCGAAGAAGACGTAGGCGGTATCTTTCTGTTGCACTTTCCGTCGGCTTGCGCCGCCCAGGCGTTACCTGGCACCTTGCCCTATGGAGCCCGGACTTTCCTCGGCACCCCCGAAGGGATGACGCGACTGTCTGGCCGACTCCGCCAGCGCGCATTCTAGCGTACGCACGCCTTTCCTGCCGTGCCGATCGCGGCGTCCGGTTCATCCACGCGTGGCGTGGCTCTAGCGGCCCTTCGCCTTCGCCCTCGCCATCACCGCCGCCCGCGACTCCAGCACCACCCCGACGATCAATTCCCGCACCTGCGGTTGCGAACCGTCCCATTCAATGCGGCGGACGCGCACGTCCACGCGATCGCCCGGCGCGTGGGCTTTCAACGCTTGGCCGATACCGAAGACGGTCTTCACTCGGGTACCTGCCACGGCCAGCACCTCATCCCCCTTGCGCAGGCCGGCGCGATGGGCCGGACCTTCGTCAGGCTCGGATTCGATCACGGTCGCGCCCCCCATTTGAACGCCGAGGACCGGGCGCAGCGCATCGCTACGCGAATCCCCTTCCCCAGCCTGTTCGCGCGCCAATTCGGTGGCGCCCAGCAGTGCATCGTCCAACCCCGCATCGAAATACGGCGCGTTGTCCACGAATGCGGCGCATTGCCACGACGCGCGCTCGGGTACCGGCTCGCGCCCCGCACGCAGGGCCTGCCGCAGGTCGCGCCATTGCGCCGCGCTGACGTACCGCTGCTGGCTGTTCACCAATTGCTGGTAGGCCGCCTCGATCTGTGCGTGGTTGCCGGCCCCCACCTGCAGACATCCCTCGTAGTTCTCCAACGCGTCACGTGCCGCGCGATAGGTCAGGTAATTGCTGTAATCGCGGACCGACTGCAGCCGATTGAATTCGACCAACCCCGGATCGAACAGCAGGTAGCCAACATAGTCCGGGCCCAGATCGGCTTCGGTAATGGCCGCAGGTGGCGGCCCTTCAGCTGCAGGAGCTGGCACGTCGGCCAGAGCGAACAGTAGGAACAGTCCCTTTTCCAGCATCTGTCTTCCCTCCCTCAAGTAAATTTGAGAGCTTCATTCCTTCACCCCCAGAATTCCGCCGCTCATTCGCATTCCAGCGTCCCAGGCTGTGAATGACCCATGCAGCCTGCACGCTTTTCAGGACTTTTCGTCCAGCTCCCGGCGAAGATCGTCGACCCATCGCTTTCTGCTGCTACGGTCATACTCGGCCGGCGAGAACGGCATCGACGCACGCGCATAATCGTCGATCAGTGCCAGCAGCGCCTGCCTGTCGACACGCGCGTCGAGAGGAGTGTGGGTGTCACTGGCGAGTGCGACCAGTTGTTCCTGGAGCAGCTCCTTTCTTGCGATGCCGGCGCCGGTGGACGGATCTGCGATACACAGACCGAAGGTCCCGTTGAAGAAGTGCGGGAGCAGCAGTTGCGCCTTGTCGTGCGCAGCGTTGGCATCCCCAAGCACGGCTGTCATGTAGCCCTCGAGCTCCTGCAGCAGAACGTCGACCACAGCCGCCCGCTCACTGCCCGGTGGTGCATGATCGGCAATGCGTATCCAGCGTGCGCAATCGGTACGGAAGTACTCCCCCACAAGGTCTTCGCTGATGGGAATGGAGCCGAACACTGCAGATCGGATGGCGCCACCCTCGCAGGTGTAGGTGGGCTGCGGCACCGCGCCCACTGCAATCAGGCGACTGAGTCTTTCTTCTGACACATTGCAGAATGCGGCGAACGCATCCTTTGGCAGGAAATGAGCTTGAAGGTAGGCTGTCAATGCCATCTCGAACAATTACTGCCAAGTGGGGGATGAAGAGGCGTGTGCAGGGGCGTCTTCGTCCAGGACAGACATCCCGAGCACCGGTCCTCACGCCTCAGAGGCCTCGGAAATGGAGTCACACTACGGACACGCTTCCGTATCGGGAGTATCCGCACGGGCTCGACTGATCTCAATGTCGCTCTGCAGGACGTCCCGCAATACCCAAGGCTGCTGGCTTCGTACGATCATCAGTGGGTCGGTCATTGCTGCTCATCACGACATCGCCTGTCCCCGGATTCGTCCCTCAGCCGCGCACGTGAGCACGTTCACGCGGCAGAGGTTGGCGTCCCTCCGGCGGTTCCGAACCGTTTCGCATTTCGCGCCGCGCGCTGCCCCGACATGGCCCGGAGCGAGCGATCAACTGCCGTACAGCGCCTTGCGCGGCGCACCGGTCAGTTCCGCGGCCAGCTTGGCGGCGGTCGACGGCGGCAGGTGCTCGCTCAGCTTCGCGTAGACGCGGCGACCATGCGCCAGCTGCGCTTCCTCGTCGTCACCGGCACCCTGCACCATCACCACGAACTCGCCCTTGCGCTGGTTGTCGTCGGCCTCGACTTGGGCCAGCAGCCCCGCCAGGTCGCCATCAAGCACGGTCTCGAACAGCTTGGTCAGCTCGCGGGCCAGCACCGCCGGGCGCTCGCCGCCGAAGATCGCCGCCATGTCGGCCAGCGACTCGGCGATACGGTGCGAGGATTCGTAGAACACCATCGTGCGCACTTCGCCGGCCAGCGCCTGCAGGCGGTCGCGGCGGCCGCTGGCCTTGGCCGGCAGGAAACCCTCGAAGCTGAAACGGTCGCTGGGCAGGCCGGCCACGCTCAGCGCGGCGATGGCGGCGCAGGCACCGGGCACCGGGCTGACCTTGATACCCGCCGCGCGCGCGGCACGCACCAGGCGGAAACCGGGGTCACTGACCAGCGGGGTACCGGCATCGCTGACCAGCGCCAGCGACTCGCCGGCCTGCAATCGCGAAACCAGGCGCTGCGCCAGGGCCTCTTCATTGTGTTCGTGCAGGGCCACCAGCGGTTGCTGGATGCCGAAATGGGACAGCAGCTGGCCGCTGCGGCGGGTGTCCTCGGCACAGATGGCCGCCACCGAACGCAGCACCTCCTGCGCGCGCGGGCTCAGATCGGCCAGGTTGCCGATCGGGGTGGCGACGACGTACAGGGTTGGCACACTCATTTCAGCGGTACTCACGGGGCAAGGGTAGAATCGTAGCGTGTACCCGGCCAAGGCCGCTGCCCCCATCGCATGGACCCGATCATGAACAAGCCCGCCGCACGGATCTCCGCCCTGTCGTTGTCGCTGATGCTGCTGGCCGGTTGTGCCACCACCAGCCTGACCAGCACGCCCGATTCGCCGGCCCAGAGCCAGGCGCTGGCGCTGATCGAACAGGGCAAGCCGCGCGATGCCGCGCTGCAGCTGGAAGGCCTGGCCTCCACCCTGCGCGGCGGCGCCCGCAGCAACGCCCTGGCCGATGCGGCTTGGGCCTGGCACCTGGCCGGCGACAGTGCCCGCGCGCGCAGCCTGCTCGGCCAGCTCACCGCACGCCAGCTGTCCGGCGCCAGCCTGCAGCGCTACCAGCTGACCGGTGCCGAGCTCGCCTTGGCCGACAAGCAGCCGGCGCAGGCACTGGCCCTGCTGAAGGACCACGGCGATAACGTGCTGCCGGCGCTGCGTACGCGCTGGTACCTCGCCCGCGCCAGTGCCCTGCAGGGCACCGGCGATGCCTTCGGCGCCGCCACCGAGCGCGCCCGCGCCCATTCCAGCCTGACCGGCAGCGCGCGCAGCGAGAACCAGGCCGCCATTGCCGGCCTGCTCGGCACCCTCGACGACGCCACCCTGCGCAGCCGTGCCGCCGCCCTGCCGGCCAACGACCCGCTCTACAACTTCGCCGGCCGTGCACTGATCGCGCGCGGCCTGCCGCTGCCGCGCCCGTTCGACCGCGATGGCGCGGCCCAGTTCGACACCAGCAAGCGCCCGCCGGCGATGAGCGACGGTTACCGCCCGCCGGCCAAGCTGGCCGTGCTGCTGCCGCTCAGCGGCCGCCTGGCCACCGCCGCACAGCCGGTGCGCGATGGCCTGTTGAGCGCTTATTACGGTGAAAGCCGCCGCCGCCCGGACATCAACTTCTTCGACACCGCCGGCACCCCGGCCGGTGCCCTGGCCGCCTATGACAAGGCCGTCGCCTCCGGTGCCGACTTCGTGGTCGGTCCGCTGGGCCGCGACGAAGTGGACGCCGTGTACGGCCGGCAGCAGCTGCAGGTGCCGGTGCTGGCCCTGAACCGCGGCAAGGACGCACCGCCGGCCGGCAGTGCCGGCTTCTCGCTGGCACCGGAAGACGACGGCATCGTCGCCGCCGAGTACCTGCGTGGCCGCGAGCGCGGCAAGGCGCTGGTGATCAACAGCGCCGATGACACCGGCCGCCGTGCCGCCGCCGCCTTCGCCCAGCGCTTTGCGCAGCGCGGTGGCCAGGTGGTGGCCACGATCGGCGTCACCGATGCCGTCGGCGATGTCGGCGCGCAGGTGCGCAACGCCGGCCAGGTCGATGCCGTATTCCTCGCCGTGCGTGCGCCGCAGGCGCGCCTGCTGGCGCCGCAGCTGGCGCTGGCCGGTGCAGGCGGCGCGACCCGCGTTGGCACCTCGCAGCTGACCGTTGGCAGCGGCAAGGTGGAAGAAGACGTGGCGCTGGACGGCATCGTCTATCCGAACGAAGCCTGGAACGTGCGCAGTGTGTCCGGCCTGCCGTCGGCCAGCCAGGTGGCCAGCACCCTGCCGAGCGCACGCGGTGCGGCCGGCCGCCTGTTCGCCTTCGGTGCCGACGCCTGGAAGATCACCGCCTACCTGGACAAGCTGTCCAACGAAGGCGGCCTGGACGGTGCCACCGGCACCCTGTTCCTGGACAGCAACGGCAACATCCTGCGCCAGCCGGCCTGGTCGACCTTCAATGGCGGCCGGCCGATGCCGATCGTCGGTGGTCGCTGAGCGCAGCCAACGTGGCTCGGCGGTGGAAGCCGCCGCCGAGCAGCATCTGCGACAGGCGGGACTGCAGCCGCGTGCGCGCAACGTGCGCTATCGCGGCGGTGAACTGGACCTGGTGATGGACGATGCCGGCACCGTGGTGTTCGTGGAAGTGCGCTACCGCGCGCGATCGGATTTCGGCGGTGGCGCCGCTTCGGTCGATGCGCGCAAATGCCGGCGCCTGGCCCACGCCGCGCAGCTGTACCTGCAGGACCACCCGGCGCTGGCCAATGCGCCCTGCCGTTTCGATGTGGTCGAAGCCACCGGCGAACCGCCGCAGCTGCATTGGCTGCGGGATGCGTTCCGATTGGATGACTGCTGATGGCTACTCTTTGCCGGCCAGCGGCCGGCACTACCCGTCGGACCTGCAGCCGGCCCGCGGCCGGTACGACCATGGTGCGTGACTGATGCCGTCGATCATCACCCATGCCGCTGTGCCGCTGGCGCTGTGGTGCGCCGCTGATCGTGGCCGCATCCCGCCGCGCCTGCTGGCCGCCGGCGTGATCGCCGCCATGCTGCCCGATGCCGATGTACTGGCCTTCGCCCTGCACATTCCCTATGCCGATGCCTTCGGCCATCGCGGCGCCAGCCACTCACTGCTGTTTGCCGGCGTGCTGGCAGCATTGGCCGCGGCGTTGGCGTTCTTGGGTAGTCGCCGACCTTGGTCGGCGGATGTGTGCCAACCAAGGTTGGCATCTACCGTACAAGCCGCTGTATTCGTCTTCGCCTGCGCCGCCAGCCATCCGCTGCTCGATGCGATGACCTCCGGTGGTCTGGGCGTCGCGCTGGCCTGGCCGTGGAGCGAACAGCGCTTCTTCGCGCCGTGGCGCCCCATCCGCGTGTCACCGTTCGCGCCACAGTTCTTCAGCGCACGCGGCGTGGCTACCCTGCTCTCCGAACTGCGCTGGGTGTGGCTGCCACTGGCCGGCGCCGTTGTCGCCTGGAAACTGATCCAACCCGCTCCTGCTGCCTCACGAGATCCGTCATGAGTCCTGCCCTGCCTGCTGCCCTGGTTGCCGAACTGTCCACCCTGCTGGGCACGGAGGGCTGGCGCATGGATGACGGCGCGCTGGAGGCGAATGCGCAGGACAACTCATGGCGCCATCAGCGGCCGGCCGCAGTGGCGTTTCCGGCGGACATCGAGCAGGTGCAGGCGCTGGTGCGTGCATGCCGCGCGCATGGCGTGGCGCTGGTCGCGCGCGGTGCCGGCACCGGTACCACCGGTGCCGCGGTCCCGCAGCCGGGCAGCATCGTACTCTCGTTCACCCGCATGGACCGCATCGTCGAGATCCGCGCCGGTGATCGCTGCGCGGTCGTGCAGCCGGGCGTGTTGAACGGCACGCTGCAGCAGGCGCTGGCGTCGCACGGCCTGTTCTGGGCGCCGGACCCGTCCAGCGCCGAGATCTGCAGCATCGGCGGCAACCTGGCCTGCAATGCGGGCGGCCCGCGCGCGGTAAAGTACGGCACCAGCCGCGACAACGTACTGGGCCTGGTGGCGGTGACCGGCACCGGTGAGGTGATCCGCTGCGGTGGTGCCTACACCAAGGACGCCACCGGCTACGACCTCACCCATCTGCTGGTGGGCAGCGAAGGCACGCTGGCACTGATCGTGGAAGCCACGCTGAAACTGACCCCGCTGCCGGTCAGCCAGGCCGGCCTGCGCGTGCTGTACCGCGATGCCGATGCTGCTGCGGCCGGCGTGTCGCGGTTGATGTCGCAGCCGGTGGTACCCACCCGCCTGGAATTCATGGACGCGCGCAGCCTGGAGCTGCTGCGGCTGAATGGTGCCGATGTGCCGGAGGCAGGCGCGATGCTGCTGGTCGAGGCCGATGGTGACCACGACACCCTGCCTTATCTGCTGCAGGCACTGGCCAGTGCCGCCGAAGGCGACGGCATGATCGAGCTGGACGTGGCGATGGAGGGCCGCGCGCGCGACCAGCTGTGGGCCGCACGCAAGGCGCTGTCGCCCGCGCTGCGCAGCGTTGCGCCGGGCAAGATCAATGAAGACGTTGTGGTCCCGGTGTCGCGCATTCCGGAGCTGGTAGCCGGCGTGCAGGCACTGGCGCGTGACTACAGACTCACCATCGTCACCTTCGGCCATGCCGGCAACGGCAACCTGCACGTCAACATCCTCTACCACCCGGAGGATGCCGACGAAAACACGCGCGCGCATGCCGCGTTGCCAAAGATCTTCGAGCTGACCCTGGCATTGGGTGGCACATTGTCCGGCGAACATGGCATTGGCCTGGCCAAGCGCGATTTCATGGCACAGGCTTTCACCCCGGAAACGCTGACGGCGATGCGCGCGATCAAGGCCGCACTGGACCCGGACGGCATCCTCAACCCGGGCAAGGTGCTGCCGCCGGCATAGACCGCGCACATTCCTTCGCACTCCTGTAGAGCCGAGCCCATGCTCGGCGGCTCTTCGACCAGATCGCGATGAAGCCCGCGCTGCGCGCGCGAGCCGAGCGTGGGCTCGGCTCTACAACCACGTGTCGTTCACCCTCACACTCCTGTGGAGCCGAGCCATGCTCGGCCCCGCTTCGGCCACATCGCGATGAAGCCCGCACCGCGCGCAAGCCGAGCGTGGGCTCGGCTCTACACCGGCGTGTCGCCTGCAATATCGATCAGGGTCTGCCGGAAGCTGGGCAACAGCACGCGGTTGCCATGCCCGCTCAGGTGATCGTTGTCGAAGAACAGCGGCTCCCCGTCTTTCACCGCCGAACAGGTCGTTGGCCCGCACAGCAGCGGCAGCGGATCCCACACCGTCAGCGATGGATAGCGCACCGCCAGTTCGGACAGCAACGCCATCTGCGGCGCGCGCAGCCTTTCCAGGTCGGCGCGCGGCATGCTCAGGCCACCGGCACAGGCCGGGTTGCGGCGGTTGAACCAGTCCGAACAGCGGTACGCACCGGCCTTGAACAACGGCAGCGGCGCATCCACAACCACGTGCACACCCAGCTTCTGCAAACGCCCCAGCACTCGATCGGCTTCATCGCGTGCAGCTTGTGCATGCGCGGGCGTGCGCTCGGCCAGCAGTTGACGATAGATTTCCTGTGCATCCTGCCGCCGCCAGTCGAATCCGCGCAGCTCCGGCATGCGCAAGGCCGCCAGCAGCACGATGTCACCCGGGCGTGCCTCGCGCTCGATGGTCGACAGCGTGTGCTCAATGAACTCCTGGCAATCGGCTGGACTGGCCCGCAGCAGATTGACGAAGCTGCAGCCGCCGCGATCCTGCTGGCGCACCTCCATGCCGGTCTGGCGCGCGACCATGCTGGTCATGGTGCGATACGCCGCCGCGTGCGAATCGCCGGACACGAACAGGCGCCGTCCTTCAAGCGCCGGCGCACTCACCGGCTCTAATGGGCGCCACGCGGGGTAGCGACGCGCCTGCCATGCATAGCCGTCACGGGTAACGCTCAGCGAGACCTGCTCGTGGTACTCCACGGTGGCCCAGGCACCCGCACCACACAGCGCCACCACCGGCAACGCCATCGCCAGCACCTTGGCCGGTGCCAGGCGCAGCAGCGGCGCCGCACTGCGCAGCGGACGCTCGATGAAGTGATACGACGCAGCTGATACCGCCAGCAGCAACACCGGGTACAGACACAGCGCGGCACCGTGCAGGCCGTAGGTCCAGCGCAGCAGCACCAGCAGCGGCCAATGCCACAGGTACAGCGAATAGGACAACCGGCCCAGGTAGGCCAGCGGTGCGCAGCCCAGCGCGCGGGCGAGGCGCGATGTCCCCGGCGCCGACACGCTTGCCAACAGCAGCAGGGTACCGGCCACGGTGGCCAGCACACCCGGCACCGGCATCGCCAGCTGCGGGGCGATCACCACGCCTGCGGCCAGCAGCGTCAGGCCGGCCGCTGCAACCGCACCACCGTTCTGGCCCGGCGTACGAGTACGCATCCACTGGTACAGCAGCGCGCCCGCAGCCAGCTCCCAGAACCGCGCCGGCAGCAGATAGAACGCTGCCGCTGGTGCCGTCTGCGCCTGCCAGCCCGCCCACGCCAGCGACAGCACGGTGAGCCCCGGCAACAGCCAACGCGACCACGGCCAGCGCTCACGCCCGCGCAGCCAGACGAAGAACAGCAGCGGGAAGACCAGGTAGAACTGCTCCTCCACGCCCAGCGTCCACGTGTGCAGGAACGGGTTGAGTTCGGCGCCGGGTGAGAAGTAATCGTCCTGCTGGCCAGCCAGCACGATGTTGCTGAAGCCGACCAGCGCGGCCCAGCCGGTCTGGTCGAACTGTTCATTGCGCCACGCACGGGGAATGAACAGCGCAGACAGTATGAAGGTGGCCACCAGCATGACCAGCAGCGCCGGCAACAGGCGCAGCACGCGGCGCCGGTAGAAGTCGAGCAGCATCGCGCCCAGCGACGCAGGCGTGCGCGAGGCCAGCGACTGGCTGATCACGAAGCCGGACACCACGAAGAACAGGTCCACCCCGGTGAAGCCGCCGGGCAGCCACGTCGCATTGGTGTGGAAGAGGACGACGGCCAGCACCGCCAATGCGCGCAGGCCATCGATGGCAGCGTTGTGGGGACGTTCGGGAGGGGACACGCGGGCAACCAGAAGCGAGCAATTGGCCAGCATCGCCACCGTCGCCGCAGTCATTCAATGGTCAATTGCGACAGAGCTGGGCATCGTTCAGGTCCGGTCACAGCGCGACGCAGCAGCGGGTGTCTCGGTCAGCAAGTATGTGGTGACCAACTGGTACCGCGATGGCGCCAGCAACGGCATGGCGTTCGATGATGAAGCGCTGAATGCCAGCGTGCCACGCAACCGCTACGAGCTCAATGCCGGTGCACGCGTGGACTTCCGTTCCGGGCTGAGTGCGTGGGGTGGCTTCGGCGTGATGCGCGGTGACCATGGGTACCGCGAAGCGACGGCCAATCTGAGCATGTCGTACAAGTGGTGATGTAGAAACACGCACGGCGCCGGTTGACTCCGGCGCCGCTTTTCTTTGCTCGTGTAGAGCCAGGCCAACGCTCGGCTACGTTCTGCATCAGCCAAGCAAGCTCGGCGCCGTCAGCAGCGGGAACCCCGAAAACCGGCAGTGCCCTCGGCATCCCGACCAATGAACGCCTGAGTATCAACAAACGGCTCGACGATAGCGAAGGCGAAGGCGAAGGCGTCACTCTGCGCCAATCAGGATAAGGCGGCCGTCGTCTGTGGGATGCAGTTGCAGAAAAACATCCCGGCCATTCTTGTGGAACATGGACCAGCAGACCGCCTGCCAGCCGCGACCACAATTGACCTCGGGAAATCCAAGCACGGTCGGATGCGAGTACTCGCGTGGTATTCCGCTCCACCCCGCTTTCAACAGGGCAGGGCGTAGCGTTCTGTAGTCCATCTCCCATCGCGCGCCCAATGCCTTCAGCGTGCCCGGCATCGGCGACGGATTTTCCTTGTAGCTGCCCATTCTGTAGCCGGGCTCTATGACGTCCGGCGAAGAGGCCAGCAAGAAGGCGATCAAGATAATTTTCATCTCCCCAGCGTAGCGGCATCGCTGAGCCCGGCAACCCCCGCTGAAGCCGATGCCACTTCGACGAAGTGGTTGAGCGCACTCGACTCTACGGTGCGAGCGGCGAAGAATGTCGCATTTGGCAAGAGTCGCCATCCGCTACCTGCCAGCGACAAAGTTGCAACGCTTTCGAACTTTCCAACAATTCTCATTGGCGGCACGGGCGCTTCATGCAAATCATGTAGTGCCACCGACAACGGGTGGCACGGGCTTCCAATCCCGATCGGTAACACTGTTGTTTACGCTTGCCTGCCGGCGCCACCCTTTCCTTGTTGGGTGGCGTCGGCAGGCATTCTGTCCGCGCTTACATGGCGGGCGGTGCGTGGGGGCCTCGTGCCCGCCGGCGTTTCGCAGTGTTACCACCGGTATTGGAACCACGCACCGTCCGCCACCCTCGCTGTTAAGCAGGGTGGCCCCTTGCCGCTTGCACAAGGACGCCGCCATGACCGCTTCCCCCTACCCGCACCTGTCCGCCACCCTGGGCGACGCCGCCACGCGCCTGCCCGATGACCTGGCCCGCACGCTGGAAGACACCTTCGTTGCGCTGCAGAGCGGCAACAGTGCCGGGGCCATCACCCTGCAAGCCTGCCTGCAGCACATCCGCCAGGGCGATGCCGCCGATGGCCAACCATGGCCCGGCAACAACCGCACGCCCGGGCAACGCCTGGCCCTGGCGCGCATCGACCGCGCCAATGCGGGGCTGAGTTTCCTGCTGGAACTGCTGCACGCCACCGAACGCGTACGCGTGGATGGAGATATCGACCAGCAGATGGGCGATGGCGCGCGCGAAGGGCTGCTGCTGGCCTGCCGTGGGCTGGCCGAGTACGTGGATGTGCAGCTGCGGGCGGCGTGAGCATGCGACGAAGAGAAGTGCGGGTGAGCGCTCAGTTCAGTTGCACGCTGCGCGCAATTGCAACGATTCCGATGGCTCGTCATCACAGGAGCACCAATGGTGCGCACTTCTTTTCAGGGAGTGTTTCGATGCACAAGATGATGGTTCCGCTCACCCGCTATGCGCAGTTCACTGGCCGCGCAAGCCGCAGCGAATTCTGGTGGTTCCAGTTGTTCATCATGATCATTTCGATCCCGCTGTATCTGCTGAGCTTCTATGCCGGCCACAGTGGTTCGCAGGGCCTGGCGCTGGTCGCTACCGGGCTGAGCGTAGTGATGTGGCTGGTGTTCGCCTTGCCGTGCATTGCCGCAACCATTCGCCGCTTGCACGATACCGATCGCTCGGGCTGGTGGATGCTGCTGGCGTTCGTGCCGTTTGCGAGCCTGGTGCTGCTGGTGTTCCTGGTGCTGCCCAGCACGCCGGGCGACAACCGCTTCGGTGCGCCAGTTCCGCACGTATAACCAGACCGCGTTGGTAGGTGTCGACCTTGGTCGACATGGATGTGCCACCGGATGCTGACACATCCGTGCCAACCAAGGTTGGCACCTACCAGAGCAACATCGATGTGCTTCACTTGGGGTCAGATCCCTTTGCGGCGCAAAGGGATCTGACCCCACCCCGAAGGTTGACCCAGCAGGGCAGTACCGCTGCGGCTACGCGAAGTGCTGGTAGCCGCCGTCGGCGGCTTCGCCATCCACATGCACGCCCTGCCCTCCGGCCATCCGACCGATGCGGGTGAGCGGCACGTCCAGCGATTCGGCCAGGTAGTGCAGCGCGTCACGCTGGTCGGCGGCGGCGGTAAAGCACAGCTCGTAGTCGTCGCCACCGCGCAGTGCGCAGTCGCGTGCGGCCTCACGACCGAGCAGCTCACGCAATGCGTGCGAGATCGGCAGCGAGTCGGCATCGACATGTGCGGCCACGTAGCTGCGCGTGGCGATATGACCGAGGTCGGCCAGCAGGCCGTCGGACACGTCCACCGCCGCGTGCGCGAAGGCCCGCAGGCGCAGGCCCAGGGTCACGCGCGGTGCCGGCCGCAGCAGGCGCAGGCGCAGGCTTTCGTAGTCGGCCAGCAGCGTGGCGGTGGCGATGCTCAACGCACCCTGTTGCCACAGGCGCAGCGCACCGGCGGCATCGCCGAGCGTGCCACTGACCCAAATGTCATCGCCTGCCTGTGCGCGGTCGCGCCGCAGGGCCTGGCCGCGCCCGACCTGGCCCATCGCGGTCACCGACAGCGACAGCGGACCGCGCGTGGTGTCGCCACCGATCAGCGCGATGTCGTGCTGGTCGGCCAGGGCGAAAAAGCCATCGGCAAAGGCCTCGATCCAATCTTCAGATGCTTCCGGCAGCGACAGTGCCAGCGTGCACCACGCCGGGCGCGCGCCCATCGCGGCCAGGTCCGACAGATTGACCGCCAGGGTCTTCCAGCCGATGTCGAAGGCCGGGGTTTCCACCGGGAAGTGCACGCCGCTGTTGAGCGTATCAGCGGTGACCACCAGCTGTTCGTTGGCGCGCGGCTGCAGCAGCGCGGCGTCGTCACCGATGCCGAGCAGGATGTCGTCGCGCTCGAGGGTGCGGGCGCGGATGCGGTCGATGAGGGCGAATTCGGCCAGGGACATGGGGCGTTCCCGCTGTTGTACGTGCCGCGCAAGGCGCGGTGGGCGGTAGTGCCGGCCGCTGGCCGGCAACCTCAGGATCCCTGCAGCTGCCGGCCAGCGGCCGGCACTACCACAGGCGGGTCAGTGACCCGATTCGACCTTGCGCCATTCCACGGCGGCACGATCCAGCACGCCGTTGACGTAGGTATGGCCATGTTCGGAACCGAAGCGCTTGGCCGATTCGATGGCCTCGTTGATCACCACGCGGTACGGCACGTCCAGGCGGTAGCGAAGCTCGTAGGCGGCCAGGCGCAGCACCGCGCGTTCGATCGCATCCACTTCCTCGATGCCACGGTCCAGGTACGGGCCGAGCGCTTCGTCGATGTCGCGACGGTTGTCGAGCACGCCGTGCACCAGCGCCTCGAAGTACGCCAGGTCGGCGATTTCGCGGGCCTGCTCGTGGGCGAACTGGGCGATCAGCGACTGCGCGTTGCCGCCGGAGATCTGCCAGGCGTAGATGGCCTGCACGGCACGACGACGGGCGCGCGAGCGCAGCACCGGATCGACGCCATCGCGGCGGACGGGTTTACCGGAGGGCTTGCCCTGGGTGTTCTTGTTCATGGCAGTTGCTCCAGCAGATTGACCATTTCCAGTGCGGCGAGTGCGACTTCCTCGCCCTTGTTGCCGTGGCTGCCGCCTGCGCGGGCCTCGGCGTCTTCAACGCGTTCCACCGCCAGCACGCCGTTCAGCACCGGCACGCCGAAATCCAGCTGCACGCGCATCAGGCCTTCGGCGCAGCGGTCGGCCACGTGTTCGTAGTGGCGGGTGTCGCCACGGATCACGCAGCCCAGGGTGAGGATGGCGGCGTGTTCATGCGCGGCGGCCAGGCGTGCAGCCACCAGCGGCAGTTCCCAGGCACCCGGCACGCGGATCACGTCGATGTTGGCTTCGGTGATGCCGTTGCCGGCCAGGCTCAGGCGGGCGCCTGCGACCAGCGCGTCGGTGATGCGGGCGTTCCAGCGGCTGGCCAGGATGGCGAAGCGCGCCGACTCGGGAGTGCGAAGATCGCCTTCGTAGTGGCTCATATGCGGCTTGGGGGACTCGATAAGGGGGTAATTCTAGCGTGGATGGGCCCCGGCCGTGGCTGGCGGGGGCCTTCAGGGTGTGCCGACCAACGGTCGGCACCCACCGGTAGTGCCGGCCGCTGGCCGGCTCTACCCATTACAGGGTCACCGTCTCCACCACTTCCAGGCCGTACCCGGCCAGGCCGATCTGGCGGCGCGGGGTGCCCAGCACGCGCAGCTTGCCCAGGCCCAGGTCGGACAGGATCTGTGCGCCGGCACCGTTGCGGCGCCACTGGCCCACGTCCTTGTCCTTGCCCGGCACCACCGGCGCCGGCTGCTGGCGCAGGCGGGCCAGCAGGGCTTCGCCATCGCGCGGGGCCGACAGCACCACCATCACGCCTGCGCCCTCGGCATCGATTGCACGCAGGGCGTCGGTGGCCGCCACGCCGAAGTCGTCACGGCGCCAGTGCAGCAGGTCGGCCAGCGGGTTTTCCACCTGCACGCGCACCAGGGTCGGTGTTTCCGCATCCGGCGTGCCGCGCACCAGGGCGAAATGCAGGTCGTGGGCGATGCGGTCGCGGTAGGTCACCAGCTTGAACGGGCCGAATTCGGTGTCGATGTCGCGCTCGTCCACACGTTCAACAGTCTTTTCGGTGGCCAGGCGGTAGGCGATCAGGTCGGCGATGGAGCCCATCTTCAGGCCGTGCTCGCGGGCGAACACTTCCAGCTCCGGGCGGCGCGCCATGCTGCCATCCGGGTTCAGGATCTCCACCAGCACGCCGGCCGGTTCCAGCCCGGCCAGCATGGCCAGGTCGACGCCGGCTTCGGTATGGCCGGCGCGGGTCAGCACGCCGCCCGGCTGGGCGATCAGCGGGAAGATGTGGCCCGGCTGATGCAGGTCCGACGGCTTGGCGTTGGGCTTGACCGCGGTGCGGATGGTGTGGGCGCGGTCGTGGGCCGAGATGCCGGTGGTAACACCCTCGGCGGCCTCGATGCTGACCGTGAAGTTGGTCTGGAACTGCGCGGTATTGGCCTGCACCATTGGCGCCAGGCCGAGGTCGGCGGCGCGGGTGCGGGTCAGTGGCAGGCACACCAGGCCACGGCCATGGGTGACCATGAAATTGATGTCCGACGGCTTGACCAGTTCGGCGGCCATGATCAGGTCGCCTTCGTTCTCGCGGTCTTCGTCATCGACGATGACCACCATGCGGCCCAGGCGGATGTCTTCCAGGATTTCCGGAATCGGGGCGAAATTCATGCGGCATCTCCGTGTGGGTGCTGACCGTTGGTCGGCACACTGATCAACCGCTCCACATAACGGGCGACCAGATCGATTTCCAGATTGACCGCACTGCCCACGCCGGTGGCAGAGAAGGCGGTGTTGGCCACGGTGTGCGGAATGAGGGCGACTTCAAAGCCTTCATCGTCCACTTCGTTGACGGTGAGGCTGACGCCGTCCACGCAGATCGAACCCTTCTTGGCGATGTAGCGGCGCAGCGAGGCCGGCGCGGCGAAGCGCCAGCGCTGGGCACGTGCATCTTCATGGATGGACAGCACCTGGCCGAGGCCGTCGACGTGGCCGCTGACCAGATGGCCGCCGAGGCGGTCGGTCGGGCGCATGGCCCGTTCCAGGTTGATGACCGCACCCTCGCCCAGCTGGCCCAGCGTGGTCAGGCCCAGAGTCTCGGTGGAGGCGTCGGCCTGGAAGCTGCGGGCATCGAACGCGATGACGGTGAGGCAGACGCCGTTGATGGCAATGCTCTCGCCCATCTGCACGTTGTCGAACGGCAGATTCCCGACATTGAAGGTGAAGCGGACATCGCCGCCGATGGATTCGCGTGCGGCCAGACGGCCGACGCCTTCGATGATTCCAGTAAACAAGTAACGTTCTCCGCGAAAAGTGAGCGAAAAACGCCGCAAGGCAAACAGGTGCACGCAGGGCAAGAGCCCTGTGGCACCGTCTTCTTTCATCCGGACTATGACCGTCGGCTCCGGCATTGGACCGGATCTGCTGACCCCCGGCCGTGGGCCGGGGCGCTCGCGGGCTCGTGCTTGCGCACCTACCGCCGGTGGGGAATTGCACCCCGCCCTGAAGACGTTTGTGTACCGGCGAACCGGCCCGCGCAGTGTACCAGCCCGTGCTGAACGGGGTCGGATCCCTTTCCGCAGGAAAGGGCTCTGACCCCATGGACCGGTGGCGCAGCAGCACTGGGGTCAGGGCCGTTTCCCGATGGCAAACGGATCCGACCCCCAACCCCGGTCCGCCCCAGCCTGTGACGGCCATCTCTCGCATTTTGTAAAACTTTCATTAAAATCCGCAGCGGACGACATGAGGTCGCCACGGGCAGCCGCGAGGGCAGGCCCGCCAATGGACTGAAACTCACAGGAATTCCCATGCGCAAGATCCTGATCGTGGCCGCCCTGCTGGCCGCCGCCCCGTTCTCGGCTTCGGCCGAGGCCCTGAGCTACACCTACGTTGAAGGCGGCTGGACCCAGGTCCAGGTTGACGACAACCTGCTGGACGACCCGAAGGTCGACGGTGGCTACCTGCGCGGTTCGGTCGCGCTGGCCGAGCAGGTCTACGTGTTCGGTGGCTGGTCGCGCACCAGCAAGACCCGCCACTACGGCGAAGATTCGCTGAAGCTGGAACTGAACCAGCCGGAGCTGGGTATCGGCTACCACATGCCGTGGACCGACCGCCTGGACTTCACCGCCGATGCCGCCTGGGTGCGCCAGAACGCCGAATCGACCCTGCGTTATGACGGTGTGCGTTACCACGGCAAGGACCACACCAACCTGGGCCGCGTCACCATGGGCATCCGCGGCAAGCCGTCGCGCATGACCGAAGCCTGGGCCAAGGCCGGCTACATGGATGGCGGCAACAACTACAAGGGCACCTGGGTCGGCACTGTTGGCGGCCAGATCAACTTCACCAAGACCTGGGGTCTGGTGGGCGAGATCTCCGGCTACCGCGACGTCACCCAGTACTCGGCCGGCGTCCGCGCCAGCTTCTGATCCAACGGTCGCTCCTCGTCGTGCGATCGAACGGGCCCCGCAAGGGGCCCGTTTTTTTTGCCCCGCGCGTCGGCACGTGATCACAGGGCGCCGTCGGGCCTGCGCAAAGATGCGCTAGGCTTGCGCGCCTCTGGAACAGGAAACACCGTCATGAAGACCCCCTTGCGTACCCTGCTGGCCAGCGCCCTGCTGGCTGCCCCGCTGCTGGCCAGCGCCGCCCCGGCCACACTGACGCCCGAACAGGCCTTCGATCTGTATGCCCGCGTCCTGCTGGAAGACGACGCCGCCGCGACCCGCACCCTCAACGATGCGCTGAAGCCCGCCTTCGACGGCCAGGACGCGGTAGCCCCGAACCCGGGCGCATTGGCCAAGGCGCTGGCCGAACCGTGGCAGGTCGTGCTTGCCAGCACCGGCGCCAAGGCCGACGCGGCCACCAGCGAAGCGCTGTATGCCAAGGCCCTGCGTGATTCGAAGTGCCGCGCCAGCAAGAGCGTGATTGAAGACAACGAATACGTGGACGACCAGAAGCTGGCGCGCATCACCTTCAGCTGCCAGGTGCCCGACCTGGGCAAGGTACGTCCGCTGTTCGCCGCCAGCCTTGCCGCCGACGCCAGCCCGGCCTCGCGCAAGCAGTTCACCGACGCCTACACCCAGGCGCTGCAGAGCGGCGCGCGCGTGCCGGTCAGCGGCACCTTCACCCTGTACCCGGCCAAGGACAACGGCTACTGGTACAGCGGCAACTTCGATGATCTGGTGGGCACCGTGACCGGGGCGCTGGCACCGTTCGAGGAATGGATGCAGGACGTGCAGGCGGCCAGCGCACCGAAGGTGACCGGCGTACCCGGCTGCGACCTGCTGCTGCAGCAGCACCGCAGCTGCGTGGCGAAGATCGCACCCGACCAGATCAGCGGCGTGGATGCGATGGCCGAGGAACTGAAGGCCAAGGCACAGGTGAAGTCGGCCGATGAGATGACGCAGGAGTGCAAGGCGCTGCGCCCGATCGCCGAGATGATGTGGACGGACGAGTGCACATGAGCACGATGTAGCGCCGTTGCCTGCAGCAGGATCAATGGCACTTTCAGAACCGTTGCATGGTCTTGCGCACACTGCGTGATCAATGCTGTTGTCCTCTTCCACGAGGGCAACAGCATGAAACACCGCACAACCTCGACCACGGCCCTGCTTGTCGCGCTGATGGCGTGCTGGCACGCCGAAGCGTCCAGACCCAGGACATTCTTCGTGCAACCTTCGGTTGCGTTCGAGTCGACCCAGCTGCGCGACCGCGACATCGACGCGCAACTGAGCGAGAACGACGATTGCCGCGCGTTCCTGCAGTACCACGATCAGTGCGCACCGTCGGTACTGCCGGACGAGTACGACCAGGGCATCAGCCGGCGCAGGCTGCGGTGGAAGTCAACGCAACTGACGGGAGAAGCACTCGGTGCCTACTGCCGTGACCTGCATCTGCTGTGGAAGCAGCAATGGAAAGAGCAGTGCCCTGCCCACGAGGACGAGGGCACCTGACAGCGCCGGAACGGGGCCAGTGCCCCGCCATTGCCTCACGGGCGCAACAGCAGCCGGATGTCCTCGCCGACCTGGCGCTGGTCAACCACGCGCAGACGGCGCTGCTGGCCCATTGCCTCGATGCCCAGGCCTGCCAGCAACGGACGACCGTTGTCGCCCAGCAGCGTGGGCGCCTGGTACAGCAGCAGTTCGTCCACCCAGCCAGCGCGCAGCAGCGCACCGGCCAGTGTCGCGCCGGCTTCGGTATGCACCTCGTTGATGCCACGCTCGGCCAGCAGCGCCAGCACCGCACCCAGATCCAACCGCCCCTCTGCGCTGGGCACGTTGGCAAATTCGGCGTCGGCCGCATCCGGTGCGCTCACCGCCGCATCGTGCAGGTACAGCGTCGGCGCACCGCCCTCGCGCACACGGCTGCATTCGAGCGAACGCAGGCGCGAATCGAGCACCACGCGCAGTGGCGGCATCACTTCGGCACCGGCCAGGCGCACGGTCAACATCGGGTCGTCGGCCAGCACGGTATCGGCGCCAGTCAGGATCGCACCGGCGCGAGCGCGCCAGTGCTGCACGTCCTCGCGCGCAGCCGGCCCGGTGATCCACTTGGAGCTGCCGTCGGCCATCGCGGTGCGGCCATCGAGGCTGGCGGCCAGCTTCACCCGCAGCCACGGGCGGTTGCGCTCCACGCGTGACAGGAAGCCCTTGTTGAGCTCGCGCGCCGGCGCCGCCATCAGTCCTTCGGCAACCTCGATACCTGCATTGCGCAGCAGATCGAAGCCACCGCCATCAACCTTCGGGAAGGGATCGCGCATCGCCGCCACCACGCGCGTCACGCCCGCTTCGATCAGCGCCAGTGCGCACGGCGGCGTGCGCCCGTAATGGGCGCAGGGCTCCAGGGTGACATAAGCGGTGGCACCGCGGGCCTCGCTGCCGGCTTCGCGCAGTGCGAATACTTCAGCGTGCGGCCCCCCTGCGCGCTGGTGCCAGCCCTGCCCGACCACGCGTTCGCCGTGGGCGATCACGCAGCCGACCATCGGGTTGGGCCGGGTGGTATAGGCAGCGCGCTCGGCCAGACGCAGCGCGTTGGCCATGTGCAGGTGGTCGAGGACAGAGAACGATGGTGTCATGCGACCATGGTAACGCCGCCGGTGTGGATGCACGCGATCGGTAGATCCACGCCATGCGTGGATGGATACCTCCGTGCCAACCAAGGTTGGCACCCACCAGATCATGGGCGCCTCCGTGCCACCACAGCGGTGTCGGTCAGCCCTTCTTCTTCTTGGTCAGGGCGATCACATCGCCCAGCAGCTGCAGCTGTTCGGTGCTGGACGGCAGGTCGCGCTCGAGCTTCTCGATCTCCTCGCGGAAATCGGCCACGTCCTCGAAGCTGCGGTACACCGAAGCGAAGCGCACGTAGCCCACGTGGTCGAGCTTGCGCAGTTCGTTCATGACGAACTCGCCAACCTTGATCGAGGGCACTTCGCGCTCGCCGCTGATGCGCAGCTGGTGCACCACCGCACGTACCGCCGCTTCGATCTTGTCTTCGGGCACCGCGCGCTTCTGCAGCGCGCGGTCGAACCCCGCGCGGACCTTGCGCTGGTCGAACGCTTCGCGGGTGCCATCGCTCTTGACGATGGCCGGCAGCTTCAGCTCGACCGTTTCCAGAGTGCTGAAGCGCTCGCCGCAGGCTTCGCATTCCCGCCGACGGCGAATCGTCGCGCCGTCTTCAGAGACGCGCGAGTCGATGACCCGGGTATCGGCATGTTGGCAGAAGGGGCAATGCATGGAACGCCTGGCTCAGGGAGCAATTGCCACGATCATGGCAGCGTCGCAAAGGTACCTGAGAAAGGGCGCCGCAGCAAATGCTGCCTGCGCGGAAGCGCCTGCATTCTGGCCACCCGAGGTGTGCGGCGAGTTCGTGATGTCCGGCTCAACCCGGTGCGGGCGGCGGCGATGCCACGCGTGACCAGCGCAGCCACGCCAGGTGCCCGGCCATCACCAACAGCGGTGGGCCAAAGCCGAGGAAGGCCAATGTCGAGATCTCCCCGTGCTTGAAGGTGAAGTACAACGCGGCGGCGATCACGCCCAACGCAGCCAGCACGCCCAGCGCCAGGCCGGCCCAGGCGGCAACCGGTGATTGGCGCAGGCCGGCAACACCGCGCCACAGGAACAGCCCGCTCAGCCACAACCACGACAGCAGGCCGATGATTCCCGCCGACGACCACAGCAGCAACAGCGTGTGCTCGTCGCCCGTCAGGTACTTGCCGTCCCATACGACCATCAGCCCCAGCACGGCACCCGTACCGCCTGCTGCCACTGTGGGCAGGCCCACCAGCAGGCCGGCAATGGCCATCCCGCGCTTGTGCAGGCGCTCATCCATGCGTTCGATGTCCTTCCATGGGCCACGTCATGCGCGGCGCTTGATCCACACCAGCACCGCCGCCGGCACCAGCATCGATGGGCCCAACAGCAACAGGGCGATGCCTTCGGCGTGGACCGTGATGCTCCACCACAGCGCCAGCCCCAGCGGGGGCACAGCGGCAAGACCGCCGGCCAGCAGCATCCACCACCAGAGGCGATGCACCTGCAGCCCGGCACGCCCCTGCAGCAGATACCCGGCGCTGAGCCACAACCAGGCCAGGCAGCCGGCAATGCCGGCCAGGCCCCACAGCGGCATCACCGTCACCGCGGCCAGCGTGCCATGGCCGAACTGGCCCAGCCCCGTCAGCAGCAGCATCGTCGCCGCGACACCGCCCACTGCCAGGCTGGGCAGGCCAAATGCCACCGCCAGGACGGCATACAGGTACTTGAGGCGGCGCTCATCCATGCGCGGGATTCCTGGTGACGGGGTCAGAGCCCTTCCCTGCGGGAAGGGATCCGACCCCGGCGGCGATCAGCCGTAGACCGGGTACTTGCGGCACTGCGCGCTGACGGCATCACGCACGCGGGCGATGACGGCATCATCGTTCGGCGCGTCCAGCACGTCGGCGATCCAGTTGGCCAGGTCCACGCAGTCCTGCTCGACGTAGCCACGGGTGGTCACGGCCGGGGTGCCCAGGCGCAGGCCCGAGGTCACGAACGGAGAACGCGGATCGTTCGGCACCGAGTTCTTGTTGACGGTGATGTGAGCCTTGCCCAGCGCAGCTTCCGCATCCTTGCCGGACACGTCCTTGCCGATCATGTCGACCAGCATCAGGTGGTTCTGGGTGCCACCGGAAACGATCTTGTAGCCGCGCGAGATCAGCGTGTTGGCCATCGCCTGGGCGTTCTTCACCACCTGCTGCTGGTAGGCCTTGAAGCCCGGTTCCAGCGCTTCCTTGAAGGCCACGGCCTTGCCGGCGATGACGTGCATCAGCGGACCGCCCTGGATGCCCGGGAACACGATCGACTGCAGCTTCTTGACCAGGTCTTCGTCGGCGCCCTTGGCGATGATGATGCCGCCACGCGGGCCGCGCAGGGTCTTGTGGGTGGTGGAGGTAACGACGTGGGCATGCTCCAGCGGGCTCGGGTAGACGCCAGCGGCGACCAGGCCGGCCACGTGGGCCATGTCCACGAACAGGTAGGCACCGACCTTGTCGGCGATGGCGCGGAAGCGCGCCCAGTCGATCACCTGCGAGTACGCCGAGAAGCCGGCGACGACCATCTTCGGCTTGTGCTCCAGGGCCAGGCGCTCGACTTCGTCGTAATCGATCAGGCCCTGGTCGTTGACGCCGTACTGCACGGCGTTGAACAGCTTGCCCGAGGCATTGACCTTGGCACCGTGGGTGAGGTGGCCGCCGTGGGCCAGGCTCATGCCGAGGATGGTGTCACCCGGCTGCAGCAGGGCGAAGTACACGGCCTGGTTGGCCTGCGAGCCGCTGTGCGGCTGCACGTTGGCGTAGTCCGCGCCGAACAGCTGCTTGAGGCGGTCGATCGCCAGCTGCTCGGCGATGTCCACGTATTCGCAGCCACCGTAGTAGCGCTTGCCCGGGTAGCCTTCGGCGTACTTGTTGGTCAGCTGGCTGCCCTGGGCTTCCATCACCGCCGGGCTGGTGTAGTTCTCGCTGGCGATCAGCTCGACGTGGTCTTCCTGGCGCTGGGTCTCAGCGGCAATGGCCTTGGCCAGTTCGGGATCGTAGGTTTCGATGCGGACGTCACGCGGGAACATCGGGTACTCCAGCAGGCAGGGAAAGGGGTACGGCTCAGCCCCTGATTGTAGCCCCGCACCGGCCTGCCGGGGCCGAAAAGGCCGGGGCCGGCACTCCCGAAGGAATCCGGCCCCGTATGGTTTCCAGGGATGTTGTGGGATCAGGGCCCTTTCCGTTGGAAAGGGATCCGACCCCGGCCGCGATCCTCAGCGACTGTTGATGATGTAGTCGGCGATGATGCCGGTCGCCACCGCCACCAGCAGCATGTTGCCGCGGTCGTCGCGGATCCAGTGGTGCCCATACGGCGGGCGGCGCAGGTGGTAGCGCGGGTAGTCGTTCACCACATAGATCGGGCCGCGGTAGTAATCGCGGTAGCGGTGGCCGACCTTCCAGCCGTAGCCCGGGCCGTAGACCACGCGCGGCGGCGGCGGGGCCGGGCGGTAGTAGCGGTCGTGATCGCGGTGCCAGTCGCGGCGGTCGCGCTCCCAGTCGCGGCGTGCCTCGCGGCGGTCGCGTTCCCAGTCACGGCGGTCCTGTCGCCATTCGCGGCGGTCCTCGCGCCACTCGCGGCGGTCATGGCCGCGACGGTGGTCGTTGTCGGCAAAGGCCGGGGCCACCGCGCCGAACGCCAGCACAGAGGCCACGGCGCCGGCCATTACTCGATTGATGCGCATGTCAGACCTCTGCTTGGGTGGTGGTGAGCCCATATTGCGCAACCGATCTGAACCGTTTCCGGCTGGAAACGCTTCCCGCTGCAGGACTGTGACGCAGTATTCAGCCCACGGCCAGCCCGACGGCGCCTGCCCGGCGCGGCCCGGAACCGGTTCCGGCTATAATTGGCGGTATTCCTTTCCAGTCTGTGCCCGCTGCCACAACGGGATGTTCCCGTGATGGGCCGGGCGCAGGGCCGCGCCTACGGAGACCTCATGTCCTCGCAATACATCTACACCATGAACCGCGTGTCCAAGGTGGTCCCGCCCAAGCGGCAGATCATCAAGGACATCTCGCTGTCCTTCTTCCCGGGTGCCAAGATCGGCCTGCTGGGCCTGAACGGCGCCGGCAAGTCCACCGTGCTGAAGATCATGGCCGGCGTGGACACCGATTTCGAGGGCGAGGCCCGCCCGCAGCCGGGCATCAAGGTCGGCTACCTGGCCCAGGAACCGGAACTGGACCCGAACAAGACCGTGCGCGAGTCGGTCGAGGAAGGCGTGGGCGAAGTGCTGCAGGCGCAGGCTGCGCTGGAAGCGGTGTATGCCGCCTACGCCGAGGAAGGTGCCGACTTCGACGCGCTGGCCAAGGAGCAGGAGCGCCTGGAGGCGATCCTGGCCGCCGGTGATGCGCACACCCTGGAAAACCAGCTGGACGTGGCTGCCGATGCGCTGCGCCTGCCGCCGTGGGATGCCAAGATCGCCAACCTGTCCGGCGGTGAAAAGCGCCGCGTGGCACTGTGCCGCCTGCTGCTGCAGAAGCCGGACATGCTGCTGCTGGACGAACCGACCAACCACCTCGACGCCGAGTCGGTGGAATGGCTGGAACAGTTCCTGGCGCGCTACACCGGCACCGTGGTGGCGGTCACCCATGATCGCTACTTCCTGGACAACGCCGCCGAGTGGATCCTGGAACTGGACCGCGGCCGCGGCATTCCGTGGAAGGGCAACTACACTGAATGGCTGGTGCAGAAGGATGAGCGCCTGAAGCAGGAAGAGAACCAGGAAAAGGCCCGCCAGAAGGCGATCCAGAAGGAACTGGAGTGGTCGCGCCAGAACGCCAAGGGCGGCCGTTCCAAGGGCAAGGCCCGTCTGGCCCGCCTGGAAGAGCTGCAGTCGCAGGATTACCAGAAGCGCAACGAGACCAACGAAATCTTCATCCCGCCGGGCGAGCGCCTGGGCAACATGGTGATGGAGTTCAAGAACGTCTCCAAGAAGTTCGGCGACCGCCTGCTGATCGACAACCTGTCGATGCTGATTCCGCCGGGCGCGATCGTCGGCATCATCGGCCCGAACGGCGCCGGCAAGTCGACCCTGTTCAAGATGATCACCGGCCAGGAAAAGCCGGATTCGGGCGAGATCGTGATCGGCCCGACCGTGCAGCTGTCCTACGTGGACCAGAGCCGCGACAAGCTGGAAGGCAACCACAACGTCTTCCAGGAAATCGCCGGCGGCCTGGACATCCTCAACATCAACGGCATCGAGATCCAGTCGCGCGCCTACATCGGCCGCTTCAACTTCAAGGGCCAGGACCAGCAGAAGATGGTCGGTTCGCTGTCCGGTGGTGAGCGTGGCCGCCTGCACATGGCCAAGACCCTGCTGCAGGGCGGCAACGTGCTGCTGCTCGACGAACCGTCCAACGACCTGGACATCGAAACCCTGCGTGCACTGGAAGACGCGCTGCTGGAGTTCCCGGGCAACACCTTCGTGATCTCGCACGACCGCTGGTTCCTGGACCGCATCGCCACGCACATCATCGCTTTCGAAGGCGACTCGCACGTGGAGTTCTTCCAGGGCAACTACCGCGAGTACGAGGAAGACAAGAAGCGTCGGATGGGCGATGACGCTGCGCCGAAGCGCCTGCGCTTCAAGGCGCTGAAGTAAGGCAACCGGAAAGGCCGCGCTCGCGCGGCCTTTCTCCTTTCGGTAGGTCACCACCGTTGGTGGTGACGCTTTGAAGCGTACCGACCAACGGTCGGTACCCACGTTCTGCATTCGGGTAGGTCACGACCGTTGGTCGTGACACCTTAGTCGCGAGAATCTCCATGTCCCTGTTCGAGCGCATGTTCCAGCTGCAGCAGCACGGCACCACCGTGCGTACCGAGCTGCTGGCCGGCATCACCACCTTCCTGACGATGTCCTACATCGTCTTCGTCAACCCGGAGATCCTCGGCACCACCGGCATGGATGCGGGTGCGGTGTTCGTGGCCACCTGCCTGGCCGCCGCGCTGGGTTCGGCGGTAATGGCGCTGGCGGCCAACTTCCCGGTCGGCATGGCACCGGGGATGGGCCTGAACGCGTTCTTCGCGTTCACCGTGGTCGGCGCTGCCGGCCTGCCGTGGCAGCAGGCGCTGGGGGCGGTGTTCATCTCCGGCCTGGTGTTCCTGGTGCTGTCGCTGACCGGTGTGCGGGCATGGCTGGTGTCGGGCATTCCTTCGTCGCTGCGCTCGGCGATCGTGGCCGGCATCGGCCTGTTCCTGGCGATCATCGCACTGCAGAAATCCGGCGTGATCGTCGGCAACGAAGACACGCTGGTGGCGCTGGGCCCGTTGAACACGGCGCCGCCACTGCTGGCGCTGGCCGGTTTCCTGTTGATCGCAGTGCTGGAAGCACGCCGGATCCGCGGCGCGATCCTGATCGGCATCCTGGCGGTGACCGGTGCGGGCTGGGCATTGGGCGACGTGCAGTACCAGGGCCTGGTTTCGCTGCCGCCGAGCCTGGCCCCCACCTTCCTGCAGCTGGACCTGCCGGGCCTGCTGCACCATGACGGCGGTGCGCCGATCGCGGTGTTGCTGCAGGTAGTGCTGGTGTTCGTGCTGGTGGAAGTGTTCGATGCCACCGGCACCCTGTATGGCGTGGTCGGTCGCGCCGGACTGCTGAAGCTGCCGGGCGCGCAGAAGCGCTTCGGCCGCGCGTTGCTGGCCGACAGCACCGCCATCGTGGCCGGTTCGGTGCTCGGCACCAGCAGCACCACCGCTTTCGCTGAAAGCGCCTCGGGCGTGCAGGTGGGTGGCCGTACCGGCCTGACTGCGCTGGTCGTATCGGCGCTGTTCGTGGCCGCGCTGCTGTTCTCGCCGCTGGCGGCGATGGTGCCCAGCTATGCCACCGCACCGGCGCTGCTGTTCGTGGCCGGCCTGATGCTGCGCGAACTGGTGGAAGTGGACTGGAGCGACCTGACCGAATCGGTGCCGGCCGCACTGTGCGCGCTGGCGATGCCGTTCACCTACTCCATCGCGAATGGCCTGGCGTTTGGCTTCATCGCGTATGCGGCACTGAAGGCCGGCACCAGCCGCTGGCGCGAAGTGCATCCGGCGGTATGGCTGGTGGCGGTGCTGTTCACCCTGCGCTACGCGTTGGAGTAAGCACACGGTGGTGCCGGCCAGCGGCCAGCACCACCGGTCGCTGGGTTCACCTGCTGCGCACGGTGCTCTGGGATGATGCGGGCATGGTTGCGCCCGTCCTTCCCGCAGATCCGTCTTCGCCGTTGCGCCGCCGCCTGCTGCGCGCGGCCGTGCTGGCGCCGTTGGCCGGTACGCTCGCCACCCTGCCCGGCTGCTCGCTGCCGGTGCAGGTCGACGGCACCTTCCTGCAGCCCTGGCGCAGCCACCTGCAGTGGGGACTGGCCGACTGGCAGCGCTCGTTGAAGCTTGCACATACGCTGGGCTGCCGTCAGCTGGTGCTGCAATGGACCGGCATCGTCGGCGGCAGTGACGGCGACTGGTCACTGCCCGACGGCAGCCTGCAGCAGCTGTTCAGCGCCGCCAGCGAGAACGACATCCGCATCCGCGTCGGACTGCCCTTCCAGCGACGCTGGTGGCAGGCGATCGGGGCCGACGATGCCACGCTGCAGGCGTTCCTTGCCGACAGCCTGGAGCATGCACGCCGCTGGTTGGCACAGGCGCCCTGGGCGCAGGTACCCGCCTTCGAGGGCTGGTACCTGCCCTACGAGCTGGAGCAGTACCACTGGGCCGATCCGGCACGCCAGCAGTGGCTGGCGCAATGGCTGCACGGGCTGGCAGACGCCGCCCGCGCGCGCGGCGGTGACTGCGCGATCTCCTGCTACTTCAGCCGCCTGCAGACCGACGGCAACCTGGTCACGCTGTGGCAGGCAGTGCTGGCACAGGCCACGCTGCGGCCGATGGTGCAGGACGGCGTGGGCGTTGCCGGCGCCGGCAACGTGCAGCAGCTTCAGCCGTTGCTCGATCACTTCCACGCGCACGACATCGGCTTCGATGCGATCGTCGAGCTGTTCCGCGAACTGCCCGGCAGCGCCGCTGATGGCAGCGGGTTCAAGGGCGAGACTGCCGATGCCGCGCGGATCCAACGGCAGCTGGCGTGGGCACGCGACAGCGGCGCACAGCACGTGCTGGTCTATGCGCTGGAGCCGTGGCTGACCCAGGACACGCCGCAGGCGGCGGCGCTGCGGCGGCGGTGGGGGTTGCCTCAGTAATATAGGATGGCGGTGGCGAACAGGCCCTTGGCGCGCTGCGTATCACCGCCACCGATCGCAAAGCGGTACTGCACGGTCAGGTCGAGGTAGGAACGCGGCGTGTTGTAGCGGTCCTCGCGGAACCAGTAGCGCACGCCCAGGCCCGGCCCCGCGCCAAGTGACCAGCTGCGCTGCGTATCGTTGAGCGCGAACGACTGCGACGGGAACAGCGGGTAACGGATGTCGCGCACGCGCGAGCGCTGGTCCAGCCAGTCCGCCCCCACCACCAGATACGGCGTGACCACCCAGTGGGTCTGCCCGGCGCCAAAGCGGAAGCTGCGTCCGGCGCGCAGTTCACCGGCCGCGAACCACTGTTCGCGATGCAGGCGCCCGCTGGCATCGCCGATCCGCCGCACCGGTATGCCGTTGGCATCGAGTGCATCGAGCGTGAAATGCGCGCTGTTGTCATCCCACGTGTAACCGCCCTGCGCGTAGCCGCTGACCATCCACCACTGGTTCACGTCGGTGCGCAGGTCGGTACCGTGGTAATAGCCGTAGGTCAGGTAGGACATCCAGCCACCGGAACCGCTGGCCAGGCGGTAGCGGGCCAGCGTGCTGGCTTCCAGTGGCGGGTTCAGGGCCAGCTGCAGGCTGCACTGCACGGCCGCGGACGCGGGATAGACATCGCCCGTGCGGGTGGCGCTACCGAGAAACTGGCGGCGCTCGATGCCGGCGCTCAGGCCGGTCTGGCCGAAGGCGTAGCGCATGCCGAACGAGGCGATGGTGGACGGCCAGCCGGTGGTGGAACGCGAGCGGCTGAGACGGTCGGCGCGAGCACGTGCGTCGGGTGTCGATTCGCCGGTGCACGGGTCCACTGCGCGGATCGATTCGTAGGTGCCGCCCTCGTCGTACAGCGTGTTGAGCAGCCGGGTGTACAGCTCCAGCGTGCCATGCTGGTCATTGAACGCCGGGGGCCGCCAGAACGCTTCCAGCGTGCTGAACACCGAATCGCCCGACGTACTGATCGCCGCGCCGCCGACATTGGTCGCGGCCTGGCGCGCGCCGCGGAAACCGGCCGAGGCGATCACGCCCCACTCGCGCGAATAGTTGGCGATGGCATTGCGCACGTTGTAGCGCTGATGCGCATCCAGAGGCAGCTCACCGGCGTCGGCGCGATCAATGGCGCTGCGCAGCAGCGACACCGCCTGCGGATGATCTCCGTTGGCCGCACTCGCGTACGCCTGGTCGATCACCACGCTCTTGGGTGCCTTGCCGGTGGCCTCGGCGGCACGGAAGTCGGCCAGTGCGCGCGCCGGTTCACGGGCCTTCTGGTTGAGGTAGCCGCGTTGCATCAGCGCCACCGCGTCATCAGGGTGTTGTGCCAGCGTCGCATCCAGGCGCAGCCGCGCTTCGTCCTGCTGGCTGCGGTTGCCTGCCGCCAGCGTGGTGGTCAGCAGGCCTTGCAGGTCTGCATCGTCCGGTGCGAGTTGCACGGCCTGCCTTGCCTCACCGATGGCCTCGGCAAAGTCCTGCCGCGCGTAGGCTGCATATGCGCGCTGTGCGGCACCACCGTCGCCCTGCAGGTCAGCCGGCATCAGCTCGCAGACATTGCCGGTGCCATCCGACTGGCAATGCTGGAACGGCGCCGGATAGGCCTGCGCACTCATGCGCGGACGCTCGCGACTGGATCCGGTCGCCCTGGCGCGCTGCTCGATGCCCTGCTGCAGCAACTGCTGCGCGCGAGCATCGCCCACATCCGTGGGCAACGCCGCCTGCAGCGGCGCCAGCAGTGCAGCCGCACGTATGCGGTCCCCAGCGGCCAATGCCGCATCCACGGCCAGCAGGCGCACGTTGCGCTGTTGCGTTGTGGACCCCGGCAGGGCAAGCGCGGTGTCGAAGTCCTCATTGGCAAGCACGGTCTTGCCCTGGCGCTGGCGCAGATAACCGCGCATCACCCGGGCATTGAGATCGCCGCCGTCGGCCTGCAGTGCCTGGTCGGCGCTGCGCTCGGCGTCGGCCAGCTGCCCCTGCTGCAGCTGCGCGGTGATCAACAGCAACCGGTACGAAGCAACATCCGGCGCAAGCTCGACGGCGGCCCGCGCCTGCGCGACGGCCGCCGCATCGTTCTGCGTGGACAGCGACTGGTAGGCCTGCTGGGCCTGCAGCAGCGCGCGCTGGCGGGCCAGCGCCACGCGCCGCGCGTGCAGTTCCTCGACGTTCGGTGCGCCCAGCTGCAGCGCCGTGCCGATGGCCGCGTCGGCCAGTTCGGCCTGTTGCTGTGCTTCCAGCGCCGCCACCCACAGCATCGCCCAGGCGCCCTGCTTCGGCTGCTGGCGGAAGGCCTGCTCGGCCTTGCTGGCTGCTTCCCGCATGCGCCCGGCGTCATAGGCAGCATAGGCCTCGGTGGCCAGCGTGTAGGCCTGCTGCCTGGCGCGGTCTGCGCCGCTGCCGGCCGCGCGCGGTGGGGAGGGGGCGCGCCCGCCCCTGGCATCCGGGGGCGTGCTGCGCGCAGCGGTGGCAGCGGCCAGTGCCGGCAAGGCCGGATCCTTCAACCCGGCATCCAGTGCACGGCGCGCCTGCTGCTGCGCCTCCGCCGACCGGCCCAGTTTCTGCAACGCATAGATCTGCAGCAGGCGCAGCCGCACCACGTCCGGGCGCAACCGGACAGCTTCGCTGGACTGCTGGTAAGCCGCTTGATAGTCGCCGCGCTCGTAAGCGGCGAAGGCCTGCTCGGCGATGCGGTATGCAGCGCCGGACAACGGCAGCGGCGCATCGGCCTGCGCCAGCACCGGCGCGGCGGCCGTGGCCAGTGCCACGGCAATGACGGTGGACAGCAGCGTGGTCTTCATGCGGGCAAGGCTCCGGGAGGCGGCGACTGCAGCGCGGCCGCACGCCGGCGCTGCTCCTGCATGGCCTGGGCCACGGCCTCTTCGGTAGTGATGCCCTGCTTGACCAGGTAATCGCCAATGCGGCCATCGCGCTGCGGCTTGTACGCATCCAGTGCGATCTCGAAGCGCGCGTGGTCGATCAGGCGCATCTCCACCAGCAGGTCGCCCAGCAAGGGCACGTTGTCCAGCTGCCAGTGCTGGTCGCCGCCGATCAGGCGCAGGCCAGCGTTGATTTCGCTTTCGCGGGCGATGCTCTGTTCGATGTGTGCGCTGCGGGTTTCCTGCTTCAGCAATGCCAGCGCGTCTTCGGGCAATGGGCTGGCCACGGCCAGCCGCAGTGTCTGCTGCTGCCGCGGCGGTAGCGGCAGCATGCGCCACTGCACGCAGGCATCGGCGCTGACCGGGAATGAGCCCGCGCGCAGGTAGTCGACGTCGATGACCGCACGCGGCAGGTCGCCCTGGAAGGCGATGGCTTCGGCCAGGGTTTCATCATCCAGCCAGCCCTGGGTTAGCAGGATGCGGCCCAGCGGCTGCCGCCGGCCGGCATGCTGCTGCGCCAGCGCCTGCTGCAGCCGCTCCGGTTCCACCGCCTGCCAGGTGGTCAACAGCTCACCGAGCTGCTTGCGGGTCTGCACCAGCTGTGCCGCATCGGGGAAGTCGTGCATGGTCTTGTCCCAGACCATGCGCTTGCCGAACAGCAGGTAGGCCAGGAACACCTTCCATGCGCGGGCGGTGGCCATGAAGTTGATCATGTTGCCGACCACCATGCGCGGGATCGACATCAGCGCATGCTCCCAGCCGTACAAGCGGTTGACGAAGTAGAAGCGCTGCACGACGCGGGTCGCCAGCGCCGCCGTGGTCAGCAGCGCGACATTCATCTGCCAGGTACCGGCCTGGAACACGCTGGGGAACTGCATCGTCCACACCCCGGTCGCCTTCAACAGCCAGAACAGCAGCAACTGCAGGAAGATGAGGTAGGCGATGATGCTGACGAACGAGGTGATGATGCCCTTGCGATCGCGCGCCAACAGGTACTTGGTAGCCAGCGAACCGCGCCAGCCCAGCGACTCCCAGCTCTGCAGGCCGATGCCCAGCACCCAGCGCGCCTTCTGCCGGTACGAGGCGCGGAAGTTGTCGGGGAAGTACTCACGCACGCACAGTGCCATCTGCTGGGTGCGCTCGCGCACCGGCCCCCAGCCGAACCAAGACGGCCGGCGCACGCGGAACTGCACCGGGAAGCGGGCGAAGATCGACTGCATGCCCATGGCTGCCAGCCGCGCACCGACGTCGTAATCTTCGGTGAGGCTGTCGGTGTTGAAAGGCTGGTTGTCGGTCTGCGCGCTCAACGCCAGCAGCGCACGCCGCGAAAAGCAGGTGCCGACGCCGGCCGACGGCACCATGCCGGACACGCTCTCGCGCACCACCAGGTCCTTGGCGTGCCATTCGGCGAACTCGTCCATGTAGACACCGGCCACCAGTTCGTACCATTCGCGGTCCAGCGAGGTGACCGGCAGCTGGATCATGTCCTTGCGCGGCAGCAGGTAGTTGTAGAAGCGCAGTTCCATCGGGTGCAGCACGTCTTCGCTGTCGTGCAGGATCACCCCGGCGAACTTAATGTCGTGGCGCTTCTCGTAGTCGAAGATCGCCAGGATCAGCCAGTTCAGGCAGTCGGCCTTGCTGGTCGGTCCGTCATGCGGCACCTCCACGCGACGCAGGCGCTTGTAGCGACGGCGCATGCGCTCGACTTCGTCGATGGTCTGCTGGTCGTTGGGATAGGTGCCGACGAACACGACGTACTCGCGGTAGTCGAGCACGTTGATCATGTTCTCGACCATCTGCGCGATGACGTCGTACTCCATCCACGCCGGCACCATGATCGCCAGCGGCTGTTCCGGCCGCTGCAGCAGGTCTTCCTGGGTCAGCGGCCGGTACGCGTCGCGGCGCTTGACGGTCAGCGCGCGCCAGCTCTCGCGCACCCAGTACCAGACATCGATGAACAGATCATCGAGGCTGGAGATCAGGATCAGCACGGCCACCGCCGCCGCCGTGGTTTCGAGGGCGGCGTAGTAGTTGGCCAGCTGGATGTTCCAGAACAGACCGTCCACGGTGGATCAATGTCCTGCGTTGGCGGACTTGCGGCGGCGCACCTGGGTGACGCGGGCGGCCAGCAGCGCGAATACGATCACGCCGACCAGCAGCAGCAACCAGACCATGTGCCGTTCCCACTTCGATTGCGGATTGCCATCGTGCGCGAGGCGCGTGCCATAGGGATCCTTGCGGTCGAATTCGCGCACGACGTCAGTGCCGTCAAGCACGGCAAGATCGCCGCGCAGCAACCGGAACGGTGCGCTGAACGACGGTGCCTGTGCACCGAGGTCGCTGTAGAGAACGCCCAACTGGCCGCCGGACGATCCCACCTGCACCACCGCGGCGTGATCCAGGCCGCTGACATCCAGCAGCGGTTGCGACGTGCCACCGACCCGCAGGTGGCCGTCCTTCTGGCCGGCCACATCGACACCGGCCGGTGCAACGCCGAAGGCCAGCCATGGCGCGCCCGGGCTGACCGCGGCACCGGCATCGACCACCTTCAGTTCCGACGCCTCCGGCGAGGCGCCCACTGCACTGGCCACCGCGATGACCTTGCCCAGCGAGGCCGGTGCATCCTGCAGCCAGGCGCCGGGCACGAACACCTGGTTGCCGCGTGACAGCTGGCTGCTGGCACCGACGAAATCACTGCCCAGCGAGCGCCTGGCCAGGGTCAGGTGGCTGCTGGGCAGGATCGAGACTGGATAGCCGGTCGCCGGATCGTGGCAGTAGGGGCGTGCCGGTTGGCGCAGGAAGCTGACACGGATCTCGTTGCGCGCCGACAGCGCGTAGGCCGGTACCTTGGCCACCAGCCGTTGCGGTTGGCCGTTGGCCGACAGCACCTTGCCGCCCAGCAGGTAGTCGTTGAGGTAGATCGTGGCCACCGCGCCCTGACCCGCCGCATTGGGGGCCGCCGAGACATCGATCACCACTTGCTCGGGCAGGCGGCCATCGGCCGACAGCGTGCCCAGATCGAAGCTGGCGCTGCGGTCGGCGCGGGTCACCACATCCATGGTTCCGGCGATGTTTCCGAGCCGGCTCAGCAGTACCTGGTCACCGTCCAGTTTGGGCGTTCCTGCTGCGCTGACCTGCAGGCTGCGGCCCAGCGCATAGCTGCGCCACTGTTCGGCGAACAGTCCGGCCACCTTGCCCGCTGCCGCCGGGTCGACCACCAGCGTCGGACGGCCCGCAACGGCCACCACGCTGACCGAAGCGTTGGCGGCGGGCTTCTCCAGGCCGCTCATGTCAGTACCGCGCCACGCAGCAAACGCTGCGCCCGCATCGGTGCCCGCCGCGCCGACCTGTGCGGCCAGCGCATCCAGCGCCGCGCGTACGCCGGCGCGCAATGCCTCGCTGCCGATCATCACATCGGCGGCAAGCGGCCCGCTGTCACGCAACGACAGCAGCGCCCCCACTTCGGCCAGATCCTTGATCGCGTGCACGCGTTCGCCCGTAGCCAGCGCTGCATAGGCCGGCACGCCCTGCAGGCTGGCCGGGACGCTGATGCCGGCCAGGTCGACGCTGTCGCCGACCTTGGGCAGCGCCACCACCTGCACCTGCTTGCCGCCGGCCTGCAACGCGGTACCAATGCGCCAGGCGGCATCATAGGTTGGCGCCTGCAGCGCCTTGCCCTCCACCAGCAGGCGCACCCGCGGTGGCAGCGCGCCCCAGGCCTTGGCGACGGTATCCACGGCACGCCCATCGAAGCGGTAGCTGAAGCGCGAATCCGGCGACAACCGCAGCACATTGGCCGGCGCGCTCTGGTCGGCACATTGATAGTCGGACACGATCGACCACCAGCCGACACCGACCCGCACGAAGCCGTTCTGGCGGGGTTCGCCATCGATGGCCAGCAGCTGGCTGGCATCGCCCTGGGCATCGGTGATCGAACGCGCGGCGACCGGATCGCCATCCACCGACCACAGGCCTGAAGTGCGCCCGGCGTGGCCACGCACATAGCGCCCATCGAGCTGCAGCTGCGCATCGCGGGTGGCAACGCCGGCCGGCACCGGCAGGTAGACCTCGCGCTGGCTCTCCTGCCCACTGAGTACCAGCGGTTGGCGGAAGCCGAGTTCGCGCAGCGTCATCTGCCGGCTCACCGTGCTGTCGCCGCTCCATTCTGCGAACTGGCCGGCGACGCTGTCGGCGGCGTGGGCACTGCCAACCGCGCACGACAGGACGAACGCGGCGGCGGAAACAAACAGGGGACAGCGGCCGGTGTGGCTCATGGCGTCACTTCATGGAGAGGGTGGTAGGCGGCACCGCCGCTGCGGAGACCGGGCGAGAATTCGGGAAGCGGGGCGCCACGCAAGGCGGCGACGATGCGGGCGCTGGCGCGGCCGTCGCCATAGGGACTGCCATCGGGGTCGAAACGGGTCGGCTGCGGTGGCTGTGCCAGGGCCGCATTGACCCCCTCGACGATGCGCGGGGGCGTGGTCCCGACCAGCGTCACCACACCGGCCTCGACCGCCTCCGGGCGCTCGGTGACGTCGCGCATCACCAGCACCGGCTTGGCCAATGCCGGCGCTTCTTCCTGCACGCCACCGGAGTCGGTGAGGATGACGTCGGCGCGCTGCATCAGGCGCACGAAGCGCAGGTAGTCCTGCGGCGGCACCAGGTGCACGTTGTCGAGGTTGCCCAGGTGTGCGTTGACCGGTGCCTGCACGTTCGGATTGAGGTGCACCGGGTACAGCACCTGCAGATCCGGCCGCTGGGCCAGTTCGGCCAGCGCACGGCAGATGTCCTCGAAGCCCTGGCCGAAGCTCTCGCGGCGATGGCCGGTGACCAGCAGCAGGCGGCGCCCGGGGGCGAGCATGTGGAAGGGTTCGTCAGCCTGGGCACGCAGTGCCGGATCGACATCCAGGCGCTGCACGGTCTGCTGCAGGGCATCGATGACGGTGTTGCCGGTGACCAGGATCTGACCGCCCAGATGCTCACGAGCCAGGTTGGCGCGCGAGCCGGGAGTGGGTGCATACAGCTGATGACCGACCACGTCGATCACCCGCCGGTTCATCTCCTCCGGCCATGGCCGGTTGATGTCGCCGGTGCGCAGGCCGGCCTCGACATGGCCGATCGGAATGCGGTGGTGGAACGCGGCCAGGGCGGCGGTCATCGCCGTGGTGGTATCGCCGTGCACCAGCACGCGATCCGGGCGGACCTGCGTGTAGAGCACGTCAAGCCGCTCGAACAGCCTGGAGCACAGGCCATTGAGGGTCTGGTTGGGCACCATGACATCCAGGTCATGGTCGGCGGTGATCTCGAACAGCGACATCACCTGGTCGAGCATCGCCCGGTGCTGGCCGGTGATGCAGACCACCGATTCGATGTCCGCAGCCTCGGCCAGGGCGCGCACCAGCGGCCCCATCTTGATCGCTTCCGGTCGGGTGCCGAACACCGACAGGACCTTCACCGGGGTGCTCCGGAAGGACCGTACTGGAGAATGCCAGTAGCTGTAGCCACGTCTGGATCCTTTCGGCGTTCCCGCCCAATGCCCGCAGGCAGGAGACGGTCACCTCATGAGGAAACTCCAAATTCGCGACGTCCATCACATTAGATTGATGGTACGTGCGTCGTGGCACTGATCTTCATCGTTGGAAGATCAACACGCAGTCAACGCCGCCCGTGGGACGGGCGACGTTGCGGCGGAACGCAGCAGGGACAGCCGCCCGGGCGGCCTTACTCGTACTGGATGGTGAAGGTGGCCTGGCCGTTCGCGACACCCGCACCCACCGTACCGGCCTGGGTCTGCACATAGCGCGCGCGCAGCGGCAGCGCCATGACGCTGGTCCCCGGCGCGGTGGTGCCGACGTTGATGGTCTGGCCGAAGCGCACTTCGCGCTCGGTGGTGCCAACGCGCTGGACCATCTGGATGCCGATGCGGGTGGCGCTGTTGCTGGCTGCGCTGAGCTTCAGCACACCCGGCATGTTCGAGCTGTCCTGGTCGGCATCGAGGCGGATGCCGATCTTGCTCTGGTAGGCGGCAACATTGCTGCCCTGGCAGTTCAGGCGGATCTCGAAATCACGATCGACCGCGCGCGAACCGACACCGGTGAAGGTGGTGTTGGGCACGCTGCCGAAGTCGACGGCGATGTTGCGGCTGCCGGCCTGCACTTCGCAGGTCGGGCTGACCACGGTGGTGCCCGAGCCCTTGAAGGTGGAGGTCAACACCGGGCGACCGGGGCCATCACCGTCGAAGTAGTACGTGGTGAAGCGGCCGTTCGGCGCGATCACGCCCGAGCCTGTCTGTGCCGCAGTCTTGATCAGCTGGATGCGGAACGTGCCTCCGACCAGCGAGATGGTGCTGTTGCTGGCGAAGTTGATGGTGTGCGGATAGTAGGTCTGGATCGCGCCGGAGTCGCGGTACAGGCGGATGCCCACGCCCGCCACATCGGTTTCATAGACGTTCGAGAAGCCGGCCACCGGACGCTTCTGCGCGGCGTTGACGTACTCGCCGATGGAACGGCCACCGGACCAGTCGCAGCGTGCCACGCTGTTCTGCTGGTTGATCGGTTCGCTGATCTCCTTGATCACGCCACCGACCGGCGTGCTGGGCAGGATCACGATCTGGCCCATGTCCATGGTCACGTCCTGCGCGGTGAACCAGCTGGACTGGATGCGGCACGACGCGCTGGCCTGCTGTGCCAGCAGTGCGCCACCCAGCAGTACAAGGGCCGTCAGCGCCTTGCGGCCACGGGAAGAAATCATCGGCATGCTGCCTCCAGCGGAATGAAGCCGGTCTTGGACGCATCGGCGCCCGCCGGAACCTGGTAATCGATGGTGCAGCGCTGGTCGGCACCGGCGCCCCACTCCACCAGCAGGCGGCCCTGGTTGTTTTCACTGCGCACGTACAGGCGGCCGCCCTGGCTGACCATGCCGACCGGCTGGCCCTGCTCATCCTTGACCTGTGCACCGAACGGCATGCTGCGGCCATCCGGGTTGCGTACCTGGATCAGCAACGCGTTGCCCTTGCGGGTATCGAAGCGCAGGTAGCTGATGGCACCGGCGAACGGTGCGATCGACTGGCTGGTGCTTTCCAGCTCGACGTCGTGGGCCATGCCCTGCGGATCGAGGGTGACGGTGTTGAGGCGGTACGGCGACACGTACGGCACCACGGCGTAGCCGCGGCCATCGACGCGCAGGCCCGGGGCGTTGCTGACGATCGCATCGCGCGCGCCCGGTGCCTCGACCAGCACCATGGTGTCGCCACGCTGCGGGGTGAAAGTGAAGCCGCCCGGATGCACCACCACGCTGCCGTTGGCACCGACGGAGGCCTGGCGGAAATCACGCGAGTGGCTGTAGGTGGCATTCAACGCGGAGTAGCGGCTGCGGTATTCGGCATTGCCGACCGCCGTGGTGCCACCCTCGCGGGAATCGGACAGGGCCACGCCGTAGCTGAAGTTGTTGTCGACGCCGGCCGAACCGGTGATGCCGACGCGGCTGTTGTCGTAGCCACCGCGGTCGCGCACGCCCAGATCGGCACTGAACGACACCGGGTGGGTACCACGGCCCAGCGGCACGCTCATCGACAGCAGGTACTGGGTGTCGGAACGGCCGAGCACGCCTTCTTCGGTGCGCAGCGCCGAGAAGCCGTAGTTCACCGAACGCCAGGCGTTGTTGTAGCCCACCTGGTACTGCTTGGAGGTGCCGGAGCGGTCATAGAAGTCACGCACCGAACCGGTCACGTACAGCGCACCGCCACGACGGCCCAGCGGCTGGTTCAAGGTCACCTGGAACTGGCTGCGCTGGCGACCACGGGTGGTCGGATCGATGCCGCGCTTGTCCGAGTCACGGCCATACAGCGCGTCCTGCAGGCTGTAGAAACCTTCGGTCGAGTAACGGTAGGCGGCCAGGGTCAGGTTGGTGCCGGTCTCACCGATCATGTTGCTGTAGCTCAAGCGCACGCTGGCGCCGGTGTGGCTGCCGTAGTGGTCGAACGAGGTGCGTGCATGGGTGACGTCTGCCGCGAAGGCACCGACCCGCGTGGACAGGCCGACACCGTACAGCAGCGACAGGTAGCCATCGCTCAGCGCGCTGCCGCCGTACAGGGTCAGCTGGTTGCCGATGCCGCGCTGGTAGGTGCCCTGCACCAGCCAGGGTTCGTCGGCCAGCAGCTTGTTGCGCACTTGGCCGGCGGTCAGCGAGTAACGCGACACGCCTTCGCGCAGCATCTGCGGCACCGAGCCGAACGGCACCTTGAATTCGCGGCGGCGGCCATCGGCCTCGATCACGCTCACTTCCAGGTCTCCGCCGTAGCCGGTCGGGTACAGGTCATCGATGACGAAGTTGCCCGGCGAAACGGTGGAGGAGTAGATCAGCTGCTGGTTCTGGCGCACTTCGATGCGTGCGTTGGTCTCGGCGATGCCGCGCACCACCGGCGCGTAACCGCGCAGCGAATCGGGCAGCATGCGATCGTCGCTGGCCAGGCTGGCACCGCGGTAGCCGATCGAGTCGAACAGCTCGCCGGTGGTGTAGGCCTCACCGATGGTGAGCATGCCGCGCACCTGCGGGATGCCGCGCTGTGCGTAGGTGGCGATGCTCTGCCAATGGCGGCCGTCACCCTCGGACCAGGTCAGGTTGGAGTCGTGGCGGAACTGCCAGCCACCCAGGTTCAGGCCGGCATTGAGGCCGAGATAGGCACTGCGGTTGCGCTGGCCACCTTCGACACGGCTGTTGCTGTCGATGGCATTGAAGCTGTAGCCGACGAAACCGGCATTGATGCCGCGGTCCCACAGCGCCGGGTTGACGTAGCCGCGTGCCTCACGGCGCAGGAACACCTGCGGGATGCTGAGGTCGTAGCGCAGGTTGCCGCTGTCGTAGACACCATAGGCGTTGGCCATGCGCTGCTGCACCGGCACGCAGCTGGTCGTGTCGGTCGGCAGCGTCGGGTCCTGCTGCAGCAGCACGGCCTCGCTGTCCACGCCCATTTCTTCCAGCATCGGCAGCGGCAGGCAGGCGTCGACACGGCCCTGTGCATCGGCCTTGAACTGCAGGTCACGACGGCCCTGCCAGGCACCGTTGACGTAGACATCGACACGGTAACTGCCGGCCACCATCGGGTTGCCGTTGCTGAAGGCAGCCAGGTCGACCTGCTTGGCCTGGCCGGACAGGAAGCTCGAATTGAACTGGGCCGATTCCGGTGCACGCGCGTTGGCCGCACCACTCTGCGCCATCAGCGCCTGTTCGCCGAGATTGGCCGGTGCAGCCAGCGCCCATCCTGGGCAGGCCACGCCAGCAACCAGCAGGCAAAGCGCCTGATGGATCGACAATGTCAATCTGTTTCCGATCACACTGACATTCCTTCAATTCGCCGCACGGCGGCGGTGGCGGGATGCGCAGGCCCTTGGCCGGCGCGGCGCGTTCAGCTCCCGGTGCTGTCGAGGCGGACGGTGTGCTCGACCCGGCCGCCGTAATCGTTGATGGTGATGAAGCGCACCTGGTTGGTGCCCGCCGGCGCGGCGAACTCCAGGCTCTGCTTCGGCGCGACCATCGCGCCCTTGTCCTCGACGGCCTTTTCGCTGCTGCCGGTCACGGCATGCACTTCGGCCAGAGTGACGTGGAAGGGGCTCGGGTTTTCCACCCGCAGGCGGTCGCCATTGCGGGTCCAGCGCAGCGCTGCCGGTGCGTCGTTGGCGACGCCCTTCAGGCCCTGCGGCCGGTAGAAAAGCTTCAGGCGCGAACGGAACGCAACCTGCAGGTAATTCTGGTCACCACTGTCGGCGTTGTCCGGCGACGGCGGTACGTCCAGCACATTGAGCCAGAACACCGTCTCGCGATCGGTCGGCAGCTGCGCGCCGGAGAAGATCAGGCGCAGCGCCTGGCTGCGGCCCGGCTCGACGCGCGCGATCGGCGGCGTCAGCACGAACGGAGCATCGCTGGTATCGGCGGTCTGGTTGGCGTCGCCACTGTCGATCCAGGCCTGGACCAGTGCGGGCGAGTCGCCCACGTTGTCGACCTGCACGGTGACTTCGCGCGCCTGTGCCGGGTAGATCACCCGCGTGCCATTGACCACCACGCCGGCCAGTGCGTTCTGGCAGAGGGGCAGCGTGAACGCTGCCAGCAGCAGCGCCCGGGGAAAGAGTGCTTTCATCGGAAGTACTACGCTCGAGGGGTGTGGCCAAGGGCCGCGGAGCACTGGCCGGCGCGTACGCCGGCCAATGCGGGTACGGCTACGATCAGTTGTAGATGATCGTGTACTTGACGCTGCTGGTGACGTCGCCCGGGGTGGCGGCGGCAGTGGCGTAGTACTCAGCGTAGTAGTTCAGGTCGGCCGAGCCGTCGGTGCCGACGGTGACCCACTGCGAGTTGGTCTGGGCCAGGCCAGCGCCAGCCGCCTTGATCGGGAGGAACTGGTTGTTCGAGCCCAGCAGCTGCAGCTGCACGTTGGTGGCAGCGTTGGCCGAGGCCTGGTTGACCAGGCGGCCGCTGTTGAAGTCGACGGTCGAACCCGGCTCGAAGTAGGTGGCGACGTTGCCGGCGCTGCACTTGGTCAGGTTGATGGCGAACGGGGTACGGCCCGCAACGGCACCGGCGGTAGCCAGGGTGTTCTTCGACACGGTCGGCAGGGTCACGGCGAAGTCCTTGCCGCCCGGGGTCGAGATGGTGCAGGTCTTGTCGGTCACCTTGCCATTGAAGGTGATGGTGCCGTCGGCGGCGTTGGCGGCCAGCGGAGCGGCGGCCAGCATCAGAGCGGCAATGAGGTTGATCTTGTGCATTCGCTTTTACCTAACCCTACTGAAGAGATGAGAAGTAGAGGAGGAAGCAAGGAGCACTGCCGGGCTAACAAGACCCATCCTTGCGTCTCACCTGTGGCCGGACTCGGACATACCTTCCCCTGAATCCGTGACGCAAGTATATGCACAAATGTGATGAAAGTCTCATTATTTTTCTGAACGCCAATTCATTGACGCTCTAAATGTGACGTGATAGGCGGAATCTGCGCCTGGGAGGCGTGAAAGATTTGACGACGGGGCCGCCAGGTCGCGGCCGACCGTGGATGACGCGTTGAGAGGCGCGTTCGGCAGGCGCGGAAACAGGCCTTTTTCAGCCGGAAATCGCCTTATTTGATGCGCATCACTCTTTCTTGGTGATGGCCCTAGCAGATTCGGATTTGTCCTATTAAAGGCGGATCGAACCTGTCGCTAACTAGGACACACCGAACCAGAGAACGTGTCATGAGGAATTCCATTCTGCTGTGTGTGGCCCTGATGTCCGTCAGTGCGCTGGCCCAGGCCAGCAGCGGCAGCATCCGTTTCAGCGGCCGCATCGCCGAGCCGGGCTGCACGACGAACCTGTCCCAGGGTGAGCTGAGCCTGGCGGCCTGCCCGCCGTCGGCCAAGGGCTCGACGGTGGAAGTGACGGCACTGGCCGATGGCCAGGCCGCGACGCTGCGCGATGGCAAGCGCCAGGGCCAGAAGCTGTCGGTGTCGGCCAGCGCGATGCGCGCCGGCGATATCGCCTTCTCCGAGCGTTACAGCGTGCAGGCTTCGAAGCAGCAGCCGCTGCAGGGCGCCTACCTGGTGGTGGTCGACTACCTGTAAGCCGACGTATTTACGCCGGCGGCAGCTCGAAGACCTGGCGCAGGTAGGCCAGGTAGCCCGGGTCGTCGCACATGCTCTTGCCCGGCGAATCGCTGAGCTTGGCCACCGGCTGGCCGTTGCAGCGGACCATCTTGATGACGATGTTGAGCGGTGTCGGGCCCAGGTCATTGGTCAGGTGGGTGCCGACACCGAACGCGACCTGGCAGCGACCGCGGAAGTAGTCGTACAGGCGCATGACCTTGGCGATGTCGAGCCCATCGCTGAACACCAGCACCTTGCTGCGCGGATCGACCCGGCGCTGCTGGAAGTGCGCCAGCATGCGGTCACCCCAGTCGAACGGATCGCCTGAGTCATGGCGCACACCGTCGAACAGCTTGCAGAAATACATGTCGAAGTCGCGCAGGAACGCGTCCAGGCCGACCACATCGGACAACGCGATGCCGAGGTCGCCGCGGTACTCGCGCGCCCAGGATTCCAGTGCCGCCACCTGCGAATCACGCAGGCGCGGGCCGAGCGCCTGGAACGCCTGCAGGTACTCGTGGGCCATGGTGCCGTGCGGGGTCATGCCGTACAGGCGCGCGAAGTGGACGTTGCTGGTGCCGACCAGCTGCGGGCCGAGCGCGTCGCGCAGCAGCGGCAGCAGCCGGGCATGCCAGTCACGCGAGTAGCGGCGACGGCTGCCATAGTCGGCGATGCGGCATTGTTCGAAGCCGGGGGTATCGCGCAGCAGCGCGGCCTTGGCCTGCAGGCGGCGCTCGCCTTCGGCGAAGTCGGCCGTGGTGGTGTTGCGGAACCAGACTTCGTTGATGATCGCCAGCAGCGGCACTTCAAACAGGATGGTGTGCAGCCACGGGCCGGTGATGTCCAGTTCGATCTCGCCGGGCACGGCCGTCGACGCACGCAGTTGGATGTACTTGCGGTCGAGGTGGAACAGGCCGAGGAAATCGGCGAAATCCGGCTTCACGAAGCGCAGGCCACGCATGTAGTCCAGCTCCGCGTCACTGAAGCGCAGGCTGCACAGGTGGTCGATTTCTTCGTCGATCTGGTCGATGTAGCGGGCCAGGTCGATGCCGGGCGTACGGCACTTGAACCGGTACTGCACCTGGGCGCCGGGGTGCTGGTGCAGCACCGCCTGCATCATGGTGAACTTGTACAGGTCGGTGTCGAGCAGGGACTGGATGATAGGCATGGGGCGGATTATGCGCCCGGCAGGGTGAACCGGGGTGCCTCCGGCCACGCTCGGCTCACGGGGAACAGCATTGGTAGATCCACGCCATGCGTGGATGCTCCTGCGGCGCTACAACGACCTGCGCAGCAGGCGCGGCACCAGCATCGCCGCATGCGCCCAGATCGCGGCCCACACCGCAACGCGTACCGGCAGCGAGCGCTGCCTGGCCTCGAACTTCTGGAAGTAACGCCACAGCCCCCTGTGCTTGTGCCATTCCACGAAGAATGGCCGCGAACGGCTGGAGACGCCGCGCACATGGGTAACCTGCAGGTCGTTGGCGATCGCCACCACCGCGCCGGCCTCGCGTGCGCGGCGGCACAGATCCAGGTCCTCGGCATGCAGGCGGTAACCCGCATCCCAGCCACCGATGCGCTCGAACAGGGTACGCGGCATCATCAGCAGCGCACCGGACAACGCCGGCACCGGCTGCACGGCCTGGTGCGGATCGCGCGGAACCGCCAGCTTCGAACCCTTGCCCGGCGAGCGCAGCATCAGCAGGAAATCCGGATCGCGACGGCGCACCGCTTCATCGGCGTGGCCGTGCTCGTCCACCTGCTCCACGCCCAGCAGGCAATCGCCCAGCACCTCACCACGGCTGCGCAGTTCGGTCAGGGTGTCCGGCTCAATCATCAGGTCCGGGTTGATGAAGGCCAGCCATGGGCTGTGCGAGTCGGCCACGCCCTGGTTGTTGGCGGCGGCAAAGCCGGGATTGTCCGGATTGCCGACGAAGCGCACGCGCGGGTCATGGCTGGCGTGCCGCTGCACGATGTCCAGCGTGCCATCCAGCGAACCATTGTCGATCACCCGGATCTCGGCGATGTCCTGCGCCTGGCGCAGGCGCGACAGGCAGGCATCGATGGTGCTGCCACTCTGGTAGGTGACGACGATGGCGGCAATGGCTGCATTCAAACGGGAGGCTCCGGCGCGGGCGGGACGAACAGGTCGCCCTGTTCCTTCGGCATTATCGCCTGCCGCATGCGCTGCTGCAGGTCGGCACGCAGACCGTGCAGTGGATCGTGCATCAGGAAATCGGCCAGCCGCGGCACCCAGGCCGGCCAGCGCGCGGCCAGGGCCTCCAGATCGCCATCGCGGCTGACCGCCTCTCCTGCCCGGCCGACGAACGCGGTCTCGCACAACACGTTGCGCCACCCCAGGCCCGCCATGCGCAGGCTCAGGTCGACCAGCGCGGCATTCCAGCCGGCATAGCTGTCCACGTCCAGGCCACCGGCACGGCGGCGAGCGTTGCCACGTACCAGCACCGCGTGGGTGACCGCCGATGGCAGCTCCGGGTGAAGCGTCGGCAACGTGGCGCAGGTATGCGCCAGCAAGGCCGGGTCATGGGGTTCGGGATTGATCTCGCCCAGCCGTGGCCACGCCGCGGTCTCGCCGGCATTGCACCAGGGGGTCGCGGTGGCAATGGCGGCATCGCGGGCGAAGGCATCCTGCAACTGCTGCAACCAACCGGGCGACGGCACGCTGTCCGGCGCCAGCACGGCCACGTCCAGGCCATCGCAGGCGCGCAGCATCTCGTCCAGATGGGCAACCTCGCCCAGTGGGCGCGCGCGCCGGGTGTACTCGGCCTGCAGCGGCGTATGCGCCAACCAGTGCTCGACCACGGCCTGCGCACGCGGCCCTGCCTGCGCGTCATCGGCCAGCCAGACCGGGGTGCCCGGCGCGGTGCCGGCATCCAGTGCGGCCAGGCAGCGATCAAGCGCGGCATCGTCCACGCACAGCGGCAACAACACGATCGCCCCCATCCCGCCTCCGTGGTTGTCGGTGGCCACAGCGTAGCACCGGGAGGGTATCGGCCGGGTTGCACCCGGCACCCGCAGAGGCCAGAGCCAGAGCCAGAGCCGAAGCAACAGCCGGAGCAAAAGCTGGGTTCCTGGGGGGATGGCGGGGTGGGTCCGGTTGCGGGGGACGCCGTAAATACGTCCCTGTAGGCTCGGTCGCCGCATCCATGCGGCTCACGCCCCCACAACCGGACCCACCCCGCCTTCGACAGTTTTCCGCGATCTGTCGGCCCTACCTTCTGTAGAGCCGAGCCATGCTCGGCTCAGATGTTTCGGATCTCGAAATATTCGATTTCGATGGAGAGTCATCCACGCATGGCGTGGATCGTGTCGACCAAGGTCGACACCTACCAACAGCAGCAGGAAACTGTCGAAGGCGGGGCACTGTGGGTTTGCGGGGTGTGAGCCGCATGGATGCGGCGACCAAGCCTACATGGACGTATTCACGGCGTCCCCGCAAACCCACAGTGCCCCGCCATCCCTCAGTAAACCCGCTGTTGCTGTTGCTGTTGCTGTTGCCGTTGCTCCAGCTTCAGCCTCTGCGGGTGCCGGGCGCCGCCCGGCCGTAAACCCCTTACTTCTTCGCGCGCGGCTGGTTCAGCGGCTCCATCGCGCGGAAGCGCTTGCTGTACTCATCGGTCAGGTTGCGCGATTCCTGGCTGTTGCGGACGATGGTCGGGGTCAGCAGCACGATCACTTCCGAACGACGGCTGGTGCGGGTCTTCTGCCCGAACAACGCACCGACCACCGGAATCCTGCTCAGGCCCGGAATGCCGCTGCTGCCATCGGTGGCCGAGTCGGTGATCAGGCCCGCCAGCATGATGGTGTCGCCGCTCTGTACCGCCGCTTCGGTGGACAGCTTCTTGGTCGAGATGCGCGGGTTGCAGTTGCGCTCGTTCGGGTTGCAGGCGTCCGGCACGTCGGAGGCGCTGCTGACCTCCTGCACGATATCCAGGAACACCGTGCCATCGCGGGTCACGCGCGGGCGTACCTTGAGGATCACGCCCGTGTCGATGTACTGCACCGAGCTGTAGGTGCTGGTGCCCACGCCGGTGTTCACCGTGGTGGTGTTGATCGGCACCTTGTCGCCAACGTTGAGCGTGGCCTCGGCGTTGTTGCGCACGAACACCGACGGTGTCTGCAGCAGGCGCAGGTCGGTGACCTTGTCCAGCGCGCTGACCACGGCGGCCGCGTTGTGGCCGGTGAACGCCCAGCCCACGCCGTCGTTGCCGGTGACACCGCCGGCGAAGGTATTCCACGAACCGCCCGCTGCCGGCGGCAGGGTCAGGCCTGCCAGTGCGCCGGTCAGCGCGCGACCAGCCACGGCGTTGTCGAAGAACCAGTTCACGCCATACTTCAGGTCACCGGTCAGCGCGACTTCGGCCACCTGTGCCTCGATGTGCACCTGCAGCGGCATCACGTCCAGCTTCTCGATCACCTCGCGGATCGAGCGCCAGGCCTGCGGCGTCGAGCGAACCAGCAGGGTGTTGGTCTCCTCCACCGCCGACACGCCGACGCGGTCGCCCTCCACTTCCAGGCTGACACTGACGTTGCCGGGCTGGCGCTGCGGCAGGTTCAGGCTGCCGTTGCTGCTGCTACTGCCACTGCTCCCGCCCAGCGTCGAGCCGAGGGTGCTGCTGTTGTTGTCCATGCCACGATCGCCGTCACCGCCCAGCTGCGACGGGATGGCGCCCGGTGCCAGCGAGGCCGGGCCGGAGCCGCCGCGGTTGCCACTGCTGGCGAAGGCCTCGCTGAGGCGCTCGGCCAGGTCGCGTGCCTTGATGTAGCGCAGCTCGTAGGAGAACAGGCGGGCGCTGCCACCTGCGGTGTCGATGCGATCCAGCCACTGCTGGATCTGGTCCAGGTAGCGTACCTGCGGCGTGATCACCAGCACGGCGTTGGCGTTCTCCAGCGGCAGGAAACGGAACATGCCAGCACTGGGCGTCTTGCTCTCTTCGCCGAACACCTTTTCCAGGTCGGCCGCGACCTGCTCAGCCTTGCCCGACTGGATCGGGAACACGCCCACCGACATGCCCGACAACCAGTCGACGTCGAAGATCTCGACGGTGCGCAGGTAGTTTTCCAGTTCTGCGCGCGTACCACCGAGGGTGATCACGTTGCGGCCGCTGTCCACGTTGACGATGGCGTTGGGGCGCGCATACGGCTCCAGCACCTTCTTCATCTCGGTGGCCGAGATGAACTGCAGGGGGACCACGCGGACCTCGAAGCCGCGTGCGCTGGCCGCCGGCGCGGTGCTCGGCGCGACCGTGCCGGCCAGCGCCTGGTCGGCGGCGACGATGTTGTAGCGCCCACCGCTGTAGACCATGCGTGCGTTGTTCCAGCCCAGCACCATCTCCAGCAGGTTCAGCGCCTGCGCCGGCGAGACCGGCTTGGGCGTGGCCAGGGTCACCGTGCCCTGCACGCCCGGTGCAATCACGTAGTTCTGGCCAAGCATGTCACCAAGGATGGCCTTGACCACCGCATGCAGCGATTCGCCTTCGAAGTTGAAGGTGGCCTCGCCGGTGCTGGCGCCATGCAGCGCCGGTGCCGGTGCGCGCGCGGCCTCACGGTTGATCATGGTGCCGGTGCCGCGGCGGATCACCGCCTGCGGTGCGCCCTGGCTCTCGCGGGCGGCATCGGCGGCGACGTCGGCTGCCTGGCCGGCATCGGCACTGGGCGACAGGTTGCCGTTGCGCTGCACGTGCGGCGCGGACACCGTACTGCAGCCGACCAGCAGCGCGAGGGCAAAGGACCAGGGAAGAAAACGCAGGTTCATGCATTCACTCTATCGGTTGGTGCCATCGCCCGGGGGCGGCGACGGTTGTTGCTGCTGTTGCTGCAGCTGGCGGCGGCGGGCCTGGATGCGTTCGCGGATGGCCTGCATCTGCGCTTCGCTGGGACCGTTGTTGTTGGCCGGTGGTGTTTTTGCAGCTGACGCCGCAGGTGTGGGGGCATTGCCGGCGGGCGGCGTCGGTGGGGTGGCCGCGACCGGGGACGGCGCCGGCGGAGCACCCGCCGAAGGCGGCACAACGATCGCACCTGCAGGCGGTACACCGTTGGCACCGCGCAGCACCGTCGGCGGCTCACCGCCCTGGCCGTTGAACACGGCCAGTTCCAGGACCTGGTTGCCACCGGGGCCGATCACCGTCGCCTGGCGCGGCTGCAGCGCGACCAGCTGCCAGCCATCCACGGCTTCGCCGTTGAGACGCAGGCGCAGCGAGCGGTTCTGTTCGGTGGTGAAGGTGGCCATGCCGAAATCGCCGGTCAGCAGCACGCCGGTCAGGCGCAACGCGGCACTGGCCGCCGGTTCGCTGCCCCCCAGCAGATAGGGCCGCGGCCTGCGGTCTTCGGCGAATAGCGGGCGCTCACCGATCGCGCTGTAGCTGTCGGCGCTGGCCATGCGCTCGGCCGCCAGCGGCGGCAGCGATGGCAGCGATGGCGCGGCGTCGGCATCACCGTCGGCGCCCGGCAGCTGGCTGCCCAGCCCGAACACGGTTGACAGCCAGACCGCCGCCGCCCAGCCGGCCAGTGCCAGCAGGAAGCCGGTACGCAGGCTGATCTGCTCAAGCTTCATCGGCCACCTCCGGCCCTTCGGACGGGGGCGCCGGCTGGGGCGCAGGCGTGGCCTCGGCCGGCGACGTGGACGGTGCCGGTGCCGCAGCGGGTGCCGGTACCGTGCCGTCGGCGGCGGCGCCTGGCAGCAGATAGCCGGCCAGCTCGAAGGACACATCCAGGCCCAGCCCCGATTCGTTCGGCGATTGCTGGAAGCGCTGCGCGATCAGGTTGAGGTTGTCGACGAACAGGCGGGGGCTGCCGGTTTCGAGGCTGTGCAGCACGGTGGCCAGTTCGGCCACGCCGCAGCGCAGGCGCACCTGCATGGCGACGCGCACGAACTCGGCATCGCGCCGGTTGTCGGTCAGCGGCGTGCGGTTGCTGATGGTGCAGCTGCGGTTGCCCGGGCTGGCCATCGCCACCGCATCCTGCAGCCGGGCGCCCAATGCAGCGGCGGCAGCTTCGGCAGTGGCTTCGCGCAGGAAGCCTGGCCGCTGCTGCAGTGCCTCGCGGGTAGCGCGAAGGCGCTGTTCGATCTGCGGCTGCTGCTGCAGCTGCGCCTGCACGCGCGACTCGCGTTCGCGCAGGGCGGCGACATCGGCATCGATCGCACGCAGCGGCTGGGTGAACCAGGGGTGCACCAGCAGCAGATAAGCCAGGCCCAGCACTGCCAGCAGCAGTGCCAGCGCCAACCAGCGATCACGGCGTGCGCTTGGCATCGGCATCGGCCGCCTCCGGGGTCGGTGCTGCGGCCGGCAACGGCTGCAGTTCGGCGGTCATGGTGAAGCGGTCGCGGCCACTGGCCGCGCCATCGGCCTGCAGCACCCCGGTCAGGTTGACCTTGCGCCACTGCGGTGCATCCTGCAGCAGCTGCACCAGCTGCGATGCTTCGCGGCTCAGGCCGATCAGCTGCAGGTTGTTGTTCTCGATCGCCAGCTTTTCCAGGTAGGTGCCTTCCGGCAGGCGCCGGGTCAGTTCGTTCCAGATCTCCACGGTACCGGCGCGCTGGCTGCGCTGCTTCTCAAGGAATGCAGCACCATCGATCAGCGCCTGCAGCTGCGCGCGTTCGCTGGCCACGCCACGCGCGCTGCGCGCGCTGCGCTCGACCTGCGCACGCAGTTCGTCGGCGGCGGCCTGGCGGTTGTCCAGCAACTGCACCGCGGCCAGTACCAGCATCACGACGGATGCCGCTGCCAGCAGCAGGTTCCAGCGCCGCATCGGGTCTGGCCGCAATTGGCGCTGCGCGGGCGGCAGCAGGTTCACCTGCAACACGTTGCCCTGCGCATCGATGGCATCGACGCCGGCCAGCGCATCGGCCCATTGGCCCACCCGCGTGCGCCATGCTTCCAGCTGCCGCAGTGGCCACGCTACCAGTTCGACCTGCAACTGCCCTTCGCCGCCCGCGCCGAGTTCACGCACGTCATAGCTGACCTGGGACGCTTCGAACGGGGTCTGCCGGTCGATCTCGAAACCGACCACGGCACGCAGGCGGTCAGCCGCCGCGGCGGGCAGGCGCAGCGTGCGCCGCAGCACATCCGCCGCGGGCAGCAGCCACACCCGGGGCAGGCTGCGCAGGCGCGGCTCGAGTACCCGGTCCAGTTCCACCGGCGACAGCGGCCACGGCAGGCGCGCCACCACTTCGCGGCGTTCACCGGCCTCACGCCAGACCTGCAGCTGGTCGCTCTCAGGCTGCAGCAACAGGCGGGCCTGGCCCCAGCCCAACGCCCATTGCCAGCGCACCGGTACCCAGGCCAGCAGCGACTGCCGCCACCAGCGCAGGAAGCGGCCAGCACCCGGGCCGATCCGGCCCTGCACTTGCCGCAGACTGTCCTGCCACGCCGTCATCTTGCTGTCATTCCCTGCTCCCAGCGAAGCACTGTGTAGGTCCGCCCGGGAACCCCGCCCGAGCCACTGCGTACCACTGCCTGCAACACCGACCTGCGTCCACTGCTGTCGATGGCAGCGGACTCGATACTATAGGTGCCGCTGCTGCTGGCAAGCGTTGTCGTACCACCAGCGGAATCTGCATCACGCTCCTGCTGTGCGCGCTGCGCCATCACCCTGTCCGCATCCAGCCCCAGCGCGCTCAGCACCGGCGCACTGGCGAACTGCGGATCCGGCCGGGCCTGGCGGCTGTACAGGGTCAGGTGCGGCAACATCGCCCGGTACAGCGTGCCGCGCATGCCCAGCACGCGCTGCAGCTCGCCCAGGGTCTCGAAGCGCTTGTTGCGTGGGCCATAGGGCAACCCGGCTGCGGCGTAGTCCTGCGCTTCAGCACCACCGCCCGGCTGCAGCAGGCTGTCCTCGTCACGCCAGTCGATGATGGCCGCCGCCAGCTGCCGGGCCTGGGCATCGTCTTCACCCAGCGCCTTGAGGAAGGCGGCCAGCAGCGCGGCGTCGGCCAGGTTCAGGTTGATCTTGCCGTTCTCGTCCAGCACCTTGATCTCGATGCTGGCGTCGTCGAACTGCCAGCGATAGGTCCGGCCATCGGCACGCCAGGGCGCGCGCTGCGGATCGGCCGACAGGCGCAGCAGGGCATATTCGAGGCCGGCACGCGCACGTTCCTGCCCGCGTGCATCGTCATCCAGCACGCGCTGCTGCAGGTGTTCGACCCGTGCGCTCAGCGCGAATGCGCCGACCAGCGCGGTCATCAACGCGATCAGCCACAGCACCAGCACCAATGCCGCCCCAGCCTGACGCCTCATCGCGCGCCTCCGCTGCCACCGGCGCGCAGCGCCACCACCAGCGGTGGCCACGGCGCTCCACGGGCCGGCACGATCTGGATCTCCACCAGCATCGGCAGGCGGCGGGTGTCGTCCCAGCGCGGCATCCAGTCGGTCACCTGCCCAGTGCTGGCATCGATACCCCGATAGCGCAGCTGCACCGACTTCAGGTTCTCCACCAGCACCTCGGGCGGGCGCGGTGGATTCTCGGCGATGCGCTCGCCTTCCTGCAGCAGCACCAGGTCCAGCAGCAGGCGCTGTTGGCCATCGCGTCCGTCGACCTGCAGCGCGTGCAGGTAGGGGCCGCCACGGCCGAGGTAGCCGGGCAGGTCGGCGGCGAACAACATGCGTTGCTCCTCCCCCTGGAAGAAGATCGGTTCGCGGGTGGGGTCCGGAACCTCAAGCGGGGTGCGCAACGCGCCCGCCAGCTGCCTGCGAAGCAAGGACTCGACCGCGCGCATGCGTTCGCTCTCGGCGGCGATCTGCTCGCCACGCTGGCTGACCGCCATCGCCGAGCGCACGCTGGCAAAGGCCAACGCCAGGCCGCCGGCCAGCAGCACGGTGGCCAGCATCACTTCGACCAGGGTGAAACCTGCGGCGCGGCGCCTCACCGTGCATTCTCCAGGTCGGGCGGCAACAGGCGCAGGCTGCGCCAGCGCAGCTGCTCGCGCTCGCTGTCACCCCAACGCACCTGCAATTGCAGCTCTGCCAGCCATGGGGTCCCCGGTGACGTGGCCTGCACGACATTGCCAGCGCGTGGTTCCACCCACGGCTGAACCTGCAGTTCCCAGTGATAGCGCCCCTGTTCCCAGTCACCCTGCTGGCTGCCCACCTGCAGCGGTGCGTCGACGCCGGCCTCGGCCAGCAACGACTGTGCATGCAGCACCGCGCGCGTGCGCAGCTCGGCATCGCGCACCTGTTTTGCGCCGCCGGACAGGCTGCCCAGCAGCAGGGTCAACGCCAGGCCCAGCAGGGCGAAGGCGATGATCACTTCCAGCAGGGTGAAGCCACGCGCGCGCCGCTTCATTGCGCCCGCCAGGGGCCGGAGCGGACCTCGCCGGTGAGCCAGCCGACGTCGACGCGCCATTCGGCGCCGTCGCGCTGCAACCGGATGCGGCCACCGCTGGAGCCACCATCGGGATGGAATTCGATCACGCCCTGCCCCGGCGCGGTGGCCAGCTGCGCGGCGCCTTCGAACTGCACCTGCAGCTGTGCGGGCACCTCACCGTGGCGCTGGTTGGCGCCCTCCCAGCGCCGCCGCGCCGGCTCGATGACGAAGCGCTGCGGTTCGCCGCGGGCGATTGCCTGCGCGCGCACCATGCGCAGCTGGCTGGCGATGTCCTTGCCGGCGCTGCGCAGCTGCATGCCGGCGAAACCACGCGACAGGCCAGCGGCGGTGATCAGGCCGATCGCCGCGATCAGTGCGATCACCAGCAGCATTTCCAGCAGCGACAGTCCCGCCGCGCGCCTGCCGTGCAGGCGCGGGTGGGGCAACCGGCGCGGCAGGAAATACGTCATGCGCGGTTACGGCTGGTAGCGGATGTCAGCGTCGACGCTGCTACCGCCGGCCTTGCCATCCTTGCCCAGGCTGACCAGCTCATACGGCTGGCCTTCGCCCGGTGCGCGGTATTCCAGGGCGTGGCCCCACGGGTCGTTCAGGTCGGCCGGCTTGGCGTACGGACCGAGCCAGCCGCCAACACCGGCCGGTGCGGTCACCAGGTCATTGAGCGAGCCGGGCAGCTTGCCGGTGTCGATCTGGTAGTTGTCGATCTTGGACGCCACGGTCTGCACCTGCGCCTTGGCGATGTTGGCCTTGCCACGGTCGGCACCGCCCAGTACGCGGCTGGCGACCAGGGTCAGCACCGCGCCGATCAGCACGATGACGATGATGATTTCCAGCAGGCTCATGCCCGACTGGTTGCGCGCGGCGGTGAAGGAAAGGCGGATCGGTCGGCGACGGGCAATCATGGACGGTCCTTTCAGTTGCGGAGTGTCGGGGTTGCAGGGAGTGCCATCATCAACCGATGGCATTGGTCAGGTCGTACAGCGGCACCAGCACGGCCACGATCACCGCGCCCACCACCGAGGCCAGCACCAGGGTGATCGCCGGCACCATCGCCGCCAGCAGGCGGTCGATGCGCCGGGCACTATCCTGTTCGAAGGTGTCGGCGGCCTTCAGCAGCATGGTATCGAGGGCGCCGGATTCCTCGCCGACCTGGATCATCTGCAGGGCCAGGCGCGGGAAGCGCTTGCCGCGCGACAGTGCCAGCGACAGGCCGGCACCATTTTTCACTTCATCGGCGGCCGCTTCCACATCGGCGGCCAGCGCGCGGTTGCCCAGTACGTTGCGCGCGATGCCCAGTGCGCCCAGCAGGGGTACGCCGTTGCGCAGCAGGGTGCCCAGCGTGCGCGCCAGGCGCGCGGTCTCCAGTTCACCGACGAGACGGCCGATGCCACGGCGCTGCAGCAGCCAGCCATCCAGCGCCAGCCGGAACGCCGGTTGCCGCGCCTTGCGCTCGAAGAACAGCGCCAGCAGCGCCGGCACCACCAGCAGCAGCACCCACCAGTCGCGCACGAACAGGCCCAGCTGCAGCACCGCATTGGTGAACCACGGCAGCGCCACGTCCAGGCTCTCGTACATCTGCGCGAACTGCGGCACCACGTAGCCAAGCAGGAACAGCAGCGCACCGCCCACCACCACCAGCAGGATCGCCGGGTAGACCAGCGCGTTGATGACCTTGCCCTGCAGCGCGCGGCTGCGCTCGAGGTAGTCGGCCAGGCGTTGCAGGGTTTCATGCAGGCTGCCACCGGCTTCGCCGGCGCGCACCATGTTCACGTACAGCCGCGAGAACAGCCCATGCTGGCGTTCCAGCGCGGTGGACAGCGGTGCACCGCCGCGCACCACGTCGCGGATGTCGGTGATCGCGCGGCGCGATCGTTCGTCCTCAGGCAACCCCAGCAGGATCGACAGCGCGCGGTCCAGCGGCTGGCCGGCACCGAGCAGGGTCGCCAGCTGCTGGGTGAACTGCAGCAGGGCGGCGCCCTGCAGGGGGCGCTGCTGCAGCAGGTTGCGCCAGCTGCGGCCGCCGATCGCGCCGGCGTCGGCCAGCTGCGTCTCCATCGGCAGGTGGCCCTGGTCCTGCAGGCGCGCGATCAGCTCGGCCTCGCTGGCCGCTTCCATCTGCCCGTCGAAGACCTCACCGTGCGGATTGAGCGCCTTGTAGCGGTAGTTCGGCATGTCAGCCCCGGCGTCCTGCGCGCATCAGCTTTCCTCGGTCACGCGCAGCACTTCCTCGATGGTGGTCTGTCCGCTCAGCGCCTTGGACAGGCCATCCTCGTACATGGTGCGCATGCCGGCTTCGCGGGCGATGCGCTCGATCTCGCCCATGCCATCGCGACGCATCACCGCACGCCGCAGCGCATCGTTCATCACCAGGAATTCCATGATGGTGGTACGCCCCAGGTAGCCGGTCGGCGCCAGCGCCGAGGGCTTCGGGCGGTAAAGGTGGATCGGTCCCTCCGGCTGCAGGCGGCGCAGCTCGAAGCGTTCGATCTCCTCTGGCGAGGCTGCGTAGCGTTCGGCATGGGTGGGCTCCAGCCGGCGCACCAGGCGCTGGGCCAGGATGCCGTTGATGGTCGAGGTGAGCAGGTAATCCTCCACGCCCATGTCGAGCAGGCGGGTGATGCCACCGGCCGCATTGTTGGTGTGCAGGGTGGACAGCACCAGGTGGCCGGTCAGTGCCGACTGGATGGCGATGCGCGCGGTTTCCAGGTCGCGCATTTCACCGATCATGATGATGTCCGGATCCTGGCGGACGATGCTGCGCAGCGCGTTGGCGAAATCCAGGCCGATCTGCGGCTTGGCCTGGATCTGGTTGATGCCCTCGATCTGGTATTCGACCGGATCTTCCACCGTGATGATCTTGACGTCGGCGGTGTTGAGCTGGCTCAGCGCGGTGTACAGCGTGGTGGTCTTGCCCGAGCCGGTCGGACCGGTCACCAGCAGGATGCCGTGCGGCTGTTCCAGCACCTTGCGGAACTGCGGCAGGAAGGCGTCGGTGAAGCCGAGCCGGTGGAAATCGAAGACCACCGTTTCGCGGTCCAGCAGGCGCATCACCACGCTTTCGCCATGCGCGGTAGGCACGGTACTCACGCGCAGGTCCAGCTCCTTGCCCTGCACGCGCAGCATGATGCGGCCGTCCTGCGGCAGGCGGCGCTCGGCGATGTTGAGCCGGGCCATGATCTTGATGCGGCTGATCACCGCGGCGGTGAGGTTGGCCGGCGGGCTTTCGCCCTCCACCAGCACGCCATCGACCCGGTAGCGGACCTTCAACCGGCTCTCGAACGGTTCGACATGGATATCCGAAGCGCGCAGTTCCACCGCACGCTGGATCACCAGGTTGACCAGACGGATCACCGGCGCTTCCGAAGCGAGGTCGCGCAGGTGCTCGATATCGTCGACCGCGCCGCCTTCGCCATCGGCGGTTTCCACGATCGCGCCCATCGCGCTGCGGCCCTGGCCGAACCAGCGCTCGACCAGGTCATCGATCTCCGCGCGCATGCCCAGCACCGGTGTCACCGGAACCCCCAGCGCCAACTGCACGGCCTGCTGCGGATAGGCATCGTGGGCATCGGCCAGCCACAGACGCACCCCGTGTTCATTCAGCTCCAGCGGGCACACATGGAACTGCTTCAGGAAACGCAGCGACAGCGGCAGTCCCTCGGCCAGCGCCTGCGGCGGGGCCTCCGGCACCTGTTTGCCCTCCAGCAGCGGCAGGCCCAGCACCTCGGCGCTGGCCTGTGCCTGGTCGCGTTCAGACACCAGGCCCAGGCGCACCAGCAGGCCCAGCAGGCTGCCGCCGGCCTCGGCGTGCAGCGGCCGCGCGCGCGCCAGGTCTCCTTCCTTGAGCCGGCCGCGTGCCAGCAGCGCATCCAGGATGCGGCCTTCGGCATCGTCGGTAACGGTTGCAGCGAGCGCGTTCACGTGACTCTCCTGTCAATCGGACCGACTTTAGCAGTTAAGCCATGATTTCCGCCGCCCTGCGGCCAGCTTTCGTAAAAAGACGAAGCCCGTCACACAGGATGACGGGCCTCGGCCGTTCAACTACGACACGTCAGGCTTACTGCGTGGCGAGGATGCTCACGCCGTTGTAGGCCGCTTCGCCCACCACCTTGATGTAGTAGGTGCCTGCCACCGGCTTGTTCACCCGTACCGTTTCGGACGTGCCGGGACGGGTCGACTTGCCATCGTTGTCGCTGGCGCTCGGCTCGCGTCCCTGGGCGATGTAGACCGACACGTTGCCGGTGCCACCGTAGGTGATCACGCTGAGCTGCTTTCCGGCGGCTGCCTCGAAGCTGTACAGGCGGCTGCTGCCGGCCGTACCGTTCAGGCCCCCCACGGCGGCCTTGTTGGTCAGCGGCGTCGCCACCGGCCCGCAGTTCTCGGTGCACGGCTCTTCCAGTGCCTTGGCCAGCGCCGCCTTGGCATCGACGATGCCGGTGCCGATCGGAGTGGCGGCCGGGATACTGACCGGGAACGGGCGCGCGGTTTCCTTCAGCAGCGCGCGCATCGCGGCGGGGGCCAGCGGATCCTTGCCCTTGGCGATCAGCGCGCTCTGCACCAGTGCAGCGACGGCAGCCACGTGCGGCGAGGCCATCGACGTGCCACCCATGCCCATGTAGCTGTAGCTGCCTGACTCCGGCGTGGTGGCCGCATCGGAACCGGACTGCCAGACGTAGCCGCCCGGATTGCCATCGACGCTGCCGCCACCACCCGGACCGGACAGGTCCACGCGGGTGCCGTAGTTGGAGTAGTAGGTGATGCCGCCGGTGATGCGGGTGGCGCCGACGGTCACTACGCCGTCGCAACTGGCCGGACGGTACTTGGATGCGTTGTCGGTCTCGTTGCCGGCCGCCACGACCACGGTGGTGCCACGCGAGATCGCGCCATTGATCGCATCCTGGTAGGTTCCGTCACAGCTGCCACTTCCACCCAGGCTCATGTTGATGATCTCGGCCGGGTTGGCATTGGCGGGCACGCCCGCCACGGTGCCGCCGGAGGCCCAGGTGATGGCGTCGGCGATATCGGAAAGGTAGCCACCGCACTTGCCGAGCACGCGGACCGGCAGCACCTTGGCCTTGTGCGCGACACCGGCCATGCCGACGCCGTTGTTGGTCTGCTCGGCCACGGTGCCGGCCACATGGGTACCGTGCCAGGAGCTGTCCTCCGCGACGGAGCCGGTGTAGCACTCATTGTCGTTCTCGACCCAGTCGCCATAGTCCTGCGCGCCCGGCACGCGATCGTTGGTGGCACGGCGCGACGTCTCGGCGTCGCTGATGAAGTCGTAGCCTTCCAGCAGGTTGCCGACCAGGTCCGGGTGCTGCGGCAGGATGCCGGTGTCGAGCACGGCCACCACCACGCCCTCGCCCTGCGATACATCCCAGGCAGACGGTGCGTTGATGCCACCGGTGGCGTTGTGCAGGTGCCACTGGTACTGCTGGTAGTACGGATCGTTCGGCGCCAGCGCCGGCTGCACGTCACCGGCGCGCAGCTCGGTGCGGCGCAGCTTCACGTCGGCTTCGGCGTACTGCACGGCCGGGTCGGCATTCAGCTCCTTCAGCACGCGCTGCAGTTCCGCAGGCGCCAGGCGGCCCTGCAGGCGGATCAGGTCGGCACCGACGCCGAGCTTGCGCACGACCTGCGGGCCAAGCGTGCTGGCGCGGGCGGTGCCACCGGACAGGCTGGCGCGGGTCAGCGCGGACTGCACGGCGGACAGCTTGGCCGAACGGTCGTCCGCCGCAGCGGTGCCAGCACGATACTTGACGATGATGCGCTCGGCGCCCGGCTCGGCGGTGCTGGCCTGGCGCACCGGTTCACGGGTCGGCAACCCGGCGGCGTGGACGGCACCCACCGCGGTCATCGACAGCACGGCGGCGGCAAGCACATTGATGCGAAGGTTCTGCTTCTTGATCACGTCGAAATTCCTCTTCTGGGTCATGGATCGAACCAACACTGCGGCCATCATTCCTTGACGACTCCCGGCCGGCCCAGCCGGGATTGCCGTGACCTCCCCCCAGGCCCTGATTGCAGGTTTGGCGCCGGCGTGGGTGGCCACCGGCGCAGTGGTTTGGCTTACCAGCCGAAGCCGGCACCAACGCCGACCGAGCTGTCGTCACTGCTGAAGGCACCGCCGAAGGTGACCGTGGCGCGATCGCTGATCGCACGCTGGTAGCCCAGCGACAACGCCGACTCGCCGCCCTGGAAACCGATGCCGACGCCGACCCGGTTCTGGGTGCGGATACCGGCGGCACTGGTGGCCATGTTGAGCATCGCCGCGCTCATGGCGCCCTGGCGGTCGATGCGGCGATCCATGTGGCGCAGGCGCCCGTCGATCTCGCCCTTGAACACATCGAAGCTGTCGGCGACGGCCTGCACGCGGCTGTCGGTGTAGCTGTTGGCAGTGGCCATGCCACGGTCCAGCTGGCCCTTGTTGACGGCGTCGGTGGCAGTGGTGCCGGCGGCGACGTTGGTGACCTGGCGTTCGTTGCCTTCGCTACCGACCGACACGGTGTTGGCACGATCGGCAACCGAGCCCTGGCCCAAAGCCACCGCGTTGGCAGCCGTGGCACTGGCACCCTGGCCGATGGCGGTGGACGAGGCGCCACTGGCCACTGCGCCCTCCCCCATGGCGACGGCATTGAAGCCCGTGGCCGGGGTGCCAACCGGAATCCCGGCACCGGCGGCGGCGGCCGTCGGCGTGCCCTGCACGCGTGCGGTGCTGGCCGGTGCCGCGTCGGCGGTGGCCGGTGCGTCGGCGACGCTGGCCAGTGCGCTTTCATCCAGCGAGGCACTCATCGAACGCAGGCTTGCCGTTCCCGAACGCGTGCCTCCGGCGGTGCGGCGATCGATCTCGCTGACCTTGCGGTCCAGCGCACCGAGCGCATCGCCGACGTTGCTGTAGGTGGCGCCCTGGATCACGTAGTTCGGCGCCACGAACACGCCCTGCATGCCGACGCTGGCGCCACCGCCGAGGAAGCTGGCGGCATCACTGAGCGACTGGAACAACTGCCCGCCATTGATCGCCTGGCGGCTGCCGGCGGCGATGCTGCCGGCACCGACGTTGTCGATGGTGGTGCCCTGGAAGCCGGAGAGGGTCAGGCGATCACGGCTGCCGTCGTCATAGCCGACTGCACTGGCCGCCGTGGTCTCGACCGTCGCGATGCGCGAATCGAAATCACCGACGCGGGTTTCCACTGCGCCCACGCGCTGGTTGGTGACGTTGAGCTGCGAACCGGTGACCGCATCGGTGCTGCCGGCAGCGATGCGGCCGTCGGCCACATTGACGATGCGCCGCGTGGCCGGGCCATCGGTGCCATTGCCGCCGCCGACCGAGACCACGTTGGCATCGAGCGCACGCGAACCCGCCCCCAGAGCCACCGAGTTCGCACCGGACGCGCCGGCGCTGTTGCCCAGTGCAAGCGCACCATTGCCAATGGCCATCGCGTTGGCACCCAGCGCATTGCTGCGTGCACCACTGGCAGTGGCGGCCGAACCGACCGCAGCGGCATCGCTGCCGCTGGCACTGGCGGTACCCGCACCAGTGGCCTTGACGTAGCGTGCGGTGCCATCGGCGGTCGCCGCGACCGCATCGAGCTGGCCACGATTGACTGCATCGGTGCGCTCGGTACCGGCGGCGACACGGGTGATCTGACGATCACTGGTGCTGCTGCCCACTGACACGGTGTTGGCACGATCAGCCACCGAGCCGGCACCCAGTGCGATGCTGCCGGCTGCCGACGCATTGGCGCTGACACCCACTGCGGTGGCATTCGCGCCGGTGGCCTTGCTGCCGTAGCCGACCGCCGTACCAAGCCGGCCACTGGCTTCGGCATAGCTGCCCAGCGCGGAGGCACCGTCAGCCGAGGCGTTGGCGCGGAAGCCGATGGCCTGCGACTGCGTGCCGCTGGCCGTGGCCTGCGCACCACTGGCGGTGCTGTAGGCACCCTTGGCCTGGGCACCGGTGCCGCTGGCGCTGGCACCGAGTTCGCTGGCGCTGGCGCCGCTGCCCACCGCCACGCTGTCGACACCACTGGCCTGTGCGTTGTTGCCCAGAGCCGCGGCGTTGTTGCCGGTGGCCAGGGCATCGACGCCGACGGCGGTGGCGTTGACGGCCATGGCATTGGCTCCGCTGCCCAGCGCGGTGGCGCCGTTGCCGACGGCGTTGGCCGCGTTACCGGCGGCCAGTGCGTTGTCGCCGTCGACCAGGGCACCGGCTTCGCCGTCGGCGTTGCCGCTGGCCTGGAACTGCCGGGCAGTCCTGTCGGCAACGCTGGCAACCGCGTCCAGCTGGCCCTTGTTCACCGCGTCGGTGGCCTCGGTGCCGGCTGCCACATGCGTCACCTGGCGCTCACCGCCCGCGGTGCCCACGGCCACGGTATTGTCGCGCTCGGCCTTGGAGCCGGCGCCCAGCGCCACGCTGTTCAACCCACTGGCGGTGGCACTGGCGCCCAGTGCCGTGCCATCTGCGGCATCCGCCCACGAATTCCAGCCGATCGCGGTGGCGTAGTCTTCGGTCGCCCAGGCGCCGGCACCGAAGGCCGCCGCGCCGGTGCCGCTGGCACGCGACGGGATCAAGCCGAAGAAGGTGCTGCCACCAATGGCCACGCTCTCCTCGCCACTGGCCTCGCTGGACTGGCCCACGGCCACGGCACCGGTACCGGCTGCGGCGGCACCGAAGCCGACCGCGGTGGTGTTGGCCCCGCTGGCGGCCGAGCCGTAGCCCAACGCGGTGCCGAGGCGTCCGCTCGCTTCGGCATAGCCACCGACGGCGGTGGTGCCATCGGCAGAGGCGGCACTGCGGAAGCCACTGGCCAGTGCCTGCGTGCCACTGGCGTTGGATTCGGTGCCGGTCGCGGTGCTGTACGCACCACTGGCCTGCGCACGCGCCCCTACCGCGCTGGCGCCGAGCTCGCTGGCGCTGGCGCCGGTACCGAGCGCAAGGCTGTCTTCGCCGGTGGCCTGTGCGGTACTGCCCAGTGCTGCGGCGTTGTTGCCGGTGGCCAGCGCATCGATGCCGACCGCCGTGGCGTTGGCGGCCAGTGCATTGGCGCCGCTGCCGAGTGCGGTGGCACCGTTGCCGATGGCGTTGGCCGCATCACCGGCCGCCAGCGCGTTGTCACCCTCGACCAGGGCGCCGGTTTCACCCTCGGCGTTGCCACTGGCCTGGAACTGCCTGCTGGTCTTCTCCGCTGCTGCGGCTACGGCGTCAAGCTGGTTCTTGTTGACCGCATCATTGCCCTGCGTGCCATCGGCCACGTTGGTGATCTGGCGGGTGTTGCCAGCACCGCCTACCGACACGGTGTTGTCACGGTCCGCGATCGAATCGGCACCCAGCGCCACGCTGTTGGCAGCGCGCGATTCGGCGGCGTTGCCCAGTGCGGTGCTGTTGATGCCGCCGGACCAGGCGCCGCCACCGACGGCGGTGGAGTAATTGCCCGATGCTTCGGTGGCCAGCACGCCAAACAGCGAACCACCGACGGCGACGCTGTTGGTGCCGGTGGCCAGGCTACCCTGGCCGGTGGCGGTGCTGTAGGCACCCGACGCCTCGGAGTCGCCGCCCAGCGCCACGCTGTTGGAACCGGTGGCACTGGCGAAGTTGCCGAAAGCGGTGGCGTTGAACGCCGATGCCTGGGAATAGCCACCGATGGCGGTGCTGTAGCCACCGGTCGCTTCGGCGCCGATGCCGAACGCTGCCGACGCCGTGCCGCTGGCGACGCTTTCGCTGCCGACCGCGGTGGCGCCGCTGCCGCTGGCATTGCTGAAGTAGCCCACCGCCACGGCTTCCTCGCCGGAGGCTTCGGACAACACACCGTTGGCGGTACTGCCGGCACCACTGGCGATGCTGGCGGCACCGAACGCCGCGCTCTGCTCGCCGCTGGCTTCGCTTTCCGCACCCTGCGCGGTGGCGTACTCACCGGTCGCCTGTGCGTTGGCACCGACGGCGCTGGCGTTGGCGGCGCTGGCCAGCGCGTTGAGACCGATCGCCTGCGCGTTGTTGGCCAGCGCATTGGCACCACTGCCGAGTGCGGTGGCACCGTTGCCGATGGCGTTGGCCGCATCACCGGCGGCCAGCGCGTTGTCACCCTCCACCAGCGCACCGGCTACGTCGTCACCGCTGCCACTGGCCTGGAAGAAGCGGCTGGTGGTGGTGGCGGTACTCGCGACCGCATCCAGCTGTGCCTTGTTCACCGCATCGGTGGCCTGGGTGCCAGCGGCGACGTTGGTGATCTGCCGCTCGTTGCCGGTGCTGCCGACCGACACGCTGCGGGCGCGGTTGGCAACCGAGCCGGCGCCGAGCGCGACAGCGTTGCTGGCGCTGGCGTTGCTACCGGCCCCGAGCGCGATCGCGCTTTCACCACCGGCCACCGTGTTGGTGCCGATGGCAATGCTGTTGAGGCTGTTACCCAGCGCCTGGAAGCCCAGCGCCACGCTGTTGTCGCCATAGCCGAAGGCACCACGGCCGACTGCGGTTGAGCTGGCACCATTGGCCCAGCTGTTGTATCCGATGGAGGTTGCGCCACTGCCGCTGGCCCATGCCGCGTTGCCGAACGCCGAGGCGTTGGTGGCGGTGGCCCATGCACCGGAACCGAAGGCGCTCGCACCACTGGCCGTGGCCCAGCTGTAGCCACCGACAGCGGTGCTGTCATCGCGGCTGGCGAAGGCGCTGTCACCGACCGCAACGGCATAGCTGCCGGTCGCACGCGACTTGCCGCCGGCCGCGAAGCTGTTGTCGCCGCTGGCCTTGGCGGCATTGCCGAACGCGCTGCTCACGGCACCGGTGGCCTGCGCACCGCTGCCGACCGCCGTGGCATCGGCAACCGCCGTGGTGCCCACCTGTTGCGCCTTTCCGTCGGCGCCGATGATCGGCTGGTTGTACTCGTCGTAGGCCTGTCCGAGGCCACCGATGGCAACACCGCCGTTGCCGGTGGCGCTGCTGTTGCGACCCACCGCCACGCTGTCATCACCGATCGCTGACGCGGCAGCGCCATGTGCAACTGCACCAGCACCGACCGCGTTGCTCGAGGAGCCGGCCGCAACCGCACCTTCGCCCTCGGCGAACGCACCGGCATCACTGCCCGCTTCGGGCTGTGCCTGGAAGAAGCGCGCGGTGCCGTCGGCGGTGCTGGCCACAGCGTCCAGCTGCGCCTTGTTCACTGCATCCGTCGCCTGCGTACCCGCGGCCACGCTGACGATCTGGCGTTCATTGCCATTGGTGCCCACGGCCACCGTATTGGCCCGATTGGAGCCCGAATAGGCGCCCAGCGCGACACTGTTTTCGGCGCCAGCGGTGGCGTAGTAGCCGATGGCCGTGCTGTCCTTGCCGATGGCCCAGGTCTGCGCGCCCAGTGCACTGGCGTTGTCGCCTGCGGCATAAGCGAAGTAACCCAGCGCGGTGGATTCCGCGCCCACTGCTTCGGTGAAGCTGCCGTTGGCCAACGAACGGTCACCACTGGCGACCGCACCGCCGCCTACCGCGGTGGAGGACACACCGCTGGCCCGCGTCTGCACATACAGGCCCATGCCCGGCACGATGTCGGCCGGGCCACCGATGGCGACGCTGCCGGCGCCGGTGGCGCTGCTCTGCGTTCCCAGGGCGGTGGCGTTGCTGCCACTGGCGGTGGCCGCCGCGCCGAAGGCCGCGCTGCCCTGCCCCGAAGCCAGCGCATTGCTGCCGACGGCAGTGGCGCTCTGCGCGATGGCGACGGCGCCCGCACCCAGTGCACTGGTGCCATTGCCGATCGCGTTGGCCGCCTCGCCGGCGGCCAGCGCATCTTCGCCTTCGGCCAGCGCACCGGCATCGCTGTTGCTGCTGCCGGTGGCCTGGAAGTGCTTGGCGGTGGCATCAGCCACGGCAGCGACGCCCTTCAACTGGGCCAGATTGACCGCATCGGTGGCTTCACTGCCCGCGGCAACGCTGGTGATCTGCCGTTCGTTGCCTGCGCTGCCGACCGCTACGCTGTTGGCGCGGACAGCTTCGGAGTTCGCGCCCAGTGCAACGCTGTTGGCACCGCGAGCGGTGGCGTAATAACCGACGGCGGTGCTCTGCGCACCGCTGGCCCAGGTCTGCGCACCGAGCGCGCTGGCATTCTCACCCGGGGCATAGGCGAAGTAGCCCACGGCGGTGGATTCCACACCGGATGCTTCGGTCAGGCTGCCGTTGGCCACCGCACGATCACCGCTGGCGATAGCGCCGGCGCCGACCGCGGTGGCGGCTTCGCCGCTGGCCTGGGTCTGCACGAAGAAGCCCAGGCCCGGAATCAGGTCGGCCGGGCCGCCGATGGCGACGCTGCTGGTACCGGTGGCGGTACTCTGCGTACCCAGTGCGGTGGAGTAGTCACCGATGGCATTGGCGACCGCACCGAATGCCGACGACTGCGCACCGGCGGCATACGCGCCAACGCCGTAGGACGACGCCGCAAATCCACTGGCTTCGGCACTGGCGCCGACTGCGGTGCCACCGACACCTGCGCTGGTGGCGCCGGTTTCCACCGGCACGCCGCCACTGGTGATCAGCGGGTTGCCGTCGGCATCCACCGCAGCACCACCGACGGCGACACTGCCCGGGCCGTTGGCCTGTGCGTTGTTGCCGAACGCGGCGCTGTTCTGGCCCGACGCCAGCGCGTTGTTGCCGACGGCGGTGGCGTTCTGCGCAACGGCCGTGGCGCCGGCACCCACGGCGGTGGTGCCGTTGCCGATGGCGTTGGCCGCCTCGCCGGCCGCCAGCGCCTCGTCACCTTCGGCCAGCGCGCCGGCGTCGCTGTTGCTGCTGCCAGTGGCCTGGAAACGCTTGGCCGTGGCATCGGCCACGGCGGCCACGTTCTTCAACTGGCCGACATTGACCGCGTCGGTATCTTCAGTACCCGCAGCGACGCTGGTGATCTGCCGGGTCAGGCCATATTCGGCGGCGCCGACAGAGACGGTATCGACGCGGTCGGCCAGCGAGCCGGCGCCCAGCGCCACGCTGCCGGTGGCAACCGCCGCCGAGTTGGACCCCAGCGCGGTGCTGTACTCACCGACGGCGGTGCTGAACGCACCCACCGCGATTGATGCTTCATTGGCGGCAGTGGCGCCGCGGCCCAGTGCGGTACTGCCCGGGCCCATCGCCACGGCACCGCCACCCACGGCAGTGGCGCCATCGGCGGTGGCTTCGGACAGCGCACCCAGGGCGGTGGCCGCGCCATTCTCGCTTGCAGCGTAGGCACTGGCGCCGACGGCGGTGTCACCAAGACCGAACGCGGCAGCACTCTGCCCGACCACCACGCTGGCGTCACCGATTGCCAATGCGCCCTGGCCGAACGCGCTGGCGCCCAGGCCGGCGGCAATCGCCTGGGTACCGATGGCGGTGGTGGCATTGGCCAACGACTGCGCACCGGCGCCCGCTGCAACCGCGCCCTGCCCGTCGATCTTCGCCGCGTCGCTGTCATCACCTGCGCCATCGGCCTTGAAATAGCGGTTTCCATCTGCGGCGACATCCGCCAGCGCGGCCTGCGTGGCGCGCGCCTGCGCATCCAGCTGTGACTTGTTCACCGCATCGGTGGCCTGGGTACCAGCGGCCACGTTGGTGATCTGCCGTTCCTTGCCGGCGTCGCCGACGGACACGGTATTGGCCCGCGCTGCTTTGGAGCCAGCGCCCAGCGCCACGCTGTTGGCGGCGCTGGCATTGCTGTTGCTGCCGATCGCCACCGCGTTGCTGCCCTTGGCCGTGGCCGAGCCTTCGATCAGGCACTTTTCCAGCAGCTTGCCGCTGAATGCGACGCAGGTAGCGCTGCCGCCGATCTGCACTGACTGTGCAATGGCGGAACCGCTCATGCCCAATCCCAGTACCAGGCCCAGTGCCACCGCCAACAGCGCGGGCGTGGCCTGTGTCGTATCGCGGCGCTGGTCGACAACACCACCGCTGCTGTCGGAGGAGGCCAGTTCCGAGGCCACCACCAACTGACCCAATGCTTTGTTCCAGACCTTGCGATAAATCCGATTCATCGGTACGGCTCCTGATTGGACTGGTTTTGGGCAAAGCAACGCCACCGCCGGGCCTTGTGGCCCAACGTCCCCTGGGGGCGTTTATTCGCGTGATTTACTGCGGGGTATTGCCGAACGGCGCGCAGCGACAGAAAACCGAGCGCGTGCGCCGAGCGGTTACTGCGGAATGAATGGTTCTGAAACGGGGTTCAAGTGTTAACGGCAACTTTGCAGATCGTCAAGACTTTGACACGACAAATGCTATTGCCGTGAAGCAGTTCACCATTTCACGTGTTTATAAAAGTATTTTGTTAGGTACACGTGACGGACCGCTGGCGCATGAAAACCGATGTAACTAGCGGGCACGACAAGGGTTTCACGCGCGCAAAGAAAAACCCGCCGACGAAGCGGCGGGTTTTTCCATACGCGGTGGCATTGCGGCCTGCGCGGAACGATGCGATCAGCCGCACCACACCCGCGCGTTGCGGAACATGCGCATCCACGGCGAATCACCCTGCCATTCCGCCGGTGCCCAGCTCAGGTTGAGCGCGCGCGGGGTACGTTCCGGGTGCGGCATCATGATGGTGACGCGGCCGTCGCTGCTGGTCAGGCCGGTGATGCCGTCCGGCGAACCGTTCGGGTTCAGCGGGTACTGGCTGGCCACCTTGCCATTGCCATCGATGTAGCGCAGCGAGACACGTGCAGCAGCCTGGTCGACGGCATTGTCGAACACGGCCTGGCCTTCACCATGCGCCACCGCCACCTGCAGGCGCGAGCCGGCCATGCCACGCAGCAGGATCGACGGCGATTCCACCACTTCCAGCAGCGCGGTGCGGGCTTCGAACTGCTCGCTGGCGTTGCGACGGAACTGCGGCCAGTGCTCGGCACCCGGAATGATGTTCTTCAGCTGGCTCATCATCTGGCAGCCGTTGCATACGCCCAGCGCGAAGCTGTCTTCGCGCGCGAAGAACGCGGCGAAGGCATCACGCAGTGCGCTGCGCTCCAGGATCGAGGTGGCCCAGCCACGGCCGGCACCGAGCACGTCGCCATAGCTGAAGCCACCACAGGCCACCAGGCCGGTGAAATCCTGCAGGGCCACGCGGCCTTCAATCAGGTCGCTCATGTGCACGTCGAAGGCACGGAAGCCGGCACGCTCGAAGGCGTTGGCCATTTCGATCTGGCCGTTGACGCCCTGCTCGCGCAGCACCGCCACGCGCGGACGCGCACCACTGCTGATGAACGGTGCCGCCACATCCTCGTTGAGGTCGAAGCTGAGCTTCGGCTTCAGGCCCGGTGCGTTGAAGGCACGCGCGATCTCGCGCTCGGCATCGGCATTGGCCGGGTTGTCGCGGCGCTTCTGCATCGCGTGGGTGACCGACCACCAGGCATCGAACAAGGCCTCCCAGCGCCACTCGGCCAGGTTCTCGCCGCCCAGCGACACGCGCACCACCGGTGCGGTGGTTGGCTTGGCGATGCGCTGCGCGCATTCGGTCAATGCATGGCGTTCAACCAGGTCGGCAAACGCTGCACGGTCTTCGCGCGCGATCTGCACCACCGCGCCCAGTTCTTCGTTGAAGAGGCTGCGGAACGGATCGTCACCCCAGGCATCGAGGGCGATGTCCAGGCCCAGGCGCGAGGTGAAGGCCATTTCGCACAGCGCGGCGAAAGCACCGCCGTCGCTGCGGTCGTGATAGGCCAGCAGCAGGCCGGACTGGCGTGCATCGCGGATCAGCTCGAAGAAACCCCGCAGGCGCTGCGGATCGTCCAGGTCCGGGGCGGCACCGGCGAAGGCCGGCAGGTCGCCGTGGTCGGCATGCACCTGGGCCAGGATCGACCCCCCCAGGCGCTGCTTGCCGGCACCGAGGCCGATCAGCCACAGCTCGCTGTCCACCTCCCGGTCGAGCAGCGGGGTCAACTGCTGGCGCACGTCGGCGACCGGCGCGAACGCCGAGATCACCAGCGACACCGGCGACACACTCTTGTGCGCTTCACCCTGGTCGTGCCACTGCGCCTGCATTGACAGCGAGTCCTTGCCCACCGGGATGCTGATGTCCAGCTGCGGGCAGAGTTCCATGCCCACCGCCTTCACCGCGTCGTACAGCAGCGCGTCTTCGCCTGGGTGACCGGCCGCGGCCATCCAGTTCGCCGACAGCTTGATCTCATCCAGCGCATCGACCGGGGCCGCGCACAGGTTGGTCAGCGCTTCGCCCACCGCCATGCGTGCCGAAGCAGCGGCATCGAGCAGGGCCAGCGGGGTGCGCTCGCCGATCGACATCGCCTCACCGGCTACGCCGTCGAAGTCGGCCAGGGTGATCGCCACGTCGGCCACCGGCAGCTGCCACGGGCCGACCATCTGCTCGCGCGCGGTCAGGCCGCCGACGCTGCGATCACCGATGGTGACCAGGAAGTTCTTCGAGGCCACGGTCGGGTGCGCGAGCACGCGCAGGCCGGCTTCCTGCAGGTCCAGGCCACCGGTCTTCAGCGCCGGCCAGCGCGGTGCCGGCGGGTGCGCGGTATCGCGGTGCATCTTCGGCGGCTTGCCGAACAGCACGTCCATCGGCAGGTCGATCGGTGCATCGGCCGGGGTGTGGCCCGGCACGGCACCGTAGGCCACCACCAGATGTTCCTCGGCGGTGGCCACACCGACCGCAGCGAACGGGCAGCGCTCGCGGGCGCACAGCGCGGCGAACTCGGCCAGGCGTTCCTGGGCCACGCCCAGCACGTAGCGTTCCTGCGACTCGTTGCACCACAGCTGCATCGGCGACAGCGACGGATCATCGGTGGGCACCTTGCCCAGGTCGATGACACCACCGACGTTCGAGTCGTGCAGCAGTTCGGGGATGGCGTTGGACAGGCCACCGGCGCCGACGTCGTGGAAGAACTTGATCGGGTTGTTGGCGCCCATCGCCACGCAGCGGTCGATGACCTCCTGGCAGCGGCGCTCCATTTCCGGGTTGTCGCGCTGCACGCTGGCGAAGTCCAGGTCCTCGGCGCTTTCACCGGAGGCCACCGAACTGGCCGCACCGCCGCCCAGGCCGATCAGCATCGCCGGGCCACCCAGCACGATCACCGCATCACCGGCCTGCAGCGGGATCTTGTCGACCTGCACGCGGTCGATCGCGCCGAGGCCACCGGCCAGCATGATCGGCTTGTCGTAGGCGCGCACCAGATCGGCGCCTTCCGGCAGCTCGAAGCTGCGGAAGTAGCCGAGCAGGTTCGGGCGGCCGAACTCGTTGTTGAACGCGGCGCCGCCGAGCGGGCCGTCGGTCATGATTTCCAGCGCCGGTGCCATGCGCGGGTTCAGCGCGCGCGGCGCCTCCCACGGCTGCGGCAATTCCGGAATGCGCAGGTGCGAGACCGAGAAGCCGGTCAGGCCCGCCTTCGGCTTACCACCGCGGCCGGTCGCGCCTTCGTCGCGGATCTCGCCACCCGCGCCGGTCGAGGCGCCCGGGAACGGTGCGATCGCGGTTGGGTGGTTGTGGGTTTCCACCTTGATCTGGAAGGCACTGGGCACCTGCGCTTCGCGGCGGTATTCGCCACTGGCCGGATCGGGGCGATAGCGCGAGGCCGGATGGCCTTCGATCACCGCGGCGTTGTCGCTGTACGCGCTGAGCGTGTGCTGCGGGGTCTGCTGGTGGGTGTTCTTGATCATCCGGAACAGCGAGCGGTCCTGCTCCTGGCCGTCGATGGTCCAGCTGGCGTTGAAGATCTTGTGGCGGCAGTGCTCGGAATTGGCCTGCGCGAACATCATCAGTTCCACGTCCGACGGCGAGCGGCCCAGCGCGGTGAAGCGTTCACGCAGGTAGTCGATCTCGTCCTGGGCCATGGCCAGGCCGAGGCGCTGGTTGGCGGCCTCCAGCTGGTCCACCGGCACGCGTTCCAGCTCGCCACGCGCTGGCGCCGAGAACAGCGCCTGGCCCTGCTCCACGGTCTCCAGCACCGACTGCGTCATCGGGTCGTGCAGCGCCTTGACCAGCGCCTGCTGAGCGTCGGCATCGGCCGGCCAGCCCTGCACGTCGATGCGCAGGCCACGTTCGACCCGGCTGACCGGCTGGCCGGCACCGCGGACCAGTTCGGTGGCCTTGCTCGACCACGGCGACAGCGTGCCCAGGCGCGGCACCACGATGCGGCTGACTGCGCCTTCGGCCACGGCTTCGGCCTGCGGCGCCGCTTCGAGGATGCGGCACAGCGTGGTCAGGTCGGGGGCGGCGCTGCCTTCGGGCTGCACGAAGTAGACGTGCCAGGCGCCGCTGATGCGCAGGGAGGGAGCGATGGACTGCAGGCGGGATTCAAGACGTTCGCGGCGGAACGGCGACAGGGCGGGCGCGCCCTCGAGGACCATCATGTCCGGGGAACCGTAGTTGGGAAACGGGCCCGACATTGTACCGGAAGCGGGGGGTGGGCTTTGGCCGGGCGGCGCCCGGCACCCGCCGAGGCCACGGCCGAAGCAACGGCAACGGCCAAAGCAACAGCAAGAGCTGGCTTCTGTGAGCTGGCGGGGCGGTGGGAGCCAGCAGGACACGCCGTAAACCCATCCGTGGGGGCTCGATGGCGCCATCCATGGCGCCAACGGTCCTGCTGGCTCCCACCACCCCGCCCCGACAGTTTCCCGCGATCTGCGGCCATGCGTGGACGCTTCCCGGTAGTGCCGGCCGCTGGCCGGCAACCAGGAAATGTCAGAAATCAGGCATTGAAGAGCGCAGCGACCGGCTTTTGCCTTTGTTTTTTTCTTCTGTCTTTCGTGGCTGGCCGCGCAGGAACCTGTCCGTGGCCGGGCGGGTGGGCTGCGCAGGGGCGTGAGCCGCATGGATGCGGCGACCGAGCTTACATGGACGTACTTGCAGCGCCCCCTGCGCAGCCCACCCGCCCGGCCAACCCCCAGAAATCCGCTGTTCGCGGCAAGCCCCAGCCACGAGGGGGCTCCGCCGATGGCCGCCGACCGCGCGCCAGCGCCGCTTTCCGCCCAAATCGCCGAACCATGCGCTTGCTCACGGATTGACCACGCAATTGATGACAACGTTGTCCCCACCTGGTGCCGGACTCTCTCCCCGGCCTCCCAGGTGCCTCCGTCCGGCCCCTCCGTCGCCTTCCCGGGCGATGCCCGGACCTGCGTCACGCGCGGCGCCATCGGGGCCCGCGCGCCCTTTGATCGGAGACTCACCCATGTACGACCCGATTGTGCGCAGTGCCGAACGTTCGACCCGAAGCTGTCGTCCCCGCCATCTGGCCTGGCTGCTTGCCCTGGCCGCCGGCAGCGCCGCCCTGCCCGGCCTGGCGCAGGCTGCCAGCTGTGCCGGCGTGGCCCAGTGGGACCAGGCCAAGATCTACCGGGCCGGCGATACCCTGCAGAAAGGAGGCGTCCTCTATCGGGCGAACCAGGACATCTGGAACGCGCCACCGGACCATCCGGCCGGTGCGCCCTACTACACCAACCTCGGTGCCTGCGATGGCAGCGGCACCAACCAGCCGCCGGTGGTCAGCCTGACCTCGCCGGCCAACGGCGCCACCTTCAGTGCCGGCAGCACGGTCAACGTGACCGCCACCGCCAGCGATCCGGACGGCAGCGTCGCCAAGGTCGAATTCTTCCGCGACGGCAGCACGCTCGGCGTGGCCACCAGTGCGCCGTATGCGGCCAGCTGGACCAATGCCAGCGCCGGCAGCCACACCCTGCGTGCGGTCGCTACCGACAACAACAACGCCACCAGCAGCACCGCGACCATCACCATCACCGTCAACGCTGCCGGTGGCGATACCACCGCGCCGAGCGTGCCCGGCGGGCTGGCGGCCGGAACGCGCACTGCCAACAGCATCGCGCTCAGCTGGAGCCCATCCACCGACAACACCGGTGGCAGTGGCCTGGCCGGCTATGACGTGTACCGTAACGGAAGCCTGGTCGGTTCGCCGTCCAGTGCCAGCTATGTGGATGGGGGGCTGACCGCATCGACCACCTACCGTTACCGCGTGCGGGCGCGCGACAACGCCGGCAACGCGTCGGCGCAGGGCACCGAGATCAGCGCCACCACGCTGGCCGGTGACGGTGGCACCACCGGCAAGCGGGTCATCGGTTACTTCACGCAGTGGGGCATCTACGGCCGCAACTACCGGGTCAAGAACATCGACAGCAGCGGTTCGGCGGCGCGCCTGACCCACATCAACTACGCGTTCGGCAACGTGCGCAACAACCGCTGCGAAGTCGGCATCACCCAGCCGTCGGATCCGAACAGCGGTGCCGGTGGCGATGCCTTCGCCGACTACACCAAGGCCTTCAGTGCCACCGAGAGTGTCAGCGGCAGCGCCGATACCTGGGACCAGCCGCTGCGCGGCAACTGGAACCAGCTCAAGCAGCTCAAGGCCAAGTACCCGAACCTGAAGGTACTGATCTCGCTGGGTGGCTGGACCTGGTCGCGCGGCTTCTCCAGCGCGGCGCGCCCGGAAAACCGCCAGGCCTTCGTTGCCTCGTGCATCGACGCCTACATCAAGGGCAACCTGCCGGTGACCGACGGTGCCGGCGGCGCCGGTGCGGCGCTGGGCGTGTTCGACGGCATCGACATCGACTGGGAATACCCGGTGGCCTGCGGCATCGAATGCGGCAAGCCGGAAGACAACGCCAACTTCACCGCGCTGATGGCCGAGTTCCGCCGCCAGCTCGATGCGGTGCGTCCGGGCCTGTTGCTGACGGTGGCGGTGGGTGCCGGCATCGACAAGATCCGCGTCACAGATCCGGCGGCGTACCACCCGTACCTGGACTACATCAACGTGATGACCTACGACTTCCACGGCGCGTGGGATGCGAAGACCAATCACCAGTCGGCGCTGTTCGATTCGCCGAATGATCCGTCCACCGGCGACCAGAAGCTGTACAACAGCAACGACGCCATCGAGGCCTTCATCAGCCGTGGCGTGCCCGCCGCCAAGCTCAACCTGGGCATCGGCTACTACGGGCGTGGCTGGACCGGCGTGGCCAATGCCAACAACGGCCTGTACCAGACCGCCAGCGGTGCCGCCCCGGGCACGTATGAAGCCGGCATCGAGGACTGGAAGGTGCTGAAGAACCTGGCGTGGCCGGGCTACACCGACAGCACCGCCGGTGCCACCTGGATCTACAACGGCAGCACGCTGTGGAGCTTCGACACCCCGGCCAACATCACCCGCAAGATGGGTTACGTGAAGACCCAGGGCCTGGGCGGCGCGTTCGTCTGGGAGTTCAGCGGTGACGATGCGCAGGGCACGCTGACCAAGGCAGTCAGTGATGGCCTGAAATAAGGGAAAAGCCGGGGGCGCATTTTGCGCCCCCGGCCTCTGATCTGTAGAGCCGAGCCCATGCTCGGCTGATGTTTCCGCAGTCGAGCATGGCTCGACTCCACAATTCTGCGTCAGCGCTTGGCCGACAGCTTCTCCAACGCCGCACGCAGCTGTGCCGGCGGCAGGTAGCCCCCCAGCTGGGTGCCGTCCGGCGCGAAGATCGCCGGCGTACCATTCACGCCCAGCTGCTGGCCCAGCGCGTACTGCATCGCCACCGGATTGGTGCAGTTCCTGGCGGGAACGTTGCCGCCGCGCTTGGCGTTGGTCAGCGCCTGGCGACGATCCGCTGCACACCAGACCGAAATCATGTCGGTGTAGTCCTTGCTGCCCAGGCCCATGCGCGGGAACGCCAGGTACTCGACGGTGATGCCGTTGCGGTTGAGCTCGGCGATGTCCTGGTGCAGCTTGCGGCAGTAACCACACTCGATGTCGGTGAACACGCTGATGGTGTACTTGGCGTTCGGCGCGGCGAACACGATGCGATCGCCGTGATTGGCCTTGGCCAGCAGGCCGCGGCGATAGCCGAGCAGGCCTTCGCTGTTGGCCGGGCCCTTGGCGCGGGTGTCGTAGGGCTGAGACTGGAACAGGTAGCGGCCGTCATCGGACACATACAGAAGCTGGCCTGAAACGACGACCTCGCGGAAGCCGGGGAACGGCGCGGCGCCAATGTAGTCCACCTGGAAACCGGGGTTCAACGCGGTCAATGCGGCGCGTACCGCCTGGTCGGCCGGCGCATTCGCGGCCGGATTGGCCTTGGCCGCAGCGGCGGCGGGTGCCTTGGCGGCCGGCGGAGCCGGCTGGGCGCAGGCGGTCAGGCTGAGCGCACCGAACACGGCGGCGATGGCAAATCGGAGCATGGAGCGGTCCGCGACAGAAGAAGACCCCGGATTCTGACACAGCCGCCGGTACCGGGCAGCGACGCCCGGCAGCGCCCCGGGCAGCGATTCAGCCCGGCACTCAGCCACGCGGATGGTGGCGGGCGTGCAGCTTCTGCAGGTGCTCGCGCGCTACCAGGGTGTAGATCTGGGTGGTCGACAATGAACTGTGGCCGAGCAGCATCTGCAGCGCGCGCAGGTCGGCACCGCGGTTGAGCAGATGGGTGGCGAAGCTGTGCCGCAGCCCATGCGGGCTGATCCGCGCCGGGTCGATGCCGGCCACCTGTGCGTGGCGCTTGACCAGATGCCAGAACGCCTGCCGGGTCAGCGCATGCAGCGTCGGTTCAATGAACAACGGGGCCTGCCCATCCGCCAGGGCATGCACCTTGCCCTTGCCGACCAGCTGCGGGCGCGACTGCTGCAGGTAACGCTCCAGCCAGTGCTGGGATTCCTCTCCCAGCGGCACCAGCCGTTCCTTGCTGCCCTTGCCGGTGACCCGCAGCACGCCCTGGCGCAGGTTGACCGCCGTCGCGGGCAGCAGCACCAGTTCACTCACGCGCAGGCCCGCGGCATACATCAGTTCCAGCATGGCGCGATCGCGCAGGCCCAATGGGCTGTCGACGTCCGGGGCCGCCAGCAGCGCATCGATCTGGCTCTCGGCCAGCGCCTTGGGCAGCAGCCGTGGCAACTTCGGCGGGTCCAGCAGCGCGCTGGGATCCTCGCTGCGTTCGCCGCGGCGCACGCCATCGGCGAAGAACGCCCGCAACGCCGACAGCAGGCGCGCGTTGCTGCGCGGTGACCAGCCATGCCGGGTGCGCCAGGCCAGATAATCGAACAGCCCAGGACGCTCGATGCCGGCCAGGCCACCGTCGCGCCCATCCATCCAGCGCGCCAGCCCTTCCAGGTCACGCCGGTAACTGTCGAGGGTGGCACGGGCCAGGCCGTTCTCGGCCCAGATCGCATCGAGGAAGCGCTGGATGCGCACGCCGTCGTCGGCGCGAAGCTCGGGCAGTTGCTGGACCAGCTGGCGGCGTTCTGCGGGGGTGGAGACAAGGGCCATGCGTGCAGGATACGAGGGCCACTGCGGGCACGGCCAGCTTTGCGTATGCTCGGCGCATGTCCCGCCCTGCCACCGACACGGCCCCTGCGGCCGCTACCGAAATGCCCCGCCCACGTGCCTTGTTGGCCTGGCGCGTGCTGGCGATGGTCTACGACGCACTGCCGGTGCTGGCGCTGTGGATGCTGGCCGGCACGCTGTTCACCCTCGCCTACACCTTCAGCGGCCACGCGCAACGCGAGAACATCGCGCCGTTCAGTGCCTGGCAGTGGCTGCTTTGGGCGGTGTGCTGGGCGATCACGGGCTGGTACGCGACGGCCAGCTGGCGCCGCGGTGGACAGACCCTGGGCATGCGCCCGTGGCGGCTGACAGTGCGATCAATCGATGGCACGCCGTTGCGGCGCGGCCAGTTGTGGCTGCGCTTTGCGGTGGGCACGCTGTCCCTGCTGCTGGGCGGACTGGGATTCTGGTGGGCGTGGGTCGACCGCCAACGCCTGACCTGGCACGACCGCGCCAGCGGTACCCGCCTGGTGCGGATGCCGAAACGGTAAGGCGCTGTCTGTAGCGCCGAGCCCGTGCTCGGCTGCTTTCCGCACTGTACGTGACAGCCGAGCACAGGCTCGGCTCTACAACAATCAGAATCAGCCCGACTTGCGCCGGAACAGAAGTCCGGATACCGCCAGCATCACGATCGGCGGCAACGCGTAGGCAATGCGGTAATCGAACTTCAGCGCGCCGGCCATGCGGCCGAAGAACAGCTGCAGCAGCCAGAAGCCCAATGCGAACAGGATGCCCAGGAACAAGCGCTTGCCCATGCCGCCGCTGCGCAGCGATCCGAACGCGAACGGCACCGCCGCCAGGCACAGGGCCAGCACGTTCACCGGATAGAACCAGCGGCTCCAGTACACATCCTCGAAATCGCGCGCGTCCAGCCCGTTGCGTTCGCGGTAGGCAATGCTGGTGCTCAGCTCGGACACGCTGAGGTTGCGCGGCTTGGCGATACCGGTCGCCAGCGCGGCCGGGTCCAACTTCGAGTTCCAGGGCTCACGTGCCACTTCCTGACGGGTTGCCGAGCGCTCGCCAAAGGTGTCGCGGCGCACGCCGGTCAACACCCAGCCGTCCTTGTCGTGCTCGGCGGTGGCGGCATGGGTCAACGAGGCGATCTTGCCGTCTTCGGCGACCCGGTACAGGCGCACATCACGCAGGATCAGCCGCGTGCCCTTGTCGCCCACCAGCTGCTCCTCGCCGCTCTGCGCATTGAGGAAGGTGTCGCCTTCGCGTGCCCACAGCCCCGAGTAACGGGTAGTGGCAATATCCCGCCCCCATTTGGCGCTGGATTTCAGCGCATCGGCACGGTCCTGGCCCCACGGGCCCAGCGTCTCGGCGCTGAGCACCATCACCGCGGTCAGCAGCGACAGCGCAATCGCCACCGACACGCTCAGGCGCTTGCGCGACAGGCCCAGTGCACGCAGTGCGGTCAGCTCCGAGGTCGCGGCCAGCTGGCCCAGGCCCATCAGTGCGCCGATCACCGCGGCCGTCGGGAACATCGTGTAGGCGCGGCGCGGCACCGTGTACAGCACCCACGCGGCGGCATGGCCCAGGGTGTAGCCGTTCTTGCCGATGTCCTTGAACTCGCCGGAGAAGGCCATCACCACGTCCAGGCCCACCAGCACCGCCCAGGTCAGCAGCACGGTGGTGAACACCGACCGGCCCAGGTACAGGTCGAAACGCATCGGGCGCAGCCTCATGCGCGGGCTCCCTTCGGACGGCCCAGGCGGCCATCACGTACATACATCCAGATCGCCAGCGCCAGCAGCGGCAGGGTCAACCACCACAGGCCGAGCGCGGGCGGAATCTTGCCGTTGGCAATCCAGCCGCTGCCGATGAACATCAGGTTGGTGCCCACCATGTAGGCCAGCAGGGCCAGCATCATGCGGCCGTAGCGCTGCTGGCGCGGCGAGCTGCGGCCCAGCGGCACGGTCAGCAGGGCGAACGCCAGCGCGATCAGCGGCGGTGCCAGCCGGCGATGCAGCTGCGCCTGTGCCTGCGGCCGTGCATCACCGATCAGCTGCAGGGTTGGCATCAATTCCGGGTCGTCCTCGGTGCGGGTCTGTGCGCCATCGGGCAGGGCCACGTCGTTGCGGGCGAAGGTCGCGAGCCGGTAATCCAGCCCAGCGGCCACCGGGCCTTCCACCTGGTGGCCATCATCCAGCTCCAGGAAACGCTGGCGGGTGCCCTCGAAGTACATGCGGCCACTGTTGGCCGACACCACTTCCAGGCGATCGTCCTTCTGCCGCTGCAGGAACACCTTGCCCAGCTCGGTGCCGTCAGGCGAGATCGAGGACAGGTAGACCACGCCGCCATTGGGCAGCGGCGTGAACCGGCCCGGCTCCAGGCCGGCCATCAGCACGCTGCGGTTGGCCTCGATGATCATCTGCTCGGCCACCCGGCCTGCCCACGGGCCCAGCCACAGCGAGCAGGCGCCGACCAGCAGCACCACCGGCACCACCAGCATCAGCAGCGGTCGCAGCAGTCGCTTGGGGCCAACACCAATGGCGGTGATGACCGCCATTTCCGAGTCGCGGTACAGCCGCGCCACGGCCAGCAGCAGGCCCAGCATCAATGCCAGCGGCAGGATCAGCGGCAGGTAGGCGATGAACTGCAGGCCCAGCTGGGAGAACAGCAGCTTGGCCGGCAGGCGTCCGTCGGCGATGTTGCCGAGGATGTCCACCAGCACGCCGCCCACGCTGACCACCAGCAGGACGATCAGGGTAGCCAGGAAACTCTGGACGAAATCGCCCAGCAGGTATCGGTCGAGCTTCAGCATGGGGCGGTGGTTTAAACTCTGGGGTTCGTTCGCGGTGCCGCCCAGTCTACTGTCTGGGCGTAAACGGCCTGCGATTGTACGGACTCGCCAATGGAATCTGCTCAATGGCCCTCGAATTCACCCTGAACCACGTTGCTCCGGCCGCCGCCACCGTTGATTGCCTGGTGGTCGGCGCGTATGCCGACCATACCCTGACCCCGGCCGCGCAGGCCCTGGATGCCGCCAGCGGTGGCCGCCTGGCCGCCCTGGCCCAGCGTGGCGATCTGTCCGGCAAGACCGGCGCAACCACCTTGCTGCACGACCTGCCGGGCGTGACCGCCCCGCGCGTGCTGGTGGTCGGCCTCGGTGAAGCCGCCCGTTTCGGCGTGCCGCAGTACCTGAAGGCCGTGGGCGACGCCGTGCGCGCGCTGAAGGCCGGCGCCACCCGCAGCGCGCTGTTCACCCTGTCCGAAGTGGCGGTGAAGGACCGCGACGCGGCCTGGGCGATCCGTCAGGCGGTGATCGCCGCCGATCACGCCGCCTACCGCTATACCGCCACCCTGGGCAAGAAGAAGGCCGACGACGCCGGTCTGACCCAGCTGGCCATCGCCGGTGACGACGCGCAGGCGCTGGCCCAGGGCCAGGCCATCGCCGCCGGTGTCGAGTTCGCCCGCGAGCTGGGCAACCTGCCGCCCAACTACTGCACCCCGGCCTATCTGGCCGACGTGGCAGTGAAGTTCGCCGGCGAGCACGAGGGTGCCGAAGCCGAGATCCTCGACGAGCACCAGATGGAAGCGCTGGGCATGGGCTCGCTGCTGGCCGTGGCCCGTGGCTCGGCCAACCGCCCGCGCCTGGTCGTGCTGAAGTGGAACAATGGCGGTGACGCCAAGCCGTACGTGCTGGTCGGCAAGGGCATCACCTTCGATACCGGTGGCGTCAACCTGAAGACCCAGGGCGGCATCGAGGAAATGAAGTACGACATGTGCGGTGGCGCCAACGTCATCGGCACCTTCGTCGCTGCGGTCAAGGGCAAGCTGCCGCTGAACCTCGTCGTGGTGGTCCCGGCGGTGGAAAACGCCATCGATGGCAACGCCTATCGTCCGTCGGACGTGATCACCTCGATGTCGGGCAAGACCATCGAAGTCGGCAACACCGACGCCGAAGGCCGCCTGATCCTGTGCGACGCGCTGACCTACGCACAGCGCTTCGAGCCGGCCGCGCTGGTCGACGTCGCCACCCTGACCGGTGCCTGCATGGTCGCCCTCGGCCACCAGACCGCCGGCCTGATGAGCAAGCACGACGACCTGGCCAATGAACTGCTGGCCGCCGGCGAGCATGTGTTCGACCGCGCCTGGCGCCTGCCGCTGTGGGACGAGTACCAGCCGATGCTGGATTCGACCTTCGCCGACGTCTACAACATCGGCGGCCGCTGGGCCGGCGCGATCACCGCCGGCTGCTTCCTGTCGCGCTTCACCGAAGGCCAGCGCTGGGCCCATCTGGACATCGCCGGCGTGGCCAGCGATGAAGGCAAGCGTGGCATGGCCACCGGCCGCCCGGTCGGCCTGCTGAGCCAGTGGCTGCTGGACCAGGCCGCCCGCGCCTGATGCCGTACCCGCCCCTGGCCGGCAGACGCCGGCCGGGGCCTCGCCCGGCACTGCCGGGCCCCTGCCTGACCCGGACCCTGCCATGCCCCGCGCCGACTTCTACCTGATCGCCAAGCCCCGCTTCCTGACCGAGCCGCTGCGCCTGGTCTGTGAGCTGGCGCGCAAGGCCAACGACGCCGGGTTGTTCACCCTGGTGCTGGCCCGTGACCAGGCCCAGGCCGAGGAGCTGGACGAGCTGCTGTGGGCCTTCGACAACGACGCCTACATCCCGCACCAGATCGCCGGCGAAGACATGGACGAGGAAGAGGCCCTGGTACTGATCGCGGTACCCGGCACCGAGGCACCGGCGCGTCCGCTGGTGATCAACCTGCGCGACGAGCCCTGGCTGGGCCAGTGCGAGCGCGTGCTGGAAGTGGTGCCGGCCGATCCGGAAGCGCGCGAACCGCTGCGCGAGCGCTGGCGCCAGTACAAGGCCGCCGGTTACGACCTGAACAAGCATGACATGTGAGCGCGCCCCGGCCCCCTTGATGGGCCGCCGCCGCGCCCTGATCCTTCAACGATTACCTCCTGGTTCCCCCGCATGACCCAACTCGCCTCCAGCTACGACCCGAAGTCCTTCGAGACCGACCTCTACGAGGCCTGGGAGAAGGCCGGCCACTTCAAGCCGTCCGGCACGGGCGAGCCGTATACCATCCTGCTGCCGCCGCCGAACGTGACCGGCACCCTGCACATGGGCCACGCCTTCCAGCAGACCCTGATGGACGCGCTGGTGCGCTACCACCGCATGCGCGGCTACGACACGCTGTGGCAGGTCGGTACCGACCACGCCGGCATCGCCACCGAAATGGTGGTCAGCCGCAACCTGGCGCTGGAAGGCAAGGGCGAGACCCGCGATTCGCTGGGCCGCGAGGGCTTCATCGGCAAGGTCTGGGAGTGGAAGCAGCAGTCCGGCGACACCATCGAACGCCAGATGCGTCGCCTTGGCACCTCCGCCGACTGGTCGCGCAGCACCTTCACCATGGACCCGCAGCCGTCGGCGGCAGTCAATGAAGCCTTCGTGCGCTGGTACGAGCAGGGCCTGATCTACCGCGGCCAGCGCCTGGTGAACTGGGACCCGGTGCTGAAGACCGCCATTTCCGACCTGGAAGTGGAGAGCGCCGAGGAAGACGGCTTCCTGTGGTCGATCGCCTACACGCTGGACGAAGGCCTGAGCTACGAGCACGTCGAGCGCGATGCCGACGGCGTGGAAACGCTGCGCGAAACCCGCGACTATCTGGTCGTCGCCACCACCCGCCCGGAAACGCTGCTGGGCGATACCGCGGTGATGGTGCATCCGGAGGACGAGCGCTATGCGCACCTGATCGGCAAGAGCGTGGTGCTGCCGCTGACTGGCCGCCGCGTGCCGGTGATCGCCGACGACTACGTGGACCGCGCGTTCGGCACCGGCGTGGTCAAGGTCACCCCGGCGCATGATTTCAACGACTACGAAGTGGGCGTGCGCCACAGCCTGCCGATGATCAACCTGTTCACCCCGGTGGCGGCGCTGAACGAAAACGCGCCGGAACGCTTCCAGGGCCTGGACCGCTATGAAGCGCGCAAGGCCGTGCTGGCCGAACTGGAAGACCTGGGCATCCTGGTCGAGACCAAGGCGCACAAGCTGCAGGTGCCGCGCGGCGACCGTACCGGCCAGGTGATCGAGCCGTACCTGACCGACCAGTGGTTCGTGAAGATGGACGACCTGGCCAAGCGTGGCCTGGAACTGGTCGAGGACGGAAGCATTTCCTTCGTGCCGCCGAACTGGATCAACACCTACCGCCACTGGATGAACAACATCCAGGACTGGTGCATCAGCCGCCAGCTGTGGTGGGGCCACCGTATCCCGGCGTGGTTCGATGCCGCCACCGGCAACTGCTACGTCGGTCGCAGCGAAGAGGACGTGCGCGCGAAGCACAACCTGGGCAGCGACGTGGTGCTGAACCAGGAAAGCGACGTGCTGGAGACCTGGTTCTCCTCGCAGCTGTGGCCGTTCTCCACCCTGGGCTGGCCGAACGAGCAGGCCATGGCCGAGCGTGGTTTCGACCGCTACCTGCCGTCGTCGGTGCTGATCACCGGCTTCGACATCATCTTCTTCTGGGTGGCGCGCATGATCATGGCCACCGACAACCTGGTCGGGAAGATCCCGTTCAAGGATGTCTACTTCACCGGCCTGATCCGCGACGGCCAGGGCCAGAAGATGTCCAAGAGCAAGGGCAACGTGCTCGACCCGCTGGACATCATCGACGGCATCACCATCGACGATCTGGTTGCCAAGCGCACCGGCGGCCTGATGCAGCCGAAGATGGTCGAGAAGATCGAGAAGGCCACCCGCAAGGAATTCCCGGACGGCATCGCCGCCCACGGTGCCGATGCGTTGCGCTTCACCATCGCCGCGCTGGCCACCCATGGCCGCGACATCAAGTTCGACATGAACCGCGCCGAGGGCTACAAGAACTTCTGCAACAAGCTGTGGAACGCCAGCCGCTTCGCCCTGATGAACACCGAAGGCGCTGCGTTCACCGGCGTGCCCAAGCCGCGCACCGATGCCGAGCGCTGGATCCTCGCGCGCCTGGCCGCCACCACCGCCGAAGCTCAGGGCCATTTCGCCGCGTATCGCTTCGACCTGCTGGCGCAGTGCCTGTACGAGTTCGCCTGGAACGCGTTCTGCGACTGGTTCCTGGAGCTGAGCAAGCCGGCCTTGAACGGTGCCGACGCGGCTGATGCCGAAAGCACCCGCCACACCCTGCTGTACGTGCTGGAAGCACTGCTGCGCCTGCTGCACCCGCTCACGCCGTTCATCACCGAACAGCTGTGGCAGCAGCTGGCCCCGCGCCTGGGCCTGGCCGAAACCACGCTGTCGCTGCGCCCGTACCCAACCGCCGCCGAATTCGCCGGTGATTTCGCCCAGGCCGAGGCCGACGTGGAATGGCTGAAGGCGGTGATCAGTGCCGTGCGCCGCGTGCGCAGTGAGCTGAACGTCGCACCGTCCAAGCTGGTGCCGCTGCGCCTGCAGGCCGGCCTGGCACAGGACCGCGTGCGTATCGAACGCTTCAGCGCTTCGCTGTCGTTCCTGCTGAAGCTGGACAGCATCCAGTGGCTGGCCGAAGGCGAAAGCGCACCGCCGGCGGCCGCCGCGATCGTGGGCGAGCTGAAGCTGCTGGTGCCGCTGGAAGGCCTGGTCGATCTCGATGCCGAGCGCGTGCGCCTGGACAAGGAAATCGCTCGCGTCGAAGCCGAAAAGGAGAAGAGCGAGACCAAGCTGGCCAAGTTCACCGACAAGGTGCCGCCGGCCGTGGTCGAGCAGGAACGCGTGCGCCTGGCCGACTGGAACACCCAGCTGGCCGGCCTGCGCGAACAGCGCGCGAAGCTGTAACGCCGCGCTCTGGTGCGTGCCAACCAAGGTTGGCGCCTACCAGGCCGGGAGAGGTTGGCACCCACCCAAGCGGAATCGGAAACGCCGGGCGATGCCCGGCGTTTCCATTTCCGCCGCATGGCATCATCGCCGGATGCCTCTTTCGATCTTCCTGCTGGTTCTCGCCGCTGCGGCACTGCATGCCAGCTGGAATGCGATCGTCAAGCGCGGGCCGGACAAGTTCCTCGGCACCGTGCTGGTCACCGGCAGCGCCGCGCTGCTGTCGGCCGCCGCCCTGCCCTTCCTGCCTTTTCCCGCCGCGCACAGCTGGCCCTGGCTGGGCGCATCGGTGCTGTTGCAGGTGATCTATTACGGGCTGGTCGCACGCTGTTACCAGCAGGTCGACATGAGCCTGGCCTACCCGCTGATGCGTGGCAGCGCGCCGATCCTGGTCGCACTGGCGGGCACCCTGCTCGGTGAACCATTGCCCGCCGCAGCGTGGCTGGGTGTGGTGCTGGTGAGCACCGGCATCCTGTGCATGGCAGTGGGTGCGCGTGGCGGCCAACTGCGCCTGCCGCTGCTGACCGCAGCGATGATCGCCACCTACACGCTGGTCGATGCGCAGGGTGCGCGCCAGTCCGGCAGCGCGCTCAGCTACACGCTGTGGTTGTTCCTGCTGTCGGGCGTTCCGCTGCCGCTGTGGGCGTTGTACACGCGCGGCGGCGCGGTACTGGACTATGCGCGGCAGCATTGGCCGCTGGGACTGGCCGGTGGCGTCGGCACCACCGCCTCCTATGCGATGGCGTTGTGGGCCATGACCCAGGCGCCGGTGGCGATGATCTCGGCGCTGCGCGAATCCTCGATCCTGTTCGCGCTGCTGATCTCGGTGTTCCTGCTGCGCGAACGGATACCACGCGCGCGCTGGCTGGCAGCGTCGCTCATCGTCGGTGGCGTGCTGGCGTTGCGCCTGGCGTGAGCAGAGCGTGCCAACCAAGGTTGGCACCTACCGGATATGCCATTGCACGCCTTGGTAGTAGCCGACCTTGGTCGGCGCATTGCTGCCAACCAAGGTTGGCGGCAACCGGTAGTGCCGGCCGCTGGCCGGCAACCCGTCTGCGTTAAAGCGGCGGCATCACCTGCAGGTCGCCGTCGACCAGCTCGATCGCCATCACCACCGCGTCCTCGCGGCCCTGTGCGGCCGGATAGTAACGCGGGCGGCGGCCGATCTCGTTGAAGCCTTCGCTGTGGTACAGCGCCAGCGCCGGCGTGTTGGACGGACGCACCTCCAGGAAGACGCGCTGGGCACCACGGTCGGCGGCCAGTTGCACCATCGCGCGCAGCAGCTGGCGGCCCAGCCCGCGCGACTGTGCCAGCGGGTCGATGCAGATGTTGAGCACGTGCGCTTCATCCGCGGCGATGCTGAGCACGCCATAGCCGACCAGCAGGCCATCGCGCTCCATCGCCAGGCCGGGATAGCCGGCGCGCAGGCAGTCGATGAAAATGCCGCGGGTCCAGGGAAAAGGATAGCCCCGCAGCTCGATCGCCATCACGGCATTGAGGTCGCTCTCGCGCAGCGCACGCAGGCTGACCGGGCCGGGCCGGGTCACCGCGCTCACCGCGCACCCCGCTTGCGCAGGGCACGCAGCTGCGGCCACAGCGCACGCTTGGCGGCCGGGTCACGGCGCAGCTGGTCCAGCGGCCAGCTGTCCATCAGCACCTGCGTCGCCGGGTCGTTCGGGTTGCAGCCGGACGCGCGCAGCAGCGCGATCTGCAGGCGATCGGGCAGGCGTACCACCGGCTGTCGTGCGTTGCCGCTGGGCAGCGGGCGCTCAGCCGCCGGCACGGTATCCGGGGCACTGACCGGCGTTTCGCGGCGCGGCGGAGCCGGGCGTTCCGCGCGTACTGCGGTCGCCGTCGCGGCGCGGGCGTCGCGCGGCGGCACAGCGGCCCGCACCGGCTCCGGTTCCGGCGGGGCAACACTGGCGTCGGCTTCGGCCACGCTCAACTGCAATGCGGCATCCAGCTCGGCGGCCAGCTGGCCGTCGTGATAGACGGTATAGCCCATGGCCTGCAGCCAGGCCTGCTGGGCCGGCGACCACAGCACGGGCAGGTCCTGGCTCACGCGGCCTCGGGCTTCTTGCGCAGGCGCTGCACGGCCCACATCACCGGGCCGGACAGGGCGTACAGGATCCCGACCGCGAACAGCACGCGCGGCAGGTCGATCACCGCGATGGCAATGGCGACCGGCACCAGCGCCAGCACCAGGAACGGCACGCGATCCGAACGGGTGCCCTTGGCCGCGCCGCCCTTGAAGCTCCAGAAACGGATACGGCTGACCATCAGCAGCGCAGCGATGATCGTCACTGCCAGCGCCACGTAGCGCAGCTGGTTGCCATCCCAGCCCAGGTTGCCGTCGGCGAACGCCCAGACGAAGGACATCATCAGGCCCGCTGCGGCCGGGCTGGCCAGGCCAACGAACCAGCGCTTGTCGACCACCGCCACCTGCGTGTTGAAGCGGGCCAGGCGCAGTGCCGCGCAGGCCGCATACAGGAAGGCCACGGCCCAGCCGACGCGGCCGAGCAGCGGATCATCGAACTTCAGCCACGACAGCGACCAGTGGTACATCACCAGCGCCGGGGCCATGCCGAAGCTGACCAGGTCGGCCAGCGAGTCGTACTGCACGCCGAATTCGCTGCTGGTACCGGTCAGGCGCGCCACGCGCCCGTCCAGGCCATCCATCACCGCCGCCACGAACACGGCGATGCTGGCATTGACGAAATCCCCGTTGGCCGCGGCGATGATCGCGTAGAAACCGGCGAACAGGCCGGCGGTGGTGAACAGGTTGGGCAGCAGGTAAATCGTGCGCGAGCGCGGCGGCGGTGTGATCGGGTCCATGGAATCCAGTTTAATCGACTTGCCAGTGCTCGGCGCCAATGCTGCAATCGGCGTTCTACGCCCATTCCGTGGAGTTTGCCATGCGTGCCCTGTCCTGCCTTGGATGCCTGCTGCTGTTGGCCAGTGCCAACGCCGTGGCCGGTCCCGTCTACAAATGGAAGGACGCCCATGGCGTGACCCAGTACTCGGAGACCCCACCGGCGGGCAAGAAGTACGAGACCCGCGAGCAGGCCCGCACCCCGCAGGCCGCGGCCAGCACCGAGACCCCGGCCGCGCCGGTTCCCGAGCAGTGCAGCACGGCCCGGGCCAACCTGGCCCTGCTGGACGGCGGTGGCCAGGTGATGCAGGACACCGATGGTGATGGCAAGGCCGATACCCCGTTGACCCCGGAGCAGCACACCGCGCAGAAGGGGCTGGCGCAGGCCGCCATCAAGGCGTACTGCCCACCGGCCGGTTAAGGGTATCGGCAGGGCTGCGCCCTGCACCTGCCGAGGCTGCAAGCAACGGCAACGTCAAAAGCGGGCATTCCGTGGAATGGCGGGGCGGTGTCGGATTGCGGGGACGCCGCAATCCGACACCGCCCACCCCCGACAGATTTCCGGTGGCCAGTAGATCCACGCCATGCGTGGATAAAATCTGTCGGATCTCGAATTGAATCCGGGGTCAGATCCGTTTTCCTGCGGAAAACGGATCTGACCCCGGGAGCCATTCCGACAGCTCGCAGGAAACTGTCGAAGGCGGGGTGGGTCCGCTTGCGGGAGTGTCCGCGGCATGGATGCCGCGGCCAAGCCCCCATGGATGGGTTTACGGCGTCTCCCGCAACCGGACCCACCCCGCCATCCCACGGGAAACCCGCTGTTGCTTCGGCTGTTGCTTCTGAGGTTGCCGGCCAGCGGCCGGCACTACGGCGGGTGCAGGGCGCAGCCCTGCCGATACCCCTCCCCCCGGCCGGGCTGGCAGAATAGACGTCTCTGCCGTTATCCGAAGCCGACGATGCGCCTCTCCCAGTTCCACCTGCACACCACCAAGGAAACCCCCAGCGACGCCGAGCTGACCAGCCACCGGCTGATGCTGCGCGCGGGCATGATCCGCAAGCTGGCATCGGGCCTGTACACCTGGTCGCCGCTGGGCCTGCGCGTGCTGCGCAAGGTCGAGCGCATTGTTCGCGAGGAAATGGACCGGGCCGGCGCGGTGGAATTCCAGATCCCGACCATCCAGCCGAAGGAACTGTGGGAGCAGACCGGCCGCTGGCAGAAGTTCGGCCCGCAGCTGCTGAAGATCAAGGACCGCAAGGACCAGGTGTTCTGCTACAGCCCGACCGCCGAAGAAGCCGCCTGCGACTTCGCGCGCAGCGAGCTGTCCAGCTACAAGCAGCTGCCGGTGAACTTCTACCAGATTCAGACCAAGTTCCGCGACGAGATCCGCCCGCGCTTCGGCGTGATGCGCGCGCGCGAATTCCTGATGAAGGACGCCTATTCGTTCCACCTGCACGATGAGTGCCTGGTGCGCGAGTACGAGAACATGAAGTCGGCCTACAGCCGCATCTTCACCCGCCTCGGCCTGGATTTCCGCATGGTGCAGGCAGACTCCGGCGCGATCGGCGGCGATGCCTCGCAGGAATTCCACGTGATCGCCGATTCCGGCGAAGACGCGCTGGTGTTCTCCACCGGTTCGGACTACGCGGCGAACATGGAGGCGGCGATCGCCGCCGATCCGGCACCGCGTGCGGCCGCCACCGAAACAATGCGCAAGGTGGATACCCCCACCCAGAAGACCTGCGAGGACGTCGCGGCCCTGCTCGGCATCGACCTGCAGCGCACGGTGAAGTCGGTGGCACTGATCGCCGGCGAAGGCGAGGCACAGCAGTTCGTGCTGGTGCTGGTGCGTGGCGACCATGAGGTCAATGAAATCAAGCTGGCCAAGGTGGCCGGGCTGGACGAGCAACGCTTCGCCAGCGAGGCGGAAATCGCCGAGCACCTGGGCAGCGTGCCAGGCTTCCTCGGCCCGGTCGCGCCGGCCAAGGCCATCCGCGTGGTCGCCGATCGCGAAGTGGCGGCAATGGCCGACTTCGTCGTCGGCGCCAACGAGGCCGGTTTCCACCTGGCCGGCGTCAACTGGGGCCGCGACCTGCCGGAACCGGAAGTGGCCGACATCCGCAACGTGCGTGCCGGCGATCGTGCCGTGGACGGCGGTGAACTGAAGATCGCCCGTGGCATCGAAGTCGGCCACGTGTTCCAGCTCGGCCGCAAGTACGCCGAAGCGCTGGATGCCACCGTGCTGGATGAAAACGGCAAGGCGGCGGTGATGGCGATGGGCTGCTACGGTATCGGTATCTCGCGCGTGGTGGCTGCCGCGATCGAACAGAACCATGACGATGCCGGCATCATCTGGCCGGACGCGATGGCGCCGTGGCAGGTCGTGGTGTGCGTGATCAACCCGAAGGGCGATGCCGTTGTGGCCGACGCTGCAGCCAATCTGCTGCAGGAGCTGCGCGACGCCGGCCTGGACGCCGCGCTCGACGATCGCGGCCTGCGCCCGGGCGCGATGTTCGCCGACATGGAACTGATCGGCATCCCGCACCGCGTGGTGGTCAGCGAACGTGGCCTGGCCGCCGGCACCTACGAGTACCGCGCGCGCCGCGCCAGCGAGGCGGAGAGCCTGGACAAGGCCACCCTGCTGCAGCGACTGCAGGGCTGACGTGGAAAGACCGGGGCCTGCCCCGGTCTTTTTTTTTGGGGGCGCGCGGCCTTTCCCTATATTGCAGCGGACATAATCCGGTCAAAATCACCGCGATAGCGTCTGCATGCCGCCACGCCATGACCCGCCTGCATTTGTGCTGTGATTAATTCATCTCTATTCTGTCCGCCGACGCCATGGACTGGCTTGTCCCGTCCACACATTAGTTTCCGGAGTAACCGTAAATGAGCATTGACCTGACCGGCCTGTCAGCACGCGAGCTGGGCGCCCTGATCCGTACCGCCAAGAAGCAGCAGACCATCGTCGCCAAGCGCCGGCCGATCACCAAGGTGCGCGCCCAGCTGACCAAGCTGGCCAAGACCGAGGGCTACACCATCGAGGAACTGTTCGGCGACGCCCCGGCACCGCGCGCGCGCAAGGTGGCCAAGGTCGCCAAGGCACCGTCGAAGACCGCCGGCCGCAAGCTGGGCAAGGTTGCCCCGAAGTACCGCAACCCGGCCAACCCCAAGGAAACCTGGACCGGCCGTGGCAAGCAGCCGCGCTGGATGGCTGAACTGACCGCCAAGGGCAACAAGAAGCCGGAAGATTTCCTGATCAAGAAGGCCTGAGGCCGGATCGGGGAGCAATAAAAAACGCCGGCGAAAGCCGGCGTTTCCTGTTTGTAGAGCCGCGCCCACGCTCGGCTATCCATATGCAAAGCCGAGCGTGGGCTCGGCTCTACAGGGTCTTGCGCGCCGGCATCAGCAGGTTGCCGAACAGCAGGCCCGCCACCAGCGCCATCACCACGTTCAGAACGGTGAGGAACACGCTCTGGCCGGCGCCCACGTCCTGCTGCTGGACCAGGGTCAGCACGCCACGCAGGCTGGTGCTGCCGGGCACCATCATGATGATGCCCGGCAGGCGGATGATCGCGCCCGGACGCCCGACCAGGCGACCGAACAGGTTGCCACCGGCGGTCAGCAGCATTGCCGACAGGAAGATGCCGGCCGGCGCGCCCCAGGCGTGGCCGCCGAACTTGGAGATCGCGTAACCGGCCACCGAGGCGGCGATCACCCACGGATAATCGCGGCGATTGGCCTTGAACAGCATCGCGAAGGCAAATGCGGCGGTCAGCAGCGAGCCCCACTCCACCCACGGCCCCTGCGGACGCGCGGCCCGGATCACCGGATCCAGGCCGAGCACATCGGCCAGGGTCACCGCGATCATCGCGCCGACGCTGAGCTTCATGATGGTGGTCAGCGCGCCGGCAAAGCGCGCGGTACCCGATACCCAGTGCTGGCTGGCCAGCTCATTGACCGCATTGGTCAGCGACATGCCGGGCAGCAGCACCACCAGCGAGGCGATGATCACCGTATTGAGGTTGAGCGCACCAATGAACGACGCGACCAGGGTGGCGACCATGCCGGCCAGCAGCGCGGCCAGTGCCTCGGCGGCTTCGCGGGTGGCCGGGCGGCGATCGGTGACCATGCCGAGCAGGCCGATCATCAGGCCGATGACACCGGCGGTGGCGATGTCCAGCCACGGCAGCTTCCACATGCCCGCCACGCCCGCCGCGCCGAGGGTGAACGACAGGATGGTGCGCAGCTTGCCGCGCCGGCCCGGATCCTTGTCCAGCTGGCGCAGCGCAGTGTGGCCCTGGGCGATGCTCATCCGCCCGTTGGACACTTCTTCGGCGATGTGGTCGGCAACGCTGAGCTTGTGCAGGTCGTTCTCACCCGGTGCCAGGCGGATCACGCGGGTGATGTCGCTGGAGCCGATCGCCTGGGCCGGATCGCTGAAGCTGAGGATGATACCGGTGGGATTCGACCACGGTTCACAATCCAGATCGAGCTGGCGGGCCAGTGCAACCACCGCCGTTTCCAGGCGCTGGGCCGTGGTGCCATAGCTGTGCAGGCGTCCGGCGATCTCGGAAACAAAGGCCACGCGCTGTGCGTAGGTGGCCTGGGGTGTGGGGATCGTGTGAGCATCTGCGGACATGCGCCGTAGTATTACCTACGCTGGGGCCCGCCGGAGAAATTCATCCAAGTTCGACGCGAAGCCCGATACAGAACGGTTATGCTGCGACCCGAATGGCCCACGTCACCCCGAACCTCGCTCCCCAGCTCGAACAGGATGCCCACGACCCGGGCCTGATCCGCCTGTCCGGCACCTGGACCTTGAAGACCGCGCTGGCCGCGGCCGAAGTCCTGCGCGGCGTTCCCGACGCGCTGACCGGCATCGATGCCACCGGCATCGAGCAGCTCGATTCGGCCGGCGTGCTGCAGGTGCTGCGCGTGGCCCATCGCGCCGATCTCCACGAAGACGCGCTGCAGTTCCGCCCGGACCACCAGGCGCTGGTGTGCACCATCGAGGAAGTGGCCGATGACCGGCCCAAGGCCAAGCGCGATTTCGGCGTGCTGGCCGCGCTGGAGCGGCTGGGCGTCAGCGTCCACGCCACCGGCCACAACATCAAGGCCCTGTGCAGTTTCCTCGGCGAGAACCTGGTCAAGGCGGCGCGGCTGGTCAAGGAACCCCGCCGCTTCCGGCTGACCGCCACCGTGCATCAGATGGAGCAGGTCGGGCTGGATGCGGTGCCGCTGGTGGCGCTGTTGTCCTACCTGGTGGGTGCGGTGATCGCCTTCCTCGGCTCGACCATCCTGCGCGACTTCGGCGCCGAGATCTACGTGGTCGAGCTGGTCAACATCGCCTTCCTGCGCGAGTTCGCCGTGCTGCTGACCGCGATCGTGCTGGCCGGCCGTACCGCCAGCGCGTTCACCGCGCAGATCGGTGCGATGAAGGCACGCGAGGAGATCGATGCGATGCGTACGCTGGGCCTGGACCCGGTCGACCTGCTGGTGCTGCCACGCTTGCTCGCCCTGCTGGTCACCCTGCCCTTGCTGACCTTCATCGCGATGATCGCCGGCCTGGCCGGCGGCATCACCGTCGGTGCGTTCGACCTCGACATCCCGCCGCAGATGTACATCGCGCGCATGCACGAGACGATGGAAGTGCGGCACCTGCTGGTGGGCCTGTCGAAGGCGCCGGTATTCGCCCTGGTGATCGGCCTGATCGGCTGCCTGGAGGGCCTGAAGGTCGAGGGCACCGCGCAGTCGGTCGGCGAGCGCACCACTTCCAGCGTGGTGCAGACGATCTCGCTGGTGATCATCATCGACGCCTTCGCAGCGTTGTGGTTCATGCACATGGACTGGTGACATGAGCACATCCGCCCTCCCCGAATCCATCGACATGCGCGACGACCAGGGCCACGAACTGGCCATCCGCGTGCGTGGTCTGGTCAACCGGTTCGGCAGCCAGACCGTGCACGAAGACCTGGATCTGGACGTACGCCGCGGCGAGATCCTGGGCGTGGTCGGCGGCTCCGGCACCGGCAAGTCGGTGCTGATGCGCTCGATCCTCGGCCTGCGTGTGCCGGATGCTGGGCAGATCGAAGTCCTCGGCCGCGATGCGCGTGCCGACGACGCCGAGAGCCGCCTGCACATCGAACGCAATACCGGTGTGCTGTTCCAGGACGGTGCCCTGTTCTCGTCGCTGACCGTGGGTGAGAACGTCCAGGTTCCATTGAAGGAACACCACCGCGAACTGCCCGAGCGCTGGCACTACGAACTGGCGCTGCTGAAAGTGAAACTGGCCGGCCTGCCCGCCGACGCGATCAACAAGCTGCCTTCGCAGCTGTCCGGCGGCATGCGCAAGCGCGCCGGCCTGGCCCGGGCGCTGGCGCTGGATCCGCCGTTGCTGTTCCTGGACGAACCCACCGCCGGCCTCGACCCGATCGGCGCGGCCGCGTTCGACCGCCTGATCAAGACGCTGCAGGAAGCGCTGGGGCTGACCGTGTTCCTGATCACCCACGACCTGGACACGCTGTACGCCATCTGCGACCGCGTCGCCGTGCTGGCCGACCGCAGGGTGGTGGCCAATGCGCCGCTGCCGGACATCGAGAAACTGGATCATCCGTGGATCCAGGAATACTTCCACGGACCCCGCGCGCGCGCCGCGCGTGGCGAACAGATCGAGAGTGCCTGAGCCATGGAAACCAAAGCCAACTACGTGCTGATCGGCGCGTTCACCCTGATCACCGGCCTGGCCCTGCTGGCCTTCGGCCTGTGGGCGGCCAAGTACTCCTCCGACCGCACCTGGCAGGAGTACCGCGTGGTGTTCCGCGAAGCGGTGACCGGCCTGTCGGTGGGCAGCCCGGTGCAGTACAACGGCATCGCGGTGGGCTCGATCACCGAACTGAACCTGGTGCCGGACGACCCGCGCCAGGTGGTCGCGCGCATCCGCCTGAACTCCAACACGCCGGTCAAGACCGATACCCGCGCCAAGCTGGCGATCACCAGCCTGACCGGCCCGTCGATCATCCAGCTCAGCGGCGGCACGCCGCAGTCGCCGGCACTGACCACGGTCAACAAGGATCCGGCACCGATCATCCCGACCACGCCCTCGGCGCTGCAGAACATCACCGACGTGGCCAACCGCATCGTCGAGCGCATGGACCAGATCCTCAGCGACCGCAACGTGGCCTCGATCAACGCGACGCTGGCCAACCTGGAGACGATCAGTGGTGGCCTGGCCGACCGTGACCAGGGTACGCAGGCGCTGCTGCTCAGCGCGCGCGATGCCGCCCGCAGCCTGGACACCACGCTGAAGACCACCAACGGCACCATCGAGCGCCTGGACAGGAACCTGGTGCAGCAGCTGCCCGGCATCATCGACAAGCTCGACACGACCCTGGCCAAGCTCGATTCGGCCGCCGGCAACGCCGATTCGATCCTTGGCGAGAACCGAGCCGCGATCAACAGCTTTGCCAACGATGGCCTTGGCCAGCTGGGCCCGACGCTGACCGAACTGCGCGGCCTGATCCGCGACCTGCGCCGGGTCAGCGACCGCCTCGAGAACAACCCCGCGCGCTACCTGCTGGGCCGCGACGCACCGAAGGAGTTCGAACCCAAATGAGCCCGACCACCCTTCCGCGCCTGCTGCTGGCCGCTTCGATGGTCACCCTGCTGGGCGGCTGCTCCATCCTCGGCAGCAGCGAGAAAACCGCGGTGACGCTGTACTCGCCGTCCGTGCAGGTCAAGGCGGACCCGGCATGGCCGCAGGCCAGCTGGCAGCTGGTGCTGGCCAAGCCCAGCGCCGCGCGCATGGTCGACAGCCCGCGCATCAATGTGCGGCCGACACCCTCCCAGCTTGAGATCTACAAAGGGGCCAGCTGGGCGCAGCCGGCCACCGACATGATCGAGGACACCCTGCTGCGTGGCTTCGAGGATTCCGGCCGCATCCGCGGCGTGGCCCGCAGCACTGCCGGCATCCGCGCCGACTACAAGCTGTCCACCGACGTGCGCCGCTTCGAATCGGATTACCAGGGCCAGGCCACGCCGACCGTGGTGATCGAGGTCAACGCCAAGCTGATCCATGTCGCCGACCAGCGCGTGGTGGCTGACCGCACCTTCCGCCAGGCGCAGCCGGTCGGCAGCACAGACATACCAGCGGTGACCGCAGCCTTCGAGCGCGGCCTGCAGCAGCTGGCGCAGGACATGGTGGGCTGGACGTTGACCAGCGGCCAGGCCGACCAGCCGAACGTTGCGCGCTGATCTCCGCATTCGCCGGGCACGTGGTTGCGGGGTCAGATCCCTTTCCTGCCGGAAAGGGATCTGACCCCTTCTTCGTCAACGCGGCGCAATCCAGCGGAACGTCAGGTTGATGCGCTCGCCCTGCACCCGCGTCATCTTCGGCAACGCGTGCTGGTAGAAGCGCTGGGTATGCCCGGCCATCAGCAGCAGGTCACCATGGCCAAGCACGAATTCAGCCTTGCGCGCCGGATCGTCGCGTCGGCGCAGCAGGAAACGGCGCGCCGCACCCAGGCTCAGCGACGCGATCACCGGGGCCGGCCCCAGCTCCGGCTCGTCATCGCTGTGCCAGCCCATGTAGTCGCCGCCACCGCGATAGCGGTTCAGCAGCACGCTGTTGAAGCGGCCGTAGCCTTCAGCCCGCAGGCGCTCGCGCACGGCCTGCAACACAGGCGGCCACGGATGCGGCACGAACTCGGCACCGGAGTAGCGGTAGCGCGCCTGCGGGTCGCCGATCCAGCAGCTCAGCCGCGGCGAATCCACCCAGTTGCCGAACATGCGGATGCGGTGGACGTCCCACCGCACGTCGGCCTGCAGCGCCCCCATGAGCCGGTCGGCGTCGGCAGCAGCCAGCCAGCCCGGCAGGTGCTGGACGTCGGCGTCGGGCAGGTCATGGGGGAACAGCATGGCGGCACCTCAAAAAACAGGGCGGCACGCTTGGCCGCCCTTGCAGCCTCAGCCGCGCTGGAACGCGACGCCGGTCTTTTCCTCCAGTTCTTGATCGCTGACACCCGGCGCGGCCTCCACCAGCAGCAGGCCCTTGTCAGTCACGTCGAACACGGCCAGATCGGTGATGATGCGGTCGACCACGCCCACGCCGGTCAACGGCAACGTGCATTCGGCCAGGATCTTGTGCTCGCCGTTCTTGGCGGTGTGCTCCATCAGCACCACCACGCGCTGCACGCCGGCCACCAGATCCATCGCGCCGCCCATGCCCTTGACCATCTTGCCGGGCACCATCCAGTTGGCCAGGTCGCCCTTGTCGGTCACCTGCATGGCACCGAGGATGGCCAGATTGACGTGTCCACCACGGATCATCGCGAAGCTGTCGTGGCTGCCAAAGTAGCTGGCGCCCGCACGTGCGGTGACGGTCTGCTTGCCGGCATTGATCAGGTCGGCGTCGACTTCAGCGTCGGTCGGGAACGGGCCGATGCCGAGCAGGCCGTTCTCCGACTGCAGCCACACGTCCACGCCTTCGGGAATGTGGTTGGCGACCAGGGTCGGCAGGCCGATGCCCAGGTTCACGTAGGCACCATCGGTCAGTTCCTGGGCGGCACGGGCCGCCATTTCATCGCGGGTCCACGCCATGTCAGTTGCCCTCCGCGCGGATGGTGCGCTGTTCGATTCGCTTCTCGGGATGCGGGTTGTGCACGATGCGGTGCACGTAGATGCCCGGCAGGTGCACCTGGTCCGGGTCGATGGCGCCGACCGGCACTACCTCTTCAACCTCCACGATGCAGACCTTGCCGGCCATCGCGCAGGCAGGGTTGAAGTTGCGCGCGGTCTTGCGGAACACCAGGTTGCCAGCCTCGTCGGCCTTCCAGGCCTTGATCAGTGCCACGTCGGCGCGCAACGCGGTCTCCATCACGTAGTGCTTGCCATCGAACGCGCGGGTTTCCTTGCCCTCGGCCACCACCGTGCCATAGCCGGTGGCAGTGAAGAACGCAGGGATGCCCGCGCCGCCGGCACGCAGGCGCTCGGCCAGGGTGCCCTGCGGGTTGAATTCCAGCTCCAGCTCGCCGGCCAGGAACTGCCGCTCGAATTCCTTGTTCTCGCCCACGTAGGACGAAATCATCTTCTTGATCTGCCGCGTTTCCAGCAGCTGGCCGAGGCCGAAGCCATCGACGCCGGCATTGTTGGAGATCACGGTCAGGCCCTTGACGCCGCTGTCGCGCAGCGCAGCGATCAGCGCCTCGGGAATGCCACACAGGCCAAAGCCGCCCACGGCCAGGGTCTGCCCATCGGCGACCACCCCCTGCAGGGCCTCCGCCGCACTGGCGAAGCGCTTGCCGCGCTTTCCGCCGGAAGTCGATTGCTGCATTGCTGTAGTACCTGCGAATGGATAAGCGCATTCTAGCCGCAGGCCTGCACCCGACGGGTTTGCGGCGCAGCAAACCGCGCGGATGCAGCGGCCCGGGGCCGGGATGCCGCTTTCTGGCCCATGCCCCAACGCGGATACAATGGACGATCCCGCCGCGTCAGCCCGCGAACGATGCCCCCAGCGCCTCCTGCCCCCTCTCCTGCAGCCCACGACCGCGCCCTGTGCGTGGACCTGGATGGCACGCTGCTGGACACGGACCTCCTGTATGAATCGCTGCTGGTGCTGTTGGCGCGCAATCCGCTGTACCTGTTCCTGCTGCCGTTCTGGCTGCTGCAGGGCAAGGCCGCACTGAAGCGGCAGATCGCTGCACGCGTCACCATCGATCCACGCCGCCTGCCTTACAACCCGAAAGTTCTGGAACTGCTGCGCGACACGGCGCAGCGCCCGCGGGTGCTGTGTACCGCCTCGGACCAGCTGCTGGTCGCGCCGATCGCCGCACACCTGGGCCTGTTCGAGCAGGTGATCGCCAGCGATGGCCAGCGCAACCTGTCCGGCACGCACAAGGCACAGGCCCTGGTGGATGCCTTCGGCGAGCGTGGTTTCGACTACGCCGGCAATGGCACGGTCGATCTGGTGGTCTGGGCCCGCGCTGCAGGTGCCTGGGTGGTCAACAACGGCAGCGCACTGGCGGGCGCCGCAGCGCAACGCACGCAGGTACTGGGGCACTGGCCTGCACCGTCCAGGCCGCAGGCGTGGTTGAAGGCACTGCGTCCGCACCAGTGGCTGAAGAACCTGCTGGTGTTCGTTCCGCTGTTGACCGCCCACCGCTTCCTGGAAGCACCGGCAGTGGCCGATGCGCTGCTGGCCTTTGCGGCCTTCAGCCTGTGCGCCTCCGGCGTCTATGTACTCAACGACCTGCTCGACCTTGATGCAGATCGCCGCCATCCGCGCAAGCGCCATCGCCCTTTTGCTGCCGGCCGCTTGCCGCTGCTGCACGGCCTGATTGCGGGCCCGCTGCTGACGCTGTGCGGGCTGGCCGTTGCACTGGCCTGCGGCCCGGCATTCGCCGCAGTGCTGGCGGGCTACTACGTGCTGACCGTCGCCTATTCGTTGCGGCTGAAGCGCATCGTCATGCTCGACGTGGTGCTGCTGGCCAGCCTCTACACCCTGCGCATCATCGGCGGAACCGTGGCCATCGGTGCGGAACTGTCGTTCTGGCTGCTGGCCTTCAGCATGTTCATTTTCCTCTCGCTGGCTCTGCTCAAGCGCTATACCGAACTGCACGCGGTGCTGGCACGTGGCAAGACCCGCGCCAACGGCCGTGGCTACGGCGTGGAAGACCTGCCGCTGCTGCAGTCGCTGGGCGCTGCCGCCGGCTATTGCGCCGTGCTGGTGATGGCGCTGTACATCAACAGCCCCGATAGCGTGGAGCTGTACCGCAACCCGAAGCTGCTGTGGTTCATCTGCCCGGTCCTGCTGTACTGGGTCAGCCGCGCCTGGGTGATCGCCCATCGCGGCAACATGCACGATGACCCGATCGTGTTTGCCGCCACGGATCGGCCCAGCCAGGTGGTGGCCGTGCTGTGCGCCGGGTTTGCCCTGGTGGCGATCTGATGCGGGCCGACGCGCATTCCTGGGGGCGGTATCCGCGCGCGCCACAGTCGCTGATCAGGGTGCACGATCGGCTCGCCACGCTGCCAACCTTCGAGGGCACTGCGTTGCCGCATGGTAACGGACGCAGCTATGGCGACAGCTGCCAGAATCCGGGGGCCACCCTGCTCGACTGTCGCGGTCTGGACCGCTTCATCGCCTTTGACCCGGCCAGCGGACGGCTGCAGTGCGAAGCTGGCGTCACCTTGGGTGAGATCATCGCGCTCGTTCTGCCGCAAGGCTGGTTCCTTCCGGTTACCCCAGGCACGCGTCACGTCACCGTGGGCGGTGCGATCGGCAATGATGTGCATGGCAAGAATCATCATCTGGCCGGCAGCTTCGGTCACCACGTGCTGTCCTTCGAGCTGCTGCGCAGCGACGGCGAACGCCACGTGTGCCGTCCTGGCAATGGCGACGGCTGGTTCGAAGCCACCCTCGGTGGGCTTGGCCTGACCGGAGTGATCACCCACGCCGAGCTGCTGCTGCGCCGCGTGCCGGGCAGCTGTCTGGAGGTGGAGACCATCCGTTTCTCCAGCCTGGCAGATTTTTTTGCGCTGTCACAGGACAGCAGCGAAAGCCACGAGTACAGCGTGGCCTGGATCGACTGCCTGGCACGTGGCCACGCCCTCGGCCGCGGGCATTTCACCCGTGCCAACCATGCCGCGCAGCCGGCCGACGAACGTCCAGCCACGCCCCGGCGGCAGTGGTCGATGCCGCTGATACCACCGATATCACTGGTCAACCGGCTCACTCTGCGCCCGTTCAATACGCTCTATTACTGGCGCCAGCCGGCGCAACGCCGGCGCCACGTCTCACACCTGTTGCCCTTTTTCTATCCGCTTGATGGCATCAGCCAGTGGAACCGGATGTATGGTCCGGCTGGCTTCGTGCAGTACCAGTGCGTGCTGCCACCGCACGCGGCCGCGGATGGAGTTCCCGCCCTGCTGCAGGAAATCGCCCGCAGTGGCCAGGGGTCGTTCCTGGCGGTGCTCAAGCAGTTCGGTACGCGGCCGTCCCTTGGCATGTTGTCCTTTCCGCGCCCGGGTACCACCCTGGCCCTGGACTTCCCCAATACCGGCGAGGCACTGTGGGCCCTGCTGCGGCGCCTGGACCAGATCGTCGATGCCGCCGACGGTGCCCAGTACCCGGCCAAGGATGCGCGGATGACCGCCGCCTCATTCCAGCAGGCGTACCCGCGCTGGCAGGACTTCAGCCGATTCATCGATCCACGTTTCTCGTCCGGCTTCTGGCGCCGGGTGACGGAGTAAGCATGCAGAACGTCCTCATCATCGGCGCCACGTCCGCGATCGCCGAAGCCGTCGGACGGCGCTATGCCGCACGCGGCGCGGCGCTGTTCCTGGTTGCTCGCCGTTCCGAACGGCTCGCCGCCATCGCCGACGACCTGCGCGTGCGCGGTGCACGCGCCACGCACACTTCTTCGATGGACATCAACGATCTGGCCGCCCACGCCGAGCTGCTGGCGCAGGCCTGGCAGGCGCTGGGGCGGGTGGACGTGGTGCTGGTTGCACATGGCACGCTGCCCGATCAGGCAGCGTGTGAGGCCTCGGTGGAAACCTGCATGGCCGAGTTCGCCACCAACGGCAGCTCGACGCTGGCCTTGCTGGGGCCTGTGGCCAATCGGCTGGCCGACGCCGGCAGCGGCACGCTGGCGGTGATCACTTCGGTGGCCGGCGACCGCGGCCGCCAGAGCAACTACGTCTACGGCGCCGCCAAGGCTGCGGTCAGTACCTACCTGAGTGGCCTGCGCCAACGCCTGGCCAAGCAGGGCGTGGCGGTGGTCGACATTCGTCCGGGCTTCGTCGACACGCCGATGACGGCCCACCTGCGCAAGGGCCCATTGTGGGCAACGCCGGACCAGGTCGCGCGCCGCATCGTCGCCGGCATCGGGCGCGGCACCCCGGTGCTGTATGCCCCGGGCTTCTGGCGGTTGATCATGACGGTGATCCGCCTGCTGCCGCAGGCCCTGTTCAACAGGATCTCGCTGTGAGCACTGCAACGGACTCCGAGCTGGAGCAGAAGATCATCATTCCCGGTGGTGCCGGCCTGGTCGGCCAGAACCTGGTCGCCATCCTCAAGCGCCAGGGCTACCGCCGACTGGTGGTGATCGACAAGCACGCTGCCAATCTCGAGGTACTCGCGCGTCTGCATCCGGATGTGGTGACCGAACACGCCGACCTGGCAGAGCCGGGCACCTGGGAGCGCCATTTCGCTGGTGCCGACGCCGTGGTGATGCTGCAGGCGCAGATCGGCGGCACCGATCCTCTGCCATTCGTGCGCAACAACATCACTGCCACCGACCTCATCCTCGATGCCATCGAGCGTCACGCCGTGCCCTACACGGTGCACGTCAGCTCCTCGGTGGTCTGTTCGGTGGCCGATGACGACTACACCCGCACCAAGCGTGAGCAGGAGCAACGGGTCGCCGCGCGCGGCATCCCTGCGGTCATCCTGCGCCCGACCCTGATGTTCGGCTGGTTCGACCGCAAGCACCTGGGATGGCTGTCGCGCTTCATGCGCAGGGTTCCGGTATTTCCGATTCCTGGCGATGGACGCTACATGCGCCAGCCACTGTATGCCGGCGATTTCGCCACCATCATCGCCAGCTGCCTGCGCTCGCGCATTGCTGGCCAGCGCTACAACATCACCGGCCTGGAGAAGGTCGATTACATCGACATCATCCGCCAGATCAAGCGCAGCACGCGTGCCCGCACCCTGCTGCTGCACATCCCCTACCGCCTGTTCCACCTGCTGCTGAGGACCTGGGCGCTGTTCGACCGCGACCCACCGTTCACCGCGGCGCAGCTGCAGGCACTGGTGGCCCATGATGAGTTCGAAGTCATCGACTGGCCTTCGATCTTCAACGTACGGCCGACGCCCTTCGCGCAGGCCATCGACGCCACCTTCAACGACCCCGAGTACGGCGACATCGCCCTGGAGTTCTGATCATGAGCGAGCGCATCGCCGTTCTCGGCGCCGGCCCGATGGGCCTTGCCGTGGCCTACCAGCTGGCCCGCGACGGCCATCAGCCCGTGGTATTCGAAGCCGATGACCGGGTTGGCGGAATGACCGCGAGCTTCGACTTCGGCGGCATGCCGATCGAACGCTACTACCATTTCCATTGCACCTCCGATCACGATTTCCTGACCGTGCTCGACGAGCTGGGGCTGGGCGAACGCATGCGCTGGACCGAGACCCGCATGGGCTACTGGTTCGGCAAGCGCCTGCAGCCATGGGGCAATCCGATCGCCCTGCTGCGCTTCAGGGGCCTGGGGATGATGGCGAAGATCCGTTACGGCCTGCATGCTTTCCTGTGCACGCGTCGCAACAACTGGCGCCCGCTGGACCACGTTGAAGCCTCCTCCTGGATCCGCCGCTGGGTTGGCGCCGAAGCCTACGAAACGCTGTGGCGCCGGTTGTTCGACTACAAGTTCTACGACTATGCCGGCAACCTGTCCGCGGCCTGGATCTGGAGCCGGATCCGGCGCATCGGGCGCTCCCGTTACAGCCTGATGCGCGAAAAGCTCGGGTATCTGGAAGGCGGTTCATCCACCCTGCTCGATGCCCTGCATGCGGACATCCTGCGCCATGGTGGCGAGGTGCGGCTGTCCAGCCCGGTGCAACGCATCGTGATCGAGGACGGCCGCGTACGCGGTGTCCAGGTCGGCGGCGAGCATCTGACCTTCGACAAGGTCATTTCCACGGTACCGCTGCCGTTCGTGCCACGCCTGGCGCCGGACCTGCCGGAGTCCATCCTGGCGAAGTTCCGCGCCTTGAACAACATTGCGGTGGTCTGCGTGATCGCCAAGCTGCGCAGGCCGGTCTCGGCCAACTTCTGGGTCAACACCAACGACCCGGACATGGACATCCCCGGCATCGTCGAGTACACCAACCTGCGCCCGATGGATGCCCATATCGTCTACGTGCCGTTCTACATGCCCGGCGAGCACGAGCGTTATGGCGACAGCGACGACGTGTTCGCCGACAAGGTGCGCCGCTACCTGTGCATGATCAATCCGCAGCTGGGCTCAGATGACTTCATCGACGTGCGGGTCAGCCGCTACCGCCACGCGCAGCCAATCTGCGAACCGGGCTTCCTCGACCGGCTGCCGCCGCGCCGGCTGCCGGTGGAAGGACTGTGGGTGGCCGATACCTCGCACTACTACCCCGAAGACCGCGGCATCTCCGAGAGCATCGGCTTCGGACGCGCCATGGCCCGCGAGGCGGTGGCGTGACCCTGTCCCGCCCGTTCCTGCTGTTCCTGCTGGCCGGCGGCATCGCTGCGCTGGCCAACATCCTGTCGCGCATGCTGTACAGCCACTGGATGCCGTTCACCCCGGCGATCATCGCCGCCTACCTCACCGGCATGGTTACCGCCTTCGTGCTGACCCGCTGGTTGGTGTTTTCCGGCAGCACACGCCCCCTGCACCACTCGGCGTTCTACTTCGTGCTGGTCAACCTGTTCGCGGTGGCCCAGACCTGGCTGGTTTCCACCGTCCTGGCCTACCACCTGCTGCCATGGCTGGGCGTGGACCTGCTGCGCCTGGAAATCGCCCACGTGGTAGGTGTGGCGGTGCCGGTGGTGTCCAGCTACTTCGGCCACAAGTACCTGTCGTTCCGATGACTGCTCCCGGGGTGCCGTTTGCGGAAAACGCTTCCCACACATCCATGGCCGTAAACTACGGCGCTGACCTCACCCAGGATCCCGATCGATGCCCCTGCCCGCCTTCAAGGCCTATGACATCCGCGGCCGCGTGCCGGAAGAACTGAACGAAGATCTGGCCCGCCGCATCGGCGTGGCGCTGGCGGCGCAGCTTGCACCGGGCCCGGTGGTACTGGGCCACGACGTGCGCCTGACCAGCCCCGCGCTGCAGGATGCACTGGCCGCAGGCCTGCGCGGTACCGGGCGCGAGGTGATCGACATCGGCCTGTGTGGCACGGAAGAAGTCTATTTCCAGACCGACCACCTGGGCGCGGCCGGCGGCGTGATGGTCACCGCCAGCCACAACCCGATGGACTACAACGGCATGAAGCTGGTCAAGGAGAACGCGCGGCCGATCAGCTCCGATACCGGCCTGTTCGCGATTTCCGATGCGGTCGCCGCCGACACGTCCGAGGCGCAACCGCCGCGTGCCGCGCAGAGCGCCCGGCACGACAAGAGCGCGTATATCCAGCATCTGCTGAGCTATGTCGATGCTGGCAAGCTGCGCCCACTGAAGCTGGTGGTCAACGCCGGCAACGGCGGCGCCGGTGCCATCGTCGACCTGCTGGCACCGCACCTGCCGTTCGAATTCATCCGCATCTGCCACGAACCGGACGGCAGCTTCCCCAACGGCATTCCCAACCCGCTGCTGCCGGAGAACCGCGCCGCCACTGCCGACGCGGTGCGCGAACACGGCGCCGATTTCGGCATTGCCTGGGATGGTGACTTCGACCGTTGCTTCTTCTTCGACCACACCGGCCGCTTCATCGAGGGCTACTACCTGGTCGGCCTGCTGGCCAAGGCAATCCTGGCGCGCACCCCCGGCGGCAAGGTCGTGCATGACCCGCGCCTGGTCTGGAACACCGTGGACATGGTCGAGCAGGCCGGCGGCGTACCGGTGCAGTGCAAGAGCGGCCACGCCTTCATCAAGGAAAAGATGCGCGCCGAAGATGCGGTGTACGGCGGCGAGATGAGCGCCCACCACTATTTCCGCGAGTTCGCCTATGCCGACTCGGGCATGATCCCGTGGCTGCTGATCGCCCAGCTGGTCTCTGAAAGCGGGCGCTCGCTGGCCGACTGGGTGGAAGACCGCATGGCGGCCTACCCGTGCAGCGGCGAAATCAATTTCAAGGTCAGCGATGCCAAGGCGGCCGTCGCACGCGTGATGGAGCACTTCGCGGCGCAGTCGCCCACGCTGGACCACACCGACGGCATCAGTGCCGACTTCGGCGACTGGCGCTTCAACCTGCGCAGCTCCAACACCGAGCCACTGCTGCGCCTGAATGTTGAAGCCCGTGGTGATGCCGCGCTGATGCAGGCGCGCACCGACGACATCTCCCGCCTCATCCAGCAGTAACCGAGGAACGCATGAGCAGCATCCAGCCCGTCATCCTGTCCGGTGGATCCGGTACCCGCCTGTGGCCGCTGTCGCGCGAGGCGTACCCGAAGCAGTTCCTGCCGCTGGCGGGTGAACTGACGATGCTGCAGGCCACCTGGAAGCGCGTGGCGCCGATCGCCGCGCGCGGACCGCTGGTGATCGCCAACGAAGAGCATCGCTTCGTCGCCGCCGAGCAGCTGCAGCAGGTTGGCGCCGAGCCGGCCGCGATCATCCTCGAGCCGGTCGGCCGCAACACGGCCCCGGCGATCGCGGTGGCCGCGCTGGAGGCCACCCGCGACGGTGCCGACGCCCTGCTGCTGGTGTTGCCGTCCGATCACGTGATCACCAACGAGACTGCGTTCCGCAGCGCCGTGCAGGCGGCGGCCGGCGCTGCCGAGGCCGGCAAGCTGGTGACCTTCGGCATCGTGCCGACCGGGCCGGAAACCGGCTACGGCTACATCAAGGCCGCCGATGGCCAGGGCCTGCGTGCGGTCGAGCGCTTCGTCGAGAAGCCGGACCTGGATACCGCGACCGGCTACGTCAGCAGCGGCCAGTACTACTGGAACAGTGGCATGTTCCTGTTCAAGGCCTCGCGCTACCTGCAGGAACTGGAACGCTTCCAGCCCGCGATGCTGGCTGGCAGCCGCCAGGCCTGGCAGCAGGCGCGCCGAGATGCCGACTTCACCCGCCTGGACAAGGACGCCTTCACTGCCGTTCCGTCCGATTCGATCGACTACGCGGTGATGGAGAAGACCGCCGATGCGGTGGTGATTCCATTGGATGCGGGCTGGAACGATGTCGGTTCGTGGACTGCCCTGCGCGACGTCTCGCAGCAGGACGGCGATGGCAACGCGCACCAGGGCGACGTGATCGCCATCGACTGCCGCAATACCTATGCCTACGGCCAGCGCCTGGTGGCCATGGTCGGCCTCGATGACGTGATCGTGGTCGAGACCGACGATGCGGTGCTGGTGGGCAAGGCCGACCGCATGCAGGAGGTCAAGACCGTGGTGGCACAGCTCAAGGCCGAAGGCCGCAGCGAGGCCACCTGGCACCGCAAGGTCTATCGCCCGTGGGGCGCCTACGATTCGATCGACAACGGCGAGCGCTTCCAGGTCAAGCGGATCACGGTCAAGCCCGGCGGCACGCTGAGCCTGCAGATGCACCACCATCGCGCCGAGCACTGGATCGTGGTCAGCGGCACCGCCGAGGTGACCCGTGGCGATGAAGTGATCCTGCTCAGCGAGAACCAGAGCACCTACATTCCGCTGGGCGTAACCCACCGCCTGCGCAACCCGGGCAAGCTGCCGCTGGAACTGATCGAAGTGCAGTCCGGCAGCTACCTCGGCGAGGATGACATCGTGCGCTTCGAGGATACCTACGGGCGCAGCTGAGGTTTGCCCGGGGTCGGAACCCGTTGCTGCGCAGCGGGCTCTGACCCGTTCCTGATCGGCCCGGCCGCGCTGCATCGCCGGGCATGGCCCGGCGCTACGGCCATCAGGCAATCTCCGCCATCACCCGCTTCAGGCCATCCTGCCAGGTCGGCAGCACGATGCCGAAATCCTGCTGCAGCTTGCGGTTGTCCAGCACCGACCAGGCCGGGCGCTTGGCCGGGGTCGGATACTCGGAACTGGGAATCGCCTCGACCGTCGGCACCTTGGCCAACACGCCGCTGGCCAATGCCTCGGCGAAGATCGCTTCGGCGAACCCATGCCAGCTGGTCTGGCCGCTGGCGGTCAGGTGCCAGGTCCCGGACAGCTGCTCCGGATGCTGCAGCGCCTGCAAGGTGACATCAGCGATCAGCGCGGCCGGCGTTGGCGTGCCGATCTGGTCGGCCACCACCCGCAACGCATCGCGTTCGGCCCCGACGCGCAGCATGGTGCGCAGGAAGTTCGCGCCGTGCGAGGCATACACCCACGCCGTGCGGAAAATCAGATGGCGGCCACCGGCCGCACGCACCGCGTCCTCGCCATCGCGCTTGCTGGTGCCATACACGCCCAGTGGCGCGGTCGGCTCGTCCTCGCGGTAGGGGGCGCTGCCCTGGCCATCGAACACGTAGTCGGTGGAGTAATGCACGAACGGCACGCCGTGCGCCGCACACCAGCGCGCGATCACGCCCGGTGCCTGCGCGTTGGCAGCGAACGCAGCGTCCGCATCCTGTTCGGCACGATCCACCGCCGTGTAGGCCGCGGCATTGACCACCAGCGACGGCTGCACGCGATCCAGCAGTGCCGGCAGGCTGTCGGGCTGGCCGAAGTCGGCCGTTTCGCACGCACTGCCGTCCGGCAGCTGGCCGCTGCGGGTAGTCGCGACCACCTTGCCCAGCGGCACCAGCGCGCGCAGCAGCTCCTGGCCGACCTGGCCATTGCCACCGAACACCAGCACGGTCATGGCACGTAGACCGGCAGGCGGTCTTCAGCAATGTCCTTCAGGAATGGCGCGTTCTCGTCCTTGGCCGACAAGGTCGGGGCACTGACCGGCCAGTCCACGGCGATGTCAGCGTCGTTCCAGCGGATACCCGCATCGACCTCCTTGACGTAGACATCCGTGCACAGATAGCTGAACAGAGCGCGCTCGGACAGCACGGCGAATCCGTGGGCGAAGCCTTCGGGAATCCAGAACTGCTTTTTGTTTTCCGCGCTCAGCACCACCGCCTCCCACTGGCCGAAGGTGGGCGAGCCGCGCCGGATATCCACAGCGACGTCGTAGACCTCGCCCTCCAGCACGGTCACCAGCTTGCCCTGCGGGCGCGGCCACTGGTAATGCAGGCCGCGCAGCACGCCCTTGGCAGAGGTGGAGACATTGCTCTGCACGAAGCGCTCCGGCAGGCCCAATGCAGCGAAGCGCTCGGCGTTCCAGGTTTCGTAGAAGAAGCCACGTTCGTCGCCGAACACCGCCGGCTCGATGACCCGGCATCCCGGCAGTGACGTCTCGATTACTTTCACGGAACCACTCCGCGCTGGGCCAGCGTGTGCAGGTACTGGCCGTAGCCATTCTTGATCAGTGGTGCAGCCAGTGCTTCCAGCTGCTCGGCGTTGATCCAGCCCTGGCCGAACGCAATTTCCTCCGGGCAGCAGACCTGCAGGCCCTGGCGGGTCTGGATGGTCTCGATGAAGTTGGACGCCTCCAGCAGCGACTGATGAGTACCGGTGTCCAGCCAGGCGTAGCCACGGCCCAGCGCTTCCAGATGCAGGTTGCCTTCGGCCAGGTAGCGCTTGTTGAGATCGGTGATTTCCAGCTCACCACGCGGCGACGGCTTGAGTTCGGCCGCATGCGCGCTGGCATTGCCGTCGTAGAAGTACAGGCCGGTCACTGCGTAGTTCGAGCGCGGTTTCTCCGGCTTCTCGACCAGGTCGATGACCTTGCCACTCTTGTCGAACTCGGCCACGCCATAGCGCTCCGGGTCATTGACCCAGTAACCGAACACCGTGGAGCCTTCCACGCGCTCATCGGCGCGCTTGAGTACGTCGCGCAGGCCATGGCCGTGGAAGATGTTGTCGCCCAGCACCAGGCAGCTCGGCTTGCCGGCGACGAAATCACGGCCGATCAGGTAGGCCTGCGCCAGGCCGTCCGGACTCGGCTGCACCGCGTACTGGATGTCCATGCCCCACTGCGAGCCGTCGCCCAGCAACTGCTGGAACAGCGCCTGCTCGTGCGGGGTGTTGATGATCAGCACTTCGCGGATGCCCGCCAGCATCAGCACGCTGAGCGGGTAGTAGATCATCGGCTTGTCGTACACCGGCAGCAGCTGCTTGCTGACGCCCTTGGTGATCGGATACAGCCGGGTGCCGGAGCCACCAGCCAGAATGATGCCTTTACGCTGCGTCATGTCGTCTCCAGGATTCAGGCCGCAGTGCCGATGCGCTGCAGACGGTAGCTGCCGTCCAGCACGCCGTTGACCCAGTCCTGGTTGTCCAGGTACCAGTCGACGGTGAAGGCGATGCCCTGCTCGAAGGTGTAGGCCGGTTCCCAGCCCAGATCGTTCTTCAGCTTGGACGCATCGATCGCATAGCGGCGGTCATGGCCGGGGCGGTCAGTGACATAGGTGATCTGGCTGCTGCGCGGCTGGCCGTCTTCGCGCGGACGGCGCTGGTCCAGCAACGCGCAGATGGCCTGCACTACTTCGATGTTCTGCTTTTCCGAATTGCCGCCGACGTTGTAAGTCTCGCCGACCTGGCCCTTGGCCAGCACGGTGCGGATCGCTTCGCAGTGATCGGACACGAACAGCCAGTCACGCACCTGCTTGCCATCGCCGTACACCGGCAGCGGCTCGCCGGCCAGCGCCTTGGCGATCACCAGCGGGATCAGCTTCTCGGGGAAGTGGTACGGGCCGTAGTTGTTGGAGCAATTGGTCGTCAGTACCGGCAACCCGTAGGTGTGGTGGAAGGCACGCACCAGGTGGTCCGAAGCGGCCTTCGACGCCGAGTACGGCGAATTCGGGGCATACGGGGTGGTTTCGCTGAACTTGCCGGTCTCGCCCAGGGTGCCGTACACCTCGTCGGTGGACACGTGCAGGAAGCGGAAGGCCGCGCCCTGTTCGGCCGGCAGCGCCTTCCAGTAGTCACGGACCGCTTCCAGCAGGCCCAGGGTGCCCACCACGTTGGTCTGGATGAACGCACCCGGGCCGTCGATGGAACGGTCCACGTGGCTCTCAGCGGCGAAATTCAGTACGGCGTCGGGCTGGTGTTCGGCCAGCAGGCGGGTCACCAGAGCGCTGTCGCCGATGTCACCCTGCACGAATTCGTGGTTCGGGTTGCCGTCCAGGCTGGACAGGGTCTTCAGGTTGCCGGCGTAGGTCAGCGCGTCGAGGTTGATGACCTTGATGCCACGGGCGACCGCTTCGAGAACAAAGTTACCGCCAATGAATCCGGCACCGCCGGTGACAAGCCATGTGGGCACTACTTGTTCTCCTGATCGAAATTCATCCAAGGGGTGCCATGAAGCACCCCAGCACAGCAGCACAGGATACATGTGGTTCGTCTTCACGACTGCCTGCGTGACGTGAACGACGCACTGGATTCACGCGAGCCATGCCGCAGCGCAGCATAACCATACGCATTCGCATGGTCGCCCCAAGCCAGCTAGAATCGGGATCCCACCCCCGAACCGGTTGCTGTGCGAGGACCGGACGTTCTCTCCGTTATTGAAGGACCCCGTACCAGATGAAAATCCTCGTCGCGTACAAGCGCGTGGTGGACTATAACGTCCGCATTCAGGTCAAGCCGGACGGTTCCGGCGTGGTCACCGACGGCGTCAAGCTGTCCCCCAACCCCTTCGATGAAATCGCCCTGGAAGAAGCCCTGCGCCTGCGCGACAAGGGCATCGCCAGCGAAGTCGTGGTTGCCACCATTGCCCCCGCAGATGCCCAGGCGCACCTGCGCAACGGCCTGGCCATGGGCGCCAACCGCGCCATCCATGTGGTCACCGACCAGGCCATCCAGCCGCTGACCGCCGCACGGACCCTGCTCAAGCTGATCGAGAAGGAACAGCCGGACCTGGTGATCCTCGGCAAGCAGGCCATCGACGACGACGCCAACCAGACCGGCCAGATGCTGGCCACGCTGTGGGGCCGCCCGCAGGCGACCTTCGCCAGCAAGCTGGACATTGCCGACGGCAAGGCCACGGTGACCCGCGAAGTCGACGCCGGCCTGGAAACGCTGGAAGTCGATCTGCCGGCGGTGGTCACCACCGACCTGCGCCTGAACGAGCCGCGCTTCATCAAGCTGCCGGACATCATGAAGGCCAAGGCCAAGCCGCTGGAAACCCTGCAGCTGGCCGACCTCGGCGTTGAAGCCGCCGACACCTTCAAGACCACCCAGTACGCCGCACCGTCCAAGCGCAGCAAGGGTGTGATGGTCAAGGACGCGGCCGAACTGGTGGCCGCACTCAAGCAGAAGGGGCTGCTGTAATGAGCAAGATTCTCGTCATCGCCGAGCACCACGACGGCAAGCTCAACGCCGCCACCGCCAAGACCGTCAGCGCTGCCGCCGCCATCGGCGGTGCCAGCATCGATGTCGTGGTGCTGGCCGCCGATCCGGCCGCCGTCGCCGCCGAGGCCGCGAAGATCAGTGGCGTCGCCAAGGTCCTGACCGTGGCCAACGCCGCCAACGCGCAGCCCATCGCCCAGGTGCTGGCGCCGCAGATCGCGCAGCTGGCCAAGGGCTACACCCACGTGTTCGGCCCATCGACCACTTTCGGCAAGGACCTGATGCCGTGCGTGGCCGCGCTGCTGGGCGTCAACCAGGTCTCCGACCTGATGACCGTTGAAGGCAGCCATACCTTCAAGCGCCCGATCTACGCCGGCAACGCGATCATCACCGTTGAAGTCCCGGCCGACCAGATCGTGGTCGCCACCGTGCGTGCCGCCTCGTGGCCGGAAGCCGCCCAGGGCGGCAGCGCCGCCATCGAAGCGGCCAGCGTCGATGCTGCCCTGCCGACCCACACCCGCTTCGTCGGCCTCGCCGCGGGTGCCAGCGACCGCCCGGACCTGCAGAGCGCCAAGCGCGTGGTCTCCGGTGGCCGTGGCGTCGGTTCGGAAGAGAACTTCAAGGTGATCTTCCAGCTGGCCGACAAGCTCGGTGCCGCCGTGGGTGCCTCGCGTGCCGCGGTCGATGCCGGCTACGTGCCCAGCGACCTGCAGGTCGGCCAGACCGGCAAGATCATCGCCCCGGAGCTGTATGTGGCGGTGGGCATCAGCGGTGCGATCCAGCATCTGACCGGCATCAAGGACGCCGGTACGATCGTGGCAATCAACAAGGATCCGGATTCGCCGATCTTTGAAATTGCCGATATTGGGTTGGTGGGGGATCTGTTTGCGATCCTGCCGGAGCTGGAAGCGGCGCTGTAAGACCGAACGTCGCCATTCGCTGCCGGATGGCGACGTTTTGCCGGAGGTGATCCCACCGGCATGAGCCAAGGCGTGGAATGGGCTGCCGCTCAAGCCATCGCCTCAGGAATGGTTACAATCGGCATGGTATTGCCCAGCCCCGGCAGCCCGCTGCCGGCGCACTTACTCGAAGCGCGCTTGGAACTTTGCTTCCAATGACTTCTACCACAGCAGAATCCATTTCAATGACGCTTGAAGCCATTCCTGTCAATTCCCTTTCCCGTCATATCGAGCCGCTGAAGGATGCCCTCGCGGCAGCCGCCACCGAAGTGGTGGGAAGTGGTTATTACGTGCTGGGCCCGAACGTCCGTGCTTTCGAAGCGGCCTTCGCCGCATATTGCGGCGTCGAGCACTGCATCAGCGTCGCCAACGGCACCGACGCGCTGGAGCTGTCGTTACGCGCACTGGAGGTCGGCAGCGCGGACCGCGTTGCGGTCGTGGCGAACGCGGCGATGTACGGCACCTCGGCGGTGCTGGCCTGCGGTGCAGAGCCGGTCTTCATCGACATCAGCGCCGACAGCGCGACGATGGATCCGTCCAAGCTGGAGGCAGCTCTGACTGACGGCAGCATCAAGGCTGTCATCGTCACTCATCTGTACGGCCAGCTGGCCGACATCGAGGCCATCGCGGCCCTGTGCAAGGCGCGCGGCGTTGGCCTGGTAGAAGACTGCGCGCAGGCGCATGGCGCCCACAACGGAAGCGGCATGGCCGGCTCGTTCGGTGATATCGCCAGCTTCAGTTTCTACCCAACCAAGAACCTCGGCGCGCTGGGCGATGGCGGTGCAGTAGTCACCGGTCGCACCGACCTGGCTGATCGCGTCCGCATGCTGCGCCAGTACGGCTGGACGCAGAAGTACACCAACGGGCTGGCGGGTGGCCGCAACAGCCGCCTGGATGAGATCCAGGCCAGCATGCTGCTGCTGATGCTCCCGCATCTGGACCAGTGGAACCAGAATCGCCGGAGCGTTGCCGAGCGCTACGCCGCTGGCATCCGCAACCCCAAAATTCGTACCAATGCCAGCGCCGGTCAGGACTACGTTGCGCACCTGTATGTCATACGCACCGAAGAACGCACCGCGCTGCAGCAGCACCTGACCGACAACGGCATCCAGACCGACGTGCATTACCCCATCGCCGATCACAAGCAGCCCTGCCACGCGGGTCGATTCGACCACGTCACGTTGCCGCAGACCGAGCTGGACTGCACCACCGTGCTCACCCTGCCGTGCTTCCCCGAACTGACGGATGCCGAAATCGATCGAGTCATCGACGCATGCAACCGCTTCTGAGCCCCTCGCTGACCGTCGTTGTCCCGGTTTACGGCAATGAAGGCTCGATCGCGCCACTGATCGCCGCACTTGCATCGATCAAGCAGGAGGCAGGCGTCGCATTCGAGACGGTATTCGTCGTCGACGGCAGCCCTGACCAGAGCTATGCGCGCCTGCGCGAGCAGCTTCCTACGGCAGGATTCGATGCCCAGCTGATCGCGCTGTCACGCAACTTCGGCGCATTCTCGGCGATCCGGGTCGGCCTTGAACACGCCAGGGGATCGATCATCGCCGTGATGGCAGCCGATCTGCAGGAACCGCCGGCACTGGTGATCGATCTGTTCAAAGCACTTCTGGCGGGCGACAAGGATATCGCCATGGGCGTGCGTGAGTCGCGCGAGGACCCAGGCCTTTCCAAAGTCGCCTCGGGAACCTTCTGGTCGCTGTACCGGCGCTTTGTGATGCCGGACATCCCCAAGGGTGGCGTGGACATCTTCGCGGTAACCTCGGAGATGCGTGATCGCCTGCTTCTACTGAAGGAAAGCAATACCAGTCTGCTGGCACAGCTGTTCTGGCTGGGTGGGCGACGCGCCTTCGTGCCCTACCAGAGGCTCCGCCGGGAACACGGCAAAAGTGCCTGGACGCTGAAAAAGAAGCTGCGCTACCTGTCCGACAGCGTCTTCGCTTTCACCGACCTGCCGGTGCGCCTGCTGATGGCCATCGGCACGCTTGCCCTGATCGCTGCCATTGGGCTGTCCGTCCTGATCCTGGCCGCCAAGCTCTCCGGGCTGGTGGCGGTGCCGGGCTATGCTGGAACGATGGTGACCATTCTGTTCTTCGGCGCACTCAACTCGCTCGGCCTGGGCGTAGTGGGTGCCTACGCATGGCGGACCTTCGAGAACACCAAGGCACGCCCGCTCTCCATCCTGCAGTCGCTTGAAACCTTCCCGGAACGTCACCCATGAGCTTCTACTGCCATCCCAATGCACTCTGTGAATCCGACCGGATCGGCGACGGCACTAGGATCTGGGCATTTGTCCATGTACTCCCCGGTGCAGTGATCGGCGAAGACTGCAACATCTGCGATGGCGTGTTCGTTGAAGACGATGTCGTGGTCGGCAACCGGGTCACCGTGAAGTCGGGCGTCCAGCTGTGGAATGGCACGCGCCTCGGCGATGACGTATTTGTGGGCCCCAACGCCACGTTCACCAACGACCGCTTTCCGCGCTCCGGCCAGCATCTGGACGGCTTCCCGGAGACGGTGGTCGAAGCAGGCGCTTCGATCGGCGCCAATGCGACCCTGCTGCCGGGCGTGCGCATCGGCAGCGGTGCCATGGTTGGTGCCGGCGCGGTAATCACCCGCTCGGTTCCACCCAATGCCATCGTGGTGGGCAACCCAGCCCGCATCGTCGGCTACGTCGCCGATGGCAAGACGCAGACCCGCCCGACTGCAGTATCCAGCGATGAAACACCACACAGCAGCGTGTCAGGGGTAAAGCTGCACAAGCTGCCGCGCTACCAGGACCTGCGTGGCGCGTTGTCGGTGGGTGAGTTCTCCAATGACCTGCCCTTCCAACCCAAGCGCTACTTCCTCGTCTTCGACGTACCCAGCCAGGAAACGCGTGGCGAGCATGCGCATCGCATCTGCCATCAGTTCCTGATCTGCGTCAAAGGCAGCGTACGCGTGCTGGCTGACGATGGTACCCGTCGCGAAGAATTCACCTTGGACTCGCCAAGCGTCGGCCTGCATCTGCCGCCGATGATCTGGGGCACCCAGTACCAGTATTCGCCGGGAGCCGTACTCTTGGTGTTCGCCTCGGAAGAATACGACTCGGACGAATACATCCGGCACTACGATGAGTTCATCGCCCTGACCTCCGCGGCCAAAGCGTGAGCCTGCGCGCATCCCTGCCAACCATCGTCCGATTCCTGGCAGGTGGTGCGCTCAATACCGGCAGCACCTTCGTCCTGTACTGGCTGCTGTTGCTGGTCGTTGAGTACCGCATCGCCTACGCGATCAGCTTCGTAGCCGGCATCCTGCTCAGCTACGTGATCAACACCAAGTTCGTGTTCCGGACCAACTACAGTCTACGCAAGGTCATCCTGTTTCCTCTGGTCTACCTCGCCACGTATCTCGCAGGCGCGGTGGTTCTGGATCTCTCGGTGTCCCGCTTCGGAGTGGATGCGCGGCTTGCACCGTTCATCTCGATCTGCGCCACCTTGCCACTGACTTACCTGCTTTCCAAGCTGGTACTGGCAGGCAGCCACACGCCCGCACAGCGCAATTGATCACCAGGTAGTCGTCGGCGCCGCGCCCGATTCGGAGCTGTCCTTACATGCGAGAATCTCCAGAATCTTCTACCGCTGTGTCTGTATTGCTGCGGCGGCAGAAGGCAACCATCCAGAGCCCAGGGACACAACCATGAAGAACTACTTCGGCATCCACCCCACCGCTCTCATCGGTGAGAACGTCAGCCTCGGCCAGAACGTTACCGTCGGCGCTCGCACGATCGTCTACGACAACGTCGTGATCGGCGATGACACCTTCATCGGCCCGGACTGCATCATCGGTGAGCCGAACGTGGCCATCCACTCCGAGCGCGACGCGTACGTCAATCCGGTACTGTCGATCGGCAACAACTCACTGATCCGTTCCGGCACCATCGTGTATGCCGGCAGTACCTTCGGCGATCATTTCGAGACCGGTCACCGGGTCACGATCCGCGAAAGAGCCAACATCGGCCACCACGTACGCATCGGCACTCTGTCGGACATCCAGGGCCACTGCGACATCGGCAACTACGTGCGCCTGCACAGCAACGTGCACGTTGGCCACAAGAGCACCATCAAGGACTACGTCTGGATCTTCCCGTACGTGGTCCTCACCAACGATCCGCACCCGCCGTCGAGCACGCTGGTTGGTGTGACCATCGAAGAGTTCGCCGTCGTCGCCACCATGAGCGTGGTACTGCCGGGCGTGACCATCGGCAAGGATGCGCTGGTCGGGGCATCCTCGCTGGTGCGTTCAGACGTGCCGGCCGAGGCCGTCATCGTCGGCAATCCAGGCAAGCAGGTGGCGAGCGTGCGCGATATCAAGTCGAAGTTCGACGGCACCCCGGTGTACCCGTGGCGCGAGACCTTTGACCGCGGCATGCCGTGGCAGGGCGTGGGCTACGAGCAGTGGGTGGGCGCGAGGGCCGGCCAGTCCGCGGAGTAAACCACCCGCAGAAAAAGACCACGCCACCATCGGTGGCGTGGTCCATTCAATGCTGTCGCTGCGTGACTGAAGCGTCTACGCGCTCTCGATGACGGTCTTGGTCTTACGCCGTGGTCGTACAAACCCGCCGCCTACAGCCATCAGCAGTCCGATGAAGACGCACAAATAGGCTGGAAGCACGGACGGCGAATGGTAGCGAAGCTTGACGGTCCAATTGCCGGGCGGCACCTCCCACGAGCGGAGTGCCTGACTCGTGGGGACTGCTGGGCTTTCGGCGCGGCATCCCTGATCATTGCATAGCGACACCATCCAGCCAGGCCACCAGATCTCATTCTCGACCACCCGGTGCTTGCGCAGCGTAGCGATGCGATAGTCGACCGCGTCACTGCCATAGGCAACAAACTCAACGTTCACCCCATCGCCGTCGCCGAACAGAGGTGCATCCTGCGGCAAATTAAGCTCCGGAACCCTATCACTTGCGTTGTCTGCCAAGATCAACAGCTGCTGCGGGCGTGCTGCAAACGCGGCCAGCTGGTCGCCGCCCTCACCGCCAACGGCCTCGCTGAACTTCCGGTGCGGCTCTGACAGCCGCAGATTGTTATAGCCGAACGTACAGAAACTGTGCGCATACCAGCAGCGGTTGTACCTTGTGTTGTCCTTGTGAATCAGCGCATCGGCGGCGTTCTCGCCAAGCTGATACCGCGCTGGACGTCGCTTGAGTTCTCCCTCCCGCTGCTGGGCGATGAATCCATCGAATTCACCACCGAATGAGTCCTGCTCAGCGGCTTTGTTCCACGACGGACGCCATGTCGAAGGCTGGCTGCGGTAGTAGGCGTAGCCATCCAGGGCAGTGAAGATCAGCAGGAGCACAGGTGCCAAGGAACGCAAGCTCTTAAGCTGGATGACACCGTGTTGGCTGAGACCGGCGAACACGCTCAACGCCATCAGGACAAACAGCCCTGCCAGAACTCGCGGCAGCATCGATGCCGGATAACCGAAGCGAATAGCGACGATGACGAGAAGACCAATAATCGCAAGTGCGCAGAAGGCGCCCAAAATGGTACGCAGAAGGGGAAGCTGCTGGTCGAATAGCCGCTTCCAGCCCGACGCTCCCACCAAAATGACACCCAAGTGAAGCACGGGCCGCCAATCAGAGACGGGGAACCGGCTCATGCGAGCGCCAGGCAACAGTTGCTGGAGCAACTCAAGACGCGGCACAACAAAGCCCATCACAAGCGCCAGTGCGATAAACCCCAGGCCTGTCAGTACCAGCCTGTCCCGCATCCTGGCAAATGCAATGCCCCACAGAGCCGCCATCGGCAACCACAACGCGCGCATGGTCAGATCGTTCGACAGCCCGTCAAACTGGTATGGCATGATCATGGTCAGCAGATGATGAGCCATGATGGGCGTGGGCACCACGGGATCCATCCCCAATCCCGAGCCGCTGTACATGGCGACCGGCAGCCATTTCGGCATCGACATCAGCGTGCCGCCGATCACTGCCACAGCCACCTTGAGGATGTAACTCTTCAGTTCTCCTGGTTGCTGCCTGGCGAACAGGCACGACAGCACCCAGATAGCACAGGCGTATGCGCTCGAAATGATGTTTCCTGGATAGCCCGAGATCAGCAGCTGGGAGAGCACCACCGCAGAAAAGAGTGGCCCCCATATCTTCCTGCGCAACATCGCCGGATGGAGCGACAGGAGCAGCCAAGGCATCCACGCGACCGCACGAACGATATCTACATGCTGTTGGTTGGAGTAGAAGGTAGAGCTGTAGTGGTAGACAATGGCGGCAAACAGCGCGACCAGCTTTCCCCAACCAAGAGTGCGCCCCAGACAGTAGGCGCCAACAGCACCGAAGAGCACGTGCAGCACCTGCACCAGGGTCGCGACATGGATCGTGTAGGTGACGCCGGCGGCATCAAGCAGTGCCAGTGGCAGGTACCAGGCACCGGACTGAATGGCCAGGAACGCAGGGAAGCCCATGTCCGACCAAGGCAGCCAGGTCGGAGGCGCAAATATGCTGCCCGCGTCGAACCACCCGAATGCCTGGGCATGGTAGCCCCCTAGGAAGTCCCAAGGGAACGTCGCTTTCCCACGATAGTGTCGGGCGAACGTGGCGTAGTTGATGATCGCCAGCACCAGCAAAGGGATACAGCCAGCAAGGATGGATCTGAATCTATTGGGCTTCAAGGCTTCCCTCTCCATCACGGTTCATCGGCCCGCGACAACAATGAACGCATTCTACAGCAGCGCCCTGCCACGGCCGTACAACCCTCGCCTCTGGAAACCCTCTGACCCGCCGGATCAGCTCAACGATAGGCCCTTGCGCTTTCCCGGGCGAGAATGTGCATGACCGTGCCCATGCTGCTATCTGTCAGCAGGTCGATGTTGGCCTGCGGTGCATTCCAGATTCTGTCGTGCAAAGGCATCTCTTGTCGTGCCCCCTCGCAGGGAATCTCGACCACAAATGCCCAGCTCTTGCCGGCCAGTGGCAGCACGCTAAAGCCCTGCGGCTCGAAGACCTGGCGCGCAGCGGTAACCGACCAGACGGTTATATGGCCGCGACGAAATGGATCGAGGTAGCCTGGATCCTCATCGCGCACGTAACTGGTCAAGCCGGTGTTGAACAGAAACAGCGAACCAGGCACGGCCACTTTGCGCAGCGATTCAGCCAGGGATCTGGCCATGGCCGGGGTCAGGTGTTCTAACACCTCCACGCACACGCCGCACTCGAAAGACATACCCATGTCCCCAAGATCAGCGCACACGTAATTGGCATGGCGGGAACGCAGTTCAGGCTCAGGCGGAAACTTCTCCACGCCAAAGAAGCGACTGGAGCTTGCGGGCAAATAACACTCTACCGCGTCGAGCAGGAAGCCGGGACCAGTACCTATATCGATGAACTTCTGCACAGGTACCGAGCAGTACAACAGCGCCTCGCCAAGGCGGGCCAGCGACGATCCATAGGAGCGCTCCCTTGCCGATTGCAGTTCGGATCGCCAGTACTCCTCATCATATTCGCGTGGAGAATCTCCAGCGTCGATGGAAGCGATCAATTCCGGGTCCGCAAACATGAAGTCGCACTGCGGGCATTCAAAATACTGAACACCATCGACCACGCGGTAGAGCATTGCCGGTGAAGAACACAACAGACAATCGCCCTGCATCGCTACAGAAGTAAATCGCGCCACGGACCTCTCCTTCCCAGGCTGATAGAAGCATCCTAACAGGCATGGGAAAGATGACTGGGTATTCCGCAGGCACTGTCTATAAGTACTGAAGCACAGCGGCCAGATCGGGGACGAGCATCACAGTTCTGGGCAGTATTCCATCGCCCGTATCACCTGACAGCAGGAATAAACCACCCAGTCCGGCCGCATGCCCAGCCCGCATGTCGCTGATTTTGTCCCCTACCAGAAGTGACCGGCCGAGGTCGATCGGATAACGCCGCGCCGCCTCCAGGAACATGCCCGGCGCCGGCTTCCGACAGCCGCACTCCGTGGTGTACGGCCCTAATCCTGCCTGCGGATGGTGCGGACAATACAGCGTGGCGGCGATAGCGATGCCGCGCTGGGCGAACTGCGCATGCATCCAATGCGTGTAGGCTTCGAACGCGGGAATGTCGTAGTAGCCCCGTGCAATGCCGGCCTGATTTGTAGCAATGACCAGCGCGTAGCCGCGGGCCTGCGCCGTTGCGCAGAGCTCGAAGATACCCGGCACCCATCGAGTCTGTTCAGGCGTGTGCACATAGCCGAGATTGACGTTGATGACGCCATCACGGTCAAGAAACAGCACCCGCCCGGCAGCCTGATCGGTCATTCGCCCCCCCTCCACCAGCCCGGGGGCCGCAGATACGTGACTCATCGCTCTGCGAACTCCATCTGCGCTCGGTGGAAGTCTTCAGGCACGCCGATGTCGATGAAGCCAGCGGTGTCCACCAGCACACCAACCTGACCGCTGGCGGCGGCAGGCTCCAGCACCCGCTTCTCGAACGAAAAAGCTACTTCATCCGGCATCGCAGCAAGCGCCGCAGCACTCAGAAAATAGCTGCCGGCATTGATCAGCCCGGCGCCGCCCAGTCGCTTCTCATGGAAGCGCAGCACCCTGCCCTGCTCGACATCCACCGTGCCGTAGCGTGAGACATCATCCACACGCGCCAGCGCGATCGACATCGGCAGACCCTTTGCAGCCGCTTCCAGTGCTGCCGGCGAGTACTCGAGGTAGGTGTCGCCATTGCAGACGTGCAGCCCGTCACCCTGCGCCAGCCGTGCTGCGGCAGCGATCGCGCCACCGGTGCCGAGCGGCGTCTCCTCACGCGAGTAGACCACTTCCATGCCCGCCCACTTCCTGCCGATGGTCTGCTCGACAACATCACCGAGGTAACCGGTCGCCAGGATCACACGACGCATGCCGGCGGCCGCATAGCGATTCAACAGATAGGCCAGGAACGGGCGTCCGGCCACCGGGGCCAGGGGCTTGGGCAGGTCGGGCACTTCGCTTCGCAGCCGGGTGCCGAAGCCGCCGGCCAGGATCAGGATCTCGTCGGCAGCCATGTCAGCGCGGGAACATTTCGCTTTCGATCAGCGCACACAGCAGATGACCGATGAACTCATGCCCCTCCTGGATGCGCGGCGTCTCGTTGGAAGGCACGCGGAAACAGATGTCGCAGCGGTCCTTCATGTCGCCGCCGTGTTCGCCAGTGAATCCGATGACGCGTACACCCTTGGCTTCGCAAGCCTCCAGTGCGCGCATGATGTTCTTCGAACGGCCCGAGGTGGAGATTGCCACGAACACATCGCCTTCCTGGCCAAGTGCTTCGATCTGGCGGGCAAAGGTGTAGTCGTAACCGTAGTCGTTGCCGATGGCGGTCAGGATCGAGGTATCGGTGGTCAGCGCGATCGCCGGCAGGCCCGGACGGTCGTAATAGAAGCGGCTCACCAGCTCGCCTGCCCAGTGCTGTGCATCGGCAGCACTGCCGCCGTTGCCGGCAAACAGGATCTTGCGACCGGCCTTCAGCGCGTCCACGCACAGCGCCACTGCCTGCTCGATCTGCGACGCCAACGCGGCATCCGCCGACATGCGCTGGAAGTTCTCGAGAGTCTTGCCGAACTCGGCCTTGATGAATTCGTTCATCCGATTTTCCATGCCGTTGCACCTTGGTGGGTGAAGTGTGTATCAAAAACAGTGCCGCCGGCGCCAGCAAGCGCGCGCACCAGGTCGACCCGGTGTGCCGGGTCGCAGAGGAACATCATGAAACCGCCGCCACCCGCGCCCGATACCTTGGTCGCGCGCGCGCCGTGGCGCATTGCCAACGCTTCGATCTCATCGATCATCGGATTGGAAATACTGCTGGCACTGAGCTTCTTCGCTTCCCAGCCGGACTGCATCACCTGCGCCAACCGCTCGAAATCACCGCGCAGCAGCGCTTCCTTCATCTGGCTGGCTTCGACCTTCAACCGATGCATCGCATCGAGCGAACTGGCCTTGCCTTCCTTGATGTTGCGGGACTGCTCATCAATGATCTTGGCCGAAGCACGCGACACGCCGGTGAAGTACAACACCAGGCCCGCTTCGAGTTCGGACCAGATCCAGTCCTTGATGCGCAGCGGATTCACGATCACCCGATCGGCGTCGTAGAACTCCATGAAATTGAAACCGCCGAAGGCCGCTGCGTACTGGTCCTGCTTGCCACCGGACAGCTGCAGGTCGACGCGCTCGATGCGGTAGGCCAGCTGCGCAATCTCGTACTCGCCCAGCGGCAACGCGAAGTACTCGGCGAAGGCGGTGACCAGCGCGACGACCATCGTCGAGGACGAGCCCAGGCCCGAGCCCGGCGGCGCATCGGAATGCGCGCGGATGCGGATGGCTGGCCGCTCGCCCTGCAGGTAGTCGTTGCAGACCCTCAGGTAGACACCCTTCATCAACTGCAGTGGGCCGGGGCCGGCCTCCACGGCCTGCGGATCGACGCGCTCGCAGGCGCCCGCATCCTGAGCATGGAATCCGACCAGGCCATCGGGCGAGTCATCGAGGGTCGCATAGGCGAACTTGTCGATGGTCACGTTCATGACGAAGCCACCGAACTGGTCGCAGAACGGCGACACATCCGTGCCACCACCGGCCAGGCCCAGCCGCAGGGGTGCGCGTGAACGAACGATCATGCTTTCTTCTCCAATGCGAATGCCGATTCCAGTGCACGACCCAGTGCATCGCGCGAGAACTGGCTGCGACAGTAGCTCGCCGCTGCACGCGACCGCTGCAGCCACAGCGCATCATCTTCCAGTAACGACAACAGCCCTGCGGCAAGGCCATCGGCCTCGTCTGCCACGGTGACCACCGCCTCCAGACCGACCAGGCCCTGGGCACCAATACCGGTAGTGACCAGCGGCAGACCCTGCTGCATGGCTTCGACAACCTTGCCCTTGACGCCGGCACCAAAGCGCAGCGGCACAATGGCCACGCGCGCGACACCGTAGCGCCGTGCCAGCTCCTCGTCGCTGACGAAACCGGTCACCTCGACATGTTCGCCCGCCAGGGCGCGTACAGCATCGGTCGGGTTGGAGCCAACCAGTGACAGCTTCACGCCGGGGTGCCGCGCCCAGACCTGCGGCATCACCGACTCGACCAGCCATCGCGCGGCATCGACATTGGGGCCGTGGGCGAAGCCAGCGACGAACAGGATGCCGGCACGCTGCGCGGGCACGGCTTCATCGTTGAAGTGGTCGAAAGCGTACGGCAGGATCGCGCGTGCATCGACGTCCGGCTCCAGCGCGCGCACGTCCTGCGCCTCTTCGGCCGACGGGTAGAGGACGCGGTCGACGGCCTTCCAGATGCGCCGCTCCAGCAGTTCCATCGAACGCGCCTCGCCATCGCTGCCGCCATTGCGGGTGGCTTCCATTTCCATGCGACGGAAGTGCAGGTCGTGGCCGTAGTAGACGCTGCGGACACCCGGGTGCTTGCACAGGGCATCGAGGTAATGCTCAGCGATATGAGGCCGCGACAGCATCACCGTGCGCACGTGCGGATTTTCGTCCAGGTAGCGCGCGAAGCCGCCCACCCACTGGCCGCCATACATCACTTCCACACCACGGGCCTGCAGTGGCGGAGTGTAGATCGGATCGAAGTACAGGTTGTCGGCCCAGAACTTGACCACGCAGCCACGTTCCAGCAGCGCGTTGATGAAGGCGATCATGGTCCGCGAACCGGCATCACGGTCGGGCTGCGGTACGTAGTGGTCGACGATCAGGACAGTTTCCTTCTGCCAGGCACGGTCGCGGGCCAGCACCACGTGCTCGCCGTTGGGTTCGTGCCGTGCCAGCTCATCCTGCCAGCGTTCGCGCAGCTTCTTCTGGTTGGCAACCTGGTAGGCCTTGATGCCGCTGCCGGTATCGGTGCCGTGGGAGATGCCCTCGTAGTGCACGACTTCCGAGGTCGGGCAGTAATAGAGCTGGTAACCCGCCTTGCGCACGCGGAAGGCAAGGTCGGAATCCTCGCAGTAGGCCGGCACGAACTCGGGATCGAAGCCACCCAGCTCACGCAGCAGCGCGCTGGGAATGAGCAGGCTCGCGCCGCTGCAGTAGTCCACCGGGCGCAGGTAGTTGTACTGACTGTCGGCCGGGTTATCCAGGCGGCCGTAGTTCCAGGCCGAGCCGTCACGCCAGATGATGCCGCCCGCTTCCTGCAGGCGGCCGTCGGGGTAGACCAGCTTGGAACCGACCATGCCGCAGTCGGGCATGCGCTGGAATACATCCAGCATCTGGTCCATCCAGCCCGGACGCACTTCGGTATCGTTGTTCAGGAAATAGGTATAGCGGCCACGCGCCAGTTCCAGCGCCTGGTTGCAGGACAGCAGGAACCCAAGGTTCTGCGGGTTGTGGTGGAAGCGCAGGCCCGGAACCGGCACCAGCTTCTCGATCTCCACGTCGCCGGACGCATCTTCCAGCACCAGCACTTCATAGCTCACCGCAGGCGGATGCGCGGCGATGGAGCGCAGGCAGGCCAGGGTATGCGGCAGGTTGCCGTAGGTAGGAATGACGATGCTGACTTCCGGCGCCTCATGCACCGGGAAGGACAGCGTCTTCAACACTTCTTCGGCGTCTTCCACCACCGCCGGCAGGGCCAGGCCCGCGGGCGGTTCGACCTGGCCCTTGTCATGGCGCAGGAGCCAGTTACGCACCGGGCGTGCCAGCGGCGCCAGCAATGGATGGCGGGCCAGGCCACTGGCACGCAGCGACGCAATAATGGCCGGCACATCGCCACGCAGCAGGCGCGAAGCGAAACGCATCGGGCGCGTGATGCGCCAGGACTTGGAGGCGAGCACCTTCGCGAAGGCATCGTTCAGGCTCTCCAACTGCTCGTCGTATTCGTGGATGACGCGCTTCACTTCCAGCTCGGAGGTGCCTTCCGCACCGGGCCGGAACGCGAGACCAGAGCGCCGCTGCAGTTCGCGGCTGACTTCCGAACGGCTGGCAACGGTTTCGTGGGCCGTCTGCAGCAGTCGGCGCAGCTCGGCCGCTTCGTGCTGCGATGCTGCCTGATGCCGTTGCAGATCAGCTTCGACGTCCGCCTTCTCGCCCCGCACCTGTTCCAGCTGCGCCTGCAGCGCATCATTCCTCGCACGCAGCTCAGCGGCGCCGGCAAGGCCGCCACCGGCCTGGACAACCTGGTCCAGCTCCAGCGCCCAGCGCGTACGATCCTCGAACTCGACTTCCAGGCGGTGGTAATCGGCACGGGATTTCTCAAGCTCCGCTTCCAGCGAACGTGCCCAACGAATAGTGTCTTCCCGTTCGTTGTCCAGTCCCTGGGCCCAGCGTGCGATGTCATGCTGCTGGGCATACAGATCCTCGCTTTCGGCATAGAGCACAGAAGCAGGTGTATCCGGCAACAATGACGCGTCAGCCGCAGCGACGACAACAAAGTAGACCGCATCTGGAACGCTGGCCACGCGGGCTTCGACACCCGAGCCGGTATCGGTCAGCGCCTGGTAGCTGTCCGTGCGTTCCGCCTCTGACATTGGAGTGATAGTCGAGCACACCGCCATGCGGTGCCCACACAGCCGCGAAGCCGGGAAGTAACGCCCGACCAACGCCTGGAACTCTGCCTGGTAGAGCTCCTTTACGTGGAAATCGTTGTGATAGCCGGCCCGATCGGAGTAAACCTCCTTGTTGGGCGAGGACATGACCAGAACACCATCGGGCCGCAGCACACGACGGATCTCGGCCATCATCTCCTCCTGCTCCATCAGGTGCTCGATGGTCTCGAAGGAAACAACCACATCCACACTGTCGTCGGCCAATGGAATGGCAGCAGCGGAGCCCTGCAGGTACTTCAGGTTGGTCTGCGCCGAATAACGCCCGGCAGCGTGATCCACGGCCTCATGCGAGATATCCACGCCACATACCGAGCGCGCCCGGGAGGCCAGCATCGCGCTGCCGTATCCTTCGCCGCTGGCGACATCCAGCACATCCTTGCCTTCCACCAACGGCAGGCACCAGGCATAACGGTGAAGATGTTCCTGCCTGATTACACCCTGTTCGGTCGGCACGAAGCGCTCACCGGTGAACTCGATCATTGAGACTCCTTGGAAACTTCGATGGCCAGCATCGGCAGGCCGACGAGGCCGAAGCGCATCGTTTCGTCCATCGCGCGGAACTCCAGCGCGTCGTGGATCCAGTGCTGCTGCGTATGGTCATGCTGATCACCGGAAGCGACTGCAGCATCAATCATGTAGGAGCCTGATGGCATGATCGGCATGCGGAACACGAAGGTGCCCCGGACGATGCTTCCGGCCTGCCCGGAAACGGGTGTCTCCCGGCAAGCGAAGTAGCTGTTGTCACCGAACAGACGCTGGCCCAGACGATCCTTCACATAGAACCCGACGATGAGGTTCTCCAGCGGCTGCAGCAACTCCACGCGGATCTCCAGCCTTACCAGTTCACCGCCCTCCAGAACGCCGACCCGCCGCCCCTGCTCGTCGGTCATGCTCACATCGATGATGCGTGCACCACGTGCACCGAACTCCTGGCCCACGTTGTTCGGGTCGAACTCGAAGAGCGCGATCCGATTGACAACACCGGCTTCCAGCAGGGCATCGTGGCGGAAGTCCGGCGCATCGGAAACAAGCTTGCGCTGCTTCTTTTCCACGACGATCTCAGCATCACCCGCCTCACGCCGCCCGACCACATGCTGCTCGGTCATGTACGCCTCGACCACCTCCTGCGAGGTGCCGGACAGGCGCATGCGGCCGTTCTGCAACCACACGGCGTTCTCGCACAGGTTGGTGACGGCGGCCGCATCATGGCTGACGAACAACAGCGTGCCGGTCTTCTGGAATTCCCGCAGGAAGCGCATGCACTTCTGGGAGAAAAAGGCATCACCGACTGCCAGTGCTTCGTCAATGATCAAAATGTCAGCGTCAACATGGGCGATCACCGCAAAGGCCAGACGCACCGACATGCCGCTGGAGTAGCTGCGTACCGGCTGGTCGATGAACTCGCCGATATCGGCGAAGGCCAGGATGCTCTCCAGGCGATGGTCGATCTGCGCACGGGTGAGGCCAAGGATGGTGGCGTTGAGATAGACGTTCTCGCGGCCGGTGAACTCGGGGTTGAAGCCACTGCCCAGTTCGAGCAGCGCGGCCACGCGCCCCTTCACAGTAATGTTGCCCTCGGTGGGATTGAGGGTGCCGGCGATCATCTGCAGCAGGGTCGATTTGCCCGAGCCGTTGCGACCGACAATTCCCACTGTCTGGCCACGGCGGATCGAGAAGCTCACGTCGCGCAGCGCCCAGAAATCCTTGTAGAAGGACTTGCGCTTGCCTGCCAGCGTTTGCCACAAGCGGTGCGAAGGACGTTCGTACATGTGGTACGACTTGCCAACCCCTTTGACCTCGATGACGGTCTCGGCCACGGCGACTTCAGAGGACATCGGCAAACCCCACGCGCAGCTTGTTGAACAGGCGATGGCCAATGACGGCCACCACACAGGCGATGAGGGTGTACAGACCCAGCCCAGCCCAATCTGGCAGGCGGCCCCAGATCACCACTTCGCGCACCTGGTTGATGATGAAGGTCAGCGGATTGAGCTCGAACACGATGCGGTAGCTGGCCGGCACCGACTCAACCGGAATAATCGCCGAGGACAGGAACAGCATGGCAGCTGCGATGACGCCGGCGATCTGCCCGATATCGCGCAGGTACACACCCAGTGCCGAGGTAATCCAACCAATGCCGACCGTCAGGATCACCAGCGGCAACACCACAACCGGCAACAGCACCGCGGTGGGATGGATGCTGCCCTTGACGCACAGGTACAGCAGCAGCAGTACGACCATGTTCATCAGCAGATGGAACAGCGCCGACAGCGTCATGCTCCACACCAGGATATCCAGCGGGAACACCACACGCTTGACGTAGCTGGTGTTGCTGACGATCAACTGCGGCGCACGGGTAAAGCATTCCGCGAAGAAGCCATGCACGGTAAGGCCCGCGAACAGGATCAACGCGAAATCGGTGGTGGACCCGGTCGATCCGGGCCAGCGTCCCTTCATGATGAAACCGAAGGCCATGGTGTAGACCAGCAGCATCAGGAACGGGCTGATCAGCGACCACAGCAGACCGAAGCTGGCACCGCGATAACGCCCGAGGACTTCACGCTGGGTCAGTTCGAAGGTAAGCGAACGATGCTTCCCGAAGACCGAGAGAATGCTCATGCTCAGCGGTTCCCACCCAGCGCATTTTCCAGATCCACCTGCAGATCCCCCAGCTCCTCCACACCCACGCTCAGCCGCACCAGCGCATCGCTGATCCCCAGATGCTCCCGGCGCGCGACCGGGATCGAGGCATGCGTCATCACCGCCGGGTGGTTGACCAGGCTTTCCACGCCGCCCAGCGACTCGGCCAGGGTGAACAGCTCGGTCTTCTCGCAGAAGCGCTTGGCCGCCTCGAACCCGCCCTTGAGCACGATCGAGACGATGCCGCCGTAGCCCGCCATCTGCTTGCCGGCCAGCTCATGCTGCGGGTGCGAGGGCAGGCCCGGGTAGATCACTTTCTCCACCGCTGGATGCTTGTCCAACCACTGCGCCAGCGCCATCGCATTGGCGCAGTGCGCCTTCATGCGCAGCGGCAGGGTCTTCAGGCCACGCAGGGCCAGGAAGCTGTCGAACGGGCCCTGCACGCCACCCACCGAGTTCTGCAGGAACGCCATCTGCTCGGCCAGCGGCGCGTTGTCGCCGACCACGACCATGCCACCGACCATGTCCGAGTGGCCATTGAGGTACTTGGTGGCCGAGTGCAGCACAAGATCGGCGCCCAGCAGCAGCGGGCGCTGCAGCATCGGCGAGGCGAAGGTGTTGTCCACCACCACGATCAGGCCATGGCGCTTGGCGATGGCAGCGACCGCGGCGATGTCCACGATCTTCAGCATCGGGTTGGTCGGGGTTTCAATCCAGACCATCTTCGTCTTCGGCGTGATCGAGGCTTCAAAGGCCGCCAGATCGGTCAGGTCGACGAAGCTGAAGTCCAGCCCGGCGGTACGGCGGCGCACGCGCTCGAACAGGCGGAAGCTGCCGCCGTAGATGTCGTCCATCGCCACCACGTGGCTGCCGGCGTCCAGCAGCTCGATCACCGTCGAGCTGGCCGCCATGCCCGAGGCGAAGGCGAAGCCACGGGTGCCGCCTTCCAGCGAGGCCACGCAGCGCTCATAGGCAAAGCGCGTCGGGTTGTGGGTACGCGAGTACTCAAAGCCCTGATGCTCGCCCGGGCTGGACTGGGCATAGGTCGAGGTGGCGTAGATCGGCGGCATCACCGCGCCGGTGCTGGGATCGGGCGACTGGCCGCCATGGATGGCCAGCGTGGCCAGAGCCAGCGCGCGGTCGGGCGAAGAGGAGTTGGACATGTCGTTTCCTGAATGGCGCCGACGTGCGACGCCGTCAAAGGATCGGGAGTCTATCAGCGCAGCCTTAACGAGCTTTGACGCGAATAAACCGGAATTCAGCGGTGAACGGCAGCGATCAGCGGCTTACTGCACGCGACGGCGCAGATAGTTCAGCAGGTCGATGCGGGTGATCAGGCCGAGGAAGGCGTCACCGTCCATCACGATCGCCACCTGCCCGCGGTCGAACACCGGCAGCAGGGCCTCGATCGGCGACTTCACGTCCAGCCGGTCCAGCTTGCTGACCATCGCGGTGGCCACGGTGTCGCGGAAGCGCGCTTCGTCACCATAGACATGCAGCAGCACGTCGCTTTCATCGACGATGCCGACCAGCTGCTCACCGTTCATCACCGGCAGCTGCGACACGTCATACAGCTTCATGCGCTGGTAGGCGGTGGTCAACAGGTCGTTCGGGCCGATCACCACCGTGTCGCGCTGGCCGTACGGGCGCAGGATCAGGTCGCGCAGGTCACCGTGCTGCGGGCGCTCCAGGAAGCCGTTGTCCAGCATCCAGTAGTCGTTGTACATCTTCGACAGGTACTTGTTGCCGGTATCGCAGACCAGCACCAGCACCTTCTTCGGCGTGGTCTGCTCCTTGCAGTACTTCAGTGCCGCGGCCAGCAGGGTGCCGGTGGACGAACCGCCGAGGATGCCTTCCTTGCCCAGCAGCTCGCGCGCGGTGTGGAAGCTCTCGGCGTCGCTGATGGCATAGGCCTTCTTGACGCGGCTGAAGTCGGAGATCGAGGGCAGGAAGTCCTCGCCGATGCCCTCCACCAGCCAGCTGCCCGACTTGTCGTTGAGCACGCCGTCGTTGATGTACTCGGCCAGGATCGAGCCGACCGGATCGGCCAGCACCAGCTCGGTCTTGGGCGACAGCCTGGCGAACGCACGCGACAGGCCGGTCATGGTGCCGGAGCTGCCGCAGCCGAACACGATGGCGTCGAGGTCACCGCCCATCTGCTCGAGGATCTCCGGGCCGGTGCCGAACTCATGCGCGGCCGGGTTGTCCGGGTTGCCGAACTGGTTGATGAAGTAGGCGCCCGGGGTCTGCTCGGCGATGGTCTTGGCCAGGTCCTGGTAGTACTCCGGGTGGCCCTTGGCGACGTCCGAACGGGTCAGGCGCACTTCGGCGCCCATCGCCTTCAGGTTGAAGATCTTTTCGCGGCTCATCTTGTCGGGAACGACCAGGATCAGCTTGTAGCCCTTCTGCTGGGCCACCAGTGCCAGGCCCAGGCCGGTATTGCCAGCGGTACCCTCGACCAGGGTCGCCCCCGGCTTCAGGTCACCCCGCTGCTCCGCTGCCTCGATCATCGACAGGCCGATGCGATCCTTGATCGAACCGCCCGGGTTGGCGCTCTCGAGCTTCAGGTAAAGCTCGCAGACGCCGGTGTCCAGGCGCTGGGCCTTGACGATCGGGGTCTGGCCGATGAGTTCGAGGACGGAAGAATGGATGGGCATTCGGAGGACTTTCGATTCGCGCCACGCAGGGCCGGACCGATGATTATCCGACGGATGGCGCTGAATGTCAGGTCGGCGCGGGCATGCCGCCCGCCGTCCCGTAGAGGGATGCGGACGGCCCCGGGTCGACGAGGAGACCGGTACCGCCCGCATCGGTGAGTTGTGCCTGCAGGCCAAGGCACCACCGCCTGTGGTGCCTTGGCGCGGCCGCCTCATCGGCGGTGCCGCGATGCCGGGGCAGGAGCGCCCGGCCGGGCCATCGATGGCCGGGTCACGCCGTTCCGGGCGTGACGGGGTGCGTCAAAGCGTGGGGGACGTCGTTGGGAGCGGTGTTTCGTACATTCGCAGAAGTCGTTGCTTGGCCAGCAGCTTCTCGCGCTTCATGCGACCCAGGGTGACATCATCGATCGGGAGTACACCCAGCTCCGCGTCCATGCACTTCTTGTTCAACTTGCGGTGCTGGTCATGGAGTGCCCTGAACTCCGGATCACGCGCGCGACGTGCGTCGATCTCGCTCTGGGGCTGATCTTCAAACATGATGGACCTCCTTCGACAGATACACGAACGCCCCGGCCGCAAGGCACGGGGCGTTGTTCATGGAGGAGTGCCGGCCGATGGCCACCTGGACGCCTGCAACGACCTGCGGCACTGGCCTGCGCACGTCGATCTGCTGCGGTTCGCGCCCTGCTTGCATCGGCCCGGCCCTCCCATCGTCCGGTCCGCGGCATTGCGTCCCGGACGATTGACCCTACGCCTGCTCAAGGCGGGGTACAAGACCCCTGCGTCAAAAAGACCGAACCCCGCCGGGGCGGGGTTCAGGCTGAATGCTCATCGCAACGAAAAACAAACAATATCAATGCATTACGGCGCGATGATGACCTCGGCCGAGCGCGCCCGGGTGGACGCAGCCTTCTTGCCGCTGACCTGGATCCGGTTGCTGGCGACACCACCCGCGACCAGGGCGTCGCGCAGCGCTTCGGCACGCTTCTGGCCCACGCCGTTGGCACTGTCGTAGGCCTCGATGCGCAGGCGCCCCTTCTTGCCGATGTTCACGTACTCGGCCAGGGCCTTGGCCTGGTTGCGGGCGCCCCCCGACAGGCTGGAGGCGCCTGCGGCGAACGCGTCACCACCGAAGGTGAAGACCTCACCGCGAGCGTCGAACTTCGAACCGGGCAGCTTCTGCCCGGACACCAGCTCGGCTTCCTCCCGGGCCAGCCTGGCAGCGTTCTGCTGGGCAGCGCTCAGACGCTGCTGCTGCTTGCCGGCCACGCTGGTCAGGGCATTCTCGGCGTCCTGGCGGGCCAGGGTCTCGGCCTCGGCCGCCTGGCGCAGGCGTTCGGCCTCCTCGGCCTGCATCTGCGCCTGCATGCGCAGCTGCTCGGCTTCCTGGCGGGCACGGGCGGCATCGCGGCGGCTGGCCTCGATCAGCAGGTCGCTGCGGGTACGCTCCAGGCGGTCGACCTCGCGCGCGGCCAGCGCGGTGCGCACGGCGGTCTCGGCAATCTCCACCCGGCGCTCGGCCAGGTACGTGGCCAGCTCCTGGTCGCGGCGCTTGGCCTTGTCCAGGGTGGCGATCGCCTGCTGCGCCTGCATGCGCTCGAAGGCGCCCAGCTCAGCGGTATCGGGGTTGGCCTGGATGGCCATCAGGCGCTGGCTCAGCTGCGCCACCATCGGGTTGTCGGCGGCCGTGGCCAGGGTCGGCAGCGCCAGCAGCGCGGCCAGGGTTGCGGCGGTCATCGGCTTCACCGGCGGTCCTCCCCGGTCGACAGCTGGCGTTGCAGCTGGTTGACCTCGTTGCGGCGCAGCTGCAGCTGCGCGGTGACGGTGGCTTCCTCACTGCGGACGCGGGCCAGGTCGGCATCGGCGGCGGCGCGCAGGGCCATCGCCGGGGCGTTCTTGCGCTCGCGGCGGTCGCCGGCGGCGCGCTGGGCCTGCTCCAGCCCCTGCCGGGCCAGCCCGATCAGGTCCGGGGCGTACTGGTCGGCATCGGCCTGGGTGGCCTTGTCGACCGCCTGCCGGGCCTGCGCCAGTTCCAGGGCAGCGTCCTGCGCCCAGGCGGGGGCAGACAGTGCGAATGCAAACGCCATCACATACAGGCCATGGCGCATTCGTGCGAAGCTAAGTCGTTTCATTGGGGAGGCCGTACCGGTTGTCGGTTCACGGCCATTGTCGTCAAGCCGACACCGTGCTGGCAACGGGCGTCGGCCGTTTCGTTGGGGAAAATTCGCAATGGATATCGGCTACTTCCTGAAGCTGATGACCGAAAAGAACGCTTCGGACATGTTTCTGACCACCGGGGCACCGGTCTACATCAAGATCGAAGGGAAGCTCTATCCGCTGGGCAACACCGGCCTGCCGCCGGGCATGGTCAAGAAGATCGCTTACTCGCTGATGGACGAGGGCCAGGTGCCGCAGTTCGAGCGCGAGCTGGAGCTCAACATGGCCATCGCGCTGCCCGATGCCGGGCGCTTCCGCGTCAACGTGTTCAAGCAGCGGGGCGAGGTCGGCATGGTCATCCGCGCCATCCGCAGCCGGATTCCGAGCATCGAGGAGCTGAACCTGCCGCAGGTGCTGAAGGACGTCATCATGACCCCGCGCGGGCTGGTGCTGGTGGTGGGGTCCACCGGTTCCGGCAAGTCCACCTCGCTGGCGTCGATGATCGACCACCGCAACAGCACCACCACCGGTCACATCCTCACCATCGAGGATCCGATCGAGTACCTGCACAAGCACAAGATGTCGATCGTCAACCAGCGCGAGGTCGGCCTGGACACCCACGCCTTCCACAACGCGCTGAAGAACGCGATGCGTGAAGCGCCGGACGTGATCCTGATCGGCGAGATCCTGGATGCGGAAACGATGGAGGCGGCGATCGCCTTCGCCGAGACCGGCCACCTGTGCCTGGCCACCCTGCACTCCAACAACGCCGACCAGACCATCGAGCGCATCCTCAACTTCTTCCCGGAAAGCGCGCACAAGAACGTGCTGATGAACCTGGCGCTGAACCTGCGTGCGGTGATCAGCCAGCGCCTGGTGAAGAACAAGGAGGGCCGTCGCCTGCCGGCCACCGAGGTACTGATCAACACGCCGATGATCCGCGACCTGCTGCGCCGCGGCCAGGTGCACGAGATCAAGGCGGCGATGGAAGCCTCGCTGGAAGAAGGCATGGAGAGCTTCGACCAGTGCCTGTTCCGGCTGGCCAAGGCCGGCACCATCGAGCAGGAGGAAGCGCTGCGCGCGGCCGACTCGCGCGATGGCCTGGCCCTGAAGTTCCGCCTGTCCGAAGGCAGTAGCGGCGAGCACGACCCGTACGCCGATTTCTCGGCAGGCGCACCCAGCATCACTCACGGCTTCTGATCCCACGAAAAAGGGGACGGAGGGGATCAAGTCGTTTGTGCACTTGCGACTTGATCCCCCGTCCCCTTTTTCTGAAGAATTCAGGGGCGGTCTCATCCAATGAGACCCCTCATCCGTAGGTTTCCTCAATGGAAACCATCCGCAAGCTGGCCATTCTGGCTGATGCCGCCAAGTACGATGCCTCCTGCGCCTCCAGCGGTTCGGGCAAGCGCGATTCGCGCGCCAGTGGCGGTATCGGCAGCACCGAGGGCATGGGCATCTGCCACAGCTACACGCCCGATGGCCGCTGTGTTTCGTTGCTGAAGATCCTGCTGACCAACTTCTGCGTCTACGACTGCGCCTATTGCGTGAACCGGGTTTCCAGCAACGTGCCCCGTGCACGTTTCAGCGTGGATGAGGTGGTCACGCTCACCCTGGACTTCTACAAGCGCAACTACATCGAGGGCCTGTTCCTGTCCAGCGGCATCATCCGCAATGCGGACTACACCATGGAACAGATGGTGGAGGTCGCCCGGCAACTGCGCGAAGAACACCGCTATGCCGGCTACATCCACCTCAAGACCATTCCCGAGGCCTCGCCGGAACTGCTGGCCAGTGCCGGGCGCTATGCCGACCGCCTGTCCATCAACGTGGAACTGCCCACCGAAGCCGGCCTGAGCGCCTTGGCGCCGGAGAAGACGGTTCATTCCATCCGTGGCGCGATGGGGGAACTGCGCTGGCGCATCGAGGAAGCCAAGGAAGCTCGCAAGGCCCCCGCAGCGGTGGCACCGACGGCCAGCCGCAGCACTCGCCCGCGCCCTCCCCGTTTCGCACCGGCCGGGCAGAGCACCCAGATGATCGTCGGCGCGGACGGGGCAAACGACCAGCAGATCCTGGCCAGCGCCGACAGCCTGTACGGCAACTACCGCATGCGCCGGGTCTACTACTCCGCGTTCAGCCCGATTCCGGACGCCAGCCGGCAGCTGCCACTGCAGCCGCCACCGCTGCAGCGCGAACATCGCCTTTACCAGGCTGACTGGCTGCTGCGCTTCTACGGGTACGGCGTGGATGAGATTACCGATACCACCCAGGACGGCATGCTCGACCTGGATATCGACCCGAAGATGGCCTGGGCAATCCGCCATCCCGAGCGCTTTCCGGTCGATCTGAACCGGGCACCGAAGGAGATGCTGCTGCGCGTGCCCGGCCTTGGCGTGCGCAACGTCAAGCGCGTGCTGATGGCGCGCCGTCACGGGCGGCTGCGCGTGGCCGACATCGCACGCCTGAAGGCACCGATGAGCAAGCTGCTGCCGTTCGTGCTGCTGGCCGACCATCACCCGCGCAAAGCACTGGACGATCCGGCGGCGCTGCGCGCGCAGCTGGCCCCGCCGCCGCGACAGGGTTCGCTGTTCGATGCCCCGTCCGCGGCCTGACGCGCAGCGCTGGTCGCTGCGGGTGGATCCGCCATGGTCGCTGGAGGCCTGGCGCAGCGGTGCGCGCGAAGCCCTGCTGCGCGGCGTCGCGCCGGAGCAGCTGGACTGGCTCGAGGGCAGCGACGCATCACTGCTGGACGCGCCAGCGGTCACCTCGGCGCCCGCACAGGCCGACGCTGGCGCACCGACGGTACCGCGCGACTTCCTGGAGCTGGCGGACACCTGCCTGTGCCATCGCGACGGACAACGCATGGCCCTCCTGTACCGGTTGCTGTGGCGCATCGCCCATGGCGAACGCTCGGTGCTGTCAAACCCTGCCGATGCCGACGTACTGAGGGCGATGTCCATGGCCCAGGCGGTCCGCCGCGACACGCACAAGATGAAGGCATTCGTGCGCTTCCGCGAAGTGCCTGGCCAGCCTGATGCGTTCATCGCCTGGTTCGAGCCACAGCACCACATCGTCGACCGGGTCGCGCCGTTCTTCGCGCGCCGCTTCACCGGCATGCGCTGGGCCATCCTCACGCCTTCGCGCAGTGCCTCCTGGGATGGGCAGGCGCTTGCCTTCGGCCCCGGTGCACGACGCGAGGATGCCCCGGCCGAGGATGCACGCGAGTCGCTGTGGCAGACCTATTACGCCAGCATTTTCAATCCGGCCCGGCTCAACACGCGGATGATGATGCAGGAGATGCCGGCCAAGTACTGGCGCCACCTGCCTGAAGCCCGATTGCTGCCTCGCCTGGTACGCGACGCCGCCGACCGCGTGCAGGAAATGCATGACCGTCCCGCGCAGGCACCGCAACGCAGGATTCCGCTGCGAGCGAACCCTCCGGCATCGGCAGCCGAAGCCAGCAGCCTGGACAATCTGCGCGGGCAGGCCAGCGCCTGCCGCCAGTGCCCGTTGTGGGAGCAGGCCACGCAGACCGTATTCGGACAGGGGCCGGCAGGGGCCGGGGTGATGCTGGTCGGAGAGCAACCCGGTGACACCGAAGATCTGCGTGGGCAGCCATTTGCAGGACCTGCCGGCCAGGTGCTGGACCGCGCATTGGCGGAACTGGGGATCGATCGCGCCACGCTGTACCTCACCAACGCGGTGAAGCACTTCCACCATGAACGGCGCGGCAAGGTGCGGCTGCACAAGCGGCCGGAGAGCCGTCACATCCAGGCCTGCCGGCCCTGGCTGATGGGTGAGATCGCGCGCGTGCGGCCCCAGGTGATCGTGTGCCTGGGCGCGACTGCGGCAGCCTCGGTATTCGGTCGAGATTTCGACCTCTCACGCGACCGCGGGCGCTGGCACACCCTCGAAGACGGCACCCGCGGCTACGCCACGGTGCACCCGGCATGGGTGCTGCGACAGACCGACGATGCCCGCCGCGAGGAGGCCTACCGGTTGTTCCGCGATGACCTGGCCCGATTGCAACAGAAAAGGGACGGAGGGGATTAAGTCGTAAGTGCATATACGACTTAATCCCCTCCGTCCCCTTTTTTCAGGCGGCGTCGAGCTGGTGTTCCGGGCGGGCGCGGTCGAAGGCATCCAGTGCCTGGCAGGCCGCTTCGATGCGGCGCAGGGTCGGGTACGGTGCCAGGTCCAGGCCGAAGCGGTGGGCGTTGTACAGCTGCGGCAACAGGCAGATGTCGGCCAGGCCAGGGCGGTCGCCGTGGCAGAAGGTGCCGGTGTCGCGGCTGTTGGCCAGCATCGCTTCCATCGCGTCAAAGCCTTCGGCGATCCAGTGCAGGGTCCACTGCGTGCGGGCGTCGGCAGGCAGCTGCAGGTCGCGTTCCAGGTACTGCATCACCCGCAGGTTGTTGATCGGATGGATATCGCAGGCCACAAGCTGCGCCAGCGCCCGCACCCGTGCGCGGCCCGCAGCATCGGCCGGCAGCAGCGGCACCTGTGGGAAGCGCTCTTCCAGGTACTCGATGATCGCCAGTGACTGGGTCAGCGTGTGCCCATCAAGCAGCAGGGTCGGCACCAGCTGCTGCGGATTGAGCGCGCGATAAGCCTCATGGTGCTGCTCGCCACCGTCACGCACCAGATGCACCGGCCGCGCCTCCCAGGCCAGGCCCTTCAGCTCCAGGCCGATGCGCACGCGGTAGGCGGCGCTGGATCGCCAGTAGGTGTACAGCACGATGCTGTCGTCGACCGGGATCTCCATCGCCGCCTCCATGCTCAGGGCTTGGCCGCCTGTTCGATGCGCTGCTCGATCGCACCGAAGATGCTGTTGCCGGCAGCATCGAGCATCTCGATGCGGACCACGTCGCCGAAGGACATGAACGGCGTGCTCGGCTTGCCGTGACGCAGGGTCTCGACCACGCGCTGCTCGGCGAAGCACGAGGCACCCTTGCTGGTGTCTTCGTTGGCGATGGTGCCCGAGCCGACAATGGTGCCGGCACCCAGCGGGCGGGTCTTGGCCGCATGCGCGACCAGCTGGGCGAAGTTGAACTGCATGTCCACGCCCGCCTCCGGCGCACCGAACCACCGGCCGTTGATGTGGGTCAGCAACGGCAAGTGCACCTTGCTGTCCTGCCACGCAGCGCCCAGCTCATCGGGGGTGACGAACACCGGCGACAGCGCCGAACGCGGCTTGGACTGCAGGAAGCCGAAGCCCTTGGCCAGCTCGCCCGGGATCAGGTTGCGCAGCGAGACATCGTTGACCAGGCCGACCAGCTGGATGTGGCTGGCGGCCTGTTCCGGGGTGGCCGCCATCGGCACGTCGTCGGTGATCACCACGATCTCCGCTTCCAGGTCGATGCCGTAGTCCTCGCTGACCACCTTGACCGCATCGCGCGGGCCGTAGAAGCCTGCGCTGGTGGCCTGGTACATCAGCGGGTCGGTATAGAAGCTCTCCGGCACCTCGGCACCGCGGGCGCGGCGCACGCGCTCGACGTGCGGCAGGTAGGCGCTGCCATCGACGAACTCATAGGCACGCGGCATCGGTGCGGCCAGCGCCTGCGGATCGAGGTCGAACACGCCATCGGCGTCGCCAGCGTTGAGCGATTCGTACAGGGCGTTCAGGCGCGGTGCGATGTGGCTCCAGTCCTCCAGGGCCTGCTGCAGGGTGGCGGCGATGCCGGTGGCGCGCACGCCGTGGCGCAGGTCACGCGAAACGACGATCAGGGTGCCGTCGCGGCCGCCTTCCTTCAAAGAACCAAGCTTCATGGGTGGGTGTCCGGAGTCGTGGGCAAACAAGTTTCAAGTGTAATCAAATCTGCGGCGGCGCCAAGCTGCAGCGCGGCATCGGCCCACACTACCGCAGGAGGGGGTTCGGCAGGGCTTGCAGCCCTGCACCTGCTTCAAGCCAAGGCAACAGCCGATGCAACAGCAACAGCGGACATTCCGTGGGATGGCGAGGCACTGTGGGTTTGCGGGGACGCGGTAAACCCATCCATGGGGGCTTGGTCGCGGCATCCATGCCGCTCACACCCCGCAAACCCACAGTACCCCGCCTTCGACAGTAGACCGGTGGCCAATAGATCCACGCTATGCGTGGATGAAATCTGTCAGATATCGAATGAAATTCCGGGGTCAGATCCGTTTTCCTGCGGAAAACGGATCTGACCCCATGCCATTCCGACAGATCGCGGGAAACTGTCGAAGGCGGGGTGGGTCCGGTGGCGGGAGTGTCCGCGGCATGGATGCCGCGGCCAAGCCCCCATGGACGGGTTTACGGCGTCTCCCGCCACCGGACCCACCCCGCCATCCCTCAGGAAACCCGCTTTTGACGTTGACGTCGCTTTGGCCTCTGCGGGTGCAGGGCGCAGCCCTGCAGAGAGCCCCCCCTTACCTGAACGGGGCTTTTTGCGCGAGGTCTCAGCCATCGGTTAGACTAGGCAGGTCTGCAGCGGCCGTCCGTTTCCCTCCGGGATCGCCGGCGACCAGGGTCCGCCCTCTTCGCCCGCCCCCACTCCGACGCCGTTCGTCACGCATTCCAGCCTGCGCTTCGTGCCGGCTGCACCCAACTTCTCGCAGCGCGGTTCACGGGAACGCTCCGAGTCAGCCGATCACTTTGATCTGCCCCCGTCTGTCCGCTCGGACAGGCGTTTCTTGTACCTGGAGCAATCTCAATGTCTTTTGAATCGCTGGGCCTGGCGCCCTTCCTGCTGCGTGCGCTTGCCGAGCAGGGCTACGAAACCCCGACCCCGATCCAGCAGCAGGCGATCCCGCTGGCGCTGGCCGGTCGCGACCTGCTGGCCGGCGCACAGACCGGTACCGGCAAGACTGCTGCGTTCGGCCTGCCGTTGCTGCAGCACCTGGGCACCGCCTCGCAGGAGGTGCGTGCCGGCCCGCGCAAGCCGCGTGCGCTGATCCTGGCCCCGACCCGCGAACTGGCCACCCAGGTGCATGACAGCCTGCGCGGCTACAGCAAGTACCTGCGCATTCCCAGCGCCTGCATCTACGGCGGTGTCGGCATGGGCAACCAGCTGGACATCCTGCGCCGTGGCGTGGACCTGCTGGTGGCCTGCCCGGGCCGCCTGATCGACCATCTGGAACGTCGCAGTGTCGACCTGTCCGGCATTGAGCTGCTGGTGCTGGACGAAGCCGACCGCATGCTCGACATGGGCTTCCTGCCGTCGATCAAGCGCATCCTGGCCAAGCTGCCGAAGCAGAACCGCCAGACCCTGCTGTTCTCGGCCACCTTCGAGGACAACATCCGCCAGCTGGCGCTGGAGTTCATGCGCAACCCGGAACAGATCCAGGTGACGCCGAAGAACACCGTGGCCGAAACCATCACCCATCGCGTGCATCCGGTCGATGCCGGCCGCAAGCGCGACCTGCTGCTGCACCTGCTGGCGCAGGACAGCCGCGAGCAGACCCTGGTGTTCGCACGCACCAAGCACGGCAGCGACAAGCTGGCCACGTTCCTGGAAAAGTCAGGCATCAAGACCGCGGCGATCCATGGCAACAAGAGCCAGGGCCAGCGCCTGCGTGCGCTGGGCGACTTCAAGGCCGGCCGCGTGACCGTGCTGGTGGCCACCGACATCGCTGCGCGCGGCATCGACATCAACGAGCTGCCGAAGGTGATCAACTTCGACCTGCCGATGGTGGCCGAGGACTACGTGCACCGCATCGGTCGTACCGGCCGCAACGGCGCGACCGGCCAGGCGATTTCGCTGGTGGCGCAGGATGAAGTGAAGCTGCTGCGCGCGATCGTGCGCCTGCTGGGCCGCGACATGGACATCCGCGATGTGCCGGGCTTCGAACTGCAGGTTCCGATCCGCTGGGGCAACAGTGCGCCGGGCAAGGCCGAGCACGATACCGGCGAGCGCGCACCGCGCAAGAGCCACGCACGCCGTCCGCACGGTGATGCACCGCGCCATGCGCATGCCGGCCCGAAGAAGGCCGGCGGTGGCCGTCGCGAGGGCGGTGGCAACGGCCAGCAGCGTGCGGGTGCAGGCGCCGGTCAGGGCCAGCGTCGTGGCGGTGGCGGTAATGGTGGCGGCCGTGGCCGCGGCCAGGGCGGCGGCGGCGGTCGCGCCGGCTGATCCCAGCTGCCAGGGAGGGTGCTTCCCGCTGCGCGGGGGGCTATCGAGGGACGGCGCTGACGCGCCGTCCTTTTTTTTGCTGGCTACCGGGTGACAAAGCACGCGGTGGCAGTACCGAGGGCGGATGGGCATGGGGGCAGCGCAGAACACGCTGTAAATACGTCCATGTAAGCTCGATGGCGCCATCCATGGCGCCAACGGTTCTGCGCTGCCCCCATGCCCATCCGCTTCAAGCATTGCCTGCGCCTTCTTCTCCCGCCGGGTAGCCGGGAGAAGAAAGATCAAATTCAAATTCAAATTCAAATTCAAAGTCAAAAGCCGAAGCCGCAATTCCTGGCTTTGCCTTTGCCTTTGCCTTTGCCTTTGCCCTTGCTCCCGCCTTGGGGTCTGATGCGTCCGCGCCCGCAGGAAACTGTCATGGGAGGCAGGGGGCCTCAGCCAGGACCGTTGGCGCCAAGGATGGCGCCATCGAGCCCCCATGGATGGGTTCACGGCGTGTCCTGGCTGAGGCCCCCTGCCTCCCAAGCACAACAACGACTCGGCGCCAAACGCCTCAACCCCGCGCTTTACTCGGATTCACCAGATTCCCGAAGAAGATCGCGTTGATCAGCAGCCGATCCGTCCCGTGCCAGTACTTGCGGTGCGCCGGGTCATCGGCAAACAGCACCACGTTGCCCTGCCCCTGCGCCGACACCAGCAGCCACGCGCTGCCCGCCACCCGCGCACGGTTGCGCTCGGAAAGATAGCCATTCACCCGCGGCGGCGTGTCGATGCGTACCACCGTCGAGAATGGGTTCGCACTCGGCTGCAGCGTCACCGTGTTCTCCTTGTTGATCGCCAGTTGCCGGCGCGGCACACCGAACGCCAGCGGATGACTGGTGTCCACATCGGCGCTGAGGATGTTGCCGCTGACCCGCTCGATCGCGGCGATGTCGCGCTGGTCGCCGAATGCACGGCGGCTCTCGTCGGCAGTCTCTTCGTCCTTGCCGAGCTTCTCGCCGTCGGCGAGCTTCTGTTCGATCGCCCACTTCGAGGCACTGCCATAGGTCACCAATGAACCACCGGCCTGCACCCAGCGCTTCAGTGCAGCCACCGCCGCGGCATCGACGCCGGTATAGGTGCCACCGGACAGCACGATCGTGGTGTAGCGGTCCAGCGGCACCTTGGCCAGCTGCTGTGGGTCCAGCTTGCTGGCCGGAAGGTGCAGTTGCTGGTCGAGCAGGAACCAGGCCGAGCCGATCTCGGTGGCGGCCACGCCCTCCCCCATCACCAGCGCAACCGCGGGTTTGCGCAGCGCCTTGATGCCGTCACTGCCCAGATCGATGCCTTCGCGGCTGCGGCCACTGGACAGCGCGTGCACCTGCACACCTGCCTCGCGCGCGGCAGATGTCACTGCCTCAAGCAGCGCCGCGCCCTGCAGCGTTTGCCCGGCAACTGGAATCACCAGGCTGCCGGCGGCGAAGCTTACGTCGCCCTGCGCGGTCGCGGTGGTGAACGGCTGGAATGCCGCACGTGCGCTCACGCCCTTGCCCTGCAGCGCGGCCAGCGCGCGCCCGGCGTTGTAGTCGCGCCAGTCGATCGCGTACGCGAATCCGGCCTGGCCACCCAGCACCGTGCCCTGCTCAGCCGGCAGCGCAGTCACGCGTGCGCCACCCTCGATACGGCTACGGCTGCCGGCGAAAGCCACGCCGTAGGCCGGTGCGATCGCATAGCTGGTGCTGCCGTAAAACACATCCCCCTTGATCGGCGGTGTCTCGGCAAAGATCGAATGCACCAGGCGGAACTGCGCCTGCTGCACCGGCACCACATAGGCGCTGCCGGCATCGAAGCGCTGCCCATCGACGGTGATTGCACGCTCCAGCGCGCGTACCTCGATGCGATGCAGCAGCAACAGTTCCAGCAGGCGGCGGGTCAGCGCCGGATCATGCACATCACCGAACACGAAGCTCTTCACCGGCTGCTGTGCGGCCTGCTTCAGCGCGCTCTGGAAGAACTGCTTCTGCAGGTCGAATAGGCCGCTGCGCTCAGTTACCGCGCCACGCACCGTGCCCAGCCCGGTGGCGACCTGGTTGCGGATGGTGAACGGGAAGGTCAGCAGGCCGTTCACCGATTCCTGCACGCGGCCACGCGAACTGGCCTGCTCGACGGTAACGCCGACGGCACCATGGAAGTCCGGGTAGGTGGAACCGTACACCGGCGAGAAGTTGTCGAAGTTCTCGCCGGTGTAGTACAGCGAACCCAAGGCATCCAGCGCCTGCGCGTGGTACTTGGCCAGGGTCTTGTTGAATTCATACGACGCCGCCGGAATCAGCGGGCTGTGCATGCTCTTCGGCGAGGGCTCGAAGTAGTAGGTGCTGTCCTTGCCCATTTCGTGGAAGTCGATCTGCACGTTCGGGTACCACTGGTGGAACACCTCCACCTTCGGCCGCGAGTCCTGCTGTGTGAGGGCAAGCCAGTCGCGGTTGAGATCGGTGAAGTAGTGGTTGGTGCGGCCCTGCGGGAACGGTTCGACGTGTTCCTTGTCGGCCGGGTCGGCCGAGGCCGGATCGGAGGCCCAGGCGTTGTGCCAGTTGGCCGCACGATCGCGGCCATCCGGGTTCTGTGCCGGATCGAACAGCACCACCGCGTGCTGCAGCCACTGCTGGGTTTCAGCACTGCGGTTGGCCACCAGGTAGTAAGCAGTCAGCATCGCCGCCTCGGCACTGGACGTCTCGTTGCCATGCACGCTGTAACCCAGCCACACCACCACCGGGCTGTCACCGGCCGCGCTGCGCGGTTGCGCCGGATCGGCCAGGGTCGCGTGCTGTTGGCGCAGCTGTTCCAGCCGCGCGTGATTGCCGGCGGCGGTGACGGTGGCGATCAGCAGCGGCCGGCCCTCGTAGCTTCGTCCGATCTCGCGCACGCTGATCTTGTCCGAGCGTCTGGCCAGCTCCTGGAAGTACGCCACCAGTTGGTCGTGCCGGGTGTAGCGGCTACCGATCGGGTAGCCGAGGAACTGCTCTGGCGTCGGCACCGCTGCATCGAAGGCTGCCGCATCCGTGACCTGCGGGAAGAAATAGGCACTCTGTGCCTGCGCCGGCTGCGGGCAGGACAGTACAGTGGCGGCGGCAAGCAGCAACGGAAGAACGGCACGGCGATGCAAGGACACGGTGACTCCCCTGGAACACAACGGCAGACAGTTGCGCGGCCGGTCCCTTCAGGTGGCCGGCCGCGGCGGATGGATCAGAAGCGGTAATCGAAGCCCAGCGTGAAGTAGCGGCCGCGCAGGTCGTACTGGCTGAAGTCGTATGGCGCGCGGATGCCCGGGAACGAGGCGTCGTACGGCGGCGTCTTGTCGGCCAGGTTCTGCACCTTGGCATACAGCGTCAGCTTGTCGATGCCGGTGTAGGCCAGGTACAGGTCGTACTGGCTGTAGCTGCCGACGCGCTGCTGCACGGCCTTGGCTGCGGTGCTGGCTTCCTGGCGGTAGCTGCTGGTGTAGTACCAGGTCACGGCTGCGTTGAAATCACCGTACTTCCAGTCCAGCGTGGTGGTGGCCTTGTCCTTGGGCAGGGTCGCGCCCAGGTTGCTGCCGGCGTAGTCGACCAGCGGGCCACCGACCACGGTCGGGCGACGGTAGTCGCGCACGTGGGTGTAAGCCGAGGACACGGTGAAGTCACCCAGCACCGCGGTCGGGATGCGCTGGCGCAGTTCGACGTCGATGCCCGAGGTCCTCAGCTCGCTCAGGTTCTGGTAGCGGTTGTAGACCGCCTGCAGCTTGCCGCGCTCATCGCGCTGCACCGCGCCAGCCACGTTGTCGTTGACCAGGGTCTGGGTGTTGTTGGTGCCGACCAGGTTGTCCAGCTGGATGCGGTAGTAGTCCACGCTCAGGTTGGTGTTGGCCCACGGCGACAGCACCACACCGAAGTTCACGCTCCTGGTGCGCTCGGGCTTCAGTTCGTTGTTGCCGACGGTGAAGAAGGTCGGGTTCTGCCGCGAACCCGGCACGTCCGGATCACGCGGATCGACCACGCTGCCATAGGCGATGCTGGTGCTGTTGGAGTTTTCCGACAGCGACGGTGCGCGGAAGCCCTTGGAAGCGGACGCACGCACCAGCAGGACATCCAGGGGCTGCCAGCGCAGGCCGATCTTCGGCGAGAATGCATCGCCGAAATCGTCGTAGTGGTCGGCGCGCGCGGCGGCGGACAGCTCCAGCGTCGAGGCCAGCGGCACGTTCACTTCGGCGTAGGCCGCACTGACCTGGCGCTTGCCGTGTACTTCGGCAATGGCCGGGCGCACCTGCAGGCCGGCATCGATCTGCCACGGGTTGTTGGAGTCGAGCTTTTCGCGGCGCCACTCGGCACCGGCCGCGAAGCCGATCTCACCCGCCCAGGTGTGGCCCAGGCTGCCGGAGATCTTTGCATCGATGCCCTGCAGCTTGGATTCGGCCGGACGCAGCGTGGCGATGTTGATCGAGTCGCGCACCGACTGCGGCGTCGCCGCCGGGTTGAGCAGGTTGTAGCTGCCCGTGGCCAGCGCATCGGCCAGCGCCCAGCGGTTGGCGAAGCCGCCGGACACGCTCTCGCGTTCGCTGCTGCGCGCACCGAATGCAGCGACTTCCCAGTCCCAGTTGGCGGTGGTGCCGCGCAGGCCGAACACGCCGCGATAGGCCGTGGATCGGTTGGTCTTGATGGTGCCGCCAAGGTCGAAGAACGTGTACTCGATCGGGATCGCACGGCCGTACGGGTTGTACGGATTGTTGGCCGGCAGCAGCGACGACACCGGCTCGGCCAGGCCGCTGTTGGCGTTCAGTGCGAAGCGGCCGCTCTCCAGGGTGAAGAACGGGCTGCTGCCGAACCACGCGGCGCTCTTGATCTGGCTGTACAGCACTTCGCCGAAGGCCTCGACGTTGTCGTTCAGGCGGAAGGTGCCGTTGGCATAGGCCTGGTAACGCTTGGTCGAGGGGATCAGCGTGGTGAACGGCGCCTGGTTGAAGCCGCAGGTGTCACCGGACAGGCCATCAATCGGCGCGCTGGCAACGCGGGTGGTGCCGGCCGGGCAGTTGCCGTTGGCGTCGAGCATCGGTACCGACACGCCGTTGACCAGGTAGCGCGCACCCTTGGCCGACCAGCCGTTCCAGCGGCCACCCGGCTTGTCGGTGTAGATGCCGCTCCTGGTCAGGTTGCGTTCGTCCTGGTCCAGGCGCTCACGGTTGTACCCCTGCAGGCTGAAGAGGATGTTGTAGCCATCGGTGTCGAGATCACCCAGGCCGCCGACGAACTTCAGGTTCTGCTCGTGCAGGCCGCCCTGGTCGGCACCGCCGAAGCTGCCGCCGATCTCGGCGCCTTCGAAGTTCTGCCGGGTGATGATGTTGACCACGCCGGCCACGGCATCGGAGCCGTACACCGCCGAGGCGCCGTCCTTGAGCACTTCGATGCGCTCGACGGCCACCAGCGGCAGCGCGTTGAGATCGACGAATGTGTCGGACAGACCGCCGGCCGGGAAGCCGTAGTTGGCCAGGCGGCGGCCGTTGAGCAGCACCAGCGTGTTCTTCTGCGACAGGCCGCGCAGGCCGATGCCGGCCGAGCCGGAGGCCCAGCCGTTGTTGGTGGTTTCGTTGGCGGCGTTGCCGGTGTTGGCCGAGATCGAACGCAGCACGTCGGCCACGGTGGCCTTGCCGGTCTGTTCCAGCTGCTGGCGACCGATCACCTGCACCGGGTTGGAGGCCTCGGTATCGGTGCGCTTGATGTTGGAACCGGTGACACGCACGGCGGCCAGGGTGCTGGCTTCGCCACTGGCGTCGGCGGAGGTTTCGGCGGCGGCAGGCAAAGGCGCGGCCAGAGCGACGGCCAGGGCCGCCACGAGCAGGGTGTGCTTGGGCATGACGATGTGGGGGAGGTGGTAAGGACGACGAAGTTCCGCAGTAGTCCATGCCTGGCCGGCGCCCGGCCAATAACATCTCTTCATACGGATATAAGAGAAACTATCATCTCTTCATCCGGATGGAAAGAGTCACTTCACGAAAGCCCGGCGTCCGCTCAGGCTGCCGGGCCGCCTGCGGCGTACAATTGCGCCATGGAAATCTTCAAAGTCTTCATGCTCGAGGCGGCGCACCGCCTTCCCAACGTGCCGCCGGGGCACAAGTGCGCGCGCCTGCACGGCCACTCGTTCCGGGTGGAACTGAAGGTCGAGGGCGAGCCGGGTGCGCAGACCGGCTGGATCATGGACTTCGGCGACGTGAAGGCGGCCTTCCAGCCGATCTACGACCGCCTGGACCATCACTACCTCAATGACATCCCCGGCCTGGAGAATCCGACCAGCGAGAACCTGGCGGTGTGGATCTGGAACGAACTCAAGCCCAGCCTGCCGGCGCTGAGCGAGATCACCGTGCACGAAACCTGCACCTCCGGCTGTCGCTACCGCGGCCCGACGGCCTGATCAACCCATTGATCTGAAAGGCTTTCTAAAGGCGCCCTGAGCGCCTTTGTTATTTTTGTTGCATTGCCGCATCAACGGCGTATGCTGCAATGCATCAAGCCACTCCCTGATGCCACATGGCCGCCGCCTTCAGCGATCGCTTCAGTGATGCCACCCGCCAGCTCGCCGCCGCTGCAACCCGCGCGAACCGGTTGGCGTTGGAGAACGCGGAAAGCATGTTTGGGGTGCAGCTGAAGGCGATGGAGCGCAACCTGACCGCGACCGGCGGCTGGCTGGGTGAACTGGCCCGCAGCGACGACGCGGCCGGGATGCTCAACAGGGGCACACAGCTGTGGCAGGACAACCTGCAGCGGCTGGGCCAGGCCCAGCAGGATGTGGTCGGTCTCGGCCTGCAGGCCAGCAAGGCCTGGTCCGAACTGGTGCAGGGTTACAACGAATCAACGGCGGACGCGAGCAACCACTGACGCGACGCAACGCTCATTGCGTGGGTCCCTCCCCCCATGCAATCCGGACCCGGCAGATCCCTCCCTCTGCCGGGTCTTTTTTTGCCTGGTGTTCGGATTCCGAAGTGCGTCTTCGTCCGATGTCTCTGCGAGCTGAGGGGCCCCGCCGTGACAGGCAGGGGCCTGGGCAAATGTCCCCCGGCGCCGGCCGTTGGCCGTCACCTCCTCCTTTACTTTGCCCAGACCCCTGCCCGCCCCGACGAGGCTCGGCTTGCGGTGGGTAGAGCGCAGTGCTCGCGGCAACCTTTCAATGACGCGCCGACGAACTCCGAACGCAGGGCGGAGGCCCTTGCGTACGAAGTAAAGGAGGAGGTGACGGCCAACGGCCGGCGCCGGAGGACATTCGTACGCGAGGGCCTCCGCCCTGCTCCACGCAGAATGAGCCCGCCACAAGCGTGTCTTCGTCTCGATTCCCCGCGAACTGATGGGCCCCGCCGGGGCAGGCAGGGGTCTGGGCAAATGTCCCCCGGCGTCGGCCGTTGGCCGTCACCTCCTCCTTTACTTTGCCCAGACCCCTGCCCGCCCCGACGAGGCTCGGCTTGCGGTGGGTAGAGCGCAGTGCTCGCTGCAACCTTTCAATGACGCGCCGACGAACTCCGAACGCAGGGCGGAGACCCTTGCGTACGAAGTAAAGGGGGAGGTGACGGCCAACGGCCGGCGCCGGAGGACATTCGTACGCAAGGGTCTCCGCCCTGCGCCACGCAGAACGAATCCGCCACACGCCACGCAGAACACACCGCGAAGGAACCTCAGCGCCCGCGACCACCGTGCCAGTGCTGGTGCCACGCCTGGAACATCAACACGTTCCACAGGTGCGTGTGCCACTTGCGCTCGCCGCGCAGGAACGCTTCCCAAATGCCGCGCACGCGTGCCGGATCGAAACAGCCCTGATTGCGAAGCAGCTGCGGGTCCAGCAGCGCCTCCGCCCAATCGCGCAACGGACCAGCCAGCCAGCGCGCCATCGGCGGGCCAAAGCCGCGCTTGGGACGGTACACCAGCGGCTCGGGCAGGTAGCGTGCCAACAGGTGCTTCAGGATCAGTTTGTGTTCGCCGTCGTGGTACTTCAGGTGCTGCGGCAGGCGCCAGGCCAGTCGCACCACCTCCATGTCCAGCAGTGGCGCACGGGTTTCAACGCCCGCCGCCATGCCCGCGCGGTCGACCTTGGCCAGGATGCCCTCGGCCAGATCCATGCGGAAATCCAGCAGCTGGATGCGCGCTTCGGCCGGCAGCGCCGAGTCCTGCTGCTGGAAGATCGTCACCGGTTCACGCGCGCCCAGCACCACCTGCGCCGGCTGCCGCCAGCGGGTCACCCGCTGCAGGTAGTGGCCTTCCACATCGTTGGCAGCAACTTCGGCCACCAAGGCACGCCATCCACCGAGACGACCACGCTCGGCGTTCATGCGGTTGCCGCTGCGCCGCGCCAGGTCGCGTACCCAGTCCGGCAAGCCACCGCACAGGCGCGCATTGCGCAGCGCGCGGCCATAGCTGGGGTGGCCGAAGAACAGTTCATCGCCACCGTCACCGGTCAGCGCCACCGGCTTGCGTGCCCCCAGCAGTTCACTGGCCAGCAGCGTCGGCAGCTGCGAGGCGTCGGCGAACGGTTCGCACCAGACCTGCGGCAGGCGCTGCAGCAGATCCAGGCCCTGGCGCGCGTCCATGCGGTGCAGGTGGTGCTGCACACCCAGATGGCGCGCGACCTGCGACGCCCAGTCGCTCTCGTCATGTCCCGGATCGTCGAAGCCGACCGTCCAGGCTTCGATCGGCAGGGTCGATTGGGCCTGCATCATCGCCGTCACCAGCGATGAGTCGGTGCCGCCGGACAGGAACGCGCCACAGGCCAATGGCGAGTGCATGCGTGAAGCGATGGCCTTCTGCAGTACCGCTTCGAGCTGGTCGGTGGCCTGTTCCAGGCTTGGCGCCGGCTGCAGCGGCTCCTGCAGTGCACGCTGCATCGCGTCGCGTGCGCACCAGTAACGCGCCCCCCCCTGCGCGGCCTGGCTGGAGTAACCGGCGGCGTGGTCGCTGAGATCGATGCGCAGCATCGCGCCCGCCACCAGCTTGTGGATGCCGCGGTAGATGGTGTGCGGCGCCGGCACATAGTCGTGACGCAGCAGAAGGCTCAGCGCATCCTGGTCGATGCTCGGTGCGAACCCGGCGAAGGCCTGCAGCGCCTTCAACTCCGAGGCGAACAGGAACTGGCCCTGGTACCAGCCGTAGTACAGCGGCCTCTCGCCCACCGGATCACGGGCCAGCCACAGCACGCGCGACTCGCGGTCCCAGACGCTGAAACCGAAGGCGCCCTCGATACGCGACAGCGCCCGCTGCACGCCCCATTCGACGATCGCCTGCAGCAGCAGCCGTGCATCGCTGCAGCTGCGTGGCAGATCGCGCAACTGCGCCTGCAGGTCAGCGCGGTTGTACAGGCGGCCGTCCAGGCACAGCACGTAGCGACCGCAGTCCGAGCTCAGCGGCTGCAACGGCGTATCGGTCGGCGCCCGGCAGTGGCCCAGCGCGAGGCCGGCCTCGGCGTCGGTCCAGTAGCCGATGCGGCCACGCCCACGCTGCTGCAGCGCCCGCAGCATCGGCGCCAGGTGCTGCAGCAACTGCTCGTCCTCGGCGGGCGGCAACCAGGCCCCGACCACGCCGCTCATCGGGAGCCTCCGCACTGGCGGCGGCGGGACGGGTTCAGCAGGCAGAGGGCGGCGGGCGACATGGGGGACGGCACGCGGAGCGGAGGAGACTCCATGCTCGGCGCCGGACCGCGCGGCGTCAGTCGCTTTGCTGTCAGCGATCGTCACCCGTCGTATCACGAAGGTAACGTTTTGTAACAGCATCAGGCTATGCTGAACGCCAAGTTGTTGCCGGGACTGAGACCCGGCCCCTGCGCCAGCAACCCCGGCTGAATGGCGCCCGCCCCCGGGACCCGGGCGGCCCGATGGCTGGGATAGCATCGCCGCGCTCGTGCCGTGGCGGTACGTTTGCGCCTACGGAGGCCTTGGAAATGCTGGATATCGTACTGGTCGAAGACGATGCCCGCCTGGGAACGATGGTCAGCGACTACCTGCAACGGCATGGCTACCAGGTGGCCCACGAGCGCAGCGGCGAGCGCGCAGTGGCCCGCATCCTGGCCGAGAAACCAGCCCTGGTGCTGCTCGATGTCGGCCTGCCCGACCAGGATGGTTTCGAAGTGTGTCGGCAGATCCGGCCCCTCTATGACGGCATCATCTGCGTGCTGACCGCCCGCACCGACAACATCGACCAGGTTCTGGGGCTGGAGCTGGGGGCCGACGACTACATCGGCAAACCGATCGAACCGCGGGTGCTGCTGGCGCGGCTGCGCGCCCACCTGCGCCGCCACCGCCGGGTCGAACCGCGTGACGGCAGCCTGCGCTTCGGCGAGCTGAGCATCGACCCGTCCACCCGCAACGTGCACCTGCAGGGCAGCCTGCTGGAGCTGACCACCGCCGAGTTCGACCTGCTGTTCCTGCTGGCCAGCAATGCCGGCCAGATCCTGGACCGCGACGCGCTGCTGCGCGGCCTGCGTGGCATCGCCTTCGACGGCCTGGACCGTTCGATCGATGCCCGCATCTCGCGCCTGCGCCGCAAGCTGGGCGACAACCCCGAGCAGCCGGAACGGATCAAGACCGTCCGTGGCCGCGGCTACCTGTTCAGCCGCTCGGCATGGGGATGAAGCGCACGCCCTCGGCGATGCGCGGCCACGCCTTCCACTTCCTGCGCTACGGCATCGGCTTCCTGGTTGCCCACCTGTTGCTGATCGTGCTGGGCCTGTGGGCCTGGGATGCCCTGCTGGAGGACCGCACCGAAGCCGGGCTGCAGGCCGAAATGCGTGGCACCCATGCCCTGCTGCAGCACCGCTTCGCCGAAACCCCGCGCGACCAGTGGCCGGTGCTGGCACGCGAACTCGACGCCGATTTCGCCTACGCGCTGCGCATGGTGCCGCTGGCTGAGGCAGTGAAGGCGTTGCCGGCCAGCCAACGTCCGCCGTTCAACAACGGCCGCGTGCAGATCGACCTGGAGCACATGCGCAGCCTGCAGCGCATCGGTGACAGCGACTACGCGGTGATGCTGGGGCCGCTGGATGAAGCGCTGCCGGACGAGGGCTGGCAGGACAGCGAAGTGTCGGGCGTGGCGATCCTGCTGCTGATCCTGATGGTGGCGGTGGCATTGCCGATGTACGTGATGGTCTATCGGTTGTGGCGCGACGTCTCGCAGCTGGCGCAGGCGGCCAGGCAGATGCGCGATGGCCAGTTGGACACGCGTGCGCCGCGTGCGGGCACCGCGCTGGTGCGGCCACTGGCCAATGCCTTCAACCACATGGCCGAGCAGCTGCAGCAGCTGCTGGAAAGCCAGCGTGTGCTGGCGCAGGCGGTGGCGCACGAAGTGCGCACGCCATTGGCGCGGATGCGTTTCGGCCTGGCCGACCTGGAGGACACCGCGCTTGATGATGGGCAGCGCGATGCACTGGGCGGATTGCGCACCGATGTGGATCGGCTGCAGCACCTGACCGATGCAGGCGTCGAGTACGCCGCACTGGGCCGCTGCCATCAGCTGACCCGCCAGCGCCTGCAGCTGGCGGCGCTGGTGCGCGGCGTGGTCGCCCAGTTCGCGCCGCTGCCGATGCCGGTGCAGCAGGCGCTGTCGCCGGTGGGTCTGGTCAACGTCAACCGGCATATGCTGGAGCTGGCACTGCGCAACCTGCTCGGCAATGCACTGCGCTACGCGCGCCGGCAGATCCGTATTGCCAGCAGCGTCAATGACGGCTGGCTATGCCTGCAGGTGGAGGACGACGGCCCCGGCATTGCACCCGAACTGCGCGGCCAGGTACTGCAGCCCTACGTCCGGCTGGACCCGGGCAGTCCCGGCTTCGGCCTCGGCCTGGCACTGGTGCAGGTGGTGGCCGACAAGCATGGCGGCCACGTCGAAGTAACCGATTCGTCGCTGGGCGGTGCCTGCATCCGCCTGCACCTGCCGCTGGAAAACGGCGGCGGCATCGTCGAATGCGAAGCGGCCTGCTAGGCCGCCGGTTCCGCACGCGGCAAGGCAAACACGAACAGCGCGCCACGCTCGCTGTCGCGCAGTTCGATGCGGCGGCCGTGCAGCTGCACGATGCGCTGCACGATCAACAGCCCCAATCCGCCGTTCTCGCCGCGCCGCGCGCCCAGCGCGGCCGGTGCCTGGAACAGCTGGGTGCGCAACGCCGGCGCCACCCCTGGGCCGTCATCAGCCACGCTGACCTCCACGCTGTCGGGAGTCGCGCAAAGGCGCACCTCGATCTGTCCACCATCGGGTGCATGGCGCAGCGCGTTGTCGAGCAGGTTGGTCAACACCCGTTCGACCAGGCCCAGGTCGGCGCGCACCAGCGGCAGGCCGGGGGGGAACGCTGCGTGCAGCTGCTGGCCGCGCGCCTGTGCCGCCAGTTCGAACTTCTGCAGCACGTCCTGCAGCAGCTCCGGCAGCGCGAACACCTCCCACTCCAACCGCACTTCGCCATGCTCCAGCCGCGCCAGCTCGAACAGCGCGCGCGCCAGCCGGCCGACCTTGGCGCTCTGCGCCAGCGCGATACCGAGATAGCGGCGGCGCTCGTCCGCTGACAGCGTGGCGTCCTTCAATGCCAGCGTTTCCAGGTAGCCATGCAGCGACGACAGCGGCGTGCGCAGGTCGTGCGAGATATTGGCAACCAGTTCGCGGCGCTGCAGGTCCTGCTGGCGCAGCTGCTGCCACTGCTCGCCCAGCCGCTGCGCCATCTGCGCGTGTGCGTGTTCGAGGATCACCAGCTCGTCGCGCTCACCGGGGCGCAGCGGCTCCGGCGGTGGCAACGGCGTGGGTGCGTCGATGTCGAAGGCCTGGATGCGTCGGGTCAGCCGCCGCAGCGGACGGGTCACCCAGTAGAACGCCACCAGCCCGGCCAGCAGGCCGAGGCCACCGACCAGCACCACCGACCACAGCGTGGTGTTCCACTGGCTGCCGGCCGCAAGATCGTCGGCCAGCATCTGCCGGTGCTCGCCGACCAGTACCACGTACACGTAGCCCGCCTGGCGACCCTGCACGACCAGCGGGGCGACGCTGAACACCTTGCGGCCATCACGGCTGCGCGGGTCATCGCCGAGGATCGGCAACGGCGCACCGGCCAGCAGGTGGCGCAGCGGCGCCACGTCCACCCGGTTTCGCACCAGGTGCCCACTGGGTGCATCGTGGCCGAGGATGCGGCCCTGGTCATCCAGCAGGTAGACCTCGACGCTGGGATTGACCGCCATCAACTGGCCGAACAGCGCCCGCACCGCCGCATCACGCATGCCGCTGGTATCCATCAGCTCGCTGCGCTGGGCGATGTGCTCGGCCAGGCCCAGCGACAACCGCTGTACCACCTCCTGCTCGTGGCGGGTATTGGCACGCATCTGCAGTGCAAGCAGCGCCATGCAGCACGTCAGCATCAGCGCAGCGGTCACCACTGCCAGCTTCTGCCACAGGTTCGGCTTGATCATGCCGCTGCTCCGGCCGGGTCGACCAGCTTGTAGCCACGGCCCCACACCGTCAGCAGCCGCCGCGGATTGGCCGGATCGGGCTCGATCTTGCTGCGCAGGCGGTTGATATGGGTGTTGACCGTATGCTCGTAGCCATCGTGCTGGTAGCCCCAGACCTGGTTGAGCAGTTCCATGCGCGCGAACACCTGGTCCGGGTGACGGGCGAAGAACAACAGCAGGTCGAACTCGCGCGGGGTCAGCTCCAATGGATTGCCATCCACCGAGGCGGTACGCGCGACCGGGTCCAACTGCAGTCCCCCCAGCTCGATCGCGCCGGCATCGATGCGTGCGCTCTGCGCCATCGCCTCGGCGCGGCGCAGCAGCGCGCGCACGCGTGCCACCAGTTCCGGCATCGAGAAGGGTTTTGCCAGGTAATCGTCCGCGCCCAGTTCCAGGCCGACGATGCGCTGGGTTTCGCTGCCGCGCGCACTGATGATGATGATCGGCACATACCGCGCCATCGCGCGTGCGCGCTGGCACACCTGCAGGCCGTCCACGCCGGGCAGCATCACGTCCAGCACCAGCGCATCCCACGGGCCGTCCTGCTCGAGCAGGCGCAGGCCGGCATCGCCGCTGGCAGCATGGGCGACGTCGTAGCCCTCATCGCCCAGGTGCATGCGCAGCAGGTCGGCGATGTGGGCATCGTCTTCAACGATCAGCACGCGTTTGGTCGACATCGTCAGCTCAAGGCCAGTGGGGAGGCGGGTTGCATTGTGGCGCGGGACGGCCGCCGATACCTCACGAAAAATTGAATCCTGCGTGAGGATTCGTTGACCCGGGCGGGCGCAGCATGGCCCCGTCATCCCCTTCCCGGAGTCCGCCATGTCCTTGTCCCGCCGCCATCTGCTGGGCCTGGGAGGTGTTGCCACCGCCGCCGGCCTGCTCGGCCTGGGGGCCTGCAGCCGCGCCGCCCCGGCCGCCGCTGAAGCGCGTCCGTCGCGACAGTTCGAGGTCATGCACAGTGATGCCGAGTGGCGCCAGCGCCTGACCCCGGCGCAGTACGCGGTGCTGCGCCAGCAGGCCACCGAACGGCCGTGGAGCAGCCCGCTCAACAAGGAACACCGGCAGGGCACCTTCGCGTGTGCCGGCTGTGCGCTGCCGCTGTTTTCCTCGTCCACCAAGTTCGAGAGCGGCACCGGCTGGCCCAGCTTCTGGGCGCCGCTGCACAACGCCATCGGCGAAGACCGCGACGTTACCTTCGGGATGCTGCGGGTGGAGGTGCACTGCCGTCGCTGTGGCGGCCACCTCGGCCATGTGTTCAACGATGGCCCACGCCCGACCGGGCTGCGCTACTGCATGAACGGTGCAGCGATGGTGTTCGTTCCCGGCGCCACGGATGGCACTGCCGACGGCTGGCGGGTGCCGGTCGGTTCTTCCCCTGTTTCCGGAGCCTGACGATGCTGCTGTTGCTGCTTGCCTACCTGGGGGGCGCACTGACCCTGCTCAGCCCCTGCATCCTGCCGGTGCTGCCGTTCGTGTTCGCGCGTGCCGACCGTCCGTTCCTGCGCAGCACGCTGCCATTGCTGCTGGGCATGGCGCTCACCTTCACCGTGGTTGCCAGCCTGGCCGCGGTGGGCAGCCAATGGGTGGCACAGGCCAACCAGGTCGGGCGCTGGATCGCCCTGCTGCTGATGGCGCTGTTCGCGGTCGCCCTGCTGTGGCCACGAGTGGCCGACCATCTGCTGGCGCCGTTCCAGCGCGTGGGTGCCCGTCTGAGCGCGCGCGCCGATGCCGCGGATGCCGCTGGGCGCGGCGGCGCGTGGACCTCGCTGCTGATCGGCATCGCCACCGGCCTGCTGTGGGCACCGTGTGCAGGTCCGATCCTCGGCCTGGTGCTGACCGGTGCCGCCCTGCATGGTGCCAGCGTGGGTACCAGCGCCCTGCTGCTGGCGTATGCGCTGGGCGCGATCACCGCGCTGGCACTGGCGGTGTGGGTGGGCGGCCGGGTGTTCCGTGCGCTGCAGGCGCGGCTTGGACTCGGCAATGCACTGCGCAAGGTGCTGGGCGTGGCCGCCCTGCTGGCGGTGGTGGCAATCGGCTTGGGCTGGGATACCGGCCTGCTGACCCGTCTTTCCACGCTCAGCACCGCGCGTATCGAGCAGGGCCTGCTGGACGCGGTACCCGGCGCGCAGCCGGCGGTACCACCGATGATGATGATGGCCGGTGCCGACGCCGCTGGCGATGCACCGCTGCCGGTCGAAGGCACCCTGCCCGCGCTGGACGGGGCCACCGGCTGGCTCAACAGCCCACCGCTGACGGCCCAGCAGCTGCGCGGCAAGGTCGTGCTGGTCGATTTCTGGACCTACTCCTGCATCAACTGCCTGCGTGCGATGCCGTTCGTTCACGAATGGGAGCGCCGCTACCGCGACCACGGCCTGGTGGTGATCGGCGTGCACACGCCGGAGTTCGCCTTCGAGCGTGACCCGCGCAACGTGATGAAGGCGGTGCAGCAGCTGAAGGTCGAGTACCCGGTGGCGCTCGACAACCAGTACACGATCTGGCGCGCGTTCAACAACCGCTACTGGCCAGCGCAGTACTTCGTTGATGCGCAGGGCAACATCCGCGGCCACCAGTTCGGCGAAGGCAACTATGCGCGTTCGGAACAGATGATCCGTCGCCTGCTGACCGAAGCCGGGCAGGCCAACCTGCCGCCGCCTGCCGATCCTGCTGCCGCCGACCTGAAAGGCGTGGCCGTGCAGGCCGACATGGGCAACCTGCGCTCGCCGGAAACGTATCTGGGCCACGCCCGCGCCGAACAGTTCGCCTCGCCCGGCGGGCAGCGCAGTGATGCCGCGTTCGACTACTCCTTGCCGACGACCCTGGCGCTGAACCAGTGGGGACTGTCGGGGCGCTGGACCGTCACCGATGAAGCCGCACAGCTGCAGCAGGCCGGTGGCCGCATTGCCTTCCAGTTCCATGCGCGCGACCTGCACCTGGTGCTGGCGCCCAGCCGCGACGGCAGGCCGGTGCGCTTCCGCGTCTGGCTGGATGGCAAGGCGCTGCCCGCCGCCGATGCCGGTAGTGATGTCGGCGCCGATGGCAGTGGCGTGGTCGACGAGCATCGCCTGTACCAGCTGGTACGCCAGCGCGGCACGGTCGGTCCGCATCGCTTCGAGATCGAATTCCTCGATGCGGGCGTGCAGGCCTATGCCTTCACCTTCGGTTGAACCGGGAGCACATGATGAAACTCTCCTTTGAACAGGGCATCGCCGCCGGTGTGGCCGGCCTGGTGGCCATGGCATTGATTGCCGGGGTGCTGCTGGTCGATCACGGTGCGGCTGCGGCGCCGGTCGAAGCCAGCGCGCAGATCCAGGCACTGCCGGCCCCCACCGGCGATGCGGCGTTCCGCGATGACGCCACCCACGCCAGCGTGGTGTTTGCCGGCGGTTGCTTCTGGGGCGTGCAGGGCGTGTTCCAGCACGTCAAGGGCGTGAGCAATGCGGTGTCCGGCTATATCGGTGGCAGTGCAGCCAATGCGCGCTATGAGCGCGTCAGCGGTGGACAGAGCGGTCATGCCGAAGCTGTAAAGATTGACTACGACCCGCGCCAGGTCAGCTATGGACAGCTGATGCAGGTGTTCTTCTCGGTCGCGCACGACCCGACCCAGCTCAACCGCCAGGGTCCGGACCACGGCAGCCAGTATCGCTCGGCGATCTTCAGTGATGACGCCCGCCAGCAGGCGGCCAGCCGTGCCTACATCGCCCAGCTCAGCCAGGCCGGCAGCTACCGCGCACCGATCGTCACCCAGCTGGTCAGCGGCCAGCGCTTCTACCCGGCCGAGAGCTACCACCAGAACTACATGACCAACTACCCGCAGGCCGCCTACATCCGCTACTACGACGCACCGAAGCTGGCGGCCCTGGCCAGGCAGTTCCCGGCGCTGTACCGGCGCGAGGCGGTGCTGGTGCCGATGCGCTGACGGCATTTGCCCTGGGGCTGATCGGTGCTCGGCTCTACACACAAAAAAAGACGCACGGCGGTCCCGCCGTGCGCTTGGAATGCGCCAGCCACGCCCCGATCAGGCCCGGCCGACGACGACATGCTAGGCTCGCCATCATCATGGGTACAGCACCAGATGGCGGGATGTTCGATGGATACAGATGACCAGGCCACGATGATCCCTCCACGCTACCAGCGGCTCTCCGACGAACTGGCTGAGGCCATCCACGGCGGTCGCCTTCCGGTCGGCAGCCGCCTGCCTTCGCTGCGGCAGATGGCGTCACAGCGCAGGCTCAGCCTCAACACGGTGATCGCCGCCTATCGCCAGCTGGAAGATGCGGGCCTGGTCATTCCGCGGCCCAAGGCCGGCTTCGAGGTGGCGCCGCGGCTGTCGGTGCCGGAACGATCATTGCGCGATGCGCCCTCGGCACCCACCGCACCGCTGCAGCAGGTGCTGATGGCGCGCGTGCTGGAAGCGCAGCGCCGCCCGGGTGTGGTCGACCTGGCCTTCGCCGGCCCGCGTGGTCGCCAGTTCTATCCCGGCGCGCAGTTGGCCAAGCACACCGCGCAGGTACTGCGCCATGGCCAACAGACGGTGGAGACCTACGCGCGCCCGAATGGTTCACCGCGGCTGCTGGCGCAGATCGTGCGCCGCAGTCCGCGCATGGGCCTGCACACCCACGCCGAGCGACTCCTGCTGACCCATGGTGCGATGGAAGCCCTGCAGCTGGCGTTGCGCGCGGTCACCCAGCCCGGTGATGCGGTGGGCATCGAGGCGCCGTCCTACTTCAACCTGTATCCGTTGCTGGCCAACCTCGGCCTGCAGGCCATCGAGTTACCCACCCACCCGCAGCACGGACTGGATGTAGGTGCACTGGATGCGCTGCTGGAGCACACGCCGCTGGCCGCACTGGTGGTGATGCCGACCGTGCACAACCCGCTCGGCTGCACCATGCCGACCGCCGCCAAGCAACGCTTGGCCGAGCTGGTCAACGGACGGCAGCTGCCCCTGATCGAGGATGCGGTGTACGCCGAGCTGCAGTTCTGCGAGCCACCGGCCCCGTTGCTGAAAGCCTTTGATCGCGATGGCTGGGTGATGGTGGTCGGTGGCTTCTCAAAGACACTGGCGCCGGATTACCGCATCGGCTGGCTGGATGGCGGTCGCTTCGCAGAGCGCATCGCGCTGCTGAAGTTCCAGTCCACCGGCGGTGAGCCGCAGCTGCTCGGCGATGCGGTGGCCGCGTATCTGGAAGCAGGCAGCTACGAGCACCATCTGCATCGCATGCGCCGCCTGTACCGCGAACAGGTGGGACGGCTGCGCCAGCTGGTAGCCGAGCATTTCCCGGCAGGCACCCGCGCCACCGAACCACAGGGCGGATTCCTGCTGTGGCTGGAACTGCCGGGCGTTGACACGCGCGAGCTGTTCGAGCGAGCGCTGCAGGAGGACATCGTGTTCATGCCCGGCCAGGTCTATTCGCGTGGTGCGCGCTATCGCCACTGCCTGCGGCTGTCGTGCTGCCAGAGCCTGGATGCGCGCTTCATCGGTGCGGTGGAACGGCTGGGTGCGATCGCGCGGGAGCTGGCGGCTGCAGCACGGTAGTGCCGGCCGCTGGCCGGCAACTGCACGGACGTGATTCATCGAGGTTGCCGGCCAGCGGCCGGCACTACCCCAGGTCGTCGAGCAGGTGCGCCGCCAGCGCTTCACCACTGGCATCCGGCAGATGCGGCAGCCGTCCCCAGCACGGCATCGGCAGGCGCTGCTGCAGCGTGGCGATGTTCTCGTCCTGGCGCTGCATTGCCGGGTCGATGTGGTTGCCGATCCAGCCCAGGCAGTCCACGCCGCTGGCCTGCAGCGATTGCGCGGTCAACCGCGCGTGGTTGACGCAGCCCAGCCGCATGCCCACCACCAGCAGCACCGGCAGCTGCAGCGCACGCACCAGGTCGAGCTGGTCCAGCGTGGCCGAGACCGGCGCCAGCCAACCGCCCACGCCCTCCACCACGACGATATCGGCCTTCGCGCGCAGGCGTTCGAACGCGGCCACGATCGGCGCCAGCGCCACCTGCACGCCGTCCTCGGCAGCAGCCAGCTCCGGTGCCAGTGGCTGCCGCAGCGCATAGGGATTCAGATCGGCATAGTCCGGCACCGGCCAGCTGGCCGCCTGCAGCGCCAGCGCGTCCTCGTTGCGCAGGCCCTGCCCCAGATCCTCGCTGCCGCTGGCCACCGGCTTCATGCCCACCGCGCGCAGGCCACGCTGGCGCAGTGCATGCAGCAGCGCGGTGCTGGCCGCGGTCTTGCCGATTTCGGTATCGGTGCCGGTAACGAACAGGGCGGGCGGCAGCGTAGCGGGCAACGGCATCGATCGGCTCCAACAGGGCAACAGTGCGTGCATTATCGCCGGCCCGGTGCACTTGCTAGACTGCGGGCATGTTCGCCAATGCCTCGCTCACCGGCAGCAAGCCGGAACAATACGCCCAGCTGCTGGAACAGGCCCGTGGCCTGGTCTACGCCGAGTCCGACCGCATCGCCAACGCGGCCAACCTCTCCGCACTGGTCTATCACGCCCTGCCCGACCTGAACTGGGTGGGCTTCTACCTGTATGACGGCAAGGAACTGGTGGTCGGCCCGTTCCAGGGCCTGCCGGCCTGCGTGCGCATCCCGCTGGACAAGGGTGTGTGCGGTGCCGCCGCCAGCCAGCGCGTAACCCAGCGCGTGGACGACGTCGATGCCTTCCCCGGCCACATCGCCTGCGACTCGGCCTCGCGTTCGGAGCTGGTGGTGCCGCTGCTGCGCGGCGATGAACTGATCGGCGTGTTCGATATCGACAGCCCGAAGGTCGGCCGCTTCGACGCCGACGATCAGGCCGGCCTGGAAGCCATCGCCCGCGTGTTCGTCGAGGCACTGGGATGAGCGCACCGAAGCTGCGCAACATCGGCCCGAAGAGTGCAGCGTGGCTGCGCCAGGTCGGGCTGCGCAGCCGCGAGGACCTGGTTGCGATCGGCGCAGTTGGCGCCTTCGTCAAGGTCAAGCGGGCCGGCTTCAAGCCCAGCCTGAACCTGCTGTACTCGCTGGAAGGCGCATTGCTGGACTGCCACTGGCAGGAGCTGAGCGAGCCGCAGCGTGAAGCGCTGGTGCAGGACTACGAAGCGCGCATCGCCGCGCATCCGCTGAAGTCGGCCGGCCCGGCGTCGGGCCCGGTGCATGAGCAGCGCTTCGATGCCGACGATGACGCTGAAGACAGCGTTGCCGAGGGCGCGGACGAGGATTGACTGCACCGGTAGTGCCGGCCGCTGGCCGGCAACTGCGTGATCCTTGCAACGTTCCTGAGGCTGCCGGCCAGCGGCCGGCACTACCGATGGACTACGGCTGCTGCAGTTCCAGCAGCTCGCCCACCAGCCCGACCTCGCCCCGCTCCAGCCACACCCGCAGGCGCGTGCCGTGGTCGATGCGCAGGGCCCAGCACAGCGACATCGGCAGGCCGCAAACCTGCGACAACACCATGCGCAGCGGGCCACCATGGCTGACCACCAGCGTCGGCACCGGATCATCATCATCGAGCAGGCGATCCAGCGCGCGCGCGATACGCCGCTCGAAATGACCCCAGCTCTCGCCGTTCGGCGGCGGGAACGCATGCGGATCGGCATGGAAGGCGGCCAGCGCATCTTCCGGCAGGTCGAACAGCGACTGCCCGTCCCAATCGCCGAAATCCAGTTCTTCCCATTCCTCGTCCGCTTCGACGTCCAGCCCGCGTGGGGTGGCCAGCGCCATCGCCGTGTGCAGGGCGCGCAACCGCGGTGAACTGATCACCCGCTCCCAGCGTTGCCCGGCATAGGCCTCGACCAGCTCCTGCGGCAGGCCGGCCAGCTGCGGTGGATCGCTGCGGCCATCAAGGAACTCATCGCGACCGTTGCCGGCATGGCGGACCAGGTCGAGGATCATGCGTGCGTCCCGGACGGGCGACGCAGGTACAACGGAGAACGGGCAGACATCGGTAACGGCACCACGGGATCGAGCAACCATTCTAAAGGCACAGCAGAGGCAGCCGCGCAGGCGCGACGCAACGGGACGGCCTGCGATGCCGTAGACTGCGCGCACTTCCAGGTGACCTGCGGCCGTGGCCGGCAGGTTGAAACGGGAAGCCGGTGACGCGTGATTCCATGCCAGGCCGGCGCTGCCCCCGCAACGGTAAGCACGTCAGTTCCAGGCAACACCGCCACTGTGCCGCAGGCATGGGAAGGCGCCTGGACGGTGGCCTCGCGCCACCCGGCGGCAAGCCCGGAGACCGGCCCGGAAGCCTCAGGTCGCGATGCGGTGGGCATGGCGCTGGATGACCGTGGCGTGCGCTGCGGCATCGGCGCGTGCCTGCCTTCGCGGCTCCTCCCCTTCGCCACGCGGGCGTGCGTGGCACCTGGAGTCCCCCCATGAAGCTGCAGTCCCGAATGCTGTCCCTGGCCGTACTGGCCGCCCTGCCCGCGCTGGCACAGGCCGCCGATGACACCACCGCGCTCGACCAGATCCTGGTCACCGCCACGCGCACCCCGATCGCCCTGCAGGACAGCATCGCGCCGGCCCAGGTGATCGACCGCGCGCAGATCGAATCCAGCCAGGCCACCTCGCTGCAGGAACTGCTGCGCGGCCGCGCCGGCATCAACCTGACCAATGCCGGCGGGCTCGGCAAGCAGAGCTCGCTGTTCCTGCGCGGCACCAACTCGGGCCACACCGTGGTGCTGGTCGACGGCGTGCGCATCAACAGTGCCGACCTCGGCCTGGCGATGTACCAAGACCTGCCGCTGGCGCAGATCGAGCGCGTGGAAATCGTGCGTGGCCCGCAGTCGAGCCTGTACGGCGCCGATGCCATTGGCGGCGTGATCCAGATCTTCACCCGCCGCAACCAGGGTGATTTCGCCCCGCACTTCCAGCTCGGTGGCGGCAGCAACGGCCTGCGCGAAGCCAGCGGCGGGATCGGCGGCGGGACCGAACGCGGCTGGTTCGGCGCCGACATCGCCTACCAGCATTCCGATGGCATCGATGCCTGCCGCGGCTCGGCAACGCTGTTCACCGGCTGCTTTGCCGACGAACATGACCGCGATGGCTACCGCAACCTGTCCAAGAGCCTGCGCGGTGGCTACACCTTCAACGACCAATGGAACGTGGAAGGCAGTGCATTGCGTGCCGACGGAAAGAACCATTACGACGGCTACTACAACTATTCGGAAACCCGCCAGCAGGTGCTGGCCGGCAAGGTGCGCTACACCCCGTCCGAACGCCTGTCGTTCACCGCCAATGTCGGGCGCAGTGACAACGAGTCGGACAACTTCGGTGACTTCGATGCCCGTGGCAGCGCTCAGACCCACCGCGACAGTGCCTCGCTGCAGGGTGACTTCGCCTTGGCCGAAGGCCAGCTGCTGAGCACCGGCGTGGACTGGAGCGAAGACAACCTGGATGGCAGCAGTGCCGGATATCGGGTCGACAGCCGCCGCAACACCGGCGTGTTCGTGCAGTACCAGGGACGCTTCGGTCGCCACCAGCTGCAGGCCAGCGCGCGCAACGACGACAACCAGCAGTTCGGCAACCACGCCACCGGCAGCCTCGGCTGGGCGATGGAGCTCGGCCACGGCCTGCGTGTCAATGCCAGTTACGGCACTGCGTTCAAGGCGCCGACCTTCAGCGACCTGTACGACCCGTGGAGCGGTGTGCCGACGTTGAACCCGGAGAAGTCCAAGAGCACCAACCTGGGCGTTTCGCAGCAGGGACAGGGCTGGCACTGGGGCCTGGACGTCTATGAAACCCGCATCGATGATCTGATCACCTACGATGCGGCGACCTTCAGGATGCAGCAGGTGGAGAAGGCGCGCATCCGCGGTGCCGAACTGACCGGTGGCGTGCTGCTGGCCGGCTTCGACATCAACGCCCAGCTGAGCTACACCGACCCACGCAACCGCACCGGCGGCAGCACCCAGTTCGACAACTGGCTGCCGCGTCGTGCACAGCAGACCGCGCGCCTGGACCTCGATCGACGTTTCGGGGCCTTCCGCGCAGGCCTGACGGTTCAGGGAGCGGGCAAGCGCTATGACGATGCCGCCAACGCGGTGAAGGTGGCGGGTTACGGCACGCTGGATCTGCGCGCCGAGTACGCGCTGACGCCGTCGTGGTCGCTGCTGGCGCGTGCCGCCAACGTGTTCGACCGCAGGTATGAGACGGTGGCGTGGTTCAACCAGCCGGGCCGTGAGTACCAGGTGAGTGTGCGTTACCAGCCGAAATGATCGCGACGGTCATGGTAGTGCCGGCCGCTGGCCGGCAACATCATGACCTTCGGCAACGCATTCCGGGTTGCCGGCCGGCGGCCGGCACTACCCCTGCGTCAGCCCTGCAACCCCGGCAGTTCACGCAGGTCATCGATCACCGCCACCGCATGCGCGGTGGCCAGGTCCAAGCCGCGCGGGTAGCCGTAGCGGACCAGCGCGATCGGCATGCCCGCATCTTCGGCGGCGCGGTAGTCGGTCAGCGAATCACCCACCATCAGGCAGGCATCGACCGGCAGCCCGAAGTGCGCAGCGATATGCCGCAGCGGCTCACCGCTGGGCTTGCGCTGCGGCAGTGAATCGCCGCCCAGTACCAGCGCGAACGCATCACCGATGCCCAGGTGCTGCAGCAGCGGCGGCACCAGTGCTTCGGGCTTGTTGGTGCAGATCGCCAGTGGCACGGCGCGCGCGCGCAGCTGCGCCAGTGCGTCGGCCACGCCATCGAACAGGCGCGGGCTGCGCAGCAGGCATTCACGGTAGTGCACCATGAACACCGGCATGACCTCGGCCAGGTCGACCTCACGACCGGCGGCGTGCACGGCCTGTTCGACCAGGCGGCGCACACCGTCGCCGATCCAGCCGAGCACGGTGGCTTCCGGCACCCGTGCCATGCCGATGGCTTCCAGCGTGCGGTTCAGCGCTTCGGCGATGTCAGCTGCGCTGTCGACCAGCGTGCCATCGAGATCGAATACGACCAGCGGATAGGGATACGACAAGGGACGACGCCTGTACAACGTGGGGCCGTCCATTGTACGCCGCGCTTTTTCCCCGGGATCGGCCTCAGCCGATCCTGCGTGCGCGGGTGGCCAGAAAGGTGGGCAGGTAACGGTCGATCAGGAAGCGCGGCTTCGGCTGCCAGTCTTCCATGAACCGATCAATCACGAAGCCTGCATCCAGCTGACCGCCGATCAGTTCGGTCAGGCTGTGGCCAAAGGTCAGCGCATCGCCGCGGGCGAGTTTCGCCTCACGCTCTGCGGCGGGCAGGTCTTCCAGGTCCGAATAGGGAATGGCGTACTGCGGCCGGATCAAACCCTGTGCATCCAGCTGCGGATCACGTGCACCGACGAACAGCACGGGGTTGTAGAAGCTGGCCATCAACATGCCATCGCGCGCCAGCACGCGGCGGCATTCGGTCCACACCGGGCGCACGTCGGGTACGTACAGGTTGGAGATCGGATGGAACACCACGTCGAAGCTGTCATTGGCGAATACGTGCAGGTCGCGCATGTCGCCCTGCACCGTGCGCAGCTGCAGGCCGTCGCGCGCAGCGACCCTGCGGTCCTGTTCCAGCTGCCCGTCGGACAGGTCGAACACGGTGACGTCGGCGCCCGCAGCGGCCAGCACGGGTGCCTGCTGGCCGCCGCCCGAAGCCAGGCACAGGATGCGACGGCCGCGCACGTCGCCCAGCCAGTCCAGTGGCAGCGCGCGTGGGGTCAGGTGCACCTGCCAGCGGCCTTCGCGCGCGGCGGCAATGGTTGAACTCTCCACCGGGCGCGACCATTCGCGCACTTCGCTGGCCTGGCGGTCCCAGGCAGCACGGTTGTGGTCGATCAAGGCCTGTCCATGGTTCATGTGTTCTCCTTGCCCGGTGGGCGCCAATCCAGATCCTGGAAGGCCGGGCTGGCGAAACACTCGGCCAGGTAATCCAGGAATCGCCGCATGATAGCGGGCTGCTGGCGCCGTGACGCGTACACGGCATGAATGCCGAGCTCGTCCAGACTGAATCCGGGCAGCAGTTCGATCAGCTCGCCGCTGCGCAGCAGTGGCGCCACCTGGTAGGTCGGCAGCATGGCGATCCCGGCACCGGCGCGTACCGCCTCCAGCAGCAGCGAGGCCTCGTTGGCGCTGATGTTGCCGCCCACCGCCACCGACAGCGAACGGCCATCGCGGTGCAGCTGCCACAGGCTCTTGCCGACGTAGTGGTGGGTCAGGCAGTTGTGCGCGGCCAGGTGCTCCGGCGCGGTCGGCGTGCCACGCGCCTGCAGGTACGACGGCGTCGCGCACAGTACCGAGCGGCAGGTGGCCAGCCGCCGCGCGATCAGGCTGGGGTCGATCTGGCGCGCGATGCGCACGGCCAGGTCCACGCGCTCCTCGACCAGGTTCACCGTACGGTCGACCAGCAGTAGCTCGATGCGCGCCGCTGGATGGCGCGCGACGAAACCGGCCACCGCCCGTGCCAGGTGGCTCTGCCCGAACGACACGCTGGCGGTCACCCGCAGCGTGCCGTGCGGCTCGGGATCATCACTGGCCAGCTCGCCCTGCAGTTCTTCGCCGATCGCCAGCATCTGCCGGAAGCGCGCCAGCGCCGCCTCGCCCGGGCCGGTCAGGCTGACCCGGCGCGTGGTCCGGTGCAGCAGGCGTGCACCCAGCCAGCCCTCGACCTCGGCCAGGTAGCGGCTGACCATCGCCCGCGACATGTCCAGCACTTCCGCGGCGGCGGTGAGGCTGCCGCGCTCGGCCACCTCGACAAACACGGTCATGGCGGTCAATCGGTCCATATGCTCGATCCACGCAACAAACAAGCGCGTTATACGCTGTTTTTCGAGCGACTGCAGCAGCCTAGAGTGGCCCCATTCCCAGCCCACATCGCCCCACGGAGTCCTGCCATGAAGATCGCCCTCGTTGGTTCCACCGGCAACATCGGCCGCCAGATCGCCCGCCACGCGCTGGCCCACGGCCACGAACTCACCGTCATCGTGCGCAGCGCGCAGGACCTCCCGGCCGAACTGGCCGGCGCCCATCCGGTGATCGCCTCGCTGGATGACCAGGACGCGCTGGTCGCCGCCATCGCGGGCCACGACGTACTGGCCAGCGCCTACGGCCCGCGCCCGGGCGACGACATCGGCCGCGTGGGCGAGATCGCCGCGCAGCTGGCGGCCGCCGCGCGCAAAGCCGGCGTACCGCGCCTGGTGGTGGTGGGTGGCGCTGGCAGCCTGGAAGTCGCGCCGGGCGTGCAGCTGGTCGATACCCCCAACTTCCCGGAAACCTACAAGCCGTACGCGCTGGCCCATCGTGAAGCCTTCAATCGCCTGCAGGCAGTGGACGACCTGGACTGGACCTTCTTCTCGCCGGCCGCCGAAATCGGCCCGGGCGATGAGCGTGGCCAGTATCGCGTGCAGCCCAAGGCCTTCCTGGCCGACGCCAGTGGCCACAGCCGCATCAGCTATGCCGACTACGGCGCCGCGTTCGTCGCCGAGCTGGAAGCGCACGCTTACCCGAAGCAGATCATCACCGCCGCGTACTGATCCAGCTACGCCCCTTGTAGAGCCAAGCCCGCGCTCGGCTCTACGCGAACATGCAGCCGGGCATTGGCCAGGCTCTACACAAGGAATTTCCCATGCGTACCGCTGCCCTGCTGCTTCCCCTCGCCCTGGCCGCCACGTTCACCAGTGCGCCGCTGCTGGCCGCACCGGCCACCGCGGCGCCGGCCGCCGCGACGAAATCACAACTGCACCTGCAGACCTTCCATCCCGGCCCGCAGGCGATGTTCTCGGTATCCTCGGTGCTGATCGAAGGCCGGCATGACGCGATCCTGGTCAACGCGCAGTTCGGCGCCAGCGACGCACGCAAGCTGGTCGAACGGATCCGCGCCAGTGGCAAGCAGCTGACCACGATCTACATCAGCCACGGCGATCCGGACTACTACTTCGGCCTGGCCACCCTGCAGGATGCCTTCCCGCAGGCACGCATCGTCGCCACTGCGCAGACCGTCGCCCACATCCAGCAGACCCGGGCCGGCAAGCTGGCCTACTGGGGACCGAAGATGGGTGCCGACGTGCCGGCGCGCATCGTGGTGCCGCAGGTGCTGGACGGTGATGCCCTGCAGCTGGAAGGCCAGCGCCTGCCGTTGATCGGCCTGGATGGCCCGACCCCGGACCGCACGGTGCTGTGGGTGCCGTCGCTGCGCGCGATCGTCGGCGGCATTCCGGTGGTGGCCGGCGAGCACGTGTGGATGGCCGACACGCAGACGCCGAAGTCGCACACTGACTGGCTGCAGACCCTGCAGCGATTGCAGGCACTGAAGCCGAAGGTGGTGGTGCCGGGGCATTACGCGCCGGGTGCGGCGCTGGATGCCAGTGCGTTGCGCTTCACCGCGGACTACATCCGCGCGTTCGACGCCGAGGCGGCAAAGGCGAAGGACAGTGCGGCGCTGGTGCAGGCGATGCAGGCGCGCTATCCGAAGCTGGACGGCGTGGCGTCGCTGGAGCTGAGTGCGAAGGTGGCCAAGGGCGAGATGCCGTGGCCATGAGATAACGGGGTTCTTCTGCAGGGCTGCGCCCTGCACCTGCAGAGGCAACAGCAACAGCCGAAGCAACAGCCGAAGCTGGTTTCCTGAGGGTGGGCGGGGTGGGTGCGGTTGCGGGGGACGCCGTCAATCCGTCCATGGAGGCTCGGTCGCGCCATCCATGGCGCTCACGCCCCCGCAACCGGACCCACCCCGCCTTCGACAGTTTCCCGCTATCTGTCGGAACCTGCTGCTGATGGTGGGTGCCGACCGTTGGTCGGCACGGGGTCGGATCCCGTTGCTGCGCAACGGGCTCTGACCCCGCTGTTTGATGATTAGGTATCTGTGGGATTGATCATGTCGTGCTCGAACAATTCCCCCTGCACCACCGCCTCCTTCTCGCGGAAGCCGCCCAGCCCGACGCCAACCAGGCGGTAACGCGTCTCCGCCGGCAGGTCGACGCGGGCGCGCAGGGCCAGCGCGATGTCGCGCAGTTCTTCCATCGATTCCGGCGGGCGCTCCGGGGTGAAGCTGCGGGTGAGGATGCGGAACTGCGCGGTCTTCAGCTTCAGCACCACGGTATGGCCGACACGCTCGGTCTTGCGGGTCGCCTTCCAGGTCTTCTCTGCCAGCTGCACGATGGCCTCGGTCAGGTCTTCCAGCAGCAGGTCTTCGGCGAACGTGTCCTCCGAGGAAATCGACTGCACCTGCTGGTCCGGCTCCACCGGCCGCTCGTCGATGCCGCGTGCGCGGTTGTACAGGCTGCGGCCGAAACTGCCGAACGCTTCTTCCAGATCGATCAGTGCCCACTGCCGCAGGTCGCCGCAGGTGGCGATGCCGCGCGCGGCCAGCTTGCCTTCCATCACCTTGCCGACGCCAGGCACCCGGCTCACCGGTAACGGCAGCAGGAAGGCGTCCACCCGCTGCGGCGGAATCACGAACTGGCCATCGGGCTTGCGCCAGTCCGAGGCGATCTTGGCCAGGAACTTGTTCGGCGCGATCCCGGCTGAAGCAGTCAGGTTCGTCTCCTCACGGATCTGCATGCGGATGGTACGGGCGATATCGGTCGCCAGTTCGATGCCGCTCTTCGGCTCGGTCACGTCCAGGTAGGCTTCGTCCAGCGACAACGGCTCAACCAGGTCGGTGTGGCGCAGGAAGATCTCGCGCACCTGGCGTGACACCGCCTTGTAACGTGCGAAGTCGGGCGGCACGAAGATCGCATCCGGGCACAGGCGTTCGGCCCGCACTGCCGGCATGGCCGAACGCACGCCGAACACGCGTGCTTCGTACGATGCCGCGCACACCACCGAGCGTGCGCCGCGCCATGCCACAACCACCGGCTTGCCGCGCAGTGACGGATCGTCGCGCTGCTCCACCGACGCGTAGAACGCGTCCATGTCAACGTGGATGATCTTGCGCAGTCGGGTCATGTCAGGTGGAAAAGGCGGGGCCGGGCCGGGTGGGCCACACGCCGAAGTATGGTCGTTGCACATCAACAGGATGCGCGTATTCCCTTGAAAACACTACGGTTGCGTACGGTTGAAATGTTTGATCGGGACAGTTTCCACGGGCATTCTCGGGCGCTTGTTTCCCTGTTCTCCGCTTCCAGGATTGTGCTTCATGACCCGTCTCCACGCGTTCAACCGCGAACAGCTGCTGGCCAGCGCACGCGGTGAACTGTTCGGCACCGCCGCCGGCCGTTTGCCCAACGACCCGATGCTGATGTTCGACCGCATCACCGACATCCGCGAGGACGGCGGACCGCATGGCAAGGGCATGGTACGCGCCGAACTGGATATCCGCCCGGACCTGTGGTTCTTCGGCTGCCACTTCATCGGCGACCCGGTGATGCCAGGCTGCCTGGGCCTGGATGCCATGTGGCAGCTGACCGGCTTCTTCCTGACCTGGCTGGGTGCACCCGGCAAGGGCCGCGCGCTGGGCTGTGGCGAGGTGAAGTTCACCGGCCAGGTATTGCCGGACGCCAAGCTCGTACGCTACGAGATCGACATCAGCCGGGTCATCAACCGCAAGCTGGTGATGGCCCAGTCGGACGCCCGCATGTACGTGGACGACCGCGAAATCTACAGCGCGCGCGACCTGCGCGTCGGCCTGTTCACCGAAACCGGGAGCTTCTGATGCGTCGCGTCGTCATCACCGGCATGGGCATCACGTCCTGCCTCGGCAATGATCTGGATACCGTTTCGGCCGCGCTGCGTGAAGGACGCGCGGGCATCACCGCCCTGGCCGACCACGCCGAAGCAGGCCTGCGCAGCCAGGTCGGTGGCCGCGTCGACCTCGACCTGGACGCCTTGATCGACCGCAAGCAGAAGCGCTTCATGAGCGACGCGGCGGCCTTCGCCTACCTGGCCATGCGCGATGCCATCGCCGATGCCGGGCTCAGCCCCGAGCAGGTCAGCAGCCTGCGCACCGGCCTGATCGCCGGTTCCGGTGGCGGCTCCAGCGAATGGCAGATCGGTGCCGTCGACCTGCTGCGCGAACGTGGCGTGCGCAAGGTCGGCCCGTACATGGTGCCGCGCACGATGTGTTCGACGGTCTCGGCCTGCCTGGCCACGGCCTACCAGATCAAGGGCGTCAGCTACTCGCTGTCGGCTGCCTGCGCGACCTCGGCGCATTGCATCGGCGCCGCTGCGGACATGATCCGGCACGGTGCGCAGGACATCATGTTCGCCGGCGGTGGCGAAGACCTGCACTGGTCGATGAGCGTGATGTTCGACGCGATGGGTGCCCTGTCGACCAGCTTCAACGAAACCCCGGCCAGTGCCTCGCGCCCTTACGACAAGGACCGCGACGGCTTCGTCATCGCCGGTGGTGGCGGCATGCTGGTGCTGGAGGATTACGACCACGCCGTCGCACGCGGTGCGCACATCCATGCCGAGCTGATCGGCTATGGCGTCACCTCCGACGGTGCCGACATGGTCGCGCCCTCCGGTGAAGGTGCGGTGCGCTGCATGAAGATGGCGCTGCAGGGTGTCGATCGCCCGCTGGACTACCTGAACACCCACGGCACCTCGACCCCGCTGGGCGATGTCACCGAGCTCAACGCGATCCGCGAAGTGTTCGGCGATGCGGTGCCGCCGCTGTCTTCGACCAAGGCGTTGTCCGGGCACTCGCTCGGTGCAGCCAGCGTGCACGAGGCAATCTACTGCCTGCTGATGATGCGCGATGGCTTCGTTGCCGGTTCGGCCAACATCGGCGAGCTGGACCCGAAGGTGGAGAGCTTCCCGATCCTGCGCGAGAGCCGCGAGGAGAAACTGGATACGGTGATGTCCAACAGCTTCGGCTTCGGTGGCACCAACGCTGCGCTGGTGTTCGGGCGGGTGTGATTGAAAAGGTGTGCCGACCAACGGTCGGCACCCACCAGAAGATGTAGAGCCGAGCCCATGCTCGGCTCAGTGCCGACAAACGGTCGGCACCAATAGATGTAGAGCCGAGCCATGCTCGGCTCAGTGCCAACCAAGGTCGGCACCCACCGCTACTTCGGCAGCAACGGCAGCAGCAGCGCGTGCGCGTCCACCAGGGATCCAACGATCCGGTGTCCCAGGGCACGCAGCTCTTCATCAGGATGCACCAGGTCCGGCACCTGGATCACGGTCATGCCGGCCGCCAATGCTGCGCGCGTACCGGCCGGTGAGTCTTCCAGCGCCAGGCAGCGTTCCGGGGCCTGGCCCAGCCGCTGCGCGGCCAGCAGGTAGATATCCGGCGCCGGTTTCGGCCGCGCCACGTCGCCACTGGTGATCACCGCATCGAAGTACGGCAGCAGGCCAGCGGCCGTCAGCTTGCGGTTGGCCCGCGGCTGCCGCGTGGTGGTGGCCACCGCCCGCGGTACCGCGTGCACTTTCAGCAGCTCCAGCAGTTCCAGGATGCCCGGACGCAACGGCAACCCGGTCTGTGTGCGTGCCTCATACAGGTCGTGGCAACGTGCGGCCACCGCATCGATCACGCTGTCCTCGATGCCCTGCGCGCGCAGCAGCGCGTGCGAATCGCGGTCGCCGAGGCCGACCATGCGCAGGAACACCGTTTCATCCAGGCCCAGTCCGAACTCGTCGGCGGCCTGGCTCCAGCAGGCCAGCGAAACGCGCTCGCTGTCGATCATCAGGCCGTCCATGTCGAAGATGACGGCGTCGGGGAGGAACGGCAGCGCAGCAATGTTGGTCATGAAGCGAACAGCGTATCCAGGTCGGTGGAAGTGAGCTGCCGCCATTGCCCCTCGTCCAGCCCCTGCAGGTCCAGCCCGCCGACGCGGCTGCGATGCAGGGCCTGCACGTGGTTGCCGGTGGCGGCGAACATGCGGCGTACCTGATGGTAGCGGCCTTCGTGCAGCACCAGCCGCGCACGGCGCGCATCCAGCACCTCCAGTTCAGCCGGCAGCAGGGGCGTCTTCTCCGATTCCAGCATCAGCGTGCCGCTGGCGAACAGCGCCACCTCGTCGCCGCGCAGGTCCTCGCTCAACTCGACCTCATAGACTTTCGGCAGCTTCGACTTCGGCGAAATGATCCGGTGCAGCAGGCCACCATCGTCGGTCAGCAACAGCAGGCCACTGGTCTCGCGGTCGAGGCGGCCGACCGTGGACAGCACCGGATCGCGGTCGCGGAAGCGCGGCGGCAGCAGGTCGTAGATCAGGCGCCCGGTGTCCTTGGTCGAACAGGTGTAGCCGGCCGGCTTGTGCAGCGCGATCGACAGCCCCGGCGGTGGGTCCAGCGGCTCGCCATCGACCCGGATGGCGTCATGCGGCACTTGGTCGTCGGCATACAGCACCTCGCCATCGGCGTCGGTGACGCGGCCTTCGCGGAACATCCATTGCACCTGCTTGCGGCTGCCATAGCCCAGGTTGGCGATGTGCTTGACCAGCTTCACTTGCCCTTCCCCTTCACTGCTTCCACCAGCTTGAAACCGTCGCGTTCGGCGACCACGCGCACCGCGCCGAAGCTGTCGTTGAGGGTGTGCTCGTAAGGCAGGTGGCGGTTGGCCACCACGTACAGGCGCCCGCCCGGGCGCAATGCCTGCGCAGCCACGGCGATGAAGCGCTGGCCGATGTCCGGGCGGTCAGCGCGCGACGGCGTGTGGAACGGCGGGTTGCTGATGATGACGTCGTAGCCCGGCTCGATGCCGGCGGTGACGTCCTGCCACAGGAAGCGCAGCGGCAGCGGGCGCGGTGGCGGCGCCAGATTGAGCTCGGCCAGCGCCAGTGCGCGCTGCTCGGCCTCGTACAGGTCCAGCGCGGTGATCTTCGGGCAGCGTTCCAGGAGTTCGCGCGACAGGTAGCCGTAGCCGGCGCCGAGGTCGGCGGCGCGTCCGGCCAGGTCGGCCGGCAGGTGCTCGGCCAGCAGCGCCGACGCCGGATCGATGCGATCCCAGGCGAACACGCCCGGGCGGCTGAGGAAGCGACCGCCCACGATCGGGCGCACCGCATCCAGCGCCGACCAGCGCCTGGCCAGGTCAACGTCGTGCTGGCGCTGCAGCGGGGCGGTCCAGTACACGCGGCAGTGGTTCTTGGTCAGGCAGCCACCGAGGCCGGCCAACTGCTTGAGGTCGCCCTCGCCCGAACGCGCACCTTCGTTGTTGGACTGGCAGGCAACGATGCGGCCGCCGTCGGCGACCAGCGCCAGCGCACGGGCGAACAGCGCACGGGCTTCTTCGCGCTGGCGCGGCGGCAGCACCAGCACCAACGGGTAGCGGCCCTTGCCGGCCGCGTCATCCAGCTGCCCGCTGACGGTCCAACCGGCAGCCTGCTGCAGCGGTTGCGCGAACGGGGCGAAGCTCTGTTCGCAATGCACCTCGCGGTTGCCGGCCACTTCGCGCAATGGCCAGCCATCGCGGGCACGCAGGAAGGCCACCGGGCCCTCCGGCCAGCGCAGGGCGCCTTGGGAGAACGGCAGGAGCAGGGTCTGCAGGGGGGCGTCGTCGCTGGAGGCCATCGGCGCGGGTACTTCAAGCGTGAGGGCCGTCCATTGTACCGGCTTGGCCGGGCCGGCCCCGGCGGCCCGCTTTGCGAAACCCGAACGGGGCCTTGATCCGCCAGAAACATTGAAACGTTCAGGGTAGAGGCTCCCCCCGGAAACCCAGGAGAACCTGCATGCGAGCCTTGTTCGTCGGTGGCGTGGTCGACAACAGTGAAATGGACCTGGAAGGCAGCCATCCGCCCGTGCACTACCCCGAGGACACCGGCGGCGGCCACTCGCGCTACCGGCTGCATCAGATCGGTCATGGTGCCGACGGCAGCGTTGCCTACGCCGTCTATGGGGCACCGGACCTGGCCGATGACGAGGTGGCGAGGGTTGCAGAGGAGCGGGCGTACGCACGCCGATTCGAGGCGACGCCGACGTTGTTCGAGCATTGACACATCCGTAGCGCCCTGGCCCACGCTCGGACGGCGGCAGAGCCGAGCGTGGGCTCGGCTCTACCTCGGATCAAGGCGCCTTGGGTGGCAGGCGGTTGATACTGGCGATTTCATCCAGCCACACATGGTGCTGCTGCACCGGCGTGTCGTAGTCATCCAGGCGCAACTGGCCGTTGCTGCCTTCATCACCAGCGGCGTTGCGGTATTGCTGCACAGTTGGCCTCACCGCCACCGTGCCGAGCAGGCGGCGGCCATCGTGCAGAATCAGTTCCACCTGCGTTTCGCCATCCAGCTGCGGCAGCAGGGCTTCCAGGCGCGCGATCTGCGCCGGATCGGTGTGGATACGTGGAGCTATACGGGACATCGGCGACCTCCTGACTGCAGGGTCGCCTATCGGCCGTGAATGTTCAGTGCAGCGCGCTGTCCGCGCGCGGCACCTGCACCTTGCGCACGGCAGCCACCAGCTGCGCTACCGAGTACGGCTTGGCCACATGCTCCTGGAAGCCCGAGGCCAGCGCGCGGCGACGGTCGTCGGCACGCGCCAGTGCAGTCACCGCCACCGCAGGCAAGGCCGCCGCGTCCACGCCCATGTCCTCGCGCAAGGTGCGCACCAGCCCATAGCCATCCATGCCCGGCATGCCGATGTCGGTCAGCAGCACGTGGTATTGCAGGTGGCCGGTGTCGGCCAGCAGTGCCAGCGCTTCGCCGGCCGAACTGGCCGCAGACACGCTGGCGCCCTGCTCTTCCAGCATGCGCCGCAAGTACTCCAGCACTTCCGGCTGGTCTTCCACCGCCAGCACATGCATGCCGCGCAGCGGATACGGCTCGACGATCACCGGCTCCAGGATCGGCCCGCTGATCACTTCGCGCAGCGGCCGCCGTTCGGCATCGGGAACATGCTGGGGCAGGCGCACGGTGAAGGTCGCGCCGTGGCCGTGGCCCTCGCTGGCCGCAGTGACCGTGCCACCATGCAGTTCCACCAGCTGCTGCACGATCGCAAGGCCCAGGCCCAGGCCGCCATGGCGGCGGGTGGTGGTGCCGTCGGCCTGGCGGAAGCGGCTGAACAGATGATTGAGGAATTCGGGTGCGATGCCATCACCGCTGTCACGCACGGTGATCTCCCAGTAGTTGCCGTCAGCCCGCAGCTGCAGGTCGATGCGGCCTTCAGCCGGGGTGAACTTGATCGCGTTCGAGAGCAGGTTCCAGAACACCTGCTGCAGGCGCGTGGCGTCGCCCAGCACCAGGCTGGGTTGCGTGGGCAGCTGCAGGTGCACGTCCAGCGCCTTGCCTTCGGCCACCAGTTCCTGCGCGCCGATCGCCTCACCCAGCACCGCGCACAGGTCCAGCACTTCCACCTCCAGCTGCACCTTGCCCAGCAGCATGCTGCTGAGGTCGAGCATGTCCGAGATCAGCCGCTTCTGCGCACCGGCGCTGTTGGCGATCACGTTCAGGCCCTTGTACAGCGGACTGGTGTTGTCCACTCGCTGCAGAAGCAATTCGCTCCAGCCGAGGATGGTAGTCAACGGCGTACGCAGCTCATGCGACAGCGTGGCCAGGAATTCATCCTTCAGCCGCGCCATGTTTTCCGCAGCACTGCGCGCGGCACGCTCGGACTGCAGCAGTTCCTCGCGGGCCAGCTCGATCTCGCGGCGTTCGGTCACGTCCGGGCTGCTGCCGGCCAGGCCGATGAAGCGGCCCATGCGCGAGAAGCGCGGGCGGGCGTTCATCTCCAGCCAGCGCCACTGGCCATCGGCACGGCGTGCGCGCACCAGCGCATGCATGGAGCGCTGCGCCTTCAATGCTTCCTGCAGTTCGTACTCGAAGACCGATGCGTCGTCCGGATGCACCAGGCCGCGCCAGACGTCCTCCGGCACGCGCGTCTCGTCACCGCCGAAGAACTCGCTGAAGGCACTGTTGACGAAACGGGCATGGCCGCGCTCGTCCAAGACCCACACCGGCATCGGCAGGCCGTCGGCCAGCGCACTGAAGCGGGCTTCGCTTTCGCCCAGCTCCACTTCCATCTGCTTGCGTGCGGTGATGTCGAAGAACAGGATGCCGACCTTGTCCTCGCCCGGCCGGCCCACGCGCACCGCATCCACCGCGAACGAGCGGCCCAGCGCACGCGCCTCCATCTCGAACTGGGCCGGGCGGCCGCTGCGTGCGACCTCGCCATAGATGCGGAACCAGTCCTGCTCATGGCCGGGCTCCAGCGCCGTCATGCGCTTTCCACGCGCATCCTTCAGCCCTGTGTGGCGCTCGAAGGCATCGTTGACCTCGATGAAGCGGTAGTCGACCGCACGATCACCCTCGAACAGCACCTGGATCACGCAGAAACCGGCGTTGATGCGCTCAAGCACGCCATGATGCAGGTCGGGTTCGGGCGCCGGCACCGTCATCGGTGGGCGCTCCACAAGGGGCGGCAGTGTGGACAAGGGTGTCTGTGCAGGCCAGGTTGGAGGCACAGCATCTTCCAAAGGGCGTATTCACAGCGTCAAGCGCCGTCAGTCATGGTTGACGTCGATGAATTGGCGGCAACCGCTCTTGCAGACGACGCATGCGGCCATTGCCGATACCGGGAAGCAGGATCACACTCGATCTGTGATCAACATCGCCCCCATCGAGGGGACGCAGGAGACCGTGATGAAACGCTCACTCGCGATTGCCCTGTTGGCAGGCGCCCTGGCGGCGGGCGGCGCCAGTGCGGCACCGCGCACCGTGACCGACCCGGAAGCTCCCCGCGCATTGCAGGCCGATGGCCCGGTCAGCGTGAAGTGGGACGATCCGGCCAAATTCACCGAGATCCGCCAGAGTACCAACCGCTTCGAGGCCGAGCGTGGCGACTGGGTGCAGCAGCTGGCACGCTACCTGCAGACCGCTGCCGCCAAACCGCTGCAACCGGGACAGACGCTTGATGTGACCCTGGTCGACATCAAGCGCGCCGGTGACTACGAGCCGTGGCACGGCCCGCGCGGCCGCGACATCCGGATCATGCGCGACATCTACCCACCGCGGATCAGCCTGCAGTACACGCTGAAGGACGCCAGCGGCCGCATCGTCAGCGAGGGCGACGCGCGCCTGAGCGATACCGGCTACCTGCACAACATCGGCCTGAAGAGCGACAGCGATCCACTGCGCTACGAGAAGCGCCTGATCGACGACTGGGTGAAGCGGCAGCTGACAGCGCAGGCCACCGCAGCACGGTAGGCCGTAGGCCCATCGGCAGGTGTCGACCTTGATCGACACGCATTACAGGGCGCCGACCAAGGTCGGCCGCTACCAGAGTCGCGCCCGGCGCCCCGTACCGGGCGACCGCTACGCGTAAAGCCCATCGGTAGGTGTCGACCTTGGTCGACACGCATTCAAGGCGCCGAGCGTGGGCTCGGCTCTACACGTACACCTTCGCCACACGCTTGACCGCGCACGGCAGCTGGTAGGCACTCACGCCACAGCGCGGCGCCAGCTCCGACAGCGTCGGCGCGCAACCCCACAGCTCCACCACGCTGCCGATGCCGGCCTGCGGATGCGCGGTCAGGTCCACCGTCAACATGTCCATCGACACGCGCCCGATCAGGCCGCCGGGCTGCCCGTCGATCAGCACCGGGGTGCCGTTCGGGGCGAACTGCGGGTAACCGTCGGCATAGCCAAGCGCGACCACGCCTACGCGGGTGCGTGCCTTGGCCACGAAGCGTGCGCCATATCCCACCGGTTCACCGGCTTCGATCCAGCGCTCGGCGATCACCTTGGACTGCATCGTCATCACCGGGCGCAGGCGCGCGGTCAGCGCGGTGCTGTCCGGCAGCGGGTTGGCGCCGTACAGCATCAGGCCGGGCCGCACCCAATCGCTGCGCACCTCCGGCCAGCCCAGCAGCGCCGGCGAATTGCACACGCTGGTCTCGCCGTGCAGGCCGTCGATGGCGCGCGCGAAGGTCGCGGCCTGCTCGCGGGTGCGCTCGCTGTCCAGTTCGTCGGCACGTGCCAGGTGGGTCATCAGCACGATGCGCTCGACCTGCGGCAGCGCCGACAGGCGTGCATGCGCCGCGCGGAAGCTGTCCACGTCCAGGCCGAGGCGGTGCATGCCGCTGTCCAGCTTCAGCCACACCGTCAACGGGCGCGGGCTGTCGAACGCCGCCAGTGCCTCCACTTGCCACGGCGAACCGACGGCGAACCAGAAGTCATGCTCGGCCACCAGCGCCATGTCGCTGGGCTCGAAGATGCCTTCCAGCAGCAGGATCGGCGCACGGATGCCGGCCTGGCGCAGCTCCAGTGCCTCTTCGATGGTGGCCACGCCGAAACCATCGGCCTCGCCTTCCAGCGCCTGCGCACAGCGCACCGCGCCATGCCCATAGGCATCGGCCTTGATGATCGCCAGCGCCTTGCCCCCGCCCAGTTCACGGGCGAGGCGGTAGTTGCTGCGCAGGGCGCCCAGATCGATCAGCGCGCGGGCAGGACGCATGTGCGGTTCTCGTGTTGCGGCGCGTGACCGTACTGGCCGTAGCGGAAAATATCCAGGCCTTCGGTGCTGATCTGCGGCTGTCGCGCGCTCATCAGGTCGGCCAGGTAGCGGCCCGAGCCGCAGGCCATGGTCCAGCCCAGCGTGCCGTGGCCGGTGTTGAGGTACAGGTTGCGGAACGGCGTGGCGCCGATCACCGGCGTACCGTCCGGCGTAGCCGGGCGCAGGCCGGTCCAGAACTGCGCGCGCGACAGGTCACCGCCCTTCGGGTAGAGGTCACGGACCACCAGTTCCAGGGTCTCGCGTCGGCGCTGCGACAGCGACAGGTCGAAGCCGGCCACCTCGGCCATGCCGCCGACACGGATGCGGTCGTCGAAGCGGGTCACCGCCACCTTGTAGCTCTCATCGAGGATGGTCGAGGTCGGCGCCATCGCCGGGTCGGTGATCGGCAGGGTCAGCGAGTAACCCTTCAGCGGGTACACCGGCAGGCGCATGCCCAGCGGTGCGACCAGCGCCGGTGAGTAGCTGCCGAGCGCAACCACGAAGCGGTCGGCGGTTTCCAGCTTGCCGTCGATGCGCACGCCGGTGATGCGGTCGCCATCGAACTCCAGGCCGGTGATGTCCTGGTCGAAGCGGAATTCAACGCCGGCATCCACGCACATCTGCGCCAGGCGGCGGGTGAACAGTTGGCAGTCGCCGGTCTGGTCACGCGGCAGGCGCAGCGCGCCGACCAGGCCATCGACGTGGGCCAGGGCCGGTTCGGCCTGGATGATGCCGGCCCGGTCCAGCACCTCGTACGGCACGCCGTACTGGGCCAGGATCTCGATGTCCTGCGCCGAGGCATCCAGCTGCTGCTGGGTGCGGAACAACTGGGTGGTGCCCAGGTCGCGGCCTTCGAATTCGATGCCGATCTGCGCGCGCAGCTCGTTCAGGCAGTCGCGGCTGTACTCGGACATGCGCACCATGCGCGCCTTGTTGATCGCATAACGCTCGTGGGTACAGTTGCGCAGCATCTGCCACAGCCAGCGGTACTGGGCCAGGTCCATGCCCGGCTTGATCGCCAGCGGCGCGTGTTTCTCGAACAGCCAGCCGATCGCCTTCTTCGGCACGCCCGGCGCCGCCCACGGCGAGGTGTAGCCGAACGACAGCTGGCCGGCATTGGCGAAGCTGGTCTCCAGCGCTGGGCCGGGCTGGCGGTCGATGACCGTGACTTCAAACCCGGCCTGTCGCAGGTACCAGGCACTGGTAGTGCCGATCACGCCGCTGCCGAGAACTAGGACTCGCATGGGACTTCTCCAACCCGATCATTCCCTGCACTGGAGCGTGCCGGGGCCATAATTGGGGAAGTATAGACAGCCAATACCAGTTGATTTGCCTGAATTGAAATCAACCGGCAGGATGTTCTCCTGCAATTCATTCCCCAAGGTTGACGGCCATGGCCACCCGTACCCGCGAACTGGACAAGATCGACCGCAAGATCCTGCGCATCCTGCAGGCCGAAGGCCGCATCTCCTTCACCGAGCTGGGCGAGCGGGTCGGCCTGTCGACCACCCCGTGCACCGAGCGGGTACGCCGCCTGGAACGCGAAGGGGTAATCACTGGCTATCACGCCCACCTCGACCCGGCCGCGGTGAAGGCCAGCCTGCTGGTGTTCGTGGAGATCAGCCTGGCCTACAAGTCCGGCGACATCTTCGAGGAGTTCCGGCGCGCCGCGCTGAAGCTGCCCAACGTGCTGGAGTGCCACCTGGTGTCGGGCGACTTCGATTACCTGCTGAAAGCACGGATCAGTGAAATGGCTTCCTACCGCAAGCTGCTCGGCAGCACGTTGCTGACACTGCCGCATGTACGTGAGTCGAAGAGCTACATCGTGATGGAAGAGGTGAAGGAGACGCTGAGCCTGCCGATTCCGGATTGAAGCTGGGAACCGGTTGGGGTCAGAGCCCGCTGCGCGGGATCCGACCCCGGTCGGCATCTGGCAAGGGGTCGGATCCCGCGCAGCGGGCTCTGACCCCGGTCATGGCGACAGTCAGCGCTGCTGCGGATGCTTCTGCGTGCGCTGTTCCTGCTGCTTGCCGCCCTTGTGCGGCGGCTGCGGCTCCATCTGTTGCTGTTGCTGTTGCTGCTGCGGGTTGCGGCCCTGCGGTTCCTTGCCGGGATGACGGTTCTGCTGGTTTTTCATGGTCGCGATCCAGTGGACGAAGGACATGCGGCGGCGGAATGCCGGCGCAGGGCCACGGTGGTCCCGCAACGGTTAATCGCAGGCGAAAAAGCAGTGATCGGCTGGATGCTGTTTTCGTGCGTTCAGCCCGCTCAGCGTCAGCCAGCAGCCAACCTTGGTGGCACCAGGACTCAGCGCTTGATCTGCTGCCCATCGCCGGCCGGCACGCTGTCGTAATAGCGGCCGGTGCGCGAATCGAACACGCGGTTCGGGCCGGCCGGGCGCACGCCCGGAACGATGCGGCCATTGCGGTCATAGACCTTGTCGGCCGGCTTCGGCACCGGCGTCGGCGCGACCCGGGCCGGACCGGTGGATCTGATCGGCTGCGCCGGCTGCGGCGACGGCAGCACCTGCGGTTGCGGGCGAGCGGCCTGTGGCGGTGGTGCCACGGGCTGCGGCGTCACGGTGGTCGCGCTGCGGGTCGCAGTCGGGTCGGCGGTCGGCACCTGCGCCAGCGCGACGATGGGCAACAGGGCCAGCAGCAGGGGAAGGATTGGTTTCATGGCACGCTCCGGCGTGGATCGCGTTCACCTTGCGCCCGCCCCTGTGTGCCGCCCATGAACGGCCATCACACTTGCAAGGTCGCGTCTTCACCCCCACGTTTTCCGCCATCCCCAGGCCATCGACCCCACGGAGCGCCGCCATGACCGCCTTCGACCTGACGCCCCCCACTGCCACCCAGACCGAGGCGCTGATCGCTGGCCTCAGCAGCGAGGAGCGCCGCGTGCTGCTGCAGCACGGCACCGAGGCGCCGTTCTGCGGCGTGTTCCTCGACAACAAGCGCGAGGGCGTCTACTGCTGCAGGCTGTGCGCGCTGCCACTGTTCCGCTCCAGCACCAAGTTCGATTCCGGCACCGGCTGGCCCAGCTTCTTTGCCCCGTTCGACCCGGCGCACGTGCGCGAGATCCGTGATACCAGCCACGGCATGGTGCGCACCGAGATCACCTGCGCGCGCTGCGGCAGCCACTTGGGCCACGTGTTCCCGGATGGTCCGCCGCCCACCTACGAGCGCCACTGCCTGAACTCCGTCTCACTTTCGTTCACCGGCAATGGCGAGCCCTGGCCCGATCCGTTGCAGCGTGGCGGCGCAGAAAGCGGCGTGGCGGGCTGAAACACCCCGCTGACCGATTTCACAGAATTCCCTCTTCAGAAAACCGGGCGACGGGCCGACAAGGAGATATCCCCTCTCCTTGCGTCGCCCCATGCTCATCATCGTTGGATTCCTGGTCGTCATCATCAGCGTGATCGGGGGCTACCTCGGTGCCCACGGCCGCCTGGGTGCCCTCTGGCAGCCCTATGAGCTGGTCATCATCGGCGGCGCCGCGCTCGGCGCCTTCCTGGTCGGTACCCCGGCCAAGACGGTCAAGCAGACCCTGCAGGCCATGGTGGGTGTGTTCAAGGGCCCGCGCTACAAGCAGCAGGACTACATCGATGTGCTCAGCCTGCTCTATGAACTGCTCAACAAGGCCCGCCGCGAAGGCTTCATGGCGTTGGAAGACCATGTCGAGCGCCCGGCCGAAAGCGCGCTGTTCGGCAACTACCCCAAGGTGCAGGCCGACCACCACCTGATCGATTTCATCACCGACTGCCTGCGCCTGATGATCGGCAGCAACATCGAGCCGCATGAGCTGGAACCGCTGCTGGAACTGGAGCTGGAAAAGCACCACGCCGAGGCCATGGCACCCTCACAGGTGCTGACCAAGGTCGCCGACGGGCTGCCCGGTTTCGGCATCGTCGCCGCGGTGCTGGGCATCGTCATCACCATGGGTTCGATCGGTGGCGACATCGTCGAGGTCGGTGGCCACGTGGCCGGCGCGCTGGTCGGTACGTTCCTGGGCATCCTGCTGGGCTACGGCTTCGTCGGCCCGATGGCCGCCGCGATGGAGGCCCGCGCCGAGCAGGACAGCCGCATCTACGAATCGGTCAAGACCGCCCTGCTGGCCTGCCTGCGCGGTTACAACCCGAAGATCGCGCTGGAGTTCGCCCGCAAGACGCTGCCGTCGAACGTGCGCCCGGCCTTCTCCGATTTCGAGCAGCACCTGAAGACGGTCAAGTAAGCCATGGCCGAGACCAAGCCCACCGTCATCGTCCGCCGGGTCAAGAAGGCCGGCCACGCCGCCCATCATGGTGGTTCGTGGAAGGTGGCCTATGCCGACTTCGTGACCGCGATGATGGCGTTCTTCCTGGTGCTGTGGCTGATGGCCACCACCAACAAGAACGACCGTGCGGCCATTTCCGAGTACTTCCGCAACCCCAGCCCGTTGAGCGGTCAGAGCGCCACGCCGGCGCCCGGCATGGCCGGCCCGGGCGGCGCCAGCACCTCGATGATCAAGCTGGGCGGTGCCACCGACATTTCGCGTGGCAACAGCAACGACCCCTTCCAGAACCAGAAGGAAGCGGTACCGCAGCCGGTGGACCAGCAGCAGCGCGACAAGCAGCAGCTGGAAGCACTGATGAAGGAGCTGCAGGAAGCGATCAGCAGGAGCCAGGCCCTGGAGCCGTTCAAGGACCAGCTGCTGCTGGACCTGACCCCGGAGGGCCTGCGCATCCAGATCGTGGACAAGCAGAACCGGCCGATGTTCGACCTCGGCAGCGCCACGCTGAAACCGTACACGCAGCAGATCCTGCACGAGCTGGCCAACTACCTGAACCACGTGCCGAACCGGATCAGCCTGACCGGCCACACCGACATCACCGCCTATTCGGCTGCACGTGGCTACGGCAACTGGGAACTGAGCGCCGATCGTGCCAATGCCGCCCGCCGCGCGCTGGTGGACGGCGGCCTGGAGGACAACAAGATCACCCGCGTGGTCGGTCTGTCTTCATCGGTGCTGTTCGACAAGGCCGACCCGCAGAACCCGATCAACCGCCGCATCAGCATCGTGGTGATGACCCAGGCCGCCGAAGCTGCCGCCTTGGCCGGTGCCGGCCCGCAGGTGGGGCTGTCGGCGCCGACCGCCGACCCTGACGTGCAGGCCGCGCAGGGTGAGGCGCACTGAACCGGGGTCAGATCCCTTTCCCCTGGAAAGGGATCTGACCCCACCTGCGTGCGGCCGCTACAATGGCGGTCTTTCCGTTTCCAGGTGACCCCACCCCATGTCCCAGAACTCCAAGGCCAAGCGCGACAAGCGCAAGAAGCAGCAGGCCAAGCGCCCGTTCCTGCGCCTGAATGCCCAGCAGCAGGTGCAGAACCATGCCGTGCTGACCAACGAAGACGGCCAGGTGGTCGCCGCCATCGGCCTGCAGGGCCGCGAATGGCTGCTGGCCATCGGTGGTCAGACCATGGGCAACGCCGAGAACCCGGTGCCGATGCTGGCCATGCTCAAGCACCTGTCCAACGTGCAGGAAAAGGAAGGCCGCAAGGTCAACCTGGAGTATTCCGAGCTGCTGCAGAAGCTGCTGGACACCCTGGCCGCCGAATCCGGCCAGACCGCTGACGAGTACCTGGACAAGCTGGTGTCCGAGTTCGAGACCGTGGAAGCCGAAGAAGGCGAAGAAGCCACTGAGGCCGCCGAAGGCGATGTGGTTGAAGCTGCTGCCGACGCCGAGGCCAGCCCGGCCGCTGACAGCGACAGCAAGCCGCAGGCCTGAACCGGCCGCGGCGGTGACGGTCTACGTCGATGACGCGGTGCATCCCTGGCGCGGACAGCGCTGGGCGCACCTGATGGCCGACACCCTGGCCGAGCTGCACGCGATGGCGGCGCAGCTCGGCATCCCACCGCGGGCCTTCCAGAACAAGGCCAGCGGTGCCCACTACGATGTCACGGCCGAGCTGCGTACGCAGGCGATCGCGCTTGGCGCGCGGGCGATTTCCCGGCACACCGATCGTGACCTGGTCAAAGCGGTGATTGCCAACGCCAGGGCGCAGTACCGGCCGTAGGCGCGCTGCCGTTTGCCTCCTGTAGAGCCGAGCCCATGCTCGGCTGCTCTACGCGGACTGCAGCCGAGCGCGGGCTCGGCTCTACATGCGCAGCGCTGCCGGCCCGTTCAGAACGGGTCGCTGCCCAGTCGGATCTCCACGTTCAGCAGCGAGCACAGCGCCAGCATCGCGTCGTCGTCACGGGTCAGCGCCATCACGCCGGTGAAGCCGTCGCTGCCGGTATCCACGCTCCACAGCGTGTAGTTGTGCTCGCGCAGGCGGTCGAAGGCGGTGGACATCAGCTGCACACCGTCCAGGTCCTCGGCGAAGTCCTCGTCATCCAGGTCGCCGCCCCAGTCCAGCTGCAGGTTGAAGCGCGCCGACAGCTCGTTGACCGCCGACTGCAGCGATTCCAGGTCGTCGCGCTCCACCTCGAAACCGGACTGCCAGGCGATGGCGGTGAACAGCGCCGGCAACCAGTCGCTGTCCGCTTCCAGCGGCTGCCCGTCCTCGGACAGGTGCTCGCGCCAGCGGTTGAACTGCTGCAGGGCCAACTCTTCGTCGCCCGGGTTGATCAGCACCAGCAGGTTCCAGACCCGCGCCTCGAATCCATCCTCGTCGAAGTCGTGGATGTCTTCCTCGAAGTCGAAATAGTCGCTGTTGTCGGGCATGGCGGAACGTCCTCTGGGGCAGGCCGGCATTCTACGGTTTATCCTGTGCCGCTGAAGCCGGCCTTGGTGGCCGTCACTGTGAATGAAGCGATGAGCGATACCCCTCCCGACCACCTGGCGATCAATCCGGCCAGCCCCTTCCATGATGCACAGGCGCTGGAGCGCGGCGTCGGCGTGCGTTTCAACGACGTCGAGCGCGACAACGTCGAGGAATACTCGGTCAGCGAAGGCTGGATCCGCGTGCAGGCCGGCAAGGCCCGCGACCGCCGCGGCAACCCGATGACGATCAAGGTCAAGGGCAAGGTCGAGGTGTATTTCCTGGACCAGAAGCCGGAATAACCGGCTGTTCCGACCCGGGGTCAGATCCCTTTCCTGCGGAAAGGGATCTGACCCCGCTCGACGGCGCATGGCCGCCGAGTCACTCGCGCTTGCGCGATTCCAGCAGGTCCAGGTTGCGGATCAGGCGCCGCGAGATCTCATCGGAGATCACCCCGCGCCGGGTCAACCGGAACAGCTCCTCGCGCTCGGCATTGAGGCCGGCGCTGCGCAGCTGGCGGTAACCCAGCTCCATGCGCCGCACTTTCTCCGGGTCCACGTCGGGCCCGTCGTTGTCCTTCTCCAGGTGCCGCTGGTACAGCAGGCTCACCCGCGAGGCAGCGTCGTTGTACAGCTGCACGTTCTCGGTGTTCTGGTTCATCACCAGCTGCTGGCGCATGCGCTCGACCCCGGCCAGCGCAGCCTTGGACGACAGCCGGCGTGCCAGGTCCTCTTCCTTGCGCTCGCCCGAATCGGCCGGCAGCTGCAGGCCCTTCAGCAGCTGCGGCAGCGCCACGCTGGCGCCGACCAGCGAGAACAGGATCACCGCCGCGGCCAGGAAGATCACCAGGTCGCGCGCCGGGAACGCGCTGCCATCAGGCAGGAACAACGGCAGGGTCAGCACGCCGGCCAGGGTGATCGCGCCGCGGACGCCGGCCACCGAGGTCGCCACCACGATGCGCCAGTTCGGTGCCTCGCCGCGTTCCAGGCCTCGGCGGCGTGCACGCAGCAGGTTCCAGCGCAGCGACAACCATACCCACAGCAGGCGCAACAGGATCAGCGCCAGGTTGATCACCACCACGTACACCAGCAGCCACCATGCACTCTGGTGGCCGGACTCGTTCATGGTGGTGGTGGCGCGTTCGACGATGCCCGGCAGCTGCTCGCCCAGCAGCACGAACATGATGCCGTTGAAGCTGAACTGCAGCATGTTCCAGACCCCCGCACGCTGCACGCGCATGCTGCCGGAGACACGGCCGGTCAGCTCCACGTAGCTCATCGCGATACCGGCCGCCACGGCGGCGAGGATGCCCGAGGCATGGATTTCTTCGGCCAGCAGATAGGCCGCGAACGGGATCAGCAGGTTGACCAGCATCGCCGCACCCGGTTCCTCGCCGAAGCGGCGCCACAACCAGCGCTGGAACGTGGATACGCCCAGGGTGACCGCCACGCCCACGGCAAGGCCGGCCACCGCCACCCACAGGAAGGTCAGCGAGGCCGTGGCCAGCGAGAAGGAGCCGGTCATCACCGCCGCCACCGCGAAACGGAAGCAGACCAGGCCGGACGCATCGTTGAGCAGCGACTCGCCTTCCAGGATGTGCATCAGTCGCTTGGGAATCGGTGCCTTGGAGGCGATCGCTCCGACCGCCACCGGGTCGGTCGGCGAGACGATGGCCGCCAGCGCGAAGCACACCGCCAATGGCATCACTGGAATCATCCAGTGGATCAGCAGGCCGGCACCGATCACGGTGAACACCACCAGGCCAAACGCCAGTTCGAGGATCGCGCCCTTGTCGCGGAACAGGCCCTGCTTGGGGATGCGCCAGCCATCAAGGAACAGCAGCGGCGGCAGGAACAGCAGGAAGAACACTTCCGGCTCCAGCGCGTGGCCGCGGTTGAACACCCCGGCGATGACCGCGCCCAGGCCGATCTGCACCAGCGGCAGCGGCAACGAGAACGGGAGGACGCGAACCAGGTAGCCGCTGGCGACAACGGCCACCAGCATCGCCAGGACGACTTCAATGGTATGCATGCTTCTTCCAGGAAGCGGCGCGCGGGGAGGCTCGAAGGCCAGCGCCGGAAACCCGGAAAAAACTACCACATGCGGCCATGAGCGCGACGGCCGGGGCGGTCGCGCGTCAGCCCCGGCTCATGCCCCGTCGAAGCGGTACAGGTCCATGGCGAGGAAGCCGGCATCGATGCCGGCATCGATGCGGCGTGCACCGAAGCCGTCCTCGCCGGCTGCGCCCATCGCGAAGAACAGCGGCAGCAGGTGCTCGTCGGTCGGGTGCGCGCGTTCGGCGAACGGTGCCTGCAGGCGGTAGTCGAACAGGGCCTGGCGATCATCGGCGGCCAGGCGCTGCTCGACCCACTCGATGAAGGGCCGCACGTACGGCGCTTCCTTGCCGTCCTGGTAGTCGCCCCAGTCGTGCAGGTTGTGGGTGATGCTGCCCGAGCCGACCAGCAGCACGCCCTGCTCACGCAGTGGCGCCAGCGCGCGGCCCAGCGCGAACTGGTGCCCGGGGCCGAGCAGCGGCTGGATCGACAGCGGCACCACGGGGATGTCGGCTTGCGGGCGCAGCAGCCGCAGCGGCACCCACGCGCCATGGTCGAGGCCACGCTGAGGGTCGAGCGCCACCGGCAGGCCGGCAGCGGCGATGCGGCGGGCCACTTCTTCGGCCAGCGCCGGATCGCCGGGCGCCGGGTACTGCAGTTCGAACAGCGCGCGCGGGAAGCCGCCGAAGTCGTGGATCGTCGGCGGCTGCGGATGCGCGCCGACCAGCGGCTGCCGACCCAGCCAGTGCGCCGAGGCCATCACGATGGCGCGCGGCGTCGGCAGGTCGCGCGCCAGCTCGGCCAGGCGCACGCCGACCTGGCCCGGATGCAGGGCGGTCATCGGCGAGCCGTGGGAGATGTACAACGAAGGCAGGCGGGACATGGAATGCTCCAGTTGCAGGATCAGGCGGCGATCAGCGCGAACGCAGGGTCCACTTGCCGTCGCCGACCAGGAACAGCACCACCAGCGCCAGTGCCCAGAACGCCGGGTATTCCCAGCCGCCGCCGGCATTGGCGAAACCGAAGCCGTTGGCGCCGTGCACGGTGACGATGGTGCCCAGCAGCAGCGGCACGCCGGCCAGGCCGACCCAGCGCGCGTAGATGCCCAGCAGCAGCGCAGTGGTGATCACCAGCTCGGCGCCGATGGTGAGGTAACCCAGCACGCCGGGCAGGCCCAACGATTCGAAGAATGCCGCCGTGCCCGCCGGGGTGAACACCAGCAGCTTGATCAGCGCATGGACCAGGAACAGCACGCCCAGGGCCAGGCGCAGCAGGGTGGCGCCGTAAGGGGCCAGCGGCGAAACGGGAGGGGGGGCGGTGTGCATGGGAAGCACCTTGAAGGGAGTGGATACAGGTTATTGCTACTTCACGAGCCGATAAATACGATCGTCTGACGGTATTTATTTCATAAGGCGCAACAATGGACACCCTCGAGGCGATGCGCGTGTTCGTAGCGGTGGTCGAGCGCAACGGCTTCAGTGCCGCGGCACAGGCCCTGGGCATGTCGACCGCCGGCGTCACCCGCCAGGTCGCGGCACTGGAAAAGCGCCTGTCCACCCGCCTGCTCCACCGCACCACGCGGCGGGTCAGCCCCACCAGCACCGGCGCCGCCTATTACGCCCAGTGCGTGCGCCTGCTGGCCGAGTTCGACGCGCTGGAGGCCAGCATCGGCGCGCAGGCGCTGGAACCCTCGGGCACGCTGCGCATCAACGCACCGGTCAGCTGGGGCATCGCCCGCCTTGGCCCGTTGCTGGCCAGCTACCGCGAGCGCTTCCCGCAGGTGGAACTGGACCTGGCCCTGTCCGACCGCCTGGTGGACATGGTCGAGGAAGGCTACGACGTGGCCATCCGCATCACCCGCGAGCCGAGCCCGGCGCTGATCGCGCGCCAGCTGGGCGAATCGCGGGTGAGCCTGTGCGCGGCGCCGGCCTACCTGGCTGCACGCGGTACCCCACAGACGCCGCAGGACCTGCAGGATCACGCATGCCTGAGCTACAGCTACTGGGCCGCTGGCGACCACTGGCCGCTGCAGGGACCCGGCGGTGAAGTGAAGGTGGCGGTGAACAGCCTGCTGCACGCCAACAACGGCGACGTGCTGCGCGAAGCGGCGATCGCCGGCATGGGTGTGATCCTGCAACCCGACTTCCTGCTGGAACACGCGCTGGCCGATGGCCGCCTGGTACGCGTGCTACCGGAATGGGAGGCCTCGCCGATCGGCATCTTCGTGGTGTATGCCAGCCGCAGCCACCTGGCGCCGAAGGTGCGCAGTTTCATCGACCACCTGGTGGAGGCCGGGGTGTAGCCGAGTCGGGTGCCTGCCGGCCAGCGGCCGGCACTACCGTCATGCTTCAGTCGGGTAGTGCCGGCCGCTGGCCGGCAAGTACGAAGCCCCGATCAGGCAGGGACTTCATCCAGCGCGTCGATGATCCGCTCCAGCGGCGCCGGCCGCCCCAGCAGGTAGCCCTGCACCTGGTCGCAGCCATGCGCAGCCAACCAGTCCAGCTGCCCCGGCGTTTCAACGCCCTCGGCGATGATGGTCAGGCCCATGCTGTGGCCGAGCGACAGCAATGCGCGGCAGATCGAAGCGTTGCGCGGATTGGTTTCCACGTCCGCCACGAAACTGCGATCGATTTTCAGGATGTCCAGCGGCAGGTGCTGCAGGTAGGACATGCTGGAATAGCCGGTGCCGAAATCGTCCAGCGACACGCTGATGCCCTGCTCGTGCAGGCGCTGCATGGTCTGCATCGCCTGCGCCGGCTTGCGCATCAGGCTGCTCTCGGTCAGCTCCACGTGCAGTGCGCCGCGGGCCAGTCCGAACTCCTGCTGGACGCGGGTGAATTCGGCCACCAGGTCGCTGTTGAAGAACTGCACTGCCGACACGTTGACTGCAATCGGCAGCTCGCCCCAACCGGCCTCGACCAACCGCCGCTGTGCCTTCGCCGCGGCGCGGATCACCCAGCGGCCCAGTGCCAGGATCAACCCGGTGTCCTCGCACAGCTGGATGAACTCGTTGGGCGGGATGAAGCTGCCATCGGCCTGCGGCCAGCGCAGCAGGGCCTCCAGCGCGGCCGGGCTGCCATCGCTGGCGTGCCGGATCGGCTGGAAGTACAGCTGGAACTCGTTGTCGATGGCGGCATGGATGCGCCCGGCCAGGCGCAGGCGGTCGGCCAGCCGCGTGGTCACTGCCGCATCGAACCAGACCACCACGTTGCCCTCGGCACGCGCCGCGTGCGCGGCCTGCGCGGCCATGCCGATCACCTGCTCGGCGCTGTGGCCGTCACCGGCAGTGTGCACGGCCACACCGATGCGCGGTTCGAACTGGTGCAGTGAATCCTTGCCACGCATCGGCGCTGACACGATCTGCAGCAGGTCATCCAGCACGCGCTGGGTATCGTGCTCGGCCCCGATCGCGAACACGAAGTCTTCCGCCGGCTGGAATGCCAGCGTGCCGCAACGCGCCCCCAGTCCACCGAGCCGGGTCGCCATCGACTGCAGCACCGCATCGCCGATCTCACGGCCCAGCGTATCGGCCACAAGCTGCAGGCCACGCAACTGCACGAAGGCGATGGTGTAGCCCTGCTGCTGCTCGTCCAGCTGTTCGGTCAGGGCGCGCACGTTGAGCAGGCCAGTGGCCGGGTTGTGCCGTGCCCGATAGGCCAGGTCACGCTCGTAGGCCAGCCGTTCGCTGACATCCTCGGCCAGCACGAGGCACGCGGGTTGTCCGTCGAAATCGAGCCTGGACAGGTGTGCGCGCACCTCGAACACACTACCGTCCTTGCGCCGGTGCAGGCGGACGGTCGCGTCCGGAGGATCGCCCACCTGTGCGCGCTGGATGGCACCACGCACTTCGTCCCAGCCTTCGCGCGGGCGGATGTCGAGGATGCTCATCGACAGAAACTCGTCGCGGCTGTAGCCGTACTGGCGCACCGCAGCGTCGTTGACCTCGATGAAGCGCAGCGTATCCGGGTCGAATACCCAGAACGGTGCAGGATTGCGGTCGAACAGCAGCCGGAAGCGGCGCTCGACCTCGCTCACCTGCTCGCGCGCCTGGTAACGCTCACTCAGGTCGGTCAGCGCGCCGATCATGCGCCGCTCGCTGTCGGCCACTTCCACCCGCTGCCCACGTGCGCCCACCCAGCGCACCTCGCCCCCGGGCAATACCAGGCGGAACACCTGGTCGAGCACGGCGCTGCCGGCGAATGCCTGGTCAAAGGCATGCTGCAGGCGCGCGGCATCGTCGCGGTGCACGCGTGCGAAGAAATCGGCCACCGGCAGCGCATCGGTCTGCACGCCAAAGATCTCGCGCGCCAGCGGCGACCAGCGCAGCAGTGCGGCGTCCTCATCCACGTACCAGGTACAGACACGACCAACCTGGTGCGCAAGACGCAGCTCGGCGTGGCCTGTTTTCAGCTCCTCGGCCATGGCCTGCTGGCTGCGGGTGCTGCGCCGCACGGCGTACAGCAGCACCAGCAACACCGCGATGTAAGCCAGTACGATCGCCACCGACGCCTGCAGGTACGGCCACCACGGCGCCAGTACGTCTTCGTCGGCCAGGCCGACCTGCACCGCCAGCGGGCTGTGTTCCAGCGTGCTGATGGTGATGATGCGCGGTACGCCGTCGACCACGCCCGGCACGCTTCCCAGCTCGACCACCGCCTGCGTGCCGAGCAGGTCACGGCGCGGCAGGTCGTAGCGGCGGCCCACCGTGCCGTGCGGATCAGGCACGCGGGCCAGCATGTAACCCTCGGCATCGCTGATCGAGACCAGTCCGTTGGGGCCGACATCGAGGCCGCCGACGATGCGTTGCAGTTCGCCACAGCGCAGCCGCGCCAGCAGCCAGCGCCCGTCGGCCATCGCCAGCGCCAGCGGCACCACCCAGCCGCCATCGCTGGCCCGCTGCGGCGGGCCGATGTACAGCGCGCTGCCCAGGCCACGGCGCTGCGGATCGGTCCACAGCGGCAGCTGCAGGTCGCCCGTGCCGGCCGTCAGCGGTCGGCCATGGCTGTCGAGCACGACGATGCTGTGCAGCTCGGCATGCCGGCGCAGCACGCCGCCGATGGAGGCATCCATCAAGGCCGGCGCCTGTACCGGCACACTGCGGAACACCTCGGCGGCGTCGGCGGCGATGCCGGACAGGGCGCGTTCCAGGTTGCGCAGCTCCAGCGCCAGCAGGCGCTCGCTGCCCACCGCCAGCGCGCGGCTCTGCCGCTGCGCCGCTTCCAGGCGGCGGTGGTAGTCATTGACCAGCATGAGGGTCAGGCCGGTCACCAGCAGAACGCCCAGCAGCACACCGCCCCAGGTGATGGCGCGCAGCGGCCGTGCCAACGCCCGTTTCAGCGCGGGCATCGGTTGATCTTCCTTGTGCAGTCGGCTGGCTTCATGCGCGAACGAATCCTCCACGTCCCCGACCTCAACGGCCGGCGGACGCCATTCTTGACGCCTGACCCCACCCTGCATGGCCACCTCCCCCGTGTCCACGCAGGGCTCCAGGGTCCAGCATGCACCACCCCGGTGACGGCGTGAAGATCGCGTCTGCGCGTTCAGCCAGATCCTGCACAGGACGGGCGGCGCAAGGACGCGGCCAGTGGCGCCGGAGCGGATTAGACTTGGGGTTTTCCGCTGCAAGAGAAGTCCATGTCCAAGCTGCGCCGTCCCACCCTGGCGCTGGCCATCGTTGCCAGCCTGTCCCTGGCCGCCTGTGACCGCCCGGCCGAACCGGCCGCCGGTGCCACCGCGCCGGCCGATGCCGCCCCCGCTGCGGCCAAGCCGATGCTGGGCAGTTTCGGCTTCGATGCCAGCGGCATGGACCGCAGCATCGCCGCCGGCGACGACTTCTTCGGCTTCGCCAATGGCACCTGGGTGAAGAACACCGAGATTCCGGCCGACCGCTCGCGCTTCGGCAGCTTCAACGTCATTGCCGAGAAGACCCTGGCCGACACCCGCGCCATTCTCGAAGGTGCCGCCGGCAACACCAAGGCCAGCGGTGACGACAAGCTGATCGGCGATTACTACGCCGCCTACATGGACGAGGCTGGCATCGAGCAGCGTGGTCTGGCGCCGGTGCAGCCGCAGCTGAAGGCCATCGATGCGATCGCCGACAAGGCCGGGCTGGCCCGCGCCCTCGGCGGCGACCTGCGCGCCGACGTCGACCTGCTCAACGCCACCAACTTCTACACCGACCGCCTGTTCGGCCTGTGGGTCTCGGTGGACATGCTGCAACCGGACCGCACCGCGCCGTACCTGGTGCAGGGCGGGCTGGGCATGCCCGACCGTGACTTCTACCTGGGCGATGGCCGCATGGCCGAGCTGCGCAAGCAGTACCAGGCCTACATCGCGCAGATGCTGCAGCTGGCCGGTGTGGCCGACCCGGCTGGCAAGGCGCAGCGCATCCTGGCGCTGGAAACGAAGATCGCGCAGGCGCATGCCACCCAGGAAGAAACCAATGATGTGACCAAGGGCGCCAACCCCTGGACCCAGGCCGACTTCAATGCCAAGGCGCCGGGCATGGACTGGAGCGCGTTCCTCGATGCGGCCGCGCTGGGCAACCAGCAGGACTTCATCGTCTGGCAGCCCAAGGCCGTGGCCGGCCTGTCCAGGCTGGTCGCCACCGAGCCACTGGAGGTGTGGAAGGACTACCTGGCCTTCCACGCGCTGGACCGTGCCGCCGCCTACCTGCCGAAGAAATTCGCCGATGCCCGCTTCGCCTTCCACGGCACCGCGCTGAGCGGCACGCCGCAGCAGAGCGACCGCTGGAAGCGCGCCGTGGATGATGCCAACCATGCCGTCGGCGAAGCCATCGGCAAGCGCTATGTCGAGAAGCACTTCGACGCCAAGACCAAGGAGCGCGCGGACGAGATGGCGAAGAACATCATCGCCGCGTTCGCCAAGCGCATCGACGCGCTGTCGTGGATGTCGCCGCAGACCAAGGCACATGCCAAGGCCAAGGTTACCGGCCTGACCGTGGGCATGGGGTATCCGGAGAAGTGGCGCGACTACACTGGCCTTGAGATCCGCCGTGATGACCCGCTGGGCAACGCGCAGCGCGCCGAGCTGTTCGAGTACCAGCGCAACATCGCCAAGCTGGGCAAGCCGGTCGACCACAGCGAGTGGGCGATGCTGCCGCAGACCATCAATGCGATGAACGTACCGCTGGAAAACCGCCTGGTGTTCCCGGCGGCGATCCTGCAGCCGCCGTTCTTCGACGGCGCCGCCGACGACGCGGTGAACTACGGTGCGATTGGCGCGGTGATCGGCCACGAGATCAGCCATGGCTTCGACAACGCCGGTGCGCTGTTCGATGAAACCGGCAAGCTGCACAACTGGTGGACCGCCGAGGACCTGAAGCAGTTCAACGCCGCCGGTGATGCGCTGGCCGCGCAGTTCAGCAGCTACGAGCCGTTCCCGGGCGTGCATGTGAACGGCAAGCTGACCCTGGGCGAGAACATCGCCGACGTGGCCGGCCTGGGCACCGCCTACGACGCCTACCAGCTGTCGCTGCAGGGCAAGCCGGGCCAGACCCTGGAAGGCTTCACCCCGGACCAGCGCTTCTTCCTCGGCTTCGCCCAGGCCTGGCGCAGCAAGAGCCGCGAGCAGGCGCTGCGCAACTCGCTGCTGACCGATGTGCATGCACCGGGCCAGTTCCGCGCACTGACCGTGCGCAACATCGACGCCTGGTACCCGGCGTTCGAGGTGAAGGAAGGCCAGAAGCTGTACCTGGCCCCGGACAAGCGGGTCAAGGTGTGGTGATGTAACCGGAACGGGCGCCGCAAGGCGCCCGTTTCACTTGCGGGTAGCTGCCAACCTTGGTTGGCGCTTCCGCGGCACCGCGTGAAAGGCGTGCCAACCAAGTTTGGCACCTACCAGGCAACCGCGGGCCACTCGCGCAGGATCTCCACCGGAGCGCCCATGCGTGCACAGGCGCGACTGGCCAGGCCATCGGGCAGTGCGCGGCGGAACAGCGGCGCCATGCCCTGCATCAGCTTCGCAGACGCCGCCGCCTGCGCGCGCTGGCGGCCACTGCGTTCAAGCATGCCTTCGGCCCAGTCCGGCAGCAGCGCCGCGCCCGCACCGAGGAACACCTCGCGCGACAGCCCCGGCACCGGTACCGGCAGGCGCACGCCGGACAGCACCTCCAGCACCTCGCGCGAGCGCTCATCCACACGCAGCTCCGGCTGACGTGCACAGAAGTACGCCGCCACTTCCGCTTCGCTGCGCGGCACATCCACCGCGCCCAGTGCCTCGGCCACGCAACGGTACTCGTCGTAATAGCGATCGGCGATGTGCGCCGGCACCTCGCGCCCGTAGCGTCGGAAACCCTGCAGGAAACCGAAGGCTTCGGTCACGTGCACCCAGGTCAGCAGTTGCGGATCGTCGGCGGCGTAGGGCTCGCCCTGCGCGGTCTGCCCGCGGATCTGCGCATGGATGCGGCGCACCTTGGCCACCAGCGCCTCCACCTCGCCGCTGGGCGCATAGCTGGTGCCGGCAACGAAGGCCGTGGTGCGGCGCAGCCGACCCACCAGGTCCTGGCGGAAATTGGAGTGGTCATAGACCCCGGCCAGCGCGCGTGGGTGCAGTGTCTGCAGCATCAGCGCGCACAGGCCACCGGCGAGCATCGAGGGGAATTCGGCGTGCAGCCGCCAGGTGACGCTGTCCGGGCCGAACCAGCCCGGGTCGCCCTGCGGATGGTCGTAATCGATGCCGCTCTGGCCGCGCGGGAAGGCGTCCAGTACCCAGCGTCGGATCGGCGCGGTGACGGGGCGGGAGAGTCGCTGCAGCAGAGCCGGCATCACAGGTCCAGGAAAGGCGGAAGAACAGTCGCGTCTTGCGCGGTTGGCTCCGATTCTCGGCGATCACGCCTCCGGCGGCGAGCCTCCCCGCTCAGCGACGGTTTCATGTGCGGCCGCAGCACGTTTCACCCTGCGACATCCTGTCGCAGGCTGCGACTGCGATGATGCAATGCATCAATTTTCACCCCCGCCGGGCAAACCCTTGCGCCGCTTGGCATTGCCCCCGTTGCACGGCCCGCTGGAAGTGCTAGAACTGGACCTGCCACACCGTCCAATGCTGATCGACGCACGTTCCACAAGGAGCCAGCCATGATTGCCTTGTTCAAGGGTTTGGGAATTCTGCTTCGCGACAACGAGCTCTACAGCAGCCCGTTCGACAAACAGGTGGCGCACTGGCGCAGCCTGAGCGAGCAGCAGATCCGCGATGAAGTGGCGGTGCTGGCCCAGGCCAAGTGCCAGTGGCTGATCGCCTCGATCGTCGGCTGGCAGGCGGCCTCGCTGCTGATCCTGGGCCTGATCGCCAACTACCTGTGGCGCGATGACTTCCATATCACCTTCACCCGCGTGGTGATCGTGTTCGGCTCGTGGGTCTCGATCCTGTTCGTGATCTGGTTCATGGCCAACATGTTCGATCAGCAGGCCGGCTTCGAGCGCTGGATGAAGGCGTTCAACAGTCGCGCCCGCATCAGTTCCAAGGCCGACAGCGTCGAACACGTGGCCGAGGCGCTGGACCTGGCCGAGCACTACCCGGAAGTGCTGGACTACAAGCAGGCGGTCACCGCCAGGCGCGAACTGCGCCACGAGGACATCCGCATCATGACCGAGATCGGCCGGATGAAGCAGCACTCCGAACTGGTCGGCCGCCTCAACCATGTGGGCGAGACCGAGCACCATCACGACCTGACACTGCAACCTGCCTACTGAGCCTTCAGGGAAGCGGGGGGACCCACACTGCCACCGTGATCACTCACGGTGGCAGTGTTCTATCGGGTCCTGGCTGACGCACTGGCGGAAGCCGTCGGGCAGGCCACGCATGGCCTCGGTCTTGCCTGCTGCAACTGCGAACCGGCGCAGCGGCGGTGCGGTACACGCCGCATCGGGGCTGCAGCCCGGATCGAGCACCAGGTAGTGGCAGGCACCACTGCTGCTGGCAATGCACTGGAAACGAGCCTCGCCATCGACGACGGTAGCCTTGCTGTACAGCGTGTCCACGCCGTTGGCGTGGGTGCGCGTGATCGAGGTGTTGCGGGACCTTTCGCAGCCGGCCAACGCCAGCACGACAATGCACGCAATCAACAGTCGGGGCATGTTCGTTCCTCGGTGAAGGGGATGCTGCTGCGGCTACATGCCGCGGAACAGGCTCATGAACGGCTGGCTGACCACCAGCGTCTCCGTGCGCCCGCGCAGGCGCAGCACGCCGCGCCCGGTATCGTCGCGGCTGACCGCCGCCACCGCCTTCATGTTGACGATGGTCGAACGATGGATCTGGCGGAAGTGCTGCGCATCGAGCACTTCCAGCAGCTCGCGCAATGGTGTGCGCAGCAGGCTTTCGCCGGTGGCGGTGACCACGGTGGTGTACTTGTTGTCCGCGCGGAAGTAGGCCACGTCTTCCAGCATGATCAGCTGCGTCTCGCGCCCGTTGCTGGCGGTGATCCAGGCCAGTGGCGGGCGCTCGGCTGCGCCCTGCGATGGGCCCAACCGCTGCAGCAGGCGCTCCAGCACGGCATCGTCCTGGCGCGTCGATGGCAGCCGCGACAGGATGCGCTCGCGGGTGGCCAGCAGGCGCTCGTCGCTGACCGGCTTCAACAGGTAATCCATCGCGCCCTGCTCGAACGCATCGATGGCGTACTGGTCGTAGGCGGTGACGAACACTACCTGGGTGCGCGGGCTCAGCTCGGACAGCGAGCGTGCCACCTCGATGCCGCTGATGCCAGGCATGCGGATATCGAGAAAGGCGATGTCCGGCTGCTTCTCGGCCAGCTGCTCCAGTGCGCTGGCACCATCCTCGCACTCGGCCACTAGCGCGAGGTCCGGCCACAGCCGGCCCAGCTGCTCCACCAGTGACTGCCGCAGCAGGTCCTCGTCTTCGGCGATCAGGGCTTCAAGCGGCATGGCTGCGCTCCTTGTGCGACTGCGGCAGGGTCATGGTCGCTGCCACGCCGCTGGGGAAGTTGGCGACGATCGCCACGCCGGCCTGCTCACCGCAGGTCAGGCGCAGGCGCTCGCGCAGGTTCTTCAGGCCGATGCCGGTACCACTGGTGCCCTGGCCGAAGCCGAGCCCATCGTCGGCCACGGTCACCGTCACGTGGTCATCGAAGCCGCGCGCCAGGATCCAGATCGTGCCTCCGCCGGGCTTGGGTTCAAGGCCATGCTTGATCGCGTTTTCCACCAGCGTCTGCAGCGCCATCGCCGGCAGGTGCACGCCATGCAGTTCGTTGGGCACCTGCACTTCCACCGCCAGCCGTGCACCCATGCGGATGCGCAGGATCTCCAGGTAGGCGCGGGTGCGTTCCAGCTCCACGCCCAGCGTGGACACCGATTCGTCCACCTGTGGCAACGAGCTGCGCAGGTACTGGATCAGGTGGCCGAGCATCTGTTCGGCCCGTGCCGGGTCGGTGCGGGTCAGCACCTGCGCATTGGCCAGCGTGTTGTAGAGGAAGTGCGGTTCCACCTGCGCATGCAACAGGTTCAAGCGCGCCACCGACAGTTCCTTTTCCACCTGGGTCTGTTCGGCCGCAGCCTGTTCGTCGCGGCGCTGGTCGGCGACGCGGCGACTGATCGCGCGGGTGACTGCTTCGGCGTTCTCGAAGTTGCTGCCCTCGTCCAGCGCCAGCAGGTCGGCCCACCAGCCGGCATCGGGTTCGAACAGCAGGGTAACAGTGCTGGTGCCCTGCCCCGGCGTGACCGTTGCCAGCACGCTGTTGCGCTTGATCGCCAGCCGCGCAGGCAGATTCCAGCGCGATGGCTGGCGGCCATTCCAGAGATCGACCCGGCGCACATAGGCGCGCACCTGCAGGCTGCCGGCCGAGCTTTCCACATCTTCCACGCGGGGTAGTTCGGAGATTGCCGCCTCCACCACCGAAAAGGCGTGGCCGGCGTCCATCGGCAGTTCGATCTGGCGGCGCTGGCGACCGGACAGGGTGGTGGCATCCAGGCGACCGGCCACCAGCCAGACCCGGCGGATGTGGGTGATGGCACTGCCCAGCGCGGAAATGATCAGGAACATCGCCAGCAGGCCGAAAATCCAGCCCGGGCCATCGTTCATGCCACTGAAGATGCCGCTCCAGACCATGCCAGCGACGAACAGCGCCGCAGCCCAGGCCAGCAGGTGACGGAACAGGAGTGAAAGGCTGGCGAACACGGCGGCGCCTTGGAGGAAGGGGGTGAGCCGAGCATAGGGCGGCCGGCCGGGCAAGCAAGCGCCCTGCGACGAAGGGCCGGAAAGTGCGGATGGAAGCCGCTATGGAAATGCCGGGAACGCGCCTGCGCATTCGCGCTGGCGCTCCCACGGCTCGCCTGCGCAAGCCGTGGGCCCCATCTCACCAGCACCCACACCCCCGCGCCTATGGCGCCGCCCCCTGACTCAGGGGACGGTTGCCCGGACCGAGTGCGGTTGCCGGCCAGCGGCCGGCACTACCGAACGCCCTTACTTGCGCTGGTCGGCGCTGGCGTCACGCACGGCGCGGAACGACTCGTCCTTGCTCCAGTTCGGCCAGCTGCGCGCGTTGGCCAGCTGGTTGCCCAGCGTGTACAGCACTTCCAGGTCGCGGGCGGCACCGGCGAACACCCAGTCCGGCTGCCATTCGTCGCCCTGCTGGTGGTAGCGCTTGGCGGTGTAGTCCTCGGAGGCCTTCTTGCCTGCGGCGACGCCACCGTCCACCCAGTCCTGGCCGGCCGACCAGGACAGTGCCGGCACGCCACGCTTGGCGAACGGGAAGTGATCGGAGCGGAAGAACAGGCCCGCTTCCGGCTTCGGGTCCGGCGTGTAGCGGATGTCCCAGCCCTTGGCCACGTCCTTCAGCTGGTCCAGCAGCTCGAAACGCGCGGCACCGTAGATGCCGAAGTCACGCGACGGGCCGAACGGCGCCATGCCGTCCATGTTGATCACCGCCACGGTCTTTTCCAGCGGGTACAGCGGATGGGTGGCGTAGTACTCCGAACCCAGCAGGCCCTTCTCCTCGGCGGTGACCGCCAGGAACAGCAGCGAGCGCTGCGGGCGCGTTTCCTTGGCGAAGCCACGGGCAAGCTCGAGCAGCGAGGCGGTACCGCTGGCGTTGTCCAGTGCGCCGTTGAAGATGCGGTCACCGCGCGCGTCCGGCTCGCCCACGCCAATGTGGTCCCAGTGCGCGCTGTAGATGATCGTCTCATCCGGATGGCGGCTGCCTTCCAGGCGTGCGGCCACGTTGTGCGAGGTGATCACTTCGGTCTTCACCGCGTACTTCGCGTCCAGGCTGGCGCCGGTCAGCGGCACCGGGGTGAAGTCGCGCTGCTGCGCCTTCTTCTTCAGCGCCTCGAAGTCCTGCCCGGCGGAGCGGAACAGCTCCACGGCCAGGTCGCGCTGGATCCAGCCTTCCAGCAGCGGGTGGCTTTCGGCCGGGTTGTCGCGCACCACGTCGAACATGGTGTTGGTGTTGGAACCGGCCACGGTGGCCCAGCCATAGGAGGCCGGTGCGGTCTCGTGCACGATCAGCACGCCCAGTGCACCCTGGCGCGCGCCTTCCTCGTACTTGTAGGTCCAACGGCCGTAATAGGTCATGCCCTTGCCGTCGAAATCACCTTGGCCGGTTTCGAAGTCCGGATCGTTGATCAGTACGACGGCAATCTTGCCCTTCAGGTCCACGCCCTTGAAGTCGTCCCAGTTGCGCTCCGGCGCTTTCACGCCATAGCCGAGGAACACCAGCGGGGCCTTGCTGATGTCGACGTTGCTGGCGCCGTTCATGGCGGCGCGCACGGCAATCTGCTTGCCCTGCTCCAGCGCAACGGTCTTGCCGCCCTGGTGCAGCGCCAGCTGCGGTGTGCCGACGATGTCGCCCTTGCGCAGCGGCACGGCTTGGGTCCACAGGCGCTTGCCGTCCTTGAGGTCACCGCCCGGCTGCAGGCCGGCATCGGCGAACTGCTTGCTGAGGAAGGCGATGGTCTTCTCTTCGCCGGCGGTGGCCGGCGAGCGGCCTTCGTAGGCGTCGGAGGCCAGTTCCTTGACGTCGGCGGAGATCCGCGCGCCATCGAATTTCGGGGTGGCCGCCATCAGTGCGCTCGACACCGACAGGGCCAGCACGCCCAGTACCACTCGTTTCATTGCTCTCTCCAGCAGGGAAATCTCTCTGGAGTGTAATGGGATTCGGCAGGGCTGCGCCCTGCACCCGCCGAAGCCAGGGCAGCAGCAACAGCTGGAGCAACAGCAACAGCAGAAGCAGGCATTCGGTGGGATGGCGGGGTGGGTCCGGTTGCGGGGGACGCCGTAAACCCCGCTCCGCGGTCCGGCCCAGCCGCTGGCGGCTGTGCGTTCGGGCGCTTGCGAAGCAATGCTTCGCAAGCAAAGCGCCCTCACCCTTGGGGGCTTGGCCGCGGCATTCATGCCGCGGACACCCCCGCAACCGGACCCACCCCGCCTTCGACAGATCTCTGCTGCTGTTGGTGGGTGTCGACCTTGGTCAACACGGACGGAAACACGAAGGGGTCAGATCCCTTTCCCGGCAGGAAAGGGCTCTGACCCCATCTGTGTGTTGCTTGGGCGTGTTACCAGTTCGGGTCTTCGGCCGGGGCGGCAGCAGGCTTGGGCTTCGGCTTGGCCACCGGGCGCGCGGCGGTAGCCGGTGCTGCCGAGGCCGTTGCGCCAGCAGCAGCGGCAGCCGGCTTGCTGCCCAGCTTCTGGCGCAGTTCGATCTGGCCCGGACGGAAGCCGCCGCGCATCGCGTCGACGCCATCTTCGATGGTGCCGTACGAGGTCTGCGCAGCCACGCGGTCGATGCGGATGGTGCAGCACGGGTGTTCGCTGCGGCCCAGCGAACGGCCGGTCTGCGGGTCCTTCAGTTCCTCGCCCAGGCGCACGGCCTGCCAGCGCTGGCCGGCCTGCACGGTGTCACCGCCTTGGCTCAGCACCACCTGGTCACCGTCCACCGACACCACCGATACCGGGAACAGCGTGGTGACGATGCTGGTGCCGATCTGGCCGGACAGCGATTCCATCATCGCCGCAGCCATGTTGCGGCCGTTGACCACACGCGGCAGGGTGCTCGGGCCGGTCGAGGCCAACTGGTGATCGAAGCTGTCGGACATCACCACCTGGCCAGTGGTGGCGTTGACCAGGCGCAGGGTGATGCGGCCGCCACCGGAGTATGAGGTCACCTGACGGTCGGACATGCGCAGGTTGCGCACGCTGCGCGGGTACTCGAAGCGTTCGATGGTCGGGATCAGGATCAGGTCGGTCGCCAGCTGCTGGCCGACGCGGGCAGTGTCCTGCAAACGCACGTTGCCGCTGTTGATGTGGTCGATCTCGGCCTGCAGTTCGTCGCCGAACTCGCGATCCAGCACGATGAAGCGCTGGGTCTGGGTCAGCGTGTCGGACAGGCGTGCGCGGATCGCGTCGGCCACTTCATCGGCGCTCACGCGGCCATCGCCCACGGCATAGCTGCCGGCCTTCGTACGCGGCAGCGCGACCACGATCTTCGGCTTGCCCTGCTCGTCCGGTGCGCGGTACTGGGCGATCTGGGCACGCACGCGTACCTTCCAGTAGCTGCGCATGCTGCGGTGGGTCACGTCGGAATCGAACGAGCTTGCGCCACGCTTGGCATCGACGCTGACCTTCTCGTCGTAGCGCTCCTTGACACTGGCCGAGGCACCGCCGCCCTTGGCCGTGGCTTCGCCAGAGGCGCTGGCAGAGGCCGAACCCTTGAAGCTCCAGCCTTCATCGCTGGCGCGCACGCGCGCGATGGTTTCCTCGTCCAGCTGCCGCACTTCGTCCTGCGACAGGATTTCATAGCCCAGCACCGCGCCCTGCGAGCCGGCGATCATCTGCTGGGTGAACGCGTCGGCGCGGATATCGCCGACGTGTTCGTCATCCACATCCACATGCAGGCCTGCACGCAGGCCCTGCATCTGGCTGGCCACGCGTACACCGTTGACCTGCGCCACCGCCGACTGCAGCGCCGCCAGCACCGCCAGTTCCGGGGTGCTGCCGATGCCGTCGGCCTCGCGCGCGACCTGGGTGGTGCCGCCGAAATCCGGCGTGCCACGCAGGGGCGCTGCTTCCACTGGCGCATTGCTGGCCAGTGCACTGGTTGCCTTGTCCTTGGCGGGTGTGGGCGCATCGGCGGCCGGGGTGTCCTGCTTGCCGCAGGCTGCAAGCAGCACGGCGGCCAGGCCCAGGCCGATCAAACGGGAGGTCGTACGCATGGGGTTGATCCTCGGATCAGATCGAGTCGAGCATCGAATCGGCGTTCGACGGCACCTTCACCTTGCTCTTCTTGGCGAAGGTCACGGCCGACTTGGTCGAGCCGTACAGGCCCTGGATGAAGCCCGGCGATTCCTTGGCCACCCATGCACCGGCAGCCAGTTTGCGGCCGACGGTGGCCATCTGGGTGGCGCCCAGGTTCTTCATGCCGGCGGTGAAGTTGCTGGCTTCGCCGCCCAGCTTCTGCGCTTCGGCAGCCGACGCCAGCAGCGAGACCAGGCCTTCGGCATAGTGCTGCTTGGATTCAGCGTTCAGCTCCGGCTGCGCGGCCTGGCGCTCGTCGATCGCGGCCTGGGCGGCTTCGCTGACCGACACCGACTTCTTCATCGCATCGACGCTGACCGAACCCGACGACAGCGCCTGGCGCTCGGCTTCCAGCAGCTGCACCTGCTCGGCCAGGCCGAAGGCACGGGCGAACGAGGTCTGGGCCTGCAGCGAGTGCGACTGCGAGCTGACGAAACGACGCACCAGTGCTTCCTGCGCGGCTTCATCCGGTGCGGCGGCGCTGGAGGCGCTGCTGCTGGAGGTACCGGTGGCGGCGCCGGCCAGGTCCTTCAGCTTGCCCAGGCCAGCGTGCGCCGGCATCGACAGGGTGGCGGCCGCGATGGCCAGGACAAGAGCGGTATTGCGGATCATGTGAGAGTCCTTTGGGAGAGACGGCCGCGGTGCGGCACGTGGGGAATCGGTAAGCCCCGGTGGATGCCGAGCGCGCTCGGCACCCACGGGGCGGCGGATCAGCGGACCGCCTTGACGTTCAGTTCGTTGATCATCTGCTGGGCGGCCTTTTCGGCAGCCAGCTGCAGTGCGTTGGTACGGGCCACGGTTTCATTCGGGCCGGTACCGGAGAACTGCACCGGGCCGACCGACGACACGGTGCGCGGGAAACGACCGGTCACATCCAGCACCTTGCCGGTGACGGTGACGAACACGCGGGTGTTGCCACTGGCCGGATCACGGTCGCGCATGCCGATGTCGAGGGTGCCGACGGCGATGTACGGAATGTTGGCTGCACGGATGCCGTTGGCGGTGTCACGCAGGGTGGCCGGGGCCAGGTCGTTGCCGGTGCTGAAGTCCTTGCGGATACGCTCGATGCTGAGCAGGCCACGCGACTCGCCTTCCACGTATTCGGCTTCAACCACTTCGTAGCCGGCGGCGCTGAAGGCACCGGTCATCGCGGTGTTGACCTCGGCGGCGTTGGCCACCTTCCAGGTGATGTTGTCGGCGCGTGCGGTGGTGCTGCCGCCGCTGGTGACCGACACCGATCCGTTCTGGTTGATGCTGCCGTTGGTGCTGACCGAGTTGCCGCGGAAGCTGTCGCCCTCACGGGTGTTCTCGCTGTAGCTGCTGCTGGCGTCGACGCGGCGGTATTCCTTGTCCTGGAACGACTGCACGGTGTCCTGCGAGCGCGCCATGAACAGGAAGGTCAGCAGCGAGCGCTGCGCGGCGGTGGCACCGGCCACGGCCGAACCCGCATCCAGCTTGGTCTGCAGCAGGGTGGTGTTGATCTCGGCACGGACGGTGACGGTGTAGGTCTTGGCCTTCTTGTCTTCGGTGTCCGACAGCTGCACCGCGCTGAGCACGTAGCGGTCGATCTCGCCGATGAACTCGGCGCGGCGCGCTTCGAACAGGCGCAGCTTGGCCGCACCGGTTTCGGCGATGTATGCCTCCAGGGCGTTGACCTTGGCCTTGTTCAGGGCCTGGGCACGGGTATCGGCACTCAGGCGCAGGCCGTAGCTGGCCGAGCCGGTGCCGCGCGAACTCGCGGTCTGCGCAGCGACCGGCGAGGCCACCACCAGCGCGATGAGGATGAGCAGGATGGTACGCATCAACGACATGACTTGATCAACTCCTGGAGGGCTTGGGTCTGCTGCTGCAACGGGCGGCCGCCCGGCTTCTGTTCGTCCAGCCAGGCGCGCGAATCGGCACGCTTGGCGGCGGCGCCGGCGAAGGCATCGAGCCCGGCCAGCAGGGTTTCGTAGCTGGCCGACCACTGGTCGACCTGCCACTGCGTGGCCGGAACCACCTTGGTGGCCCCCTTGCGCAGCGGCTGTTCGAAATAGACCTTCCCCGAGAACGGTTCGGTCACCTTGGCGGTGAAGAAGGCGCCGAACAGCATCGTCTTCATCGCCGGGGTTTCCTCGATCACGCCGTTCTTCAATGCATCGACCTGCAGGTTGATGACGTAGTCGGGTTCGGGAATCTTCAGCTGGTAGACCTTGCCGTCGGCAAAGCGGGCAGCCATCGCGCCACCGATCGCCTGGCCCGAGGCCGGCGGCAGCAGCCCGACGCCGGTGTTGGACGACAGCGTCTTGGACAGTTCATGGGCCAGCGTGGCGCGCAGCGGCGCTTCCCACTTTGGGTCGGGCAGCTTGGCGCGGACCGCGTCGGACAGGGTTACACCACCGACCTGCAGACGGCGCACCGCCGCGTCGGGCAACCTGGCCTGGGCAAGGCTGGCCGCCAGCACCTGCGACAGGCTGGTATCGGCGCCGCCATACAGCAGATCGGCGACGATCGCGTCGATATCGTCGTTGTCCGGTCGGTAATCCTGCACGTCGATGCGCTGCAGCGTGAGCGGATAGGACGCGATCACCTGGCGCTCGCGGAAGTCGAAGAACAACGCCTGCAGCGCCACTTCCACCAGCACCTTGTACTGGTCGCCGATCGGCTCGACCGAGACCAGTTCGCGGTCCAGCGCGGCGGCCAGCACGGTGGCGCTGGTGGTGCCGTCGAGCATCGCCACCGGCTGGTCGATCAGCTCCAGGTGGGCCGGTGCGCGGCGCTTGAGCGACTGCGCCAGCGTCTGGTTCAGCGGGATCAGGCCACGCCGTTCCAGCACCGCATGCGCATGTGGCGTGGTCGCCTGCACGGCGGCGGCGTCAGCGGTATAGGCAAAACCGGCCCAATAGGCCTGCTGCGATTTGTCCGCGGCCTGCACGGCCATCGGCCATACGGCCAGGCACAGGGCACAGGCAAGCAGGCGCGCAAAAGCGCGCGATGCGCTCTTCGTCCTTGAATACATCCAACCGCTCCTCGGTCAATACGCACGGAATGCGGGCGCTGATGCGTCCGCTGGGCGCGAAACATAGCCGCTAAGGCGCGCGGCGACAAGTGCTGTCCTTGTCGGCTCAGTCCGTGGGGGGCAGGCCCGCCCGCTGCCGCAACAGTCCACGCTCGGCCTGGTTCTGGCTGAGCCGAGCCGCCTCGCCAAAAGCGTCACGCGCATCCTGCTCGCGCCCCAGTGCCTGCAACAGCTCGCCACGCACCACCTGCAGCGGCGCGTAGTCACGCAGGCGCGCGTCGACCAGCAAGGGCTGCAGCTGCGCCCAGGCGGCAAAGGGACCGTCGCTGCGCAGGATCGCCACCACCCGGTTCAATGCCACCACTGGCGAAGGCTGCACCTGCAGAAGCTGTGTATAAAGCGCAGCAATGCGCGGCCAATCGGTGGCGTCAGCGCGACGCGCAGCCGCATGGCAGGCCGCAATGCGCGCCTGCAGCACGTAGGGATCCTGCCCGCCGCCTGCGGCCAGCGCACGTGCCAGTGCCTGCTGACCACGTTCGATCTGCAGCCAATCCCAGCGCGCGCGGTTCTGCTGGTCCAGCAGCACCGGCACGCCCTGCGCGTCCACCCGCGCCGCTGCGCGCGAGGCCTGCAGCTCCATCAGCGCCAGCAGGCCCAGTACCGGCGGCACCGGCAACCGATGGGCCAGGACGCGGGCCAGCCGCAGCGCTTCCTCGCACAGCGCCGGGCGCATCCAGTCGTCGCCGGCGCTGGCCGCATAGCCTTCGTTGAACACCAGGTAGATCGCCTCCAGCACCGAGGCCAGGCGCTCCGGCATCGCCTCCGCGCGCGGCACTTCATAGGGCACCTGCTTCTGCGTCAGGGTGCGCTTGGCGCGCACGATGCGCTGGGCGATGGTCGGTTCCGGCTGCAGGAACGCGCGCGCGATCTCCACGGTGGTCAGGCCACCGAGCAGGCGCAGGGTGAGCGCCACGCGCGCATCGGCCGGCAGCACGGGATGGCAGGCCACGAACATCAGCCGCAGCAGGTCATCGCCCAGGTCGTCCTCCAGCGCCTGGCTGTCATCGGGTGCCGGCAGCGCCGCCGGATGCAGTTCCTCGCCCCATTGCGCGTGCTGCTGAGCCACGCGTTGGTGCTGGCGCAGCACATCGATGGCACGGTTGCGCGCGGTGGTCATCAGCCAGGCTCCGGGGTTGTCCGGGATGCCCTGCTCCGGCCAACGCTCCAGCGCGGCCAGCCAGGTGTCCTGGGCCAGTTCCTCGGCACGGCCGACATCGCCACCGAGCAGCCGCGCCAGGCGCGCGATCAGCACTGGCGACTCCATCCGCCAGAGGGTTTCCAGACGCTGCGTCAGTGCGGGCTCGAGCATGCGCCGATCACAGCACGCACGCCCGGCCCGCACAAGCGCCGCAGCTCACGCTTCAACAATCGGCTTGAAGCCACCCCAGAACATGCGCCGGGTATCGAACGGCATGTCCTTCGGGCCCAGCGACGCCAGCCGCGGGTCGGCCATCACCTTTGCGTTGATGCGGTCGCGTGCCGCGCGCGAGCGGAACACCACGAAGGCGACGATCACCGTCTCGCCCGGTTTCGCCTTGACCGCGCGCGGGAACGAGGTGCTCTTGCCCGGTTCCACATCGTCGGCCACGCATTCCATGTACTGCAGCGCGCCATGGTCCTTCCACACCACGCCGGCCTTGCGGGCAAGGCGGCGGTAGGCCGCCACCTTGTCCTGCGGGCACGGCAGCACGTACGCATCCACGTAAGCCATGAGGGTTCTCCCTTGCGGCGGCCGTCAGCCCGGCTCGCCGTCCATGTGTGCGATTTCCCAGAGATGGCCATCCAGGTCCTGGAAGCCGCGCTGGTACATGAAGCCCAGGTCGCGCGCCGGCTGCGGCTCGCTGGCGCCGGCGGCCAGTGCCTTGTCCACCAGCTCGTCAACGGCCTTGCGACTGGGTGCCGAGAGTGCGTTGATCACTTCGGTGTGGGTGTGCGCGTCGGCAATCGGCTTGTTGGTGAACTGCTGGAAAAAGGGCTGGGTCAGCAGCATCACGTAGATGCTTTCGCTGATGACCATGCCGGCCGCGTCGTCGTTGGTGTAGGTCGGATTGAAGCTGTAGCCCAGCGCGGTGAAGAACGCCTTGGACTTCTCCAGGTCCTGCACGGGCAGGTTGACGAAGATCATCTGCGGTTGTGGTGCACTCATCGTTGAAGCTCCTTGTGGATGACAGAGGCGGGATCAGGACTGCTTCATGCAGTTGACCATCCACGGCTTGCCGTAACGGTCGATCAGCATGCCCCAGCGATGTGCCCAGAACGTTTCGCCGATCGGCATCTGCACCTGGCCACCTTCGGCCAGCGCGGCGAACACGCGTTCGGCTTCTTCGATGCTGTCGACGTCGACATTGATGGTGGTCGAGCCGCCCTCGCCACCGCCGGGACCGTCGGCCGCCATCACGATGGCGCTGCCGATCTCCAGCTGGCTGTGCGCAACGTGGTCGAGGGTTTCCGGCGGCATTTCGTTGCAGCCCGGCGAGCCATCGGAGGGCGGCATGTCGCGGTACTTCATTTCCGAGGTGACCTGGCCACCGAGTGCCTTGGCATAGAACGCCATTGCCTCGTGGGCCTGGCCGCTGAAGCCGAGGAAGGGAATCAGTCTCATGGCAATACTCCGTTGTGCGGTTCAGGGCGATAGTGCCGGGGCGTGCCCGGCAGGGAGAGGAATCGGATCAGCCTTCCAGCTGTGCACGCAGACGCTGTTCCTGCTGCTGTAATTCGGGGGTGAAGGCTTCACCAAAGTCTTCTGCGGAGATCAGCGGACGCAGTTCCAGCGTGCCGCCCTCGCCGAATGGCGCACGGCTGGCCCATTCAACGGCCTCGTCCAGCGACCGCACCTCCCACAGCCAGAAGCCGGCGATCTGTTCGCTGGCAGGACCGAACGGACCGGCCTCGACCTTGGGTGCCCCGCCGCCGAAATGAATGCGACGGCCGCGCTGGGTGGCGTGCAGGCCTTCACCGGCCAGCATGATGCCGGCGGCCACCAGTTGTTCGTTGAAGGCGCCCATTTCGGACAGTTCCTGTTCGCTGGGCATGCGGCCGGCTTCGGAGTCGGCGTTGGCCTTCACGATCACCATCACTTTCATTTCGGTCTCCCGTGGGACGCGTGGTGCGTGCCCTTCACTGGGTACAACGAACCAGGGGGCTGGGAATCGACACGTCTGTTGGGAATTCTTTTCTTGCGCGGAAAGCGCGCCTTCGGCGAGGGTCGGCGAACGGCGGAGCCCCTCCGTGGTGGTGTGGGTTGGTCGCGGAAAGCTGGTTTTCTGGGAGTGGGCCGGGCGGGCGGGGTTGGCGGGGACGCCGTGAACCCATCCGTGGGGGCTTAGCCGCGCCATCCATGGCGCGGATACCCCGCCAACCCCACCCGCCCGGCCCCAGACAGATCTCTGCGGCTGCCCCACCACGGGAAAATCAAGAGAAAAGGCAAAAGCAAAAGCAGCAGCAACGGCGGTTGGCTGGCGGCCTCAGCTTTACGAGCGAAGCGACCCGCTTTTGCTCTTGTTTGTGATTTTCCGTGGTGAACGCCGCAGGAAACTGTCCAGGGCCGGGTGGGTAGGCGGGGCGGGGGTGTCCGCGGCATGGATGCCGCGGCTAAGCCCCCACGGATGGGTTTACGGCGTCCCCCGACCCGCCTACCCACCCGGCCAAGCCCAAGAATCACGCTGTAGCGCCACCACGGAGGGGCTCCGCCGTTCGCCGATCCCCGCCGAAGGCGCGCTTCTGCGCTGCAACATGCCCGTGCGCAATCCTGCGCGATCATGGACCCCCGCCCCCGCCAGGACCATGCCATGCAGCAGTACCTGCTTCTGATCTACATCGAGCCTGCCCTGCTGCAGGCCCTGCCCACCGAAGAATTCAACGCGCTGATGCGCGACTGCCTGGCCCATGCCGACAAGCTGCAGGCCGAAGGCACGCTGCTGGCCGCACAGAAGCTGCAGCCGGTCGATACCGCACAGACCCTGCGCGTGCGCGATGGACACAGCCGCGTGCTCGATGGCCCGTTTGCCGAAACCCGCGAGCTGCTGGCCGGCTTCAACCTGATCGTGGCGCGCGACCGCGACGACGCCATGCGCATCGCCCGCGACTTCCCGTGGGCACGCTTCGGCAGCATCGAAGTGCGGCCGCTGGAAGACATGGACGCCGAGCGCGAACGCTGCGGCGCCCCGGCTGCGGCTATGGCAGCAGCCGTACTCTGATCTCGCGCGGGCCGACGCCTTCGTTGCCGCTGTAGTCGCGCACGCTGGCACGCACGATGTACTCGCCCGGCGGCAACGCCGCCGGCTGCCAGCGTCCGGTTTCCATCAGGCCATCACGCACGGTGTTGGTGGCCAGGTAGCGGAACCGGGTCACCGCGCTGCCATGCACGGTGATGCCGCTGTCCGGTGCGTAGGCCACGCGCACCGCTTCCCGCTGCGGCGGCATGCGGTTGAACACGATGTTCCAGCGCGGCTGCTCGTAGCCCTGCAGCGCATGTCCCGTAGCATCGAGAATCTGGTAACCCACCTGGTACATGCCCAGCCGGCGTCGTGGCAGATTGTTGTCGACCTGGTCCCAGGCCTCCACCACGATCTGCACGCCACGCCCCTGCCGCGCAACCATCACCACGCCATCGCTGCCGGCGACCATCGGCTGGTCGTTGTCGTCCAGCAGGGCCACATCGGTGATGCGCGGTGCGAAGTGGTCGGCGTAGCCCTGGAAGCCCAGCGCTACCGCGTTGGTCTCGAAGCCACCGGTACCCACCGCCAGGTGCACGTGCGCCTGGTTGTTGATGCTGCCCAGGCGGTCTCCCACGTGGATGCGCATGCCACGGCGCACGCGCATCCGCTGCAGCTTGCCCTGCTCGTCATACAGCGCCTGCCAGCGCGCGTCGAACGGCACATCGCGCGGGGTGCGGCCGACACGCATGTGGATGTACTTGAGGCGGTCCACCGCCAGGCCCTCGGCCTGCTCGCCCAGGTTCCAGGCCGCCACCGGGCTGCTGATCTTGCCATCGGCAATCGCCAGCACGGTCTGGCCCACATCACCGCGCACGTCGAAGCCGCCATGCAGGTGGTGGCGGCTCTCACCGCTGAAGTTGCCGCGCACTTCACCCAGGGTGCCGACCACTTCGTGCCAGCCGTCCTGCGGTGCGAGCGGCCAACGGCCGCCCGTCTTCGGCAGCGCGGCATCGGCGGCCGGGCCGACCAGTGCCGGCGCCGGCAGTTCGCCCACCGGCAGCGGACGCAGGCGATGCAGGCGGTAGCCTGCGGCGTCGGCCACCAGCACGCTGCCATCGGCCTCCATCGCCAATCCGCTGGGGCGGGCCAGGCGCGGCAGGCGACCGTTGCCGACCAGTGCGATCTGATGGCCCTGCGGCGTCACCTGCACGATGCGGCCATCCATATCCCCCACGTACAGCACGCCATCGTGGGTGGTGGTCAGCGACAGTGGCCCATTGATCACGCCGCCGCCGGCAACCACGGTGCTGACCGTGCCATCGGTCCCCACCCGGCGCACGGCGTTGTTGAACAGATCGGCCACCAGCAATGCACCCTGCGCGTCGAAGGCCAGCGCCACCGGCGTATCGAAACGCGCCGCAGCGCCCACGCCATCGGCAAAGCCTGGCCGATCACCACCGGCCAGGGTGCGCACACTGCCATCGGTACCGATCACCCGGATGCGGTCATTGAACGTGTCCGCCACGTAGACCTGGCCCTGCGCGTCCACCGCAACGCCCATCGGTGCATCGAAGCGGGCCTGCATGGCAGGGCCATCGGCGAAGCCCTGTTCACCACCGGCCAGCGTGGTCACCTGGCCATCGGTGCCGATGCGGCGGATCGCATGGTTGCCCGTGTCGGCCACGTACAGGTTGCCCTGCGCATCGCCGGCAATGCCCGAAGGCGTATGGAAGCTGGCCTGCAGCGCAGGGCCATCGACACGGCCCTCGCCCTGCCCGGCCACGGTTTCAACGCGGCCATCGGGCAGGCGGCGGCGGATCCGGTTGTTGTCACCGGCATCGGTGAAATAGATACTGCCATCGGTGCCGCGCAGCAGTGCATACGGGTCGGCGAAGCGCGCCTGCGCGGACGCACCGTCGCGGTCGCCGGGGTGACCATCGCCGGCCAGCGGCTCGATCTGCGCGGTCCAGGCCAGCGGCGTGGGCACCGGGCCGGCAGGGCCGGCCAGCGTTTTCAGCGGGGTATCCCACCAGGTTGCAGCCAAGCCCACCGCCGTTGCCAACGCCACCCCTGCCGCCATCCATTGCCACCGTGCCATCGTGTTGCGCTGCCTCTGCCTGCTGTTTGAAGAGGCACCGACAATAGACGCTGCGCGTGCGATCCGCCACGGCCGATCATGCGGCTGAACACCAGGATTCGCTTCGTCGTGCTTGTCCTCGCTGGCCGTAGCAGGTTCAATGCGGTTCCCACGGATGGAGATTCTCCATGCCCCGCGTTCTCCCCCTCACCGCCCTGCTGCTGGCCGCATTGGCCAGCGCGCCCGCCTCCGCTTCGATCACGGTGGCCCCGCAGAAGCCTTCGGCCACCGCCGATGCAGTACACGCGGCGTACGCCACGCGTTGGGATGAGGCCATCCAGCAGGCACGCGACGGCAACACGCTGGGGGCGCTGATCAGCATGGAGCGGCTGATGGAAGATCCGTTGCTGGACGACTTCGATGCCGAGCATCGCGGCCGCGCCTCGCAGGTCGCCGGCTGGACCGCGCTGATGCAGAAGAAGCCGGACCAGGCCCGCCGCTACCTGCAGCGGGCGCAGGAGGCCCTGCCGGAGGATGCACAGATCCTGCTCACCCAGGTGTCGGTGGAACTGTCGGACAACCAGCCGGCCGCAGCCACCTCTTTCCTGGTAAAGGCACTGCAGCACGCCGACGCACCGCTGCCGATCGATCACCACGCCATCAACTACCTGCAGTACCGCCTGCGTGAGCAGCCGCAGAAGCGCATGGACCTGCTGCAGGCGCTGTTTGACAACGGCTGGAAGAGTGGCGGCCTGGGACCCACCGGGCTGTGGCTGGCGCTGGCCACGCTGCAGGCCGACAACGGCCGTGGCGACAGCATTCCGGCCACGCTGGCGCGGATCGACAGCCCGGCCGAGATCATCCGCCTGCGCAGCGACAAGCGCTTTGATCGCTATGTCGATCGCGGTGACGCGCGTTTCGATCCGGTGCAGGCGGCACAGCGCCACCTCGATGAACTGCGTGTTTCCGGCCTGCTCGACCGCGCACTGGACGCGCGCATGGCCGAGTTCAGCACCACCTTGCTGATGCTGGACCGCAACGAGGAAGTGCTGTCGTTGACCGAGGGCATGGCCGGTGCCGCCAGCAACGGCGAATCGCCTGCCGCTGCGGAGGCGGAATGGGTGGCCTGGCTGCTCAACAGCCGGCTCACCGCACTGCGCCGGCTGGGCCGCACCGATGAGGCACTGGCCACGGCGAAACAGGCCGCCCGCATCGGCGCGCTCGGCCCGGATGGTGTCGAGCACCAGATGAATGTCGGCTTCGTGTTCAGTTCGCTGGGGCGCATGCAGGACGCTGCGCAGGCAGTGAATGACATGCCGGGCCTCGCCGGTTACGGCAAGGCCGCACAGGCGCTGCTGCAGTTCGCCGCCGCCCGCGAGCGCGGCGATGCCAAGGCGCGCGATGCAGCACGCGCGGTGATCCTGGCCCAGCGCGACGATGCCCGCCTGTTCCATCGCGAAATGCTGCTGGAGGAAGGCGACCTGGACGGTGCCGCCGCCGTGCTGATCGAACAGCTGCGCTCGCCGGTTGAACGCGGTGAAACCCTGGCCAGCCTGCAGGACATGCGCACCTATCCGTCATTGCCGGGCGATGTGCGCATCGATGCCGCGTGGCGTGCACTCAAGCAGCGTGCCGACGTGCAGGCGGAGGTGGCACGCGTCGGCCGCATCGAGCGCTACGACCTGGTCAGCACTTCCACCTCGCGCTGAGTCCCTGCTAGCGGGCTGGCACTTCGGTGCGGATGCCCATCGCTTCGCGGTAGCGCGCGTACAGCGCCATCACCTTGTCCACATAGGCCAGGGTTTCGGCGTAGGGCGGCACGCCCTTGTAGCGGGTGACCGCACCGATGCCCGCGTTGTAGGCAGCCGCCGCCAACGGGCGATCGCCGTTGTAACGGCGCAGCAGCGCGCGCATGTAGCGTGCGCCGCCCTCGATCGACTGCTGTGGCGAGAACGGATCGCGCACGCCATATTCCTGTGCGGTCTCCGGCATCAACTGCATCACGCCCTGTGCGCCCTTGGTCGAGACCGCCAGCGGATCGAAATTGCTTTCGGCATGGGCGATCGCGCGCAGCCAGGCATCATCGACGCCGGTGGCTTTGGCCGCGGCCTTGAACTGCCTGGCGTGCTGCGCGAGCTGCGGCTTGCCGACCTTGCCCAGGCCCTCGTGCGCCGGCTCGCCCGGCGGCGTGGCCACGGTGAACTTCAGGAATACCCGCGAGCCGGGCAGGTTGCGGGTGGAATAGACCAGCACGCCGTCCTGCTCGCGCTCGTACAGCACACCACTGAACACGCCCATGTTGCCCCACAGGTTCGGGGCCTGGATGGCGTTGTCGTCGATCTCCTTCGGCGTGCACCGCGATCCCGGCTCCGGTGCGGTGGCCAGGCTGACGGTGTTGCCCTGCACGCAGCGATAGACCGTGCGCGCGGCAGCCATCCCGGGCCACAGGATGGGCAGCAGCACCAGTGCAAGCAGGAGAGGTCGATGGGACATGGCGGCCGGATGATCCGGCCGCGCCCGCGAATGTTGGGTGAATGGGGGGCCGGCAGGGCTACGCCCTGCACCCGCGGTAGTGCCGGCCGCTGGCCGGCAACCTCAACGGCAACGGCAGCGGCCGATTTCCTGCGGCTGACAGTAGATCCACGCCATGCGTGGATGAAACTCTCTGGAGACGATGGATCAATCGATGGAACGGAGACGTTGGATCACTTCGCGGCCCTCCGGCGCACCCAATACCCCGCGCCCAGCAGCACGAACCACACCGGGCTGGCGATCAGCGCCTGGCGGGTGTCGCCCTGCAGGCTCAGCAGCACCAGCACGGCGGCGAAGAACACCAGGCAGGCCCAGCACATGGCAACGCCGCCGGGCATCTTGAAGATCGAGGCAGCGTGGCGCTCCGGGTAGCGGCGGCGATAGGCCATGTAGGCCACCAGGATCAGCGACCAGACGAAGATGAACAGCACCGTGGCCAGCGTCGTCACCAGGGTGAAGGCGGTCACCAGGTTCGGAATCAGGTAGATCAGCAGCGTGCCGCCCAGCAGGCACAGGCACGAGAACAGCAGGCCTCGGGCGGGCACGGCAGCGCGTGACAACTTCGACAGCCCGCGCGGGGCGTGCCCCTCTTCGGCCAGGCCGTACAGCATGCGGCTGGTGGAGAAGATGCCACTGTTGGCCGAGGACGTGGCCGAGGTCAGCACCACGAAATTGATCAGGCTGGCGGCGGCGGGAATGCCGGCCAGCACGAACAGCTGCACGAACGGGCTCTTGTCCGGCACCACCTGGCGCCACGGGGTGACCGCCATGATCGCGATCAGCGCCAGCACATAGAAGATGATGATGCGCACCGGGATCGAGTTGATTGCCTTGGGCAGGTTGCGCTCGGGATCGGCGGTTTCGGCGGCGGTGGTGCCGACCAGCTCGATGCCGACGAAGGCGAACACCGCAATCTGGAACCCGGCGAAGAAGCCGACCAGGCCCATCGGGAACATGCCGCCGTCATTCCACAGGTTCGACAGCGACGCGGTGTGGCCGCTGGGTGAAGTGAAACCCCACGCCACCAGCCCGGCGCCGGTGATGATCAGCGCACAGATCGCCACGATCTTGATCAGCGCGAACCAGAATTCCATTTCACCGAACAGCTTCACCGTCACCAGGTTCAACGCCAGCAGCAGCATCACGCAGGCCAGCGCCGGTTTCCAGGCCTCAAGCCCGGGGAACCAGAACTGTGCGTAGGCGGCAATCGCGATCACGTCGGCAATCGCGGTGACGATCCAGCAGAACCAGTAGGTCCATCCACAGAAGAACCCGGCCCACGGGCCGAGCAGGTCGGTGGAGAAGTCGATGAAGGATTTGTACTGCAGGTTGGACAGCAGCAGCTCGCCCATCGCACGCATCACGAAGAACAGCATCGCGCCGATGATCAGGTAGACGAAGACGATGGACGGGCCGGCCAGGCTGATGGTCTTGCCCGAGCCCATGAACAGGCCGGTGCCGATGGCACCGCCGATGGCGATCAGTTGCAGGTGGCGGTTGGACAGGCTGCGGCGCAGGTGCTCGGGGGGCGTGGCGGGCTCGGTCATGGGCGCGGGAAGGGGCGGGCGAAGCGTTCGACGGTAGTCCTCCGCGGCGCCGAGCGCCAGCGCCAGACGGCCCCATTACGTCAAAGCAGGCCGCTTTCACCACAATGTGACCGAATACCGTATTGATCCCATTCCGCCCGGCCCGGTGCCATGCTCAGATAGCCGCACCTGCCCAAGGACCGGCCCGACCATGCGCCCTGCCCCGCCCGCCCTGCTGGAGCCCCGGCCATGAGCCGCCTGCGCGTCATCATCGGCGGTACCGCACTGGCCCTGCTGGCCGCTGCGGTGCCGATCGCGGTCATGGCCTACGCCACCTGGGACCGCGCGGTCAGCGTCGAACAGCAGCGCCTGCGCGACATCGCCGATCGCACCCTGCGCCGCTCCGACCTGTCCTACCAGGAGGCGCTGGCGGCGCTGAAATCCGCCGAAGCCGGTACCTACGTGTCCTGCAGCCCCGAGCACATCCGGCGCATGCAGACCCTGGTAATGACCACCCCATCGATTGACCAGATGGGCTACTTCGAAGGAGGCAAGCTGCGCTGCACCTCCTGGGGGCCGTTCCTGTCGGATGTGGATCAGCCCAGGCCGGACCACGTCACCAGCGACGGCGCCGGCATTGCGGTGGATGTGCGCCCGGAAATCAGCGGGCGCCGCCAGGTGCTGGCGATCCTGTATGGGTCCTACGACGCTCTGGTGGACCCACGCCGCTTCGTCGATGTCATCGCCGACCCGAATGTGCGGCTGGCACTGGCCAGCCCCGATGGCCGCCTGCTGGCCAAACAACCCGGCCTGGATCCGGACCTGCTGCAGGCACTGCTGCGCGACCCGGGCGAAGGCCTGGACCACACCACGCTGTTCGCTACCGCGCGCAACGAGGAATGGCTGGCCGTCGCCACTACACCGCGCACCGCGCTTGCCGCCGCCTTCCGCCAACAGGCCTGGCTGTACGTGCCGGCGGGCCTGCTGCTGGCCGCCGCCGGGGCCGGCCTGGTGATCTGGCTGTCGCGGCGCCGCCTTTCCCTGCGCGGCGAACTGGCCACCGCCATCCGTCGCCGCGAGCTGTACCTGCATTACCAGCCGATCATCGAACTGGACACCGGCATCTGCGTCGGCGCCGAGGCGCTGGTGCGCTGGCAACGCCCGGATGGCACCCAGGTGCGCCCTGACCTGTTCATTCCACTGGCCGAAGAGGCCGGCATGATCGCCGACGTCACCGACCTGGTGATCGAGAACGTGGTGCGCGACATGCGCGAGCTGCTGGTCGCCGACCGCAGCGCGCACATCGCGATCAACCTCGCCGCCGAAGACATCAGCAGCGGTCGCGCCCTGAAGATGATCTCCCGGCACATGGCCGGCAGCGGCATCCTGCCGCAGCAGATCTGGATGGAGGCCACCGAACGTGGCTTCCTCGATCTGGACCGCGCGCGCACCATGCTCGCCGCCGCCCGCCGCGCCGGCCACAGCGTGGCCATCGATGATTTCGGGGTTGGCTTCTCCAGCCTGCAATACCTGCAGCAGCTGCCACTGGATGCGCTGAAGATCGACAAATCATTCATCGATGCGATCGGTACCGAAAGCGCCACCAGCCCGGTCACGCCGCACATCATCGACATGGCCAAGGAGCTGGGCCTGTGGGTGGTGGCCGAGGGCGTGGAAACCGAAGCGCAGCTGGCCTACCTGCACAGCCGGCATGTGGAATTCGGACAGGGCTGGCTGTTCTCGCGGCCGTTGCCGCGCGATGAGTTCGTCGCCTTCCATCAGAAGCGGCAACAGCAGTACGGCGCTGCACGCGAACACATGCAGAACCCGCGCAGCGTGCCGATCGAGCAGGTGCCGCTGGATTAGCAAGGCAAAAGCAAGGCCCACGGTAGTGCCGGCCGCTCGCCGGCACCGCGTCATCACTGATCAACAGCTACGCCCACGCCTTCGGCCGTGCCAGCAACCACGTGGCGGTCACCGCCAGCAACAGCAACGGCAGCCATCCCAGCTGGCGTGGGCCGCTGGCCTGCAGCAGCACCCCGCCTGCCACGCCGCCGGCCGCAATGGCCAGGTTCCAGCCGGTCACCAGCATCGATTGCGCCAGGTCCGCAGCGGCCCCGGCGCGCCGTGCCAAGGCGGTCTGGAACAGGGTCGGCACGGCGCCGAACGCCACGCCCCACAGGATCGTCGCCAGCAGCAGCGCGCTCGCCACGCCTGGCCACACCAGCAAGGCCAGCACCGGAACGATGAAACCGATCACCGCCGCCCACACCAGCGCATGCAGGTAGCGATCCACGCCCCAGCCGGCCATCGCGATGCCAGCAATCGCCGCCATGCCGAAAGCAAGCAGCAGCCGGTCCAGCCACGCACCGGCACCCGCGTCGACGGCCAGCGGCTCGATGTAGGTGTACAGCACGTTGTGCGCCAGCACGTACAGCGCCATCACCAGCAGCGCACTGCGTACACCGGGCAGGCGCCACACGGTCGCCAGCGAAGTGCGTTGCCCGGCCCCAGCGGCCGGCAACGCAGGCAACGCCCAGCGCGCGTAGGCCAGCAGCAGCAGACCCAGCACGCTCATCAACGCGAACGCCCAGCGCCAGCCGATCTGCTGGCCAAGCAGCGTTCCGGCCGGCACCCCCAGCGACAGCGCCAGCGGCGAACCGACCATCGCGACCGCAATGGCCCGTCCCTGCAGCGACGGCACCACCATGCGTGCGGCGTAACCGGCCACCAGCGACCACAGCAATCCGCCGCTCACACCGGCCAGGAAGCGCGCAGCCAGGATCAGCGCGTAACTGCTGCTCAACGCGGTCAGCGTATTGACCACCACGAAGCCGGCGATGGCCGCCAGCAGCAGCGGACGCCGTGGCAGGCGCTGAGTCAGCGCGGTCATCGGCAGTGCGGCCATCACCGAACCCAGCGCATACACGCTCACCAGCTGGCCGACCGCCGCATCACTCACGCCCAGGCTTTCGCCCATCGGCCGCAGCACACCCGCCGGCAGGGTCTCGGTCAACAGGGTGATGAAGCCGCCACCGGCCAAGGCAAGCAGGCCCGCCCACGGCAGGCGCGTGGCCTCGCCGGCCGGACTGGCGGCATCGATGGCATGGCCGCTCATCGCGTTGCCCCCAGGTCGGCATAAATCGCATCGCGCAGGTCATCGACGAAAACGCCATCCATCCCTTCGTACAGGGTGTTGGTCAGCGCCACCACGCTCAGCCCACGCGACGGGTCGACGAACCAGCTGTGCCCGTAGGCACCGCCCCAGCGCCAGCTGCCTTCGCGCTGTGGTGTGCCGCTGGCGGCGGCATCGCGCAGTACCGCAAAGCCCAGCCCGAAGCCCCAGCCGGCCGGTTCCGGGGGCCCCTGCTCGCCCACCTGCGGGCTGGCCATCTGCGCCGCCAGCGCGGGCGGCAGCAGGCCGGAGCGTTGCACGTCGCGCAAAGCCTCCAGCACCGCCATCACCTCATCGGCGGTACCGACCAGGCCGGCGCCGGCCGAAGCGAACCGACTGGCGTCGGTGGCACGTGCGGGACTGAACTCGATGCCCAGCGTTCCCTCGAAAGGTGCGACCACCTCGCCTTCCTGCAGGCGATGCGGTTGCGGCCTGTCGCTCACATACGGCGTGGCCAGCCGCTCTGCATCGCGCGTAACGAACGCGGTATCGCGCAGGCCCAACGGGGCAGCCAGCAGACGCTGGAACAGCGCCTGCAGCGTTTCACCGGTCGCGGCTTCGGCCACCGCACCGGCCACGTCCACGCCCAACGAGTAAAGCCACTGGCTGCCCGGTGCGAACAGCAGTGGCATCTGCGCGATGCGGCGCACGTTCTCGGCCAGGGACACCGGGTTGGCATCCATGCCATCGCTGACGCCAGCGCGCGCGTAGGGTCCCTCCGCATCCGCCTCCAGGAAGCGATAGCCCAGTCCGCTGCTGTGGCTGAGCAGCTGGCGCAGGCTGATCGGCGGCGTGCTGCCATCGGCCAGCGCCGGGCGGAAGTCCGGCAGCCAGCGCTGCACCGGCGCGTCGAGGTCGAGCACGCCTTCAGCCACCAGGCGCAGGATCACCGTGGCCAGCAACGGCTTGCTGACCGATGCCAGCCGGAACAGCTGATCGCGCAGCATCGGCCTGGCCGACTCGCGGTCGGCCAGCCCGCTCGCGCTGGCATGGCGCAGCACGCCGTGCTCGCGCACCAGCACCACCGCACCAACCAGGCGCAACGGATGGACCTGCTGCAGCAGCCGCTGCACCGAAGGCAGCGTCGGTGCAGGTTCAAGGGAAAGAGCGGCATTCATCGCGGTGATCCGTGTGGAGAGGCCCGCCACGTTAGGCAGCACGACGCGACGCAAAAAGCCGGTTGCCGCTCCGGGCATCATGGACCGTGCAGTCCGCAATCGGCATGATGCCCGGAACTGCAACGCCGCAAGGGCTGCCCGAGGCCCCGCACCACAGTGTTGCGATGGCCGCGCCGCGTGCCGCGATCACCCGCCCCTACCCTGCCGTTTTCATTGCCGGTACGCCCATGTCAGTCCTGGACAACTTCGCCAACCTGCAGACCTTCGTCCACGCCGCCGACACCCGCAGCTTCGTCGAGACCGGGCGCCTGCAAGGCATCTCCGCATCGGCCGCCGGCAAGTGCGTTGCGCGGCTGGAGCACGCACTGGGCGTGCGCCTGTTCCACCGCAGCACGCGCAGCATCACCCTCACCGCCGAGGGCCAGCTGTTCCTGGCGCGCTGCCGGCGCATCCTCGACGAACGCGATGCCGCGCGCACCGAACTGGCGCAACCGCACGCTGCACCGAGCGGCACGCTGCGGATCAGCCTGCCACTGGTAGGCGACCTCACCCTGCCGTTGATGGCCGAATTCATGGCCGCGTATCCGGACATCCGCCTCGACCTGGATTTCAGCGACCGGCTGGTCGATGTCATCGAGGAAGGTTTCGATGCGGTGCTGCGCGTTGGCGAACCCAGCGACTCGCGGATGAACGCACGCCGGCTGGGGGTATTCCCGCGGCGTGTCGTCGCCTCGTCGGGCTACCTGCAGCGTCGCGGCGTTCCACGCACGCCGGCCGACCTGCTGCAGCACACGTTGCTGCACTACCGCTTCCCCAGCACCGGCAAGCTGGAGCCGTGGCCGATCCACTGGCCCGACCACGAAACACCGCAGGAGCTGCCGGTGCACATGGTGGCCAACACCATCGAGGCGCGGGTGGCGCTGGCGCTGCGCGATACCGGCCTGGCCTTCGTGCCGGTGCACTCGGTACGCGATGCGCTGGCCGACGGCCGCCTGGTCACCGTGCTGGAGGATCATGTGCACTCCTGCGGCACCTTCCACCTGCTGTGGCCGTCGGGCCGACACGTACTGCCGAAGCTGCGGGTGTTCATCGACTTCGTCGGCGCCCGCCTGGACACCGTGCCGTAGCCGCGAGAAATCCACCCATGCCCGGCCCACAGTAGATCCACGCCATGCGTGGATGCTCTTGTAGTGCAGAGCCATCAAACCATTCAGCCAACCCCGCTATACTGGCCGCTCATTCCTCCCAGAGGCTCGCGACCAATGCGCCATTGATGCCGCCGTCTTCCCAACAGACGGCCTGACTCTTCCCGCCCCTGCGCGCAGGGGAGAACCGGCATCCATGGAGGTCGCATGACCACACATTCCCTCACGCTCGATCGCGTGTCGTATCGGCTGGCCGACGGCCGCCCGCTGTTTTCCGATCTGTCGTTTTCCTTCGATCCGGTCGCCACCGGTCTGGTCGGTGCCAATGGCACCGGCAAGAGCGTGCTCGCACGCCTGCTGGCCGGTCGGGTGCGGCCAGAGAACGGGCAGGTGCGCAGCAGCAGCCGCGTGTTCCTGTTGCCGACGCCCGGCTATCCCCCCGCCGGCACGGTCGGTGAACTGGCCGGCGTCGGCGCGGAACTGGCCGCGCTGCAACGCATCGAAGCCGGCAGCGTGGATGAGGCCGACTTCGCCTGCGTCGGCGACCATTGGGATCTGCGCGAGCGCCTGCAGCAGCAATGGCAGGCGCTCCGCCTGCCCGACGATCTCGATCCCGCCCAACCCGCCGCGCGTCTCAGTGGCGGCCAGGCCATGCAGGTGGCGCTGTCCGGCGCCTGGGCCAGCGGCGCCGATTGGCTGATCCTGGACGAACCCAGCAACCACCTCGATGGCCGCCATCGCCAACAGTTGTACGAACGGTTGCAGCAGTGGCGCGGCGGCCTGCTGGTGATCAGCCATGATCGCGAGCTGCTGGCGCAGATGCAGCAGATCGTCGAGCTCGACGCGCGCGGGCTGCATCGCTATGGCGGGCCGTGGCAGCACTACGCCGACGCGCGGGCCGCCGAACGCGAAGCGGCCGCCGCACAGCTCGACCACGCCCGCGCCCAGCACCGGCAGCAACAGCGCAGCGCGCGCGAGCAGCACGAACGCCAGCAGCAGCGCCAGGCACGTGGCAATCGCGATGCGAAGCAGGCCAACCAGGCACCGATCCTGCTTGGCCGGCAGAAACAGCGTGCAGAGGCCAGCCACGGGCGCGCGCAACAGGTACAGGCCGATCGTCTTCAGGCCAGCGCCGACCAGCTGCGCGCAGCGGCTTCGGCAGTTCACGCCGCGCCGGAGCTGGCGCTGTTCGCCGGTGACGGTGAACGCGGCAACGCACGTCTGCTGCAGGCGGAGTCGCTGGTGCTGCCGCAGGGTTGCAGTGCACCGTTGCAATTGGAGATCCGCCGCGGCCAGCGCATCGCCGTGGTCGGTGACAATGGCAGTGGCAAGTCCACGCTCCTGCGCGTGCTGGCCGGCCAGCTGCCTGCACGCAGCGGCATCGTGCAGCGCCATGCACCACTGGCGCTGCTCGACCAGCAGCTGCTGGGACTGTCCGGCGAACGCAGCATTCTCGACACCGTGCAGGCCGCCAACCCGGTGGCGGATGCGGGTGAGCTGCGCACACGGCTGGCCCTGCTCGGGCTGGACGCACAGCGCATCCAGCGTGCAGCCCACAGCCTCAGTGATGGTGAACGGGTGAAAGGCGCGCTGGCCAGCGTGCTGTATGCAGATCCCGCACCGCAGCTGTTGCTGCTGGACGAGCCGGGCAACGCGCTGGATCTGAGCGCGTTGCAGGCACTGGAAGAACTGCTGGCGGCGTGGCCGGGCGCGCTGCTGATGGTCAGCCACGACCGGCACCTGCTGCAGGCGTTGCGGCCGACCCACGTGCTGCAGGTGGGCACCGGGGGGTGGCAGTGGCGTGACGCCTTGTAGATCCACGCCATGCGTGGACCTGCTGCAGCAGCCGAGCGTCGGCTCGGCTCTACAGGATTGTCCGCAACGGATCGCACTGTAGAGTCGAGCCATGCTCGACTCCGCCATGCATCCATCCACGCGTGGCCTATCGACCAGGGGTAGTGCCGGCCGCTGGCCGGCAACCCATGGATCCTCAGTGCACCGTCACCGCTTCCACACCGGGAATGCCTGCGGCAACTGTTGCCACAGCAGCGGCCCCGCACGCAGTTCCTGGTCGTTGAGCAGGCACGCGTCCAGCTCCGCACGCACCGCGCGCTCATCCATGTGCACGCCAATCACCACCAGCTCCTGGCGGCGGTCGCCCCACAGCGGGTGCCACAGCCGCTGCATCGCCGAATGCGCGGCCGCATCCGGGAAGTCTTCCAGACCCGGCAACGGTGCGCTCCAGCAGTCGGCCTGCTGCCGCGCCCAGCCCAGGTCGCTGTACGGCAGCGGCGTGGGCGGCAGCAATGGCGCGGTGTCCTCCAGCCCAGCCCGCACACGATCACGCGCGGCGTACCAGAACCCCGCCGCCTGCGTCCGCGTCGCGGCGCCCACGGTGTTCAGCTCACCCACCCAGTCCATGCGATTGGCCAGCCAGAACCAGCCCTTGCTGCGGATCACGCCGGGCATGCCCGACTGCAGCGCGCGGGCGAAGCGCGCGGGATGGAACGGTCGCCGCGAGCGGTAAACGAAACTGGCGATGCCGTACTCTTCGGTCTCCGGCGTATGCTCGCCACGCAGTTCCTTCACCCAGCCCGGCGCACGTTGCGCACGCTCGTAGTCGAAGCGGCCGGTGTCCAGCAGCTCGGCCAGTGGCACGTCACCGAAGCGGGACAGCAGCAGCTTCGCGTCGCGGTTCAGGCCGCGCAGCACGGCCAGCGTGTCCTGCAGCACCTCGTCATCCACCTGGTCGACCTTGCTGACCACGATCACGTCGGCGAACTCGACCTGCTCGCACAGCAGGTCGACCAACCCCCGGTCGTCATCCGGCCCGGCCTGCTGGCCGCGCTCGGCCAGGCGCAACGTCGAGCCGAAGTCGGCAAGGAATGCGCCGCCATCCACCACCGTCACCATTGTGTCCAGGCGCGCGATGTCACTCAGGCTGAAGCCCTGCTCGTCGCGCACCGCGAACGTGGCCGCCACCGGCATCGGCTCGCCGATGCCGGTCGACTCGATCAGCAGGTAGTCATAGCAACCGGCGTCGGCCAGGCGCCGCACTTCCTGCAGCAGGTCATCGCGCAGGGTGCAGCAGATGCAGCCATTGCTGAATTCCACCAGCGTCTCTTCGGTGCGGCGCAGTTCGGCGCCGCCCTCTCGCACCAGCTGTGCATCGATGTTGACCTCGCTCATGTCGTTGACGATGACCGCCACACGCAGGCCCTGGCGGTTACGCAGGATCTGGTTGAGCAGGGTGGTCTTGCCGGCCCCGAGGAAGCCGGACAGCACGGTGACCGGAAGGCGACGGTCGGCGCGGGAAACAGTGTTCATGTCGGAGCAGGTTGGCTGCGGAACGGAAATGTTACTGTATAACAATTGCAGCGCAAGGAACCTCCCCCGATGAAATCACCGTCTGCCGCCCTGCTCGATGCCGGCGCGGTCGCCCTGTCCAGCCTGTGCCTGCTGCACTGCCTGGCACTGCCGCTGCTTGCCGCCGCGCTGCCGCTATTCGGCACGTGGGCCGAAGCGGAATGGGTCCACCTGCTGTTCGTGGCCATCGCCCTGCCGCTGACCGGCTACGCGCTGTGGCGGGCCGAACGCCGTCATCCGCTGCCGGTGCTGGCCTGGGCCACCGCCGGCGCCGGGCTCGGCCTGCTGCTGGCCGGTGCGCTGGCGCTGCCCTCGCACGACTGGGAGACACCGATGACGGTCATCGGCAGCCTGCTGCTGGCTGCCACGCACATCTGGAACGCGCGGCACCGGCACGGGTAGTGCCGGCCGCTGGCCGGCAACCCCATGAACGCCGCACGCAACCTGCAGGTGCCGGCCAGCGGCCGGCACTACCCTTGCTATTTGCCGTAGCGGCGCAGCAGTTCGACCAGCACCTCGGCCTCGGCCGCCCGCTGCTGCGGGTCTTCGGCGCCGACCACATGTTCCTGCAGATGCTCGTGCAGCAGCTCCATCAGCAGGCTGTGGGCGGCACCGCGCACGGCGGCAACCTGCACCAGCACGTCCGCACAGTCGCCGGCCTCACCCTCCGGCCTGTCCAGCGCCTGCTCCAACGCCGCCACCTGGCCGCCGATGCGGCGTACCCGGGTCAGCAGCTGCTTTCGATTCTTGTGTACATGGGCCATGGATGGATCGTATACCCTATGGGGGTATCCTTCCACCCTCTGGTCTTCGCATGCACCTGGATGCCCTCGCCGCCGCCCGTCGCCACGAACACCGCTTCGACGACGGCAACCCGCTGGCCGAACGCAATACCCGCCGCGCCCTGTGGCTCACCGTCAGCATGATGCTGGTGGAAATTGTCGGCGGCTGGTGGTTCAACTCCATGGCCGTGCTCGCTGACGGCTGGCACATGAGTTCGCACGCACTCGCGTTGGGCCTGGCAGTGTTCGCCTACCGCTGCGCACGCCGCTACGCGCACGACCCGCGCTTCGCCTTCGGCACCTGGAAGATCGAGATCCTGGCCGGCTATACCAGCGCCATCGCCCTGCTTGGCGTCGCCGCGCTGATGGCGGTGCAATCACTGGAGCGGCTGTGGGTACCGGCAACGATCCACTACAACGAAGCCATCGCCATTGCTGCGGTCGGGCTGGGCGTCAACCTGCTGTGCGCCTGGTGGCTGCACGACAGCCCGGGCCACGTGCATCACCACCACGGGCATGACCATGGCCATCACCACGGCCACAACCACGATCACACCCATGCGCACGGTCACGACCTCAACCTGCGCTCGGCCTATGTGCACGTGCTGGCCGACGCCGCCACCTCGGTGCTGGCCATCATCGCCCTGCTCGGCGGCAAGCTGCTGGGCCTGACCTGGCTGGACCCGGTGATGGGCCTGGTCGGCGCCGTGCTGGTCACGGTGTGGGCGATCGGCCTGCTGCGCGACAGCGGCCGCATCCTGCTCGACGCGCAGATGGACGCGCCGGTGGTGGCCGAAGTACGCGAGGTGATCGAACAGGGCCCGTGGCCGGCGCGCCTGGCCGACCTGCACGTCTGGCAGGTCGGCCGCGGCAAGTACGCGGTCAGTGCCAGCGTGGTCACCAGCGACGCAGGTCTGGATGCCGATACCGTGCGCAATGCACTGGCGATCCATGAGGAGCTGGTGCATGTCACCGTGGAGATCCACCGCAGCACCTGACCTGCATCCGGTAGTGCCGGCCGCTGGCCGGCACCCCATGAGCGCCGCACGCAACCTGCAGGTGCCGGCCAGCGGCCGGCACTACCGCTACAGCTTCAGCATCATCCGCAGCAGGTACATCAGCAGCGGCAGCGCACTCAGCACTGCACCGCCGATGCCGATCCACGGCCAGCGCTCACCGCGCACGCGCGAGGCCACGGCCAGGCCGCCGCCCACCAGCGCCGCACCCAGCACGCCCACGCCCAACCCTGCGGCCATGCCATTGCCACCCGCAGCGACCGCTGCCTGTGCCGCCACGGTGCCTGCCCCCCACCCCACTGCAATACCCAGCCAACTGGCCACGCCGCACCACGGTGCCTTGCCCTGCGCCATCCGAAAACCCCTGTGTTCTTGCCGAATTTCTGTACGGACCGCGCCCGCATGCTGCCTACACTAGCCGCACCTGCCCTGTAGGGACATCCCATGCGCACGCTCCGCCTGCTGCTGCCCGGTGCCCTCCTGCTGCTCACTGCCTGCGGCGACGATGCACGGCTTCCCTTCTCCGCCGACCCATTGCAGGGCTGCTTCGCCACCGGCGCGCGCAAACCCGCCGACTTCCGCATCGACAAGGAAGGTGGCCAGTACTTCGTTTCCTTCAGCCGTGGCGAGCAGTGGCAGCGCGAACCCAATGCCCTGCACAAGGCCACGTCCAGCGAGATCAGCCGCTACTTCCGCGACGACGCCGACCAGATCGACAGTGCGCTTATCCGCATGGCCGGCGGCTTCGGCATCTTCCACTTCAACAAGGGCGCGACGCTGAAGGGCAAGGCCAGCGACAGCGACTACATGGCGCTGATGCTGATCGGGGCCGGGCCGGTGTATGCGGTGAAGTGCGATTAGCGACACAGACTTTTGAGAAATGTTTGAAATCCAAAGAACTGCGTAATGCAACCAAAAGCACCATTGGGCAAGTAGCGAAGATGGAGCCTCACCCAGATTTTGAGAGGCCCAAGTGAAATTGCAGCTAGCCATCATCATGTTCATCGCCTCTGCATCCGTGCAGGCAGGAGACGGGAATCCAGCTGTCGGACAAACCGCAGACGAAGCAAAGATCCCGGAAAAAATCGTTCGCAGCGCAGAATGGCCCGACTTCATTGGGGGGACGATCCGTGTGGAGCAGTCCCTCACCCGCAACGCGAAGGGACAATATGTATATCGCTACGACGATCAAACGGAAGCGACGAAGCAGTATCACGAGGCTTCCTGCGCAGATCTTGGAATGAACCCTGCCAAGGGCGAGTCCATCACAGTGGGGCCAGGAAGCGCTGCATGGCATTGCTCAAGCATCGATTCGAACAGTGCTAGCGACGCAAGAAGTACTGACTATGTAATCGCCTATGCACCAAATGGACAGGTATCAGCTGGCCAGAACTTCGTTTCCTACGGAACCGTAAGATTCAACAGCTCAGTCAGTGGGAACATCCAGGGTAGCGCGCAAATCGACAACGGAAGGTGCCGGACCTTCTATAACGAGTACTACCCACCGAATACCGTGGGAAACCACACCGCAAGAGTACTCTGCTTCGCTCATACTCCGCAGACCATGAATACGTTGATGGAAGGGTGCGTACCGCGCGCCTGCGCAAGCGATCGCGGTTCCATCAGGGCCGACTGATACCAGGCTCCTGCCACGGAGGAAAGGGCGCCAAGGCCAGTGACAGCGCGGCCCGAGAGCCCTGCACAAGGCCAGCGACAGCGACTACATGTCGCTGATGCTGATCGGGGCCGAGCCGGTGTATGCGGTGAAGTGCAATTGAACTGTAGAGCCGAGCCACGCTCGGCTACTTTTGCGGTAGATCCACGCCATGCGTGGATGCAGGCATGGTGGAGCCATGGGACGACTCGGCTCTACAACAGCTGCGGTACCATGCCCTCCCCCGAACCGCCCCGGTACCCGCCGTGCCCCATTACACCGGCCCCCTGCTGACCCGCGACAGCGCCGATACCCTGCGCCGTGCCCGTGACAAGGGCGCCGCCGACTGGCAGGGATCGCTTGACCTCGGCCGCAGCCAGGACAGCGTGGCGCTGGATACGGACGGCTTCCACTTCCGGGGCCAGCCCTACCCTTGGCCGGGCAAGCTGAAGGACCGCACGCTGTACTACTGGGATGGCGAGGAATTCGCGCCGATCTCGCGCTACAGCGGCTCGCTGATCAAGCTGGTGCCCACCGAATGGGGCGCACCGACCTTCGAGATCGACGGCATCAAGATGCTGCCGACCTCCAAGCTGTCGCCGTTCGAGGATGCACGCCGCAAGGTGGAGCTGGTCGCCCCGGCCGGCAAGGTCATCCTCGATACCTGCGGTGGCCTGGGCTACTTCGCCGCCTGCGCGCTGGAGGCCGGTGTCGGCCAGATCCGTTCATTCGAGAAGAACGCCGATGTGATGTGGCTGCGCACGCTCAACCCGTGGTCGCCGGATCCAGACTCGGCTGCCGCCGGTGGTCGCCTGCAGTTCAGCCACGGTGACGTTTCGCAGCAGATCGAACGGGTGGCCAGCAACAGTGTCGACGCAATCCTGCACGACCCACCGCGCTTCGGCATCGCCGGCGAGCTGTACTCGCAGGTGTTCTACGACCACCTCGCCCGCGTCATCCGCAAGGGCGGTCGCCTGTTCCATTACACCGGCGCGCCGAACAAGCTGACCAGCGGCCGCGACGTGCCGCGTGAAGTGGCCAAACGTCTGGAAAAGGCTGGTTTCAAGGCCGAACTGGCGTTGGACGGCGTGCTGGCCGTCAAGCGCTGAGCCTCACTCCGAGTCGACCTTGGCCAGCTTCATCACCCATGCCGGCACCTCGGGTTCGCTGGCGTAGAAGTCCTTCGGCTTGTTCTCCGCCATCGCCCAGCGATGCAGCCAGCTCGGGCCATAGCGGCCGTTGTAGCCTTCCGCACCCCGCGCATACGCCGGGTCACGCATCGCTTCGTCCAGTGAAATGAAGCGATAGCCGCGGCGCTTCGTGGCCGCCACCAGTTCGGCAAGGGTGGCCGCATTGAGCTCGTTGGCGTGCATCAGCCACACCTGCGGCAGCGCGTACCCCAGCAGCGCCTGCGACTGCTTCTCGTAGTAATCCAGCTTGTTCAGCATGTACGGCACGTAGCCCTTGCGCAGCTGCGCCAGCGTCGCGTCGCTCGCCGGCGAATCCGCCTGCTCGTTCATCACGTTGGCATAGGCGAACGCCCACACCCATTCCCCGTTGTCCACCGTCACCGGTGCCACGCGATAGCCATGCTGCTTGAAGAACGCCTCCATCTGCACGCGCTCATCCGCGGTGCGCCCGGCCCGCAGGTAGGGGTGGCGCATCCACTGTGGCGCCTGCCCCTTCTCGGCCAGCAGCGGCCGCAGCACCGTTTCGCCGCGCAGGAAATCCTGCTGGAACGCCGCCACGCCTTTCGCATTCAGATCCATGTGCGAGTACGTGTGGTTGCCCAGCACATAGCCAGCATCGCGCCAGTCGCGCAGCATCTGCACCCGCGCCGGCTGCACCTGTCCATTCACCTCAAGCTTGTTCTCATTGACGAAGCCCACCACCGGCACGCCGGCCTCGCGCAGCTGGGCCATCAACGCTTCGTGCCGCGCCTGCAGATCCGGCGGCACGATCTGGTCCAGCCGTGCCCATGGCAGATCATCGATGGTCACCGCGATACGACGGTCCACCTCGGCGGCGTGTACGGCCAGCGAACACAGCAACAACGGCAACGCACGCAGCAACAAGCGCATCGGGTCTTCCCTAGAGTGGCGAGGCGTCGACTGTAGCGCGATTGCCGCGCGCCGCCGAGCGTGCGCTCTGCATGTCTCGGATCCGGTCGGCCGCGGAGGCCCGTCAGGCCACTGCCGATCGTGCCGCCCGAACCCGCACGATCGCCCGCCACAGGGAGATGCCGCCCACCATCGTCGCCATCAGCAACGCTACCAGCACCAGCGCCAGGTCGTCCGGATTGCGCATCAGCGTTGCGTTCTCGCGCGCCAGGATGTGGAACACCACGGACTGCGCCTGCACCAGCGGGGTATCGCCCTCCGCCACCAGGTCCATCAGGCATGCCGTGGGTGACAAGCGCGCCACGCTGTTCCATGCGTTCTCGTACAGGTGCAGCGTCCACCCGGCCAAGCACAGTGCGCCGCCATGCAGCAGCAGCAGCGCCACGTTCGCCGTGCGCAGCCCATCGCGCAGCCACAGCGCGCGGCTCGCGCACACCGCCATCGCACCCAGCAGCGCCAGCACGATGCCCGCCAATGGAATCCAGCTCAATGGCTGCCAGTCGTCCAATGCACCGGCGCGCGCCATCACCTGTTCGGCCATCTGCAACCGCGCCTGCTCATCCGGGCCACCGCACGCCGCGGTGATCGGCTCCAGCAGCAGGTCGACGCGGCAATGGAAGAACCCGGAAGCCAGTGCAACGGACAGCAACGCGACCAGCTGCAGCATCAGCAGGATCGGCCCCTGCCCACAGATGCGGCGGATTCGGGAGGTGGCAGCGCTCATCGGTTCATCCATGACAGCAAAGAGCCATCCTAACCAAGCAGTTCGCACGTGTCGGCTGGCGGATGCGACACACACCACGCAGCGCCGTTACGATGGCACGGTTGTTTGAATGCGAATTTTCCTTGGTATTCCCGATGGTGATGCTGTACCTGATCGTACGAACGCTGCTGCCCCTGCTGGCATTCGTGCTCGCGTGGTACCTGCTCGCGCGCCTGATCGACGCGCGCGTCGCCCGGCTGCCACGCGTCCCGTTGAACCTGCCGGCGCACAGCAGCAGCCCGCGCAGGAAGGATCGGCGCATCTACGCGCGCAAGCTGCGGCGCAAGCCGGGGCTGCGCACGGCGACCCGCGCCGCCGCCGCGCCGCGCAGATGGCGCCTCGCCGCAGCTGTCCTGTCGATAGGCGTGCTGGCCGCCACTGTGGTCGCCATCCCCGATGGTGCGCGCTTCCAGGTGATGGTGGGCAATGTCATTGGCTACCCGGGAACCATCATCGAGGTGCGGGTTCCCGCAGCAGCACAGCCTGTCGTGCTGCAGGCATGGCGCCCCGTACTGGCACACCTGGGAAGGCCCGTGGCGATGCGCTATCCGATTGCTCGCACCGGCGGCGAGCATGAAGCCCATGCGGTGGTGCCCACGCAGGTCCGTCAGCAGGGCGACCAGCTGCAGGTGGCCATCGCACTGCCGGTGGACAGCGAAGTACTGCGTGCCGAACTGGCGCGACAGGCAGGATTGCCGCTCGAGGCGATCAACGTGCAGAGGCGCGACGTAGCGCCATGGCGGGAGTCGGGCTGGCGGCCACTGCCCGGCCCCTAGCGCCGAGACCATGCTCGGCTGCCCTTTGCCCCTTCCCCGAACGGCACGCGCTGCGCGCGCCAGCCGAGCATCGGCTCTGTGCTACGCCACGTCCCCACCCGGCCTGTGAATCACGACCCACGCGGCAGCTTCGCCGCCCACATGTTGTCCACCAGGTTCGGATACCGCCGCCCGTTCTCCTCGGCACGTTGCCGTGCCGCCGCCTTCTGCGCATCCGACAGCGGTTGCGACGTCTGCCCCTTGGGCCTGGGCTTCTTCCACGGGGGTGTCTTTGGCTCGCGCATCGCCGCAGCTTACCACTTCAGGAAGTTCAGCAGCGCCAGATTGAAGCGGTCGGCGTGGCTGGTGTTGCAGCCGTGCGGTGCACCTTCCAGGATCACCACTTCGCTGCCCTCAATCGCCTCATGGGTGCGCTGGCCGGAGCCCTCGAACGGCACGATGGCATCGCTGTCACCGTGCAGGACCAGCGTCGGCACCGAGATCTTCTTCAGGTCATCCCGGAAATCGGTCGTAGCAAACGCCTTCATGCAGCCCAGCGCCGCCGCCTGGTCGGATTGATGGCACAGCGCGATCGCCGCCTGGCGCGTGTCTTCTGTCACCATCAACTGGCCGTTGGCGCTGAAGAAGTCGCGGGTGAAGCCATCGAAGAACGCTTCGCGGTCCTTCTCCAGCCCGCTGCGCATTTCATCGGCCTTGGCCTGGGTCAGTGGACCTTCCGGATTGTCGTCGCTGCGCAGCAGGAACGGCGGCACAGCGGCCGCGAACACCACACTGTGCACGCGATCCTGGCCATGGTTGGCCACGTAGCGCGCCACCTCGCCGCCGCCCATCGAGAAACCGACCAGAGTAACGTCGCGCAGGTCATGTTCCTCGATCAACCCCGCCAGGTCCGCCGCCAGCGTGTCGTAGTCATAACCTTCGGCCGGCTTGTCAGAGCGGCCAAAGCCACGCCGGTCGTAGCTGATCACCCGATACTGGGCGTCGCGCAGGATCGCCACCTGCGTCTTCCAGGCATCGGCGGACAGCGGCCAGCCGTGGATCAGGATGACCGGGCGGCCATCGCCCCCCGTGTCTTCAACGTGCAGGCGGATGCGGGAAGCAGGCATGGGCGCTCCTGTGGAAGGGGAGGAGTGCAGGCTAATGGCCGTCACCTGTGGCGGCTGTGAGGGAATCCCGGCCGCTCATGACATCCCCTGCACAGGCAACGGCCTCAAAGCTGGAACCGGGCCGCCAATATGGGCATTCATTCCGTGGCAGGGCCGTTTCGTCGGAAGCCGGCTGCAGTGGCCCAAACGCCATGCGAGCCTGCGTGAACCCTCCCTGGAGCCTCACCATGCTGCCGCTCACCCTACCCTTGCTGGCCGCCGGGCTCGTTGCCATGCCAGCGCCCGCCGACACCCTGCGCGTGCAGATCCGCCAGGCCGATACCCAGCTCTTCGCTGCGGCCTTCGAGGCCTGCGATGCCGACAAGGCCGCGGCGATGACGACCGACGACATGGAGTTCTTCCATGACAAGGACGGCAAGTCGGCCAGCAGCCGCGAGGACTTCCGCCACAGCGTGGCCAACCTGTGCAGCAGCGCGCGCGAGGGTGGCTGGCAGCTGCGCCGCGAGCTCGTGGAATCTTCGCTGCAGGTGTTTCCGCTGCACGATGAGCGGGCCCTGGAAATCGGCGACCACCGCTTTTACGAGCGCGGCAAGGACGGCGTGGAACGCTGGACCGGCCAGGCCCGCTTCATCCAGGTCTGGCGCCGCGTGGACGGGCACTGGCTGGCCGAACGGGTGATCAGCTATGACCACCGACCGGCGGACTGACCTTTCCGGCGCCCTTCACCGGCCGGATCTATACTGGCGGGGTTCACCCCGACCCACCGCTACCGTTCGATCGCCATGGCAGAGATCACCCCCAACCACCCCGACTACGGCCTCAACCAGCAGATCCGTCAGGGCGTGGCCGCACTGGACGCGCAGCATGGCCGTGCGTTCGACCAGACCAGCGAACGCCTGACCGCCAGCCTGACCGTACTCGCCCGCGAACAGGGCCTGCAGCAGGTCGACCACGTGCTGGTCAGCAACGCCACGGCCCAGCACCCGGCCGGACACAACATCTTCGTGGTGCAGGGCGACCCGGCCAACCCGGCGCACCTGCGCGCGATGATGCCGACCGCGGTAGCGGCGCAGACGCCGGTGGAGCAGTCGATGCAGAAGTTGGGGCTGGGTGCGCAGACGCACGTCGAGGCGCAGGCGCAGGCGCAGGCGCAGGAAATGCAGAATCCCACTCCGCGGATGGGGTAACCACGCCGGCGCTGCTCAGAGCCGGCCAACACTTGATCAGGGCGCCCGCTGAACTGCAGCGCCCTACTTGAGATTCAGCCCAATCACAAGCCATCCCGGCCGTAGCCCCGTTTACCTCGAACCACGGGCGCTACTGGCCACATCCGCGCCAAACCATCCACAAACGACATGCCTTGGCGCCAATGGCTCCAGCTTGATACGCATTGCGGATCGATACCCCCGCATGCATTAATTGCGCCTATCGAAAAGAGCGCAGGGGGCGTCGTGGGTATCAGGGACGAATTGCAGAACGTGATGGAACTGCAGCCTCAATACAGTTCATTGCCGACAGCTGCCATGCAGGCGCGCGGCCAGATCATCAAGCATCGGCTGCCTAAGCTGCTTAGCGAGAGCGCCGAACAACTTCGCATTGCATCAGATATCGAGCCGGGGGATTTTTTGCTCGTTGGGCGTGATGGGATCGGCAGAAAGTCCCAAGTTCCGTGGGTTCGTTTTGCATCTGAAGCGCGCTCGCCCACCGCAACCGAGGGATGGTATGTGGTATGGCTGTTCCGCGAGGATGGCTCCGGCGTCTATCTAGCGGTCTCCCATGCCTCCACCGAGAAGATTGATGGCGATTTTATCAAGCGTTCCCCGGGCGAGACTCAGCGCCTAACCGGATGGGCCTTGGAGATACTTGATGATGACATCACCGCGAATCCGCGACTGCTCAAATCAATGACTTTGGGCAGCGGTTCTCTGGCAAAGGCTTATGAAAGCACCACAGCCGTCTCGTATTTCTACGCCAAGGATCACGTTCCATCCGATGACCAATTGCGCGCCGACATGCTCACGATGGCGCGTCTACTGAAGAGCATCTATCGAGGCGAGCCGGCCCAGAAGCGTAGTGGCCAGACTTCACCAGATGTTATTGCCGTGGTCGAGGCGATCGAAGAGGCCACCTCGGGTCGCAAGAATTCTGGGCAGGGCTTTGGGCTCACTCAGCCTCAGCGCCGTGCAGTGGAGCTGCGGGCGATGGCACTGGCCAAGGATCACTTCGGCAGCGCGGGATATGAAATCAAGGATACAAGTGCCACCGCCCCTTACGATCTGGAGATCAGAAAGGAAGGTCAGGTTCACTACATCGAGGTGAAGGGAACTACCGGTGCACTGGGTGACATCGTGCTCACCAAGAACGAAGTGCAGCACCACCTAAAGCATCATCCGAACAATGGCCTGTTCGTCGTCCATGGCATCCAACTGCACTCGCACGACGGCGTACCCGTTTGCGCCGGTGGAACCGCGCACATCCAGCAGCCGTGGCCAATCTCAGATGCGAATCTGCAAGCTCTCGCCTATCGATATCGTATTGCATAGAACCCAACGAGTCGGCCGCGCTTCTCTCAAGTGCGGCCGACTCTTGCTCGTTACAGCTGGATCCGCGCCACGCTCTCGTCAGCGCCCTTGTCATCCTTCTCGCCGTTCTTGATGCTCACGAACAACACGTTGTTCTTCGCATCCAGCGCCAGGCTGTTCGGGTGGGTCGGCACCGTGTAGGTCGCCACCTTCTGGTAGCTGTCACTGTTGTAGGCCGTCACCGTGCCCGCCTCGCGGTTGGTCACGTACAGGCGCTTGCGCGGTGCATCCAGCAGGATACCCAGCGGGCCGGCGTCGGTCGGGATGCTGGCCAGCTCCTTGCCGGTGCTGCGGTCGAGCACCAGCACGCGCTGGCCCGGATGCTTGCTGACCAGGCCGCTGCTCTTGGCCTGGTAACCACGCAGGAATTCCGAGCCCTGGTCGGTCACGAACAGGCGCTTGCCCGCCGGATCCAGCGCGATGTTCATCGGCTGCTCGGCGGCGATCCTGTGCTGCGCCACCACCTTGTTCGAATCGGTGCCCACCACCACCAGGTCGGCCAGCAGGTTGCTGGTGTACACGCGCTTGTTGGCCGTATCCAGCGCCAGGCCCGGCGCTTTCGCATTGCCCAGGCCGTCGATGGTGTTGATCACCTTCAGCGTGGTGGTATCGATCACGAACAGCACGCTGCTCACGTCCGGCTGGCTGCTGTGGCCGGTCACGTACAGGCGGTTGGCGGCGCTGTCGACCACCAGCTCGCGCAGATCGTGGGTGTAGGCGGCCTTGCCGTCCTTGCCGGTCTTCTTCTCCATCAGCTGGATGGTGCCGACGGCCCTGTTCTGCGCGGTGTCGACCACGGTCACCGACAGGTCCACGGTGTTGCCCACGTACAGGCGGTCGTGGGCGTCATCCAGCACCACGCCGAAGGCTTTGCGCTCCAGCGGGATGCGGGTTTCCACCGCCAGCGTGGCCGGGTTCAGGCGCAGCACCTGGGCCGGGCCGGCGTCATCGCCGAAACCGCCAGAGGAGGCCACGAACACGGCGTTCTGCTTCGGGCTGTAGGCCAGCTCGTACAGGCCCTTGGCCACGGCCTGGCGCTGCACGGCGGTGGTGGCACTGGCGGCGGGCGCGTTGTCGGCGAACGCGGAGGGCACGCCGAGGCTGAGCGAAACGGCAACGGCCAGGGCGGCCGAGCGGAAGAGAGGAGTACGGAACATGCGAGCGTCCTTGAATGGGCACGGGAAGGTGTCCTGGCTCGCTGGGCCGTACTTCGACGGCCCGCCCCACATCTGTCTGCGCGGGGTGGGCTGGCTGGGGATGCGGGGGAATGGTAGCAGGTGGGGGGCGTGGCGTGCGCCGGCGCGGGCATGGCCAACGCTCGACCTCGATGCTGCGCCCGCCGCTATGCCATTCGTGGGCCGTGGCTCTGCTGAAGCTGCTGCTCCTCCTGCAGGCGCTGCGCGTCTCGCTGCGGCTCATTCTGCTGCAACTGCGCGACCCGATCGAACGAGGCCTCCACCGGTGCCTGCGCAGCCACCTCCGCCGGCATGCTGGCGCGCTGGTGTGCCGGGTCACTGCGGTCCCCCTGCACGATGAACAGCTTCGGTGCGGTATCACCGCGCTGCTCGCCCAGCACCACTTCGTCCACGCGCGAGAACTGCTGCTCCTTCGACAGCGCGAGCAGGCTGGCACTGACATTGTCGTTGCGCGCCCCGAAAGCGCCGAGGTCGGCCACCTGCTGGTGGATCTGGTTGAGGCGGGCATGATCGTCGTGCGCCGGGTCTGCGGGCGTGCCGCTTGCCGCGAGGGTGCTGTTGCCGCGCCACTGCTCGCCGTTCTCGGTGAACATCCACTCGCGGAAGGTCTGCTTCGGCATCGGGTTCCACTGCACCTTGTCCAGCTCGCTGCCCTTCACCTGCTGCGGAATGGCGTTGACCGCGCGGATGTTGTCCAGGACCCTGGTAGCGCCCTCGTAGTTGCTGATCTCCCCGGCCAGCCCGACCGGGCGCAGCCCAGCGTGGTTCAGGGCACCCCATGCGAAATCGGTGCACGCGTTGGAGAAGAAGTCGTACTCCATGTCGAAGCCGTGCTTCTTCGGGTTCGCCGAGAACTCGAGGATGCGGTCGTACTGCTCCTTGCTGATCTCGATCGTGCGCTCGAAGCGGGGCTTGTCGTAGACCAACACATCCATGTCATCGACTTTGCCCCTGTTCGGCTCGTCCTTGGTGCCTGCGTGGGTGAAACCCATGCTCTCCGGGAAGGGTTCACCCGAACGGCGCAGCGACAGGAACATGTGCCCCGCGAACGAGGGCTCCAGCAGAAACCTGTTTCCCTCAGCATCACGGCCGTAGCGCGGCGTGCCGGGGGCCGCCAGATGAATGGTTACGCTGTAGCGTTCGGCATCGTCCTTGTGCATGTTCACTTTCCTAGTGATTGATAGCCAACGATCAGTTCTGCTTTCAGGCCTTCCAGCTGGGGCCGATCCTCCACAAGGTCCACCCGCAGAACGTAACGCCCGGGTGCAACGCCTCCGACCTGCGCCAACTGCAACGTGCGATAGAGCACCTCTTCAGAGTACAACCCGGCCTCGGCCAAGCTGTTGATGTCCACGCTCCCCGTCGTCAGGTCTGTTACCACGCCATCCTCCCCGATTTTCTGAGAATCGCGTCCATCGCGAGTACGCTGCCAGAGCTGCACAGGACCAGGTGCACTGCCATCGATCCGCTCCAGGCGCAGTCGCGTTGGCAGCCGTCCGTGAGTGATCTTCTCCGAAGCATCCAGCAGCCGTCGCGCATCGGTATCCTGCAGCCGCAACCCGATGTTCAGGATCGGAATGGCCGGCTTCTGGGGCGCCGGCAAATCAAACGTGACCTCGGCAATCCGACCGGCCTTCTGCAACTGCACGGCCCGCGTGAGCGGCACAACCGTGCGGGCCTCGGCCTGTGCGCGCGTCAGCAGGGACGGCGCAACCTCAGGCGCTGGTGACGCACGGCATGCCGCCAGCGCGCCCAGCACCGCCAGTACCACCAGCCCCCGCCGCAGTGGCCGCGTCATTGCTCCTTCAACCGCAGCGAATCGGCCACATCGGTCTTGGCAGCCACTTCGGTGGCAATGCTGGCGCGACGGTGCCCCGGGTCGTTGCGGTCCCCCTGCACGATGAAGATGCTCTCGGCGGCATGGCTGTTTTGGGTCGGCCGACTGAGCAGCACGTGGTCCACGCGCGAGAGGTTGTTCTGCTTGGCCAGCACCAGCAGGCTGGCGCTGATGCGTTGGCTGGCGTCATCGAACGGGCGGCCGTGCGCGGCATCCAGCTCCGCCACCTTCTGGATCAGCTGCGAGAACAGGCGATGGTCGGGATGCGAAGGGTCCAGCAGCGTGCCGGCCACTTCAATCGGCGTCGGCGGCGGCTCATCGCTGGCGCGGTCGCCCTGGCGATGATGCTCGGCCTCGCGCTCGGGCATCGCGTGGTGGGTTTCGGCATTCAGGTCGCTGCCCGGGAACGGCGCGGCAATGCACTGGATCTCCGGCAGGTTGAACAGCACCGCGAACTCGCCCAGGTTGCTGCCGCCATCCAGCGTCGCCGGCAGTGGATGCAGGCCAGCGTAGTGCAGCGCCGCCCAGACGAAATCGCTGCAGCGGTTGATGGTGGCCGGGCGGTCCACATCGAATTCGAACTCGGCCGGTTCCTCGGCGAAATCACGCAGGCAGCCGTAGTGCTCCTCGGTGATTTCCAGGGTGCGGCTGTAGTAAGGGTCCAGATGCTCGTCAGCATCGTCGTGGCGCACCTGTGCGTACTGCACGCCGGTGCGGGTTTCACCCGGCGCGTGGCGCGGTGGCGCGAAGCCGTAGCTGTGGGCCTCGTCGCCCGCAGCGACCTGCAGGTACATGTGGCCGCGCGGCGAGATGCCCCCACTTTTCAGCGGGGTGCCGGGCGCGGCCAGATAAAGGGTTGCGGTGTAGCGTGTTGCCTGCTCCATGCCTGTTCAGCCTTGATGGGTACTGCGGTCCTGGGCGGATGATGGCATAGGTGGGATGGGGGGCAGGTGCAAGAAGAGAGGACGCCGATCGCGACTTGCTGAATATGTGAGCCAGCGTGCAGTACTGGACCCGGGCGTGAGCAAGGTCCCGGCAACGACTGGAGCTTGCCATTCCACCGATCTATAGTCGTTCCGATCATGCAAGGGAATCGCCTATGAGCAGAGCACCGGCTTGCCGGCTTGCCTACTTCGCCCTGGTGACCGTGCTCAGCACCAGCGCCTGCGCGAAAGCCCCATCCACGGAAACGGGCCCGAACGACCCCCCCATGTCCGAAGCCGCAACCAGCCCCCGTACGGTGGGTGGACATACCTATACAACGGAGCCCGTAGAGGCACGAGTGGGCCCGCGCCGCTTCATGTTCCCGGCCAACCTCTACTACAACCAGACGGGCCCCCTGGCCGATGGGGGCGTCATGCTCACGGTGTTCTGGCCGGATTTCGATGCAGCGCCTCCCGGTGATCGCCCGGTTCGCAGCTCGCAGGACAGCCGGCGGCAGGTGCTGGTCGAGCTTAGGTACATCGATCGCGTTCCCATCCAGAACTATCTGGCACGTCGGTCCAGCAGTGAAGCCAGCAGCGCGCCGGGATCACTGGAGCGAAGGGACCCGGTAGAGAACCTCGCGCTGCGCGTTGCACAACCCGAACGCTGGGGTCTGACGCCGTATGCGATCGACCCATCGTTGATGGCAGCCTATGCAAAGGACTCGGAGGCTGCTCTGGGCAGGCCTTACGTGCACAACCCAGGAATGGAACCAGACTGGTATGTGGCCCGCTCGGCGGAGGGCCAACTGACAACGTTCATCAGCTGCGACCCGGCAGACCGCATTCCTGACGGACTTGTAGTTCAGGGAAAGACACTTGAACGCGCTGGCGAAGGCCAGATCGCAATGTGCCGCCATTCCATCGTGGACGTGGGCGACAGCATCGCCATCGAGATGAACTATGCACGCGTCATGCTGAGCGACTGGCAGCGCCTGGAAACCAGCGTTCATGATCTTCTGGAACGATATCGCGTTCAGCCGTGAACGATGGAGGTCCGGGCGCTCTTCATTCGGGTCGCACAGTACCTTCAACACCGTCAGGGACTCACCGATGGGCATCACAACGAAGGAGGCTTCGGCTTTGCTCTCCGCCATCATGACCAGATTACTTCGGCCGCAGCTACGTCGAGCTATGCCGCGGGCAGCTCACATTGGTGCTCTTTTCGGACTGTCAGCCATGCTCACGCTGACGTCTGCATGTGCGCGATCGCCGGATACGTCTGCCGTCAATGAACGTGCCGCTGCCGCAGATACGCAGCCTGCCGGCATCTCCATGGCCGAGCTGCAAAAACGGATTCTCGCCTACGCGGATTCGCTCAGATCAAGAGCGGACATCAGTCCGGACAAGTTCGGCACGGCGATCGGTGTGTCACTCGTGCCAGACGAAAAGGTCAGCATCAGGCACATCGCGAAGGACCTGACAACAACGGACGGCTATAACTATGGGGTTACTTCTCTATCGGTTGAGTCGGCACGTGAGTTCCCCAACCAAGAGGTGATCTTCTATCAGCTGGGCAAGCAGCCAGTGACAGATGCTCCGAATGGCGTGTGCTACTGGGAAGCCGAAAGTGCCGGACGAGCCCTCGAAGCCCTCGGATACAGAACCGGAGCAGAAGTGCCATTTCAGAGAGGGGGCATCAGGCAGTACCGGCGCCCCATCACCGGTGGTAACCAGGGTATGGATACCAGCCTGTTGACCTATCGTTCCGATGAAGGTGATACAGCGAGAACCTGCGTCTACGCGGTCCAGTTCGGATGGGGAGACAGATGAATACGATCCCCCCTCTATTGGCAGAATGCCGAGCTGACTTACCCGTGACACTCAGCGTACCGGCGGTGGCGAGGCTGCCTTACTTGGGCCTGCGCAAGTAAGCAACCAGGAGTTCCGGGTGGTACGGCTCAAGCTGTGGCAGAGGGGAGTGCAGTTGCACTTCAACCCGGTATCGGCCCGGCGACGGATTGCGTGCCCATGCGAAGGCCAGCTGTGCATAGTTATCATCGGGTCGTTCCAGCCCAGCATTCTGCAGCGCCAGCACGTCAACATCGTCCAGCCACGCATTTGTCACTCGACCATCGGCGGGGATGGGAATTGTTCTGGCAGGTTCTCCAATGACCCATTCCAGCCGGTGCAAGGGCACGTCCTTCCATCCACTCGATTCCAGGCGCTGCATGGAAACCTTCGCCTGGAACCCGGACGCCCGAACATCGGCCAGTGCCCCAAAAGCCGCGGTGTTATCCGTGCGGTCAACGCGAATGCCGATCATGAGCGTTGGAGAGGAATTTTTGCTGGGAGCAGCCACATCGAACTCGACCGTCAATGGTGCATCCATTGACGAGGTGGGCATGGCTCGCACAAGCGGCACCAGATCCGGACGATGGGCCTCTGCTATCGAGCCTTCGTCGCGAGCCGCATCGGGCCGGCACGCGGTAGCCAGAAGAACGAGTAGTGCTGCGAGCATGCATATCCGGCGCATTCCATGTGGCGTCATCTTCAGTCCTCCGTCCAGGTCGCCAGTGCAGTGCATGCCCTACTCATCCCCCGCTCGCCGCACGAATCTGTATGTCGTGCTGCACCCGCTGGTCTTCCAGCTGCTGGTCCATTTGATTGGCAAGCGCACGCTGGTGCGCTTCACGGCTGACTGCATCGAACTGCTGCAGTGATTCCTCCACCGATGTCTGCGCCGCCAGCTCGGTCGGCATCGCAGCGCGCTGATGCGCCGGATTGCTTGGCTCACCCTGCACCACGAACAGCGTGTGCCCAGCCGGGTGTTCACGCGTGGCGTTGCTCACCAGCACATGGTCCACCCGTTCCAAGTCGTTGTCCTTGGCCAGCACCAGAAGGCTGACGGTCATGCGTTCGCTGACTTCATCGAAGCTGCGGCCGTGCTTGGCGTCCAGCGCTTCCACGCCCTCGCGGATCTGCTGATACAGCGCGTGATCGGGATGGCCAGGCTGCGTGGGGTCTTCTAGCGCCCGGTTCGGGGCTGATGCCTCATTCGGTGCGAGTGCGGCCGGCTCAGGGCGTGGAGCTGTCGTAGGCTCGGCAGGAACAGGGACAGCCGCAGCGGTTGGCTGGAGGTCGTCCAACGGAACCGGTTCGGGCTCTGGCACGTGTTGTGCCGCTTCCTGCTCCAAAGGCCATGGATCGCGCACAGGCTCAGCAGGCAGCGGCTCCTTGAACGGCACCGGCTCGACCTCCTGCACTGCCATGTACTGCTTTGGAGTGGGAGCAACCGCAGGCATCGGGGCCATCTTCTCCGGTTCCGCTGCCTGCTCTGTGCGCTGCGTGGGCATCATCTGCGTTGCCGCATCCAGAGTCGCGGCGACATGTGGCATCGCGCGCTCAGGTGCGGCCGGGTGTGCCTGCATCGGCCCAGCGGGCTCCGGCGTCTGTGAGGCGGTACGGTTTTCGGTGGGCGCCTCGCTGTTTGGATGGGGCTGAGGTTGGGGCTCCGCCTCACGCCGCGGCGGATCACGCTGCTCGGCGTGCCGCTGAGGCGCGGGCTTGTCCTGAGGGGCAGGCGTAGGCTGTGGCGTGACCGCTATCGCTGGCGGCGCTGCCGCAACTGCCGCAGAAACGACGGGCTGCGCAGTGGCCGGCTCCTCATCCCGGACTTCCGCATTTCCGCCCTGCTCAGATGGCTTGTCACCATGTGCCACCTGCGCGGCTGCTCGTGCAGCCTGTCCTGCATCTACCTGCGCAGCACCCAGCCGATTTGCCTCCTGCAGTGCCTGCCGGTACGCCTCCTGCTCACCCGCCGACAGCGCTGCAATGCGCAGCTCGGGCGAGTCGGGCAACGGCGCCTGCTCATTGGCACGCGCGCGCACCTCATTCCATGCGGCCTGCAGCTCCTGCGTGCTGGTGGTCGCGACGGCGCGCGCCACGCCATCCTGACCCACTTGGTAATGGGTGATGGGCCGGGACGCGCCCGCGTTGCCCTCGGCTACAGGCCCCAGTTCCTGCAGCGTGGGACCCGTAATGCCGTGCTGCTCGCGCGTGCGCGCCGTGGCCAGGGCAACGGCCTGCTCCCACGCCGGTGACAGCGCAACGCCCGCAGCGTAGTAGCTGTGGCGCAGCTCGTTCTGGTTCACCTCCGCCGCAGACGGCAATGGCCGCGCGTCCAATGCGGCAATGGTCTGGTTGAACTGATCGAGCGACGGCTGCTGGATGGTGCGGGTCAGTTCCAGCTCCAGTGCCATGTTGCCCTGCGCGATCTGGCCCGCATGGCTCCACTGCCCTGTTTCGTCGCGCTGGTAGAGCTGGTTGTCCGAGCCCTGGATGGCGTCGGGCCTGGCACGGGCCTGCTCCACCGCCTCCGGCACCAGCGGCACGAAGTCGCTGGCGCGGGTAGCGACGTAAGTCTCCAGGTAGCTGGCGGAAATCGCGGCCTTGCCGTTGGCGATGTTGTTCTCGATGCGTTGCACCGCCTCACGATTCAACTCGTTGGCGCGTTCGGGGCTGGCGGTCTGCGCCTCATACACACCCCGGTCGTTGGCACCGGACACGCCGATCTTGACCTGCCGCGTCCACTGTTCGGTCTGCGCATCGCGGTGCCAGTTGGGATTGTCCAGACGGCCCTCGCCGTCCTTCGCCGGGATGCTGAAAGGATCCTGCGGCGGCGGCGCCTTGCCCAGCGCCAGCTCTACCGCTTTTACATGGGCATATGCGCCCAGCTCACGGGCCTTCTCGTAACTGGCATCCACACTGCGCTCAGCCGGATTGCCCAGGCCGTCGCCCGCGCTGTCCATGACCGCCTGACGGTCCCAATTGCGGCCATTGAACTGCCACGTGACGCCGGCCTTGTCGGTCTGCCGGTAGACGGCGCGGTTGTCGAGCAGATCGGCGCCCCTGTCGAATGCCTTGCTCATCAGCAGCGCATCGCCCGCGACGATGGCCGCAGGGACGAAGCTGGACGTTCCGATCACCGACGCCGTGGCCATGCCACCGACCCAGCCACCGCCGTTGCGCGCCAGGGCATGGGTGAGCTCGGACTGGGCGGCGGTGCCGTTGCCCTCTTCCAGCAACCGCGAGGTGCGGCGGGCGGTGATGACGGCGTCGGCGCCGGAGGCAAGCAGGCCACCGGAGCGGATCAGTTGGCTGGTGGAGGCTTCGCCGAGGAGGAGGTCCAATGTCGCACCGCCTTGCTGCGAGCGCGGGCTGCGAATGCGATGCCCGGCCTCCTCGCCGAGCACGCGCTCGACCGTCTGGATACCCGGCTCTGTCAGAACAACTCGGCCACCGTGGTGGGCATTGGAAATGGCAAGCGACAGGCCGCTTCGCTGCAACTCAATGTTTCCACCGCGAGTCAGTGGCTTGGCGTCATACTCGATTCTATTGAGCGTAGTCACGATACCACTTTCGGAATGAGTGACAGCCACCCAGCCAAGGTCGACCCCGGTGAAACCTTTCAAGGCTTGGATCTGAGCGATATGCCTTTGGTGGTACTCAGGAACTCCGTCAAAAAAATCCCGGATTCGTTTGTTCGTGATCGCAGGCGTGCTTCCCAGCGGAGTATTCGTGTTGAGATCGCCGTTGATCAACCCGACCTTGACGGTGTCTCGCAATGCTTCTACACGTGCCATCACTCTATCGAGGGCGTCAGAGTCATTCAGCAGCGCGGCCTTACCGTCTCGCGTTCTCTGAATCTCGTTCAAGCGCCGAATCATTCCGTTCTGGTATTCACCCAACGGTCCGCCACTGTGAGGCGTAATGCCCATCGCATCTGCATAGGCAGGGTTTGCGGGGAGGAATAGCCGGTTCTCTTGGGCGTGAATATTGAATCGCCCGGCCTCCTGCAGCTTTGCGAGCAATGGGCTGTGCCTCAGCGTCTGCTGCTCAATCGCGTGATGGTCCTGCAAATGAGTGGAATGTCCAGCCACAAATCCTCCCTGACTCAAGCATCGCCTGGTCTCAGCAGTTCACCGCGTCATAGAACCACAGACCGTTGGACGTACCGCTGGCGATCAGTCCCGCGGCTTCGACCGCCTCCTTGAAAGTGCGGTCGCAGAAGACACCTTCGTAGTAAGGGAGCCGGAATACGTGAGCATCGCCGATGACCTCCCGCTTGAACGCCAAGCGGACGTCGCCAGTCAGATCGTAGTATTTCCCCTCTTCATAGTCGTCACTCACGATGATCTTCAGCTGGGATGCTGCCTCATCCAAGGCATCAATGGTTCTGATGACATCGCAAAGGAAATAGGGGCCACCCGTTGCTCCATCAGCGAGTCGATAGTCAGTCTCCCTGAAGGCAAAAGCACCTGGGTCCACGGCCGCCATCACCTCGCGGAGACGCCCGGAAACGAGCCAATAGCCGCTCATTCCAGCTTCAAGATCCTCCGGTGGCCACCCCTCACTTGGGTAATACACTAGACGCGGTGTCTCGCGCAGAGGCGGGAAGCCCCCCTGATCGGGACGCAAGAGGAAATTTGGAGGGGTCTTCAGGGAAGACTCGTTCTCAAAAACGACGCCATGCCCTTTGCCGCGCCGTCGGGCATCTGGGCGCAACTCGAAGAACTCGCCCTTCTTTGGCAGATTCGAAGTCATTGTTTGCCTCACCTCAGAATCAATCTAAATAAGCGTGCCAAGAGCTTATCAGAGGGTGCCAACCTTCCATGCCCTCCTCGAGTCATGCCCGAGCGCTCACAGCCTGGAGTCCTCTCCGCCGACATAGCGCACTACTGCTGCTCTCCAATTCCTCTGGGCGCTCTGAAGTCCCGATGCGGCCTGCCTCTTACCGCCCTGCCTTCAACTCAAGTACTGAATAGGCATGGCTGTTTTTTAGCCCGTTCTGCACCGGCAAGAAATCGCACAAAAAGTGAAATCCATCTTAAGTTCGACTACCGATCCCGTTCCATGAGACGCGCCGCAGCCATCTTCAATTTTGACATGCGGATTATGCTTGGACTGACGCGCGCCATGTCAGACATTGGCCGCGTCCTTGAACCTCAGGCCACGCGTTTCACACTCGCTTCCAATTCCCGCAGCGCGTATGGCATCCCGGAACACGCGATCGCAGTAGACAAGATCGCCGGAGTACGGGCTCCTGAAGACATGACTGTCCCCGATTACGTCCCTCTTGAATGCCAAGCTTGCTCCGCCACGAAGGTCGTAGAACTTCCCGCCCGGATAGCCCTCATCGACGATGACCCGGAACTTCGATGCTTCCTCATCGACCGCATCCAGCTCGCGAGCAACCTCGCACAGGTGGTACGTTGGGCCCTCTGTGCCGTCCGGAAGCACGTAATCACACTCCACGAACTCAAAGGCGACGGGATCTATTTCGGTGAAGGCCATCTTGAGGCGCTCTGATACCAACCAGTAGCCACTCATTCCTCCTTCGAGGTCCTGCGGTGGATCCCCCAGCTCTGGATCGAGCACCAGACGCGGTCTCTGCGACAGATGAGGAAAGCCGCCTTCTTCGGGGCGGATGATCAGCCTGGGAGGCGTCAGCAGTGCGTCCTCATTCTCGATCTCAACGCCATGCCCTCTTCCCCTTCGAGTCGTGTCGGGCATCAGCAGATAGAATTCACCAGGCACAGGCTGATTACGTTTTGACGAGGGCATGTGCTTGTTTCTCTCCCAATTTTAGGCATGTACCGCACTCCGCACACTTGCAGCATAGGTCGCGAGGTTAGCGCCGGTGGGACCGACTCAGCAGTTCACCACATCTTCAAACCAGAGCCCGTTGGATCTCTTGGCCGTGACGATGCCGGCAGCTTCCACCGCATCTTTGAACGTTCGGTCGCAGAATACCCCGCCATGGAACGGCAATCTGAACACGTGAGCCGAACCCAGCACTTCGCGTTTGAACGCCAACCGGATATCACCGGTCAGGCGGTAATATTTCCCTGCCTCGTACTCATCGCTGATCACGATGTTGAGCTGGGACGCTTCTTCATCCAAGGCGTCCAGCGTACGGACCACGTCGCAAAGGAAGTAGGTTGGTCCCTTTGAACCGTCTTCCAAGCGATAGTCGGTATCAGCGAAAACGAACGCGTCAGGGTCTATCTCTTCCATGACCTGGCGCAATCGCTCGGAGACCAGCCAATAGCCGCTCAACCCGCCTTCCAGATCCTGTGGAGGGACGCCCTGCCGCTCCTGATAGACCAAGCGCGCGACTTCACGCAGTGGGGGGACGCCACGGGCTTCGGGCAACAGGATCAGTCTGGGAGTCGCAAGCAACGCGTCCTCGTTTTCAAAGACCACCCCGTGACCCTTTCCTCTACGGGTAGCATCCGGTCGTAGCTTGAAGAACTCGCCCTTGCGCGGCCGATGGGTGGAGGTTGATCCCATGCTTGTCATCTCACCATGTGAATGTGAATCGAATTCGCTCGTAAGCAGTTGAAGCGAATCCAGAAGGCGCCCAAGGGTCCGATCCTCAGAGCTCTGACTCAGATGCTGGCCGCGTCGGTGAACCAGAGGCCCCGGGATACGCGCGGCCCACCGATTCCAGCGTTCCACACAGCGTCGCGGAGCTCTCTGTCGCAGAAGACGAGGTTTCCCGAGTAAGGCGTCCGGAATATTCTGGCGTGGCCGATGACCTGCTTGCGGAACGCCAGACTGGCTCCGCCCCTTAGGTCGTAGAACTTCCCACCTCGATAGCCTGCGTCAGCGATGATCCGAAGTTCCGAGGTTTCTTCGTCCACCGCATCGAGCTCACGGGTTACATCGCATAGGAAGTACCGCGGGCCCTTGGATCCATCGGCAAGGCGGTAGTCACACTCTACAAACTCGAAGCCAACTGGATCTACAGAGACAAGAGCGTCGCGTAATCGTTCGGATACCATCCAGTAGCCGCTCATGCCCCCCTCCAGATCCTCTGGGAGGCTCCCCTTCTTTGCCGAGTAGACCAGCAGCGGCTTCTCCGCCATGGGGGGAAATGATCTGGCCCCCTGAAAACGGACGCCATGAAGCCGTTTCAGGCGGCAGCCCGGAGCTGCCGGGCGTAGTTGTTAGGCGAGTGGTAGCCCAGCGCCGAGTGTAGCCGGGCTGGATTGTAGAAGCCGTGGATGTAAGCAGCGATGCACTGGCTGGCTTGTTCCCTACTGGCGTAAGGCTCGGCAGCCTCTTCTGTCTTGAGCGTCGCAAAGAAGCTCTCGGCCACCGCGTTGTCCCAGCAATTGCCAGGCCGGCTCATGCTTTGGACCACGTCATGGGACTGCAGCAGCTGGCGAAACTCGTTCCCCCAGTACTGCCCACCACGATCTGAATGGAAGATCAGGCCGGGTCGTTGTGGATGCAGAGCCCAGGCATTGGCAAATGCTTTCACCACCAGCTCTTCAGTCAGACGCTTGGAAACGCTGTAGCCCAGCACCTGCCGGGTCTGGACGCTGATGACCACGGCCAGATGCAGCCATCCCTGGCGGGTGGGGACATACGTGATATCCCCGACCCACGCCGTCGGTCCGGTTCCGGGGGCAAATTGCCGATCCAGCAGGTTGGGGGCGAGCTGAGATGAGCCGCCGGAGGACTTGGGTCGGAATCGGCCTTTGGTCTTGCCCTGGATTCGCTCCTCGGCCATTAACCGTGCCACGCGCTTGTGGCCGACTGGATGATTCCTGGCTCGTAAGGCCCTGACCAGCCGACGTCGCCCATAACTGCGCTTGCTGGTCACATGAATGGCCCGAAGCTCGGTACGCAGGGCCGAATCGGCATCGCACGCTTGGGCACATTGCCGACGCAGGTAATCATGGAATCCAGAGACAGAAACCCCAAGAACCCGACACAACAACCTGGTCGGGTAGTGAGTCCTTTGACTGGCGACGAAGGCGTACCTCACTTGGACTCTCTGGCAAAGAACGCCGCCGCTTTTTTTAGGATTTCCCGCTCCATCTTCAGATTGGCGTTCTCGGCCCGAAGGCGGCTGATCTCGCTTTCCAGGTCGGTGGTTGGCCTGCGAGCCTCAGAGGTCAGAGACCGGCCAGCACGGACCGCGTCAAGCCAATTTGCCAGCGTCTTGACCGACATCTCCAGCTGACGGGCTGCTGCGGCAGGCCCGAGCGACTCGGCCAACTCCACGGCTTGGTGCTTGAACTCATCGGTATAGCTACGACGGGTGATACGGGACATAAGGGACCTCCAAGTGCGATCAAAGTATCGCTTCTTGGCGTCCGCTGACGGGGGGCCAGATCAAAATCCCCCTTCTTCTGGTCGCAGGATCAGGCGCGGCGGGATGCGCAGCCGCTTCGCGTTCTCGAACACGACGCCGTGCCCCTTTCCCCCACGCGTGGTATCAGGCATCAGGAGGAAGAACTCGCCAGGAACAGGCTGGTTCGACTTCAATGCTTCCATGCTCTTTCGCCTCCTTTAGCTATGATGCGCCGTAGCGAGTCTGCCCCGTTCTACCCCGACCTTGCGCCTGGTGCAATCAGATCACTGCGAGATTCCGAACCTGGTCAAGCATGCGTCCCACGTCTTGAGACGCGCTCCAGCCATCCTCCCTTTCCCCTCTGGAGGATGACATGACCAAGATCGACCCCACATGGCTGGAAGCGTTCGACAAGGAACTTCTCCACCTGTTCGCCATCGACCATCGCGATGCCGGCATGGATGAGTACCTGCTGAGTTGCTACGCGGACCTTCCTCCACGCGAAGCAGCACTGGCGTTCGGCAGCGACTACGACCTGGAGCGCGACGATGCGCTGTGGCCTCGGCCGGGGGTGGCGCTGCAAAGTTAAGTTGTGTCGCAATCGGCACGCTGCGCGAATGGGCCCTGTGGGCTACGTGTCGCTTTTGGGATCTCGAACGGCTGCAAACCGTGCTTTTCAATGCGCATTCGGGCGGTAACTTAACACCGGCCGAAACCACTGCACCGCAAGGGTTCTGCCACGCGCGCGCCATGCAACAATGCCGTAAGCGTCAGCATTTGCGGTCTCTGCGGCCTACGGTTTCTTGGCATCTCGCAACCATGCGAGTACACCTTGGCATGCCACCTCACACAGGGTGGCACGGGCGTCGAAAACCCGGTCAACAACCATGTGTTTGCGCTTGCCAGCCGGCGTCACGTTCGTGTGACGCCGGCTGGCAATCCGTTCGCGGTCCATGGCGGGCGGTGCGTGGGGGTCTTCGGACCCGCCGGATTGGTTGTTGACCGGTTTTCGAGCCTCGCATCGTCCGCCACTTTTATCGGTGGCGCTGCTGTCTGTCCTGTACGGAGCATTGCCATGAACACATCGGACTTCCGTTCCCTGCACGCGCAGTACGATCCGGACAACGCCGAACCCGAGCGCGAACCGTCCGTCGATCCCAACGCCTTCGTCGCCACGCTGCGCCGCATCGGATCTGGTGCAGCTGCGGATGGCCAGCCTTGGCCGGAACGGCATCAACTGCCTGGGCGTTGTCTTCAGCTGGCGGATGCGGATTGCGCGTTGGCCGGCTTGCGCGTGGTGGCGGAGTTGATGCTCGCTGCTGAGCGGACTCGGCAGAACGGCGCGCCCGAGGAGTACCTGGGGGATCGGGTGATGGAAGGGTTGAAGATGGCGTGTGTGGCGTTGACTGCGCAGGTGGCTGAGCGGTTGCACGTGCGGGAATAGCCCAGTTGGATCTGGCCATGTGTCACGTAGCTGCTGGTCGTCCACGTGCTATCGGCTGACGTCGGTTGGAAGCACCCTTGCGGATTCCACAAGGCATCCCCGATTCGGAGATGCCTACCTCCGGTGATTATTTCCTACTTACGCAGCAGTACGGCCCGATGGTAATTCAGGTACGAGACCTGCGCCACCGAGAACGGAACGCTTGGAATCTTCTGCACCACATCCCACCTCAAGCGCACTGCCTCCGGCAACTGCTTGCTCAGAATTAGCCGGCCGTCATCTTCAAAAGAGATGTATCCACGGTCGAATAGCCGATCGATATGGGGCGCCAACATCAGCCCATTGCTTCCATCAAGGCGCTCAGAGTTGGTGCTCTTCGCCCAGGGCTTAATGTGGCTAGCGATGAGAAACTTGGGCTCACTCGTGCCGGTAACGCGGCAGACCTTTTCGATGTCGCTCACGTTCTTACGGTAGATTCCCTGTCCAACTCTGGCGTTGATCAGCTGGGCCTTCACTGTCTCCCCAATATTTTTGTCTTCCTTGATCTCCTTGACTCGCACCTCCTCTTGCCAAGCGCTCAGGTCGTCAACGTCAACATTGAGCAGCGACAAAAGCTCAGTAGCCATTTCCGGCGGCACTGGGAACAGGTAGGCCTGGTTAGCCTTGCCATCCGGCTTCAGCGGCGAGTACTTCATCGGAAGACGCGGCCGAATCTTCGCCATATGCCCGCTCACCTTTAGCGGCGATTCCACCAGGTGATAGTCCACCGGAACGGCCCAGCCGTCCCTGCGCCATTCGTTGTCCGTCTTTTTGAAGTCATCAGGGCGATCTTTCGCATAGTGCGCCCCATTGACGATCGCGACAGCCTTGATTTGAGCATTGGCAAAAGCAAAGACCACATCACCTGGACGCACCTGGGTCATGTGCTCATAGAAGGGATTTGTCTTCCCTTCCACATTGGTCTTCGGCGACCACAAGTAGCCAGCCTTAACCGCCCGATCAAACGTCTGCTTTTGGTTCACCCACCAGTACGCCATCCCCGCTTCCCCCGTCTCATCCAATTGATGCGGCCTATTGGCCTTCGAGACGGGATAGTACCTTCCTATGTCGCAATCAGCACGCTTTCACCGAATACAGCGAGATGCAGGGAATGCGCTGGCAGCTCTCCTTCTCCTTGATGGCGCGAGATGCCCTACAACTACATCCGTGCTCCACTTTCGTTTGTGCAGTTCATATCGTTCTCGCGGCTCTTGAGGCTCACGAATAGCATGCTGCTCTTCTCACACTCGAGTTACGGCGCGACATGTAAAGATCGATCTGCACAACCGAAACTGCGTGCTCGGCTCTGACCATCCCTCTTGTAGCACTGGAATTGAATGGATCGGGGACATCTCGCTGCCGGCGGTGCAGAAGCAGCGCTTCGGCCGATTCTGCTAGTTGGCGTTCCGACGTCCACATGTCCTTCCTCACAGGTTTTAGGAAAGGGTCGCCAGGACCCACTTAGAATCATTGACACAGCCGGAAATAAGAGTTAAATCAGCAAGACTTCAGCAGCGCTTTCGTGCCATTTCATTCAGGGGGATGACATTTGGCGAACACGACTGAACGCAAGGAAAAGCTCTCAATTTATTTAGTTAAGGATGGTCACTACAGCCCGGACGAATGCGTAAAGCTGGAACTGGTTGGGCGAAAGTACGTCTTCAACATTCCAGGTCTTGAGGCGCTTCTCTATGTGAAAAGGGAGGCGCCAGCGCATCCACCTCTTTGGACACGTATATTTACGGAGCATCCTGATGCTCCAACGGTTGAATTCGGGAAAAGTAGCAACGTTGGCGCCGCCCTCTACGCCAACTTGGATGGGAAAAAATTCCTTATCTCTTTTGGCTCAGGATTTCACCTAATTAATGGGGAGCTCACTGAGAGAGATTTCGGATTACGCGTAACATTGAACGCAGTTGACCCGGAAAAACTCAGAAGCCTCGACAAAGCCAGCTATGACGACAATCCGCTCAACTCTAGGACACAAAGCTCCCTTGAAGTAGATATATTCGATCTTCAAGCTAACACTGAATCCGATTTGGTTTATGCAGTTACTGGAGCCTGCAAAGTCCCACTACTCGGCACACACATCACAGGCCGAGACGCTCTTACGCTCATGGTCGAAACAGACCTTAATGGAATCCCAGGAATACTTTCCAAGGCGATCGAGCTATTTAACTCCCCCCTGCCGAGCGCCTACGCGTGGATAGATAACATCGCAAAGGTACGAGACCCGGACACAATTAGAATTCTTGACCTTCTTCTTGATGACGAAATATCAAAAGCAGGAGGCACCAATGTCTGGCTTGGGGAGCCCGAAATTGTCAATTGGGAATCGAACTCTGGGTACTCCTTTGACATGTACCAAAGCACACCACGCCATCAGATCTTATGCATTTCCGATCTTCGCGAGTATCTAGACTCAAAGTCAGTGAAATTCAGCCTTGATGCGATGAAGAACATTACCGTTCATATCAACGATGCCAACTATCGGTCAACTCAAAGCTGGCCGGCCTACAGATGCATCCACGCAGAAATAGCGGATGGAAACGACAGATTCATAATTAGGAATGGGTCATGGTTCAAGATAGAAGCGGACTTCATTGCCGAGATAGACAGACGACTATCTAACGCAAAAATATCCCAGACCTTCCTTCCACCATACTCGTACGCCAACGAGGGCGAATACAACTCGCAAGTAGCCAAGAGCACTACAAACATACACCTGATGGATAAGAAGAATGTAAAAACAGGCGGCCCATACGACAAAATTGAGTTTTGCGACCTAATAGTTGGAAGCAGTAATTTTGTGCATGTCAAGTACTACAGATCATCCGCGACACTTAGCCATCTTTTTTCGCAAGGCGCAGTGGCCGCAGAGATATTCCTGAAAGACGAAGATTTCCGCAGAAGACTGAATGCAAAACTGCCAAGCCATATCGCACTGACGGATACAGCCAGACGTCCTGACCCAAGCAGTTACACCATCACATATGCAATAGCCACGTCCAAGGCGCTGCCCATCGAACTACCCTTCTTTTCCAAGGTCACTCTAAAGAACTCCATTTCTCACCTCGAAGCACTAGGATTCAACGTTGAGTTAACGAACATTCCGTTAGATCCAACCCTGAGCAAAATAAAGAAATATAGGCCAAAGGCTGTCAGAAAGAAGAAGTGAAATACTTTATTGGTAAATCACTTATTTAACTTCCATAAAAAAGGGGCGACCTAATGGCCACCCCTTTTGTACCAGCAGTGCAGCTCAATCAAACCCCAACAGGATTAGCCTTCTCCGGATCAATCTTGTACTGTTTGATCGCCCGGGCCACATCCTTCGCGGTCATCTTCCCTTCCTTCGCCAGCGCCGCAATCGCGGCATGGGCGATGTAGTACCGATCCACCTCGAAGAACCGGCGCAGGTTCGCACGCGTATCCGAGCGGCCGAAACCATCCGTACCCAGCACGGTGTACGACATCGGCACGAACGCGCGGATCTGGTCCGCATACGCACGCACATAGTCGGTGGCGGCAATCGCCGGGCCCTGGCGGCCTTCCAGCAGCTCAGTCACGTAGGCCTTGCGCTGCTCACCTTCCGGATGCAGGCGGTTGGCACGTTCCACGTCGAAACCATCGCGACGCAGTTCGTTGAAGCTCGGGCAGCTCCAGATGTCGGCGGTCACGCCGAAGTCCTTGTCCAGCAGCTCGGCGGCGGCAATGGCTTCGCGCAGGATGGTGCCCGAACCCAGCAGCTGCACGCGCAGCTCGCCCTTCTTCGGCTTGCCGGCGTCGGTCAACAGGTACATGCCCTTGACGATGCCTTCGGCTGCACCTTCCGGCATTTCCGGGTGGGTGTAGTTCTCGTTCATCAGGGTGACGTAGTAATACTCGTCCACCTGGTCTTCCATCATGCGCTTGGTGCCGTGCTGCAGGATCACCGTCACTTCGAAGCCGAAGGTCGGGTCGTAGCTGCGCACGTTCGGGATGCCACCGGCCACCAGATGGCTGAAGCCATCTTCGTGCTGCAGGCCTTCACCGTTCAGCGTGGTGCGGCCGGCGGTGCCACCCAGCAGGAAGCCGCGGGTACGCATGTCGGCGGCCTGCCAGGCGATGTCGCCCACGCGCTGGAAGCCGAACATCGAGTAATAGATGTAGAACGGCAGCATCGGCACGTTGCTGACCGAGTAGCTGGTACCGGCCGCCATCCACGAGCTGATCGCGCCCGGCTCGCTGATGCCCTGCTGCAGCACCTGGCCGCTCTGGTCTTCGCGGTAGAACATCAGCTGGTCGGCGTCCACCGGCTTGTACTTCTGGCCGAACGGCGCGTAGATGCCGATCTGGCGGAACAGGCCTTCCATGCCGAAGGTACGGGCTTCGTCGGCCACGATCGGCACGATGTGCGGGCCCAGTTCCTTGTCGCGCAGGGTGATGTTCAGGCTCTGCACGAAGGCCATGGTGGTGGAGTAGCTGCGCTCGCCGCTGCTCTTCAGCAGGCGCTCGTAGGCTTCCAGCTTCGGCGCCACGAAGGTCTTGTCGGCTTTGCGGCGGCGCTGCGGCAGGTAACCGCCCAGCGCGGCACGGCGTTCCTGCAGGTACTGCACTTCCGGCGAATCCGGGCCCGGGTGGTAGAACGGCACCTGGCCGTCGGCCAGCTGCGCGTCGGTCACCGGAATGTTGAAGCGGTCGCGGAAGTGGCGCACCGCTTCGTCGTCCAGCTTCTTGGTCTGGTGGGTCGGGTTCAGTGCCTCACCGGCGCTGCCCATGCCGTAACCCTTCACGGTCTTGGCCAGGATGACGGTCGGCATGCCCTTGGTGTTCACGGCCTGGTGGTAGGCGGCGTACACCTTGTGCGGGTCGTGGCCACCACGGTTCAGGCGCCAGATGTCGTCGTCGCTCAGGCCGGCGACCATCGCAGCGGTTTCCGGGTACTTGCCGAAGAAATGCTCGCGGGTATACGCGCCGCCGAAGGCCTTGCAGTTCTGGTATTCGCCGTCGACGGTTTCCATCATCAGCTTCTTCAGGACGCCGTTGGTGTCCTTGGCCAGCAGGGCATCCCAGTAACCGCCCCACAGCAGCTTGATCACGTTCCAGCCGCCGCCACGGAACACGCCTTCCAGTTCCTGGATGATCTTGCCGTTGCCGCGCACCGGGCCGTCCAGGCGCTGCAGGTTGCAGTTCACCACGAAGATCAGGTTGTCCAGGCCTTCACGGCCGGCCAGGGCGATGGCACCCAGGGTTTCCGGCTCGTCGCTCTCGCCGTCGCCGATGAAGCACCACACCTTGCGGTCGGACTTCTCGATCAGGCCACGGTTTTCCAGGTAGCGCATGAACTGCGCCTGGTAGATGGCGGCCAGCGGGCCCAGGCCCATCGACACGGTCGGGGTCTGCCAGTAGTCCGGCATCAGCCACGGGTGCGGGTACGAGGACAGGCCACCGCCGTCCACTTCCATGCGGAACTTGTCCAGCTGCTCTTCGCTGATGCGGCCTTCCAGGAAGGAACGTGCGTAGATGCCCGGGGCGCTGTGGCCCTGGATGAACAGCAGGTCGCCCGGGTGATTCTCGCTCGGGGCGCGCCAGAAGTGGTTGAAGCCCACGTCGTACAGGGTGGCGCCGGAGGCGAACGAGGCGATGTGGCCGCCCAGGTCACCCGGCTTGCGGTTGGCGCGCACCACGGTGGCCATCGCGTTCCAGCGGATGATGGAACGGATGCGCCATTCCAGCTCGGCATTGCCCGGGCTCTTGGCCTCGAACTGCGGTTCGATGGTATTGACGTATTCGGTGGTGGGAGAGAACGGCAGGTAGGCGCCCGAACGACGGGTCAGTTCCACCATGCCTTCCAGCAGCTGATGCGCGCGCTCGGAGCCCTCGACATCAATAACGGCCTTCAACGACTCGATCCACTCCTGGGTTTCCACAGGATTCGGGTCGTTGTTCAGCACCTCGTTCAACCAGTTCATTAGCGCTCCCATAACCGCACGCACGCGCGCGACTGTTGTATAGATTTCTAGACCGCAAAGTGTAGCGCACCAAGGGCTTTCGTCACTTGGCTACGCTGGCGTATGGATGCAACCGGCCAGTGTCCGCAAGGGGCTTGCCGGGCCCGCTGATGGCCCTGCGGCGGGCCTTGGCGGCGGCGCGGGCTGTCGCTTGCGGCCGCTGCGCCCATGTGCAGGACGCAGTGTTACCGCTGCCGATGACGGTTGTAGGGCAACTCCGGCACCGCCGTAGGTGGGTGCCGGGCAGCGGTTCTGAACCGGCGACAACATGTCGCACCTGCCTCTGGATCGCTGCCAGTCGCGGGCCCAGGGTGGGTCGCGAGTGATGGGCCCGATGGCCCTGCTCCCTTCCACAGCATCGCCGGGGCGCCTCACACGGGGCGCCCCTTTTGCTGTGCGCACGAAGGTCCGTGGCCCAAATTGCACCTGCTTGTGGCCGGATCGGATGTTGTCGCTTTCGACATATCGATATATCGTTTGCATACTCGTTTACCGATATATCGAAATGAGCCGTACCGCTTCTGCCAGAGCCCGTTCCACCGATCCGGATGTGCCGCGCCGCAACGGCCAGCCACGTGTGCTGAGCCGCGGCGACCTGCGCCTGCTGGTGCTGGCCCTGATCGGCGAGCAGCCGCGCCATGGCTACGAGCTGATGCAGTTGATCAGCAACCAGTTCATGCAGGCCTACACGCCCAGCGCCGGCACCATGTACCCGCTGCTGGCCAGCTTCGAGCAGGCCGGCTGGATCGAGGCCGAGGAAGTGGATGGCAAGCGGATCTTCCGCATCACCGCCGCCGGCGAGTTCGAGCTGAAGGTGCAGCGCACCCAGGTGCGCCTGGCGCAGCGGCGTGCCTTCGACCGTGCCCGCGAGATCACCAAGGCTTCGCTGCCGCCGCCGCTGGCCACTGCCCTGCGCGAGTTCAAGCGGGCGCTGGTGCATCACCACGGCCGCTGGGCCGAGGGCGAGGCGGACGAAGTGGCGGCGCTGCTGACGCGGGCCTCGGCCCTGCTCAACGGTACGGCCGGTAGCGAGCAACCACCGATTTCAACGACCCAGCCAGACTGACGCCAGCCAGGTCTCCCCTACGCCGCGCGCCCCCGCGCGACACCTTTACAGGTAACCCCCATGACCGAACACAACAACACGCGCCTGCGCCTGGATGTGCGCTTCCGTGAACTGACCGTGCTGCGCACTGAAGAGGTCACCCCGCACATGCGCCGCATCGTGCTGGGTGGCGACGACCTGGCCGGCTTCGATTCGCCCGGCGCCGACGACCATATCAAGCTGTTCTTCCCCAACGCTGCGGGCGAGATGGTGCTGCCGGTGCTGACCGCCGAAGGCCGCAGCTACCCGGACGGCAAGGTGCCTTCGCCCTCGCGCGACTACACCCCGCGCTGGTGGGACCACGAGACCGGCGAGCTGGCCATCGACTTCGTGCTGCACGACCAGGGCGTGGCCGGGCCGTGGGCCGAACGCGCACAGCCGGGCGACATGCTGGTGATCGGCGGCCCGCGCGGCTCGTTCGTGGTGGCCGACACTTACGACGCCTACGTGCTGATCGGCGATGAAACCGCACTGCCGGCCATCGCCCGCTGGCTGGACGTGCTGCCGGACAGTGCCGAGGTGCAGGCCTTCATCGAAGTGCGCGACGAGACCGAGCGCCAGGACCTGCCGCAGTACGAGAACGTGCGCATCCACTGGCTGGAGCGCAACGGCTTCCCGGCGGCCAGCAGTACGCTGCTGGAAGACATGCTGACCGACTTCGAGGCCCCGGACGGCGATGTCTTCTACTGGATCGCCACCGAATCGCGCCGCGCACGGATGATGCGCAAGTTCATCGAAGGCCACCTGGGCGTGCCGCGCGACTGGATTCGTTCCACCGGCTACTGGAAGGCCCACCCGGACGAAACCGACGGCGATTGACCGGCTCGGGGTCAGATCCCTTTTCCTGTGGAAAAGGGATCTGACCCCATGCACCGGCAACCTCATGAACCTTCGGCAGGAACCTGCAATTGCCGGCCAACGGCCGGCACTACCCCCTGCCGCATCCACCCGAACCGCTGCGCAGCCCAGATCTCCAGCGCTACCAGCAGGGCGATGATCAGCAACGGCAACAGCAGCCCGAAGTACACGCCCGGCATCATGCCGTTGATCTGCGCCTTCACCAGCCGCAACACGCCACGGGTGTGCAGCAGCTCATCGACGTGCATGGTCAGCGCCTCGCGCACCACCTTGGGTTCCAGGCCGAGGGTACCGGCCCTGTCCACCAGCGTGTCTTCCACCATGCTGCGCAGCAGGCCCTCGCGCACCTTGCCGATCACCCAGCCGGTGCCGCGTGCCAATGGGCCGTTGCCAAGACGGTCCAAGCCAGGCAGCGGATGCTCGCTAAGGTAGGCCGAGGCGATGGTGTCGGCGACGTCGCCCACCGTGCCCTGGCTGCGCAATGCCTCGCGCATGCGTGGGTCGTCCAGCGAATCGGTGAAGCCTTCGCTCCAGCCTTCCACCAGGGTCTGCAGGTGCGGCTGGAAATGATCGAGCTGCTTGAACAGCGCGCGGTGCGCACCGGCGGTTAAGCCCAGCTGCAGGCCGAAGAAGGCAGTGGCCAGCGGCAGCAGCACCACGTAGCTGGCCAGCAGCCAGTGATGCCAGCGCTTGCGCCGCTGCAACCAACCACGCCGATGCAGCCAGCGCCAGCCGGCGATGCCCAGCACCAGGCCGAGCAGCGTACCGAGCACGCTGCCGCCCACCAGATCGAGCACGCTCAGGCCCGACCAGAATTCGTTCAACCAGTACTGCGCGTCCTGCATGGGTCTTCCTTCCGTGGGTGATACAGCGGGCCATTGTGGAGCCGAGCCCATGCTCGGCTGCGCCGCCGTCGGTGGGTGCGGACCGCCATCGACTGGTGGGTGCGGACCGTTGGTCCGCACACTCCCATGCAATTGCCGGCCAGCGGCCGGCACTACCGAGCTGGCAATGCGACAATCGCGCTCCTTTCCTGCAGCAACGAGGCCCACATGGCCAAACTGACCCTGGCCAGCGTGGACGCGCTGCGTACCCGCTTCGCTGATGACGCTGCCTGCGACGCGGCCCTGGCCGCCTTCGCCGATACCGCTGCACTCCGCGCGCCGCTGCGCGAGCTGGTGGAAGCACAGCACCGCTACCTGCAGGCCGAATTCGAAGTGGCGCAGGTGGCCGACGTGCTGCGCCGCGACCAGAAGTACGCGCCGGTGGGTCGGCCTTCGATCAACATCGTGCAGCTGCGCAAGCAGCAGGCCGCGACCAAGCAGGCGGCGCTGATCGCACGCCAGGTCGTGGCACAGGCGGCGCAGACATTCGTGCGGGTGAGCGGGATGACGGTGAAGGCCAAGCAGAGCCCGAGCGAAGCATGTGGGGCGTGGCTGGGCGCGTTGCGCTGAGGGATCGTGCGGACCAACGGTCCGCACCCACCAAATGCAGGTTGACACCCACCAGATGCAGATCCGCACCCACCAGATGCAGGTTGGCACCTGCCGGGTAGTGCCGGCCGCTGGCCGGCAACCCCATCGGCATCGGGCACCGCGCATGCAGAACCCAAAAAGAAGGCCCGCTTTTCAGCGGGCCTTCTGCCTTCTCACGACGAGTGAGCTGGGTGCATCAAGCGGCCGGCTTTTCGCCGGTGGCTTCGGTGGTGATGCGGATCTTCACTTCATCGCTGACGTTCGGGGCGTAGGCGCCGACGCCGAAATCGCTGCGCTTCAGGGTGGTGGTGGCATCGAAGCCGGCAGCCGGAACCTTGGCCATCGGGTGCTCGCCGCCGCCGTTGACGGTGACGTCCAGGGTGACCGGCTTGGTGATGCCCTTGATGGTCAGGTCGCCGGTGACGGTCAGCTTGTTGGTGCCGGCCGCTTCCACCTTGGTGCTCTTGAAGGTGGCATCGGCGAACTTGGCGGCGTCGAAGAAGTCGGCGCTCTTCAGGTGCTCGTCGAACTTGGCGGTGAAGCTGTTCAGGCCGCTCAGCGGCAGCTTCACTTCCACGGTGGACTTGGTCACGTCTTCGGCGTTGTACACCAGGGTGCCTTCGACGTTGCCGAAGTGCGCGCTGGGGTTGGAGAAGCCGAAGTGGCTCCACTGCGCCAGCACGTCGGTGTGGCTCGGGTCCAGCTTGTAGGTGCCCGAGGCAATCTTGATCGCTTCGGCAGCCGGCGCGGCAGCAGCGGCATCAGCCGCCGGGGTGGCAGCCTGCTCGGTGGTGGCCGGGGCGGCGGCATCGGCAGCCGGGGCAGCGGTGTCGGCCGGCTTGGAGCAGGCGGCGATGGCCAGGGTCAGGGCCAGCGGCAGCAGCAGTTTACGGGTGGCGCTCATCTGAGGAACTCTCCGGATCGTAGGGTGGGTACACGGTGCAGCAATGGCCCGCCGCGGAACAGCGGGCCCGAAACCGATACAGCGACTTACGCGATGCGCGCCGCTTCGTCGAACGACAGGCGCGGCAGGCGCGGGAACAGGCCCGCCGGATCACCGTAACCCAGGTTGACCAGGAAATTCGACTTGATGGAGGTGCCGGCGAAGAAGGCTTCGTCGACCTTGGCCGGGTCGAAGCCGGACATCGGGCCGGCATCCAGGCCCAGCGCGCGCGCAGCCAGGATCAGGTAGGCACCCTGCAGGCTGCCGTTGCGGATGGCGGCTTCGTGGCGGCCTTCCTGCGGGCCATCGAACCAGGCCTTGGCATCGGTGTGCGGGAACAGGTACGGCAGCTTCTCGTGGAAGTCCAGGTCGAAACCGATGATGACGGTGACCGGCGCAGCCATGGTCTTGGCCAGGTTGCCTTCGGACAGCGCCGGGGCCAGCTTGTCCTTGGCCTCCTTCGAGGTGACGAAGACGAAGCGCGCCGGCGTGGTGTTGGCCGCGGTGGGGCCCCACTTCACCAGGTCGTACAGTTCCTTCAGCAGGCTCTCGGGGACCGGCTTGTCGAGGAAGGCGTTCTGGGTGCGGGCCGTACGGAACAGCTGGTCAAGGGCAGCGGCGTCGAGCGCGTGGGACATCGGTGGATCTCCAGGGCGGCGAAAGGAAGTCAGTGCCCGCGTGCGGCGCGGGGCGAAACGACGAGCCGCAGTGTAGAGTGTCGCGACTGTTGCAACACCCAGCAGGGCTGAAACGAATTAATGCCAATGGTGAAACGATCGAGCGCGCCATGGACGGTCACTGACGGCCGTGCGGGCAATGTCCGCCAGGCGGTCGCGCTGGCCTCGGCACTGCGCCAGGGCACCCACCGACCGCTGCTCCTGCAACCGCGCGCACCCTGGCGCTGGCTGTCGCCGCGGCGGCTGCCCGGCGATGTGAATGGCTACGGCGAGGCCTTGGCGACGCTGGCGGCTGAGGCGCCGGCACTGGCGATCGGCTGTGGTCGCCAGGCGGCCGGTGCCCTGCGCGTGCTGCGTGCACGCGGCAGCCAGGTGGTGCAGATCCTCGACCCGCGCATCGGCGCCCGCCACTGGGATGTGGTGGTGGTGCCCGAACACGACGCCCTGCGTGGCAGCAATGTGCTGACCCTGCTCGGCAGCCTCAACCCGGTGGACGACGACTGGCTGGCCTGGGGTCGCGCCGCGTTCGCCGGCTTCAGCACCCTGCCCGGTCCGCGCACCGCACTGCTGGTGGGCGGGCCGACGCCGCTGGCGCCGTGGGACGAGACGGCGATGGTCGGTGTGTTCCAGGCGCTGGCCGAGCAGATCCGCAGCGAAGGCGGCAGCCTGCTGGCCACCACCTCGCGACGCACGCCGCCAGCCCTGGCCGAGATCCTACGCGCGAAGTTCGCCGACCTGCCGCACGTGATCTGGGGCGATGGTGGCGACGGTACCAATCCCTATGGCGGCCTGCTCGGCTGGGCCAACCGGGTGGTGGTCTCGCCCGATTCGGTGAACCTGCTCTCTGAAGCCTGCGCCACGCGCATGCCGGTGATGGTGGCGCTGGCCGATGCCGCGCAGGGCCGGCTGGCCCGGTTCCAGCAGCAGCTGCGCGAACGCGGGCGCTTGCAGCCGCACTGGCTGGACTGGCAGTACGACCGCATCGAGCCATTGCGCGAAACCGCGCGCGTGGCGGCGGAAGTAAAGCAGCGCCTGGCCTTGGGGTAGTGCCGGCCGCTGGCCGGCAACGCTGTGCGCATTACCGGACACCCTGCCGATGCCGGCCAGCGGCCGGCACTACCGGGGTGCGCAGCGATTTCTGAACATTTCAATCCGCCCATACCGTTAGAGTCCGGTGTCCCCCACCGGACCGAATGCCTTCATGCGTACCCTGCTCCTGCTGCCCCTGGCCCTGCTCGCCGCGTGTTCGACCGCGCCCACCGAGCTGGACCCGATCTCCTATCAATGCCAGCAGCAGCTGGATGCGTACCGCGAACAGCCGGCGCTGCGCGATCCGAAGACGGGCGAGCGCCCGCCGCTGCCGATCGCCCCGATCAGCGATGCCTGCGACAGGGAACTCCAGCGCAAGGGCGTGGATCGCCCGCTGCGCTGAGCAGCGTATGATCGGCGCGCGGGCCTGCCCGCCGTTGAAGGTGCCGACATGGATCGTTTTTCCCGCCTGCGCCGCGCCGCGCTGCTGATCGCCAGCCTGCTGGCGACCGCACCGGCCTGGGCCGACAGCACCGCCTGCCGCGAGCGCTACCCGAGCGTGGCGTCGCAGGCGGCGATGCTGGACGTGGCCTGGACCACCGCCGAACGCCTGGACGCGCTGCCCGAGGTGGACGTGGTGGTGGCCGCGCGCGGTGGCCAGGACCTGAGCCGCTACGGCCTGCGCCACAGCCACCTGGCCTTCCTGCTGCGCGAGGACGACGGCCGCTGGCGCGCGATGCACCTGCTCAACCGCTGCAAGACCGACAGCTCGCAGCTGTACCACGAGGGCCTCGGCAACTTCGTCGGCGAGAGCGGCGGCCATACCGACCTGCGCATCGGCGTGCCGTCGGCCCCCTTGCGTGCGGCGCTGCGCGCGATGCTGGTGCCGCCCTCGATCCAGCCCAAGGCGCTGCACGAAACAAGGTACAACGTGGTCGCCTACCCGTTCGCCACCGACTACCAGAACTCCAACCAGTGGGTGCTGGAAGTGCTGGCGGCGGCGATGGCGCAGACCGAAGGCGCGCCGGCCATCGTCAAGCGCGAACAGGCACAGCAGTGGCTGCGCCAGCAGAAGTACCAGCCCAGCGTGCTGCATATCGGCCTCGGCAAGCGCGTGGGTGCGCGCCTGTTCGTAGCCAACGCCACCACCACCGACCATCCAGCCGGCGAACGCATCTCCGGCAACTATTCGGTGGTGACGGTGGAATCGGTGTTCGACTTCCTGCACCAGCGCAGCCAGCTGCAGCAGGAACTGGTGATCCCCCATGTGCCGGTGGCCGGTGCCACCGCCGCCACGCCCTGAATCCCGCAAGGAGAACGACATGCGTCCGCTGCTTACCTCTGTGTTGTCGATGGTGATCGTCACCGGCCTGGCGTGGTCGACGGCCGCCCACGCCGAACGCCGCATCGTGATCATCCATGACCCGGGCCCGCAGGGACCGAGCCTGGAAATGTCCACGCAGATGGTGGCCTCGGCCCGCGCCGCAGCAGCGAAGGAAGCCCAGGATGCGGCCGATGCCGGCCAGCCGCTGGCCCGCCCGCAGCAGATCAAGCTGCCGCAGATGGAGGTGAGCGCAATCGCCACCACCGTCGATGGCCGCCGCGAAGTGCTGCTGCGTGATGCCAACGATCCGCAGAACACCGCATCGATGCAGTATCCGCGCGGCGTCGGCGACCCGGCCGTGCAGTTCACCGTGGGCCAGACCGTGAACTTCGAGCCGACCGGCGCCGACCAGGGCTGGCAGCTGAAGGACAACCAGGGCCGCCCGCTGGAATACCTGCCCGAGGCCACCGGCCCGCGCGATATCTTCGATACCCGGCGCTGAGCCGCCGTCCCCACGCTGACCAGGAGGTCTCCATGTTCCGTTGCCTGCGCGTTCCCGCTTCCGCCCTGCTGCTCTCCGCGCTGCTGGTGCCCACCGTCCATGCCGGCGCCGCGCCGCAGTTGAACAGCAGCGAAGCCAGCGTGCTGATCACCTCGCTGATCGTGGTCTCGGTGCCGCTCGCTGCATCGGCGGGCCTGTCCGAACTGTCCAAGGCGCCGTTCAAGGCCAGCGAACGCAATGGCAGGGTTGCCCGCACCAAGGCGGTGCCACTGCCGCCGATGGAAGTGAAGAAGGTGGAGACCACGGCGGCCGGCGAGCGCCAGGTGCAGCTGCAGGTGCCCGACAAGGCCGATCAGACCGCCACCCTGCGCTGGCCGGCGCGCGTGCATGAAGACCAGACGGCGGCCTTCGTGGTCGGCCAGCAGGTACATTTCGACCCCACCGAGGCCGGTGCCGGCTGGACCGTGAAGAGCGCACAGGGCCAAGCGCTGGCTTACGTCCCCACCGCCTACGCCGCGGGCGATGTGATGAGCGAAGCGTTGTAAAGCTGAACAAGCGGTTTTGGCTTTGCCGCGGGCCGGGCGGATAATGGGCGATCCCCTTTGTCCCCCTGGCTCGCCATGTCCGTGCGTCCTGCCCCTATGTTTGCCCCGCTGACCGCCCGCGCCCTGGTGCTGGCGGTATTGGCGATGGGCGCGGTGGTGCTGCTGTCCAACGTGCTGGTGCAGTACCCGATCAACGACTGGCTGACCTGGGGCGCCTTCAGCTATCCGGTCGCGTTCCTGGTCAGCAACCTGATCAACCGCCGCTTCGGCCCGGGCCCGGCGCGCCGCGTGGCGTGGATCGGCTTCGCGGTGGCGGTGCTGTTGTCGATCTGGGTGGCCACGCCGCGCATCGCCGTTGCCTCGTGCTCAGCCTTCATCGTGGCGCAGTTGCTGGACATCACCGTGTTCGACCGCCTGCGCCGCGGCAGCTGGTGGCGCGCACCGATGGTGGCCACGACCTGCAGCGCGACGGTGGATACCACCATTTTCTGGTCGATCGCATTTGCCGGTTCCACCCTGCCGTGGGTGAGCTGGGCCGCCGGCGACCTGGTAGTGAAGCTGGCGATCGGCGTCTGCCTGCTGGCCCCGTTCCGCGCACTGCTGTGGAAGATGGCGCCGCTGCGCGCGACCAGCTGACCGCACGTGCTCTGGCAGGTGCCGACCTTGGATGGCACATGAGCACGGTAGGTGCCGACCGTTGGTCGGCACGCTCCATCAGAGTTCATCACCGCTGACAGATTGTGCCGACCAACGGTCGGCACCTACCAACAGCGGATCATCCCCGGGCAATTGCTCTAATGGGTGCACCCACTCACCCGAACGGCAGCTCCGCCGCTCTGCACGCCGCCGTAATCGCCGCACACGCGTCTTCAATCGCGGGCGTGGTCGGTGCCAGTCGCGGGCGACGGTCCAGCGTGCAGGCCAGGCCCACGTCGAGCAGCGTGGCATGCGCGCCATGCAGTGCTTGCGCAGTGTCTTCCGGCAGGAAACCGGCAACCGCCAGCGCATCGATCAGCGACGGCGTGTCGCGTGGCTGCAGCAACGCCGCATGCTGCGCACTACGCGCCAGCACGCCGGTCTGCAGCAGGAACTCCAGGTCCACCACGCCACCGGCACCCTGTTTCAGGTCCAGCCGCGCGGCATCGCTGCGGTCCAGTTCAGTGCGCATGCGGCCGCGCATCTTCAGCACATCGGCATACAGCGTGGCCGGATCGCGCTCACGACCCAGTGTCTGTGCACGCACCTGTTCGAAATCGGCCAGCAGGCTGGCATCACCGGCCACACCGCGTGCGCGCACCAGGGCCTGGTGTTCCCAGGTCCACGCGCGTTCGCGCTGGTATTCGGTGTAGCTGGCCAACGAAGACACCAGTGAACCCTTGCCACCGTCCGGGCGCAGGCGCACGTCGATGTCGTACAGGCGCCCGGCGGCGGTGACCGCACCAAGCAGCGCCATCACCTTCTGTGCCAGCCGTGCATACCAGCGCCCCGGTTCCAGCGGACGTGCGCCATCGCTGGCCTCCACGCCAGCCGGGTTGTCGTGCAGGAACACCAGGTCCAGGTCGGAACCGAAGCCCAGCTCAAGCCCGCCGAGGCTGCCGTAGCCGATGATCGCGAAACGTCCACCGGGAATCCCGCCGTGCGCGGCGCGCATGTCCGCCTCGGCCATCGCCAGCACGGTGGTGACCACCGCCTGCGCCAGCTCGGCCAGTTGCCGCGTGCTGTCCACCGCACCCTGGCGGCCATCCAGCGTGGCCATCGCCATGCGGAAGCTGAGCGCCAGCCGCGTCTCGTTGAGCCAGCGCAGTGCGGATTCGGGATCTTCCACCGCCAGCACCTGCTGGCACTCGGCCAGCATGCCGGCCGCATCGGGCATCGGCCCGGACACGCGCACGTCCAGCAGTTCGTCCAGCAGCAGCGGGTACGCGGCCAGCCGCTCGGCCAGCAGCGCGCTGCGCGCCAGCACATCGACCAGACGCGCCAACGCGCTCGGTTGTTCGTCCAGCAGCGCGAGATAGCTGGTCCGGCGCAGCACGGCCTGCAACAGGCCGAGCACACGCTTGAGCGCAGCGTCGGGTTGCGGCGAACGCGTGGCCGCATGCAGCAACGCGGGCAGTACGCGATCCAGCCACGCACGCGCCGCATCGGATAATGACTTCACGCCGGTGCCCTGCGCGAAGTCACGCAATGACTGGTCGGCGCCATTGGCATCGAGGAAACCGGCTTCTGCCAGCAACGGCGCGTTGCTGCCCTCGGGCAGGCTACGCCAGTAATTGGCCAGCGCGTCGGGCGCGGCTTGACCCTTGCGCGGTGCCAGCAGCGCGGCGAATTCGGTACTGACCCGCTGCTGCTGTTCGGCCAGCGCCGCGCGCAGCACGTCCCAGTCCGGGTAGCCGAGGCCGACGGCGATGCGCTCGCGGTCCAGTGCATCGCTGGGCAGCACGTGGGTCTGCGCATCGCGCAGCATCTGCAGGCGGTTCTCCAGGCGGCGCAGGAACAGGTAGGCCTCGCGCAGCGCACTGCCGTCCTCGGGCGCGATCTGCCCCGCAGCCACCAGCGCGTCCAGCGCCACCAGCAGGCGGCGCTCGCGCAGCGCAGGTTCGCGGCCACCGCGGATCAGCTGCAGCGCCTGGCACAGGAACTCGATCTCGCGGATGCCACCGGCGCCGCGCTTGATGTCTTCGTGCAGCTCGCGGCGCGCGACTTCGGCGGTGATCGCTGCCTTCATCTCGCGCAGGCCATCGAGCGCAGTGAAATCCAGGTAGCGGCGGTACACGAACGGGCGCAGGGTCTGCAGCCACGCTTCACCGGCCTCGATATCACCGGCGACCGCGCGCGCCTTCAGCCACGCATAGCGCTCCCAGTCGCGGCCTTCGCGCTGGAAGTACTGGTCCATCGCCGCGAACGACAGCGCGACGCGGCCGGCGCTGCCGAACGGGCGCAGGCGCAGGTCGACGCGGTGGCTGAAGCCATCGACGGTGGTTTCGTCCAGCAGCTTGGCCAGGCGCTGGCCAAGGCGGGCGAAATACTCTTCGGCGGCCAGCGCGCGCGGGCCGTCGGATTCGCCGCCGTGCGGATAGGCGTAGACCAGGTCGATATCGGAACTGAAGTTGAGCTCGCCGCCGCCAAGCTTGCCGAGGCCGAACACCACCAGCTGCTGCGCGGCGCCTTCGCCATCGCGGACCACACCGTGGCGCTGGGCGAATTCCTGCTGCAGCGCGTCCAGCGCCAGCCGCAGGCAGTCCTCGGCCAGGGTGGTGGCGCCGGCCAGGGTCTGTGCCACGTCGTCCAGGCCGGTCAGGTCGCGCCAGATCAGCCGCGTCGACATGGCAGTACGCCAGCGCCGGATCTGCGCCGGCCAGTCGCTGGGCTGCAGCGGATCGAGCACCGGTGGCGGGATCGGCGGGCAGCCGGGGGTAGCCAGCTGCGCCAGCAGCGCCGGTTGCCGCACCAGGGTGTCCAGCGCGAAGTCGCTGGCCACCGCCAGTCGGGTCAGCAGCGGCAGCAGTTCGGCAGGAACGGGCTCGGGCAGGACCTGGGCCAGGCGCGCCAGGGCGCGGTCGACAAGGGGCTGCAGCGGGGCGGGCAGGTCAGCGGGGGCGAGGGTCATGGGTCTGATTGTATCGACCCGGCTGGGACGCAACGGACCCGGTAGTGCCGGCCGCTGGCCGGCAGATCCCATGATTCTGCCGAAGGTTGCTGCAGTTGCCGGCCAGCGGCCGGCACTACCGATAATGCAGGCCGCGTATTCACACTGGGCGACAGGCAATAAAAAAGCCCGCTTGCAGCGAACTGCCAGCGGGCTCTGCTCCCTCCCCCACGTCGGGATGCAGGGCCATCGTGCGGGCTGCGAAAGCACTTTGCACGCTGCACTGCAAAACAGAACCGGTGGGTATGGGTGAGCCCCTGGGGGAAAAGCCATTCCACGAAGGTAGGCCCCCCGTACGGATGAGGATGGCCGATAATCGGGATTCCCCCCAGAAACACTGTCGTCATGTCTGTTGATCGCATCGCCAACGCGCGTCTCCGTGACCGCGTGGTCTCCGCCGAGGCCGCAGCCGCGCTGATCCAGCCCGGTGAAACCGTGGCCATGAGCGGCTTTACCGGCTCCGGGTATCCCAAGGCCGTTCCCGTCGAACTGGCCCGCCGCATCGAAGCGGTGCATGCCCAGGGCAATCCCTTCCAGATCAAGCTGATGACCGGCGCCTCGACCGCGCCGGAACTCGATGGCGCGCTGGCCAAGGCCGATGGCATCGCCATGCGCATGCCGTTCCAGAGCGACCCGGACGCGCGCAACCGCATCAACGAGGGCAAGCTGGATTACATCGACATCCACCTCAGCCACGTTGCCCAGCACGTGTGGTTCGGCTTCTATGGCGAGATCGATACCGCCGTCATCGAAGTCTCGGCCATCCGCGAAGATGGTTCGCTGGTGCCCTCCACCTCGGTCGGCAACAACAAGACCTGGCTGGACCTGGCCAGGAAGGTGATCGTCGAGGTCAACGAATGGCAGCCGGCCGGTGTCGACGGCATGCATGACATCTACTACGGCACCGCGCTGCCGCCGCACCGCAAGCCGATTCCGCTGGTGAACGCCAACGACCGCATCGGCGATACCGCGCTGCGCTGCGACCCGGACAAGATCGTGGCCGTGGTGCGTACCAACGGCCCGGACCGCAACAGCCCGTTCAGCCCGATCGATGCAACCAGCGAGCAGATCGCTTCGCACCTGATCGAGTTCCTCAAGCACGAGGTGAAGAAGGGCCGCCTGCCGCCGAACCTGCTGCCGCTGCAGTCGGGCGTGGGCAACATCCCCAACGCCGTGCTGGCCGGCCTGGCCAAGAGTGGTTTCCGCGACCTGGCCGCGTTCACCGAAGTGATCCAGGACGGCATGCTCGACCTGCTGCGCGACGGCGTGCTGAGCTACGCCTCCTGCACCGGCTTCGCGCTGAGCCCGCAGGCGAATGAGACGTTCAAGGAGAACATCGATTTCTACCGCGAGCGCATCATCATGCGCACGCAGGAAATCTCCAACCACCCGGAACTGGTGCGCCGCCTGGGCTGCATCGGCATGAACGGCATGATCGAGGTGGACATCTACGGCAACGTCAATTCGACGCACGTGATGGGCACGAGGATCATGAACGGCATCGGCGGTTCCGGTGACTTTGCCCGCAACGGTTTCCTGTCGGCGTTCCTGAGCCCGTCCACCGCCAAGAACGGCACCATCTCGGCGATCGTGCCGATGGCCAGCCATGTCGACCACACCGAGCACGATGTGTCGGTGATCGTCACCGAACAGGGCCTGGCCGATCTGCGCGGCCTGACCCCGCGCAAGCGCGCGCAGGTGCTGATCGACAACTGCGCCCACCCGGACTTCCGCCCGCAGCTGCAGGATTACTTCGACCGTGCCAGCCGCGAGAGCTACGGCAAGCACACCCCGCACCTGCTGCCGGAAGCGTTGTCGTGGCACCAGCGCTGGCTGGATACCGGCACGATGAAGGGCTGAGGCCCGCTACGGACGTCGGGTAGAGCCGGCCGCTGGCCGGCTTCCCCAACAGCCGGCCAGCGGCCGGCTCTACCTCACGCGGTGCGCCCGGCCAGCGGCCGGCTCCACCTTCACGCGGTGCCCGGCCAGCGGCCGGCTCTGCCTTTACGCGGTGCGCAACGCCGCCAGCGATTCGGCCTGCAGCCGCTCGTAGATCTCGAACTCGTTGTTCACCGCCACGCCCAAGGCCTGCTCGAAGGCTTCGCGGTTGGCATGCGCGGCATAGGCGCGCTGTTCTTCGCCGCCCAGGTTCGACTGGAAGATGCCCGCGGCACTGACCGGCAGGAAATCCTCGTAGACGATCGGGTCAGCCGTGGCCAGGCCGGCGGCCACCATCACTTCAGCGGGCAGATCGGCCACGCGCTCCGGCGCGGCGCGGCCAGCGTCGGTCAGCTGGTAGCGGTAATACCCCAGGCCTTCCTGGCGCAGGGTGTCATGGTCATCCGGGAAGCTGGCGAACACCGCCTGCAGGCGCTGGCCGTAGTCGCCGCCGGTGCTGCCTTCACTACCGGCGTCGCGGGCCTGCGACAACAGCTGGTCGTACAGCGCGCGGCCCTTCGGGGTCAGCGCCAGGCCGCGTTGTTCGATCTCGCCGAAGCGCGCGGTATGGGTGCCGGCATTACCACCTTCGGCATCCGGGAAATGCACGGCCTCTTCCAGCGCCTTGAAGCTGGTCTGGCGCAGCAGGATCGGGCAGGCGCGGCGCGGCGGGCCTTCGATCACCGCCTTGGCCGCCATGCCGTGCTCGATCATTGCCGCCTGTGCAGCGTCGATGTCCAGCGTGCGCGGGGTCAGGTGGTTGATGTGCGGGCCGCGGAAACTGACCACGTCGGCCACCAGCCGGTGCGCGTTGTGCAGCGCGCGGTAGGTCGGCAGGTCGACCGTGGCGTCACCATGCCAGCGGAAGGTTTCCAGTGCTTCATCGACGAAGCGCTCGGCATCGGCCTGCGACAGGCCACCGTCGCGCTCGGCCTGGTCGATCAGCGCCAGCGCGCCGTCGGTGAAGATGCGACGGCGCGCCAGGATCTTCGCCGACTCTGCACGCAGGGCTTCGTCTTCGATCAGCTCCAGGCGCAGCAGCGAGGTGAACACGCGGAACGGATTCTGCGCCAGCGCCGCGCCGGTCAGCGGGCGGAACGCGGTGGAGTGCACCGGCACGCCGGCCACCGACAGGTCGTAGTAGCCGACCGGGTACATGCCCATCACCGCGAACAGGCGGCGCAGCGTCGCCAGTTCCTGCACGGTACCGACGCGGATCGCGCCATGACGCTCTTCATCCAGCCGCGCACGCTCGTCGTTGCGCTGCAGCTGCGCGGCCAGCGCCGGGTCCTGGGCAAGCACCTGCGCGTTGATCCGCTCCACCAGTTCCACCAGCGTGCCGTACAGCGGCACTTCGGTGCGGTACATGCGGGACATGGCCTGCGCGAACAGGCGGCGGATCACATCAGGCGAAACGAAAGAGGCGCTCATCAGTCACTCGATTACGGGAACGGGGAACAGCTCGGACCCGTATTGTCGCCGGAGCGCCCGGCGGCGGCGATACGCAGAGCAACATGACCGGGTAGTGCCGGCCGCTGGCCGGCAACCCCGGATGCCTGGAAAGGCTGCAATTGCCGGCCAGCGGCCGACCCTACCGCTTCAACTGGCGCTTCAGCGCGGCATCCAGGGTGATCGGCCGGTCCCAGTGCTGGTAGCTGGCCACGATGGCATGGCGCACAGCCCGGTAGTGCAGATTGTCCGGCTTGGTGGGCATGCGCTTGACCACCGCCTCCCAGCCGCCCTCCGGGTCCTGGCTGAAGGCACGCACGCTGTCGCGGCAGGTCTGGCCACTGGCCTTGGCCCAGAAGCAGGCGAAATAGATGTCTCCGGCCTGCCAGCCGTGGGTGGTGAACAGCGCGCTGATGTAGCCGCGCGGCACGTCGGCATAGCGCGACACTTCGTCGAGGAAGGCATCGGGGTAGCGTTCGGCGTAATGGTTGATGTCCTGCAGCTGGGCATCGACCCAGCTGTCGCCGGTGTCCACGTCGTAGGCGCTTGAGCGCTCGGCGGTCTGCTGGGCCAGCACGGTGGCCGGCGCCAGCAACAGGAACAACATCAGCGCGCGCAGTCGGTGGTTCATGCCCCGATTCTGCCGCAGCCGACGGGCCCTGTCAGGCCGCAGCGGCCTTGGCCTCGATCGCCGCCAGTGCGGCCGGCCAGTCGTGGGCGGTATCGGCAGTGACCATGCGCGGTTCGTCGTCGGCCACGCCATGCTGGGTCTCGTGGGCCCAGGTCACTGCGTACGGGGTATGCACGCCCCAGCCACCCAGGGTCACCACCGGCTCGATGTCCGAGCGCAGCGAGTTGCCGACCATCACGAAGCGCTGCATCGGCAGGTCGAATTCGGCCAGCACGCGGGCGTAGGTCTCCGGGTCCTTCTCGGAAACGATCTCGATGCGCGGGAACAGCTCGCCCAGGTTGGCGACCTTGATCTTCGCTTCCTGGTGGAACAGGTCGCCCTTGGTGATCAGCACCACCGGGTAGTGCTCGGCGATGGCCACCACCGCTTCGCGTACACCATCGATCAGCTCGACCGGGTGGCGCAGGGTGTCGTGGCCGATCTCCAGGATGCGCTGGATGTCCTTGGCCTCGATGCGCTGGCCGGTGATGTCGATGGCCGCTTCGATCATCGACAGGGTCATGCTCTTGACGCCGTAGCCGAAGGTGCCCAGGTGGCGCTGCTGCACTTCCAGCAGGTGGCGGGCGGTCTGGGTGTCATGCACGTCGACATAGCGCGACAGCAGGTCAAGGTAATCCTGCTCGGCCTTGCGGTAGTAGTCCTCGCTCTTCCACAGCGTATCGTCACCGTCAAAACCGACCAGGCCGATGGCGCGCGACGGCGCAGGCGTGGGTGTATTCATCGCGCAAGGATACAGGGGCCATGGTGACGAAAAAAACCCGGGCGGCCGAAACCGCCCGGGTTCCCATACGCCCCGACGCAGGACTTACCTGCCCTGTGCACCCTGCGCTGCGCCACCGGCGCCGGCCTGCTGGGCGGCCACGTAGGCCTTGTACTCATCGGCGCTCAGCTCGCCGTCCTTGTTGGTATCGGCCTGGTCGAACACCTGGGCCAGGCCGGCGTTCACCTGCGCCTCGGTCTTGCTGATGGTGCCGTTGCCATCGGTATCGATGCTGGCCCAGGTCTGGCCACCGCCATTGGCCTGTGCCGATGCCGCTGCGGCCGCATTGGTCGCCTGGTCGGCGGCCTGGCCGGCCTGTGCAGCCGCCTGCTGGGCCTGAGCGGCCTCGTTCTGTGCATGCGCGGCCTGCTGCTTGGCCGACTGGGCCATCGCCGGGATGGCCAGCACGCTGCCAGCGGCGACGATCAGGGCGATCAGGGGCTTGCGGTTGCGAATAGTCATCAGGGGTGTCTCCTGCCAATTGGGTGGTGTTGCGCGGCGTGTTGATTCCGCACGGCACCTACCCTGCCACCGCGTTTCTGAATCGATTTTGCGCCGCGACCGGCCCGCACACATGCGATTAACCACTCGCCTCCACGCATGCTTTAGCGCGGTGGTTAGGGTGAAGTGAGTGGCTCATAAGATGCGCATTCAGCGCCTCTGCATTTAACCGGCAGGCAACGAAAAACCTGCGTCAGTCGACGGTTTTTTCCGATGACCGCGAACTGAACAACACCCATGCAAGAGCAACACCGGCGAGCGCACCGGCGATTTCCAGCACCACACGGCTGCCAAGTTCGTTCGGATCGTGGATGGTGGCCAGGAAGATGCGCGCGTACAGCGGCGATTCCAGCCGCACGATGCCCATGTAGAACAGCTTCCACGCATCGATGCCGGCGGCGATGATCACGGCGATGACGCAGGACCAGCCGATCGCGTGCCCCATCGACCACCGCAGCAGGCGGCACAGCTGCGACCACAGGAAGTACACCAGCAGCCCAACCAGCATGGCGATGGCGCCGGCTTCCAGGGTACCGAGCAGGCCGAAGTGCAGGGGAAGGTTCATCGGATGGGCAACGGTGGGATGGCGGCCAGTGTAAGGGATCTGCTTCGGACCCAATCCGGCAGCCACGGTAGATCCACGCCGTGCGTGGATGAGTCTCCATCGAGATCGAATAATTCGACGATTGAACAAAGAGCAGCCGAGCATGAGCTCGGCCCTACAACGGACCGCGCGGGAAACTGTCAGAGGCTGGGCGGTGCCGGAGTGCGGGGTGTCAGCCGCATGGATGCGGCTGCCAAGCCTCCATGGACGGATTTACGGCGTCCCCGCACTCCGGCACCGCCCAGCCAACCCACGGAACGCACGCTGTTGCTGTTGCGTCTGATGTTGCCGGCCAGCGGCCGGCACTACCGCAGGTACAGGGCGCAGCCCTGCCGATACCCCTACCGTACCGGGACGTCGTACGCGGAGCCGGGATCCGGTTCCGGCTGGAACGTGTAGTGCCACCACTCCTGCGGATAGTTCACGAAGCCACGCCGTGCCATTGCCTGCACCAGTTGCCGCCGGTTTGCCTGCTGCGTCTCACTCAGCCCGCTCGTCTGCGTATGCGCACGTGGCCCGAAGAAGTCGAAGTCAGTGCCCATGTCCAACGGCGCACATGCACCGCTTCGGCAATCCAGCAGGCCCAGATCCACCGTGGCACCGCGGCTGTGGCCGGAGCGTTCGGCGATGTAGCCATCGGCCAGCAGGCGCGGCTTGTCCAGGTCCGGATACTGCTGTGCCTTGCGCGAGAGCTCGCGCGGATCGTTCACCCAGGCCATGAAGGCCTGCACCGAACGCACCGGCCGGTAGCAGTCGTAGAGGCGCAGGCCGAAGCCATCGGCGCGCAGGTCCTGTTCCACCTCGGCCAGCGCCTTCGCCACCGGCGCCAGCAGGTAGCACGAAGGCGCCTCGTAGCCGGGCACGCGCGCGCCGGTGAAGTTGTTGGCGCCCGCATAGCGGATGTCCAGGTCGATGCGCGGCGACAACGTACGGATCTCCACCAGCCCGGCGCTGGCCGCGTCGGTGGCCGGTGAAACGCGCGGTGGCTCAGCGGCGCTGGTGGTCGCTGCCAGGGCAATCGCCAGTACGAGTGAAATGCAGGTCCTGGAAGTCATAGCTGAAGTCGATGTCCGGATCGATGGCGCGCAGGTCCAGTGTCGGTGCCAGGCCTTCACCCGGCTGCAGCCACGCCTGCGCGTCTTCGCCCAGCGTATCCCAGCGCAGCAGCCAGCGCCCCTGCAGCTGCAGCACAGCCGCTTCCAGCCGGGGCGACTTGTCCACGCTGAAGCGCAGGCCGTCCTTGCCCGGGCACAGCGAGGCCGGCCCCAGCCACGGATCGGTGTAGCGGCCCTGCCAACGCGGCAGATCGGCGTCCGATGTCGGCCGTGCCTGCGACGTCGCCGGCCGCTGATGGCCGCCTGCCGCTCGCATGGCCTGGTCAGCCTTCAGTTCGGCCAGGTACGCCAGCGCCGGACGCGCCTCATCGGGGGCGGTGAAGCGCTTCAGTGCGGTCTGCATCAATGCGATGCGCGCATCCTCGCCTTCACCGTTGATCAGCATTACCACACCCACCTTGCGCTCAGGCAGCAGCGCCAGCGACGAGTACATGCCCGACAATGTGCCGGTGTGCGCCACCTTCCACTGCCCATCCATGTCCGACACGCGCCAGCCATAGCCGTAGCCGTAGAAATGCGCGTTGTCCCAACGCCGCTGGCGTTCACCCAGCGGCATCGGCATGTGCAGGGTCCACAGCGTACGGCGCTGCTCAGCATCCAACCAGCCAGGTGCCAGGCCGGGATCGAGCAGCACCTGCATCCAGCGCGTCATGTCCCGCAGCGAACAACGGATGCCGCCGGCGGCCATCGACGGCAGGTCCGGGCTGATCGCACCATCGGCGTTCACCACCGTATTGTGGTCGCCACGCCAGGCATGTGGCTGCGCCACGTTGCCGACCCGCTTCACCGACCACGTCCCCACTTGGCAGCGGGTCATGCCCAGCGGCTCGAACACCTGCTCGCGCATCAACTGGTCATACGGTTTGCCACCCGTCGCAGCGGCCAGTTCGCCGGCCACCACGTACATCAGGTTGTCGTAGGCGTAGCGGCTGCGGAAACTGCTGACCGGCTTCAGGTGCGCCAGCCCCGCGATGATGTCGGCACGGGTGAACGCGTTCGGCTCCGGCCACAGCATCAGGTCACCGGCGCCCAGGCCGAGACCGCTGTTGTGGATCAGCAGGTCGCGCACCTGCATCTGCTCGCCCACCCACGCATCGTGCATGCGGAAGCCCGGTAGATGCCGCCGCACCGGATCCTCCCAGCGCAGCTTGCCCTGCTGCACCAGCCGCGCCAGCAGCGCGGCGGTCATCGCCTTGCTGTTGGAGGCGATCTTGAACAGCGTGTCCTGGTCGATGCGGCCGCCGTCGCCGCGCGCGCCCTCGGCGTGGCGATAGACCACCTGCCCGTTGTCGACCACCGCGATGGCCAGCCCGGGCAGGTGCTCGTGCTGGACCACGGCGGCGACGTCGGCCTCGAGGGAGGCGATGTCGGTCGCCGAAGCGGACGGTGCGGCCAGTGCCGCCGCGACGATCAGCAGGTGGTACATGCGCGCAGCCCCTCCATTGCCCGCGCCGTCACGGTGGACGGCGCGGATCGTGGCCTCAGAAGTTCCAGGTCACCACCAGCTGGGTGTAGCGCGGGGCCTGCCAGCGCGTCCCGGTGGCGAACGTCGCCTCGCGGTACTGGCCGGGCTGCGCTTCATAGCGCTGGTGCACGTTGATGGTCTTCTGGTTGTTGAACAGGTTGTACACCGACAGCCGTGCACTGAGGTCGATGCCCTCCACCGGCAAACGCCAGGTCACATTGGCGCCCATATTCCAGGTCCACGGCAGGCGACCGAACGCACCGCGTGGGCTGTACTCGAACTGCCGCTGGTTGTACGGACCGGAACAGCTGGCCACGCACAGCCAGCCGGTGCCACCACCGCTACCTTCGCTGGAGGTACTACCACCGGCGATGGAATCGTTTGGCCACATCACGCCGTAGGCCGTGATGGGACCACCGGACTGCACCTGCAGTGTGGTTCCGAACGACCATTGCTTGTTCAGCGCGTAAGCGGCACGCAGCTTGAACTGGTGGCGGAAGTCGTTGAACAGCACGCCATAGCGCTCGTTGGTGGCCGGATGGTCCCAGAACTGAACCATGCCCGTGTCGCCGTAGTTGGTATCGGAATTCACAGGGCCTTCGAAATTGCCCTCGCTCTTCGACCACAGGTAGGACGCGTTGAACATCCACTTCTCGTCCCATGCACGGTCGATCTGGAACTCCAGTGCCTTGTAGGTGCGCTTGGGCTTGGAGTAACCGATCACCTCGCCGCTGCCACCCTTGCGATAGCCGCTGTTGGCGGTATCGATGGTGATCCAGCCCTCGTTGGCGCAGCCGATGCTCTTGTCACCCCAGATCGTCAGGCTCTCGCCCGGGTTGGCGATCGGCCACAGCGTGCTCGGGGTCGGGCCGCACGGGGTGTAATTGATGCGGATGTCGTCCAGCGCACGGGTCATCCGTCGATAGGTGGCGTTGACGCCCCACGACCATGCCTGGTTGATCATGTTCTGGAAGCCCAGGATGTACTCGTCCTGGTAGACCGCCTTGAGGTCGCGATCCACACTCTGGCGCAGATCGGCACCGCCGGTGTTCATGCGGGTGTCGGTCGGGCCGATCTGCTGGCCGACGATCGGTGCCATGTACGGTGAGCCTGTCGGTGAGGTTTTCCGCTCCCAGCCATTGAGCACGTAGTAGCTGTATTCGTCAGTGAGGCCACCGGCGAAGTTCACGTTGATGTTGTTGGTAACCGGAAGGTAGTAGCGGCCGGCGTTGCCGAACAGCTTGGTGCTGCCATCACCACGCATGTCCCACGAGAAGCCGACGCGGGGTGCGATCAGGTCATCCATCTTGATGAACGCCTTGCCGGCGGCGGTGCGGTTTTCGAAACGGTCCCAGCGCACGCCGAGGTTGAGCATCAGGTTCGGCGTGATGTTCCAGATGTCCTCCACGTAGAAGGCATTGGCTTCAGTCTCGAACGTGCCGCCCGATTTGCGGTTTCGCGCACGCAGCATTTCGGTAACGCCAGCCGGTACGTAGGCACTGGCACCATCCCAGACTTCATCGCCGGGTCGCGCCACGTAGGCGGTGTAGCTCAGTTCGGTCGGGCCGGGGTAGCGGGTGGACTGCTTTGTGGTCATCAGCTCACGGTCGACACCGAAGCGCAGCAGGTGGTCACCCAGCTGCCATTCGAAGTCCAGTCGCGCCACGTCACGAGTATCGTCACGCTCGGCCACTGCCGTGCCCGTAGGGTGGCAGCCTGCGCGCAGGCCCTGCAGCTTGCCCAGGCGCGGGCCGTAGGTACTGTCGGTGAACACCGGGCTGCAGGCCTGATCCAGCGATGAATTGGTGAAGGCACGCTGGTTGTTCTGGCCGACCATGGCGCGCGCGGTGAAGTTCTGCCCGAAGTGGCCGGTATACGTTGCCGACCAGTTGCGTCCCCCCGTCTCGGTGACCGAATCACCGCCCCATGCACCGAGCTCGTCTGCGTTCCAGTTGTACCCATAGGAGGCATTGGTGACGTCTCCCTCGTCGGAGAACGCCAGCAGCGCCAGGCTGTGGTTGTCGTTGATGTTCCAGTCCAGCTTGGTGCCCCAGAAGCCGTTGCCGGAATCATTCTTGAACCAAGTGCTGCCGTCGGACGAAGTGTTGTGTCCCTTGTCGTTGCGGTCTTCGTACATCGCGAACAGGAACAGCTTGTCCTTGACGATCGGCCCCGAGCCCCAGACGTTGGTCTTCAGGAACGAGTTGTTGTCGCGGCTGCCATACGAATGCGGGGTTCCATCACGATGGAAGTGATCGCCGCCACTGGCGCGCCATGCACTGGGCTCGGCGGTGACTTCGATACCGCCCTCGAATTCGTTGCTGCCCGAACGGGTCACGGCATTGATCACGCCACCGGTGGAGCGGCCGAACTCGACCGAGTAGCCACCCGTCTTGACCTGGAATTCCTTGAAGAAGGCGAACGGCGCGGTGCTGAAGCCGCGACGGGTGTACATGTCGGTGACATTCAGGCCGTTGATGAAGACCGCATTCTCGGCCACCGATGAACCGGCGAACGACAGGCCGCCGAATGACGAGTTGCCGCCGACCACGCCCGGCGCCATCAGCGCGACCGCAGACAGGTCCTGCGCCACCGGCAACCGCGAGATTTCCTGACGGTTGATGTTGAAGGATGTCTCGGTGGAGTAGACGTCCACGCGGTTGACCACTCGGGTGCCGACCACCTGCAGGGCATCAAGATTGGTGACGCCGCCGCCACTGGCCAGGTTGACCGTGGTGGTACCACCAACCGCCACACTGACAGCAACCTGATCGCCCAGCTTCTGGCCATCGCGGCTGAGCTGCAGCTGGTAGTCACCTACCGGCAGCTGGCCGAGGCGGTAGCTGCCGTCGGCGCCGACGGTAACGGTACGAGTCAGACCCGTACTGTTGCTGACCACGGTCACCTGGTCACCCGCGGTTGCACGGCCGGCAACTGCGCCGCTCACGTTCTGTGCCATCGCGATGCCGGGCAGCACTACGCCCAGACACGCCCCAAGGGCGACGCACAACGCCGCCCGCTTGATGCTGTAAGCCTTCATCCCCTGCTCTCTCCTGCAAGAATTGAATGGTGTGGAATGCGGTGTGTCGCGCTAGCGTTGCCTGGCTGGCAGTACCCGCCACTGGAAGTCGTAGCTCCATTGGTCGAAGTACAGGTTGCCGCCTGCCCACTCGGCCTCGCCGCGCTGCGAGTCGACCGTTTCCGAGCGGAAGTGCTGCTTGGCCGGCACGAAGGGCTGGCCGAAATCGTCGTTGAAGGCGATGCGGTAGCCATCAAGGCCACCCAGATAGAAGTCACGGAGGGCCGGCACATCACTGGCCAGTGCGCCGGTGGTCACGTCCATCGGCAGCCAGCCATACGGCGCCAGGTAGACCTGCGCCCAATCATGCAGGTTGTTGTAGCCGCTGCCGTCGCCGGAGAACACCATGCCCGACTGCCAGCGTGCAGGAATACCGTTCATGCGCAGCAGCGCGATCAGCAGCAGGGTCTGCTGCCCGCAGTCGGCATGGCCGGCCCGCAGCGCGTAATCGCTGATGTTGCTGAGCGTGGAATATTCGCGCGCACCGGCCCACGGAATGCGGTCGACCGCGGCAAACAGCCTGCGCAGCACTTCATACGGGCGCGTCTCGCCCTGCAGCACCTGGTCGGAGAACAGCTTCAGCGCCGGGGTGAAGCGCACATGCGGCAGCTGCTCGGCCAGGTAGGGCTTCAGGGCCGGGTCGGCCGGGGTCGGTTGCACTACGGCCGGGTTGATCGCGGTATGCCGGGCGAAGATCGTGACCGCGTAGCGGATCTCGAAGCGGGTTGGCCGCCCGGCAACCGCTTTGGCTTCGAGGTAGGCGGTGCGCTGCTGGGTATGTGCCGGAGCCACGCGCGCCTTGCCCGGGGTGCTGCCCAGCCATTGCACCTGCTCCTGCTGGCCGGGGATCTCGCGCGGGTACGGAATCCACGCGCGGATCGTTTCACCGGCGGGCACCACATCGGCTTTCACCGTGAGCGACTGGGTGAATTCATAGCGCTGCGGCAGAACCGACGCCTGGCCACTCTGTTCGGCCGCAGCAACCACGCCTGCGTGGTGGGCATTGAGCACTTCGTTGGGGCCCGGAGGCGGCATCGGTGCATCCGCGCGGCGACGCGCGCGTGCTTCGTCGCTGAGCAGGAACAGGTTCGAGGGTGCGCGCTTGAAGTACCAACGCTCGCCATCGATATCGAGATGCTCGATCAGGCCGAGTTGGTCCCAGCGCGCAAATTCCTCGTCGGTCAGATCGGGAATGCCGCGCCGTACGGCGTCCTTGGCGGCGTTTTCGTCGAGGGCGAAATCCAGGCGGATGCGGCGCATGCGCTCGCGCTGGAACGCTTCGTCAGTGGCGGCGGGTGTAGTGGCCAGCAGCGCGTCGGCGTCGCGGAAACGGCCGCTGTCGATCAGGTCGATCACCTGCGCCTGACGCGCCTGCTGCTGGCTGCTGCGCTCGCCTGCTGCGTGCGTGGCCGACACCCACAGCAGCAACACGGCACCCAGGCCGGCGGCGGCAGTCAGACGCGGTTTGCGAACGGCAGGATCCACAGCGACACTTCCCCAGCGCGGGTGGTAACGGCTGTGTAACACGGGCCGGGATGTTGGTCAATAATTTATTCTTGCTTTCGGGGCCAAAAGGAATAAATATTCCAACAGGCATTCGAGGAGGGTGTGCACCGCATGAGCCTGGCTTTCCGCGAACGGCACCGGCATTGGCCGCGCCGCTTGGCCCTGGCCCTGTGCCTGCTGGCCGCCCCGGCCTTTGCACAGGCGGCCCCACCGCCCGACCCGGGTGCGCCGCTGCCCTATGTGATCGGCCTGCACGAGGCCTATCTGACCCCGCAGTACTGGGCCGCGCGCTTGGACAACGCCGACGCGCCGATTCTGGATCGCGCGCAGATCGAAGCACAGAACGCGCGGATGCGGGCGCAGGACAGCCACATCCAGGACATCGCCACACTGCCCGCCCAGCTTGATGCGGCGACGGTTCGCGCCAGCATCACCGCGCTGTCGAGCTGGCCCACCCGCGCCCTCTACAACGACAAGGGCCAGGCGATCGCACCCGCGCTGCGCAGCACTATCGAAGCCAACCTCGGCCTCGATGCGATTCCCACACAGGTGGCACCGCAGTATGGGCTGGTGGTGAAGCGTGCCGCGCTGCGCACCTTCCCCACCCGCGAGCGCGTCTTCAGCACCGTCGGTGACACCGACATCGACCGCTTCCAGGAATCGGCACTGTTCCCCGGCGACAAGGTGGCCGTGGTCCATCGCAGTACCGATGGCCGTTGGCTGTTCGTGCACAGCGAGCGCTACAGCGCGTGGATCGAAGCCGACGCCATCGCCAGCGGCGACAAGGCCACGGTGCTCGGCTACGGCGCGAAGGGACCGTACCGGATCGTCACCGGCGCCACCGCGCAGACCGCCCATACCCCGGAGGAGCCGCGCGTCTCGCGCCTGCAGCTGGACATGGGCGTGCGCCTGCCGGTGCTGGCCGACTGGCCCGCGTCAGAGCCGGTGAACGGCCAGCAGGCCCACGCCTCGTGGGTGGTGCAGTTGCCGGTACGCGAGGCCGATGGCCGATTGAAGCTGGTGCCGGCGCTGCTGCCGCGCTCGCAGGACACCGCCGCCGATTACCTGCCGCTGACCCCGCGCCTGTTGCTGCAGCAGGGCTTCAAGTTCCTCGGCGAACGCTACGGCTGGGGCCACGACTACGACACCCGCGACTGCAGCGGTTTCGTCTCCGAGATCTACCGCAGCTTTGGCGTGCTGCTGCCGCGCAATACCAGCGCGCAGGCGGTCAGTCCGGCGCTGGACCGCCTGCCGTTCACCGGCAAGGACGGCAAGGCGGTGCGCGACCGTGCCGTCGCCCGCCTGCAGGTGGGCGACCTGGTCTACATTCCCGGTCATGTGATGATGGCCATCGGCCACGTCGACGGCCGCACCTGGGTCATCCACGATACGGCGGGCGGCAGCTGGTTCGATACCGACGGCAAACGCGTGCAGGCCCATCTCAATGGTGTTTCGGTCACGCCGCTGGAGCCGATGATGGCCAGCGACACCGTCCGCTACATCGACCGCATCACCAACATCCAGCGCCTGCGGGCCAAGACTCCTGAATGAAGATCACCGCCATCGAACTGGGCATGCTGCGCGTGCCGTTGAAGACACCGTTCAAGACCGCGCTGCGCACGGTGGAGACCGTGGAAGACGTGGTGGTGCTGATCCGCACCGACAGCGGCAACACCGGCTATGGTGAAGCCCCGGCCACCGCAGTGATCACCGGCGATACCCACGGCTCGATCATCGAAGCGATCCGCCACTTCATCGCCCCGCGCCTGATCGGCCAGGACGTGGTCAACCTCAACCACCTGTGCACGCTGGTGCAGACCGCGATGGAGCGCAACACCAGCGCCAAGGCCGCGGTGGAGATCGCGCTGTACGACCTGTGGGCGCAGCTGCACGGTGCCCCGCTGTACCAGATGCTCGGTGGCGGCGACCCGGTGATCACCACTGACATCACCATCAGCGTGGACTACATCGACAAGATGGTGGCCGATTCGTTGTCGGCGATCGAACGCGGCTTCGAGTCGTTGAAGATCAAGGTCGGCAAGGACATCGGACTGGACATCGAACGTGTCAAGGCGATCCACGCCGCCGTGGAGGGCCGCGCCCTGCTGCGCCTGGACGCCAACCAGGGCTGGACCGCCAAGCAGGCGGTGCATGCGATGCGCACGCTGGAGGAAGCCGGCGTGGTACTGGAGCTGCTGGAGCAGCCGGTGAAGGCCGCCGACATCAGCGGCCTGAAGTACGTCACCGACCGCGTCAACACGCCGGTCATGGCCGACGAGAGCGTGTTCAGCCCGAGCCAGGTGATGGACCTGATCCAGCAGCGCGCGGCCGACATCATCAACATCAAGCTGATGAAGACCGGCGGCCTTTCCAACGCGATCCGCATCGCCGACATCGCCGGCATCTACGGCGTGCCGTGCATGATCGGCTGCATGATCGAATCGAGCATCAGCGTGGCCGCGGCCGTGCACCTGGCCGTGGCCAAGAGCGATGTGATCACCAAGGTCGACCTCGACGGTCCCTCGCTGGGCCAGTTCGATCCGGTCAGCGGCGGCGTGCATTTCAACGAATCGGAGATCAGCATCAGCGACGTGCCGGGGCTGGGTATCACCGAAGTGCGTGGGCTGGAGATGCTGGGGTGATTTCTGCCTTGCGGTTGGCCTGGCGTGCCACTGACGTTGGGTCGGGCGTTACTTTTCTTTTCGCGAAAAGAAAAGTAACCAAAAGAAACGCTCCGCCGACCGCGAGCCGGTGCTACGCACCGGTTCCCTGCGCTCCTCGGCCCGTCGAGGGACGGCGCGGGAACTCGCTGCGCTCGGACACCCGCGCCTCTTCGCCCTCGCCGGACCTGCGGTGCTCGGCTCGCTTGAAGGCGGACTCAACTTCAAAAGCAACAACTGCGCTCCGTAACCTCTTCGAGGCTGGAACCCGCTCGACCCATTCCATGACACGCTCTACGCTGCCAGCCGCAACGCGCCTACACATGCCCGGACGCCCCGCATGCCGCCCCTGCTGAAGATCCGCACCGAGCGCGGGCAGATGTCTGCCATCGAGCGCCGCATCGCCGACTTCATCCTCGACAACGCCCACCTGCTGCGCGACTACTCATCGCAGCAGCTGGCCAGTGCGCTGGGCATCAGCCAGTCCAGCGTGGTGAAGTTCAGCCAGAAGCTCGGCTTCAAGGGCTACCCGGACCTGAAGTACTCGATCGGCCAGGACGTGGCCCGCGCCGGTGCCGATCCACAACAGGTGCCCAGCGAACCCGACAGCGGCGATGACTACCTGCGCCTGGGCGAGGCCCTGCGCCGCAGCAAGGCGCAGGCCGAGGAGGAAACACGCCAGGCCAATCCACGCGAGGAGATCGAGCGCATCGTGCAGCTGCTCGACGGCGCACCCAAGCTGTTCGTCCATGGCCTGGGTGACGACGGCCTGTTCGCCCGCGAGTTCGCCATGCGGCTGTCGCTGCTCGGCCTGCTGGTCGTGCCGCACACCGACCCGATCCTGATGCTGGCCAACCTGTCGGCCGCACGCCCCGGCGATGTGCTGCTGGTGTTCTCCGAATTCGGCAACCTGCCGCAGCTTTCGCAGCTGTCGCGGCAGTTCCAGGACATGGGTGGCAAGGTGATTTCCATTACCCGCCACACTGCCAACCCGCTGCGCGCACATGCTGATGCGGCACTGGCGGTCTGCGCGCACGACCGCACGCCGCAGGTCGCGCAGCTGCTGTACCGTAGCGCCATGCACGCCCTGCTCGATTTCCTGTTCGTGCTGCTCTGCCACACCAATCCGGACCGCCAGCAGCAGCTGGCGGTAAACCTGGAGCGGATCGACCACCTGCTGGATTCCTGACCGGAGCACCTGTTGATGAAATCGCTGGTTCGCCTCGCTACCGCTGCGCTGCTGCTTGCTGCGACGGTGTCCGTTCACGCGGCGCCGCTGGATGGCGCGCGCCAGCTGATCGTGGTCACCAGCGATGGCTGGGACAGTACCCAAGGGCAGCTGCAGGCCTATGTGCGCGATGGCAAGGGCTGGCACACGCACGGACAGGCGTTCCCGGTGGCGCTCGGCCGTACCGGCAGCGCCTGGGGCCTGGGCCTGCATCCGGCACAGGCCGATGGCCCGCAGAAGCAGGAAGGAGACGGTCGCAGCCCGGCCGGCATATTCGCGCTCGGCAGTGCGTTCGGCTATGCCGTCACACGCCCCGGCACCGCAATGCCTTACCAGCCGATGCTGGACAGCAGCTACTGCATGGACGTGCCCGGTTCGCCGTTCTACAACCGCATCGTCGATGAGAAGAAAGTCGGCAGTGCAGCGATCAAGGGCTCCACCGAGCCGATGCGGCTGGATCTGCACAACAAGGGCGACGTGCGCTACCGGGAGGGCTTCGTCATCGCCCACAACCCGGACAACCAGCCCGGCAAGGGCAGCTGCATCTTCGCCCATCTGTGGCGCACGCCCGGGGAGGCCACCGCCGGCTGTACCGCCATGCCACAAGCGCGCATGCAGGCGCTGCTGGACTGGCTGCGGCCGCAGGATACGCCGCGCTTCGTGCTGCTGCCGCGCACCGAGTACCAGCGACTGCAGGTGCAGTGGCAGCTGCCCGCGCTGAGCGGAGACGCCCGTTGAGCGCGCAGGACGAACCACAGCTGCAGCGCGCGGTCAGCCGCTGGCAGATCGTCGGCCTGTCGATCAACGATGTGATCGGTAGCGGTATCTACCTGCTGCCGGCCGCCACCGTCGCCCTGCTCGGCCCCTTCAGCCTGTGGGGCGTGGTCGCCGCTGGCATCGTCGTCGCGCTGCTGGTGCTGTGCTACGCGCAGGCCGCCAGCTACTTCGATGAACCCGGTGGCAGCTACCTCTACGCACGCGAGGCCTTCGGCCGCTTCGCAGGGTTCGAGATCGGCTGGATGATCTGGCTGACCCGCATCAGCTCGGCGGCCGCATTGAGCAACGCGCTGGCCGATGCGGTCGCGCGCTTCTGGCCGTGGGCCGGCGCCGGCATGGGTCGCATCGCGGTGATCGTGGTGTCGCTGGGCTTCCTGACCGGCGTCAACATCATCGGCGTGCGCTCGGCCGCGCGCACCGGCGTGGTGCTGGTGATCGGCAAGATGCTGCCGCTGCTGCTGTTCGTGGCCATCGGCGCGTTCTATATCGATCCACAGCTGGCCTTCTCCGGCCAGCGCCCGGACCCGCATGACCTGCAACGGATGGGCGAGGCCGCCCTGCTGCTGCTGTACGCCTACGCCGGCTTCGAGAACATCCCGGCCGCGGCCGGCGAGTACCGCAATCCACGCCGCGATATTCCGTTCGCGCTGATCACCATGATCATCACTGTCACCGTCATCTATGGCGCGGTGCAGGTGGTGGCGCAGGGTACGCTGGCCGGCCTGGCCAGCTCGGCCACGCCGCTGGCCGACGCCGCAGCCGGTTTCGGCGGCGAGGCCCTGGCACTGATCCTCACCATCGGCGCGACCATCTCCATCCTGGGTACCAACAGCAACACGATGATGATGGGCCCGCGATTCCTGTTCGCACTGGCCCGCGATGGCTACGGGCCGAAGATCCTGGCGCAGGTGCATCCGCGCTTTCATACGCCGGCCGCATCGATCCTGTGCCAGGGCCTGATCGCGCTCGGACTGGCGCTGTCCGGTTCGTTCGTGCAGCTCGCCCTGCTGTCGATGACCACGCGCCTGTTCGCCTACATCGGCACCGCTGCCGCCGTCCTGGTGCTGGCCAAGCGCTACGCGGATCGCCCGGGCGCGTTGAAGCTGCCCGGTGGCCCGCTGATTCCGGTGCTGGCGCTGCTGCTGTGCCTGGCCCTGTTCGCCAGTGCCAGCTGGCAGAACATCGCCGCTGCACTGGTCGCGTTCGTCATTGGCGCGGTGATCTACACGCTGCCGCGCAAGGATGCGGACGCCGGGTGAACGGAGCGCCGGGCCATGCCTGGCGGATTGATCTGGCGATCACGCTGTCGGACCGGACCGTTAACCGCCACGCAGGCACGATCAGGCTTCGTCCACAACGGAGCCTTTTCATGACCGAGTACCAGATTCCCGGCCGCGTACCGGACGACAGCACGCCGCGCGACGCGGTCAGCGACTATTGGCGCGAGCGCTACACCGCCGAGCCGTACTACGACGACCAACTGTTCTTCGAGGACTACGAGCCGGCCTACCGGATCGGCCATGCCGCGCGCGCGCAGGACATGATCCGCGCCTACGAGGAAGTGGAGCGCGAACTGGAATCGCGCTGGGCCAGCGAACGTGGCCGCAGTCGCCTGGACTGGGCGCAGGCACGCAACGCCGTGCGCCGTGGCTGGGACGAAGCGCAGCTGGCGGATCCGCGCTTGAAGCGATAGCCCCAGGCTGCTGTAGAGCCGAGCCTACGCTCGGCTCTCGCCCCACGTTTAGGGTCGAGCCATGCTCGGCTGAGCCGAGCATGGGTTCGGCGCTACCGAATCATTCCTGTTCCGGCAGCGGCGGCACGATCGCGCTGCGCTTGCTCTCGCCACCACCGGCGGCGATCAGGTCGCGGGTGTTCTTCTGCACAGCCACCGCACCGAACAACGACAAGGCATACGCCATGCCGTAGAAGCCCTTCTCGCTGGGTGCCAGCGTGGCGTTCCACAGGCCGACCAGCAGCAGCATCAGCGCCGACAACAACGCGAACCAGCACAGCGCGTAATACAGGCCGCTGACCGGAATGCCTTCGACTCGGTCGCGGACGCTCTTCTGCAGCGACACCGCCGCGAACAGGCCGAACAGCAGCAGGGTCAGGTAGTAGCCCTTCTCGTTGAGCGCCATCGTGGCATTGAACAGGCCGATCAGGTACGCCGCCGCACCCAGCAGCAGGGCCACCCACGAGGCGGCGATGAAGGCGGTGGAGGGCTTGTGAGGCATGGCAGTATTCATTGCAGGTCCTTGGCAGGCAGACGGGCATGCTTTGCCCGGGCGTGCCCACCCTAGACGATCCCGCCGCTGCCGCACAGGGGGGCGCAGGACCTTCGGGCCACGACGGTAACGGCTGCGGTGGTATACAAGGGGCAGCCCGGCCATCCGCATCCCCGCCCTGGAGATACCCATGACCCGTACGCCCCTGCTGCTCGCCCTCGGCCTCGGCCTCGTGCCGATCCTCGCCACCTCCGCCTGCAACGCCGCCGATCCTGGCGCCAACGGCGCCCAGACCGCAGCGCCCGCAGCCTCCTCCGCCGCCGACCAGCGTCCGTTCACCGCCACCGAAGTCAGCCGTTTTGACCAGCCTTGGGCGATGACCTTCCTGCCTGACGGCAGCCTGCTGGTCACCGAGAAGCGCGGCAAGCTGCAGCACCTGGATCTGGCCAGCGGCCAGAAGCATGAGATCACCGGCGTTCCGAAGGTCGCCTATGGTGGCCAGGGTGGCTTCGGCGACATCATCCTGCACCCGGACTTCGCCCGGAATCATGTTGTTTACGTCAGCTACGCCGAGGAAGGCACGCTCGACACCCGCGGTGCCGCGGTGGCCCGGGCCACGCTGGCACTGGATGCCGACGGGGGTGGCCAGCTGAAGGACCTGAAAGTGATCTGGCGGCAGAGCCCCAAGGTCAGCGGCGAGGGCCACTACGGGCATCGCCTCGCGTTCGGCCCGGACGGCAAGCTGTGGATCAGTTCCAGCGAGCGCCAGAAGTTCGATCCGGCCCAGGACATGGGCGGCAACCTCGGCAAGATCATCCGCCTCAACGACGATGGCAGCCTGCCCGCCGACAACCCGTTCGCCTCACAGGGCGGGGTTGCCGCACAGGTGTGGTCGCTGGGCCATCGCAACATCCTGGGCATGGCCTTCGACGCCAACGGCAAGCTGTGGGCGCATGAGATGGGACCCGCCGGTGGCGACGAGTTGAACCTGATCGTGCGTGGCGCCAACTACGGCTACCCGATCGTTTCCAACGGTAACCACTACGACGGCCGTCCGATTCCCGACCACGACACCCGCCCGGAATTCGCCGCCCCGAAGGTGACCTGGACGCCGGTGATCTCGCCGGCCGGCTTCATGATCTACAGCGGCAGCCTGTTCCCGCAGTGGAAGGGCAGCGGCTTCATCGGCGGCCTGTCGTCCACCTCGCTGGTGCGCGTGGCCTTTGATGGCGACAGCGCGCGCGAAGCCGAACGCTTCAACATGGGCGAGCGCATCCGCGAAGTGGAACAGGGCCCGGATGGCGCCCTGTGGCTGCTGGAAGACGGCAGCAAGGCGCGCCTGCTGAAGCTCACCCCGAAGACCTGATGCCCCGGTAGTGCCGGCCGCTGGCCGGCACCTGGATCCTTCCGGCATCCGGCGGTTGCCGGCCAGCGGCCGGCACTACCCTGCCAAACGGCCCCGCGTGCGGGGCCGTCTGCGTTCACTGGATGGTGATGACCTTCACCTCGGTCTGCGTGCAGGCCTTGTCCAGGCACGTTCCGTTCAACCACACCTGTCCATCGCCAATCATCACGCCCTGCTGGTTGACGAAGACCTTGCCGAAGTCCTGCTCGGACACTGCCTTGACCACCGCCGGGGTAATGATCTTCTCGTAGTTCCGCTGGAACTCACCGGGGCCAGTGATCTTCTTTCCGTCGCTGATGTTCAACGGGAAGCGCACTTGCTCGACCACCGCAGCACGATCACCGCCGACCACGGCGGTCTTGAACGCGTTGAAGACCTTCTCGAACTGCGCCGCATCGCCGAGCAGCGATTCGATGCGCGCACGCGCGTCCTCGGCGGGCGCCTCCGCGGCCGGTGCGGCCGGTGCGGCGGCGGCAGGTTCGGCAGCCGACGCCGCCGGTTCAGCGGCAGGCGTCGCTGCCGCGTTCGCTTCCATCGGCGGCGGCGCATCCGCCGCAGGCTGCGCCGGCGGCTCAGGCTGCGAACAGGCCGCCAGCAGCAGAGCGGGAATCAGGTAGGCCATCCGGCGCATACGCGCACTCCATCGAAACAGGAAGCCCGATGGTAGCGCCGCTACAGTGACGGCAACAAAAAGGGGACGGAGGGGATTAAGTCGTTAGTGGCACAAACGACTTAATCCCCTCCGTCCCCTTTTTCTGATCAGGCCTTCAGCAGTTCGAACTGCACGGCTTCGCCGGCGGCCGACGAGGCGCAGACCCACAGGTCGAACTGGCCCGGCTCGGCACGCAGCACGCCATCGCGGCCGGTGAACGCCAACTGCTCGCGGGTCAGGGTGAACACCACGTCGGCGGACTCCCCCGGCTGCAGCGCCACCTTGCGGAAGTCCTTCAGCTCACGCACCGGACGTACGCGGCTGGCCACGCGGTCGTGGATGTACAACTGCACCACTTCCTCCCCGGCCACATCACCGCTGTTGGTCAGCGTGGTGGTGATGGTCAGGGTGTCGTCCCAGCCAAGCTGCACAGCACTCAGCTGCGGCACGCCGTAGGCGAAGGTGGTGTAGCCGATGCCGTGGCCGAACGGGTACAGCGGCTCGTTCGGAATCTCGCGCCAGCGGGCCTTGAACTCCGACATGGTCGGCAGCTCCGGACGGCCGGTGCGCGGGTGGTTGTAGAAGTACGGCTGCTGGCCGGACACCTGCGGGAAGCTGACCGGCAGGCGGCCGGACGGGCTGTAGTCACCGAACAGCACATCAGCCACGGCATGGCCGGTCTGCGTACCCAGGTACCAGGTCACCGCCACGGCCTGCGCATTGCGCACCGCGCCCTGCAGCGCCAGCGCGCGGCCATTGCGCAGCAGCACCACCAGCGGCTTGCCGGTCATCGCCACGGCCTCGGCCAGTGCCTGCTGTGCCGGCGGCAGGGTGATCTCCACGCGCGACTGCGCTTCACCGCTGTAACGCTGCGGTTCGCCCAGCGCCAGCACCACCACATCGGCGCGCAGCGCGGCAGCCACCGCCGCTTCGGTACCGCCCGGAATGGCCGCTTCCAGTTCGCAGCCCGGCACGATTTCCAGCAGCGCTTCGTCGCCGATGGCGGCACGCACGCCGGTTTCCAGGTCGACGTAACGCTGCTTGTCGCCGAACAGCGTCCAGCAGCCTTCGATGTTCTCGCGGTCCTGCACGAACGGGCCGATCAGCGCGATCTTCTGCCCGGTCTTCTGCAGCGGCAGCACGTTGTCGCGGTTGTTCAGCAGCACGATCGAACGGCGCGCGGCATCGCGCGACAGTTCATCATGCGCAGCGATATGCGAGGTATCCGCTTCGCGCGCCGGGTCCAGCGAACGGTACGGGTCGTCGAACAGGCCGATGGTTTCCTTCAGCCACAGGATGCGGCGCACGCCTTCATCCAGCACCGCCATCGGCACTTCGCCGCTCTCGACCAGGCCCGGCAGGTGCTCGGCGTAGAAGCCGCTCTGCATGCTCAGGTCCAGGCCGGCGGTGAACGCCTTGGCGGTGGCATCGCGGTCGTCGGCGGCATAGCCGTGGGCGACCAGCTCCATGTCGGCGGTGTAGTCGGAGATCACCACGCCCGGGAACTTCCATTCGCCGCGCAGGATGTCGGTCAGCAGTTCAGCGTTGGCACTGGCCGGCACGCCGTTGATGTCATTGAACGAGGACATCACGGTGATCGCGCCGGCCTCGAAGGCGGCCTTGAACGGCGGCAGATGCACATCGCGCAGGGTCTGCGGCGAGATGTCCACCATGTTGTATTCCATGCCGGCCATCACCGCGCCGTAGGCGGCGAAGTGCTTCGGCGTGGCCAGCAGCGAATCGGCGGCGCGCAGGTCGCTGCCCTGGAAGCCACGCACGCGGGCGGCGGCGAACGCACAACCCAGCACCACGTCCTCACCGGCACCTTCGGCACCCCGGCCCCAGCGCTGGTCGCGGGCGATGTCCACGGCCGGGGCATAGGTCCAGTGCAGGCCGGCAGCGGTGGCTTCGATGGCGGTGGCGCGCGCGGTGCGCTCGGCCAGGTCCGGCTCGAAGCTGGCGGCCTCGCCCAACGGAATCGGGAACACGGTGCGCATGCCGTGGATGACGTCGGCGGCCAGGATCACCGGGATGCCCAGGCGGCTCTCCTCGGTGGCGACCTGCTGGATGCGGCGGCCCAGCTCGGCGCCCACGCCATTGAACAGCGAGCCGACCTTGCCCTCGCGCACCTGCTGCAGCACCTGGTCGGCATTGCGCACGTTGGCTTCCGGGTTCACGTCCGGGGCGAACGGGCGGACCATGTCCGCGAAGACACCCAGCTGGCCGACCTTTTCCTCGACGGTCATCTGGGCAATGAGGGATTCGATGCGATCGGAGGCCACCGGCAGTCCTTGATGAAAACGTTTACAAGCCCGGCATTCTAGCGATCCCGAGCCATTTGGCGAGAGGTTTCTTCGTTCAGTTTCAGCCAACAGCGGGGCCCGTATGGTCCCACCGGGAGCACCGCAGCTTACTCCGAGCCGGCCATCTGGCGCTGCCCGGCCATCAACATGGCATCGCTGGAGGCCTGGAACACCCGCAAGCCGAACGCCGGCAGAATCGCCAGCAGGTGGTCGAAGATGTCCGACTGCACGGCCTCGTACTCGCTCCAGGCGGTGCTGCGGGTGAAGCAGTACAGCTCCAGCGGCAGGCCTTCGGTGGTGGGCTGCAGCTGCCGCACCAGCAGGGTCATGTCGGTATGGATGCCCGGGTGGCTGCGCAGGTAGCGCTCCACGTAGGCGCGGAAGGTGCCCAGGTTGGTCACGCGGCGGCTGTTGACCTCAGCCACGCCCTGATCGCGCAGGCGCCCGTTCCACTGCCCCAGCTCCTGTTCCTTCTCACGCAGGTAGTCGCGCAGCAGCGCGAATTCGCCGAGGAAGGCCAGGTCGCCCTCGTCGAGGAAGCCGACGCTGTGCTGGTCCAGGTACAGCGCGCGCTTGATCCGGCGGCCACCGGCCTCCTGCATGCCGCGCCAGTTCTTGAACGACTCGGTCACCAGCTTCTTGGTCGGGATGGTGGTGATGGTCTTGTCGAAGTTCTGCACGGTGATGGTGTGCAGGGCGATGTCGATGACGTCACCGTCGGCGTTCTGGCTGGGCATCTCGATCCAGTCGCCGATGCGCACGCGGCCATCGCCACTGATCTGCACGCTGGCCACCAGCGACAGGATGGTGTCCTGGAAGATCAGCATCAGCACCGCGGTGGCGGCGCCAAGGCCGGTCACCAGCGGGCCCAGCTTCACCCCAAGCAGGGTGGCGACGATGGACAGGCCGGCGGCCACGAACACCACGATCTTGACCACCTGCAGGTAGCCCTTGATCGGCTTGTTGCGCGCATCGGGCTTGCGCTCGTACAGGCTGTTGGCCGCGTCCAGCGCATGCGAGAACGCCATCGACACCGTCAGTACGGCCCACACGATGCACAGCTTGATGATGACGTTGACCAGGCTGGGTGGCAGGTCGGGGATGAGGGTGATGCCCGAGGCGATCACCTGGCTGGGCACCACGTTGGACAGGCGCGAAATCACCCGCATCAAGTGGCTGCCGCGCCCGGACTCGGCACCTGGCAGGCGCTGCAACAGGCGCCGCAGGCCACGAAGCAGGATGCGCTTGGTCACCCAATTGGCCAGGCCGGCGGCGATCAGCAGCGCCGAGATCATCAACGCCAGGTAGGCGCCGGGATAGGGTTCCAGTGTGTTCTGCAGCCGTTCCAGCCACTGTACCGCCACCACCGCATCCACCATCCGTTGTCTCCTTGCTTTGTCGTTGTTGTTGGGGTTGCCGGCCGGCGGCCGGATTTACCGGATCAGTCCCGCGAGCGTTCGATGATCACGCCCACCGCGCGCGCGCCGCGCACCGCGCCCGGCTTGCTCAGCTTCAGGCGCAGCCACTTCACGTCGAATTCGTCCAGCACGATCTGCGCGCAGCGCTCGGCCAGCGTCTCGACCAGGCCGAACTCCGACTCGCGCACGAACTGCTCCAGGCGCTTGCTCACCGCCTTGTAGTTCAGGGTGTGGGCGATGTCGTCGGTGGCCGCAGGGCGACGGTTGTCGAAGCCCATTTCCAGGTCGAACACCAGGTCCTGGCGGATCCGTCGCTCCCAATCGTAGATACCGATCAGGGCGTCGATCGTCAGCCCCTCGATGAAAACCTTGTCCATTGCGGTTACCAGCGCCAATACAGGCGGCCATGGTAACGGCACGGCGGTGACCCTGCCCGGAACGGGCGGTGAGCGGCCGACAGGGAGACGGCGCCGGAAAAAACAAAGGGCCCCACTAGCAGGACCCTTTGGTACTACCGTTTGTCCCCGGGGGGAGCTGGAATCCAGCCGCGAGTCCCGGTGGCGCAGGCACGCAGATTAGGCAAGGACCAGATCGCCGGTCAAGGCCAATTCCGACAGGGCAGGTCAGGTATTCGTCCGAGGCAAAACGCAGAAAATCAGCCGCGCGGACAACGACGTTCCCTGATGGTCGCCGCCGCCCACTCTCGCGAACATCGATCCCTCCTTCACCACCGCACATGACGATGGCTCCATACGATGTACTGCGGCGCGCGTTGTCAGCGGAGCGTCTGTCTACTTACGAGAGAATCGCATCGACCTGCAGCCCCGACGTCACAGCCGAATCCCTGTACCTGTGGAACATGCGGATGTGCAGTGCACTGATGATGCCGGTCCATCTGTGCGAAGTGGTCACCCGTAACGCCGCTGCAGCTGTGCTCGCCAGGCAGCATGGCCCGCGTTGGCCCTGGAATGGTGCCTTCCGACGGAGGCTGCCAACCTCATCCAGTACTTCTCCGCGCACGGTACTGGAACAACTTGCCAGCCGCGTAACCGATACACCTGGGATCGTCGCCAACCTGCCGATGGTGTTCTGGCAGCAGCTCTTCACCTGTCGCTTCGACTCCACGCTTTGGATACCCGCACTCAGCAGGGTTCTGCAGCATGCTCCCTCTGCTCATCCCAGTGCCGTCAGGAAAGCCATCCATGCGGATATCGGACGCATCCGCCACCTGCGCAACCGCATCGCCCATCACGAGCCCATCCTCGAGCGCGACATCGGCGCCGATCTGGCCGCGATCGGGCGGCTGATCCATGCGCGCTGCCCGCACACCCTGGGGTGGCTGCAGCGCCATGAGCGGGCGACGACGGTATGGGCGGCGTCGCCGTTGGTAGTGCATCGGTAATGCGTCCGCCGGCCGTGGCCCGACGCTACCGGTTCACACCGCCGGCAGGGTCGCCATGTCCCAGCGCGGGGTCACATCCACCTTCGGCGGGCTGTGCTGGCCAGCCTGCAGCCGCAGCGCGCCAGCGAAGGCGATCATCGCGCCGTTGTCGGTGCACAGTGCAGGCCGCGGGAAGCAGGCGCGGCCGCCGAGGCGCTCGGCCATCTGCTGCAGGCGGGCGCGCAGGCGCTTGTTGGCACCTACACCGCCGGCCACCACGATCACATTGGTCCCGGCCGCTTCCAGCGCGCGCTCGCACTTGATCGACAGGGTCTCGACCACCGCGTCCTCAAAGCCCCGGGCAATGTCGGCGCGGGTCTGCTCGCTCTGGTCGCTGTCGCGCCAGGCCATCAGGACCTGGGTCTTCAGGCCGGAGAAGCTGAAATCCAGCCCCGGGCGGTCGGTCATCGGCCGCGCGAAGCGGTACGCGCCCGGCGTGCCCTGCTCGGCCAGCCTGGCCAGCTGCGGGCCGCCCGGATACGGCAGGCCCATCAGCTTGGCGGTCTTGTCGAAGGCCTCGCCAGCCGCATCGTCCAGGGTTTCGCCCAGCAGGCGGTACTGGCCGATCGCGTCCACCACCACCAGCTGGGTATGGCCACCGGACACCAGCAGCGCCACGAACGGCGCTTCCGGCGGGTCGTCTTCCATCAGCGGAGCCAGCAGGTGGCCTTCCATATGGTGTACGCCGACGGCCGGAACCTCCAGCGCCCAGGCCAGCGATCGGGCCACGCCGGCGCCGACCAGCAGCGCGCCGACCAGGCCGGGACCGGCCGTATAGGCGACGCCATCGATATCGCCCACGCCCAGGCCGGCGTCGGCCAGGGTCTGGCGTACCAGTGGCAGCAGCTTGCGGACGTGGTCGCGGCTGGCCAGCTCGGGCACCACGCCACCGTATTCGGCGTGCAGGGCGATCTGGCTGTAGACCGCATGGGCGCGCAGGGCCGCGCTGCCGGCCAGGTCGGTGTCATACACCGCCACGCCGGTCTCATCACAGGAAGATTCGATGCCAAGGACTCGCATGCCTGCTATTATGACGCCCCTGCCGCCCCCTCGGGGGACGTGCAGATCTCACTGCTTTCGAACCGCCGGCCCGTATTCAGGGTTGGCCGCTTGCAGTTTGTCGATTCGCCGCTATAATGTGCGGCTCGCCGGGCGTGACCCGGTTCTACTGTGTCCCGGAGATTCCATGCCCAGCGTCAAAGTCCGCGAGAACGAGCCCTTCGAGTTTGCTCTTCGCCGCTTCAAGCGCACTTGCGAAAAGGCCGGTGTGCTGGCCGAAACCCGCAAGCGCGAGTTCTACGAAAAGCCGACCCAGGAGCGCAAGCGCAAGGCCGCCGCTGCTGTGAAGCGTCAGCTGCGCCGCTCGTCGCGCGACGTCACCAAGCGTCAGCGCCTGTACTGATCGGACGCATCTTCATTGCGGCGGGCCTGCCCGTCGCGATGGAGCCGAAGCCGGCACGCGCGAGCGTCGCCGGCTTTTTGCGTTTCCGGGTTCGGGCATCCGCCCCGCCCCACCTACCACCACGAGGTTCCTCATGAGCATGAAGCAGCAGCTCACCGAAGACATGAAGGCCGCCATGAAGGCGGGCGAGAAGCACAAGCTGGGCGTGATCCGCCTGATCAATGCCGCCATCAAGCAGCGCGAAGTGGACGAGCGCATCGAACTGGACGACACCGCCGTGATCGCCGTGCTCGACAAGATGGTCAAGCAGCGCAAGGACTCGGTCAGCCAGTACGAAGCGGCCAACCGCGAAGACCTGGCCGAGATCGAGCGCGCCGAGATCGTGGTCATCGAAGCCTACCTGCCGGCCAAGATGGGCGAAGACGAGATCGTGGCCGCCATCCAGGCCGCCATCGCCGAGACCGGCGCCTCCGGCCCGGCCGACATGGGCAAGCTGATGGGCGCACTGAAGCCCAAGCTCGCTGGCCAGGCCGACATGGGCCTGGTGTCCAAGCTGGTCAAGCAGCAGCTGGCGTAATCCGGTACACGGAGTCGGATCCCTTTCGCAACGCGAAAGGGCTCTGACCCCATTGATGCACCCGCTTCACCGCACCTTCGTCGGTCGCCTGCTACAACCACACCCATGGTTGAACCCGAGCCCAACGTTCCCGTGTCCCTGCACAAGTACCTCAAGCGCCTGCAGGACAGCTTTCCGATGGCGGTGGCCAAGCGCTTCATCGACGTCGACGTGCTGACCCAGGCCGCCTCCGTTTCCTTCTACGCCCTGCTGTCGATGGCCCCGCTGCTGGTGCTGCTGCTGTGGTTGACCGCTTCGCTGTACCCGCCGGCACAGCAGGCGCTGATCGACCAGATCAGCTCGGTGGCTGGCAGCAGCGCGGCTACGGTGGCCGAAACCGTCCTGAAGAACGCCGACAACCAGCCCGACGTCGGCTCGTTGGCGGGGCTGTGGAGCACGCTGCTGCTGTTCGTCGGCGCCACCGCCGTGTTCGCGCAGCTGCAGAACGCGCTCAACCTGATCTTCCGCACCAGTGGCGAGCGCCTGGAGGGCATCAAGGCCTGGCTGCGCAAGCGTGTGTTCTCGTTCGGCGTGGTGCTGGCCCTGGGCTTCCTGCTGATCCTGTCGATGACTGCCACCACGGTACTGCAGGTGGCCTTCGCGCAACTGCCCTCGATCCTCCCCGCGCTGGGGTACGTCACCAGCCTGCTGCTGTACGCGGTGGGGTTCGCCTTCATGTACCACTACCTGCCCGACCGCCGCGTGGCATGGCGCCAGGCCTTCATCGGCGGTGCCATCACCTCGGCACTGTTCGCACTGGGCCGCTACGGCATCGGCGTCTACATCGCCACCGTGGCCCCCGGCAGTGCCTACGGCTCGATGGGCGCGCTGGTGATCTCACTGGTCTGGATCTATTACGCGACCGTGGTCTTCTTCGTTGGCGCGCTGATGACCGCGGTGATCGATGAGCGCCTGCGCGCGCGCCATCACCTGGCCGCCGCCGGCATCGATCCGGCCACCGCCAGCCAGGTGCCCGACAGGGGGTAAACTAGGGCAACCGCCCCCGGTTCCGTCGCGTGGTCCTGTACCGCGCCCTGCCCTGTTGCCCATGGCCCGTATTCCCGACGCTTTCATCGACGACCTGCTGGCCCGCACCGACATCGTCGAGGTGGTGGGCAGCCGCGTGCCGTTGAAGCGCCAGGGCAAGGAATACGCCGCACGCTGCCCGTTCCATGACGAGCGCTCGGCCTCGTTCACGGTCTCGCCGACCAAGCAGTTCTATCACTGCTTCGGCTGCGGCGCGCACGGCACCGCGATCAGCTTCCTGATGAACTACGACCGCCTCGAGTTCCTCGACGCGGTGGATGAACTGGCCAAGCGCGCCGGCATGGAAGTGCCGCGCAACGAGAATCCGCGCAGCCCGCAGCAGCAGGACGACAGCCGCGAGCTGTATTCGGCGCTGGACGCCGCCACCAGGTTCTTCCAGAAGAACCTCGAAGGCAGCGAGAAGGCACGCGCGTATCTGGAAAGCCGTGGCGTGGACGAAGCGAACCGCGCGCGCTTCCAGATCGGCTACGCACCGGATGGCTACAGCGGCCTGCGCGATGCGCTGGGCAAGGACGAGCGCCGCATGAAGCTGCTCGACCGCGCCGGCCTGTTTTCCAAGAACGATCGCGGCCACGTCTACGACAAGTTCCGTGACCGGGTCATGTTCCCGATCTTCGACCGCCGTGGCCGGGTGATCGCCTTCGGCGGGCGCGTGTTCGAGAAGGACGACGGCCCCAAGTACCTCAACTCGCCCGAAACCGCGCTGTTCCACAAGGGCCGCGAACTGTACGGCCTGTGGCAGGTGCGCCAGGCCAACCAGAAGATCGAGCGGTTGATCGTGGTCGAGGGCTACATGGACGTGGTTTCGCTGTTCCAGTTCGGCGTCACCCAGGCGGTGGCCACGCTGGGTACGGCGACCACGCCGGACCACGCCGAGCTGTTGTTCCGCAACGCACCGGACGTGTTCTTCTGCTTCGACGGCGACGCCGCAGGCCGCCGCGCCGGCTGGAAGGCGCTGGAGTCGGTGCTGCCGCGCATGAAGGATGGCCGCCAGGCCTTCTTCCTGTTCCTGCCCGATGGCGAGGACCCGGACAGCATCGTGCGCAAGGAAGGCGCCGAGGCCTTCAACGAGCGCCTGAAGCAGGCCACGCCGCTGTCGCAGTTTTTCTTCGATGAACTGACCCGCGAGATCAACCTGGGCACGCTGGACGGCAAGGCGCGCCTGGCAGAACGGGCAAAGCCGATGCTGGCGCAGATTCCCGACGGTGCCTTCGGCGACCTGATGAAGCAGCAGCTGGCGCAGCTGACCGGCCTGGGCGGTACTGCCCAGGCCACGCGCGCGCCGATGCCGCAACGCCAGCCGCAGCGGACGATCCAGCCCGTGGCCAAGCGCAGCCTGGTGCGCGGCGCGATCGCCGTGCTGCTGCAGCAGCCGTCGCTGGCGCTGACCCTGGGCGGAAAGCATCACTTCCAGGGCCTGCGACTGCCGGGCGTGGAGCTGCTGCTGGAGCTGCTGGGGCTGGTCGAACAGCGCCCGGACATCAGCACCGGCGCCCTGCTGGAACACTTCGACGGCCGCGAGGAACAGGCGTCGCTGCACACCCTGGCGGCACAGACCCTGCCTGGCACCGAGGCCAGCTGGACCCAGGAACTGCACGACGCGGTGGCGCAGCTGGAGAAACAGCTGCTGGTGCAACGTCTGGAGGAGTTGTTGGCAAAGCAGCGCCAGCAGGGCCTGGATGATACTGACAAATACGAACTGCGCGAGCTGCTGAAGGCCCGCGCCGGACTGCGCCTGTAGCGGCAGACCGTTCTCACGGAGAAGACCATGCTGCTGCGCCTGCCCTGCCTGCTGTTATTGTCGCTCTGCCTGCCACTGGCGGCCCTGGCCGCAGATGGCCCGCTCAATGAAGTCCGCCCGGGCCTGTATGCCGGCGGCCAGCCCTCCGCCGCACAACTGGGCGAACTTGCCGCGCAGGGCGTGCGCACCGTGATCGACCTGCGCCAGCCCGGCGAGGACCGGGGTTTCGACGAAACCCGCGTTGCCGAATCATTGGGCCTGCGCTACGTGCGCATTCCGGTGGCCGGTGCCGAGGGGCTCGATGCCGCCAACGTGCGCGCCGTGCACCAGGCCCTGCGGCAGAGCCAAGGGCCGGTGCTGCTGCACTGTGCGTCCGGCAACCGCGCCGGCGCCGTGCTCGGCCTGGTCAACGCACGCTACGAACATGCCAGCCCCGAACAGGCCCTTCAGCTGGGCCAGCGTGCTGGCCTGACCTCGCTGGAAGCCGCCACCCGCCAACGCCTGGCCACGCCGGTCACCTCACCCTGAACCCTCCGCACCAAGGACTCTGCCCACCATGACCCGCTGGTGGTCGCGCCTGCGACCGGACAACTTCACTCTCGCCCTGCTGTGCACCGTCGGCCTGGCCTCGCTGCTGCCGATGAAGGGCGCCGCCGCCATCGTCCTGGACGATGTCACCACCGTCGCCATCGCTGCACTGTTCTTCCTGCATGGCGCGCGCCTGCCACGTGAGTCGATCATTGGCGGCATGCTGCACTGGCGGCTGCACCTGACCATCCTCGCCTGCACCTTCCTCCTGTTCCCGCTGCTCGGGCTGATGTTCAAGCCGCTATCGGGCTGGCTGCTGACCCCGGAGCTGTACCTGGGCGTGCTGTTCCTGTGCACCCTGCCCTCCACCGTGCAGTCGTCCATCGCGTTCACCTCAATGGCGCATGGCAACGTGCCCGCAGCGGTGTGCAGTGCCTCGTTGTCGAGCATTCTCGGCGTATTCCTGACCCCGCTGCTGCTGACCGCGCTGGCGGGCACCTCCGGCGGCGTGCACGACCCGCTGCATGCGATCGGCGGCATCATGCTGCAGCTGCTGGTGCCGTTCGTGGCCGGCCACCTGCTGCGGCCGTGGATTGCCGGCTGGGTGGAAAAGCAGCGCGCGCTGCTGCGTTACACCGACCAGGGCACGATCCTGCTGGTGGTGTACTCGGCGTTCGGCGAGGCGGTGACCGAAGGACTGTGGAGCAAGACGCCGCTGCTCTCGTTGCTGGCCGTGGCGGTCGTGGCCGCCGTGCTGCTCGGCATCGCCATGCCGCTGATCACCTTCATCGCCCGCCGCCTGCGTTTCAACCGCGAGGACGAGATCGCCATCGTGTTCTGCGGCTCGAAGAAGAGCCTGGCCACCGGCGTGCCGATTGCCAAGGTGCTGTTCGCCGGCGGCAGCCTCGGCGCCATCGTGCTGCCGGTGATGATCTACCACCAGATCCAGCTCATCGTCTGCGGCGTGATCGCGCAGCGGTACGCGAAGCGCGCGCCCTGACCCGACGGGAGGACATCCACGCATGGCGTGGATCTGTTGTAGAGCCGAGCCCGCGCTCGGCTGACACCTGTGATCCGGAGTAGATCCACGCCATGCGTGGATGGTTTGCCTGACGCTACGGATCCACCAGCGTCCCGACGCTCAGTTCCGGCATCCATACCCATAGGTCGTACGGCCGTTCCGCACCGGCAGCGACCCGCGGCCCCGTGGCAACCTGCTCTCGAAGTGGCCGCGCCATGCAACCGCCCGCGCATCCCCACGTCTGACCACGTTGCGCGCCCAACCGTACGCTGTAGATATCCAGGTCCCGCAGCTGCGACGCCATCGGATGCATCTGCATTTCTGGCGGCATACCTTGCGGCCTTTGCAGCATCGCGTGCACGTTACCAGTCAGCACCAGCATGCGCGCATTGGCCGGTAGGCCTCGATAGAGCCGCCGCAACTCGGCTGCCATGAGGTCATCGCGTACCTGGTTGCCGCCTTTGCTGGCGTTGACGTCATAGCCAACGACGTCGATCACACGTCCCTGCGACTTCAGCACGCGTAGGCTTTCGATCATTGCCAGCATGTCGCGGCTGCGACGGCCATCATGCTGGTCATCGCGCACGGTCCAGAACGCACGCCCGCGCAGATGCTGGCGTGCCTTCTCCCCGCCATCGGAAGTCAGGTAATCGCGCAGCGTGGAGGTTTCCCCGCGTGGCAGTTCCAGCGCCAGCAGGACCGGCCCGGTGCGGCTGTAGTCATCCACCAGCTGCCGCACCAGCAGCGGCGTCTCGCGGGTTCCATGGAATTCGCCCAGCACCAGCAGGCGGTGATCACCGGCGTGCTGGCGGATCTGCGCGGCGGTGTCGTCGGCATGCGCGGTCACGGCCATGCCCAGCGCCAGAATCAGCGCGGTGGTCCAACGGAAGATCGTATGCATCCCTGCTCGCTCCTTTCCTTGGGGTCAGGAACAGCAATGGCGACGCCGCTGGAAGAGATCAAGTGCAGAGCCCACGCTCGGCTGCTCTTCCAATCCCCCCTCAGCCGAGCATGGGCTCGGCTCTACAGGTGGTGCTTCACAACCAGGGCAGGATCCAGTGGTCGACCAGCAGGAAGGCGAACAGCGCCATCAGGTACACGATGGAGTAATAGAACATCTTCATCGAGAACAGCTCATCCGGTGGGTCGAGCATGCGCCAGGCGTACCAGAGGAACACGGCATTGAGCACGATCGCGCCGCCCAGGTAGAACGCACCGCTCATGCCCACCAGGTAGGGCAACAGGCAGACCAGCGCCAGCACCACCGAATACATCATGATCTGCTTGCGGGTGTGCGCCACGCCGTGGGTCACCGGCAGCATCGGGATCTCCGCCTTGGCATAGTCCTCGCGGCGGAAGATCGCCAGCGCCCAGAAATGCGGTGGCGTCCAGATGAAGATGATCAGCACCAGCAGCGACGAGTATGCCCAGTCCGACGAGCCCTGCATGCCGGTCACCGCAGCCCAGCCCAGCATCGGCGGCATCGCGCCGGCCAGGCCACCGATGACGATGTTCTGCGAGGTCGCACGCTTCAGGTACACGGTGTAGATCACCGCGTAGCCGATCAGCGAGGCGAAGGTCAGCACCGCAGTGATCAGGTTCACCCACAGCACCAGGATGGTCATCGACAGCACGATCAGCACGCCGGCGAACACCAGCACCTGCCATGGCTTGACCTTGCCGACCACCAGCGGGCGCCACGACGTGCGTGCCATCTGCGCATCGATGTGCGCATCCAGCAACTGGTTGATCGCGGCGGCCGCCGAAGCGGCCAGCCAGATGCCGAGGAAGCCGAGCAGGCCGGCGCGCACCTGCTCCCAGCTGGGCACGCCCGGAATAGCCAGGACCATGCCGACCAGGGCAGTGAAGACAATGAGGGCGACGACCTTGGGCTTGGTCAGGTCCCAGTACTGGCGGTAGTTGGAAAACATGGAATCAGTCCGGGGCGCGCAGGCGGGCCAGCAGGCTGACCAGCACGAACAACAGGGCAACGGCCACGCCGTTGTGGGCCACGGCCACTTCCAGTGGCAGCGCCAGCTTCACATTGAGGATGCCGAGGGTGACCTGCAGCACCAGCAGCGCGATCAGCGCGCTGGCCCAGCCGCGCATGCTCGGCAACCGGAACAGGCGCACGCCCAGCCACAGCAGGTAGATGGCCACCACCACCGCGAACAGGCGGTGCGCCATCTGGATGGCGATACGCGAGGCGCCATCCAGCACGCCGCCTTCGTAGTCCACGCCGATGCCACGCCACAGGGTGAAGCCTTCAACGAAGTTGTGCTGCGGCCACCACTGGTTGGCACAGCGCGGGAAGTTGTCCAGCGATGCACTGCCGCCGCCGCAGGCCAGCGCCGCGTAGTTGGCACTGACCCAGCCGCCCAGTGCGATCTGGGTGACCAGCACCGCCAGGCCGATGCGCAGCAGCCACTTCAGCTTCGGTGCCTCGGCCAGGGTGATCGGCATGTGCGTCGCACGCCAAGCCATCCAGGCCAGCAGCGCGAACATCAGCATGCCGCCCAGCAGATGGCCCATCACCACGATGGGTTTGAGCAGCAGGGTCACCGTCCACATGCCCAGCAGGGCCTGGAAGATCACCACCGCCAGGGTCAGCAGTGCAGCGCGTGCCAGGTCGATGTTGCTCCAGCGCAGCGCGGCGATCAGCAGGATCGCCTCGCCGACCAGAGCCAATGCGCTGGCGGTGCCATGCCAGCCCATCATGTACAGCGGTATGCCAGCGGCCACCAGTACGCAGGCGGTCACCACTGCCGTGGTCCCAAAGCGGCGCTTGCGCGTGGCCAGCAGGGCCAGGGTCAGGATCTCGATGCCCAGCGCGCCGGCCAGGAAGCGGTGCACCTGCTCACGCCAGGCCTTGTGGGTCTCCAGCGGGCGGATCTCCGCCGCCGGGTGGCCGATGGTCTCTTCCACGTGCTGCGGCCAGGTGGCCTGGCCATAGCAGGTCGGCCAGTCCGGGCAGCTCAGGCCGGCATCGGACAGGCGTACGAACGCGCCGAACATGATCGTGCTCGCGGTCATGATCATGGCGAACCACGCCAGGCGGTGGAAATTGCGGTGCAGCGCCGGACGCGCGGAAAGGCTCATCAAACGGGACTCACTTCAGTTTCAGCAACGTGGCCATGTCCTTGCGCAGGCCACCCAGGTCACTGCCGGGGGCATGGCGCATGATCACGAAGCCGTTCGGATCGATCACGTAGACCGGCAGTCCCGCCGGATCATCGACGCCCGGCAACGCCGCGCGCAGGACTGGCGACGGAGCCAGCGGCCGCAGCGCGGGCAGCGAGGCGATCGACGCCGGTGGCGTACCCAGCCACAGGATCTCGACATTATCGGCGTTATGGCCGAACAGCTGCCACACCTTGCCCAGCCCCTGCGACAAAGTGACGCACTGCGCGTCGCAGGCACCGGCCGGCGCCACCAGCAGGCGCCAGGTGCGGGCCTCGGGGTTCCAAGGATAGGGCTGGCCACTGGCCAGGGTCGGCGCCTGCTGGCGCAGATCGACCGGCGGCTTCAGCAGCTGTCCCGCATTGCGGTGGCCGGTGGGCTGCCAGCCGGAGAAGCGCAATACCGCGGCCAGCGCCATCGCCCCGAAGAACACGGCAAACAGCAGCACCAGGGTCCGGCGGCCGGAGCCGCGCGCCTGCGGGGACGTAGCAGTGTTCATGCGGGGCATTTTCTCATGGTTGGGTAAACGATGCCGGTAGTGCCGGCCGCTGCCCGGCATCCAGGAATCCGGGAATCCGGGAATCCGGGGATTGCTGGCCAGCGGCCGGCACTACCCGGCGATGGGCCGTCTCCTGCGCCGCTCCAGCACCAGCGCCACCACCAGCACGGTCAGGGCCAGGCCGAACCACTGCACGGCGTAGCCCAGGTGTCGCTGCGGTGGCAGCGTATTTGGCAGCAGGTCCATGTCACGCTCGTCGCCGAAGGGCAGCGCCGGGTCCAGTCGCAGGACCCGCTCGGGCAGTGTTGGCAGGCCCAGCGCTGCGGCGAGGCCCTCGGCCGGCAAGCGGCTGGCCAGCCAGCGCCCCGCCTCACCGGTGGCGGAGAACGGCGGACCCAGTACCAGCCCCGCCGAAGGCGGTGGCGCCAGCAACCCGCGCACCACCACCGGCGAAGGCGGCGCCGGTATGTCCGGCAGCGTGCGATCCGGCGGCAGCGCGCGCCAGCCAAGATCGACCAGCAGCACGCTGCCTTCGTCACTGCGGAACGGGCGATAGATCTTTACGCCGGCACGGCCATGCCGGGTCTGGTTGTCCAGCAGCACCACGCCAGGCAGGAAGCGACCGTGATCGGCCACACCGTGCAACGCACCGGGGGCTGCCAGCGCCTGGGCCAGCGGCAGCGCCTGTGCCACCGCTGGCCCCTGCGCATCCAACATTGACTGTTTGGCATGCATGCGCTGCAGCTGCCACAGCCCCAATGCAGTGAAACCGGCCATCGCCAGCACGGCCAGCAACCATCCGATCACGCGTGTGTGCTGGCGCATCATGACAAGTCCGCACAAACGCGGTCAGATAGGCGCACCCACCCTTCCCTCGAGCCGCGCATGAGTGATTCGCTGAAGACCCTGCTGGTAATCGCGTTTCTGATCGTCATCGTCTGGAACCTGGGCGCCGGCCTGTATTACCTGCTGGTCGACCGCGGCCAGACCAAGCGCACGGTCAACGCACTGACACGTCGCATCGCGGTGTCGGTGGCGTTGATCGTACTGGTGATCGTGAGCATCTACATGGGCTGGATCAAGCCGCACGGCGTCGGCGGCTGAGGCCACCGATGCGTGCGTGGTCAAAGCACGTAGACGAACAGGAACAGCATCAGCCACACCACGTCGACGAAGTGCCAGTACCACGCGGCCGCTTCAAAACCGAAATGGTTGTCGCGGGTGAAGTGTCCCTTGGCCGAACGCAGCCACATCACGATCAACATGATCGTGCCCAGCAGCACGTGCGCACCGTGGAAGCCGGTCAGCATGAAGAACGTCGAACCGTAGATGCCCGAGCCCAGCGTCAGGTTCAGCTCCTTGTAGGCGTGGATGTACTCTTCCGCCTGCAGGGTCAGGAAACCGAGGCCGAGCACCACGGTCAGGCCCAGCCAGATCAGCAGCTGGGGGCGGTTGCCGGCCTTCAACGCGTGATGGGCGATGGTCAGGGTCACGCCTGAGGTGAGCAGGATCAGCGTATTGATCAGCGGCAGGCCCCACGCCGGGATGGTCTGGAAGGCACCACCGATCGCCGCCGGGCCATTGGTCGGCCATCCGGCGGAGTAGCCCTGCCAGAGCAGCTCGTTGGTCATCACCCCGCGGCCTTCGCCACTGAGCCACGACAGGCCCAGGTTGCGGGTGTAGAACAGCGCGCCGAAGAAGGCGCCGAAGAACATCACCTCGGAGAAGATGAACCAGATCATCCCCATCCGGAACGAGCCATCGACCTGGTGGTTGTAGTTGCCGGCCTGCGATTCGCGCACCACGTCGCTGAACCACCAGAACAGGGTCAACACCAGCATCGCGATGCCGATGTAGAACGTCCAGCGCCCCCAGCTGGCATCGTTGAGCCAGCTGGCCACGCCCACCATGGTCACCATCATCGCGATGGACCCCACGAAGGGCCATTTGCTCTGGGCCGGGACGAAGTACACGTTGGCGTCGGTTGGTGTCTGGGCCATGTCGGTATCCGGGTCAGGGTGCGGCGTGCGCGCCGTCCGAGGTGGCGGCCGGGGCCAGCCGATCGGACAACGCGTCGTTGCGGTAGAAGGTGTAGGACAAGGTGATCGTCTTGATTTCCGGCGGCAGGTCCGGATCGACGATGAAGCGCACCGGCATGTCGCGCTTCTCGCCGGCCTGCAGCGTCTGCGCGGTGAAACAGAAGCACTCGGTCTTGCTGAAGAAGCCCGACGCGCGTGCCGGTGCCACCGAAGGCACCGCGCTGCCAACGACTGCCTGCTGGCTGTCGTTGCGGGCGAAGTACAGCGCCTCGTTGAGTTCGCCGGGCACCACATCCATGGTCAGCTGCTCGGGATGGAACGACCACGGCAGGCGCGAATTGACGCCGCCATCGAACTCCACCCGCACGGTGCGCTTGCCAGCTGCGGCACCCGTACTGGCTTCACCACCCGGGCCGCGTTCCAGGCGCACGCCGAATACCTTCTCGCAGGCAATGCGGTACAGCGGCACCAGCGAGAAGGTCAGCAGGAACACCGCCACTGCCACGCCGATCAGGCGCGGCAGCCCGGCACTGGGTGACCGCGTGCTGGCCGGTGCCTCGCTCATCGGCCGATCACCCCGCTGAGGATGAAGCCGACGTAGACCAGCACCGCGATGGCGCCGACCCACATCGCCGTGCGCCGGGCACGCTGGCGTTGCTGTTCGATGCCGTGGTGTTGGGCTTCGCTCTGGCTTTGGTTCTGGTAGAGCCGACTGCTAGTCGGCTGCACTTCGCGAGTCGACTGACAGTCGACTCTACCGTTGGTCAGCACGCCGTCAGCCGAGCATGGCTCGGCTCTACAGGTCTGCAGTGGGCTCTCGTTATGCATGCCCCACCTCAATGCGTGATGTCGTCATGCGCCAGATCGCCCGGGCGGATGGTCGGCGGCGTGGTGAAGGTATGCGCCGGTGCCGGCGACGGCAGCGTCCACTCCAGCCCGCGCGCGCCTTCCCAGCTACGGGCCTCGGCCTTCTCGCCATTGCGCAGCGAGGACAGCAGGATCGCGGCCATCATGAACGGCGTGACGAACATGCCGAACGCACCGATCGAGCTGATCAGGTTCCAGTCGGCAAACGCTACGCTGTAGTCCGGAATGCGGCGCGGCATGCCGGCCAGGCCGAGGAAGTGCTGCGGGAAGAACAGCAGGTTGACGAACACGATCGACCACCAGAAGTGCACCTTGGCCCACTTCTCGCTGTACATCCGCCCCGTCCACTTCGGCCACCAGTAATACACAGCCGCGATCAGCGCGAACACCGCGCCGGTCACCAGCACGTAGTGGAAATGCGCAACCACGAAGTAGGTGTCGTGGTACTGGAAGTCGGCCGCCACGATGGCCAGCATCAGGCCGGAGAAGCCACCGATGGTGAACAGGATGACGAAGGCCACCGACCACAGCATCGGCGCCTCGAACGTCAGCGACCCCCGCCACATGGTGCTGACCCAGTTGAACACCTTCACCCCGGTCGGGATCGAGATCAGCATGGTGGCGAACATGAAGTAGATCTCGCCGCCCAGCGGCATGCCCACGGTGAACATGTGGTGGGCCCAGACGATGAACGACAGGAACGCGATCGCGGCGGTGGCGTACACCATCGCCTGGTAGCCGAACAGCGGCTTGCGGCTGAAGGTCGGGATGATCTCGCTGACCACGCCGAAGGCGGGCAGGATCATGATGTAGACCTCGGGATGGCCGAAGAACCAGAAGATGTGCTGGTACATCACCGGGTCACCGCCACCGGCGGCATTGAAGAAGCTGGTGCCGAAGAACTTGTCGGTCAGCAGCATGGTCACCGCACCGGCCAGCACCGGCATCACCGCGATCAGCAGGAAGGCGGTGATCAGCCACGCCCAGCAGAAGATCGGCATCTTCAGCAGGTCGATGCCCGGCGCGCGCATGTTGAGCACGGTGGCGATGATGTTGATCGCACCCATGATCGAACTGATGCCGGCCACGTGGATGGCGAACACGCTGAAGGCCACGTTGTAGCCGCCCTGCAGCGACAGCGGCGGATACAGCGTCCAGCCACCGGCCGGTGCACCACCGGGCAGGAACAGCGTCAGCAGCAGCAGGCTGAAGGCCACCGGCAGCAGCCAGAACGACCAGTTGTTCATGCGCGGCAGCGCCATGTCCGGCGCACCGATCTGCAGCGGGATCATCCAGTTGGCAAGGCCGACAAACGCCGGCATCACGCCGCCGAAGATCATCACCAGCGCATGCACGGTCGTCATCTGGTTGAAGAACTCGGGCTTGACGAACTGCAGGCCCGGCTGCGCCAGCTCGGCGCGGATCACCACGCTCATCGCCGCGCCGATGATGAACATGATGAAACTGAAACCCAGGTACAGCGTGCCGATGTCCTTGTGGTTGGTCGAGAAGAACCAACGCTCGAAGAAACTCTGGTGGTGATGGTGATCGTCGTGCCCAACTGCCGAGTGCGCCATTGCAAAACACCTCTCAGAATCGGTTGTCACCACGGCCGCGAGCGGCCGCGGGCTTTACATCACGCGCCGCTGGCCGCAACCGCAGGTGCATTGCCGGCTTCGGCAGCAGCAGGTGCCGCCGGTGCTTCGCCCGCAGGGGCAGCCGGTTCTGCAGGTGCCGCAGGGGGGGCGGGCTCGGCCGGCGGTGCAGGCTTGCGCTGCGCCAGCCACTGCTTGAAGTCCTCCTTGGACACCGCCTCGACCACGATCGGCATGAAGCCGTGGTCCTTGCCGCACAGCTCGGCGCACTGGCCGCGATACACCCCGGGCTGCTCGATGCTGGTCCAGGCTTCATTGATGAAACCGGGGATCGCGTCCTGCTTCCAGCCCAGCGCCGGCACCCACCAGGCGTGGATCACATCATCGGAAGTGATGACGAAGCGGACCTTGGTATCGACCGGCAACACCAGCCGGTTGTCGACGTCCAGCAGGTAGTGCGGATGACTTTCGCGGGTCGGCACGATGCCACTTTGCCGCACGCGGTCGGATTCCCGGTCCAGGCGACTGGTGAAGGTGACGTTCTCCCCGAGGTATTCGTACTTCCACATCCACTGGTAGCCGGTGACCTTGACCGTCATCTCGGCATCGCGGGTGTCGTACATCTTGATCAGGTTGGCCGTGGCCGGCCACGCCATCACGATCAGGATGATCACCGGGATCACCGTCCAGATGATCTCGGCCTTGGTGTTATGGCTGAAGGTGGCGGCGACCGCGCCCTTGGATTTGCGGAACTTGAAGATGGCGTAGGCCATCGCGCCGAACACGATGACGCCGATCACCGTGCAGATGATCAACGAAAGGTTGTTCGATTCCCAGGCCAGGCGCGAGGTCTGGGTCACCCCCTTGCCCATGTTCAGCTGCCACGGCTTGGGATCGGCCGCCTGGGCCCAAGCCAACGCCGGCATCAGTCCCCCGGTCGCCAGCACTGCGGCAACCGCGTTCACGCACTTCGTGCCCCACCTGCTGCTTTGCTTCATTGCCTAGACCCTTAGCGTCGTCGGTTGCCGCCATCGCTGGCGGCGAGCAAGCTTTCAAGTGTCTCTGCGAGCGTCTGACGTTCGGCCGGCGCGAGGAAACTCCCCACCTCCACCTGCCGGCCGCTGGATGCCAGCCGGACCCTCTCATCGTCGGTGAGCAGGCGCACCCAGTGCGGGTGGGCCCGGAACACCGGCGATCCACCGGGTACGGGAATGACCTCCACGTACGCCGGCACTACCCGGATCTCCTCCTGCCGTTCACCGCTGCGCCACAAGGCACGCAGCGCCGCCGCCAGCACCAGGCTGTACAGCAGCGCGAACAGGGGGGCGAATGCATTGCCGGCCCACCACCCGAGGGCGGACACCAGCCACATCGCACCCGACAACACGGTGAACAACAGGACGAACTGCCGGGCATCGAGCGCCCGTGGGGGACGCAGCCGCAGCTGCGTACCTGACCCATCCGGAGCTGGAAGCACCTCGATCATGTCGCAACCGCGTTCCTGCCGCGGGAAACGTCTCGATGGTAGCCCCGCCCTCTCGCCGGTAGCAAGGGTGCATTCACACTTTTTCCGATGCTGCAACACAGCATGCGGTCGGCGGCACGAATGACGAATTCAGCACAAATCTCGCCAGGTTTGCTGAACACGCCGAATCCACCACCGTTAGTGGCTATCAGCCCTTCATGAAGGTGTCTGCGTGGCACTTCCGAAGGCCGCAAAAATGATTAAAATCGCCAAGTTTTCCACTGGCCGGACCGGCATGAACGCACCTTCCTCCTCCCCTGCCGCCCACGACGCCCCGCGTCCGGGCGCGCTGCTGTCGCCGGAACTGCCGGCGCCCCCCAACCCGTTCCGCCAGGCCATCACCGATGCCTGGTTGAAGGACGAGGCCAGCCACGTCCGCGAGCTGCTGGCGCAGGCGCGCCTGCCCGCCGAGGAACAGGCCAGGGTGCAGGCGCTGGCCGCCGACCTGGTCGGCCGCGTGCGCGTGCGTGCCAAGGACCAGGGCGCGATCGAAGCCTTCATGCGCCAGTACGACCTGGGCAGCGAAGAAGGCGTGCTGCTGATGTGCGTGGCCGAAGCGCTGCTGCGTATTCCGGACCAGGACACCGCCGACAAGCTGATCCGCGACAAGCTGGCCGATGCCGACTGGGAAAAGCACCTGGGCGGCAGCGACTCGGTGCTGGTCAATGCCTCCACCTGGGGCCTGATGCTGACCGGCAAGCTGGTGCAGATGAACGACGCCACGCGCGCCGATGCGCCCAGCGCATTCAAGCGCCTGGTCGGCCGCGTCGGTGAGCCGGTGGTGCGCCTGGCCGTGCGCCAGGCGATGAAGATCATGGGCCACCAGTTCGTCATGGGCCGCACCATCAGCGAAGCGCTGGCGCGCTCGCACAAGGGCGACAACGCCAGCTACCGCTACTCGTTCGACATGCTCGGCGAAGGCGCGCTGACCATGAAGGACGCGCTGCGCTACCTGGAAGACTACCGTCGTGCGATCCACGCCATCGGCGGCGATCACAAGGCCCGCGGTGGCCGTCCGGACGGCGACGTCAACAACGCGCCGGGCATCTCGATCAAGCTGTCGGCGCTGTACCCGCGCTACGAGCACGCCAAGCGCGAGCGCGTGCTGAAGGACCTGGTGCCGGGCGTGCTGGAACTGGCACAGCTGGCCAAGAGCTACGGCATCGGCTGCACCGTCGACGCCGAAGAGTCCGACCGCCTGGAACTGTCGCTGGACATCATCGAGCAGGTGTTCTCCGACGCCTCGCTGGCTGGCTGGGATGGCTTCGGTGTGGTCGTGCAGGCCTACCAGAAGCGCACGCCGTACACGATCGACCACCTGGCCGACATGGCACGCCGTGCCGGTCGCCGCCTGCAGGTGCGCCTGGTCAAGGGCGCCTACTGGGATGCCGAGATCAAGCGCGCGCAGATCGAAGGCTACCCGGGCTACCCGGTGTTCACCCGCAAGCAGAACACCGACGTGTCCTACCTGGCCTGCGCCAAGCGGCTGTTCACCCATGCGGACGCGATCTACCCGATGTTCGCCACGCACAACGCGCACACCATCGCGGCCGTGCGCAGCATCGCCAACGGCGGCGTGTACGAGCACCAGAAGCTGCACGGCATGGGCGACGACCTGTACGCCGAAGTGGTGCCGGCCGATCGCTTGAACCTGCCCTGCCGCGTGTACGCCCCGGTCGGTTCGCACGAAGACCTGCTGCCGTACCTGGTGCGCCGCCTGCTGGAAAACGGTGCCAACTCCAGCTTCGTCAACCGCATCACCGACGAGCGCGTGCCGATCGCCGACCTGATCCGCGATCCGGTCGAGATGGTCGCCTCGTTCGAATCGATTCCGCATCCCAAGATCCCGCTGCCGGTTGACCTGCTGCGCAGCCAGAACCACGACAGGAAGAACTCCATGGGCGCCAACCTCGCCAACGACAACGAACTGCGCGCCCTGGCCGAGCAGCTCAACGCCGCCGTGAAGCCGTGGCAGGCCTCGCCGCTGGTACCGGGTGCCAACCCGGCCGGCGCCGCGCTGCCGGTGACCAACCCGGCCGACACCCGCGAAGTGGTCGGCCAGTGGCTGGCCGCCGATGCCGCCACCGTGCAGAAGGCCCTGGCCAACGCCGTGGCCGCACAACCGGCCTGGAACCGCACCCCGGCCGCCAGCCGCGCCGCCATCCTCGAACACGCCGCTGACCAGCTGGAAGCGCGCATGCCGGAGTTCATGGCGCTGTGCGTGAAGGAAGCCGGCAAGAGCCTGCCCGACAGCATCGCCGAAGTGCGCGAAGCCGTGGATTTCCTGCGCTACTACGCCAAGCAGGCGCGCGAGCAGTTCAGCCACGCCGAGAAGCTGCCCAGCCCGACCGGTGAATCCAACGAGCTGCAGCTGCACGGCCGCGGCGTGTTCGTCTGCATCAGCCCGTGGAACTTCCCGCTGGCGATCTTCCTGGGCCAGGTCGCCGCCGCACTGGCCGCCGGCAACAGCGTCATCGCCAAGCCGGCCGAGCAGACCAACCTGATCGGCTACTACGCGGTGAAGCTGCTGCACGATGCCGGCGTGCCGGCCGAGGTGGTGCAGTTCCTGCCGGGCGACGGCGCCACCGTGGGTGCGGCGCTGACCGCCGACCCGCGCGTGGCCGGCGTGGCCTTCACCGGCTCCACCGAGACCGCACGTGCGATCAACCGTGCGATGGCCGCGCGTGACGCCGCCATCGGCGTGCTGATCGCCGAGACCGGTGGCCAGAACGCCTTCATCGCCGACTCCTCGGCACTGCCGGAACAGCTGGTCAAGGACGCGATCGGTTCGGCCTTCACCTCCGCCGGCCAGCGTTGCTCGGCCGCGCGCGTGCTGTTCGTGCAGGACGACATCGCCGACAAGGTGATGACCATGCTGGCCGGTGCGATGAAGGAACTGAAGGTCGGCAACCCGGGCCTGCTGTCTACCGACGTCGGCCCGGTGATCGACGCCGACGCGCTGAAGATCCTGCAGGAACACGCCGAACGCATGGACCGCGAAGCGCGCCTGATCGCCGCCGCCGAGCTGTCCGCTGAAACCGCCAACGGCACCTTCTTCGCACCGCGCGCGTATGAACTGAAGGACCTGGGGCAGCTGCACAAGGAAGTCTTCGGTCCGGTCCTGCACGTGATCCGCTGGAAGGGCGACCAGCTCGACGCGGTGATCGACCAGATCAACGCCACTGGCTACGGCCTGACCCTGGGCGTGCATTCGCGCATCGACGAAACCGTTGACCGCATCAGCAACGGCGTCCACGTCGGCAATGTGTACGTCAACCGCAACCAGATCGGTGCAGTGGTCGGCGTGCAGCCGTTCGGTGGCCAGGGCCTGTCCGGCACCGGCCCGAAGGCCGGCGGCCCGCACTACCTGCTGCGCTTTGCCACCGAAAAGACGGTGACGGTGAACACCACCGCCGCCGGCGGCAACGCCTCGCTGCTGACCCTGGGCGACTGATCGTCAGCCTCATGCAGTGAACGAAAAACCCCGCGAAAGCGGGGTTTCTTGTGCTTTGCTTCCTGTAGAGCCGAGCCCACGCTCGGCTTTCCTGGCGCAGCCGAGCATGGACTCGGCGCTACAGAGGCAGGGCGACACTGAACCGGTTGTCCGCACGCTTAGCCAGCTCGCGCTGTATGCGCGCGATGCGCGTCTCCAGATCGCCTTCCAGCAGCACATGGTCGACGCCCCGCGCCTGCAGCTCGCGCACGTACCACGCATGCTGCTGCGCACGGAATGCTTCCCCCACCCGTGTGCCGTCCTGGTCGAACGGAATATCCGGCGCGCACAGGAACAGCAGGTCATATGGCCGCAATGCAGCCTGCCGCAGTGCCTCCGGCGCCGTACCAGACATCCAGCCGCTGTAGCCCAGCGTCACCAGCGGCGTGGTATCGCAGAACAGCCAGCGATGTGCCCGCCGCGCAGCCTCTTCTTCATGCTGCGGCTGGGTCATCGCGATACGAAGCAGATCGTCCGGCATCAGGTCGCCGCCCTGCTGCTCCCAGAGCGTGCGGCCATACTCCGGTACCCAGGCGGTCTGCAGGCGCTCGGCCATCACCCGCGCCAGCGTGGTCTTGCCACTGGACTCGCCACCAATGAAGGCCACGCGCTGCACGTATCCGGCGTACACCTCCGGTGCGAGACCATGGCGGTGCGCGTGCGGATCGGCGCGCAGCTGGGTGCCGCACGCCTGCCCGGCGTCCAATGCGCGTTCGAGCCGCTCATGGCGTACCGGCGCACCGAAGTGCGTGGCCAGCGCCTGCGCGAAGCCGTCGCCGTAGTCCTCACCGGTGTACACCGCCTGCACCGGCCCGCCGAACAGGCTCAGGCACAGCCAGGCGGTAAACTCGCGCTGCACGTGCTCGTTGTCGCTGTCGTGCGGCAGCGTGCGCACGGGCAAACCGTGCTGCGTGCACAATGCCGCCAGCCGCGCATCATCGAGCACCGCCACCGTCGCCTGCGGGAAGCGCGCTCGCAGCCAGCGCTCGCGACGCTCGGCGCTGTAGCCTGGGAAACCCGGCTGCGACCAGCCGATCACCAGCAGCTGCTGGCAGCGCGTGGCGGCGAAGTCGATCAGGCGTTCGTGACCGAGATGCAGCGGGCAGAACTTGCCCACCACCAGGCCGCGCTCGACACGCTCAGGCAGCGGCATCGGCCGCCCTGGCCTCGTCCCGCATCAGGTGCCGCCAATGGCGCAGGGCGACCAGCGCGTTTATCCAGAAACCGATGTAGAGGATCGAGGTCAGATGCAGGCCACGGCTGTAGTACAGCGGCACTGCCACGGTGTTCACCAGCAGCCACACCCACCACGATTCCAGCTTGCGCCGCATCATCAGGATCTGCGCGATCACGCTCAGCACCAGCACCGCCGAATCGATGTAAGGCGCATAGGCGTTGGTCAGTCGGGTCAGCATCCAGCCGTAGCCGAACGTGGCCACCACCGCCAGCGGCGCCAGCCAGGCCCATGCCCGCGGCCGCAGCGCAGTGATCGGCAGCGGCGCGCCATGGTCGCCGCGCAGCCACTGCCACCAGCCCAGCACGCTGATGGCGATGAAGAAGAACTGCAGCACCATGTCCGCATACAGGTGCGAGCGCTCGAACACGGCCGCAAACAATGCGCAGCCGACGATGCCCAGCCACCAGGTGTGCACGTTGTTGCGGCCGGCCAGCAGGATCGAGCCGGCGACGGCGATGTTGGCGGCCAGCTCCAGCTGGAAGCTCGGGTCGGACAGGTTCATCGCACCATTGTCGCGTAGATCCACGCCCTGCGTCGTCGGACCAGTAGATCCATGCCATGCGTGGATACCCTCCGCAAAAAGAAAGCCCCGCTTGCGCGGGGCTCTCCTCGTACTGCTTCAGGCAATCGCCCGAATCAGAACTTGTACTGCATCGACGCCGCCAGCACGTCGCCGCTCACCTTGTACTTGCCGGTCACGGTGTTGGCAGTGGCCGAGGTCGAGGTGATGTTCGGATCCTTGGTGAACAGGTGGGTGTAACCCACGCTGTATTCCATCTTGTCCGAAGCGGCGTAGGTCAGGCCCAGCGACAGCCACTTGCGGGTGGTGTCCGGCACGCGCACGTCGCGGTGGGCGTCGGTGGTCGGGGTCTGGTCGTAGGCCAGGCCGCCACGCAGGGTCAGCTTGTCGTTCACGCGGAAATCAGTACCGATCGACGCGAAGGTGGTGTCGCGGTAGTGGAACGGCAGCACGCTGTCCGGCTGGTTGGAGTCATAGTCGACCGTGACCTGGTCGAACTTGCTCCACGCCGTGCGCGTGACCTCGGCCATGATCTGCCACTGGTCGTTCACGCGGTGGGTGAAGCCCACGGTGGCGCTGGCCGGCAGGGTGATGGTGGCGCGGCCGTTGCTGTCGATGAAGGTACCCGGGGCAGCAGTGGCCAGGAAGGCGGCAGCGTTCTGCGGGATGGTGAAGTCGGCCTTGCCATCGGTGATCTTGTGCTCGACCTTCGAGCGGTAGCTGAAGGCGATGTTGGTGCCTTCCACCGGGGTGACCGTCATGCCCAGGGTGTAGCCGACCGACACTTCGTCGCCCTTGATGCGCAGGTAGCCATCGGCGGTGCCCGGCGAGAAGCCGAGCTGGGCGGCCTGGCGTGCAGCGGCCTGCGAGGCCGCCGCAGCCTGGGCCGCAGTGCCGCCGGCAGCCAGCACACGCGCCGCAGCGGTGCGCTGGGCCGTGGCGTTGATCGCGGTGCCGGTATCGACAGCGCTGGTCAGGTCGACGTTCAGGCGCTCGGCGAACACCGAAGCACCGAACGACAGGTACGGGTTGACGTCATAGGAGAACGCCACGCCCAGGTCGATGGCCTGCAGCTCGGTCTTGACGCCGTTGTAGCGGCCGACCCAGTCGCGGTCGTATTCGGTCTTGAAGCCGAACGGCACGGTCAGCGAAGCACCGAAGTGCATGTTGTCGTTCTCGCCGAACGGCACGTGGAAGTACGCGGCCGGAACCGGGGCGATCATGCCGGCGTCGCCGCCGTTGCCACCGGAAATCGGCGCGCCGTTGCCGTACTTGCCCTGGCCGCGGAACTTGGCGCCGAAGCTGATGGCACTGACGTCGCCCTGGACCAGGGTGCCGTCGAGCAGGCGCATGGAGGCCGGGTTGGTGGCGATGACCGAGGCGTCACCTTCGGTCGAGGTGGAGCCGGCGAACGCGCGGCCCAGGCCCTTGGCGCTGTTTTCCTTCAGCTGGAAGGCGGCAGCATTGGCATCGGCGGCGGCCAGCGCACCGGCAACGCCGACGGCCAGCAGGGTCAGTCGGGCAATGGTGGAAGCGGTTTGCATCGTAGTTCTCTCTCTCCGGTAAGCGGTGATGGTGCTCTGAGTGCGCCTGCGCCCGCCGGGTCCTGGGACCCATCGGAGCGCGCCGGATTCCCCTCCCGACATACGACGCCGTATGCGAGTATTACCCAGAGCTGTTAATGAAACAATAACAGCGCAGGCGGTTTTTTCGTCTCAAAAGCTGAACAGGACCGTCCCCACCGAAAGTGGCCGCACGCTAGGCTATTGGCATGTTCGTCTCGCTCCCGTCCCGCAAGAAGGCGGCCCTGCGCTGGGCCACGCCCGTGCTGTTCGCGTCATTGTGGCTGGCGTTCCTGTGGTCGATCTCGCGTCCGGACGATGCCCGCGGCAGCCTCTGGCTGGACTGGGGCGCGCTGTCCACCGGTCTGACCCACCCGCTGGACTGGTGGGCGACGCTGCAGGACGGCAGCGTGCTGCGGCTGTTCACCGCCCTGTTCCTGCACGCGGACTGGTCGCACCTGCTGGGCAACCTGGTGTTCCTGTTGATCTTCGGCCTGCCCGCCGAGCGGGTGCTGGGGCCGTGGCGGCTGCTGCTGCTGTTCCTGGTCGGCGGCGCAGTGTCGAACCTGGTCGCGATCTACACCATGGGCAGCCCGGACCAGATCATCATCGGCGCCAGCGGCGCGGTGTCGGCCCTGATCGGCGCCTATCTGGCCCTGTTCCCGGGCGCGCGGCTGGGCGTGGTGATCCCGCTCGGCCTGTTCCTGGAGTTCGTGCGCGCCCCGGCGTACCTGCTGATCGGCGTCTGGGCGGCGCTGCAAGTGGTGTTCGCCCACATCGGCCCGAGCTTCGGCATGGTGGCCTGGTGGGCGCACATCGGCGGCTTCGTGTTCGGCGTCGTGTACGGGGTCTATGTACGCGCCGCGATCGCGCGCCGCCTGCGCAAGCGGCACGGCTTCTGATCCAGGTAGAGCCGGCCGCTGGCCGGCTCCACGCTCAGCCGCTCGTTCGTAGACCAGGAATCAAGGCTTGGCCGGCACAGGAGCGGGCTTGGCTTCCGGCGTGCTGTCTGCCTTCGGTTCGACCTTCGCCTCCGGCTTGGCTTCGGGCTTCACCGCAGCGGCCTTCGCGGCCTTGGCGGCATCCGCCTTCGCGGCCTCGGCCTTCAACCGTGCGGCCACCGAACCGGGGTTCTTCAGCTCGGCCAGCGCGTCGTTGATCGGGCCGTCGCCCGGCAGCACCGCACCGGCGTGGTAGCCCTCGGTGCCTTCGTCGTCGCCGCGCAGATGGCCTGGCAGGGTGGCTTCGCTGTAATCGCTCAGGCTGGCCGGCAGGGCATCCTCCGCCGGGGTGGCGGCGGGCTTCAACTCCACATCCGGCACGATGCCGGTGGCCTGGATCGACTTGCCGCTGGGCGTGTAGTAGCGCGCGGTGGTCAGCTTCACCGAATCGCCGTTGTCCAGCGGCAGCACGGTCTGCACCGAGCCCTTGCCGAAGGTGCGGCTGCCCACTACGCGGGCGCGCTTGTTGTCGCGCAGCGCGCCTGCCAGCACTTCCGAGGCGCTGGCCGAACCGGCATCGGCCAGCACCACCACCGGTGCGCCCTTCAGCAGGTCGCCCGGGGTCGCGTCGAACCGGGCATCGCTGATGCTGATGCGGCCGCGGGTGCTGACGATGTTGCCCTTGTCAAGCAGATCGTCGGCCACCTGCACCGCAGCGGTCAGCAGGCCACCCGGGTTGCTGCGCAGATCCAGCACCAGGCCCTTGAGCTGGCCACCGGACTGCTTCTGCAGCTGCTGCACATGCTTCTGGAAATCCGAGCCGGTATCGGCCTGGAAGGTGCTCAGGCGGATATAGCCATAGCCCGGCTCGAGCAGGCGGCTGCGCACGCTGGTCACGCGGATGGTCTGGCGGGTCAGGCTGACATCGAACGGCTTCGGCTTGCCGTCACGCACGATGGTCAGCACCACCTTGCTGCCGGCCGGGCCGCGCAGCGGTTCACTCGCATCGATCGCGCTGATCGGCTTGCCGTCGATGGCGATGATCAAATCGCCGGCAAGGATGCCGGCCTTGGCTGCCGGCGTGTCGTCGATCGGCGCGATCACCTTCATGCTGGCGTTGTCCGGCTGCTGCTGCAGCTCCACGCCGATGCCCTCGTAGGCACCGTTGGCCTGCTCGTCGAAGGCCTGCGCGTCTTCCTTGTTGAAGTAGGTGCTGTGCGGATCAAGGTCGAGCAGCAGGCCACGCACGGCTGACTGCATCAGCTTCTTGTCATCGACCGGGTCGACATAGGCGGCGCGCACCGCGTTGTAGACGGCCACGAAACGGCGGATTTCCTCCAGCGGCACCTTCGAGGTCACCGCCTCCTCGCTGTTCGCTGCCTGCCCGCTGGTTTCCTGGCTCGGGGCGGGCGCGGTCTGCTGCGCCCAGGACAGCGCTGGCAACAGGGCCAGCAAGAGGGTGGCGGTACGGGCTGCGCGCATGGATCACTCCTGTCGACGGTGGCATGGTGCCCAAGGCACATGCACCGATTATGCGCGAAGCACAGCTAAATTCCCGTTGAATCCGGCCCGCATCCGGCGGGCCAGGATTCAGCGCCGCTGCAGCCAGCTGTCCGGGTTGACCGGTTGCCCGCCACGGCGCAGCTCGAAGTACAGCGCGGTGACGCCCTGGCCGCCGGAATTGCCGACCTTGGCCACCGCATCGCCGCGGCTGACCCGCGCGCCAGCATCCTTCAGCAGGGTGTCGTTATGCGCGTAAAGGCTCATGTAGCCGTTGCCGTGGTCGACGATCAGGATCATGCCGTAGCCGGTCATCCAGTCGGAGAACACCACGGTGCCATCGGCCACGGCCGTGACCGTGCTGCCGGCTGGCGCGCCGATCAGCACACCGCTGCTGGTGCGCCCATCGGGCAGCTTGCCGCCATAGCGGGCCAGCAGGTTGCCGGACAACGGCCACCCCAGGCCGCCGACCTTCGGCGCCGGTGCCGACGCCACCGCAGGTGGAACCTTGGTGGGCGGCGGTGGACGGCCCTGCGCGGCGGCCTGGCGTGCGGCGCGCTCGGCAGCGGCTTTCTCGGCGGCGGCCCGGCGTGCAGCGGCGCGCCGCTCGGCTTCGGCCCGCGCGGCAGCGGCACGCAGGTTGGCCAGCAGCGTTTCCAGTGCCTTGGCGTCCTGGCCCAGTGCCTGTTCCTTCTCACGCTGGTCCTTGAAGCGCTCTTCCAGCGAGGCAACGGTCTTTGCGCGATCGCGGCGGTCCGCTTCCAGGGCGGCTGCCTGCTGTTTCTGGTCCTGCTGCGTCCCCTGCAGCTTCTGCTTGCGCTCGGCGATCTGCGCCTGAAGCGCTTCCAGCTCCTTCAGGTCGGCGGTCAGCGTGGTGATCCGCTGCGCACGCTCGCGCTGCAGGTAGCGATGGTAGGCCAGGGCGCGGTTGGCATCGGCCACCGTGTCCTGCGACAGCAGCAGCTTCAGCGGTGCGTGGTTGCCCAGCTGATATGCCGCGCGCAACAGCCCGGCCAGTTCGCGGTGCTGCTGGGCCAGGTTGCCCTGCAGCGTGCTGCGGCGCTGCTCGGCTTCGGCAAGGGCGCGGCCCTGCTCGCGCAGCGCGGCTTCCGTCTGCGCAAGGGCACGGCCGGTGCGGGCTACCTTCTCGTCGGCCTCGCGCAGTTGTTGCGATGCCTGCCCGCGCTGGCCCTCGATCTGCCGTCGCTCCTGCGCCACGCCCTTCAATTCGGTTCGCAGTTTCTGCAGCTTGCGCTCGGTCTCGCGGGTGGTCTGCGCACCGCTGGGCAGCGGCAGGGCCAGCGCCAACGCCAGCCCCAGCAGCAGGCAGCGACCGCCGCGGGCAGCGGCGATGTGATGTCGGCGTGATGGGAAGGCGTTGTCGCGCAAGGGCTTTCCAGTGACTTCAGGCAGTTGCGGGGGTTACCGGGGAATGGTGACATCTCCGCACGCGGCCTGCCAGCCGCACATCCATCGAGGTCGCCATGAAAACTCTTTCCATTCCGCTGCTGTTGGGCGTACTGCTGGCCACCGGGCCGGTCTGTGCGCAGGAGAACATCAGCAAGGTCAACGGCAGCATCAGCGCCGAACCCGGTCAACGCTACGGCAAGCTCGACACCGTCAACGGCGGCATCCGCGTCGGCGAAGGCGTCGAGACCGGCAGCATCGACACCGTCAACGGCGGGGTGAAGGTCGCCGACCGCGCGCGCACCGGCAAGATCGAAACGGTCAACGGCGGTGTGCGCCTGGGTCGTGAAGTGATCGCCAGTGGCGGCGTCAGCACCGTCAACGGCAGCATCTTCACTGATCGCGGCAGCCAGATCGAAGGCGGCGTCGAGACCGTGAACGGCGGCATCGGCCTGGTCGAGAGCCGCGTCGGCAAGGACGTGGAGACCGTCAATGGTGACATCACCGTCGGTATCGGTTCGCAGGTCAACGGCGGTGTGCATGTGCGCAAGCCGAACTTCAGTGTCTCGCTGACCGCCAGCCGCAAGCCGCGCGTGATCATCGGCCCGAATGCGGTGGTCAACGGCCCCCTGCAGTTCGAGCGCGAAGTGGTGCTGTACGTGCATCGCTCCGCTCGCATCGGCCCGGTGACCGGCGCCGAGCCAATTCCGTTCGACACCGAAACCGCCCCGGCGGACTGAACCCGCCGGACCTGCCGGTTCGGTGATACTCACTGTTACCGGTCGCGCATCAGGTGCGGCCGCCCTTTGTTCTCCAGGAATCGACGATGCCCCGCAAACTCCTCCTGTGCCTGGCCGCCGCGGCCGCGCTCAGTGCCTGCAAAGGCGAAAACACGCCCGCCGCCGCGCCGGCCACCGACACCGCTGCGGCGAAGCCGGCCGCCCATTCGTTCTCCCCGGAGATCAATGCCGGCGACTTCGCCGAGATGGTCAAGACGCTGGCCTCGGATGAGTTCGAAGGCCGCGCCCCGGGCAGCAAGGGTGAAGAGCTGACGGTCAACTACATCCGCGACCAGATGCAGCGCATCGGCCTGCAGCCCGGCAACGGCGACAGCTGGTTCCAGGATGTGCCGATGACCGAGACCACGGCCGACGAATCGACCGTGCTGAAGATCACCCAGGGCGGCAAGACCACCGAGCTGAAGTTCGGCACCGACATGGTGGTGGGTACCCGCACCGGCCAGGCCGAGGTGAAGGTCGATGCCAGCGACCTGGTGTTCGTCGGCTACGGCGTCGATGCACCGGAGCAGAAGTGGAACGATTACGCCGGGCAGGACTGGAAGGGCAAGACGGTCGTCATGTTCGTCAACGACCCGGGCTTCCATGTCGACGACGAGAAGCTGTTCGACGGCAAGCGCATGACCTACTACGGGCGCTGGACCTACAAGTTCGAGGAGGCCGCGCGCAAGGGCGCCGCTGCTGCACTGATCGTGCACGACACCGCCGGCGCCTCCTACGGCTGGGACGTGGTGAAGAATTCCTGGGCTGGCCCGCAGTACGACCTGCCGGCCAAGGATGATCCGGAAGCGCGTATCCCGGTGCAGGGCTGGCTGAGCGCCGACGCGGCCAAGGCCCTGTTTGCCGGTGCCGGCCTGGACCTGGCGCAGGCCTACAAGGACGCCAGCAAGCGCGGCTTCAAGCCGGTGCCGCTGAAGGCCACCGCTGCGGTCGACCTGAAGAGCCAGATCGCACAGAAGCAGTCGCGCAACGTGGTGGGTGTGCTGCCGGGTAGCAAGCGCGCTGACGAGGCGGTGCTGTACATGGCGCACTGGGATCACCTGGGCAAGCATGAGGGCGAGACCGGCGACAACATCTACAACGGCGCCGTCGATAATGCGACCGGCGTCGCCGGCATTCTCGAAGTGGCCGAAGCCATGGCCCACCAGGACCCGAAGCCGGAGCGTTCGGTGGTGTTCCTGGCCGTGACCCTGGAAGAATCCGGCCTGCTGGGTTCGAAGTACTACGTCGCCCATCCGACCTTCCCGCTGGACAAGATCGCCGGCGTGATCAACATCGATGCGATGTCGGTGGCCGGCCGTGCCAAGGACGTGACCGTCACCGGCTTCGGCAGCTCGGAGCTGGAGGACATCCTCAAGCCGTTGGCCGCCGCCCAGGACCGTACGCTGCACGGTGAGACCTCGGTGCAAAGCGGCTTCTACTTCCGCTCGGATCACTTCAACTTCGCCAAGGCCGGTGTGCCGGCCCTGTACGCCGATGGCGGCGAGGACCTGCGCGAGGGTGGCGTGGAAGCGGGCCGCAAGGCCGCGGCGGACTACGGCGCCAACCGCTACCATGGCCCGAAGGACGAGTTCGACGCGGCCACCTGGAAACTGGACGGCACCGTTGAAGACCTGCAGCTGATGTACGGCGTGGGCAAGGAACTGGCCGGTGGTGATCGTTGGCCGAACTGGTATGCAGGCAACCCGTTCAAGGCGGCCCGCGACGCGATGATGAAGGACAAGGCTTCGGCCAAATAAAGTCGGGCCATGCTCGACTGAGCATTGTTGAGAGCAGAGCGGCGCCCCACTGGGGCGCCGCTTTTCTTTTGCATACCGTCGGCGGCAGATCCACGACTGGTGTGGATCTGCCGGTAGTGCCGGCCGCTGGCCGGCAATCGATTGGTAGCGGCCGACCTTGGTTGGCGCCATGCTTCCTCGCAGAGGGCATCCAGGCAGGGCGTGGATCTAGCGGGCGATGTAACGCCATCGGGTTGCCGGCCAGCGGCTGGTACTACCTGTATTACTGCGCGCAAAGAAAAACCCCGCTGCGCGAGCAGCGGGGTTTTGGGTGTAAACCCTGGCGATGACCTACTCTCGCATGGCTTGAGCCACACTACCATCGGCGCAGCTGCGTTTCACTTCCGAGTTCGGGATGGGATCGGGTGGTTCCACAGCGCTAATTTCACCAGGGAGACGGTTGCAGCAGCGCTTGCAGCGCCAGCTTCGCGATCTTGCCCTTGGGCGGAAGGTATCCAGAAAGGCAATGCCTTCACTTAATAAGGAAAACCCCGCTGCGTCAGCAGCGGGGTTTTGGGTATAAACCCTGGCGATGACCTACTCTCGCATGGCTTGAGCCACACTACCATCGGCGCAGCTGCGTTTCACTTCCGAGTTCGGGATGGGATCGGGTGGTTCCACAGCGCTAATTTCACCAGGGAGGCTTTTGGAGTGTCGCACTCGTCCCTGGGGACAAGGCGCCAGCCTCGCATAGTTCTTGTGACGTAGCGTGCACTTGGATGCTCTTACGACGCTGTCGTAAAGCCAAGGCAACTTGAGGTTATATGGTCAAGCCGCACGGATCATTAGTATCAGTTAGCTCAATACATTGCTGTACTTACACACCTGACCTATCAACCACGTAGTCTACATGGTTCCTTCAGGGGGCTTGTGCCCCGGGAGATCTCATCTTGAGGCGCGCTTCCCGCTTAGATGCTTTCAGCGGTTATCGCTTCCGAACATAGCTACCCGGCAATGCCACTGGCGTGACAACCGGAACACCAGAGGTTCGTCCACTCCGGTCCTCTCGTACTAGGAGCAGCCCCTCTCAAATCTCCAACGCCCATGGCAGATAGGGACCGAACTGTCTCACGACGTTCTGAACCCAGCTCGCGTACCACTTTAAATGGCGAACAGCCATACCCTTGGGACCGACTACAGCCCCAGGATGTGATGAGCCGACATCGAGGTGCCAAACACCGCCGTCGATATGAACTCTTGGGCGGTATCAGCCTGTTATCCCCGGAGTACCTTTTATCCGTTGAGCGATGGCCCTTCCATACAGAACCACCGGATCACTAAGTCCTAGTTTCCTACCTGCTTGATCCGTCGATCTTGCAGTCAAGCACGCTTATGCCTTTGCACACAGTGCGCGATGTCCGACCGCGCTGAGCGTACCTTCGAGCTCCTCCGTTACTCTTTAGGAGGAGACCGCCCCAGTCAAACTACCCACCATACACGGTCCCCGACCCAGATAATGGGCCCAGGTTAGAACGTCAAGCACGACAGGGTGGTATTTCAAGGATGGCTCCACCACAGCTAGCGCCATGGTTTCATAGCCTCCCACCTATCCTACACAGACGAACTCAACGTTCAGTGTAAAGCTATAGTAAAGGTTCACGGGGTCTTTCCGTCTTGCCACGGGAACGCTGCATCTTCACAGCGATTTCAATTTCACTGAGTCTCGGGTGGAGACAGCGCCGCTGTCGTTACGCCATTCGTGCAGGTCGGAACTTACCCGACAAGGAATTTCGCTACCTTAGGACCGTTATAGTTACGGCCGCCGTTTACTGGGGCTTCGATCAAGAGCTTCGCCTTGCGGCTGACCCCATCAATTAACCTTCCAGCACCGGGCAGGCGTCACACCCTATACGTCCACTTTCGTGTTTGCAGAGTGCTGTGTTTTTGATAAACAGTCGCAGCGGCCTGGTTACTGCGACCCTCTTCAGCTATAGCTCGCACGAGCCACCAAAAAGGGTGCACCTTCTCCCGAAGTTACGGTGCCATGTTGCCTAGTTCCTTCACCCGAGTTCTCTCAAGCGCCTGAGAATTCTCATCCTACCCACCTGTGTCGGTTTACGGTACGGTCTGCGTAAGCTGAAGCTTAGGAGCTTTTCCTGGAAGCGTGGTATCAGTGACTTTGCCATAAAGGCTCGTCTCGGTGCTCGGTCTTAAAGGATCCCGGATTTGCCAAAGATCCAAACCTACCGCCTTTCCCCAGGACAACCAACGCCTGGTACACCTAACCTTCTCCGTCCCTCCATCGCACTTACGCGAGGTGCAGGAATATTAACCTGCTTCCCATCGACTACGACTTTCGTCCTCGCCTTAGGGGCCGACTCACCCTGCGCCGATTAACGTTGCGCAAGGAAACCTTGGGCTTTCGGCGTGCGGGTTTTTCACCCGCATTATCGTTACTCATGTCAGCATTCGCACTTCCGATACCTCCAGCAGACTTCTCAATCCACCTTCAACGGCTTACGGAACGCTCCTCTACCGCGCATAACAAAGTTATGCACCCCAAGCTTCGGTTCTGTGCTTAGCCCCGTTAAATCTTCCCCGCAGACCGACTCGACCAGTGAGCTATTACGCTTTCTTTAAAGGGTGGCTGCTTCTAAGCCAACCTCCTGGCTGTCTGTGCCTTTCCACATGGTTTTCCACTTAGCACAAAATTTGGGACCTTAGCTGTGGGTCTGGGTTGTTTCCCTTTTCACGACGGACGTTAGCACCCGCCGTGTGTCTCCCATACAGTCCGTCTCGGTATTCGGAGTTTGCAATGGTTTGGTAAGTCGCGATGACCCCCTAGCCATAACAGTGCTCTACCC